>CP121320.1:0-1210000 GCA_043585085.1 Hoeflea sp.
CTGGCTGGCGCGCAAGACCACGCCGATTCCCGCGCACCACGCGCGTGGGGCAATGGTGCTTTCGACCCTGTCAGGGCTGTCACTGATCCCTACGGTCTACGGCCTCTGGCTGCTCAATCCTTGGGCCGCATTTCTCGGTGCATTGCTAGCCTCGATGTTCAAGCTGTGGTTCTGCGACCGGATGGCCTGGTTGACCGAAGACATGACCAGATCCTTCGATCGGGACGCCACTCAACAGACCTGAACGCCGCACTCGCTGATGGTGAAGGCCTCGGCCGGTTCGGTCAACGATCCGTCAAACTGACGGCCATCGGCGCATTGTGCGCGGGCCTCGAATGTCAGCCGTCCCGCGAGCTCGCCTTCCCGCATGTTGAGAAAGTAGTCGACGGCGCAGTCCTTCTCGATCGCCAGTTGTTCGGAAAGCCGATCAAGCCAGGCCGGATTGGCGGACTGGGCGTTGGCCAGAAGCGTGAGTGCCAGCACCATAGCCGCGGTTATTGCAAGTGTTCGTTGGCTGATCCCGGACATGAGGCCTCCACTGATTGATTTCAGCTTGAATTTACCCCATCGCAAGTCCGGTTTCGTTGCGGCAGATCAAGTAAGGGACAAATGATCGTTTGCGGGCATGGAGCCGATTTGCAACGGGCCGGGCGGGTCTTGCTTGGTGCCTGTTCAAATTCACCCATGATATCCTTCACACCTTCGATGCCGACCGACGGGCGCTTCCGCCTGCTAGCCAGTCGCTGATTTGAGAATTGCTGAGAGGCTGGCACCCTCGGTCCAGTGGACTGCGCGCAAACCTGCATCAGCGGCTGCGTCAACATTCGCCTGCGTATCGTCGACAAACAGCAGGGCCTCCGGAGCAAATCCGGAAACACGCAAGGCATGATCATAAAACCCGGAGAATGGTTTTCTTACTCCGGCCTGGGCTGAATAAATCATGCCGTCAAACTCTCGGCCGAGGCCCAGCGTTTCCATCAGATACCTAGCTCGCAGGTGCTCCTGATTTGTTGCGAGGTATAGCGCAACGCCGCTTTGCCGTGCAGCACGGCAATCCTCCAGCACGGGCTCCACGATCCGGGAATCCATCTCGAACCAATAATCTACAAGCTCTTCCGCTGTAACGTCCGTTGGCAACTGCCGCAGCACCTTTGTCAACTCAATAACCAGTTCGCGCTTCCCCGTGACAATGTCGCCCCATACTTTGGAGAAAAAGCTGGAGACCAGCATTTCAGGATCGATGCCGAGGTCTTCACGCAACGAAAAAGCCCAGCTTCGACCGTCCTCTGGCCGCCCATCGACCAACACGCCGTCAACGTCCAGCATAATGCACTTGATCATGTGGTTGCTCCAGTCACCCCACGCTCCGGGGTGCTTGAGTTTGTACTCAAAGCCATCGAGCCAGTCACTTCAACACGAAGTCGGATATCGATGGACAGACTGTTACGACGATCCCGTTTCAGGCAAAACGGCCCGGCTTTTGGGACCGGGCCGCTCAATAACAAACTTCACATCCGCGATCAGGCCTTGGCGAGCGCCTGCTCCAGATCGGCGATGATGTCCTTGACGTCTTCGATGCCGACCGACAGGCGGACCACGTCGGGGCCGGCGCCGGCAGCCACCTGCTGCTCGGGCGTAAGCTGGCGGTGGGTGGTCGAGGCCGGGTGGATGACCAGCGAGCGGGTATCGCCAATATTGGCCAGATGCGAGAACATCTCGAGGCCTTCAACGAACTTGACACCGGAGTCGTAGCCACCCTTCAGGCCAAAGGTGAACACCGCGCCACCGCCCTTGGGCGAATAGCGCTGCTGCAGCGCGTGGTTCTCATGCTCGGATCGGCCGGCATAGGACACCCAGGCCACCTTGTCGTGCTTGGCCAGCCAGTTTGCCACTTCCAGCGCGTTGTCCGAGTGGCGCTGCATGCGCAGCGCCAGGGTCTCGATGCCGGTCAGGATCATGAAGGCATTGAACGGCGAGATGGCGGGGCCGAAATCGCGCAAGCCCAGCACCCGGCAGGCGATGGCGAAGGCGAAGTTGCCGAAGGTTTCATGCAGGACCATGCCGCCATATTCAGGCCGCGGCTCGCTGAGCATCGGGTATTTGCCGGATTTCGACCAGTCGAAGGAACCGCCATCGACGATGACGCCGCCCATCGAGTTGCCGTGGCCGCCGATGAATTTGGTCAGCGAGTGAACCACGATGTCGGCACCGTGCTCGATTGGCTGGATCAGGTAGGGCGACGCCATGGTGTTGTCGACGATCAACGGCAGGCCGTGCTTGCGGGCGACTTCGGCAATGGCGTTGATGTCAACGAAGGTTCCGCCAGGGTTGGCAAGGCTTTCGATGAAGATCGCCTTGGTGCGATCGTCGATATGAGCCTCGATGCTCGACATATCGGCGGGATCGGCCCAGCGGACGTGCCAGTCGAAGGATTTGAAGGACTGGCCGAACTGGTTGATCGAACCGCCATAGAGCCGGTTGGCGGCAATGAAGTTGTCGCCCGGGCTCATGATGGTGTGGAACACCAGAAGCTGCGCGGCATGGCCCGACGCAACCGCAAGGGCTGCGGTACCGCCTTCAAGGGCCGCCAAACGCTCTTCGAGCACGGCTTGGGTCGGGTTCATGATGCGCGTGTAGATGTTGCCAAAGGCCTTGAGGCCGAACAGCGAGGCCGCATGATCAGCGTCATCGAAGACGAAGCTGGTGGTCTGGTAGATCGGCGTTGCGCGCGCGCCGGTGGCCGGATCGGGCTGCGCCCCGGCGTGAATGGCAAGCGTGTTGAAACCTGGCTGATTGTTCGACATGGACCTCTCCCCTTGTGCCTGTGGGGCCGGTCTCGGCCCACTGTTGGCTGTCGCGGCGTTTATCCCGCATGTCTGCGCGCTGGTCAAAGAAGAATTTTGCGCCGAGAGGCTCAGGGACATGCTGGTGGCGCAATTTCTTACGCCGATCGGCAAATTTTATTCTGCGCAAGCCCCTACCGGCGAAAGCATGAACTGCAAATTCGGCCAGGTCCAAGTTGGACCTCACAGCTGCGCGGCGGTTTCAGCACAGTCGGGCATGCGCGACAGCAACCAGTCGCGCGAGGGGCGGACCTGCTCCGGCAGGTCCTGCAGCACGTCGTCGACCACTTCCGCCGACACTGCGCTTAGCTCGCAGCCGTAGGTCTCCAGATCCCCGTCGGGATTGTCCTGTTTCCACTCGAGATAGTCTTCGCGCTCGAATGCAATGGCGGCGGCGATGCCGGCCACCGGCACGACAACCAGCGCCCGCCTGAGCCGTGCCTTGGCCTTGGTGCGCAACACCGCAGCGGCGATGGCCTTGCGATGGGCGATGGCGGCGGCAGCGGCGCTCGCCGTCATGGTGGTGACCTGTGCCGTCAGCGACACTGCCCAGACTCCGAGGCTGACGGCCGTGGTGGCGAGCGACACGCATAGAACTGCGAGGAACGCGGTGGTTCGCATCAGTTTGAAGATCCGGATCATCGGCGGCTCCTGAACAATTTCACATCGCGAGATCACGCAATTGAAGCACAGCACGCAGCTGCGTCCCCGCGATGGACCAAAACTGTGGCGTCAAATCGGCAGAGTGCCCCGCGCTCCGCCCTGTCAGCTGTTGCCGCTGTCGCCAGGCTTCACCCGCAGCCCATAGCTTTGAAAGCCGGACCGCATCACCGGTTTGCGCGAGGAAATCATGCCCGAGTTGACCCCGTTCCAGCCGATTTCGCCAGACAGGCGGGCATATTCGATCTTGGGGCAGCGGTTCATCACCACCTTGAGGCCAGCCGCTTCGGCCTGAGCGGCCGCCTCATCATGGCGGACAGTCAATTGCATCCAGATCGCCTTGGGCAAGGGATTGAGAGACAGGGTTTCCTCGACGATGGCCGGGACGGCATCGGAAGCGCGGAAGATGTCGACCATGTCGACTGGTTCGGGGATGTCGCCGAGCCGCGCATAGGTCAGCTGGCCAAGGATCTCCTTGCCCGCCTGCCCCGGATTGACCGGGACCACCCGGTATCCTTTGTCGAGCATGTATTTCATCACGAAATAGCTCGGACGCACATCATTGGCGGACGCGCCGACAACCGCAATGCTCTTCACCGACTGCAGGATGCCGGAGATGTAGGCATTGTCATAGGTTTCGTGATTCATGGGACATGTTCCGGCTCGGTGTGTCGAGGTTGTCGCAACCGGCTCCTGCCGCGTCAAGGCATCAGGTCTTCGCAGCGAACCGTCGCCTGCCCGTAACGCGTTGTGCCAGACCGGCTTGCGCGGATCACACAATTGTCAGGCGCAGCCCCTGTGCCGGCACCACAGCTGCGCCACATTGATTGCTTATCGACAGGGGACCCAATCAAGGAGCTTGAGATGAAACCGAAACCAGGTATCGCACTGTTTGCAGCGATCATGACGCTGGCGCTTGCCGGTCCGGCATCGGCGATCAGCCGCATTCAGACCACCGGTCAGAGCTGCGCGGCCATCAAGCAGGTGCTGGCCAATGAAGGCGCCGCCATTTTGCGCTATCCATCGAAGCGAACGCCCGGGATCACGCTGTATGATCGCTACGTGGCAAACGCCAATTCCTGCCTGCAGGGCGAGGTGACACAGCGCGCGACAGTTCCGGCCCGGGACACCAACTCCTGCGCGGTGTTACGCTGCTTCCGCCCCGACTATAACGACAACGAGTTTTTTATACGGCGCTAGAACGAAGTCTTCCCCCGCTCACCGGTCAATCCGGCAGGCTCATATGGCCGTTCTCGTCCAAAGGTGCGAAGGGATTGTGCGCGAGTTCCCAAAGGTGCCCGTCGGGGTCTGCAAAATAGCCCGAATAACCGCCCCAGAAGACGGGTTCCGGCTTCTTTACCGGCGTCGCTCCGCATTCAACTGCAAAATCCCAAGCCGCATCCACCGCTTCGGGTGAAGCCAGATTGTGCGCCAGAGACACAGCCTCAAAACCCTGTTTGGCTGTTGGCTCCACACCTGCGTCTTCGGCCAGGGCGTCACGGCCGAACAGGCCGAGCACGGTGCCGCCCGTGTGGAAGAAGGTCACATTGTCGTTGGACGCCGACGAACGCTTGAAGCCCAGCCGCTCGTAGAACGCGGTCGACGCGGCAGTGTCGGCTACTCCGAGCGTGATCATTGTGATGTGGGGTTCAAACATGGTTGATCTACCTCGTTGTTGGTTCGCCACTCAAGTCAGTTCTTCGAACACCAACTTGATCTTTTCGCCCATGGGTTGCATAATCTTGGCAACTCTATTCCTCAATACCGGAACAACCCGAATGTTGATGGATCTGATTTCCTGGCTCGGGGTAGACAACAAAGATTACATACCCGCGACCATAACCGGAGTGCTTGGGTTCTCCAGTGTTGTCTTTACAGGACTGGCCGCCATCGCAGCTTGGATCATCAAGCAGAATTTGCTTCGCAGTGAAAAACGGAATGACATCAGATCGGCTCTGCGTGCGGAAATAGAGGTCCAGTGGCATATGCTGGTGGCGGCACAGGATCCCGAAATCGTCATTCCCCAAATCGAGAAGAAATTGGATGGGCCAGGAGGGACAAGATACACTCCACATTTCACCCGCCATCTGGACGCCGAAATCTACCGGTCAATTAAAGGGGAAATCGCTGCTCTGGGGCGTCGGGAGATCCCGCCTATCGTGAAATTCTACCATCACATGGCTGTGCTCGACAGCTTTGTAGCGGAACTTCGAAGCCCCGATTTCGTATCGTTTGACCGGGACCGAAAACTTATGATGATCCGGCATATGTTTGAAATGATTGAGCAGGCCGTGACATTTGCTGAAGATGCGCTAGCTGTCCTTGAAAGTGTGATGTACGTCCCGACGTCTCAAAGCCTCTCGGCGCTCAGATTTAGGGCCGGACGGCATCCAAGCCAAATCAAGGACAAGACGCAGTAACGCGAACAACCGGGTCGCGTATTCAAAGGTAAACAGGGAGAGGGCCGTACTGGCCGGGTTTAGGCTGTTGTGGCTTATTGCTTTCCGGCTGCCCGTCCTTGAGGATTATGGTCACCATGATCATTAAGCTCCCGTGATCGTTGCATTGAAGATAACCATGCCACCACTTTGTTTCAAGTCCATAAACACCCCGCTCTCACTCACCCGTCCATTCCGGCATGCGCTTGGCGATGAAGGCATTCATTCCTTCTTCGGCATCGCGGGCAAGCATGTTTTCCACCATCACGCCTGCGGTGTATTCATAGGCCTCCTCGAGCGACATCTCGGCCTGACGGTAGAAGGCTTCCTTGCCGATCTTGACCGTCAAAGGTGATTTTGAGGCAATGATGTCGGCGTATTTCATGACAACCTGATTGAGGTACTGGCGCGGCACGATGCGGTTGATCAGGCCGAATTCGCGCGCCGTGGAGGCGTCAATGGTCTCGCCGGTCAGCAGCATTTCCATCGCCTGCTTGCGGTTTACATTGCGCGAGAGCGCCACCATCGGCGTTGAGCAGAACAGGCCAATATTGACGCCCGGCGTACAGAAAGCAGCCGTATCGGTGCAGATGGCCAGATCGCAGGATGCCACCAGCTGACAGCCCGCGGCAGTGGCCAGACCGTCGACCTCGGCAATCACCGGTTTGGGCAGATGCACGATTGTCTGCATCAACTCGGCGCAGAGCTTCATGGTTTTCGCAAAAAACGCCCTGCCCTTGTCTTCGTCGGCCCGATGCAGGGTGAGTTCCTTGAGATCATGACCGGCGGAGAACAACTGGCCGGGTGTCGCCGAGGCCAGGATGACGACGCGGATCGAGCTGTCTTCGCGCACCGCATCGAACTCTGCCTTGAGCGCTTCCATCATTGCAATCGACAGCGCATTGGCAGGCGGATTGTTCATCTCGAGGCGCAGCACACTGCCGTGCCTTTGCGATACGACCAGGCCTGCTGGCGGGGTCTGTTTCAATTCTACGACTGTCATTTGCGGGAATCCTTCTTGATTGGGTTCAGTTTAACGCGGCGATTGCCTTGCGTGAAGCCTTGCCTCGCCGTTGACCGCTGACCAAAATTCCGCGACCAATAATGGAAAGATCGAATCCAACGGGAGGCTTGGGACGGTTGACGGAGGTGCTGGCTGAAGGCCTTGAACCGATTGCCGAACGCGATTTTTCGGGCGGCACTGTTCACCCACAGCTGCCTTCCGCCCGCGCCGCGAACCTTGAAGACTGAACAACAGGACTAAACCCATGCCCGCACCGGCCACACCCGTGATGACTGCTTCGGCCGTATCGGCTTATCTCGACGAGGTGTTTCCGCAGATCAAGTCCAACGGGGATGATATCTCGGTGCTTGACGTCTCGCCCGGGTCAGCGCGGGTGCGGCTCCATGCCGATGAAAAGCACCTGCGGCCAGGCGGCACCGTCAGCGGACCGACGCTGTTCATGCTGGCCGACCTTGCCGCCTATGCGGTGATCCTGGCCCATATCGGCAAGGTGGCGCTGGCCGTCACCACCAATCTCAACATCAACTTCCTGATGAAACCCGCGCCCGGCGCGCTTGATGCCACTGCGACCATTCTCAAGCTCGGAAAGCGGCTGGTGGTCACCGACATCGCGATTTCCGACCATGAGGGCACTTTGGTCGCGCATGCGACGGCCACCTACTCGATTCCACCTCGAAATTGATACGGTATAATAATACCGTATTTTTACATCATTGTTTTTATTGAGTTATTTACGAATCACGTCGATTTCGTTCGCTTGACGACCAAACCCGCCTCGCCTATAAGCACGCAGCGTCCGATCCGTTGAGACCGGGCGTTATTTTTGCCGCAAGCGTTGGTGTTCCGGGCTCGCGACAATGCAAGCAACAAGAAACGTCCGTTCCGGCCTGCCGGTTTCGGATTCTGAACAAGAGAGAACTTCAATGAAAACCTTCACGCAGAAGCCTGCTGAGGTGGAAAAAAAGTGGGTGATCATCGACGCGACAGATCTCGTCGTCGGCCGTCTCGCCACTTTGGTTGCCAACCGTCTGCGCGGCAAGCACAAAGCCACCTACACCCCTCACGTTGACGATGGCGACAACATCATTGTCATCAATGCCGAAAAGGCAGTCCTGACGGGCAAGAAGTACACCGACAAGAAGTATTACTGGCACACCGGTTACCCCGGCGGCATCAAGGAGCGCACCGCGCGCCAGATTTTCGAAGGCCGTTTTCCCGAACGCGTCATCGAAAAGGCTGTCGAGCGCATGGTTCCCCGCGGACCGCTTGGCCGCCGCCAGATGAAGAACCTGCGCGTTTATGCAGGCTCGGACCATCCGCATGAAGCACAGCAGCCGACCGTTCTCGACGTCGCTTCGCTGAACACCAAGAACAAAAGGAGCGCCTGATTATGGCTGAACTCAATTCGCTTGAGGAGCTCGGCGCATCCGTGACCGCTGCTGAAGCACCGGAAGCCCCGGTTCACGTCCGCAAGGTCGACGAGCAGGGCCGGTCCTACGCCACCGGCAAGCGCAAGAACGCAATTGCCCGCGTCTGGGTCTTGCCAGGCACCGGCAAGATCACCGTCAATGGCCGTGATTTCGTCACCTATTTCGCACGTCCCGTGCTGCAGATGGTTGTCCAGCAGCCGGTCGTCGCCGCTGCCCGCCAGGGCCAGTTCGACGTCGTCTGCACCGTTGTCGGCGGCGGCCTCTCCGGCCAGGCCGGTGCGGTTCGCCACGGCATCTCCAAGGCCCTCACCCACTACGAGCCGGCCCTGCGTGCGGTTCTCAAGAAGGGTGGCTTCCTGACCCGCGACAGCCGCGTGGTTGAGCGTAAGAAATACGGCAAGGCCAAGGCCCGTCGTTCGTTCCAGTTCTCCAAGCGCTGATCAACCGCTTCGAAACTGCAAGACATTGGACGGGGCCTCGGCCCCGTTTTTTGTTGCCTTGAAGCTGGCAGCGTTGCCGCTATCTCCCAGTGCATGCATGTACATGCACCCGAGGGAGCCTCATGTCTTCAAAGCCAACACGACGCCGATTTTTGGTCGCATCCTTAATCCTCGCGGTCATCCCTCACCCGGCAGCCGCATCCAGCCTGCGTGATGTGACACCGCGCGCCGCATATGAGGCGCTTGAAGCCGATCCCTCGATCGTTGTTCTCGACATCCGCACACCTTTCGAGTTCAAGCGCGGGCATGTCGAGGGCGCGGTCAACATCGATTTTTATGCCAAGGATTTCGCGGACAGGATCATGGCACTCGACCCCGCACGCAGCTATGTGATGTACTGTCATGCGGGCGGGCGCAGCCACGCGCTGATGCGCGCTTTCTCACAGACCGAGTTCAAGGACGTCATGCACATTCCCGCAGGATTTTCCGGCTGGCGGCGCGAGAGGTTGCCGTTTGTGCGGTAGATCGCACCAGCTGATTGGTCTAAACAGATAGCCAAATTCGCTCTGTTCGGGACCATACCATGGCCAGCAAAACCATTGACCACGCTTTCACCGCACGCTCGCTGACATCGGCAGCCACGGACCCGACCTATGCGGGAGCGCTTTCGTTCATGCGGCGCAAATACACCAAGGTGCTGAAGGGCGCGGATGCCGTGGTCTGGGGCATTCCGTTTGATGCCGCGGTGTCGAACCGGCCCGGCGCACGTTTTGGCCCGCAAGCGATCCGCCGCGCCTCGGCGATCTTCGACAATGATCCGCAATATCCCTTTGCCCGTGACCTGTTCGAGGCCATGGCGGTGATCGATTATGGTGATTGCCTGCTCGACTATGGCAATCATCAGAAAACACCGGCAACCATCGAGCGCGAGGCTGCCAAGATCCTCAAATCGGGCGCGTTCCTGCTCAGCCTGGGCGGCGATCATTTTGTCACCTGGCCGCTTCTCAAGGCCCATGCGGCGATCCACGGCCCGCTCGCTCTGGTGCAATTCGACGCCCATCAGGATACCTGGTTTGACGATGGCAAACGCATCGATCACGGCTCCTTTGTCGGTCGTGCGGTGCGTGACGGGGTGATCGACCCCAGCCGGTCTATCCAGGTCGGCATCCGGACCCATGCGCCCGAGGATTGCGGCATCCGCATCGTCTTTGGTCACGAGGTCGAGGACATGAGTGCTGCCGAAATCGCGTCCACCATTCTCGATCATGTGGGCGACATGGCCTGCTATGTGACTTTCGACATCGACTGCCTGGACCCGGCCTTTGCGCCCGGAACAGGGACGCCCGTCGCCGGTGGCCCCTCCAGTGCCAAGATGCTCTCGGTGCTGCAGAAGCTCGGGGGGCTTGATATCAAGGGCTCAGACATAGTAGAAGTTTCTCCAGCCTATGACCACGCGGACATCACCGCGATAGCCGGAGCCTCCGTTGCCATGCATTATCTGGGACTGCTTGCAGAACGCCGATCACGACGATAAGCCTCGCGAAGCGATTCATGAGCTTCGGGAACTGAGTCCGAAGCACTGCACAAGCCCCTGATTTTATTTGCATGAACGGAGAAGCCCGATGGCTCCCAAGATTTTCATTGACGGCGAACATGGCACCACAGGCCTGCAGATCGTAACACGGCTCACGGGCCGGACAGATATCGAACTGATGTCGATGCCGGCCGAGCAGCGGCGCGACCCGGAAGTTCGGAAAGCGTTCCTCCGGGAGGCCGATATTGCCATCCTTTGCCTGCCCGATGATGCGGCGCGCGAATCCGTGGCGCTGGCGGCCGATGCCGGAACGCGGTTCATTGATGCGTCCACCGCGCACCGTTCGCATCCGGACTGGGCCTATGGTTTTGCCGAGCTATCCAAAGACCAGGCTGCCCGGATTGCAAGTGCCCAGTTCGTCTCCAACCCGGGCTGCTACTCGACGGGCGCGACTGCATTGCTGGCGCCATTGGTTGCGTCCGGTCTGCTGCCTGCTGATTATCCGGTGACCATCAATGCGGTCTCCGGCTACACCGGCGGCGGCAAGCAGATGATCGCCCAAATGGAAGACGCGTCGCGCGATGACGCGATCACCGCACCGCATTTTGCCTATGCGCTGACATTGGCCCACAAGCATGTGCCCGAGATCATCGCACGCACCGGGATCACCCGGCGGCCGATCTTCACGCCGGCGGTTGGCCGGTTTGCGCAAGGCATGCTGGTCAACCTGCCGCTGCATCTGGATCTGATGAATGGCAACGTGACGCTGTCCGCCCTTCATGCTGCGCTATCGGCCCACTATCAGGGCAGCGACATCGTCGAGGTTGCCTCTGTTGAGGAAGCATTCCAGGCAGGCCGGCTCGATCCGGAAGAGCTCAAGGACACGGACCGCATGAAAATCTATGTCTGTGGAACCGAAGGAACGGGCCAGGCCAATCTGATCGCTTCGCTCGACAATCTGGGCAAGGGCGCGTCAGGGGCTGCAGTGCAGAACCTCAACCTGATGATTGCGGGCTAGGCCCATAGGAACGCTGCGCCGTCCCGTGCGGCTCAGCGTTCCTTTTCGAAGCGCTTGGCCAGATCTTCGTAGTCATTGTCCCGGACGTAGCGCAGCTCACGAATGATGCGCAAAACCGGTTTGAAGGCAAAGCAGATCGAACCGACCAGAAAGCACCAGGTTCCCGGGGTCAGCCAGTCTTCCGAGAAAAACATAATCGACCCAATCACGAACAGCAGAGCAGCCGTTACATCGACCAGCGTGTAAGCCAATTCAAACCGGGCATAGTAGCGGGCGTCGGAGATGTACCGGTGATGCCGGGTTGGTTTGAAAAGAGCCATGGTTTTTCCTTCCTGTCTCTCGGCGCAGACCTGCCTGAAGCCGACGAGAGGTGGAACTGACGCTCAGTTGCGCAGGCGAATCTCTGTTTGGAGAGGATAAGCGCCGTAAAAGCCGCGCCAGTGGGCGACGGCAAAACCAAGCACGACAACCGCCCAGCCCTGATGCGCCAGCGCCCAACCGAGAGGAACCTGGGTAACAATCGTGACAATACCGATCAGCGCCTGGATGGTGACCAGCGCGAACAGCAGGATCGCGCGGCGGCAATGGGTGGTACTGCGGCCATGTTGAATGGAGGCCACCATGTGCCAAAGGGCTGCGGCAAACACCAGGTAACCACCCAGCCGGTGGATGAACTGCACAGTCAGTTCGTTCTCGAAGACATTGCGCCACAGCGGTGACAGCTCCCAGAGACCTGCAGGCACAACCGCGCCGTTCATCAGCGGCCATGTGGACGAGGCAAGCCCCGCATCCAGACCCGCCACCAGCCCGCCAAGATAGATCTGCACCAGAATGAGCGCACAGAGCACCCCTGCCCCGCGTTTGACCCCGAGGCTTGGGACCGGATCGGAGGAATGGGGAGCCAGCCCGCGCATCACCCAGACGATGGCCGCGAAAATCAGGCAGGCAAGCGTGAGATGGGTGGCAAGCCGGTACTGGCTGACATCAACCCGGTCAACCAGACCCGAGGCCACCATCCACCAACCCACAGCCCCCTGCAGCCCGCCCAGCACCAGAAGCCCGAACAACGGCCACCGCAGCCGCTTCTCGACGCGGCCGGTCACCAGGAAGAACACAAACGGCACGGCGAACAGCACACCGACGCCGCGCGCCAGCAGCCGGTGCGCCCATTCCCACCAGTAAATCACCTTGAACTCGTCGAGGCTCATGCCCTTGTTGATCAGCTGGTATTCGGGGATCTGGCGATAGAGTTCCAGCTCTTCCTGCCATTCGGCCTCGCTCAGGGGTGGAATCACACCGTGGATCGGCTTCCATTCGGTGATCGAAAGCCCGGAATCCGTGAGCCGCGTTGCACCTCCGACCAGCACCAACGCGAAAATGGCAGCGAGAACCAGCCCAAGCCACACCCGTTGCACTGTTCTGTTCCGGCTGACACGCGCTTGCGCGTCAATCACCGATTGGCTGTCGGGCAAATGGATGTCCGGCTGACCCGGTTGCAGGGAAACGGAGCTGGCAGTCATCGGCATGATCTTTCTTTGAATAGTGCCGGACATGTGCATCACGGCGCCGCACAAGGCAAGCCCGCAAGCTTTGCGGCATGCGGTCGCGGCAGCTCCACATAAACGCGACAGACTTGCGTTCACCGTGAAAGCCGCTATGTCCTGCGGTGGATGATGAACTGCCCAAATGCCAGGTCGATCAATCCGCTCAGAAGCCGCGAGCCCAGGATACCGGAACCGTGCCCGTCCGACTGAAGAAACTCATTGGAACCGTCATTATCGTTGCGCTGGTGGTGATCTATGCGCTCGTCGCCACGACGGTTGCCACATACCGGCTCGCCGAGTCCGAATGGTATATTCACCTGCTGTACTTTTTGTTCACTGGCGTCTTGTGGGTGGTGCCGGCGATGTTTGTGATCCGCTGGATGGAGCAGCCACCCAAGGCCAAGCGGCCTTGACCGCAAGCGGCTGAAACCAGAAGCCACCTCCCCACCCCACCTTACAGGATACGCCCTTCGGGCCTCTTAACCGTCCATTAGCCTTGAGGTCCGGTTTTTATCTCCGGGCCTCAAGGCTTTATGAATTTGTTGAAGCCCTCAAGCGATGCTGACCGCGTGACAAATCAAACCACGCGAGCATTGCGACCATGGTGAACGCCCACGACATTTCCGCAAACCCGATCGTTGGCGCGGCGACTGCCCGGCGCCGTCCGCACGTGACCGCGCACCTGAACACCGATGTCAGCGGCGCCGCGCGGACCTGGTGCAAACTGGAAGCCAATCCGGACGTCAGCTTTCACCAGAGCCGTGCCTGGGTGCAAGCCTGGGCAGGCGGCACGGGAACATCACTTTCAATTGTCACGCTTGAGCGGGATGGCCAGCCGCTGGCGGTTCTGCCGCTCGAAATCAGCCGGATCGGCGGGCTGAAACTGGCCAGGTTTGCAGGCACGGCGTTCTCCAATGCCAACACCGGTCTTGTCAGCGAACAGCCGCCATCCGACGAAACCGTCACACCAAGAGATCTTGCTGCCGCACTCAGACAGGCAGGTCTTGCCGCTGACGTGGTGCTGTTTGACAAGATGCCGCCGGAGGCTGCGGAACGTGCGCCCTTCAACATGCTGCCACGCGTGCTGCACCAGAACCCGAGTTTTCAACTGCCGCTGTTCCCGGATTTCGATGAAGTGCTGGCACAAATCAACCGCAAGCGCCGAAAGAAGAAATTCCGGCTGTCCGAACGGCGTCTCGAAGCCATTGGCGGATACCGCCATATCACCGGGGACGACGACGAGCAGTCGCTGCGGCTGTTGGAGACCTTTCTCAAGCAGAAGTCGGCGAGGCTTGTCGCGCAAGGCCTGCCGAATGTGTTTGCCGATGCAGGCGTCCGTGCCTTTCTGGCACGGCTTGCCATGACCCGCTCAGCCGACGGAAAGCCTGCATTGCAGCTGCATGGGATCGAACTTGCCGGCGGCGAGCATGAAGGCACGATTGTCGCCGTCGCCGGCCTGACCCGCAAAAACCAGCACGTCACCTGCCAGTTCGGTTCGATCGACGAATCTGTAGCGGCAGACGCCAGCACGGGCGAGCTTCTGTTCTACCGGATGATCGAACAGGCGGCGAAAGACGGCGACCAGGTTTTCGACTTCGGTGTCGGTGATCAGCTTTACAAACGGTCTTGGTGCCCGGTGCGCACCGATCTGGTCGATTGCTATGTTGCCCTTACCCTCAAGGGGCGTATTGCGGCTCCGGTTATTGCCGGCGGCATCACCGCAAAACGCATCATCAAAACCTCGCCGACGCTTGGCAGTGCCGCAGCGTTTTTGCGCGGGTTCATGGTGCGGCGCAAGTCAAGCTCAATCCGTAGCGAAGAACACGATTGATTGCAGCTTTATGCCGGTTTTCGCAGCGATCCGAACAGAAACTGTTCAAGCCGCAGAGCTGCGTGATCCCAATGGGCTCTTGGGTTCGCTCGGGGTCATGAGCAACAGATTTTCAAAACCCTGCTCATGGAAATCGCTGAGCAACTGAGAAAATGTTTCCTCATCGGCACGCAGAAGCGAGAGAATGACCTCGCCCGCATCCGCCCTTGCAATCCGCGCCACAGAAGCCGCATCCGCAGCGCCACATTCGACAATCACCAGATCATAGGCTTCGGTCAATGCGTCGATGATCATCGGAAGACGGTCGATGGCACGCATGGCGCGGCGGGCATTGGCATTGCCGCGCGGAATGATATGGGCCGCCGACAAGCGGTCGGGATGGATCGAGCTGGAGATGTTGATTTCACCGCACATCAGATCAGTCAGCCCAGGAAGCCTCGCCGATTCCGCCATAAGCTCGGTTGGGCAGGCAGATCCGGTCAGATCGATCAACAACGCCTGAAGCCCCTCGCCTGCCACTGTGCGCGCCAGCATCACGGAGGCGGCTGACCCTTCATCACCCTCCGGTGCGACACAGACCGCCACCGACACCTGTTCACCGATCAGTTGTTCAGCGACCGCTTCGACACTGAAGTCGTCGGCCTCATTGGCTATCAGCGGCAGCCCAGCAAGCGCGTCGGCAGTCTGGTTTGGCGCATCGCGTGCAACAGTGCCAGAACCGGTTGCAAGCTGACTTGGCACAGCTCGACCCGGCATCATCTGGGAGGAAGGACGAAGCGCCCTGCCGGAAAACAGTTCTGCCAGCATGACGCCGATGACCGAGAGCAAAAACGTCGCCAGAGCGGCAACAATGACAATCGCACCCTTCTTCGGGAAGAAGGATTCGGAAGCTGGAACGGCGCGCGAGATCACCCGTGCATCGGCAGGAAGCGCCTTGGGCTCAGAGCGCGACGCAGCTTCACGATAACGGCTCAGATAGGTTTCGAGCAGATCACGCTGCGCGGCAGCTTCGCGTTCAAGCGACCGCAGCTCGACAGCCTCCTCGCCCTCGCGAGCCGAGCCGGCCTTGAGCGCATTGAGCTGCGCGACCAACTCATTCTCACGGATGCGGCCCACCCTTGCATTGCTTTCCAGACTTCCGAGCACCTTGCGGGTTTCGTTCAGAATCTGACGGTCCACGTCCTGAAGCTGCGCGCGCAGGCCCTTCATGCGCGGATGCGCCTCGAGCAGTGTTGTCGAGAGGTCTGCGATCTGGGCGCGGATATCGCCCTCGCTCTCACGCAACCGCTGCACCACGGGCGAATCGAGAACATCCGATATGGCATCCACAGACTGACCGTTTTCAAGCGCGTTGCGAACCGACTGTGCACGGGCTTCCGAATCGGCCCGTTCGGCGCGCACCCGGCTCAGCTCGGTCGAGATGTCCGAGAGCTGCTTGGCCGCAATCGTATCCTGCTGGTTGACCAGCAACAGGCCTTTTTCGGCCCTGTATTGCGCAACTTTCTCCTCGGATTCGCGCACTTTTTCGCGCAAACGCGTGATTTCCGGTTCGAGCCAGGCACTGGCGTCGGTGTTGGTTTCAAGTTTGGCGCCCGACTGGAAAGCCAGATAGGCATCAATCAGCGCATTGGGCACTTGAGCCGCCAGAGCTGCATCCTCGGAGGAGAATTCGACACCGATTACCCGGGATCCGGGGACCGCATAGACTTCGAGTTTTTTGTAGAATTCCTTGAGGACCCGCTCATCGGCAGGCACCTCGTGCGGATCCTTCTTGAGCCCGAGCGTAATCAAGACCCCGCTCAGGGCCGACATCTTGGCTGCAGGATCAAATTCCTCGCGCGAAGAAAGATCAAGCTCACGCGCAACCTGCTTGACGAGGTCGATTGATCTCAGAATCTCCACCTGGCTGGTCACCGCACGCTCATCAAGCAGCACCGCATCCGCCTGCGGCTGGGTTTGGTCGGAGGAATAGACCGGCTCACGGGTCTCGATGAGCACCCGGCTCTCGGACTTGTAAAGCGGATTGATCATGCCGGTTACCACGAAGGCAAGCACCGCGGCGCCGACAGTCAGCCCTGCAACAAGGGCTTTCCTGTCCCATATCGCTTTGAACAGGCGACCAATATCAATGTCGACATCTGATTGGGTTGCTGGTCCGACAGACATGCGCAATTACTCCGTACTAACACAGAGCCAGAAGAGTAAACGAACATGGTAACGCAAGGGTTAAAGGCCTGGTGACAGTTCATTTACTTCCTGCGAACGCTCTGCCCCAGGCAAGAAAGAGGCTTGAGAAGCGTATTTATTCACCCGTGTTTTACCGCCCGTTAACCTTAATGGATCGATAACGGAGATCGAAGAACACACGTTTCGCGTGGAGAACACTGCAGCATGAAACCGGCCCAGCCCCCCGCCCAGCCTCGCGGCGCGTCGCGTAGCAAGCCCAAAAGCGCGCCCGTCGGCGCACAGATGGGCAAGCCTCGCACCGTTTCCAAAGCTGCGGCGTTTCTTGCTGCCGCGATGAGCTCGCTGGTGCTTGCAGGGTGCTCCGGTTACCACCCTGCCCCCAAAGCGTTCCACGAAGCTGTCATCCAACCTTACCGGCTCGATTCAGGCGACCGGTTGCGCATCACCGTTTTCGAACAACCAGGCCTGACCGGAACATTCTCTATCGACCAGGCTGGCTATATAGCCTATCCGCTGGTTGGCGCGGTTGCCGCGCGCGGGCGCACATTGCAGGAACTTGAAGGTTCGATTGCGGCCAGCCTGCGCCAGGGCTATCTGCGCGATCCCGATGTCACCATCGAAATTGACCGGTACCGCTCGTTCTTCATCATGGGCGAAGTGGGCCAGGCCGGGCAATACTCCTATGTGGCTGGCATGACGGTCCAGAACGCCATCGCCATTGCCGGAGGTTTTTCAGCACGCGCCAATCAGCGCAATGTCGATATCACCCGCAAGATCAATGGCGATATCATGACCGGACGCGTGTCGATTTCCGATCCGATCCTGGCCGGTGACACCATTTACGTTCGCGAGCGGTTGTTCTGATCAGATGACAGCAGCTTCGCCCTTGCGGATTGTACATTGTTTCCGGTCGCCGGTGGGCGGCATCTTCAGGCATGTCCGCGATCTCGCAGAGGAGCACGCGAAGGCAGGACACCATGTGGGAATTCTGTGCGATTCCTCCACCGGTGGTACCTATGAAGATCGATTGTTCGAGACCATCATGCCGCATCTCAGTCTCGGCCTTACACGAATGCCGATCCGGCGCTCACTGGGGCCGTCGGATGTCAGTGCGGCGCTTCGAACATACAAACAAATCAAGGAATTGCAGCCGGATGTTCTGCACGGACACGGCGCCAAAGGTGGCGCCTTCGTGCGGTTGATCGGCTCACGTCTACGGGTATCAAAGTCTCGCGTTGCCCGTTTGTATTCACCCCATGGCGGCAGTCTGCACTATGACAGAGACAAACTGCGCGGCCGTGTGTATTTCGCGATAGAGCGGCTGCTCGAACGCTGGACCGACAGTCTGGTGTTTGTGTCGGACTATGAGCGGCAAACCTACACCACCAAGATCGGTTCACCACGGGCTCCATGGCGGCTGATCCACAATGGGCTGCGCACGCATGAGTTCGAGCCTGTTGAAACGGTGTCCGATGCGGTTGATTTTCTCTACATAGGAATGATGCGTGATCTCAAGGGGCCGGATGTCTTCATCGAGGCCCTGAGGCGTGCCGAGCAGATCAGCGGCCGTCCCTTGCGCGGTGTCATGGTCGGCGATGGCGACGATCAGCCGCGCTACCAGTCGCGCATCGATGCCATGGGCATGGGCTCGCGGCTGACCATGCGACCCGCCATGCCTGCGCGCGAGGCATTCAGCCTTGCGCGGACAGTGGTGATCCCTTCCCGTGCCGAGTCCATGCCCTATATCGTGCTCGAGGCGGTGGCTGCTGGAAAACCCGTGATATCAACCCGCGTTGGCGGCATTCCGGAGATACTCGGCAAGGATTTCGAAGCCTTCGTCGAGCCCGGCGATGCAGAAGAATTGGCCAATGTGATGGTGCGCAGCATCACCGATGTGGGCTGGCTAAGCCATGCGATGCCGGAGCCTGCAGCTTTCAGAAGCCAGTTTTCAGCAGTCGCAATGGCCGAAGCCATGTCAAACCTGTATCAGGACTGCCTCGCCGGCCAGGCCTGATCAAACCGCGTTCAATTGAATGCAACGGTGTCGTTGAGCAGCTTTACCCTCTCAAAACAGTACATCGACCCTGTGCGTCTTGTTGGGTGAGAGACGAACAGGGCCAGCAAGAACGAACGGCGTCAAGTCTTTCTTAGGGTGCGCATGGTATCCGGGAGATCCGTATTTCCCGGGAGTATCATGCCGTGAACAAGATAGAGCGAAGCAGCGCATTCGATTCCAAGTCCATCCGCAAGGCAATGGACGAGGTCGAGGCAAAGCCTGGCAAGCCAAGCGATGGCAGTGAAAACATGAGCCGCCTTGCCCGCCAGACCGCCAATCGGCTGTCGCAGGAAAACTACTCACCGACCATGATCATCGGCATGCTGCGCCTCGTCGAATTCGGATTGCTCCTGGCCAGCGGTTTCATCGTCTACGCAATGTATGTTGGATTCAGCCACACCTCGATACAACTCTATTACGGCCCGGCAATTCTTGCCGGATCCGCCTTCGCTGTTTTGCTGATCCAGATCGCAGACGGTTATCAGGTCCCGGCGCTGCGCAGCGCGTTGCGGACCTTGCCGCGGGTGCTGACCGCATGGGCCAGTGCCTTCGCGTTGATCGCGGTGGGCACGTTTTTCCTGCAATCGGGTCTGGTGTTTTCGCGTTTCTGGTTCCTTGCGTGGTTTGCCATTGGCGCAGTCGTGCTCTTCGTCAGCCGAAACATCGTGGCCTTTGGCATTCGCCGCTGGGCACGAAATGGCGTTATGGAACGGCGCGCAGTGATTGTCGGCGGCGGCAATACGGCCCGGGATCTGATCCGTTCGATCGAGATGGACGCCGACAATGACATCCGCATCTGCGGAATTTTCGACGACCGGGACGAGCGCCGCTCGCCGCCGGTCGTTGCGGGGTACCCCAAGCTTGGGAATATTGACAGCCTGGTCGATTTTGCCCGCCTGGCACGCATCGACATGCTGATCATCGCGTTGCCGCTCAATGCGGAATCACGGGTGCTGGAACTGCTCAAGAAGCTCTGGATCCTGCCTCTCGACATCCGCCTCGCCGCCCATGCCAACAAGCTCAGATTCCGGCCCCGCTCCTACTCCTATATCGGCGCCGTGCCGATGCTCGACATTTTTGACCGGCCCATTACCGATTGGGATTCGGTGGCAAAACGGACCTTTGACATCTTCTTTTCGCTGCTTGCTATCCTGGTCTTGTGGCCGGTGATGGTCGCAACGGCCATTGCCATCAAACTCAATTCAAAGGGACCGGTGTTGTTCATGCAAAAGCGCCATGGCTTCAACAACGAAGTCATCAACGTGTTCAAGTTCCGCTCGATGTACACTGACCAATGCGATCCCACAGCACGGGCCGCGGTTACAAAGGGTGATCCGCGTGTGACCCGGGTGGGGCGCTTCATCCGCAAGACTTCGATTGACGAGCTGCCGCAGTTTTTCAACGTGCTGCGCGGGGACCTCTCGCTTGTCGGACCACGCCCGCATGCCGTCGTTGCAGCGGCGCATGACAGGCTGTTTGCGGAAGTGGTGGATGGCTATTTCGCCCGCCATCGGGTCAAGCCCGGCGTCACAGGCTGGGCCCAGATCAATGGCTGGCGCGGCGAGATCGACAATGACGAAAAGATCAAGCAGCGCACCGCGTGCGACCTCTACTACATCGAGAACTGGTCGCTGTTGTTCGACCTGAAGATCCTGTTTCTCACCCCGTTCCGGCTGCTCAACACGGAAAACGCCTATTGACCAGCACCGCCTTCCCCGTCTCCGCAACCTTCCAGCCGCAGCGCGCTGTGGTGTCGATGCTGGCCTCGCTGTGCGTGGCCTTCGGGGTGTTTCTGTCGGGGTTCGTTATCAACGAACCGGCCCCGTACGAACTGTTTTTGGTGGTGTTGATCGGGATCTGGGCCCTGTTCGGCCTCAAACTGTCCCGGCACATCGCGCCCTTGATCGCGCTTTACGTGATTTTCAACATCGGCGGCATGTTCTCGATCCTGACAATGGACGCGGTCAAGCAGACGCCGATGTACATTGCCGTGTCGCTGTTTCTGGCCTTTACGGCAATGTTCTTTGCCGCGATCATAGAGGCCGACCAGCGCCGCCTGCTGCTGATTTTCAGGGCCTATGTGGCGGCAGCCATCATGACGGCTTTGCTGGGCATTCTGGGCTATTTCGGCGCGATTCCCGGCGGCGAGGTGTTTACCCGATACGACCGCGCGATGGGAGCGTTTCAGGATCCAAACGTGTTTGGTCCCTATCTGGTGCTGCCGACGCTCTATCTGATGTATGGATTGCTGACCGGAACGCTGAAAGCGGCACCTTTCAGGGTGCTGGGGTTGATGATCCTGGTGCTGGGCGTCTTCCTCTCCTTCTCCCGCGCGGCCTGGGGTTTGCTGGCGATCAGCATGGCTCTGCTGGTTGCCATCATGCTAATCAAGGAGCGCACCGGTGCCTTCCGGCTGAAAATCCTGATCATGTCGATGCTGGGGTTTGTCTTGCTGGTTGCCGCAATCATTGTGGCGTTGCAATTCGATCAGGTCTCAGAGCTGTTTTCCGACCGGGCCAAGCTGGTTCAGGCCTATGACGGCGCGCGCCATGGCCGCTTCGAACGTCACGCCATCGGTTTTCTGATGGCGATGGAGCATCCGCTGGGGATCGGACCGCTGGAATTCGGTCTGATGTGGGGCGAAGACACCCACAACATCTGGCTCAAGGCGCTAATGGATTATGGCTGGCTCGGATTTGTCAGCTACGTCGCGCTGATGATTTGGACCTTCACACTCGGCTTTCGCTACCTGCTGCGGGAGCGGCCCTGGCAACCCTACCTGATGTTGGCGCTCATCGTGTTGTTCGGCCACACCATCATCGGCAATGTGATCGACACCGACCACTGGCGGCATTTCTATCTTTTGATGGGTGTGGTCTGGGGCTGCATCGCGCTGGAAATGCGCTGGCAGACGGCACGGCACACTCAAGCATCATCCTTTGTCCCTGCCTCTCAATGGCGCCAGGGGCGTGCAATCGGTTCTGCGAGAGTGATGACCGGAAATCTGTCCGCCCCAACGCGCTGAGCCGAAAAACAACTACAAAGTATTTTTGAGAAATGGTCGGAGCGGCGGGATTCGAACCCACGACCCCTTGTCCCCCAGACAAGTGCGCTACCGGGCTGCGCTACGCTCCGACTGGTGAAAGGCCTTAGATCATCACCGATTTGGGCGCAAGGCCGGTTTTGGGATTTGCTGAAAAAACACCCCGTAAGACAGCATAACAGTGGCCGGTTTTTCAGGGGTAGCCTTATGGGCGCCTCGCCCTGCATGCCGGCTGCAGAAGTCAGACTATGCATGCATTACGATGTACTGTTCACCGTGCTCAAACCCGAACCACGAGCGCTGTCTCCAGGGATGCCAATTCAAACGTGGCCAGCTTACACAATGTATATATTAATTTAGCAATCCCTTTACCTCGCCCTGCAACTGAATATTCAACTCTCCCTACTATTATGAAATTCGAAAATTGAGAACAGCTCAGGATTTTGACAGTGCTTACTGACCAAAATGCGGCTTCAAATGTCGAAACAGGACACAGGATCGGGATGCCAAACATGAACCGAACTTCGTCATTTTTGAAGGACACATCTGGTAACTTTGCGCTGACATTCGGTATTCTGGCTGTTCCGGTGATGGTCGCCGGTGGACTGGCCGTCGATTATGTCGGGATGAGCGTTGAAAAGAGCAAGCTCCAGAATGCTGTCGATTCCGCTGCCCTGTTGATTGCGCGCGAGGGCGACATGAGCGAAGCTCAAGCCCTGAAACTGGCGAAAACCACGATCACCGCCAATTACGGCCTCAACGTCGCGAAAGTTGCCGTGTCGATGGTTGACGGCGACGCGACGGTCAAAGCAAGCATGGATCAACCGCTTGTCTTCGGTGGCTTCATGAGCAAAAAGAGCGCTGCGGTGAGCGCGGAGGCAACCGCCACCTATGCCTACACGAAATATGAAATCGCGCTGGTGCTTGACACCACCGGCTCCATGCTGGGCGGCAAGCTGACCTCCCTGCAGAATGCGGTGATCGGCTTGGTTGATGGCATGGAAGCATTGGGCTTAAACAAGGAACAGCTCAAATTTGCAGTTGTGCCTTACGCGGGCTTTGTCAATGTCGGCCCCCAGCATGGTCCCGAGATCAATGGCGCAGGCAAGGTTAAGAAGGCGGCGGCGACCTGGATTGACCAGGATGCAAAGGCGCCGATTCCGCAATCCGATCTGCCTTCGGAATTCAGCCGCTTCGCCATGTTCAACCACCTGAAGGTGGAGTGGCCCGGCTGTGTTGAAACACGTGTTCCCGCCGGCAACACCTTGCACGATGTGGATGATACCGTACCCGACATCACCAATCCAACGTCGCTGTTCACTCCATTCTTCGCCATAGATGAGCCGGACAACAAATGGGGCTATCCCAACTCCTACCTTCCCGATGGCGGCAAGCCCGTGAAAGGCAACAAAGCCACCGAAGCGGACAAACAGGATCAGTTGGCCCGGTATGGACGGGTTGGCGAATACAAGAAACCGAAAAACACCGATGATGCGGTGGCACTGACAGGCAAGTGGAAAAAGGTGAAAGTCGACAATTCGCCTTCGAATTTCTACTCCAACAAAAATGACCCCAAGGGCCCGGGTTTCGGATGCGAAATGGAGCCCTTGGTGCCGCTGACGACCGACTTCAGCAAAATCAGAACGACCGTGAAGGCGCTGGAGGCAAACGGCTCCACCAACATGCTTGAAGGCGTGATGTGGGGGTGGCGCGTGCTCTCTGACCGCGAACCTTTTACCCAAGGCGCCCCGAAGAGCGATACATCAGTCGAAAAGATCATGATCTTTCTCACCGACGGCCAAAACTCGTTCGGCAACCTCAACAATGACCTGGGGTCAGCCTACACCAGCATGGGCTACCTGGTTGATGGTCGCCTGGATGGATTAACGTCAGCCAATATTGGTCAGACCAACAATGCGCTGGACAAGAAGACAAAAGCCGCATGCGAAAATGCCAAGGTGGATGGTGTTACGATTTACACGATCCGGCTTGAGGAAGCGGATGTGGGAACCGGAAAAATGCTTGAGGAATGCGCCACAAGTTCTGCGCACTTCTTCGACGCCCCGTCCCGGCAGCAGCTAAGCCCGATCTTCGACGCCATAAAGAAAGGTGTGGTCAAGTTGCGCCTGACATCCTGACCGCGCAACTCAGAGCGCAAACAAGACAAGACCCGGACCGCTCAAAGCGATCCGGGTCTTTCGTCGTTCGGGATCCACCGCAAGAAATGCCGATCCCTCAATTTTGAACCGGGCGGGTGCGCCGCGGACGGTGGCGTCAACCCATGCACCCACCCGGCAAACCGCAGGACGTTAGGCTTCCCCGGCGGTTTTCGAGTCCAGAAGGACGACATTGTCGCTCCGTTCTGAAAACGCGAGTTTCATTTTCAAGCGCAACAACGCATCGAGACTGGTTTCGTCGCCCCGTGACGGCTCCGCTCCCTCCCAATCCAGGGCAGTCTGCAACACCGCCATGTTGATAAGGTTGCTCAGGCTGGTCCGTTCGAGGCGATCTGCCTCATCCCGGCATGTTACCAGTGTTCGGATAATCCAGGCGTAGGAGCCGGAAGCGACATCTTCCATAACCATTTCCTCTAGGCTCGCACCGCGTGAAGCGGATTTTGACGAACCGCTGAGAGTTCCAGTGGACCCGCCCGGTGCCAATTTCCCTCCGGTCGTATCAAGCGATAGGGATCGTCCTTGAGCGAGAGCGCGGTTGATGACGGCTCTATTTCATCGACCATCTCCACAAAGACCTGATCGGAAAAGGCAAAGGGCGCCCCATTTTCCTTCAGTTTGAAGCCGAAACTCTGCCAGAAAGGAAGATAATCCTGCCGTGCATGACCATATATCCGGCGGTAACCCTTCTCCTTGCACAACGCCACGCTGGCGCGCACCAGATCGAATGCAGCACGTGAGCGACGATACTCCTTGCGGACGGCGAGCCGTTCCATCTTGGCGAAGTCCCCGAAGAATCGAATTCGCATACACCCCACCGGTTCATTGTTGATGAACGCCAAAAGATGCGTTGCGGCCAGATCGTTTCCATCAAATTCCTCATCGTAAGGACAGGCCTGCTCGCCGATGTAAACCGCAGAGCGGATCGCCGCGATACGCATCATGTCGTCAAAGCCATTGACCACCCGGATGCCCGTGGGCCGGAGTGCGGAATCATGGGTTGCATAGCGCGGCAAACGTTCCGCGAGGGTCTTGGGGCGACGTGGGATCATATAAAAATCTTCCAGCAACCTGCCGTCATGCCAGACCCCTTGTTCGAAGCCGCGGCGAACCATGGCGCGGTGTCCGCGAATGGTGAAAGAGGTCGAGATCACATCGGCGTTGGCATAATGGGGAGAATCGAAACGATCCATCACACGATTGATCCCTGCCGCGAGCACACCGGGCGTGAAACTGGCCCAGACATAGATTGCCGCGGGACGCTCATGCTGACTGACCAGATACTGATCCTGCGGATCGAGCAAATCGAGGTCTCCGTCAAACAAGGCCGATCGGCCCTTCTCATTGAGCAAAAGCGCAGACATGAAACCTTCAGGACGGGACCGGCCCCGGCGCGCGAACAGCCAGATGGCATCCGGGTTCTTTTCTCCGATGCGGATGACTGTTTCCGGGACCGCCAGTTGACCAATCGCCTTGCTGGCTGCTTCCAGAAGTCTCGGAACATCCGCCCGGTCAAGCCGGTTGGTCACGGTCACAAGAGCTGCGGCACGGCGCATCCGCTCGGCCTCCTGCGCAGCCTCTTTTTTTAGGAGACTTGCATTCGGTGACGAAAGACTATTTTCTGGTGTGGTCGGCATTGGTTTTTGTCCCTATTTTGTTAGGGGCACCTTAGCGACAGGCGAACCGTATGACTTTGGCAAATTCGAGCACAGAGAGTTCCACCCATGGAACACCAATGGCGTAACGCGGATTGGAACAGCATTAGGGTATTTCTCGCCGTCGCCAGGCTTTACAGCTTTCGCAAGGCGTCGGACGAACTCGCAATGTCGGTCAATACCGTGCGCAGAACGATATCCCGCCTGGAAGACATTCTGGGGTATCCTCTCCTGTTTCGAGAATCCGAAGGTGTAAGACTGACGGATGAGGGACGCCGGGTGGTGCTGGCCGCCCGCGATGTCGAAAACTCAGTCTCCGACATGTGGCGCGTGGCATCGATGGCCGAGCGGGATGCCAAAGGCCCCATCCGGCTGGCTATTACCGAGGGACTGGGGAGTTTCTGGCTTACACCACGCATTGTTGATCATATGAACGCCACCGGCGCCCAGAACCGGATCGAACTCCAATGCGCCATGCGTTCTGTCGACGTGTTGCGGATGGAGGCCGACATTTCGGTGCAGCTCGAGCGCCCGAACCGCCCGGAACTCAAGACCAAGCGACTTGGCTATTTGCATCTCAAACCGTTTGCCAGTCGCAGCTACCTTGAGAATTTCGGACGTCCTAAAAATGTTGCCGATATGGTCAATCATCGTGTGGTCGAGCAACAGACAGACCAGTTGCGCGGATACGAACTCGACAAGATTTTCGGGCCACAGATTGCTGATCGCATGGTCCGGATGAAAACCAATTTCTCATCAGCCCATTACTGGGCGGTGGCAAAAGGGGCAGGTATTGGCCTGATGCCCAACTACGCGCGCGCCATTGGTGGCAATGTTGAGCATGTCGATCTGGGTTTCGATTTCCGTGTCGAAATCTGGCTTGCCACCCATCCCGAAGTCACCAAAAGTGCCCGTCATCGAAACTTTATCGATTTCCTCACCGAAAGTTTCGATGAGCGTAAATTCCCGTGGTTCGGAGCCAAAACAATGACGCCGGAGCAGATTGAGGCCGAGTTCTCCCGGGAAGATCTAAGGGCCTATTTCGAGGGTTTCACGGCGAGTTCATGATCATTCGGTATCCGGCCTGGAAAGGCTCGCCACGCCCGGGATACGCCGCACGGCCAGCCCTGTCTGGTTGGATCAGCTTATCTCTCGACAGCTTGAGCGAGTCCCTTTGAGGTGACCAACCCAAGACGGACACAAATATGCTCAGCCGATCACCTGACCTGGTCGAGAAGACGTTTGCACTCCAGTAGATCGTACAACGCTTCTTGAAGAAGCGCCCGGTCATCGCGCGACATCCCGGCCTTGCGTTCAGGCTCGTGTGCGTCCTCTCCGGCTTTGCCTGCCTCACCACCAAGCCCAAAAAAGCGGCGCGTGGAGGGTAGCCGGGCCTTGCCTACGAGTTGATCCTCTTCGGCCGCAGCGACGCGGGGAGGCGCCGGTTTTTCTTCTGCAATGCTCGCAGAAAGTGCCTCGACAGCCGCCATGTCGCCAGAACCGATTGCGATGACGAACTTGTTGCCATTTTGCTTGAGCAGCTTCTGAACACCCTTGATCGTATACCCCTGATCATAGAGCAACGTGCGAATTCCCTTAAGCAATTCGACATCGTCCGGCCGATAGTAGCGGCGGCCGCCGCCGCGCTTCATCGGCTTGATCTGGGTGAAACGGGTCTCCCAGAACCTCAGTACATGCTGTGGCAGGTCAAGATCATCGGCGACCTCTGAGATGGTCCGAAACGCGTCAGGGCTTTTGTCCATTGGGCCACTCCATAGTTCGCACAGCATTGTCATCAGGCTTAGCCCGCGGTTACGAGCCTCTCGCGGCGGCAGGCTCTCCCCTTCGAGAGGCTCGAATGGCCAAGCCGTATCCGCCCGTGCAGACGAATCGGCGCAAGCGCCTTCGAGGTACCCACACTTCAACGGTTTGTAAGATAAATATCAAGCCCGTCGCGCGGCCGGGAGTGCTTGCTCCATGAACCGATCAACCGGTCCATTCTTTTTGGAAAACATCCGAAAGCCAGGCCGTAAAACGGTCAGGACTTGCCCTTGCGCGCCAGATGGCCTTTGAGCACCCGGTTCTTCAGCACATTTGATGCCTTGAAGGTCATCACCCGACGTGGGCTGATCGGCACTTCCTCGCCCGTCTTCGGGTTCCGGCCGATCCGTTCCTTCTTTTCACGGACCTGAAAAGTGGCGAAAGATGACAGCTTTACACTCTCACCCCGAACAATCGAATTGGAAACTTCCTCAAGAACCATTTCAACGAGTTCAGCGGATTCGGTTCTCGAAAGCCCGACCTTGCGGAAAACCGCTTCAGCGAGATCAGCTCTGGTGATCGTTTTTCCACTCATAAGGTCCACCAAACCGGCCAGCTTCCCCGCTGCCCTGAAATGCATTCCAATGAGTTTATGGATCATCCCGGGGAAGGTCAAGCAACTCTGATCACCGCCGCTGTTTTGCAACAGCAAGACCAAGAGTCACGCGTGGGATAATGTCCGAACTGTTTTAAGTGCTAAATTGTTACCAGCGCAGAAGCACTGAACCCCACGTGAAACCGCCGCCCATGGCTTCCAGGAGCACCAAGTCGCCTTGTTTGATCCGACCGTCGGATGCCGCCTCATTGAGCGCCAGGGGGATTGAGGCGGCCGATGTGTTGCCATGTTTGTCAACCGTGATCACGACCTTATTGTCATCAATACCGAGTTTTTTAGCCGAAGCGTCAATAATCCTTCGGTTGGCCTGGTGGGGTACGAACCAATCAATATCTTGCGACCCCAGTCCGGTGGCTTCATAGGCCGCCTCGATCACATCCGTGATCATGCCGACGGCATGCTTGAAAACCTCACGGCCTTCCATGCGCAAATGACCGACGGTGCCTGTGGTCGACGGTCCGCCATCAACATAGAGCTTCTTGCGATGGGCACCATCGGAACGCAGATGCGCCGTGAGAATGCCGTGATCGGAAACCGTTCCGCTTCCCTCTTCGGCTTCCAGCACGACCGCACCGGCGCCGTCACCGAAAAGGACGCAGGTTGTCCGGTCGGTCCAGTCGAGAATACGCGAGAATGTCTCGGCGCCGATCACCAGGACCCGTCGTGCAAGCCCCGACTTGATGTAGCTGTCAGCGGTGGTGACGGCGAATACGAAGCCGGAACAGACAGCCTGAACGTCAAAAGCAGCACCATGGTGCATGCCGAGACGGTCCTGAATGTTAACCGCAGTCGCGGGAAAGGTGTTGTCCGGCGTCGAGGTGGCGCAGATGATCAGGTCAATATCGGCCGGCGTCATATTGGCGCGCTCAAGCGCAACGCGCGCGGCCATTTCACCTAACGACGCTGTGGTCTCTTGCTCGCCGGCGATGTGACGCTGACGAATGCCGGTGCGCTGGACAATCCACTCGTCATTGGTTTCGACAATGCTCTCGAGGTCACTGTTTTTCATTACCCGCTCGGGCAACTGTGCCCCAAAACCGCGTACTACAGAACGGATCATGCTTGGTTCCTAATTTGAAGAAACGTCATCAGACGCCAGTGCTATTGCCGAACGGCGCTTGTGATAAAGGTTGAGATCGTGCTCGATCTTGGCTTTCAAACCGTTACGAGCCATGTCGTAACCGACATCTACGGCAGCCGCAAACCCTTCGATGTCTGCACCGCCATGGCTCTTGATAACAATCCCGTTGAGGCCCAGAAAGACACCGCCATTGACCTTGCCGGGGTCCATTTTCTCGCGCAGGCGGTCAAAGGCGCCCTTGGCAAAAAGGTATCCGATCCGTGCCATCAAGGTGCGCGACATCGCCGCGCGCAGATATTGCGCGATCTGCCGGGCCGTCCCTTCCGCTGTCTTGAGTGCGACGTTGCCGACAAAGCCTTCGGTCACAACCACATCAACCGTGCCCTTGCCCAAATCATCGCCTTCGACAAAGCCGTAATATTCCAAGCTTGGCATCGCAGCTTCGCGGATCAGGCGTCCGGCTTCCTTGACCTCTTCCTGACCCTTGATTTCCTCAACACCGATATTCAGCAAGCCCACGGTGGGCTTCTCAACCTCGAAAAGAGCCCGCGCCATCGCTGCCCCCATCATGGTGAAGTCGATGAGCAGCTGCGCATCTGCACCGACTGTCGCTCCAACATCGAGCACAATGCTTTCGCCGCGCAGCGTCGGCCAGATTGCGGCAATGGCGGGCCGCTCGATGTTGGCCATGGTGCGCAGGCAGAATTTTGACATTGCCATCAGGGCACCGGTGTTGCCGGCCGAAACGCAGACGTCGGCATCACCCGTCTTGACGGCATCAATGGCGCGCCACATGGACGATTTGTAGCGGCCCTGGCGCAAAGCCTGACTTGGTTTGTCGTCCATCCGCACGGCAACTTCACAGGCCACGAATGTGGATGCCTCGCGCAGTGCCGGGTACTTTGCCAACACCGGCTTGCAGGTCTCTTCGAGACCAAAAAGAAGGAAGCGAATCTCGGGATGACGCTCCAGCGCCTTGGCGACGCCGGGGACGACCACTTCGGGGCCATGGTCCCCACCCATCAAGTCGACAGAAATTCTGATCACGCCCCGTCCCTTATCTCCGGCACTTCAGGCCAGATTGGTGGGCCGAAAATACTGTTTTTCCCACCGCACACAACCGATTTGTGAGCCAATGCGGTCCGACCAGCGCTATTCATCGCGCTTAAACCCCTGCAAAACAGCAAAGGGTGACGGTTTTTTGTCCACCGTTTCGTCACTTTCGATCCTGTCGACGAAATCAAGGCCCGGTTTGCGCGGATACGGGTCGATGGCAAGTGCTGCGAACTCGGCTGCAACAGCACCGACATCAATCGTGTCTCCGGAAAAGGTGTCCGGCAAATCAGGGCCTTCAGGATCGAGGAACATCTCGCCGTTGCCATCCGTGATACGCTTCACCAGTCTTGAGTTCTCCGGCAGAAACACCGCCTCCAGCTCTTCCTCAATGCGCTGTTCAACAGGATCAAGCGTGACCACACATTCCTGCGCAATGGTTGCGGTAACCTTGCCCTTGAGGCGGACGCCGTCACGTTTCCACCGCCCGATGACGATCTCCGCTTCAAACGCACGAACCTCCGGAACACACCATTGCGCCGCGAGCTTCTTGAGATCCGATTGATCGGCTGAAACCGTGATCGTCACAGGATTGGCCGAGACATGCCCCACCTTGACCGGAAAGGAAAACACGGAATTGTTCTGCATCATCATTGGAAAGCTATCCTGCCCTGTCCTTTGAGCCTGCATGATCAGCAGTGAATTCCAGCTGACCTGAAGCGAGCGTGTCCTCCCCTACCCGTTGCAACGCGGTTGCTGTTCTCATCATCCATTCGGCCAAGGCTTGCATTGAGGGAGCGGCGACACCCGCATCAGGGTGAATGTTGCGGCTGAGCGCTTCGGCCAGGGCCGCCTGATCAGGCACTTCAAGCGCTTCACCATAGGAATTGGCCCGGCCGTAGAACATGCGAGCAAATTTTTTCATGCGCTTGGGCACACCGGTATCGCCAATGCCGAGCTCGCGAATGGAATGGTCGACATCCTCGAAAAACGCTTCGAGCACCTCCTGGGCGAGCCCCTGCACCGCCGGGCCGGATGCAGCGGTGCGGCGCAGGTACAGGACAAGATGTATGGTGATCATCTCGAACCGTCCGATCACCGTATCGGGCGCGTCCATCTCTTCGTAAAACACTGGCGATCGCGCCGCAGCCGTGATCGCCTCGTACTGACGCGTGACTAGCGCCGCGTTCGATTTTTTTCGTTTTAACAGAGACCAGATCATCAAAATGCCTTCAATGGCGGTTGGATATCATCGCGATCATGGGAGACTGGCGTGTTGCATCCATGCGGAAGCTGGTTTACCGAAAGGAACGCAAAACGCAATGGCTGCTTCTAAGATACGCGCCAAAGGGAGATGTCGTTTAAGATGAGAGTTTTCAAGGCAACCGGACGGAATTTGCGTCTCGGCGCTGCAGTTGCGGTCATCTCCACTGTCATGCTCGCAGGCTGTTCAACCAGTGAAGTGCTCAATCAGGGCTATGTGGTCGACCAGACCGCGCTCGACCTCACGCCCGTGGGCTCAAGCCGCGAACAGGTGCTGCTGTCTCTTGGCACTCCATCGACAACAGCAACGTTTGACAATGAAGTTTTCTATTACATCTCTCAGCGACGCGTTCGCGGCGCGATGTTCATGAAACCGAAGCTTGTCGATCAGTCCGTGCTGGCGGTCTATTTTGATGATGAAAGCACGGTCAGCCGGATCGCAAACTACACCCTCCAGGACGGCAAGGTGTTTGACATGATCTCACGCACCACTCCGACCGGCGGTCTCGACAAATCGTTCCTGGCGCAGGTCCTGTCTGGCGTCGGCAGTGGCCAATCAACGGGCAATTCGGTGGCACGTTCGATCCTCAGCGGCGGACAGTAGCAGGTTCTCCAGCGCGCTGACGAACCGGATTGGCTTGCCACTGATGTGACAATCTTGTCCGGATGGCATAGGCATAAAACAAACACCCCCGCGGAGATCGCTCTCCGCGGGGGTGTTTTTTTCGACTTCAAGATCGCTCAGTGCGCCAGCACAGCGAGCAGCAACAGTGCGACAATGTTGGTGATCTTGATCGCCGGGTTCACGGCTGGACCGGCGGTGTCCTTGTAAGGATCGCCAACCGTGTCACCGGTCACGGACGCCTTGTGCGCATCCGAACCCTTCTCGTGCTTGACGCCATCCTTGTCGACGAAACCATCTTCGAAGGATTTCTTGGCGTTGTCCCATGCACCACCGCCCGAGGTCATCGAGATGGCGACAAACAGACCGTTGACGATCACGCCCAGAAGCGAAGCGCCAAGGGCGGCAAAAGCCGAGGCCTTGGAGCCGGAAATCATCAGCACGCCGAAATAGACGAACAGCGGCGCCAGCACCGGCAGCAGCGATGGCACGATCATTTCACGGATCGCTGCCTTGGTGAGGAGGTCAACCGCGCGGCCATAGTCAGGCTTTTGCGTGCCTTCCATGATGCCCGGGTTTTCCTTGAACTGCCGACGGACTTCTTCCACGATCGAACCGGCCGCACGGCCAACCGAAGTCATGGCAATGCCACCGAACAGATACGGGATCAAACCGCCGAAGATCAGGCCGGCCACCACGTAGGGGTTGGACAGATCGAACGAAATCTCACCCATATCCTTGAAGTAGGGATAGAGCGTTGAGCCTTCGACATTTGCCTGACGGGCAAAGAACTGAAGGTCGTTCGAATAGGCCGCGAACAGGACCAGTGCGCCAAGACCGGCCGAGCCGATTGCATAGCCCTTGGTGACCGCCTTGGTGGTGTTGCCGACCGCATCGAGCGCGTCGGTCGCCTGGCGGACTTCCGGTGGAAGACCAGACATTTCGGCGATGCCGCCGGCATTGTCGGTGACCGGGCCAAAGGCGTCGAGTGCCACGATCATACCGGCGATGCCGAGCATGGCGGTGACCGCGATGCCGGTGCCGAACAGGCCGCCGAGCTGATAGGTGGAGATGATACCGCCGACGATGACAATCGCCGGCATAGCTGTCGATTCCAGCGAGATGGCGAGACCCTGGATCACGTTGGTGCCGTGACCGGTGACCGATGCCTGGCTGATCGAGTTGACCGGGCGCTTGTTGGTGCCGGTGTAGTACTCGGTGATCACCACGATCAGAGCTGTGACGACCAGACCAACAATACCGCAGATGAACAGGTTCATGCCGGTGATCGACTTGCCGTCAATAACGGCAATTTCACCCCAGCCGATTGTCATTGATGTGGCACCGCCAAGACCGATGATCGACAGAACGCCGGTCACGATCAAGCCCTTGTAGAGCGCACCCATGATCGAGCCGTTGGTGCCGAGCTTGACGAAGAAGGTGCCGATGATCGAGGTGATGATCGATGCACCGCAGATCGCCAGCGGATAGAGCATGGCAGACCCGAGTACATCCATGCCGCCGAAGAAGATGGCAGCGAGAACCATGGTGGCAACAACAGTCACCGCGTAGGTTTCGAACAGGTCGGCGGCCATACCGGCGCAGTCGCCGACATTGTCTCCGACATTGTCGGCGATGGTGGCGGGGTTGCGAGGATCGTCCTCCGGGATACCGGCTTCCACCTTACCGACAAGGTCGCCGCCAACGTCGGCACCCTTGGTGAAGATGCCGCCACCGAGACGGGCGAAGATCGAAATCAGCGAAGCGCCGAAACCCAGGGCCACGAGCGCATCGATCACCTGACGGCTGTCCGAAGCCAGCGCCATCGGGCCGGTCAGGATCCAGTAATAGACCGCAACGCCCAGCAGTGCGAGGCCCGCCACCAGCATGCCCGTGATGGCACCCGCCTTGAAGGCGATGTCGAGACCGCCGGCCAGATTGACCGCAGAGGCCTGCGCCGTGCGCACATTGGCGCGAACCGAGACGTGCATTCCGACATAACCAGCCGCGCCCGAAAGCACTGCCCCGATCAGGAAGCCGATGGCAGCGGTGGCGCCGAGCAGCGCCCAGGTAATGACAAAAACAACCACGCCAACAATGGCGATGGTGGTGTACTGGCGATTCAGGTAGGCCTGAGCGCCTTCACGAATATAACCTGCAATCTCCTGCATGCGTGCGTTGCCCTGGCCGGCTGCCATAACCGACTTGGTCGCCCAGATGGCGTAGACAACGGAAAGCAATCCACAGGCGATGACAGCAAAAAGTACTGACATGCTGATTTCCCTCCAAAGAGGCCGGATCCAATAGAACTCCCCCCGGCCAGTAGCTTATGTGGCGAAAGGAGCGCGGACCACATGCCCATACCCCCTGCCCCATCGCGCCGGATGATTGCGACTAAGGCGGGGTGTCGTCAAGGGCGCAGATGGTCTTATTGCCAGTGCATCCATTTTAGCCTTGGGAAACTGCCGGATCGGACGCCAGTTTGATGAATTCTGCGGCAAAACCGGAAATCCCGGCTCAGCCGATGGCGCGGCGGCGCTCCCACAGATTCTGCGCAACGAGGGCGATGAGACAGAATGCGGCCACCGGCCAGAAAAAGCTGTTGAGCGCGTCCCAGCCCCAGGCATTGAGCACCTTGCCAGACATCAGCGACGAAAAGGCAACGATGCCGAACAGGGTCACATCGTGAAACCCCTGCACTTTGTTCTTTTCAGATGCACGGTAGGTCATGGTCACCATGGTGGTGGCGCCAATGAAACCGAAATTCCAGCCAACACCCAGAAGCACGAGTGCCGACCAGAAATTCCATAGCTCAATGCCCATATGGGCGACGATGGCGCAGCCAAGCAGGATCACAAGACCGGTCGCGGTGATGGTGTCGCGGCCAAAGCGGGCGATCAGCTTACCGGTGAAGAAGCTCGGCAGGAACATCGCCATGACGTGCCATTGAATGCCAAGTGTCGCGAGTTCCGGTGAAAAGCCGCAGCCGACCATGGCCAGCGGCGCGCCGGTCATCATGAATGTCATGAGCGCGTAGGAGCCGACGCCACAAATCATGGCGATGATGAAGCGCGACTGGCTGATGATCTCGAGAAGCGGTCGCGCCGGGGTGTCGTCATGGCCTGCATCGCCGGGCTTGGTGTCCTCCGGGATCTTGAGAAACCACAGGATTGCCATGGTGATCAAAGCCAGCGGCACAAGCGCAACAAAGGAGCCGGCAAACATCACCGGAGCGAACAGTTCGCGGGTGAAGATCACCGTTTGCGGTCCGATGATTGCGGCGAACACTCCGCCGGCCAGCACCCAGGAAATCGCCTGCGCCTTGAAATTGGTGGGCGAGCCATCAGCGGCGGCAAAGCGGTATTGCTGAACAAAGGAGCCACCCAGACCAATCAACGCCATACCGATGGCAAACAGCCAGAACTCATGGCGGAACAGCGCGATCGCGGCGACAATACCGCCAAGTGCAGTCATCACCATGCCGGACAGAAAGCCGTGGCGCCGGCCGACCTGGCGCATCAGCCATGCGGCCGGCAGCGCCCCCACGGCAACACCGAGATTGAAACCAGTCACCGGCGCCGTGGCGAGCGATTTATCCGCACCAAGCAGATAGAATCCGGCAAGACCGCCCACGGAAATCGCAATCGGAGCCGCCGCACCGCCAAAAGCCTGGGAGCCGGAGAGCAGCAGCGCGTTGCGCCGTGCAAGATTCTCAGCCTCATTGGTTCCGGCAAGACCGACCCGATCAAGAAATGCCATAATGCTCAGCCCTGCCTCGGGGTTTGCTCAGCCCGGTATTTGCGTGCCAGGCGGTCAAGCACGGCATTGACGATCTTGGGCTCGTCTTCCTCGAAAAATGCACGCGCAACATCAACATATTCGGTCACGATCACCGCTACAGGCACTTCTTTCTTGGTCGACAATTCCCAGGCACCAGCGCGCAGGATTGCCCTGAGCGTCGCGTCGAGCCGGGATAGCGGCCAGTCTTCAGTGAGACCGGCACGGATGACCGGATCAAGCGCGCGCTGGTTCTTCACCACGCCGGAGACGACCGCCTTGAACCATGCAGCATCGGCGGGGCGATACTGTTCGCCGTCAATCTCGTGGCCAAGCCGATGTGCTTCATATTCAGCGACAACCTCAAGCACACCGGCGCCGCCGATGTCCATCTGATAGAGCGCCTGAACGGCGGCCAGCCTTGCCGCGCCGCGCTGATTGGCAGCTTTGACTGCCGGGACCGGTTCTTGTTCTGTCGTCACGATCAGCCTGCCAGCCTGTCTTTCAGTGCAATCATGGTGAGCGCCGCGCGAGCTGCAAAGCCACCCTTGTCGAGCTTGTCTTTGCGAACCCGCTCCCAGGCCTGCTCTTCATTTTCGGTGGTCATGATGCCATTGCCGAGCGCCAGCGATTCGGAGACGGCGAGCGTCATCAGCCCCCGGGCGGACTCATTGGCAACGATATCGAAATGATAGGTTTCGCCGCGGATGACGATGCCAAGCGCCACGAAGCCGTCATATTCGGCGCCGCCCTCGTCCATGGCATCAAGCGCCATTGCAATAGCAGGCGGGATCTCGAGCGCACCGGGAACGGTGACGACGTCGAAGGTCGCGCCGCCCTCTTCCAGTGCGGCTTTCGCACCGTTGAGCAGGGCGTCGGACATATCATCATAAAACCGTGCTTCAACGATGAGCAGATGCGGGGTCTTTGGCGGCGCCATGGCGGCTTCCTTCTTGCTGGCCGCCCACGGTCATTTCATGCAGGGCGGCAGTCTTGCGGACCTTCGGGCGGGTCTTTCGCACGCGTAAAATCGTGTGCAAGGCCAGCGCCGGATATAGTGTCGGATCGAAGCGGCGGTCAAATCACTTTGTTCGCGGCTTGGCAAGGGAAAATGGCTGCGCAGAACCCCAACGGCGGCATTTGCAGGCTCAGCAGCGGGATCGGCGGTGATTGGAAGCTTGTTCACCGGTGCCCGGCATAAATTGCGGTCACATATGTTGGGTCTCACCACAGTGCCGAAAGGTGGCGGTCTTTTCCGCGCCTTGCGATTCCGCTAGACAGGCCGGTGATGAGCGCAACCAAACCTCGTGAAACCGACCTCTACCCGCCGGTCAAGTCATTGCTCGAAGGTCAGGGTTATGAGGTGAAGGGCGAAATCGGCGCCGCCGATGTGGTCGGCGTGCGTGGCGACGAGGACCCCGTCGTGGTCGAGCTCAAGACCAGCTTTTCGCTGTCGCTGTTTCACCAGGCGATTGAACGCCAGGCGATCACCGACAGTGTCTATGTCGCTGTCCCGCGCAGCACCGGGCGCGCAGGTTTGAAAGCACTGAGAGCCAACACTTCACTCTGCCGCAGGCTCGGGCTGGGGCTGATCACGGTGCGGCTGAAGGACGGGCTTGTCGAGGTGCATGCCGACCCCTCACCCTACAAGCCTCGGAAATCAGCCTTGAAGAAAGCCCGGTTGCTGCGCGAATTTGCCAAGCGCACCGGCGACCCGAATTCCGGCGGGGCCACAAGGCAAGGCCTGATGACCGCCTATCGCCAGGACGCGCTGCGCTGCGCCCGGGTGCTCTCAGAACAGGGCCCGACCAAAGCCGCCGAGGTGGCCAGACTGTCCGGCGTCGAAAAGGCCCGATTGCTGATGGCGAACAATCATTACGGCTGGTTCGAGAAGGTGGCGACGGGCATCTACACGCTGTGCCCCAAGGGGGCTGAGGCACTGGCGCAGTTGGGCGATCCGGACCAGGCAACGGAAAGCACCACGCCAGGCTGAAACCAGTGCACTTGCGAGCGGCTTTGATCGCTGATCTTTACACTCGATTAACCATAAATGTCGATGGTGAAGCCTCATCTCTCTTGTCCAGGTTCTGGCATGCGCCACCGGTACACCACTCCCAATGCGGCCTCCCCGCACTCAGGTTCCGCGCCACTGCATCTGGCAGCGACGCTTGAGCTTGCGCGGCCTTCGTTGTTGAGCGAAACGACCACAAGGGTCATCACGATCCTGGTTTCGGGTCTGTCCCTGGCGCTGATGCTGATTTCACTCAGGCCGTTTGCTGTGCGGCTGACCTATGATTCCGCCTCCGCCAACAGCGGAGACACGCTCAATCAGTTCGGCTTTCTGGCAGCCGGCTGTGTTTGCCTGTTGGCCCTTCTGTGCCTGGCCAACCGGAAGGTGCTCGCAAGCCTGATCACACCCGGCTTTGCGTTGCTGGGCGGGATCCTGGTGCTCAACCTGATACGATCACCCTACCCCGATGCCATGCTGCGGGCCCTGGTGTTCACCATGATCGGTATGCTGATTGCCTTTACCGTGGTTGCGCTTCCGCGCAGCCAGACGGATTTCAGAACGGCCCTGACCATCGGTGCCGGGGCGGCTCTGGCCTTGTCCTATTTCGGCCTCGTGGCCTTTCCCGATCTCGCCAAGCATGGCTATGACGCCTATGAGCCGCAGCACAGCGGCCTTTGGCGCGGGCATTTCAGCCACAAGAACGTCGCCGGACCTGTTATGAGCGTGATCGCGATCTTCGGGCTTTATCTGATGCGCTCCGGTCAACGTTTTTCCGGATTCCTGATGTTCGCGGCGGCGGCCGTGTTTGTCGCCAACACGGGATCGAAAACGACCGCAGGATTGTTTCCAATTGCTATCCTGATCGTTCTGATGGCGCCTTTGTTCGGGCGCGTCGGCATGGCGATTTTCGCAGCGGTCATGGCGATCATCGGGGTCGGCGTGTTTACGCTTGGCGTGCTTTACAGCCCGGGCCTTGCTGAGCTTGTCGGCGACCTTCTTGGTGACAAGACCTACACCGGACGAACAACGCTGTGGGAGTTCAGCCTCTCGATGATCCCCCACAAGCAATGGCTTGGATACGGGCTCTACAATTTCTGGCAGACGCCCAACGTATTGGGGCTGGATGCCCCCTTCGAAGCGGCCTGGGACTACCGCTACATCGTGCACGGTCACAACAATTATCTCGATATGCTGCTCAATCTTGGCATCATCGGCAGTGCCGTGCTGTGCTGGGTCCTGTTTGTCGCGCCGATGTTCAACTATGCGCGCGCCCGACGCCGACGCGCAAACCGCACGATGGCCGACATGTTCTTCATGGTGATCGTGTTTGCGAGCCTCTTGTCATTCATCGAGACATTTTTCCTGGCGCGCAATGATGCCATCTGGCTGATGCACATCTTCGCGGTGTTCGGCCTGCATTTGCTGGCGCGGTTCGATTTCGACAGCCAGCCTCTAACCGGACGCCAGCAACGCAGCGCCTACCCCCTGCCCGACATCTCGGTCAGCCGCGCCGCATAGCGCGCCATCTGGTCGACTTCGAGGTTGATGCGGTCACCCGCCTTGCGATCGGCCCAGGTGGTCACTTCCAGCGAGTGGCGGATCAGCAACACATCGAAGTCCGCGCCCTCGACACCATTGACGGTGAGTGATGTCCCGTCGAGCGCGACCGATCCCTTCGGCGCAATAAAGCGGGCGAGCGCATCGGGCGCACGTAAGGTGAAACGCCGGGCCTCGCCCTCATCCTTGACCGACACCAGATCGGCCATGCCATCGACGTGACCACTGACCATGTGCCCGCCAAGTTCATCGCCGATCTTCAGCGAGCGCTCGAGATTGATTCGGGTGCCCTCACCCCAGGCCCCGATGGTGGTCAGCCGGAGGGCTTCCTCCCAGGCTTCCACTTCAAACCAGCGCCCATTGTTACCCGTCTCAGGCAGTGCAGTCACAGTGAGGCAGACGCCGGAACAGGCGATCGATGCGCCGATATCAATAGTGGCGGGATCCCATGAAGTTTCGACGCGCAGGCGTACGCCCTGATCGCGCGGGCTGATCTCGGCCACCCGGCCGATGTCGGTGATGATGCCGGTAAACATGGGTCTAGAGCCTTTCAAATTCATCCATACGGTCAGTGCCGAAGACCATTGAGGAGACCTTGCGGAATCCGGACGGCGTGACGCCGGACATGAGTGGCGCATCCACCGCGTCGCCCTCGATGTCCGTCTCGCCGGTCAGCAGGATCAGCCTGTCGACCAGATTTTCGGCCAGAAATGCTTGCGCCACCTGTTCGCCGCCTTCGACCAGCACGCTTGACAGACCGCGGGCCGCCAGATCCTCCAGCAGTTCGGGCAACGCGATCCGGCCATCATGGCTTTCGCAGGCAATAAACTCGACACCGGCAGCAACGAGTCCGGCGCGGGCCGGATGGTCCGGGGCAGCGGCAGCCGCGATCCAGACAGGCACTTCACGGGCGGTCCGCACCAATGCAGAAGCCGTCGGCAATTTCAGCTCCGTATCAAGAACAACCCGGATTGGCGAGCGGTCCTCAAGCCCCTCGATCCGGCAGGTCAGCGATGGATCATCATTGAGTGCGGTGCCGATTCCGATCAGGATCACATCTGACCGGGCGCGCAGCGCATGGACCTCGCGGTTGCTGATCTCACCGGTGATCCGCACCTGTCCTCCATCGCGTCGGCCAATTTTGCCATTGCGGGAAAGCGCAAGTTTCAGAGTCACATGCGCGCGGTTCTTCACACGCCGTGTCAAGTAGCCAGTGAGATCACGTGCAGCGTCCTCGGCAAGCACGTTCTCGTCCACTTCGATCCCCGCATTGCGCAGGATCTGGTATCCCCTGCCCGAAACCCGGTCATCGGGATCGCTGGCCGCTGCCACCACCCGTTTGATCCCGGCGCTGACCAGTGCCTCGGCGCAAGGCGGGGTGCGGCCATGGTGGGCGCAGGGTTCAAGCGTGACATAGGCTGTGGCGCCGCGGGCGAGATCGCCGGCTTCGGCCAGTGCCTGTGGTTCGGCATGCGGGCGGCCACCAACCGCGGTGATGCCACGGCCGACAATCACCGGCGCGCCGTCAATCTCGCGCACGATCAGCGTGGCCACCGAGGGGTTGGAACCGGTTCGGCCTTCATGCCAGCGGGCCAAACGGATTGCCGCCGCCATGAACCGCCGGTCAAGCGCGTCAGCGGCCATGGCCTCAATCGTCTCCAGCGGTGCTGTCGCCTGCGATCCGCGCCGTCAATTCGGCAATGGTGCGTTCGAAATCCTGCGGACCGGAGAAATCCCGGTAGACCGAAGCATAGCGCACAAAGCCCACATCATCGAGCGCCTTGAGCGCCTCAAGCACCAGCAGGCCGATGCCGTCTGTTGCGATTTCGGTTTCGCCGGAACTTTCGAGCCGCCGGACAATGCCGGATACCGCGCGGTCAATCCGCTCGGGATCAACCGGACGCTTGCGCAGGGCGATCTGGAAAGACTTGGCCAGCTTGTCACGGTCAAACGGCACCCGCCGTCCGGTTTTCTTGAGCACCTGCAGATCGCGCAGTTGCACCCGCTCGAAGGTCGTGAAGCGGCCACCACAGTCGGGGCATACACGGCGGCGGCGGATCGCGGTACCGTCTTCAGCGGGCCGCGAGTCCTTCACCTGGCTGTCTTCCGAACCGCAATAGGGACACCGCATGCGCGATCAACCCAGATGCGGGTAGATCGGGAAGCGGTCTGTCAGCGCGATCACCTTGGCTTTCACTGCAGCCTCAACATCCGCGTTGCCCTCTTCCGAATTGGCCTTCTTGAGACCATCGAGCGTTTCCAGGATCAGCTTGCCGATCTCGCGGAATTCCGCTTCGCCGAAGCCGCGGGTGGTGCCCGCAGGAGTGCCGAGACGAACGCCCGACGTAATCGTGGGCTTTTCCGGGTCGTTGGGCACGCCGTTCTTGTTGCAGGTGATGAAGGCACGGCCAAGGGCTGCCTCGGACGCCTTTCCGGTCAGGCTCTTGGGCCTCAGGTCCACCAGCATCAAATGCGTATCGGTACCGCCCGAAACAATTTCCAGGCCACCTTCGACCAGGGTCTCGGCCAAGACTTCCGCATTGCGCACGACGTTGCCGATGTAGGATTTGAACTCCGGGGTCAGTGCTTCGCCGAAGGCAACAGCCTTTGCGGCGATGACATGCATCAGCGGGCCGCCCTGAAGCCCCGGGAAGACCGCCGAATTGATTTTCTTGGCGATGTCCTCGTCATTGGTCAGGACGATGCCGCCGCGAGGACCGCGCAGGGTCTTGTGCGTGGTCGAGGTGGCAACATGGGCATGCGGGAACGGGCTTGGATGCGAACCACCAGCCACCAGGCCTGCAAAATGCGCCATGTCGACCCAGAGGATCGCGTCAACGGCATCGGCGATCGCCCGGAAGCGGGCAAAATCGATATGGCGCGAATAGGCCGATCCACCGGCGATGATGATGCGCGGCTTGTGCTCATGAGCAAGCGCCTCGACCTGATCGTAGTCGATAACACCGGTTGCCAGATCCAGGCCGTACTGAACCGCATTGAACCATTTGCCCGACATGTTGGGCCGCGCGCCATGGGTGAGATGGCCGCCGGCGTCGAGGCTCATGCCCAGCAGCGTATCACCCGGCTTGGCCAAGGCCAGAAGAACCGCCTGGTTGGCCTGAGAGCCGGAATTGGGCTGAACATTGGCAAAGCCGCAGCCAAACAGCTGCTTGATACGGTCAATCGCGAGTTCCTCGGCAACATCGACAAAGTGGCAGCCGCCATAATAGCGCCGGCCGGGATAGCCCTCTGCGTATTTGTTGGTCATGACCGAGCCCTGCGCCTCCAGCACGGCACGCGAGACGATGTTCTCAGAAGCGATCAGTTCGATCTCATGACGCTGACGGCCGAGCTCATCCTTGATGGAGCCATAGAGCGCAGGATCGGCATCGGCCAGAGAACGGTTGAAAAAGGCGTCTGAAAAACGGGCTGCTTGGGTCGCGTTCGACATGGGTCCGGGTTCCTTGTTGGCTCGGTCGTATGGCACGGTTTGGTCGCAACGCAGGCCGGCGATTTGTGGCGGCGCTACGTCAAACGGGCTCGAATCCGGAATGCGCTTGGCCAAACCGGATGCGGCTGTTTAACGCTCTCGCATGACAAGGGCAATATCCACCGTCCTGATTGCGTCACAGCACCGCGGTAAAAGAAAAGCCGCCCGGTCAGGCGGCTTTGATTGAATGATTGTCACACCGGCTTCAGCGAAGTGCCAGCTCATCTACGCCGTCGCGCTGATAGACATCGTCGCGGAACTGCACGACCCCGTCCTCAGACGCCCAGGCGGTGAAGTAGGTGAAATAGACCGGCACCGGCTCTGAGAGAGGAATTTCGGTGTTTTGTCCGGACGCAATCGTTGCCTCAATCGCCTGACGGTTCCAGCCGGGCGTATCGCGAAGCAGCCAGGTGTTCAGATCACGCACATTCTGCACCCGCACACAGCCGGAGCTTTCGAACCGCATCAGCTTGTTGAAAACGCCCTGCTGCGGTGTATCGTGCATGTAGACAGCATGGGGATTGTGGAAATTGATCTTGGTCGAAGCCATCGCGTTGCCCTTGCCAGGATCCTGACGGAACATCAGGTCCGGGGCCTTTTCAGCGTGCCAGTCGATCGTCTCTGGCGGAACCTCATTGCCCTTTCCGTCAAACAGGCGGATCGAGTTGCGCGTAAGATAGGTCGGATCCTTGCGCATCAGCGGCACGATATCCTTCTCGATGATCGAGCGCGGCGAGGTCCAGTAGGGGTTGAGAATGATCTCATGGATCTTGGAATTGAGGATCGGCGTCTGCCGGTCGATCTTGCCCACAATTGCGGTGTGACGCAGCACCACACTGCCGTCCTCGACAGCTTCGATCTGGGCGGCCGGGATATTGACCATTACATAACGGTCGCCAAGAAAGCCGGACATCGAGCGCAAACGCACCAGATTGGTTTCAAGCTGTCCGAGACGGACGTCAGCGGAAACATTGAGGGCCTGATAGGAATAATTCCCCAAAACACCATCCGGCGGCAGCCCGTGACGCGCCTGGAATTTCTTGACTGCGCCATCGACGTAGGAATCAAAAGCGTTGGAGAGACCGGTGTTGGCAGACAGATCGCCAGAGACAATCAAACGCTGACGCAACAGCCGCACCTCAGGCTCGGAGGCGCCCATGCGTAACTTCTTGGTGGGCGGCACGAATGGCCAACCACCCCTCGCAACAATATTCTGATAATCAAAGACTGCGCGCTCGACAAAACCGATCGTGTCGGCACTGGATATCGGATGGCGGGTCGCTGTCTTGGCAACCGAGCGCGAGCTCTTGGCATCGAACTGGTCATCCCAAGAGCCACGGCGCGGCGAGTTGATAATGGCCTCAATGGTCGACTGCGCCAATGCAGGTCCGGCAACCGACGTAGCCGCTGCTCCCCCTGCTGCGCGAGCAAGAAACCTGCGGCGGGTAACTTTGTCCAATCCGGTTGGGCTTTTCATGCGTAATCCACCATGCAGTCAAATATAGCGTCGTTTGAGCGACTTTGTACACTCGTTAGCGTTAACAATTGGGGACCAGAACCGCCCCTTCAAGCTGTCCAACTCACTTTTGTGTGAGCACACAACGTCAGAGAGACACCATGGACCCGTTCCTGATAACCAGCCTCATCGTCACCCTCATCGCTTTCACGGCAATATGGCTAATTCATGTTCCGCTCGAGGATGCCGGTATCGTGGATTACTACTGGGGCCCCGGTTTTGCGGTGATCGGCTGGACCGGACTGGCGTTCGGCGCCGAGGGATCTGCGACAAAGGTCCTGTTGCTCAGTGCGATAACCCTTTGGGCGGCGCGGCTTGCCACCCAATTGATCCTGCGCCACCGGCTTATGACAAGTGAAGATGCGCGCTATCTCAAGATGCGACAAAATGGCGGGCCGCAGTGGTGGTGGCGCAGCCTCTACAAGGTGTTTTTGCTGCAAGCGGTCATCCTGTGGCTGGTCGCAACCCCGGTTCACGCCATCGTCGGCGCGCCGGGTGAAGCTAGCTTGTCGCTTTTCGGACACGCCGGAATGGCTCTGTTTCTTGCGGGTCTGGGTCTCGAAAGCGTGGCCGACTGGCAGCTTTACCGGCACCGGCTGGAAGGCAAGTCAGGAAGGCAGACGCTGTCGACGGGGCTCTGGGCCTACAGCCGCCACCCCAATTATCTCGGCGAGATCACGCTCTGGTTCGGCCTCGGCATCGCTGCCTATGACCTGTCCGGCGCCTGGTGGGCACTGGCTGGGCCGGTGGCGCTGGCAGCCGTTATCCGGCTGGTTTCCCTGCCGCTCACCGAGCAACATTTGATCGCCTCGCGTTCAGACTACCACGACTACGCTGCCCGCACCCCGGTGCTGCTGCCGCTTTCAAGGACCCGCCAGTTCAACGCCGACCCGGCTGAGTGAGGCCCAATACCAAGTCCCTATCACCGAGATTTTTAATAACGACACACCGACGACCTGACACAGAAAAGCGGCGAAGCCTCAGGGCTACGCCGCTTTTTCATCAAGACCATTCAGCCCGGACATGCATTAAAACAATGTGTTAGAGCGACCTTTATGCATCCAATTGGACGCACGGCGCTCTAGCGCTGTTTAGAGGCGGTAGAGGATCTGGTCGTTCCAGAAACGGTCCAGGCGCTGCATAAGCTTGTTGAGTTCCTCGAACTCGTTTGCGCCGATGCCGCCGACCTTGGCGATGGAATTGATGTGCCGGTCGTAAAGCCCCGCGACGATCTCGGCGACTTCAACGCCGTGTTCGGTCAGGCTGATGCGGACCGCGCGGCGGTCAACCCGCGAGCGCTGATGGTTGATGTAGCCCAGATCCACAAGCTTCTTGAGGTTGTAGGACACATTCGAGCCCAGATAGTAGCCACGCGAGCGCAACTCGCCGGCGGTGAGCTCGGAGTTGCCGATGTTGAACAGCAAGAGCGCCTGCACCGCATTGATGTCTGTGCGGTTGTTGCGGTCAAACTCATCCTTGATGACATCGAGCAGGCGGCGGTGAAGCCGTTCAACGAGCTGCAGCGATTCCATGTAGAGATCCCTGAGAGCTTCGTTGTCGTCGTTTTCAGGAGCGATTTTCGTGCCCGCGACAAGCGCAGAATTGGTATATGACATGATGACTGCCTCACTGTTTGTGGTGGCGGCTTTTGTTCCCGCCTTGAGACAGACCCTACGCAATACGCATAAAATTCTACTTAAAATGCAAGCTTAACAGGCTCTTACCTATGGGGCATTGCGCGTTAGAGTGAATCAGTTGTTACCTTGAGCTGCGCGTCCCTGCGCCATTTGAGGAACAGCAGCGCCCGCAAACACAGATACACTACAAGCACGACGACATGAGAGATGACCAAAACCGGCCGCTCTCCAAAATACTGTGGAAGCCCCAAGTGCATGATGACTTCTGCGCCGGCGGACACGACCCAGAGGACCGGACCCCAGGAGACCTGCATCCAAAGCCCGACCGCTGACACCGGAAGCAGCACGGCAAGCGAAGCAGAGGCGAACTGCCAATAGGACGGGATGAGATCGAACCGCGACGCTCCGCCATCGGAGAAACCGATAAGCCTTCCCCAATACTGCAGTCCTGCTGCCAGACAGCTCAGCGCAACCAGCCGCAGGAACAGCTGGTAGCTCGCGTCCAACCGGCCTTCACCTTGCTCCGGCTTTGTTCTAATTTCCAGCATTGCCATAACAGACGTCTTCCCTGTCACGCGTCCATTGCGGCGCGTTGTGATTCGTGCGCAAACAATAACACTTGGCAGTCATGAGCAAGGGGCCGCAGCCTACAGCGCGAATTTCGAGGCTGCTAGCGTTTTTGATGGTACTCTTGGTCATTGCCGGTCCCTTTCATGCTTTTTCCTAGAAAGCCGGGTGGTGATCACGGAGACCATGATGGCGAAGAACTGGACATTGTCGCAGAGTTTCGAGCGCCTCGGCACCGTACCGAAGAACAAGCGCTGGAGCTGGTCCGGACGCAGCGCCGACGGCAAAAAGGTTTCCGTGACTCTCTGGCAGGATCTCTTCCAGAACGGCACGATGCTCTACCGATCCACTGCCACGGGCACCGAAGAGGGCTGGGTGGGCTCCAACGGGCATCTGGAACTGATCGAGAATCTGGTGTGGGCCAGGGATCATCTGGACGGAGAAGTCAGCGTCATCATCGCTGTCGCCAAGGACAAGACCGCCTCGCCCCGATCCATTGCCGAGTGTTTCCCTCAACCGAACCTGATTATGCGAGTCATCGAGCTTGACGAATACAGCGGTGACTTCACCCTGGAACGCATTGGCTGAGCAGCAATTGCAAGCCGGGTTTGGTTGGCGGCCTTGACCTCCCTGCCCCAGGTGCGGTCTATAACTCAGATCGGGCATGTCCGACACTACGGCCGACCGTCAGCAGGACTGGCCGCTTCAGCTTGGCCGCGTATCGGGGAGGATCAGAGAAGATGGCATCAAACGGCAAGAACACGGCGCCAGGTCTGAGGGCGGCGAGCGAGATCGATGTCGATGAGATCACCGGACACCGGCGGATGCGGCGCACCCGGGTGGCGGACTGGTCGCGCAGGCTGACGCGCGAAACTCGACTGAGCGTCGATGACCTGATCTGGCCGATCTTCATTGTTCCGGGCAGCAATGTGCTCGAACCGATTGACGCCATGCCGGGGGTCAACCGGATGTCGGTCGACAAGGCCGTGGAAGCAGCAAAGATGGCCGCTGATCTTGGGATTCCTGCGCTCGCCACTTTTCCCAATGTGGAAATGCAGCACCGCGACCAGACCGGCTCCTATGCGCTTGAACCGGACAATCTGATCAACCAGACCACGCGCGCAACCAAGAAAGCCGTCCCCAATATCGGCGTGATCACCGATGTCGCGCTCGATCCTTTCACCGATCACGGTCATGACGGGATCCTGCGCGATGGCGAAATCGTCAATGACGAGACGGTGCGCCAGATCGCGGCGGCGGCTGTGCATCAAGCCGACGCCGGCGCCGACATCATTGCACCCTCGGACATGATGGACGGGCGCATCGGCGCCATCCGCCGGGCGCTCGACGCCGCCGGACACCAAAATGTGGCGATCATGTCCTACGCAACGAAATTCGCGTCGGCACTTTACGGCCCCTATCGTGAGGCGATCGGCACCTCGGGGCTGCTGAAGGGCGACAAGCGCACCTATTATCTCGATCCCGCCAACGCCACCGAAGCGGTGCGCGACGCTGGACTCGATGTCGAGGAAGGTGCCGATATGCTGATGGTGAAGCCGGGGCTTGCCTATCTCGACATCTGCCAGGCCCTGAAGGACACCTATGGCCTGCCGGTGTTCGCCTATCAGGTGTCGGGCGAATATTCGATGATCAAGGCGGGTGCAGCCGCAGGCTATGTCGACGGGGAACGGGTGATGATGGAGAAGCTGCTGGCCTTTAAACGGGCAGGCTGCGATGGCGTTTTGACCTATTTCGCGCCCGAAGCGGCCCGCATGCTAGCCAAGGGCGGCTGGTGAGTAACCAAGCGCGCGGTTGAGGGCCAGAGCCTTGCGTACCCTTTAACCGGGAGCACTTCGTTCCTACATCTGGGTGACCACGGGCATTTTGCCCAAACCGATGACAGGAGTCCGATGTGAGCCATTCATACGATCACCAAGCCGAGAACCATAATGTGGGCGCGCTTGATGACATCGCGCTTTATGACGGCGTGCGCACCAAGCGCGTGCTGGCGTTCTTCATCGATTACGCGATCGTGCTTGCGCTGTGCGTGCCGATGGCGGTGCTGGTGTTCTTCATCGGCATCTTCACGCTGGGGCTGGGGTTCTTCCTCTACCCGATCCTGTTCCTGCTGGTGGCCATCCCCTATATCGGCATGTCCATGGGCGGGCCGAACCAGGCAACCCCCGGCATGCGGATGATGGGCATCCGCCTCGCCCGCCTCGACGGCCACCCGGTCGATTTCATGCTCGCAGTCGTCCACGGTGTGCTGTTCTGGGCGCTCAACGCCGTGCTGACCCCGTTCATCCTTCTGGCCACGCTGGTGCTCGACCGCAAGCAGACCGTACATGACTGGCTGCTGGGGACTGTGGTGGTGAGGGGGTAACTAACTGCGTCTGCGACGACGAGGTGAACCACCATCAGGCAAGGTTGGTATGTCCGGCCCATCATCTCCGCCCGGTTCCCGGCTGGCGATATCGGCGAGTATGTCCTTGATGATGACCTGAATGTCGTCGGGGGCGTCGGCCACAATTTCCGTGATTTCATCGACACGCTCGGCCATCCAGTCAGTAATTTTGCCGTGAAGCTCCGATTTTTCCATTGTACCGCTTGCAACAGAACCTGCGATAAACATCGCCCCTGCAAAGGTAAGGTTACGGACTGAGAAATGTGCGCGTATCCCGGCTTTCTCGGCAGGCAACCCGTTGCGCTCCATGGCGGCAAGCAGGGCCTTGATGAGTTCCCGGTCCTTGTCGGTGATGACGCCTTTCTGGTGCGCGCTTTCCAACAGCGTATTGGTCAATTGATCTGAGACGCGCTGAAGGAAGTTTGCCGCGCCTTCATCTTCCTGCCGGGCCGTCGGGAACCGGCGCACCCAGGGCGCGAGAGAGCGAACAAGATCGATGAATTCGCGACGATGCGCAGCTGACAGGGCCGCATTTGAAAATGCGGGGGACGAGCCGCGAATGTCGTTGTCCTGCTGCAAATAGGACGCCACCGTCAGCGTCGCGTCATAGATATCCCAAATTTGGTCGGCTAACCCGTCTCCCTCGCATTGGAGCGCCGTGGTCAGCCGATTGTAGTCATCGCCAAAACCGGTCCATCCATAGAGTTCATCGAACCCGCATGCGGCATCACCGAATTTGAGTGCTTTGCGAAGCAGCGACTGGTGGGCTCTCTGAGTGACCGGATTGCGTGCGACTTCGACATCGCCAGCCGCAACCTCGTTGCGCATCTCGAGATGGTCGCCGCTTTTTCCCCAATTGCTGCCAAGGCTCTCGTGCTGTGCAAGCGCCAGCTTTTGCGCCACCCGCGCCGCCTCCACCCACCCTGCGATCTCGGCATTGACCAATTCGGCTCCGCGCGGGTTCTCTTTGCTGCCCCAAAAGTCATCCCGGCCATCGCCAAGCGCGATGCGCATTTCGAGCTGTTCGGCGGATGATTCGGGCACGCCCCAGGGAGCCTTTGCTGCGGCGCGGGCGGTGTACCAGTCTATCCAGAGCTGCCAGCCGCTGCCGTCTACCGGGTCGCTCCCGCTTGTGTCCAACGCGCGCAGATTCTGCTGCATCCCGGTGCAGGACCGGGTCCACCACGCGGGTGCGGCGCCGGGCCACAGCGGTGTTCCCGCCAGCCTGTCCACACCGCCCTGCACAAGTCTCCGGGCATCCGCATCGATGGCATCCCATATTGCGGCGGCGGCGGTGGCGGCGTAGGCGGCGGCGGTGGCGGCGTAGGCGGCGGCGGTGGCGGCGGCGGCGGCGGCGGTGGCGGCGTAGGCGGCGGCGGTGGCGGCGTAGGCGGCGGCGGTGGCGGCGGCGGTGGTGGCGTTGGCGGCGGCGTTGGCCGCGGCGGTGGCGGCGGCGGCGGCGTTGGCGGCGGTGGCGGCGGTGGCGGCGGCGAGCCTGATTTCGCGGGTTGGAATTTTGAGCGCAACCCGCGAAATCAGGGTCGCGCGAAACACGGCCAGTGTCAAATCAAGAAATCTGTCAGTCCTGTGATATGCTGCCGGATCGGTCCGCCCAACCAACGGCAGCACCCGCATCGCCGCCCGCTGGGCGATGATTTGCGAGAACAGTACGCGATCAGCATCCGGCAGACGCTCAAGCCAAGCCTCGAGGCTATTCCTGTTCCTAAACCCGCCCTCTGGTATACCTGCCGCCATTTCACCTCCCCGCACTCAACCCAATGTGGCAAGCGGATCCTTGCAATGCAAGCAATGGCTTGGAAGCCCAGGCGGTCGGCAATGCGAAAAAGCGGACAGAGACCCTGTTGCGGCATCAATGATTGCCATTGGCCCCGCCGAACCGGAATCGTCGGAAATTCGGCAAAGCCGACATATTCGTTTCATTTTTGAGAAAGCATTGCTTCATGCATTGCGCAGGATCAGGGTGAGCTGCAACATTAGTCCTATGGGCGGTCGTGGTGACACGTTACAATCAACTTTCGTTTGTGCCACCGGAACAGCTCTCGCTCGATGCCCGATTTTCATCTCATCGCCACCTTTGCCATCATCGCCGCAACCATCATCGCCTATGCCTCCGAGCGCTGGCCGATGGAAACGGTTTCACTGGTCTCACTTGCAGCGATTCTGCTGCTGTTCGGCGTGGTCCCCTATACCGGCCCTGCGGGTGGCGCCGATGGAGGGGCGCTGAGCGTCGAGCGGCTGCTTGCGGGCTTTGCCAACCCTGCCCTTGCCACCGTGATTGCGCTTTTGATCGTTGGTCAGGGGCTGTTTGCCACCGATGCCATGGAGGCGCCGGCGCGAATGCTTGGCAAGATGGGCGGCGCGAGCACCTTCCGGCCGATCCTGTTCATTCTCATTGGCGCCGGGATCATCTCCGCCTTCCTCAACAACACGCCGGTGGTGGTGATCTTCATTCCGGTGCTGGTGGTGATTGCAGCGCAACGGTCGATTTCCCCCAGCCGGGTGTTCATTCCGCTGTCCTTCATTTCAATTCTTGGCGGCATGACCACCCTGATCGGCTCCTCGACCAACCTGCTGGTGGCGGGCGTGGTGCGTGACTACGGCATTGAGATCGGCTTTTTCGACATCACCGGCATGGGCGTGATCCTGGCACTGGTGGGCAGCATCTATGTGTTGTTCGTGCTGCCCCGATTTATGCCCGAGCGCGAGGCCGAACTGTCTGCCGGTGCAAAATCCGGCGCTCAGTTCATAGGCGAAATCACCCTTGGCCGCGACCATCCTTTCGTCGGGATCAAGGCCAGGGCGGGGATGTTCACCGGGCTTGGTGATCTCACGCTGAGGCTGCTGCAGCGCCGCGACACCCCCATTCTTCCGCCGTTTGAGGACCTGACGCTCGAGGCCGGAGACACGCTGGTCATTACCGGCACACGGCGCGCCTTTTCCAAGGCGCTTTCCCATGGGCGCGCCGGTCTTGAGAGCGACGATACGGACACCGAGGACACAACGCAGGACCTGCCTCCGGGACCGGACTACCATCTCGCCGAAGCCATCATCTCACCGGGCTCGCGTTATGCAGGGCGCACCATCCAGCTCTCGGGCCTCAGACCGCAATTCGGGATCTCGGTGCTCGGCGTGCAGCGCAAGAGCCGCATGGCGCGCGCGGCGCTCTCGAACATCCGCCTTGAGCCAGGCGATACCCTGCTGATTGGCGGGCCGATGCAGGCCATCACGCAGCTTCGGGGCAACCACGATCTGTTGATGCTCGAACACTCCGCCGAAGCGGTTCCGCAATCGCGCAAGGCCCGCATTGCGGTGGCAATTTTTGCGGCCATTGTTCTCGCTTCGGCGTTCTCGCTTGTCCCCATCGTGGTTGCTGCGATCACCGGAGCGGTGCTGATGCTGCTCACCGGCTGCCTGTCCTTCCTGCAGGCCGCGCGCGCCTTTGACCGGCAGATCTTCCTGCTGGTAGGCTCTTCCGTGGCGCTCGCAACCGCGCTTGAATTCACCGGCGGCGCGCAGCTGATAGCCGACACAGCGCTTGCCCTTATGGGAGGAGCAGGACCCGCGGTCATCCTTTCCGGGCTGTTCCTCGTCATGGCGGCACTGACGAATGTCTTGTCGAACAACGCCACCGCCGTCCTGTTCACGCCGATAGCACTGAGCATCGCAAACGGGCTGGGCATTTCCCCTGCCCCGTTCATCGCAGCAGTCATATTTGCGGCCAATTCATCCTTCGCAACCCCCATCGGTTACCAGACAAATCTGCTGGTCATGGGGCCGGGACATTACCGTTTCAGCGATTTTTTGCGCGCTGGCACGCCGCTTGTGATCATCATCTGGTTGACCTTTTCGCTGCTTGCGCCATGGTATTACGGCATCTGAAAGCTGGCGAATCCGAAGCATGACAAATCATCCGGTCAATTCACCTCAGTTTTTTCTCACTGCCCCCTCGCCTTGTCCCTATCTCGAGGGCCAGAGCGAGCGGAAGGTGTTTACTCACCTGGTGGGCGAAAAAGCCCCGGATCTCAACGATCTCTTGACCCAGGGCGGTTTCCGCCGATCGCAGAACATTGCCTACCGGCCCGCGTGCGAAACCTGCCGTGCCTGTGTCTCGGTGCGGATCCTGGCCGATGAGTTCAAGCCCACCCGCTCGATGCGCCGCAACTTCGCCGCCAACAACGATCTGGTTGCCACCGAGTATCATGCCGAACCGTCAAGCGAGCAGTTCCGGCTGTTTCGCCGATACCTCGACAGCCGTCATCGCAAGGGCGGCATGGCCGACATGAGCATCGGCGACTATGCGATGATGGTGGAAGACACCCATGTCGACACCCGTATCATCGAGTATCGCATCAAGGTGGAAGGCGACGGCCTGCAGGACCATCCCACCGGCCCGCTTATCGGCGTGGCGCTGACCGACCGGATGGGTGACGGATTGTCGATGGTCTATTCCTTCTATGATCCCGACGAGACAGCACGGTCACTGGGGACCTTCATGATTCTCGATCATGTTGAACGGGCCAAAGCGCTTGGCCTGCCGCATGTCTATCTGGGCTACTGGGTCGAGGGATCACAGAAGATGGAATACAAGGTCCGCTTCCAGCCGCAGGAGCATTTGATGGCGCAGGGCTGGCAGCGCTACGAAAACTCCTGACGCTCTGGTCTTTCTCGACCATCTCCCGAGAGCCCGTCGGCAAGGCTTTTCTTCGTCATCAGGCAAAACAAGCAGGTGTGTCGGTTTGCACCCCTGTTGTGTGAATCCGGCCAGAGGACTATGCCGCTCTGTCTATGGCTCGTAGTCATTTCAAAGGCCGATTTTCATGCAAGACCAGCTCCAACAGGCTGCCGACCATCGCAAGGGTCTCCTGATCACCGCCATCGGCGGGTTGATCCTGACCATCGACATCCCGCTGATCAAACTGTCCCAGGGCGAAGCCTGGTCCGTTGTCGCCACCCGCGGTGGCCTGACGTTCCTCGCCGCACTGGTGATGTGGGCCGGTTTGCGGCTTTTCACGGCCAACCGCGAGCCAGTCATTCCCGGCAGGACCGGATTGCTGGTCACCGCCCTTTATGGCATCGCCGCGATCAGCTTCATGCTGGCGGTGTTTCACACCACCACAGCCAATCTGGTGTTCATTCTGGCCTTCAACCCGATGTTTGCAGCGCTGATGGGCTGGCTGCTGATTGGCGAGCGGCCGAAACCACAGACCTTTGTGGCGATGGCCGCGATGATCATCGGTGTCGGCCTGATCGTGTCCGACGGGCTGCAGGCGGGCAACATGATCGGCAATCTGCTGGCCCTGTTCACCTCGCTGATGCTGTCGCTGATCATCACCATCAGCCGCAAGGCGCGCACCGGCATGGGGTTTGCCCCGCTGTTTGCGGCGATCGTGCCCTGCATGGTGGGGCTGATAATGGTTGGCGGCCCGTCAGGCATCGTGCTGCCGGAGCCCGGCTGGCTGGTGCTCAACGGGCTGATCGTGATCCCGGTCGCTTTCTGGTGCCTCGCGACGGGACCGAAATACATTTCCGGGCCGGAGGTCGCGATGTTTTATCTGCTCGAGACCATTCTGGCCCCGGTCTGGATGTGGCTGATCTTCGCCGAGGCCCCGACACGGCTGGGCCTGATCGGAGGTGTGATTATCGTCACCGCACTGGTGGCCCACTCGCTATGGCAGCTCTCTGCACACAGGCGCGCCGCTCGGAGCTTCGCGCCACGTCATCCGGTTTGAATGATCTGCCGTATTGTGGACATGTGCCCGTGATCGGGTGGTTCTGTTGCAAACAGATGTGTCCGCCAAAATGAAAAAACTGTTGCTGTTTCTGCTTCTGTGTTTCGTCGCCCCGGCACTCGCCTCGTTGGCTGTGCGTGCCGCCGGGTCGCAACCCAATTCCTGGCACAGCGCCGACTGGTCATCCTCCGGCCAACTGCCTGCCGCAGAGGATGACTCACCGGCAGCGGTCTATGTGATGGCGGCGCGAACCGGCGGTCTCAAGGGCGCTCTCGCCGTCCACAGCTGGATCGTCACAAAGCCCGAGAACGGCCGCTATACCCGCTACGACAAGGTCGGCTGGGGCAGCCCGATCCGCGTCAACGGCTACGCTGCGGATGCACGCTGGTACTCCAACGATCCTGAAACCCTGCTGACGTTGCGCGGGGATGAGGCAGCCCGGCTGATTCCGAAAATCGAGGCCGCGATTGCCGCCTACCCGCATTCAGCGCGTGGGGGCTATGTGATTTGGCCGGGACCGAATTCGAACTCTTTCGTCGCCCATGTGCTGCGTGCAGTGCCGGAGCTCGGCATTGCGCTGCCGCCCGAGGCGGTGGGGCGCGACTACCGGCCGTTTGGCGAGTTCGTCACGCTGTCGCCGGACTGGCGCGATGTCGAATTGTCACTTGGCGGCTACGCAGGTCTTGCCATCGGTGCGCGATATAGCCTTGAAGTGCGGATTGCCGGGCTGGTGTTTGGCCTCGATGTGCTGCGGCCGGGAATCAAGCTGCCAGGCTTTGGACGGATCGGGGTGTAAGACCCGAAATCGCCCGTCTAGCTGAATTTCCCTGACCGCGGGAAGCCCTTTGGCACCAGGCGGCCGGCCTGGGCGCGGTCGGCGATCCATTCGGTGAGTTCCGCCTGGGTCCGGTTGTGGGCGCGCCCGGCGCTGTCTTCCCAGGTCAGACCGTCCGCCATGGCAAAGCAGCGGACATCGGCAATGCCGCCATCCTTGTAACGTTGCAGCCGCACACCCTTGCCCCGGCTCATTTCCGGCAATTGCGCGAGCGGGAAAATCAGCATCTTGCGGTTTTCGCCAATCACGGCGACGTGGTCACCGGTCACCGGGACACAAAGCCGGGCCTCGTCAGGCAGACTGACATTCATGATCTGCTTGCCCTTGCGGGTGTTGGCAACCATATCGCTTTCTGCGACGATGAAGCCGTTGCCCGCTGTCGAGGCCATAAGCAGCTTGCGCGCGGGATCATGCACGAAGGCGGTCAGCACCGCCTGATCATTGTCCATGTCGACCATGATCCTGAGCGGTTCACCATGGCCGCGTCCGCCCGGCAACTTGTCGGCGCCCAGCGTGTAGGCCTTGCCGCCGGTGGTGACGATCACCAGCTTGTCGGTGGTGTTGGCATGAAACGCGGTCTTGAGAGCGTCGCCATCCTTGAACTGCAATCCGGCAAAATCGGGCAGATGCCCCTTCATGCCGCGGATCCAGCCTTTTTCCGAGATCACGACCGTGATCGGCTCTTTCTCGATCATCGCCTGCTCGATGGCCGCCAGATCGGCAACCGGCGCTTCTGCAAATGCGGTGCGGCGCGCGCCGAGTTCGGTTTCCTTGGAGAAGGTCTGGCGAACATTGCCGACTTCCCAGGCCACTGTCTGCCATTGCTTGGCTTCGGAGGCGAGCAGGCTCTCGATTTCAGCCTTCTCCGCAGTCAAGCCGTCAAATTCCTTGCGGATTTCCAGTTCCTCAAGCTTGCGCAGCGAACGCAGGCGCATGTTGAGGATGGCTTCAGCCTGAACATCGTTCAGCTCGAAAGTCTTCATCAATTCGAGCTTGGGTTCATCCTCCTCGCGGATGATGCGGATCACCTCGTCGAGATTGAGATAGGCGATCAGGAAACCCGAGAGCAGCTCCAGCCGCCGCTCGATGGCCGCCAGGCGGTGGCGGGAGCGGCGCTGCAAGACTTCGCGGCGATGGGCCAGCCATTCCGACAGGACCTCGCCAAGACCCATGACCCTTGGTACCCGGCCCATCGACAGCACGTTGAGATTGAGCGGGACGCGGCTTTCCAGCTCGGTCAGACGGAAAAGCGATTCCATCAGCAGCGTCGGATCGACACTGCGGCTCTTTGGCACCAGCACCAGACGGATGTCTTCGGCAGACTCGTCACGGACATCATCGAGCAGCGGCAGTTTCCGGGCGATCAGAAGCTCGGCGATCTTCTCGATCAGCCGCGACTTCTGCACTTGGTAAGGCATTTCGGTGATGACGATCTGGTAGCCGCCCCGGCCCGTGTCCTCGGCCTCCCACTTGGCGCGGACGCGAAAACCACCGCGGCCGGTCTTGTAGGCTTCGAGCATCGCCTCGCGGCTGTCGATCACGATGCCGCCGGTCGGGAAATCGGGGCCTTGAACATGTTCGAGCAAGTCCTCGACAGTGGCGTCGGGTTTGCGGATCAAAAGCAGCGCCGCATCACAGAGTTCGGCGGCATTGTGCGGCGGAATTGACGTCGCCATACCAACGGCAATGCCGGTCGCACCATTGGCCAGCAGATTGGGGAACGCACCGGGCAGAACTGTCGGCTCGCTGTTTTCCTCATCATAGGTGGTGCGGAAATCAACTGCATCCTCGCCGATGCCCTCAATCAGCAATTCAGCGACAGCGGTCATCTTGGATTCGGTGTAACGCATCGCGGCAGCGTTATCGCCGTCGATATTGCCGAAATTGCCCTGACCGTTGACCAGCGGGTAGCGCACGGCAAAATCCTGCGCCAGCCGCACCAGCGCGTCATAGATCGACTGGTCGCCATGGGGATGGAAGTTACCCATCACTTCACCAACGATCTTGGCGCATTTCTTGAACGAGCCGCCGGACCGCAGGCCCATATCGCTCATGGCGTAGACAATGCGGCGGTGAACCGGCTTGAGGCCATCACGCACATCGGGCAGTGCGCGGTGCATGATGGTCGACAGCGCATAGGCCAGATAACGCTCTTCGAGCGCTTTCTTCAGATCAACACCCTGAATGTCATCGCCGCCGCCGGGCGGTACCAAGCTTTTTCCCATGCTGATGGATTAGAGGAAGCCATGATTCGGGGCAAGAGGCAGTGGGAGGCGCCTTGGAAACGCGCCTGTCCAGATGATCCCGTTCGAACATCTCAACTTTTTCTGAAAGCCCCTGTCGAATTGGTCTCTGCCCGTTCGTCCCCATGCCGTAAACTCCGGTCGCGGCGGACATCGCTGTGGCCTCAACCACCGAGGAAAAGGAAGAGAACCATGAAATATCTTGCACTGATCTACGCGGCACCGGGAGCAGGACCGGACTTCGGTACGCCGGAATTCGGCCCCTACATGGATGGCTACCGCAAGGCCACCGAGACCTACCAGCGTGACGGTGTGATGCTTGCAGGCGAAGCGCTGCAGGACACTGCAACCGCAACAACTGTGCGGGTCCGCAACGGCAAGACCGAAACAATGGACGGGCCCTTCGCCGAAACCAAGGAACAACTTGGCGGGTTCTACATGTTCGAGTGCGCCAATCTCGACGAGGCGATCAGATATGCGGCGATGATCCCGACTGCCGAGCATGGATCGGTGGAAGTGCGTCCGATCATGGACATCGAATAATCCGGATGGCACCGGATTGTTCAGGCCATGAGGACAGCGCGCGCGAGGCCATCGAGGCCCTTGCGCGCGCTGATACGGGACGTCTTCTCGGCGCCCTGTTGCGCGATGTGCGGGATTTTCAGCTGGCCGAAGACTGTCTGCAGGAAGCGCTGGAATCGGCCTTGGTGCACTGGTCGCGCAACGGCCTGCCAGGCTCCACTGCAGGATGGGTGCTGCAGACAGCGCGCCGCAAGGCCATCGACCGTTTTCGGCGGGCACGCAATTTCGACCGCAAGGCGGAGGAATACGCCCTGCTGATCGAGCTCGACCAGCAGGCGGTTGAAAGCGACGAACCGCCGGTGATCCCGGACGAACGTCTGCGCCTCATCTTCACCTGCTGCCACCCGGCGCTCGACGGCAAGACCCGCGTCGCACTGACCTTGCGCACCCTGTGCGGCCTGACCACCCGCGAAATCGCCCGCGCCTTTGTCGACACGACAGAGGCCATGGCGCAACGGCTGGTCAGGGCGCGCCACAAGATTACCAAGGCCGGCATTCCCTTTGAAATTCCCGAACCGGCGCAATGGGCGGAGCGGCTCGATTCGGTGCTGTCGGTGATCTATCTGATCTTCAACGAAGGCTATTCGGCGACCGAAGGAACCGGCTTGCTGCGTCAGGATCTGTGCCTTGAAGCAATCCGGCTCGGGCGTTTGATGCTGGCCCTGGCGCCGGGCGACGCGGAATGCGAGGGTTTGCTGGCGCTGATGCTGCTCAACCACTCCCGCGCCGACGCAAGGACCGACGATGAAGGCAAAATGATCCCACTCGACCAGCAAGACCGGAATCGCTGGCGGAAAGCTGAGATCGAAGAGGGCTGCCGGATACTCGACCAGGCGCTCGCACGCGGCAGCGCGGGCCTGTTTCAGCAGCAGGCGGCCGTCAGTGCCCTGCATGCCCAGGCCGCGCACCACGCGGACACGGACTGGCCGCAGATTGTGCTTCTGTATGAGGCGATGCACGCGCGTTCGGACAATCCGGTCTACCTGCTCAACCGTGCCGTGGCCCTCTCCTATGCCTGCGACCCAGATCAAGCGCTGACCGCTCTTGCTACCTTGGAATCCGGGTTCGACGGCTATCAGCCGTTTCATGCCGCAAAAGCGGACCTGCTGCGCCGGACCGGTCAGCATGACGCGGCCCGGCAGAGCTACCGGCGCGCCATAGCGCTCAGCGGCAATGAAAGGGAACGCCAGTTTCTTATTGACCGGATGGCGGCGATCGCCGGGCAGATATAGAATGCCCTGCGGCCTTATCCGCACCACAATGCTGTGGAGGCTGCGGAACGGCAATCCTAGCTGATGCAACCGAAATGATACCATGCGAGAACGGTCGTCGTGACCCAAAGGCAAGTTTAAGGAAACTCCATGTCTGTCCAACACTCCCCCAAGCTTCTGATCTCAGCCTCGCTGTTGGTGGCCGGTCTTTCGTGCCTAGCCGCCCCGGCGATGGCACTCGATGCAGATGATTTCGCGACAAAACTGGCGGCAATTGTCAGCCAGGGCGGTGCAAGCCTGACATTCAACGAGATCACCGGGGACGGCGGAACAGTCGTGCTGAAATCCACCCGCTTCGAGGCCGAAGCGCCGTCGGGCCGGGGCCAGTTCGACATCGGTGATGTTGTCTTCAAGGGGATCGAGGAAAGTGGCGACGGGAGTTATTTTGTCAATCTGGTGGAATTCGAGGATGTGAATGTCATCTCGGACGGAAACAGCTTCTCTGTCGCGGACATAGAAATAAACGGCCTTCTGGTCCCGGCTGACCTGGAGACAATCCCGCTGCCCGGGATGATTCCGGCGCAGAGCTTTTCGACGGGAAACATCAGCATCGAGGAAAATGGTGGTCAGATTTTCGGGATGTCCGGGATCGTGGCAGAGAACAACTATTCGGACGACTTCTCATCGCAACATATGGAAATGAACGGATCGGGCCTGACCATCGACGTCTCCAGGGTGAAGGACCCCAAGGCCAGGGACGCTTTTGCCAGCATGGGGTACCAAACCCTGACAGGAGCCTTCAAGATGGCGGTCGACTGGGAAGCCGAGGGCGGCAAGCTTGATGTCAGCGAATACTCTTTCACACTCGACGACGTGGGACGGCTTGCGATGTCGATGCAAATTGCGGGCTATACCACCGAAGTCATCAAGGGCATGCAGCAGGCTCAGGAGCTTGCCGCGGCCAACCCTGATCCGCAAGCCGGCCAACAGGCAATGGGGTTTGCCATGCTGGGCCTGGTACAGCAACTGAACTTCGTCGACGCATCGATCCGGTTTGAGGACCAGTCATTGACCGAAAAAGCGCTCGCTTATGCCGGCAAGCAACAGGGCATTTCCGGCGAGCAGATGGCTCAGGCGATCAAGGGCATGCTGCCCTTGATGCTCGGACAGCTGCGCATCCCGGCTCTCCAGCAGCAGATCTCGGCTGCCGCAAACATCTATCTCGATAATCCGGGCAGCATCACTGTTTCAGCAAAACCTGGCGAACCGGTCTCTCTGCCGGTCATCATGGGCGCAGGCATGGGCGATCCCAAAGCGTTGGTGGACCTGCTCAACGTCGATGTCACGGCCAACCAGCCTGCGGACCAATAAGACATTTGGACAGTCCGCTCAAAAGCTATCGCCAATATTGAAAAACCCGGACAACCAATAGGTTGTCCGGGTTTTTTTCAGACTTTGATTCCGGCAGTTGCCAGATTGATTCCGCTTTCCGACTACTCCGCTTTCGGCGGAATCGCGCGCAGTGAAAGTTCGCGCATCTGCGCCGGCGAGGCCGGGCTGGGCGCGCCCATCAACGGGTCCTGAGCCTGCTGATTCATCGGGAACAGTGCGACTTCGCGCAGGTTCTTGGCGCCGACGATCAGCATGATCACCCGGTCGACACCGGCCGCCATGCCGCCATGCGGCGGTGCGCCATACTGGAACGCCCGGTAGAGACCGCCGAAGCGCTCTTCGACATCGGCCTGGCTGAGGCCTACCTTCTCGAACGCCTTGACCATGAGTTCGGGCGACTGGTTCCGGATCGAACCCGACGCAATCTCGAAGCCGTTGCAGACCAGGTCGTACTGGTAGGCTTTCAGCGTCAGCGGATCCTGGTTGTCGAGCGCTTCCATGCCGCCCTGCGGCATCGAGAACGGGTTGTGGGCGAATTCCACCTTCTTGGCGTCCTCATCCCATTCGTAGAAGGGGAAATCGACGATCCAGCACAGTTCGAAGCGGTTTTCGTCGATCAGCTTGAGTTCCTCGCCGGCGCGGGTGCGGGCATCGCCTGCAAACTTGGCAAACTTGGCCGGATCACCCGCAGCGAAGAAGCAGGCGTCGCCGTCTTCCAGCCCCATCTGCACACGGATGGCCTCGGTGCGCTCCGGACCGATGTTCTTGGCGATCGGGCCTGCACCTTCGAGGGTGTCGCCTTCCTTGCGCCAGAAGATGTACCCGAGGCCCGGCTGCCCCTGCCCCTGTGCCCAGGAGTTCATCCGGTCGCAGAATGCGCGGGAGCCGCCGGTCTTGGCCGGGATTGCCCAGACCTCGACCTTCGGATTGTTGGCGATCATGCCGGCGAACACCTTGAAGCCAGAACCGGCAAAATGCTCGGTGACGGCCTGCATCTCGATCGGGTTTCTCAGGTCCGGCTTGTCGGAGCCGTATTTGCGGATCGCCTCATCATAGGGAATGCGCGGAAATTTCTGGGTGACCGGCTTGCCTTCGGCAAATTCCTCGAACACGCCGCGCATCACCGGTTCCATCGTGTCCCAGACATCTTCCTGGGTGACGAAGCTCATTTCCAGGTCGAGCTGGTAGAATTCGCCGGGCAGACGGTCGGCGCGCGGGTCTTCATCGCGAAAGCACGGCGCGATCTGGAAATAACGGTCGAAGCCTGCGACCATCAAGAGCTGCTTGTACTGTTGCGGTGCTTGCGGCAGCGCGTAGAACTGGCCAGGATGAATGCGGCTTGGCACCAGAAAGTCACGCGCGCCTTCAGGCGACGAGGCTGTCAGGATCGGTGTGGCGTATTCCGCAAAGCCGATCTCGGTCATGCGCTGGCGCATGTCGGCGATCACCTTGGTGCGGGTGACGATGTTCTTGTGCAAGGTCTCCCGGCGCAGATCGAGGAAACGGTACTTGAGGCGGACATCTTCGGGATAATCCGGCTCGCCGAACACCGGCAACGGCAATTCCTTGGCCGACGACAGGATTTCGATCTCCTGGGCGAAGACCTCGATCTCGCCGGTGCCGAGATTGGGGTTGATGGTGTCGGCCATCCGCTCCTTGACCACACCGTCAATGCGGATCACCCATTCACCGCGCACGGTCTCGGCGACCTTGAAGGCGGGTGAATCCGGATCGGCGACGACCTGGGTCAGGCCGTAATGGTCGCGCAGGTCGATGAACAGCACGCCGCCATGGTCGCGCACGCGATGCACCCAGCCCGAGAGCCGGACATTGGCGCCGGTGTCGCTCTTGCGAAGCGCGGCGCAGGTGTGTGAACGGTAGCGATGCATGTCATATCCTCAAGGCTGGGGCGTCGCACTGACAACGGTGGACCGGCGGGAAATTGAACGCGATCCATCACCGTTTCGGCGCACGGTCGAAATCGCGCGGAAAAGCGCATGACGCATCCGGTTTGTCAAGTTGAAAGGGCGTGAATTGCCCCCGCAGTGACGGGTTTTCAGGGCGACGGCTCGCACAATTCCATGTAAGGATCCGTCCAGGCAAACCTCTGGCCCGGACCATCATGCATTCGCTTCGCCCGCTTTTCCCGCTCCTGATTACCGCCGGCGTGCTTTTGGCAGGCAACGGCCTGCAAGGCACTTTGGTCACGCTGCGCGGCTCGGCGGAAGGGTTTTCGGCCACGGTAATCGGCCTTTCGGGTGCAGGGTATTATTTCGGTTTCATTGTCGGCTGCTGGTTGACCCCGTGGTTGCTCAGAACCGCCGGACACATTCGCGCTTTCGCAGCCCTTGCAGCGATTGCGGCCTGTGCGTCGCTCGCCATGGTCATGGTAATCGACCCGTTGTTCTGGTTCCTGATGCGGCTTGTCACCGGGATTTGCTTCGCCTCGATGTTTGCCAATGTCGAAAGCTGGATCAACGCGCAGGTCAACAATTCAAACCGGGCCCGGACGCTGGCGATCTACCGCTTTGTCGATCTCGGTGCCGTGACGCTGTCGCAATACATGATGCCGGTGTTCGGTATCGGCGGGTTCGAAATCTTCGCGGTGATGACCATGCTGATCATCCTGTCGATCGTGCCGGTGGCGCTTGCCGACCGCTCTAACCCTGCCCCGCCGGCGCCGTTTTCCTTCAATCCGAAGCGGCTGTTCGCGGTCTCTCCGCTGGCTTGCGCCGGCGCCATCACGGTGGGACTGACCACGGCATCCTTCCGGTCGGTCGGCCCGCTCTATGCGGAGGGGCTGGGGTTCGGAGTGTCCGACATCGCCTCGTTCATGAGTGCGGGCATCATTGGCGGGATCGTGCTGCAATATCCGCTGGGCTATCTCTCCGACAATATCAGCCGCCGCTCGGTGCTGCTGATGGCAACGGCGGGCTCCACCCTCACCGGTCTTGCCATGGTCTGGTTCGCCGGAAGCAACCTTGCACTCAACCTGATCGGCATTTTCCTTTGGGGGGCCTTCACGCTGCCCCTCTACTCGCTGTCGGCGGCCCATGCCAACGACAAGGCGGAGGCCGGTGAGTATGTGCAGATTGCTTCGGGGCTGATGTTCTTCTGGGCCATCGGCGCATCCATCGGCCCGCTGCTTTCTGCAGTCCTGGTCGACTGGTTCGGTGCGGTTGCGTTCTTTACCTATGTCTGCACCATGCATGGTGCTTTCGTCGTCTACACCATTGTTCGCATTGTCCGTGGCGCGCCCGATGAGCCTGACCGCGGTCGCTTTGCTCCGCTGCTTAGAACCTCTCCGGTCTTTGCCCGAATGGCCACGCAATCGGCCAATAGCCGGTCCGACAGCAAAGATGCTGATCAAAATGGTGACCGGGCAGAAGACAAACCGCAAAAATCCGGTTAAACGCCAGATATGGACATGATTACCACGACCGAGGCGCTCGCCGCCTTCTGCGCCCGCCTTGCAGCCCATGAGTTTGTCACTGTTGACACGGAGTTTCTGCGAGAGACCACCTACTGGCCCGAACTGTGCCTGATCCAGATGGCCGGGCCGGAAGACGAGGGTATCGTCGATCCGCTTGCTGAAGGCATTGATCTCAAGCCGTTTTTCGATCTGATGGCGGACACGTCCGTGGTCAAGGTGTTCCATGCAGCGCGTCAGGACATCGAAATCATGGTCAATCGGGGGGACCTTGTTCCGCATCCGATCTTTGACACCCAGGTCGCCGCGATGGTCTGCGGATTTGGCGAATCGATCTCTTATGACCAGCTGGTCTCGCGGATCACAGGCGCGCATATCGACAAGTCGTCGCGGTTTACCGACTGGAGCCGCAGACCGCTGAGCGAAAAGCAGCTTGATTATGCGCTGGCCGACGTGACCCATCTGCGCGATGTCTATCTGGAACTGCTGTCACGGATCAAGGCGGAAGGCCGGAGCCACTGGGTGGCCGACGAGATGGCAGTGCTTGAATCGCGCGCCACCTATGAAATCGAACCATCCGACGCCTGGCGGCGGCTGAAAATGCGGGTTCGCAAACCGATCGAGCTTTGCGTTTTGCAGCATGTGGCAGCCTGGCGCGAACGGGAGGCAAAGGCCCGCAACGTTCCGCGCGGGCGCATTCTCAAGGACGATGCGCTCTATGAAGTGGCCCAGCAGCAGCCCAAGGACACGGAGGCCCTATCGCGGCTCAGGACGATTCCGCGCGGCTGGGAGCGGTCGGCGTCGGGTGCAAAGCTGATTGAAACCGTCAATGAAGCCTTGGCGACCCCCAAGGAAGACATGCCGCGTCTACCACGTCCAAAGCAGGCGCCGGAAGGCGCGCAGGCTGCTATCGAGTTGCTTCGGGTGCTGCTCAAGCTGACAGTGGAGAAAGAGAATGTCGCCGCCAAGATCATTGCCACTGCAGATGATCTGGAAGCGATTGCATCACAGGGCGAAAACGCCGATGTGGGCGCACTCAAGGGCTGGCGGCGGGAACTGTTCGGCGAGCGGGCGCTCAAGCTGATCCGCGGGGAACTGGCGCTCAAGTTCACCGGCAAGAAGGTGGATGCGCTGGAGCTGTAGCCGATTGATCGGCCGTCTGACTTCCTGCCCGACAGCATACAAATCCGTCATCGCGGCATGGTAAGCACTCTCACCTTTCGAGAGAGGATCAATATGTACGAGGGGATTGTAACCATCACCACCGAACGGCTGACGTTGAGGCCGCAAGGTCTGGGTGATTTCGCCGAGTATGAGGTGTTTCTTGCTTCAGATCGGTCCGCAGGCATGGGAGGTCCGTACGACAGGCGGGCGGTTTGGGGAATGTTCTGCCACGACCATGCCTGCTGGAGCTTTTTTGGCCACGGTGCGCTTATGATCGAACTCAAAGCAACGAAGGCATGCATAGGTCAAGTGGGTATCAATCACGGACCGCTTTTCCCAGAAAAAGAACTGGGGTGGCTTCTTTATCAAGGGCATGAAGGCAAGGGGTATGCTTCGGAAGCCGCAGCTGCCATGCTCGACTGGGCCTGGCACACACGCAAATTAAAGACCCTTGTGAGTTATGTTGATCCGGATAATCTGCAATCGCATGCAGTCGCCAAGCGGATCGGCGGAACGGTTGATCCTGCGGCACCGCGGATGGATGCCGAGGACATTGTCTACCGTCATCTTCCGCCTGCCGTTTGAGCCAGCCGCAATCTTGATGTCTTTGACAACCATCGAATCATCCGCGCCTCCAAACAAGGTCGGACCTTGCAATCGCGCCCGGGCACCCCATATAGTGACCAGCAAAGAAATTTGTCTCCACGCTGACCACGGATGTACTGGCAGTGGTGTTGAGGCAAGTCAGGAAGGTCGGTGCGAATTTCGCCCGGCCTTTTTCTTTGACCAAACGCCGTATGCCGTCAATCTACCGATACAGATCTGCCCGCGTTGGAGGCAAACCCGCAGGCCCGCGACCGCTGCGGGTCGTCACGGTCTGGTAGAGTTTGACGGTGTTGCGCTCAAACGCAATCGAACATCCGCCCAGATAGACCAGCCAGAGACGGGTCTTCACCTCACCCACTTCCGCCACCGCCGCATCGTAATTGGCCAGAAGCCGGTCGTGCCAGAGCCGACAGGTGCGCTGGTAGTGTTCGCGCCAGTTTTCCACGTCATGCACCTCGAAGCCGTGCTGCTCCAGCATCATCACAGTGTTGCCGATATGATCGAGCTCGCCACCGGGGAAGATGTATTTGGTCAGCAGCTTGAATTCCTTGTTCTTCTTGCGGAAGGTCTTGGCGTCCTTCTTGGCAGGCCGGGTGATGGCGTGGTGGAGGTAGATCCCGCCCGGTTTGAGCAGCCGCGCGACGGCTGAGTAATAGGTCGGATAATTGTCGATGCCGATATGTTCATGCATGCCGATTGACGTGATTTTGTCGAACTGACCTTCAATTTTGGCATAATCGAGAAGTTTGAAGTGAAGGCGATCGGAAAGACCCATTTCTTCAGCTCTTGTACGGGCATGATCGAGCTGCTTCTGCGACAAGGTTACGCCGGTCACATGGGCACCGTAGTTCTTGGCCGCGTAGAGCGCCAGCGAGCCCCAACCGAAGCCGATATCAAGCATCGTCTCGCCGGGCTTGAGGCGCAGCTTGCGGCAGATCATCTCCAGCTTGTCGGTCTGCATCTGATGGATATCATTGTTCCAATCGGTGCAGTAGCCGCAGGTGTAGACCATCTGGTCATCGAGAAAGAGCCTGTAGAAGGCGTTGGAAACATCGTAATGATAGGCGATGTTTTTCTGGTTCTCTTCGGCATTCCCATCGGAGGGTTTCTCGTCAGGTTGATCGGTCAGCGGCCAGGGACCACCCTTGTCGAGAAACAGGAATTTTCGCGCTGTGTTCAGGGCCAGAAACTTGCTGACTTTCTTGCGGATGTTCCTGGTGCGAACTTTCGGCCGTCGCGCCACCAGGTCGAACATGTCGCCATTGACCAGATCAATGCGCTTGGAAACCCAGAGGTTGAGCAGTGTTTCCGGGTTGGGAGAACGGATCAGAGCCGCAATCAGGTTCTCGTCGGCGAACTGGATAGCAAATGCATCATCGGCAAGATCTTCAGGCACACGAGAGCCGTCCCACAGCCTGAACCCAATCTCAAGCTCAAGAAGCTCATGCGCATGTGCCAGAAGCTTCCTGAGGCTTTTCAGCCGACTGTTTGAACTCATAGAGGCTCACTCCAGTTCTGATCCTGACCGCTGCCTACCACAGATATCTCTCAAGGACACATCGAAGTGGTATTCGCATGCTGCTTCGGGGTCTTTGCAGTTGGCTGGACACGCTTTGACGAACTGCTTTGCCAAGCCAACCAATCAGGCCAACCAATCAGGCCAACCAATCAGGCCAGACGGAAACCAAGCTTCTTGCCGGTCAGTTTGGCCAGTTGCTGTAGGCGGCCAGCTAGGCGCTCGCCGAGCAATGCCTCGCAGTCGCGTGGCGCCACCAGCACGATGTCGACATCGCCATCGGAGGGGTGTGCAGGCTCGAAAGCCAGTCTTGGGATCATCCCCGGCATCGAGGCCGAGAACAGGTAGACAACCCGGAGCATGCCACCGAGAAGCTTGGCGTGCTCGAGATATTTCGGCCCGGCAATTGCCGCCAGCCCTGCCGAAGCCCCATCATCATTGAGGCCTTCGAAACGATAGTAGCTTGCCAGCGCAATATAGGCACGGCCGGCGTGGCTGATGCCGGTAAAGGTGCTGTGGGCGATGATGTTGAGTGCCTGCAGGCCACGATAATCGGGATGTGCGCGCCAGGAGATATCGGCGAGAAGACAGGCTGCCTGGCGGTAGCGCGATTCCTCAACGGTCTCATTGATGCCAAAGACCGGGAACATCTTGCCGGTCCAGGCCGCAAGTTCCCGGGCATGTTCGGGTGAGCGGGCGCGCAGGATCGCCAGTTCGCCCGCCGCGGTGAGCAACGGATCGCGGCCGGCCTCGGCCCGTCCCAGCAGGGAATAGAGATAGCCTTCGCGCACGCCCAATGCTGAAAAACTCACCCGTGCGGCACCCATGATGCTCAGCACCTCCTGCAGCGCCACCGCGCCATAGGGCAGCAGAGTCCGCCGGTTGCGCGAAATCGCCTTGATCCCGTCGATCTTGGACTGCTTCATTGATGCCACGTTCGACAGGAACTCAAGAGCCTCGGGCGCATCGATCTGATAGGCCTGCATCATGTGCAGCGGATAGCCGCGCTGATCCATATGCAGCTTGGCAATGTTGCGCCAGGTTCCGCCAACCGCATAAAAGGTGCGCCCCTTGGCACCGTTGAGAACAACAGCCTTCTTGAGATGTTGGCGAGCAATGGTGCGCGCCTTTGAAATGGAATTGCCGGAAAGCTCGGCCAGGCGCAGGCCGCCCAGCGGCAGGGTCTGGCCACCCGAATAACTGGCGCCCTGCACATCCACGAGTTCAAGAGAGCCGCCGCCAAGGTCACCGGCGACGCCGTCAGGTTCAAAGTATCCGGCAATGATGCCCATTGCGGAGTAGCGCGCTTCCTCCTCGCCGGTCAGCACCTTGACCGGCCGGCCCAGAATGGCTTCGGCATTGTTGATGAAGTCCGCTCCGTTTTCGGCCTCACGGGCTGCGGCGGTGGCGAGCACATGCATCTCGAAAGCGCGGGCCTGCTCTGACAGTGCCCGGAACCGCTTGAGTGCAGCAAGGGCGCGGGCGATCGCGGTCTCATCCATGCGGCCGGTTGCGGCAAGCCCCTTGCCCAGTCCACACAGCACCTTTTCATTGAATAAGACCGTGGGCGCCCGGTTGAGCCCCTCATAGATGACGAGACGGACGGAATTGGAGCCGATATCGACCACCGATATTGGATTGATGCCGGGCAGACGCCCCTGCGCTTCAGATTCCACCATGCTCAGAGCATTTCACTGTTGGCCGTTCGGTTCATGCGCGTAGAGCTTTGGCCCAAACACAAGGGGTTTGGCAAGCACACACTTCGGCCAATAACGATTTGGCTTTGGATAGATGGATCAAACATGCGTTTCAGCCGGACGGGAGGCCCAAGACTGGCCAACGGTCCAATGGCTGAACACTAAGAGATCAGCGGTTGCTCTGCGTGGATTGGGCAACCCGATGGGCAATCAGCTTGGGCGCATTCGACTTGAGCGCCTCGCCCCTGCCCGAAAGGCTCGGATTGGTCATGAAATAGAGCTGGGCGTTGAACGGCTCCTCATCCTGGCCCGGTTCAATCCGGCGCGAGGTTCCGTCGGGCAAAATCTCGTAGCTCTGCTGGTTGTCAATCATGTTGCCGAGCATGATCTGCGAGAGCACCTGCTCATGCACGGTCTTGTTGATAATCGGCACCAGAGTCTCGACCCGGCGGTCAAGATTGCGCGGCATCAGATCTGCCGAGCTGATATAGACCAGCGCATCGGACGTAGGCAGCCCATGGCCATTTCCGAAGCAATAGATACGGCTGTGCTCGAGAAAGCGACCAACGATCGACTTGACTCGGATTCGCTCCGACAGCCCATGCACCTGCGGCCTGAGACAGCAGATGCCGCGGACCACAAGATCGATCTCCACGCCGGCTCCGCTCGCGCGGTAAAGCGCGTCGATGACCTCCGGGTCGACCAGCGAGTTCATTTTCATCCAGACCGCAGCCGGCCGTCCGGCCTCGGCGTGGCGGATTTCAGCCTCGATGTGTTCGATGATCCGGGCCCGCAGATTGAGTGGGGAGACTGCCAGCTTGTTGAGATGCTCAGGCTCACCGTAGCCGGTGATGAAGTTGAACACATGGGCCACATCCCGCGCCACCACCGGATCGCAGGTGAAGTAGGACAGGTCAGTGTAGATTTTGGCAGTGACCGGGTGGTAGTTGCCGGTGCCGAGATGGCAGTAGGACACGAGACGCCCTTCTTCGCGGCGTACAATCAGCGACATCTTGGCATGGGTCTTGAGTTCAAGGAAACCAAAGACCACCTGCACGCCAGCCCGCTCAAGGTCGCGTGCCCAGCGGATATTGGCCTCTTCATCAAACCGCGCCTTGAGTTCGACCAGCGCAGTCACGGATTTGCCTGCGTCAGCCGCATCAATCAGGGCCCGTACAATCGGGCTGTCATTTGATGTCCGGTAGAGCGTTTGCTTGATCGCCAGCACGTCGGGATCGCGCGCGGCCTGGAACAGAAACTGCACCACCGCATCGAAACTCTCATAGGGGTGATGGATCACCAGGTCCTTTTCGCGGATCGCCGCCAGCGTGTCACCGGCGTGCTCGCGAATACGTTCTGGAAACCGCGCATTGTAGGGCTCAAACTTGAGATCGTCGCGCGGTGCCTTGGTGATTTCCGAAAGCGTGTTGAGCGCCAGCAGTCCGGGCAGAACCGCCACACGGTTTTCCGGCACATTGGTTTCGTGGACCACGAATTCGCGCAGGCTCTGGGGGAGTTCGGAATCAAACTCGATGCGGATGACCGAACCGCGGCGGCGGCGCTTGAGCGCACTTTCGAACAGCCGCACCAGATCTTCGGCCTCTTCCTCAACTTCGATATCGGAATCGCGAATGATCCGGAACGTACCCGACCCGCGCACTTCGTAACCCGGGTAGAGCGAGGAGATGAAGAGGCTGACGACATCCTCGAGCGTGATGAAGCGGATTGCACCGTCGTGATCGGGAAGCCTGAGAAACCGGTCGAGCGCCACCGGAAGACGGATCAGGGCCGTCATGGGTTCGTTGGCCGCCTTCGAGGCCAATTGCAGACAGATCGAGAAGCCGAGATTCGGGATGAACGGGAACGGATGGGCCGGATCAATCGACAGCGGAGTGAGCACCGGGAAGATCGATTGCAGAAACTGGTCTTCGAGCCAGGCCATATCGCCTTCGGCCAACCCCGAAGGCCGAACAAAGAGTATGTTCTCGTTGGCCAGGTGCTGCTGAAGGATCGCGAGCGAGGCCTGTTGTTCCAGCTGCAGACCGTCGATTTCCTCAAGAATCCGGTCGAGCTGTTCGACGGGCGACAGCCCATCAGGCGAGCGGTTGGTGATCCCTTCACGGACCTGCCCTTCAAGCCCGGCCACGCGAACCATGAAGAACTCGTCGAGGTTGGCGGCGGAGATCGACAGGAACCGGATCCGCTCAAGCAGCGGATGGTTGACGTTGAGCGTTTCCTCAAGCACCCGGCGGTTGAACTGGAGCCAGGAGAATTCCCGGTTGACGAAGCGTTCCGGACTGGTGGAGAGATCCGTACCCGGTGCGACATCAGTTTCCGGGTTGACCCTCAATTCGCCGACGCCGGCTGCATCAATCGTATCCATTCGCCACTCCACCAAGTCCAATGCCTGTCGCATTTCATAGCCCTACAGCAGTTCTTGTGCTTCAGGTAGAAGACCTGGAACTGCTGTATGATTTGCTTGATTTATAGCACAAGAACGAAGGAACTATGACGGTTCGATGTCAGGCGCGCCATTGTCCATTCGCGAGAGCGCTTCGGCGGCGAGTGCCCTGGTGATCTTCGACCCACGGGCAAGAGCCAGTTGGTCGAGCCGGTCGACAATATGGCGAACGGCAGCGAGAGACCTCTCCATGCGGGCAACAAGCCAGTGGACGATCCGGTCATCCACGTTGATCTGCCGGTCGGCAAACAGCTTGACCATGACCTGGGCCAGAAGCTCTTCGTCAGGCTCGCCAATCTCGACCACGGTTGCTGCCTTGAGGCGCGAGGCAAGATCCGGAAGACGCACATTCCAGCCAGCCGGGAACTGGCGTGCCGTCATCAGCGCAGTGGTGCCATGGGCGCGCAGCGCATTGATCAGGTGAAACAGTGCGGTTTCATCATAGGCCGTGCGGTCGACATCCTCGATCACCACCGGACCGGCGGCTGCAGCCGCGATGGCCTCGTCCGAGCGAGCCTGCAAGTTGACCCTGTGGGCAGCGGTGCGGTCGGCCCAAATGCTCGCGATATGGGATTTGCCAGATCCAGTGGGGCCGGCGAGGATAACAACAGGCGAAGGCCATTCCGGCCAGCGGTCGATCATGGTGACGGCACCGCGCAGGCTTTCAGAGACAATGAGATCGTCACGACCTGAGGCAGGATCATGTTCAAATGCGAGCGGCAACTGCCCGGCGGAAGACGATTTCGCCATCATTGGGACCGAGGTCCATCCGAGTGTTTCGCGGCTGGCTGGTCGGCATCGGCTCCGATATTGAGGCGGAGTTGTCTTTGCCCTCCGTGATAGAGATCGCTGTCGAGATAGCGCGACAGGGCAAAGCGCACCAGCACACCGACCGAAGCTGCGGCCGGAACCGCAATCAGCATCCCGACAAAGCCGAACAGTGCGCCAAAGGCAAACAGAGCGAACATCAGCCAGACCGGATGCAGGCCGACGGAGGAGCCGACCAGCCGCGGCTGCAGGATGTTGCCTTCAAAGAACTGACCAACCACGAAGACACCGATGACCGCGCCAATCATGACAAAGTCAGGCCAGAACTGAACGATCGCGACCACCAGCGCCAACACCAACCCAACCATCGAACCGACATAGGGAATGAAGCTGATGATGCCGGCAAACAGGCCGATCAGAAGGCCGAAATTGAGCCCGACAATCGACAGGCCGATGGCATAAATCAGACCCAGGATCACACACACACTGCCCTGCCCGCGAACAAAGCCTGCGATAGCTGCATTGACCTGGCGTGCAAGTTCACGCACGGTCTCGACATGATCGCGCGGGACCCAGGCATCGACTTTCTCGATCATCCTGTCCCAGTCGAGCAGGAGATAGAAAGCCACCACCGGGGTGACCACGAACAGGGCCGCGATATCGAGCAGCGCCATTCCGGAGTTCCAGATCTGCTGGAAGATGGTGCCGACAAGGCCCGCCCCCTCTTTCAGAAGCGCTGCGAAACTCTCCTTGACCTGCGCCAATTGATCACTGAACCAGGCCGGCATGATCGTTGTCTCGGAACTCAAGAGTTCCTGAAGCTGGGTGATATAGCCCGGTATGCGCCCCCCCAGGTCGGCAGCCTGTGTCACCAGAACCGGAATGATGACGATCAGCGAGATCGCAAACAGAGCCACAAAGGCACACAAGATCACAATGGTGGACATCAGCCGTGACAGCCCGCGCCGCTCAAACCAGTCGGCCACCGGGTCGAGGAAATAGGCCAGTGCCATGCCCGCAATAAAGGGCAGCAGGATGGAACGGAACACCATCAGGAAAGCAATAAAAAGGGCCAAAGCCAGCAGCCAGAAGAAAATCTGCCTGCGCAGCGCACGCTGGTCGATCCGTGTCGTCATCATCACCTCGCTTGGCCACATCTGGGCGACCTTGCCGCAGTTTACCCGGCTTCGCTGTCGCTGGCCATGTGCCGGAGCCAGGAGACGAGATAGGCGCTTGCCGAAGCAATGGTCAAGCCCGCGACAAGATAGATCATGATGTTGCTCAGCGCCGTGAGCTGGGCGATGCCCGCAAGTTCCGCAAGAACCAGCACCAGCAACACGATTTGCGCCATGGTGTTGGTCTTGGACACCATCAACGGCCGCACCTCGACCGGATTGTCCATCAGACTTGAAAGCACCACCGCGCCGACAATGAGCCCGTCACGCGAGACTGCGAGCAGGACCAGCCAGACCGGCAAAGCCCCGAGCCAGCCGAGCATGAGGAACACTGCGACCAGCATGAACTTGTCCGCCATCGGGTCAAGCCAGGTCCCCAGTTCTGACCTCTGGTTGAACTGGCGGGCGATGAAGCCGTCAACCCCGTCAGAAAGGCCTGCGAGTACAAACAACACGAAGGCGGACATCATATGGCCGTTGATCAACGCGAATATGATCCATGGAACCATGACGAAGCGGGCGATGGTGATGTAGTTGGGCAGGGTCATGGTGCATTTGTTCCGGGCTTGAGCGGATATGGCGACGGCCGGAGCATATTCCAAGGTCACCGGCTTTGCTGGTGACCATTGTCCCCGGTTTTTGCGTCTTTTGCGGTGTTCTAATCGTTCCTGCGGCTTGCAGAGACGGCTGCAACATGCGATCCCCCGCGCATGTCCAATACCCTTGAAAGCTGAGGCGGTGGCGCGATGGCAGATCTGAAGAATGGTCTCACCTATGCCGACGCCGGTGTCGACATCGATGCCGGCAATGAAATGGTCAACCGCATCAAACCGCTGGTGCGCGCCACCCGCAGGCCGGGCGCCGATGGCGAGATCGGCGGATTTGGCGGGCTCTTCGATCTCAAGGCTGCGGGTTTCACCGATCCGGTGCTGGTGGCCGCCAATGATGGTGTCGGCACCAAGCTCAAGGTGGCCATTGAATCGGGCATTCATGACACGGTCGGCATCGACCTGGTCGCCATGTGCGTCAACGATCTGGTGGTTCAGGGCGCGGAACCCTTGTTCTTTCTCGATTACTTTGCCACCGGCAAGCTCGACCCGGATCAGGGTGCGGCCATCGTCGGCGGCATCGCCAAGGGCTGTCTTGATGCCGGCTGCGCTCTGATCGGCGGCGAGACCGCGGAAATGCCGGGCATGTACCGCGACGGCGATTATGATCTTGCGGGCTTTGCAGTGGGCGCCGCCGAACGCGGGCAGCTGCTGCCGTCGGGCGATCTGGGCGAAGGGGATGTGCTGCTCGGCCTCGCCTCCTCCGGCGTGCATTCCAACGGCTATTCGCTGGTGCGGCGGATCGTCGAGATAAGCGGTCTTGGCTACGACACCCAGGCCCCGTTTGACGCTGCGCAAAGCCTCGGCGACGCGCTGATGACGCCGACGCGCATCTACGTCAAATCGATCCTGTCAGCGATCCGCGAGACCGGCGCAATCAAAGCGCTGGCGCACATCACCGGCGGCGGCTTTCCCGAAAACCTGCCGCGCGTTATGCCCGAGGGGCTTGCCGCTGATATCGATCTTGCCGCAATGACAGTGCCACCGGTGTTTTCATGGCTTGCCAAGACCGGCGGCGTACAACCCGAGGAAATGCTGCGGACCTTCAACTGCGGCGTCGGGATGGTTCTGGTTGCAGGCGCTGACGATGCCGAGCGCCTTACCGAAGCACTCGAAGCGGCGGGAGAAACCGTGGTCCGGCTGGGTCAGCTTAGCGTTCGGCAAGACGGCAAACCCGGTGTGAACTACCGGGGCGCATTGGCGCTATGACCGCGAACACAAAAACGCCGGTCGCCGTTCTGATCTCGGGACGTGGATCGAATATGGGTGCGCTGATCGCGGCATCACTCGATGAAGACTATCCGGCGCGGATAGTCGCGGTGTTTTCCGACAAGGCGGATGCGGGAGGGCTTGAGCACGCCCGCGAGTTCGGCATCGCGGCACAGGCCATCCCGCGCAAGGACTACACCAGCAAGGCCGAGCACGAGGCGGAGATGGTTGCCGCCATTGACGCCTCGGGGGCCCAGATCATTGCACTTGCGGGCTATATGCGGATTCTCTCGGGCGACTTCGTGCGCCGCTATTCCGGCCGGATGATCAACATCCACCCCTCGCTGCTGCCCGCCTTCCCCGGGCTTGCGACCCATGAGCGGGCCCTGGCTGCCGGGTGCCGGGTGCATGGATGCACCGTGCATTTCGTCACTGAAGGCATGGACGAGGGCCCGATCATCGAACAGGCAAGCGTCCGCGTCGAGCACAACGATACCCCGGACACGCTCGCAGCGCGCGTGCTGGAGGCGGAACACCGGATTTACCCGCAGGCCTTGGCTATGCTGGCGCGCGGTCAGGTCCGGATGACCGGCGACGGGCGGAGCCAGTTCAGCCTGTAGAGTCTCCTTAATCGCAATCGTGTTGGTTGGTTGGAACCAGGCCCTTGGTTCACTTAAAACAACCTTATGTACACCTTGATAGTTTTATGCTACCTGTAATTTAGTCTCCGGTTTATCATTAACTCAACCGGGTCTGCGGCTAGCGAATGGTTCGCTTGGCCAAGACTGCCGACGGTCACGCTGCTTTGCTTGCTGCAAGCGCTTTTAAAGCGCTGCCGAAAAGATGTGCCAAAACTGCTTCGCAGCTGCGTCTGCTGTGTCGGTCAGACTGCGGCGAACGGCGCGAGCGAAAACAAAGGACAGAAACAGGACAATCGACAAAGCAGACAACGGGAGAAGAGATCGCATGGCCAATTTTTCATCCAAACCACCTTCCGCCGCAAAACCCGCACCAAAAGGCTTCTTCCAGGGCGGCCTGATGCCTGCCGCACCGATGGATCGAGCCTCTCTGATCGTCTTCGATATCCGCGCCCTGAAACTCAGCGTTGACGAAGGCCGGAAGCTCGAAGGCGAACTTCGCGAAGCGTTGTTCAAAATGCTCGAGGGTCGCAGCAAGGGGTTTTCTGATCGCAGTGCAGCCGATCTTGGCGGTACCGTGCTTGGGATTGCAATCGAATAGAGTGGCGCCCCATCACAAAGGCGCCAGAGCACTTTCCCTCGCCCCAAAACCAGAACTTGCGGGGTGAGCAGGCTTTTGGAGGACAAGCTCATGACAGATTTCATTTCCAGGCCACCAAGCCAGGCAAAGCCGACACCGCGCGACATGTTTCAACGCGGCATGGTCCCGGTGGATCCGATCAATTCAGCATCGCTTATCGTCTTTGACATCCGGGCGCTCAAACTCAGCGTCGATGAGGGCCGCAAAATTGAAGGCGAACTGCGCGAAGTGTTGTTCAATATGCTCGGGGATCGCAGCAAGGGATTTGCTGACCGCAGCGCCGCAGATCTTGGCGGCACCGTTCTCGGGATCACAATTGACTGAAACGTGAAAGCCTCTTTCCGTTCATGAACCGGCCATCCGATTGACAATTCGGTGGCCGGATTCATCTCAACCAAGGCTGCTCCACCAAGGCCCGGGAAGACTGCATGGCAGACAACAAGGCAATCAACATCGTCGCAGACTGGGATGAGGACTGGACTGAATGGGCAGCCCACAATCTGGCGATGGGCGTGCCCGCGACGGATGTAACCGACGAGCTTGTGACGGCGGGAATGACTGAAGCCAGCGCTTTGGCCATGGTGGAACGCATAGGGTCAGACCCGGTGTTTCGGGCGGCACGCAGATTGGGCAAGGACATACGTAAATGGGAGGTGCTGAGTGACACACTGCTTGAGCTCGAGGGCCAAACCCACGATTACAAGAGAATAGAAAGGGTCTCAAACCTGACATCCGAAGCCTTTCATGAACGCTTCTACGCCCTCAACCGCCCTGTCATTCTTACCGATGTGGTCACGAACTGGCCTGCCATCACAAAATGGGACCTGGATTTTCTGGCAACCCATTTCGGGCACCAGCAAATCACCTATCAGCATGGCCGCTCCCGCCAGGACCACCGCGATGCCTTTGTCGACCATTCTACAAAGGCCATGCTTGGCGAATACATCGACCTTATTCGCGGCGGCGGCGAAACCAATGACTACTACCTGATCGCCCATGACAAGCTGTTGGACCGGCCCGAATTCAAACCGCTGCTCGAAGATATTGTCTTCGACCCGCGCTACCTGAATGGTGTTGATCAGCCCGGCAGGGTGTTTTTCTGGCTGGGTCCCAAAGGCGCTGTTACTCCGATGCACCGCGATCTGGGAAATGTTTTCTTCTGCCAGGTCATGGGCCGCAAACAAGTGACGCTGATCCCTTCCAGACAGATGCACCTGGTCTATAACGAAACCGGCTATCACAGCGAAATCGACTTTGAACGAGATGACCTGTCCGACTACCCTCGACTGGAAAGGGCACATGTCGTTGAGGAGGTGATCGCACCCGGCGAAATGCTGTTCATTCCGCTGGGCTGGTGGCACGCGGTCAAGTCACTCGACGTCAGCATCACGGTGACGGGAAACAATTTCCGGTTTCCAAATGTCTTCACCGAAATCTTTTAGCCGTGTCGAACACCGCCGGACAGGCAACCAGCCGCTCACCAGACAGGAGACATCCGGATGGCGATCGAATACCCCGAGACGCCTGACAGGACCAGATGTTCCTACACGCGCTCAACGGATTTTCTGGCACGCATCCGCAAGTCCGAAGCGCTGATTGACGCGCGTCCGGCACTGTATTTCAGCGGCTATGAGAGAGTCGGCGGATATCCGGTGTTTGTCGAGCGGGCCAAAGGGGCGAAACTCCGCGACGTAGATGGAAACAGCTACATCGATTATCTGCTCGGTTTTGGCTCTGTGGTGCTTGGCCATGCAAATTTCGAGGTCAATCGCGCAGTCACGGCAGCACTTGAGCGAGGGGTCAATCCCAGTTTTCTGGACATGGATCATATCGCGCTTGCCGAGCGCATGGTCGCGCTCATTGACGCTGCAGATTGCGTCACTTTTCTCAAGACAGGTTCGGATGCCGTAGCCGCGGCTGTCAGGCTTGCACGTGCGGTTACCGGTCGCCCTCATGTGGTCCATTTCGGCCATCATGGCTGGCACGACTGGTGCTCAAACTCGCCGGGTGTGCAGCAGAGCGTCAAACAACTCCTCACCCCCTTTCGCTTCAATGATATTGATCATCTTGATGCGCTGTTTGAGGTCCACCGGGACGAGATCGCTTGTGTGGTGATGATGCCCTATGAACTTGAGGCTCCCTCCACCGGCTATCTCGCGGCGGTTCAGGATCTGGCCCACAAAAACGGTGCCCTGCTTGTTTTCGATGAGGTCCGTTCGGGTTTCCGCATTGATCTGGGCGGGGCACAGGCTGCTTTTGGCGTGCGACCCGATCTTTCCGCGTTTGGCAAGGCAATGGCCAATGGCCATGCGATATCAGCGCTTGCCGGTCGGCGCGACGTGATGTCCAAAATTCTCGAGCTCGGGCTTACGGTGACCTATTATCGTTCACCGGATGCGATTTCTGCTGCACTCACCACTTTGCAATTGCTGGAACGGGATGATGTCCCTGCAAAGCTTGCGCGGCTCGGTGCCCGGCTCATGCAGGGGCTGGACGAGGCAGCGCACCACGCAGGTGTGCCCGCGCGCAGCATCGGTCTGCCCGCCACTCCATTCATCAGGTTCGAACACACGCGTGAGCCGGACCGGGAAAAGGCCATGCGGTTGTTCTGCAACGCCATGCTGGGGCTGGGACATCTTTTGACGCCGGCACATCACTGGTTTGTTTGCGCCGCCATGACCGAGGCAGACATTGACGCAACGGTCCTTGCATCACGAGAAGCGTTCTCGTTGGTAAAACGGATGTTGTAAACCTGACCCCCTCCCGGAATATTCCTTACCGTCACGCCACCACTTCTCTATCCCGGCGACACTCCTTCAACTTCTTGCGACCAAATAGGTCTGCCGAAAACGTCAACCCTGGCTTTCCTGTACATCCGGCATTGCTTATGCTCCCTTTCGTTGCTTACGAATTTAATCGCTTGGGATGCTCAACGCCGGGGCCAAGATGTTTTCACTTTACGGATTGCTCGACAAAGCCATCAAGAAGGGCCGCCTTACCGTGGTCGATGCCAGGGGCGTCAGCCGGGAGTTCGGGGGGCAGGAACCGGGGCCTGAGGCTGCGATCCGCTTTACCTCATCCTCGGCGGCTTTGAAGATCCTGCTCAACCCCGAGCTCAATGCGGCCGAAGCCTATATGGACGGCCATCTGGTGGTGGATCGCGGCAGCATCCACGATCTGATCCAGGTGTTTTATGCCAACAAACGGCATTTCGATCTGTCCCCGAGCCAGATCTTCTGGCGCGGGCTGTCGCGCAAGGTCCGCCGGTTCCAGCAAAACAACGTGCTGTCGCGCTCGCGCGCAAATGTGAAAGCACATTACGATATCGGCGAGGATCTTTACCGGCTGTTTCTTGACCGGGACATGCAATACTCCTGCGCCTATTTTCCCGATGGTCCGGCAACCATCGAGGATGCGCAGACGCTCAAGAAGCGCCATATCGCCGCCAAGCTGTGCCTCAAGGATGGCCAGCGGGTGCTCGATATCGGCTGCGGCTGGGGCGGCATGGCGCTCTATCTTGCCCATGTTGCCGATGTCGAGGTGGTGGGCGTGACGCTGTCGGAGCGGCAGCTCGCAGTGGCGCGGCGGCGTGCGGAGATTCTCGGGGTCAGCGACCGGGTCAAATTCGAGCTGATCGACTATCGCGAGGTCACCGCGAAGTTCGACCGTGTGGTCTCCGTCGGCATGCTGGAACATGTTGGAGCGCCGCATCTGGGCGCCTATTTTCTCAATGTGCGCGACCGGCTTGGGCCCGAAGGGCTGGCCTTGATCCACTCGATCTCCACCAAGTCCCCGCCGGGCATCACCGGGCCGTTCCTGCGCAAATACATTTTCCCCGGCGGCTATTCGCCGGCCCTGTCGGAAACGGCCGCGGCACTGGAGCCAACAGGGCTGTGGCTGCTCGATTGCGAAATCTGGCGCTGTCACTACGGCTATACGCTGGCGCAGTGGCGCGAACGGTTTCTGGCAAACCGGGACAAGGCCGTCGAGATCATGGACGAACGCTTCTGCCGGATGTGGGAGCTTTACCTCTCGATTGCGGAATGCGTGTTCCTGCAGGGTTCAAGCAATGTGTTCCAGCTGCAGATCGCACGCGAACGCGACACAGCCCCTATCAGCCGTAATTACATCGAAGCCGAAGAAGCGCGCATCGCCGAGCGCGAAACCGGGTTTCTCGAGCGCGTCGTTGCAAGTGCGCAGCAAGCGCTGGATGAGGCTTGAGTTCCGGTTCTTGAGAACCGGTCAGATTACATTCTGCAAGCTGTCTTGACCCAAGATACCGGTTTCAGCTGGCAACAAACCGGATCCTTGTGCCCCAGGGGTCAAGCGTTTCAAGCATGTCGGCTGTTTCCCGGATGTCGGAGCCATGGGTTTTCAACCGTTGGCGCAAGCCGTCCATGAGCTCGGGCTTTATCGAGAAAGCGGCATCTTCCAATCCGGACATGTTTTGCGGGCGCTGGCCGGCGTTGCGGCTGTGCCAGATGTTGGCGCCGATGTGGTGGTGATAACGGCCATTGGAGAAAAAGGCTGCACTGTCGTCGCGGATCAGGGCAGTCAGATCCAGGCCGGATGCCTTGACATAGAAATCCTGTGCGAGCTGCGTATCGCCGACGCGCATGTGGATATGGCCGATGCGAAAGCCGCTGGGTGCGCTGTAGGGCAAGGTCCCGTCATGGGGCAGACCTTCCACCAGATTGTCGAGATCGAGCTGATAGCTGCCCATGATGACGCGGTTGTCGCGCCATTCCCAACCCTGGTGCGGACGGTCGGCATAAATCTCAATGCCGTTGCCTTCCGGATCATTCAGGTAGAGCGCCTCGGAGACCCGGTGATCGGAAAAACCGGTAAACGGAACACCATTCATATAGGCCATGATCAGCCAGCGCCCCAGGTCCTCGCGGGTCGGCATGAGAAACGCCGTGTGGTATAGACCGGACGTCCTCGGGTCGTCCAATTCATCATTCGGGCGTTTGATCAGGTTGATCAGCGGCTTTCCATCCTTGCCCAGAATGGTCTGGTCCGGCTCGACACTGAGAACATCAAGCCCGATCACGGCACTGTAGAACGCAGTCATGTTCTCCAGATCTCGCACACGCAACGACAGCGAATGAATGTGAATGGGCGTGGTCACCGCATAGGAGGGGGCCACAGGCGCGGCATTTGCTGATGCGGCACTTGCTGATACAGTACTGGCCAAAACCGGTGCGCCGGCAAGAAAATGCAGCGCGGCACGGCGGGTCATGTCAAATGAAGAGGGCATGGCTGATCCTTGGCGTAGGGCGTTTTGTCTGAACACTATATGGCAAAACAGCCACGGACCTTAAAGCCAGTCGTTTGACGCAGCTTTGTTCACCAATACCGAACAGTGGGCCTGTATTGACCTTTCAGCAGCAGGCCCGCAGGCCTTCAATGCCGCCCAAATTCAGGCCTTCTTCACCCACACTCTTGTGTCATGAAACGCCGCGCCGCCATAGGGCGCGCAGGCGTCGGCGCCGGTCAGGGTGTTGATCCCCTCCCCGCCCTCGAAGGCCGAATTCGGCCAGAGCCCTTCATGGATCACCACACCACGGCGCTGACCTGGATCGAGCCTGGCGTGCATGGCGAGGTCTCCGCGGGTGTTGCCGAGCTCCACCCGGTCGCCATCGGCGATACCAAGAGCGGCCGCATCTTCAGGATGAAGCATCAGGACCGGGCGCTTTTCCTTTGTCCGGGATGATGGCGTTTCGGCGAAGCTCGAGTTCAGGAAGGAGCGTGACGGTGAAGTGGCCAGCCGGAAGGGATGCTCAGTGTCCGCGCTCTCGATCAGTTCGACATGGTCGGGGAATTCGGGCAGTTGATCCACCGGCCCCTGTGGCCCCATGCGCCTGGGCGGCTTGTTGGCCGCGGGCGTTTTGGTCCAGTCGGGTTTGAAGCGGAACTTGCCGTCGCGGTGGCCGAAGCCGTTCAAGAAATGCGCCTCGTCGAAATCGGCCTGCACATCGGCCCATTTGTCAGCCTTGAAGCTTTCGAAGTCACCAAGACCGCGCTTTGCGAGCATATAGTTGATATGCTCGCGCGGGGTCAGGCCGAAGCCTTCGCGATCGCTGACCCCGAGCCGCTCGCCAAGCCCCTCGATCACATCATGGTTCTGGCGCGGGCCTTCCGGCGGATCGACCAGTTTGGGGCCCAGAATGATGTGCTGATGGCCGCCGCCGCGATAGATGTCATCATGCTCGAGGAACATGGTCGCGGGCAACACCACATCAGCGAGTTGTGCGGTGTCGGTCATGAACTGCTCATGGACGGCGACGAACAGATCCTCGCGCCGCAACCCTTCGATCACCTTGCGCTGTTCCGGCGCAACATTGGCCGGATTGGTGTTCTGGACCAGCATGGCGGTGACCGGCGGGCCGCCGTTCAACGCCTCGGCATCGCCGGTCAGCACCCGCCCGATCTTCGACTGGTCGAGCCAGCGCAGACCGGGATCAAAGTAACGAGTCCCCTCGACCAGCGACTTGTCGAGCCGGAAAATATCCGAGTTCGAATGAAACGCGCCGCCGCCTTCATACTGGAAACTGCCGGTGACGACCGCCAGCGACAGTGCCGCATGCATGTTGACCACGCCGTTGCGCTGCCGGGTGAAGCCGTAGCCGAGCCTGAAAAAGGTTCGTTTTGTGTTGCCGACCAGCCGTGCGAAATCCTCGATTTCGGATGCGGGAACGCCGCAGATCGCCTCCGCCCACTCCGGCGTGCGGGTTTGCAGATGTGATTCAAGTCCTGCCGGTTCGTCGCTGAATTTGTTGAGATAATCGCGATCGGCGAGACCCTCGCGAAACAGCACATGCATCACCGCACAGGCGAATGCACCGTCGGTGCCGGGCTTGACCAGGATCTTCACATCCGCCTGTTTCATGGTCGGATTGTCGTAGATGTCGATGACCACGATCTTCGCACCGCGCTCCTTGCGGGCGCGGATGGCATGGGTCATCACATTGACCTGGGTGGAGACCGCGTTGGTGCCCCAGATCACCACGCAATCGGACTTGGCCATCTCGCGCGGATCGGGCCCGCGCAATGCGCCTGCGCCCATGGTAAAGCCGGTCCAGGCCATGTTGGTGCAGAAGCTGCCGAAATGGTTGGAATAGCGCTTGGTGTGGCGCAGCCGGTTGATGCCGTCGCGTTGCACCAGTCCCATGGTGCCGGCATAAAAATTCGGCCAGACGGTTTCGGAGCCAAATTCGGCTTCGGCCTTGATGAATTTTTCGGCGATCAGATCAAGGGCGGCATCAAAGCTTGCCTCTTTCCATTTGCCCTCGCCCTTGGCCCCGGCCCGGATCAAAGGCTTGAGCAAGCGCTCGGGATGGTGGATGCGTTCGGCATAGCGCGCGACCTTGGCGCAGATCACGCCGGCGGTGTAGCTGTTCTCCGCGTCACCACGGACACGGCCGATGCGGTTGTGGGCTAGCAGATCGACCTCGAGCGCACAGGTCGAAGGGCAATCATGCGGACAGGCGGAATGGCCGATGGCCGCACCCGCGCCGGAATCAATAGGGGTCGCGTCGTTCATGCTTTCCCTATAATGCAAAGTCGAACGCGACGCCATGTCGGCGTGGACCGCATCAGATCAATTCAAGGACAGATCAGCCAGACCGATGAATTACCGTCACAGCTACCATGCGGGCAATTTCGCCGATGTGCTCAAGCACGCGGTGCTGGCGCAGATCATCACCTATCTCAAGCGCAAGGACCAGGCGTTCCGCGTCATCGACACCCATGCCGGTATCGGCCTCTATGACCTGTCGTCGAAAGAAGCGCAGAAAACAGGCGAATGGCAAGGCGGCGTCGGCAAGGTTATGGACGCCAAGCTCTCCGAACAGCTCGCGACGTTTCTGGCGCCTTGGCTAACAGCAGTGCGCGAGATGAACCCCGATGGCGGCGTGCGGCTCTATCCCGGCTCGCCGAAACTTGCACGGCAGCTGTTCCGCAAGCAGGACCGGCTTTCGGCGATTGAACTGCACCCCGCAGACGTCAAACAGCTCAAAAGCGTGTTCGAGGGCGATTTTCAGGTGCGGGTGACCGAGCTCGACGGCTGGCTGTCGCTCGGAGCCCATCTGCCGCCCAAGGAAAAGCGCGGCCTGGTGCTGATCGATCCACCGTTCGAGCAGGAAGGCGAGTTCGACCGCCTGGTCGACGGGTTGGCCCGGGCGACGCAGAGATTTCCCGGTGGCAGCTACATGCTATGGCATCCGATCAAGGCTGACAGCCCGCTGGCCACCTTTGACAAAAAGCTGGTCGCGCTTGCCCGCCCCCGCACACTCACAGTGCGGCTTCTGGTGCGCGACAACAAGGTTTCTCCCGGCCTCAACGGCACCGGGCTGGTGATCGTCAATCCACCGTTCACGCTTGAAGCCGAGCTCAAGGCCGTGCTGCCCGAACTCACCGGATTGCTGGCGGAAGGACCCGGTGCGGTGTCAGAGGTGCGGATGCTGGTGGGCGAAAACTGACCGGACGCTGGCTTCTGCCTTGCTCAAACACACCTGCAGGTCCTATACCGGGACTCATCGTCGATGGAGACCTGATCATGACCCTGAAATCCCTGATCCTTGCGATGGCCCTCGCGCTTGTGGGGTTTGCAACGCCCGCTTCAGCTTTCAGCGGCGGCAATTTCCCAGCGTGTGATGCACCGCAGGTGCTTAGCTACATCCAGAAACGCTTCCACTGGACCGATCGGGTGCTGCTCAAGCGCGGGCTGGCGATCGAGAGCATAGAGCGTGCGCATCAGAACCGCAGCCGCTATGGCGACCAGTACTGGTCGATCCCGAGGCTCTACTGCCACGGCACCGCACATATGAACGATGGCCGCAAGCGCCAGATCTGGTGGCTGATCGAAGGCGGCCAGGGCTTTGCGGGACTGCGGGACAATCTCGAGTTCTGCATCTCCGGCCTTGATCCGCTCAAGGTACACGGCTCCTGGTGCCGGTCGGTGCGCTGATTGCTGCCATGGCCAGGTCCGGCGCCATTGGATTTCTGACAGCGCTGCCATTGCTGGCGCTGTTGTCTGGCTGTTCGGAGGAGTCCGGACCTTTCGCCAATGACGGCCAGACCGCCTTTCCGGTTTCGAGCGCCACGGCGGGTGAGCTGCCTTTGGGCGCGGGCTTTGATTTCTATGTGCTGGCACTGTCCTGGTCGCCGGCCTATTGCCTGGTCGCAGGCGATCGCGCCAACAAGCAGCAATGCGCCGAAGATCGAGACCTGGCCTTCGTGGTGCACGGTCTCTGGCCGCAGAATGAAACCGGCTATCCTGAATTCTGCCCCTCACGTGAACCCGAACGCGTGCCTTCGCAGCTGGGCCGGGACTATCTCGATCTGCTGCCCTCAATGGGACTGATCGGACACCAGTGGCGCAAACATGGCTCGTGCTCCGGGCTGACGCAGAGAGACTACTTCGATGTGACGCGCGCCGCGCGTGAGAGGATCTCGATTCCAGAGCAGTTTGCGCTCAACAGCCTTCCAGGCGAAATCGATGCCGACGAGGCCGAAGAGGCTTTCATTGACGTCAATCCGGGTCTGTCGCGCGACGCCATCGCGGTCAAATGCGAGCGTGGCATGCTGCGTGAAATCCGAATCTGCATGACCTCGACACTGGATTTCCGCGGCTGCCGCGAGGTCGACCGGAGGGGCTGCACTCTGGACAATCTTGACGTCCCCGAACCAGGCTAGGCGCGCTCCAGGCACCTCCCTTCTTAAGATCCCCCTCATTCAGTGCCCCAGGCACATTTTCAGGAAAGACACATCCGATGAAAATCCTCTACTCCCCCGCCTCCCCCTACTCAGCCAAGGTCCGGATGGGGGCGCATCTTGCGGGTCTTTCCGCAGAGGCCGTGCTGACCGACACCAACGCCGCGCCTGCCGAGCTCATCCACAACAATCCGCTGGGCAAGATTCCGGTTCTCATCACCGATGAGGGCCTGTCGGTCTATGACAGCCGTGCGATCATGCAGTATCTTGATCGCAGCGGCTCAAAGCGGCTTTATCCACGCAATGCAGCCAAGCGCACCGAGGTCGACGTATTTGAAGCGCTGTGCGACGGGACCTGCGATTGCCTTCTGGCGATCATGTATGAACGCCGGTTCCGCCCCGCGGAGATTGTTCACCAGGAGTGGATCGACAAGCAGTGGACAAAGGTTGTGCGGGCGCTCGACCATCTCGAAGGCAATCTGCCGCGGCTGACCAAGGCGCCCAATGGCGGACATCTGGCCCTGGCTGCGCTCACCGGTTATCTGGCGCTACGCTTTCCGGGCCAATGGGAGCGTGGCCGGCCGAAGCTCAAGCGCTGGAGCACCAAATTTGCCACCAGCTTCCCTGACCTTGATGCAATGCGGCCCAAAGCGTGAATGAACGGCCAGGAAAACAGCACGGCATCGGGCACGTCTTCGCCGCTGCGCGTTATTCGCTGGGTGGTGTTCGCCGGTTGTGGGGCGAGACCGCGTTTCGCCACGAAACACTCGCCTTCGTCATCATCATGGCCTTGTTCATCTATGAGGGCGTGCCTGCCTGGGCCTATGTCGGCGCGGTGCTGCTCTATCTCCTGACCGTCTCCATCGAGGCGTTGAACACGGCTGTCGAGGAAATGGTGGATCACGTCTCCCCCGGCTATTCGGAAATGGGCAAACACGCCAAGGATCTGGGATCTTTTGCTGTGTTCTGCCTGCTTTTGGCAAATGGCGTCTGGGCGGCTTTCGTGCTGGCAATCAGTTGGGGCTGGATCGGCGGCTAACGCATTTTCCACACTCTGTGGCAATCGCTTTGCACAATGGCCGAACGCAGGGCCATCGCCCAATGTAAAGGCCCGAACAGTTTCCTGTCCGGGCCTTGGCGAAAATCCTGATCAGGATGGGGAAAAAGATCAGAACTTCATGCCGATACCGAGACGCACCGAATGGTCGTCAAAGCCCGACGAGACATTGGTGCCGCCAAGATTGTAGGTTTCCGAACCGTAATCGGTGTAGCGGTACTCGAGCCGGGTTGTGATGGTGTCGGTCACGAAGGCTTCCGCACCTGCACCCGCGGTCCAGCCGATGTGGGTGTTGCTGTCAGAGCCTGCAGCGCTTGAGACATCAGCACGGGTGGCTGCGACACCACCGGTGGCGTAGAGCAGGAACGGGTTGATGTCGTAGCCAAGCCGGGCGCGCAGCGAGCCGTTGAAGCCCTGCTCCCCGGTTACACCGCCGAGACTGGCATCCGCGCCGGAATAGCCCAGATCGCCTTCAACACCATAGACGATGTTGTCCGACTGCCAGTTGTAGCCGCCATATACACCGCCACCAAAGCCATCGGCATTTGCACCGGACAGCGCGTCGAACTCGCCCCATTTGTACTCGCCGTAGCCACCCACATAACCACCGGTCCAGACATAGGTCTGCGGCAGAGTTTCGGCGACCGGCGGCTCCGGAGGTTGTTCGAAGACAGCGTCCGCGGCCAGCACGGGGGTGGCGAGCGGCACGGATAGAGCTGCGGCCAGCAGTGCCAGTTTACGAATACGCATGTGTTACTCCTTGTTGGTTCCGGCTCTGCCAACGAGGCTTCGGCATCAAGCCTGAGCCCCGTTCATCCCGGAACGATTTGATTGGGCGCCCCCAACAATCGCAAGATGGAGATCGAATGCGGCTTCCCAGCAGCGGGAATGTGGAAACACAGCGGCGGAAACATGGCGTCTTGGGTTGTTGCTTTTCAGCCACAAATTCACGTCAGGCACCGCCCCGCTCCATTGCGCAGCACCCCTACAGGCCTATATGAGTGCAGGTCCTATCCATCTTGCGAGCGTTGATTCCCCGGCATGTTGAGCATCCTGACCCTGATTGCGGGCCTCGTCGTCCTGGTTTTTGCCGGCGACTACCTTGTTCGAGGTGCAGTCGCACTCGCAGAGAAACTCTCCATCGATCCGCTCATTATCGGCCTTACCATTGTGGCATTCGGCACCTCGGCGCCGGAATTGTTCGTCTCGCTTCAGGCAGCCTTTGATGGCGTGTCGGGAATCGCGATCGGCAATGTGGTCGGATCCAACATCGCAAATGTGCTGCTGGTGCTTGGGGCACCAGCGCTGTTGATGACCATCAACTGCCGCGAGGAAGGAATCGGCAAATCGCTCGCGGTGATGATCGGCATGACGCTTGTGCTGATGGCGATGATGGCCTTTGGCGGCCTGAGCCGACTCGACGGTGCGACCCTGCTCACAATGATCGTGCTTTATCTCGGCTGGCAGATAAGGACAGCGCGCAGCGGTGGTGCGGTGGAAGTTCACGACTATCATGAGGATGTCCCCGAAGTTCCGCAGGAAACCTGGAAAACAGCCATTTTCATTATCGGTGGCTTGATTGGCCTGCCCATCGGCGCCTCGCTCACGGTTGAAGGCGCGTCACATATCGCGCGTCTCCTCGGCGCCAGCGAAACTGCGATCGGCCTCACCATCGTGGCCATCGGCACATCGCTGCCGGAGCTGGTCACCTCGGTGATGGCGGCCTGGCGGAAGTCGGCAGCTGTTGCGATCGGCAATGTGGTCGGTTCCAACATCTTCAACATGGGCCTTATTCTGGGCGGCACTGCCGTCATCCTGCCATTGGATGTCGACAGCCGCGTCATTCACATCGACATGTGGGTAATGCTGGCAGTAAGCCTGCTGGTTGTGGCGCTGGCGCATTGGAATGTGCCGATCAAAAAGCTTGGCGGCGCGGCTATGCTTGCGGTCTTTGGTGCCTATATCCTCTCGGTATTCTGAAAATTGAAAGCCTGGCTTTCAACCACACCAGCATGAACCAGGACTCACAATGACATCTTCGAAGGGCACAGTTCTTGTGACCGGCGCAGCACGCCGCATCGGCAAGGCGATCGCGTTGGACCTTGCAACGCATGGCTACGGCATCGCGATCCACGCCAACAGCAGCGGCGAAGAAGCCGAAGCTGTCGCCGGCACAATCCGGAATGCAGGCGGTGTGGCGGAGGTTTTCCTCGCCGACCTGATCGACATGAAGGCGGTGCGCGGACTTCACCAGGAGGTGAGCGAGCGTATCGGTACCCCCGACATCATCGTCAACAATGCCTCGGTGTTTGAGGCGGACGAGGTCCGCGAATTCAACGAGGAGCTTTTCGACAGGCACTTCTCCGTTCACGTCAAAGCGCCGGCGGTTCTGGCCGAGGCGATGGCCGCCGGTCTTGCGAAGGATGGCGAGGGCCTGATCGTCAACATCATCGACCAGCGGGTGTGGAAACTGACGCCGCGGTTTTTCAGCTACACGCTTTCGAAAACGGCGCTCTGGACAGCAACGCAGACCATGGCCCAGGCACTGGCTCCACGCATCAGGGTCAACGCCATAGGCCCGGGCCCAACGCTTGCCAATGAGCGGCAGAAAGACAGCGATTTCGCCCGGCAGGCGGCAGCGGTGCCGCTCGAACGTGGACCGGAGCTCGCCGAGTTCGGCGCCACCATTCGGTATCTTCACGGGGCCCACTCGGTCACCGGCCAGATGATCGCGCTCGACGGCGGTCAGCACCTGGCCTGGGAAACCCCGGATGTGACCGGAGTCGGGGAATAGGCTGTCTGCGCTTGATATGCCGCGCTGCTGACGCCAGATGTCATGATCTGACCGCCACACTCCCTTGCCCCGCACGCGCAGGAAGTTGATAAGATCGCCTGATGACTCGCACGCCGAATCCGATCTCTCCGAAGTCATCCAAAGCCGCGGTGCAAACCGACGGCGGGGTGATCTATGAGGACACCGACAGCGACGAGGACGAGCAGGGCACGGTGGACGATGCCTCCCTCCCCGCGGATGCGGCCTCCGTCGCCGGCATCGAATGGAACGAAAGCCCCGCCGCAACGCCTGGCCTTAAAGGCGCGGAAGTCATTCAGGCCTTCGTCAAGCACCTGCCCAACCAGCCCGGCGTGTACCGGATGATCAACGAGGCCGGCGAAGTTCTCTATGTCGGCAAGGCGCGCAGCCTGAAGAAGCGGGTGACGAACTACGCGCAGGGCCGCGGGCACTCCAACCGGATCACGCGGATGATCGCGCAGACGGCAAACATGGAGTTCGTCACCACCCGCACCGAGACCGAGGCGCTGCTGCTTGAAGCAAACCTCATCAAGCGGCTGAAGCCACGCTTCAACGTGCTGATGCGCGACGACAAGTCGTTCCCCTATATTCTGGTGACCGGCGATCACGAGGCGCCGGCGATCTTCAAACACCGCGGTGCACGCTCGCGGAAAGGCTCGTATTTCGGCCCCTTCGCCTCCGCCGGCGCGGTTGGACGCACCATCAATGCGTTGCAGCGCGCGTTCCTTCTGCGCACCTGCACCGACAGCGTCTATGAAAGCCGGACGCGGCCATGCCTGCTCTACCAGATCAAGCGCTGCGCCGGCCCCTGCACCGGCGAGATCGATGCCCAGGGCTATGCGCGGCTGGTGGGCGAGGCCAAGGACTTCCTCTCGGGCCGCAGCCAGGCGGTGAAGGCACAGCTGTCGAGGGCCATGCAGGACGCATCCGAGGATCTCGATTTCGAACGCGCCGCTGTCTATCGCGACCGCCTGTCAGCTCTCAGCCATGTGCAAAGCCATCAGGGCATCAATCCGCAAACGGTTGAAGAGGCCGATGTGTTCGCCATCCACCACGATGCGGGCATGGCCTGCATCCAGGTGTTCTTCTTCCGCACCGGGCAGAACTGGGGCAACCGGGCCTATTTCCCCAAGGCCGACCCGTCGCTGGCGCCGGGCGAGATTCTGGGCGCGTTCATCGGCCAGTTCTATGATGACAAGCCGGCGCCGCGGATGATTCTCATCTCGAATGATTTCGAGGACAGGCCGCTGCTCGCTGAAGCTCTTTCGGTACGCATGGAGCGCAAGGTGACGATCAGCGAGCCGCAGCGCGGTGAAAAGCGCGAGTTGGTTGATCAGGTTCTCTCCAACGCGCGCGAGGCCCATGGGCGGCATCTGGCGGAGACCGCAAGCCAGGCACGGCTTCTGGAGGGTTTGGCTGAAACCTTCAGCCTGCCCCGCCCTCCCCGGCGCATTGAGGTCTATGACAACTCGCACATCATGGGCACCAATGCGGTCGGCGGTATGATCGTCGCGGGACCCGAAGGGTTCGTGAAAAACCAGTACCGGAAGTTCAATATCAAATCGACGGACATCACCCCGGGCGACGATTTCGGCATGATGCGCGAAGTCATGCAGCGCCGCTTCTCGCGGCTGATCAAGGATCACGGCGAGGAAGGCCCGAACCAGCCCGACAGTGCAGATGAGGCCGATCCCGATGCGGTGACCCAGGCGGGAATGCCGGCCTGGCCGGATCTTGTGCTGATCGATGGCGGCAAGGGCCAGATGAGCGCGGTCCGCAAGATCCTCGAGGAGCTTGATATCGCCGACAAGGTCACCGCCATCGGGGTCGCCAAGGGCATGGACCGCGAGGCCGGACGCGAACGGTTCTTCATGCAGGGCAAGCCCGACTTCACGCTGCCGCCACGCGATCCGGTGCTTTACTTCGTGCAACGCCTGCGCGATGAGGCGCACCGGTTTGCCATCGGCACGCACCGGGCACGGCGCAAAAAGGAGATGATCAAGAATCCGCTCGACGAGATTTCCGGGATTGGGCCGACGCGCAAGCGCGCGCTTCTGCACCATTTTGGAACGGCAAAGGCCGTCTCGCGCGCCGGTGTGGATGATCTGGTCAAGGTCGATGGGATCTCGGAGGCCGTGGCGGAGCTGATCTACAATCATTTCCATGAGGACAAGCGGTGAATGCCTGCTGAAAATCGCCTTTTATCTGCGATAAACAGCCGCGAACCCCAATGATGGCGGTTGACCTGACAGGCCGCTCCCGCGCATCTTGCAGCACATTCTCCAACGGGGCATCCCATGGCATCGCCAGCACTCAATATCCCGAATTTGCTCACCTATGGCCGTATCCTGGCGGTTCCCTTGATTGTGCTGTGCTTTTTCATCGAAGGCCGGCTGCACGGGTCGGACGCAGCACGCTGGTGGGCACTGACAATCTTCCTGATCGCATCGATCACGGATTTCTTTGACGGTTATCTGGCCCGTGCATGGGACCAGACGTCGAACATCGGCCGCATGCTCGATCCGATCGCCGACAAGCTGCTGGTGGCCTCGATCCTGTTGCTGGTTGCCGCTGACGGAACCATCGCAGGCTGGACGATCTGGGCTGCGATCATCATTCTGTGCCGTGAGATCCTGGTCTCAGGCCTTCGCGAATATCTGGCGGCGCTCAAGGTGTCGGTTCCAGTGACATGGATCGCCAAGTGGAAAACCGCATTGCAGATGGTGGCGCTCGGCTTCCTGCTTGCGGGCCCAGCGGGCGACAAGGTGCTACCCTATACGACCCAGATCGGCATCGGGTTGCTTTGGGTCGCGGCCGTCATCACGATTTACACCGGTTACGACTATTTCCGCGCCGGATTGCGGCATGTGGTGGACGAATGAGCGTCCGGATCGTCTATTTCGCCTGGGTGCGTGAACGCCTCGGCAAGGGATCGGAAGAGCTTGATCTTCCCGAAAGCGTCAAGACCGTGGGCGATCTGATCGCTCATCTGGCGACCCTTGGCGAAGAGTACGAAGCCGTGTTTGCTGTTCCCCAGGTGATCCGTGCCGCGATCGATGAGGAACATGCCGATCATGACGAAACCATTGGCGCAGCACGGGAAATTGCACTGTTCCCACCGATGACAGGTGGCTGAGATGGTCAACGCTGGTGACCAAGGCGGCAACAAAACCCCGGCGGCAACTGTCACGGTGCGCATTCAGGCCGAAGACTTCGACATTGCAACGGAAATCGCCGCGCTGAGCGAAGGGCGCGCAGATATCGGCGCTGTCGTGACCTTCACCGGGCTTTGCCGCGATGAGGGCGGACGGCTGTCAAACCTCGAACTCGAGCATTATCCCGGCATGGCCGAACGGGCGATCCGCGCTATCGCGACCGAGGCCGTGGAGCGCTTCGCTTTGACCGGCGTCACGGCAATCCATCGTTTTGGCAAGATTGCGCCGGGCGGCAATATCGTGCTGGTTGTCGCTACAGCGCCGCACCGGCAGGCCGCCTTTGACGGCGCGTCGTTCCTGATGGATTACCTCAAGACCGATGCGCCTTTCTGGAAGAAGGAGCATCTTAAAGATGGTGCCGCGGGCGAATGGGTTTCGGCCAAGGATGCCGATGACCAGGCCAAGGCGCGCTGGCGGAGTCAGTCTTGAACGAGAATGCCAAGCTTGACGAGAGCTGGAAAGCGGTCCTTTCCGCGGAATTGGACAGCGCCTACATGCGCGAGCTGTGGTCCTTTCTCAAAGCCGAAGTGGCGGACGGGAAAGAGATTTTCCCGAAAGAACCTGAGTATTTCGCGGCCCTCAACCTGACGCCGCTCGATAAGGTCAAGGTGGTCATTCTCGGTCAGGATCCCTATCACGGCGACGGCCAGGCGCATGGTCTGTGCTTCTCGGTGCAACCGGATGTGCGGGTGCCGCCATCGCTGAAGAACATCTACAAGGAACTCGAAGCCGATCTCGGAATCAAGAAAGCCACGCACGGGCATCTGATCAGCTGGGCGCGGCAGGGCGTGCTGCTGCTCAACAGTGTTCTGACGGTGGAGCGCGGACTGGCCGCCTCGCACCGTGGCCGCGGCTGGGAACGTTTCACCGACGCGGTGATTGCGCAGGTCAACCAGCTTGAACAGCCGGTGGTGTTCCTGCTCTGGGGCGCCTACGCTCAAAAGAAGGCGCAATTCGTCGACACCGGCCGCCACCTGGTGCTCAAAGCCGCCCACCCCTCGCCGCTGTCGGCACATAACGGATTTCTCGGCTGTCGGCATTTCTTCCAGGCCAATGCGTTTCTGGAAAAGAACGGGCTGGGGCCGATCGACTGGCGGCTGCCGGAATCGCCGTGATCTGCGGCGGTTGACGAAACGGGGGGAAACTGGCCAACTCACGACAAGGAGGAACGGTGGCGACATGCGGTTTTCATCTCTCAAACTCTCGCTTGCCGCACTGGCTTTGAGCCTGACCGCCAGTTCAGCCGCGCGCGCAAATCCCGACACACAATATGACATCGCGCTCTCCAACATCATTCTGATCATGCATCATGAAATCGGACATGCGCTGATTGATCAGTTCGCGCTGCCGGTGATCGGGCAGGAAGAAGATGCAGTCGATGCCTTCGCCACGCTGATGGTGCTTGAAACCTATGACGAGCCGGCGCCGATCCTGCTCGATTCAGCGGCGATGTGGTTCGCTTTCGACCGGATCTTTACCGCGGATGGCGGCGAGCACGCCTATTACGGCGAGCATGATCTCGACATTCAGCGGGCTTACCGGATCCTGTGCATTGCCCATGGGTACGATCCGGACAGCTATGCCGAGGAGGCCCGCAAACGCGCCATTCCCGATGAACGGCTGGAGAGTTGCGAATATGATGCTGAACTGGCGCTCGATTCGTGGGACGTGTTGCTGGCCGATGCGCTCAGGGACAGCGACACACCCGGCGGCAAGGTGTCGGTCGAGCTCATGCCAAGCGCGGAGTATGACGACCTGCGCGAGGAACTGGAAGTCACGGGCGTTCTCGCCGATATCGGCGAATGGATCGACATCCACTACAACTGGCCCAACCCGTTGACGCTGGAAGCGGCCGAATGCGGCGAGGTCAACGCCTTCTATGACCCCGAAGAGGTCAAAATCACGATGTGCTATGAGATGATCGACGAGTTGCTGGTGGTGGCGGAAACGCTGGACAGGTAGTTCTTTAGCCCCCTCGTCACTGCCCTGCTCTCTCTGCAACCGCATTGGGAGACACTGAAATGATCGAGATCAGTCGCGCGTTGACGTGGCTTTCTTGCCGGAAAAGTCCTCGAACGCGATTGAGGACGTTGCTGAAGGCCTCATGCCATTGTCAGTTAGAGAAATTTGCATGATTTCGGAGTGAGAAACCACACCGAAAGGACATCGTAATGAACCGCTTCTTCCAGATCGCAACCATCTGCGGCAGCCTGCTGGCTTCTAGCGCAGCGGCGCAGGATTTTCAAACCGGGTTGGCAGCCTTTGAGGTCATCGACACGTCCATCAATCGCCCTCTTGAGGGCTTTGTCTGGTATCCCACGACGGAGACCGAGGGCCTGGCGACACATCATGGCAATGCGGTCTGGGCCGGCATCCAGGCAATCGAGAACGCCGCGATCGTCGAGGGCCGGTTTCCGCTCGTGGTTCTCTCGCACGGCATGTATGGCAACGCGATGAACCAGTCGTGGCTGGCCTCAAGTCTTGCACAACAGGGCTATGTTGTTGCGGCTATCAGCCATCCCGGCACTTCGACCTGGGCTCGCGAGGCCGATGATGCGCGGCAATTGTGGGAGCGGCCCAAAGACATTTCGCGGGTGATCGACCATCTGCTTTCGACCTCAAGTCTGCATGCTTCCATCGATCCGGAGCGCATTTTCATGGCCGGGCATTCGCTGGGCGGGTTCACAGCCATGGCGCTTGCGGGTGCGCGTTACGACGCTGCAGGGTTCAATGGATTTTGCGCCGAGTATCCCGGAGAACTCGTCTGTGGGATCTTTGACAACTGGAACGTCGCAAAGACACCGGAAGACCTTGCGGAAATGGCCGCAGATCTCTCAGACACGCGCATCCGGGGCATCGCGGTGTTCGATCTTGGCGGAACACAAACCTTCTCGCCCTCGAGCCTCAGCCAGATCAAGACACCGCTTCTGGTGTTTGGCGCGCCCGAGAACATCGACGGGTCGGGGCTCGATCTGAATGTGGAGTCCCGCGCCTTGGCCGCCGCGTTGCCGAAAACCAATGTTACCTATCTGGAGCCAGCAGGCCTTGCCCATTTCGACTTTCTGGGTGAATGCACGCCAAATGCCATAGCAATCCTGAAGGAGGAGGAACCCGATGACGTCTATGTCTGCGTTGACGGCGGCGCGGAACGTCGCGCCCTTCACACTATGATCAGCAATGCCGTCACGGATTTTTTCGCAAACCAGTGAGCAATCACCGTTGTGAAGAGGGCACAAACAGAAACGGCTCCCGAAGGAGCCGTTTCGCATTCGATCCGTACAGCTTGTTTCAGCCGACGATTTCGGTGCCGGAGAACCAGTAGGCGATTTCTTCCGCTGCGGTTTCAGGCGCATCCGATCCGTGGACCGAGTTTTCGCCGATCGACAGGGCGAAGGCCTTGCGGATGGTGCCTTCTGCGGCATCTGCCGGGTTGGTGGCGCCCATCACTTCGCGGTTTTTGAGGATGGCGTTTTCGCCTTCGAGAACCTGAACGATGGTCGGGCCCGAGGACATGAATTCGGTCAGTTCGCCAAAGAAGGGACGCTCCTTGTGCACGGCATAAAAGCCTTCGGCTTCCCGCAGGCTCATCCAGACGCGCTTGGAGGCGACGACCCGCAGACCTGCATCCTCGAGCATCTTGGTGATGGCGCCGGTCAGGTTGCGCTTGGTGGCATCGGGCTTGATCATCGAAAATGTGCGTTCAATCGCCATGGTCTTGTTCCTTTAGCGGTTACCCGCAGACAAGCGGGAGAAATCGGGTGCAAAAATCCGGGCAGAAGCAATTCCGGCCCGGAGTTGCGGCCTAAATAGCCGCATGCCCTGTCATCCGCAAGAGGCGATGCGCGGATCGGGCCAAGCCCCGTCCTCACGCAACGTTTTGCGCAACCATTTTGCCACGCGCTCAACCGGCTTGCGCCGCGCGGATGACGGATTTTCAATCAGCCAGATTGAATCCGGCAGGCTGATCGACTTGTCTGCGAAGGGCGCGACAAGCAGGCCGGTATTCAGACTGTCGCGCGTCTGGGAAAGCCGCGCCAGAGCCACCCCTTCGCCGCATTCCGCAGCCCGCAACAGGATGTCGCCCGAATTGTAGCGCGGACCCTGCTCGCAATCTGCGCCCGCCGGACCATGAAGCTCGACCCACTCCCGCCACTGGGCACACGGATCACGATCATGCAGCAAGCGCATCTTTGAAAGTTCGCGGGCCGGTCCAATCGATCTCAGATATCCCGGGCTGGCCACCGGCAGCAGCCAGTCATCGCTCAGGGCGGTGGCGCGGCTTTCAGACCACGGGCCATTGCCCATTCGAACCACCAGATCAGCGCCCTGGGCCTGCGGCGTCGCAACCTCCCGACTGACCTTGACCGACACATCAAGGCCATCAAGCATCCCCTTCGCATCATTCATCCGTGGGAATAGCCAGCGAGCCGCAAAGGATGCCGTGGTGGCAATGACCACGCCGTTTCGGCTCTGCGGACTGGATATGTCGCTCAGCGCGGCCTCAAGCCCCGAGATCGCGGCTATGGTGGCCTTGCCCAGGACCTGCCCTTCAGGCGTCAATTCGAGCTTTTGGCCCTGCGCCTGGCGCTGGATCATCGCAACACCCGTTACCGCCTCAATTTCACTCAAGGAACGGCTGATGGCGGAATGGGAAATGCCCAGCCGCTTCGAGGCGGCGCGAACGCCACCTTCCTCCATGACCGCAGCGAGAGCCCGCAAATGTACAAAGCCTGGCAACATGGTCTCAGTATTAGACCACTTTTTAGATTTTTTGAACCAGTCCAGTGAGGAGATTCCTGATACTCAAGATCCTGCTTTCACGAAGGTTTGGGCATCAGATAAAGGTCAGGCAATGCAATGGGTCTATTGATCAACGGAAAATGGCAAGGCGCAACACAGACCCTGCCAACAGGGATTGAAGCCGGATCAATTTCAAACTGGTCATCATTCCGCACCAGCGGGGGCCTTGCTTTTGAGCCGGGCAGACATGTTCTTGTCGCATCCCTAAGCTGCCCATGGTCCCATGCCACTCTTGTTGCGCGCGCCATCCTGGGTTTGCAGGAAACCGTTCCGCTTCATATCGCGGGCGGGCCGCGCATCGAAGGCTACGGGCTGTTGCCCGAAGGCCCGCTCAACGGTCCGCCGCGCAAAGGCCAGCTCTACCAGCATGTGCATCAACTCTACACGGCCACCAATCCGCACTATTCCGGAAGGGTGACTGTTCCCGTCCTTTGGGACCGTTTCAGCCATCGCCTGGCTCTGGCTGATTCATCGGATATTCTCCACTGGCTCGACAATCAGCCCGGTCAACCGGCATCCCGGCTGCATCCGGAAGCTTATGAAGACGGGATGACGCGCATGCTCGCGTTGCTCAGGAGCGATCTCATTGAACCAATCTACAGGGCCGGACTGGCCAAACAGCAGGCAGACTATGACCAATCGGCCGAAACCGTCTTTGCCACACTTGCAAACCTTGAAGCCCGATTAAGCACGCAGCGCTTCCTGCTCGGCTCCACGCTGTCGGTCTGCGACATTCGTCTGTTCTGCATTCTGGTGCGTTTCGATAGTGTTTACGGGCCGTTTTTCCGCTGCACCCGAAAGCGCCTGTGTGAGCACCCGGCACTCTGGGCCTATGCGCGCGACATCATGTCGATGCCGGGGGTGCGCGAAACGGTCAATATGCGGGTCATACAGGAAGGCTATTACCTCAATGACGGCGACACCAATCCTCACGGCATAGTCCCGGACGCTCCCGAGCTGGACTGGACACCCGATATGTCGCGCGCTCACCTTTTCCTCTCAGACCGCGATGGCGCAAATCGCGCGAAAGAACCTTTGGCACAACATCATTTTAGGGTAGGATCAGTCCATGACTGAAGCCGTCGTTACTTCAGGAGTCATTGCCGTCGTGGCTCTCGGGTTTGGCACCCAGAACCGCGCCATGCTGTCTGCGGGCGCCGCTCACTCGCTGCGTCCGGTGGTTGATGGTATGGTTGCGAGCATCGGCGGCGAGTTGGTGCTGTTTGCGCTTGCCTTTGGCGGCCTTCACTTGTTTGCGCCTTGGGTGAGCAGCACGACGATGATCATCGCGGCACTGATGCTGGCCTTGTCGGGACTTGGGCGTTATGTCGCGACCCCACCAAGAGGCTACGGCCCCGGCCAGGCCGATGAGGCCGACATGGCGCGAGTGCTCGCCTTCAAACCCAACGCTGCCCTGCTGCCGATGGACCACTTCAAGAGTGCCGAAAGCTGGGCGCTGGCGCTGTTCCTGGCCGGCGCCGCCAGCAGCGGTTCGGTTTCCCTCGCGGGCGCCTTTGCGGGGCTGACACTGCTCAGTGCCGCCGGTCTGGGAGTATGGGCGCTCGCCGGCTGGTCGGGCTGCCTGCATCTGGCATCCAACTGGCACCGGCGCCACCTCGACTGGGGTCTGGGGCTGCTGATGTTCTTCGCAGCCACAGCGGCCATTTTTTCCGGTGGTTAGAGCCGTTCATCTTTAACTGGAATCGTTTGAGCGCTGGGGTTTCGTAATCTGGCAAGGAGCGTGGGGCGACGCGGTGCAAGCACCGTTAGCCATGCGCGACGACGTCCAGAGTGCGAAAGGACAAGCTCACACGATTGCCTGGTGGACTGACAGCTTAATCGCGCAAGCACCGCACCTGCCTCGCTTGGACGTCTTTTCCGAACCAGCGTCGTCAAAATCCTCGCACGATGCACCGCATCGTGACTGCGGTTTTTCCTAGCTGGCTCGAAAAATCCATTCCATCAAACGGCTTCCAGTTAAAGATGAACGGCTCTAGGGTTTGAGCCTGGAGGGTTCAGACCGCCGCGGGCGCAGAACGCCCCAACCCGCCATGAATATCGAGGCAGCGCTCGAACCAATCGGTCACCGCATCGCCCTCTTCGAGCAATCGGGCGGTGGAGACCAGCCTGACCCATTGCAGCGCGCCAAAGACGATGTAGTCGGAAAACAGCGGTGATGAGCCGCCAATCCAGGGCTGGGATTTGAGCATCACCCGCAAAGGCGTCAACTTGGCTGAGAAGCCGGCGATCTCCGCGTCGCGAAGCGCGGCCACTTCCGCAAAGGTCTTGCCCAGACGGGCTTCACGACTCCGCACAAAATAGGCCTGATCCTCCGGAGCAAGGCGATCATGGATCTCATGAAGCGCGATCACGTTGAGCGCTGGGTGCAAGGTGGATTGCGACCAGGACTCGACGAAACGGGCCATCGCGAGGCCGCCCTCCCCGCCAAACAGCGATGGCCGGTCGGGATAGGTTTCCTCCAGATAATCGGCAATCAGAAAACTATCGGCGAGCACTTTCGACCCATCGCGAATGACGGGCACCGTTTTGGAGACACCGCCCTCGATATTCGGAACCTGTGTGAAGGAAACGGTCTTGCGGTCGAAATCGAGGCCCTTGTGGGCCAGCGCCATTGCGGTCTTCCAGCAATGGGGGCTGAAGGGACGGGAGATATCTGTGCCGGCAAGTTCATACAGGGTGATGGTCATTAAATTCGCGCTTTCTGGGAAACACCTAAACGGGATGATGGTTTTCGGACCAATTGAGGATCGCAACGCTAATCTGTCGAAACCGCCGAGAGCAACCCCAATTCACGCTCCATGACGGCAAAATCTCGGTCATTATGCAGCAGCTTCACGGAACTCTCGAGGCACCAGGTGGCGATAATCACATCCACCGTTCCCCGTGGCGTAAATCCTGACCGGCGCAGTTGGCGGTAATTGGCGGCGGCTCTTGGCGCGACAGCGGGGCCGCAAAGCGTTTCGACCGGCAATTGCGAGAGGGCTTGCTCAATCCTCAGGATGTCACGCTGATGCTTTGGGCCTTGCAGCAACTCAACCAGGATCAGGTCTCCGATCAGCACCTGCCCGGAACTGGCGGCATGCTTGAGGCAATCCACATGAGCTGATTGCCGGCCAACAAAGAAATCGACCCACACCGAGGTGTCGACAAGGATCACCTGTCAGACCGCAGACTGCCGGGATCTTCCTCCCATTCGACCGTACCCTGCAAATCCAGGATGGCCTGCGCGGCACGGCGTCGGCGCAAATGGTCACGCAACGCATCATCAACCACCTGGCGTTTGGTCTTGCGGCCAGTCAGCTTCATCAGTTCGGTGACCAGCTCGTCATCAATCTCGATATTGGTGCGCATTCGGATATCCGATGTGTAAAATGATTCCAATTATACACCTTGGGTGCATTTGCGCAAATTCTATCCCTTGCCATTTGCATGAAACCCGGCCAGAAGCGCGGTCATGCTTACGATTACCGATCTTTCGGCCCGCATCGCCGGGCGGCTTCTGATTGACAATGCCTCTCTGGCGCTTCCAGCCGGCGTCAAGGCAGGGCTTGTGGGCCCCAATGGCGCGGGCAAGTCGACGCTGTTTAAGATCATCACCGGCGAGATGGCGAGCGAGACCGGCCATGTCTCGATCCCCAAAAACACCCGCATGGGTCAGGTGGCGCAGGAAGCGCCTTCGGAAGAGACCGCGCTGATCGAGATCGTGCTTCGCGCTGACATCGAACGCTCGAAACTGATGAAGGAAGCGGAGACGGCGACGGATCCGAACCGGATCGCCGACATTCAGACCCGGCTGATCGACATCGATGCGCATTCGGCTGAAGCACGCGCCGCCTCGATTCTGGCCGGTCTCGGCTTTGACCAGGCGGCGCAGCAGCGGCCGGCGTCGAGCTTTTCGGGCGGCTGGCGGATGCGTGTGGCGCTGGCCTCGGTGCTGTTTGCCGAACCGGACCTTTTGCTGCTTGACGAGCCGACCAACTATCTCGACCTTGAAGGCACCTTGTGGCTGGAAGATTACATCCGCCGCTATCCGCACACGGTGCTGATCATCAGCCATGACCGCGATCTGCTCAATACGGCGGCCAATGCGATTGTACATCTGGATCAGAAGAAGCTGACCTTCTACCGCGGCGGGTTCGACCAGTTCGAGCGCCAGAAAGCGGAGCGTGACGAACACCAGATGAAGGCGCGCGAGAAGAGCCTTGCGGCGCGCAAGCACATGGAAGCGTTTGTTGAACGCTTCCGCGCCAAGGCCTCAAAGGCGCGGCAGGCGCAGTCCCGGCTCAAGGCACTTGAGAAAATGGGGACGGTGGACGCGGTCATCGAATCCCATGTCCGCGGCTTCTCCTTTCCGCGGCCCGACCGTGGTGTCGCCTCCCCGATCATCGCCGTCGAGGATGGCGCGGTCGGCTACACCCCGGGCTCACCTGTACTTTCGCGGCTCGACCTCAGGATTGATGCCGATGACCGGATTGCGCTGCTCGGTTCCAACGGCAACGGCAAATCGACCTTCGCCAAATTCATCGCCGGTCGGCTCGAGGCCGAGGGCGGCAGGTTGCGGCTGGCGCCACAGCTCAAGACCGGCTTCTTCGCCCAGCACCAGATGGACGATCTGAGGCCCAATGAATCCGCCGTGGCGCATGTGCGTGCGCTGATGCCCGATGCGCAAGAGGCGCGGGTGCGCGCCCGGGTGGCACAGATGGGGCTGACGGCGGAGAAGATGAACACCGCCGCCAAGGATCTCTCCGGCGGCGAAAAGGCCCGGCTGTTGATGGGACTTGCGACATTTGACGCGCCGAACCTGATCATTCTCGATGAGCCAACCAACCATCTCGATATCGACAGCCGTGCGGCGCTGATCCGTGCGCTTAATGATTTCCCGGGCGCGGTGATCCTGATCAGCCACGACCGGCATCTGATCGAAGCCACGGTCGACCGGCTCTGGATCGTGCGCGACGGCACGGTCAGCTCATTTGACGGGGATCTGGAGGATTACCGCCAGGAGGTGGTGGGCGCATCAAGCAGGGGCAAAAGGGGCGGCTCAGGCGATGGCAGCTCAAAGGCCGAGAAGCGCAAGCAGGCCGCCGAGCAACGTGCCAGCCTGGCGCCGCTGAAAAAGAAAATCAGCGATCTCGAAGCTCAGGTTGCGCGGCTGACCAAACAGGTTGATTCACTTGATGCGGACCTTGCAAACCCCGAGCAGTTTGCCGACGCGCCCTACAAGATCGCGCAGAAGTCCAAGCAGCGTGCCGAGCGGGCTGCCGAGTTGCAGACCGCCGAAGAACAATGGCTGGAACTGACCAGCCAGGTGGAAGAGAGCGAAGCGGCGGAGTAGCCGTCGCTTCCGCCACCCGGTCGTCATATCAGGCGCCGCAAGAGCGCAGTTAAAGCCTGCATCCAACAGACCGGCTGTTACTGGGCTGCTCTTGGAACGGCCAGCTGGACCTGCAGAAACGATTCAAGATCCTCCAGGCTATAAAACAACCGCGTTCTGGCGGGCAGTTCAGCTCGCACTGCAGCGAAGCCAGCACCGCCGACCCACAGTTCAACGCTGCCCGGCAGGATCTCGCGCAAATCGCCAACCCAATTGAGAAGGTCAGGGCCGCTTAGCCAAGTGCTCCCCAGACAAACCGCTTTTGCACCCAGCTTTCTGACCGCTTTGCTGATGTCGATGATCGGCAGCTGCGCCCCGAAATAGTAGACTTCCATGTCGCATTCCTGCGCAAGCAACGCAGCGATCAGCGTCCCGAGTTCGTGAACATCACCCTCCGGCGTACAGAACACGGCTGTCAGGCGCGCATCTTGCCCGCGCGCCGGCTTCAAAGCCGAACCGAGTATCGACCGGACTGCTGATGAAATCAGGTGCTCGGATCCAACCGAGAGATCTCCCCTCGCCCATAGGTCGCCGACGATTTTCATCAATGGACTGACATACTCGATCGCAAACGCAGAAGGCCCGAGCAGCAGGAAGCGCTCAACCAGAATTTGCTCGATCGCATCCTTGTCGAGCCTCTGGATATGATCCAGAATATCGGTGAACCTGCCTGAGCCTGAACCTGACCGTTCGACAATTCCGTGCAACTCATCATCGCTCGCGTCGAAAATCGAGCCGATACGATACCCCGCATCGAGGCATTTTTTCAGCAGCACGAGGCGGGCAAGGTCGGCATCGGAAAACAGACGTCGATTTGACGCCGTGCGTCCGGATGAAATAGCGCCATAACGGCGTTCCCAAGCATGGAGTTGCTGCTTGGAAATCCCTGTTATGCGGATGATCTCTTCAATTCTGAAAATAGCAACGCTCCCTCAGCCGCAATTTTCCATGCTGCGCTTGCCGATTTCACGCAACTTCGAAACCGCCAATCAACCTCAATCATGCCGGATCGACCGATCAGCTTCGAAATTTCTAATTTAAAATATCAGGAATCACAGCACAAAACCACTGTGGAGGTGGCACAAAACGACACTGGACGCGCCATTGCATATATTTTGAATACATTTTCATTACACAAATATATTCAAGAAGAGAGGCCGGATATAGCCTACAAAACCAACATTAAAGATATGAAAACCTGAATTATTAATTGAACTTAAACGAATCTGGGCCAGTATTTGCTGTGAAGTCTTGAAGTTCAACGAAACTGACAAGCCAGAGATAGATCAACCCCGATTTATGCACGAGACCTTAAAGATCCGTCGGATGAATTGGTTCTGAGCCGCCCCGTGAGAGGAGACATAAATGATTGGAACATTACTCAACGGCGATGCAGGGAATGTCATCGCGGCACTCAGCAGGTCCATGGCAATCATCGAATTTGACCTCAAGGGCAATATTCTGACGGCGAATGAAATGTTCTGCCAGGCCGTCGGCTATGAACTCTCGGAAATCAAGGGCAAGCACCACCGGATCTTTGTCGACCCGGCCGAAGCGGCCTCTGCTGACTATGCCGAATTCTGGACGCGGCTTGGCCAAGGCACCTTCGACCGTGCGCAGTACAAGCGCCTCGGCAAGGGCGGCAAGGAAATCTGGATCGAAGCCAGCTACAATCCGATCACCCGCAACGGCAAGCCCTATAAGGTGGTGAAGTTCGCAACCGACATCACGGCGAGCAAGCTGAAGTCAGCAGAAGATTCGGGCAAGATCGCTGCCATCTCACGTTCACAGGCAATGATCGAATTTAAACCCGACGGCACGATTCTCAACGCCAACGAGAACTTTCTCGGCGCGGTCGGCTACAGCCTTGAAGAAATTGTCGGCAAGCATCACAGCATTTTCTGTGATGCGGACTATGCCAAGGGGGCGGATTACGCCCAATTCTGGACCCGTCTTGAGAGTGGAGAATTCTTCTCCGATGAATTCATGCGTGTCGGCAAGGGCGGCAAGACCATCCATATTCAAGCCACCTACAATCCTATCCTGGATGCTGACGGCAAGGTCTTCAAGGTGGTCAAATACGCGACCGACATCACCGAACGCGTCCGCAACGTGTCGTCGCTTTCCAATGGGCTGGATCAGCTGGCCGCGGGTGACCTCATCACCGAAATTTCCGAGCCCTACATCGCCGCGCTCGAACCGCTGCGGACCAATTTCAACAAGGCCAAGACACGGTTGCGGGAGACCATGCTGTCTATCGCGCAGAATGCTTCAACAATCGCGTCGGGCTCCGACGAAATCCGCTCTGCGGCCAATGAGTTGAGCAAGCGGACAGAAAGCCAGGCCGCGTCGGTTGAAGAAACCGCAGCAGCTCTCGAAGAGGTCACAAAGACTGTCGCCGAATCGAGCAACCGCGCCGATGAAGCCGGGGCTCTGGTTACGAAGACCAAGCAAGACGCCGAAAAGTCCGGTGAAGTCGTCACAAAGGCGGTCTCCGCCATGGCTGAGATCGAGAAATCGTCCCATGCCATCACAAACATCATCAACGTGATTGATGACATTGCCTTCCAGACCAACCTTCTGGCGCTCAATGCCGGTGTCGAGGCCGCCCGGGCGGGTGAAGCCGGTCGCGGATTTGCAGTCGTGGCTCAGGAAGTCCGTGAACTTGCACAACGCACCGCGACAGCCGCCAAGGAAATCAAGGTGTTGATCACCCAATCGGGCGAACAGGTCAAATCCGGCGTCGGCCTGGTGGACGAGACCGGCACGGCTCTCACAGCCATTGTCGAGCAGGTTCAGCAGATCAGCAGCAATGTCCAGGCCATCGTCATCGGATCGCGCGAACAGGCCACAGGGCTTGCCGAGATCAACACGGCGGTCAACACGATCGATCAGGGCACACAGCAGAATGCGGCGATGGTCGAGGAATCAACGGCCGCAAGCCACAGTCTGGCGCAGGAAGCCGCATCCTTGTTCGAACTCCTCAGCCACTTCAAGACCGGCGAGCAACAATCCAGCAAGGTGGTCACCGGCCCCCAGCTGGCGACCAGCAATCCCAAGCCTCCCGCGCCGAAAGCTGCGCAGACGCAACGGCCAATCGCCCATGGCAACGCCGCCGTCGACATGGATCAGTGGGAAGACTTCTGACAGAAATCCAATACCGGAATTACCCCCTCCGGTTTGGACCAAACCTCTCGGAGCACGCTCCGGGAGGTTTTTGTTTGAGCCCAACCTGCTCCGGACATGTCCGCCATATCAGGCTTTCTTCTGCCAGCGGCGGTCCTCGGTCTGCTGCCAGTAGGTGAGCTCATGGCCATCGGATTTGAGGCTCTTCCACTGCGCCCGCGCCCCTTCAAGCTGATCCTGGTCGTGGCCATCGAACATCAGAACCAGCCGCTCGACGCCCTCCAGCACCGGCAGTTCGGCACGGTCAGCGACAAACCGCACCGTCGCGCTGTTCGCGGCCTCCCGGGAAAGCGTCAACAACACCGGCTGCCGGTCGGCATGAGCTGCCATGTCGCTGCCATGGGGCAGGAAGCTCTCTTCGCGGAAGGTCCAGAGATGCGCGTCAAGCGCAGCCAGGCGTTCCTCGCTGCCAAGATGCACCGAGACCCGCCAACCGCGCTCAAGGCTTTTCTCGAGCAAAGGCGGCAGCGCGTCCTCAAGCCGGGATTCGGTCAAGTGATAGAACAGAACCTCAGCCACGCCGCCTCCCCTCAGGCTTCGTAGTTGGCGCGCACCAACTCATCGAGCAGCCGCACGCCAAATCCGGATGCCCATGACTGGTTGATATCGCTCGAGGGCGATCCCATCGCGGTGCCGGCAATGTCGAGATGCGCCCAGGGGGTTTCACCGACAAAACGCTTGAGGAACTGGGCGGCGGTGATCGAGCCGGCATAGCGGCCGCCGGTGTTCTTCATGTCGGCGAATTTGGAATCGATCATCTTGTCGTAGGCCGGATCAAGCGGCAGACGCCAGACCCGCTCCTGGGTTGCTTCACCGGCCTTGCTGAGCGCCACAGACAGATCATCATCATTGGAGAACAGGCCTGCGTGATGCTGACCGAGTGCCACCATGACGGCGCCGGTCAGGGTGGCCAGATTGATCATCACCGCAGGTTTGAATTTCTCCTGGCAGTAGGTGAGCGCGTCGCACAGAACCAGACGTCCTTCGGCATCGGTGTTGATGATCTCGATGGTCTGGCCCGACATCGAGCGGACAATGTCGCCGGGTCGCTGAGCTGCGCCATCGGGCATGTTCTCGACCAGCCCGATGATCCCGATGGCGTTGACCTTGGCCTTTCGGGCGGCAAGCGTGTGCATCAGGCCGGTCACGGCGGCCGCACCGCCCATGTCGCCCTTCATGTCTTCCATGCCGCCGGCCGGCTTGATCGAGATGCCACCGGTGTCGAACACCACGCCCTTGCCGACAAAGGCGATGGGTTTGTCCTTGGGCTTGCCCCCCTGCCAGCGCATGATGGCGAGGCGTGGCGGACGGATCGACCCGAGCGAAACACCTAGAAGCGCCTCCATCTTAAGCTTCTTCATCTCCTTCTCGGTGAGAATCTCCACCTCCATGCCAAGCGCTTCAAGCGCCTTGGCACGGGCAGCAAACTCAACCGGGCCCAGCACATTGGCAGGCTCATTGACCAGATTGCGTGCCAGAATGACCCCTTCGGCCACTGCCTGACGGCTCACAAACGCTTTCTTGCAGGCGCTCGCATCCGCATGCTGGAAGATGACCTTGACCTTGCGCGACTCCTTGTCGTCGTCATCGCCTTTCTTGGTCTTGTAGAGGTCGAAACTGTAGGCGCGCATCAGAAGTCCAAGCGCCATGTCGGCGGCGGCATCGGCGGACAGAGCATCCGCCTCCCCCAGCAACACCGTCACTTTGTCGGCCTTGCGGATCAGGGTGAAGATCTTGCCGCCTGCGCGCATCCATTCATGGGCGGTCATCTTTTCCGGCTCGCCGGCGCCGAGGATAGCGATCCGGTCTACCGCCGCAGCCGCCGGCGCCAGCAAATCGAGGGTCGAAAAGGACTTGCCAGTGAAGTCAGAGACCTTGGCCGCTTTGTCGAGCTGGCCAGAGGCGTCCACAGAGCGCGCAACCGCGGAGATCGGCTCGGCAAGTGTTCCGAGGGCTACAACCAGCCCGCCGGACACTTTCACGGACTTGGAAAAACTGACTTCAATGCTCATCGACATGACGGCTCCATAGGATTTTCAGGTGATTGTTCGTTGGTGGCGATCTTGGCGTTTTCGTGACAGAAGGCAAGGCCAGCAAGCGGGCGGGTGGATTCGGATTGAGTGCCCAAAACTGCATTGCATTTGCGACACATGAGGGCAAGAAACGATTAACCGTGTTCGTTTGCCGCAGATTATCCATTTTACGTTTGGATAGGAGTGGTGCAATGGTCGCAGGTGTCCGCAAATGACACACCTACGCCGCGCGGCACACACCGCCCCGGATAAAGGCGCAATGAAGCAGATAGAACGGTACATATTGCGGCGCATGGCGTCTTTGACCTTCTGGTCACTAACCGCAGCAACGCTCCTGGTGATGACCACACAGGTGCTGATCCGCGTCGATGTGCTGACCACAACAGGCCAGGCTTTCGGTGCATTCATGCTGCTGGCGGCTACCATTATCCCGTCTGTGATCTCGGTTGTGGCACCATTTGCGCTGCTGATCGGGGTGAGTCAGGTGCTCTCCGGCATGAATTCGGACAGCGAACTCGTGGTCATCGAAGCCGCAGGCGCAAGGCCCGCAACCGTGCTCAGGCCGGTCATGGCGCTTTCCGTCGCGCTATCAATCATGGTGCTGCTGGTGGCCAATTTCGTCGAGCCCTGGTCCAACCGCAAGCTCTACGATGTGCTTGCTCAGGCGCAGTCGGATCTGTTTTCGGTCGCAGTGCGCTCGGGCACCTTCATGAAGCTCGAAGACGGGCTTCATGTGCAAGTCAACGAGAAGCTGCCCGGTGGCGCATTGAGCGGTATTTTTCTCTCCGACACGCGGACCGATGGCACTGAAGCCATCTATTACGCCAAGAGCGGTGTGATCCGGCCCGAGGGCGAAACCAATATCCTGCTGCTTCTTGATGGTGAACTCCAGCAGCGCGATACGTCCAATGACCAGATCTCGATTGTGACGTTCTCGTCCTACGCGCTCGACATGGCGGCCTTCGTGCCCGCCGGAGAGAGCGCGGCGCGGCGGCCCAAGGAGCAGTCGACACCCTATCTGCTTGACCCCGCGCCGGACGATTTCTATTTCCAGAAGGCTCGGTTCGTCATAACGGAAGAGCTGGTCCAGCGGTTCAGTACCTGGCTATACCCCCTCGCCTTCGGGCTGATCGCCTTCACCTTCCTCGGCAAGGCCCGGTCAAACCGGCATGAGCAGTTCCAGAACGGGGCACTGGTCGCAGGCATCGCGCTTGGAGCGCGTGGCTTCGGTTTTTACAGTGTCGCGGAATCAGGCATGACCCCCGTCATGGAGGTGCTTTCGTATTTGGTGCCGGGGCTGTTGATCGTTCTGTTCGGTGCGCTGGCAATTACGGGGCATACGCTGACCATCCCGAAAGCCTGGGCGCGGCTGAATGACCGCCTGCTGGAGGCCGTGAGCGCAAGGCTCGCGCGATGGAACCGGACGCATAAAGGCGGGCAATCGGCATGACGATCTTCCCCGCCACCCTGTCGCGGTACTTTTTCCGGCGCTATGTGATGACCTTTCTCACCTATTGCCTGGCCATTCTGGTGATCATTCTGTTGGTGGATTTCAACGAATCCGGCCGACGGCTTTCCGCCGCACCGGAATACACCATTGCGACAGGGTTGCTGATCTCCGCACTTCGGGTGCCGACCATTCTGCAGGCAGCAATCCCCTTCGTGGTGCTGATTGCCTCCATCGCCACTCTCATGCAGCTCAACCGGAAATATGAGCTTGTGGTGACCCGGGCTGCGGGGATTTCGGCCTGGCAATTCCTTGCACCGCTGATTGCCGCAAATCTTCTGATCGGCGTAATCGCGGTCGCCGGGCTTAACACATTTGCAGCATCCGCAATGCAATGGGCCGAAACAATCATTGTCGAACGCAATCTGGGCTCCGGGCAATCGTCAAACACCACGCCATGGCTCAGGCAGCGCACGGAACAAGGCGATACTGTTCTTGGAGCTCGCGCAAGTGCCGCCGGCGGCACCAGGCTGTCAGGCGCGACATTCTTCCTGTTCGATGCAGAGCAGAACATCAAGGAACGGCTGGAAGCCGAACGGGCAACGCTCGGAGATGGCGAGTGGATCTTGACCAATGTCCGCCGGATCCAGGGCTCAAAGCCGGTCGAGCAGCTTCAGACGGTGTCGATACCGACAGCATTGAAGGCGGAATTCGTCGGCGAATCACTGACTTCGCCGGAAACCGTGCCGTTTTTCGAGTTGCGCGGAAAAATTGCCGTTGCAAAATCTTTTGGCCTTCCGGCCACCAGCTACGAGATGCAATTCCACCGTTTGGTGGCCCAACCGGCGCTTTTGGCGGCGATGACACTGATCGCTGCGATCGTCTCATTGAAATTTGTTCGCTTTGGTCAGTCTTTAACGGTCGTGCTGGGTGGAATCCTGGCGGGCTTCGTGCTTTATGTCGTTTCCGAGTTGATCCAGGCATTTGCCAATGCCGGGACCATCCCTCCCATTGTGGCGGCATGGCTTCCGGTTCTGGTGGCCTCGGCATTGGGGACGACAGTGCTTCTCCACAAGGAGGATGGGTAGTGGCGGGATTGCGCCGGTCAAGAGTTCATGCGTTCGCAAGCGTCCTGTGCGCTGGTGCGGCCATTTGCGCCCTGTCGGTGGCGATGGTGCCGGAAGTATCGGCACAGACTGCCCTGCCCGGCGACTTGTCTGTGCCGCAGGACGAGAAACTGCTGCTCGCATCTGATGAGCTGACCTACAACAATGACACCGGTATCGTGATCGCGACCGGTGGCGTGCAGATCGACTACGGCAGCTACAAGCTGGTTGCAGACCGTGTCGAGTATGATCAGAACACCGGGCGCATGCGTGCGATCGGGTCGGTCGAGATGATCGAGCCCACAGGCAACCGGATCTACGCCGACGAACTCGATGTCACGGACAATTTTGCTGACGGCTTTGTCAATGCGCTCAGGATCGAGACGCCCGACAACACCCGGATCGCGGCCGAAAGCGCCGAGCGCAGCGGTGGTGTGGAAACCACGTTCAACAATGGCGTCTATACGGCCTGCGAAGTGTGCAAGGACGATCCCCATCGCGCGCCATTGTGGCAGGTCAAGGCGCGGCGGGTGATCCAGAACGGCGAGACCAAGACCATCAGGATGGAGGGCGCAACCTTCGAACTGTTCGGCATGCCGATCGCCTATTTGCCTTACCTGGAAGTTCCAGACCACGACAAAAAGCGCAAAACCGGCTTTCTGACCCCTTCCTACCGTAGCAGTGACAATCTAGGATACGGTGTGTCGGTTCCATTTTATGTGGCAATCTCGCCTCATATGGACGCGACCTTTACCGGCAGCGCCTATTCAAAACAGGGATTTCTGGGCGAAGTTGAATTCCGGCAGAAATTCGCAAGTGGCGAGCACACGCTGAAAATGGCCGGGATTTCGCAGAGGAAGCCTGAGGAATTCACGGCCAACACATCAGATTCCCTGGAAACAGAACGCGGCATGATCGCCTCCAAGGCGACGTTCCGGATCAATCCGCGCTGGACGTTTGGGTGGGATGTGATGGCCCAGACCGACAACAATTTCTCGCGGACCTACGGAATCACTGGATACAGTGCGAACACGGTAAAGTCGGAGATCTATCTGACCGGCATTTCAAACCGCAGCTTTTTCGACCTGCGCACCTACCGGTTTGACATTCAGGATGCCGACGAGAACAACCTGTCTGAAAGACAGCAGGCTTTCGTCCACCCTTCGCTTGATTATCAGCGCACCTTTTCCGATCCGATTGCCGGTGGCGAGCTGGCTCTCAACATCAATGGCTACTCATTGTCCCGGAAACAGGATGACATCAAGCAACGCCCTGATTTGCTTGCTCCAATCGGCCCGCTCAATGCGGACCAATATCAGGGCTTTGCCGGCAACAATTCGCGGCTGAGTGCCGAATTAGAGTGGAAGCGGACTTTCACCACGATGAACGGACTGCGGCTGACGCCCATTCTGGCCGCGCGTGGAGATCTCAACTCCGTCAACATCGACAACGCGCCGACCGGCTATAATGGCACCTTTGCCGGCAATGGGACACATGCGCGCGGCATGGTGACTGCGGGTCTTGAAGCAAGCTATCCGGTTCTTGTCACAACCCCCAATTCGAGCCATGTGATCGAGCCGATTGCCCAGATATTTGTGCGACCGGATGAACACCTTGCCGGCGGCATTCCCAATGAGGACGCCCAGAGCTTTGTTTTTGACGCGACCTCGCTGTTTCAACGCGACAAGTTTGCGGGATTTGATCGCACCGAAGGCGGCACACGTGCGAATGTCGGTCTTCGCTACTCCGGCAATTACTCCAACGGCATGACGACCTATGCCACTTTCGGTCAGTCCTATCATCTGGCTGGATTGAACTCCTTTGCCACTCCGGACCTTGCGCAGGTTACGCGCAACTCGGGCCTGGATGATGATGTTTCCGATTTTGTCGGCGCCATCGGCCTGGCCACCCGCCGCGGCTTCTCTCTTTCCGCGTCAGCGCGCTTCGACAAGGATGACTTCCGCGCCGAGCGCACCGATGTCAGCGCCGGCTACGCCAACAGCCAGTTGAGCTTGAGGGCCACCTACAGCGAAATCAAGGCGCCGCGGCCAAACACCTTCTCAGAGCCCGATCGCCGCGAAGTCACCGGCTTTGCGTCGATCAAACTGCATGACTTCTGGCGGGTCGCGGGTTCGGCGAGCTATGATCTGACGAATGATGAGTTCGAGCGTTATGCTGTCGGTGTGCTTTATGAGGACGAATGCTATGCCTTCTCGTTCACCTATGAGGATATTCGCGACAACAACAGTACAAGCGGTCGCGACTGGAGAGTTGGTGCACGGTTCAGTTTCCGCACTCTGGGAGACTTTGGCGCTGGCGACATAGATCCCATGCTCAAGCCAAGTTTCTAGCGTTGAGGCGCCACTTGACAGCCCACTGCTGCTGCAGAACAAAGTCTAAGTGCCTCGTTTTCGCCGCAACGCAGGGGCATTTACCGAACTGCATTGATTTGCAACACTGCAAGACCGTCGTTCGCAACAAAAGGCCTTAACGCATGAGAGTTTCCGCGAAACTTCGCCTTACCGGATTGCTGATCGCCGCCACCATGGCGTTTTCCAGCGCTCCGGCTGTTGTGCCCAGTGCAATGGCTGCGAGCGAAATCAAGATCGTGGTCAACAAGCAGGCGATCACCAGCGTCGACCTCGCCCGTCGAGCCGCATTCCTGCGTTTGCAGCGCAGCGGCGGAAACCTTCAGAAAAAAGCCCGCGAGCAGCTGATCGAAGAATCGCTTAAATATCAGGAAGCGTTGCGCCTCGGTGCGGTTGTCTCCAAGGCTCAGATCGATGCCTCCTACGCGCGCTTCGGACAATCCAACAATCTGTCGGTCAAACAACTTAACCAGGTTCTTAACCAGGCCGGTGTCACGCCACAACACTTCAAGGACTTCATCCGGGTGCAGATGAGCTGGCCACGTGTCGTCCAGGCCCTTGAAGGCGCTGGCGGTGAAACCATGTCGACGCAGGACCTTGTGTCGAAAATGCTTGAGCGCGGCAATGACAAGCCCTCGACCACCGAATACATCCTGCAACAGGTGATATTCGTGGTTCCGGCCAACAAGCGCTCCAATGCGACGCTGAATGCACGCAAGCGCGAAGCCGAGCAATTGCGTGGCCGTTATCAGGGGTGCGACAATGCGGGGTCCGCCGTGGTCGGTCTGCGTGACGTGACCTTGCGCAATCTCGGGCGCATCATGCAGCCCCAATTGCCGCCTGATTGGAAACCGCTGATAGAGAAGACTGACGCTGGCCGAGCCACCCCTACCCGGATCACCGACCGGGGTGTTGAATTCATCGTCATTTGTTCATCCAAGACAGTGAGTGATGACAGGGCGGCAGAGCTTGTGTTCCGTGCCGAAAACAGCGACGCCGGCGAAAGCGAGGCGGCCAAGAAGCATCTGGCCGAACTGCGCAGGCGCGCTGTTATCGCCAACCGCTAGAGGCCACAGCACATGACCGCAGGCAATGCTGCGCTTGCCTTGAGCATGGGCGACCCGGCCGGTGTCGGGCCGGATTTGTCACTTGTCGCCTGGCGTGACCGCGACAAACACCGCCTGCCGGCCTTCTTCCTGCTTGGCGATCCCGACATTCTTGGCGCGCGTGCCAGGGTGCTGAAGCTCGACATTCCACTTGTCGAAACCACACCGGAACGCGCAGCTTCCGATTTCGCGCATGCCCTGCCGGTGCTGCCGGTCAAGGTCGAGGCTCAGGTGCAGGCGGGTGAGCCGGATACCGCCAATTCCGGTGCTGTGATCGAAGCCATCCGCTGCGCTGTCGAGCTGACGATGGCAGGGCGCGCGCGGGCGGTTGTTACCAACCCGATTTCAAAGTCCGTGCTTTACGGCGCCGGTTTCGAGTTTCCCGGCCATACCGAGTATCTGGCGCATCTTGCGGGGGAAGCTCTCGGCCGCACGATCACTCCGATCATGCTGCTCGCCGGACCAGAACTGCGGGTTGCGCCTGTAACCATCCATATCCCGCTTGCCGATGTGCCCGGTGCTCTGACAACCAAGGCGATTGTCGAGGCCGCGCGGATCATGGCGCATGATCTGTCGTTGCGCTTTGGGATTGATCGGCCTCGTATTGCCATATCGGGACTCAACCCGCATGCAGGCGAGGACGGGGCGCTTGGGACAGAAGATGGCACGATCATCGCTCCGGCCATAGCCGAGCTGCGCGCAAGCGGCATCGATGCATCAGGTCCGCTGTCGGCAGACACCATGTTTCATGCCGAGGCCCGCGCCAGCTATGACGCGGCTTTGTGCATGTATCACGATCAAGCGCTGATTCCCGCCAAGACACTGGGCTTTCACGATTCGGTCAACGCCACGCTTGGCCTTCCCTTCGTGCGGACCTCACCTGATCACGGCACGGCATTTTCGCTGGCGGGAACCGGGACCGCACGTCCCGACAGCCTGATCGCGGCGCTTCGGCTCGCCAGCACCATGGCCGACGCTGAATCCCAACGCACATCGAGTGCTGCGTAATGGCCCAAGCCCATGACGGTCTGCCTCCGCTGCGCGACATTGTCGCCACCTACGGGCTCGCACCAAAGAAGGCGTTGGGACAGAATTTCCTGTTTGATCTCAACCTGACCGGCAAGATCGCTCGCTCAGCGGGCCCTCTCGAAGGCTTCACCATCTTCGAGGTCGGCCCCGGCCCCGGTGGCCTTACCCGGGCGCTGCTTGAACAGGGCGCTGAGCGTGTTGTCGCCATTGAGCGCGACCCGCGCTGCCTTCCGGTGCTTGAGGAGATCTCCCGGCACTATCCCGGCAAGCTCGAGGTGGTGGAGGGTGACGCGCTGAAGGCTGACCTTGCAGCTCTTGCCGGTGGTGCGCCCGCCAAGATCGTCGCCAACCTGCCCTACAATGTCGGCACACAGCTTTTGATCAACTGGCTGACAGCCGATCCGCGGAATCCGTTCTGGAGCTCGATGACGCTGATGTTCCAGAAGGAGGTGGGCCAACGCATCATCGCCGCTCCAGGCTCGAACCACTATGGACGCCTGGGTGTTCTCTCCGGTTGGCTGTCGCACGCAGATATCCTGTTTGACGTGCCGCCACAGGCCTTCACGCCGCCTCCAAAGGTGACGTCAAGCGTGGTGCAACTCGTCCCAAGGGCCAATCCCCTGCCCTGTGAACTTGCCAAGCTCGAGCGTATCACGCAGGCGGCCTTCGGCCAGCGCCGCAAGATGCTGCGCCAGAGCCTCAAGCCCTTGGGTGGCGAGGCCCTGCTCGAAAGCGTGGGCATCGACCCTGCACGCCGCGCCGAAACGCTCTCGGTCGATGAATTCTGCGCGCTCGCCAACGCGATCTGAAACCATCTGCCAGAATTCCGTCCCGCGTTGCGGCTTGGCAGAACCAGCAAAGAAGGCTCACCATCATGAAAACAATCGGCATTCTGGGTGGGATGAGCTGGGAAAGCACGGCGATCTACTACCAGCTGCTCAATCAGATGGTCCGGGACCGCCTCGGCGGTTTGCATTCGGCGCAAATCCTGCTGCGCTCGTTCGACTTCGCGCCGATCGCCGAGCTTCAGTCCGATGGCAACTGGGAGGCCGCGGCAGAACTTATGAGCGACGCCGCCGTGGCGCTTGAACAGGCCGGTGCCGGCTGCCTGCTGATCGGCACCAACACAATGCACATCTGCGCCTACGCGGTGCAGGCGGCGCTGTCGATCCCGTTGCTGCACATTGCCGATGTTACGGCTGATGCGATCCGTGCACACGGTTCGAAGTCTCCGTTGCTGCTAGCCACACGCTTCACCATGGAGAAGGATTTCTACAAGGGCAGACTCAGCCGCAAACACGGCATTGATGTCCAGGTCCCCGATGCAGCCGAGCGGGACGATGTTCACCGCATCATCTATGACGAACTTTGCCAGGGGGTGATCAAGCCCGACTCCAAGTCTCGCTATCTCGAGATTGTTACGGCAGCCAAAGCACGCGGCGCGGACGGTGTGATTTTCGGCTGCACCGAAGTCGGCCTGCTGATCTCGCCGGATGATCTCGACATCCCCGCGTTCAATTCAACCGAGCTCCACGCAAAAGCCGCCGTCGACTTCGCACTGGCTGGTGATGCCTAGACACAGCATGCACAAAATTGCCAGCGTTTGAGGGAGTTCGGCACAACGGACCCCATCAGCCTTCCAGAAGCTCCTGAACGAATTCAAACAGGCCAGGGCGGCGGTCGCGGCGCAGGCGTTCGGCCTGAACGATGGCACGGACGGCGGAATAGGCCCGGTCAAGATCGTCATTGACGACGACATAATCATATTCGCGCCAGTGCTCGATCTCCGAGCGGGCGTTGGCGAGCCTCTGCTCGATAACATCTTCGGCGTCTTCGGCGCGGCGGTGCAACCGGGCTCTGAGCTCCTCCATTGAGGGAGGCAGGATGAAGATCGAAACCACATCGGCGCTCATCTTGTCCTGAAGCTGCTGCGCGCCCTGCCAATCGATGTCGAAGAGCATGTCGCGGCCCTCAGACATCGCGACTTCAGCAGCCTCGCGCGGCGTGCCATAATAATTGCCGTGAACTTCCGCCCATTCCAGAAGGGCTTCTGAATCGCGCATGCGCTCGAATTCACGGTGGGATTTGAAATGGTAATGCACACCCTCGATTTCGCTGCCGCGGCGAGCCCTCGTGGTCACGCTCACCGAAAGGCTCAAGCCCTTGTCGTGTTCAAGCAGATTGCGGGCAATCGTGGATTTTCCAGCCCCTGACGGGGAGGAAATCACCAGCATGAGCCCCCGGCGTTTGATACGGGCGGAAGGAAGATGTGGGGGCGGCTGGCTCATCTTTACTCCAGATTCTGGACCTGCTCGCGAAACTGATCGATCAGGACCTTCAGATCAAGGCCGATCGCCGTCACGGAAGCCGCATTCGATTTCGAGCATATGGTATTGGTTTCACGGTTGAATTCCTGAGCGAGGAAGTCGAGACGACGACCTGCGGCCCCATCGACTGCCAACAACACGCGGGCGGCTTTGACATGCGCCTTGAGCCGGTCAATCTCCTCGAGAAGATCGGCCTTGGTGGCAATCAGGGCTGCCTCCATGTGCAGCCGGTCACGATCAAGCGCGGCACCGGTGTCCATCAGCGCCGCCACCTGTTCTGCGAGGCGCGCGCGGATGGCATCGGGGGAGCGAGAGGGATCAGTCTCCACGGCAAGGGTAAGCGCTTCGATGCGGTCAATCTGGCCGCCGAGAACACGGCTCAGCGCCTGCCCTTCAGACAACCGCATTGCCTTGAGCTCGGCAATCGCCGTCTTGAAGCCCGCAAGCACCTCCGCATCACGGGTTACGCGGTCGGCCTCCGAAAGTTCGGTGTCGCGGAACTCGAGCACGCCACGAATGTTGAGGATGCCATCAAGCGAGGGTTTGCTGGCATCAATCCGCGTACCGAGCCGGTTCACCAGATCAATCACGGCTTCAAGTGCGGTCTCATTGACCACGGCCTCGGTGGCTGTCCCAGTACCAGTTACGGACAAAGAAATCTGGACGTTGCCGCGGGTCAATTCCGCGGCCGCTGCCTTGCGTACAGGTTGCTCAAGCGCCTCAAAGCCTGCCGGCAGGCGCAATCGCAGATCCAGGCCCTTGCCATTGACCGAGCGCAATTCCCAGACATAGCGGCAGCCCAGAGCTTCCCCCTCCTGGCGCGCGAAGCCCGTCATCGACTGGATCGCCATGGCCTTGCCCCTTCCGATTCCCCAACGCAGGCAGCATAACTCGCTGCAGCGTCAGTTCAATTGCCTTCGGAGTTTTCTGTTGCGGCTTCGGCCTCGACGGCTTTGCGGCGCTCCGCCTCAATCCGCCGCCAGCGAGCGACATTGGAATTGTGATCGTCCAACGTCTCTGCAAAGGCATGACCACCAGTGCCATCAGCAACGAAGTAGAGATCCTTGGTGCGTGATGGGTTGGCCACAGCTTCCATGGCTTCGCGACCGGGATTGGCAATCGGGGTGGGCGGCAACGCGTCGATCACATAGGTGTTGTAGGGGGTCGGCTTGTCGATGTCGGAGCGGTAGATCGGGCGGTCGGACGGTTTGCCTTCGCCACCGAACAGACCATAGATGATGGTCGGGTCAGACTGCAGCCGCATGCCGAGATTGAGGCGGTTGATAAACACACCAGCGACGCGCGGACGTTCATCTGCGCGTGCGGTTTCCTTCTCCACAATGGAAGCCAGGATCACCAGTTCTTCCGGTGTCTCAAGCGGCAGGTCAGGTGCGCGGCGGGCCCAGATTTGTTCAAGTGCCCGGGTCTGCGCCTTCTCCATCTGCTCAAGGATTTCAACCCGCGTGGTGCCGCGCGAGAACTTGTAGGTCTCGGGCAGCAATGCGCCTTCAGGGGGCATTTCGTCGGGAAGATCGCCTTCAAGCACAGGGGCTTCTCGCAGACGATTGAACACCTGCACCACGGTCTGCCCTTCGGGCACTGTGAAAGCATGCAGGATTGATTTGCCCGACTGCATCAATTCCACGACCTCGCGCATCGACGATCCGGCCTTGATCTCGTATTCGCCGGCTTTGAGCGTGTCCTCGCCCAGCACGCTTTTGGCACCCAACGAGAAGATGCGCTGGTTGGAAATGATGCCCTGGCGCTCAAGCCCCGCAGCAATCTGATTGAGGCCTGCGCCTTCGCGCACCATGAAGTCGGTGGTCCGGTCAAGCGGACCGCGGCCTTCAAATTCGGTTTTGCCGTACCAGAAGATCCCGACCCCTATGATCAAAACAAAGATCACCATCGACAACACGAAATTCAGGAACACGACGACCTGGTTGCGGGCGCGACGCGACCGCTTTGGCGGTGGCGGAGCCTTTTCCGGCTTGAGCGCCTGCGATGGCGAAACCGGAACAATCGGTCCAGAACCCTTGGCATTCTGGTCGCCAGCGCGACCGAAGACACCGCGGTTCTGGTTGTTGCTGTCATTCACGTGGTCGACCTCCAGGGGAGTTGTTGAGGGGCTTGCCGCCAATAGAAATTCTGTCTTCTCAATGTGGCAGAATGCCGACTCACCGGCTCCTTATTGCGACGCCGCCTCCGGCATCAGGCCTCAAAGCGGCGAAGTACCAGGGACGCGTTGGTGCCGCCAAAACCGAAGGAGTTCGACAGCGCCACATCGATCTTGCGCTTGCGCGCCACCTTGGGAACGAGGTCGATCTGGGTTTCGACCTCTGGATTGTCAAGGTTGAGTGTGGGGGGGGCGATGCCGTCGCGGATGGCGAGTGCCGAAAACACAGCTTCCATGGCACCGGCTGCGCCCAACAGATGTCCGATCGCCGACTTGGTGGAGGACATCGACACATTGGCAGCGGCATCGCCGAGCAACCGCTCAACAGCACCAAGTTCAATGGTGTCCGCCATCGTCGAGGTACCGTGGGCATTGATGTAGTCGATGTCCGAAGGTTCCAGACCGGCGCGCTTGAGAGCCATCTTCATACAGCGATAGGCGCCATCGCCGTCCTCGGCAGGCGCAGTGATGTGATAGGCGTCACCGGACAGACCGTAACCGACAACCTCGGCCACGATGTTGGCGCCGCGCGCCAGCGCATGGTCGAGCTCTTCGAGCACCATGACCGCGGCGCCCTCGCCCATGACGAACCCGTCACGGTCGCGATCATAGGGACGCGACGCCTTTTCAGGCGTGTCATTGTAGGAGGTGGAAAGCGCCTTGCAGGCCGCAAAGCCCGCCAGGCCGATTCGGCTTATGGCGGCCTCGGCACCCCCGGCAACCATCACATCTCCGTCCCCCAGGGCAATCAACCGGGCAGCATCGCCAATGGCATGAGCGCCGGTCGAACAGGCCGTAACCACCGAGTGGTTCGGTCCGCGAAGTTTGTTGCGGATCGAGACATGGCCTGAGACGAGGTTGATCAGACGTCCGGGAATGAAGAATGGCGAAATGCGGCGTGGCCCCTTGTCTTGCAGGGTGTAACCCGCCTCGACAATACCCTGCAGACCACCGATGCCGGAGCCGATCATGACTCCGGTTGCGATCTGGTCCTCGTCACTGGCCGGATGCCAGCCGGCATCCTTGAGCGCCATGTCAGCGGCCGCAATACCAAACACAATGAATGGATCAACCTTGCGCTGTTCCTTGGGCTCCATCCAGTCGTCGGCGATGAAGGCGCCCTCAACTGCCGGATCGGTCGGCACCGAGCAGGCGATCTGTGCCGCGATATCGCTCACATCGAAGGTGGTGACGCGAGACGCGCCGTTTTCACTGTTGATCAGGCGGGACCAGGTGGTTTCGGTGCCGCTTCCCAAAGGGGAAACCACACCCATTCCTGTGATGACGACTCGGCGCATCGCTTCAAATCTCCGTCAGGTCAAAAAAGCAACAAACCGGCGCAAATCTTGCGCCGGCCGCTTGAATGGGCCGTTTTAAAGGCCAGACGATCGATGAACTCAGGCCTGAGCCTTCGAGATGAACTTGATCGCATCGCCAACGGTCAAAATCGTATCGGCGGCATCATCCGGGATTTCAACGCCGAACTCTTCTTCGAACGCCATAACCAGCTCGACGGTGTCGAGTGAATCCGCACCAAGATCGTCAATAAAGCTTGCGCTTTCGGTCACCTTCTCTGCGTCAACGCCCAGATGTTCGATGACAATTTTCTTTACGCGGTCTGCGATATCGCTCATGTCGGTTTCCTCGACCTGTTCTACGTTGGACTTGCGCCTCGTTACCTGCACAAGCACGGGTAATCAAGCATGTGGCGCGCTTTTATGCGCTTGGCCCGCTTCCGTCAAAGCCCAAACTGTGGATTTCGGCATTTTTCGATCCCGGCTGGAACACCCGGCCGTGATAGGGCGAGGCGACCTACCACGGTTTTCAGGGTCGGCAAACCCAAAAAATCGCCTGTGCCGCGATTCCCGGCCAGACACCCTGCCCACCCCTAGACCATCAGCATGCCGCCATTGACGTGGATTGTCTGCCCGGTGACATAGGAAGCTTCATCGGAAGCAAGCCAGGTAACAGCAGATGCGATCTCGTTACCGGTTCCCATGCGCCGCATCGGAATGGCTCCCATGATACTGTCTTTCTGCTTGTCATTGAGCTTTTCGGTCATCGCGCTTTCGATGAAGCCGGGGGCCACGCAGTTCACAGTGACATTGCGCGGCGCAATTTCCTGGGCGACGCTCTTGGTGAAGCCGATCATGCCGGCCTTGGAGGCACAGTAATTGGCCTGGCCGGGGTTTCCGGAGACACCGACCACCGAGGTGATGTTGATGATGCGGCCCGAGCGGCGCTTCATCATCGGATGTGCGAGTTCCCGGGTCAAACGGAAGACTGACGTCAGATTGACCTCAAGGACCGAGTCCCAGACATCATCGCTCATACGGACGAACAGACCGTCCTTGGTGATCCCGGCATTGTTCACCAGGATATCCACGCCCTCCAGCTCCTGTTCGGCTTTCTTGCCGAGTTCGGAGACGGCATCACGGTCCGAAAGGTTGGCGGGAAACAGCATCACCCGCTCGCCAAGATCCTTTGCCAGAGCCTCGAGCCGCTCAACACGGGTGCCGTGCAGACCAACAGTGGCACCGCGGCTGTGAAGCTGCCTGGCGATGGTTTCGCCAATACCGCCGGAAGCGCCGGTTACAAGGGCCTTGCGGCCGGTCAGATCGAACATGGAGGGTCCTTTCGGGATGTTGTGTCAGGTCAGTTGGTCTGACCGGAAATTGCGGCCAGAAACGGATCAATGTCGGCGGGGCCTGATACATTCAGTCCGCTCACCGAGCGGTCTATTCGCCGGGCAAGACCGGTGAGGACCTTGCCAGCGCCAACTTCCGCAACGGTGGTGACGCCATTTTTGGCGAACCATTCAATGGTCTCGCGCCAGCGCACCTGACCTGTCACCTGCTCGACAAGCAATTGCACGATCTCATCAGGATCGGACACGGGCGTCGCGCGGACATTGGAAATCACCGGCACCACCGGGGTGTTCCTGGCAACTCCGGCCAGGGCCTCGCGCATGGCTTCGGCAGCCGGCTGCATCAGGCTCGAATGGAACGGGGCGGAAACACTGAGCAACAGCGCCCGCTTGGCGCCCTTCTCGGTTGCAGCCGCTGCCGCGGCCTCGACGGCTGCTTTGATGCCGGAAATCACCAACTGAACACCGCCATTGTCATTGGCGATCTGTACCGCACCGTGCGCCCTGCTTTCCGCGCAGGCGGCCTCGACATCGGCAATCTCAAGACCAATGATGGCTGCCATTGCGCCCTCACCGGCCGGGACCGCTGCCTGCATGGCATTGCCACGGATTCGCAACAACCGTGCGGTGTCGGCAATCGAGAACATGCCGGCCGCACACAGGGCAGAGTATTCACCCAGCGAATGTCCGGCCACATAGCTGGCGGCGTTTTCAAGCTTGAGACCACGCGCTTCAAGCACGCGCATCAGGGCCATCGACATGGCCATCAGCGCCGGCTGCGCATTGGCGGTGAGTGTCAGCGTGTCTTCAGGCCCTTCGAAAATCACCGCTGAGAGCTTTTCACCCAGCGCTTCATCAACCTCCTCGAACACCGCCCGGGCCTCCGGATGGGCATCGGCAAGGTCCTTGCCCATGCCAACGGCCTGGCTGCCCTGCCCCGGGAATGTAAATGCTGTTGCCATGTCGCGGTTCCGTTTGCTGCTTGACTGTTCTATCCGAAGTGCAACGATGCAAGATCATCACCGAAGTCGTGCACCACGGCCTGTTGGCGCTTCAATTCACATTCCATCCACCGGTGTCAAGCACGCGTGCGCCCATGAAGGCACGTCTGCAGGGGCAAAACGTGGACATGTGAGGCTCTTTTCTGAGCTTCGGGACCATGTCGTGGCATCGCCGGGGCCGTCCGCCGAGGATCAATTTTTGTTTGCTGCACTGTGTTTGAAGCCTTGTATTTGATCTCAACGAGGCGCATTTATGTTGTGTAGCGCTCACACTGGCAGCGCATTTTGAAAGCCAAGATGATGTCACGCATTGACACTTCACGTCCGGCACAGGCCCGGACAGCATCCACCCACGCATCTGTTTCGAACTTCACCTTTGCAGCCCTGTTCACAGCACTCGGCGCGATCGTTTTGATCGCATCGGAGATCTGGCTTGCGGCGCTGGCGATGATCTGGGCAGCCGATGGTTTTCTCGGCCTCTCGACAACCGGCGACATCATTCTGGCCGCTGTTGTCGTGCCGGTCGCCATCTGGGCAACCTGGCAGACCGCCAAGCTTGCGATCAGCGCAGAAACGGATCCCGACAACGCGGGCTGACCGCGCCGCTTGGTCCAAGCCACTTGAATGCAGTCCGGGACGACGGGGCAAGAAGAACCTTTGTTGACGCCATCCAAATTGGCGGAGGCAAGGCCTAGCTCTTCCGTGGCAGCAGACGATGAGGAATGGCCTCTGGCGCGACATGGATTGCGCGCTCATGACGCCCCAATGGGCTGAGGAGCCACCACATGCTTATGAACATTCTGATGCTGGTTGCTGGCCTGGCATTGCTGACCTTTGGCGCGGATTATCTGGTGCGTGGCGCAGTTTCGCTCGCCAACCGGCTCGGCATGCCGCCATTGCTGATCGGGCTGACGGTTGTCGGCTTCGGAACCTCGATGCCGGAGTTGCTGGTCTCCCTGCAGGCAGCCCTTGGCGGGGCGCCGGCAATTGCGGTCGGCAATGTGGTGGGCTCAAACATCGCCAATATTCTGCTGATCATCGGGTTGGCAGCTGTGATCTCGCCGATTGCCGCGCGCATTCCCAATCTCGGCCGGGATATGGTGATGATGTTGGCGGCTGCAGCAATCGTGCTCGGGCTTGGGTATTTGGGCATCATCGGCTTCTGGTCCGGAGCGGCGATGTTCATCATGCTGGTCGCCTACCTCGCGTGGGTCACTTACAGCGGCCACGTCACCCATGACGCTGCGGATGAGGGGTTGAACGTCAGGCTTGGCGGCTGGAAGGAAGCATTGTTCATCCTTGGCGGTCTCGCCGGCCTGTTCATCGGCGCAGACCTGCTGGTCAAGGCGGCAACATCGATCGCCCGTGAGTTCGGCATCTCCGAAGCGGTGATTGGCCTCACCATTGTCGCGGTCGGCACCAGCCTTCCCGAACTCGCCACATCGGTGGTCGCCGCCTTCAGACGCCATTCCGAGATGGCGCTGGGAAATGTGGTCGGCTCCAACATCTTCAACATCCTGGGAATACTTGGCATCACCGCGATGGTCGTTCCGATCCCGGTGGATCCTTCCATTGCCAGCTTCGACATTCCTTTCATGGTCGGCGTGTCACTGGCCTTTTCGGCGCTGATCATGCTCGTCGGGCACATTGGCCGGTTTGCCGGTCTTGCGATGCTTGCAATCTATGCAGGCTATGTCGCCTGGCTGTTCTGACGGCGATACGAACCGATGACACATTGTTTGCTGTCCAGCCGGGTTGCACCTTCATGCGCCGAGGTTATGGTGCCGCAAACTCAAATCAAAGGATCGCGCGCATGAAAATGAACCCGCTCGGACGCACCGGCATGATGGTGAGCGAAATCTGCCTCGGCACCATGACCTGGGGCGAACAGAACACCGAGGCCGAGGGGCATGCCCAGATGGATTATGCGCTCTCGCAGGGCGTAAACTTCGTCGATACCGCCGAGATGTATTCCACCGTTCCGCTGCGTGCGGAGACGCAGGGACGGACCGAGGAAATCATCGGAACCTGGTTTGCGGGTTCGGGCAGGCGGAATGACGTGATCCTGGCAACCAAAATGACCGGTGACGGCATCTCCTGGGTGCGCGGCGGCCAGGGCTTTACCCGCGCCTCGGTGATGGAGGCGGTCGAAGGCAGCCTGAGGCGGCTTCAGACCGACTATATCGATCTTTACCAGTTGCACTGGCCCAATCGCGGCTCCTACCATTTCCGCAAGCACTGGGCGTTCGATGCCAGCAAGCAGGACAAAAGCAAGGCCAAGGACGACATTCACGAGACCCTGCTCGGGCTCGATGATGCGGTCAGGGCCGGCAAGATCCGGGCCATCGGCCTGTCCAATGAAAGCGCATGGGGCACCATGCAGTTCGTCCGCCTGGCTGAGGAACACAATCTGCCGAGGGTCGCCTCGATCCAGAACGAGTACAGCCTTGTCTGCCGCCTGTTCGACACCGATCTGGCGGAGGTCGCCCATCATGAAGATGTAGGTCTCTTGGCATTCTCACCTCTGGCGACCGGCATTCTGAGCGGCAAGTACCAGGGCGGTGCAGCCCCTGAGGGCTCACGCCGCAGCATTCAGGCGGACCTCAACGGCCGCTGGCGGCCCGCAACGGAGGCCGCCACCGCGGCCTATCTCGAAGTCGCCAGGAAGCACGGGCTTGACCCGTCGCAAATGGCAATCGCCTTCTGCTGTTCACGGCCATTCATGACCTCGGCGATTATCGGCGCGACCAGAATGGATCAGCTCAAGATCTGCGTCGGTGCCAAGGAGGTCTCTCTGTCCGACGCAGTGCTGGAGGATATCGCGACAGTCCGCCGCGATCATCCGATGCCGATTTAGCGGGTGTTTGGCCAGCAGCAACCCGTCGATCCGGGGGCAAATTGTTAGTTGTAGACAATCGGCTCTAGTCTTCGCAGCTGCTTCTGGGCTGCAGTCTGCCCGGTCGAGCCGAACCGTGCGGCCGCGGAGATGCCATTCAGGATTGAGGCGGATAGCTCTTCCATGGGCACTGGCCGGCCGAAGTAAAATCCCTGAAGGGTATTGCATCCCGCGCGTCGCAAAGCCTCGACCTGGCCCACCGTTTCAGTTCCTTCCGCTGTGACGGGAATGCCCAATTTACGGGCCAGCGAGGTGATCGAACCAATCACGGCACGTGCACGCTTGTCGCCCTCGATCTCGACCACGAAGCTGCGGTCGATCTTCAATTCATCCCATTCGAAACGCTGCAGATAAGACAACGCAGAATAGCCGGTCCCAAAATCATCGAGCGCGATGGAGACCCCGAGGGCCTTTAGCTCGGTCAGCACTTGTATCGCGTTGTTGGCGTCACAGATCATCAAGGATTCCGTCACCTCAAGTGTCAGTTGCTCCGCCGGGAAGTTTGTGGCCTGGAGAACCTCACGAACGGTCTTGACCACATCGTCTCGCGCAAACTGACGCACGGAGAGATTGACCGAGACATTGAGGCGACCGGGAAAACTCAGCGTGTCGATGCAGGCGCGCTCGAGAATCTTGCGTCCAAGTGAAACGATGTGTTCGGAGCTTTCCGCGATCGGCACGAACTCGGCGGGTGAAATCTGCCCCAGTTCCGGATGGTGCCACCGGGCAAGCGCCTCGACGCCGACCACCTGGCCGGAGGCCATGTCCATCTTGATCTGGTAGTGCGGGCGGATATCGCCGTTTTCTATGGCTGAGCCGAGTTCAGCTTCAATCAGCGCATGCCTGAGGAAGCCATCGCGCATGGCCGGATTGAAACCGACCACCCTGCTCTTGCCGTCGGATTTGGCCTGGGAAAGCGCCATGTCTGCGTCCACAAGCAGGTTGTGGGGATCTTCGCCAGGAGCGTTGATGGCAAAACCGATTGTGGCTCCCACCAGCAGCGTATTGCCCGACACCGAATGGGGCCGGGTGATTCGGCGGCGGATGAAATCCGCCTGCAACGCTATGTCATCCTGATATTCGGTCGCATCCAGAATGATGACAAATTCGTCACCGCCTATGCGGGCAGCCATGATGCCGTTGGGAAGACTTGCACAGGCTTCTGACATGCGTTTTGCCACCTCTACCAGAAGTGCATCACCGCTGGCATGCCCCAGCCGGTCATTGATGTCCTTGAAGCCGTCCAGATCGATGGCGAGTACGGCAATCTGTTGTTGTCCGGAATTGGCGCATTGTGTGACAAGCGCTTCAAACTTGTTGTTGAAGGCCATCCGGTTGGGCAGACTGGTCAAGCTGTCATGATGCGCGAGGTAGGAGAAATCCTTCGCAGCGCGCAGCGCCTTCTTGTTGGCTTTGCCGAGAAAACGGTTCTGGATGGCCGCCAATCCAAGTAGCAAGGCAATGAGCATGAAGAGAATGGTGGCGAGCCATTTTTGCAGGCTCTGTTTATCACGCAACTCGCGGCGGTTCTTGGCCGCTTGATTGACCGCTTCGGCATGTGCCTCGGCACCGACCCGGTCAATCGCCTTTAGAACCTGCTCGAATTCGGACAGGAGCATGAGGGTCCTGTCCTGCCCACGGGTTTCGATCCGCTTGAGTTCAGGCAAAATCCGATCAAAGCGGCTGATGGCTTCATCAAGGCGTGCACGGCGCGCAGGCTTGGAATCCACAAACGCCCTGAAGGCTTCGGTGTCAAAGACCCCGAACCGGCCAACAACAATTTCAGTGAACAACCTGGCCCGGCTGGCGTCTTCCGGACTTCCGGTCAGAGCGTATCTGGCGAGTGATGTTTGCAGAGCGTAGGCTTCCAACCGCCCCCCGGCCCCAACCCAGGCGACATCAAATCGCGAGGAGCGCTCCACGGCATTTTCGGTCGCTTCAACCAGATTGGTGTGCACGACGACAATGGCGAGAAATGCCGCCACAACGCCGAGGCCAAACAGATTGAAGGTATTGAAGACGGACCGCATGCCACTCACCGTTTTCAGACCGGATCATTCGACCGTAATCGAGCGAACCTGCCATGCCGAACGGGCGAAGAAGACTTCATCGTGAAGTTCGGCGTGGGCGTCAAAGGGATAGACAACGAACAGTGGGCCTTTGTCGCTGACCGGCATATAGGCTCCATCCTGCTTGTAGGCGAGAATGACCCCGTATTTCCGCAGGTCGGCAACCGGTATCTCGGAATAATAGTTGTTGAGAGCCATCACGGAGAGCGTCTCGCCCGTGGCACCGAGCCTGTCGATGAGGTCAGCAATCGGGACGCCTTCGAAGGTGGTGACGGTGTCATGCCAAGGAGTCCTTGTCATCACTGTTTGCCGCCCATAGGCCATAATATCCGTCATGGTCAAATCCACAGAGGCCTGACCTGCAATCTTTCCATCAATGGTCAAAACAACATCAGAAGCTGAAGCTGATTGCGACGAAACAAAAATTTGGGCTGTGAACAAAGCCGCAAATACCCAGACTGTCTTCAACATGGCAGGTTCCCCAACATTTTGAATGGCAGGCCAGAAAATTGTTGGCCTGGATTGCAAAAATTCTCAGATCGATACTTACCATCGGCCAGTTGCCCTGCTCTGAAACTATTCGTTAAAAATTTCGACAATCGCTTCCTTGAATCATTTGACGGTCGCAAGTGCGGTACGATTTCAGCGTCGCCGCTCTGCCGATTTGCACGAACACTTGCAATGCACTGAAAACCGCGTATAAGCGCGACTGTTCGAACACCCGGTCATCTGGCTGGTGGCTGAACGGAGGGTGCGATCCTTCTCGGATCCTAGGGGCAAAAGCGCTCCGGCCTCCCGTGTCTCCGCTCACGACCGTCTCGACCTACGTCTTTCTTGCCCGGCTCTACGCCGCCAGGACAAGTCGCTGGGGCTTAGCGCCGGATCCGGGTGATGTTAAAGCAAGAAAGGCAAGTCAATCATGGCTCTTTATGAACATGTATTCCTTGCCCGGCAGGATGTCTCCAGCCAGCAGGTCGAAGCCCTCGTAGAACAGTACAAGGGCGTGATCGAAGGTCTGGGCGGCAAAGTCGGGCGCATTGAACACTGGGGTCTGAAGTCCCTCACCTACCGCATCAACAAGAACCGCAAGGCGCATTACGCGCTCATGGACATTGATGCTCCGGCTCCGGCCGTGAAGGAAATGGAGCGCCAGATGCGCTTCAACGAAGACATCCTTCGCTTCATGACCATCTCGGTCGAAGCCCATGAAGAAGGCCCTTCGGCCATGCTTCAGAAGCGTGACCGTGACGACCGTCCACGTGGTGGTGATCGCGACCGTGGTGACCGTGGCCCGCGCCGTCCGCGCGAAGACCGCGAATAGGAGTTCAGACAATGGTTGATATCAATCAGATCCCGACACGCCGTCCGTTCCATCGCCGCCGCAAGACCTGCCCGTTCTCGGGTGCGAATGCGCCGAAGATCGACTACAAGGACGTGCGTCTGCTGCAGCGCTACATTTCCGAGCGCGGCAAGATCGTTCCTTCCCGCATCACGGCCGTGAGCCAGAAGAAGCAGCGCGAACTCGCCAAGGCGATCAAGCGCGCCCGTTTCCTCGGCCTGCTGCCTTACGTGCTGAAGTAAGACACGACCGGATCCGGCGTTTTCGCGCCGGATCCATTTCCCTTCCCGCGACGGGCGCGGGGTCTGGGCCGCCAAATCCCGGGTTGGGGCAACATGCCTCTAACTGCTTGAAGCAGGACAGCGAAAGATGACACAGCAAAGCACATCGCTCCTTGTGGGCCTGCTCGCCGGCGTTTGCGCCGCGTTTTTGCTTGTCAGCGCCGGTTCACCTTCCGGGCTTTCTTTTTTTCTGTTTGCCGCTGCGGCGCTGCCTGTTCTGATCGCCGGGCTTGGCTGGTCGAACCTCGCCTCAGGCGTGGCCGTACTGGTGGCCATGGTCGTGCTTGGGCTGACAACCAGCCTGCAGGCGGCTGTGGTTTCATCGATCACCACCCTGGCGCCGGCAGCGTGGATCGCACATCTTTCCAACCTTGCGCGCCCGGCCGAGGAAATTGGCGGACCCAAGGGCGCGGTCGCCTGGTATCCGCTGTCCGACATCGTGCTGAGCCTCAGCGGCGTCGTCTGCATCGGGCTGTTCGCCGTCGGTCTCGCCATGGGATACGGGCCGGACTTCGTCAGCGACCTTGTCAATCTGTTCGTCACCACCATCCAGCAGAACAATCCAGCCTATCAACCGTCGGCAGAAAATCTCGAGGAGATGAAGCGGTTCTTCCTCTTCGCCCTGCCTGCCATTCAGGCCTCGATCTGGGTGCTGATCCTGCTGGCCTGCTGGTATGTCGCATCTGCAATCGTGCGCGCGTCGGGCCGCTCCAAGCGCCCCAAGGATGACATGCCATCCCAGCTGCGCATGCCGCGGACGGGCGCCCTGGCTTTTGCTGCCGGCGTAGCGCTGAGCTTCGCACCGGGTTCCATCGGTCTGATCGGCTGGACCATTGTCGGTGCATTCGGCGTCAGTTTTGTGGCGGCAGGCTTTGCCATCGTGCATGAACGGACCCGCGGCAAGCCGGCGCGCGGATTGATCCTGTGGGCGGCTTACGCAACCACGATCCTGTTTACCCTTCCCTTGGGCTTCTTCTTCTTTCTCGGGCTGTTTGAAACCGCCCGCTCCACGACCGTGACCGGTCCTGGTTCAGGCCCCGGAACGGGGTCAGGTCCAGGTGCCGGTCCAAACTCCAATACCTAGATTCAACGACACACCCGAAAGGACAAAACAATGGACGTCATTCTTCTTGAACGCATCGCAAAGCTCGGCCAGATGGGCGATACCGTTAAGGTTCGCGACGGCTACGCCCGCAACTTCCTGCTGCCTCAGGGCAAGGCGCTGCGCGCCAATGCCGCCAACAAGGCCCGCTTCGAAGCCGAGCGCTCGGTGCTTGAAGCGCGTAACCTCGAGCGCAAGAGCGAAGCCGACCAGATCGGCGAGAAGCTCGGCGGCAAGACCTTCGTCGTGGTCCGTTCGGCCGGCGAAACCGGCCAGCTTTACGGTTCGGTTGCCGCCCGTGACGTGATCTCGGTGCTCGCAGAAAATGGTTTCACCATCGGCCGCAGCCAGGTCGATCTGAACAACCCGATCAAGACAATCGGCCTGCACACTGTGCCGCTGGCGCTGCATGCCGACGTCAATGTCGAAGTGACCTTCAACGTTGCCCGCTCCGCCGATGAAGCCGAGCGTCAGGCCAAGGGCGAGGATCTTTCCTCCGCTGATGCGATCTACGGCATCGACGAAGAAGAAGCCGCGGCTGCGGCGGAAGCTGCAGCCAATGATCCGGACTTCCTCGACGAGGACGAAGCCGCAGAAGCCCGTGCTGTGGAAGGCGACGAGAACGCCTGATCCTCAGGGTCATCAAGCCTCATCCCAAGCGCCCGGGGGTCTCTCCCGGGCGTTTTTCTTGCCCTCGAGATCCTTGTTTCTGCCGCTGCCGCCTGGCCAACTCCGACACGGTAAGTGTGGCAAGGCGCAACTCATACAGCTTCCCACAGCCAGTGCTTTGGGCTAGAGCTGAAACATGGCCCACTCCGCTTCCGACATGACGCCGCAAGCCCTCGCTTCGCTGCTTGGCTTTTACGCCGACAGCGGCGTGGATGCGTTGTGCGAAGAAAACGCGATTGACCGGTTCGCGCAAAGCGAGGAGATGGCGCAATCGCGCAGGCAAAACGCTTCCCGCAAAGCGCAGGAGCAATCAGCGCCGCGGCGTTCTGCAGATCCCGCCGCCCCCGGCACACGCCCCTCACCTGCAGCGGCCACGCGGCAGGGAGCATCCGCAAGCGGGACACCGGCAACAGCGGCTCCGGCGCAGGCTTCGCAACTCACCGTTCCCGGTGAAGCCGTCTTCAACGACGCGCGCGCGCTGGCTGCGGCTGCCAACAGCATCGAAGAGCTGCGCGCCGCTCTTGAAGGCTTTACCGGCTGCAATTTGCGTCACAGTGCCAAATCGCTGGTGTTCGCTGACGGCAATCCGGATGCCGATGTGATGTTCATTGGCGAAGCCCCGGGCCGCGAGGAGGATCTTCAGGGCACGCCATTTGTCGGCCGTGCCGGGCAATTGCTCGACCGGATGCTGGCGGCCATCGGGCTCGACCGCGACAAAGCCTACATTACCAACATGATCCCCTGGCGGCCTCCGGGGAACCGAACACCAGCCCCTCACGAAATTGAATTGTGCCGGCCCTTCATCGAGCGCCACGTGACGCTGGCCGCGCCAAAGATCGTTGTGATGCTTGGCAATGTCGCCAGCAAGTCCCTGCTCAATACCGACAAGGGCATCCTGTCGCTGCGCGGCGGCTGGATGGAGTACATCTCCGGCGAAACAGCGATCCCTGCAATGCCGACCCTTCACCCGGCCTATCTGCTGCGCAACCCGGCCCAGAAACGTCTGGTCTGGGCCGATCTGCTTTCGCTGCAAAAACGGTTTGAGGAAGTCAACGGGAACTGATGCGTTCAAATCCGCCTGGCAAGGCTTCAGCTTCTCTGGTTGATAACGGCACGTTGAGCGAGAGGGAGAACCCTGTTGTACTTCCATGGACACTTCGGAACGAAGCTGCGAACCTGGTTCGGCTCCAGATCTGCGATTGAAGTTACGAGACCTTCAGGCAAGACTTCATCAAATTCGACACCGGTTATCACAGTGCCCACACGCACGACCGTGGCGCCAAAATACGCATTAATCCACGGCAAATAAACCATGCACCTCTTCGACAACAATTCAAATATTTTCATCTCTATCTTTGTAATATCATTATTTTTCCAAGGTAAATTTTCACTTATAAAAAGACATCCGGCGGGTGATATGTTTATAACTTTGCCTGTTGCCGCCACGTAACACGGCTTGTTGAGAAACAAAAACTCGACAACACCTGCACAATTCGCATCATGTCTAATTTCTGACCTGCGCTCCAGCATGGGCACTCACCAAATACTTCGATTTGAGTTAGAATTTGAATTAACTTATAAATTCACTCCGTAAATAAGGGGTAAATTGTTATAGGCTGACCTGACTTTTCACCCGCTATTTTTCAAAAGTCAGGAGGGAGGATCCGGAGTTCGACAGACGCGTTTCGCCCCTGAAGTGGCTCAAAACGCGGTGACAAATTCGAACAATCGATAACTGCGCAAAAAAATCGTTTCGAAGTCGCAATCGAACCTTCCCCTGTCATCCAGCAATGCCATCGTGTCTGACAGAATCACGATTACAATCAGGTCTGCATTATCCGGGAACCCGGGATTTGGGCAGGCCGCGCTCCGTTGGCAGGGAGAGCCGCCATGTTCCAGTCCGTTCGATCGGTGGCGTCGCTGCTGCTTTCGACCTTCTTCCTACTGACGGCTATGGGGCTGTCGGGCTATCTCATTCCCATCCGGGCGGTCGCCGAAGGCTGGTCGACCTTCACGATTTCACTGATTGCCACAGGCTATGCCATTGCATTCACCGTGAGCTGCATCGTAACGCCCAGACTGGTGCTACGGGTCGGCCATGTGCGGGTGTTCGGCGCGCTGACCACGCTGATGGCCATGTCGTTTCTACTGCACTCGCTGATGGTTCATCCGGTTATCTGGGTGCTGACTCGCGCGATGGCGGGCTTCTCCATCGCCGGCGCCTATATGATCATCGAAAGCTGGCTCAATGAACGGGTCAGCAACGAAAACCGCGGCGCTTTGTTTTCAGTCTACATGGTCGTCAGCATGTCGGCGGTGATGATCGGCCAGTACATCGTCCCCTTTGGCGACCCGCTGAGCGCGAGCCTCTTCATGGTTTGCACATTGATCTGCTCGATGGCGGTGATGCCGACCGCACTGTCCAGCGCACAGACGCCGCAGCCCCTCACCCAGGTCAAGTTTGATGTGCCAGGGCTTTACAGGCGCTCTCCGGCGGCTGTGATCGGGACGTTGCTGGCGGGAGTGATTGCCAGCGCCTGGGGCGGGCTGGGACCGGTTTACGCAACCCAGCTTGGCCTGACGACGACAGAAGGAGCCACCATGCTCGCCATAGCGATGGTCGGCGGGGCCATCTTCCAATATCCGCTGGGACGCGCGTCGGACCGGATGGATCGCCGCAGGGTGATGATTGTTGCCGGATTCATCGGGATCGCCGCATGTGCAATCACCATCAGCTTCGGAGTCGACAACAGAATCATTTTCTTCGCCGGAATGCTGTTTTTGGGAACGGTACTCTTTCCCATCTATTCGCTTAATGTGGCGCATGCCAATGACCACGCACAACCCGACGAATTTGTTGAAGTCTCAAGCGGGCTGATGATCACCTATGGTGTGGCCACGATGATCGGCCCGGTGGTGACTGGTGCGGCGATGGACTGGTTCGGTCCGCAGGCGCTTTTTGCCGTGATTGCTATCTGTTTCGCGGCCTATTCAGCCCACGCAGCATGGCGCATCAGCCGCCGCGAGCAGCCGCCGGAAGAGATGCGCTCGGACTTCCTGGCCATGGCAGCCATGCCCGACGTTACCCCGCAGACAGCAGAGCTCGATCCGCGTTCAGACCCTGAATATGGCGTGGACCCTGAGGAAGATACCGCGGGCACATCGGCAGGCGTGGTCTGATACCGGATCGCTGATCAGCCCTGAGGCGTGACCAGCCGGCGCTGGGCACGGCGCTCAAGCCCCAGCCGATGCTCGCGCATGATCACGAACAGCCCTGCCCCCACAACGATCGTGGTGCCGGTTAGCATGGTCCAGGTTGGCACATCGCCGAACAGAAAATAGCCGATCAGGAGGCCGAGGATGATCGATGTGTACTCGAAAGGCGCAACGGTGGAGACGTCGGCGTGACGGTAACTCTGGGTGAGCAGGATCTGGCCCAGACCGCCGCAGAAGCCCGCCAGTGCCATCATCAATAGCGTCGGCCAATCCGGCACGATCCAGCCAAACGGCACCGTGACAAGCGACAGCACCGTCGCCGTGAGCGAGAAATACAGCACGATGGTCGGCGTCTTTTCGGTGAGCACAAGCTTGCGCACGAGGATCATCGCCGTGGCGCCGAGGGTGGCGGCGGCGAGCACCGCCATTGCACCGAGTGCTTCGGTCGAACCGAAACCGTCACCAAACAGGCTCAGCCGGGGCCAAGTGATGATCAGGACCCCGCCAAGACCAACGACGACCGCGCTCCAACGGAACACCCGCACCTTTTCGCCAAGAAACACTGCGGCAAAAACCACCGCGAGCAGTGGCATCGCATAGCCTATGGCAATCGCATCGGGCAGTGGCAGATGCATGATACCGTAGAAACTGAAGCCCATTGCGGTGACGCCAACCAACCCCCGCCGGACATGCGAGAGCGGGTTGGCGGTTCGCCATGCGTTGTCAAGCTGGCCTCTCAGTGCAAGATAGGCAAGGATCGGCAGGACCGCAAAAGCCGAGCGGAAGAACACAATCTGGCCGGCCGGCAAGGCTTCGCCGCCTGATTTGATCAGCGTCGACATGGTGACGAACACGCTGACGGAAGCGACCTTGAGCAAAATACCGGTCATGGGTGAACCGGGGTGGGTCGGCGACATGGCTTGCGTGCCGGAGCCTGTCCGCCCCGGTTCGGTTGGCGCGATTTTGGCGGATGTTTCTGGGGTGGATTGTGTCAAAGGACTTCTCTGGTGGCCTGACAAGGAACAGGCAGGTCTTGATGATGTGCATGGAACCGCAAGCTGATGCGATTCCCCCCCGTCAACATAGCCGGAGCCGTCGCGGCCGTCCGGTAAAAAAAGCTGATGGAGAGTTGTTCCGCGTCGATGCGAGATCACTGCGGCGGATCAATGGAAATGCGTGACCGAATCCCAAACGATCACCCGCACCCCCTATGCTGGGTCGAAGCCGCATCAGCTATTGAGCGCCTCCCAGACACGCTGCGGTGTGGCCGGCATTTCGATGTGGCGAACTCCGCGAGCCCGGTCGAGCGCATCGATGAGCGCGTTGACCACTGCGGGGCAGGCTCCGATGGTGCCCGCCTCGCCCGCACCCTTGATCCCGAGTGCATTGGTGGTGGATGGCACATTGCGGGTCTCGAAATCGAAGAACGGAGCATCATCGGCACGCGGCATGGCGTAATCCATGAAACTCGCGGTCAGCAACTGACCATCTTCGGAATAAACCACCCCCTCGGTCAGGCACTGTCCGATGCCCTGCATCACGCCGCCATGGACCTGGCCGAGCAGCAACACCGGATTCACCGTTACGCCGAAATCATCAACGATGGTGTAGCGAATGATTTCGACATCGCCGGTTTCCGGGTCGATTTCGACCTCGCAGATATGCGTGCCATTGGGATAGGTCGCCTCGTCCTGCACAACATCCGCATCTCCGGTGCGGTCCTCTTCGGAACTGGCCGCGCGGGCAACATCGGCGTAGCTGATGACGCGGTCGGTGCCGACAATGCGCGCTTCACCGTCAACAAGCTCAATATCGGCCGGAGCCGCTTCAAGCTCGTCGGCGGCGAGCTTTTTCATTTTTTCAGCCAGTACTTCTGAGGCGCGGGCGACCGAGACGCCGCCCAGCGGGATCGAGCGCGAACCGCCAGTGCCTCCACCGGTGGCAAGCTCCGCGGTATCGCCCTGGCGTACCGTGATCTTCTCGAAATCGAGGCCAATCTTGTCGGCCACGAACTGGCTGTAGGCGGTGGCATGGCCCTGGCCGTTGGTCTGGGTGCCGATGTAGAGCGTGATGCCGCCATCGGGATCAAGTGTCAGCTTCGCCGGCTCGGAGCCCGCAAAAGCGCAGGCCTCGATGTAGACGGCAGTGCCGAAACCACGCAGCTTGCCACGCGCCTCGGACTCTTTCACCCGCTCAGGGAAGCTCGCCTTGCCGGCCTTTTCAAGGGCTCGGGTCATATGGCCATCGAACTCACCGACATCGTATTTGCGGCCGCCGGGCGTGAGATAGGGCATCTGTTCAGGCTTGATGAAATTCTTCCGCCTGAACTCTTCCGACGGCATGCCGATCTCGCGCGCTGTCGCGTCCACGAGACGCTCGATCAGGAATGCCGCTTCCGGGCGTCCGGCGCCGCGGTAGGCATCAAGCGGCGTGGTGTGGGTGTAGACGCCCCGCATCTCGAAATCGAGGTTCTGGATGTCGTAGACGCCGGTCGACATGGTCGCGCCCAGTGCCGGGATAAAGGGACCGAACTGGTGCAGATAGCCGCCCATATTGGCCAGCAGATCGATTTTCAGACCCAGGATGCGGCCTTCCTTGTCCGTTGCCAACGAGGCGGTCACATCATTGTCGCGGCCGTGTGCGTCGGCCAGGAAATGCTCGGTGCGATCGCTGACCCACTTGACCGGACGGCCGAGGCGGCGCGCGCTTTCCAGCGACAGAGGGTATTCACGGTAGTTGAATGACTTGGTGCCGAACCCGCCTCCCACATCACGGGTTATGACCCGGAAATTATCGAGATCTGTCTTGAACACATCCCGGGCAAGGGTTTTGCGGATGCCATGCACGCCTTGAGAGCCCAGCGTGAGCGTGAATTTTTCACTCTCGGCATCCCATTCGGCAAGGCAGGCGCGCGGCTCCATGTAATTGCAGATCAGCCGGTTGTTGATGAACTTGATCGTCGTCACATGATCGGCTTCGGCGAAGGCCGCTTCGGTCACGGCCCGGTCACCCATGCGGTACAGGAACGCCTGGTTGGTTCCCAGATCCGGCCAGACCAGCGGGCTGTCCGGATCCAGCGCACGCGCGAGATCAACCTGAGCTTCATCAAAATCCCAATCAATCTCGATCAGCTCCGACGCATCCTGCGCCTGGCTCAGCGTATCGGCCACGATGAAGGCAACGGCATCACCGACATAACGGACCTCGCCGTCGCACAACAACGGCACATGCTTGAGCGCATGGCTGCTGCCGTCGGGCTGCTTGAGCGGCGTCTGACAAATCACCGGACCCAGATGCGTGAGATCGGCAGCTGTAAGCACAAGATGAACCCCGGGCGCCGAACGGGCAGCGTCGAGATCACCAACGGAAAAGCGCGCTGCGGCATGGGGCGAGCGCAGGAAATAGCCGCGCAACTCGCCTTCGGCCTTGATGTCATCGGTGAAGGCGCCCTCACCGCGCAGCAGCTTGCGATCTTCCTTGCGCAGCGCGGATGCGCCAACGCCGAACTTGGGGGTTGCGATGTTCATGGCTCGTCCTGATGATCAGTTCGTGGATCCTGCTTGGTGCCCTGTCGGCCCCAAACATCTGGCTCATACTTATCCTGCTGGCCCGTTTTGTCGAGGCCTGAAGCGGCATTGGGCAGTGCGAACGCGGACGTACCGGGATCCGGTCAGGAAGCACGCTCCTCTGCTGTTTCGTGACTGACGCACTGCATGCGAGCAGAGACATCTCAAAGCAGTCACGGATAGTCAGGCACTTCGGACCATTGATTTGATAAGTCTAAAATACACCCTTGGTTGCATACGTTGTTAACTCCGTGGCAGCATCCGGCATGGTAGCATCTCAAATAACAATGCAAAGAAGCGGGACAAAATACATATGCGGACTGATACGGGACACGTCTTCAAGCTGACAGACTACAAGCCAACCGATTTCGTGGTTGAACGGATCGATCTGACCTTCGAACTCGATCCGAAAGCAACCATGGTGGTTTCGCGGGTCATCCTGCACCGGCGTGAAGGCGTTGGCACGGATGTTCCGCTGGTCCTTGATGGCGACGAACTGACGCTCGACAGCCTGCTGATTGACGGTATGGAGATAGATGCATCCCTCTATGACGCCACGCCCGACAGCCTGACCATCCGCGACCTGCCCGAGAGCGCGCCATTCGAAATCACGGTCACCACCACGCTTTCACCGGAAACCAATACCAAGCTCATGGGGCTCTATCGCACCAACGGGGTCTACTGCACCCAGTGCGAGTCCGAGGGTTTCCGCCGCATAACCTATTTCTACGACCGTCCGGATGTACTTGCGGTCTACACGGTGACCATTATCGCCTCCAAGGACGAGACCAAGCAACTTTTGTCAAACGGCAATTTCCTGGGTGGCGGCAATTATGACGAAGGCCGGCATTTTGCCGCCTGGTTCGATCCTCACCCCAAGCCCTCCTATCTGTTTGCGCTTGTGGGCGGTGATCTTGGATTGGTCGAAGACACATTCACCACGATGAGCGGCCGAGAGGTTGCCCTGAAGATCTACGTCGAACATGGCAAGGAGCCGCGCGCGGCCTATGCGATGGACGCACTCAAACGCTCGATGAAATGGGACGAGGAGATGTTCGGCCGGGAATATGACCTCGACATTTTCCAGATCGTCGCCGTGTCCGATTTCAACATGGGCGCGATGGAAAACAAGGGCCTGAATGTCTTCAACGACAAATATGTTCTGGCGGATCCCGAGACGGCGACCGATGCGGACTACGCCAATATCGAGGCGATTATCGCACATGAATATTTCCACAACTGGACCGGCAACCGGATCACCTGCCGTGACTGGTTCCAGCTCTGCCTCAAGGAGGGCCTGACGGTCTACCGCGACCATGCTTTCTCGGCAGATCAGCGCTCCGCGCCGGTCAAGCGTATTGCCGAAATCCGGCTTTTGAAAGCGCATCAGTTTCCTGAGGACGCAGGCCCGCTGGCACATCCGGTGCGTCCTGAAACCTACCGGGAAATCAACAATTTCTATACAGCCACTGTCTATGAAAAAGGTTCGGAAGTGGTCCGCATGATCCGCACCATCCTGGGTGCTGACGCTTTCAGGAAGGGAATGGACCTGTATTTCGAGCGGCATGATGGCGACGCGGCCACGATCGAGGATTTCATCGCCTGCTTCGCGGAAGCCAGTGGCCGTGATCTCAAGCAGTTCGCCCTCTGGTACAGCCAGGCGGGAACCCCGTCGGTTTCAGTGTCAAGCGAGTGGAACGACACCAAGAAGACCTTCAAGGTCACGCTTGAACAGTCGCTCGCCCCTACACCGGGCCAGTCGCGCAAGGCGCTGATGCACATTCCCCTCGCCTATGGCCTGATCCTGCCCGATGGGAGCGAGTTTGAAGGTCAGCCAACCGGTGGTGAGGCCTCGGGCGGTGTGATCCACCTCACCAAGCGCAAGCAGACCTTTACCTTCTCGGATGTTCCGGGCCGCCCGGTGGTGTCGATCAACCGTGGTTTCTCAGCGCCGGTCAACATTGCCATGGAACAAAGCCCCGAAGACCTCGCCCACATCTCGCGCCATGAAAGCGACGGCGTGGCGCGCTGGCAGGCGCTCAACGATTATGCGACCCGCCACCTGGTGGCCGCCTCACGGCTTGCCCGCGATGGCCGCAATCTGATGCCGGCCGGCGATCTCGCTGATGTGCTGATCGCCACGGCCAAGGACGAAACCCTTGAGCCCGCATTCAGGGCCCAGGCGCTGGCACTGCCGGCCGAAAGCGACATTGCCCGCGAAATCGGTTCCAACATCGATCCGGATGCAATCCACACGGCCCGCGAAGCTGTGCTGGCCGAAGTGGCACGTGCAGGTCAGGACGTGTTCACCACGCTTGCGGCAAGCGCGGCAAAGGGGGCCTACAGCCCGGATGCTACAGCAGCCGGTCAGCGCGCCCTTGCCGGGGTCTCGATGAGCTACGCCTCGATCGCCGAAGCGGCAGCAGATCGCGCCAAGGCTGCCTTCGATGCGGCTGACAACATGACAGTGCTGGCTCAGGCTCTGCAGGTACTGGCGCATCAGTTCCCGGGCGCGGACGAAACCCAGGATGCTCTCGAAAGCTTCAAATCGCGCTATGCTGAAAACCCGCTGGTACTCGACAAATGGTATTCGACCCAGGCCATGGCGCCCGGTTCATCAACCTGCGACCGGGTCGAGGAACTTCTCGCAAGTCCGGATTTCGACCACACCAATCCCAACCGCGTGCGCGCCCTTATCGGTGCCTTCACCGCGGGCAATCCGACCGGCTTCAACAGAGCTGACGGCGCAGGATACCGGCTGCTTGCGCGACAGGTGGTGGAGATTGACGGGCGCAATCCGCAACTTGCTGCTCGCCTGCTCACGGCAATGCGCTCCTGGCGTTCGCTTGAACCTGGCCGGCAGGAGCAGGCCCGCTTGGCCCTGCTGTCTATTCGCGATGCAGGCAAATTGTCAGCCGATGTGAGCGACATTGTTGAACGGATGCTCGCTGCCTGAGATCCCGGCCGCGACTGGCCCTGCCGGTTTCCAACGAGCAGGGCTGACACGCGGCAACCCTAGCGAGTCCCGGCAACGAAACAGCATTGCCGAGGCTGCAGCTTGGCAAAAGCAGCGCAAATCATGTGATTTGGCGCGTTTGGTCTGTTTGCTGCGCAGCAGCATGCTGCGGAAGCGACTCGATTCCGAGAAATATCTAAAATATTCAATTAGTTAACAAAAGGTTTCTTTTGGGGCTGGACAAGCCGAATCACCTTTGATTCATTAGGGCAGATTCGGAGATGCGGTAGTCCGAATCCCAACGGGGATACACTGAGATTATGACGGATGCGCAGTCGAGTTCTGCGGCCGAAGGGTCGATTCATGTTCAAAAATCGGACGTACGGCGAGGATCCGGACGGGAGCTGTCAGGGCACGCGAAACTTTTTGCGCAACCCGCCTATGATCGTCTGGTCCACGCCGAGCCTTTTTTGAAGCGGCTCATTCCGGTCCTTATCGTTGCGTTTTTGATGGTGGTGGCGACCGCGCGTTTTCTCAATATCAATGAAAACCACGACCGGCTGTTTTCTGCTGCAGAGCAGATGACCGCGCTGTCTCTGGCTGCAGCCAGTGCCGCCCTTTCGCTCGACACCGGCTCGGTTGCCAAGCAGTTACGTTGGGAGACAGAGGCGCGGCTCAACCGCGCACTCGGCGCCATGCCCGAAGATCAGGGCCGTTACCTTCTGGTCATCGACGCAGAAGCCCGCATTTTCGCCGCCACCGCCGGGGGCAACCACCTGGTGGGAAGCCCCCTTTCAAGCCTGCTTTCGGAATCTTCGCCGCTTTGGCTTTTTGGCGAGCGCGCCGGAGTGCAAGCGATCAGTTTCGACGGCGAAGACAGCCTGGCTGCGCTGGCGCGGCTTCCTGACGGGGCAGGCGCACTGCTGTCGCTAACCCCCATCAAAAATCTGAACGGCGCATGGCGGCAGTCGGTCTCGGTCAATGTGACACTGTTCATCGCCACCTCTTCGATTCTGCTTGTAATCCTCTACGCCTATTTTAGCCAGGCTGGACGAGCGCAGGAAGCCGACGGCATCTACCAGGAAAGCCAACGCCGCGTTGACATGGCGCTCTCACGCGGGCGCTGCGGCCTGTGGGATTGGGATATGGCCCGCGGCCGCCTTTATTGGTCGCGTTCAATGTATGAAATCCTCGGGCTGAAACCTCGCGACACAGTGATCTCCTTCGGCGAAGCCTCGGAGCTTGTGCATCCCGATGACGGAGATCTCTACGAGATCGCGCGCAAGGTTGCTTCAGGCGACATCAAGCAGGTCGACCACCTGTTTCGAATGCGCCATGCCGATGGTCATTATCTGTGGATGCGGGCACGCGCCCAGGTGGTTGATCCGACGTCGGCGGAAACCCATCTCATCGGTATCGCAATGGACGTGACCGAGCAGCACCGCTTGCAACAGCGTACGATGGAAGCCGACCAGCGGCTGTTCGATGCGATCGAAAGCACATCGGAAGCCTTCGTGCTTTGGGACCGCGACGAGCGGCTGGTGCTTTGGAACAAGCATTATCAGGAAATTCACGGCCTCCCGGCTGACATCCTTGCGCCGGGAACCCCCCGCGCCGTTGTCCAGAAGAGCGCAACCCGTCCGGTGGTCGAACGCCAACTGGCCGTGCCGTGTGCGCGGGATTCAGCCCAGACCTTCGAGGTTCAACTCGGCGACGGACGCTGGCTGCAGATCAATGAACGCAAGACCCGCGATGGCGGGCTGGTTTCGGTGGGAACCGACATCACCCCACTCAAGCGCAATCAGGAACGGCTACGCGACAGCGAGAAGCGTTTGATGGCGACCATCGGGGATCTGACCAAATCGCAGGCGGAACTCAAGCGCAAGGCGGCTGAGCTTTCCGAACTCAACATGGACTACCAGGTCGAAACCGAACGGGCCGAGGCGGCAAGCCGGGCAAAGTCCGAGTTCCTGGCCAATATGAGCCACGAATTGAGAACCCCGCTCAACGCCATTATCGGCTTCTCAGAGGTGCTGCAGGCGCGAATGTTCGGCCCGCTGGGCTCAGACAAGTATGGCGAATATGCCGATGACATTCACAACTCGGGCATCCACCTGCTCACAGTGATCAACGACATTCTCGACATGGCCAAGATTGAGGCCGGACAGATGCAGCTCGAACGCGAGGATGTCGATCTGGCACCGCTGCTCGAAGAGACCTTGCGGCTGGTCGCAATCCAGGCCGAACAGAAAGACATCCAGGTCGAGCAGCGGATTTCGGCAAAACTGTCCCTGAATGCCGACCGCCGGGCGATGAAGCAGATCCTTCTCAACCTGTTGTCGAACGCGGTAAAATTCACCGAGCCGGGCGGCAAGATCCTTGTCCGGGCGCGCAAGACATCCTGCGCTGTAACCCTGACCATCGAGGATACCGGCATCGGAATCCCCAAGGCGCTGTTGAACCGTATCGGTCAACCGTTCGAGCAGGTGCAGAACCAGTTCTCCAAATCAACCGGTGGCTCCGGTCTGGGTCTGGCAATTTCACGAAGCCTGGCCGAAATGCATGGCGGGGCGATGAAAGTGCGTTCGATCGAAGAATTGGGCACCATTGTGAGCGTCAGGGTGCCGATCAATTACCCTGAAGATCAGCCGTCGAACATGATCGACGCAGACGTCGCGGCAGAAGCCGAGAGCGCTGCAGTGGCCTGATGCCAATTCCACCGATTGAAGAATGCGATCTGCCGTATCAGCAAATGCGGGTTTGTGGCGATTGACCACAAAAAAGCCCGGCGCCTGCAGATCCATGCAGGCGCCGGGCCATGTTTTCAAAGCTCGGTTTGGTCAGGCCGCGCGTGCCTGGGTTGAAGAACCGCCGGTGGCCGAGCGAAGACGGAACTTGCGCAACATACCGGTCAGCTGGGAGCTTTCCTGGGTCAGCGTCTGGCTCGCCGCGCTGGTCTCTTCCACCATTGCCGCGTTCTGCTGGGTCATCTGATCCATTTGGTTGATGGCGGTGTTGACCTCAGCCAGCGCGCTGGCCTGTTCATGCGCCGCGGTGGCGATCGAATTGACCTGCTCGTTGACCTTGCTGACAAGCGCCTCGATCTCGGACAGGGCCTCACCGGTCGACTGGACCAGTGACACGCCGGACTCAACTTCCGTGGCCGAGCTGCTGATCAGTTCCTTGATCTCGCGGGCTGCAGTTGCCGAACGCTGTGCCAGTTCACGGACCTCCTGTGCCACGACCGCGAAGCCACGGCCGGCTTCACCGGCACGTGCCGCCTCGACACCGGCATTGAGCGCCAGCAGGTTGGTCTGGAAGGCAATCTCATCAATGACAACGATGATCTTGCTGATCCGGTCGGACTCTTCCTTGATCCGGGTCATCGCAGAAATCGCGCTGTTGACGATCTTGCCCGAACGGTCGGTGCTCTGACGGGTCTCGCCAACCATCTTGTTGGCCTCGTTGGCACGCTCGGAAGACGAACGCACGGTCGAGGTGATTTCGTCGAGCGCAGCAGCCGTTTCCTCGAGCGAAGCGGCCTGCTGTTCGGTGCGGCGCGAGAGGTTGTCGGCGGCTTCCGAGATGCCATCAGCGCTGGCGCTGACCACATCGGTCGACTGCGAGATGGTGGCGATCACGTCACCCAGCGCCACGACGGCGGAATTGAAGTCGTCGCGGATCTTGGTGTACTCGGACGGGATCTGGCCGATCTGGACCGTGAGATCACCTGATGCCAGGCGCTCGAGAGCCGAACCCAGCGTCTGCATGACATCGGCCTGGCTCTGGTTGATCTGTTGCTGGCGACGCTCGCCCTCACCGCGTTCGGCATTGATGCGTTCTTGCTGTTCAGCATCACGAATACGCAAATCTGCCCGCTCACGCACCGAATCGCGCAGAACCAGAACCGCAGCAGCCATTTCACCGACTTCATCCTTGCGGTGGGTTTCAGGCACATCGCCATCCACATCCTCACGCGCAATCGCATGCATGGTGGTGTTCAGATTGCGGATCGGGTTGACCACAGAACGAACGGTGGCATAGGCGAAAAGAAGAATGGCCAGTGCGCCGAGACCGAGGATCACCGCCGAGCGGGTCGCATTGTTTTTGAACAAGGCTGCCAGGTCGTCTGCGTAAACGCCGGTGCCGACAACCCAACCCCAGGGCGCGAAGCCTTCCACATGAGAGTATTTGAGAACAGGCTCTTCAGCGCCCGGCTTTGGCCAATAGTAGTCGACATAGCCTTCGCCGTCCGCTTTGACGACCTTGATCATCTCCTGGAAGATGAACTTTCCGGTCGGATCCTTGAGTTCCGAGAGATTCTGACCTTCAAGAGCGGGTTTGATCGGATGCATGATCATGACGTGGTTCATGTCATTGATCCAGAAGTAGCCATCCGCCTCGTAGCGCATCGCGCGGACAGCTTCGGTGGCCCGTGCCTGCGCTTCCTCGCGGGTCATTTCGCCCGAAACCTCAAGGCTGTGGAAGTGCTTGAACATCGCAATCATGCTTTCATCAAGCGCGTTGAGCTTGGCCTTCCGCTCTTGGACCATCGAGTTCTGGGAATCGTAAAGCTTGTAGACTGCTGCAGCGGTGAAAACCGCAAGAGCCAATGCGACGAGTACGTATAGTCTCGTTGAGATTTTCAGTGTGCTCATCATGGGGTGATCTTACCTGTCACTCGGCGTTGATAGTGAGCGCAGTCTTGTGTTGCATTTGCTAACATAGGATAAATCTTGCACCTTAGATGTTGCCATATTGGTCAGATTTATTGGTTTTCTGGCGACATTAAACCATTGATGTCCATATATTTTTACATTTTTACAAGAAATGACAAGCGCGCGTGACACATCGAACAACAAAGGCGCAATGCCCCGCCAAAGTCGAAATCCTATCGCGCCGCGCTACGACGTGATGCTCTTGAACAGCGCACGCACCTGTTTGGATGTTGACTTGAAGTCGGCCTCCAGGCTCTTGAGGGACGGTGCCTCGCCTGTCCGGGTGACCAAATCGATCAGGCCTTTGGGCGCTTCCGCCGGATCGAAACTGCCCTCGGAGCAAAGCCGCACGATCTGCGCATGGCCGCTCCAAAGCGCCAGTGCCCGACGCAGGGTTTCAGTCACCTCCTCACCCAACGCCTTTGGACCGAGAGCCGCCAAGGTCGCGTCCGTACCCGTGCATTCGCCTGTCTCCGGGTCGTGCCGGCTTGTGTCAGCAAAGATCATCTCGCCAACCGCATCGCCGGTTTCCCCTGCCCCGGCTTCACCTTTGTCCGGCAACCAACCACCGGTGCGCGCCTCAAGCGACAGCATCTGGGCAATGAACTCGATGTCAATTAATCCGCCGGGGATCAGCTTGACGTCCCAGATGTCGCGGGGCGGTTTCTCCTGCTCAATCAGCTCGCGCATCTCGGTCAGGTCCGCGCGCAGCTTTGCCTTGTCACGCGGGCGTGCCAGCACATCGTCGATCAGCCGGCGAGCATCGGCACACAGACTGGCGTCACCGGCGACCGCGCGCGCGCGGGTCAGCGCCATGTGCTCCCAGGTCCAGGCTTCCTCAGCCTGGTACTTGGCAAAAGCGCGCACCGAGGTTGCGACAGGTCCCTTGTTGCCAGATGGCCGAAGCCGCAGGTCGACCTCGTAAAGAATGCCCTCGGCGGTGGGCGCGGAGAGCGCGGCAACCAGACGCTGGGTCATCCGGGCGTAATAGCGCGCGGGATCGAGCGGTTTGGCTCCGTCAGACTCTTCACTGTCGGGATCATGATCATAGAGCAAGATGATATCAATGTCGGAGCCAGCGGTGAGCTCAAGGCTGCCAAGTTTGCCCATGCCAAGCACGGCGACGCGACCGCCCGGGATCTTGCCATGGGCCTCCTCCATACCCGCACGGACGGCATCGAGCGCCGCAGCAATGATCAGGTCGGCAAGATAGGAGAGTGCGCGCGCGGCACGCTCAGGCGCGATGGCGCCGGTGAGCAGGCGCACACCTGTCAGAAACTTCTGTTCCAGCGCCACGATCCTGAGCCGGTCAAGCACCTCCTCATAGGCTGCCGCACCGTCCAGGAAGGACGAAAGCCGTTCAGCGAGGTAGTCCCGGGTGGGCAACTCCGCCATCAGACCGGGATCGAGCATGCCGTCAAAGACATGTGGCTTGCGCGCGATCACATCAGCCAGCCGGGGCGCAGCCGTCATGATCGTGACCATCAGCGACATTAGGCCCGGATTGCTGCTGATAAGCGAGAACAGCTGGATTCCGGCCGGCAACCCGGCGATGAAGGCGTCAAAGCGGATCAGCGCCTCGTCGGCGCGTTTGGTGGCACCCAATACCCTGAGCAGTTCAGGCGTGAGTTCTGTCAGCCGTTCACGCGCTTCCACCGACTGGGTGGCGCGATAACGGCCGTAGTGCCAGGTGCGGATGATGCGGGAAATGTCGGCGGGACGCTCAAAGCCCAATTCGGACAGCGTCTTGAGCGTTTCGGGATCGTCATCCTCGCCGGTGAACACCAGATTTCCAGCACTGCCGGACAGTACGGCTTCGTTTTCGAAAAGCGCTGCGTAGCATTCCTCAACCCGCTTGAGCACGGACACATAGGTCTTGCCGAAACTCGCGGTGCCGGGCTCGCCCATCATCAATGCGATGCGGGCGAGTTCGCTCTCGGTCTCAGGCAAGGTGTGGCTCTGCTCGTCGCGCACCATCTGTATGCGATGCTCGACATCGCGCAGATACCAGTAGCTCTCGGCAAGCGTCCGGGCAGTGGCAGTGTCGATCCAGCGGGCACGAGCCAGGGCCACCAGCATTTCATCGGTGCGGCGCAATCTGAGTTTCGGCATCCGGCCGCCGGCAATGAGTTGCTGGGTCTGGACGAAAAACTCGATCTCACGGATGCCACCGCGTCCAAGCTTGGTATTGTGCCCCTTGAGCGCAATGTCGCCGAAGCCGCGATGGGCGTGGATCTGCCGCTTGATCGAATGAATGTCGGAAATGGCAGCAAAATCGAGGTATTTGCGGAAGACGAAGGGCACCAGATCCTCGATGAACCGCTCGCCCGCCACCAGATCGCCGGCCACGGCTCGCGCCTTGATGAAGGCGGCGCGCTCCCAGTTCTGACCGCGGCTCTCATAATAGTTGAGCGCGGCATCCAGCGGAAAGGCGAGCGGCGTCGAGCCGGGATCGGGCCGCAATCGTAAGTCCGTGCGGAACACATAACCATCTCCGGTTCGCTCCTGCATGATCCGGACCAGACGGCGCACCAGGCGGGCGAAGGTATCGGTGGCCTCATCCGGATCAGGCACAATGCCTGCTTCGGGATCAAAAAACACGACGATATCAATGTCGGAGGAATAGTTGAGCTCACCCGCGCCATGCTTGCCCATGCCCAACACGATCAAGCCGGACTCCTGACCGGGCTTTTCGGGGTTACGCAGAGTGAGTTTCCCCGCCTCGTGGCTGTTGAACAGCAGATGATCGAATGCAGCCCCAAGGCTCGCATCGGCGAGGTTGCTCAAATGCTGGGTGGTTTCGCTGCAGCCGATCAGCCGGGCAAGATCGGCCAGCGCCAGCGCCATGGCGGCCTGCCGCTTGGCACAACGCAGGTCGCGCATCACTTCGCTCTCACTCGCCGCCGCCCCGTCTTCCCGGCGCCAGCAGCCCCGGGCCTGGGCGACGGTTCTCTCCACCAGTTCGCCCACAGGACGGGTCAGGCTGCGGACCAGCGCTTCGGGATCACAGAGAGCCAGATCACGCAGGTAGGGAGAGAGTGCCAGGGCCGCGAGAAGGAATTCGCGGGCCGGCGTGTCACCGGCAAGAAGCGCCGCAATCTCCGGGTGCTCCGAGCCCAAGGATCTGAGATCAGCGGCCACGGATTTGGCAGCGGCTGCGGAGGGTGCGCGGATCGGACTCTGTTCGAGTTCAATCAGCCTGGTTTTCGCATTGGCTTCGGTCATCGTCCCCCTGGCAAGACCATGATCGCGGCAAGGCCGGGATTGGTTTCGGCGCCTGGCGATCCATCCTTGAGTTCCAAGCGCCCACCATGCAGTGCCGCCACCGCCCGGACAAGGCTCAATCCCAGTCCGGTACCGGGTTTTGAACGGCTTTCATCAAGCCGCACAAAGCGTTTGACCACATCTTCGCGGCGATCGGCGGGCACGCCGGGACCATTGTCGGTCACTGAGAGCCGTATTTCGCCACTCTCGCGCGTCAGCGACACCGTGATCTGTGGGGACGGCACATCGCCAACATATTTGACGGCGTTGTCTATGAGATTGGACAGTGCCTGGGCCAGGAGTTCACGATTGCCGTTGATGACGATATCAGGCGCGATATCTGCGGTAAGACAGACTCCCGCATCTTCGGCCACTGGTTCATAGAGTTCGGCAGCGTCGCGGGCCAGATCCGAGAGGTCGACGGAGCTCATCTGGGCGGTCGAGGATCCAGCCTCGACCCGGCTGATCATCAAAAGCGCGTTGAAGGTCCGGATCAGCTGGTCGCTGTCGGCGATCATCTGCTCGAGCGCCTGTTGCTGGGATTCCGGTTCGCCATCCCCCGCCAATGCGGCTTCCGCACGGTTCCTGAGCCGGGTGAGTGGCGTCTTGAGATCATGGGCGATGTTGTCGGAGACCTGCCGCAGGCCTTCGTTGAGGCGTTCGATGCGGCCCAGCATGGCATTGAGCGAGAGGCTCAACCGATCGAATTCGTCGCCAGAACCGCTGACAGGCAACCGCTGCGAAAGATCGCCTGCCATGATCTTCTTGCTCGCCTCGGACATGTGGTCAATCCGCTTGAGCGCTCGCCGCCCGACAAAGAACCAGATCGCCAGCGCACCGACAAACATGATCGCCAGCGCCCTGAGCAGCGCCTCCCGGACCAGACTGCGCACCTGTTCCCGCTCACCGATATCGCGGCCCACCATGAGGCGCATTCCATTCGGCAAGCCAACCACCTGTGCCAAAGCCAGATGGTCTTCAACCTCAACATCGCCCAGCCGTTCATAACGGAACGGGGACGATGTCCAGCCTTCCTGGTCGAGCACCCCCGGTGCGATCGAGGCAATGTTGCCGGCGATCAGTTCGCCGCTCGGCGCGGCAATGGCATAGAGGTTGGCTCCGGGCTGGCGTGAGCGCCGTTCTATTGTGCGCACCAGACCGGTCATACCGCCCCGGCGGTAGGAGCCCGCCACCACTCTCAATTCGCTCAGAATGATGTCTTGGGTTCGGTCATGCTGCATGCCCACGGAGATCGAGGTGATGTAGAACATCAGCGCCACCGCGCAGAGCGCGAAAAGCCCAAGATACAGCGCCGACAGCCTTACGGCAGTGGTCGACAGCATGGCGCGCAAACGGGTCATGACAGGCTCATCCACCAGCCTTCATCATATAGCCGGCACCGCGCACGGTTCTCAGCAGCGGCTCGCCGAAATCCTTCTCGATCTTGGAGCGAAGCCTGGAGATATGGACATCGATGACGTTGGTCTGCGGATCGAAATGGTAGTCCCAGACATGCTCGAGCAACATTGTGCGGGTGACCACCTGACCGGCATTTTTCATCAGATATTCCAACAGCCGGTATTCGCGCGGCTGCAGCGGGATGACCTGACCGGCGCGGCGCACCTCATGGCTCAACCGATCAAGTTCGAGGTCGCCCACGCGGTAGGTGGTTTCCTGCTCGCGCGCGCCCTTGCGACGGCCGAGGATTTCAATGCGGGCCAAAAGTTCGGAAAAAGCGTAGGGCTTGGTGAGGTAATCGTCTCCGCCGGCGCGAAGTCCGGTCACGCGGTCGTCGACCTGACCAAGTGCCGACAGGATCAGCGCCGGGGTGTCGTCACCATTGCGGCGCAGCTCGCTGATGATTGAAAGACCATCACGTCTGGGCAACATGCGGTCCACCACCAGAGCATCATAGGTGTTCTCGGAGGCCAGAAAGAAACCGGAATCGCCGTCGCTTGCATGGTCCACCGTGATCCCGGCCTCGCGGAACGCACGGGAAAGATAGGCGGCGGTTTCCAGATCGTCTTCGATGATGAGTATTTTCATGGCGTCTGTCCTGGGCGTCTGTCCTGGCGGCTCGAACCCTTCGGGCATGCCCGGCGAATGCGGGCAAGTCAAGAACGCGGATCAACGGGCGGGAAAAGCGCGGCGGGCTTGCGAAGGGGGAGAGCACACCCGCCGCCTTGGCGCCCACTCCCTCCCAACCGAAAGGATATTGGCCCAGTCGAATGGATTGGAGCGGACTTTTGGGCGTTGCTGCGAAAACTGCAACGCCCGTTGCTTCCGTCCGGCATCAGGGGATTGCCGAGCGGAAGCTGCCACCCCCGGCGCGGAGCGGCCCGCGCCGGGGGTGAAGGGCTTAGCCCTGGTCGATCGGCAGCGCCACGAAGCGCGACCGGTCTTCGTTCTCAACCTGGAACAGAGCAGCCTTGCGGCCGTTGCTTGCGGCGTCGTCGATGATGCCGACCACATCGGCGGCATTGGCCACGTCCTGATTGTTGACCGCAACGATCACATCACCAGCCCGCAATCCGCGCTCTTCAGCCGCACTGTCGGGTGCCACGGAGGTGATCAGAAGACCACTGCCGGTTTCGGCCGGGACGACGGTGAGCCCGAAACTGTCCAGCGTGGCTTCTGCCTGCGGCACGCTCGGCGCGGTCTCTTCATCTGTGCTCAGCGCTGCGATTTCTGTCGGCAGCGAGCCCAGTTCGACCTCGACCGCCTCGCTCTTGCCATTGCGCCAGACAGTGATCTCGACCGTCTTGCCCGGATCCATGGCCGCAATCTTCTTGGCCAGATCACGCGGATCCTCGACTGCGTTGCCATCGACTGCAGTGACCACGTCACCGGCCTCGATGCCTGCCTTGGCGGCGGGAGCATCGTCCTGCGGTGCGGTGATCAGCGCGCCCTGCGCTTCGGCGAGGCCAAGCGATTCAGCGATGTCGGCGGTAACCGGCTGGATCTGCACACCAAGCCAGCCACGCTCGACCGAGCCGCTGTCGATCAGATCGTTGATCACGGTGCGCGCGGTGGATGCGGGGATCGCAAATGCAATGCCGACATTGCCGCCCGAGGGCGAGAAGATCGCGGTATTGATGCCGATCACTTCGCCGGAGAGATTGAAGGTCGGACCACCGGAGTTGCCGCGGTTCACCGCAGCGTCCACCTGGATGAAATCATCATAGGGGCCGGCACCGATGTCGCGGCCACGCGCCGAGACAATGCCTGCGGTCACCGTACCGCCGAGACCGAAGGGGTTGCCGACGGCCACCACCCAGTCACCAACACGAATCTTGGAATCATCGGCGAAGTCGACATAGGTGAACTCACGATCTTCCTCGACCTTGAGCACTGCAAGGTCGGTGCGGCTGTCGCGGCCGATCAGCTTGGCATCGAGTTCGGAGCCGTCATCCATGATCACGGTGAAGGTCGCACCGTTTTCGATGACGTGATTGTTGGTCACCAGATAGCCGTCCCCGGAAATGAAGAAGCCGGAACCCTGGCTGACCGGACGCACGCGGCCCGGGCGACGCTGCCCATCGGGGCCGCGCCGATCACGCTCGGCACGGCGGTCGGGCTCACCACCGAAGCCGCGGCGGAATTCATCGAAGAACCGCTTCATCGGATGATCGTTTGGAAGATCGTCAAATCCTCTTCCATTGAAATCGAAACTGAACGGCCCGTCATTTGACACCGGCCGGACTTCCGCCTGAACGCGGACAGAGACCACGGCAGGCGACACGGCCTCAACCACATCGGCAAAGCTCGGGGCCTGCGGGGCTTCAACGCGGACAGGTTCTGCAAAGGCCCCGGTGATGGTCGCGGGCACACCGGTCGCAAGCATTGCAGCTGCGACACCGGCAATGGCGGTGGTGGTGAGGAAACCCTTGATCTTCTTGCTGGGGGCTTTGGCTTGGGGGGATTTCGACATGTATCAACCTCGTTGTTGTGCTCAAGGCCGTTTGATCGGCCCTTGCCATAGAGAGATAGGACGGGTTCGGTTACAGCAAGCTTTCCGGATCATTAAACCTTTGTAATGTTGCCTGCCACGTTGCCGCCACAAAGCGTGAGGACCGGCCCGGACAACATGTCAGAGAGTTCCTCCAACATTCTGATATTGATATGATTTTCTCTTTTCTATCGAGACAATCAGATGGACTTTCGGAACGCTGCCGCAAGGTCAGCTCACTCGATCCGGGTGGTAACCTTCGCGTCATGTTCGAGTGTGCGGTGGACCGGGCACTTGTTGGCAATCTCGACGATCTTGTCGGCAAGTTCGACAGGCGCACCACCATCGACCGAAATCACCCGTTCGAAGCGATCAATCTTGCCATTGCCGGCGCGCTCCTCTTCGGTGCATTCGAGACAGTCCTTCATGTGCACCTTGCTGTGACGCACCGAGACGCTCACCAGACCGAGGTCGATCTTCTTCAGCCGGGCATACATGCGCAATGTCATGGCGGTGCAGGCGCCGAGGCCGGCCGCAACCAGATCATAGGGTGTTGGGCCGGTGTCCGAACCGCCGACGCTTGCCGGTTCATCGGCCAGAAAGCGGTGCGGCCCGGCCTGGACCGAGACCTGGAACTTGCCCTGCCCGGTTTCGCCAACCACCACATCCTCGCTCGGCTCGCTCTCGTCACGTGGCGTTTCCGCAGGCAGATAGCGCGCGGCCCAGGACGCAATGACATTGGCCACATAATTGGCATCCGCCGAGTTTGTCAGAAGATGGTCTGCCCCATCCAGCGACACGAAGCTTTTGGGGTGTTTGGCAGCCGTAAAGATTGCCCCGGCGTTCTCGATGCCCACGGTCTCGTCGCGCGGCGCGTGCAGCACCAGAAGCGCCTTCTTCATTTTCGCGATGCGGTCCGCCAGATGGACGGCATTGAGATCATCGACAAACTGGCGCTGGATGGTGAAACTGCGGCCGCCCAGCTTGACTTCGGCGGCACCCTTCTCAGTGATCTCGTCGACATGTGAGCCGAAATTGTGGATCACATGGTTTGCTTCCGCCGGCGCTCCCAGCGTGACCACGGCTTTCACCGAGGCAAGATCTCCGGCAACCGCCAGCACCGCAGCGCCGCCGAGCGAATGGCCAACGAGAATTTCGGGCGCGCTGTAATGGCTTTCCAACCATTGCGCGGCGGAGCGAAGGTCATCGACATTGGAGGAGAAGTTGGTCGAGGAGAATTCGCCGTCGCTGGAGCCAAGCCCGGTGAAATCAAAGCGCATTACGGCAATGCCGGCGCTGGCCAGTTCGCCGGAGATTCGGCGGGCGGCAAGTGTATCCTTGGAACAGGTGAAACAATGGGCAAACAAGGCCCAGGCGCGGATGGTTCCCGCCGGCAGATCAAGCCTCGCAGCCAGTTTTGCGCCGGAATGGCCTGCAAATTCGGCCCGGACCGTATGTGCTGTCATCACCTGCCCCCTTGATTGGATAGGCAGAATACATATCAGCCTTGGCGATCACGGTCTTCCAACACTTTTGCGAGTTCAGCCTGTTCGGCCTCGCTCAAGCCCTGAGCGGATGCGGTGACGGCCTGGGCGCGGCCGCGCGCATTGATCACCATGACGACGATACCGGCCAGCATAAGGAGCATTGGCGCGCCCCACAACAGCAGCGTCTGGGCCGAGAAACGCGGCGTGAGCAGAACAAATTCGCCATAGCGCGAGACCACATAATCGATCACGTCCTCATCGCTGTCGCCGGCCACCAACCGCTCGCGCACCAGCAACCTCAGATCACGGGCCAGTTCGGCATTGGAATCGTCAATCGACTGGTTCTGGCAGACCAGGCACCGCAGCTCGAGCGACAGCTCGCGTGCCCGCGCCTCAAGCGCCGGATCGTCCAGCACCTCGTCGGGATTGACCGCGGCCGCCGGAGAGGCCAGTGCGACCACAAGGACGACCAGAGGCAGCATACGCGCCATCATGCTCACAACAGCTGTCATACCGCAGCACCTGCTGTTTCCTTGCCGGCCTTGCCGGATTTGGCCCGGTTGGGCGCTCCGATCCGCAGCCTGCGGTCAGACAGGGACAACACACCGCCGATCATCATCAGCACGGTGCCGTACCAGATGAAGGTCACCCAGGACTTCCACCAGACCCGGACCACCAGACCGCCATTGGCCTCGGGATCGCCAAGCGCGATGTAGAGCTGGCTCGCACCGAAGGTGATGATCCCGGCTTCCGTCGTGGGCATGCCGCGCGCAGCATAGAACCGCTTGGCCGAGGCCGTGCTGGCTACCTCCTCGGTGCCACGCATGATCGTGAATTCGCCGGATTGCGAAGTGTAGTTCGGGCCGGCATAGTCGCGAATGCCTTCGAACCGGACCTCATAGCCACCCGCTGAAACCGTATCACCCGGCTTCATGCCGACCACCGTTTCGGTGGAGAAAATGCTCACGGCAACAATGCCGATCACGGTCACGCCAAGCCCAATATGGGCAAAGGCGGTACCGAAGGCCGAGCGTGGCAAGCCAATCAGACGGCTCCACGCAACGCCCGTGGCCACTCGCCCGATACCCGAACGCAGCGCAAGATCGGTGATAGAGCCAAGGATCAGGAACACGCCGAGCGCAATCCCGAGCCCTGCAAGCACCGGTGCGCCGGTCTGCAGGAAGACCACGCCAAGACCAACCAGAAGGGAAATGCCGATGGCGAAGTAAAGCCGGTGGGCAGCGCCTGCAAGGTCAGCCCGTTTCCAGGCCAGCAGCGGGCCGAACGGAACGGCCATCAGCAATGGGATCATCAAAGGCCCGAAGGTCAGGTTGAAGAACGGTGGACCAACGGAAATCTTGGTGCCGGTCACCGATTCCAGCAACAGCGGATACAGCGTGCCAATCAGCACGGTGGCTGCGGCTGTGGTCAGGAACAGATTGTTGAGAACCAGCGCCCCTTCACGCGAGATCGGCGCGAACATGCCGCCTGCCTTGAGCGAAGCGGCCCGCAGCCCGAACAGCGCCAGCGCCCCGCCGATAAAGACCACCAGGATCCCGAGGATGAACACGCCACGGCTCGGATCGGTGGCAAAGGCGTGGACCGATGTCAGCACGCCGGAGCGCACCAGGAAGGTTCCCAGAAGCGAGAACGAGAAGGTCAGGATGGCGAGCAGTACGGTCCAGATCTTCAGCGCCTCGCGCTTTTCCATCACCAGCGCGGAATGCAACAGCGCAGTGCCCACCAGCCAGGGCATGAAGGAGGCGTTTTCAACCGGGTCCCAGAACCACCAGCCGCCCCAGCCGAGTTCGTAATAAGCCCAGTAGCTGCCCATCGAGATGCCGGCGGTCAGGAACACCCAGGCGGCGAGCGTCCAGGGACGGACCCAGCGCGCCCAGGCGGCGTCGATGCGGCCTTCAATCAGCGCGGCAATTGCGAATGAGAAGGAAATCGAAAATCCGACATAGCCGAGATAGAGCAGCGGCGGATGGATCGCGAGCCCGATGTCCTGGAGGATCGGATTGAGGTCATTGCCTTCCGCAGGTGCCGGATCAAGGCGAAGGAACGGGTTCGAGGTCAAAAGCACGAACAGCAAAAACGCCACCGTGATCCAGGCCTGAACCCCAAGCACGTTGGCCTTCAGTGTGTCGGGCAAATTGCGGCCGAACAGCGCGACGAGCCCGGAAAACAAAACCAAAATCAGGATCCACAGCAGCATCGAGCCTTCGTGATTGCCCCACACGCCGGTGATCTTGTAAAGCATCGGTTTGAGCGAATGCGAATTCTCAACAACATTCTGGACCGAGAAATCAGACACCACATAGGCGTGGGTCAGCGCAAAGAACGAGATCGCCACCAACATCAGTGAGGTCAGTGCCGCCATGGGACCGATGGCCATCAACGCCGCGTCGCGGCGGCGCGCGCCGACAACAGGCGCCACTGATTGCACCAGCGCCGTCGCCAGTGCAAGGATCAGTGCAAAATGGCCGATTTCAGTGATCATGGCGTCTTTCCTCCTGCACGTCTGCGGCGTTCAAGCCAATCAGTAGACCGGCGTCTCTTTGACGGTTACGCCCGGTGGCGGATCGCCTTCCTTCCAGACGCCTTGCGCCTTGAGCGCGTCCGCGACTTCCTTGGGCATATAGTTCTCGTCATGCTTGGCGAGAACCATGTCGGCCATGAAAGTTCCCTCCTCTGGAGAGAACACACCCTCGGTGACCACGCCCTGACCTTCCCGGAACAGATCCGGCAGAATGCCAACATAGCGCACTTTCACCGACGCGTTGGTGTCGGTGACGGCAAAAGTCACCGCCGAGTTTTCACCGCGTTCAACCGACCCGGCCTCGACCAGCCCGCCCAGACGGATGCGGGTGCCCGGTTCAAGCGGCTTGGCCAAAACGTCCGAAGGTGAATTGAAGAACACGATCTGTTCTTGCAGCGCCGATGTCACCAGGGCTGCAGCTCCGGCGAGAAACACCGCGCCGGCGGCAATGATCGACAGTCGCTTCTGTTTACGGTTCATTGGCCCTCCAACTCCGCCTCAAGTCCCAATTGTGCAGCCAGTTCGGCCAACGCCTGGCCGCCTGCAGTCGCACTTGGGAATGTGGCGCTTGCACGTTTGAGCGCCGATCCTGCGGCGGCCTGATCCCCAAGCACGGCGTAGGAGCGCACCAGGCGCAACCAGCCTTCTATGTTGTCCGGGTTTTCGGTGAGCTTCGCATCGAGAGAGGAAACCATGCCGCGTATCATCGCACTCCGGTCCTCAACCGACATGCTGGCAGCCGCAGTGATATCTTCCTGTGTCGGCCCGCCCGGCGCGGCGCTGCTGACTTCGGGGCTGACGCCCTCAAGGATAAACGGCGTTGTGGTTGCATCGGGCTGGTTTGCCGGCGCTGTGTCTCCGGCAGGGCTTGCGGGCGCCACCGGCACCCCACCGAGCGTGGACGTGGCAACCAGCCCCAATTCACTGGCCAGATCGCTCAGGGCCTGGGTCTCCGCGCTGGCGCTGGAGAAGGCTGCAAAGGCACGGTCAAGTGCTGCCTGCGCCCGGTCCTGATTGCCCATGACCATATGCGAGCGGACCAGCCGCAACCAGCCCTCAATGTTGTTCGGATTGTCGGCAAGCCGCGCCTCAAGGCTCTCGACCATCGAACCGATCATCGCCTGACGATCCTCAGGACTCATATCCTGCGCTGCGGCGACATCGGCAGCAGAGGGGTTGCCTGGGGCCAAGGCCCCGGCACCGGCAACGGGGCCTGCAAGCGGTCCGGCCGGGGTCTCCAGAGCCGCTATCTGGCTTTCAACCGCAGAGATCCAGGGCGCATCTTCGGGTGCGGTTTCCAGCATCGCAGCGAAGGCGGCGCGTGCTTCGTCCCGCTTGCCCGCCTGCGCCATCCCGACCGCCAGGAAGAACTGCGGCCGCGGATCGTTCGGGTCAAGTTCGCGCGCGGTCTGGAATGCCAGGGTCGCCTCTTCCGTCACAATCCCGCCGGATGCGGAAAAAAGAGCTTCACCGAGACTGGCAAGACGGGCCGGTGATGGTCCAAGCAGCGCAATCGACTTGCGGAATGCCTCGGCCGATTCAGCGAAACGGCCGGTGCGCATGTAGATCGGCCCCAGCACGGCCCATCCACGGCCATCGTCTGGGTTTTGCGCCAGATGCTGCTCGGCGCGCGCGACAAGCATTGCAATGTCGGTGTTTTCCGGCTCGGCCTGCAAACGAGCGGCGAGCGGCAACTGCGGCAGGTCCGGGCGGCCCAGCTCAAGATAAGCAGTAACAGCAATCAGCGGAATGAAGATTGCAACGGCATAGACAGCGACCTGCCGCATGCCCCGGTTCGACGGCTGTGGATCTTCTGCATCCTCGGCCTCACTCTTGCGCGAAGCGGCCAGCAGTCTCCGGGAAATCTCGGTCCGTGCCACTTCCGCCTGCGCTTCATCGACCAGGCCATCGGCCAGATCGCGATCGACCTCGGCCAACTGGTCGCGGTATACCTCCATGTCGTGACGTGCAGGCGCCTCCGACGCGGCAGAGCGGGCACGCGCCACAGGCCCCAGCAGAGCCAGGGTGACGATAGCGGTCAGGACGGCGGCGATAACCCAAAACAACATGAAGCTTCAATATCCGAGCATTGTGCGTTTTCCAACCGCAATCGACGGCGGGCGTACCGATGGGGCGTTTGGTCGCGTTAAATTCAAAATCTGGGCCTTAGACAGCCCAATTCGATCTTGAAAGCCTGATCAACGCCTTGATATGCATCATTGGGCGAAGATTCACTGATCACAAAATGATTTGGAACCAAGTTTTCCGGAACTGGCTGGTTCTAGCTCAATGGGGTCCAGCTGCCATCAGCGTTGCGGCAGGCTGCGCCCCTGCCCGTCACAACCGTTCCCTTGATCTGGACACTGTGGGTGTATTGACGGCAGTTCTGCTGACCGACCTGATAGGGCGTGCCGGCCTTCACCTCGCCCGAAGCTCCTCCAACCGGGCTGGCCCAGGCGACCGACTGACCACCCGGCGTTTTCTCAAGCGCCTGATATTCGGCTTCCAAGGCCCTGAGCCGCTCAGCACGTGACAGTGTTGACGCGGCATCTTGTGGCAGAATACCGCCATTGAGCGCCTCCAGAATCGCATCACTTCCGGCAGGCTTGGCGGTGGCCGATGCCGATTCGGTCACTGGCCCGAAGGAGAGCGGCGCGATGGCCGACGTCTTGGTGCAGCCCGCAAGCATCGCCAGGACCACCGCCGCACCTGCAATTTTCGCTGAACTCATCACCAAATAGGCCATTCCCATGTTCCTCGCTGTTCGCGCGCGATTGCCGCACACATATATCAATCAGCTAACATTATGTTGCCGCGCCGCTGTGGCGGTATTGTGACGTGCCGCTTAGCCGCCACAAACCCTGCAACACGGCACGCCTCGCTAAAACCGCCCGAATTTGGCCTCCCGCAGCGGCTTCTCCCCGGCCGTGTCGCTTGACCACCTTGGCGCACAACGCTCACGCCCCGGTCTCCACGCCCGGCAATGTCAGCCGTGCCGACAATCCGCCGGATTGAGCGCGCGCCAGCGCGAAGCTGCCCTGATACTCGCTCGCAATCTCGTCAACGATCGACAGTCCGAGCCCGGTGCCGGGCTTGGTTTCATCAAGCCTGCGCCCGCGTTTGACCGCCTCGGCCATTCCCGCTTCGTCAAGCCCCGGCCCGTCATCATCGACATCGATCCGGAACAGTGCCCGCTGCCCATCCTCTTGAACAGCCGCAGGCCGCAATCGCACCACAACCTTGTTGCGGGCGAATTTGGCGGCATTCTCGATCAGATTGCCAAGCGCTTCCTCGAGGTCCTGGCTTTCCATGGCAAGAACCGCTCCATGCGGGACGATATCAGCGGAAAACTCAAGGTCCCGGTTGAGCTTGGCCATCACCCGGACCAGCCGTTCGATGACCGGCGCCGCATCGGTGCGGGCAAGCACGCTGCCACGCTGGGCGGCGATGCGGGCACGGTCGAGATAGGTCTGCACCTGGGCCTGCATGGTTTCGGCCTGGGCACGCACCAGCTTGGCGTGGTCCGGGGTCATGTCCCTTGCCTCGTTGATCAGCACCGCTATCGGGGTCTTGAGCGAATGCGCGAGATTGCCGACCTGCATGCGGGCGCGCTCGACAACCCGCCGGTTGGCGTCAATAAGCGCATTGATCTCGCCCGCCAGCGGTGCGATCTCACGTGGGAAAGCGCCATCAAGCTGATCCGCCTCGCCGGCGCGAATCCGGCCCAGGGCCTGCCGGGCATGATCAAGCGGCCTCAAGCCATAAAGAATGGCCACCGCATTGACCAGCAGGCTACCGATGCCGAACAGCGCCAGCGCCAGATAGAGATTGCGGGAAAAACCGGCGATTTCCGCGTCCAGCACATCGCGGTTTCCGGCGACGCGGAAGCGCGCGGCGCGGCCCTGATTGTCAAGTTCCACTTCGGTCTCGACCACTTCGAGCTGATTGCCGAACCCGTCAGAAGCCGGATAGAACCGCAAATAGCGCGGATCAAAAGGAACCTCGGAAAGCGATGGCACATCCAGGCTTTCCTGGCCAAGCGACACCGAGGAAAGCCGCGGCCCCGATACGTCTGTCAGCGGCTCGACCAGCCAGATCCAACCGCTGCCGGGCTGGTCAAACACCAGATCCCCTAGTTGCGGCCGACCAGTCAACTGACCATTTTCATCAATCGAAACCGTGTTGATGACACTGTTGAGCTGGGCGCGCAGCAGATCGGCAAAGGCCCGCTCGGAGCCGTTTCGATAAAGCTGCGAGATCACGATGGCGATGGCCACAAGTGCGATTACCGCCCAGAGCGTGGCCAGCAGCAGCACCCGCGCGGTAAGCGAACCACGCGTCATCCGGGCTTGCCCGTGCCCTCACCCTCAGGCCGGGTCATCCGGTAGCCAAGCCCGCGCACGGTTTCGATCAGCTCAACCCCGATCTTCTTGCGCAGACGTCCAACAAACACCTCGATGGTGTTGGAATCGCGATCGAAATCCTGGTCATACATGTGCTCGACCAGTTCGGTGCGAGAGACCACCTGGTCCATGTGGTGCATCAGGTACGACAGCAGACGGAACTCATGGCTGGTGAGCTTGAGCGTCGTGCCGTCCACACTCGCCTTGGAGGCAGCAGTGTCGAGCCGGACCGGACCACAGACAATCTCCGAACTGGCATGGCCGGAAGCGCGCCGGATCAGCGCCCGGATCCGCGCCAGCACTTCCTCGACATGGAATGGCTTGGTGACATAGTCATCCGCACCAGCATCAATGCCCGCCACCTTGTCGCTCCAGCGGTCGCGCGCGGTCAGGATCAACACCGGCATGGTGCGGCCGTCGGCCCGCCACTTTTCGAGCACAGTCACCCCATCCATTTCCGGCAGGCCGATATCGAGGATCACCGCGTCATAGGGTTCGGTGTCGCCCAGGAAATGGCCTTCTTCGCCGTCATAGGCACGGTCGACCACATAGGACTGCTCCTCCAGCGCCTCAGTCAGTTGGCGATTGAGGTCCTTGTCGTCCTCGACAATCAGAATTCGCATTCAGTCCGCTCCCGCTGTGTTGCTGTTTCACGTACTGGCGTCATTGCGGAACGGAAACGGTGACTTTCTTGGGTCGCTCCGAACCATTGCCGGGAACCAGCACCGTAATCACGCACACCGCCTGACCACCCTGGGTCTTGGCCGAGGCCGACAGCAATTGCCCGCCGGTCTGCCCCACCACCTGTGATGCCGCGCGCGAACAATCCGCTGCGGCAGACACCACAGCCGTGCCATCTGGTGCACGCATCTGAGCGGCCGCTGGCGCGGCCATTGCGGCCAGCGCGGCAATCAAACCAAGTTGAAGAATTTTCACGCTCATGATCAGCCCTGAAGCGGTTGGTATCTCATCCCGTCACGATTGATACAGGATCCAGTCTGAACGGCAAATGAATGAGAGCTAATATCCGGCTGTCTGACCTGCAAATCCTTACCCGATCCGGTCTCTGGCCGAGATCCGTCCGAAGATCGCGATCAGACCGCCAATGGCAGCCCCGAGCGAGGTCATCATCTCGGTCAAAGCCTCGCGGTCTGTATCGGCGAGATCGATCCCGGCCAAGCCGAGAGCGGCTGCGACCAGCGTCACCAGCGAGCCCCACAGGGTCTTGGATTGCCACCAGGGTTTTGTTGTGTCCATTGTCATGCTCCTTTTAGAGTTTGTGCCTGGGTTGCATTGAAGTCAAAGGCGAACCGTCGTGGTGCGGGCAATGCCCCAGGGCACGCGTTTGCCCGCCTGGGTCACGCGCAAGGTGAATTCGCTCTGCTCCGAGCCGAAATCGGCAAGTTCCTCGGCATCGGTGTAGAGCCATTCGGGCGCCGCCATCTCGACTGTCCGGATGCTTGTACCACCGACCAGAATGTCGGCACGGTAGCGCTCAAACCCCTCATCATTGGCGATCTCGGCAGAGGACCAGCTGTCCGCCTGCAAACGTCCGCGGCGGATCCAGCGAAACCGGATCCCGCCGGCCTCGCGCCGGGCGGTCAGATGGACCGGCGACAACGGGGTCAGCGCCCTTTCGCCACCGGCGAAGAGCTGCGGCACAGCCCCACTTGTTGCCAAACCTGCAGGCTCGGCGATCCAGTTGAGGGTCCGGCCCGCTTCTTCGAGCGTCAGCCCCAGCGGCACGACAGCGCTGTCGATGAGGACAAACCGGTTCCCCGCACTTGCACCTGCGCGCATCGCGTCATCGGTTCCGCCCTGCCCGCGCAACAGGTTTGAAAGCCGCCAGCGGCCGGCGGAGATCTCTTCAACCAGTTCGAACTGCACCACCTCCCAGATCCCCGCATCGGAGAGAATCGCGGCCGCATTGGCGCCATTCAGCAGCGAAAGACGGCTGACCGAGGCCAATCCGCCGAAAGCCAGATCAATTTCGATCACCTGCCCCTTGAGAATCCGCCCCTCGGCTTCACCTGCAGGCAAGGCGGACACCAGCGTGCCCAGTCTCGCCGGTGCATCCAACGTGGTGCGCCGCGCATAGCCTTCGCTTTCCACCGAGCTCGACAGGGCAATCCGGCGCCAGGGAACCGACAGACCCGCCGCTGACGCCCAGGCGGTCTCGTCGCTGCCGGAGAGCACCGGCAGCTCCAGGAGCACCAATTCAGGGGCAAAGGACGCACTGGCGTCGTTCCCGGCGCCGGTGGAAACGGTGAGGGTCGAAGGCGCGGCAGCGGCTCCGGCATGGGCGACCGCCTCCATACGGCGGACATCACCATCCTCGATCCTGAGGATCCGGAACAGGCCCTGCGGTGCCTGGTCGAGATCAAGCCGCACCGTATCGCCCGGTTCCAGCGCGACGGTCTGCGGCGGCAGCGAAAAGCGCAGCCGCCGCCGCTGCAGCCGGTGATCCTGCAGCCAGCGGTCCGCGGTCACCCTCGCAAGGCCCGGCTCGAACGCCAGGCTCAACGGCATGTCGCGCTGGCGCAGAGCCTCGCCCTCGAGCCTGCGCGAGCGTGCGGAGGCCGCCGCATGATCGGCCAACGGATCGGCAAACAGGATCACCGCCTCATTGGCGAATTCGGAAACTTCGCCCCTTGTTTCCTCAAACAGTGCGGCTTCGTCCGGATCGGCCACCACACTGATTTGGGCCGGGGCAGCACCCGCGCCCAACCGGGAGCAGAACTCAAGGCCACGCGGCCCCTCGCGCACATCGATGGCGAAAGCCTCGAGCAACGGCGCAAGCGCTGCGCGCGGCGATAGCGGATTGGAGATCACATGGCCATCAACGACGCCATCGACCCGGTCGACATCGAACGCCTCGAACCCTGCCTCTTCAAGCACTGCAGCGATCAGGTCCTTGAGCGCCACGGTTCCAAGCCGGCCATTGAGCCAGTGGCCGGTGCGCCAGTTGGCCCCGTCGGACCAGACCGAGCCCGAGAGCGGAAACGCCGGAAACGGCCGCGCATCCCAGCTCCAGAGATAGATATTGGCGGGCGAGACCATTCCATCTGCATTGTCCGGGCCGGACCAGTGATCGAGATGCGCCTCGAGAAAGGACCTCTGGGCCAGATCATCACGTCCACCGCTCGAGTACCAGGGAATGGCGCTCTCGGATGATTTCGGATCAGGAAACAGGTTGGGCTGGTTGGCACCCTTGTCGACCGCCGGGCAGCCAAGCTCGGTGAACCAGAACCGCTTTGAGCCTGGCACCCAGGGACTGGGTGTGCCTGCCTCAACGCCACCAACCCGGTCAAAATGCTGGTTCTGCCACCAGCCGCGCAGATCCTTGATCCGGTAGATCCAGTGCTTGCCGGCCAGCCCGTCGACAATCGGCAGGCGGTCGCGTGCGTCGCGGCCCGACTTGTCGGCATAATACCAGTCAAAACCCTCGCCGCCGTTGATCGCGACCTTCAGCGCCTGACTGTCATTGGCAAAGCGCGCGTCATCGGGGTTGCCCGCGACAAGATCACCATCGCGCCAGTCGCTCAAGGGCATGTAGTTGTCGATGCCGATCGCGCCGATCTGAGGATGTGCCCAGAGCGGATCGAGATGAAACAACACATCGCCCGAACCGTCATCGGGACGATAGCCCGCATATTCGCTCCAGTCGGCCGCATAGGTCAGCGTGGTCTGGGGGCCCAGCAGCGCCCGCGCGTCATCGGCGAGTTCCATCAGTTGCTCGACGAAGGGAAACGCGCCGCTCTCGTCCCGAAGCGGCGTCAGCCCGACCATCTCCGAACCGATTACAAACCCATCCACACCGCCCGCGGCCTGGGTCAGAGCCGCGTGATGCAGCACGAAGCGCCGGTAGCCTTCGTCGCCGCCGAGCCAGCTCACGGTTTCCCCGGTGACTGCGAAATCACCGGTCTGGGTCGCGCCACAGAGATCCGAGATCTCGGAGCGCATCGCAGCCGTTCCATCGGGGCTGCCGACCAGCCCTCTCGCCGGGCTCGCGGTAATGCGGCCGCGCCAGGGATAGGCGGGCTGGCTTGCCGAGCCATCGGGTGAAGGCAGCACATTGTCTTCGGGCACATCCATCAGCACAAACGGATAGAGCGTGACCTTCAGGCCGCGCGCTTTGAGATCGCGGATCGCCTCGACCACCGCCGCATCATCGGGCGTGCCGCCATAGGCCGGACCACCATCCTTGTGGCTGATCAGATGCGCTTTGACGCGGGTTTCACCGCCCACCTTCCAGACCCGGCTTTCATTGACGCGATTGCGCACTTCAACGCCCGGTCTGAAACGGCAATGGCTGACGCGCAAATCATCGCCGAACCAGGACGAGACCAGTGCCACGGATTTCAGATTGGGGCACAGCGCCTGCAATTCGTCGATCGACTGGGTCCAGTCGGTTGAGGACAGGCGCATGTTGCGGTTGATCAGCCGTTCGGCGCCCACGCCGAGGGATTCGCGCACCTGTGTCGTCGCATAACCATGTTCGGTCGCGCCCGGGATCAGTGCCACCGCCTGAATTGCGGTTTCAAGCTTGCCCACAGGGCGCACCACCTCAAACTGGAACGCCGGGATGCGGTTGCCGAAATCATCCAGCGGCAGACGTTCAAACACCACATAGGCCAGCCCGCGCCAGGCCGGTGCACGACCCGTGCCCTGCTTGGCTTCAATCAGGGGGTCCGGCAATTGCGTTGCCGTGCCGCGATAGATCCGCATATCCAGCGTTTCGAGATCAAGTTCACGGCCATCAGCCCAAACCCGGCGGATCGCGGCAATCGGTCCCTCGCAAATCCCGAGCGCGAAATTGGCGTGGTAGCGATAGCTCTCCACCGTCGGTCCGCCACCCTTGCCGCCCTGGCGCTCGCGCGTCACGGTTTCTTCAAACCGCGTCGCCCAGACAAGCGTCCCTGCCACCCGCATGGTGCCGTGGACCCTGAGCACCGGCGCACCCTCATCGGCAGAGGGAATGCGCGCACCGCTCAGGCCCCTGCCACGAATGGTGCGGGTGGAATTGATCAGGCTTGTGTCCAGCATACCGCCGAGGCTTGCACCAATGGCCGAACCGATGGCCGTGCCAACCGGCCCGAACGCCCCGCCAAGCGCGGCACCGGCCACCTGCAACAGAATTGTCGCCATATCGAAATCTCGCCTTGTTCAGCTGTCTGATGGCTCTTGTGCCGGATCGGGCATGCGGTGCACGACGGCAATCCGCCGGCGCCAGGACGGCACCAGAGCGCTCTCGATCACGCCGGCGGGCTCATAGGCATGGATAAAGTGATCGGGGCCTGAGAGAATGCCGGCATGTTTCGCCGCAACGCCCGCACGCCAGCGAAACAGCACAATGTCACCGGGCCTTATTTCATCGCTCGGAACCGGCTCACCACAATGGGCGCGCGCAGCCTGCATCAACCGGTCAACTCCGGAGCGCTCGGCCCAGTCGGGCTGATAGGGTGGCGGAGCCTCAGCCGCCTTGCCGGTGATTTCCGCGAACACACTACGCACCAGCCCCAGGCAATCGCAGCCGATCCCTTTCAGCGACGCCTGATGCCGGTAGGGCGTACCGATCCAGCGCCGGGCCGCCGCGATCACGCGGTCCCCATGCGCGTCACCGTCCTCGGCTCTGTTCATTCGGTCCTTCATGGCACAATCGGCCTTCCATCGTGCACCGTGTCGGAATCGGCATATCCATAGGCGAAGTCGCTCCCGGGCAAATACGGAAACCCCTGAAAATTGAGTGTATTGGCGAATTTTGCTGAACAGGTCTCAAAGGCCTTGTCGCAACCCGCCGTCACCGCCAGCGCGTCGCCCGGCGTGGGTGCCCGCGCCATCGGCGACCACAGCGACAGGCGCGCGCCGGTCGCCTCCACACTGTGGCTTGCGACATCAAGGGTCACACCTTGCAGCAACCCCGTCGCGAACATCACCCGCCCACCGGAAAACCAGCCCGGCGGCCGGTCGCCAAGCCCGCTCACAATCAGGCTCATCTCGTCAGGCACGCTCACCACCCCACCTTCCAGCCGGAACGGAGCGACCGACAGGTCCACGCCGCAGCGCGCATCACCGAGATCGGCATCGCAGCGCTTGCCATAAATCCGGCCGCTGGGCTGGTCGAGCCTTGCGGCCAGGCTGCGCAGTTCCGCGCGGAATGCAGGCCCGGCACTGAGCACCTCGCCCAGCTCCCGTGTGGAGAGCAGAACATGATCTTGTGGAGACTGCCAGTTGACCAGAAATGTCTCCACCCGCGCGAAGTCATACCGGCCGAGCGCCAGATCATCAGGGCTGATCGCCGCATCGGAGAATGCGCCCTCAACCTCGGCCGCATCGGCCTCGAGCCCGAGCCCGGTCTCCACTTCCGAACCGCGAAATCCGGTGGCGGCGGAAAACACGGTTCCGTCAAAGCTGAGGTTTCGGTCATGTTCGGTAAAACCCATCACCACCCCGTCGCTGCGGGTGAGCCGCCAGGCATGGCACACAGTTGTCGAAGTCTCGTCGAGATGGGTCTTGAGCCCCGCCGGGATCTCTTTCATGGCTTGATCTCCACCAATGGCACACTGGGCACGGAGCCCGCCTTGAAGGCGGCCAGCGAAATCTCGATCCGGTCGATGTCAAAGCGCACCGGAATGTCGAATTCGAAGCCCGCACTCACCTCAGCGCCCGACGGGGGCACGGCGGCCGGTGCAATGGTGACCTGCCCCGCCACCGGATCGACGCTGAAATCGCCTTGAGCCAGCGGCGAGCCATCCACGGCCACGAGCACACTGCCCTCCACCGGCTTTTCGATGCGGCGTGTGGTTGTGCCGCCCAGATCGGCATAGGTCTTTGTCAGTTCAAACTGCGTGGTCACACCATCGCCTTCGCCAATCAGCTGATCGATCGCGGTCACCGCCTGGCCATGCGCGCCCGAGCGGTTGTCGACCGGGTCGAAAAAGCGAAACCCGTAAAGCTGGCCGCGCCGGGCCTCGAAGAATTCGATCAGCCGGTAGAGATCATCGAGCCCGCGCAGGCCGGTGCCGACATCATAGCGGCGGCGGGCGTCGGCCCAGCGCGCATTGCGGGTCTCGCCGCCATTCGACAGCGCCACGATGTCGGTGCGCCGTCCCGGCCCGCCGCTTGCGCCCAGTGACAGCCGCAGCGGCAGCCGCACCTCATGAAAGCCGTTGCTCATCATCGCTCTCCCGTCTCAAAGCCCGCGCCGGCCGCGGCCTACGGCGCGGGCCAGCATCGCCGTGACCTGGGTTTCCGATTTGGCGAAGCTCGCAGCGTCCGGCGTGGTCACGTTGAATGTGACCTGCACCGCAGGCTGTGACCGGCCCGAGGCGACGCCGAGGCGTCCATCCGCCCCGCGCTGCAGCGGCAGGATCGCTTCCGCGCCCGCCTCCCCCATCAGTCCCAGATCACCACCGGCCATCGGAAACAGCGTTGGCCCGCCGACAATGCCACCATCGGCAAAAGGCTGGATCCGGCCCGGGACGCCGCCCTTGGCGAAGGGCAAAAATTGGCCCAGGCTGCCGGTCAGGCCGGAAATCGAACGGTTGACCAGACTGTCGAGCGGTCGCATGCCGGCATCGAGCGCAATGCTGACCATCCGGTTGCCGAGGCCTCGCAGCACATCGTCAAGGCCTCGGCCTTCGACGGTCGCCTGTTTGAGCGCGGTCGACAGCGCACCGCCAAAGGCGTTGGCCTTGCGGGTCAATTCATCAAGCGCCCGGTCCGCGCCCTCGAGATCCAGATCGCCACTCACATTGAATTCGGCATCGTTAGTCATCCGCGTCTCTCCGTTTGCTCGGGTCTTCAGGATCAGCATTGTCGTCCGGGGCTGGCCCGGCTCCGTCCGGAAACAACGCCATCAAGGCCGCCAGTCGTTCACGGGTTGCCGTTTCCGCCTGAGCTTGCGGACCAATCAGCGCCACGAGCTCAGGCAGGCTCAGCGCCCAGAACGCATCACTGGAAAGCCGCAGGCGGCCGAGGCCGAAACGGATCACAGACGCCCAGGGGAACAGCGCCCGCTCCGGTTTCGTCACCGCGAAGCCGCCTGCGGCACGTGGGGGTTTGCGTCTCCCTCACGATTGCCGGGTTGTTGATTGGTTTCGGTCTGCTCATTCGGTTCTGACGCCGCACCGCCAAAGGTCGCCCACAGCAATTCCGCCGTGATCCTGGCAAAGCCGGCGACGCCTCCCTCCGCCGACATCTGCGCCACATCCTCGTCGGTTGCGATGTTGCCGGCACCACGCAATCCCGCGCCGACAATCCTGATGATGTCGCCTGCCGACAATTTGCCGGTCTCGAAGCGCTCGGCCAATTCCGCCAGATTGGCGACACCGAAGGCGGTTTCGAGTTCAGCCAGCGCGCCGAGCGTCAGGCACATAAGCCGGACTTCGCCATCCAGCCTGGCGGCGATCTCGCCGCGGTGCCGGTTTGGGTGGACACGCATCGCTCAGAGCGCCGCGAAACTGAGTTGACCGGCCGATTCCATGGCGATCTCGAAGGTCATCTCGCCATCATGCCGCCCGGCATATTCAAGTGCGGTGATCTGGAACGGCCCGGTCACTGTGCCGAAATCCGGGATCGCCACCTGCCAGTCGCGGATTTCGCTGGCGAAGAACACAGACCGCGTCAGCGCGTCGCTGGCCTGGTCCTTGAACAGCCCGCCGCCCGACAGGGCCGCGCGCTGCACGCCCGCGCCGCCGAGCAATTCACGCCAACGGCCCGCCGATTCCGCATCGGTAATGTCGACGGCCTCGGCGTTGAACGCGAGCCGCCGTGCCCGCAACCCGGCGATGGTGACATAACTCCCGCCATCATCGATCTTGATGAGCAGGTCCTTGCCCTTTTGAGCTGTCATATCCTTTTCCTTTCCTGGTGCTGTCGCAGTGGCCCGGCAGCCAAAAAACATGGTGAACGCGTCACGGCTCGGTGACGGCGCGGAACCTGAGCCGCGCCAGATGCAGCCCGCTCCTTGGGGCGCGACGGCTCAGCGTGCGCTCGTGGCGAAGATTGATCAGTGCCGCGCCTTCAAGTGCGAGGTCCGCATCATGCAAGACAGCACGAACCGCATCGGCCAGCTCGACGGCGTGCTTGCGGCCGTTCTGTTTGGTCCAGGCCTCGATTTCGAAGCGGTGCTCGGTGCCCGCGCCGTCATCATCGTCCCCGGTGGAAAAGTCGCGCGCCACCGCCTCGCCGAACACCAGATACGGCGGTTCGGCCCGGGTGATGCGGCGGTCAAAGATCCGGCCAGTGCCGGTGATTGCCAGAATGGCCGGATCGGACGACAGGAGCTCGACAACGGCTTTCTGCAGCTGGTTGGTGCTCATGGCCCGCCCTCCTCGCAATCGCAGACCAGATAGCGGCGGCTCTCGTCGGGATCGTGCACCGCGCGCACCTTGAGCGACCGTCCGCGATGCACAAAGCGCATGTCGTGCCGGATGTCCCCGCGATAGCGGATCGTGACCCGATGGCTGACCGGCGCAATCGCCGCGCCCCCCGCTTCGCCGGGTTTGGCACGTATCGGCTCGACCCGGCCCCAAAGTTCGGTGACGGCCACCCAGCCTTCGCTCACCCCGCCCTGACCGTCATCCGCATCCGCCGGGGTTTCGAGCCGCAGGCGGGCGTTCAGGCGGCCCGGGTCCAGAACCCTGGCCACCATCACAAAGCCCTCCGCAGCCAGGGCGCGATCAACCGGTCATAGCCTGTGGGGATCGCTGCGGGCTGCATGTCGGGCGACACCGCGCCGCGGAATTCATAGAGATAGGCGGCATGGATCAGCACAGCGCGAACAAGCTCGGGCGGGATTTCGTTCGTAGCGCCAAAGCCTGCGGTGAACTCGATCTCGATGCCATTGATCGGCTGTTTGGGGCGCGGCCTGTCCTTAATGGCAAGCCGCGCGGGGTGTGCGGTGGCATCGAGCAACAGTCCCGAAAGCGCCAGCTCCCGGGGAAGTCCGTCGATGTCATAAACGCGAATCGCTTCAACGGATTGCACCGGCGTTTTGCCAAGTTGAATCACCGGGCCATCGGGCCAGTCATCCAGCACAAGCCGCAAACCACGTGACATCAGCGCGGTTCCGGTGACGGCCTCGAGATGGGCGCGGGCGACGCGGATCAGGCTTTCCAGAAGCGCATCCTCGTCATTTGTGTCGATGCGCAAATGGGCTTTCAGATCGGCAAGCGTCACCGGCTCCGCCAGCGGCGGATCGGTCTCAATCAGGGTCATGACAGGCTCCGGGATTGGTCAGGCTGATGGGGTGCGGTCCCGCCCCGGGGAGGAAGCGGGGCGGGACCGCTTTCGATGAACTTCGCAGCCTGTGGTCTAGGCGGCGAATTTCATCAGCTTGATGGCCTCGAAATTCTGCACCCCGCCGCCAACGCGCTTGGTGGTGTAAAACAGCACATAGGGCTTGGCCGAATAGGGATCACGCAGGATGCGTACGCCTGTCCGGTCCACCACAAGATAGCCGCGGCGGAAATCGCCAAAGGCGATTGATGCGGAATCGGCGGCAATGTCGGGCATGTCCTCGGCCTCGACCACCGGGAAGCCCATCAGCGAGGCGGCCTGGCCGGCACCCGCCGGCGGCATCCAGAGATAATTGCCATCGGCATCCTTGAACTTGCGGATCTGGGCCTGGGTCTTGCGGTTCATCACAAACCGGCCATTCTGCCGGTGCCCGGCCTTGAGCGCATAGATCAGCTCGATCAACCGGTCGGAGGGATCAGAGCCGAAGGCACCTGCAGCCCCGGTGGCGATGTGGCCGAGATTGCCCCAGCTCCAGCTGGCATCATCAACGCTGGGATAGTCGAGGAAACCACGCGGCTTGTTGACCCCGTCGCCCGCCACAAAGGCCGCCCCCTCCTGCTCGGCGAAGGCGGCCTCGACTTCGGCAGCGATCCAGCTTTCGATGTCGAGCGCACCGTCCTCGATCAGCGAGGTGGTGGCCGCAGGCATGGCATAAAGCTCCATGGTCGGGAATTGCAGCTCAGTGAGCTGCGGCGTCGCGGTCTGCGGCCGCGCATCGGTCTCGCCGACCCAGCCGGTGGCCATGCCATCGAGCGCGAAGGGCTTTTTCAGCACCGTGCCCGAGACCTGCCGCACCGTGGCGATCGAGCGGACCGGCGAGAGTTCGGAAAGCCGTCGGCCGATTTCGGTGTCGAGCTCATCGGGCACCAGGTAGCCGCCATCAGGGTCGCTGCCCGCGGACATCGCCTTGAGTTCGCCTTGGCGCAGCGCGGCCTCGTCGCCACGGCGCACATAGGCGTCGAACGCCTGCCGCACCGCAGAAGTCTCGCGACCGGTGCCACCGCCCAGGCTGGGCCGCGCCTGCTTGACCATCAGCCGGTCGAGCGTGCGCTTTTGCTCGTCGAGCGAGCGGTCTATGCGCGCCATCTTCTCCTCGGTCACGACATCGGCGCTGCCGCGGCGTTCGATGTCAGCCAGGCGCTGGTCATTGTGCTGCTTGTAGTCCTCGAAGGCGGACATGAAGCTTTCAAAGGCCTCGGTCACATCCGCATCGGCGGATTTGATTTCGGGCGCGCGGGCGGGGCTTGTCAGAGTGTTCATCAAATTGTCCTTCCATGTGGGAACTGGTCATTGGATTGATCGGTGGAGCGGAGCAGCGCGCCGGTCAGCGCACGGAGCTTCCGTTCCAGCCGTTTGAGATCCTCCGGCGCGGCATCCCGCCTGTCCGAAAGGGCATCATGGCCGCGGGCAATCAGCCCGCGCGCCTGGCGTCGCGTCAGCCCCGCATCCCGCGTGAGCCGGCGTTCGAGTTCGCGTTTTGTCGGGGGCGCGCCGATGGCCGATTTGACCGCGGTCACCCGCGCGCCCGGCTGCATCGGAAAGGTGACCACCGAGATCTCCCAGAGATCGGCGCTGAGGATTCGGCGCACACCGCTCTTGGCCTCGTTGCGGGCGCGCAAGGTCTGGAAGCCGATCGACAAGCCATCGAGCGCACCGGATTTCATCAGCTCGTGCACCTCGCGGGCCCGCGCCACGCCGAGCGAGAGCTTGCCCTCGACATGCAGGCCGTGGCTGTCCTCGCGGATCGACAGCCAGCGGCCGATCGGCTGGTCGGGATCGTGCTGGTAGAGCATGCGCACATCGGATGCGCCGCGGCGCCTGAGCGAGGCAGCAAAGGCACCGGGTTCGATCACGTCGCGCCCCAGATCGACCGCGCCGAACAGGCTCGCATAGCCCGAGAAGCTGCCGTCGCCGCTGACGTCTTCCAGTGCCAGATCGACGCGCTTTCGCTGCCGTCCGGATGTGCTCCAGTCCGTTGTCATGGTTTTGTCCTTGTTGGTGTCGAATTCCGTTTGGCGCAGGCAAGCACCGGCCAGTTTGGCAATCAGCCTTTGGGCACGCGCCCTGCCCGGTCTGCGATCCGGGTCAGCACGCCCAGCACCCACCAGGCCGCGAGGCTCGCCGCCGCCGATCCCATCAGCACGGTTTCATCTGGCGAGAGCAGATCGCTCACTCCCATCCGCGCTGCCAGCGCCACGCCTGCGGGGCCGCCGAAGACCAGTCCGCAGGCCACACCGACGATGGCGCGCGCCGCCGCCTCGCGGGCGCTGCGCGGCATCATGTAGACCAGCGAGACCAACGCGCCGCAGACTGCACCTGCGATGCGCATGGCCAGCATTGATGGTTCCGGCCCCATGCTCTGCATCGGCTTGGCTCCTTCTGTGGTCCCGGAAAATGGCGGGATCTGAACTTGAGAAAATGATTCAGATGGTTCCCGATCTGAATCCGCTTCAGCCCGGAACACGTTGATATCCCACGGCTTCCCGCTTTTCCTCATCGGTGAGGAAATCGGCCGCACCCAGCCGCGACCAGAGCGCATCACGCTCTGCTGCGAGCCCCGGCAGGCGGTCGGCGTCATAGTCGATCTTCAGCCCCGCGCCGTAGACCGGCTGCAGCCAGGCGGTGAGCGCCTGCGCCGTGCGGGCCACCAGCGGCAGCACGGTCAGCCGGCAGAAGGCGCGGTTGGCCTCCTGGTAATTGGCGTAGGTCAGATCGCCCGGAATGCCCAAAAGCATCGGCGGCACACCCAGCGCCAGGGCGATGTCGCGTGCGGCGCCGTTCCTGGCTTCGATGAAATCCATGTCGCGCGGGGTCAGCCCCATCGCCTTCCAGTCAAGCCCGCCCTCAAGCAGCATCGGGCGCCCTGCCCGGCGCGCGCCCTGATAGCCCTCCTCGAGCTCGGTCTTGAGCCGCTCATACTGCTCGGGCGTCAGATTGCCGCCCTCCTTGGGCTGATAGACCAGCGCGCCCGAAGGCCGGGCGGAATTGTCCAGGAGCGCCTTGTTCCAGCTCATCGCCGCATTGTGCAGATCGAGCGCCATCAGTGCGGCTTCCAGCGGTGCGAAGCCGAGATGGTCATCAAGCGGATGAAACAGCTTGAGGTGCAACAGCCCGGGTGCCTCCTCGGGATTGACGGCAAAGCGCTGCCGCCGCCCGCCCGAATGATGCTCATAGGCCACCGGCCAGCCATCCGCCCCCTCGATCACCCGCATCCGGTCGGGCCTGAGCAGCTGCAGCCCGGCGATGCGGCCTCCCGCCACCACCGGATTGATCCAGCCATTGCCCGAGAGCACCAGATGGCCGTAGAGCGTTTCGAAAAACCCGTCGCCCGCACTGTTCGGATCCGGACGGCTGATCAGGTCGATGACCGGATGGCGCTCCTGTTCGCGGCCCTGGTCGAACACCACCCAGGGGACAGACGCGGCTGCCTCCGCAATCAGCCGCGTGGCCCGGTGCGCCACCGGATTGCGCATGAACCCTTCCCGCGCAATTGCCGCATAGGACCGCCCGCTCCAGCGTGCAGCCCCCTCACCCGACAACGCCGCAATCGCACCCGGCAGCCAGCTCTTGGCGGCCGCTGCCCGGGTCTGGTTCGCACGGCTCCAGGGAAGCCTCAATCCAAATGCCATGTCGATGCCCTTTCAGGTTCTTCAATCAAAAACCCCGCCGGGGAAACCCTGGCGGGGTAAGAGTTCTTTCCCGTCATCCCGGACCCCGATCCGGGATCCAGCGACCGCGCGTCCGCGCGGTGAGAGACAGTTTTCAGTCTCGCGTCCGGCAAAAAGGTCTCCCGGCTCGCGGACGCTCGCCTACTGGATGCCGGATCAAGTCCGGCATGACGGGGTTCATTGAACCCAACCCACTCACAAGTGCCGCACCTGCGGTTCGCTCCTGCGCCCCAGCAGCAACTCCGTGAGTGCCCAGACCAGCGCGTCGAGCCGGTCGGGCGAGCGGCCCGAGCTGAGCCCGTCCGGGCCGAAATCACACATTTGGTCTTCCAGCGCTGCAAAATGCCCGGCATGGACCACCCGGCCCTGCTCGTAGAGGGCGGCCACAGGTTCGGCGCGCAGCCATTTGCCGCGTGTCGCCCGCACCTGCCGCACCGGCAGCGTCGGATCGACGGTTCTGAGCACGCTGGTCACCATGTCGCCGCCCTGGTTGATCTCGGCCACCACGCAATCGGCATCAAAGCGGCGATAGAGGCGGCTCACCGCCCCCGCCCAGCCCGAGGGGCTTGCGCCCTCCACCGAGCCATCGGCCAGCACCACCGCGCGGTCTTCCGCATCCAGCCCGGCGGCAACAATGCCGCAGCAGGAGTGTTTCGCCTCGCCGGATGCCGGCGGGTCCACCGCCACCACGATGCGCCCCAGCGGACCGGGCTTGCGCACCACCAGCGCCTCGAGCTGCTCGCGCCGCCACAGCCCGTCCTCACGGTCGGCGATCAGCTCACCGTCTAGTTCCTGCCGCCCCAGCCGTGTGCCGCCATAGCGCGCCCGCACCGTATCGAGAAATCCCGCCGCCAGATTGGCCGCATTGTCCTCGGTTCTGATCCGCGTCACCCGCGTGGCCGCATCTTTCACCAGCGCCAGCATCAGGGGCGTCGCCCTAGGCGTCGTGGTGATCAGCTGGCGCGGATGCTGTCCGAGCCTGAGCGCAAATTGCAGCATGTCCCAGGTTTCGCTTGCATGGCGCCATTTGCCCAGCTCGTCGCACCAGGCAAGATCGAATTGCGGCCCGCGCAGGCTTTCGGGGTCTTCGGACGAAAACATCTGCGCCACCGCTCCCGAAGACCAGACCAGCCTGCGCCGGGTTGCCTCGAAAGCGGGCCGCTGATCCCGTGCCACACCCAGGATCCCCGATATCCCGTCAATCATCACCTCACGGGCATCGCCAAAGGTTTCAGCTACCAGCGCGATCCGGCCATCCCGGGCTAGCCCCGGAACCAGGCCCGACGCCAGCCCGTGCACCCATTCGGCCCCGGCCCGTGTCTTGCCCGATCCGCGCCCGCCCATCATCAGCCAGATGCGCCAGTCTCCGTCCGGCGGCAATTGTTCGGGCCGCGCGTTGAGCTGCCAGTCATTGGCATTGGCGATCAGCTGCCGATCATCAAGCCGGGCGATGTGGTGGGCCACCAGATCCGGCACCCTCAGAGCCTCTGTCCGCGGTTCCGGCGTCTGCGCCGCCACATGCTCCGGCACGCGCTTGCGCCATACCGGGCAAGGTTGCCAGCCGAAAACGATCCGGGTACGCAGCGGAACTGCCGCGCCGGGCACCGGGCTGCCCCACACGCTGCTTCTGAGCACCGCCGCCATCGACCGGATTGTCATGCGAATTTCTCCAACCACCCTGCACACATGCCAAAACTGCAAGTTGGGATGGTGATCTCTCGCCATCCGCCGCCGCAGACTTGATCCGGCGTCGAGCGAGCCTCGATTGCCGAGGCCTCGATCAACGGGCCGGAAGAATCTTTCACCGCGTGGACACGCGGTGGCTGGATACCGGATCAAGTCCGGTATGACGGGCGGCGGGAGATCACCAATCATCATCGGACATTGTTGTCTCTCAGCATCAAAAAGAACACTCAGCGCCTCTTTGCCAACAACAGCTCTGCAAGATTTTGCTTTCGGACAAGAGCCCCCCACCATCCGTCATCCCGGACTAGATCCGGGATCCAGCGACCCGGCGTCGGCCGGGTCGGAAGACTCTTTCATATCGGGCAATCGAGGCGCACGGGATGGCGAACCATCCTCATTGTTTCCAGCCTCTGTTTCACCCTGCGCGGCCTGTGTATCTTCCCGCTCCGCCACCATCCGTTCGGCGGCGGCAAGGATCAGCTGGCGCACGGTCTGGCGCATCTGCTCGCGCTCTTCAATGCTCAATGTCTGGCTACGGGTGCGCGCCTGGTCCTCGGCAATCAGCCGCTCCATCTGGTCGATCTTTTCGAGCGTCCGGGCAATCAGCGCCACCTGATCAACCGCCGCCTTGCCCTCGAGCCCCTCCTGGCCCAGCCGTCCCGCCTCACGATCCAGCACCGCGCGCATCTGCATCAACATGGCGCGGGTGCTCTCGGCGGAAGGCCTGTCCACCTCCGCATCATCGCCCCCACCCGCCGGCTCGCCATCGGCCCCGGCGGCGCCATGCTGCTTGACCTCGAACGGCTCGAGCACCAGCAGCAGATCCACAAGCCGGTCAATCTCCTGCGCCTCGAGATCCGGACCGGCCGCAAACCCGGCAATAGACCCGGCCGCATCCTCTCCGCCGCTGGCCCGACCGGTTCCCGCCATCACTCGCCCTCTCACCGGTTCCACCACTGGCCCTGCCTTTCGCTCGGCAATGCTGCCAAAACGAGACAGCCCACCACCAACAAAAAAAGCGCCCCTGAAACCAGAGGCGCCTTGCGCAAACATCAAACTCTTCAAAGGACGCCAAAGCGCCAAAAATACCCACCGCCACCGGCCCGCTGCAGCCGCATTTCTGTGACGATGACATAACCCTACCAAACCACCGTCACACCGTCAAGGATTATTTTCCTATTTTTTGAAATTGGCCTGGGTACACATCCTCCCTCAACCACGCAAGCCTCTGAAATCCCTTCCTCAATCCGCACAAAAAACCGCCAGAGAAGGGGCTCTCCGGCGGCTTGAGGTGTGCTTCAACGTGGGGGGAGACGAAGAGGGCGCACTAGGCGATGGCGACGATGCCGAGGACGGCGAGCAGGAAGATCACCAGCACGATACCGATGAGAAGTTTTGCGCCGGTGAGTGCTGCGCCCGACAGGCGACCAAAACCGAGCAGGCCGGCGACGGCTGCGACAATAAGCAAAATTAGGATCCACTGGATCATGGGACAGTCCCTCCGTTTGAAATTCAGGGACCTAACGCCGCTTCAACGGATTGGGTTCCATGCTGTCGCAACTTTTTGCCGGATTGTCACTCCGAACCGCTTCTAAGCCACCCCGGCACATATGCACGGTCGCCACAGGATTTCGCTGGGTGCGGCGTCCCTACCCCCGGCCGCGATAGCTCGGCACGCCCGGTTCCGGCACCCACACGCCCTTCGGCGCTTCGCCGGTCTGCCAGAACACGTCGATGGGAATGCCGCCGCGCGGGTACCAGTAGCCGCCGATCCTGAGCCATTGCGGGTCGAGCAGATCCACCAGCCGGCGGCCGATCGAGACCGTGCAGTCCTCGTGAAAGGCGCCATGGTTGCGGAACGAGGTCAGATAGAGTTTCAGCGACTTGCTTTCCACCAGCCACTTGCCGGGCACATAATCGATCACCAGATGGGCGAAATCCGGCTGGCCGGTCATCGGGCACAGCGAGGTGAATTCGGGCGCGGTGAAGCGTACGCAATAGGCCGTGTCCCCTTGCGGGTTCTCAACCCGTTCGAGCACCGCCTGTTCCGGGCTTTGCGGCTGCTCGGTGTGGCTTCCAAGCTGTTTGAGATTGGCGTAAATATCCGTCTTTTCAGTCACTTTGCGCACTCCGGCTAAGGTTGTACTGGCTCGTTCAGGGAACCAGGCTCAGGGAACCTGGCTCAGGGCTCCCGGTTCGGGGCTTCCGGCTCAGAGCTTCCGGTTCAGGGCATCCGGTTCAGGGCTCCTCGCCCGGCCACTCGACCAGGTAATCCTCGAAATCATCGACCAGCATGCCCTCCTCGCTCACCGTTCGGCCGCGCACCGAGACGCCTGCCTCGTGCACAGTTTCGGGATCGCCCGAAACCAGCGGGTGCCACCAGTAGAGGTCGGCGCCCTCGCGCACCAGCCGGTAGCCGCAGGTGGGCGGCAGCCAGGTGATGGTTTCAACCTGGTCCGGGGTGAGCCCGATGCAGTCGGGCACGGTGGCCTGGCGGTTGTCGTAGTCCTTACAGCGGCAGGTGTGTCCGTCGAGCAGGCGACAGGCGATGTTGGTCCAGGCGATCTCTCCGGTGTCCCAGTCCTCGAGCTTGTTCAAACAGCAGCGGCCGCAGCCGTCGCACAGACTCTCCCACTCGGCAGCGGTCATCTGGTCGAGCGTCTTGGCTTTCCAGAAGGGCTTGGCGTCCATGGCTGGGTTTCCTTTTTGGCACCGACCGCGCGGACCATGCATCTCGCGCTCAGCAGATTTCATTTTAGCGATAACGAACATGTGTCAATTGCGACCGCGCCGATTGGCTTGTCCTTTGACTGAAAATACGGCAAAAGCATAGACCACAGGGGGTAAAAACTGTGGTGCTGTTGTGCAGCATAGTCGAACCGATGTGCGGCGAAAGCTGCCGCGACAACCCGCAATGGACCAAGGCCCGTGCAAGACCCGTTCAACCAGGAAAACCGGCCGCGCAAGCGCTCCAACCTGCTGCTCAGGATTGATTCCTGGATCGATTCGTCGATCTGGAACGCCGGTTTCCGCGTCGGCGAGATCTGGGAGGAGATCACCATCTTCTTCCGCCGCTTCCGCACCCGCGGGGTCTGGAAGGCGGTGTTCGAGTTTGCCGGCGAAGGCATGAATGTCGGCACTGCCGGGTTCGTGCTGCTGTTGGCGCTGGCACTTCCCGCCTTTGAAGAGACGTCGGGCAACTGGCGCGCGCGCGAAGATTTCGCCGTCACCTTCCTCGACCGCTACGGCAACGAGATCGGCCGCCGTGGCGTCATCCATGAGGATTCGGTGCCGGTCGACCAGCTGCCGGATCATTTCGTCAAGTCGGTTCTGGCCACCGAGGACCGTCGGTTTTTCGAGCATTTCGGCATTGATTTCTTTGGTCTGGCGCGGGCCATGACCGAAAACGTCAAGGCCAACTCCGTTGTTCAGGGCGGTTCCACCATCACCCAGCAATTGGCCAAGAACCTGTTTCTGACCAATGAGCGGACCATCGAGCGCAAGGTCAAGGAGGCCTTTCTGGCTTTCTGGCTCGAGGCCAACCTGCCAAAATCCGAGATTTTGCGGCTCTATCTCGACCGCGCCTATATGGGCGGCGGCACATTCGGCGCGGCGGCTGCCGCACAGTTCTATTTTGGCAAGAACATCACCGAAGTCTCGATTGCCGAAGCCGCGATGCTTGCGGGCCTGTTCAAGGCCCCTGCCCGCTACGCACCCCACATCAATTTGCCGGCCGCCCGGGCGCGCGCCAATGAAGTGCTGTCGAACCTGGTTCAGGGCGACCTGATGACCGAGGGCCAGGTGATCGGTGCACGGCGCAACCCCGCCAGCGTGATCGACCGGGGCGACACCGATGCGCCGGACTATTTTCTCGACTGGGCCTTTGAGGAAGTGCAGCGCATTGCCGCCGGTTTTGACGAGCATTCCTTTATCGTGCGCACCACTATCGACATCGGCATGCAGGATGCCGCCGAAGCTGCCGTCGAAACCACGCTGCGCCAGTATGGCGAGCGCTACCGGGCAGGTCAGGCGTCTCTGGTGCTGATCGAGAATGGCGGCGCCGTGCGCGCCATGGTCGGGGGGCGCGATTACGGTGAAAGCCAGTTCAACCGTGCCTCGCGCGCGCTCCGGCAGCCCGGGTCTTCATTCAAGATCTACACCTATTCACTGGCCATGGAAAAAGGCATGACGCCGGAGACCACAATCGTCGACGCGCCGATCCACTGGGGCAACTGGAACCCGAGGAACTACAGCGGCGGCTATTCCGGCCGGGTGCTGATGAAAAACGCGCTGGCGCGGTCAATCAACACCATTCCTGTTCGCCTCGCCAAGGACCGGCTCGGTGAGGATGCTATCGGGCAGATCATGGAGCAGGCGAAGAGATTCGGCGTCCAGACCCCGATCCGCCGCGATGTCACCATTCCCATCGGCACGTCGGAGGTAACGGTTCTCGACCAGGCAACCGCCTATGCGGTGTTCCCCGCCGGCGGTCTTGAATCGCGGCGCCACGGAATCACGCAGATCCTGGCCTACAATGGCGATGTTCTCTATGACTTTGCCCGCGACGAGCCGCCCGCCAAGCGTGTGCTGTCGCAGCAGGCAGCCGATTACATGAACCAGATGCTGACCCGTGTTCCCTATGTCGGCACCGCGCGGCGCGCGGCGGTTGATGGTGTTCTGACCGGCGGCAAGACCGGCACCACCCAGGCCTATCGCGATGCGTGGTTCTGCGGCTACACCGGAAACTTCACAGCCGCCGTCTGGTACGGAAATGATGACTATACCTCATCGAACCGGATGACCGGCGGTTCGCTTCCGGCCATGACCTTCAAGCGGCTGATGGATTATGCGCATCAGGATATCGAGCTGCGCGCCGTTCCCGGCGTGGAAGATCCGTTCCCGGCATCGCTTGCAGGCGCACGTGTGGCCGCAGCGCAAACCGATGCCAATGGCAATGCACTGCCGGGCGTGCAACGGCCGCGCACCCTTAACCGCGATTCAACAGCCATTTTGCGCGGGATCGGCCAGGCCTTCGAGAATGCCAAGCCGCTCAGCGCGCCTGAACGTCTGGCAGCCGCCGGAACAAGTGTTGAGCAGGTTCCCAACACCGTCGAACGGTGATAAGCCATAGTGCGATTTGGGGAACACCGGGGCGGTCGGCACAATGTATGTTTTCAAGCGCTTCGCGGATTGCGCAGCCGGGCTGACAGCCATCTCTAACGTCCCTTGTGAAGCAGCAAGACAGGGTTCGCCAAGATCCCTCCTCACAGCCGTTCATCCGGATTGACGAAGGACATCTGCACCCGTGTTTCGCCTCCCCCTCCTGGTTCTGCTTTCGCTGGTGGTCGCCTTTGGCGGCGGCGTGTGGTCCGCATCGCGCGTGCTCAAGGCTGTCTCGGGCTTCGGTGCGATAAGTCTGGGCCCCTGGGTCGGCTATCCGGAGTTGCAGACCGCCGACGCGGATCCCTTTGCCAAGGCTCACCGTGCAGGTGACGGCCGGATCCTGCTCGGGCGGGCGGAAGGGCTTGTGTTCACCGCTCGCGAAGATCAGGATGGCGAAATGCTGTCGGGCCGCTGCGCTTACGAGATTTCCGGGCAGACGCCGCCGGCGCGTTTCTGGACACTGCGTCTCACCGATGACAATGACGCGCCACTTCCCGCAGCGCCCATGTTTCCTGCCACCCTGACCTCCTGGACCACGCTGCGCAACTCAGACGGCACATTCCGCATCACTTTGTCGGCAACCCCTGCGCCCGGCAACTGGATCCGGCTCGACGCCGATACCGGGGTCGCTTTCGTGCTTACCCTCATCGACACGCCGACCGCGGGCAGCGCCGGGCTTATCGATCTCGACATGCCAACGATCCGGCAGATCGGGTGCCGGGATGCGTAGTGTCCTGCATGCGGTTGTCGTCGGCCTGGTGGGGGCCGCCCTGATCCATATCATCGCCATTCTGGAGCTGCCGCGCTGGACCGGCACCGACGCCTGGAGCCGGGTTTCGGCTCTCGGCGTGACAAACCGGTTCTTTCCGCTCGCCAATGAACCCAACACCACCGGGCTCTACAATGAGGATCCACATATCCGAACCGCGGTGTGCCACTTCGACATCACCGATACGCCGGTGCGGGTCTTGGCGTCGGGCAGTGTCCCGTTATGGACGGTGTCGGTTTATGACCCGGCGTCAAACGAAACCTATTCGATGAATGACCGCTCTTCGATCGGTGTCAATGTCGACATCGTCTTCGTAACGCCCTCACAGATGCTGCAATTGCGCCGTGTGATGCCGGCAGAGCTCGAACGGTCGGTGCTGGTGGAGCTCGCCAATCCAAAGGGCTTCGTGGCCGTGCGTGCCATCGCGCCGCTACCAAGCCTGGAACCCGCGGCACGTGCCTTTGTCACCAATGCCTCATGCGCGTCCTACATGATCGCCCAGATCTGAACCGGAGCCGAGCCCGGCATCCGGTTTCAAGTTTTTCCGCCCGGGGTGTTGACGGTCTCCCGGTCACTGCCCGCTCAATCTGAGAAACCGTTGAAGCGCACGCTCAGCCCGCGCAGCGATTGCGGCCTCGTCAAGTGGTGGCTGACGGCCAATCACCCGGCGGATCTGCAGATCACCGACCAGTAGGTCAAGATAGAGGCCGATCGCGTCCGAAACCTCCTCAAAACCGATCAGTCCTTCGGTTTTGGCCCGGACCAGCACGTCACCGATCAACGGCGCGACGCTCTCCCGTCCCCGTTCGGCAATCACAGCGCCAAGTTCCCCGGTCGGATCTGCAGCAGCAGCCCGGTTTAGTTGAACCGCGCGCGGGCTGATCAGGAGTTCCAGCAATTGCGGGCCAAGAACCCGCAGCGTCTCAAGCGGAGGCGCACCGGATGCGAGGGAAACCTCAAGTAGCGACCGTACCGTATCGGCATTGCGCATCACCAGCGCGCGAAACAGGCCGGTCTTGTCGCCATACCAATTGTACAGCGTCTCGTTGGAGGCGCGCGCCCGCTTGGCAATGGCCAACATAGATGTCGCCGCATAGCCTTTCTCCTCAAGCACCGCATAGGCCGCCTGCTCGATCTGATCCTGCCGGGCGGCCCTGGTCTCCTCGCGCATGGTCACTTTTCTCCTGGTCGCTTCGGCTGGTTGACAAGAACCGTAAACCAAATTACGGATATCTGCAACCGTACACACAATTACGCTTAAGGAGATCCCACATGACCACTACAGACCGCATCCCCGCCGCCGCACTGCTTGCGTTGATCATTCTGCAATCCGTGATGCTGGCGGCCCTTTATGCCGGTGTGGCGCCGCATCCGCCTGCGGCCATCGTGCTGTTCGCCATTGCGCCGTTTCTCGGCGTTGCGCTCTCGGTTGCTGTTGCCGCGCTTGTGCTGGGTGCGGGCTCGAACCGGATGGGCCGGTGGCTCGGGTTTTTCGCCGCATTGCTGGCGCTGCTGTCCTTTGGCCCGCAAAAATATTTTGATGCCCAGTTTGCATTGATCTGGCCTGCAGTGATGGGCGGACAACTGGGATCTGCCGTCTTGATCGCCAATCTGCTGGCACCGCGCCTGATCGGCCAGCCAATCGCGGCGCAGGAAATGCAGGCATGATCACCACGCGCATCCTCCCATTCACCGCACTCTTGCTCACAGCAGCGATCTTCGGGTTTTTCTATGCCTGGGTCTGCTCCACCATGTGGGGGCTCGACACGCTCGAGCCCGCGCTCGCCATCCAGGCCATGCAGGCGATGAACGCATCGGTCCGAAATGCCGTGTTCTTCCCCGCCTTTTTCCTCACACCGGTGGCGCTTCTCGTTACAGCTGTGGCGCTTTCGCTCAAGCGGCACAAGGCGCCCGCCGTCTGGTTCGCTGCAGCAGCCATGGTCTATCTGGTCGGCGGTTTCGGTGTGACGGCGCTGGTCAATGTGCCGATGAACCAAGCCCTGGCGGCCATCGACATCGGCACCAGGGCAACGGAGGCCGGGAACATTTGGCAGGCCTATTCGGACCGTTGGCAATTCTGGAATAGTGTCCGTACAGTCGCGAGCGCACTGGCAGTGGTTCTGAGCGGCATGGCATTCATCAAACTTGGTCAGAAGACTTGAACACGTCGTCCTTGTGACGAAACCCACAGACAATCGGGAGAGAACAAATGGAATTGGGAGCATTGCTGGTCTTTGCCGGCGCTTTGATTGTCGCAGCCGGCTCACCCGGCCCCAGCATCGCCGCTCTCGTGGCCCGTGTGATATCCCGCGGGCCGGCCGACGTGTTGCCGTTTCTGGCAGCCATGTGGATCGGCGAAGCGATCTGGCTGACATTGGCGGTCTTTGGTCTCGCGGCTCTGGCCCAGACATTCGCGGTCCTGTTTCTCGTCATCAAGTGGGCCGGGGTCTGCTACCTGCTCTATCTCGCATGGAAAATGTGGCATGCGCCTGTGGCGCTTTCCGGTGCAGCGCTGCCCGAACCCGGTTCAGCTTTGAAGTTGTTTGCAACCGGCCTGGCGGTCACCTTGGGAAACCCGAAGATCATGTTGTTTTACATGGCGCTGCTGCCCACGATCATCGATCTCAGCCGGCTCACACTTTTCGGCTGGTTCGAACTCACCGCCACCATGCTTCTGGTGCTGGTGCTCATTGATCTTGTTTGGGTGTTCATGGCTGCGAGGGCGCGCAGACTGCTCGCCAGCCCAAGAGCGATGCGTCTGGCAAACCGGTGTTCGGCCGGCATGTTCGCTGGCGCGGCTGCCGGCATTGCGTCGCGGTGAACTCATCGATTTATATCAATGAAAACAGTTATTTAAAGAGCAAAACACCTCTGCCAGCGAGGCCGAATGTCAGCTGCAGTTTGACTATCAGGCTTTCTTCTGACGACGGGATTTGCGGCCGCGAGGTTTGCCGGGAAGCGGATCATCGAACATCGGCTTGGGACGCCGTATGGAACCCGAATTTGTGTCGGCAGCGGTTAGAGTTTCGCGGCGCACGCCAGTAAACATAAGAATCTCGGCTGGCCCTTCCCTCGCTTGTTGTGCAGCGGAAGACCGGGTTGCTCGTCGGGATCCGGATGGATCAAAAGTCAATATTGTCGCCATTTCATCTCTCCAACGTCTTGGAACAGGAAATACGCTCGACACTCTTCTCCTTAACTATTCGCCATCAAGCCCAATTTTGGTTAACAGCTTGCTAACGGTTTGCGGATAAATTGAAACGAGTGTGTGTAGCGTACCAGTCAGGTGTTCCCGTGTCCGACAGTTTCCGCGATCTCGAAAGGCCCGAAGCGGCCCACCGCAAGGATGCGGTTTTGATGGCCGCAATCAGTGGCCTTGAGTATCTAGACCGCCCCTCCCGCCAGGATATGGCGCGGTTTTCCAAGCTCTTTCTTCCGCTTTTCGAGACAGCCTCGCTCCAGACCCGGCGCACGGCTGCTGCAGCATTGTCGCGCTTGCCGCGCGTCCCCGATGACGTCGCCGAACTCCTGATCAACCAGCCGATCGAGATCGCTGCCCCATTCATTGCCCATTTCTCCGGCCTTAAGGAAAACGCGCTTGCGCGTGCGGTCGCGCTTAACGGTGCACCGCATGCGCGTGCGGCCGCCCGCCGCAACGACCTCTCACCGCAGGCGATTGCCTCGCTGCGCGCCCTCAACGACCCATCAGTGGAAGGCTTGCTTGTTCTGCGCGGACTGATCCCGGACCCGGCCAAGCAGGCCGCACCGTCAGTCGATACAAGGACCGAACGGCTGGCCAATGCCGAACTGCGGACTGTGGAAACGCCGCCTCTTGATCCCAGCGAAGGCCTGCGCGACGTTTTGCGTGCTTTGGCGCTACGCAATCCGGTGCCGGAGGCTCAACCACATAAACCCGGATACAAGGCGCCGCTTAACCGCCCCGTCAGCCAGCGCAAGAAACCGGCCGAAAAACACGGCGCGGGGTCTGGCACACAAAACCGCCCGGCTTCTGCGGCTACGCTGCGCCGGCTCGCCGAGGCGCGGTTGCATCAGCTTGCCCGATACGCCAAGCCAGATCATGAGAACTGGTTCGCCACTGCACTCGCCGACGCGATGGAGACCTCCTTCGCGCTCGCAGAACGCATCATGATGGATCTGTCCGGGCGGCAGCTGGCCACGGCCCTTATCGGACTCAAGGCTCCACCCGAGACCACAAAGGCAGCGCTCGAGAGTTTCTTTCCGCATCTCTCCAAGCCCTCCACGGTTCAAACCCAGGCCAACGACCTGATCTCGAACCTCGACCCGCAGGCCTGCGCCGAGCGGCTGTCCGCCTGGCAGCGCGCTGATCGCTATACATCAGGCGGGACGCTGCATGTTCCCGCGCTGGCGGACGGAAAGCCGGTCCGCTCGCAAACGAGCAACCGTGCGACAGGCAGCGAGCACCGGCAGGACAACCGCAAGGCCGCCACCCCCAAACATGCAGAACCGCGCAAGGCAGGTTGAACACGAACAGAGCCGGTCTGGCCGGTGTGATGTCCTCGGTCCGGGGCGGCTACGGCTTCGCACCAACAAAGAATCGATGCGTTTCGACAAATCAGGATTCGGAAAAGTCGAGATAAGCCTCGGGCGTGTCGGTTTCGATCTCGACCACCCAGATATCAGGGTCAAACCGGCTCTCACGGGCAATTGCCTCTGACACGTCATGGCCTTCCGCGCGCGCTGCCCGGAATTCGAACAGCCGCGCATCGGGCCGTGCGGTGTCGAATGCTGTCTGCGGCGCAGGAGCCGCCAGGCTCTCGGTGCCATCGCGGTGGCGAATGCGGATGAAGACCGCGCCTGCCTCTTCCGCCCCCCGCCTCTCGATCACAGCCATGCCGCCCTCCGAGAAAACGCGGCGGACCAGTGCGGATACAAATAGTCCGGTCTTGAGCCTCACCTGGGCCTCACCTGGGCCTCACAGGGCACCAATTTCGAGGAGCTTGTTGAGAACAGTCTGGTTCGGCTCTCCCGTGACCGGCAACCGATAGTGTTTTTCGAACGCCCGGATCGCCGACTTTGTCTGGCTTCCGGCAACACCATCCACTGTGATGTCGGCATAGGCAATGTTGGACAGACCCGACTGGATCTGACGCACCAGTTCACTAACACCTGAGACGGCGGGAGCCGGTTCAGTTACGGCTTGCCCGCTCAATTGATTCGCGCCGATGCCTGGTGCAGGCACGGGTTTGGCCGCAGGACTGACAGCAGCGGGATTTGGGCGCGGCTTGGGCGTGGGGACAGTCTCCAAGCTTACGGTTTCAACAGGAACGGCTGGTACAGCAGGCTTTGGCGCTGGCGTCGAAGCCGCTGCGGGCTCCATCACGGCCAACAGACCCGTTGTGGGTTCACCGGTTTGGACATAGCCGTTGGCTTTTTCCCAGGCGCGGATGCCGGCAGCGGATTTCGGCCCCATCAAGCCATCAATCTCGCCGCCATAAAGCCCACTTGCGGCCAGAATTTCCTGGATACGGACCAGGACCGGATCGGCAGCCGCCGGGGCTTGCGCTGCGGGAGCTGCAGGAACCGGGGCCGCGACAGGGGCGGACACGGGCGCGGGTGCAACATTTGGCACCGGGATCGACGCCGTCGGCGTCTCGTCGCTGCGTTCAATTCTGAATGTTGTGACGCTGCGCGCAGGCACATGAGCCACCGTCGGCGCACTCAGGTCTTCGACAGGGGTCAAGATATGGGCCGCCGGGTTTGCCACATCCCGGGTCTTGAGGATCGGCGCGGGATGACGTCCCGGCTGGCTCCACAGCGCATTGGCAGAGATGAAGCTGAAGATCACCGTGAACGCCACTGTGCCTCCGGCAAGCGACGGATGCGCAGATACGAGACCGCCCAGCATGCCAAGCACACCGCGGCCTTCTAGAGCATCCGTTCTGTACAATTCAGGCGCTGAGCGCTGTCTTGGCATTGCTATCTATCCTGCTTACATCCTGCTTGCGGTCTGCGGTGGGCAGAACCGGCGGAAAGGCGATCGGCGCGTCCCCGCCTGCCGCGGGCGTGGGCCGATTTGCACCCGAGCCATTGGCGGGCAGCTGAACAGTCACCACAGTGCCCTCGCCTTCCCGGCTTTCAAGCGCGAACATGCCACCGTGGAGATCGACCAGACCCTTGACCAGCGAAAGGCCAAGTCCGGTGCCTTCAAAGTGACGGGCAAGCCCGTTCTGAATCTGAACGAAGGGCTGTCCGATCAGGGCGAGCTTTTCTTCAGGGATTCCGATTCCGGTATCGCTGACTGTCAGCACCAGCTGGTCGCTGATGATCGCCGCATCGACGTTGATGACACCGCCGGCCTGGGTGAACTTGATGGCATTTCCAACCAGATTGATCAGGATCTGCTGCACCGCGCGACGGTCGGCCACGACCTCGCCCAGACCCGGGGTCAGACGGCGGGTCATCACCACGCCGCGCTCGGAGGCCTGAAGCCGGAGCATGGCATCACAGCTTTCCACGACCTCGCTGAGCATGAAAGGTTCGACGAACACCTCATAGCGGCCCGACTCGATCTTTGACATGTCGAGCATGGTGTTGACCAGCGCCAGCAAATGTTCACCCGACTGGTGGATCAGGTGGACATACTCCCGCTGGCGTTCATCATTGAATTTGCCGAAAAATTCCCGCGCCAGAATGTCGGAGAAGCCGAGAATGGCATTCAGCGGTGTCCGCAGTTCATGGCTGACAGCAGCCAGGAAGCGGGTCTTGGAAGCGTTGGCAGCCTCCGCTTCCTCTGCCAGCGCATCGGCCTCAAGGCGTCCTGCCACCTGATCCGTGATGTCGCGGCTTTGAATCAGCGCACCGGAAAAGCTGCCGTCTGTGCCATGTTCAGCCGACAACGAGACCGCCGCATGAAAGAACTGACCCACCTTGTCCTGCCGCTCGAAGCGAAGTTGAAGGTCCCGTCGGCTTTCGCCAAGCCGAAGCGCATCGAACGCGTCGAGAAACGCAATCCGGTCTCCAACATGTATCCGATTAACAAAACCACTGCCCGTGACGTCACCGATCTGTTCAAGACAGGCCAGTTGATCGCTCCCGGCAACGCTGACCACGTGGCCATTGGCATTGTGACGGGTGACCAGACCCGGCATCAGGTTCATGATCTGCAGGGCATCGACGGTGGTTGGTTCGATGGCGGCGGGCTGATCATTGCCCGTGGACGCATCGGCGGATGTTGCGGTTGCGGCGGGTGGAGTTGCGCTCGCCGTCTCATCCGCGGACGCACGAAGCGCATGGAGCCCGCCCCGGACCAGGCCATAAAGCAAAAGGGAGGCGAACACGGCGGTCCCGCTGAGCGGAGACAACGCAACCTGCGCGGTGAAACCGCCAAAAGCGGCGATCATCATGAGAGAGGCAAGAGCCGCACACAGGCCTGAAGCAAGGCCCGCACGGTTCTTCGAAAGTGCTGCGCCTTCCAGGGGCAGAAGCGCCAGCAGCGGCAACAGCGGCGATCCGAGCCCGCCACTGATGATCGTCAGGGCGCACAGCAGTGCCGATGCCGTTGCGAGCACAAAGGATCCCGCCAGCCGCAACGACCCGGTTGCCGCCAGGATCCCGGCAGCCCCGATCGGCAGCGCAGCGGCAACCAGTGCGGTCGCGAGAGCCTGAGACAGGGGAAGGTTCGCAAGCAGCGCAGGCAACACAATCAGAGGTGCCAGGATTGCTGCCGAAAGACAGGCCGCCATGATCCTGACATGTCGATCATGATCCGCGCAGCCCGAAACCGGCGTTGCGAGCCATGAGCTCGCGATCTGCCGGCCTGCCACAATCATTCTTTCGATTTGTTTTTCCAATGCACTCACTGCCGAATCCGTACACGCCGCAGTATTTTTGTTGATGCGACTTTGGCAGTGGCGGCTTAAGGAAACAATAAAAACACACCCCTGAGCCCTTGCCTGCAAGGCGAAATTCGGTCCTGAACCGCAATTCCAACCGGCTTTGGCAATCATGGTTAAGAATGGGTTGGCCCAACAGGGCAAGAGCTTGCCCTGGGGCATGCGCAAAATCTTGGCTGCAAACGACCTGAACCCCGCAAAACCGGGATCGCTAAATTTTTCATCAAATTTGGATCAAAAGCAACGTCCCGTTTCAAGCCGCTTTTGAGAGTTGTCGGGCATCGTGGTGTCCAAGTTCGGGACAAGCCGGACACACCGCCCAATGATGGCGGGCAACAGGAAGGGCTAAACAATGTGGTTTCTGATCAAGGGAAGTTTCTGGTTTTCACTTGTGCTGATCGCCTTGCCGGTTTTCGACAGCGGCTCGCGCGAAGCGCTCGAGAATGCACCGCCGCTCGAGGTCGGACAAAGCATGGCCGCGGCCATGGAGGCCTTTGACGACATCAAACAGATTTGCGTGCGCAAACCCGATGTTTGCGAAACCGGCAGCGAGACCTTCGCAGCACTCGGCATCCGCGCCAAAGAAGGCGCACGGATCGCCTATGAGTTTCTCGATGCCAAGTTCACCGATGGGGAAGAAGAGTTGATGACAGGCTCGCTTCCACCAACCGACATTGAAGGTTCGCCGACGACCAACTGATCGTCAACCGGCCTGAGCACCCGGTCACCGGGCAGGCTCTAACCTCCTACCGACTTCATGATGCAGAAAACTGCCAACTCAAGCCGCGTCTGACGCGCCGCCGCCGGGAAACGCCCTTCCTCCCGGCGGCGCTTTTCTTTTTCGGCCCCTGACGGGGACCCGAGCGCCGGCAATCGCCCTTCCTCCCGGCGGCGCTTTTCTTTTTCGGCCCCTGACGGGGACCCGGGCACCGGCAAACGCCCTTCCCAGGACGCGCCGGTTAGACTTGGATCTCGCCGCTCAGCACCGGCACACAGGTGCCGCTGATCCTGACACCGCGCCCCCCGGCATCGACCCTGATTTCGATGAGGCTTGGCCGGTTCATGTCGATGCCTTGTGCCACCTTGAAATGGCGATCCCGGGACCCGTCTTCCTGAAGGCTCGATATCAACGCGCAGGCTGCTGCGGTTGCACTGCCGGTGGCGGGGTCCTCGGGCACGCCGTCCCAGGGCGCAAACATACGTGCGGTCAGATCGACGCTGCCATCTTCCGGACCGGGGTGACGACAGTAGAGGTAAATCGCATCGGCCGCTTCGGTCGGCAGAATCCTCGATACGGCCTCCATGTTAACGCGGGCGGCTGCGAGGGCCTTGCGTGTGGCAACTTCGACAACGAGAAACGGCAACCCCACCGAAGCAATACCCGGCGGATGCACGGTAGTAAGAATGTTCCGGGTCTCCAGCGACAGGCTTGCAGCAACATCCCCTGCCTCAAGCCGCGATCCCTGCGAAAGCACTTCCGGGACAGCCACCTCCACGTTCTCGACCGTATCTCCGGACCAGCGCAGCGAGACCGGAACCAGACCTGCCTGTTCTTCAAAGACAAACTCCGTCGCCCGGGAGCCTGACGGCTCAAGCGTGGCCAGGACATAGGCGGTTCCCACATTCGGATGCCCGGCGAAAGGCACCTCAGCGACCGGAGTAAAAATCCGCACCCTTGCCGTGTTCGCAGGGTCGGTCGGACGCATTATGAAGGTCGTTTCCGAATAGCTGAACTCACGGGCGATCGCCTGCATCTGTGCGCTGTCGAGCGCATCGGCATTCAAGACCACTGCCAGAGGATTGCCGCCAAACCGGCGGGTGGTGAAAACATCAACGGTTCTGAACGGGCAATTCATAAGAAGTCTGTCTTTCTGCACCGGGATCTAGCCGGATCGGCCTGTTCAACACAACGACACCCGGCGCAACGCCTGTCAAACCCGAATGCCTGCGCAGAACACAGGCTGTGTCGCCTCTCCTGCTATGCGTCGGCCTTCCCCTTCGGGCCTTAGAAAGCTTCCCGGCGGCAATGACCGTTTACGGGGTGTACCGCCGACCGATTCCGCTTATATATCTCGGCAGTTACGGGATTTGAACATGAGCAAGCTGCAAACCATCATCGACGACTTCGAGTATCTCGAAGACTGGGAAGACCGCTACCGCTATCTCATCGAGATCGGAAAGGCGCTGCCCGACATGCCGGAGGAAGACCGCACCGAGGACAACAAGGTCAAGGGTTGCGCCAGTCAGGTCTGGCTTGTCGCCGAGACCAAGCCCGGCGAAGCGGGCGATCCGACGATGGTGTTTCGCGGAGATTCGGACGCTCACATTGTCCGTGGCCTGGTGGGGATCGTGCTGGCCGCCACGTCTGAGCAATCCGCTTCCGATGTCGAAAAATTCGATGAGGCCGCGCTGCTGGCCAAACTTGGTCTTGGCGAGCATCTGACGCCGCAGCGTGCCAACGGCCTGCACGCGATGGTGATGCGGATCAAGGCGCATGCAGCGGCGGCACGCGCCGGGTAGAGCCCCTTGGCGCCGCATAGTGCCGGGCCAGCATCTGCAGCGCGGTGCGAAGCATCAGCTTGGCCGACCGCGCCGGCCATTGCCGTTCCCGTTCGACCTGCGACAGCCCCTTGAGAAAACAGCAGACATCGAGCGCAACGCCGGACAATTCGGGCCCAATGGCGACAATGGCCGCCTCGACCCGGCTGCGAGCAGAGATCGCGGCGTCGGCGATATCCTGCCCTCCGCCCGCCTTGCATGACATCCGCCCGGCACGCACCGGCTCCCAGCGCTGACCAAGCGACGGGGTCATTTGCCCGCGGGTGAAATCGGCACGCAGCCGCTCACCGGCCTCGACGAGGTCTTGGCCAAGAAACGGGGCCCCGTCCTGCCCCTTGAGCCGGGCCAGCGCTGCCAGCGGCGATTCAAGATCGTTGACGCTGACAGCCCCGAAATCCGCATCCGTTCTTGTGACGATCCGCCGATGCTGATCCTGAAAGGCACTGTCCGGGTCAGCCATCATGCGTTTGAGGGCTGACCGGCCTTCAGTGGTAAGGACAAAGCTGCAGATCTTGGTATCGGGTCTGGTCTGGCGGGCGATCAGTTCACGTGACAGCGCCGCATTCAACAGCGCCGGCTCGACCTCGCGCCGCGCCCCGTCGCAGCGGACCAGAACAACAAGCTGATGACTGTTTGGCGACGGCTCCGACAGATCCTGGCTTGCTGCACCGCGGGCCAGAAATCCGATTGTTGCACCTAGCGATTTGCGCATCGCACGCGTCTCAGCGCTCTTCATGGGAGCCTCCGAAAGGTGCAAAAACCGCTTTGACACAGCGCTCGCAGCGTTCCACGAACCGGTCATAGCCAAGGTCGTCGCGTCGGTCCTCGACCACCGCACAGGCATGTACGACCGTGGTCCGGTCCCGGCCAAAGGCTTTGGCGATGGTCCGGTAGGGCACCGAAAGCACCACGTGGCTGAGATACATGGCGATCTGGCGCATATGACAGCGCGGCCGACGCCGTGCCACACCATTCGCAAGCTCGTGTTCCAGAGCAGCCTCAAAGAGCTCCGTGACCAATCGCAACACGACGCGGCAACGTAGAATGTCAATGGCATTGGCCCACCCCGTTGCAGCACCCGCATATGCGAACATGCCACCACAAGCAGGATCAGAAAGGCCCTGCGGCACCGGCCGCTGCTGAGGCGCGCTTAAAGCGATGTCGTCAGGTGCAAGTGTTGGATGCGAGCCGATGAAGGCAGCCATCGCCAGATCGCGCCGGTGGGCAAACCCTGCCGGACCCGTATCGACGTGGTTGCGCCCGGAGAGATGGTCCCGCCTTTCGGTGCGTGACAATTTGGTTGATCCTGATGGCTCTGCCGCTTCGATGCCGGCACCTGTGGATTTTCTGTTTCGTTTCGCCATGTTGAAAACCTCCTGATATAGGAATATTTTCTTACATGATATGCAAGCAATGCGGACGTGCAGCCACCTATCCAGTGCACCTTATCGTTGTTTTTTCGTGATTTTCCGGCACAACACAGAAAAAATATAGGATTTTTTTCCTCATTTATGCAGGGTTGCAAATTCGAGGGCGCCCCTATCGCAAGCAAGAAAAAACCGTGGCGCAAGGCCACGGTTCAAAAGGCAACTACGGTCCCGATCTATATGCCGTAGCTTATAAGAACTCCGGCGGACTGCTGAGGTTCGTGGTTGACGTCCGAACCGCGGCAGTTGCGCAGAAGCCTATCACATCATTTGCCGCGCTTGCGCTTCTGGCCCAGACCCATTTCCTTTGCCAGCCGCGAACGGGCTTCTGCATAGGAGGGGGCGACCATCGGGTAATCGGGAGCCAGATCCCACTTTTCGCGGTACTGTTCCGGAGTCAGGCCGTAATGGGTCATCAGGTGACGCTTGAGTGACTTGAACTTCTGACCGTCTTCCAGACAGATCAAGTAGTCATTCTGGATTGAGCGGCGGACTGGAACGGCCGGTTTCGGTTTTTCCACGACTTCCTCAACCGGTGCAGTCGCACCACCAAGTGCTGCGTGCACCTGGGTGATCACGTTGGGAAGGTCATTTGCGGCAACAGAGTTATTGCTCACATAGGCGGCCACAATTTCAGCCGTCAGTTCTATGAGAATATCCGATCCGTTGTCTGTACTTACATCTGTCATCGTCTTGTCCTAACTTTTGTGAATAAGCTAGCCACCAAATTTAGCAGTTTATTTGTAGTGTCTTGGGAACCAAATTCGCACAGCAAGCTTGGCAACGTTGCTGACACGTAACTCTACGACTGACAAGTACTAGATTTAGCGAGAAGTGAAATTTTCTTGCCGATTTCCCGAACAATCCGTAACTATGTTATAAATCCAGCGCGAGTCGACCTAAATTTAAGGCTTAGGTTGTGTTGTCTGATTATGACACACTTCAATAGTTGTATATTAATATTTATATCTTATTGGTTACATCTTTATTTCTGGCGCATTTCATCAAGCACAGATGATGAATGCAGCCGATAGCCAACACCGTAGGCTGCCTTCGCCAGGAGATGTGAAGAAACAGGTGCTGTGAGCAGGAAGAACACGACACCCGCCAGAGCCCGGGATACCGTCCCCACATCGGAAGCATGGATGGCAAGCGCGATCAGCATGAGGCACGAGCCCATGGTGCCGGCCTTTGAGGCCGCATGCATACGGGTGTAGAGATCAGGCAGCCGCAACAGTCCCACGGATGCCACCAAAGCAAACAGCGATCCGATGACCAGCAACGCGGCAGAAATCAGGGTTGTGAGTTCATTCATCAGCGGTCTCCCTGTTTGGCAGTGTCTGCTGCCTCTTGCTGCGCTTGTGCAGCGGTCTTGGCGGCGGCCCTGACTTCCCGCCGGGCCTCGCTGGCCGCCTGCCGTGCCTCCGCCAGAATGTCGTCCTCGGTCTTGCCGCGCGAGAGAATGAAGCGGGCAAAAGCCACCGTGGCAAGGAAGCCGACCAGCCCCAGCGCAATCGCCACGTCGATATACAATGCGTAACCGGTCTTGATGCCAACCACAGCGATGAAGCCGATGGCAATACCGACAAGCATATCCAGACCGAGGATCCGGTCCGGCAGCGTCGGGCCTTTGACGATGCGGTAAATGGTGACGAAGAAAGACAGCGACAGGATGGCCAGCGCCAGCGTGACCGAAAAATCAAAGATGGTTTGGACGGACATCAGCGAAATGCCTCCATGATCTTGCGCTCGAACCCTTCGGCAATGTCACGCCGGGTGGCGTCGGGGTCGGACGCATCGATCGCATGAACATAGAGGATCCGGCGGTCGTCGGATACGTCAACGGAGAGCGTGCCCGGCGTCAGGGTGATCAGATTGGCGAGCATGGTGATTTCAAAATCGCGGTCCACCTTGAGCGGATAGGCAATGATGCCAGGCTTGAGATCCATTCGCGGTGACAGGACCAGCACCGCAACCCGCCATGCCGAAAGCACCAGTTCGTAGATGAACAGCAGGAACAGGGAAACAACCCGCCGTGAGCGGGAGAAATAGCCGATGGACCCTACCTGCTCGCGGATCAGCGACAGCGCGAAGATCGCCAGCACGAAGCCGAAGGCGAAATTCAGGAACGAAAACGATCCCGTAACGGCTGTCCACACCAGCGCCAGCAGCACATTGACCAGAAACAGGCTCATTGCGGCACCTCCCCGGGGAACACCGAAAGCACATAGGCCGACGGATCCAGCAGACCGCGCGCCGCATCCTGGGCCAGCACCAGCACCGGCTCGGGCCAAACGCCCGCGCCAATGCTCAGCACAACCAGGCCGACCAGTGCGGCCACAGCGCCCGCCGGCAGGGGTTGCACTGCTGCCGGCTCCGCGGCATCTGCTGGCGCCGGACGCCAGTAGGCCAGTGCCCAGATCCGGCCCACGGTGATCGTGGTCAGCAGGCCGGTGACAAGAATCGCACCGGCAAGCCACCAGGCGCCAATGTCGAGCGACGCCTTGACCAGCATCACCTTGGGCCAGAAGCCCGAGAACGGCGGCAGGCCGGAGACCGACAGGAACAGCATCAGGGTCAAAAACGCCAATGTGGCATTGCGGGCATACAATCCACCGGCGGAGGTCAGCATGAAGCTGCCGCCCATACGGGCTCCAATGCCGATGGCGAAATAGAGTGCGGTCATCACCACCATGGAGTGGGCGGCGTAAAAGACTGCACCCGCCAGGCCTGACGGACTGCCAAGGGCAAGACCGGCCATCATCACCCCGATGCCCGAGACCACCAGAAAGCCCATGGAGCGGCGAATGTCATTTTGTGCCAATGCCCCCATGACGCCGAGCACCATGGTCAGTGCCGCTGCGATGGCAATGATGAACGACAGCTCCTCGCGTTCAAACGGGAACAGCATACCAAGGATCCTGAGCAGCGCATAGATACCGACCTTGGTGAGCAGGCCCGCAAACAGCGCGGACACCACCAGCTTGGGCGTGTGATAGGACGCAGGAAGCCAGAAATTGACCGGAAAGGCCGCGGCCTTCATGGCGAAGGCAAGCAGGAACAGCGCCACCAGCGTCATCAGCGGCGCAGTGCCGCGCAACTCCGACGCCTTGACGGCGATGTCGGCCATGTTGAGCGTACCGAACAGGCCGTAGAGATAGCCGGTGGCAACCAGGAACAGCGTGGTGGCGATCAGATTGAGGAAGGCATATTTGACGCCACCATCGAGCTGCGAACGCTCGGAGCCCAGCACCAGCAGGCCAAAGGACGAGATCAGCAGCACCTCGAACCAGACATAGAGGTTGAAGATGTCGCCGGTCATGAAGGCGCCGAGCACGCCGGCCATAATCAACAGCAGGAACGGGTAGAAGCCGTAGCGCTGGCCGGAATGATCGACATCGCTGCGGCCATAGATCCCGGCCGCCAGCGCAACCAGGGATGCCGTGGCGGCGAAGAACGCGCCCAGTGCATCCACGGTGAAGGAAATGCCGAAGGGGGGCAGCCAGCGGCCCATGGTCATCGTCATGGTGCCGTTGATGACCACATGGGCCAGCAATCCCAATGTCAGGGCACACAGGATGACCAGCGCCGGGATTGCGATCAGCGGCTGCAGATCGGTGCGCTTGCGCAGCATCAACAACACCGAGCCAGCCAGCAGACAGAACACGACCGGTGCCGCGATCAGCCAGTCGGCAGCCGCCACCGGCTGCATCACAAAGGCGACCGAAAGGTCTTCAAGGCCCGCGGTTTTTCCCGCCATTACAGGTGTCTCCTCAGTAGCCCAGCGGCGGGGCTGGTTCATTGACGGGTTCGGCCACGCGCATCTCGTCGCTGTCGTCGGTGCCCAGCTTCTGGAAGGCGCGATAGCCCAGCACCAGCAGGAAAGCGAAGAACGAGAACGCGATCACGATGGCCGTCAGCACAAGCGCCTGCGGCAACGGGTTGGCCGCGGCTGCGGGCAGCACATCGGAGTTCGCGCCGATGATCGGTGGCACCTCGCGGGTGACACGCCCGGCGGTGAAAATCAGCAGGTTGACGGCGTTGCTCAGGATCGCAGCCCCCATCAACACGCGGATGATGTGCTTGGACATGAACAGATAGATCGATACCGTAAACAGCGCGCCGACCAGAAGGGCGAAAAGAGGTTCCATCAGTCGCGGTCCCTTTCTTCAAGCGCCAGCGCGATCGACGAGATTGCGCCGACGACGACCAGATAAACGCCGATGTCGAACACCAGCACGCTGGAAAGCGCGACTTCCACGCCGAAAAGGGTCGGATAGATCCAGAGCCCGGTCATGAACGGCACGCTGGAAAACACCGAAAGCACACCCGCTGCGGCGCCCATAAACAGCCCGAAGGCGGAGATCGCCATGGGGTGGAAATAGATCGCCCGGCGCACCGGCGCCACGCCGCAGGCGATGCCGTAGATGGCCAACGCCGAGGCGGCAATCAGGCCGCCGATGAAGCCGCCGCCCGGTTCATTGTGGCCGCGCAACAGCACGAAGATCGAAAACAAGAGCATCAGGCTGGTCAGGTATGGCGCGATCGAGCGGAAAATCACCGTACGCATTAGCGGGCCTCCTCACGCTGGTCGGGGTCGTTGTCAGCCACCGCACCATTTCCAAAGCCGGAGCGGACGCGGATCAGCGACAGCACTGCCAAACCGGTAACCATCACCACGGCGATCTCGCCCAGCGTATCTGTGCCGCGGAAGTCGACCAGGATGACATTTACCACATTGGTGCCGTGGGCGACGATCTTGGAATAGGCGGCGAAGAACTCGCTGAGATAGGGGTTGAACGGCTGCTGGGTGACCGACAGCAGGAACAGTCCAAAGCCGCTGCCGCAGGCCAGGGCGACGCTCATGTCGATCGCCTTGTCGCGGGTCGAGCGATGATCGGAGGCGGTGAGCCGCAGACGTGTCATCACCAGCGCCAGGATCACCACCGAAAGGGTTTCCACCATGAACTGGGTGAAGGAGAGATCCGGCGCCCCGAACAGCATGAACAACAGCGCCACGGCGAAGCCCTGAATGCCAAGCGAGACAATGGCGGTCAGGCGATCGCGGGCATAGATGACCGCGCCAAGTCCGAGCAGCGCAATGGCGAAGACCGCAAGCTCATGGAACTGGGCATCGGCCGGCCAGACCGGCATAGACGGCCATTCGCCATACCAGGCCATCGGCGCATAGAGCGCAATCGCAATCATGACGAAGGTGACGGTCATGTAGACATCAAGCTTGCCGGGTTGGACAATCCGCGTGACTGCAATCGAAAGCCGGACGATGCCGGAGATGAACTGGTCAAATCCGCGATCCGGACCCCAGCCGATGGCGATCAGCACCCGGTCGATTGCGGCGCGCGACTGATCGAGCTTGAGGTAGACCAGCACACCGAAGACAATGGTGACCAGCGACAGCGCCAGCGCCGCACCGATATGCGGGATCAGCGAGATGGTGACGGTTTCGGGAGCGCCCGCCACGGCACTGGCCATCGGGGACGAGATCAGCTGGTGCGTGAAGGGCGACAGGATGGCGGCGACCAGCGCCACAATGGTCAGTGTCAGCGGTCCGAACCAGAGCAGCGCCGGGCCTTCATGGGCGTGCTTCGGCGTTTCGACCTTGGGCCCGAAGAACGGCTTGATGGCCACGGCAAAGCCGATGACGAACATCAGCCCGTTGCCGATGACGGCGACGAGGGTGAAGATCAACGACCAGGGATCGGTGGCCCAGAGCGCGTAGTAGATCTCTTCCTTGGCCAGGAAGCCGAAGAATGGAGGCAATCCGCCCATCGAGATCGCAGCACCCATGGCGGCAATGAAGGTGATCGGCATCGCGGTTCTCAGACCGCCGAGCCTGGTCACATCGCGGGTGCCTGCCTCATGGTCGATCAGGCCGGCGACCATGAACAGCGCGCCTTTGAACAGCGAGTGCGCCACCAGATAGAGCACCGCAGCGGAAATCGCATATTCGGAGCCGAAACCTGTCAACATCACCAGAAGGCCGAGCGAGGACACGGTGGTGTAGGCGAGCATCAGCTTGAGATCGGTCTGGCGGATGGCAAGCAGCGTGCCGACGATCAGCGTGGTGCCGCCGAACACCGGCAGGATGGTCTCCCACCAAACCGTGTCACCGAGCACCGGATTGAGCCGCATCAAGAGATAGACGCCGGCCTTGACCATGGTGGCCGAATGCAGGAACGCGGAGACCGGCGTCGGCGCTTCCATGGCGTTGGGCAACCAGAAATGCAGCGGGAACTGGGCCGATTTGGAAAACGCACCGCCGAGCACCAGAAACAGCGCCAGCAGGTAGAACGGGCTCAGCCGGAGGTCGTCGCCCAGAATGAGCAGCAGCGACAGCTGGGTCACACCGGTGATGTTCCAGATCACCAGCAGGCCTGCGAGCAGCGCCAGCCCCCCGCCCCCGGTCACCACCAGCGCCTGCAGCGCGGCGCGGCGCGAGGCTTCGCGGGTGTGGTCAAAGCCGATCAGCAGGAACGAGCTGATCGAGGTCATCTCCCAGAACACAAACAGCATCAGGAAACTGTCGGACACGACCAGGCCAAGCATGGCGCCCATGAACAGCAGCATGAAGGAGAAGAACCGGCCTAGATTTTCATGCCCTTTGAGGTAGCCGCCCGAATAGAGCATGATCAGCGCGCCAATGCCCGAGATCAGCAGCACGAAGGTCAGCGACAGACCGTCGATCAGCCAGGAGAAGCTGACATTGTAGGAGGGCACCCATTTGAACCCGCCGGTGACGATTTCCCCGTTCGCAACCTCGGCGGAGAAGCCAAGGAAATGGATGAAGATCGCCAGCGGCGCGAGCGCCAGCAGCCAGGCGGCATTGTGCCCGAGACGGCGGGTCAGCCAAGGTGCGATCAGCGCCGCCAGGAATGGCAGCATGAGAATGATGAAAGTCGTTCCTGGCGCGGAGGCGCTCATTGAAGTTCCCCGGGACGGCTTAAGAAGATCCGCTGAACGCGGATTTTGGAGTTGTTGCTCAGATTTTGTTAGAGTGCACTTAGTCATGCCGCAGAGCAAGAACAAGACAAGGAAGTCCGAAAACCGTCGAAAAACGCCATGTTTCCACCGCCATAGCGCCGAGCCCAGAGCCTGTGCGATGTTTTGGCGCAGCTTGCGGTTTTGTTCGCTCATGTTTGCGGGGGCTCACCGGTCATCTGGGATCAGGCGACCGAGACATGCCGATGCGCGCGAAAGACCGATCGAAGAGCATCAGCAGCGCAGCATTCCGCTTGCAGGCCTGACTCCGCTTGCAGGGCTGGCGACCAGACCCTTCGTTCGAAACACGTAATCAAAATTAGGTCAGCATTATTGACTTAATTTGCAATTCGTGATCAATCTTGCGCCCAGAGCAAGACGCGCGCATTTCTGTTGCGTCAAACGAGCCTCGTTTGAGCGAAACGGACACGCAGTCAACACCACGACAGAACCAGATCACGCGGCGCCAGGTGCCCCGGGCGCGGGTTTCGGGAGGAAATCATGTCCAGTCAGATGCAGCAGGATGCGGCGACCATGCCGATCACGTCAACCGGAGTGTCAACAGGCCACGGGCTCGACTGGCCTGCCCTGTTCGCCACCCGCGCTGACCGGATGAAGGCATCGGAGATTCGCGAGCTTCTCAAACTGCTCGACCAGCCCGACGTGATCTCGTTTGCCGGCGGCATTCCCGATCCGGCGCTGTTTCCGGCCGAAGCTTTTGGCGCGGCGCTGACATCTGCGCTGTCGGGCGACACCAGGGGCGCGGCGCTGCAATACTCGGTCAGCGAGGGCTACAAGCCGCTGCGTGAGTGGCTGGTCACCCGCATGGCCTCGCTCGGCGTCGAGTGCACAGCCGACAACATCATGATCACCTCGGGCTCGCAGCAGGCGCTGGATTATCTTGGCAAGCTGTTCCTGTCACCCGGCGACACCGCGCTGGTCGGCTGGCCGACCTATCTGGGCGCACTGCAGGCCTTCAACGCCTATGAGCCGACCTACGACCGGCTGACGCCGCTGGGCAACCGTTCGGCTGCCGATTACCGCGAGACGGCGCAAGCCAAGGGCGGCGCGGTCAAATTCGCCTATGCCTCGGCTGATTTCGCCAACCCCACCGGCGAAACGCTGCAAGCCTCGGCGCGGCAGAACATTCTCGATCTCGCCACCGAACTCGACATCGCCGTGATCGAGGACGCCGCCTACCAGTCGCTGCGCTATGAGGGCGAGGAAGTGCCGCCGATGCTGGCGCTCGACATCGCACGCAATGGCTCAATCGACAACACCCGCACGATCTATTGCGGCTCGTTTTCCAAGACGCTGGCGCCGGGGCTCCGCGTTGGCTGGGTCTGCGCCGCAAAACCGGTGATCTCGAAACTGGTGCTGATGAAACAGGCAGCCGACCTGCATTCGGCAACACTCAACCAGATGGCAATCCACCAGGTCGCCTCCGATGGCTTCGAGGCTCAGGTCGCCAAGATCAAAACCACCTATCAGGCGCGCCGAGACGCGATGCTGGCGGCCCTCTCCCGCCACATGCCCGAAGGCGTGACCTGGACCAAACCCGATGGCGGCATGTTCGTCTGGGTCACCCTGCCCGAACAGTTCGATGGCGCGGCGTTGCTTGCCGAAAGCATCAGAAGCGAACGCGTCGCCTTCGTCCCCGGCAAGGCGTTCTTCGCCGATGGCTCGGGCGCCAACACGATCCGGCTATCGTTCTCCTGCGCGAGCGAGGCGATGATCGAGGAAGGCATCATACGGCTCGGGCGGGTGGTTCGGGGCGGGTGATCACTTCCGTTCACGTCAGCCTCGCCAAACGTTGAATGAGTTCGGTTTCTTTTGTTTGCGCTCTCTTATGTCTGCCAAGAAGCAAACCCTCAATTGTAAAAAACCAGGGAAAGAACCAAAGGGACACTCCAACCACAAGTGGAACTGATATCAGCGGTCGTAGGAAAGCTACAACAGCGCTCTCTCCCGCAGTATCCAATAAAATTGCTATCAGCCCTAGAGGCAAAACCCAGACCATAAGTGTACAAAGAACAAATGGTGAGAGAATCGGAATGGCCATTGACCGTCTCAGCACCCACAATTCATGACGTGTAAAGAGTTTGAACAGCCATAAAGCGATTGTTACAAGAATCGATATCGCTGCCCGAAAGCCCTTCTTCAAGCGAAGTTTCAAATCCATTTTGTATCCTCAAATTTACCCGCAAAAAACCGCTTCGACCATTGTTCCTGTATGCCCAAGATAGTCCTGCACCTTAGCGCACCGGTTGCAGAATATGTTCAACTCTTCAATCTGATTTTGATGAGATAGAGTAGACACTAACTATTCTCTGTCCCAATGGAGGATCTAACATGACACTCGAACTGAGACCAAACTGCGAGTGCTGTGACAAGGATCTGCCGCCTGACGCGACGGATGCCCGGATCTGTACCTTTGAATGCACCTTCTGCGCCGATTGCGTGGACACGGTCCTGCTGAATGTCTGCCCGAATTGCGGTGGCGGGTTTGCGCCGCGCCCGATCCGTCCGGCAACGGAGTGGCGGCCCGGATTGTCGGTGGCCAAGCGGCCTGCGTCGACCTCCCGCCAGCAGATGTCCTATTTGATGGAAGATGCGCGTGCGCTGTCCGAACAGGTCAAGGACATACCGCCGGAAGAGCGGTGAGCGACGTTTATCAATGGCGTCTCGCCCCCCCCAAACGCAAAGATCCCTCCGTCATTTCTGACGGAGGGATCGGATGAGGATGTCGCTTTCAGGGGGCGATCAGAATTCGTCCCATTCCTGATCCTTGACGGCTGCGTTACCTTGGGTAACCGCTGCGGCAGCCGCAGGGCGGGAAGCCGGGGCTCTGGGGGCCGGGGCTGGGTTGGCCGGCGGCTGGGCCATGGCTTTGGCGGTTTCGCGCAGGGCCGAGGCCTGGCCGGAGCTGCCTGCCATCTTGAACTCGCTGACCAGCTTGCGCAGGACTGCGGCTTCATCGGCCAGCGTTGCGGCGGCGGCAGAGGATTCCTCCACCATGGCTGCGTTCTGCTGGGTTGTCCGGTCCATCTCGTTGACGGCGGTGTTGACTTCCGCAAGACCGGTTGACTGTTCGCGCGCCGAGGTGGCGATTGCATCCATGTGGCTGTTGATGCTGACAATCAGCTCGCCGATGGACGTGAGCGCGGTTCCGGTCTGAGAGACCAGATCCACACCCGAAGCCACTTCGCTGGTTGAGGCTTCGATGAGTTCCTTGATCTCCTTGGCTGCCTGTGCCGAGCGCTGGGCGAGCTCACGCACTTCCTGCGCCACAACCGCAAAGCCCTTGCCGGCTTCACCGGCACGCGCTGCCTCCACACCGGCATTGAGCGCCAGAAGGTTGGTCTGGAATGCGATCTCGTCAATCACGCTGATGATGTTGGAGATCTTGCTCGAGCTCTCCTCGATGCGGCTCATGGCGTTGACAGCCTCGGAGACAACTTCCCCGGATTTCACCGCCGACTGATTGGCATTGGTGGCAACCTGCCTGGCTTCTTCGGCGCGCTGGGTGGAGTTGGTCACATTGGCTGTGATCTCATCGAGAGCGGCCGCGGTTTCTTCCAGAGCCGCAGCCTGCTGCTCGGTGCGTTTGGCCAGATCATTGGCACCATTGGAAATCTCATGCGAGCCATTGGTGATGGAGCCGACACTCTGCGTGATCGAGTTCATCGTGGACGCCAGCTGCGCGATCGAGGTGTTGAAATCATGACGCAGGGCTTCAAAATCCGAGGCGAAAGCCTCGTCGATCTGGACGGTCAGATCGCCTTGAGCAAGCGCCTTCAGGGCAGATGCAAGGCTGGTGGTGGCTTGCGCCATGGCTGCGGCGCGTTCACCGTCCAGGCGAAGCTGCGCTTCGCGGCTTTGCTCCGTTGCAGCTCTTTGTTCGGTTGCTTCATTCTCAAGCGTGATCTTGGCAATCGACTGGTCCTTGAAGACCTGCACCGCGCGGGCCATAGAGCCGATTTCATCCTTGCGCTCGGCATTGGCAACTTCAACACCAAGCTCGCCCGCGGACAGCGACGCCATGGCCGATTCCAGATTGGCGAGGGGCCGGGTGATGCTGCGGGTCACCAGGTAGATTGCAACCGCAATCACCGCAATGGCGAGCAGCATCAGAACAATCGACATGATCGCCGTGCTGGTGATCCCCGCGACAACAGGGCTGCTGTCAAAGGCAAGCGCCATGGTGCCGATGTTCATCACGTTGCCTTCTTCCGTGTGCAGAAGCGGCACCAGGGCAACCAGCATGTTGTTGTCCCAATGCAGTGTCGGCGCATCCAGCGTGCCTGCCTTGGTGGCCTGATCGATCGCAATCTTCCGATCGTCGCCATCTCCATCGACAAAGTATGGCTGACCATCGGGCTTGATGACGGAAACCGCCTTGAAGGTGCTGTCTGCCTTGGCAGGATCGATTGTGTTGGCAATCAGCGTCTCATCGAACTGCCACAGACCCAGGGTGGCCCCGGATTGTGTCAGATCGCCTGTCAAGGAGACGTTCTCTTCAAACATCTTCAATTGCGACTGGGACTGAGACCAGATCATGTAGGATCCGACGCCCAGGAAGCCCACGGCAACCAGGACAAGAATTGGCACAATGAGCTGCAGTGTTATCGACTTTTTCATTGTCATCTCGCGTGTTCAGATTGGGTCTGGATCTCGCTTGAAACAAAATCCAACTGTGAATTCAGGATGGTTTGATCCGGCACCATTGCAAGATCACCAGGAGTTGGTTTGCGGCTTGAACCAGTATTTTTCAGGAACCGCCTTGATTTCCTCAGGCATGTTGGGGTTGGGCAGCTCAATGACCTTGCGGCCGTTGAGATTGCCTTGCTCCAGCGACAGCTTCACATTGGCATCGCTGAGAAGCAGCTCTTTGTATGAGCCGTCATCAAAGGCTTCATACAGTCCCTTCATGATGTCATCATAGAGGTCCTTTCGATCCGCGGAGACGGTGTAAACCCAGGTCAGCGGATAGTGCACGATCAGCGACTTCTCGACGGCGAGGCCAGGGGCATCGTCCTTGTTGGCCGCCTGCTCGGCGATGGCCTCAAAGGCTGCACGGGGGAAGTAATCCGCCCGGCCGCCAACGGTCATCTTGAACAGCTGCTTGTAGGGCCCGGTGCGAACCGTCAGGCCGGCGTTTTCAAGAATCCCGATATCGCCCCAGCCCGGCCCTTGAATGGCAATCATGCCCTTAAGGTCTTCGAGTGACTGAATCGCGCTGAATTCAGCCTGGCGCTCGCCATCAATCAGAAACAGACGGTATCCAAGCAGGCCCCCGTCAATGGGAAACGGCACGTTCTTGAACTTTGTGCCGTCGACCTCGGTTGCGCCGCCCCAACGGATATCGATCTTGCCCTCCGCCAAGGCTGCTTTTTCAGCATTGGTGTTAGGGTAAACAATATCGGCCCCTTCAAGCTTGTATTTGTTGCCGAGCTTCTCGACCGCCAGCTCGAGGACCTTGAAGGCCAGACTCTCTGATGTCTTTTCGGTGAGGTTTAACTTGATCGGCATTGCCTCGCTGGCCAGCGCCGATGAATACACAAGCAAAGAGCACAGCGTCGCGATGCAGATTTGTCTGGCTGGTGATTTGATGCGGCTGATCATTCCAATGCCCTTCCATTTGAAACAGTCCGAACCCGGATTCAGACTTTCCTGATGTAGTGTATAAACAATAAGGAAAATATTGGTTAACAAAGCAACAAGTTAATACCTCAACTTCCTGCACTAATTTAGAATTTCTTTTATAAACAGTGATATAGCGCGTTGTGCAATGCGAAAATTTTGTGTGCGCATGCGCATTCCAGATATAAGAACGACGCAATCGGGGCAGCTGGACCGTGCCGAGAGTCAGTTCTCCAATCGGCCAAAAACTCGCCATTGCCGTGATGGCCGAAGAGACCATGTGCCCGAAACGGATGGCTCGGGTCGGTTGGTGGTCCGCATTGGCAGCCGATGGAGTTCTTCTGCTTGCGCCACGGTTTTACGTCACATGAGAGCGAGGTGCCCAGGCGCGTGAGCCGATTGACCTGATTGAATAGGGACGCCTGCTCCTGAAGCAACACAGGCACCGCCCCGCCCATCGCTCGCCTTCAAATTGTCACCGCAATCCGCTACACTCTTTTCGACTGACACGGGAGGATGGCATGCCGGATTATCTCGTTGGGTTCTGGAATCTTGAAAACCTGTTTGCGCCGGAAGGGTTTCCGGCGCGGGAGCCTTGGATCGCGAAGAAGAACAAGGGCGATCTGAAGGGCTGGACGCAGGCGCTGTTTGACCGCAAGATCGACCAGCTGGCCTCGATCATGGTGCAGATGGGCGGCGGCGCCGGGCCGGATCTGCTCGGGGTCTGCGAGGTCGAGAACCGGTTTGCGCTGGAGGCGCTCAGCGACCGGCTGGACCAGCTTCTGCCGGGGCGCAACTACTCCATCGTGCATGCGGATTCGACCAAGGACAAGCGCGGCATCGACACCGCCTTCATCTTTGACAAGAACCGGCTGGTGATCATCGAGACCGAGATCTTCAGCCATTTCGTGATGCGCCGCACCGGCACCCGTGACATCACCCAATGCACTTTCGTTACCAATTCCGGCAACCAGCTGATAGCGCTCTCCAATCACTGGCCGTCACGCTCGGGCGGCACCATCGAAAGTGCCGGTTACCGGATGACGGCGGGCGAGACGCTGGGCTACTGGCACGAGCGGATCCGCGAGGTGCGCGACAAGGATGTTGCCGTCATCGCCATGGGCGACATGAATGACGACCCGTCGGATGCCTCGCTGATGGTGCATGCCAATGCGCGGCGCGAGCGCGACGATGTGGAGGGCTCCACCTCGGCAATGTTCTACAACCTCACCTGGAACCTGCTGAAGCAGACGGTGACCAGCAAATCGGGGCGCAAGCGCACGCTCTACGGCACACTTTATTACCAGGGCGACGCCAATCTGTTCGACCAGATCCTGGTGTCGCGCTCGCTGCTCAAGGGCAAAACCCCGTTCAAGGCTCTCGAGGACACGGTGCGCATCGAGGCCTATCCGGAAATGACCTCGAACTCGAAGAACGAGGGCCCGATCCGCTTCGGCATGGCCAAGGGCAACGCCGCCAAGAACGTCAATACGGACGGGTTTTCAGACCATTTCCCGGTGTCGGTGGTGGTGCGGGAGACGGTTCCCGGGGTCTGAGCGGCTCCTGACAGCAAAAGGCCGGGATCGCTCCCGGCCTTGTCGCGTTTTCGGCAAACTCGTCAGAGCTCAGTTCTTGGCCTTGTCGACCAGCGCGTTCGACTTGATCCAGGGCATCATGCCGCGCAGCTTTTCGCCGACTTCCTCGATCTGATGGCTGTCGTTCATGCGGCGGATGCCCTTGAAGCGGGCAGCACCCGAACGGTACTCCTGCATCCAGTCGGAGGTGAACTTGCCGGTCTGGATGTCGTGCAGCACGCGCTTCATCTCGGCCTTGGTCTCGTCGGTGATGATGCGCGGACCGGTGACATACTCGCCCCACTCGGCCGTGTTGGAGATCGAGTAGTTCATGTTGGCGATGCCGCCTTCATAGATCAGGTCGACGATCAGCTTCACTTCATGCAAGCACTCGAAATAGGCCATTTCCGGCGCGTAACCGGCTTCGACCAGGGTTTCGAAACCGGCGCGGATCAGCTCGACCAGACCACCGCAGAGAACAACCTGCTCGCCGAACAGGTCGGTTTCGCACTCTTCGCGGAAGTTGGTTTCGATGATGCCCGAACGGCCGCCGCCAACGCCGCAGGCGTAGGACAGTGCCAGATCATGGGCGTTGCCCGAGGCATTGTGGTGGATGGCGATCAGGCAGGGCACGCCGCCGCCCTTGACATATTCGCCGCGCACGGTGTGGCCGGGGCCCTTTGGCGCGATCATCACCACATCGACGGTGTCCTTGGGCTCGATCAGGCCGAAATGCACGTTGAGGCCGTGGGCGAAAGCGATCGCCGCGCCATCGCGGATGTTGCCAGCGATCTCGTTCTTGTAGATGTCGGCCTGCAGCTCGTCAGGGGTGGCCATCATCATCAGGTCGGCCCAGGCGGCTGCTTCGGCAACGGTCATCACCTTGAAGCCATCGGCTTCGGCCTTCTTGGCGGTGGCCGAACCGGCGCGAAGGGCGACGGCAACATTGGTTGCGCCGGAATCTTTCAGGTTGAGCGCATGCGCCCGGCCCTGAGACCCGTAGCCGATGATGGCCACTTTCTTCGACTTGATCAGGTTGAGATCGGCATCGGCATCATAATAAACGCGCATGATAGTCTCCCGTTTTGCGTGTTGTTGTCTTTGTTGGTCCCGACAAGGGGTTTGGCCCCTCGCCTGTTCGTCATCCCCGTGCGTAGAGATCGAGGAATTTGGTCACCGCCAGCGCGGAAATGGTTCTGATTTCGGCTGCCTCAGGCCGGTAATCCTCGCCCAGAAGCGCGCGGATCTGCGCATCCGCCACCACCAGGCCGAAGAAGACGCGAAAGGCTTCGCCCGCTTCCTCAAAGCTCAGAAGCCCGGCCTCCCTGCCCGCCTCGAACAACGGCTCGAGCCGCCGTTTCATCGCGAACGGGCCGTTGGTCAGCACAATCCCGCCCAACCGGCTCTTGCCCGAACCGGCATGGGACACGGCGGCGCGGTTGAGCGCGATCGACAGATCGCCGGTGATCACCGTAAGCCAGCTTTCCGCGAAGCCGGTCAGCGCCTGTTCGAGGCTGGCGCGCGTCAGCCTGTCCTGCGGCAGTTTCGGCATCCGCACCTTGGACGCCTGCCAGCGCACGGTGGCGGTCAAGAGACCGTCGCGGTCGCCAAACCACTTGTAAAGCGTCTCCTTGGAGCAGCTTGCGGCGCGGGCCACAGCGGCCACCGAAAACCCGTCGCCTTCCGCCACCATCAGCTTGAGCACGGCATCGAGCACTTCGCGCTGGCGCTCGGTGAACTCGTCATCCTCCGGCAGCGCAACAGCCGGATCAACCGTCTGCCCCGCCCCGGAGTTCGCGCGCGCAGGCGCGCTTTCATGATGAAGGGTCAATGTCATATCGAAGCATGTACCGTACCGTACGGTACGGCGTCAAGTGTGAAGGCGAAACCGGAGTTGGTTGAAGTCTGTGGTCGGGCGCTGCGGGTGCGGGCTGCCTCCCCGCCCGTTCCGCTGGCCGCGAAACATAAGCGGCCCTGATGATGCCCGGACCAGTTGTTCCGGTTCATCAAGGCCGCATGCAGCCTGAGCTCTTGCCGCCCGGGGGCAGCGACCGCGCTACTCTATGCCGAAGGGAACCGGGATGCCGCGATACTGACCGGAACCATCGCTGGGCTCGCTCTTGAACTCAATCTTGTTGTTCTTGAACCAGAGCTGCGCTGAACCGGAGCCATCGAGATTGATCGCGTTGTAGGCCCCCATCTTCAACAGCGCATTGGCCATTGCAGGCAGGCTGGCGCTCTCATTGGCAGGCGAGCCGCCATCGTGGCCATTGTTCTGGACGATGAACAACAATGTCTTGTTGTCACGCGTCAGGCCCACTGCCGCACGTGCACGTGCGCTTGTCGGGACCGGTTCGGAAGCAACGGCTACTCCGTTGGTAATCAACCGCATGCCGGAAATCGCAAACTGCACGTTGCCCTGCCAATTCGTGACCTGAGTTCCAAGAACCATCTCGGCATTCTTGCCCACCCGGGTTGCGTGTGTGGGAGTGTAAACCAGCAGCGCCGTTGTGTCCTCGCCGTTGAATTGCGAGTAGGGGCTCAACAGATCCCCCTCGCTGATGGCGAGCCCCAAACCGACGCTGCACTCTGACGTCCGGGGGTCCTGATGGATATCGAAGAAATTTGCATTCACGGCGAAGCGGGCGTTCAGTTTGACACGCCAGCTCTCGTTCAGCCAGGGCTGTCCGGCATTGGTGTTCTGCCCGACAGGATGATAGATGTCCGGGTAGTTCGACAGCGTACAAACGGACGTATCTTTCTTTGGCATGGTGATCTTGTTGTAAATGGCGGGAAGGAACACTCGCGCCATTTGACCTTCGACGACATACCGGCTGAACTGCGGGTCGTAGAAATAAGTCTCATCACAACAATAGAGCGGCGCACTCGCGGAGACATAGACACCGTACAGGCCGTAGCCGGTCAGGTCCAAAACGCCGTCCCCGTTCACATCACGCAAAAAGCGCGGATCCGTGGTGTTGCGCCAGGCCTGCTGGTAGCCGAAATCGCTGACCCACTTCTGTGCGGGCGAGAACTGGACGCCCTGTGACATGGAAAAGAAGGTTCCCGCGTCGCCGAAGCCAACAATGTCGACCTTACTGTCGCCATTGACGTCAGCGACGACCCGTTTGTATTTGGTGTTGTTGAAGCCACTGGCGGTGCCAAACGCCGCGACCCACTGAGAACTCGACGAAAACGCGCTTCCCGTGCTCTTGGCAACCTGAATTCCGGTATCGGAAAACACGATCAGGTCGGCCTTGCCATCACCGTCGGCATCACCTGTGGTCCGGATGAAGTCACTGTTGAGGAAAAATCCGCTGCGGTCATCCTTGGAAAACTGGGTGGTCCAGCGCTCAGCCGAATGGAAGCCGGTCCCGTTGTTGTTCAGGGCTACGAAGACCGCAGGCCAGCCATAGCCGACCACGTCAAGCAATCCGTCGCCGTTCACATCAGCCAGTTCGCGGACTGTATTCGTGTTGTTCCAGGAGGCATTGGTGCCAAAGTTGCCGATCCACAAAGTCGGTCCGTCGAACCCGTTTCCGTTGCTCAAGGCAACCTGGACGCCCGTGTCTGCAAACACGACCAGATCCGATTTTCCGTCATTGTTCATGTCGGCAACTGTGCGGATGAAATCGGAATTCAGATAGAAGCCGCTGTTTTGCGACGACCCGAACTGATTTGACCAGAGTTTGAAACCGGAGAAAGCCGGCGTCGTGTTGTTGCCGGAATAAGTGGCGGCCCAGACGCCCTGGATTCCGTAGCCAAGCAGATCGCCCTTCCCATCGCCGTTGATGTCGGCCACAAACCGCGGATCGTTTTCGACCGTCCAGGCCTGGTCGGTGCCGAAATTGGCGATTGCCATGGTGGAGCCAGAGAAACTGGTTCCATTTGAAAGCGACACAAATGTACCGGGCTTGCCAAACGCGACCGCATCGGCACGACCATCGCCGTTCACGTCCGCAATCGCCTTCTGGTACAGGCTTGTGGGCCAACCCTGGTCGGAATTCGTCCCGTAGTGTGAAGACCACACTGCATTCTGCGAATAGTTCAGATAGCGCGACCCATAGGGTTCATTCATGCGATCATCGGCAACCGCAATCCCAGCCAAAGCAGCCCCCAACATCGACAGGGCGGTTACCCGGCCAATCCGAAGTTCATTTTTTTGTTTAAAAAGCATTGACTGCTCCCTAGGCACACTTCGTCGTCCACCAAGAACAAACTCTCGGAGTCAAACTCAGATGTTTTTGCCTAACATTTCTATTCTATATTTTTTTAAATACCGATCAACTGAATTTATTAACTCCCCTATTCATCAAAATAGAAAAAACGATCCGCCAAAATCTGAACAACGTATCTGGATTTACGTCAATAATCCCGACCTCAATATCTATTTCTATACAGACATATTTTCGGCGAGACGAAGCCGAATGCTTTGAAAGAAGCACTCGAAGTAGAGCGAATGTCGACATCCGCCAGAAACCAAACCTACTTATCAAAGGCAGCAAACAGAGCGCGGACTCCATACTGCATGCGGGCTATTGGCGGCGCCGGCGTTGCGTACTGATTATCCAGACTTCATCGGAACTTTCCGGACAGAACCACTTGCCCCCGGCGACCCTATACAGCCCACCTGTATCCCCGCCGCGCTCAATGAGGATTGCCCTGCTTTCAGCTTGTAAATCCGCTCCGTTGCCGATAGGGGCGATTTGAGGACAGATCAGCCCCCCTCACTTGAGCATATGGCACCGGGTCAGGGTTTGGCTCTTGCCGTCGACACTCAAGCTCATGGCGGTGCTGTTCATCATCGAGATGATGATTGTCCGTTTTCTTTTCTTGCGCCTGACCTTGCAGCTGGCGTCAAACTGCTGGTAGCCCTGCCCTGCAGCGCCCTGGTCAAAGCTGCAGGTTTCACCCGGACGGCGCAGCGAATTCGGGGTTATGACGGCGAAGCCATCAAAGGCGGTCTGATCCATCATCGCGCAGGCATCGCCGGATTTTGCCCAGACCCCGACATAGGCAAGACGGCTTGAACTGCGGTCGTGGCTCGCGGCCTCGATGGTATCATCGCGCAGCAGGCTCTGCGGCGGCATCAGCGAAGAGAAATTGTCAGGAACGGCAGGGCGGGACGGCTTTGCGGGGGATTGCGACTGGCATCCGGCCAGCGCCACGCTTAGTAGAGCTGCAGTGGTCATTGCGAAGATCGATGTGGTGAGCCGACTCATGGTGTTTCCTGCTGGACTTGGCAGGTTTTCTGACCGACGCACGGCACAATTTCAAGCGTGATTGTCAACAGCGGGAAAGCAAGGCCACCGGATGCAGCACATCCGGCGACCGACACCCGAGCCATACCCCCCCCGCACCGGCCACCATATCGTGGATCAGTCCGTGCCCGCCGCATCAAAGCGCTTGCGGGCGGCATCCACGGCGGCAAAGTTGTCATTGGCCCAGATCACCAGATCGTTGAGCGGTGTCAGCATGGATGTCCCGAGATCCGTCAGCCCGTATTCAACGCTTGGCGGCTTGGTGGGATAGACCTTGCGATAGATGTAGCCGTCGCGCTCGAGATCGCGCAGGGTCTGGGTCAGCATGCGTTGCGAGATGTCAGGCACCAGACGGCGTAACTCGCCAAAGCGGTAGGGCCGCTCGGCCAGCGCCAGCAGCAGCAGCGTGCTCCATTTGCCGAAGATGCCCTGCATGACCTGACGCACCGGACAACTCTCAAGCGGCTGGTGCCCCTGCATCATCTTCAAGCGTTGGGAAAAGGAAATATGGGCGTCCATGGGCTGGTTCCTTCCACGTAACCATCAGTGCTGAAAATGCCTTCTTTTTTCTGTCACCATCGTAACATATATGCAGTAACTCTCAATATGAGAGCAGATATTTTTTCGAGATCGCGACACCGACTCTCTCACAGGAAAGGACTACCAATGACTGGAAAATTGCTCGTCACCGGCGCTTCGGGACATCTGGGCGCAGGCGTGCTCCGCCATCTTCTCGATACATTCAATGTTCCCGCCTCCAGCATTGTTGCGGGTTCGCGGGACACGTCCAAGCTGGCAGATCTGGCAGCCCGTGGCGTGGAGACACGCAAGGTGGACTTCAACGACCCGGCTTCGCTCGAAGCTGCTTTCGCAGGCATCGACCAGCTGTTGATCATTTCCACCGATGCGCTTGATGGCGAAGGCACCCGGTTTCGCCAGCAGACAGCAGCCGTGGCAGCCGCCAAAGCCGCGGGCGTCGGTCGTCTTGCCTACACCTCCATGCCCAATCCGGATGAGGCCAAGGTCCTGTTTGCGGGTGACCACAAGGGCACTGAAGACGCGATCATCGCAACCGGCCTGCCCTACACGATTTTCCGCGTCAGCTGGTATATGGAAAACTACTTCATGTCACTGCCAGCCGCATTTGCGATGGGCCAGTGGTTCAGCGCAGCCGGCGATGGAAAAGTTGCCAACATCGCCCGTGACGATGCAGCCCGCGCCATTGCCGGCGGCCTGGCGGCACCGGCTGTCGACAGCATGATCTACACGCTGACCGGGTCGGTCGCGCGCACAACCGAAGAGGTCGCCGCATTGGCCTCCGAGGCAACCGGCAAGCCGCTCACCGTTGTTCATGTGACCGATGAGCAGCTTGCTCAGGGCATGGAAGGCGCCGGCGTCCCTGCCCCGTTCATTCCGACCTTCGTCTCGTTCGACACCAACACGCGCGCTGGCAAGGTCGATATTGTGACCAAAGACGCCGAAACCCTTGCGGTCGCGAAGCTGACGCCACTCGAAGCCTTCTTCGAGGCCACGAAGGACGCCTTGCAGGGCTGATCCTCCGCCTTCCGAAACGCACTGTTCTTGATGCGTCGACTGACCGCTCACAAGCGGTGTTTCGGAAGGTTTCGCGGGTTTCCGCGCCTCGCGACAGAGAGTTTGAGGCACGTAAATCCCTGAAACATCATGCGCTCGATCTCCGGCCATGATGTAAAGGCCTACCTCGTCCCGTCCGTCGTCGAGGGAGGCCGATCCTATTTACACTGAAGCAACGCAGGCAAATGCAGCGCCGGACCAGGGCTCATCAGCCGCAGGCGCGGACAAAGCGGCGCACGGTTTCGGCCATTCCGTACTCAAGTGCATCTGCGGTCAGCCCATGGCCGATCGACACCTCAAGCAGGTTGGGCAGCACACGGGCGAGGCCAGGCAGATTGCCGACCGTGAGATCGTGGCCAGCATTGACGCCAAGTCCGAGTTCGGCGGCAATCCGGCCCGAAGCCTCGAGTTTTGCCAGCTCATCTTTGGCGCGAACCGGATCGTCATAGGTTCCGCCATAGGGCCCGGTGTAGAATTCCACCCGGTCAGCGCCTGTCTCCCTGGCCGCCTCGAGCGCCGCACGGGTCGCATCGGGATCACAAAACAGCGACACCCGCGTGCCACTCTTCTTGAGCCGCTGCACCACCGAGCGCAGAAAATTACCCTTGCCTTCAAAATCCCAGCCATGGTCGGACGTGGCCTGTGCCGGATCATCAGGAACCAGCGTCACCTGTTCGGGCTGATTGGCCTCGGCCAGGTCGAGAAACTCGTCGCTTGGATAGCCCTCGATGTTGAATTCCGCCTGAGGGAATTCGTCATCGATCAGCGCACGCAGTTCGGGCAGGTCAGAAAACCGGATATGGCGCTGGTCGGGCCGCGGATGCACGGTCAACCCATGGGCACCATTCTGAAGCGCAATCCGGCCAAGTGCCGTGACGCTCGGCCAGGGCAAGTCCCGGCGATTTCTGAGCATGGCGACAGCATTGAGATTGACGGAGAGTTGCGCGGGCATGGAAGGTCTCGTGAAAAAGTGGGTTGGATCGGGCTCGGAGCGCGACCCAACACCAAATCAGGGCATGCCGATCATAGGCAAACGGCGCACGAAGTGAAATGAATTTCCCGAAACCGCCCATTCGCCACGCGAATGGATAGGCGCGCCCCAGCCCATTGGAACCAAGACGTCTCCACTTCCCTTAAGTCTCCTCGAAACGAGGGTCCTGAGCCTCGGCGATCAGAGCTTGCCGCGGCGCAGGCGGGAGGCGTAATCCTGAAGCTGCTCATCATAGGTTTCGATCATCCGGCGCTGCCGCCGCTTCCCGATTTTCAGCGCAACCCAAAAGAACAGGATGGCCGCGACCACGATCAGGGCAAAGATCGGGCCACCGAGTTCGCTGGGATCAGAGGTTCCGAAAACCTGCTTGAGCAGCGGCTTGTATTCGAAAGCCCGGGCCGGGGCTGCCGCAAACAGACCAACCTGCAGTGTGATGAATGCTGAAATTCTACGCATGGCGTCATCCTTGGCTGCATCTTCGGAATCGAAGTCCAGTCTGCACCACAACATATTAAGAAACAGTCATATCAGAGCCCGACCTCTCCACCGCGGGTGGAGAACCCAATCTGGCGGACTCGTTTGTCTCAGCTATGAGCTGAGCAATATCAAGCGCCAGAGTTCGAACTTTCGCGGCTCACCCGGACTGACAGTCTCGCGGGGCGGCTGAACCGGCACCGGTTCACCGAGCTTGCCAATGCCGAGGTTGGCAGGATTGGTTTCGCGCGCCGAAAGGACCGACCCCTTCGGTATCTTCCAAAGTGTCATTTATTGTAAAACTCTTCGCTATTTTTTATATTCCATTATTCTTTTATTAGAACTCTCGGCACTACCGTTGCGCAGTCATTCACGAAACGTGTCAAAAGATAATTGTTTCACCGTCGCAGCTCATAAAACAGGGCAACGCGCCCCGCTACTGGAAAAAACGGACGGGCTTCAGATGCCATTCTACCCACTGCCGGACAGAGAATCCGAACGCCTTGATAAGCTGCGCAGCTACCAGATCCTCGACGGCATGCCTGAAGAATCTTATGATCGCATAACCCGGCTTGCGTCCACTATGTTCAACGCGCCCGTCGCGGTTTTGTCGTTGATTGATCGCGATCGGCAGTGGTTCAAGGCCAAAACCGGCACGCCCATGACCGAACTCGACCGCAGCACCACCTTTTGCAATCATGCGATTTTCCAGAATGATGTTTTCGTCATTGAAAACGCCATCAAGGATCCGGACTGGGCAGACAACATATTCGTTACGGGGCGGCCACATGTGCGGTTCTACGCCGGCGCACCGTTGCGCGCCGAGGGCGGCCATAATCTTGGGACTCTCGCTATTCTCGACACCAAGCCACGCAGCTTTGATGAAGCGCAAAAAAAGATGCTAGCCGATCTCGCCGCAATGGTCATGGAAAGCATGGAATTGCGATTGCAAATCCAGAGGGCAGATGCGGCAGAGCGCAGATTTCATGACGCGATGGAATGCCTGCCGAGCGGGTTTGTCCTTTATGACAAGGATGAACGGCTGGTCTATTGCAACAATCGTTTCCGTGAGATCTACGCGGAAAGCGCCGAGTACATTGTCCCGGGGGCACGTTTTGAGGATGTCATTCGCAAAGGCATCGAAAACGGACAATATCCGGATGCGATCGGCAATGAGGAGGCCTGGATCAGCGATCGGCTGGAGAAGCTCCGGCATCCGGGTGACGCCATCGAGCAACGGCTGCCGGGAGACACCTGGATCAAGGTTCAGGACCGCCATACCAGCGAGGGTGGACTGGTCGGATTCCGGTTCGACATCACCGAACTCAAGCGCCAGGAACGGGAACTGGCACGGCTCGCCTGGACAGACAGTCTCACCACTGCCCTGAACCGCCATCGTTTTGTGGAACTTGCGCAAAACGAGATCGATCGAACAAAGCGGCATGGCAAGCAAGTCTCGATGGTCGTTCTGGATGCGGATCATTTCAAGAGTATCAATGACCGCAATGGTCACGCCGCAGGCGACGAAGTCTTGCGCGGCCTGGTGGAGCGTTGGAAGCACGCCTTGCGTTCGCACGATCTCATCGGCCGTGTTGGCGGTGAGGAATTCTGCATTCTGCTGCCTGAGATTGGCATGGAGGGCGCCGTCAAGGCAGCAGAAAAACTGCGCGCGTGTATTTCCGATCTGCCGTTCCCGTTCGCAGGTCAATTGCTCAAGGTGACGGTGAGCATCGGCATTGCAAGCCTCTCCCCGGATGACGACCTGACAACCCTGATGCGGCGCGCCGATATCGCGCTCTATGAGGCCAAGAAAGCGGGGCGCAACCGGTTGGCCATGAAGGCCGCATGACAGCTTTCCGTTGAGCTGGCGATGACTGGTTGAACACTGCCCTTGTGCACGGATCAATGCCCGCATACCATTCGCTGTCGGGAGAGGCTGCGAATGATCTTCATCACGACGTCAAAGAACGGCGACAAGATCGAGTACCGCGACCGCAAGCGTTGGCTGTGGGTGTTTTCGGTACTGTCACCATCGCTGCCGGGCCTCGCCGCCCTCGCCTATCTTGCCAGCGGCAACGGTTGGTGGATTCTGCTGCCGGTGGTGTTTTACTACGGTGTTCTGGTTGCGGCTGATCATTTCATCGGCACGGACCCGAACAATCCGCCCGAAGAAATTGTCGAGCAGATGGCCTCCGATCCGTTTTACAGGGTGTTGTTGTTTTTCTCGGTTCCGGTGTTCTGGTTTTCCTTCCTGAGTTGCGCGATTGCCGCGGGCCAGCCGGAAACACCGTTTCTGGTCTATCTGGGGCTGGCGCTGAGCAGCGGGATCAGTTCCGGAACGGCCATCACGGTTGGGCACGAACTCGGCCACAAGCCCAACCGGCTCGATCAATGGGGCGCGAAACTGGCGAATGCGGTCTCGGGCTACGGACACTTCTCAATCGAACACAATCGGGGGCATCATGTGCATGTGGCCACACCCGGCGACCCGGCATCGGCACGGCTCGGCGAAAGCCTGTGGCGCTTTGCGCTCAGGGAAATTCCGGGCACCGCTGTGCGCGGCTGGGAGATGGAGCGCGCACGCCTCGCGCGCAAGGGGCACGGCTTCTGGCATTGGCGCAACGACATTCTCCAGGGCTATGCAATCACCGGGCTCGCCGCCATCGCGCTGATCCTGGCATTCGGATGGAAGATAGTCCCGTTTCTGCTGATCAACGGCCTGATCGGATGGCTGCATCTGACCTTTGCAAATTATGTCGAGCATTACGGACTCAAGCGTGAACTGAGACCTGACGGTCGCTACGGGCCATGCGAACCACATCACTCCTGGAACACCAATCACATTGTGACAAACCTGATTCTGTTTCACCTCCAGCGTCACTCAGACCATCACGCCAACCCCTTGCGGCCCTATCAGGCCCTGCGGTCGTTTGATCATCTTCCGTCGCTGCCGTCGGGCTATCCAGGCTGCTTCCTGCTCGCCGCCATCCCACCCTTGTGGTTCAAGGTGATGGATCCGAAGGTGATCGCATGGGCTGGGGGAGATCTGTCGCGCACAAATCTCGATCCGTCACGCGCTGATCACTATCAATCCGCCAGACTGACGAGCTCATAAGATCGTAGCTGCGGGCGGACCGGCACCGCGAGATTTTGGATCGCGGTGCCTTCAGCTGAACCTCTGTCGCCGCGAAACACTGCGGGGACCTGGCTTGCGCTATGCGGCCTGCGCATATTGGCCACCGGACGGGGTGGCGTGCCCCTTGCCCGAGACCGTGAAGCGCGCGGCAAGGTCTGCCAGCGTCTGGTTGATTCCAAGCAGGTTCTGCGTGGCGGCATTGGTTTGCTCCACCATCGCCGCGTTCTGCTGGGTGATCTGGTCCATCGAACCGATCGAAGCATTGATTTCAGCAATGCCGGACGATTGTTCCTGGGACGACTTTGATATCGAGGCAAAATGCTCGCTGATGGAGCTGATCTGCCCGCCAATGCTGCCAAGCGCCTCCCCGGTCTTGTTGACCAGCGTCACGCCCTGCATCACGTCGTTGGCCGAAGCTTCGATCAGTTCCTTGATTTCCTTGGCTGCAGAAGCCGAGCGCTGGGCCAGTTCGCGCACTTCCTGTGCGACGACGGCAAACCCCCGTCCCGCCTCACCGGCGCGTGCCGCCTCAACGCCGGCATTGAGTGCCAGCAAATTGGTCTGGAACGAAATCTCATCAATCACCGAGATGATCTGTGTGATCTTCTTGGAGGATTCCTCGATCTTGCCCATCGCCGCGATGGCCTCGGTCACGGTTTCACCCGATTGCGTGGCTTCGACCGAGGTCTGCTCAACAACCTGACGCGCCTCCTTGGTGCGTTCCGCTGACTGTTTCGAGATAATGGAAATCTCTTCGACCGCTGCGGCTGTTTCTTCCAGCGCGGCAGCCTGCTGCTCGGTCCGCTTGGCCATGTCATCCGTGGCACGCGAAAGCTCACGGGTGTCGGAATTCGACTGCTCGATTGAAGCGATCATATCCGAAAAGGCTTCATTCAGCTTGGCAACGGAATTGTTGTAGTTGCTCTTCAACTGAGCAAACTCAGGGGCAAGATCCTCATCAATCGTGGAATCGAGGTCGCCCGCCGACAAACCGCTAAGTGCGTGGTCCAAGGCACCCAACGCCTGGTCCTGTTCGGCCTTGAGGCGTGCCTGTTCGGCTTCCGCCCGCTCGCGCTCCTTGGCAAGCTCGTCGAGATAGACCGAGATCGAGTAGTCCATGTCAAGCATGGCGGCCTTGATCACCGCGGCAATGCCGGCGGCCGTTTTGCTTGCCTTCTTGCCCATCCCGAATTTGCCGAGTTCGGATTCAATCGCGTTCCTGGTCAGGTCCTCCAGCAACAGCGCATAGGCGCCGATGTACCATTGAGGCTCAAGACCGAGTTTCGCATGAACCTTGCCGATGCGTGTGACGGCATCGATATATTCCTGATCGAACTTCGCTGTGGAGATAACCTCCCAGTGATCCATCTGCTTCAGTTTGGCATGCTCCATATGGGCCGCATCACGAAAGTGCTTTGCCGTCTCTGGTTGGGCTGCCGCATGTTTGTAGAACCGATCGAGTGCCGGTTCCATGAATTTGTCAAGCAGCGGCTTGAAAGCGATCAATGCCTCGCGCTGCGCTTCGTCAATCCCTAGAAAGCTGAGCTTCTCAGCAATCCCCACGGCTTCATGAGTATCCTGGCCCACAGTAAACTCCGTCCAACAGGCGTCGGTGCTTGCGACACTCATTCGCAATTTGACGACTTTCTTTGAGCCCTTCATGGGTCCGTGCATACATTTATGTATCTTAATGATCTAATTTAGGGTTAAGCGAAAATTGACGCGAGGTAGCTTTCGACCCCAATCCAATCGTGGATTTTCACCCCTAAGAAGCCGTATTTTTGCTCACGGACATCACTGTGCCGATGCATGGCGCAACCATTTGCGGATCGATCCCGAGCCTTTCGTAGCCTCAGGCCGGGCGCACCGCCAGCCAGATCATATGGCGCGCGCCGCGCTTTTTTGTGCTGGCGCGGGTTGGCTTTTCCTCGACCTGGAAGCCCGCATGCCGGAGCCGCCTTGTAAATACCGGATCGGGAGCGGAGGACCAGACCGAAAGGATACCGCCCGGTGCAAGGGCCTGATGAGCAGCGGAAAGGCCTGTGGCCGAATACAGTGCATCATTGCCTTCACGCGTCAGCCCGTCAGGTCCGTTGTCGACATCAAGCAGGATGGCATCCCACTCGCTCCTGCCGGTGCGGATCAATTCGCCGACATCCCCCTGATGCAGGGTCACGCGCGGGTCACCCAGACATCCCGCAAACACCGAAGCCATGGGGCCTTTCGCCCAGGCAATGACTTCAGGGACAAGTTCGGCGACAGTGATGGAAGCGCCTTGCCCCAGTGCCGCCAAGGCAGCGCGCAAAGTAAAACCCATCCCCAACCCGCCGATCAACAGGCGCGGCGATGTCCGCTCGTCGAGCCTTTCCGCCGCCAGATTGGCCAACGCCTCTTCCGATCCGCTCAGACGGCTGTTCATCAACTCATTGGTGCCGAGCATGATCGAATATTCCGTACCACGGCGCATCAGCTTGAGCTCGGTACCGTCTTCCAGTGTGACGGCGTCAAGCCGTTCCCAGGGAATCATGATGGCGGGCCTTTGGATAGGTGAGCAGGTGCATGTTCGCAGGGTGATGGCCTGAAAATGGCCCGAGGGCAAGTTCTGCGACCACCAAGGCGAACCCGGCGTTCGGGACCTGAAATGCGCAGACCGGGTCCAGCAGGCTGGCTGATTAATATTTCAGCAAACTAACATATCTGCTCATGTTGCGTGCACTGCGGGACATCATCTTCAACCTCCGGCGGCTATCTGGGATTGGCATGCTCCTTGCTCCGTTTTTCGCGCTACCGGGGAGCACTTCATGGAATTTCGGTTTTTTGAGATCTATCGCAGCCAGGAATATATGGGGCTGCTGGCGGAGGGCGCGGCGCTGAGTTCGGCGCTGGCGTTTGGGGGCGGCATCCTGGGCTTCCTGCTCGCCGCCGTGCTTTCGTCCTTGCGTTACTTCGAGGTTCCGGGCCTTCGGCACTTCGCCACCGCCTATGTTGAAGTCATCCGCAACACGCCGCTGATCGTGCAGCTGTTCTTCTTCGCCTTTGGCCTGCCGCTTCTGGTTGGCTATTCCTGGCCGTTCTGGGCCCATGCACTGCTGGCGTTGACGATCAATTTTTCGGGGTATTTTTCGGAAATCCTGCGCGCCGGTTACGCGGCCGTGCCGACCGGCCAGGTGGAAGCGGCGATGGCGCTCGGTGTGAAGAAGATCACCCTGTTCCGCAAGATCGTTTTCCCGCAGGCGGTGGCGGCGATGTATTCGTCGCTCAACAGCCAGTTCATCTTCCTGTTCCTGACCACCGGTGTGATCGCGGAGATCGGAGTGACCGATCTGACCTCGGCCGGCCTGTTCATCGACAGCCGCACCTTCCGTTCGTTCGAGGTCTTCATCACGCTCACAGTGATCTACATCCTGCTCGCACTGTCGTTCAAGGCGCTCCTGAACGGGGCCTACTACCAGATGTTCCAGTGGAAGAGGGCCCGATGAGCGAGTTGTTTACAGCGGTCCTTGGCAAACCCTTCGGTATTGTCATCTACCAGCTTCTGGCGGCGACCCAGTACACGATCTACCTGTCGCTGATCGCCCTGATTGGCGGTGGCCTGATTGCGCTGGTGATCACCATCGTGCGCACCTCTCCCTACATCAACGCCAAGCGGGTGGCCGCGGGCTATATCTGGCTGTTCCAGTCTGTGCCGCTGCTGATGCTCCTGTTTCTCATCGGGCTTGGGATCCCGCGCATTCTTGCGGTCAATGTGAACCCCTGGCTGGCCGCCAGCATCGCGCTGGTGGTCTATGCCAGCGCCTATCTGGCCGATGTCTGGCGCGGCGCGGTGGAATCCATTCCTGTCGGACAATGGGAAGGCGCACGCGCGCTCGGCCTTTCGTTTCTCAAGATCGTGCGGCTGGTAATCCTGCCGCAGGCGGTCCGGATCTCGCTGGCCCCGACCGTGGGCTTCACAGTGCAGATCATCAAGGGCACGTCGTTGGCCTACATCATCGGCTTTTATGACCTGATGAGCATCGGCAAGCGCTGGGCCAATGCGCCGGTGAGCGGCACCGAGCCCTATGTGATCTTCCCGCTGATGGCGCTGATTTATTTCTGCCTGTGCTTTCCCCTCTCGGTGTGGGCCAGGCGTCTCGAGCGCAGCCTCGGCGCTGTGTCTTCCAAGCAACTTCCAAAGCTTCCGTAACCGGATTCAACCGCACATTCGTGCCCTCAATGAAAGGAAACAAAATGTTGAATAAACTCAGAACGGCGGCCTTGGCGGTCTGTGTCGCAGCGGTCGGCTTTGCCGGTACCGCTCATGCAGAACTTGCAGACATTCTCGAAGCCGGAACGATCAAGATCGGCATTCCCGAGAGCTTCCCGCCATTCGGCTCGCTCGGCGCGGAGGGTGAGTATGAAGGCTATGACGTCGACGTCGCCAAGCTGATCGCCGAAGACCTCGGCATCGAGATCGAACTTGTTCCGGTGACATCGAAACAGCGCATTCCGTTCCTGGAAACCGACCGCGTCGACCTGATCATCTCGTCGATGGGCGCCAATCCGGAGCGGGCCAAATCAATCTGGTTCTCGAGCGCCTATGCGCCGTTCTTCTCTGGCGCTTTCGCGAGCACTGACATGGCGATTTCCTCGATGGCTGATCTGGCCGGCAAGAAGGTCGGCGTCACCGGCGGTTCGCTGGAAGACATCGAGCTCACCGAGAACAGCCCCGAGGGCACCGAGATCATCCGCTTCGGCGACAATGCTGCAACGCTGTCGGCCTATGTCTCGGGCCAGGTGGATGTGCTTGTCACCGGCAACACGGTTGCCGCCCAGGTCTCAGCCGACAATCCGGACCTGAGCATGGAGACCAAGTTCATCATCAAGGAATCGCCCGCTTTCATCGGCGTGAAGAAGGGCAATGTGGATCTGCTGCAGTGGGTCAATGTGTTCATTCTGCACAAGAAGCTCGGCGGACAGCTCAATACGTTCTCGGAAAAGTGGCTGGGCCAGAAGCTGCCGCCGCTGCCATCGCTGTAATCCGGCTTTCACAGCCCGAAACAGAAGGGCGGGTCCGGAAAACCGAGCCCGCCATTTCATTTTGATGTCTTGCGTGAGCCAAAGCGTTGAGCGCCGATCAGGCCTCCGCTGACACTTCCAGATCCACCGGCTGGGGCTGCGAGGCCCTGGACGTTGCCCGCCGGTCAAACGCCTCTCGGGCAGCCTCCACCGCAGGCATCTGTTCGATAGTCCAGCCATAAAGCGCCTTGAAAGGTGGTTGCAGGGTGCGGCCGAGCGGTGTGATTTCATATTCCACACCCACCGGAGATGTGGGCAGCACCCGCCGCTCGACAAGCCCGTTGCGCTCCAGCCGTCTGAGGCAGTCGGTCAGCGCCTTCTGGGTGATGCCTTCCAGATGCCGTTTGATGGCGTTGAAACGCACCGGCCCTGCATCCAGAACCGCGAGCACCATCATCGACCATTTGTCGGCAATCTGCTCGAAGAGGACCCGGCTCGGACAGCTGGCCGAGAAGCTTTCGCAGGCGATCTTATCCATGGTGGTTTCCTTCAGTATACCTGGTCAATTCAAAGTGCGTTCTTGAACCTTGGTATATCATATATACTTCTGTGGTCTCTTTGAAAAGGACACCAGAGATCATGCCAACATTTCCCAACACCGACAGCCTGTTCCGCCCCTTCGAATTGAAGTCGCTGAAACTCAAGAACCGGATCGTCATGGCACCGATGACGCGGATTTTCTCGCCAGAAGGGATTCCCGGGCCGGATGTGGCCGCCTATTACCGCCGCCGTGCCGAAAACGAAGTCGGGCTGATCCTCTCCGAGGGAACGGTGGTCGACAGGCCCGCTTCGCGCAACGAGGCCGCGATTCCGTTTTTCCATGGTGACAAGGCCCTTGCCGGCTGGGCCAAGGTTATCGAGGAAGTCCATGACGCAGGCGGCAAGATGGGCCCACAAATCTGGCACACAGGCGCAACACGCGGCATGATGGGCTGGACGCCCGACGCGCCGGTGGAAAGCCCGTCGGGCCTGAATGCGCCCGGAGACCCGAATGGGGTGGCGATGAGCGACGAAGACATCGCCGACACCATCGCCGCTTTCGCCAAAGCCGCAGCGGACGCAAAGCGGCTTGGCTTCGATGTGGCCGAAATCCACGGCGCCCATGGGTATCTGATCGATCAGTTCTTCTGGCACGCCACCAACCAGCGCGATGACCGCTATGGCGGCGCAACCCTGAAGGAACGCACCCGCTTTGCCACCGAAGTGGTGGCGGCCACGCGTGCCGCAGTCGGCCCCGATTATCCGCTGTTGATGCGGCTCAGCCAGTGGAAGCAGCAGGATTTCGAGGTCCGGCTTGCCACCACACCCGGCGAGATGGAAGAGTGGCTGACGCCGCTCAAGGACGCTGGCGTCGATATCTTCCATTGCTCGCAGCGCCGCTTCTGGGAGCCGGAGTTCCCCGAAATCGATGGCGAGGAAGGTCTCAATTTTGCAGGCTGGGCCAAGAAGCTGACCGGTGCTGCGACGATCTCCGTCGGATCGGTGGGCCTGTCGGGCGAATTCATGGCCGCCTTCGGTGGAGAGACATCCTCCCCGGTGGGTCTCGACGGCCTGGTCCGGCGCATGGACGCCGGGGAATTCGACCTGATCGCTGTCGGTCGCGCGATTCTGGGTGATCCGCAGTGGGTGACCAAAGTCAAAGCCGGCCGCTCGGATGAACTCAAGGCCTTCGATCCGGCTTCATTGGCTGAACTGGTCTGACATCAACGCCGCCGGGGGGATCCTCCCGGCGGCTTGCCCCAGCCGGCAAGAGCGGATCAGGGTCTGATAGGGCTGGCGTTTGGGGCAAAAATGCAACATGCTGTTTCGTCATGAAAACACCATTCGATTTGCGATTCCTGACCACCTTTGCCGCCGTCGCAGAACATCAGAGCTTCTCGAAAGCCGCCACGTCGCTCGGTGTGGCGAAGGGTACGGTGAGCCGGACAATTGCCCAGCTTGAGGCCGAACTCGGTGTCGAGCTGCTGCACCGGACCACCCATCATGTGGCGCTGTCGACTGCCGGCGTTGTGCTTTATGAACGCACGCGTGAGCATCTCCGGGCGCTGCAGACGTCTGTCGCCAATCTGCCGGAGCTCGAGGAAGAGCCGTCGGGATTGTTGCGCCTGACATGTTCACCGGACTTTGGCGTCCTGGTGCTGCCGGCCATTATCACTGGGTTTTCGCGGCGCTTTCCCAATGTCCGCTTCGACATTCGCCTGAGCACGGACCACGAGGACCTGGTCAGGGAGGGCTTTGACCTGGCCATCAGGGTCGCCACCGGTCCGCTCAAGGATTCGGCCCTGAAAATGCGCCGCATCGGTCGCGGCACCGCGGCCTTCTATGCAGCTCCGGCCTACATCGCGCGCTGCGAGCGACCACAACGCTTGCTCGATGAACAGCACAGCTGGGTCTTGCATGCGGGTGTGATTCAACTGCTCAAACTGGATATCGACAGCGTGCAGTTCTGTGTCGACGACTTCTTTTTGGCGCGAGACCTGATGCGCGACGGTGTTGGGGTTGGCATGCTGCCGACCTTCATTGCGCAGAGCTATCTCGACGAGGGCTTGCTTGAGGAAGTGTCGCTTCAGGGCGCTCCCGAGATGTTCGGCGATCTGGTCATGCTGTATCCATCAAGCGGCCAAACGCCAAAGAAGGTCACGGCATTTCGCGATTTTCTCATTGAGGCGCTGAAATCGGAAACACAGCTGTAACGACGGGGGGAGCCGTGCGCAGGATCATCTTCACATCGCTGATGCTGATGCTCTTCGGCACCCAGGCAAGGGCTCAAGACTGCCCGGATTTCTTTCGCTTTGTGGATTTTGGCCTGGAAGCACCCGACGGAACGATGCACCGGGGCGGCGCCACCTACCGCGCCGAGGGGTTTGACGGACAGGCCTTGTTGATCCGCGAACTCACCATCTGCCGCGACGTGCGCAATCTGGCGGTTGATGGGCGCGGCAACCCGATCCCTGTCGTCACCAGCGTCAATTACAGCCCGCAACAGACCGGCATTGATCTCTTGGAATTGCGTCTGGCTGCTGTGGACGACATCGCGTCCGAAACCGAGCGCAATGCGAGCGCGCATCGCGCCCGGCTTGACCAGCCCGACGTGGTTACGACGCAGGGATTAGATTATCTGTGCGCCAGCCTGAAGCGGGCGGATACGTTCAGTTGCCAGTTTGTCTCCCCCTTCGGGGGCAATCTCGCCCTGGTGGTCTACTGCACGCCGTCGGAATGCAGAATGCCGGTGCTCGCGGTGAAGGACAACATCGCTGTGGCCGCGAGCTGGCGACCGTCCGGAGCGGCCATTGGGGACCCCAAGACCTGGGCCTCGGAGATTGGCGACAAGGTACAACAGGTTCACGATTTTCTGGCGCCGCTGTCGTCTTAGGAGCGAGGTTCTGAGCGCCTTTGATCGAAATTGGAAGCCATCGAGCGAAAACAACGGCATACTGTGGCTCACCCTCTCACCTGACAATCACCAGCCGTTCGGCGGCCCTTGTGATGGCGGTGTAGAGCCAGCGTTCTCTTGTGTCGCGGAAGGCGTAGCTTTCGTCGAACAGGACGACCGAATTCCACTGTGAGCCTTGCGCCTTGTGGACGGTCAGCGCGTAGCCGTAGTCGAAATCGTCATAGCGCTTCTTGGTTGACCACGGGACTTCGAGATCGGGGTCTTCGAACACGCTCTTGAGCAGTTTGATCTTGGAGGCGCCGCGGTCCATGTCGTCGTCTTCGGGGCGGATCATCAGGTTGATGCCCGGTTTGACGGTCTCTTTCGACGAGGTCATCACCTGCCAGAGCGAGCCGTTGAGCAGCGCCTTGGAGGGATCGTTTCTCAGGCATACCAACTTGTCGCCGGCCTGCGGGATCGCCTGGGTGAAGCCCTTGAGCTCACGCAGGCGCATATTGTAGCGCCGCCGGGTCCGGTTGGTGCCGACCAGCACCTGATCGGCCTCGAGCACCATGTCGCGGTCGACCTGGCTCTTGCCGATCACCTGGGCGGTGCCATAGTCACCATGCATGATCTCGTTGCCCTCGCGCACCTGCATGGCGAGATCGATGATCGGATTGTCGCGGGCCTGACGGTGGATTTCGGTGAGCAGGATGTCCGGCTCGTGCTCGGTGAAGAAGCCGCCGCCGGAAATCGGCGGGAGTTGGCCAGGGTCGCCCAGCACCAGGATCGGTGTGCCGAAGCTCATCAGATCGCGGCCCAGCGCCTCGTCTACCATCGAGCATTCGTCAATGATGATCAGCGCGGCTTGCGCCAGCGGGCTCTGCCGGTTGATCGAAAACAACGGCGAGACGGTGGTCTTGCCGGTCTCCTCGTCGGAGACCTCTTCCTCGCCCTTGGGCCGGTAGATCAGCGAATGGATGGTGCGGGCATTGGAAGCGCCGCGGGCGCGCAGCACCTGCGCCGCCTTGCCGGTGAAGGCTGCAAACAGCACCTCGCCATCGACATGCTCGGCGAAATGCTTGGCCAGCGTGGTCTTGCCGGTGCCGGCATAGCCGAACAGCCGAAAGACCGGCGAACGGCCATCCTTGAGCCAGCGCGAGACTGCCTTGAGCGCCTCATCCTGTTGGGGTGAAAACTGCATGGTCCCTCATGGCAGATTCGCTCGGGCGTGTCGCGCGTATCAGGGCGGTTTGGCGATCAGAGGTGCCCGGGATCGTTTTCCAGCAATATCGGCTGACCATGCGGCGTGGCGTGGGCGGCGCGCTGCCAGGCGTTCGACATCGCGTCTATCGCCTCATGTCCGGCCACACGTTTCGCGGTGATCAAAGCCTCAAGGGCCGCAAGCCAATGCTGGTAATAGTCGCTGCCATCCTGTGCCGCATCCGGGCTTGCAACCTGCCGGGACAGCTCCGCCGCCCATTCGCTCCAAGTGAACAGCCCACGCTCGTTGAGCGCCACGGCGAGCGCAAAGGCCTGGGCCTGCCAGGGCTCGGCAAAGACCGGGGCGTCGGGCGTTTCGCCGCCGGGCAAGCGGAACGGCAGGGCCTGGGGCGGATTGATCCGCTCAGACGTGCTCAAGATAGCTCTCCCAGGCGTCGATCGAGACGGTGAGCGCCGGATCGGATTTTTTGCCCCACAATTCGCGGCCCTCGAATGTCACGGTGTAGACATGCTGCGGGGTCTCGCCCTTGCCATGGGCATTGGTGTCGGGGAAAACATATCCCTCGCGCCAGGCCTCGACGATGCCCGTCTTGCCGCGGGCATAGCGGGGCAACCGGGTATGACCCGTGGGATGTTCATTGATGGTGCGGACACGGTCTCCGGGCTTGAACCTCGGCACTGTCAGGACTGCGCGGTCGCACGGGCCGCCACGCGCCAGCGTTTCGGCGACGTCCCCGGCCTTCAACACCCGTTTGGGCACGACGCCCTTCCAGAGCTTGCGGCCGGCCTCGATTTCGTCGGGGGAGACAAAGCCATGGCGTTCGAGCAGTTTTTCCAGCGCCCGGATCCAGATCTCGTAATAGCTGGCATTGTAGTAGAGCGCGGGATGCAGGCTCTCGCGGGTGTGGCGGCTTTCGTCGATGTTCCAGGCCCCCATGGTGCCTGTGGCGAGCGTGATGCCGAGCGCCCGGCGCTCCCACTCGGCATGAAATTTCGGCTCTGCCGGGTCGGGCGCTATCGGGCCGAACCCCATCTGACCACCGAGATCATGCGGACCGTTCATGGCTTCACCTCCGGGGTGTCCGCTGTCCCTGTTGCCGACCAGAGGGCGCGCGGATCGAGCGAACCGGGCCTGAGCGCCAGGCCGGTGCCGATCATTGAGTCGCGGGTAACCAGACGGGCCAGTTCCTCCTCGCTCAGGCCGTCGGTATCAGTGGGGCGCATCGGCACCACCATGTAGCGCAGCTCGGCGGTGGAATCCCAGACCCGGATCCGGGTCTCTTCCGGAAGGATGACACCGAACTCGGCGAGCACGCCGCGCGGATCAATCACCGCCTGGCTGCGATAGGCCGGGGCCTTGTACCAGGTCGGCGGCACGCCAAGCACCGTCCACGGGTAGCAGGAGCAGAGCGTGCAGACGATAAGATTGTGGGTGTCTTCCCTGTTGAACACGGCCTGCATGTGCTCGCCCTGGCGGCCGGTGTAGCCGAGCGAGGCAATCGCCTCGGTGGCATCGCGCTTGAGCCAATCGGCAAAGTCCGGATCGGACCAGGCTTTCGCCACCACCCGCGCGCCATTGCGCGGACCGACCTTGTGTTCATAGGTGTCGACAATGGCATCGACGGCAGCCGGATCGATCAGGCCTTTTTCGGTGAGGATTGTCTCGAGCGCCCGCACCCGCGCGGCAAAGGGGTCGAGGTCGTTGTCATGATCGTGGTCGTGTCCCATGTTGTGAAGCTACCTCGGGTGCCGGCCTATCGCAACATCGGCCAGAGGCTCAGGACCAGCAATATTGCCATAGAGATGTTGAACCTTCTGAGCCGGACCGGATCGGACAGCCAGGACCTTAGCACCGAGCCGAAACCGGCCCAGCCAGTGACGCACGGGATGAGAGCGATGGCAAAGCCGAGGAAAATCATAATCACCGTATCGGCGTAGTGATCTGGGTCGGTGTAGATCCCCATGGCGGTGACCAGCATCACCCAGGCCTTGGGATTGACCCACTGGAAGGCCGCCGCCTCAAGAAGTGTCATCGGCCGGGACCGGGCCTTGGCTTCCGGCAAGGTGTCGGATGTGGCAATGCGCCAGGCGATGTAGACGAGATAGCTGCCACCCAGGATCTTGAGAACCAGATAGAGCGCCGGAAGGGTTGTCAGCAGAGCGCCAAGCCCAAAGCCGATGCCCAGGACAAGTGCCAGAAAGCCAACACCGATGCCAAACATATGCGGCAAGGTGTTGCGGAAGCCGAAATTCACGCCCGAGGTAAACAGCATCATGGTGTTCGGTCCCGGCGTGCCACCGGCGACAAAGGCGAAGGCGATCAGCGTCAGGAAGGTTTCAAGATTCATACTGCCTTCTCCGGGCAAATCAAAACCTCCCGAACGTCGCGCAACCTTACAACGTCTGCTTTTCAGGAAAAACAAATTGTCGTCATACAAGCATTCGAAGTTATGATGGATACAAACCGAAAGGACGCGCCATGACCGGCCCCATCCCTCATGTCGCCTTTGCGGACGGCACAAGCGTTCCCGCGCTGGGGCTTGGAACCTGGCACATGGGCGAGAACCCTGCCTCCGCCAGCGAGGAAATCCGCGCACTCAAGGCAGGCATCGATTGCGGCATGACGCTGATCGACACTGCTGAAATGTATGCTTCGGGCGGCGCTGAGGAAGTCACCGGCGAAGCCATCAGGGGGATAAGGGACGAGGTTTTCCTGGTCTCCAAAGTGCTTCCATCCAACGCCAGCCGCCAGGGAACCATCGCCGCCTGCGAGGCTAGCCTCACGCGGCTTGGCACCGACCGGATCGATCTCTATCTGCTGCACTGGCCGGGCCGTCACCCGCTCAGGGGAACCATCGAGGCGTTCGAGGAGCTGCGCGCTTCCGGCAAGATCCTGCGCTGGGGTGTTTCCAATTTCGACACGGTCGGCATGAAACAGATCTCGGCCCTGCCCGGGGGACAGAACTGCGCCTCGAACCAGGTGCTCTACAATCTTTCGACACGCGGCATCGAATTCGACCTGCTGCCGCTGATGGCGGAGCAATCGATGCCGCTGATGGCCTATTCGCCGCTCGACGAGGGACGGCTGATGCGGCACCCGGGCCTGGGCAGGATGGCCGGACAACTGGGCGTCACACCGGCGCAGCTGGCGCTGGTCTTCCTGCTCGCCCGCGAAAATGTCATTGCCATTCCCAAATCATCGAGCCCGGAACGGGTGACGGAAAACCGCGCCAGCGCCGACATCGAACTCAGCGAAGATCATCTCGCCGAACTCGACCGGATATTCCCGCCGCCGACCTCACGCGAGCCGCTGCAGATGATCTAGATTCAAAAGCGAAACGCCGCCGGAGATGACATCATCTCCAGCGGCGGGATTGCAAATTTCTGGTTGGATGACCTCACCAATTGAGGCATTTCTCCAGCATCGCAGCATCCGGATACTTTGCATTGGGGCCGAATTCGGCATAGCAGGCCGAGGTCCAGGCCGGGCCCGAATTGTGCTGGGCACCTGTCGAGCTACCGCTCACAGGAGCAATCTTCATCTGTGTGCTTGTTGTCTGCGCAGGCTTGACCGTGGTCGCGCGGGTCTGCTGGGCGTTGGCGGTGCCGGCTGCAGCAAACATGATGGCAAACGAAGCGGCGGCGGTGGTCAGAATGATCTTTTTCATGGGTGTTTCCTCTCCTTTGGGTGTCGCGTTGTTGCGATGATCCCTTTCTAGAGGAGCCTGCCTGAACCGGATTGGAACGCCCTGTTCATCTGGCGTTAACCATCTTCGCAGGCGCCGCGGCCTGCAGCACGGCGCTGCAGGCCGATGTTCTCACATCCCCTGCGGACCGCGGTTCATGGCGGCGATGCCGGTGCGGCAGATTTCGACCAGACCGAGCGGCTTCATGATCGAGATGAACTGTTCGATCTTGGAAACACGGCCGGTGATCTCGAAGATGAAATGCTCGGTGTTGGCGTCGATGACCTGGGCGCGGAAGGCATCGGCCAGTCTCAATGCTTCCACCCGGTTGTCGCCGGAGCCGGTCACCTTGACCAGCGCCAGTTCCCGCTCAAGTGGCTTTTCATGGCCAAGCTCGACTGAGAGCACGGTCAGGTCCACGACCCGGTGAACCGGGACGATGCGCTCGAGCTGCGACTTGATCTGCTCGAGCACGTTGGGCCTTGCGGTGGTGACGATGGTGATGCGCGACAGGTGCGCTTCGTGCTCGGTTTCGGAAACCGTGAGGCTTTCGATGTTGTAGCCGCGACCGGAAAACAGGCCGATGACCCGGGCCAGGACGCCCGGCTCGTTGTCGACAAGCACCGATAGCGTGTGGGTCTCCGGGCGGGCGGTTTCGGCAGCAATGAAATAGGCCGAACCGGTGGGTTGATGCTGAGCGTTCATGAGATCAGTTCCTCTTGCAGGGCGGCTCAAACGAGCGCGCGGCCTTTTGCATCAATGGCGTTGGCTACGGCCTCATCGGTGGCTTCATCGGGCAGCAGCATGTCGTTATGCGCCTTGCCCGAGGGGATCATCGGGAAGCAGTTGGCGAGGGCCGCTACACGGCAATCGAAGATCACCGGCCTGGGCGTATCGATCATCTCCTGGATCGCGCCATCGAGCTCATCTGGCTTGTCGCACCGGATTCCGACGCCGCCATAGGCTTCTGCCAGCTTGATGAAATCAGGCATGGATTCGGTGTAGGAGTGCGACAGCCGGTTGCCGTGGAGCAATTGCTGCCACTGGCGGACCATCCCCATATACTGGTTGTTGAGGATGAAGATCTTAACCGGCAATTCATACTGCACCGCGCAGGACATTTCCTGAATGCACATCTGGATCGAGGCGTCGCCGGCAATATCGATGACCAGGCTGTCGCGGTGCGCGACCTGGACGCCGATTGCCGCCGGGAAGCCATATCCCATGGTGCCGAGCCCGCCAGACGTCATCCAGCGGTTGGGCTCCTCGAAGCCATAGAACTGCGCAGCCCACATCTGGTGCTGGCCAACTTCGGTGGTGATGTAGGTGTCACGCTCCTTGGTCAGCTCATAGAGCCGCTGGATCGCGTATTGCGGCATGATCACATCATTGTTGGGCGCATAGGCGAGCGAATTGCGCGCCTTCCACTTGGAGATCTGCGTCCACCAATCGGCCAATTGGCCCTGATCGGTCTTTTTCGATGCCCGCCACAGCCGGACCATGTCTTCAAGCACATGGCCAACATCGCCCAGAATGCCGACTTCGGTCCGGACAATCTTGTTGATCGAAGAGGGATCGATATCGATATGGATCTTCTTGGAATTGGGCGAGAAGGCATCAAGACGGCCGGTGATGCGGTCGTCGAAGCGCGCGCCGATGCAGATCATCACATCGCAATCATGCATCGCCATGTTGGCTTCATAGGTGCCGTGCATGCCCAGCATGCCCATCCAGTTCTTGCCCGACGCCGGATAGGCGCCAAGGCCCATCAGTGTCGAGGTGATCGGGAAACCGGTGAGGTCGACCAATTCACGCAGCAGCTGGCAGGCCTCGCGGCCGGAATTGATCACGCCGCCGCCCGAATAGATCATCGGCCGCTTGGCGCTGGCCATCAAATCGATTGCCGCGCGGATCTTTTCGAGATCGCCGGAGACCTTCGGCTGGTAGCTTTTCTGCTCGATCACCGGGGATGGCGGGGTGTAGGTGCCGGTGGCGAACTGAACATCCTTGGGGATGTCGACAACAACAGGACCCGGACGACCGGTGGTGGCGATCCGGAAGGCTTCATGGATGACGCGCGAAAGCTGGTTGACATCCTTGACCAGCCAGTTGTGCTTGGTGCAGGGCCGGGTGATGCCGACGGTGTCGCATTCCTGGAACGCGTCAGAGCCAATCAGCGATGTCGGGACCTGACCCGAAATGCAGACCAGCGGAATGGAATCCATCAGCGCGTCCTGCAGCGCTGTGACCACATTGGTGGCACCGGGTCCGGAGGTGACGAGAACGACACCGGGCTTGCCGGTGGAGCGTGCATAGCCTTCGGCCATGTGCCCCGCACCCTGTTCGTGCCGGACGAGAATGTGCTCGATGGCGTCCTGCTGGTGCAGTTCGTCATAGATCGGCAGCACCGCACCACCCGGATATCCGAAGATATGTTCGACGCCATTGTCTTTCAGCGCCTGCAGAACCATTTCCGCGCCTGTCATTTCCATTTCCATGCCGGCCATTTCGCCTGACCCCTTTTCCCGTCTGTGTGCCGGGCTCAATAACCCGGTTCAAGCCATAAAAAAAGGCCCCCGGAGGAGCCTGTGTTTCGCGCATGGGAGCTTTCGCCGGGTGGCTACGCCACCCTGCCCATGCGCCGTCGTACTACGAGAATGTTCGCAAAACTGTTCATGACAAACTTCGTACCGCCTTGGACCGGCCACGTCAACGGGTTTGTTGAGCCCGCAAGCTCCGGTTCAAACAGACCCCGAACATCCAAATTAAAGCCACCATGCCGAAACTGCGCGTTAACCACACAATGTCATGATGGAGCGAACAAAATGGAGCAAAAACTTGGACGGCGATACCAACCCATCTGCCCAAGAGGCCGGCAACGGTCGTGACCGCCGCAACACCATGGCGCCCGGCAACCGCTTGCTGGGCCGTGTGATCGGCTGTTCAGGCTCCAAGGCAACGGTCAGTGCCTATGCCAGCAAGGACGGAAACGGTCTGGCTGAATTGTGGTCAGTGGGTCGGCTGATCTCGATCACTGTTGGTGAAAACCGCGTGGTAGCACTGGTCTGCTCCATGTCGACTGATCGTTCGGTCTGGTCGGAAGACGGCGAAAACGTCATGCACATCGAGGTCGAGCTGGTTGGCGAGATCCACACCGGTATTTCTGGCAAGCCGGAATTCAGTGCCGGCATCACCCAGTATCCCTATCTGGGCGCTGTGGTGCACCGGATGCGCTCTTCGGATCTCGAGGTCATATATGACCCCGGTGTCAGCGACACCGCCGTCATCGGACAGCTGACCCAGGACACCTCGCTGGGCGCGCTGGTTCATATTCCGTCCCTGCTGTCGCGGCACTTTGCAGTGGTCGGCACCACAGGCGTGGGCAAGACCACCGCCGTGACGCTGCTTTTGCACAAGGCACTCAAGGCGGATCCGGCGCTGCGCGTGCTCATTCTCGATCCGCACAATGAATTCGCCGCGGCCTTTCCCACCGAGTCGGTGGTCATCGACACTGACACGCTCGACCTGCCGTTCTGGCTGTTCCGGCTTGAAGAATTTTCCGAGGTGCTGTTTCGCGGACGCCCGGCAATCCCCGAGGAAATCGATGTTCTCCGGGATCTGATCCCTGAAGCAAAGAAGATGTTCAAGGGCGCGACCGACACGGCCTTGATCCGCCGGGCGCAGGAACGCTCTTCGCTCACCGCCGACACACCGGTGCCTTATCGTGTCGCAGATCTGCTGGCGCTCATCGACGAACGGATCGGCAAACTCGAAGGCCGCAGTGAAAAGCCGCATCTGCGTTCGCTCAAAGTACGGTTGCTGGCAGCGGTCAATGATCCGCGCTACGAGTTCATGTTCTCGTCGAACACCATCCACGATACGATCCTGACAACAATCAGCCACATCTTCCGGATCCCGGGCGGCGGCAAGCCGGTCACAACCTTCCAGCTTGCGGGCATTCCTTCCGAGGTGGTCAATTCCGTTGCCTCGATCCTGTGCCGCATGGCTTTCGAGATCGCGCTCTGGAGCGCCGGCGGTGTGCGCATTCTGGTGGTCTGTGAAGAGGCTCACCGATATGTGCCCGCGGATCCGAAACTTGGCTTCTTCCCGACCCGTCAGGCGATCGCCCGGATCGCCAAGGAAGGCCGGAAATATGGCGTCAGCCTCGGTGTCATCACCCAGCGCCCCGGCGAACTCGATCCGACCATCCTGTCGCAATGCTCAACCGTGTTTGCAATGCGGCTGTCCAATGACCGGGACCAGGACATCATCCGTTCGGCAATTCCGGATTCCTCTGCCTCCACGATGAGCTTCCTGTCATCGATCGGAAACGGCGAAGCCATTGCCTTTGGTGAAGCGGTCGCGGTTCCGATGCGAATGATGTTCGAGCGGGTGCCCGAAACGATTTTGCCGCGCGCAAACTCCGGCCTGGAGCCGACGCACGGCGGTGAGGCCACTGGCGTGGACCTTCGCCGGATCGTGATGCGGATGCGCCATATCGACGAGACCCAACGCAACATTCCTGAGCACTCCGAGCATTTCATGCCGGCCCCAGGCCTTGATGAGACAGCGGACCCTGGACTTGGGCTGCCGCAGCGGCGAGTGGGGGACACCCCTGCCCCGCCGGAATTCTTTGCACAAAGCCCGGCGGCTGCACAGCCCGCCGAATCTTTTGGCAACAAAGGGCTTGCGGCCCCAGGCGCTCCCACGTCTGCACCCGCCGCACCAGAACCAACGCCGCGCGCAGAAATTTCTGATCAGGCTTACAGGGAAGCGTTCCAGGAACCGGTGGAGCCGCGTGAAACTCAGGCTTCGGCGCGCAACGATCTCAGCTCCATCCGCTCGAGCTTGCTCAAGAAGCCGCTTTCGTCGCTCATCAAGCCCTGAGCCCATCGCGGCGGCGTCGGGCCATGGAACTCAGCCGCTTGCACAGCTCAGCGCGCAAGCCAAGCAGACGAAATTGCTTTGAAAACGGGAAGTCCGTTCAGGCGGCGCAGACGCGATTGCGGCCCTGATGCTTGGCTTTGTAGAGTTGCCGGTCGGCACGTTTGTAAAGCTCGTCACCGGTTTCCGCACCATCCCAGATCGCGATGCCCGCACTGATTGTCACGCGAAGGGCGACATTGCCGCTCTCCACGGTGAGTTGCGAGACCGCCAACCGGATCCGGTCAGCGAGACTGCGGAGCTGGCGTTCGCTGATATTGGGAGAGAGAATGGCGAATTCCTCTCCGCCAAGCCGCGCCACCACATCGTGGTAGCGCGTAAACATGTGAAGGCACTCGGCAACCTGGCGCAGGACTTCATCGCCGACATCATGCCCATGGGTGTCATTGACCTGCTTGAAGTGGTCGAGATCGAAGATCACCATGCCGATAGGCTTGTTGATGGAGCGGAATGCGTTGAGGTACTCGCCCAGCGCTTCATCGAAATAGCGCCGGTTGTACATGCCGGTCATGGAATCGGTGACCGCTGCGTGTTCGAGCGATTGTGAGCGCACCGACAGAGATTCGGTCATTTTCCTCAGCTTGCCCTGCTCCCGCAGGCCGCTCGTCATAAGAGGAAACACCAGAGTTGCTGCGCAAAAAATCGACAGTCCGGAAAGAATTGCACTCATGAAAGCAAATCGTGCCGCTGTTTCCACGCCGCCAACAATATATCCGCCGGTGGCGGCTGAAAAAGCAGCCCACGCGGACGCGCCACCGAGCCCGACCAGACCGATTAACAGAAAGAAGAACAGTTCTGCCTTGTGAAAGCGCATTGTCCCTACAAAGGTCCCCCGCAATAGGTGACCCAGACTACGCTCAACACCTTATGTTTGTTTTAACGGCAGCCCCATATATGAGACATGAAGCATGTTCATATGCAATTCATAATTGAAGTCTTTGCCATGATGCATCCAACTGATTCCGGAACCAGGTCATCTGCCGCTTGGCATATTGGCGGGTTGCGGCGCTGGAGCGCTCGATGGCTTCGTCAAGCGAGGTCCGCCCCTCGATATGGGCGGCGAGCAAAGCCACGCCTATGGCCTTCATGGCTGGATGTTGTGGGGGAATGTTCAAGGATATCAATTCCCTGACTTCATCCAACGCGCCCTGTTCCACCATATTTGCAAAGCGTGCATTGATCCGTGCGTGAAGAACGAGCCGGTCCGGTTCAAGCACGATGCAACGGGCGCGCGAGGGATCGACGATCATGGGGCCACCGCGTCCCTGGAAGCTTGAGATCGACTGTCCGGTCGCCTTCACCACTTCCAGCGCCCTCAAGATGCGTTGACGGTCCGCCGGGCGCAGCCTTTCGGCCATTTGCGGATCAAGCCGGGCAAGCTCTTCATGCAGCGGTTCGATCCCCTCATCCTCAAGCCGCGCGCGCAGCGGATCCCGGATTTCAGCGGGAATGGACGGCATGTCGGAGAGGCCGCCGGTAAGTGCACGGAAATAGAGCCCGGTTCCACCAACGACGACCGGGATTGCTCCGCGGGCGCGTATGTCTGCGATGACATCATATGCCTCCTGCACCCAAATGCCGGTGGAATAGGCGGTTTGGGGCGGGACATGGCCATAGAGATGATGCGGCACAAGCGCCAGATCCTCGGCGGAGGGCCGCGCGGTCAGCCGGTCGAGCACGCCGTAGACCTGCATGGAATCGGCGTTGACGATCTCGCCGCCCAGCTCTTGCGCAAGCTCGAGCGCCAGCGCGGACTTGCCGCTGGCCGTTGGCCCGGCTATCAGGACCGCCGAAACGTCTGTGTTTTTCTGCTGCTGGAGTTTTGCCATCATGGCCCTCGTTGCCACGCTTATCGCCAATCCGTCAAATCCCGTTCTGAGCCCGGCGCTTGGCGAGGCTGCCTTTGCCGCAGTCGGCGGCGCCGGACTTTACTGGCTAGCCGACGGCGTGGCCTGCGATATCGCGCTCAAGGACGGGGTCGACAGGACGGTCGCTCTTGAGGCATTGCAGGCCGTGATCGCCGGTCAACCGGTGGACGTGGCCATTCAGAACGCGGAGACGCGACGCAAGAAAATCCTGATCGCCGACATGGACTCGACCATGATCGGGCAGGAATGCATCGACGAACTAGCGGCCGAAGTCGGGCTGAAGGACAAGGTCTCGGAGATCACCGCAAGAGCGATGAATGGCGAGATTGCGTTTGAGCCGGCATTGAGGGAACGGGTGGCGCTGCTCAAGGGCCTGCCGGTCGAGGAGATCAGCCAGGTGATCGACAGCCGCATTACGCTGACTCCCGGCGGACGTGAACTTGTGGCCACCATGCGTGCCAATGGCGGGCATACAGCGCTTGTTTCAGGTGGGTTTACTGCCTTCACGTCGGTGGTAGCCGCCATGATCGGGTTTGACGAGGACCACGCCAACATTCTCGAAAGTGCTGACGGCAGACTGTCAGGCACCGTGCGTGAACCGATTCTCGGCAAGCAGGCCAAGATCGAGGCGCTCGAAGCGATCTCAGCGCGGCTAGGCCTCGCTCCGTCAGACGCGATTGCAGTGGGAGACGGAGCCAATGATCTGGGCATGCTGGAACTGGCCGGATCGGGCGTGGCACTGCATGCCAAACCCTCGGTGGCGGCACAGGCCGATATCCGCATCGACCATGGCGATCTGACGGCGCTTCTCTATCTGCAGGGCTACCGCAAAACCGATTTCGTAACACCATGAAGCCGCTCAGAACAGAACGCCTGATCTTGCGGAACTGGGAAGAGCGGGACCGCGAGCTGTTTCATCTGATCAACTCGGATGACCAGGTGATGGAGTTTTTTCCGATGCGTCGAAGCCGGGCGGACTCCGATGAAATAATGGACAGGCTCGCAGCCGGAATAGCGAAGAACGGCTTCGGCCTGGCCGCCGTTGAAATCGCAGACACCGGAGAGACTGCCGGCTTCACCGGTCTCCACATCACCAATGGCGTTCCCGCTTTTGAAGACGGGACCATCGAGATCGGCTGGCGCATGGCGCCTCGATTCTGGGGAAAAGGTATTGTCAGCGAAGCGGCGCGTTGCTGGCGTGACTTCGGTTTTGATGAACTGGGGCTTGAACGGATCGTGAGCTTTGCCGTTTTGGACAATCACCGTTCGATCACAGTCATGAAACGCATCGGCATGAAACTCTGCCCCGATCTCGAATTCGATCATCCCGTCGTGCCCGATACACATCCCCATCTCAAACGGCATGTGCTTTACGAGATGTTTCCGGGGGACGAACGTTTGTGAGCGATTGTTGATCGGCGAGCGAGGCGACAAAACGAAAAAGGCGGCCCGAAAGCCGCCTTTTGCTGTTTCGCCAGTTCGGTGAACCGATCAGTCCATCCGCACGGTCACAAAGCGCAACTCACCGGTCTTGCCCGAGAGCATCAACAGCGCGTTGCGGCGGCCGTCTTCCTTGAGCGCCTCGATGCGGGTTCGCACATCTTCGGGAGTGGAAACGGTTTCCTGGGCGATTTCGACGATCACATCACCAGGCTCGATGCGCTTTTCAGCTGCGGCCGAGTCGGGATCAACCTCGGTGATCACAACGCCCTCGACAGTGTCGGCAATGTCAAATTGCTGACGGCCCTCGTCATCAAGTTCGGCCAGGGTCATGCCCAGAATTTCCAGAGTTGCAGGCAAGTCTGCTGTGCTGTCACCGCCCTCGGTTTCAGCGCTCGCCACCTGCTCACTGTCCTCGAGCCGACCGAGGGTGACCTTGACGGTTACCTCCTCGCCGTTACGGATCACCACGACATCCACCGCCTTGCCGACCGGGCTTTCCGCCACGACGCGCGGCAGGTCGCGCATGGTCTCGACCGTCTTTCCGTCGAAGCGGACAATGACATCACCAACTTCGATCGAGCCGTCATCGACAGGGCCGCCACGGATGATGCCCGCGACCAGGGCCCCCATGGCCTCGTCCATTCCCAGGCTTTCAGCGATATCGTCTGTCACCGGCTGGATGCGTACACCGAGCCAGCCACGACGGGTTTCGCCGAACTCACGGAGCTGGTCGATGACATTGACCGCCAACTCCGTGGGGACGGCAAACCCAATGCCGATGGAGCCGCCCGAGGGTGAAATAATCGCGGTGTTGATGCCGATGACCTCGCCGTTCATGTTGATCAGCGGGCCGCCGGAATTGCCCGGGTTGATGGCCGCGTCGGTCTGGATGAAATTGTCATAGGGCCCGGAATTGATGTCGCGGCCACGGGCGGAAATGATGCCCACAGTCACTGTGCCGCCAAGGCCGAACGGATTGCCGATCGCCATCACCCAGTCGCCAATGCGCATCCGGTCTGAATCGCCAAACGGCACTTCCGTCAATGGCTTGTCCGGTTCGACCTTGAGCACCGCCAGATCGGTTTTCGGATCCGCGCCAACCAGTTCCGCCTTCAACTTGGAGCCATCGGCGAAATTGACCTCGATGTCGTCGGCACCCTCGATGACGTGGTTGTTGGTGACGATGATGCCGTCTTCCGCGTCAATCACAAAGCCGGAGCCCAGCGAGGAGACCCGGCGATTGCGCGGACCCTGATTTTCGCGATCGCTGAAGAATTCGTCGAAAAAATCCTGAAATGGAGACCCGTCGGGGGCGCGCATCCGCGGCTGTGAGCCGCCGCCGCCGCCAACGCGTTGCGAGGTCGAGATATTGACCACCGCATCCAACAGCCCTTCGGCCAGGTCCGCCACCGATGCCGGGCCCGCATTGTTCTGGGAATAGGCCGGAGTCATGGCGGGTGTCGCCATCATCATGGCTGCGGCCAGCGCCATTCTTACGGGACGGAAGCGGAATTTCCTCATCAGGGCGGTCTCCTTGAAAACGGTGTCTCCTGCCCCCGTTCCTGAGGGACAGTGGTCAATCGGGACAGACTCGGGCGCAGACCCAGAGATTCTTAACTCAAGATATGGCGTTGTTCCGACAGGTCCAGCGCCCGGCACGCCACAATCTCGTGAACGCTCACAGAAGTTGTGCCAGATACACACTTCCAACGCCGATCGCCAAGGCGGCGACGCCGAAGATGCGCAGTTGATCATCGCCCATCTTCGGAAGTTGCTCAGCCATGCGCCGGATAAAGGAAGGGGCCAGCGCATAGGCCAGCCCCTCCACGACAAGTACCAATCCAACCGCCAGAAACAATGTGCTCACGATAACGTCACCGCTGGTTCACATTGAAGGATCACTGGCTTGGCGGCCTTTCACATCAGTTGCCCGAAGCTGCCGGTGCCGCAGGTGCAGGCGCACTGCCGCCGGCACTGTTGAAGAAGCGGAAGAACTCCGATGTAGGTGACAACACCATTGTCGTGCCGCTGTCGGTCAGTGCGTCCGAGTAAGCGTTCATCGAGCGATAGAACTCGAAGAATTCCGAATCGCGCGAGAAGGCCTCGGCGAAGATCCGGTTGCGCTCACCATCGCCCTCGCCTCGGATGATTTCCGAATCACGGGCTGCTTCCGAGACGATCTCGACGACCTGACGGTCGGCGATAGCACGGATACGCTGCGCGGCCTCATTGCCTCGGGCGCGGATCAGTTCGGCTTCCGCCAGACGTTCGGCCTTCATCCGCTCGAAGGTCTGCTGCGAGACTTCCTGGGTGAGGTCGGTGCGGCGGATCCGCACGTCATCGATGCGCAGACCGAGCGATTCGGCTTCAGGGCGAAGCTGGTCGCGGACTTCACGCATCATCGAGGTGCGTTCCTCGGAAAGCGCCGATTCAAATCCGCGCAGACCGTAAACAGTACGCAGAGCAGAGTTCAGACGGGTGCGAAGCCGTGATTCCGCTGACACAAGGTCACCGGAGACTGTTTCACGGAAGCGGCGGGCATCGGTGATCTTGTAGAGGACAAACGCATCGACCTCATAGAACTTACCGCCGGAAACCTGAACGCGGATGTTGTCGAGGTCGAAGCGAAGCGCACGATCCTCAACATATTGAACCGTGTCGGCGTCGATGAAGGCGAAAGGAAGCTTGAAATAAAGACCGGGCTCGGTCTTCACGTCCTGAATTTCACCGAAGCGAACGACGATGGCCTGTTCGCGCTCATTGACCACGAAGATCGAGGACCAGACGACGAAGGCGATGACGGCCAGAACGCCGACGATAATTGGAAGACGATTGGCCATTAGTTGGTGCCTCCTGCGTTCTTGCGGACTTCCGGCAGCGGAAGGTAGGGCACCACGCCCGAGCCGCCGCTACCCTGCTCGATGATCACCTTGTCGGACCCACCAAGAACCTTTTCGAGGGTTTCGAGATAGAGACGCGAACGGGTGACTTCGGGGGCTTTGGCATACTCCTCATAGACCGAAAGGAAACGGCCGGCTTCACCGGTCGCCTCATTGACGACGCGATCCTTGTAAGCGGAAGCCTCTTCGCGAAGCTGGGCAGCTTCACCTCGGGCCTGACCGAGCTTCTGGTTGGCGTATTGGTTGCCTTCCTCGACAAAACGGTCTTCGTCCTGCTCAGCACGCTGCACTTCGTCAAAGGCGTCAGCCACTTCACGCGGAGGTGCTGCGTCTTCGATCGACACCTGATTGACCAGGATGCCCGACGGGAAGCTGTCCATCACGGTCTGGATGATGGTCTGCACTTCAGCCGCGATCACTTCACGATTGTCACGGAAAATGTCCTGAGCCGGCCTGCGGCCCACAACTTCACGCATGGCGCTTTCCGCCACCTGGCGAAGGGTGTCCTCGGGCTGCGCCAGATTGAACAGGAACGACTTGGGGTCGGAGACCGCATAGAGCAGCTTGAACTCGACATCGACGATGTTCTGGTCGCCCGACAGCATCAGGCCGTCGCTCGAACCGGTACGAGACGAACCGCCGGTGCTCATTTCGCGCTCGACAATGGTTGCGAACTCAACAGTCTCGAACGGCCAAAGGATCACATGCAGGCCCGGCTGCGAGATTTCGTCTTTGGGCTTGCCGAAGCGCAGCTCGACGCCGCGTTCATCCGGCTGGACGGTGTAGACCGACTGGGTCAGCCAAAGACCGATGAGACCAAGAGCCACGACAACGGCGATCAGCTTGCCGCCGCCGGCACCCGGACCGCCGCCGCCGCCCGGAAGCGCCTGACGCAGCTTGTCCTGACCGCGCCGGATCAGTTCTTCAAGATCCGGTGGATTGCCACCACCCCGAGGGGGTTGTGGCCCCTTGCCCCATGGTCCCTGATCGTTTCCACCTCCATTGCCGCCGCCGCCCCATGGGCCGCCGCCGCCTCCATTCTGATTACTCCAGGGCATTAAGACCTCTTTCCAAACGGTGTTATGTCATTTCCGGACCAAAGCCCGGCGATGCACGTTGATGACGTTATAGGTATCGCGATCACTGCTTTCAACGCGACAAGGTGCGTTCAAAGGTCGATTACGGGTTTATCGGGTCGATTTATCGCTCCCGGCGCCGCCAAACCCCGAAACGGACAGAATGACTGTCCTTTTCCGCCCGCACCGGGCCGCTCAGGCTGACTTGCTGCCAGACCTGCGAATCGAGTTCGGGGAACAGTGTGTCGCCGTCGATATCGGCTTCAACCTCGGTGATGTGGAGTTCATCGGCGACATCCAAACCCTGCCGGTAAATCTCACCACCGCCAATCACCGAGACCTTCCCGGCCCCTGTCTGCGCGGCGATGTCGCAGGCTCGTTCAAGTGCGGCCTCAAGCGTGCCAAACACCTCGACACCTTCTGCCTGAAAACCCGCACGTGAAATCACGATATTGGCACGGCCGGGCAGCGGTCGGCCGATCGACTGGAAGGTCTTTCTGCCCATGATCACCGGGGCATCAAGCGTTGTTGCCTTGAAATGCTTGAGATCAGAGGGAAGCCGCCATGGCATGTCACCATCGCGGCCGATCACACCATTTGCGGCGCGGACCACGACGATCTGGATTTTCGGATCTTGTGCGGTTGCAGGCATCTAGCGCCTCACACCGCAATCGGGGCGGATATCGCCGGATGCGGGTCATAGCCCTCAAGCTTGAAATCATCGTAGGTGAAGGCGAAGAGGTCCGTGACGTCGGGATTTATCCGCATCACAGGCAGGGCGCGAGGGTCCCGCGAGAGTTGGAGATGCGCCTGATCGAAATGGTTCTTGTAAAGATGTGCGTCGCCCAGAGTATGGACGAAATCGCCCGGCTTGAGGCCGGTGACCTGCGCCACCATCATGGTCAGCAGCGCATAAGACGCGATGTTGAAGGGCACGCCCAGGAAGATGTCGGCCGAGCGCTGGTAGAGTTGGCAGGAGAGCTTGCCGTCGGCGACATAGAACTGGAACAGGCAATGGCAGGGCGGCAGCGCCATCTCGTCGACCTCGGCCGGGTTCCAGGCGGAAACGATATGCCGGCGCGAGGACGGATTGGTCTCGATCTGGCGGACAACATTGGCGATCTGGTCTATCGTGGTGCCATCCGGTGCCGGCCAGGAGCGCCACTGCGCGCCATAGACCGGGCCCAGATCGCCATTCTCATCGGCCCACTCATCCCAGATCGAGACGCCATTGGCCTTGAGATAGGCGATGTTGGTGTCGCCCTTCAGGAACCACATAAGCTCATGGATGATCGAGCGAAGATGCAGCTTCTTTGTTGTCAGCGCGGGGAATCCCGCAGCGAGGTCAAACCGCATCTGGTGACCGAACACGCTTCGGGTTCCAGTGCCGGTCCGGTCATCCCGGTCAAAGCCCTGGTCGAGAACCAGGCGCAGAAGGTCGTGATATTGCTGCATTGGTACCGCTTGATGATTCGACAAACATCATTGTTAGAGCACCTGTCGGCGCACGGGAACCGGCAACCCTTGATGTTCCACGGTTTGGGCAGCGGGCGAAGGCGCCCAGGCCTGTTGAAACAGCCATTCAGACATCCGGCCGATTTCGGTGCCGAATGCAAAAGCCCCGCCCCGGCGATTCAAACCGGAGCGGGGCTTGATCAGGTGTTCAACGATTAGAGGTCGCCGAGCTTGCCCAGTTCCTTGGCAACCAGATAGTAGAAGGTGACCCGGCCCTTGGAATTGTCAGCCTTCATGATTTCGCAGACTTTGGCGACCGCGTCATCCGCCGCTGCGCCGGTCACGCCGAGCTTCTTTCCACACCATTTTTCCGAAACGCGCGCCAGCTCCGACGGGTCCGAGCAGGCAACCATGGAGGCGTCGCGGCTTCTCAAAGCAATGCCGAGGTGCTTGACAATCTTGCCGATGGTTTCGTCGGATGCGCCGGCATCATATTTCTTCACATCGGCTGCGTAGTCGGTCATGTCTCTTCCCCTTTGTTGAAAGCTGGCCCTTCGTTGAAAGCTGGCGCGCTCAACGCTGCTGTTCAGCTAAATTTCAATGTTTGCATGTTTGGCATTCGAGCTGCCCCTGTCAATAGCAGCGCCGGTCCATCAGACCTTTTCAAAGCGGTCGCCAACACCTATATAGAGGATGCTGTGCAAGCAGCTATGACAATAAATGAGCGTTGCAATAAACCATTCGGACCCGGGGGCGGTACCCGGCGCCTCCACCATGATCCGGCGATCACGCCAAGCGGCCAGCGGCCGGATGATGATGGGGGCGAAACAGGATCGACGAGGGTGTAAAGAGCGACTTTTTGTTCGGCATTGTACCACCGTTATCGGGCTAAACTTGTAGTTGCAAACGACAACTATGCGGAAGCTCGTCTCGCTGCCTAATGGCGGTGTGACACTTCAAATCAAGTCCTAGAGGGTCGCACTTCTAGGCGGGGTTCGGAGGTACCTGGCAACAGAAACCTCCACTTCTCCTTGTTGATGCGCACCGGTCTTGTATCGTCCGGCTTTCCGGAACAGCCTGTTTGCGCTTATAAAGGGTCAGGCTGACTCGCTGGTCTTATCATGGCGGGCGTCTAAATGGTTGATGGTCGGCACCTCTCCGGCCTTATGAACAGACAGATGCCCCCAGCGGGCAATGTGACAGGAAAGAAAGCGCTGATGCCGCAGGACCATATCCGATACGACATTCTTGCACAGGACGCGCTGCGCGGCGTAATCCGCAAGGTGCTGTCCGAGGTCGCGGCCACCGGCTATCTGCCCGGCGACCATCATTTTTTCATCACGTTTCTGACCGAAGCGCCCGGCGTGCGGATTTCGACCCAACTCAAGGAGCGTTATCCGGAGCAGATGACGATTGTCGTCCAGCACCAGTTCTGGGATCTGAAAATCAGCGAATCCCAGTTTGAAATCGGCCTGTCCTTTTCCGACAAACCGGAAAAACTTGTGGTACCGTTTTCCGCCATCCGCGGGTTTTACGACCCGTCAGTCAATTTCGAACTTGAGTTCGATACCGTTCTCGAAGACGCAGCCAATGACGGAGCCGACCAGGAGAATGACGAGCGCGGCGAACTGGCGGGCACCATCGAGCGGCTGGTCGAGCCGTCCGCCAAGGATGACGCGGCCACCGGTGAGGATGCAGAGACAGGCGACGAAGGCGAGGACGGCGACAAGAAGTCCGGCGCCGACGTGGTGTCGCTCGACTCCTTCCGCAAGAAAAACTGACGGTCACGCGGCATGACTGAGGGTCACGCGGCATGAGCGGCGATGTGGTCAATCTCAGGATGGCGCGCAAGCACCGTGATCGCGCCACCAAAGAAGCCACTGCGGAACGCAACCGCTTCGAGCATGGCCGCTCCAAGTCAGAACGTGATCTGGCGCGCGCCAAGAACAACAAGGCTGCGCGCGACCATGACGCTTCGCGCCGCGAGCCCGACAAGCCGAACCGTTAATTGATGCGCCCGGCGGACACACCGGCAACAATGCGCAAACACTCGGTGAGCATCCAAGGCCACCGCACCAGCATCACCCTTGAAGACGCTTTCATGACCGCGCTCCGGCAGATGGCTGATGAGCGCGGTCTTGCGGTTGCGGCATTGATCGCAGAAATCGACGGTGCCCAGGACGTTCCCGGCAATCTGTCCTCGGCAATCCGTGTGGCTGTGCTCGACTGGGCACTCACCTCCAAGGATGATCCTGCGACAAGATCCGGTTGAGCAGACATGCCTGCTGACATGGCCAGTCACCCATGGGACCTGGACCAGCAGTCCACGCGACTTCAGGCGGAGGATCAGCCGTCCGGCGCGATCAGACTGCGGATCGGATCGCCGACACCGGGCAGGTTGTCAAAACGCAGTTGCGGCAAAGCGCTTGGGGCCGGTTCATTGGCAAGGGCGGAGGGTGGATCGGGCAACGAATCAGACGTTGATCCCGCTGACGGGGCAGGTAAAGCCCGCCGTTCGATCAACGGGGTGCCACCGGCATCTTGGCGCGCCCGTTCTGCAGCGGCTTCTTCCGCAGCCTCTTCAATCGCCGCAGCCGCTTCCTCAGCCCTGCGGGCTTCTTCCGCGGCAAGCATTTTCTCCACCTCGGCAGCCAGCCGGGCAGCCTCTTCAGCAGCACGGCGTTCAGCCTCCTCGGCAGCAAGCCGTGCAGCTTCCTCGGCGGCCAAACGCTGCGCCTCGCGCTCTTTCAGAAGGGCCACTTCGCGACGCAGACGCTGCTTTTCAACGACCCCCGCCTGGAGCAATTCGACCTCACGGCGCTCCCGCTCAAAGGCACGCATCGAAAGATAGGTGCTCATCTGCGCCGCATCGATTGAGAGCGCGGGATCAACCAGCAGGCCATTGACGCCAAGGACCACGGACGGATCGCCACCGGCAATCGCCTCGACACCGGGTTCAAAGGCCAGCCGCCAATCCGATTGCAGACGCAACGCCAGCAGATCCACCCGTGCATCACCGGAAAGTGTGGCATCGCCGTCGGTGAACTCGGTATTGGAAAAGCGCATCACACCGCCGGTCAGGGTGAAGGGCAGCTTGAGCGTCTCGGCACTGATTTCCCCACCTGTCATGAAACCCGCGACCATGGTGCTGACCGTACCGGAATCGATCACGAAGTCTTCCCGGTCTGCCGCCCCCAAAATGCGCGGGAATGCCCCCGGATCGATGCCTTGAACGGCAAGATCGCTAGCAGCCAGTTCGCCGCCGCCCGCCAGCGAGGCGACCAGATCGCGCATCGAACTGCCGGTACCTTCCAGGCTGACAGTGGTTTCGAATGTCCCGCTCAGCGCCGCCTTGCCATGAACAGCCCTGTCCAAATCGGCGAGATCCGCCCCGGCGACCCGAACCCGGCCCAGCAAAAATGCCGCTCCGCCCGAGTTGGTCAGCGTCATGTCACCGCCCAGGCGGCCGCCAAACCAGCGGCCTTGGGCACCAGCGAATGCAATTGCGCCATTGCCGGTTGTCAGCTCCGCGCTGAAATCCGTAGCAACGCCTGCCCTGCCGAGGTCGATGCGCCCAGCCTCGAGCGCTATCCGCATCTCCGGGGTCGCTGATGATGGCGGCAGAAATGGAACAGAGCTCCAGGTCGCCCCGTCGGAGCCGCCAAATTCCGCGCCAAGGATCGGACCGAGTGCAAGCTCAGCAAGCCAATCGAGGCTGGCGTGATCGAGTTTGACCCGACCATCGCCTGAAATCGGATCCGATCCGTGATTGAAGCTCAACAGCCCGGAAAATGCGTTGCCCTGAGCCGTTCCCTCAAGCTCGGACAGGACAATGGTGGTGCCATCGAGCCCGAGGCTTGCAGTCATCGACAGATCCGAACCAGCGCCGGCCTGGGGCAGAGGCAGCGAAAACAGGATGGCGAACGGCTCGATGTCCTGCGCCTCGATGCCCAAGTCAAACAGCCCGGTCGCAGGGCCGTCGGCGGGAATGGCACCATTGCCGTCAAGGGACAGAGTGAACCCCGGCGAGGCAAGCGACGCGTCAATCCTGAGGTCGCCGTCACCGGACTCCGCACTGGCATCGACGGACAGTTGGGCTGGCCCCTCGCCTTCCAGCGGCAACACTGCAAACCCCGCCTGTTCAAGCACCCGGTAGAGCTCGGGATTGTCCAGTCTGAGGGTGATCGCCCGGGGGCCGTCGCCACCCGGCATCAGGCCCGCGCCACTGGCTGTGATGGCAACATCGCCGCCGCCAGCCTTGCCATCAACCCTTATGAGAATCCCCGAGGTCGGGTTGAGTTCGACGTTAAAACCGGCGTCGAGTCCATCAAAGGCGTAGCTGTTGGCGCCAAGCCGGCTCACCATGGCATGGCCGCCGGTCAACTGACCGGCGAGCCGGAACAGCCCGTCGGCACTGGCGGCATTGATCTTGCCTTCAATCACCCCGTTGGGCGCATCATCAATGTCCGTCAGCGTCGCAGAAAAGGACCCGGCAGCCCCCGCCAGATCTTCAAAGGTCACCCGGTCCAGGGTCAATTCGCCGTCGCGCCAGAGCAGCGAGGTCTCGACACCCGAGGCGCTGTAGGCACCCAGGGTCAGGGTCTCGGCGTTGATGCGGGCGGCAACATTGTAGTCGGTCAAAAGCCCGCCCTCATCCCTTCCACCGCCCGCCAGAACAGCCAGCGCGCGGGCAGCCTCGACATCGAAAGTGTCGCCCGCAAGCTCGAATGAGAGCGATGGGCGGCCATTGGCAGGCAATTGCTGCTCAAGCCTGCCCTTGAGCAGCGCCGGGCCGATGGCCACCTCAAGCGCTTCGAAGCGCTGCAACACTGCTGAAAGGCTGACATTGGCTGAAAAACCGGCAGCTCCCAGACGGCGGATCACCGGATCAACCTCTCCCACCAGCCAGTTGGCAAGTCCCGAGGGCTGGTTGGAGGCCACCGTAAGCGTTCCGTTGAAACTCGCCTCAGTGCCCGAGGCAAGCCGGCCGCGCGCCTCGACCACGGTACGGCCGGGAAGGTTTGCGGAGAAGCTGTCGATCAGCCAGGCACCATTGTCGGGACGCGCCTGGAGCTCGATCTCGCGCAGTGTGGTGTCGCCGGCCACGATCGCCGGCAGATTGAGCGAAATCCGGCCCGGCAGGGGTGGCGGCGGCAAACGGTCAATCAGGGTGTTGAACACTGCGAACCGCTCTGCAAGCGAGACCGGAGCACCAGCATCCCCGGAGGGCGACTGGGCTGATTGCGTCTCGCCCTGGGCCTGATCCGCACCAAGCTGGTCCATGTTGATCTGCTGACCATCGGCAACCAGCAGGAAATCGGGATTCGGGCCGGTGTCTATGGTGGCTTTGCCGGTCACGATGTAGGGATCATCGGACAGCCCGATTTCTGCGCGCCATTCCTCAATCGACAGACGTTCATTTGTGGCCGCGAAATCTCCCTTCGCGACGATCAAAGGCCGCTCGGGATTGGCGCCGGCGCCATTGTCATCGGGAAAGGCGGTAAAGTTGAACAAACCGTCATACAGCGGCTTGCTGTCGGCAATACGGGCCTCACCTTCGGCCTCCAGGAAGACCGGCCACTGATCGGGGACAACCCGCATCCGCATGCGGATTGAGCCGTCATCGCGGGCAAGTCCGGTGGAGATCGAAACCCCGCCGCGGTGACCGGCGACTATGCCCTCGCCCTCAATCGTCCAGGGGCCTGACAGCGAGCCCGCCTTGACCAGCGCATTGATGTTGCGGATCTGGTGGGTGCGGCCGTTCTGCTCGTCAATCACCGTGATGTTGGCGTTGCTGACGGAGACGTTCTCCAGCACCACAGTTTCACCCGGTGTCGTCGGCTTGCGCCTGAGCGCCCAGTCGAGGCTTCCATCCTCGAGGATGCGCACCACCACATCGGGATCCTCAACGCGCATATCGAAAATCCGCACTTCGCCGCTCAGGAAGGGTGCCAGCTCGGCATCCATCGAAAACCGGCTGATGGTCATTGCCGGTTCGCCGTCATCGCCCACGGTAACATCTGAAAAGGTGACAGAGGGAAAGGGCAGCAGCCGCGCATCAGCCTCACCGCGGACCTTGACCTGCTGGCCAACTATGCGGCTCGCTTCGGCCTCAAAGGCGGTGCGGTAACTCGTCCAGTCAATGAAATACGGAGCGATCAGCGCTGAAAACAGCGCCAACACCAAAAGGCCGCCAACGGTAACAAAGACGCGGACCAGTTTTCATTCCTCCTGTAACCAACTCCGGCAAATCCGGCGGTTGCGACCCTTCAGGATTGCCGTGACTGAACCGGGCATGAAATGTTCACGGCTCGAACGAAAACACCTTGCCCGGGTTCATGATGTTTTTGGGGTCCAGCGCCTGCTTGATCTGCCGCATAACGCTGACACCCTCGCCCATTTCGAGTGACAGGTAGGGCTGCTTGCCCTGCCCTATTCCGTGTTCGCCGGTGCAGGTTCCCTCCATCGCCAGCGCCCGGGCGTTGAGCCTGCCGATAAAGGCCTCCGCGGCGGCAATCTCCGCGGGATTGTCTGTGTCCATGAGCACCAGCACATGGAAATTGCCATCGCCTGCGTGGCCGACAATCGGCGCAATCAGGCCGTTGGAAGCGATATCGGCCTGGGTCTCGCTGACGCATTCGGCAAGCCGCGAAATCGGCACGCAGACATCCGTCGAGACCCCCTTGGCGCCGGGGCGCAATTGCAGTGCGGCCCAATAGGCGTTGTGGCGAGCTTTCCACAGTTCGGTGCGCCGCTCAGCTTCCTTGGTCCACTGAAATTCTCCGCCTCCGCACTCTGCGGCAATCTCGGAAAACAGCTCCGCCTGTTCCGCAACTCCGGCATCGGTGCCGTGAAATTCGAGAAAAAGCGTCGGGCCTTCTGCATAGGACAGGCCGGAATAGGCATTGCAGGCCTTCATCTGCAGCGCATCGAGAAGTTCAATCCGGGCAACGGGAATGCCCATCTGGATGGTCATGATGACCGCGTTGCAGGCAGCCTCGACGGTCGGGAACGGGCAAACACCACCGGAGATCGCCTGGGGAATACCCTGCAGCCTGAGCGTGACCGAAGTGAGCACGCCAAGCGTGCCTTCCGAGCCGACGAAAAGCCGTGTCAGATCATAGCCGGCGGAGGATTTGCGGGCGCGCCGCGCGGTGCGGATTTCCTCGCCCGACGCCGTCACCGCCGTCACTGCAATCACATTTTCGCGCATGGTGCCGTAGCGCACCGCATTGGTGCCTGAAGCGCGTGTCGCAGTCATGCCGCCGATCGAGGCGTTGGCGCCGGGATCGATCGGGAAGAACAGTCCCGTGTCGCGCAGATCGGAATTGAGCTGCTCGCGGGTCACACCCGGCTCGACCGTGCAATCGAGATCCTCGGCATTGACCTCGAGCACCCGGTTCATGCGGGTCATGTCGATGGAGATACCGCCATGGGGGGCGTTGACCTGGCCTTCGAGCGACGAGCCGGTACCAAAGGGAATAACCGGCACATGGTGATCGGCACAGCAGCGCACGATCATCTTCACATCATCGGCCGATTCGGGAAAGACGACCGCATCGGGAGACTGTCCGGGAATGTAGGTGGTGGTGTGGGCATGCTGGGCGCGCAAGGCCTCGCCAGTCTGAAGCCGGTCCCCGAGCCGTTGCCGCAGCACACCGATGACGGTTTCAATCCCCGCCTCGTTGCGAATCCCGGCCTCGACATTGCTCAAACCCATTGAAACTGCTCCCATGATACATCTGCAGTGTTTAGCGCTTTTCAAGCCAAGTGCTTGCCGCGAAAGTGTGTTCAGGTAATGTGCAAACTGCGGCGCACTTGTCCAGCCCAAGCTGGTCACGCGCATGGAATAGTGAGGGAGAGAGCATGTCATTCGACGCTCCGGTGATCGCGCCCACGCGCGGACTGGACCCGGCCTGGCTCGATTACAACGGCCATCTCAACATGGCCTACTACAATGTGCTGTTCGACAAGGCTGTCGACCATGCGTTTGTGCAGATCGGTTGCGGGCCGGACTATCTCAAAGCACACAATATGAGCTTTTTCACGGCGGAAGCGCATGTGTGCTATCTGCGCGAACTCAAGCCCGATGCGCAGGTCAACGCCACCGTGCAGCTGCTCGATCACGATGCCAAGCGGCTGCATTTCTACCAGGAAATCCGCCATGTCGAGGGATGGGTGTCGGCAACCTCCGAAACCCTGCTGCTGCATGTCGATATGAGCGGGCCTCGGGCGGCCGAAATGCCTGACGACATTTTTGCCAAGGTCTCGGAGATGGCCGAAGCGCATGCCAGTCTCCCGCGGCCGGAACGGGCCGGGCGCTCGGTGCAGATCGTGCGCAAAGATTCGCGTGGTTCCGCTTAGGACATGCTCGACATTCTCCGCGCCACGCCAGCACGCATCAAGCAATGGGTCACACCCAACATCCGTGCCTACCTCGAAAACCGACAGCCGATGATCTGGGCCTTGTCGCTGCTGATCGGACTCTCGGTGGCGCTGGCGGCGATCGCGTTTCGATGGCTGATCGGGGTGGTGCAGCTCTACTGGCTGGGAGACAGCTCCGAGCAGGTGTTCTCGGCCGCCCGGAACACCCCCTGGTACATGATCCTGGCCGGGCCGGTGATCGGCGGCGTGGTGGTCGGTGTGATCATCTGGAAACTCCTGCCGTCGCGGCGCACCGGCGGCGTGGCCGATGTGATCGAGGCGCGGGCGCTGAGCGGACGACGGCTGTCGTTGCGCGAGGGCATCATCAGCGCTTTTGCCACGGCGTTCTCGCTCGGCGCGGGGGCCAGTGCAGGCCGCGAAGGCCCGGTGATCCATCTGGGCGCGACACTGGCAAGTGCTATCGGGCAACGCCTGTCGCTGCCGGACTGGTCGCGCCGCACATTGCTGGCCGCAGGCGTTGCCTCGGCGATTTCGGCAAGCTTCAACGCGCCCATTGCCGGAGTTCTGTTTGCCCATGAGGTGATCCTCGGGCATTACGCCATGCGCGCCTTCGTGCCGATCGTGATCTCCTCGGCTGCAGGTGCCATCCTGTCGCGGGCCTGGTTTGGCGATGCCGCCGCCTTCATCGTGCCCGCCTATCAGATCACCTCCTATTTCGAGTTTCCCGCCTTTGCGCTTCTCGGCGTGGTCTGCGCGCTGGTGGCGGTGGCATTTCAGTTTGCGCTGTTTGCCGCCGACTATGTTGCCCGGCGCTCACCGGTCCCGGTCTGGGGACTGCCGATCATCGGCGGGGTGATGGTCGGACTTTTGGGAATCGCCTTTCCGCACATTCTTGGTGTCGGCTATGAGACCACGGATCTGGCGCTGTGGGGTCAATTGCCGCTGGTGCTGATGTTGACCCTGATCGTGATGAAGACGCTGGCAACCGCCATCACGCTGGCTGCGCGCTTTGGCGGCGGCATCTTCTCCCCCTCGCTCTATCTCGGTGCCATGACCGGCGGAGCCTTCGGCCTGATTGCGGCCGGTGTGTTTCCCGATCTTGCCTCGAGCCAGGCGCTCTACTCGATTCTCGGCATGGGCGCGGTGGCGGGCGCGGTGCTTGGCGCACCGATCTCGACCACGGTGATCGTGTTCGAATTGACCGGCGGCTATGCGTTGTCGATCGCCCTGCTGCTCACTGTGGCGATTGCCCACGGGATCACCCAGGCGCTGCACGGGCATTCCTACTTTCAGTGGCAGCTGGAAATGCGCGGGCTGTTTGTTCAGGACGGGCCGCACCGGACGGTGCTGAAAAACGTCCGGGTGATGGATTTCATGACCCTGCCGGATGAGGGCGCGGAAACCACCTATTTCGATCCTGAAACAGGCACTGCGTCACTAAAGCTGAGCGACACTCTGGAAACCGCATTGCGCCTGTTTGATGCGGGAGGCCACACCCGTCTGCCGGTGGTGACCGAAGGCGGCGATGAGGATGGCCGGATCATCGGCTGGGCCGAGCAGGTCAAGGCGGTGAGCCATTTCAACCGGCGTCTGATCGCCGCCAGCGAAGAAGAGCACCGCTGACCCCGTCCAACAGGAGCGCGCCATGACGCCGATCACATTCAGCCGCAAGGAAACCCAGGCCATCGTCGGCGAAATCCGGGAGTATTTCCGCGAAGAGCTGGAGCAAGACATCGGATCGCTGCCGGCCGAGATGCTGATGGGGTTCTTTGCCGACAGGATCGGGCCATATTTCTACAATCGCGGCCTGTACGACGCGCAAGCGATGATTCAAAAGCGGATGGACGGACTTGCGGACGAGGTGTTCGCGCTCGAACAGCCGACCCGGCACCTGCGTTGATGCATGGTGGTTCTGGCTCGATTGAGGGCGACTGAGCGGCTGTTTTCGTTCATCACATGAACGCATTACAGAATGCCTTGCGGTGGCCCCGCAATTTGATCGGAGGAGACACAAATGCAGACGTTTACACCGGCGCTCGCCGCCGTGGGCATCTACGCAGCACTCAATATGGCGATCCTGTTCTGGCTCACGGTGGAGACCGGGCGGTTGCGCGGCAAGCACAAGGTCTCGATCGGCGATGGCGGGGTCAAGCATCTGGTCCGGGTCATGCGCGGCCACGCAAATGCCGTGGAAAACATGCCGATGTTCTTCGTGCTGATGCTCGTCGGCGCGCTTCTGGGCATGCCGATGCTGGCGGCCCACATCATCGGCGCCGCCTTCACCATCGGTCGCGGCCTGCACGCATGGCACTTCATTCAGGAAGATGCGCCCGGCTGGCAGCGCGCTGGCGGCTTCATGCTCTCGTTTCTCGCCCAGCTGGTGCTGCTGATGGGGCTTCTGGCGCATGGGGCAATGGCTTTGGCGGGGTGACAATCGCGCCAGACAGGGTGATGCAGCAATGACGCAGGATCAACCGGTGATCCGGCCATTGAGTGCAAGTGCGGGCATGGGTTTGGTCGCGTTGGCGATATAATAACGATCCAGGCCGCTGCGCTTGGCCTGATACAGCGCCTCGTCGGCAAGCTTGACGGTGTTCTCAAGGCTATTGCCGATGCGATGGACGGCACAGCCTATGCTCACCGTAAGACCAATTTCATTGCCGCCAATCACCCTGCCCTCTTCGCGCACCAGGTTGCAAAGACGGTTGGCGGCCGCGGCGGCCTCGCTTTCTGTTGCCCCGGGGAGAAAGACACCGAATTCCTCACCGCCCAATCGTCCGATCAGGGCCTCCCCGCAAACCCCTTTTCGCAGGATTTCGGCAGTTTTCCTGAGCGCTTCATCGCCAACATCATGGCCATAGGTGTCGTTGACATTCTTGAAGTGGTCGGCATCGATCATCAAAAATGCCCCACCGGAAGGCAGAGCGTCCCTGGTCTTGCCAAGCAGGTAAGCGCGGGTCAGCACGCCTGTGAGCGTATCGTACCGGATGTAGTGATCAACCTTGTCGATGGTCAGCGGCTGAACCCGAAAGAGGTTGAGGATCACAATCGCGATGGGAGGCGTGATCAGCAGCGGAATCAGAACCGCTGGAAAGAAAGCGATTGCGAAGACGCCGAGGTAGGGCCAGCCGAAAAACACAAAGGGAATGGCAAAGGTGAGAACCGGGATCATCACCGCGAAGCCGGTGGTGATGGCCGCCAGCTTGTAGACCTGACGCATGGTCCGAATTTCGAAGATTTTCTCGATACGCATTGGTCCGGACACCGTGCCGATTGCCATTTTCTCGTCCGGAATCCTAGCAAGCAAGTTCTAAGGAAACCTAAAACCGGGCGGGCCGCGCCTATTCGGGTGCGGTCCGCCCGGTGTGCGGACTGATCAGCTCAGTGCACGTTTCAATGCCGGGATGCGCTGAAGCAGCAGGACATCCAGCGCCAGGACTGCAAGCAGCGTTATCCCCGCCATCGGGAAGGCCAGCGAGACGGAGAGTGCGATCAGCATGGCGCCCTGCCAGAGCGGCATGTCGCGGGGCAACGGCGGCGCGGCAAGCCGCAGGCTTCCTGCCGGACGCCGCTTCCACCACATGGCGATGCTGCTGAAACACAAAAACAGCACCGAGAGACAGACCAGCGTATTGGCGAGAACACTCCATAGCCCCATGGTTCCCATGTGCAGCGCAATGCCGACCGCCATTGCCTTGCCAGCAAGCGAGTAGTCCTCATAGCGCACATCGGCGAGAATGTTGCCGGTATGGCGGTCGACATGGACGGTGCGGTCCGAGGTCGGGTCGGTGGAATCGGTGCTCATGGAATCGCGGCTGAAGGTGTAAACGCCGGTTGGCGATGTCGGCACATTCATCTGGTAGCGGCCGTCAAAGCCGATCCGGCGGGCGAGCGCATCCATGCTGTCGATGCTGACCGTGGTTCCCGGTTCAAGCGCAGGCTCTCCGGCATCGCTGCCCGAGGCCGGCATCGGGGTTTGTTCAAGCGCCCAGGGCACTTCCTTGGGGCCGTGGTTCATCGAGGCATGGGTGTCATCCGACAGGGGCACATTGTCCCATTTCTCGGCCGGGAACTGGCTCCAGGCCTGAACCATCTTCTCGCCCCAGACACCGGCCCAGGAGAGACCGGAGACCAGGAAGAAGACCAGAAACAGCGACATCCAGATGCCGATCACGCCGTGCGCCGAACGCCACATGGCCCGCCCGCCGCGTCCGAGCTGCGGGATCAGCGTGGCACGCCAGCCCAGCCCGCGCGGCCACCACATGTAAAGGCCGGAGGCAATCAGCACCATGCCGAGCGAGGCGGCAATCTCGATCATCCGGTCACCGGTGACACCCAGCATCAGATCGCTGTGCAAATTGTCGAAGACATCATACCAGCCGCTGCGGCGCGGGAACTGGTCGAGCACCTTCGCGGTGTAGGGATCGATGACGACCATGGTCGCCACGCCATCACGATCGACGCGGAAAATGGCGGCGAGATCTTCGGCGCGCGGGGCGACATATTGCTTGAGCGTGCCGCCGGGAACCGCGGCGACGGCTGCCTGTGCCTGCGCCGAGACGGGCAATGCGGCCTGCTGGGCGACAACCGCCGTGCGTTCGCCGTCGCGGCCGTCAATATGGGCGAGCCAGGTCATGCCCATGCCGGTGATGGCGAGCATGATGAAGAACGGGATGACATAGAGCCCGGCATAGAAATGCCAGCGCCAGGCGGCGAGATAGAGCTTGTTGGGGCGCACCGGCGTGTCTGCCTGCCCGGATGCGATCGGGGTGTCGATGGAGACCATCAGTCTCTCCTGTGATTTGAAGAAATTCGAGGAGCGCAATCGCAAACGGCCCCGGCCACTGAGGCGCGGGGGCGGCAGCGTTGCACACGCAACAGTTCAATCAGGAGAGACGCGGCGGGGCGCGGGCGAGACGGCCGGATTTGACGCCGCCGGTCGACAGCAATGTGTGTTCAAAGGCCTGGGTTTCAGACAGGCCGAGCGGCAGTGTGACGGGTACGGGCGCGGCTGCGGTGAAGATCGCGGTGTGCATCTGCATCGCCCAGTCACAAGGATTGTGCGCGGGGGCATCGCCGGGATCGCCCTGTCCGGGGTCTGAAGCTCCCTCAAGCGAGAGACCGAGGCTCGCGATCCCCTCGCCGGTGCAGATGATGATCCCGATGCCGTCGCCCGAAAGGCGCGGCATGGTGTGGACCGAGAAAAACGAGGCGACCAGCAGCGGTGCAAACAGCAACGCCACGACAAGCCGTCGTATCTCGAGATCGCGGAACACCATCATCATGGTGTGATCCCATAGCCGTTGGCGACGGATCAGGAAACCCCATTTCTCGCAAAGCGGCTGTTTGACTGGGCCAGCCTTGCAGCAACCGGCGGGACCATGTGGTGTGATCCCCTCGCCGGATACTCTAGCGCGTTTGCGCCAGCGAACCGGCCGTTTCGATCTCAAACATACCTGGCTCGGAGCCGATGGAGGCTGATTTCGTGCCGGTGTGGGTTTGCGCAGCGGTTTCGATGCTCAATCCGGATTTCACAGAGCTCGCATAAAGGCTTTGGCCAATCAGACCGACGCCCCCGAAAACCGAGAACGACAACACAACTGCAATCAGCCCGTATTCGATGGAGGTTGCGCCGGCCCGATGGGTGGCGGCGCGGGTGCAAAGTTCCTTCGTCATGAAGCCCCTCTTTGACAGTTTGTATAGACCGAATCATTCATAAACCGGTGACCCTAAAATGTTGCTGAAACGGTTAAGAAACTGTTTACGCGTGGGACCGGCACCGCTGTCCGCACGGCAAGGGCCCGGAGGCAGGCCTGATATGCGCCCGGCACCAACCCATCATGGGTGAGCAGTGCCGGGGTTTCATCAAGGGTTAGATGTGGCGGGCGGCAGCACCCGCCGTTCCCGCTCCGCGCGCGATGGCCACGGCAATGGCATTGCGCGATTGCTGACGCCGGGCGGCGGGGCTCAGCCACTTGTCGCGCGCGGGGCCCGAGGCCTGCGGCGTGATCCGGGTGGCGACCAGCATGGCATTTGCAAACACGTTCAGCATGGCTCTCTCCTGCTCTGGCTGTTGCGATGGGAAGACCCTACGCCGGCACCTTGAATGAGAAAAACGAATTGAATTGATCTTCATGATCAGTTTTTCTAATAAGGGGTATGCAACGTGATCTTGAAATCGACCTTCTGCGCTCCTTCGTGGCGATTGCCGCGCACCGCAACTTTACCCGCGCGGCCGAAGCCATAGGGCGCACCCAGTCTGCCGTCAGCCTGCAGCTCAAGCGGCTTGAGGAGATTGCCGGCGAGCGGCTTTTCGAGCGCAGCCGCAATTCCGTCGACATCACGCCTTCGGGCGAGGCGCTTCTGGTCTATGCCAACCGGATCCTGTCGGCCAATGAGGCGGCGCTGTCGCACATCAAGCGTCCCGAGGCCGAAGGGCTGATCCGCTTCGGCGCGCCGGATGATTATGCAAGCTATCTGCTGGCGCCGCTGCTGGCGGCGTTTACCGCCGAACATCCGCTGATCGAGTTCGAACTGACCTGCGAAAGCTCGATCGACCTTCTGCCGATGCTCGAGCGCGGCGAGATCGACATCCTGCTCGGCACCCACAGCACCGACCAGGTCAAGGGCCGGGTGGCGCGCTACGAACCGCTGCACTGGGTGGCGGCGCCCGACTATCTCGACGATCCCGAGCAGCGGCTGAAGCTGGCGCTGTTTCCGAATGGCTGCGCGGTGCGCCAGGCCGGGCTCGCGGCGCTCGAACAGATCGAACGCCCCTGGCGCATTACCTGTTCGACCCGCAGCGTCGAGCTGATCGAGCAAACCGTGCTCAACGGCGCGGCCGTCTCGGTGATGGAAGCCTCGATCCTGCCCGACAGCTTACGCATCCTCGACGGCCACCCCGGCTTCCCGCCGCTGCCCGAGATCGCCATGAGCGTGCACTACAACAAGGGCACGTGTGCGCCGCATGTGGGGATTTTTGCGGATTATCTGGTGGGGGAATTGGGGAAGCGGCGGGTGTAGCTCGGATTGCGCTCCTGCATCCAGGCGCGACGCAAATGCTGGCGGCAGATTTTGATAATCCTCCCTCCCCCGTCATTCCGCATCTGATGCGGCATGACGGGGCGGATTACGGTGCGAACTGTGGTTACTGTCCCCGTAAATTAAGGTTTGCTTGTCGTCACCAGCAAAACTGCCGAGATCACGCAGAGCATGCCAAAGATGAGGAGAGCGCTGATCGTCTCGCCCAGAAAAATCACCGAGACGGAGACAGCCAGCAGGGGTAGGACTGCCGTGAACACACCAGCTTGCGCTGCGGGAACATGTTTGACGCCAATATACCAAAGGAAAAAGGAAATCACGCTGCCTGTGAGAGCATAATAGAAGGCCAGAAACCATGCACTCGTTGAGACAGCAGCCGGCTCAAATGCAAGACCGCTCCAGATTGCGAACGGCGCGACCAGGATCAAACCAAACAGGTTGACATAAAATACCATACGCATGGGTGGCACGGTGGCCGCGCCACGTTTGGCGAAAATGGTGAAGAGCGCCTCGGAAATCACCGCTCCGCCGACGAGGAGCATGCCCAGCGCTTCCGGTCCGCCTGCTGCTTCAGAGGGGGCGCTGTGGGGAACAGCGCCGCCAAGATTGAGGGCGATGACACCCAAAACTGCCAGGACGATGCCCAGCAACGCCCTTCGGCTTGGGTGTTCTCCGAGAAGCAGCCACGCCAGAATGGCAATGGCGGCGGGGATGGCTCCGGCAATCACGCCAGCGGATGAGGCGCTGGTCATCGTCACGCCATAGAGCATCAGCACCGTGAAGAGGAAGACACCGAAGAAGCTCTGCAGGAACAGGTCCCGCCAGTCGTTCCATTTGAGACGGTGGCTGTCCCTGCGGTTGGCCAGGAGGGCGAAAGGTGCGAGCACACTGCAGGCGACGGCAAACCGCAGCCCCGAGAAGACGAAGACCGGAATCTCCGCAACAATGAGTTTGCCAACCGCAACGTTGGCACCGACAAGCGCCATCGACCCTGCGAGACACAGATAGGCGTATGTCGGGGTGGCCGGCCCCCTCATTCGGCTGCAATTGATGCAGCCGCGACTGCCTCGACCTCGACCAGCAAGTCAGGGCTCGCCAATCCGGTCACGCCGACATAGGTGGCTGCCGCCGGATGCCCCTGCATCATGCGGTCGCGGATTTCGCGATAGGCGCCGACAACTTCATGGGGCGGCGGTGTCACGTAGATGACGAGCTTGACGATGTTCGAAACATCCATGCCGTCCGATCGAACGGTGGTGATCAGGTTTTCAAAGCATTGTTCGAGCTGGGCCTCGAAGCCCTCCCGCAACAGCCCATTCGGCGCAAGGCCGACCTGGCCGGAAACATGCAGCCACCGCACGGGCTGATCTGTTGCGGCAGCATGCGAGTACAAGGAAGCAGGCTCAACAACGCCCGCAGGATTGAAGAAACGGATCAATGTGTTCTCCCGCCTTTGAGGATTTAGGCCCTGGAGCGCCGTGCCTCCAATTGGACGCACAACGGTCGCTCCAGCACTTTGATTTGATGCATGAACGTTTTCACCCAATTCGATCCAATTGAGTGCGACAGGCATTAGCAGGGGGCGCAGGAGATGAATTGCATGGATGTGCGAGGGCTCAGGCGATGGCCTGCCGATAAGCGCCTGGCGTGACACCAAGGACTGCTTTGAAATCACGAATGAAGTGGCTTTGGTCAAAGAAGCCACAGGCAAAAGCGATTTCCGTGAGGGACCGGTTCCCCGGGATCAGCGTCAGGGATCGCTCAACCCGTTTGTGGCGCCTGTAGTCGGACGGCGTCAGGCCATAGGCAGAGCGAAAGGAGCGAAGCAGCGCGTATCGGCTGAGCCCAAGCTCTTCGGACAATTCGCAAACTGCGTCCGCACCTTCATCCATCCGCTTGCGAATGCGCACCGCAAGCTCGGCGGCAGGTGCGCCTGCCCTGTCATGCCCCGCACGGCCTGCGAATTCCCCAAACGCCAGAACCAACTCATCACTGAGGCCGGTCGCCTTCGTCAGGGCCTGAAGGAACCCTGCCGCCGCACCGGCCAACAGTTGATCCTGCTTGAACACGATATTGCGGACAAGGCCAGCATTCTCCGACGGTGAGCGCAGGTTGAACGAGGCCGCGAGTTGGTCAAACACGCCAGGCCCCATATACGCCATTCGATAACTGCGTGGCCTGGGATCCTTGATGCCGCCGTTCGGCCTCCCGTCGTGGACCTCTCCCGGCGGGATGAAAACGACATCACCGGTCTCGACCTCGAAATCACTCAGGCCGTAATGAGACATTTGCCCACCACGGGTGAACACACCGACAACATAGAAATCATGGCTATGCCGGGCGAACCGGTGTCGGGTCTGATCGCCATCGACCACAATCGCGTTTGCTATGCTTGTTGGCCTGAGGCGAATTCGATCTTTCATCGGTCGTAAACTGTCTTATTTTTTCGGCAAGTTGCGGTGACAGTGGCAAGTTGCGGTGACAGTAACCGCTCTTTTTCGCGCAGGCCAGCACTGCGCTGCCCGTTGCTGATTGCGGTTTCTGTAACAGCAATTCCTTCAGCTCAACACGACCGGCTCCGCCGGATCTGCAACCTGATAGGGCTGCACGTCTATCTCATCCTGCCGCCGACGGGCTTGGGCGATGTCATGAGAGGACTGCATGCGCATGAGCGTGTCCATGCTGACGCCAAACGCTTTTTCGATCCGCAAGGCCATGTCTGCCGACAAATCGGCATGCCCATTCAGAAAATTGGACAGAGCTGGCCGCGACACGCCAAGAACCTTGGCCGCTTCCGTTACCTTCAGCCCCAAAGGCTGAATGATTTCCGATTTTACAAAGCCGCCCACATGCGGCGGGTTTGCCAGCCGCATTTCTTTTGAGAGTGCCATCTGTGCCGCCTCCTTAATGATAGTCCTCGAAATCCAGATCGATGATCTCGATTTCATTGTTGTCGATTGCAAATGTGATGCGCCAGTTTCGCGACACGAAAAGGCTCCACGTGCCTTTCCTGTCTCCTGTGAGCTGATGCGCCTTCCAGGTCGGGATCGCCCTCACCTCTTCCACGCTGGCCATGTCCTGCAAGAACCCGATTATGTTGCGGATCTTGCCGACATATTGAGCGGGCAACCCAGCCGCATCATCCTTTTCGATGAAACGCCGCAACCCTTTGTGCCGCACATTTGTAATTCTCATTATTGCAGTGATAGCAGTGAAATCCGCGAATGTAAAGCGTTACGTTACACTATACATAGCGTCCCCGCTTTGCCTCTCCCGCGAGGGACAGCACCTAACGGTGAGGATGCGGTCAAGGGCCGGATCGCACGCTACGAGCCGCTGCACTGGCTGACGGCTCCGGACTATCTCGATGACCCCGAACAGCGGCTGAAGCTGGCGCTGTTCCCGAATGGTTGCGCCGTGCGCCAGGCGGGGCTTAAGGCGCTCGAACAGATCGAACGGCCCTGGCGCATCACCTGCTCGACCCGCAGCGTCGACCTGATCGAGCAAACCGTGCTCAACGGCGCGGCAGTCTCGGTGATGGAAGCCTCGATCCTCCCCGAATCCTTGCGCATCCTCGACGGCCACCCCGGCTTCCCGCCGCTCCCGGAAATCGCCATGAGCGTGCACTACCACAAGGCAGCCTGCGGGCCGCATGTGGGGATTTTTGCGGATTATCTGGTGGGGGAGTTGGGAAGGAGAAGGGGGTAGGATTTGGGCAGTTGTACCGAATGCAGTGTTTACCAAGGCATGTTCAAATAGTTTCCATTAGGGTGACTGTTTACCCAATCCACTGAACCATATCCCCCCGAAGGGACCTTCCGCGCCGGGCTTGGCGCGCAGCATCCGTTTCCCGTCAGCTCTTCGAATTTTTCAATCAGACTTTACCAGCAAGCTGGCCGTCAGGTGGGCACGAGGATCTGAATTTTGCCCACTATTTAACCACTGCCCGTTTAACGGAATGCAGCCGCTCGCTGCTCACCACACATCTAAATAGCGTGTCCGACTATGATTTTGCGCCTGAGGTTTGTCATGATAGTTTGTCCGCCAAAGCGATAGGCTCAATGTAATCCGTGCCTGATGCCTTTGATTTGAAGCTCGTTAGTCAATCCGATATGGACGGATCGGAGAAAATCATGGTTAAACGACACCAGATATGGGAGTCGAAATGGCGCGCACTACGAAACGACGGTTGCCTACACCAGCTCAGGTGGAAGAAGCGGAAACGCAGATTCGAGAGTATTCTCGCACCGTTAAATTCACTGTAACTGAATATTCCTTTGAATTCATTGTACAAAAACTCAATTCAGATCGTTATTATGTACCAGATTATCAGCGCAATTTGATTTGGAAGCCGAAGGACCAGTCGAGATTTATTGAGTCTGTATTCATGGGCCTACCAATTCCTTTTGTCTTCTTTTGGCAAGATTTAGACGGTAGGATGGAGATCGTTGATGGTTCACAACGACTTAGAACTATTCGTGATTTCATGGCGGACAAATTAACTCTGCGAGGACTTGAGGCACTACCCGCCGCCAACGGCCTTCGTTTCTCAGATCTTCCGTACTCTCGACGATTGATTTTCGCAGAGAGTTCAATTCGAGTGATCATTCTAGATAATGCAACCGACGCGCTCACGCGAACAGAGATGTTTACCCGAATCAATACTGGCGGCACCACCGCCAATGAGGCTGAGGTTCGGCGAGGTAGCCTTCCCGGCCCATTCATGGATTTAATAATTGACCTAGCCAATTCACCGGAATTCGTAGCCCTTACACCCATAAGCAAAGCTCTGATCGACCAAAGAGAACGTGAAGAACTAGTGACAAGATTTTTTGCCTATTTGGAAAGCTTCGACGCAAGTTTGGCCGATGGTGAAGGGGACATTCCTGGCTATAAAGAGGAACCAAGACTATTCTATTTCAAATTTGTACAGGAGATGAACGAGCTCATCTCTGCTGAGATTGAGCAAAGCGGCAAATCCACAACCTCAGATCAGATGCGAACAGAGTTCCGGCGAATGTTGGAGTTCGTTCAGGCAGTATCTCCCAATGGGTTCACCAAGACCATAACGGGGAATCAAGTACCTCGCGTAAGGTTCGAGTCAATTGCCGTTGGTTCAGCTTTGGCACTGCGAGCCGACCCGGGTCTCTTGCAACGGGCTCCGGATATTACACAGCTGTTAGAATCCGAACCTTTCAAGGACGCTACAAAATCGGATGCAGCGAACGTGAAGAGCAAACTTCTTGGCCGCATAAGGCTCTTTAGGGACTGGCTGGCGGAACGATGATCGACGTCCTAAGCTATCTGGAAGAGAGAATAGACGAGTTCGAGCGACATGTTTCGATCGCGAGGATGCTTGAAGCGCGGGTTGATGAATTGGCAGGCGAGGGTGACATCAGAGTTGAAGTCCGGCACGTTAACACGATAAAATCGGGCTTGCTGATTCACCTCTACAACATAGTCGAAGCAATTACGACCCGAACTCTAACTACCGTTGGCCGGACAGTTGTCGCTGACAGACCTAAACGATGGACGGAAGCTGTACTAAAGGAATGGGTTCGTGCGGAAGTCTGGGGTGGCGAAGAGCGGATTGGGGATGGCGCTCTGAATCGCCTTACACGGGTCAGCGTTGCGCTTGCATCGGGTGAGAGTCCGGCGGCCTTCGCGGTTAAGGGTGAACCAGGCAGTTGGGACGACAAGGCCATAAAAAGAGTTGCAGACCGCCTCGGCTGCGATCTGACGTTGCCTCCGGAGATTAGCCGGGCAGCATATGAACGGGTGTATAGAGACGAGACTACTGCAATGGAATACCTCGCTAGACGCCGAAATGCGATCGCACATGGTGCGAGCACGTTTGAGGATGGTGCTCACGACCTTTCACTTGACGATCTTGAGCGCTTGGCGGGACGTGTTTTACCGTACCTACGCGCTGTGTCGGGCGCTTACAAAGCTTTCCTCGAGAACAAGGCTTACCTGATACAAGAGGAAGCCGTAGCATGAGCCGTACAGAACAAATTTCTGCAGTGGACTTGTTTTGCGGTGTAGGAGGCCTGACGCACGGCTTAACGAGAGCAGGCGTTCACGTTCGCCTTGGCGTCGATCTTGACCCTGCCTGTCGGTTTCCAATGGAAGCCAATAATGCCACAAAGTTTTTAGAGGCGGATGTGGCAAAACTCAATCCTTCGGACATCCTTGCAGCTTTTGAAGGGACAAAGGTATCGCTATTGGCTGGTTGCGCTCCGTGCCAACCCTTTTCCTCATATTCACAATCGGCTAGACGAGAAAGGCCGCATGGCGATTGGGAATTGCTTGCGTCCTTTGCCGAGCTGGTTCTGGCTGTTCGCCCGACACTTGTCACAATGGAGAACGTCCCCCCACTCCTTAAACAGCAGATTTTTAAGGACTTCGTTAACGCTTTGCACGAAGCGGAATACTTCGTGGACTTTGCTGTCGTAGATGGTCGCAACATCGGTTTACCTCAAAGACGACAGCGGCTCGTTTTAGTAGCTTCTTCCCTCGGCCCAATCACTATACCGGAGGCAGACAAACCACCAAGGACGGTACGAGATGTGATCTCTGATCTACCTGCGATCTCGGCTGGTTCTAGGCACATTGATGATCCGCTTCATGCTTCGGCTTCCCTTAGCGAGATGAATCTAAAACGGATTAGGCATTCGAAGCCGGGCGGCACTTGGAGAGACTGGCCGGAAGAACTTGTGGCTACATGCCACACTCGGGACACTGGCTCGACCTACCCTTCGGTATATGGGCGTATGGAGTGGGACCAGCCTGCGCCAACCATGACAACTCAATGCTATGGCTTTGGGAATGGGAGGTTCGGGCATCCCGACCAAGATCGCGCCATCAGTCTACGTGAAGCTGCAATGCTCCAAAGTTTCCCCAAGGACTATGCTTTTGTCCCAGATGGACAACCCATCAATTTCAATACACTGGGCAGGATGATCGGTAATGCGGTACCCGTACTGTTAGGTGAGTACATAGGTGAAATTCTTGTTGACCACGTGAAGGCCTACAGAAATCGGCATGAATAAGAATTGTGATAATTGATATTCGTAGCTGCGGCCTGCTATTAAAGTGACATTTCACACAATCCCTTAACTAATACCGCTGAGGGGACTTTTCGGGCCGGTCTTGCCGCGAATGATCAGTTTCCCGGTCACCTCTTCAGTTTCTCCGGCAAGTCTTCGCTCCCAAACGGGGCCGCCAAGCAGGCGGCCGATGGTCTTGGCCAAGCGAAGCGCCGCAACGGCCTCGGCCTCGTCAAACTAGTTCCTGAAATCACCGAACCGTTCAAGCACTGCTTTCACCTCGCAGGCCCGCTCCTTCTCTCCAAGCCTGGTTGATGGTGTTCCCCCCCTCACCCCACCCGCTCCACAAACCCGTCCAGCACCCGCTTCTGCCCGGCCTTGTCAAAATCAATCGTCAGCTTGTTCCCATCAATTCCCGCAATATTGCCGTTGCCGAATTTGAGGTGGAAGACGCGGTCGCCGATGGTGAAGGCGGAAGCTGTGCCGGTGGATTTGGCGACGAGTTCGCCTTCGATGGTGGAGCCGCGCGGGCCGCTCTCGCCGTAGGCGATGCGTTCGACGGCGTGGCCGGAGCGGGTGCCCCAGTTGTCGCGGGCGGCGTCGGTCTTGTTGGCCTGGGCGCGTTTCCAGCCGGGGGTATTGTAGTTGCCGGCAAAGGGTTCGGCCTTGTCGAAGCGCGAGGCGCCGTAGGGGCCGCCGGACTGGCCGCCCTGCCCGCCGAACCGGCCCGACCGGCCATAACCGCCATAGCCGGTGTCCATTTCGGCCACCTCGACATGGGCTTCCGGCAGTTCGTCCAAAAAGCGCGAAGGGAGAGTGGATTGCCATAACCCGTGAATGCGGCGGTTGGAGACGAACCAGATGTGGCAATAGAGTTTGGCGCGGGTCAGGCCGACATAGGCGAGACGGCGCTCTTCCTCGAGGCCCGAGCGGCCGCCCTCGTCGAGCGCGCGCTGGTGCGGGAACAGGCCCTCCTCCCAGCCGGGCAGGAACACGGTCTCGAATTCCAGCCCCTTGGCCGAGTGCAGCGTCATGATCGAGACGGCGTCGAGATCGGGGTTATTGTCGGTGTCCATGACCAGCGCCACATGCTCGAGGAAGGCGCGCATGGATTCAAAGCCGGAGATGGTTTCGACCAGTTCCTTCAGGTTCTCGAGCCGGGTCGGCGCATCGGCGGAACGGTCGTTCTGCCACATCTCGGTGTAGCCGGATTCCTCGAGGATGGTTTCGGCCAGCTCGTGGCCGGGGGTGGTTTCGAGCATGCCCTGCCAGCGGGTGAACATCTCGACCACGTCGGTCAGCGACTTGCGCGGCCTCGCCTTCATCTCGTCGGTGAGGACGAGATCGCGCGCCGCCTCCAGCATCGGGATGCCGCGTCCGCGCGCGACGTCGTGCACCTGACGCACCGCCGCCTCGCCGAGGCCGCGTTTCGGCACATTGACGATGCGCTCGAAGGCGAGATCATCGGCGGGCTGGCAGACCACGCGGAAAAACGCCATGGCGTCGCGGATTTCGAGCCGCTCATAGAAGCGCGGGCCGCCGATGACGCGGTAATTGAGCCCCAGCGTGACGAAGCGTTCCTCGAACTCGCGCATCTGGAACGAGGCGCGGACCAGGATCGCCATGTTGTTCAGGTTCCGGCCCTTGATCTGCGCCTGCTCGATCTCCTCGCCGATGGCGCGGGCCTCTTCCTCGGAATCCCAGGCGGCATGGACCTGCACGCGCTCGTGGTCGGGGTCGGATTGCTCGGTGAACAGCGTCTTGCCGAGCCGGCCTTCATTGTGGGAAATCAGATGACCGGCAGCGCCGAGAATATGTTCGGTGGAGCGGTAGTTGCGCTCAAGCCGGATGACTTTGGCGCCGGGGAAATCCTTCTCGAAGCGGAGGATGTTTTCAACTTCCGCGCCGCGCCAGCCATAGATCGACTGGTCGTCATCGCCGACGCAGCAGATGTTGGGGCGCTCGCCTGCGGGGCGCTGGGCCAGCAGCCGCAGCCACATATATTGGGCGGTGTTGGTGTCCTGGTACTCGTCGACCAGGATGAAGCGGAACTTCTTCTGGTACTCCTTAAGCACGTCCGGATTGGCGCGGAACATGCGGATCGGCAGGCAGAGAAGATCGCCGAAATCGACCGCGTTCAAGGTTTGCAGCCGCTCCTGATAGGCTTTGTAGAGCGCCCTGCCCTTGCCATGGGCAAAGCCGCGGCTGTCGCCCTCGGGGATATCTTCGGGGCCGTAGCCCTTGTTCTTCCAGCCATCGATCAGATTGGCGAATTGCCGGGCCGGCCAGCGCTTGTCGTCGATGCCTTCGGCCTGGATCAGCTGCTTGCACAGGCGGATGACGTCGTCGGTGTCGAGGATGGTGAAATCGGAGCGCAGATTTGCCAGCTCGGCATGGCGTCGCAGCAGCTTGACGCCGATCGAGTGGAAGGTGCCGAGCCAGGGCATGCCCTCGACCGCGCCGCCGACCAGAACGCCGATGCGCTCCTTCATCTCGCGCGCCGCCTTGTTGGTGAAGGTGACCGAAAGGATCTGCGAGGGGAAGGCCAGGCCGAGATTGAGGATATGGGCGATGCGGGTGGTCAGAACCCGGGTCTTGCCGGTGCCTGCTCCCGCCAGCACCAGCACCGGACCTTCGATGCTCTCGACCGCATCGGCCTGCTCGGGGTTGAGGCCGGAAAGATAGGATGCGGCAGGGCGTGCGGCGCTGCGCTGCGCCTGGCTTGCCGCCAGCGCGCGGGCCGCAATTCCGCCACCGGAACCAGCCGCAGGCGGTGTTCCGGGCGCCGGATCTTCGTCACTGAAAAACGGAATGTCGTCATCTGGTCTGTTCATACCCCGTGAATGTAGTGATTCGGGGGCGAAAGGCCAGCGATGGCGGGTTTGTTGCGGTGGCCGGAGGGTGCTGAGGGAACAGTTTCTATCGGACCGAAGGCCTGATGTTACATCTGACGCGATTTGCTCTCGTCGCTGTTGGCAGACACCAGGGTTGCAGGTCCGCGGGAGCGACGGTGTTTCAAAGCCACGACCTTGTAGCCGCCGGCCTTGAGCTTGGAGAGCAGCAGCGGCAGCATCGTAGCCGTGCGCCCGTGAATGTCATGCATCAGGATGATGCCCTTACGCTTGGCGCGAACCTTGGCCATTGTGTTTGCGGCAAGGGTCGCGGGGCTCAACTTGAAATAGTCCTTGGAATCGATGTCGGCATCGAGAATGACCATTCCGCGGCCGGTCACCTCACGGCGAAGGGCAGCCGTGTCTGAAAGGTAGGGGAAGCGGAAGAAGCCCACCGGCCTGCCGGTCGCCCGCGTTACCGCAGTGTTTCCGGAGGAGATATCGGTGAGCGCACGTGTTGTCCCGATCTGCGCCAGATTGGCATGGTTGAAGGTGTGGCCGCCGATCGAGTGGCCCTGATTGACCACCCTTGCGGCGACCGCCGGATAGGTTTTGGCCATCTGGCCGACCATGAAGAATGTGGCCTTGACGCCGTATTGCCTGAGCGTCGCGAGCACCCTGTCGGTCTTGCCCGGTATCGGGCCGTCGTCAAAGGTCAGGATCACTTCCTTGTCGCGCAACTGGATCTCGGAGATCGAAGACACCCGCAGGGTGCGTCCGGCCAAAGGCCCGCGCTTGCCGCTGTCTTCCCTGTCAAAGCGGGAAAAGGGCGGAAGGCCTGCTTTCTCCACCTGTCCGTCGCCGCGAATGGACTGTCCATCGGGAATCGGCACATAGGCCGTTTGGGGGGATGAAAGGCTGGAGGGAGGCTTGGATGCACAGCCAGCCATGGCAAGGCAGGACAAGACACACACAACGGCAAGACGCGAAACCATGACACACAACTCACAACAGCAACGATGCCAAACTTTTGCGGATTATAGTTAATATAGGGTTCACGCCCCGCCCGCCCTTTCCTTGGGAGCAATTGGAGCGCCCGCCGAGCACTCGAGGCACTTTGGTTATCAGGCCGGGATTGGCGGATTGACCCGTCTCTGCCGTTGTGAGATGAACAGGTCACGGCAAGATGCTGCCGGCAATCCGCACCCGCAAGGGCATGGCGAAAGCATCCTTGATTTTGGCAGGTTTCATCCTTCACGGCGAAACCGTCAGCAACGCGGGTACTGACCGGGGTTTTCGCCGTCGAAAAGGACTGAAACCATCATGCGTACATTTCTGGAATCAAAGGCCATGGCGAAAGCCATGCGCGAACGGCTGAGCAAAAAGGGCATCGACATCGCCCACAGCGAGGCGCTGGAGATTGTTGCCAACCAGTTCGGGCTGGAGACCTGGAACATTCTCTCCGCACGGATTGATGCGGCGACAGCCGGGGCCACGAGAACGCCCGGTGCAAAGCTGGAAGCCGGGCTGCGGCTTGAAGGCGCCACACCGATCTTCCGCATCTTCGATGTGGCCAAGGCACAGGAATTTTATCTCGGTTTTCTGGGCATGGGTGTGGATTGGGAGCATCGTCACGCGCCTGATTTGCCGCTTTACATGCAGGTTTCGCGCGGTGGCCTGAAGCTGCATCTGAGTGAACACTCAGGCGATGCCACGCCCGGGGCCAACGCCGTGGTGTTCTGCACCGGCGTTTCGGCGCTCCACACGGAGCTGACCGGCAAGAATTACAGCTTCAATCGCCCGGGGCTGGAGCGCCAGGAATGGGGCGTGGAAATGCAGGTGATCGATCCGTTCGGCAACCGGCTGCGGTTCATCGAACGCATTGACGCTGCGGACACCTGAACTCCCGTTCCAGAGCAGGACCTGCGGGGCGCTTACACGTTCGCCCCGCAGCACTTCTTGTGTTTCTTGCCTGATCCGCAAGGACATGGATCGTTGCGACCGACGCTGGCTTTGCGAAGGCCGGTGGTGCCGGGGGCATCGACCTTGCGGCGATCCCAATAGGCCCAGGCGCCATCGACGCGGCGGAACTCCGAGGTTTCGGTGAGCGCGCCGTCCCGGCCATTCTGGCTGTAGCGGGCGATGAATTTGACCGTACCTTCGCTGTCCGTGGCACCGCCCTTTTTCACCCGCAAGACCTCGAGCCCGAGCCACTTTGTGCTGAGCTGCGCCTGCTCGGCCTCTGTTCGGCTGAAATCGTTTGAGGCCGGCCCGGCGCAAGTGGCTTCCAGATAGTCGAATTTGCCGAGCGCGTAGGCCGCATAGCGCGAGCGCATGAGTTTTTCGGCCGTGGATGCAGGCGCGCCCAGATGCAACGGCTCGCAGCAGGTGGCGTAATCAACGTTTGAACCGCAGGGGCATTGGGGCATGGGAGGCTCACAATCCTAAATTCTGGATGTTTCCATCGGCGTCGTTCTGCCACGCCCCGGCGCTTTGAGGAGGTGACTGGAAGAAGCCACCCTAGCGCGGCTTTAACGCCGGGCACTATTCTTTTTGCCTGACACCCGGGCAAGAGCAACAAGCTCAAACCCTGCAAAGACAAGCGGTACGAACATAGACAAAAGGGACTATCCGGCGGCAGTCCCTTGCCCGCCCATGTCAAACACATCATCAATCGGCACCTGCAGGGCCGTTGCCAGCTGGTTGGTTTTTCCGGCCAGACCGACAATGGCGAGCAGTTCGCCATACTGTTCTTCGGTCATGCCCTTGGCGCGGGCAGCGGCGGTGTGGGAGTGGATGCAATAGCTGCAATTGTTGGCGACCGAGACGGCGATGTAGATCATTTCCTTGGTCAGCGGATCAATCGCCGAGGGCTTGCCGACAACCTCCTTGACCTCGGTCCAGGTGCGCTCGAGCAGCGCCGGATCGACAGCGAGCCAGCGCCACATGTTGTTGATGAAATCGGTGCCACGCGTGGCACGGATGTCATCGAACACCGCCTTGATGCGGGGATCGGATTCGGGATCTTCGGCTGGCGCGTAAGTTGTCATGGCTACGTTGCTCCTTTTGGCATCTGCCGGTCTGTCCTTGATCTGCCCGTCATCGGGCCATCAAGGGTCAGAAGGTGGTGGTGGTGCGACGCTCCCAGAGGATGCTCTCTGTGCCCTGATCGTTCACAACACCGACATTCTGTCCAGCGACCTCACGCTTGAGCACATTGGCAGCACCTTGTGCGAACTCGAAGGCCAGCTGGTTGAGACGCTTCGCCTTGCCGTAGGCGGGGGCCTTTGGACCGCCGCCAGCCAGGGTGATCGAACCGTCATCGGAGCGGGTGATCGGTCCGACCATGTTGATCGGCGCACCGGTGGCAACATCATAGAGCGCGAGACTGGCAACAAACTGGGCGTTGTCGGGCCGACGCTGACCATTGACCGTAACCCGCGCACCGGTGAGTTGCTGCAGGCTCACGCGGCTGCGGATGAACACCGAACGAACACTGACGACTGCGCGCACCGGACGCTGACCGCGCATGAGCGGTGTGAGCGCGTCCCGGACATGGGGCTTCACAGTGTTGGCGATGGCGGTTTCCAGCGCCGCCTGCCGGCCTTGCTGATTGACCACGCCAAGACGGGTTCCAAGCGTTCCCAGTGTCGAACCGCCAGACACCGACTGGCTGATTTCGCCATCGAGCTCAGCCACCAGCAGGGGCCTGTCGGCCCCGGAAAAATCGACATCCACCTGAGCCAGCTGCAATTGGTCAAGATAGCTCGGCCCCTGCACCGCCGTTGTCCCCTGGCAGCCTGCAACAAAACCCGCGACCAAAACCATCGCGCCGATCAAACCCCAACGTCGCATGCCCTGAGCCGACGTCCAAAATCGCAACTGGTCCATCTTATCCCTTTTACAAATGTATCGAGCTCCCCACTGTGCTTAGCTGATTTGCACACACACCGGAAGTTTGCCCATCAGACTCCGTGTGGGTGCAACAGGGCGGTTTCTGTTGACGTTTGCGTGAAGCAAGACCGTCGGCATTTGTAACCGCCCCTTCCCCCAGGAGCGCTGCCCCCTAGATGCCCTGGTTTGGAAAAACAGGCGCCGCGCAGTAACCCAATGAGAGGAACCAGCCATGCCCAAACAGCCAACCATCACCCAGGCCATGATCAAGGCCTATGACGATTACACCCATCTGACGCTGGACCGGCGCGGCTTCATGAACAAGCTCAAGGTCTTGACCGGATCGGCTGCAGCAGCGGCTGCGATTGCGCCGATGCTGGCCGCAAGCAGCGCCCGGGCCGCAATGGTGGCGGAAGACGACGCCCGGCTTGAGGTCTCGGACATCACATTCGATGGCGCAACCGGTGAGATGCGTGGCCAGTTGAGCGTGCCGGTTAGTGCCACGGGGCCGTTGCCTGCGGTTTTGGTGATCCATGAAAACCGGGGACTGAACGAGCATATCCGCGATGTGGCACGGCGCCTTGCCCTGGAAGGTTTTGCCACGCTGGCGGTCGATTTCCTATCGCCGCTCGACGGCACGCCCGATGATGAGGACAAGGCGCGCGACATGATCCGAACACTCGATGGCGGCGAGACAATTGCCAATGCCATGGCGGCCCGGACCTTTCTTGCCGGGCATGAGAAGACCAACGGCAAGGTCGGCGCGATCGGCTTTTGCTGGGGCGGCGGTCTGGTCAACAATCTGGCCGTGGCCGATCCGGATCTGGGCGCGGGCGTGGCCTACTACGGCCGTCAGGCCAGTGCCGCCGATGTGCCAATGATCAAAGCGCCGCTAATGCTGCATTATGCCGGGCTCGACGATCGCATCAATGCCGGTATCGCAGACTATCGCGCAGCTCTTGAGTCCACTGGCAAACCCTTCGAGCTGCATATGTATGAGGGGGTCAACCACGCCTTCAACAATGACACATCGGCAGCACGCTACGACAAGGCCGCAGCCGATCTCGCCTGGTCGCGAACGGTGGCGTTTTTGCGCGAGAACCTTGGCTAAGTTCAATCCAACACCCGCAATTCCGGGCGCGAAATCGGTTTCCACTGGCATTGGAATTGCTCTTGGAGACCGGCTTGCGAAGATGATGTTTGTGACGCATATGTTCGGCAACGCTAAAATTGGACAAAAACCGTCGATTCGGCACCCGAAATCGCTTGCATCGGCAAATTGCTCCAGTTACGCTTACGTCAACGTCACATAGCCGGAGGATCCCTCATGGACGAACTTATCAGCCGCATCACTTCAAACGTCGGCATCGACGCAGACACCGCAAAGCAGGCCGTTGGCGCAATCCTGGCATTTCTGGAAAAGGAAGGCCCGACCGACAAAGTCAAGGAAATGCTGGCTGCGGTCCCGGGCGCTCAAGACCTTATTGCAATGGCACCCGAAGACGGGATGCTTTCAATGGGCGGCGTCATGGGCCTTGGCACCAAGCTGATGGGCATGGGCATGGGCATGGGCGAGATTTCCGGCGTAGCCAAGGAAACCATCGGCTTCGCCCGCGAAAACGGCAGTGGCGAAGCGATCGACGAGATCATCGCTTCGATCCCCGGCCTGTCGCAGTTCGTCTGAACCGCACCACCCTTTCAAACGCTTTTGAAGAACCCGGCGGCGCGAACCGCCGGGTTTTTTCTGTTGCTCCACTGCAAGAAAAGCAGCGGGGCGCGTGCCCCCCCCCGGGTCACGCGCCCCGCGCTCCTCCCATCCCAGAGCGCTTTTTTCGGGCTCCAAAGCCCGAAAACTTGCGTCAAGCCGGGCGGATGGCTCTGTCCAGTTTTTTGGCGATCAGCCAGGACATCGGGATCGCGACGATCGCTCCAATGAGTGCGGCGATCGAAATCGAGACCGCATCCATGCGATCCAGCGTCAACGCCGCGACAACGAAACTGCCAGCCAGCATGCTGCCGACCATGATATAAACAACCGCCACAAGTTTCAGCATGACTGCCTCCAGTATCCGGGCGCCGCGCCTCAGCGGCGGCGTGTCTCCGATGCGCAACCTAGACCGGCAGTGAAGGCTCTTTATTGATCTGTCTCAATAAAAATGCAGATTCCTGCATCCGTCTGGCAGCCTTTGGCAGCCCTTGAAGGACAGAGCCCCCCTTTCCTCCCCCGGCGGCCAGGCGAAAGGGCAGTTGTTCGCGCGGCCGGATTGCAGCATCTGCCAGCAGGATCTGTTTCATCGCTGCAGACAGCCAGTGATCGGCGGCGCTGTGCCAGAATGAGACGACGACGATTGGCATGCTTTGTGCAGTGGTCTTGGCATGAGCACAAACCGTTCCAGAATGAACCGCCGGGAACTGCTTGCAGGGCTGACCGGCAGCCTTGTCACCGCAGGCACTGCGAGCGTGTTGCCGCTTGTGGCAATGGCGCGGGCACGCGGCACGGAACTGTCGTTCTCCCGTGTCGACCTGCGCGGCGGCCATGACGCCGATATCGCCGGACTGCTGCCGGATGTGGCGGACGATCAGAGCCGGCGCTTCCAGAACGCCATCAATGAAGCGGCGCGCGCAGGCCGGATCCTCAGGCTGCCGCCGGGCACTTTCGTGGTGTCCAACATTGATCTGCCCGATGGCGCACGAATCATCGGCGTCCCGGGCGCCACGCGGCTGATCTATGGTGGCCGCGGCCATGGCATGCTGGCCGAGGGCGCGCGCAGGATCGAACTTTCGGGCTTCACCTTTGACGGCGCCAACCAGCGGCTGGGCGAGTATGTGACCGGTCTGATCCATCTGCGTGGCGTTGCCGAGGCGAAGATCGAGGACATGGAGCTCTCCGGTTCGTCAGGTTACGGGTTGACGCTGGAGGCATCTGGCGGGCGCATCAGCCGTTCGGAGATCTCCGGTGCAGGTCTTGCGGGACTTTATGCGGTGGAAAGCCGCGGGCTTGCGATCACCGACAATGTCGTGCGCGACTGCGCCAATGGCGGCATTCTGGTGCATCGCTGGTCTATCGGTGAAGACGCGACCATTGTCGCGCGCAACCGGGTGATGCGAATTGCGGCACGCGCAGGCGGCACCGGCCAGAACGGCAACGGCATCAACATCTTCCGCGCAGGCAATGTGATAGTAACGAACAACCACGTTTCCGATTGCGCGTTTTCGGGGATCCGCGCCAATTCGGCCAGCAACATTCAGATCACCTCCAACCAGGCGATCCGCTCTGGTGAAACCGCCATCTATGCGGAGTTTTCGTTCGAGGGTGCGGTGATTGCATCCAACCTGATCGATGGCGGCACGGTGGGGATCTCGGTCGCCAATTTCAACGAGGGCGGGCGGCTTGCCGCTGTCACCGGCAACATCATCCGCAACCTGACCACACAGGGCCCCTACCCGGCCGAATATGCCGGTTTCGGCATCGGCATGGCGATCGAAGCCGATGCCGCGGTGACCGGCAACGTCATCGAAGGCGCGCCCAAATGGGGCGTGTTGATGGGCTGGGGGCCGTTTCTCCGGGCCGTCAACTTTACCGGCAACACGATCCGCGCGTCGGGCGCCGGCGTCGCCGTTTCCGTGGTCGAGGGCGCGGGGGCTGCGCTGATCTCGGGCAATATGTTCGACGACGTTCCGGGCGGCGCGGTGATCGGTTGCCGCTGGAACGATGTGGTGACGAAGGACCTGACAAAGGTTGGTGCGGGGCGCGTTCCGCATCTGACGGTGGAGCGGAACGCCGTGGCTTGAAGCGGCTGCCCTTGAATTGCCCCATCCACATCATAGTTCTGGTGCATCGCAACCAGTTGGAAAGATCGCCCGGATGACAACACCAGAATTGAACCGCCGTGGACTGATCAGGCGTGCCCTTGCGCTTGCAGGGCTTGGGGCGATCGCAGGGCTTGGCGGCTTTGCCGGGTTCCGCGCAGGACTTTTTGGCAGTCCAGCTGCAGCAGCCAACGCGACGCCCGCAGCCACCGAAGGCCCGTTCTACCCGACCCCGCAAATGCGCATGGCCGATGTCGACAATGACCTGGTCAAGGTGATGGGCCTGATCGAAGAGGCCGGCGGCGAGGTGATCACACTCAAGGGCCGGGTGCTCGATGCTGATGGCGCGCCACGCGAAGGCCTGCGGGTGGAAATCTGGCAATGCGATGTCCACGGCAAATACATGCATCCCGGCGACGACCGCGAGGTGGACTATGACACCGGATTCCAGGGGTTTGGCCACGACATCACCGGTGCGGACGGCAGCTACAGTTTCCGCACCATCAAGCCCACGGTCTATCCCGGACGCACACCGCATATTCATGTCAAACTGTTTGACGGCGAACGTGAACTGCTAACAACGCAATTCTATCTCGCAGGCCACCCGGGCAACGCCGATGATTGGCTGTTCAACCGCATGTCGGACTCCGAGAAGGCAAATGTGAGCATGGTGTTCAGCGATGGCTCTGAGGGGCCGGAAACCACGGTGGATATCGTCGTCTGAGCAGAGAGCGGTTGGTATCTATGCAAATGGCAGGCCCGAGATGATCGCTTCGGCGATTGACATCTCCTTTCCCCTCCGGCCACTCTGTCCCCATCATCGCAGCCGGAGCACCCAGTCATGTCCCTTGAATTCCTGATCACCACGCTGATCGTGGTTCTGCTTCCGGGCACCGGGGTGATCTACACGCTGGCGGCAGGCCTGACGCAGGGCGCGCGGGCGTCTGTGCTGGCGGCATTCGGGTGCACGCTGGGCATCGTGCCGCATGTGACGGCATCGGTTCTGGGGCTGGCGGCGCTCTTGCACACCAGCGCGCTGGCGTTCCAGACGCTCAAATATCTCGGCGTGATCTATTTGTTCTACATGGCTTGGCAGATGTGGCACGATTCGGCGGGTGGCGCGATTGATGTGTCAGCCAAGAATGCGCCGCCGGCGGCCGGGCCGATGCGGATCGTGGGCGCGGGCGTTCTGCTGAACCTGCTCAATCCCAAGCTGACGCTGTTCTTCTTTGCCTTCATGCCGCAATTCGTCGACCCCAATGCTGTTGGCGCCACGGCCGAAATGCTCGGCCTGGCGGGCGTGTTCATGGCGTTGACCTTTATCGTCTTCGCGCTTTACGGGCTGCTTGCCGCACAAGCCCGCACCCATGTGATGTCGCGGCCCAAGGTGGTGCGCTGGCTTACACGCGGCTTTGCATCGGCCTTCGCGTTGATGGGCGTCCGGCTGGCGCTTGCGGAGCGCTGAACGCGGCCGCCCGCCAAACCGGCTCGCGCCTCCGGCCCGACAGGCAGGCGGTTGATGGGGCTGGGAATTTTATCGCCTGATAACCCGCTCTCCGGGGAACCTTTTTTCGACTCTGCCCGTTGCTAGGATGTGACCGCGTGCCTATGTTCTGAGGACGCATGCGGAGTAATCCGTTTTCAATTTCATTCCTTACAGGAGAGACCCCCATGGCTCTTGAGCTCCCGGCCCTGCCCTATGATTACGATGCCCTCGCCCCCTACATGTCGCGCGAGACACTGGAATTTCACCACGACAAGCATCACCAGGCCTATGTGACCAAAGGCAATGAGCTGCTCGAAGGCAGCGCGCATGCGGGAAAGTCGATCGAGGAGATCTGCAAGGCAGCCTTCGCCGAAAACAATGCCGGCCTGATCAACAATGTCGGCCAGCACTACAACCACATGCATTTCTGGAACTGGATGAAGAAGGGCGGCGGCGGCTCGAAGGTGCCGGGCGCACTCGAAAAGGCGATCGCCTCGGATCTCGGCGGCTTTGACAAGTTCCGCGCCGATTTCATTGCGGCCGGCGTTGGCCAGTTCGGCTCCGGCTGGGCCTGGCTTGCAGTCAAGAACGGCAAGCTGGAAGTGATGAAAACGCCAAATGGCGAGAACCCGCTGATGCACGGCGCAACACCGGTTCTGGGCTGCGATGTCTGGGAGCACAGCTACTACATCGATTACCGCAACGCCCGCCCGAAATATCTCGAGGCGTTCATCGACAACATGATCAACTGGGATTATGTCGCCGAGCTGTACGAAGCCGCTTCGTAAGCGGCGGAATGCCCACTTTGCAGACCTTCAAACCCGGCGGTTCATTCGCCGGGTTTTCGTTTTTTGCGGGACCTTGCATTAGCGCATTCGAAAACACAGTGTTCACAATCTTTTGACTTTCCTGTCATGGTGAACATGTAATCATCTGACAGTCCACCAAACCGACTTCCAGTCGCCTTCGAGGAGAAACCGCATGAAACTTCGTATTCTAGTTGCAGCAACCATCATCGGCGCTGCCGGGCTTTCACCTGTTGTGGCCGCGGACGAACCTCAGGTGGTTCGCCAGGAAATGATGAAAAAGGTCGGCGGGGCGACCGGCGCCATGGCCAGGATGGTCAAGGGTGAGGCTGATTTCGATGCCGCCGCAGCGCTTGCGGCGCTGACCACGATGAGCGAAGTGGCCGCAACCTATGGCGACATGTTTCCCGAAGGATCGGAGACCGGCATGGAAACCGAAGCTGCGCCTGCAATCTGGTCGGACCGCGCTGGTTTCGATGCAGCAGTCGCCAAGTTCAAGGCCTCCGCTGACGCCGGCGTTGCAGCCGCTCCCGCCGATCTCGACGGGCTCAAGGCCGTGTTCGGACCTATCACCCGGAACTGTGGTGCCTGCCACGAAGTCTATCGCCTGAAAAAGAGCTGATGACACCTTCCAGTGTTGAAATGCACGCCGGGTGCCGCCCATGAAACGGGTGGTGTCCGGCCTTGCTGTTGTTGCCGTGGCCGGTGCGGGCGCTGCCTATGCGCTGACCGCACCAAAGCCACTGGATGATGAACGCCTTGCGGCGATCAGCGGGCTTGAGGCCAGTGCCGAGGCCGGCGAGACACTGTTCTGGGCCGGCGGCTGCGCATCGTGTCACGCCGCGCCGGGATCAGAGGGCGATGCAAAGCTGGTGCTTTCGGGCGGAGTACGGCTGGAAAGCGATTTTGGCACCTTCATAGGGCCCAACATCTCCCCCGACCCCCAAGCCGGCATCGGGCAATGGCCGCTTGAAGACTTTGCCAATGCGATGCTGGCAGGTGTTTCTCCGGACGGAAGCCACTATTACCCGGCCTTCCCCTATGGTTCCTACACAAGGATGACCGATCAGGACATCGCCGACCTGTTTGCATTTCTGAAGACATTGCCGGCGAGTGACATTGCATCACTTCCCCACGAGATCGGATTTCCGTTCAATATCCGCCGCTTGTTGGGCGGTTGGAAACTGTTGTTCTTCACCGACGCACCGCAGGTGGCGCTGGCGAGCAATGACGCGCAGCTTGAGCGCGGGCAATATCTGGTGGAAGGCCCGGGCCATTGCGGTGAGTGCCACACCCCTCGCAATCTGATTGGCGGCTTTGTGCCAGGCCAGTGGCTGGCTGGCGCACACAATCCCGACGGCGAAGGGGTAATCCCCAACATCACCCCGGGCGGTAAACCCGTCGGCGACTGGAGCGCCTCCGACATTGCCTACTATCTCGAAAGCGGTTTCACACCGGACTTCGACAGCGTCGGCGGCTCAATGGTGGATGTCCAAAAGAACATGGAGAAACTCGAAGGCAGCGACCGGGATGCGATCGCTGCCTATCTCAAAGCCCTGCCAGCAAGAACCAACGGCTGGGAGTAGCGCGCGCGGTTCTCATCGTCGCCCGCTTTGTTGGTCTGTTTACTCGGTCAGACGAGAGATGACCTTGGACGCGGCGTTGCCGATGTTCTTGAACGCTGCGATGAGCTGGGCGCTGCTCGTCGCAGAATAAGAATGTTCGCTGCTCGTGGCACAATAGGACAAAAGTCTCCGACCGCGCTCAGGTGCTGCAAAAGCCACAGTGAACACCTCGACACCATCATTCTTGGCCTTGTCGCAAAGCTGCTTTGTCGAAACATCAGCCGAATTGTAGTTGTTGTCACCATCTGTCATGAAGACAACAAATTTGGAGGGAACCTGGCCGTTTTTCTGTTTATGCAGCTGAATTTCACTTTGACTGGTCACCCTTCTGTAGGCCCATTTGAAGGCTTTGGTAGAGTCTGTACCGCCGGAAGCGCGTAGCCCGTTGACGAAAGTCTCCGTCCTCTCAAGATTGAAGTTCAAATTTGTGGTTCCGCGCCTATTGGTGTCATAGCTCGTAGCACCCAGACGGACGAATTTCTCTTCCGGATCTGCCTGTTCAAATTCCTTGATCATGGAAGCAACCGCAATCTTGAGGACATCGATTTTCTTTGAACTGACGTTTATGGGCTTTCCATCGGGTCCGAGAACAGCATTGCCGTCCTCATCCAGCTCTTCTCCACCCAGCTTCCAATCCATTGAACCGGACTTGTCCAGCACCAGCACCATGGAGAAGGCACCTTGCGCTTCACCCGCACTTTCGGACTTGCCAACAACCTGAACATTCAGCCGGTCCTTGCCCATGACCCGTGCCATAGGGGTGACTTTCTGGCTTCCGCTCATGGAAACAGCGACTTTCCAGATCGTCCGGCCGCCCGATTCCACCGGATCGATCGTTACGACCGGAGAGATTGCAAGCCCGTCGAATGCGCCAAAGTCTTCCTGCACCTGACCTTGGACAAATTTAAGCGCAAATGCCTTGGCCTGTTCTTTCGTGAGGTTTTCTTCCTCAGAAAGCCGTGCTGCAGTTGCCAGAGCAGCACTGTCGGCAGCGTTCTGCAGACGCACCTTCATGTTCATCGCATTGGTGGTATCAATCGCAAGACTTCCCGCCACGAAAAGCAGTGGCACAGCAACCGCGGTCAACAATGCGAAATTTCCATTCTCACTGCGCAGAAGCTTCCGGAATCTGGATGTGATGCTCTTGCTCACCATAATCAAACCTCGCGATGGGTACACTTTGAAATCGGTACACTTTGTCGCGATGATCTTTACAGCGGAGTTATGTGTGTTTTCTTTACGCAGATCCTACAATTTTAACAAAATGCCGACTTGCCTCGAATTGAGACATTTTCCGGCGGTTTCCCGCTTTGCAACTGTTGGCTCCTGATCTGGCACATCAGGCCTTTCCCACCACCTTGAGCGCGAAGGCGTATTCAAAGGCGACCTCTTCGAGCCGCTGGAAGCGTCCGGATGCACCGGCATGGCCGGCCGCCATATTGAGCTTGAACAACACCGGCGCACCGCTGGTTGAAAACTCGCGAAGCCTTGCAACCCATTTGGCAGGCTCCCAATAGGTAACCCGCGGATCGGTGAGGCCTGCAACCGCCAGAATTGGCGGATAGGCCTGTGCCGATACATTGTCATAGGGCGAGTATCCCGCAATGTTGCTGTAATCTTCAGCCGAGGTGATCGGGTTGCCCCATTCGGGCCATTCCGGCGGGGTCAACGGCAATGTGTCGTCAAGCATGGTGTTGAGCACATCGACGAAGGGCACCGCCGCAATGATCGCGCCAAAGGCGTCGGGCGCCATATTGGCAACAGCACCCATCAGCATGCCGCCGGCCGAACCGCCCTGCGCCACGATCCGGTCATGGGATGTGAATCCTTGAGAATCGAGATAGCGTGCGGCGGAGATGAAGTCGTGAAAGGTGTTGGCCTTGCGCTCGCGCTTGCCCGCCTCGTACCAGCCAAAGCCCTTCTCCTTGCCGCCGCGAACATGAGCGATGGCATAGACGAAGCCCCGGTCAACCAGTGAAAGACAGTTGGTGTTGAAGCCCGCCGGGATGGAGATGCCGTAAGAACCATAGCCATAAAGCAGGCAGGGGGCCGTGCCATCGAGCGGTGTGTCGCTTCGGTAAAGCAGCGTCACCGGCACCTGTTCGCCATCATGGGCAAGTGCCATTACCCGACGCGTGACGTAATCGGACGGGGTGTGACCCGACGGAACCTCGTCGCGCTTGAGCAACGTGCGCTCGCGCGTCGTCATGTTGTAATCGTAGAGTTCTGACGGCGTGGTCATGGAGGAATAGCTAAAACGCACCACATCGGTGCCATATTCCATCGACCCCTGAAAACCGAGCGAGTAGGCCTCCTCGTCAAAGGCGATGGCATGCTCTTCGCCAGTCGTGCGATCGCGGATGACGATGCGCGGCAGGCCGTTCTCGCGTTCCATCCAGACCAGATGGTTGCGATAAGCACTGACCGAGAGGATGAGGCGACCGGGCTTGTGGGCGACCACCTCTTCCCAGTTGGCCTTTTCAGGCGCACCAACCGGCGCCTGCATGATCTTGAAGTCCTTTGCATCATCGGCATTGGTGAGGATGAAGAACACATCACCCCCCTCCTCCAGAGAATATTCCACGCCGGTTTCACGCGCGGCGACCAGGCGCAAGGAAGCGTTCTCATCATCGGCCGGCATCACCCAGCATTCCGAGGTCTCATGGTCATTGATGGTGACGAAGATGAAATCGTCGAGCCGCGAGCCGCCAACGCTCATGAAGAAGCCCGAATCCGTTTCTTCGCGGATCAGCCTGTCGTCGGCCTGAGGGGTTCCGATCCGGTGATGGTAGATCTTGCTTGGCCGGTGATTGTCATCGACGGCGGTGTAGAAGAAGCCCTTGCCATCGGCGGACCATGCACCGCCACCGCCGGTGTTTTCGATCAGATCGTCATGGTCCTGACCGGTCGAAAGGTCGCGCACCTTGAGAGTGAAGAACTCGGAGCCCTTGTCGTCATAGCCCCAGATCATCGATCCGTGATCGGGTGACTGGCCGGTGCCGGCCAGACGGAAATAATCCTTGCCTTCGGCTTCGAGATCACCGTCAAGCGTGATCTGCTCTTTACCACCATGCCGCGGGGTGCGGAAATATTTCGGCTGCTCGCCGCCGGTGACAAACCGCACGCCGTAAAGCCATGGACCGTCAGGCGCGGGCACCGAGCTGTCGTCTTCCTTGATGCGGCCGCGCATTTCGGCAAACAGGGTTTTCTGCAGCTCTTCGGTGTCGGCCATCGCAGTTTTCTGGAACGCGTTTTCGGATTCGAGATGGGCGCGAATGGCGGGATCGAGCACCGAAGGGTCCTTGAACATCGCCTGCCAGTTGTCGTCACGCATCCAGGCATAGTCATCAGTGCGGGCAATGCCGTGGCGGGTGTCGGCGAACGGACGCTTTTCAGCGCGCGGTGCTGCTGGCAGATTGTTGAATGCGGACAAGGAGAACTCCATGATCGGATGAGATGGGCGCGGTTGCCCCAGACACTCGACATAGAGGTCGTACCGGTACCGATCAAGGTGACGGCCTGGTAATTCCGCCCGCGACCGCGTGCCGGACCTAACGGATCACCAGCGCCGCCAGCGTGAGGCCCGAGGCAAGAAAGCAGGCCAGTGTTCTCACGCTGTTCAGTGTCACCCACCGGGTCATGTAGGTTTCTTTCCAGAAGGTGAGCGCCTGAGATGTCGTGGAACCAAGTCCCGCAAGCTGATTGTTCAGCGGCACATTTCCAGCGGCAGTCACGGCGAATACCCCCAGGAGGTAGGTCGCGCCGGCGAGCACCAGAAGGCGGCGCGGTGTGCCGTCGAGATTGAGTGCAGCATAGACCACGATAAACAGGGAGATGACTGCCAGACCCATGAACAGCACCATGAAGATCGAGCGCATGATCTCGACATTGAGAACCTGCATCGTCTCGATGCCGGCCTGGTTTTTGACCAGATCAAACGAACGCATGATGAAATCGGAGAAGGCCAGAAACACACCGCCAATCGCTGCATAGGCAATGAGGGTGAGAGCACAGAGAAGAAGGAACCAGAGGGACATGGGGTTTGCTTTCAGGTTTCGAGGTTATGCCCGAAGGGCCGGGAAGCCGAACAGCCGGCAAGGCAACACAGGACAGGACCAGGCCGGCGGTTCCGAGATTTGTCAGACAGTTTTGCGCACTGAAACGAGTGCAGCAAGGCTGGCAGCGCCGATCACCAGTTCGGCGATCATGGCAGTGACCATACCGCCATCGGGTTGACCATCGATACCGATGCTCAATGCCCGCGCGGCTCCATAGGCGAGGAACATCGCCGCCGCAAGCAGGGTCGAGGCCACAGCGAAGCGGGCAAACACCAGCCCCGCAAGCGTCAGGAGACCGAGCATCACCACGCTTGCGCCGGACGCCCGAAGTTCGTTGGTCAGAGTGACATCTTGAGGCAACGCGATGCCATAGCTTGCGTAAAACGCGTCCGGCGCGGCGAGAATGGTCCCGCCTATGCCCATTGCGGTCACGCCTGCAACGAGCAGAACTGCCTTGTGATAGATCGAGGTCTTCATGGTCGGCTCCCTTGGGTTGTCGGCGCGGCTCAGGCCGCCTTGCGCCAGACGCCGCTTGCGGCGACGCTGCGGCAGAATTCGGCGAAGTCCCGCGGCTCGCGGCCAAGCGCACGCTGAACACCATCGGCCAGGTAGGCGTTGTGACCATCGAGCGTTTCGCGGCAGATCTCGGTGAACACATCGGCAATCAGTGGCCCACCGATGTCGAGCATGCCTTCATGGAACTGCTCGAGCGTGATCGGCTGGTAGTGAACGGGGAACCCGGCCGCGGCGGAGATTTCGGCAGCGGCTTCGGTGAAGCTCAACAACCGCGGACCGGTGATCTCGTAAAGTTCGCCGTCATGACGGGCGTCGGTAAGAGCCGCGACGGCAACATCTGCAATGTCGTCGACATCGGCAATCGGCTCCTTGATGTCGCCTGCAGGCAGCGCCACCACACCATCAAGCACAGGGCCCAACAGGTAGCCCTCCGAGAAATTCTGGGCGAACCAGGCGGCGCGGACCAGCGTGAAGGCGAGGCCCGAGTTGCGCACGATCTCCTCGCATGCCAGAGCATGTGCCTCTCCCCTGCCCGACAGCAGCACCAGCTTGCGAACGCCGGCCAGAGTGGCAGCCTTTGCCAGGGCCTCGATTTTCTCCGCCGCGCCCGGGAAGGCAAGATCGGGGAAATAGGAAACATAAGCCGCGGTCACGCCCTCAAGCGCAGCAGACCAGGTCTCTGGCCGTTCCCAGTCGAACGGGATGGCGGCGCTGCGCGAGCCTTCGCGAACGTTGAAGCCCTTTTCCCTCAATGACTTGACGATGCGAATGCCGGTCTTGCCGGTGGCACCGATAACGAGGATGAGTTGGTCTTGCATGGCTTGCTCCATTGGTTTGATTGATCGTGAGCAAGAGATACTCTTCGAAAATTGGATTATCTATACCTTTTCATCTCTATATCTTTGCAGATCGTCCAAACTCATAGACAAACCGCAAGTTCACCGCTAGAGATGATCCATGTCCACACCTGATCCGAACATTGCCGAGATGACTGACCCTCTTGCCGAAACGCTGCACATGCTGCGGCTGACCGGCGCGCTCTATTGCCGGGGAGAGCTGACTGCTCCCTGGGCGGTGGCCATTCCCCGGATTGAGGGGGTGATGATCTTCATCACGGTTACATCGGGAGCCTGCTGGCTGGAGTTGGAAGGCCAGGAACCACGCCTTCTCCAGCAAGGCAGCCTGACGCTGATCCCGCACGGGACACCTCATGTGCTTTCAAGTGCTGCAGGACTTGCCGGTGACCCGCTGCTGGATCTGCCCGTCGAGAAGGTCAGTGAGCGCTACGAGGTGCTGCGCCATGGCGGCGGCGGGGCTTTGACGCGAACCATGTATGGCGTGGTGCGGTTTGACGATGTCGCTGCCGAGCATCTGCTCAAACTGCTGCCCGAGATCATCATGATTGATTCATGGGACGACCACACCGGCGGCTGGCTGCAAAGCACGCTGCGGTTCATCGCCAATGAGGCCACCACGCTCAAACCGGGCGGCGAAACCGTCATTACAAGGCTGTCCGATGTGGTGGTGATCCAGGCGATCCGTTCCTGGCTCGAAACCTCGCCCTCGGCAGACACCGGTTGGCTCAAGGCGCTGCGGGATCCGCAGATCGGCAAGACACTGGCGCTGATGCACCGACAGCCCGGCATCGAGTGGAGCGTGGAGACGCTGGCCACCCGCGCCGGGATGTCGCGGTCGGCCTTTGCTGCGCGCTTTTCGGAACTGGTGGGCGAAACCCCGCTCAAATATCTGACGGAATGGCGCATGCGGGTTGCACGAAACCGCCTGATCGACACAAGCGACGCGTTGGCTGTGATCTCCAATGATCTCGGCTACCAGTCGGAAGCCGCCTTCTGCCGGGCGTTCAAGCGAGTGTTCGGGCAACCGCCGGGCAGCATCCGGCGGGCCGACGCTTCACGCGTGGGGCCGATCATCAGCGTACCGTCGGCGGCGAATGCCGCCTGAACTGCCATCGACGGTTAAGCTGCCGATCAGGCCAGCTCGCCCGCGGGCCGGATCATGCCGACCTCGATCTTGTTCCAGTTCCTGAGCCGCTTCTCGGTCCAGGATGTCAGCTTCTGCGACAGCTCCTGATCATCCACGAACAGCTTGGCGAGCACTGCACCAACCATGGCTTCCGCACCGCGGGTGGAGCCGTCCTCGCATTTGAGTGCAATGCCATAGCCTTTTTCCGGAAGCGTTGCGCAGAATACCCCTTCCGCACCGGTCTTGGCGAAGATGCGGCCCGGCGCCAATTGCATCAGCTCGGTGCAGGCGCGAGCGGTGCCGGCCACATAGAAGGGTTCTGCCATGCAAGCCGAGATCAAGCGCTGAGCAGCCTTGGCGCGTTCCGGCCCAAGGCCAACGCCCGAGGTCATGCGCGCGAAGCCATGGGCGATCCTGTCGAGCGGCGCAGCATAGGTCGGGATCGAGCAGCCGTCGGTGCCGCAATTGTCGTGGCCGAGAGCAGCCCCGGTGAGATCTGCCATCACGCCACGAATGGTCGACTGGACGAAATGATCATAGCCGACATAGCCATGGTGATCGACGCCGGCATGGCATGACAGACAGAGAAAGCCGGCATGCTTGCCCGAGCAATTGTTGCCAAGCTGGTCGGGCATCTCGCCTGCGCGCGCCTGATCGACGAGCACCGGCAGGTGAGAGCTCCAGTGACAGCCACATTCGAAATCAGCCTCGGTCAAACCGGCACGGCCCGCCATATCGCCTGCCAGCCGCATGTGCTCGGGCTCACCTGAGTGCGAAGCGCAGGCAAGCGCCAGTTCCTTGTCGCCAAAGCCATAGGCATCCGCAGCTCCGGATTCCACCAGCGCCAGCGCCTGCATGGATTTGACCGCCGAACGCTGGAACACTGGCGTCGTCACCTCGCCAAGCGCCATCACCGATGCACCGTCGGCATCGATCACCGAGACCATACCGCGATGCCGGCTTTCGACGAGCTGACCGCGGGTGACTTCAACGAGAACGGGGTTGGACATGGGCGTTTCCTGATGCTGGCTGTTTTCGGCGCCGGGCGCCGGATGTCTGCCCTGTCTGATCGCAGAAGCCAGGTGGTGCGGCAAGAGCCATGAGGGTGTTGATGGCCAAAATGGTGGTGGAAGATGGGGAGGAAATTCGGGACATTTCCTCTGCCCCGGCGCATCCGCGACACACTTGAAGCGTTTGGCAGATTGAGTCTGCAAACCTTGCCAGGCTTCTGTCTTCTTTGGGTTTTCCGTCTTATGGCGGCTTTTGGCCGAACCGTGATACCGGCCGAAAAACCAGCGGACAGCGTGAAGCCGATCGGCGAATACGTCCCTGCCCTCAAAAGCTGTGCCTAGACTCGGGTCACTCCCACGAACCCAATGAGGACAGACCATGCCCAGCGTTTCCTTCTTCCGTTTCCTCCGCGATTTGTTCAACCGCGCGCCCCAGGCGGAGCCCACCGCAGCAGCGCCCGATCCCGCCTCTTCCATCACAGCCGGACCGGAGCCTGACCCGGAACCGCGCATCGCCTGGGGGGCCAAAGTGACTGCCGACTTCAAACACAAGGTGATCACCATTGCAGGCCGGCTGAAGATGGAGCCTGACCATCTGATGGCGATCATGGCCTTCGAGACCGGGCGCAGCTTTGACCCCGCCGTGACCAACCATGCGGGGTCCGGTGCGACCGGCCTGATCCAGTTCATGCCCCGCACCGCGCAAGGGCTGGGCACCTCAACAGCGGCGCTCAAGCGCATGAGCGCCATCGACCAGCTCGATTATGTGGAGCGCTATCTCAAGCCCTATGCAGGCCGGATGGGCGATCTGCAAAGCGCCTATATGGCAGTGCTTTATCCCCGCGCCATCGGCAAGCCATCCGATCATGTGCTGTTTCGCAAGGGCTCTGTTGCCTACAAGCTCAACCGCGGGCTGGACCGTAACGGCGATGGAAGCATCACCAAGGCCGAGGCTGCTGAACGCGTTGTCGCCCTGCTTGCAGAAGGGTTGCGACCGGGCAACCTCGGTTGACGGTGACGCGCGTTCAGACCTCGCCTTTCACCCACCAAGCCGCGCCAGCAGCGCTGCCAACTGGTCACGGTCTTTCTGGCTGAGGCCGCTCAACAGATCCTCTTCAACCGCCAGATGGGTTTCCACAGCCGTGTCAGCCAGCGCCCTTCCCTCAGGTGTCAGCCGGACCCTGAGCGCCCGGCGGTCGTTGGGGTCGGCATGGCGCTCAACAAGCTTGCGGGCCACCAGGCGGTCGATACGGTTGGTCATGGCCGGCGGCGACATCATCATGTCACGCGCCAGTTCACCCGGCGTCAACGCCCGTTCATCGGTTTGACGCCGCAAGGTCAACAACACATCAAAGCCCGCCATGTCGAGATCATAGCGCTTGAGATTGGCTTCTACCGCGCGCATGGCAGCCTGGCTCGAACGCCAGAGCTGTCCGATCACGGCCATCGGACGGCAATCGAGATCAGGCCGTGCGATGCGCCATTGCGCCTGAATGCTTGCCATTGTGGATGCGCCTGGCTCAGGCTTCTCAGTCTGTTTTCCGCCCATCGGTGCCTCTGGAGTTTTCGTTCTTGCAATCGGCTCACATCCGATTATATTTCGACATCAAAATATTCTGCATCTAATTATAATAGGTTCCGATGCTTCGCACAATCCTGATCACCCTGCTGGGGCCGATGCTCTGGGGCACCACCTATGCGGTGTTCACCGAAACCCTGCCGGTGAGCCATCCGCTGCTCGTCGGCGCAATGCGGGCCCTGCCGGCGGGGCTGATCCTGCTGGCGCTCAATCCGCGCATTCCGCCGCCCGCAGCACTCCTGCGCCACGCGGTGATCGGTTTCTCCAATATCGGGCTGTTCTTCGCGCTGTTGTTTGTCGCGGCCTCACGCATGCCCGGCGGGTTGGCTGCCACATTGGGCGCGCTGCAGCCGCTGGTGGTGGTGCTGATCTCCGCGATTCTCATCGGTCGTGCGCCGCATCCGGTGCAGGTCCTGGCCGGCATTGCCGGGGTGATCGGGGTGGGGCTTCTGGTGCTTTCGCCCGACGCCCATCCCGACCCGATCGGCGTGGCAGCTGCGATTGGCGGCGCCTTGTCGATGGCAATCGGCACGGTTCTGATCGACCGCTGGGGCAGGATGGGCACGCCGCTTGAGACCGCCACCTGGCAGCTGATTTTCGGTGGCGCGATGTTGTTGCCGGTGGCCCTGTTCTTCGAAGGGCTGCCGCCCGCTCCGGGACTTACGGAACTCCTGGGCTATTCCTGGCTGCTGCTGCTCGGCACCGCCTTCGCCTATTTCGTCTGGACCCGCGGCATCGGACGGATCGGCTCCAGCGCGGCCTATCTGGGCCTTGCAAGCCCGGTTGTGGCAACCGCCATCGGCGCCATTGCGCTCGGTGAATGGTTCAGCCCGCTGCAGTGGGCGGGCATGGTGCTGGTGATCGGGGCCACGGCAGTCGGGGTGTCGATCGGGCGGCGGGCTTGAGGGGGCATCAGCACCCGTAAGAGCATCGGGTTCAAGCCGAACCGGACAGCGACATCACCGCTGCCAGCGACTGCGCAGGAGCAGATTTTCTAGCTCCGTGTCCGCATCTTGCCAGGCATGACGGCCGGTTGTGCAAACTGGCTCAAGCGGAACACCTCGATCTCGCCCAATCTGCCCTTGACCTTCATCTTGCCGATCTCATCGAAGGCAACCTCGTCTGTAAGGCTGTCTTTTACCCCGCGGCTGACCAGCACGATGGATTCCGCCTCGCCATCGACCTCCTTGCCAAGGGCCTCAAGGCGTTGGGTGATGTTCACGATATCGCCGATCACCGTGTAGTTGAGACGGTCGGGCGACCCGATATCACCAACGATAAGCTGTCCGGAATGCACGCCGATCCGGATCCTGACACTTGGCAGATTTGCCCGTGTCCGCTTTGCGTTGTCGGCATTCAGAGCAGCCTGAATGGCGCCGGCGGCGCGCATTGCCCTTAAATTGGCATTGTCGATGTGCTCCGGCGCGCCCCAGAATGCCATGACTGCATCGCCGATATATTTGTCGATCGTCCCGCCCTCATCCTCGATGCATTTGGTCACAAGCGTCAAATGCTCACTGATGAAACTGGCGACGTCAGCCGGGGCCATACCCTCGCAGATCGAGGTAAAGCCGACAATGTCGGTGAACATCACGGTCAGTTCGCGCTGTTCGGTTCCGGCGGCAACCTGGTGTTCCCGGATCAGCCGTTTAACCAGCAGGCGCGGCACGTAGCGGCCAAAGGACTGCAGCCCGATCAGCATCGCGTTGAACGAGGTTGCGAGATCGTCCACTTCCTTGAGACGGCTTGGAGGAAGCGGGCTGACACTGTCAAAGTCCAGCGTCGCAATTGCGGCGGCGGTTTCCGATGACTGCCGAATTGGCTGGGTCAGCTTACGACTGAGCAGCAGCGCGACAATCAACGCAATGATCAGCACACCGGCGCCGACAAGTCCGGTGCGGGCAATCGACACCAGCAAGTCATCGATCTCGGTTGCACTGCTGTAGGCTCCGATGATCAATGGCCGGTCGCCATAGCCCGTCACCCTTTTTGTTATGAAATCATAATTGACCCCATCAACCAGGACGGAGCTGACCCTCGCCCCGATTGCCCCTTCAATATCCGGAATGGCATCGGCAGACCGAAGATGCTTGATGATCGGATCGCTGATCTCATCAAGCTTCGGCAGAGGCTGCTCCAGGCTCGGTTCTTTCAGGTCGTCCATCATCGACATGTGCGCCAGAACCAGGCCTCTGCCGTACAATATGAACACACTTGCCTGATCTTCACTCAATTCGCCGGCAAGCCGCGACAACTCCCTGGTGGAGATCGCGATCGTGATGAAACCGGCAAAACTGTCACCCTGCAAGATCGGGACCCGACGATTCATCACCGTGACACCAAGCGGAGCGCTGAAAGTTGGCCTGCCCCAATAGGCGGCTTTCTGCCCCCGCACCTCGTCGTAAAGCTTCTTGAAATCCGGCTGTCGCGCAATATCGACGCGCAAATCCTGGACTTTGTCGGAAGGCGTACGGGCAATGGCAATGCCTTTCCCTTCTTCATTGGCCACGACCAGACCGGTGACCTGCGGCGCGGCGGCGAGAGATCCAGAAAGCAGGGCGGTGAGCTTGTCCGGGTCTTCAAAGCTCAAATCGGCGACATCAATGTTCTCGACAAGAAAGTCTGCCTGGTATTCGGCAGCGTCGAGATGGTGCCGCAAGGCCAGTTCCAGACCTTCGGCACTGCGCAGAACGACCTGGCCGAGCAGCCGGGAGAACACCTCGGTGGAATTGGCCGCGTTCATGGCAATGATCGACGCCATCGACACGAAAAGCAGCGCACCGAAACTGGCAAGCACAACCGAAAAGACGCCGAATTTCGCTTTCACACTCTCACCTTTTAACCGCCTCGAAAGACCTGATGAGTGGGCTCACCGGATGCGCTCAAGTATGGAGACGTAGTTGGCGACCGCGGCGCCACCCATGTTGAAGATACCACCCAGCGTCGCATCCTTGACCTGAATCCCACCGGCCTCACCCGCAAGCTGCATTGCGCTGAGCGCGTGCATGGAGACACCGGTGGCACCAATCGGGTGACCCTTGGCCTTGAGCCCGCCGGAGGGATTGACCGGCAAGCGGCCATCTTTCCGGGTTTCGCCGCTCATGGCAAAATCACCGCCCTGCCCCGGCTTGGCCAGCCCCATGGCTTCATACTCGATCAGTTCGGCGATGGTGAAGCAGTCATGGGTTTCGACGAAAGACAGATCATCAAGCGAGGTTCTGGAATTGGCGAAGGCCCGCTTCCAGCCCTCTGCGCAGCCTTCGAAGGCGAGGATATCGCGCTTGGACATGGGCAGGAAATCCTGCACGTGCTCGGCGGCGCGAAACAGGATCGCGCGCGGGGCCTGCATGGCGGTCGTGACATCGGAGAGCACGATGGCAGCGGCCCCGTCGGAGACCAGCGAGCAATCGGTGCGCTTGAGCGGACCTGCCACATAGGGGTTCTTCTCGCTCTCGGTGCGGCAGAACTCGAAACCCAAGTCCTTGCGCATCTGCGCCCAGGGGTTCTCGACGCCGTTTTTGTGGTTCTTGGCGGCGATGGCGGCGAGCCCGTCGGACTGATCGCCATATTTCTGAAAGTAACTGTCGGCGATCTTGCCGAAGACACCGGCAAAGCCCGCAGGCGTGTCGCCATCCTCGGGCAGATAGGAGGCCTTGAGCAGGTTGGCGCCGATCTGGGGCCCGGGCGTCGTGGTCATCTGTTCCACACCAACCACCAGAACCCTCCGGGCAGCGCCTGCGCGGATTGCCTTGATGCCCTGATGCACGGCAGCGGAGCCAGTGGCGCAGGCGTTTTCCACCCGCGTTGTCGGCTTGAAACGGAAGCCGTCATCGGCCTGCAGCACCAGGCTGGCGGTGAAATCCTGGGCCGAGAACCCGGCATTGAAATGCCCGAGATAAATCTCATCGATCTCCGAGGCTTCCAGCCCGGCATGCTCGAGCGCCTCGCGGGCCACCTTGGTGACCAGGCTTTCGACGGTTTCTTCACTGTGTCTGCCAAAGGGCGTATGAGCCCAGCCGATGATGCAGGCGGTCATATGATTTCTCTCTCCCGGAACCCTGTCATGTGTTTGTCCGCAGTTTTGGATGCGCGGCGTGCTTTGTAAAGGCACATACCGGTTTCACTCTGCTCAATAAAGGGCAAGAGATCCGGCTGCGCTGAACAATCGGGTGATGCGGCTCACGTGCGAAGTGCAGGCAGGCCGACGCCGGTGCTCTCAAAACCACCATCGGAGGCAATCACCTGCCCGGTGACATAGCTGGCTTTCTCCGAGCAGAGGAAGGTGATCACCTCCGCGATTTCGCGTTCTGAGCCATAGCGGTTCAGCGGTATCGCATCATGATAGGCGGCGACGATATCGGGTGTGTGAACGGCCATGGCCAATTTGGTACGGACCGGCCCGGGACAGACACAATTGGCCCGGATGCCATATTCGCCCAGTTCGGCGGCCTGCTGTTTGGTCAGATGGATCACGGCCGCTTTCGAGGTGCCATAGGCGACGCGCAGCGTAGAAGCGCGCAACCCGGAGATGGATGCAATGTTGACCAGTGCACCGCGGGTCTCCTTCAGAGCCGGAATGGTGGCCTGGGAAACCAGGAAGACACCGTCGAGATTGGTGGCCATAACCTGCCGCCAACGGCTGAAATCTGTTTCAGCGATTGGGCCGAAATCGGCCACTCCGGCATTGTTCACGACAGCATCGACGCGTCCGAAGCCGTGGCGCACCGAATGCACCATCTCGTCGACCTCCTCAGGAATCGAAACATCGTGAACAAAGGCGCTGGCCTGGTTCAGACCTGCGACGGCTGTCTGCAGCTCATCTCCATCACGGTCAACCATCGCCACGCGCCAGCCCTGCTCGATGAAGAGTCGTGTCGCCGCAAGCCCGATCCCCCGCGCCGCGCCTGTTACCAATGCTACTTTATCCGGCATTTCGCCTCCCACTCGCTACTCATGTTTGTTCAGCCAAGCCATCGTATCCATGCCTGTCCTGTTCCCGGACGCCATGCCGCTTGCTGCAATCCCGTTCCTCCCGGTGTCAGAGGAAAGGATGGTGTGCCCCAGGGACAGGTAAGTTCATCACCCTCAATCCGCAACGGATGCCTGCAACGCCGGCTGTTGCTGGGTGGCGCAGTGAATCCCGCCACCGACTTCACCGACCGGATCGACATTGAGCATCACGATCTCGCGGCCCGGATAAAGATCGGCCAGAGTCGCCGCAGCGATCTCATCTGCTTCCCCATCCCCGAACTCAGCCGCAATCACCGCGCCATTGCAGACGTAAAAATTGACATAGGACGCGACAAAATCCTGAGACTTCACCCGTGGCGCGACCGACTCGGAGATCACCACCAGTTCAAGCTTGCGGCCCTGCGCATCTATTGCCTGCGCCAGGATGTCATGGGTCTCAAATGCCGCGCGGGACCAGGGATCGCCGGGATAGATTTCATCGGGCATCTGAATGAGGATTTTGCCCGGAGCAGCGAACCTGGCGAGCGCGTCGATGTGGTAATCGGTGATGTCCGCATCCTTGACGCCGGGTGCCCAGATGAGTTTTTGCGCTCCGAAAGCCTCCAACATGAGGTCTTCGATTTCAGCCTTGGAACCCCGGTTCCGGTTGGGATTGATCCAGCTGCTCTCATGCGCAATCAGGGTGCCATGACCGTCAAAGTCAATTCCACCGACCTCACCCACCAGACCATTGTCCAGCAACGGCAGATCCAGCCGCTCGGCGACCCTGCGGGCGATCCGGCCATCATGAGTGTGGGTTTGCTTGTTGCCCCAGCCGTTGAAATTGAGATGGGAGACGGCGAGCTCACCATCCCGGTTGCGGACAAACAGCGGGCCGGAATCCCGGCACCAGAGGTCATCGGTGGGAATGTCCCAGATTTCGACATCGTTCGACAACCGCTGCCTCGCACGCTTGGCATGGCTGGCATCCATGAGCATCACCACCGGCTCGAACTCGGCGATGGTATTGGCGATGTTGGCAATGGAGTGTTGCAGCATGTCGAGGAACACCCGGTCGGGATGAACAGTCCGGTTGACCGGCCATTGCATGAATGTGCGCAGATGAGGCTCGGCTTCCTCGGGCATCCAGAAGCTCGAATGCGCGGACGGACCGGCGCCAGCCGGAGTGCCCGCGACAAGACCGGCCGCGACGGCGCCGCCTGTCATTCCCAGTTTCTGGATCAAAGATCGCCTTGTCATCATGACTGGTTTCCCTCCCCTGTTTTGATGCCCAGGAATTCTGGTACTCCGCCCATCCACGGGAGGCAACCACACTTGTGTGGCCTGCGCGAGCAACCCGGCTTTGCACCGCGCGGCTCGGCTCCCGGTCCGGCATCAGTCGGCGGAACTTTTTTATTGATTGATCAGTCAATCAAAACTATATTCGTGTCCCAGACGTTCGGCCCAGGAGACATCTCAATGCCCAAAATCGGCATGGAACCCATTCGACGCAAGGCGCTGACAGACGCCGCAATCGAAGCCATCGGTGCGCGCGGCTCGATGGATGTGACGATGTCGGACATTGCCGGACGCGCCGGCGTGTCGCCCGCGCTGGCACATCACTATTTCGGGTCCAAGGAGCAGCTGATCACGGCTTCCGTACGGGCCCTGCTCAGTGATCTGCGAGCAGACACGGTGGAGGCTCTGAGAAAGGCGCGCACCAATCGCGAGCGCATCTCGGCCATCATTGCAGTGAGTTTTTCGGAAGAACAGTTCTCGGACGACGTCGTCGCCGCGTGGCTCGCATTCTATGTGGTTGCCCAGCGCACGCCTGACATCAGGCGGCTTTTGTCAATCTATGCGCGACGCCTGCATTCGAACCTGATGAGCGGGCTTGCCCCACTGGCTGGGGCTTATGACGCCGAGCGCATCGCCGAAGGTGCGGCTGCGATGATCGACGGGCTTTACATCCGCAAGGCACTCGGCACCGGCCCTGCCCGCCATGACGCCGTGGCGTTGGTTGAGGATCACATCGAAACGCAATTGCTCGAAATACGGGGACGCACGCTATGAGCAAGACACAAGACGGTGGCAAACGCCCAAACATCCTGATCCTGATGGTCGACCAGCTCAACGGCACGCTGTTTCCCGACGGGCCGGCGGACTTCCTGCATGCGCCGAACCTGAAGAAGCTCGCCCAGCGCTCGGTCCGTTTTGCCAACAACTACACCGCCTCCCCGCTCTGCGCGCCCGGACGCGCCTCGTTCATGTCCGGCCAGTTGCCGCGGCGGACGCGGGTCTATGACAATGCGGCAGAATTCGCCTCCGACATTCCGACCTATGCGCATCATCTCAGGCGCGCGGGCTACTACACCGGTCTGTCAGGCAAGATGCATTTCGTCGGGCCGGACCAGATGCACGGGTTCGAGGAACGGCTGACCACGGACATCTACCCCGCCGATTTCGGCTGGACTCCGGATTATCGCAAGCCCGGCGAGCGGATCGACTGGTGGTACCACAATCTCGGCTCGATCACCGGCGCGGGCGTGGCGGAAACCTCCAACCAGATGGAGTATGATGACGAGGTGGCGTTCTTTGCCACCCAGAAGCTGCACCAGCTGTCACGCACCAGCGACGATCCGGCTGCACGCCCCTGGGCGCTGACCGTCTCCTTCACCCATCCGCACGATCCTTACGTCGCCCGCAAGCAGTACTGGGATCTCTATGAGGATTGCCCGGAGCTCGAGCCCCGCGTGGCGCCGATCCCCTATGACCAGATGGATCAGCACTCGCAGCGGCTCTACAACGCCAATGACAGCAAGCACTTTGACATCACGGATGACAATGTGCGGCGATCGCGGCAGGCCTATTTCGCCAATGTCTCCTATCTCGATGACAAGATCGGCGGCATTCTGGCGACGCTTGAGGCCACGCGGATGGCCGACAACACCATCGTGGTGTTCTGCTCCGACCATGGCGACATGCTGGGCGAGCGCGGCATGTGGTTCAAGATGAGCTTCTTCGAGGGCTCGGCGCGGGTGCCGCTGATGATTTCGGTGCCTGGAGGTCAAGGACGGCAGGTAGCCGACCCGACCTCCAACCTCGACATCACGCCCACGCTGGCGGACCTTGCGGGCGTGTCGCTCGAGGAGGTCGCGCCCTGGACCGATGGCGAAAGCCTCACAGGGCTGGTCAATGGCGGTTCGCGCAGCACGCCGGTGCTGATGGAGTATGCGGCCGAAGGGTCGGAAGCGCCGTTGGTGGCGATCCGTGACGGAAGGTTCAAGTTCATCCATTGCGAACTGGATGCGCCACAATTGTTCGATCTGGAAGCCGATCCGCAGGAACTTACCAATCTCGCCGCTGATCCCGCCCATGCAGATCAAGTGGCCGATTACATGGCACAGGTCCACGCGCGCTGGGACATGGCCGCCTATGATGCCGAGGTGCGGCAGAGCCAGGCGCGGCGCTGGGTGGTCTATGAGGCGCTCAGAAACGGCAATTACTACCCGTGGGATTTCCAGCCGCTGCAGAAAGCCTCGGAACGCTACATGCGCAACCACATGGACCTCAACATCCTGGAAGAATCGCAACGGTTTCCGCGTGGGGAATGATGAACAGGCAGGAACTCGAACAGGCCCAGAGCCACTCCGTCCACAATCGCGCGGAGCTCGAAAGGAGCCGGCGCTGCGGCTGCTTCCACTGCGAGAGCGTATTCACGGTAAGTGCCGTGCTGCACTGGACGGACAAAAGCCGGGCGCAAGGCGAATGGACGGCATTGTGCCCGAGCTGCGGCATCGACGCGGTGATCGGGGACGCGGCCGGGTTCGGCATGAGTCCCGTTTTCCTGCACGAGATGAAAGACAGGTGGTTCGGCTCCGGCCGGGCCTGAAGGCGAAAACCGCTGAGACATGAACACGAAAAAGCGAAAGGCCGGACAATGACCGCCGCACAGCCGAAAGCATCCCACCATATCAACGGACAGTACCACGAGGACGCCTCCGGTCGGTCCTTCGAGAGCCATTATCCCGCTACGGGCGAGGTGATCGCCAGACTGCATTCGGCGACGCCCGCTGCGATCGACCAGGCGGTGGCAGCCGCAAAGGCGGCGCAACCGGCCTGGGCGAAGCTCATGGGTGTCGAGCGCGGCCGGATCCTGTTGCGCACGGCGCAGATCCTGCGCGAGCGCAACGAAGAGCTCAGCCGCATCGAGACGCTCGACACCGGCAAGGCGATCCAGGAGACACTGGTGGCAGACGCGGCGTCCGCCGCCGATGCGCTTGAATATTTCGGCGGTTTGGCCGGTGCGATCACCGGCGAACATGTCGATCTGGGTGGCGATTTCGTTTACACCCGCCGCGAACCGCTTGGCGTCTGTGCCGGCATCGGCGCCTGGAACTACCCGATCCAGATTGCGGCCTGGAAGTCGGCCCCGGCGCTGGCCTGCGGAAACGCCTTCATCTTCAAGCCGTCCGAGATGACGCCGCTGACGGCGCTGCTGCTGGCGGAAGCCTTCAAGGATGCGGGCCTGCCCGACGGCATCTTCAACGTGGTGCAGGGTTTCGGCGACGTAGGGGCGGCGCTCGCCTCGCATCCGGAGATTGCCAAAGTGTCGCTGACCGGCTCGGTGCCGACCGGCGCCAAGGTTCTCGCAGCCGCGGCCCAGACCATCAAATCCGTGACTATGGAACTTGGCGGCAAATCGCCGATCCTGGTGTTTGACGATGCCGACATCGAGAGCGCCATCGGCGGCGCGATGCTGGGCAATTTCTATTCCACCGGGCAGATCTGCTCGAACGGCACACGGGTGTTCGTCCAGCGCGGCGTCTATGACGCGTTCCTCGAGCGGCTGAAAACCCGCACCGAGGCGATCCGGCTGGGCGACCCGCTCGATCCCGAGACGCATCTGGGGCCGATGGTCTCGATGGCGCAGCGCGACAAGGTGCTGGGCTACATCGAGACGGGAAAACGCGAGGGCGCGCGGCTCGTCACCGGCGGCGGCGTGCCGGAGATGCAGGGCTTCGAGAACGGCGCCTGGATCCAGCCGACCGTGTTTGCCGATGTCACCGACGACATGACAATCGCGCGCGAGGAAATCTTCGGCCCGGTGATGAGCGTTCTGGCATTTGACGACGAGGACGAGGCGGTTGCGCGGGCCAACGACACCCAGTTCGGCCTTGCTGCCGGTGTGTTTACCGCAGATCTGACACGGGCACACCGCGTGGTCTCGCAACTCGAGGCCGGGACCACCTGGATCAACACCTACAATCTCACCCCGGTGGAAGCGCCGTTCGGCGGCGTCAAACAGTCGGGCATCGGACGCGAGAACAGCCGCGCCGCGATCGAGCACTACACACGGCTCAAGAGCGTCTACGTGGCCACCGGGCCGGTCGACAGCCCGTATTGAGAGCGACTGAAGGATACCCCATCATGCAAGCAGATTTCGTTATAATCGGCGCCGGGTCAGCCGGCTCAGCCATGGCCGCTCGGTTGAGCGAGGACGGCAAGCATTCGGTAATCGTCATCGAACATGGTGGTTCGGATTTCGGGCCGTTCATCCAGATGCCGGCAGCGCTGTCCTACCCGATGAACATGAGCCATTATGACTGGGGCTACACCACCGAGCCGGAACCCAATCTCAACAATCGCAGGCTCGCCGCTCCACGCGGCAAGGTGATCGGCGGCTCGTCCTCGATCAATGGAATGGTGTTTGTGCGCGGCCATGCGGGCGACTTCAACCATTGGGCCGACCAGGGTGCGACTGGCTGGTCGTTCGCCGATGTGCTGCCCTATTTCAAGCGCATGGAAACCTCGCACCAGGACGGCGGCATCGGCGGCGAAGAGGGCTGGCGCGGCACCGATGGACCGCTTCATGTGCGCCGCGGACCGGCGGACAATCCGCTGTTCAAGGCCTTCATCGATGCCGGTGACCAGGCGGGTTACGGGATGACCCGGGACTACAACGGATCGCGCCAGGAAGGCTTCGGCCTGATGGAACAGACCATCCACAAGGGGCAGCGCTGGTCGGCGGCAGAGGCCTATCTCAAGCCTGCGCTGAAACGGCAAAATGTGAGTCTGGTCAGAGGCTTGGCGCGCCGTGTTGTGATCGAGAATCATCGCGCGACCGGTGTGGAACTTGAAATCAAGGGATCGATTCAAGTTGTTAAAGCAGCGCGTGAAGTCATCATCGCAGCCTCGGCTTTCAATTCGCCCAAGCTGTTGATGCTTTCGGGCATCGGTCCGGCTGCACATCTAGCCGAGCACGGCATTGACGTCGTGGCGGACCGGCCGGGCGTCGGGGCCAATCTACAGGATCATCTCGAGCTCTACATCCAGCAGGAGTGCATCCAGCCGATCACGCTGTACTCGAAGTTGAACCTGTTCTCCAAGGCTCTGATCGGGGCGCAGTGGCTCTTCCTGAGGCGCGGGCTCGGAACCTCGAACCAGTTCGAGGCCTGCGGCTTTATCCGCTCGCAAGCGGGTGTGCCCTACCCCGACATCCAGTTCCACTTCCTGCCCGGCGCGATCCGTTATGACGGCAAGGCCGCGGCTCCCATGCACGGCTTCCAGGCCCATGTCGGGCCGATGCGCTCCCCCTCGCGCGGTGCCGTGACGCTCAGATCCGGCGACGCCAGGCAAGCGCCGGTGATCCACTTCAACTATATGAGCCATGAGGAAGACTGGCATGATTTCCGCCGCTGCATCCGGATCACCCGCGAGATCTTTTCACAGGCCGCATTCGATCCGTTCCGCGGCCAGGAAATCCAGCCGGGCGCGAATGTGCAAAGCGATGACGAGCTGGACGGCTTCATCCGCGAACATGCCGAAAGCGCCTACCACCCTTGCGGCACCTGCCGGATGGGTCGAGCCGACGATCCAACCGCAGTGGTCGATCCGGAAACACGGGTGATCGGGGTCGACGGGCTGCGGGTGGCGGATTCATCGATCTTCCCGCGGGTGACCAACGGCAACCTGAACGGCCCGTCGATCATGACCGGAGAGAAGGCCGCCGATCACATTCTCGGCCGTACGCCGCTGGCGCCAAGCAATCTCGAGCCGTGGACCAATCCTGATTGGGAAACGACCGATCGCTTGAAGCGGGCGTAAACTGCCAGGTCTCGGATCGACACGCCCGGGCAGAAGTCAGCCCGGCCAAAAGTCAAACGGTGTCCGGTTCTATGCTGATGGTGTCGGGCGCCTCACCCCAGCAGACAAAGCGGCCGCAACCGAAGTCGGCATTGTCGACGCCGTATCTGAGCGGTTCGCCATCGAGCCCGAGGGTGATGCCGCCGGCTGCGCGCAGCACCGCATCCCCGGCGGCGATGTCCCATTGCTTGAGGCAGACGAGCCGCGGATAGACATCTGCCTTGCCTTCGGCCAGCAGGCAAAATTTCAGGGACGAGCCGATGTGGGCGGTTTCACAGTCTGACATCTTGTCGTCAATCCACGCCTGGGTTTCAGGCTCGCGATGGCTCAGGCTTACGAGTGCGACCGGCGTTCTGGGCCGCTTGCGGGTGCGGATAATCCTGCGCTCGATGATCTCGCCTTCCGCTGTCACCTCGGCGGCCCGGGCCTGCGGACCGGCGCCGGTCCAGATCCGCCCCAGGGCCGGCGCATAGACGACGCCCGCGACAGGTTTGAAATCCCGGATCAATGCGATGTTGACGGTGAACTCGTTGCGGCCGGCGATAAACTCGCCGGTGCCATCAAGGGCATCCACCAGGAAGTAGGACGCCTGCGCGCAGCTGGGGCATTTGCCGTCCTCGGCCATTTCCTCGGCAACGATCGGCACGGCCGGAAATTGCTGCGTGAGCCGCTCCAGAATCAGAGCCTCAGCGGCCTTGTCTGCCTGGGTAACAGGAGTGGAATCCGACTTGATCGAGACCTTTGTCCCAGCCGCACGCGCTGCGAGGATTTCCCGGCCCGCGGCAATAGCTGCCAACTCAAGGGTTTCGGTCAGATCCGGGAGCGGCTGATGCGTTGGGTCGGCGATGTCAGGCGCGCCCATCGGCGGCTCCGGAACTCTTGTTTCTATTCATCTTTGGCGTTGCATGTTTGATCGCTCCGGTCAATGCGCAGATGACGGTTGAGCGATTTCTGCAGCCAAATAGCACGGGAAACGGGCATGTGAGCATCACTTAAGCGCGCAAGGGCAGATTATGCCTATGGAAGCGCTTGCATCGGAATGCGCGACCCGGTTTCGGGATCACAAAAAGACTGAGATGCCTCGTTTGCGGGGTTCCAAACGAGGATGATGGGGCAACAAAGCGGAGCCCTTGCCATGACCCTGGACCACCACACTGCTGTTGCCGAAAAGACCATCGACCGGGACTTCGGGCCCGAATTTGCGGCGGCTCTTTCCGATGAGCTTGAAGCGCTGCCACTCGGCGAACGCATTTTGCGGATCGCGACGCTGGGACGTGCGGTTTTCACAACCTCGCTCGGCCTTGAAGATCAGGTTCTGACCTCGCTGATTGCCGAGACCGAAGCTGACATGCGCGTTGTCACCCTCGACACCGGACGGCTGTTTGGCGAGACCCAAGCGCTGATCGAGGAAACCAGAGCACACTACGGCCTCGATATCGAAGTCTTCAAACCGTGGAAGGAAGACGTCGACGGCTTTGTCGCGCTTTACGGTCTCAACGGTTTTTATGACAGTGTCGAGGCGCGGCACGCCTGCTGCCATGCGCGCAAGCTCAGGCCGCTCGGCCGGGCGTTGGAGAACGCCGAGATCTGGGTCACCGGCCTGAGACGCGGTCAGTCGGGCAACCGCGCGCGCTCACCGCTGGCCGAATGGGACGCCGACCGCAGTCTGCTCAAGGTCAATCCGCTGGCCGACCAGACGCTTTCGGACCTCCAGACGCTCGCAAGCGCCAACAACGTTCCGGTCAACCCGCTGCATGCGAAGGGCTATCCCTCGATCGGCTGCGAACCCTGCACCCGGGCGATCAAGCCGGGCGAACCCGAGCGCGCCGGGCGCTGGTGGTGGGAGCAGGATGAGCGTCGCGAATGCGGGCTTCACCTGTCGGCCTCCGTTTCCGGATCGCGCGCACCCGCACGTCCCAAGACCACATCACCAGCGTCCTGACCCCAGCGCTGAACAGCATTCCAGGCAAGGATCCCTTCATGACTGCCCATCCCAACCTGTCCCTCAACGTCATTGAACACGGGCGCGGCAAGCCGCCACTTGACCCCCATCTCAAGGCTCTCGAGAACGAGGCGATCCACATCTTTCGTGAGGTTGCCGCCGAGTTCGAACGGCCGGTAATGCTCTACTCGATCGGCAAGGATTCCTCGGTGCTTCTGCATCTGGCGCTGAAAGCCTTCCATCCGGGCAAGCTGCCGTTTCCGTTGCTGCACATCGATACCGGCTGGAAGTTTCCCGAGATGATCGCCTTCCGCGATGCGGTGGCATCCAGGCACGGCCTTGATCTGATCACCCATACCAATCCCGACGGGCTGCGCGACAATGTCACCCCGTTCACCCATGGCTCGGCTCGTTACACCGACATCATGAAGACGCAAGCGCTCAAGCAGGCACTCGACATGGGCCGCTATGATGCGGCCTTCGGTGGCGCGCGCCGTGACGAGGAGGCGAGCCGCGCCAAGGAGCGGATCTATTCGTTCCGCACCCCCGACCATGCCTGGGACCCGCGCAACCAGCGTCCCGAACTCTGGTCGCTTTACAACGGCATGATCCAGCCCGGTGAAAGCGTGCGCGCCTTCCCGCTGTCGAATTGGACCGAGGTCGACATCTGGCGTTACATCCAGGCCGAGAACATCGATCTTGTGCCGCTCTATTTTGCTCAGCGCCGCAAGATCCTCGAACGCGACGGCATGCTGATTGCAGCCGGCGACCCGCGCATCGAACTGCTGCCGGGCGAACAGGTGCGCGAAGAGATGGTGCGGTTCCGAACACTCGGCTGTATTCCGCTGACCGGCGGGGTTCGCTCGACCGCAACCACCCTTGATGAGGTGATTGCCGAACTTGAGATCGCCACCGTGTCCGAACGCCAGGGCCGCGCGATCGACCGCGACCAGGCGGGCTCGATGGAAAAGAAGAAACGCGAAGGGTATTTCTGATGAATTCTCAATCACTTTCGACACGCGCCGAAAGCATTGAATCAGGTTCCGGCACGTTGCCCGAGGCCGCGACGGCAGGCCGTCAGGCCCGGCCCCTGCGCTTCATCACCTGCGGTTCGGTGGATGACGGCAAGTCGACCCTGATCGGGCGCTTGCTGTGGGACACCAAGGCGGTCAAAGAAGACCAGGCCGCAACCCTGAAGCGCGAGTCCACCGGCCAGCAGAACGAGCTTGGGCTTCCCGATTTCGCGCTACTTCTGGACGGTTTGCAGGCCGAGCGCGAACAGGGCATCACCATCGATGTGGCCTACCGCTATTTTGCCACCGACCGGCGCTCCTTCATCGTCGCCGACACGCCCGGACATGTGCAATACACCCGGAACATGGCGACCGGCGCCTCGACCGCCGATCTTGCCGTGCTCTTGGTGGATGCGCGCGCTGGCCTGCTTGAGCAGACCCGCAGACACGCCACCATCGCCGCGCTGATGGGCATCCGGCAGTTCGTGCTGGCGGTCAACAAGATCGATTTGAGCGGCTATGACGAGGCGGGCTTCAATGCCATTGCGCGCGACTTCCGCGAGGTTGCGCTGTCGCTCGGCGTGCGCCAGGTGACCGCGATCCCGGTCTCGGCGCTCAAGGGCGAGAACATCGTCCTGCGTGGCGACGAGATGATGCCCTGGTATGATGGTCCGACGCTGGTCGAGGTGCTCGAGAAAGCCACCCAGCGCACCGGCCAGACGACCGGGTTCCGGTTGCCGGTGCAGCGCGTCTCGCGCCCGGGCGAAGGGTTTCGCGGCTATCAGGGCACGGTCGCGGGCGGCTCGATCAAGCCCGGCGACAGTGTTGTGGTGCTGCCCTCGGGCGTCGAGGCCAACGTCAAAGCCATCGTCACCTATGATCTGGTGCGCAACGCAGCGGTCAGCGGCGACGCCATCACGCTGGTGCTCGACCGCCCGGTGGACGTCTCACGCGGCGACATGATTGCGGCCATCGACCAGCGCCCGCAGGTGGGCCGGGCGTTTTCGGCCAGGCTGGTGGCGCTGTCGCCCGATGGCATCGTGCCGGGCAAGCGCTACTGGCTGAAGGCCGGTGCGCGGCGTCAGCGGGTGAGCGTGCGGCCGACCTCGGCGCTTGATCTGCAAAGCGGCAAGTGGGTCGACGCGGTGACCCTGCCGGTCAATGGCATCGGCCAGGCGGAACTTGACTTCGAGGACGCCGCGATCTTAGACGCCTACGAGACCAACCGCGAAACCGGCGCCTTCATCCTGATCGACCCGGAGAGCCTCAACACGGTTGCGGGCGGCATGATCGACAAGAAGCGCTCACCGGGCGAACGGCTTGGGTCGCTGCCCGATGCGGACCGCGCCACCATCACCCTGCCCGCACGGCTCATCGAGGCGTTTCTGAAGACCGAGTTCGCGAAGGCTCATGCGGGGGAGATATGGGTGTCGGGGCCAGAGGAGGTTGAAGGGGATTGACGGATACCGCGCTCAATTGGGTACACTTGAACGCGGCATGCATCCTTTCTAGGCGTTACGGCATCCTTCGCAGACAGAGCCGGTGCGCGGGTTTGCAAAGAACCGTCGCATCAGGGCGATGATGATGACGACTGGCGCTTTGACCGGGACCGCCTCGCCCAGACCCTCAGATCAACGATGACCTTCACGGTAACGGCGATCACCAGCACTGACAATGCGATCTTGGACATGGTTTCCATCGTTCCCTCAATCAGCAGGGCATGGGCAACCGTTCCAGCGACGATGACCATCGCGAGGGCCGTGTGGGCGCGGCGCCAGACAATCGGGTTCAGACGCAAACGGCGGCGCAGCGTTGCCAGAAGTGCGGCTGCGAAGATGGCCCACATGGCGATCACGCCCCAGACGGAGAATGGTGTGGGCGATGCGAACAGCAGTGCATCGATGACGTCCGGCGGGCTGGTGATCCAAAGGCCCGCGACATGGACAACCACCGCTGCCACAAGAAGGCCGCCAATCCAGCCATGCACACGGCGCGCGCGGCGATGCGACAGACCCGGCAAGAGCCCACCGGCCAGCAGGGGCTGGAAAAGCAGGAGGACCATCGCAATCACGCCTGCAAAGCCGGCCGCGATGTAGACCGGATCGCGCCAGGCAAGCAGCGGGCTTGAAGCTGCAGCTGCGATTGGCACTGAAATGGCGACGGCAAGCGCCAGCCAGACAAGAAGCTTACGCGGCAAGCCAATTGCTTTGGGTTTCAATCCGCTCACGCAGGCTCGAGAACAAAATCCACACTGAGGCTGGTGTCGCTTGCGCTGGACATGACCGGGCGCATGAACACGGTTTTGAAATCGCCGCTGTCATAGGCCAGATGGCCATGGGGCTGGCCGAAGGCCGGCACGATCTGCGGCATGTCCATGCGAAACACCCCGTTTTCATCGGTCAGCGTCGCGCCATGGCTCTCCGGATCCCGCTCATGGCCTTCCGTGGTATGGGCCCAGATCTGGATGCGCTGGCCCTTGAGCGGCGCGCCGTCACCGGCACGGCGAACGGTTCCCGTCATCAGGAAACCGCCACCGCCGATCCGATCCACGATGGGTGCACCGGGGCGGTAGTTGTTGGAACCGCCGCGCATCGAGGGTGTCGGCGCAAGGCCTTTCGCACTGGCCGGCACTATCAGGCCCGGCATGGCGGTCGCCACAACAGCACCAACGCCAGCACTGGTGGCGGCAAGAAGGGAACGTCGAGTGATGATCAGATCAGTCATATGGCTTTCCTATCGAGCGATTGGTTGTTGGACCGGTGCAACAATGTGATTGCAGCGGCCGGTCTCGGCCCAGGGTTGATTGTAGCGCGTTTTAAGGCGATCCCAAGGCCCGCGCTGGCAAAGCTGGGCGTGAATTCTGTTCAAGGATTTGTGATCCCTGAACCATGACCCAAGAGCGCCTACAGCATTTGCCCCTACTCGCCGGGCACCATGTCGCCTTTCGGCGAAGCTGTGCCGCTGTTGCCCGTGGCCGCGCGCAGTTCCGCATCCAGCCGGCGCTCTTCCTCCGCCGAGGGCGTGGCGAAGCGGGCGAGCAGCAGATAGGCGACCGGGGTGAGCAGCAGCGTGGCGATCATTGCCAGACCCAACCCACCAACGATAACCCAGCCCAGCGCCACCCGCGCCTCGGCCCCTGCGCCAAAAGCCAGCAGCAGAGGAACCGAACCAAGCACGGTGGAAATCATGGTCATCATCACCGGCCGCAGGCGGATATTGGACGCCTCCTCGATGGCGCTTCGCACATCCATGCCACGATTGCGCAGCTGATTGGCGAACTCGACGATCAGAATGCCGTTCTTGGCCATCACCCCCACAAGTAGCACCAGCCCGATCTGGCTGTAGACATTGAGCGAGCCGCCGGTCATGGCGATGGCGAAGATGGCACAGGCCAGTCCGAGCGGCACGGTGGAGATGATGATGAAGGCGCTCACGAAGCTTTCAAACTGCGCCGCCAGCACCAGTAGCACCACGATGATGGCGATGCCAAAGGTGATCAGCAGGTCACGCGAGGATTGATCGAGGGTCGCGGCTTCCGCCAGCGGGACGATCCGCACGCCTTCTGTGACAATGGGCTCTGACAGATCCACCGCCGCGCTCCAGGCGTCGCCTAAGGCAAAGCCCGGGGTCAGGCCGGCGGTGATCGAAACCGAGCGCATCTGGCTCTCGCGCCGCAAATCCGGGGCCACGGCCTTTTCGGTCAGCGCGGCGATGGTCGACATAGGCACGATGCGCCCGTCGCCGGCCTTCAGGAAGATCGATTCCAGATCGGTCGGATCGTTGATCGGATTGGTGGTCGACATCAGCTTGACCGGATAGGCGCGGTCCTCGATGAACACTTCGGCCACTTCACGGCCATCCAGCAGCGCCTGCAGGGCTTCCGCCAGTCCATCAATATTGACGCCGAGATCGGAGGCGCGTTCACGGTCGATACGCACCGAAATCTGCGGCTGGGTGGTCTCGTAGGAGAGCCGGATCTGGCGGAACCGTGGATCCTGCTCGAGCTTTGTGACCATCTCCTGCGCAACATCGGCCAGTTCATCGTAGCTGTTGCCGACAAAGGCGAATTGCAGGCCGTTGCCCGCGCCACGGATGCCCAGGCTGTTGGGCTGGATGGCGAAGGCGCGCAGGCCCGGAACGGTCCTGAGCATCCCGTTGACCTCGCCAACGATCTCTCCCTGGGAACGGGTTCGCTCGCTCCAGGGCGCCAGCGTAAGCACCATGAAGCCGCTGTTGGCCGAACCGCCGCGTCCGGCGATGCTGAACACGTTGATGACCTCGCCGCTTTCCTGCAGGGGGGCAACCAGCCGCTCGATCTCGGTCATCTTGGCGCGGGTGTAATCAAGGCTCACACCCTGTGGAGCGGAGATGCTCATCAAGGCCACGGCCCGGTCTTCGGGCGGGGTGAGTTCCTGCGGGATGGTGCGGGCCAGCGCCAGCGCGGCACCGGCGACCAGAAGTGCGACAACGATGACCACCAGCGGCGCATCCAGAGCCTTGTGCAGCACACTGGCGTAAAGCCGCGAAAAGAACTCACCCAGCCGGACAAAACCACCCGGCGCTATGCCGGCCTCGTCCACAGATTTCTCCCTGATCATCCGCGAGGCCAGCATCGGGCACAGGGTCAGAGCGACGACACTTGAGATCAGCACCGTGAAGGCAAGCACGAAGCCGAATTCGGTGAACAGACCACCTGCCTGCCCGGGCAGGAACGAGATCGGGATGAACACCGCAGCAAGTGTCGCGGTGGTGGTGACGACGGCGAAGAAAACCTCTTTGGTGCCGATCACGGCAGCGGCGCGCACGCCCATGCCCTCATTGCGTTTGCGGACGATGTTTTCGAGCACCACAATGGCGTCGTCGACCACCATGCCGGTGGCAAGCACAAGCGCTAGCAGGGTCAGGATGTTGACCGAAAAACCGGCCAGCCAAATCGCCGCGAAAGCGCCAATCAGCGCGACCGGCAGGGTCACCGCCGGAATGATGGTGGCGCGCCAGTCTCGCAGGAACAAAAAGATGATGGCGATGACGATCAACACCGCGAGGATCAGTGTGGAGCGCACTTCATCGATGGCGCCGCGAATGAAGCGGGCATCGTCACTGGTCACCCGAATGTCGACACCCTCGGGCAGGATTTCGGCGATCGTCAGGGTTGCGGCACGCACGCCTTGCGAAATCTCAAGCGTGTTGGAGGCCGACTGGCGGATAATGCCCATGCCGATACCCGTCCGGCCATTGGCGCGCAGCACTGTGTCGCCCGGATCTGCCCCCAGCGTCACGCTGGCGACATCGCGCAACCGCACCCGGTCGTTGATGTAGAGGTTCTCGAAGCCTTCGGGCGTGGTGATGTCGGCGGTGGCACGAACCACGATGTCCGACGAGCGGGCGGTCAGCGAGCCGGCCGGAACATCAAGCGCAACGTTGCGCAAGGCATTGCGCAGATCGGCAAGGGTCAAGCCGAAGGCGGCAAGCCGAGATTGGTCGATGTCCACACGGAAGATCTTCTCGCGGTCGCCATACACGGCGACATCGGCCACGCCTGGAACCGCGGCCAGGCGGTCAACCACCAGATCCTCGACCAGGATTGTCATGTCCTGGACATCAAGCCTGTCGGAGGTCACCGCAAGCCGCATCACCGGATCGGAATTGGCGTCAGCCTTGACGATGCGCGGTTCATCGGCCCCATCAGGCAGGCTGTTGGTGACACGGCCCAGGGAATCGCGGACATCGGAGGCAGCGACATTGAGATCGGAACTGTCGTTGAATTCGATGGTGACCCGGCTGCGCCCAAGCGTCGAGGTCGATGAAATGGAGGCGACATCGGCGACACGCGCCACCGCGCCCTCGATGATTGCGGTAAGCTCACGGTCAACTGTTTCTGGCGCCGCACCACTGAAGCTGGTGGTCACCGTGATCACCGGCCGGTCGACGTCAGGCAATTCGCGGATTTCCGCACCGTAAAGCCCGGCAAGCCCCGCCACCACGATCAGCAGGCTGATCACCATGGCAAGAACCGGACGACGCACCATCAGCGCCGTCATCCCCCCGGTTTCGGGATGATTGTCCTTCGACATGCCCGCGGTGTCACCGGTCACCGGCTCAGGAGAAGGCTCAGCGGACACGGGCTGATCGGGCGCAGGGCTGGTGTCATCGCCGTTCGTGCTCATGCGCCACTCCCTGCCTGCTGGGGTTTGGTGGCCTGGTCACCGCGGGCGAGCGGTTCGCCGTCGCGCTTTACGGGGATGTCCGCGCCCTGGACCCGGACCACACCGCCTGGACGAACACTTTGGACGCCTTCAACAACAATCGCATCGCCGGGTGCGAGAGCGGCCTTGACCAAAACACTGTCGGCGTTGCGTTGGATGATGGCCACATCGACACGTTCGGCCTTGCCCTCGCTTACGCGCCAGACATAGGAGCCTGCCGAGTCCCACTGGACCGCAAGAGGATCAACCGAGGGCCAGCGCTCGCCATCAAAGCTCAGGGTCACCTCAAACGACATGCCAGCACGCAGGGTATCTTCAGGATTGGGGATGCGGGCGCGGACCCGCAGGGTACGGCTGGCCTCATCCACGCGGTTGTCGACAGCGGAGATTTCTCCGGAGAAGACCTTTCCGGGCCGGGAGATAGCGGAAGCGGTGACCTGCTTGCCAACAGCCATGCCGGAGGCGAAGCGTTCAGGCACAAAGAACTCGATCAGAATTTCGCTGCGGTCATCGATCGATGCAATCTCGGTCTGGCTGGTGACATAATCACCCGCATTGACCGCCAGAATGCCGAGTGAACCGCTGATTGGCGCGGTGACCGTCCGCCGTGTCAGTTCGAGCTCAGCCTGCCGCAAGGCCACCCGGGCGGTATCAAGCGTGTTGCGGGCCTGATCGGCCTCCACACTGGACGCCGCGCGGCTTGCCACCAGGCTTTCAAGCCGAACCACACGGGCTTCAGCGTCCTCGACAGTCAGCCGGGCGCGCTCCACAGCCAGTTCCTCTTCGGCCGCATCCAGATGAATCAGCACATCGCCACGTTCCACCTGGCCGCCGGGGCGCACGGGTATTTCGTCAATCTGGCCCGACACCAGCGTGCGCACGGTGACCGAACGCACCGCCTGTCCCGAACCTATGGCCGTCAGCCGATCATTGACCAGCCCCTCTTCAGCCGTGGCCACGACAACCAGAGCCTCTCGCGGACCACGAGACCTGCCGCCGCCCGCGTTGCTACCGGACTGGCCGCCGCCCTGCCCGGCGCCAGGCTGCGGCGCAAACAGCGATATGCGCTCAAGTCCGTTGCGGGTCAGCACCTCATGCGCCCCGGGATAGAGCCACGACCAACCGACAAAGGCGACCGCGAGCAGGAGTACGGAAAAGGCGAGTTGTTTCCAAAGTTTCAAAGCTTTTTCTTTCATCAGTGACGGCAATTTGAGCAAGGCCGCATCACCCAGAATAATGGCAGCTTGGCGCCTATGACTGACCGGGAAATTATGGCGACAATACAATCCTACATAGCGCGCGACGGAAAAACGACACGTGCTATTTAGACGGAAATTTGAATTTCGGTACCGGTTTTTTTGCAATGCGTTGCGGCGTGGGGCGCATAGTCATGCGCCGCAATATGGCGTGAGGCGGAAAAACTTGTAGCCAACCAGCACCGACCGCGCCAGCGCAAGGTCACCATGCGGACATCGAACAGCGTGCAGTCGTCAGCGGCTGCGAAACAGCCGTGTGCCCATGTCGGAGGCATGGGCTATGAGGGCAAGGATCAGCCAAATAGCGATTGTTCCCGCTGATGCGCCGGAGAGTGCCGCATAAAGCGCACCGAGCAGACCAGCGCCCGAGGCCATGGTCAAAGCGAGAGATCCGATCCGGGCGCGGTGGCGCAGGAACACGATGATCGCCAGGGCTTCCACCGCGATGACGGCCAGCGCCAGAAGTGCAATCCGGCCGTCACCGACGAAGGCAATGACCCAGTCCGGCCACATCAGTGCGCTGCCGGTCTGAGCAGTTGGCGCATGTCCTTGAGGAACACGCGGACATGGGCCATGGGATCTTTCCGGACCAGCTTCTTGTTGAGATAGCTTTCCCAAGTCAACCGCTGGACATCCTTATCGGCGCACATCTTGACGAATTTCTCCCGGCGCTTGTCGCTCGAGTACCAGAACCACTGCATGAAGCCGAGGACCAGAAAGACCTTGCCATGAGCTTTCTGGAAACGCTTGCGGGCGCTGGCGAGATGTCCGGCATTGCCGGTCTCAAGCACCTTCATGGCGGCCTCGGCTCCAAGATCGCCCGTGTGCATGGCATACCAGATGCCCTCGCCTGAAGACGGTGCAACCACACCTGCGGCATCGCCGATCAGCAGCACATTCCTGCCGTCATCCCAGCGTTTCATCGGCTTGAGCGGCAGCGGCGCGCCCTCTTCACGGATGGTTTCGGCGTCGGCAAGGCCAAAGCGCTGGCGCAACTCATGGGTGGCGGCCTTGAGGTCGAAACCCTTGACGGCAGAACCGCAGCCAACACTGGTATAAGGCCCATGCGGGAATACCCAGCCGTAGAAATCGGGTGAGATCTCGCCGTCGTAGATCACCTCGCATTGGGTCGGATCAAAGTCCTTGTTGGCGCCGGGCACCGGAGAGCGGACGATTTCGTGATAGGCGAACACATAGGGCGGACGCACCTTCGGCCCGAAGATTGCGCGGCGTACTGCCGAATTGGCCCCGTCGGCACCAATGACAACCGTAGCTGTGAGTGTCTCTGCGTCGCGGTCATTGCTCTTGCCAAGCATGACGTCGACCAGGCCGTCGGCCCGGTGCTCGAGCGAGGAGAAGCTGGCGGCCCGATAGTCGGCACCGGCCAGCCGGGCGCGCTCGCGCAGGTAGGGATCGAACTGGTCGCGGTCGACCATGCCGACATGGCCGACATCGCCGATCTCCATGCCGACCTGAATCCCGCTTGGGCCGGTCATCCGGGCGCCGCGGACACGCGCCTTGATCTGATCGGGTGCAATTGCATATTGCGCCATGGCGTTGGACGGAATGGCGCCGCCGCAGGGCTTGGTGCGGCCCTCCTTGTCGACCAGCAGCGTGCTTCGTCCGCTGGATGCCAGCCGTTCCGCTGCACGGGCACCGGCAGGTCCACCGCCGATGACGATCACGTCATAGTGGGTCGGGGCGATATGGTCGCGTGGCGCGTCATGGGTGTTTGACAGCATGATCTTCACTCCGCTGGAACTGCGTAAGAGGGGGCCGGGTCCAAACCCCGGTCTTTGGATCGCTTGGCGTTCTCACCATCGGCTGCGGGCGTCTTGATCAGGAGCGCAATCGCTGCCGCAGCAAGGAACAGTCCTGCCTCAAGCCCGAAGACAACCGCAAAGGACAGCGGTGTATCGTGGGTCAGCGCCCGGGTGACATCGATCGCCACGGTGCCGAGAAATCCGCCGAGGCCAAAGGAGATGGCCTGCGCAGCACCCCAGACGCCCATGCGTATGCCTTCGGATGCCCCATCACCGCCCGAGGCCAGCATCATCATCGCGCCAATAGCGGCCACGGCGAAGGCACCATTGGCAACACCGAGGACAAAGATGTTGGCCTTGAGCGGCCACAGCGGCGCAAGCAGAGCTGACAGGGACAGGCCCGCAAGCGCCACTGCCGACCCCACGCAGCCAAAGAAGATGAACGCCTTGAGAATAAGCGGCTTCTTCTTGGCAAACAGCGAACCCAACACGCCAACCAGGGCCATGCCAAGCAGAATGCCGCTGTGCTGAAGCCCTGAAATCTGTGTGGTTTCGCCCGGCGTGAGGCCGAACAGCAGCCCGCCAAAGGGCTCTAGGATAAGGTCCTGCGTGGCATAGGCCAGCATCGAAACGAAGACGAAGACCGTGAACAGCCGCGCGTCGCGGTCTCCCCAGGTTGCCGCCAGGCTCTGGCGGAAATCGAGCCGCTGGGCCGTGGGAGGTCCGTCGACCGGCATGGTGTTGCGCTCGACATTGAAGATGGCAAGGCAGGTCAGAAGGAAGGCGATCAGGCCCGCAATGGCGGTGACCGCGATCAGTCGCTCAAAGGAAAACGGGTCCAGCCAGGCGCCCGAGATGATGGCGGTGACCACGATGCCCGCGATCATCATCATCCAGACAATGGTCGCCGCGGCAGGCTTCCGGTGCAAAACGGTGCGGCTGGCAAGCAGCGCCAGCAGCGACGTGCCTGCGGCTCCGATGCCAAGCCCGATGCAGATGAAACTGACAATCGCCAGGCCCATGGCCAGCCAGAAATGATCGCCGAACAGAAGCGTTGTGGCGGAGGCGGCGGTGCCTGCAAGCGCCAGCAGCAAAATGCCGCCGACAATCCAGGGCGTGCGCCGCCCGCCGCGATCGGAGCCGTGCCCCCAGAGCGGCCTCGAGATCTGCACGCCGTAGTGCAACCCGACAAGCATCCCGGGAATGACGGCGGCAAGCATCAGCTCGACCACCATGACGCGGTTGAGCACCGAGGTGGTCAGCACCACGATCGAGCCCAATGAGGCCTGAACCAGCCCGAGCCGCACGATCGAGAGCCAGCCAAGGCCGGCGGCGTTTCCGCTTGCTGTCGATGCCCTGTGTCCTGCCATTGCCTGTCTCCCTCCAGGTCCGGTTCAGGGCCGGATCGCAAAAGCCGTAATCATCATTCCGGTGACGTAGAGCCCGACGCCGAGCGCCGAGTACCAGATTGCCTTGCCTTTGGGGTCTGCCACCAGCCGCGGCAAAGCCACTGCCTGCGCCAGGGCCAGCGCGCCCACCGCTGCGGCGGACCATGTGTGGCTCCACAGCAAAAGCAGACCGACCACAACCATCTGCGGGACAATCATCGAAAGGCCGGCAAATTTGGCGGCAGCTTTGGCACCCATCTGGACCGGCAGCGAGGCGATGCCCATCCGGGTATCACCCTCCATCGATTTGAAATCATTGAGTGTCATGATGCCCAACGCCCCGAGCCCATAGAGAAAGGCGATGATGAAGATCTCGCCGCTTGGCACGGTCCCCAGCGCTGCGGCCGCGGCGGTAATCCAGGGCAATGTCTCATAGGAAAAGCCGCAAGCCGAATTGCCCCACCAGCCATTGCGCTTGAGCCGGAACGGCGGTGCCGAATAGGCCCAGGCGAGCGCCAGCCCGATGGCCGCGGCGATGAAGACGGTCATGCCAAGCGTGGAAGCGACCAGCATCGACAGAGCGGAATTGAAAATGGCGATGCCCAGCCCCCAGCGCCCCGGCATGCGGCCCGAAGGGATCACGCGGTCGGGCTCGTTGATGGCGTCAACGTGACGGTCGAACCAGTCGTTGACGGCCTGGCTGGCGCCGCACAAGAGCGGACCGGCAAGCAACACCCCGAGAGCCACCGCGAACCATCGGTCCGAAGTGATCTGTCCGGCGGAAACCGCGCCGCAGGCAAAGGCCCACATGGGTGGAAACCAGGTGACAGGCTTAAGCAAAGCCAGGACCGCACCCGGGGTGGGCGTTTTTGTGCGAACAGGCACTGTTTGAGCCACAGTCATGGGCGAAGTTTATGACCGCTTCCGCCAACAGTCAATTTAATTGGACACTGTAAATGTTTTTTTACAGTGCTATTGGAGCTTCCATGGCTGACAGGCGTTTTGATGCGCATCCGCGGCGAACCGAAACGGTACAATTCGACGCAATTTCGCTTAAGGGCTGCTTTTGAGGCGGGCAGGCTTTGGGTTGAGCGAGGCCGGTTTCGGGCTCGGACAGCCGCCGTCAGGTACGGCCGTTGAAGTCCTCAAGGCCATAGCGCTTGAGCTTGAGATAGAGGCTCTGACGCGACAGCCCCAGAAGATCGGCAGCCGCTGCACGGTTGTTTTCGGTCTGGGTCAATGCCGCTTCGATGCAGAGCTTCTCGATGACATCGGCAGATTCACGGATCAGCTCCTTGAGCGGAACCCGCCCGATCAGCTCGGAAAAATCAGAGGTTGCGCCGTGAACGCCATTGGTGTGGGTCGTGCTTGGCAGATCTCGCGAACTCTGTTCCGTCACGATCACCGAGTAGAGTGGGTCCTCGCTGCCGGCTTCGATCCGTGTTGCAGACAGGCGCACCGGACGGCTTGATCCCATTTCATCGCGCACGACTGTGAGGAACTGGCGCACCTCGCCTTCGTCGCGCAGCCGGTTGGACAGGACCTGCATATCGACGCTTGATGCACCGAGCCAATTGTTGACGTTGCGGCCGATGGCATGGTTACGGCCCAGCACGTGAATCATGTCGAGAAAACGGCCATTGACCGAATAGACCGCGCCTTTTGCGTCAATGACCAGCTGCGCTTCGGGCACCGCTTCTGTCCAGGCCCACTTGTCCGACGACATGCCGCCCATGGCATATTCGTCAGCAGCCGGGTTGGAAACCGAAACCAGTTGGTTGATCTTGCCGTTTTCCCGGTAGGGACTGATCTGCAATTCGATTGACGCGCCATTGGCTGCGGCAGCGACCGTGACCGAGCGGCTTTGCCCAAGGGCACGGGATTCGGAGAGCGCCTCGGTCAGCCGTTCACGGTGATCACGCTCGGCCTGCGAGATCAGCGTGTCGCCCACCAGCTTGGATAGTGTGACGCCCAAGATCCGGCCAGCGGTGGCGTTGCCATCGATGATACGCCGGGTTTCGCCATCAACGACGAGAAGTGCGCTGTCCATTTTCTGATAGATAACGCGGTATCTTGCCTCGGATTCGCGGACACGGCGGTATTCCCGCTCAAGTTCGAACTGGGCCTGGATAAGCTGTTGCTGTACCTCGGCAAATTTGCGCAGGTCGGTGCCGTAGGCAATCATGTAGGGAAAGCCCTCGATCCGCCTGAGCACATATTCGATCGGCAAATCAGCGCCACGGCCACCGGGATGATTGACCTGGTGAGAGCGGCTGGCGCCCTTCTTTGTGCATTCGTCGATCAGATTCTGGATCTTGTCGAGGCTTTCACGTGTCACGGTGTCAGCCCAGCTCCGGCCCGGCCAATCCTCGACACCAAAGCGCGCGATTGCGGAATCGAAATAGGACACATCAATCACGGAACCCGACGAATCCACCAGCAGCGTCAGGTCAGCTCCCATTGACGCAAGTGACAGCGACACTTCAGGACGCAAATCCGCGAACGCTTGAATGGTTTTTTCAAACGTCCTGTGAGCGACCCGAGTTGCGTGTTGTTCCATCTTCCGATCAGGCACTTCGCAGCGGCTCCAACAGGGAGCCGGTTGTTTCGGTCACATTGTGCCCCGAATTGCGATTTGCACCATGCCTTTCAGCCTCTGATACTGCGATCTGGGCATTGCTGCAAACTTTTTCAACGCCCCGCTCCTTCAACCAATCGGAGTTTAGCTCCGCGGCCGAACCGCCCGCGATGACACAGGTCTGCTCCCGATTAACAGACATGCGCACCGTGTGCAGCAAGGACTCAACCTGATTCTTTAGCTCGCTGTCGAGCCAAGCCAGGCAAACCAACTCAAAATGCGCGTTTTTCAACAGCCGTGACAGCTCTCCCGAACTGCTGGCCAGCAGAAGTTTCGTTTCCCAGCCTTTAAGGCGGAACCGCTCCTCAACCATGTTGACCGAGAAAAGATGGGTCTCGCCATGCGGTACGATGAACAAAGCCGAGTGCTCGCACGGCCTGGCATCGAAACTGCGGTTCTCCTGGCCAAGCGAGGTCAGGATGCGCTGCAAGCGTGACATTGCCACAGTCACGTGGACAAACCCGCAGGCATCACATTCCCAATCAGTGCCCAAGCGGGCCGCGCAGGCTTCGAGAAGATCCAGCATCTCCTCAGGCGATAGGCCGCGCGCAGCCATGAAGCCTATGAAATCGAAATCGCCATCGCTGAGCACCTTGGCATACACCTTGTCCATCACCGCGATGAACCGCTTCATCCCCGCCATGGCTGCGGTTCCGCAGCCTGCACCGTTGATCGACGGCAATTTCCGATGCGGGTTCACCGGCTCGCGCACGGGCGCGGACACGCCGTTTTCACAGGACTGGGGTTGCGCCTGACCATCCTTGCTTCGGATCGTGCCCTGAAAGCAGGCACCGACCACAGCGCGCTCTATGACATGCTGTATCTCGTTACCACAGGGGTTGGAATTGACACCGGAAGCAGCGGCCCTGCGAGGCGAGCCAGTCTTCCGTTCGCGGGTTTCCAGATCATTCTGCATGCTCCCGACGCCTTTCTGCCCGCGTCAATCCGCGGCGTTCACGAAAGCCAATCTCACGGGGCCACATGGCCAAGACGTCAGCTTCTCAGAACTGCGTCCCAATCATCGCAAACCCACCCCCGTAATGGGGATTCTCCCATCGTGACGAAAGCTAGAATGATACGAATAATCCCGTTTGTAAACCAATATTGACGTCTATTCAAATTGACACTTTCGAAAACTGTGACTAACCTCAACTCATCAGGGTTTCTTGTGGAGAGGGAAAGAGCCGGATGAATGCCCATGTCACACCGAGTGATATCCCAGTCGGCCTTTACACAGCCGACGAGCGTGTCCGCCGTGACAATTCGGTCTGGACGCTGGTTCAGGGCATTCTCGCGCCAATACAGTTTCTGGTCTTCGCCATATCGGTCGGATTGATTGCCCATTGGTGGATGACCGGCGCATGGCTAATGGCGGCGCATGTCTCCATCGTTATCAAGACAATGACGCTTTACGCGATCATGATTACCGGCTCGATCTGGGAGAAGGAGGTGTTTGGCGCCTATCTCTTCGCCCGGCCCTTCTTTTGGGAAGACATGGTCTCGATGCTGGTGCTGGCCCTGCACACCGCCTATCTGGCGGCGCTGTTTGGCGGCTTGCTCACCGACGCACAGCTGATGACCCTGGCTGTTGCCGCCTATGTTTCCTACGTCATCAATGCCGGACAGTTCCTGTGGAAATTCCGCCTGGCACGGCTGGATGCCGCCTCCAATGCAAAGATCGGAGCTGAGGCATGACCACCGTATTTGATGCCAACACCGCGTGCACGGACACCGCCGCCAAACCCGGCCGCGACGTGCTCAAGCAACGCGGCCAGCACGAGGTGTTCTGCGGCCTGACATCGATCATGTGGCTGCACCGCAAGATGCAGGACGCCTTCTTCCTGATCGTCGGCTCGCGCACCTGCGCGCACCTGATGCAATCGGCCGCCGGCGTGATGATTTTTGCCGAGCCGCGATTCGCCACCGCCATCATCGATGAGCGCGATCTGGCCGGCATGGCTGACATGAATGACGAGCTCGACAAGGTGGTCACCCGGCTTCTCGCCCGCCGCCCCGAAATCAAGCTCTTGGTTCTGGTGGGCTCCTGCCCGTCGGAAGTCATCAAGCTCGACCTCCCGCGCGCCGCCAGCCGCCTCAACGGCGAGCATTCACCGAAGTGCCGGGTGATGGCCTATTCAGGATCGGGCATCGAAACCACCTTCACCCAGGGCGAGGACAATTTCCTCGCGGCCCTGGTTCCGGAGATGCCTGCGGAAGCCCCCGATGCGCCAGCCTCCCTGATTGTCGTCGGAGCGCTTGGTGATGTGGTCGAAGACCAGATGATGCGGGTTTTCGACGGTCTTGGTGTCGGCCCGGTGCGTTTCCTGCCTTCGCGCTCATCCACCACCCTGCCGCCGGTCGGCCCCAACACACGGTTCATCCTGGCCCAGCCCTGGGTCGGTGCCTGTGCCCAGGCACTTGAACGGCGCGGGGCAACGCGCATTTCGGCCCCCTTCCCGCTCGGCGAAGAAGGCTCGACCGCTTGGTACCGGGCGATTGCAGATTCATTCGGTGTACCGGAAACCAAGTTCGATGCGATCACCGCGCCCGGCCGCGAACGCGCCCGCCGCGCCGTCGCCCGCTACAAGCCGGTGCTTGAAGGCAAGTCTGTTTTCCTGTTCCCGGACTCGCAGCTCGAACCTTCTATGGCGCGTTTCCTGTCCCGGGAGATGGACACCTCGATCATCGAGATCGGAACGCCCTACCTCAATCGCGACGTGGTTGGCCCCGAGCTTGCCATGATGCCTGACAGCGTTCGGGTCAGCGAAGGCCAGGATGTCGAGCGTCAGATCGATCGGGTCCACACCGACAATCCGGATCTGATCATATGCGGCATGGGTCTTGGAAATCCCTTCGAGGCAGAAGGCCGGTCGACCAAATGGTCGATCGAATTCGTCTTCACACCGCTGCAGGGCTATGAGCAGGCCGGTGACCTCGCCGAACTGATTGCCCGGCCGCTGATGCGCCGCGAGCTTCTGAAAGTGGGGAGCTGAGTCATGGAACTGACCGTCTGGACCTATGAAGGACCGCCCCATGTCGGCGCCATGCGGATCGCAAATTCGATGCGGGATGTGCATTTCGTGCTCCATGCACCGCAGGGCGACACCTATGCGGACCTGCTGTTCACCATGATCGAGCGCAACAAGAAGCGTCCGCCGGTGACCTACACCACTTTCCAGGCGCGCGATCTGTCAGGAGACACCGCCGAAATCTTCAAGACAGCGGCCCGTGACGCGGTCGCCCGGTTCAAACCTCAAGCGCTCCTGGTCGGCGCATCCTGCACGGCAGAGCTGATTCAGGACGATCCTGGTGGACTGGCCAAAACGCTGGGTTTGAACGTGCCGGTGGTGCCCTTGGAGATGCCGTCCTACCAGAAAAAGGAAAACTGGGGCGCGGCAGAGACCTTCTATAGGCTGGTCCGGGCTTTCGCCGGAGGTGCCGGAAAGCCGGAAACAGCGCCAGAACAGGCGAGCTGCAACATTCTGGGGCCGACCTCGCTGGGTTTTCGCAACCGCGACGACATTGTCGAGGTGGTCCGGCTGGTCGAAGCGCTGGGCGTCCGGGTCAACACGGTGGCGCCGCTGGGCGCGTCGCCGGCCGATCTGGCACGGATCCCGCAGGCTCATTTCAACATTGTGCTCTATCCGGAAATCGCCGACACGGCAGCGCGCTGGCTCAAGCGCCAATTCGGCCAGGAGATGGTGACGACGGTTCCGATCGGCGTCGGCGCCACACGCGATTTCGTTGCGGAGGTGGCAAAGGTCGCCGGTGTCGAGGTTCCATCCGAACTGTTTGAAACCGGTGCGGAACGACTTTCCTGGTACTCGGCCTCGATCGACTCCAACTATCTCACCGGCAAGCGGGTGTTCGTTTTCGGTGATGCTACCCACGCCATCGCCGCGGCCCGGATCGCCTCCGAAGAACTCGGCTTCAAGGTCTGCGGGCTCGGCACCTACTCCCGCGAATTTGCACGGGACGTGCGCGAGGCGGCAGCAAAATACGGCGTCGAACCGCTGATTTCGGACAATCACCTCGATGTCGAAGACGCGATCATTGCGGCACAGCCGGAACTGGTGCTCGGAACCCAGATGGAGCGCCACGCCGCCAAGCGGCTGAGGCTGCCCTGCGCGGTGATCTCAAGCCCGGTGCATGTGCAGGATTTCCCCGCACGCTATTCGCCGCAGATGGGTTTCGAAGGCGCCAACGTGATTTTCGACAGCTGGGTGCACCCGCTGATGATGGGCCTCGAAGAGCATCTATTGCAGATGTTCCGCGGCGATTTTGAATTCCATGATGACGCAGGATCTTCGCATCTGAGCCATGGCGGTCCTGCCGCCGGGCACCAGCCGGACTCACAGCCGGAGGAAGAAGCCCCTGCCCCGGACGTCGCCGTTGCGAGCGCGCCTGCGGCCAATGATGACCAGCCATCCTGGACCACCGATGCCGAGCGCGAATTGCGCAAGATCCCCTTCTTCGTGCGCGGAAAGGCGCGCCGCAACACCGAATCCTATGCCGCCGCGAACGGGCTCAACCCGATCACCATAGAGACATTGTACGATGCAAAAGCACACTTCGGGCGTTAATTCAGCCCCGGTCAATGTGGTTCTGATCACGCTCGACAATCACATGTCGGCAGCGGTGGATGATGCGCGGCGGATGCTGTCGGCAGACCTTCCCAATCTGAATCTGAGCGTGCATGCGGCGACCGACTGGAACGACAATCCGGATAAGTTGCAGGCCTGCAAGGACGACATCGCCAAGGGCAACATCATTGTCGCCTCGATGCTGTTCATCGAAGAGCATGTGAAGGCCATAGGCCCGGCGCTTGCCGCGCGCCGCGATCATTGCGACGCCATGATGTGCTGCATGTCCACCGGCGAAATCATGAAGAACACGTCGATGGGCCGGTTCAAGATGGACGGCGAGCAGAAAGGCCCAATGGCCTTCCTGAAAAAGCTCCGGGGCGACGCATCGAAGAAGAAAGCCGACTCAGGCCGCACTGCCGGCGAACGCCAGCTGAGAATGCTCAAGCGCCTGCCAAAGCTGCTGCGCTTCATTCCTGGCACGGCCCAGGATCTGCGCAACTACTTCCTGGCGATGCAGTACCGGATCGCAGCGTCCGACGCCAATATCGCCAATCTGGTGCGGCTGCTGGTCGACAAATATGCCGATGGTGAACGCCGGGCCTACCGCGGAACGATCCCTGCGCAGGCCCCGGTCGAATATCCCGAACAGGGCGTCTATCACCCCGATATCAAGGGCCATGTGAGCGCCGACATCAAGGCGCTGCCGGTCAATCGCAAAGCCAAGGGCACGGTTGGCCTGCTGCTGCTGCGCTCCTACATCCTTTCGGGCGATACCGGCCACTACAATGGCGTCATCCGCGCGCTGGAGCAGCGCGGCTTCAACGTGGTGCCGGTGTTCTGCTCGGGCCTCGACATGCGCGGCCCGATTGCGGCGTTTCTTTCCGGCGGTGCAACCGGCACGACAATCGACGCGATGGTCTCGCTGACCGGCTTCTCGCTTGTCGGCGGCCCGGCCTATTCGGACGCATCCGCTGCAGCTGAAACCCTGGCCAAGCTCGACGTTCCCTATGTCGCGGCCCACGTCACCGAATTCCAGACGGTTGAGCGCTGGGAAGCTTCCGACCAGGGCCTTCTGCCGATCGAAACCACCATCATGGTCGCCATTCCCGAATTGGATGGCGCCACCGGCACGATGGTCTATGGCGGCCGCACCGACAATGCCGGCGGCACCCAGCCCTGCGTTTGCTCGCGCGACTGCGGCACCTGCCCGACAGGCCGTTCCTGCATGATCGCGCATTCCGAGCGGGTCGAGGTTCTGGCCGGCCGGATCGAAAAGCTGGTGGCCCTGCGCAACAGCGCCCGCGCCGAGCGCAAGGTGGCGCTGACGATTTTCAACTTCCCGCCGAACGCCGGCAACATGGGCACCGCCGCCTTCCTTTCGGTGTTTGAATCGCTGCATGCGACGATGATCAAGCTGAAGGAAGAAGGCTACACGATTGAGGTTCCGGAAGATGCGGAGACGCTTCGCGATCTGGTTCTCAACGGAAATGCCGCACAATATGGCGCGCTCGCCAATGTGCATGCGCTGGTGAGCGCCGATGATCATGTCCGCAATGAAAAGCACCTCGGCGAAATCGAGGCCGCCTGGGGCCCGGCGCCGGGCCGGATCTTCACCAATGGCCAGTCGATCTTCGTGCTTGGGCGCCAGTTCGGCAATGTGCTGATCGCGGTGCAGCCCGGCTTCGGCTATGAGGGCGACCCGATGCGGCTGCTGTTTGAGAAGGGCTTTGCGCCGACCCATGCCTTTGCCGCCTTCTACACCTATCTCAAGCGGACCTTCCGGGCTGATGCGGTGCTGCATTTCGGCACCCATGGCGCGCTCGAATTCATGCCCGGCAAGCAATCGGGCATGTCCGGCAAATGCTGGCCGGACCGGTTGATCGGCGATCTGCCGAACCTCTATCTCTATGCCGCCAACAACCCGTCTGAAGGCACCATCGCCAAGCGCCGTTCGGCAGCGACGCTCGTGTCCTATCTGACCCCGCCGGTGACCAATGCCGGTCTCTACAAGGGCCTGAGCGAGCTCAAGTCCTCGCTTGACCGGCTTCGCAATCTCGATGCCGGCCAGGCCGACGAACGCCAGGAAGCGTTTGAGCTGATCCTGATCCAGGCCGAGCAGCTCGACCTCAACAAGACTGTCTCGCCTGCCGACCCCGATACCTATGTGGCCGCCCTGACCGCAGCGATGCTGGAACTCGAATATGCGCTGATCCCGCACGGGCTGCATGTGGCCGGACAGTCAATGAGCGAGACCGAACGCCGCGAGATGATCACGCTGATGGCCGGTTCCGATGAGACGGAAGCACCATCGAACGACACCATCGAGGCCATCGTCACCTTCGATGAGGACAAGATCGACGCCGCCCGCGCGGCCAACGCCGATCAGAGCGGAACGATTGACCGTCTGGTTCGCGCCAATGCCAATCTCTCCGACAACCGCGAGCTTGATGGCCTGATCACCGCAATGGATGGCCGGTTTGTCGCTCCGTCGCCGAGCGGTGATCTGATCCGGACACCGGACATGCTGCCCACCGGACGCAACATCCACGGTTTCGACCCCTTCGGCATCCCCAGTGCCTATGCGGTGAAAGACGGCACAAGGCAGGCGGCCAGGGTGCTGGAGCGCTATCTCGAGACCGACGGCGTGCTGCCCGAAACCATCGCCATCGTGCTGTGGGGAACGGACAATTTGAAGACCGAAGGCGGACCGATGGCGCAGGCCATGGCGCTGATGGGCGCGCGCCCGCGGCTTGATGCCTACAACCGGGTCTGCGGCGCCGAACTGATCCCGCTCGACCAACTCAACCGGCCACGCATCGATGCGGTGATGACGCTCTCGGGCATTTTCCGCGACCTGCTGCCAATGCAGGCAACCATGCTAGCCGAGGCTTCCTATCTCGCAGCGACCGCCGACGAACCGGTGGAGATGAACTTCATCCGCAAGCACGCACTGGCCTATGCCGAAGAGCATGGCTGCGATCTCGAGCAAGCCGCCTACCGGGTGTTCTCGAATGCGGAAGGGGCCTATGGCGCCAATGTCAATTTCCTGATCGGCGCCAGCGCCTGGACCGATGATCAGGAAATTGCCGACATGTACACAAGCCGCAAGGGCTTCGCGATTGACCGCAAAGGCAAGTCCTCGGCGCAGGTCGAGCTGCTCAACGATGTGTTCGCCAAGGTCGACATGGCCTACCAGAACCTCGATTCCATCGAGCTCGGCGTGACCACCATCGACCATTATTTCGACACGCTGGGCGGCATTTCCAAGGCGGTATCACTGGCCCAGAACGGCAAGCAATTGCCGGTGTTCATCTCCGACCAGACCCAGGGCGAAGGCCGGGTCCGGACGCTGGGTGAGCAGGTGGCGCTGGAAACCCACACCCGCTCGCTCAACCCGAAATGGTTCGAGGGCATGCTCGCCCACGGCTATGAGGGCGTGCGCCAGATCGAGGCACAGATTTCCAACACCGTTGGCTGGTCCGCAACCACCGGGGACGTTGAGCCCTGGGTTTACCAGAAGCTTAGCGAGACCTTCATTCTCGACGACACCATGCGCCGGAGGCTTTCGGAGCTGAACCCGGCCTCTTCGCTGCGCATGGTCAACCGCCTCATCGAGGCCAAAGACAGAAACTTTTGGAAGCCGGACGACGAAACCTGGGCCGCGCTCTGCGCTGCGGGCGAGGAAATGGAAGATCGTGCCGAAGGCTTGTCCGTGGAGGCTGCAGAATGAACCTTTTTACCCACCCCCGCACCATGTATGACGAGGCGCGCACCGCCAAGCTCAAACAGGCCGCCGGACTGGACGGCAGTGGCGATGGCGACGGCAGCGTCCAGGTTCACCTGGAAACCGAGATGGATGCCGGCAAGGCCAAGGTCTTCGCTATTTACGGCAAGGGCGGCATTGGCAAGTCGACCACATCCTCGAACCTCTCGGTGGCGTTTTCGATGCTGGGCAAGCGCGTTCTGCAGATCGGCTGCGACCCCAAGCATGATTCCACCTTCACACTGACCAAGAGCCTGATCCCGACCGTGATCGACGTGCTGGAAGGTGTCGACTTTCATCCCGAGGAGCTGAGAACCGAAGATTTCGTGTTCGAGGGCTACAATGGGGTGCAGTGTGTTGAAGCCGGCGGACCGCCTGCGGGCACCGGTTGCGGCGGCTATGTGGTCGGCCAGACCGTGAAACTGCTCAAGGAGCATCACCTGCTTGAAGACACCGATGTAGTGATCTTCGATGTGCTGGGCGACGTGGTCTGCGGTGGCTTTGCGGCCCCGCTGCAGCACGCCGAACGCGCCGTGGTGGTGGCCGCCAATGACTTCGATTCCATCTTCGCGATGAACCGCATCGTTGCGGCGATCAAGGCCAAGTCGAAGAACTATGATGTGCGGCTCGGCGGTGTCATCGCCAACCGTTCGCGCGAAACCGACCAGATCGACCGCTACAATGAGGCGATCGGCCTCAAGCGCCTGGCCCACATCGTTGATTCCGACGCCGTGCGCAGAAGCCGGCTGAAGAAATGCACCCTGTTCGAGATGGGTGATCATCCGGAAATCCTGGCGATCCAGCAGGAATATCTGCAGCTGGCCGAGCAACTGTGGGCCGGAACCGAGGAACTTTCCGCCAACCCGATGAAAGACCGGGAAATCTTTGATTTCCTTGGCTTTGAGTGAGAGCCGCATATGCATGACGCTGCCTACATCAAGCGCCGGGACGAAATCCGGACCTACTTCGACCGCACCGCGCTCGACGCCTGGAAGCGGCTCGTCTCGACCGAAAAGGTGTCCGGTGTGCGTGCCACGGTGCGTGCCGGGCGCGATGCCATGCGCCAGGCGATCCTCGACCGGTTTGCGCAGGACCTGAGCGGCTGGCGGATCCTTGATGCGGGCTGCGGCGCCGGGCCGTTGGCAATCGAGCTGGCGCACCGCGGCGCGGATGTGTTGGGCGTCGACCTCTCCCCGCAGATGATCGACCACGCGAACGAGGCCCTGCCTGCCATCCGCAATGGCGGATCGGTTCGCCTGATCGCCGGCGACATGCTTGCCGCCGAGAACGGAACCTTCGACGCCGTCGTGTCGATGGATGCGCTCATTCACTACAGCGCCGACGAAGCGGCCCTGGCGGTCGCCGGCCTGGCGCAGAGAACCAGGCGCAAGATGGTCTTCACGCTGGCTCCGCGTACCGGTTTCCTGGCCGCCATGCACAAGCTGGGCGGACTGTTTCCACGCAGCGACCGCTCGCCGTCCATCCATCCGGTGGTGATTGACCGCCTGATGAGCCGGGTGCTCGCCCGTCAGGACATGCAGGACTGGAGCCGGGGCGAGAGCGCCCGGATCGCCAGCGGCTTTTACATCTCCGAGGCGCAGGAGCTTGTACACTCATGACCCTCGTCGCCAAAGCCAACCGCAAGATGCTCGACACCTGGAAGTCGCTTGGTCCGCGCTATTTGCCGTTTGCCGATGCAGCGACCGAGGACCTGCCGCTTGGGCGTCTGATGCGGTTGTCGATGTTTCAGTGGTCAATCGGGCTTGCCGCTGTTTTGCTGACCGGCACGCTGAACCGGGTGATGATCGTCGAACTGGGCGTTCCAACCTCGCTGGTGGCGCTGATGATCGCCATTCCGGTGCTTGCAGCGCCGTTCAGGGCGCTGATCGGGCACCGCTCCGACACCTACAAGTCCGCACTCGGCGTGCGCCGGGTGCCCTATATCTGGCTTGGCACCATCCTGCAGTTTGGCGGGCTGGCGATCATGCCATTTGCGCTTCTGTTGCTGCAATCCCAGACCACCGGCCCGGAATGGGCCGGGCCTGCGGGCGCGCTGCTCGCCTTTCTTCTGACCGGCATCGGCATGCATATGGCGCAGACCGCAGGTCTGGCGTTGGCGACCGATCTGTCGGCCGAGGACAACCGTCCGCGGGTCGTGGCGCTGATGTATGTGATGCTTCTGGTCGGCATGCTGATTTCCTCGGTGGTGTTCGCCTGGCTGCTCAGAGATTACTCGCCAAAGGCGCTGATCCAGGTGGTCCAGGGGGCCGCCGTCGTCACAGTGGCGCTCAACCTGATCTGCCTGTGGAAACAGGAGCCGCGCAACCCGGTGGTCACCCGGCACGACCGCCCGACCATCCGCTTTGCCGATGCCTTTGCAAAGTACCGCAAGGAAAAGGGCACAATGCGACTGCTGGTCGCCGTGGCGCTGGGCTCCTGCGCATTCTCGATGCAGGACGTTCTGCTTGAGCCCTATGGCGGCGAGGTGCTCAGGCTCTCGGTCAGCCAGACGACACTGCTGACCGCCATCTGGGCAGCTGGCACCTTGCTCGGATTTGCCCATGCCGGACGGGCGCTGCAGAAAGGCGCCAACATGTATCGGCTTGCGGCCCTTGGCCTGGTCACCGGCATCACCGGCTTCTCGGCCATCATCTTTGCCGAACCGCTTCATGCAGCCAATCTGTTCCGCGCCGGTGCGGGCATCATCGGGTTTGGCGGCGGGCTGTTTGCGGTCTGCACCATGCTGGCTGCAATGGACATTGCCGAAAAGTCCGACAACGGCATGGCAATCGGCGCCTGGGGCGCGGTGCAGGCCAGCGCCATCGGCATCGGACTGGCTGCCGGCGGGCTGATCCGCGACGGGGTCAACACTCTTCTTGCAAACGCTGAACCGGGGGCTGCGCTGGTTGCGCCGGCCGCAGGCTACAGCGTTGTCTACCATCTTGAAATCGGACTGCTGTTTGCAGCGATCGTGGCACTCGGGCCGCTCGCAGCAAGGCGCCAAAGCCCAAATGAGAGCCGGAGCCCGCGCTTCGGACTTGCGGAATTGCCCGGCTGAGCGGCCGCGCGCAAAAAGGAGAGACGTTATGGAAACCGGAGCCATTACAAGCTACATAGATGTGGCCCAGGTCACGCTCTATGCGTTCTGGGTGTTCTTCGCGCTTTTGCTGTTCTACCTGAGGCAGGAAGACCGCCGCGAGGGTTATCCGCTGGAAGCCGACCAGTCGGGTGAGTTCAACAAGGATGACTGGCTGTTTCTGCCTCCGGCCAAGACCTTTCTGCTGCCCCATGATCATGGTGAAGTCTCGGTGCCCAATGCGGCGCGCGACAACTCCGAACGGCCTGTGCCCGGCTACAAGATCGCCAATTTCTCCGGCGCTCCCTATGTGCCGAACGGCGAAAACCCGATGCTCGATTCCATCGGCCCCGGCTCCTGGGCGATGCGCGCCGACACCCCCGATATGGCCCATGACGGCAAGGCCAAGATCGTTCCGCTGCGGGTGGCAACCGATTTCAAGGTGACGAAAGAGGACATCAATCCGGTCGGCACTCGCGTGGTCGGCTTCGACCTGGTGGTGGCCGGCACGATCAGCGACATCTGGGTCGACCGCTCCGAGCAGATGCTGCGTTATCTCGAAGTGACCACGGAAGTCGGCGATGCCCCGCGCCAGATCCTGGTGCCGATGAATTTCGGCGTCTTCCGCAAGACCGGCAATGGCGAGCGCATCTTCTATGTCCACGCACTGAAGGGTGAACAGTTCGCTGTGGTGCCGGGCCTCAAGGATGCGGACAGCATCACGCTTCTGGAAGAAGAAAAGGTCACCGCCTATTTCGGATCCGGCCTGCTCTATGCAGCGCCCAATCGCCAGGAGCCGCTGGCATGAGCGAGACCGGCGGACCAGAACACGACTACGAGCCGGTCCCCGGCCTCCCCGGCCGGTTGCCCGAGGGCGAGATAATCCTGTGGCAGGGCGCACCGTCCTCGGCGCAAGTCTCGCGGCGGATCATGAAGACGCGCTGGATCGCGGGCTATTTCGCGGTTCTGGTGATCTGGAACGTGTCCGCGGGGATCTATGACGGACGCACGGTGAGCGAGATCCTGTTCTCCTCCGGTGCGCTCGCGATCCTGTGCACCATGGCGATTGCGCTGCTCGAGGCCTTTGCCTGGGGCGTGCAGAAGACCACCATGTACACGATCACCAACAAGCGGGTTGTGATGCGGATCGGTGTGGCCCTGTCGGCCACGTTCAACCTTCCTTTCACCCGCATCGCCTCCGCCGACATGCGTGAGGACAAGAATGGCTGTGGCGACATCGCGCTGACACTTGCGCCGGGAGACAAGCTGTCGTGGCTGGTGTTCTGGCCGCATGTGCGCGGGTTCAAGAAAGGCGCGCTGATGCCGCAAATGATCTGCCTCAGGGATGTGGCGATCGCCGGCAATGTGCTCTCGGCAGCCCTGGCAGGAAGCCGCTCGATTGATGCGCCTGTTGTTGCCCAACGCCACGCTGGCGCGCCTGCGGACGCAGGCCGGCTGATCGAGGCCGCGGAGTAGACCCATGAACGCGATCACACCGAACATGCCCCAAGGCCATGGCGGCCCCGCCACCAAGCAGCGCACCGCACGCCGGTTTCCGCGTCTGCCGCTGGTGCTCGGCCTGGGACTGATCGGTTTCACGTTTTCCGCAATCATCTTTGGCATGACGACGGGGATTGGCGTCATGCAAGAGGTCTCGGGCAAGCCACAGGCGATCCGGGACATCATCGTGGCCGGCACGCATGACACGGAGATCACGGTCTTCGACGCACGTTCAGGCCAGGTCATCTCCTCACTGTCGCCCACAGAGGGCGGATTCGTCCGCGGTTCACTGCGCGGACTGACACGGATCCGGCAGGTCGCGGGCACTCCGCTTGATCAGCCCTACCGGATCATCAAATGGGAAAGCGGCGCCGTGTCGCTCTCCGATACCGCCACCGGCGAACGGATCTATCTGAATGCCTTCGGGCCGGATCATGCCGCCGCCTATGAACAACTGCTAGCTTCGAGAGGGAATGAGAAGCCATGAGCAAAACACCACTGATAGGGCGGCGCAGGGAAGAGGTTCCTTGCACCATCGAAATCAACAACACCTTTGAGGAACTCGGCGCCCATGTGCGTTTTGACAACGGGGTGGTGGTTCACCCCGGTGACGAAGTGATGGTTCACGGCTCACCCGTCGAAGTGCCCTATGGCCATTGCGAGACGTTCCGCCGTACCGCCACCATCACCCGTGCAAGCGCGCTGGAGCGCGGCTGGACCCGGGCGACAGGCGATTTCGAATTCATGGAACTGTGTGAATTCAGCTTTTCCGAGAGGGCACAGGCATGAACAAGCACGTTGAAACACCATCTGCCGCCGGCAAAAATGCCGACATCAACGACACCACCAAGACAGCCGTTGAATCGACCATGCTCAATCCGCGGTTCTACACCACGGATTTTGACGAGATGGACCGTCTCGATGTCTCCGGTGTGCGCGAGGAATGGGATGCGCTGATCGCTGAAATGCGTTCAGACCCAAACAAGGGGCACTTCAAGCGCAACGAAAACTGGGACAACATCGACATCGATGCGCTGCCGGATGAGTTGCGCCGCGAGTTTGTGGATTTTCTGGTCTCTTCGTTGACGGCCGAGTTCTCGGGCTGCGTGCTCTACAAGGAGATGAAGCGGCGCGGCAAGAACAGGGAAATCTGCGAGCTGTTCGGGCTGATGAGCCGGGATGAAAGCCGCCATGCCGGTTTCATCAATGATGCGCTCAAGGAGTTCAACATCGGCGTCAATATGGGCTTTCTCGCCAAGGCGAAGAAGTACACCTACTTCCGGCCGAAATTCATCTACTACGCGACCTATCTGTCCGAAAAGATCGGTTACGCGCGCTACATCACCATCTACCGGCATCTCGAGAAGCATCCGGAAAAACGCTTCCATCCGATCTTCAAGTGGTTCCAGGAATGGTGCAATGACGAGTTCCGCCACGGCGAGGCGTTCTCGCTGATCATGCGGTCGGATCCGAAGCTGCTCTCGGGCGCCAATGTCTACTGGATCAAGTTCTTCCTGCTGGCGGTGTTTTCCACCATGTATGTGCGCGACCACGCCCGGCCGGCGTTCCACAAGGCACTGGATGTCGACATCGAAGACTACGACATGAAGGTGTTCCGCCTGACAAGCGAGATCTCCAAGCAGGTGTTTCCGGTCACGCTCGATCTGGATCATCCGGCATTCCTCGCCTGCGTCCGCAAGCTCAAGATCATCAATGATCAGGTCAATACCGCCCAGGAACGCGGCGGGATGTTCGGCAAACTTGCCAAGGCCTTTCACATGGGCCGTGCCGGCCTGACCTTTGCCCGGCTCTACATGATCCCGACCAAGAGCAACGCCATCCCGGTCAAAAGCCGGCTTGAGCCGGTCTGGTAAGAACGAACATGGTCTTCCTGTCCGCAATCGTCGTTGCAAGCATCGCCTGGTGGGTCGCCACCGGGCTGGTGCTGGCCTTGGCTCGGGCAGGAAGCCGGTATCTCGGCACGGTGATGGCAATTGCCACCGGCGTTGCACTGGCAGGTATTGCGGGGCTGGTGGCCACGCATGACCAGACCACGGTGTCCTCGGCCTATATCGCCTTCTTCTCTGCGCTGGCCCTTTGGGCCTGGCACGAGACAACATTCCTGATCGGATTGCTGACCGGACCACGGCGGATCGAGGTCGGCCAGGCGCCGCTCGAAACCTCTCGCTTCCGCGCAGCCTTCATGACCGTTCGCGACCATGAGCTGGCACTGGCGGCGACACTGATGGCTCTGGCCTGGTTCATAGCGGGTGCAGAAAACACCACCGGGCTGCTGACCTTCGCGCTCATGTGGGTGATGCGGATCTCGACCAAGCTCAACATCTATCTGGGCGCGCGGCACGCCATCAGCGACATGCTGCCCGACCGGTTGTCCTATCTCAAAAGCTATTTCCGGACCGACAGGACCAGCGGCTGGTTCTATGTGTCGTTGTCTGGCTGCGCGATACTGTTCGGCTGGCTTTCCAATGCCGCGGCAAACGCCGCCACCGCTCACGACACCGCCAAGTGGACGCTGCTGGCCTGTTTCGCAGCGCTGGCGCTGCTAGAACATCTTTTTCTGGTTCTGCCTGTTCGCGATTCCGCGCTCTGGGCCTGGGCCATGGAACGCAAGACCAGGAAAAAATCACCGCCAACCCGGGACAATTCGGGCGCAAATCTCTCAAAATCGGATTCCAAAACATCCCGCGCAGCAGCGCGGGCATGACGCCAGGGGGACCTTACCAGATGGATTTCAACACCTACTTCCAAGAGCAGCTCAACACCCTGCACAAGGCCGGCAATTATCGGGTCTTTGCAGAGCTCGAGCGTCATGCCGGCGGGTTTCCCAAGGCCACGCGCCATCGCGACGATGGCAGCGTGCATGATGTCACGGTCTGGTGCTCGAACGACTATCTCGGGATGGGGCAAAACCCGAAAGTCATCGAAGCCATGCACAGCGCGATTGACCAATGCGGCGCCGGTGCTGGAGGCACCCGCAACATTTCGGGCACCAACCACGCCCATGTGCTGCTGGAGCGCGAACTGGCCGATCTTCACGGCAAGGAATCGGCGCTGATCTTCTCATCGGGCTACGTCTCGAACTGGGCGGCGCTAGGGACGCTGGGCGCCAAGATCCCCGGTCTGATCATCTATTCGGACGCGCTCAACCACGCTTCGATGATCGAAGGCATTCGCCACAGCCGCGCCGAAAAGCGCCTGTTCAAACACAATGACCCCAAGGATCTGGCCAAGGTGATGGCAGCCGACGATCCGGCGGCGCCGAAACTGGTGGCCTTTGAAAGCGTCTATTCGATGGATGGCGACATGGCGCCGATCGAGGAGATCCTCGATGTGGCCGAGCGCTTCGGTGCGATGACCTATCTCGACGAGGTGCATGCGGTTGGCATGTACGGACCGCGCGGCGGCGGTGTTGCAGAACGCGATGGCCTGATGGATAGGGTCACGATCATCGAAGGCACGTTGGGCAAGGCCTTCGGCGTGATGGGCGGCTACATCACCGGCTCCGCGGCCGTGTGCGATTTCATTCGCAGCTTCTCGTCGGGCTTCATCTTCACCACCGCGATCCCCCCAGCAATTGCCAAGGGTGCCACGGCTTCTATCCGGCACCTGAAGGCCAGCAAGAGCGAGCGCAGCGAGCACAAGGCAAGGGTCGCCCAGCTTCGCGCAGCGCTTGATGCCAAGGGCATCCCGCACATGCAGAATCCCAGTCACATCGTTCCGGTGATGGTGGGAGACGCCAAGAAGTGCAAATGGATCTCGGACATCCTGCTCGACAATTACGGGATCTATGTGCAGCCGATCAATTACCCGACCGTGCCGGTGGGCACCGAGCGGCTCAGGTTCACCCCGACGCCGATGCACAGTGAGGACGACATCCGCCATCTGGTGGACTCGCTGTGCGATCTGTGGTCGCAATGCGCGCTGTCGCGGGCTGTCGCCTGAGAGGCGTTCTGGCGTCAGCGCAGCCGTACAGATTTCAAGACGCATGCCCTGCCCTGCGGCAGCGGTTGCGCTCACAAGCTCAAAGGAGGCCTTCCGGTGGCGGTGGTGACATTTTCGCTTTTCGGGTTTTCCTCCCTGCGCCAACGCCTCTGGGCGTTTTCGCAGATGGGTCTGGCAAAGCCGTCGCTGCGCAAGACACCGGACCTGGGCTTTTTCAAACTGATGGGCACGGGGTCGGGCGCAGGGTTTTCCACCCGGCCAAACTTCGGCGTCTACTCCCTGCTGGCCGAATGGCCGTCGCTGGAGATCGCGCGTGAACGCATCAGATCTGCCAGATCGTTGTCAGGCTACCGGAAAACAGCTGACCGCACTGCAACGGTCTATCTCGAGCCCGTTTCGTCACGCGGCCAGTGGGACGGACATCATTTCGACACTGGCCCTGAGGCACCGGAACAGTGCATGCCGCTGGTAGCGATGACCCGCGCCTCGATCCGGCCATCGAAGCTGATCCGGTTCTGGAGCCGAGTTCCAGCCATCTCGGATGCTGTTGAGCGTGAGCCCAGCCGGCGTTTCATGATCGGCACCGGCGAGATCCCGTGGCTGCACCAGGTCACGTTTTCACTGTGGAATTCGGTCGATGAGATGGAACGCTTCGCGCGCACGAGCCCGACCCATGGCGAGGCCGTAAGGCAGGCCTATCATGACAACTGGTTTAGCGAATATTGCTTTACACGCTTCAACCTTCTGGCCATGGATGGCCATTGGGAGGGGTTGACGAACGTCACCGAGCGGGCTGAAACGTCCGTGAACGATCCGCTGGACAGCCGGGCGATTGCGGCCCGCCTCGCTGCAGCACGCTGAGACAGGACATTGCCATGAACGCGCACCCGATCATCATTCCTGCCATTGCCGAGGACGGCTCGCTCTATCCGGTGGAGAAGCTGAAGGCGCATGAGGACGGGCTGTTCCATCTTGCCATCTCGATCTTCGTGTTCGATGGCGAGCACCTGCTGATCCAGAGGCGGGCGGCATCGAAATATCACTGCGGCGGGCTGTGGGCCAACACCTGCTGCTCGCATCCCTATTGGGACGAGCCGAGTGACAGTTGCGCCCGCCGGCGTCTGAAGGAAGAACTGGGATTCAATGTGCCGCTGTCACGCCGCAGGGTGGTGGAGTACTCCGCCGATGTCGGCGGCGGGCTGCACGAGCACGAAAAGGTCACCATGTATGTCGGCAACGCCGACAGGGCGATGCTGGAGATCAAGCCAAACCCGCTTGAGGTCGACGAGGTTCGCTGGGTCACGCCCGCCGATCTGGCAACCGAGATTGCCGTGCATCCGGAGCGGTTCACACCGTGGTTCCGGATCTATGCCGAGCGCTATCCGGACCTGCACGTCTGACCGTCACAGGGCCCGGCCGCAAGCCTGCAATTTCACTTGCTGAACCAAAAGACATCACCCCGGGACTTCACCGGGGTGAAGTCTTTTGGTGACCAGAAAACCGGTGACGGTTGTGCCGGAGACGCAGACCTTCGATCCGTTCGGAGCGACGTTCGCCGAGCTGGATTGTGATGGTCTTCAAGCGGATTGCAAAAGCATAAAGAGCCGGAGATCCGTTGGGATCTCCGGCCCTTGGTGCGCAAGCCCCGCTGAGGGAAAGCACGGCTTGCGGCAGGGCTCAATCGGCGGAGGCCAGAGCCGTTGCTTCGGTGCCGGTGGCGGCCCCAGTGTTGGCAGGAGTGAGCGCTGACGTGTTCGTCGAGCCCATCACCTGGGTTTCACCGGGTTTGTAGGTTGTGAAGTCAGGCACATCGGTGTTGGTTCTTGTGCCCAGTGAATCCACGAATTCCTTGAGCATCGAGACGCCGTAGAGTGGCTTCTGAACGCCGTTGTGGCAGGTGGCGCAGGAGACCTTGAGCACATCGCCCTCGGGTCCCTTGCGGTTGTCCGGGAACACGGGAGCGAGGCCGGTCATGTAGGACTGGTTGATCTCGCGTGCCATCCGGATGCCGTGCCAGGCGGTCACGCGCTGCGGCGGGCTCTGGTCCCAGTCGTTGAAGGCGCGGGAGTTGTGACAGGTCATGCAGTTTGCCCCGAGGCTTTCCGACATGTGCATCATCAGAGCCCAAGTCTCCTCGGTCTCCTTGGTGGTGGTCGGGTTCTCGCCATTGGGCAGAGCTGTGAGCGAATGCACCCGGATCGGCTTGTCGTCAAGCAGATAGCTTTCCAGCGCATTTGTCGGCATCGAGGTGTTGCCGACCTGCTCGCCAACGATGTTTTGACCATCGCGCCATCCCAGCGCCCTGCCCTTCTTGCCAGGTCCGAGATCTGTCGACCAGACATTGGCCGGAACCGGCTGGCCGCGATGGCAAGTGTAACACGTCACGCCCACGTCACCGACGTGGGTCTGCCAGTCCACATTGATGGTCTGGGTCATCTGGATCATCCGGCGGGCGACGACCTTGGTGTAGACATCATCAAGCGCCAGGTTTTCCTCATTGTGGCAATAGGCGCAGCCCTGTTCGGGCGCTATCCACTCGGTGATCGAGGCCATGAACAGATTGAACTGATCATCCGAAAGGTCTCCGAGAACCTGAACGTTCTCGTAAACATCGCCCGCCCGATCCCCTTCCGGATCCGCTTCATAAAGCAGTTCGGGAATAACATTGGCGAGGCGCAGGTCCGCCTGCTTCTCACGGTCCATGGAGTGGAACATGCCGGTTCCGCGGTAGCCGATCTGTTCGGTGTCGATCGGGGGGAAATCCCAGTCGGCGCCGAAGAGGACGGCAGCGCCGACAAACACGCCGGCAGCGGTGGCAAATGGTATCCAGAGTTTCATGATCTTAACCCCCTATGGCCGGATCGACGACTGCTGGCCACAGGTCGGGCAATGGCGCGACGATGCCGTGCTTGATGCCCCAGAGGTACCAGTTGTCGACCACGGTGCCGGTCAGCAAGATGCCGATGCCGCCAGTGATCGGTGTAAGAACCGCGAACCACCAGGCCCAGCGGTGGATGGATTCCATCGAGGCGTTGAAGCCCATGGTCCATCTCCAGAACAAAGCCGCACGCTCAGATGCGGTGCCGCGGTCGGTGATCTGCTCGAGCTCGCGCTCGCCGCCATAACGGGTGACGGCAAGGATTGTCGCACCATGCATGGCGAACAACAGAACCGAACCGTAGAGGAAGACGATCGAGAGGCAGTGGAACGGATTGTAGTAGAGATTGCCGTACCGGATCGAGAACGCTGCGGTCCAGTCCAGATGCGGGAAGATGCCGTAGGGCACCGCTTCGGCCCAGTTGCCCATCAGCAGCGGCCGGAACAGGCCGAGCACCAGGAACAGCCAGATCGCCGCGCCAAAGGCCCAGAAGATGTGGGTCCCGAGACCGAGCGCACGGGCCCTGACATAGATCCTCGCCCACCACAGCAACACGGCTGCAAGCAGAAAGACGCTGGAGATGATGTACCAGCCGCCATCATTGAGCGGCGGGATCGACAGGCCGTATTTCGCCGGCGGCGGCTCCAGCGCCAGCCAGAACAGCTGTCGGATGAACTGGAACGGGTCCCAGCCGACCGAGGCCAGCATGTTGAAGCCGACGGTGACAAACCAGATGCTTCCGCAGATCAGCGAGGCCGTGCCCAGAAAGCCGAGATAGATCGGACCGATCTGGGCGTTGCCGAGCCAGCCGGCAAGCCAGTTGTAGAAGGGGCGGCCGATGCGTTCATCGTCGCCGCGCGGGAGCGGGATGCCGGCCTCAACCGGGCCCCGGACCTGCACTTGGGTAAAGATGTTTTGATATTCCATGGTCAGGTCCCTTTCAGCTCCAGATCGGCAGATCGAGCCACCAATTCCACCATTGCGGCCAACCCTGGTTCCAGAGCGGACCGGAGATGACAATGCACACCGCGCTCCAGAAACCTGCGTTCAACGCCAAGATCAGGCCCAGCCGGTGAATGCCGAGCGTGCCGACCGAATAGCCAATGATGTCGCGGAAGAATGTGTCTTCATATTCAGGGGTCTTGACTTCCATCGGCTTGTTCTCGCGGGTCCCGTCGCGGCCGGGATTGGCGGCCGACAGGATCAGGCCACCATGCAGCGACAGCGCCAGCGTCGTCGTGAAGAACAGGCTCACGGCCAGCATGTGGGCCGGGTTGTAGTGGAAGTGGAGATATTGATAGCCGACGTTGGACACCCAATCGAGATGGCTGAAAATGCCATAGGGGAAACCATGGCCCCAGGCGCCCAGCAGCACCGGGCGGATCACCACGAGCGTGACATAGGCGAAAATCGCGACCGAAAAGGCAAAGGGCACGTGGTAGCCGATGCCCAGCTTTCGGCAGATTTCCACTTCCCGCAGCGCCCAGGACGCAAAGGCCCCGATCGCGCAGATGGTTATGATCTGCCAGAGCCCCCCTTCCGCCAACGGTGCGAGGCCGAGACCATAGCTCAGGTCCGGCGGGGCGATCGATATGCGCCAGATGTTCCAGGTCGGCCCGATGGCTGCGCCATAGAGGATCAGAGCAGTTCCCACCGCCGAAAAGAACGCTGTGGTCAGGCCGAAGAACCCGACATAGAAGGGTCCGACCCAAAAATCGAACAGGTCACCGCCCAACAGGGTGCCACCGCGAACGCGGTATTTTCTTTCAAAACTCAGCAGCGCCATCGCTCATCTCCATCCCCGCAGGCCGTTGCGGACATCTCTCAGTCTCATTCCTGGTTTCGACCGCGGGCGGAGGGCCGAAGTCCTGATTCCGCCCGCAGTCATTGTTGTCAGCGTTCAGCCGATCATCGAGGGAATAAGCCCCAGGATGGTCGCCGGTTCGAGTGCGCCGGTCACGACCGGTGCGCCCTCGAGCCAGTTGAAGCGTGCCGTGCTGAGCAGGACGAGATGAATCATCACAGCCAGCGCGAACAGGAAGACGCCTTGGACGACCAGCGTTTTGCGCGGGTCGAAAATCATCCAGATTCTCCACATTTCGCTTCTCCTTTACGCGAGCATTGGCAGGAGTGAGGTCACGGTCTGGCCAACGCCTTCAAGCGAAGCGTAGCCTTCCGGACCCGGGATCCACGGCCGCCAGAACCACACGAGAAGATGCGCGACCACGGCGATTGCCACGAACCCGATCATCCCCTGGAGGTAGTACGAGTGGAACTCCTGTGCTTCGCCTTCGGTCATTCCCGAAAGCGAAACGGTGTTTGGACTGGACATTGAAGTACCTCCTAGTCACAAGCGCTGCGGTGCCCCGCAGCCGGGTGCCTCGGTCCACCGGAAACCGGCGGCCTTGGCGGGTTTTGCCGGCTTTGGACACCGGCAAACTGGTTCGGTCAGGCGAGGAACGCGTAACCGGCAGTGGCATGGGCCGAAGCCCGCGCCTCTGCGAAAATGGATTGGCCATGGGTCTCGACCGTCCGGCCGCGAAACGCCGAAAGCGCCCGCGATGCCGCCACCATGACGAAACAGATGACGAAGGCGAGTGCCACCAGAAGCCGGTACTCGATACGGTCGGTCCGGGATTGCCCGCGGGCTGCCTGCCGATCTCTATGATGGATTGTCATGGTCATCGCACTTCTCCCTGATTGCCGGATATGAACCGGCGTTTCATGCAGCCCGCCCGCGCCTGAGCGCGCGCGAAGCCTGATCCACATCGTCTTGAATGACCTGTTCGGCGCCACGCGCCCGGGCTTGTGCCTCGGATGCATCGCGGAGCCGTTTGGCCGCGGAAATTCTCACCAGCACCGGCTCCAGGCCGATGGCGTGATCGAGTTTTGCCTTGGCTTCCGGGGCCCAGGGGATCTCGCCGCGCAACTTGACTGGCGTTGCCTCGACCTGGTCCATGTCGGTGGCCAGCGGAAGGATTGAGAACAGCGCGTCAAAGAGCGCGTTGCAGACTTCCTGGATCAGCCAGGACGCGCCCGAATAGCCCATCACCGGCGTGCCGGTGTGGCGCCGGATGATCGCCCCGGGGAACGACACCGGGACGTAGATCGCCCGGCTGCCGGCTTCGGCGAGATACATGCGCTCATTGTAGGAGCCAAACATCACCAGCGGCGGCTTGTCCCTGATCAGTTCGCGGATCGCCTGGTTGTCGGTTTTCTTGCCGGCAATGCGCTGGACCGAAAACGAACAGGGCATGCCCATCTCGTCGGTGAGGAAATTGCGGATGCCGCGTTCATAGGTTTCGCCGGCCACGATGGCGTAGCTTGCGGTGGCGAAGAAATCCTGGGTGACCGAGCGCCACAGATCCCACATCGGCTTGAGCGTAGTGTGCTTCTCGCGCTCGATGAACGGCTCGGGATCAAGTCCTAGGATTTCGCCGAGCGAGCGCAGGAACGCCGTCGTCGAGTGGATGCCGATGGGGGCCTGGAGATAGGGCCGGTCGAGCGCCTCGCAGAGCAACCTGCCGAATTCCCGGTGCAGACAGACATTGGCCTCCGCATCGGCAAGCTTGGAGACATCAGCCAGATGGCTGCCGAGCGGGAAGGTCATGTTGACTTCGGCGCCGATGCCTTCGATCAGGCGGCGGATTTCGGCCAGATCCGAGGGCTGGTTGAAGGTGCCGTAAATCGCGCCGATGATGTTGACCTTGGGTTTCTCGCCTTCCTTGCGGGGCTTGACCTCACGGACCTTGCCCTTTTTCGGGCCATATTCGGTCCACAGCCATTTCAGCGCCCGATCGGCGGATTGCCACTGGTCCTCGTCGATGGTGCGGGGCAGAAAACGCTGGATGTTCATGCCTTCCGGCGTCACGCCGCCGCCGATCATCTCGGCGATGGAACCGGTGACGACGACTGCCGGCAGATTGGGATCGAGCACGGCGCGGGCACGCTTCATCGCGGCTTCGGTGCCGTGCTGGCCGAGCTCTTCCTCGCCCAGGCCGGTGACGACGATGGGCAGTTCATGCGGCGGCAGCGCATCAGTGTAATGCAGCACCGAGGTGACCGGCAGGTTTTCGCAGCCCACCGGACCGTCGATGATCACCTGCATGCCCTTGATCGCGGTGAAGACATAGACCGAGCCCCAATAGCCCCCTGCCCTGTCATGATCTATGATCAGAGTCATGTGCCCACAGCCTCCCCGGAATCGACCGCATTTTTCGATGCGGCGGCCTTGGCGGCGAATTTCTTGCGGAAGGCCGGACGATCCACTGGCGTGTCTTCCCAGACACCGGCATTGTCGCCATGGCCGACGCCTTCGAAGAAGTCCTTCATCCGGTCAAAGCGCGGCTTGTTGTCGATCGCCGCGTTGACCACGGCAGCCAGCGAGCCCGCACCGGCTGGTCCCATCAACGGCCGGGCCGAGATCAGGTTGGTAAAGTAGAGCGCCGGTGTGGCCTGTTCCTTGGCCTTCTGCACAACCGGCGTGGTGCCGATGGCGAGATCCGGCTTGAACTCGGCCATGGCGGCCAGGTCCTGCTCAAGCGAGGCGCGGTATTCGACATGAACGCCATGGGCTTCAAGCCAGTCGGCATCCAGCCTGGAGAACTCCGTCTTCGGGCAGGCGGTGCCGACATATTTGAGATCCGCGCCGCTTTCGACCAGCAGTCTGGCAACAATCAGCTCGGAGCCTTCATAGCCCGAGAGCGTGATGCGGCCCTTAATGCGGTTTTCAGACAGGGCGCCGCGGATCGCTCCGCCAAAGGCGTTGCGGGCCGCGTCGATGCGGGTCTGGGAGACGTTGCAGCTGTCACCGATCGCCTGCAGCCAGCCGTCGGTGCCTTCAAAGCCGACCGGCGCGGAACCGATCACGGTGCGGCCGGCAGCGCGGAATGCGCGGACGGAAGCGGTGTAGAAGGGATGAATGGCGGCAACGGCAGCGCAATCGAGCGCGGCATAGAGCTCACGCCATTCGCGAACCGGGACAACCGGACCGGCGGCAAGGCCCATTGGCTCAAGCATGGCTGCGATCATCATCGGATCGGCGGGGAACATCTCACCCAGGAGCGTGATCGAGGGACGTTCCTCGACACCGGCGCGCGGTGCCTGAACCGGACCGCTCTCGGCCTCCTCGTGGGCGTAAGTCAGCATCGCCGAGGACAGGACATCCTTGGCTTCCGCATGGGTCGGCACACCAAAACCCGGCACATCAATGCCGACAATGCGCACACCGTTGATCTGTTTGGGGAGCATCTGCAGCGGAACACCCGAGGCGGTCGGTACACACAGACTCGTCACCACGATGGCGTCATAGGCCTCCGGATCGGCCATCTCGTGGACCGCGTCGCGGATGTCCTCGTAGAGCTTGCCGGTGACCAGCGATTCCGAATTGAACGGCACATAGCCGACCGAGCGCTTGGCGCCATAGAAATGCGAGGTGAAGGTCAGCCCGTAGACGCAGCAGGCCGAGCCCGAGAGGATGGTGCCGACGCGGCGCATCCGAAGCCCCACTCTCAGCGAGCCAAAGGCCGGGCACATGGATTGCGGCTGGTCATGCGGGCCTTTCGGATAATCCGCCTCAAGCCGTTCCATCAGGTCGGATTTGCCCGAGGCCATGGCCTGGGCTTTCATCTTTTCGGCGCCGGAGGCACAGGACATGCCTTCGGCGGGCGTATCATCAACCGACACGGGGGCTAACTCTTCTCGATTTGGCGAAAGATCGTCCATGATCACACCGTGTCGTAGACGACTTCGAGGGACGGCCGCGCCAGGGCCGAGGCCGGGCACATGTCTTCGGGCATCGCCGGGACGAGCACATAGTCGCCACCGGTGTCGCTGGAATCGAACAGGTTGATCAGGCCATCCTGGTCAAGCGGTTCGGGCAGCACCGGCGGAGCAATGCCGAGATTGATCGCAAGCGACTGGAACAGCGGCCCCCAGCGGTTGTCCGGGTGACCGATGATCTGGTAATTGGCGCTCTTCTTGCGGATGTCGTCATCCTGCGGGATCGCGGCCAGAACCGGAATGCCGACAGCCTTGGCGAATGCGGCCGCCTCACCCGAGCCGTCATCCTTGTTGATGACCATGCCGGCAACGCCGACATTGCCGCCGAGCTTGCGGAAATACTGCACCGCGGAGCAGACATTGTTGGCGACATAGAGTGACTGCAGGTCGTTCGAGCCGACAACAACCACCTTCTGGCACATGTCGCGCGCAATCGGAAGGCCGAAGCCGCCGCAGACCACGTCGCCCAGAAAATCGAGCAGCACATAGTCGAAGTCCCAGTCATGGAAGCCGAGCTTCTCAAGGGTTTCAAAGCCGTGAATGATGCCACGGCCGCCGCAACCGCGACCAACTTCCGGGCCGCCAAGCTCCATGGCGAAAACGCCATCACGCTTGAAGCAGACATCGGAGATGGTGATGTCCGCACCGGCTGCCTTCATCTTGGACGAGGTCTCGATGATGGTCGGGCAGGCGCGGCCGCCAAACAGCAAGGAGGTGGTGTCGCTCTTGGGATCGCAGCCGATCAGCAGCACCTTCTTTCCGAGCTGGGCCAGCATGCAGGACAGATTGGCCAGCGTGAAGGATTTGCCGATGCCGCCCTTGCCGTAGATCGCGATGATCTGGGTGTCTTTCTTGACCGGTCCGGTGTGCGGCTGATCAGGCTCGATCGCTGCCTCTTCTCTCAAGAGATCATGGACGCTGTCGGTTGCGTTTCCGCCGAAGCCTTCAGTCATTGAGGTTCCCTCCAATCAATGATCATTTTCAGACAGCCGGGGTCGCCGAAGGCGGTCCGGTATGCAGCCTCGGCGTCTGCCGGGCTCGAGCTGTGGGTAATCAGGCCATCGAGCGAAAGCCGGCCAGCGGCGAGCAGATCGAGGACTGCGTGAACATCACCGGGCCTGAACTCAGCGGCGATGCGGAATTGCGCTTCGCGCATGAAGGCTGGCGTGAAACGGAAGCTCATGGTCTCGCTGTAGAAGCCAGCCAGGGTGACTTCCCCGCCGCGCTCAAGCACTGCGATGGCCTTGTCGAGAATGTCCGGATCGCCTGAGGCGTCGATGACGGAGGCGAAGGTCTGGCCCTTGCAGGCTTCCGAAGTCGTGACCTCATAGCCGTCCGCACCATCCTTGCGCGCTGGATTGATTTCCCAGACTGTCGGTGCCTTGTGCCCCATGGCAATGATGAGGCGTGCGGTCAAACGGCCGACGATGCCGTGACCGATCACCAGATCAGGGGTCCTCATGCCCGGAAGCGTGAGCGCGTGGTAGGCGGTGGCTGCCAGTGACAGAAGGGTTCCGGTCTGTGCCAGATCCTCGGTGATCGGAATCACACGGTCGGCGGGTGCAACCAGATCTGAGGCAGAGGCACCAAACAAGGCCGCTGCATCACGGTAACCGCGGGCGCCGGGCACAAAGACGAGACTGCCTTCAAGACCTGACGGCGCGTCGCGACCTGCCGAAACGACCCGCCCGACAGTCTCGTAGCCAGGCACCAGCGGATACCCCATTCCCGGGAACGCCGGCATGCGGCCTTCGAACAGAAGCTTTTCGGTGCCTGCACTGATGCCACTCCAGGCTGAGCGAACAACGACATCGCCATTGCCGGGATCGGCAACGTGCAGCGCCTGCAATCCGATGCGCTCTGGTTGTTCAAAAACAATTGCCTGTGTTTGCATCTTGTTCGGTCTGCCTTCAAAGGACGAGACTCTGCCTCCTGTATGTAATATTGATTTTACATCAATATCTGTCAACTCAAATTTACATTCGTTCAGATGAATGTCAGGGAAATGCGACAACAATGGTTGCCATCAGCGGTGAGCGGCAGGCCTTGACGTCAAAACCGGAGAAGCCGGCGTTCCTGGCCAGTGCGCCGATCTCTTCGGGCGTCCGGCAGCGGCCAGGCCCCATCGCCATGACATAGACCCCGAAATAGGCGGTGGCGGAGCGCTGTCCGCGTGAGTGATTGCCCGCCATCGGCTCGGCAATGACCAGCGTCTGCCCCGGATCCATGGCGGCGCGGACATTGCGCAAGAGCCGCAGCACAACCGCATCCTCATGATCGAACAGCACCCGCACCAGCGAGACGCAATCATGGCCGCGGGGCAGCGCATCATCGAGAAAGCTGCCGCCATAGCAACGCGGGCACTGGCCCAGCGGGTGATCGGCGAACCTGACCCGCGCCCGCTTGGCGACCGGCGGCAGATCAAACAAGGACATCCGCAGGCCGGGATAGCGTTTGGCGACGGCCGTGAGGAAGGCCCCCTCGCCGCCGCCGATGTCGATCAGGCTTGTGTGCTTGCTGAAATCATAGGCGTCGAGAATTTCATCCGACAGCATCGACTGGCTGGCCGCCATCAGTGCCGAATAGGCTGCAGCATCACCAGGCTTGACCACTGTTTCCCTGCCGGACCCGGCATAGGACCAGAGCCGCCGCATCTCCGTGTCGGCGTGCGAGCCATCAAACAGGGCAACCGGATCATTGAGATCGCGGTAGAGAAGCGCATGATGATTGATCATCGCGCGCAGCCCTTCATCGCTGCAAACAATGGCGCCGTGATCGTCCAGCGTGACAAAGCCGTCCGTGCCAGCGGTTACGAGGCCAACCGATTGCGCCGCCTGTACCAGCCGGGCCAGACGATCCTGTGGAAAACCCGTGCGGGACGCGAGTTCCGCCATGGTGACAGGACCATCTGCAAGCCCATCAAGGAGGCCGGATTTCAGGCTGGTGAAGAGAATCTGGCTTTGCACGAAGCCGGTCACAAGGGCGAAAAGATCGTTTTCCCGGGCACGTGAATAGGTGCTGGTGAAGGGAAGCCGCTGAGCCAGACGGCGAAAGCCGGGGCGGGCGACCAGCCGCGCACGCCAGGCCTGCAGCCGCGAACGCCAGCCAGGGCGCAATGGATGTTCCGACTGCGAAGCCAGATCCGGGCGGCTGGCCGGGCGAGTATCCGGGTGACTGGCCGGAACGGTGGAAACCATTGTCTCAGGCGGCCACTGTGGCCAGGCTCTTGGGAACCAGCCGCTTGGCCTCACCCAGGATCAGTTGCTTGAGCATGTCGGAGCCACGGCACTCGGGGATCGACGCGGCCGCCTGGCTGACCAGATCCTGAAGCCTCTGAACCGCTCCGCCAAGGCCCAGCTCATGCACCGCATTGGGCCGGTCATGGGCCGCATCCTGACCGCAGGGCTTGCCGATTTCCTCGGCGCTTGATGCGAAATCACGCAGGTCATCAGCGACCTGGAAGGCATCACCCAACGCTTCGCCAAGCCCATACCAGTTTTGTGGATCAGCACCGGCTGCAATGGCGCCGGCAGTGGTCGAGCCGATGAACAGCGATGAGGTCTTGGCGCGGTGATAGACCTTGAGATCGATGCTCTTCTCGCTCTCCCAGGCTTGACCGGCAATGATGCCATGGGGCATGCCGACGGCACGGCCAATGACCCCGATCAGCGGCGCAATCCGGTCCGGCGTGACCAGGCATTCGCGTGCGATGGTCTCGAAGGCCAGAACGATCAGCGCGTCACCGGCGAGCACGGCAGTGGTTTCACCATATGCGGTGTGGACACTGGGCTTGCCACGGCGGATGGCGGCGTCGTCAAAGCATGGCAGATCATCATGCACCAGTGACGCGCAGTGCAGAAGTTCGATGGCAGTGGCAGCGGCATTGGAGGCGTTGGGTGCTTCGTCGCCTTCCGCAAGCGCCACGGCTAGGCACAGCCGCGGCCGGATGCGGGCGCCGCCGGGGAACACCGAATAACGCAGCGCGTCACAGATGATTGACGGATTGCCGCCAGCGGTTGCGAATGTAATGGCCTGTTCCAGGTTGCGGTCGATGCGTTTTTGCAGATCCATCCGGGCTCTCCCTCCAGCGCCAACTTACAATGTCACTTTAATATGACATTAATATGTGTAAAATAATCCTGACATAATTGGATGGATTGTCAACGCTGTTTGCCACCATGATCAATGGAGAGTGAGATCAACAGGACACCGCGCCAGAAAGTGATCATCGTGGGAGCGGGAGCCGGAGGGCTTTCCGCCGCCATTTCGGCGGCATCTGCCGGCATGGACGTCACCGTTGTCGACCGTGCCGCAACACCGGGGGGCAAGATGCGCAGGCTGGACGTGGGCGGCCGGCAGGTGGATGCGGGCCCGACAGTCCTGACCATGCGTTGGGTGTTTGAACGGCTGTTTGCGATGGCCGGAACCTCGCTTGAGGCGCGAATCCGGCTCAACCAGGCCCATGTGCTGGCCCGTCATGGCTGGTCCGACGGTGCACAACTGGATTTGTTTGCAGATGTCGAGGAAAGCGCGCGGGCAATCGAGGCCTTTTCCAACCGGGCAAATGCTGAAGGCTATCGCCGGTTCGCAGCTCAAAGTGCGGCGATGTTCGCGACGCTGAGACCAAGCTACATCGATGCGCAGCGGCCCGGGCCCCTGTCGCTGATGGCGCGGATCGGTCCGCTCAATCTTAGGGAACAATGGGCACTGAAGCCGTTTTCGACGCTGTGGTCAGCGCTTGGCGAGCATTTCTCCGATCCGCGGCTGAAGCAATTGTATGGCCGCTACGCCACCTATTGCGGGTCCTCGCCGTTTCAGGCGCCCGCGACGCTGATGCTGGTCGCCCATGCCGAACAGGATGGCGTGTGGCTGGCGCAAGGCGGCATGCACGGACTGGCGAGAAGCATGGAAGCGCTGGCGCGGGAACTGGGCGTCACATTCCGCTATGGGGCCGATGTGTCGGCGATTGAAAGCGGCAGACAGGGGGTCACCGGGCTGACGCTGACCTCCGGTGAGCAGCTTTTGGCTGACCGGATCATCTTCAATGGCGACATCTCGGCGCTCAAGGGCCTTGTGGATGGCACGGACACAGGCGTCACACCGACCCCGCGGTCCAAACGCTCCTTTTCGGCGCTCACCTTTGCGATGACGGCGCGCACATCGGGCTTTCCGCTGGCGCATCACACGGTGTTCTTTTCCGATGACTACCGAGCGGAATTCGAGGCCATGTCAAAGCGGCGGACGATGCCCTCAAGCCCGACCACCTATATCTGCGCCCAGGATCGCGACGATGCAGGAAACCTGCCTGATGCGATCGAGCGCGAACGCATGTTGTTCATCCTCAATGCTCCTGCGGATGGCGACCGGACACATTTCAATGACAAGGAAACTGCAACATGTCTCGATCAGGCACTCGCACTGCTTTCGGCCTCGGGGCTGGAGATAGAGAAGAGCGGCATGGATTGCGTTCCCACGACTCCGGCGCAGTTTCACCAGTTGTTTCCGGCAACGGGGGGCGCGCTTTACGGCCGGGCCTCGCACGGATGGACAGCCTCGTTCCGGAGACCGGGATCGCGGACGCGGATCCCGGGGCTTTATCTGGCGGGGGGCAGCGCCCATCCGGGGCCGGGCGTGCCGATGGCGACGCTTTCCGGCATGCTGGCGGCGGAGAGCCTGGTCGAGGACCTCGCTTCGATGCGCCTGTCCCGCCCGGCGGTTATCTCTGGTGGTATGTCGACGGCCTGAGCGACTGCGGCCGGTACGGGCTGTCTGTGATCTCCTTTGTCGGCTCGGTGTTCTCCCCCTATTACCACTGGGCAGGACGTCGCGACCCCGAGAATCATGTCTGCATCAACGTGGCTCTCTACCGTCCGGGCGGCAATTGCTGGAGCATGACCGAGCGCGGACGCGGCGCGATGCGCCGTGACGCCACATCGTTTCAAGTCGGACCAAGCAGTATCCGCCGCGATGGTTCCGATATCATCATCGATTTTGACGAGATCTCGGTTCCCCGTCCACCAGCGCAATGGCTGCCAAGACGGATCAAGGGGAGCATCCGGTATTCGCCAGATGCTGTGACCTCACAGGTTTTCGACATTGACCAGAACGGTCGTCACCGCTGGTGGCCGGTCTCGCCTACCGGACGGATCAGCCTCAAGATGGAAACCGGTGGCGAGGATTGGACCGGCCATGGCTATATGGACAGCAACTGGGGCACCGAACCGCTGGAGGAAGGCTTCAAGCTCTGGGACTGGGCACGTGGCCTAACACCCGATGGCGACGCGGTGATCCTCTATGATGCGATCCGCAAGGATGGCGGGCGTGGCCAGATCGCGCTCCGGATCGGCCGTGACGGGGCAGTGCAACCATTCGAGATGCCCGCCAAGACATCGCTGTCGAAAGGCTTCTGGGGTGTTCCGCGGTCCGGTCACCACGATCAGGGCGCAGAGGCCAAGGCGCGGATTGTCCGGACGCTCGAGGACGGGCCGTTCTACACCCGCTCGGTCATGGCCACCCAGCTGCTGGGTGAAGACGTCGAACTGATGCATGAAAGCCTGTCCGGCGACCGCTTCGCCTCGCCAGTCGTCAAGGCCATGCTGCCATTCAGAATGCCGCGACGGCGGTAGGAACACGGCTCTTGCCTGCCTAATTCCGCATCTCCTCCTCACGCTCACGCGCCTCCCTCTCCTCTCGCGCGCGGATGTCACGCCTAAGGGTGCGCATTTGCCAGATGATGAACAGCATGAAGCCGCCGAAGGTGAGTGCGATTTCGATCAGGCCCGCATATTTCATGGCATCACGCGCGCTTTGGGCATCTCAAACATTGATCCCGGCGGCGCGGCGGCGGTCTTCGGACCGGGCCATCAGCTCGATCATGCGGCCGGCCTTGGCGTCCAGTCCGCGCGGGGCCTGGCTGCGGCCTGCGGCTGCGGCTTCCACCAGAAAGCGAACCTCGGGATGGGCCGGCTCGGTGGACACCGGCTGGAACAGGAAGGGTGTCGAGGCTGCCTGGGCGATCAGTTCGAGCTTGCGCCTTGTCGAGGTGTGGGCGCGCAGATTGACGCTGTCATGGCCGGATTTTTCGATCTCGCGGCCAATCTCGCGGTAGATCAGCGCCGCACTGCGGATGGCCATGCGGCAGGTCAAGGGCAGCCCGGCAATGCCGGTCATGGCGCGGGCATAGAGGCTCTGGGCGGCATTGAGCAGACGTTCGGTGGTGGCACGCATCGCCGGGCAGGCTTGCGGGTTTGCAAGAAACGCATCTGGATCGATGCCCGCCTCGTCGAGCCAGTCGAGCGGCAGGTAGATGCGCCCGCGGCGCGCGTCCTCGCCGACATCTCGGGCAATGTTGGTGAGCTGCATGGCAAGACCCAGATCCGCGGCACGGGCCAGCACCGCGCGGTCGCACACGCCCATGATCAGCGTCATCATCACGCCAACGGTGGAGGCGACGCGGGCCGAATAGGCGCAGAGTTCGGAGCAGTCGCGGTAGGTACGGTTCTCGACATCCCATTCAAAGCCCTCGACCAGAGCTTCCGGCAGCGCGCGCGGCAGGGCGTAATGCTCGACCACGGCGACGAAGGCGCGGTCAGCGGGATGATCGCGCGGCGTGCCGCGGTAGATCGCATCAAGCCGGGCGCGGATCTCCGCCAGACCTTCGGCGGGGTCCGCACTTTCATCGACCAGATCGTCGGTGGCGCGGCAAAAGGCGTAGAGCGCGCGCGCCGCCATCCGGGTGGAGCCTGGCAGCAGCATCGAGGCAGCGAGGAAGGATTTCGAGCCGGCACGGATGGCTTCCTCGCATTCGCGGCGAAGCTCGGGATCAAGGGCAAAGGCTTCAGTTGACGGCACTGGCATGGGGCACGACCTTGTCGAGGATCTTGGCAGAGGACACAACGCCGGGAAGGCCGGCACCGGGATGGGTGCCTGCGCCGACGATGAACAGGTTTTCGACTTCCTCGGAAATATTGTGCGGGCGGAACCAGGCCAGCTGGGTGATCACCGGTTCGATGCCAAAGGCGGCGCCCTTGAGCGACAGCAGCCGATCGCGGAAATCAACCGGCGTGATCAGTTTCGAGGTGACGACATGATCCTTGAGGCCGGGCAGCATGGTGGCTTCGAGATGGGCCTCGATCCTGCGCCGGTAGGGTTCGGCGGCTGTGTCCCAGTCGATGTCGCCATCGAGGTTGGGCACCGGGGCGAGAACGTAGAAGCTGTCGCAGCCCTCCGGCGCCATCGAGCTGTCGCTGGCGGATGGACGGTAGAGATAGAGGCTGAAATCATCGGCCAGATGCTTGGCGTCGAAGATATCATGCAGCAGGCCGCCAAAGCGCGGCCCCATCATCACCGTATGGTGGGGCACGTGGTCATATTTCCGGTTCACCCCGAAATACCAGACGAACAGGCTCATGGAGTATTTTGCCTTGCCGATTTTGGCATCGGTCCAGCGCTTGCGCGGATGTTTGGCAAGCAGTTTCGAATAGGTCCAGCCGGCATCGGCATTGGAGACCACGATGGCAGCCGGGATGATTTCGCCGTTCTGAAGCCTGACCCCGGTGGCCCGGCCATTCTCGACAGTGATTTCGGCCACTTCCGCATGGGTGCGGATGGAACCGCCCTGCCCGGCGATCAACCCTGCAATGCCCTTGACCAGCGAATGGGTGCCGCCCTTGGCGTAATGCACGCCATACTCGCGCTCGAGATAGGAGATCAGGCTGAGCACGCCCGAGGAGCGCATCGGGTTGCCGCCGATGAACAGCGGGTGAAAGCTCAGCGCCTGGCGCAATTGCTCGTTCTTGATGTATTTCGACACCAGTTTGTAGACCGAGCGCTCGGCGCGGCGCATGACGAGACTTGGCAGCGACTTCACCATGGCACCAAGACTCGCATAGGATTTGTCGATCATGCCGAGAAAGCCGGCCCTGAAACACCGTTCACTTTCGCGCAGATAGCGGCGGTAGCCCTCAACATCACCCGGAGAGAATTTGGCGATCTCGGCCTCCATTGCGGCATCATTGGCCGAGGCGTGGAACTCCCGGCCATCATCAAAACGCACGGTGTAGAACGGATCAAGCGAGACCAGCTCGATATCGTCGGAGAGCTTGCGGCCACACAATGCCCAGAGCTCTTCGAAGACAAAAGGTGCGGTGATGATGGTTGGCCCGGCGTCGAAAGTGAAACCGTCCTGGCGGAACTGCGACGCGCGGCCGCCGGGCTGTTCGAGCTTTTCGAGCACGGTGACGCGGTAGCCGCGCGCGCCGAGCCTGACAGCAGCTGCGAGGCCGCCAAAACCGGCGCCAATCACGACGGCATGGGGCCTGGTGTCGGCGGACTGGCCGCTTGCGAGCAAGGTGTCATGGACGGTCATCATGGCCGTGTGTCCTTCGGGGCTGAGGGTGCGGTTCTGCGCGACACAAACATCTCAAGCCACCGATCTTTTGGCCGGTTGGGCGGAGGGTGAATTGGCGATCAGGGCAAAGACCTGATCAGGCGCCACCTCGTGGAAAAGGTGGCCGCCATAGGGGAGAATTTCCAGCCCGCAGCCAGGGATGCGCTGGGCTGCCTGACGCGACACGCGATCCGGCACCATCGGATCGTCCGCAGCGGCAATCAGCGTCACCGGCACTGAAATCTCTCCCAGGCGGGCGATCAGCGGCTCGAGGTGCCAGTTGGCCATCATCCCGAGCGCGCCGCTGACATGAGCTGGCTGGCGCAACAGCAGGGCGTAGCAATCGCGCCCCTGGTCGTCGATCCGCGATCCGGTTGCGCGCAGCAGATGCCCCGCCATATCCACCATCCGCGCCTGGAACGAGACAAAACGCGAGGTCAGCGGATTGGCAAACAACAGCTTGGCGAGTGGCGACAGCAGCGCATTGCCGCGGATCGGTTCAAGCGCGCCGTTGAGGCCGGCAATGCGCCCGGGCGGAAAGGATTGCGACAACGCCATTTCAAGCAGCACCGCAACGCCTGCGGAATGGCCAATGGCGATTGCGGGGTTGAGCTTCAGCGTGGAGAGAAGACCAGAGAGAGCCCGCGCCATCCCCGGCAATGTGAGATCCGCTGAGCGCGCGCCGCGGGTAAAGCCATGCCCCGGAAGATCGATGGCAATCACACGATGGTTCCGCGCCAGAAGCGGCATCAAACCTCGGTGCGAATGGCTGGACGCGCCCGCGCCATGAACCAGCAGTGCAACCGGTGCATTCTCATCACCCAGTTCCTGCACGTGCCAATCCATCCCTCCCGATGCGACCAACCGACTGTGGTCGCGAAACGGCCAGTTGCGGCCTTCAATGTCGAGGTCGAGTGGACGGGCGGACAGGCTCATGGCCCTGCGGCCTTTTGCAGTTCCGCGCTGACTATGGCGTTGACCGCACTGGCCGACACATTTGGCAACTGGCAATATTGCGCCTGCATGGATCGCGCGAGATCCCGGGTGGCCTCGCGCGGGCGGCGCGAAATGTCGATCAGGATCGAGCGGTAGCCAAGTGCGGCGCCCTGGCGCGCCAGTATCTGGGCATCATCGCGGGCACGGGCGCGGTCTGCCCCGCCATCCAGCGCAATGTTGCCGCTGCCATCGGTGAGATAGACAATCAGCGGCGACTGGCCGCGGCGCTGAACCATGCCGGCGATTTCGAGCGAGCGGCGGATCGCGCCGGCAAGCGGCGTCGGGCCGCCTCCAGGCATGCCCGTGAGCGAGCGCTTGGCGCGGACCAACGAGCGGGTCGGTTCCAGCAGCGTTTCGGCTGCGCGCCCGCGAAAGGTGATCAGCGCGACATGGTCACGCCGCACATAGCAATCGCCCAGCAGCAGCTCAATCGCGCCCTTGGCCTCGGCCAGCCGCTCCATGGCCGTGGAGCCGGAGGCATCAACGGCGAAGATGGCGGTGGATTCGGTGCGGTGACGGAACCGGATGTAACGGAAATCCGATGGCAGGATCTTCAGCGGCGGTGCTCGACCATCCACCGACAGGGCGAAATCCGGGTTGCGCAGCCGCTGCCAGGGAATGGCTGCGCGCAATGTCGACACAATATCGGGCCGCGCCTCGGCATAGGGCGGGCGCGAGACGATACCGGCGGGCCGGCCGCGACGGGAGCCTGATTTGAAACCACCGGACTTACCGCTGCGTGCGGATTTTGATGCTGCCGAACGATCAGGCCGATCAAGTTCGGCGAGCACAGCACGGGAGGCTGCCGCGGCGGCGACCAGCATGTCCTCTTCGCTTATCTCTGTCTCGGAGGGTTCCTGCTCGGGATCACTGTCCTCGGGCGTATCGGGCTGCTCCGGCTGGTCAGCCTGCATTTGTTCGGGCTCGGCCGGTTGGGTCTCCTCCTGGGCTTGCTCTTGCTCGGGCTGAGACTGTTCATCGACGTTCAGCGACAGGCCGAGGCAAAGCCTGACGGCAACAGCCAGATGCTCGGCATCAACCGTCTCGCTGTGTTCCAGGCTTGCAAGAATCCGGGCCACGCGCAGTAGATCGAGACCCCGGCGCAAGGGGCTGCCAGGCAGCGCCAGCGAAATCGCTGCCGCGGCTTCGCGCAGACCATCGTCGACAGGCGCAGAGGCAAAGGCCCCGGCATCGGGCAGGTTTGCTCCCATTTCGCGGGCCAGATCGAGATCGAGCTCCGCGTCGTGAATGGACAGGCCTTCAAGCCGGACATCCAGTGTCAGCCGGTCAGCGAGAGCCGCGGGGACGTCCTCGTCCTCATCCACGGATTCATCGAGCGCGATGACCGAGAACCGCGCAGGATGCTTGCGGCCAGAGCCGCCGGTGGCCACTCCGTCATCAAGCGTTCGGCCAATGATGGCGGCACTGCCGCCGCTCAGCCGTTCGGCCATGCCCAGAATGATCACACCGCCATCGGCGCGGGCAAGCAGACCCTTCTCATGCACCGGACGTCCGGCCGTGAGCGTGGCGGTGATGTCTATTCCGCCGGTCAGCCGTCCGGCGGCTGAGGAGGCGGGAATCCGGATCCAGGGGCGTTTGCTGTCAGATTTGGCGTCTACCATAGCACGGGCCATGTCCAGCCAGCGGTCGCGGACCGGACCGGCCCCGGCGCGCAACCGAACGCCGCCAATCAGCCCGGCACCGGCTGCAAGCACCTGCGCCGCGAGCAAAGCGTCGCTCCAGCGTTGACGGGACCAGCTTGTGCCGGACAGGTGCTGATCCTCCGGTGGCTTTGGGTGCAGCCCGGGGTGCTGCCCGAGGGGCTGCTTGGGATCAGCACTGGCGTCGGGATCAGGCATTGCCAACCGGAGCTCCCGCAATTTCGCTGATGGCGCGGTCAACACGCACCTTGGATCCGGCTTCATCAAGCGGATCGCGGCGAAGCCGGTGACTGAGGGCCATAGGTGCAATCGCAAGCACATCCTCGACCGTCGCCTTCGAGCGCCTTGAGAGGGCAGCCTTGGCACGGGTGGCGCGCATCAGTGTCAGTTCACCGCGCAATCCATCGACTCCCAACTGCATGCACAAATGCGCCATCATGGTCATCAGCCGTTCGGACAGTTCGACCGTACCGACCGCCTTGCGACCGGCGATGATGCGCCGGGCGAGCTTCTGCTCGTCCTTCTCCCAAACCGCGTGAAACGCATCGGAATCCTGCTCATAGGCGTCACGGCGTTTGAGCACCTCGATGCGCGAGGCGATATCGCGTGGAGATGCGACATCCACCGAGAGGCCGAACCGGTCAAGCAATTGCGGGCGCAGCTCGCCCTCTTCCGGGTTGCCGCTTCCCACCAGCACGAAACGCGCGGGATGGCGCACGCTCAGACCTTCGCGCTCGACCACATTGACCCCGGAGGCGGCAACGTCGAGCAGCAGATCGACGAGATGGTCCTCAAGCAGATTGACTTCATCGACATAAAGAAAGCCCCGGTGCGCCTTGGCGAGCAGGCCGGGCTCAAAGGCGCGTTCGCCCGAGACCAGCGCTTTTTCGATGTCGAGAGCGCCGCAGACACGGTCTTCGGTGGCGCCCAGGGGCAGATCCACCATCGGCGCGCGGCGCTTGATTCGCTCCGATCTGGGCGCGGTGGCACAGATTGGACAGGGTTCGGCGGGTGTGGCGGGATCGCAATTGTAACGGCAGCCTTTGGTCGAAACGAGTTCAGGGGTGAGTTCCGCCAGGGCGCGAACGGCTGTGGACTTGCCGGTGCCGCGATCGCCAAACACCAGAACGCCGCCGAGCGAAGGCTCGACTGCGGCCATCAAGAGCGCGTCTTTCATCTCATCCTGACCGACAATGGCGCTGAAGGGATAGGGCTTGGCCATGGCTGAAACCACCTTTCATTCCGCTTGCGCCCTCACCCAAGCTGATCCTCAAGCCTGGCTGACAGCGCGGGACACTCCTCGCAAATCCCGAGTGTCCATAAAATTAGACACCTGTACGTAAATCAGAATATACACTCCGCTGGCTTTTGCAATCGGCCTTTGACAATCCCGGCAAATAGTCTTTGAGAACGCCCACAGCTCTTTTGCGATGTATCATCTGCGTATATGTAAAAATATTCTGACATTATTTTTTGTAAAATTTTGTTTACATCTGACTTCAATCCGGCAAATATGAGGGTGGTCCGGAGTCACTTTCCTGATCCCGGACCTTCCGGCACACTGCCGGACCAATTGGGAGGTTTGCCTATGGGGATCGTGACCAAACCGGAACATTCAACGCCGATACTCGATCGAACCAAAAGCCCCGAGGCATTGCGTGACATGAGCGATGCCGACCTCGTCAGTCTCGCCGATGAGCTCAGGCGCGATACCATTGCGAAGGTGGCGGCGACTGGCGGACATTTGGGCTCGACACTGGGCGTCATCGAACTGACGGTCGCCATCCACGCAGTCTTCGATACCCCGCGCGACAAGCTGATCTGGGATGTCGGCCATCAGGCCTATGCCCACAAGATCCTGACCGGTCGGCGCGAAGCGATGGCCACCCTGCGTCAGGACGGCGGCCTTTCCGGCTTCACCAAACGCGCCGAGAGTGAATACGATCCATTCGGAGCCGCACATTCCTCGACCTCGATTTCCGCAGGGCTGGGATTTGCCACTGCGCGCTCCTTCGGCTTTGGCGATGGCGACGCCATCGCTGTCATCGGCGACGGAGCGATGTCGGCGGGCATGGCCTATGAAGCCATGAACAATGCCGGCAGCCTGGGACAGCGCCTGTTCGTCATCCTCAATGACAATGAAATGTCGATCTCGCCTTCTGTGGGCGCGTTTTCCAGACATCTTTCAGCGCTGTGCACGCAGGCACCGGCGATCGGGATGGATGCCATGATGCGCAAGGCGGCGTCGATGCTGCCGGAGCCGTTCAAGACCGGTGCGGCGCGGGCACGCCAGGCCGTCGGGGCCCTGGCAGGGACATCGAGCCTGTTTGAACATATGGGCTTTTCCTATATCGGGCCGGTGGATGGCCATGATTTGCCACAGCTTCTGGCGATCCTTCGCACGGTGCGCAATGTCGCCGACGGGCCGGTGCTGATCCACGCGATCACCCGAAAGGGCGCGGGCTATGCGCCGGCGGAAAACAGCGCCGACAAATATCATGGCGTCGGCAGCTTCGACGCCGCGACGGGCGCGCTGTCAAAATCCAAGCCCAGTGCCCCCGCTTACACCAAGGTGTTCGCCCAGGCGCTGAGTGACGAGGCGGACCGGGATACCGGCATTGTGGCGATCACGGCAGCAATGGCGTCTGGTACCGGGCTCGATGTGTTTTCGAAGGCGCATCCCGAGCGGATGTTTGATGTCGGCATCGCCGAGCAACACGCGGTCACCTTTGCAGCCGGGCTGGCAGCGGCCGGGATGAAGCCATTCTGCGCGATCTATTCGACCTTCCTGCAGCGTGCCTACGACCAGATCGTCCATGATGTGGCGATCCAGGGCCTGCCGGTGCGTTTTGCCATCGACCGGGCTGGTCTGGTCGGGGCGGACGGGCCAACCCATGCAGGAGCGTTTGACGTCGCTTATCTGTCGAACCTTCCGGGATTCACGGTGATGGCGGCGGCCGATGAGGCAGAGCTGGTGCATATGGTCGCCACCGCAAGGGCACATGACAGCGGGCCGATCGCCTTCCGCTACCCGCGTGGCGAGGGAACCGGTGTTGCACTTCCCGAGCGCGGCATTCCCATTCCCATCGGCAAGGGCCGGGTCGTTCGCGAAGGCCGCGACATTGCGTTTCTGTCTTTCGGCACCCGTCTTGGCGAATGCGAGAAGGCTGCCGACATCCTGTGTGCACGTGGCCTGTCGACAACCGTGGCCGATGCCCGGTTCGCCAAGCCCCTCGACATCGAGCTGATCGAGCAGCTGGCAAGCAGCCATGACGCGTTGATCACTGTCGAGGAAGGAGCCGGCGGTGGTTTTGGAGCGCGGGTGCTTGAACATCTTGCCTCGGCGGGCCGGCTTGATGGTTCGTTTGCCATCCGCACCCTGACCTTGCCGGACCGTTTTGAGGCGCATGCAGACCCGGCGGTTATGTATGAGCGATCCGCGCTGACCGCTCCTCAATTGGCTGATGCCGCCATTGCCAGCCTTGACACCAACGAGACACATACCCGGTGTAAAAGAGCCGGGCTTGTCGCGATTACATAGAACGATTTCCATTTTACCCTAATTTTTTAGGGTTTTTATCTTGCTGTTTTCCGGCGTCTTTTCGATTCCGGAACAAACCGCGTTGCAGTATCGCCGGAATTATCCTCGTCTATACCACCAATCCGTCTTAACCTTTCTAATGCGGGGTCGGGTCCGCAACCTGGGGAGGTTCAATGTCTGGCGACAGCGAAGGTGGTGGGTCAAACCAATTTGCCGAACCAAGGCGCAGTGCGCAGGGGGTTCCAACGGCTCCGCATTCACGGAACCGGGCGGGAGGAGCATCATCGAAATCTGAAACCTTGGGCTGCAAGGACCGTGGCAAACTCGAACAGGCGATAAGACATCACCTGTTTCACCACGAAGAAACGCCGGATACCATCCGCGTCGAAGACATGCTCGATGTCGACGGCACCATCCATTTTCGCCAGTTTCTCAGCGCCCTGATGGAGCACGACCCGCGCTATTTCCGCGCAGCCCTCGAACGGCTGCGCCAGGAACATGTGCCGTTGCTGGTCATCTGCGAAACGCTGATCGTGCCAATTGCCGAGGAACTGGGACGGATGTGGTGCGAAGACACGGAGAGCTTTGCCTCGGTCACCGCAGCCTCCTCGCGCCTGCAACTGCTTTTGACCAGCCTGACCGATGCCGACGGGCCTTCTTTCTACGACGAAGAACGACCACGCATCCTGTTGATGCGCATGCCAAGCAATGACCACACGCTCGGGCTCAGCGTCATTGCATCGGTGTTTCATGATGAAGGCTGGATGGTGGATGGCGGCCCCAGCCTGCAAAGCGGCAAGCGTGCCTACGATATGGCACGCAATGGCGGCTACAAGGTGATTGGCGTTTCGCTGGCTGTCGCCTCGACCACCCAGGATGTCGCTACGGTGATCAAGAATATCCGCGCGGCATGCCGGGGCAGCGACACCAAGATCCTGCTTGGCGGTCCCGCACTTGCACGGCGTGAAGACGCGCTTCATGCCACCGGCGCCGACATTGTGGCGCTTGATGTCCGGCAGGCTGTCCAGCAAGCAAATGCGATGATCGCACGTCAGGCCGGCTGATTAAGCCAGACCGGATCGAACGGACATCAAGGCTCAGGGCTCCCGGGCTGCGAATATCCTGCTTGGCGGGATTCAACCGGCAGGATCCGTACCGCGCATCCTGAGCGATATCTGGACCATGGCAAGCGCGAGCAGTGAAAGCACCACACATGCCCAGAAGGCCTGAACCCCGATGATCCCGAACACCGCGCCGAAACCGGCGACGATCAGAATGGAAAACCCCTGCATCATCATTCCGAACAGGCTCTGTGCTTCGGCTGAGATGTTCTCGTCGGTTCGTTTGTTGATGAAATACAGGCAGCCGAGATAGGCGAAGGTAAAACTGAGCGCCTGCCCCAGTTGCATCACCACAAGAACACCAAGTGGCGGGGAGAAGGTCATGCCCGCCCAGCGCAAGATCGATGCGACTGCTGCAAACATGATCAGAACCCGTGCTGGAAACCGTGTGTTGATCCGCTTCCAGGCGAACATGGTGACAGCCTCTGCTGCCGCACCCAGAGCGATCAACGCGCCAATGGCCGGTTCAGAAAGTCCCTGCTGCTTCCAGACCAATGAGGAAAAGGCGTTCATGACCATATGATTGCCAAACAGGATAGCACCGGCAATCACCGGCAGCAGGACCCATGGCCGGAAAGCCTCGATAGCCTCTCGGGACAAAAGACGGCCAGTTGGATTGGTGCGTGGCCGCTCGGCGTCGCGCAACCGCGGCAGGCCGGTTGCTGCCCAGAACCGCAGGGCGCAGGCCGTTGCAAAAAGCCAGACGAACGCACCAGCTCCCAGCCACAGGATGAGATAGCCGGTGGCGAAACACATGCTCAGAAAACCGACCGTGCCCCAGGCGCGGGTGGTGCCAAATGAGAAGCCGGCCCGGGCTGCCAGCCGAAGGGTAGCCGCGTCCGCCACCGGGCTGACGAGACCAGCGGGCAGATTGGTCATTGTCCAGACCAGCAAGATCGCCCAGAAACCTTCCGCAAACCCCAGCAGCAGCGAAGACGCCGCCGCAACTCCGGTTCCGATCATGATCGCCTGCTTCCAGTCAGAAGCGCGATCAGCGAGACGGCCGGCAAGTACGCTGAACAGCAACATGCCAAGCATCGGCAGGGTGTTGATCAGGCCTATCTGCGCGTCGGTGATGCCACGCTCGTTAAGCCAGATCGGCAGATAGGTGACGGTAACCGCAGCAGGCAGAAAGGTCAGGGCGTAATAGCGGGTTGCCGCGAGTTCCGGCGTTGCCATGCGGGTCGGCCTTCCATAGCGGTCGGGTTGGCGGGGGCAGTTCCCCTTGAATGCTCTGCCCATACTGCATTCCCGGCTGCCGCGCCATGGCCAATCGATCCGCCCGAGCGGGTTGCGAAATCCTGTCAATCGGGATGGATTGCCCGGCTGTCGTCAGGCGCCTGGGCGCGGTCGTGCAAACCGTAGTCGCGCAACACATGAGCCACCCGCAAGCGATAATCCGAGAAGAGACCAGCGCGACCGTGTGACTGCGCACCACGGTGGGCTGTCAGGGTTCGCCATTGCATGACGGCCTCTTCATCGCGAAAGAATGACAGTGACAGGAGCTTTCCCGGCGTGGTCAGACTTTCAAAGCGCTCCACCGATATGAATCCGTCAACCTCATCGAGCATCGCGCGCATGGTCGCGGCAATCTCGAGATACTCGACCCGGCGCCCGTCCGCGGGTTCCACTTCGAAAATCACTGCAATCATGAGCGCACCATAGAGCTGTGTGGCGTTGAAGCCAGTTTCAGAAATGTCCGGTCCTCGCGCAGCAGGAATTTTTCGCGCTGGGCAAACTCGTAGTTTTCCCGGCCCAGGGGATCATCGGCAAGGCGCGCGCGGTAGGCTTCGTAGGCTGCAAGACTCTCGACCGAGTAAACGCCATAGGCCAGCGCCGACGACCCTTCGTGAGGTGAGAAATATCCGATCAAGTCAGCTCCACAGCGCGGTATGGCCTGCCCCCAATTGCGGGCATATTCTTCAAACAACGCTTTCTTGGTGGGGTCGATGTGGTAGCGGATAAAGCAGGTGATCATGGTGGCCTCCAGGTTGCGATGGCTCACCTTTCGCAGGTTGCGCATGTCAATGTTTCGGCCGCGCCCGAACTATCCGTGAAAGCCTGACATCAAGCGCGGCGGCCTGATCAACGCCTTGCACAATTTCAGACCTGCTGAAATGAGTTTGGCCGTCGCCCTGCGCGTTACGAAACACGCAGGTCAGCAGCCGGTTTGTTGCTGCGCATCAGCAACGGCGCGATCACGGCCAGGGCAGCAATCAGGAACAGGATTTCGAGCACATAGACGGCCAGATAGGGGGTGGCCGCGCCGAATCCGGTTTCCAGATCAAGGGCCAGCATGATGTCGCGCAGCACACTGCCGAGCGCAATGCCCGCCCCCGCCGATGTGGCCTGAACCGCACCCCATGCCCCGAGCGCCAACCCGATCTGTTCGCGCGGCGCCATTCGCATGGTTGCGGTCAATGTGCCGTGGCCAAAGAGGCCTGCGCCAAAACCGACCAGCGTGGTGCCGGTAACAAACAGCAATGGCCAGTCAAGCGGCGCTGCAAGGCAGATGGCAGCAAACGCGGGAACACCCACCAGCGCGCCATAGCCCGCCATCAGCAACGGATCGAAGCCGCGGCTCAAGACCCGGGAGGCGAGTGCGAAGCCGATCAGGCTTCCACCGGCGAGCATCGCGGTCAGTTTTGTGGTGTCTGCGACCGAAAGCGCCAGAACCTGGCCGCCATAGGGCTCAAGCAACACATCGGCCATGCCGAAACCCAAGGTTCCCAGCGCCACCACGGCAAGTCGGCGCATGGCCTGGCTGCCGCGGACCAGCTTCTGCCAGGAGTCTGCGAACTCCGGCGCCGGGCCTGTGACATCGCGCGGACGGCGGTTTCGCGCCTCCATCTTCCATAGTGCCAGCACATTGAGCACCAGCGTTGCGACAGCGGAGGCCTGAATCACCTGGATCAGACGGCCGGGGCTGAAATTTTCAAGCGCCTTGCCGAAGAGAAGCGCGCTGACAATCATCCCGATCAGCAGCATCACATACATCAGACCAACGACATTTGGCTGATCTTCCGGCGGCGCCAGGTCGGTGGCAAGGGCGAGACCGACGGTCTGCACCATGTGCATGCCCGCACCGACCAGCAGGAACGCCGTGCCCGCACCGAGATACCCGATCCAGACGGGCGCCGAGGCGGCTTGCCCCTGCCCGCTCAGAACCAGCAGCGCGAAGGGCATGATGGCGAGACCGCCAAATTGCAGCATGGTGCCGCGCCAGATGAAAGGGACCCGGCGCCAACCCAGCGCCGAGGTGTGGACATCGGACTTGAATCCGATAATTGCGCGGAACGGCGCGAAAAGAATGGGCAGTGCGATCATCACACCGACAAGCGAGGCCGGAACACCAAGTTCGACGATCATGACGCGGTTGAGCGTTCCGATCAGCAAGACCAGCGCCATGCCGACCGAGACCTGAAACAGCGACAGCCGGAGCAAGCGGCTGAGTGGCAGATCCTCGCTTGCGACATCGGCAAACGGCAGAAACTTTGGACCGAGGCTGGCCCAGCCCTGTATCGCTTTCTGACTGATGCGGTTCATGTTCCTCCCCGCCTCTCGTCTGGTCTGTTGGCTGCCAGATCAGCCATTCGGGTCGCCGGCGGGTCGCCGGGTGCGGCGCGAGCAACGCTTCAGCAAAGCGTGCTCGCAGCCATATGACCCTGCCAATGCCCGAACTGAGGCCAAAGGGGCCCAAATCCGGGCTTGAATTCATTCCCTCATAGTTTCCAAAGACGGGACCCGAAGGCCCCGGCCTTGGTTGTCATCCCCTGCTCCGCCCGAAGACGAAGCCTGACATGTCCCACCCTATTTGAGCAGGGCAGTCTTGGTGCCATCGACGGTTTTGGGCTCGTCGAAAATGACGCGAGCCGTGCGGCCGTCTGGCAGCACAACCACGCCCTGCTGGCCGGTTCCGACCTGCTGGACACCGTCGAACACAACGGTTGCGTTGCCGCCGGTCGGGACAATGCCCGGGGTCTGAAGGGAGGCCTGCTCCATGGCAGCGCCGCCAGACAGGAACTGAGGCAGCCAGGTTGTGTTTCGCAGCACAGACACATGGACTGCAAACGAGCCCACTGCCACAGCTGTAAGAAAGAGCGGAACACCGACGGTCGGCTTAACAACCAACCACATTTTTGCGTTGTTCATATCGTTCTCCCCTCATCCGAACCAAGGCGAGTACACGTAGGCGAGAATATGCGCCAAAACCGCGATAAACCCGAATACACGTGTGCCGTCGATGATGTGTCGGTGAAGCTCCTCAGCTTCCCCGATCGTCAGGCCGGAAGGCCATACTTTGTCAGGATCATAGTTCATTGCGCCGTCTCCTTAAGGCGATAGCATCAAGACCCGCATCAAGAATCTGCGGATCCAACAGAGCGGCAACCCTGAAAAAAACGCATACGCGCAATCGCCCAGGGATGTCGCCACCAAGCAAATTGTCACATGATATTTACAGTTTCAAGTGTCAAGACAGATATACATGCATTTTTTGTCACAAATCAGAGCCATTCTCGTCACGCCATATTCTGAAATGTGCTTTGATTCGAAATGCCCGGATTTCCGGGCCTACGGGGGCAATCGTAAATTTTGATAGACATTTTAATGTGTTGAATTTTTGTGACGATCTGTGCTTGAATTGAACAAGTGATCGCTCTATTCTTACAGTCATTGTTTCGGGACCATTAGGCTTGGAGAACTCATGACCACGCTCATTACGCGACTTTATGCCACCCAACAGCTCGCCGATAAGGCTGCTGCGGCTCTCGCGGCCGACGGCTTTCAGGACAAGCATTACACGGTGATCAGCGCACCATCCGGCAAGAAGGCAACCAAGGCTGATCTTGGCAGCATTTCGGACGCGCTTTCGTCGGCCGGCGTGATTCCTCGCTCTGCCGGGATCTATGCCCCGCTGATCGCCGAGGGCAATGCGCTTCTGGCGGTGCGGGCGCCGGTTGGTGCCGCTTTCCGGGCCAAGGACACACTGGCCCCATTTGACGCGATTGACACCGGTGCGCGCGATGAAGTGCATCTGCCCGCCGAAGTGTACCGTCCAACGAAGAAGTATCGCCCAAGCGCGACATCGCTTCTGGCTCGTGACGCGATGATCCTGTCCGGCAGGAGGTTCATGCGGCCACTGACGTCGACATCACGGCCGATATCAGAGATTCTCGGCCTGCCGCTGCTTTCAAAGAAGGGCCCCCGCGCCAATCTGTCTTCCTTCAGCCTGTCGGGCATGTTTGGCCTGCCGCTGCTGAGCAAACGCTGAAGCCAGCCAACTGAGACAAGAAACGCCGCGAGCTCTGACGAGCTTGCGGCGTTTCTTGTTGTCAACCCGGTGGGTAAAATCACGGACGGCACGAAGCTGCGCTTCGGTCGGCAGGTCTTAACAGAACCACAGCACTCACATGCTTCTCAAACGGCCCCAGATTGCCGAAAGCGCGGCATTGATGGCCAGCGTGCGCTGGTGCTTGGCGCGGTCGCGCAATTGCAGAAAGTCGGGTGTGCTGTCCGGCCAGGTGATTTGATTGCGGGCCGCGCCGCGCGTGGCTTTGGAATAATCGTTCATGCTCGTCTCCTTGGGGTGAGGCCGAAAACGATGCGGCCGTTGTGAAAACAGATGTATTCCAATTTTTAATCTTTATAATCAGCGATTATTGCCATTCACTCCGGACTATCAGTCATGAATAAGACATCCGCTTCCGATGAAATTGCGATCTTCGTGCGCGTCGTTGAGCGGGGCGGCTTTGCTGCAGCTGCCGAGGAGACCGGATTGACGCCCTCGGGTGTCTCAAAGGCAGTCACCCGGCTGGAGGACCGGCTGGGAGTCAAACTGCTGCAGCGCACCACACGTAGGCTGATGATGACAGCCGAGGGTGAATTGCTGCTGGCACGTGGCCGAGACATCCTGGCGGCAATCGAATCCACCGAGGCCGAGGTGATGGCCGCGCGCGGAAAGCCTCGCGGAACCATCAGGGTCAATGTCGGCACCGCCTACGCCAAGCACCAGCTGGCCCCGGCGCTGCCGGCATTTCGTGAACGCTATCCGGAAATCGATCTCATCATCTCGGTGGCCGACCGCAGGGTGGACGTGATCGGCGAGCAGCTCGATGTGGCGATCAGAACCGGACCGCTCACCGATTCGAGCCTGGTTGCCCGACGGCTGGGCGAAGCCACGCGGGTGATTGCGGCAAGCCCCACCTATCTCGCCAAGTTCGGAGAGCCCGAACAGCCATCCGACCTGAAAAACCACATCTGCCTGACGGTGACCGGGTTCTCGCGGCTGCCAGAATGGCCGCTGAAGATCGACGGCAAGGTGACCCCGGTTGCAATCAAGCCGACGGTGAGCTGCGACAATGCCGACATTCTTGCCGAGATGGCGCTTGCGGGCCTGGGGATCGTGCGGCTCGGCAGCTTCGTGATCGACGACGCGCTGTCGGATGGACGGCTCAAACCGCTTCTGGTCGACTGCCATGTCTCCGAAACGGTGCCAATCACAGCTTTGATGCCGCCCGGGCGGCAGCATCTGCCGCGGGTCAGGGCTTTCGTGGATTTCCTCGTCGAACAGACACGAACATCAAATCCGGCAGAGCGGCCCGGCCGCTGACATTCGGACTGGGTCACGAATAATTGCGAGCACAAACAACCGGCGGCGCATCGTTGACTGTGGCCGTTGCGATCTCTGGTCTGAAAGGCTGCGTGTCCCTATGCCAACACAACATTCGAGCGGTCACCGACGGCCTTGGTGGCGTTGCGGGTGTCGACAACCAGTGCCATGGCTTTGACAATTGCCGCATAATCGACACTGGTGTGATCGGTGCAGATGAGGCCCGCATCATAAGAGCCGAGCATGTCATCATCCAGGGCAACACTTTCGCGTCCGGCCAGTGCTGCATGCTCACGGGTGGGAGGAATGACGGGCACGAACGGATCATGGAAATCCACGGTCGCGCCGTGGCTCTCCAGCAATTCGATGAGCTTGAAAGCCGGGCTTTCGCGCACGTCCTCAACATCTTTCTTGTAGGCTAGGCCGAACAGCAGAATCCGGGCGCCGGAGATGGCCTTCTGCCGCCGCATCGACAGCGCCGACACGAGCTTCTCCACCACATGGTAAGGTGCTCGGGTATTGATCTCGCCGGCAAGCTCGATGAAGCGCGTCGAGATGTCGTACTCGCGCGCTTTCCAGGTCAGATAGAATGGATCGATCGGAATGCAGTGGCCGCCAAGCCCGGGCCCGGGATAAAACGGCATGAAACCGAAAGGCTTGGTCTTCGCAGCCTCGATCACTTCCCAGATATCAATGCCCATCTCGCCGTAAATGATCTTGAGTTCATTGACGAGCGCGATGTTGACGGAACGGAAAATGTTTTCCATCAGCTTCGATGCTTCGGCCACCTCACAGGAACTGACCGGAACGACCTTGTTGACGATCGCGCCATAGAGATCGACTGCCAGCTCCGTCGACATCGGGCCGTCACCGCCGACAATCTTGGGAATGGTGGAGGTTTCAAACTCCTTGTTGCCGGGATCCTCGCGTTCGGGTGAAAAGGCGAGGAAGAAATCTTCGCCCTGGCTGAGGCCGGTTTTCTCAAGAATCGGTTTTAACAGACCGGTGGTCGTCGTTGGATAGGTGGTCGATTCGAGAACGATCAGCTGGCCTTGACGGAGAATTCCGGCGATCATTTCTCCCGATTTGATCACATAGGAGAGATCCGGCTCGTGGTGCTTGTTGAGCGGCGTGGGGACGCAGATCAGGATTGCGTCGCATACTGCGAGATCCGCAGCCTCCCCGGTCAGGGTCAGGGCCCCGTTGCCGGTGTAGGTCTGGACCTCCGACCCTGCGACCCGGCCGATTGTCGAATGGCCGGATGCAAGCCTTTCAAGATGGGCGGTGTTGATATCATACCCAACCACACTGAAACCGGATCTCAATGCCGCGATCGCCAGTGGCAATCCGACATAGCCCAGACCGATGACACCCACCGTGGCTTTGCGGGATTGGATCAACGTCCGGCAACGTTCGAAATGCATGTTTGCGGTCAATTTGGTCTCTCCGACTTGGCACCCGTCAATTAAATGGTTTTCGACGATTGGCAAATGAGTTTCGACATCCTGGCGTCCTGTCCGAAAGGAAATGCCCGACATCCGCAAACATCATCAATCCAGGATTAAGCGACATCACTCCCCTTAGCCCCAACTGTGATCACACTCCAACGAACGATCTTGTGATCGTCACGGGGGAGCCCGTGATTGATCTTGCCACCTTTCAAAGATATGCATCCTGTTGAAGTCTCTCGGGGACAACCGAAGAGATGCGAGAGCCTCCAAAGGTCCCGAAACAAAGGCTATACGAAATTTTAGCCCCCACCAATTTCACCGGGCGGCTGTCATCACAGGACGGACCTTTCCGTCAAAATCAAGACAGATCGACGGGTTTTTCGCATTCCGGCGCCGGTCATTGAACAACGGACGAAACATGAAAATATCCATCGTTGGCGCCGGATATGTCGGACTGGTTTCCGGCGTCTGCCTCTCTGCATTCGGACATGATGTTACCTGTATCGACAACTCGTCCGAGAAAATCGATATGCTCAACTCAGGCAAGGTTCCGATCTATGAACCCGGCCTTGAGGAACTCATGGCAAAAAACGTTGCGCTGGGCAGGCTGCACTTTACCACCGACCTCGCCGCGGCGGTCGCCAGTGCCGATGCCGTTTTCATCGCGGTCGGTACGCCCTCGCGCAATGGCGACGGGCATGCGGATCTGCAATATGTTCATGCGGTTGCCGCCGATGTGGCAAAAGCACTGACTGGCTACACGGTGATCATCACAAAATCGACCGTGCCGGTGGGAACCGGCGATGAGATCGAGCGGATTGTGCATGAAACCAATCCGAAGGCCGACTGTTCCGTCGTTTCAAATCCCGAGTTTTTGCGCGAAGGTGCAGCGATCGAGGATTTCCTGGCGCCGGACCGGGTGCTTATTGGCGCGGAAGAACCGCGGGCCATCAAGGTGATGCAGGATATCTACCAGTCACTGGATCCGGATCTTCACCCGCTTGTCATCACATCCCGGCGCACCGCGGAGCTGACCAAATACGCCGCCAATGCATTTCTTGCGGTCAAGCTCGCCTACATCAACGAGATTGCCGATCTGTGCGAACAGGTTGGCGCGGATGTGCAGCATGTCTCGCTGGGGATCGGGCTCGACAGCCGGATTGGCAAAAAGTTTCTCAATGCAGGCCCGGGCTACGGCGGTTCGTGCTTTCCGAAGGACACATTGGCGCTTCTGCGAACCGCGCAGGACCATGATTCACCGATCCGGGTGATCGAGACCATTGTCGGGATCAACGAGACGCGCAAACGGGCGATGGCGCGGAAAATCGAACGGGCCATCGGCGGCGAGCTGAGAGGCAAGACGATCGGCATTCTCGGCCTCACCTTCAAGCCCAACACCGACGACATCCGCGAGTCGCCGGCGCTGACAATCATCCAGGCTCTTCTGGACAAGGGCGCCATGGTCAAGGCCTATGACCCAGCGGGGATGGATGCCGCGCGTTCCGCGATGCCCGGGATCGCGTATGCGGAAAGCATCCAGGCTGCAGCCAAGGACAGCGATGCGCTTGTGATCATTACCGACTGGGAGGAATTCAAATCGCTTGACTTGAAGGCGCTTCGACCGGTGATGAAGTCACCGGTTCTGGTGGATCTGAGAAACCTTTACAATCCGGCGCAGGTGCGGGAGTCCGGCTTCGCCTACCACAGCGTCGGCCGCAGTTGAACGGGATCCGCCGGTGCGGAATACTCAACACTCCGACCACGGGTGCTGGTGCTTGAAAGGATGTGCGCTGGAATGGACATAGCATTTTACGCGCCGTTGAAATCACCAAACCATCCCGTCCCCTCCGGCGACCGGCTGATGGCGCAGATGCTTGTTGGGGCGCTCCGCCGCAAGGGGCACAAGGTTCGAATCATCAGCGATTTTCGGAGTTTCTCCAAAGATCCCGGGGCCGATGCCTGGAACGCACTTACTGCCAATGCTCAGAACGAGGTGACGCGGATCTCGGCGCTTTGGCGCGTGGAGCCTCCGCCCGATCTCTGGTTCTGCTACCACCCCTATTACAAGGCACCCGATCTGATCGGGCCCCAGCTGGCTGATGACTTTGGCCTGACCTATGTGACGGCGGAGTCCTCATATGCAGGCAAGCGCGATCGCGGACCATGGTCACAATGGCAGGCTTGCGTGCGCGCTGGACTTGGGAAGGCCGCAGTCAACATCTGCTTCACTGAGCGGGACCGGTCTGGACTCCATAGCGGGGTTCCCGATGCCCGTATCGCCATGTTGAAGCCCTTCATTGATACCGAACGGTTCACCAACGGGCCTTCCGGCCAGACAGAGCCCGGCGTGAAGCTGATCAGCGTCGCGATGATGCGCGATGGTGACAAGTTCAACAGCTACACCATACTCGCCAGGGCACTGGAGCAGATGCCCGCTGAGCTTCCCTGGTCGCTTCAGGTGATCGGCGACGGCCCGAAAGCTGACGAGACCAGGCATTTGTTCTCGAACCTGGCTGAAGAGCGGATCGAGTGGCTCGGCGCGAAGTCTGAAGTGGACGTTGCGGAGCTGCTGAAGGGTGCCTCGATCTATGTCTGGCCCGGATGCGGCGAGGCCTATGGTCTTGCCTATCTGGAAGCACAGGCTGCCGGCCTGCCTGTTGTCGCCCAGAACATCGCCGGTGTTCCCGAGGTGGTTGTGGATGGCGTCACCGGGATCCTCACACCGCCCGGAGATATTGGTGCCTACTGTGCCGCGATTGCGCACTTGCTCAGCGATGATGACAGTCGCAAAACCCTTGGAACCGCGGCCCGGAACTTTGTCCTCAATCAACGCTCGTTTGAACGCGCGGCTGAAACCTTGGACCGAATTCTCACCCAAGCTCTGGATCTGAAATCGTGAACAGCAATCAGCCTTGGCGGCTCCTTGATGATGAGCTTGACCGGTGGCAGGCCAACGGCCGCACCGCCAGGTTCTGGCTGCGCGACGATGATGCCGTTGCGCCGACGGATCTTCTCGAGCAGTTGATCGTCCTCACGGCCTGTCAAACCATCCCCCTGACCCTGGCCGTGATCCCGCAAGACACCGGTGCAGCCCTTGCCGAGCGGATCACCAGTGCCGACCATGTGTCGGTCGCGGTTCATGGCTGGTCTCACCAGAATCATGCCGGTGAATCAGAAAAGAAACGGGAACTCGGACTCCACCGCCCCAGGACCATCGTCCTTGATCAGCTCGCAAACGGGTTTGACAAGCTGGCAGGTTTCTACGCAGGGCAGTTCAACGCCATGCTTGTGCCGCCTTGGAACCGGATCGACGCAGAACTGCTGCCTGAGCTCGCGTCGCTCGGATACCGTGCAGTGTCGGTGTTCGGCGCGGAGAAACCAGCTCCGATCACAATGATCAACACTCATGTTGATCTGATCGATTGGCATGGCAACCGGGGCGGGAGAGATCCGGAGGTGCTCATTGCCGAGATTGTCGCTCGGTTGCGCGTCATGTTTGATCAGGGCGGGCACATGGGGTTCCTTACCCATCACCTGGTGCATGACGACGCTGCATGGAGTTTCCTCGCGTCCCTGCTGGAGCACACCAATGCCCATCCGGCCTGCCAGTGGGTGGACGCGACTGACTTGTATGGGGTTGCCTGAAAACCAAGGCTGGATATTGAGCCGAACAGGACGGATCGCCCAGTGCAGTGATTACGGCTCTTCAGATGTCTATTTTTTGACCCTCGAAGGCGCAGAAGGCGCCCGCAAAGCGTTTCGTGGCCAGCTTCTCCATTTCCAGGAGCTCGGCATCGGTGCGCGTCGGCGAGTGGTGCATGAAACCGACACGCTTGGCTCCCGCGGTTTCGGCAAGTTTGACCGCTTGCTCCCAGGTGGAATGGCCATAGCCGCGATAGGTCTCCATCTCGTCTTCGAGATAGGTCGTGTCATACAGGAACAGGTCAACATCGCGGATGAGGTCCAAGACAACCGGATCCAGCTCACCGGGGGTATGTTCCGTGTCGGTAATCACGGCGATTGATCGCCCACCCCAATCGACCCGATAGCCGATGGCACCGCCGGGATGGACCAGCGCACCGGTCTTGATGGAAAGGTTTGGAAAGGGCTCAAGCACATCACCAGCCTTGAAATCGACAGTGCTCATGCTGGCTCTGCAAATATCAGGGGCAACCGGAAACCAGGGCGGTCGTATGTAGCCGTAAATCATTTCTCTGGTCGTCATCGTGCCGGCCAGGTGCCCCGACCAGAACCCAACCGTGAAGCCAGGCAGATACATCGGCTTGAAATGCGGCAGTCCGCAAATATGGTCATAGTGGCAGTGGCTGAAGAACAGATTGAAGTCTTTCACACCTTCGGCAGCAAGCGCTTTTGCGGCATTTGGCAGGCCAGAGCCCGCATCGAAAATCAGGACATGATCGCCGCAACGCACCTCGATGCAGATCGTGTTGCCGCCGAATTGCCGGAACTCGTCGCCGCAGACCGACATGGTGCCGCGGGCGCCCCAACACCGAACCTGAAAAAGGGAATCTTCCGACATTTTTTCTTCGGTCACAAAGCCCCGTTTCTGCGCCTGAGACAGATCCAATCCGGGAACAGCAGCTGTTCAGACCCGCGTTTTTGCATCTTCCCCTGACCGCTTGCGCATACAGCAATCCGCATTGGCCCAAATGTAGCCAAACTCATCGTCATATGCGAGGGTTGATTTTTGGTTGATCCTGATCGCTTTTGTTTGGTGCCGGGGCTAAAAACCAATTTGTGCCTGGAACTTCTTTGTATGTCAGAATCCGATTTACCGTCGATCGCAATTGTCGCCGACGCCCATTTCCACGATCTGCATGCAGATTTCGGGCTGAGCCGGGACGAGGCCCAACTGTCGATCCGCCGTTTGGCCGACACGGTCAAATCCACACGCGTGTTCAACGAGAGCGGGTACGCTCTGACCTATGCGCTTGAGGACATCGCCCGGCGTGGAATCAGGCATGTGGTGCTGCTCGGTGATTATTCCGATGACGGACAGTCTGCCACTCTCAACAGCCTCAGCCGGTTGTTTTCTGACTATGAGCAGCGGTTCGGAATGCGATTTCATGCGGTTGCCGGCAACCACGACATATTTGCATCCCGCGGACGGCATCGCTCCAAACGCTTCCTGTGCCGCGGCGGCGACTATGTGCTGTCAACCAGCGACCCGGCGCAATCGGATGCCGACGCGCGGCGAACGGTAGTGACGCCGGCCATGTATTGCCAAGGCTATCCGGCCGGGCTGGAGCCCATGCGTCGCAATGGTTTCTTCAGGCGCGGCGACGAGATTTTGTGGGAGACACCCTTTGGTGACAGCGCCAATCCGCTTTCCCGGATCTACAATGCCAGATCGCCGCACGGTGACGTTACCCATCAGCTCATGGACGCTACCTATCTGGTGGAGCCCCTGCCCGGGCTCTGGATGCTGATGATCGACGCCAATGTGTTTACCCCACTCAAACCGTCAGGAACCGGCACGGACAGCGAGATCTTCGACGACAGCACCGACGCGGGCTGGAATGCCATGCTTGAGCAGAAGCCGTTCATTCTGGACTGGATGAAAGGCGTGGCAGCGCGCGCCGAACAGTCCGGCAAGCGGTTGCTGGCATTTTCGCACTATCCGATGCTAGATCCGCTGCGGGATACCTCCAGCGACGAGGCAATGCTGGTCGGCGAGACAATGCTGAGCAAGCGCATTCCAAGCGCTGCGGTGGCTGACGCCTTCATCAAGGCGGGCGTCAAAGTCCATTTCAGCGGTCATCTCCATATCAATGACACCGCCCGGCATGAGAATGCCGAGGGTTTTGTCGTCAATATCGGCGTCCCCTCGCTCGTCGCCTATCCCGGAGCCTACAAGACCGTGTCTTTGTCCGGCGAGACCCTTGAGATCGACACGGTGAGCATTGCCGGGTGCGGCCTTGATCCGGCGGTGACACAATCCTACCGGCGGGAAATCGAAGAAACAGGAGTACCGGCTGAACGGCTGCTGCGGGCCGGAAGCCATGGCGAGTTTCTCTATGAACATCTCGGACATCTCGTTTCACGGCGCCACCTGCGCCGGGAATGGCCTCCGGAGCTGGCAACGCTGATCCACAGACTGACGCTTGCCGACGTGGCAGCCATTGCGCTGCTGACGGGGTCGGAGAACGAACCGGATCTGGCGAACTTCGGCGAAGTGACGGCCCCCATGCCCGAGTTCAACGCAGATATGGCCACCCGGCTCAAGCGCGTGACCGGACTGCAGCCTGACACACTGGAGGCAATTGGGTTGCTGGATTTTCTTGAGGATTGGTACCGCCTGAAAATGGCGGGCGGGCTTGCGCTCCGGGACATTCCGCCGGAACGGAAGCAGGTCTATGACGCGCTCATGAAGCTGTTTGACAGTTGCGCCGGTGCGGCAAGACCAAACAGCCTCTCACACTGGTTCAGACTGCTGTTTGCCATCTACAGGAAATATGATGGCCTGCCATGCGAGCGATTTTCGATATGCCTGCAAACCGGCAGGGTCCTGGCCAGTCCATCTTCAAAAAGGGACAGATACTCTGGAGACAACGTCGAAAACCAGTCTATTTAGGCCCCATCTTTGCGAGGCTGCGGGCTTCGGTAAGTTCGGTTGTGGTCTGGCTCAGACGGTCAGCGAGAACCCGCATGACCTCGATGGTCATTTCCGGGTAGTCGGTCAGCATCTTGACGAAATCATCCTTGCGGATCCTGAGGGCCTCGATTTCTGTCGTGGCCTTGACCGTGGCTGTCCTTGAAACATCACACAAGATCGCAATCTCACCGACGAGGGAGTTTTGCGCGACCTCCGCAACCCGGATCTCGGATTTTCCATCCGGTGAATTGACGAGAACTTCGGCCTTGCCGGTGAGGATAACATAGGCCGCGTCACCGGGGTCACCCTGATTGAAGAGCACCTCTCCTGCCCGATAGGAAATGCGTTCGGAGGCAAAAGCGAGCAGTTTCAGCTTGGTCTGATCAATGCCAGCCAAGAGCGGCACACGCCGCAGCATTTGAACCTCATCTTTAAGCAGCATAACCGCTCTCCTGTAAGTTTTGAGCCCGTGATCCCGACATTTCTATCCAGACACCATCTTGTTGAAGACGTCCTTTTCCAGCAGGCTCTCATAAGACCCGTCTTCAGCGATCGCTCCCCGGTTGAACAGGATGATGCGGTCGAACTCAGATGCCAATCCGGACTGGGCAAGCACCCAGATTACCGTTGGATTCTCGCCGTCGCTTTCCAGCTTCTTCAGCACCGAACGCCCGATCTGCTCCTGCGTACGTTGATCCAAGCTGGCCAGAGGTCGATTAAAGACATAGTAATCCGACCGCCGCAACAGGACCCGTGCAAGATTGAGCTTCTGGCGCTGTGCTATCGTCAGGCGCTTGCCTGAGGTTCCGATATCGAAATCAAGCCCGATCGAGAAGACTTCGTCATAAAGACCCAGCGGCCTGAGAATTTGCATGACGATCATTTTGATCTGTTCTGCACCATCAGCAAACCTGTTGCTCAGGCGGCCAAACAGCACATTGTCCATGATGCTGGCCGAGGCGATGTAACGGTCGGGATCATAGCGCTCGAACGAGTCGCGCATGTCCTCAGGCATATTGGCGTGGAAATCCTGCCGTGCCGCCACAATGGTTTGCATCAGGTCATCGGTGAGAAGACCGAAGCGATGGCGCGGCTCAACATAGGCGAAACTCAGCTTGATGATCCGGCTCTGCTCGTCTGCCGTTGCGTCCTCGAAGGACTTGCCTTTCAGCTTGTTGAGCAACGCCTGGTAGACCGGGATATCATCCGAGGTCATAAAGGTGAGCTGCTGGAAGAACGGGTGATCCGGCGGCAGGTCACTGAACAGTTCGATCGCATTCTCGGCAATCTCATAGCCCATCTTGAACAGCGACAGATGAAGCTGGTGACTGGCGATCACCTTTCGGAAATACGGATTGTTGCCAATCGCACCATCCGCGAAGACCGCGCCCACCGCGTTGCCGAACAGAAGGTTTTCGCCCACTGTCGCCTCGGCATTGTAGGAATCAGGCTCAAACGCCACCACCAGATTGGCCAACCCTTCCTTTTCCAGAGCTTCGCGCAAGGCGCCGCGCATGCCGATCAGCCCCTCGGCAAGTTGTTTGTGGTGTTCGGGATCAACCTTGGAGCGCAGTGCGAGATCAAGAATATCGGTGGAAAGCTGGACCGTCTCCAGCACTGCCCCGATTGGTCCGGCCAGATCATCGGGACCGGTGGCGCTTGCCGATTGATAATCGATCCAGTCACTGGCGACGTCGTGGTCCGGATTGCCCGACAGCTTTGCCTCTTCGACATGCCAGTTGCGGTCTTTCAATTGCCTCTCATCATACTCGGCGGGCCGCACCGGAGCATGCTTCAGACCATAAAGGAGGTTCTCCCTCAGCGCTCCGGAGAAGAAATACGGATCGGACGCGACATAGGAAATCGACCTTCCGGTTACGGCTTCGGGCAGTTCGAGAATATCGCTTTCACCTACGGTGATGCGTCCGCTTTCCGGCCAGACGATGCGGCCAAGCGCCTCGGCAAATGCTTCTCCACCATCGGCCGCATTGCCCAGGATGGCGATTTTCTCACCCTTCTGGACCTGGAGGTTGATCCTCTCGATGAGCTTGGCACCGCTGTCATCGGCAACAGTCAGGTTCACGGCGGCCAAAGGATAACTGACGATGCCCTCGGGCACCTTGTCTGACACGGTCTGAATCGATGAATCGATCATGTTATCGACAGTGAACTGGTCAACGACCTGGGTGTATTTGACCTGCACGTCCTGTCTGGTCTGATCCCAGTCAATCAGTTCCTTGAGTGGGCCCGGGAGATCCTTGTAGGCCGCGATCACGGCCACGAGCTGCCCAATATCCAACTGTCCGTTCAAGGCGAGATAACCACCAACAATGTAGAACAGGAAAGGTGTTACCGAAGCGAGGAAATTGTTGATGAATTTGACCAGAAACTTCCACTGGTACAAATCATACCGAATGCGGAAAATGCGCCCCAGCCGTGAAGCAACATCTGCCCGCTCATAATTGGACGTATCAAAGGCATGAATCGCGTGGATGCCTTCAACGATTTCACTGACCCGGCCTGAAAGCTGGCGTGCGGTCAGCTGGCGCTCGCGCCCCAGAACAAGCAAACGCTTGCGCATTTTGGGAATAAGCACTGCCTGGATGGTCACCATGAACGCGGTGATAAAGCCAAGCCACATGTTTTGCGTGAAGATGAAGGCGAGTGCCGTCAGCGCCTGCCCACCCAGCAAGGCCGGCTGCACGAAGGCATCGCCGGTAAACCCGCCGATCGGCTCGACCTCATCCTTGACCATGCTGGCGATTTCGGCAGGCTTGACCTGCTTGAACATGCGCGGCGGGAACCGCAGCACCCGGTCAACCAGCTCAAACCTTATCCGGCGCAGCAGGCGCTCGCCCAGCCTGCCCTTGTAGGTATTGATGTAAAGCTTGAACAAGCCGTTGATGATGACCAGCATCAGGAAGGACAGGCTCAAGGCATAAAGCGTGTTCAGCCGGTCCAGATCCATACCGGGCAAAAGCACTGTTTCCCCGAGCACAGGCAGATCCATCGCGATCCGGCCGAACAACTGCGTAGCGTCTGCCGATTCAAACCCGCCACCCTGGATCGGGCCGTTGACGATCCGCTTAGGGACGTCGAACGACAAGAAATAGGGAATCATCGACAATGCGATGACCAGCAGAATCCACAGCTGCTGCTTTTTGGTATGGGTCCAGATGTATCGGGAAAGTCGTGTTTCCATAAAGACTTCAGCTGCTCACATGGATGGATTCCAGAACATGGAATCGGCGTTCGGCGAATGGCGTGTTTACGATCTCGGGATCAAAAAGACGAAGTTCTATCATGCACAAGGTTCTCAGGACCGGTCTCTCCAAAATTGCTGGCACCTGGGACAAAGCACGTTCCAAGCCGGGAGTGTAGTCGACAATAACCGTCTTTGCATTGTCTATTAGCGAAAAAAGTACATCGCCCAGAGGGTTGCGGCTGCCGAACGGCTTGAGCGAATAGCCAAGCAGGACAAGTCCATAGGATTGCGGGGCAAACTCAAACTCGACCTCCTGAAACTTGCGCGCGATATGGCGAACGCGACACGGCTTTCCGTTGAGTTCGGAGGCCTCAAGGGGCGTTGTCTTCGGGTCGACGGAAGTCACCGAGCGGGGATGGTGGGTCAGGAAAGATGTGATCGGCCGTTCGTGCCCGCCAATCTCGACAACATGCTCGCAATCGCGCAAATAATGCGCTGCCAGCACTTGGCGTGCATCCGATCCGGCTCCGCTGAGATGAGGGATTGTCCCTTGGTGATGCATGGCTTGCGCTCCAATCGAAAGAGACTACAACACACCAATGATGAACACTACCCGCCCCGGCGAACCGACCGAAAAAGACTGGCATGACACCGCATTCGACCTGACAAGGGGGGTGGCTGCCTATACGGGGAGCCCGCTGATTGCAGGCATTGCCAATGTGATCGGGAAACATCCGGACGCCGACATCGGCAATGCATTCAACCACAAACAGGTGGCCTCGAAGATCTGGGCCCGCCAGATGCTGTTTGAATCGCTCGGCCCTGTCTATCGCAACATCCTTGTTGTCGGCGGCTGGTACGGCATCCTGTCAGGCATGCTGTTTGATGATGACCGTTTCGAGATTGGCCACATCGTCAGCAGCGACATCGACCCCGACGTGGCAATCGTCGCCAAGGCCCTGAACCGGGCTTCTTCGGACCGGTTCGAGGCCATTACCGCAGACATGTATGACATGGACTATGCCGCGCTTGGGGCCGATCTGGTGATCAACACAAGCTGTGAGCACATTGCGGACCTTCGGGCCTGGCTTGCGCTTTTGCCGGGCGGGACCCGGGTATTGTTGCAATCCAACGATTATTTTTCCGAGCCGACCCACATCAGCTGCGTGCCCGATCTCGATGCCTTCCGGGCGCAGGCCGGGCTGAGAAATGAGGTGTTCGGCGGCGGGCTGAAAACCAAGAACTACACCCGCTTCATGCTGATCGGCTCGGTTTAAAGCTGATCAACCAGACCACCTGGACCCAATATGGCTGCGGTCCTGCTGGCGCCGCCAAGGTCGATCCCGTGGCCTTTGGGTTTGGAGAGAGCAAGCGCATGCGTGATCTCGTCAGCCAGCCTGTCCGCATCCAGATCCGTTTCATGGATTGATCGGGCAAGCCCTCTCAGAACCAGACGGTCGGCCCGGACCTGCTGTTCGGTCTCGCCGCCGGAGGTAAAGGGCACCACCACAGACCGGCACCCTGCCTCAAGAACATCACCGACCGTATTGTAGCCCGCCTGTGAGACCGAGAGCTCTGCCGCTTTCAACAGATCGCGAAAATCCTCGCGAAACCTGTGCAGCTCCACATTGGAGCCCAGGCTCTGGACAATCCGGTCGTAGTCAAGCTGGGGCATGTTGGGCCCTGCGATGAGGCACCAACGCAAGGACTGCGGCAGGCGTTGTGCCGCACCGGTGGCCGCCTCAACGAGATTGGCGCCCACCGCGCCTCCCCCGGCTGACACCACAATATCAAAGATGTCTGTCTTGCCAGCCTGCGTCTTCGGTGCGGCAACCAAGCCGGTGTAGATGATCTTGTCCTGGATTGCTCCGGCAAGCGGGAATGTCTCGTCGAGGCGAACGAAATCCGGGTGGCCGTGAACCAGAACCCCGTCAAACCACGTGTTGAGAAGCGCCACGCTCTCCTCGTCCCGCCCCGGTTTGGCGCGGGCCTGCAGGATATCGCGCACGGACGAATACACACGCGGGCGCGGTTTGGTGGCGTGGATGGCCTTAAGAAACGGCAGCAGTTCGAACCGCATCTGCCTTCGTCCAAAGGGGAACGCCTCGATCAGGACAATGTCGGGTTTGAGCGTTGCGAGCGTATCGAGCAGCTTTGCCCGACGTTGGTCCTTGAAGGCCTCATCCACCGGATTTCCGTGCATGTCGGCCAATCCGGAAAAGCCCGCGTCGGCAGAAACCACCGGCGGCAAGGCAACATGGCGGACAGTGGCCGGAGGAAATCCCTTCACCGGCAAACCGCCGGTCACCATTGTGACATCATAGCCATCCTGAACCAGAGCCTGCGAAATGCGGCTCGCCCGCGCCAGATGACCGATTCCGAGCAAGTGCTGGACATAGAACAGCACCGATTGCCCGGTCATCGCTGCTTACTCCAGGCGCCGGTGAAAAGCTGCTTGAGCTGAGCGATGCTCGAATGATGATCGAACTGCGACCTGACCCGGGCCTCGACGGCATCACCCAATCGATGCCGCAAGACCGGATCGGTTATGGCCGTCTCGATGAGAGCGGCAAAGGCATCAGCATCTTCGGGTGGGCAGAGCAGACCGGTCTCATTGTGCGTGATCAGCTCGGGAATGCCTGAGATTTCGGTGGAAACTGTGGTCAATCGCTGGCTCGAGGCCTCCACGATAACGTTTGGAAGCCCGTCGCGGTCTCCATCCGCAGTGATCCGGCAGGCGAGTGCGAAGAGATCCGAGCGCTGATACTCGGCCAGCACCTCTGTCTGATCGAGGGCGCCACGCCATTCGATCCGATCTTCAAGGCCGAGTTCCTTTGCCAGAGATTGCAGCTCGGGCAGTTTCTCGCCGCCGCCAATATGGGTGAACTTCCAATGCAGGGATGCGGGCAACCGGCTCAGTGCTTTGAGAAGGATGTCGTAGCCCTTCTTCTCGACGGCCCGGCCGACACTGACAATGCGAACAGGATCTTCAGGATCGGACCCGTCGCGTGCAGACTTTTCTCCATCAAATCTGGAGAAGCGATCGAGATCAAGCCCGTGATAGCTCAGATGAACCTCGCCCTTGGCCGCGGCCAACTTCTGGAGGTGCACAAAACCGCTCCGGGTGCAGGTGACGGTCCAGGCTGCAGCCTGCAGCTTTTGGCGCAGTTCCCAATCATCGGAGGTCCAGATATCCTTGGCATGCGCCGAGCAACTCCAGCCAATCGAGAGCATCTGGCTGGCATAGGACGCGACCGAGGCAGGCGTGTGAATGAAATGGCTGTGAAGCCAGCCCGCATCCTTCGGCCATTCGGCGCAAAGCACTGCGGCCTGACCAAAGCGGCGGACACGGTTGCGGGTGAAATCCTTGCCGAGATCCCGCACCAGCGTCGCCACAGCGCGCCAGAAACCCGGTTTGGCCAAACCTGAAAACACGGCCTTGAGAACCCTGCCGGGCTCTTCATGGAGATATTCAGGAAGGTAGAAGACCGGCGCCTTGATCTCGTCATTGACCGGATGGCGCTTCTTGTCGGTCGGATGGCGCAACGCCACCAGAACCAGATCAAAACCGGCACGCTCCAATCCGAGAATTTCCTGGGCGATGAAGGTTTCCGACAGACGCGGATAGCCCTTCAAAACGATAACTGTTTTGCGCATTTCGATCAAACCAGGCTCAACTCTTGACAACGCTCAAGCGGCCCGGCTCGGCAGCCGTCATCCATTTTCCAACAATTTCGGAAATGTGTGGAAGTCCTTCAAGGCGCAATCCGCCCGCTTCGGCGGATGGAGGTGCACGACCGGGCAACGCTTTGAGCGCATCGGCCATGCGCAGCGGCTCAGCGGCTTCTTCAGGCAACAACATATCGATCAGGCCCAGCTCTGCGGCACGACGGGCGCGGATCAACTGCTCTTCGCGCGGTTTGACGCGCGGAACAATCAGCGCCGGCTTGTCGAATGACAGAATTTCGCAATAGGTGTTGTAGCCGCCCATGGCGACCACGCCCTTAGCACCTGCTATCAGATCTTCCATGCGGTTGTCGAACTCGATGATCTCCAAATAGGGGATCTTGCCGCCTTTGCGCTTGAGCTTCCGGCGTTGCTTTGCAGGCATGTAGGGACCCAGCACCACCAGCGCCTTGCAAGTGAGGGTCGGATCCTGCTGGTAGGCATGAATGACATCGTGAACAAGATCTGCGCCATCACCGCCGCCACCGGTGGTGACGAGAATATAATCCCCTCTTGGCTGGCGATCAGAATCCTTGTCGCGGGAGGCCCGGCGCTGCAGAAAGCCGACAAAATCCATCTTTGAACGAATGGTGTCGGGCACATCGAGGCCGACAAGCGGATCATAGAAATCCGGTGGCCCGTACACCCAGATCCGGTCATACAGGCGATCAATCTTCTCCATCACCCCTTTGGCTTTCCACTCCGCATCCAGCAGATGCGGCGCGTCCATGACTTCGCGCAGGCCAAGCACCAGACGTGTTCCGCGGGTCTTGAGATAGGCAAGCGTATCCTCCACCTCCCCCTTCAGACCAAGGGGCTCCTTGTCGACGATAAAGATGTCCGGTTTGAAGGTCTCAGCCGTATGGCGGATGATCGAGGTTCGCATTTCAAGCGTGTCGTGCAGATCAATGTGCCGATCGAGCGAGGTGTATTCGCCATTTCTGAGCTTGATGACACTTGGGATTTTGACGAAATCCACGCGCGCGCGATAGTCAAAGGCACCGGCGATGGTTGCACCGGAGATAATGAGAATATTGAGGCCGCGGTAATCCTCGACAAGCGAGTGCGCGATTGTCCGGCAGCGCCGCAAATGCCCCAGGCCAAACGTATCGTGGCTGTACATTAGAATGCGGGCGTCTTCAAAGCGCTCGATCATGATTGAAGCCTCGCATCTCCAAATTACAATCCCGGAGCGGCATGAAATCCTCTTGAGCGAGGGACAACAAAACAAACCTCCAGGTCACGGCTCAAATGCCGTCTGCCTGTTCAAATTATTTGTGAACACTTGTGTCCACTGATCGCATGCCAGAATGCCTTCAAACCCGCAACTCCCGGGCATCGACATTCTTGCGCGCGAGCACCAAATGTCCGTCTCCGAGATCCTTGGCCTGCAACTGTTCATCAGCATCAGAGGCAACAAACATGTTGCCCCAATTGCTGGTGTCGGACGCTCCGCTGGAGCGCAGCGTGGCAAAATCGAGCGGACGGTCAAGATCCGGAAACGGAACCGCCGCCAACAGAGATTTTGTATAGGGATGAACCGGGGACCGCATCAACGTGGTCCGCGGCGCCAGTTCAACAATCCGGCCCCCGCACATGACGGCAATACGGTCGGCCATGTAATCGACGACGGCGAGATTGTGCGAAATGAACAGATATGTCAGCCCCAGATCCTTTTGAAGGTCCTTCAAGAGGTTGAGAATCTGGGCCTGAACCGACACATCAAGCGCCGAGACGGGCTCATCGCAGATCAACAGGTCCGGCCCCAGAGCCAGCGCCCTGGCGATCCCGATGCGCTGGCGCTGACCGCCGGAAAAGCTGTGCGGGTAGCGATTGAGAAAGCGCTTGTCCAACCCGATCGCTTCCATCAGCTTGGCCACGGTCTCAAGCCGCGAGGCCGGGGTGCCGCGCTGATGGATTTCCAATGGCTCGAGCAGGATGTTCTGGATTGTCATTCGCGGCGAAAGCGAAGATACCGGATCCTGAAAAACCATCTGGACGCTGGTACGCAAATCCCGCAGTTGCTGCTCGGAAGCCCCCAGCACGTCAATCTCGCCACCGCGCCCATGGTACATGACGGAGCCCGAATCCGGTGTTACCGCGCGCATCAATATTTTGCTGACGGTGGTCTTGCCGCAGCCGCTTTCACCCACAAGTCCGAGGCATTCGCCGCGTTTGATGTCAAAGCTCACACCATCGACCGCGCGCACCGATGCGGACTCCTCCCTCGCAAACATTCCGGATTTGCGAGTGCTGTAGGATTTGACGACATCGCGAACCGTGAGCACCACGTCTGATGCATTGTCGCTCGAAACGGCTTGCTTGCCCAGAAGGCGTCCGGCGTTAACCGGGATTTCCCGCAAGGCCTTGAGACGTTGACCGGTCTTCATATCAAAGTGCGGCACTGCTGCCATCAAGCCCTTGAGATAGGCATGGCCGGGGCGCCGAAAGATGGGCTCAACCTCGCCCGCCTCCATGATCTGCCCGTGGTAGATCACAACCACCTCATCGGCGATGTTGGCGACCACACCGAGGTCGTGGGTGATCAGCAGCATCGCCATATTGAACTTCGACTGCAGTTCCAGCAGCAGCTCCAGGATCTGGGCCTGAATGGTAACATCGAGCGCTGTTGTCGGCTCATCCGCGATCAACAGCGCCGGCCTGCAGACCAATGCCATGGCGATCATTGCGCGCTGACGCATCCCACCGGACAGCTCAAACGGATACATATCGAAGGCCCGGCGCGGATTGGGGAACCCAACGAGCCCAAGCATTTCCTCGCTGCGATCGCGCCGTTCGGCTTTGGTCATATTGATGTGGATGCGCAGGGTTTCGCTGATCTGGTCGCCGATCGTGTGCAGCGGTGACAGGGAGGTCATCGGCTCCTGGAAAATCTTGCCGATGCGCGCGCCACGCAAGGCCCGGATTTGCGGACCGTCCTTAGGGAGCGAATTTATGTCGATCGGTTCGGCATCCGTCTCCGGATCGTTGAACAGGATTTTGCCTGTTGCTGCCGCGGTTTTCGGAAGAATGCCCATCACGGACTGGCTGATGACCGATTTGCCGGATCCCGACTCCCCGACGAGGGCTGTGACCTTTCCCGGCAGCACCCTGAGACTTGCGTCCTTGACGGCGTCAAGCTGTCCGCCAAGAAGCGAAAATGAAATCCTGAGGTTCTCGATGCGCAGAAGGTCGGAACCTGAAGACATAGGTCATTATCTCATTGATACAGCGTCGAACGGCTGAGACGTTATCGCACAGTTCCCAAGCTGTCCATGACCTATACGCCAAGTGTAACAGAGGCGTGAAAACATGTTGGCGACGGGCACGGGAGACATGCTTGCACGCCCTAATTGATCTCCGCGCAGAGCGCGCTGTCCGTGAGCACCTCTTCGCATTTCAGACTACGGCGGAAATCATCATAGTACATGGTCCATTCATTGTCGGCCGCAGCCCGGTAAGGGCCAAACTTGAAATATTGGTTTTTACCCAGTCCATGGTCATTGTGGCCGATGTGCCCCTTTACGGTGACCACCCATTGGTTATTGGCAAAAATCTCGATGTGTCCGGTTCCGTCGGGACCCGGTTTTGAGAGGATGGCAAAATCCATCCAGCCCGACGTCGGAAGCGGCAACGGGCTTCCGCGATCGATAACGGTCAACTTGTCCGAACAGGAATTGAACAACGCACCATCTTCGGGTTCAAACTCGGAATCGGTGGCCACCAGCGCGCGGATCTGGTTGGTGTCCGGGCGAAGCCAGACTTGCGTTATACCGTCTTCGCAGTCAGCGGGAACGCCCTTGGGGCCTGTCGACAGGCCGGGATAGTAGTTCGTCTCAACCGTCGCAAACAGCCGACCATTGTAGACCCTGAGCGCCAGCAGCGGGCTGAAATTGCCGACGGCCTCGGGGCCGATTTCGCGCTTCCACTGGGCGATCACATAACGGTGCTTGTCCTCCGGAACGGGGTCACCGAACTTGACAGCGAAACCGAACCAGACTGGGATGTCATAAGGCACCCTGAGCGGGGTCTTTTCCCAGATTTCCGCACGTTCACTGCACCCGTCGCTGTCGGCTGGGCAGATCGGCTTGACGCCCAGTTTGAGCGCGCCCGCGCCGTTGAATTTTTCCGTTTTCTCAAATTCCACGATGCCTGCGGACTGTTCGAAATTGTCACGGTAATAAAGACCACCCTCGGGGCTAAAATCGTCACCGTCAAAACCATCGACAAGCGTCTTTTTCCATTCCTGCGCCGCTGCCGGCAAAACACCTGATGAAACACTGATTGCGAGAGCAACCAGGGTACGCGTTGCAATGGCGCCAATTCGAACGTTCATGTTGTCTCCGATTTTTTCATCAGGATCAGATATACTTAGATGGCAGATTGCAAAGTTATCTGTTGCCGTCAAGAACAGTCAGCAATTTCAACCAAAAGGTTTCAATGAGGCTCCCGCAACTGCTTTGCAGCCTCGGCATAGCCGCCGGCCGCCCCGTCCACAAAGTGCATGTGATCGCGTTCAATCGCGGAGGGCACGATACATGTCATCAGGGCCGCGTTCTGGCTGTGAATTCCATAGCGGCAGACACCGGAGGCGACGGCCTTGTCAAGCAGCTCGACAAGGCCGCGCTTGGTCGAAGCACTGATGTCGACGGTTAGTTTCAACCCGTCGTCAAACTTCCGGAAATCGGTGTTCAACGCCACATCGCGAAGATAGTCCCGCGAGCTGAAACCGCCGACACGCCCGTTGAAGACACCCAGGATCACAACCACAAGCCAATCGCGAAAAATGGAGAGGCGCGCTTTCATGCGGCTGCCCTGCGGTGGAGTGGCTTTGGCCTCGGCTTCGACACCATCGAGCGCCAGGCCGTAACTCGGTCCGCTTGACGGAATCGGGTGTCCGTTGCGATCCTCCGTCCCGAGCAGGGCAAGAACATCGGAAACAAGAGTGGCAAAGACACCGCTGCCGGAGCCCTGCACCGGCAGTATGATGACGGAAACAATCTGGTCGTGACGCGCCCGGATCGGGCTCCAGCGGCAGGACAATCCGGTGAGATCTGGCATTGATCCTTCAGGCGCCTTCTCAATCCGGAACCGGCCTGCCTTCATCTCAGCTTCAGCCCAGGATGCACCGCCGCCTGCGAACATGGCATAAGTCACATTCGGGCTCGCCTGATAGCGGGCCACCCTGACCTCAAGGCCATTGGCCTCGATTTCGGAAACGGGCACGATTGCGCCACGCAATTCGATGCCAAGTTCTTCACCGACCCATCGCACCACCGCCGAAAGCGCGGTCCTTGCCGCCTCGACACCATCCGGCGGGATCGCGACGCTGGCCCCATCACCGCCAAAAACGAACAGCAATTCGCGTCCCTTCAAGGCGTTGAGCATCGCCGAGATCACCGAGGCTCCGGCCATGTTGACGGACTTGTATTTTCCTTTGGAAATTGCGCCGGTCGAATCCACCACATCGGCAACCGCCAGTGACCAATTGCCGGGCAAGGCGCGGTATCGCGAGACGTCTTCGACGCCTTCAAAATCGGTGAATGTGGGAAGCCCGGCCAGAAAGTCGTCTTGCGCTGCTTTGTCCATTTCCAGCCTCTATCGCGTTTCACAGGCATCCGGCATTGCCGAGGCTGACACCGGCACACAATGGCAGGTCTGATCAGCATGCACACCGATGCCAGATGGACCTTATGAATCAGAAGGCAATGTGTGGAAGTCGAAACTGGTTCCTTCGCGCACATACCAATCCACAAACGCCCTCACTCCGGTTTCCAGCGACGTCTGGGGCTTTGAGCCGGTCAACGCCACCAGTAGCTCGGCATCTGCGAAGGTTTTCTCCATATCACCCGTTTGCATCGGCAACAGTTTGCGCTTTGCCGGTTTGCCCACGGCCTTTTCGATCATCTCGATGAACTCGAGCAGGCCGAAGGGTGTGCCACCTCCGATATTGACCACACGGTAAGGCGCCATTGCCGAGAGCGTGTCCTTGACAGCGTCTGATTTGACCCGGTTGGCCTCCGAGGGAACGATCCGCGAAAGATCGACAATCGATGCGATGAGATCATCAATAAAGGTGAAATCGCGGCTCATCCGGCCTTCACCGTAGATCTCGATTTCCCTGTCTTCGAGAATGGCTTTTGTGAACTTGAACAGCGCCATGTCGGGGCGCCCCCAAGGTCCGTACACCGTGAAAAAGCGAAAGGCCGTCGTCGGAATCCTGTAAATATGGGAATAGCTGTGCGCCATGGCCTCCATGGCTTTCTTGCTGGCGGCATAGAAAGTCAGTTGCTCGTCCGCCTTGTCCTGTTCGGAATAGGGAATTGATTGGTTGGCACCATAGATCGAGGATGTCGATGCGAGCATCAAATGCGACACATCGAGAGCGCGCGCCAGTTCCAACACGTTCCAGGAACCGGTGATGTTTGAATCAAAATAGGCTTTGGGATTTTCGACGCTGTAACGCACACCGGCCTGGCCTGCGAGATGGATTATGACATCGGGCCGCTCGGCCGCAGCATTGTGCAGCGCCGCCGCATCTTCGAGCATGCCGATGACGGCTGTGAAGTTCGGGTCGCGTTCGAGGATCGAATGCCGCTTTTGCTTGAGGCGGACATCGTAGTAGGAGGTCATGCCATCAAACCCGACGACGGTATGGCCATCCTCAAGGAGCCGCTTTGCCAGGTGAAATCCGACGAAGCCGGCTGTTCCCGTAATCAAGTATCGCATGAATTTGTGAGCTTTCAGTGGAAATAGGTTTGCAAAAAGCGAGCCTGGTCTTAAGCACGGCCAATCCCCCAGGTGGTCGCCCCGGCGGCCAAGGCCCTCGGCGACAGCTGCACCATTTGGTCTTCGGCGGTTTGACACTTATATGTAGGCCAAACTGAATGGCAATAGTGGGGCAAAGCCTCCCCGGCACCGATTTTGCCTCGGGCAAAGACGGCAATATGAAAAGTAAGGGCACAGAGTGAGCGAAGCTGGCACGGAGATATCCGAGACACTGATGGATCGTGTCGTGGCATGGATGCGGCAGACCGCATTGCAGGGCGGCGACCTACGGACAATCGTTGTCGGAACCTGCGAGCGGCTGACAGCTGCGGGGCTTCCGCTGGCAAGGGCGCATCTGAGCTTCTCGATGCTGCATCCACTCTACGACGCGTCAAGCTTTACCTGGCGCCGCGGGGCAGAGATTCAAACACAGGATTTTGCGAATATCAGGGACGATATAAAGCCCGAAACCTTCGCAGCGAGCCCGTATTATTATCTGATGAAGAACGACCTTGATCATTTGCGGCGCCGGCTTTCGGACACGGCCTCGACCGAGTTTCCGATCTTCAAGGATCTGCACGAACTCGGGATCACCGATTATCTGGCCTTCGTGCAATCGTTCGAGGAGCCAAACCGGGGAATGCTGGGATCCTGGGCGACCGATGCAAAAAGCGGCTTCAGCGATGACATGATCAAGGCTCTCTTGCGCATCGAGGGCAACCTTGCGATGGCGGCACGCATCGCCGTTCTGGGTCAGCTGGCGGAAAACATGCTGACCACCTATATCGGCGGCGATGCAGGAAAGAGGGTCCTGTCCGGTCAAATCCGTCGCGGCGACGGCGAGACCGTGCGCGCGATGCTGGTAATGGGAGACATGCGAGGCTCAACCCATCTTGCGGAAGGCAACAGCCGCCAGACTTTCATCGACACGCTGAATGATTTTTTCGACGCCATTGCACTGCCGTTCAATCGAAATGGCGGCGAAATTCTCAGTTTCATCGGCGACGGATTTCTCGCAGTCTATCCCTGCGATCGCCACCGGGTGCCATCCGAACTGGCGGCAAAGGCCGCAATGGCGGCCGTAAGGCAAGCCAATGCTCGCATGAGCGCACTTAATGCCAGCCGCACACATCTCGGTCTGGATCCGATCGGTTTCGGACTGGGATTGCATGTCGGCAATGTGATGTATGGCAATGTCGGGCTGAAAAACCGTTTGGCGTTTTCCGCCTTCGGCGCCTCGGTCAATGAGGTGCAGCGGCTCGAGGGCCTCACCAAAAAGCTGCAAAGCCCCGTGGTGGCGAGCGAGGAGTTCGTGAAATATTGCGGCGGCGACTGGATCTCGCGCGGTGAGGAACAATTGCGCGGCATCGACCACAAGGTCTCGGTGTATGTGCCAAGCGCATCCAACATCGAGCTGAAAGCCTCCGACGCTTTTGTGGACAGCGCCCACAAGCCCCGTTCTGATGCCGAAGAGGTTATGGACCTGATCCAGAGCAGCAGGCTTACCCAAAAAGATGCGGCAGGGGCGAGAAAGCTCACCAACCACTTGATCACAAACTCGACAAGCTGACGGTTTTCAGCAACCGTACCGCCTGTGACCAGGTCTGATACCGCTCCAAGCCCTCCGGGTTGCTTGCCGCTGCAATCTGAAGCTTTCACAATTGCCGGTATGGATGGACAGTCCCAAAGGTCTGGGATACGGTTTTGTCTCGGTGATGAATTGCCGAGGCAGGCGGGGCATAGAAACACCTATTACCTCAGCAGGTAAGCCGTGTGTGTTTTGATCTGTTTCGCAATTGCGTAACAAGACTATGATCAAGTGGGACCATGGCTTTGATCAAGAGGCGCACAGTACTTGGCATGCTCGCCGCAGCTGCAACTCCGGCAATTGCGCGGGCGACTCCTGTTGAACAGGATTTCTTCAAGGATCAGGTTGCAAAAGGTGCCCTGCCCGCGGTCAAAGACCGGCTTCCGCTGGTTCCACGGATTGTCAATCTCAGGAAAAAAGGCCGGGAGCCCGGCGCGCATGGCGGCACTGTCCGCATGCTCATTGGCCGGCAAAAAGATATCCGGCTGATGACCATCAACGGCTACGCCCGCCTCGTCGGCTATGACGAACAGCTTGAGCTCCAACCCGATATTCTCAAGAGTTACGAACAGATCGACGACCGGATCTTCACATTCCACCTGCGCCCCGGTCATCGCTGGTCGGATGGAAGCCCGTTTACGAGCGAAGACTTCCGGTATTATTGGGAAGACGTGCTGACCAACAAGAAATTGCGCAGGCGGGGTCTGCCGCGGGAACTGCTGTCGCAAGGCAAGCCGCCGATTTTCGAAGTTATCGATGAACTGACCGTGCGATATACCTGGGGCAGTCCGCATCCGGGTTTCCTGCAGAGCCTGGCCTCCGCGCAGGCGCTGACACTCGCCCTGCCGTCCGCCTACATGAAGCAGTTTCATGTCGATTATGTCGGCGAGGAAAAGGTCGCCGAAGCAATCGAAAAATACAGGGTCGAAACCTGGGCGGATCTGCACACCAAGCTGTCGAGAAGTTATCGTCCCGAAAACCCGGATCTACCAACACTTGATCCCTGGATGAACACCACCGAGCCCCCGGCTCAGCAGTTCGTATTCGAGCGGAATCCCTATTTCCACAGGATCGATGAGAACGGGCTTCAGTTGCCCTATGTTGACCGGTACCTGCTCAATGTCAGCTCCTCGGACATCATTTCCGCCAAGACCGGAGCCGGCGAAACAGACCTGCAGATCAGCAATCTGGACTTCTCCGACTACACCTTTCTCAAATCGGCCGAGAAACTGCATCCGGTGAGTGTCAGTCTCTGGAAGCGGGTTCAGGGATCACGCATTGCGCTGTTTCCAAACCTGAACTGCGCCGATTTGGCTTGGCGGGAGTTTCTGCGTAATCTCAATGTCCGGCGGGCGCTCTCGCTTGCGATCAACCGTCACGAAATCAACATGGTGTCGTTTTTCGGCCTGGCGCGCGAAAGCGCAGACACCGTGCTGAAAGAAAGCCCGCTCTACCGGAAGGAATATGCGGAAGCATGGGCGCAGTTCGACCCGGCTCAAGCGAATGCGCTTCTCGACAAGGCAGGCTATGCCGAACGAAACAGCTCCGGGATTCGCCTGTTGTCAGATGGCCGACCGATCGAAATCGTCATCGAAACCGCAGGCGAGAGCAATCTGGAAACCGATGTCCTCGAACTGGTGATCGATCACTGGCGGGCGATCGGTCTGGCCCCGTTTACCCGTGTTTCTCAGCGGGACATTTTCAGAAGCCGCGCCATCGCAGGCGAAACCAAGATGGCCGTCTGGGTCGGTCTCGACAACGGCGTGCCGACCGTCGACATGTCACCCGAAGGACTGGCGCCAACCGCCGACGACCAGATGCAGTGGCCGCTCTGGGGCATGAACCATATCACCCAGGGCAAGGAAGGCCTGCCGATTGACATGCCGGAGCCCAAACGCTTGCTTGATCTCTTCGAATCCTGGGAACGCTCGACCAGCACGGCGCAACGCGAACAGATCTGGCATGAGATGCTGGCGATCCGGGCAGAAAATGTCTTCTCAATCGGCATCGTCAATGCCGCCTTGCAGCCGATTGTCCGATCATCGCGCTTGAAGAATGTCCCCGAAGAAGCACTCTACGGCTTTGCGCCGACCTGCTATTTCGGGGTCTATATGCCTGATACCTTCTGGTTTGATGAAAGCGCCTGATGATGTTGAGATATATTGCATGGCGCTGCCTGGTGATGATCCCCACACTGCTGTTCATATCGATGCTGGTTTTTGCCATCATCGAGCTGCCGCCGGGGGATTATTTCGAAAGCTATGTGGCTGAACTTCGCGCCCTTGGTGAAGCCACCGATATGGCTGAAATCGAGGAATTGCGGGTCAGATATGGCTTCGATCAGCCCTTGCCGGTGCGCTACGTGCAATGGGTCGGCGGAATGCTGGTGGGTGATTTCGGCTACTCCTTCGAATACCGGCTGCCGGTCAATGAAGTCGTCGGGGACCGTCTCTGGCTGACGATACTGGTTTCCTTCGTCACCATTGTCGTGACCTGGCTGATCGCGTTTCCCATCGGCATCTACTCCGCAACCCACCAGTACAGCTGGGGCGACTACGGCTTGACCCTCGTTGGCCTGATCGGGCTGGCAATTCCAAATTTCATGATGGCATTGGTGATGATGTATTTCGCCAATGTGTGGTTTGGAACCTCCATTGGCGGTTTGATGGACGAGGAGTATTTCAACCAGCCGATGTCTTGGGAGAAGTTCAAATCGATCATGGAACATCTGTGGATACCGGTGTTCATCATCGCGACCGCCGGCACTGCGGGAATGATCCGCCGGCTGCGCGCCAATCTGCTCGACGAGCTGGAAAAGCAATACGTCACCACGGCGCGTGCCAAAGGCCTTAGCCCGTTCCGGACACTGGTCAAATATCCGCTTCGCATGTCGCTCAACTTCTTCATATCCGACATCGGGTCCATTCTGCCTGCCATCATCTCCGGCGCTGAAATCACTGCAATCGTGCTGTCGCTGCAGACGACAGGACCGATGCTGATCCAGGCGCTGCAGAGCCAGGACATGTATCTGGCAGGATCGTTCCTGATGTTCCTGGCGTTTCTGACCGTTGTCGGCGTGCTGATCTCGGACATCGCTCTGGCCTATCTGGATCCGCGGATACGCCTTCAGGGAGGGAGCACAAAATGAGCAGCCCGCTTCCCGCCTCCGGAGCTCCGCTTGAGCATTTTGTATCCACTGCTCCCTTCAATCCGGATTCCGTGGAGGAAATGACGGCCGATCAGCAGCGGGTCCATCAGGCCTCGCAGCTGCGTTTGATGTGGTGGAAGTTCAAGCGCCACAGGCTGGCATTGTTCTCCGCCATTTTCCTCGCGGTGCTTTACGGCATGATCGTGATTGCGGAGTTTCTTGCTCCCTACAATCTGCACACGCGCAACACGGACTTCATTCATGCCCCGCCGCAGGGTATTCACCTGTTCCACGAGGGCGAGTTTGTCGGGCCGTTCACCTACGGGCGGACCATGTCGTTGGACATGGAAAACCTTCGCCGCGTCTACACCGACGACACATCCGACATCCAGAAGATCCGGTTCTTCTGCAGTGGCGATTCCTACCGGTTCTGGGGATTGATTGAGGGGAGTTTCCATCTCTTCTGCCCCGCGAAAGACGGAGAACTGTTCCTGCTTGGCACTGACCGGCTTGGCCGGGACATGCTGTCGCGGATTCTCTACGGCGCACGCATCTCGCTGACCATCGGACTGTTGGGCATTGCCTTCAGCTTTGTGCTCGGAATCGTCATCGGCGGAATCGCCGGCTATTACGGCGGGAAGATCGATCTGGTCGTGCAGCGCGTCATCGAGGTGCTGCAATCCATTCCAAGCATTCCGCTATGGCTTGCGCTGGCAGCGATCATGCCGGTGACATGGAGCCCGATCCTTGTCTATCTGGGCATCACCATTATCCTTGGCCTGCTGGACTGGACCGGGCTTGCGCGAGCCGTCCGATCAAAGCTCTTCGCACTGCGAGAGGAAGACTATGTGCTCGCCGCGCAATTGATGGGCGCGCGCGCCAAGCGCATCATCGGACGCCATCTGGTGCCTGGTTTCATGTCGCACCTGATCGCGACGGCGACGATCTCCATTCCGGGCATGATCCTCGGCGAAACCGCTTTGAGCTTCCTCGGGCTTGGCCTGAGGCCGCCGATCACCAGCTGGGGAATCCTGCTCACTGAAGCCCGCGATGTGAGTGCGATCGCATTCTATCCGTGGCTGTTGTTGCCGACGGTTCCGGTCATTCTGGTGATCCTGGCGTTCAACTTCATGGGCGACGGCATGCGGGATGCAGCAGACCCGTACAAGTAAGCCCATCCAAGACAGCGGTCAGATCCCGTAGGCGTAAACCTCCTGAACGCGGCCGAGATCCACAATTTTGCCGCTGGTGAGCTTTGGTTCGAATTTCGGATCAAAGCCGCTTTCCAGAGCCTTCTCGTAGGTCGCCTTGTCGATCACCGCCAGCGAGCCCAGGTCCTTGTTGTATTTTTCAAGCTTGGCGCAAAGATTGACCGCCGAACCGATAACCGTCATCTCGAGCCGGTGATCATCGCCGACGACACCAAAGACGATCTTGCCAGACGAGAGGGCAATGCCAATGCCGCCTGACGCGAACCGGGCCAGCAGCGGATCGTCGCCCCAGGTCTTGAAATCCGCCAAAATCTCCTCGACCGTACGCACCGCGCCGACCGTGAATTCCTCATCAACATGGGCGGCACCGAAACTGGCCAGAATGCCGTCGCCGAGAAACTTGTCGATGGAACCGCCATTGCGCTGAATGATCGGTATAAGCCGTTTCTGATACTGGCCAAGCATGCTCATGACATCCGAAGGCTGCATCGCCTGGGCCGCCTTGGAGAACCCGCGCAAGTCCACCATCAGAATGGCGGCGTTGCGGTTGACGCCCTCACCTGCTCGCAATTGAAGATCGGATTCGCGCAGTTCCTGCGCCACATCGGAATCAAAGAAGCGGGAGAATGTCTGCGCCGCGTCGCGGTCGGACAAGGCGCGTTCAAGAATACCCTTAGCGCGGTGCAGCGACAGCGTAAGCGTTCCGGTCACCAGCAGGATCAGAATGATCTTCTCAACTTCCGCGCCAATCAGCAGACTATTGGAGGTCAGGTAGGTGACATAGTCGCGCGTGATCATCATGTCCTTGGAATCGCTGAACGCGACATAGCCAATCATCCCCACCCAGCCGATGATGGCAGCCAGACCGGCGACCAGGACAAAGCGGGGCTCGAAACGCAGCGTTCGCAAACCAATGAAGATGAAGACATACATCAGGGTAGGCGATTTGAGATAGAACGAGGGCGGCTGCCCGTATTTAATGTGAAAACTCCAGATCAACGAATAAAGCAGCGCCATATCGAAAATGATCGACGCATAGACCGCCCAATCGGGAATTCTGGCGCGCGTGGCCCAGACCAAGCCGACAAGGGTGAGGCAGATGTAAAGCCCGATCGCGAATGGCACCGTCCATTGCAGATCCGGATCGCCGCGTTTGGGCGACAGAAAGTAAAGCACGGCCATGACCGTGATGATGGCAAGCTGAATGAACTTGATCACCACCTCGCTGGTGTTGTCATGATCCGAAATGGCCTGAACAACACGCGCGGGCAGCCTTGCTGTCTGGCTTGCAGCCGGGAAAAGGCTCTGCCGCAGCACACTGATGGAATGTATCATCTTGCCAACTCCTCGCAGCGACCAATCCACGGGTTTCGATACCGTGATGCCTTGAAGCTTAACCTAGCACAACACTGCAGCAATCCTGGGCACAAATCGATTGTCTGCCGACCCCAATCACCGCCTTTTGAAGGTGGCGTTACTGTTGGCCATATCCGAACCCGAGTGGTGTTTAGGGGGACAGAAAACGGCTTACAGCGACCATTGTGGGGAGAATGAATGAGGATGTCGGGAAAATCTGGTCGGAGTGAGAGGATTCGAACCTCCGACCCCGTCGTCCCGAACGACGTGCGCTACCAGGCTGCGCTACACTCCGTGACCAGCGGGCTGGCTTATAGACCGGTGACCGGCGCGCCACAAGCCCCCTTCCCTTCAATTGCGGCCTCTGGCGGCAATGTTTTTCGCACATTGCCGCTTGCCTTTGGTTCGGACACCCCAACGGCTCGGCCGCCGACTGGCAAGGTGCGGTGTTATTGGCTGGCAGGTGGCTCGGATTGATCGCTCTCGGCGGACTTCGCCTCAGTCTCATCGGGCTTGGGTTCAGGTTCATCCGGGTGACCGGAAAGGAAAAACCCCCAGGCGACATAGGCGGTCAGGGCTCCGAAGAAGATACCCCATGCGTCCGAACCGGCGACGAACTCGAAGATCGTCCAGGCCGCCATCAGCGTAATGATGACAACCCGCCGGGTCATGGGCTTGAAGAACGGGTGGCGAAAATCAACGAGTACCAGCCGCATGGCATTTTCCTTCTGCATACGGGCGCCTTGATTTCAGATGCTCGCAAGAGAGCAGCCCGGACGCGCCATTTCTTGCGGCCACATGACCCGATCGGCTGTGCCGGGTCAATCCTGCACTGTCAGGATCTGCATAAGACAGGCTTGACTGCATCCCGGCTTCAGACCATCCAAGGGTGGGAAGCCAGGTCTGCGGCAAACCTGAGCGGCGCAGGGATGCCTACAGCGTCCTTTGCGCATCCAACGGGATGCGCAAAGGACGCTGTAAGACTTTGAAATGATACATGTCCGTTATCACTCAATTGAATCCAATTGAGCGGGACATGCATTGGTCTGGAATTGTGATCTTTGGTGGGAAAGCATGGGTGCAAAGACGGATTTCGACGGGCTTGAAGTCGGCTATGACGTACCCGCCCTGCCCGGCATGAATGAGACCGAAATCCAGACACCCTGTCTGGTGCTCGATCTCGATGCACTGGAGCGCAACATCATCAAGATGGGCGAACAGGCAAGATCCATGGGCGTGCGGCACCGGGTGCACGGCAAGATGCACAAGTCCGTCGATGTGGCGAAGCTGCAAGAAAGGCTCGGCGGCGCGGTTGGAGTGTGCTGTCAGAAGGTGTCCGAAGCCGAAGCCTTTGCCCGCGGCGGCATCAAGGACGTGCTGATTTCCAACCAGGTGCGCGATCCGCTCAAGATTGACCGGCTGGCTCGGATGCCGAAACGGGGCGCACGCACCATATGTTGCGTCGATGATGCAGCCAATATCGCCGATCTCTCGCAAGCCGCTGTTCGCAACGGAACAACGGTTGAATGCCTGGTCGAGATCGACTGCGGAGCGGGCCGCTGCGGCGTCAGCACAACGCGCGAGGTGGTGGCGCTGGCGCTGGCGATCGCTGCAGCACCGGGCCTCAAGTTTGCCGGGCTTCAGGCCTATCAGGGCGCCATGCAGCACTTGCCGACCTATACGGACCGCAAGGCCAAGATCGACATCGCGGTGGCGATGGTCCGGGAGGCGGTTGAGGCTCTCAAGGCAAACGGACTTGACTGCGACATCATCGGCGGCGGAGGCACCGGCAGCTACTATTTCGAAGGCCAATCGGGCATCTACAACGAGCTGCAATGCGGCTCCTACGCCTTCATGGACGCTGACTACGGCCGGATTCTGGACCAGGATGGCAAGCGCATAGACCAGACCGGGTTCGAGAATGCGCTGTTTGTCCTCACCTCGGTGATGAGTCACGTCAAGGCAGACAGGGCGATCTGCGATGCCGGGCTGAAAGTGCTGTCGATGGACAGTGGCTTGCCAGTGATCTTTGGACGCGATGATGTCCGCTATGTCACCTGTTCGGATGAACATGGTGAAATCGCCGATCCAGACGGCGTGCTCAAGATCAACGACAGGCTACGGCTGGTGCCGGGCCATTGCGACCCGACCTGCAATCTTCATGACTGGTATGTCGGCCTGCGCGGCGGCAAGGTGGAGTGTCTCTGGCCCATCTCCGCGCGCGGCAAGGCGTTTTAAGCCGGGTGCAAGTGCAAGCATGGCGCAAGTTTGTTTTGGCAGTGTCGCGTTGCCCGGACATATCTGCATGAAAGCTGGCCATGGTTCACCTGACAATCTGCCTGCCAACGCGCAATCGGCAGGCCTACTGCATCAAGACCATCACGGCGCTGGCACAATCGGACGGCAATGACTTTGAAGTTCTTGTCTCTGACAATTCCGACGACCCCGGTCCGCTTGGCGAATTCTTCGCACAAAATTTTTCTGACCCGCGCTTCCGTCTGATCCCGCCGGGGCCGTCGGTGCTTTCGATGGTCGACAATTGGGAACGGGTTGTCAGTCAGGCCGAAGGGCGCTGGATCTCGGTGGTTGGCGATGATGATTACATCGATCCGCGGCTTGCCAGCATGATCCGGCGTTACGAGGTGCTCCACCGCGATGTCGACGCCATCAGTTGGGAGTGCATGACCTACCAGTGGCCGGACAACCGGCCGGTTCCAACACTCGCCAGCATTCCGCTGGCCCATGAGACCCGTTTGCCTTCGCATGAGGGCCTTGCTGACCAGCTCTACCGCTGGAGCGAACGCAAACGCAGCCCCAGTGTAGGCGTCGGCATCTATCATGGTGCGATCAAGCGCTCGCTGATGCAGAAGATACGGGAGGCCTATGGCGGGCGCTATTTCGAGCACCCGATCGTCGACTGGGAAAACACCTGCAAGGTGCTGGCCCAGTCAAAGCGGATTGTTCATTCCGAACGTCCGTTCTCAGTGCTTGGCGCCTGTCTTGCATCGAACTCCGCGTCCATTCTTTCGCCCGACGTCCTCAAGACAAGGGTCAAAACATTTGTCGCCGAATCCAGCGGTTTGATCGAGCTTCAGCAACCGTTCTTCCCGTTCGTGTTCGATGATCCGGGCGCCTCTTTGTGCCAGAGCATTGCTGCCGCAACGGCCTGGTTCTGTTACACCTATTGCCACAGCACAGCAGGTTTCGGCGTCAACTTCGCCCATGCCGCAATGGAAGAGTGCAAGTTCTCTTCCGACGCGCAAACCCATGCCGCCAAGGTCGATTGCTTTTCGCGCGGATTTGCTGATTGGGAGGGTGGGAAATGGGCATCGCATTTCAAGCCGGCACCATTCAGCCCACCCAGGACCATCAACCAGCTCAGCGGGGTGAATGGTGACCGGCTCAATGTGCGCGAAGCTGACATCGGCGCTCAAACACCGGCAGAATTCTACCGCTTTGGCGAACACGCAATCATTCCGGTGGACAGCCTGTTGAGCGGTACAACGGTGTTCGCGCTGTGACCGTGCTCTCGATCTGCATTGCGGCAATCAAGCCCACCGCCGGGTTCGAACACGCACTCAAGCACATGTTATTGAGCAGCCGGAGCGACTTCGAAATCGTGGTCGGCGATTTCCGCGATGCCACGGACCGGATCAGGGAACCGCTTGCAGCCGGGATCCCTGACCAACGATTGCGGGTCATTGATATGGATGTGGCTCCGGCCAGCCTGAGTGCCGCCTGGAACCAGATGTTCGAGCATGCGGCTGGGGAGTGGATCACGATCATCGGGGAGAACGAGTATGCCGATCCGGAAATCTGCGAGGTGATCGTTGCTGTGCTCAAACGGGTACCGGACGTTGACGCGCTGTCCTGGGGACGGGCTGAATTCGTGCCGCCGGATGCACGCGATGGCAGGGAAATTGCCTGCGTTCCCACCGGCAGCAAGATGCTCCTGCCCGAGCAGACCGACATGATGCGGCGGTTGTTTTACTGGGAGGGTGCATCTGAGCGGCCGGACTGCCATTTCAGTGCTTGGCACGGCGCGGTGCGGCGCACGGTTCTTGACCAGATAAAGGCGGCATTCTCGAATGTCTATTTCGAGGCCGACCGGCCGGAAATCGACAGCCTGTGCAAAGTGACAATGCTGGCCAAGCGATTGGTGTTCTGGGAACGCCCTTTGTCTGTGCAATGCCGGATTGCGTCCGGAACTGATGCGGACTTGTCCAGCGATACGCAGGCGCTTGAGGGATTTCCGTTTTCTCCCGCCATGGGCGTGGCAGCCGCCACTGCAGTTTCAATTGAGGCCTTCAAGCGCCGCTATGGAATCGAAGTTGATGGCTGGCAAAGCGGTTTCATTGCGGCCTGTGTGAAAGACTGCGAGACCGCCACTTCCGGCGAGGCATTTCATGCCCGCAAGGCGGCTTATGCCCAAGCCATTGGCGACTGGGCCGGAAAGCGCGGCCTCAAGGACTTCAAACCTGAGTTCAAGCGCAAACCCAAGGTCCAGCGGTTTCAGGGCATCATCGATGACACGCTGTATTTCGACATGGCGATGGATGACGCCCGCGATGCTGCTTCATTTTACCGCCTGATCAACGCCATCACGTTTCCGGTGCACCTGCTCGATTACAAGCTCGCCTGAAACCGCCCAACACCTGTCCGCGTGACGGGCCGCGCTGACGGGTGGTTGATTTTATATTTACAATATTATATATAAATGACTACATATATTCTCGATAAATGTCGAGAATTGATCTTGGGCAACGACTGGCGCTTGTCGCGGGTCCATTGTCTCAGGAACACCCTCTGAACTGGGCCCTGGCTGGTCCTGCATTGCAGTGAGGCAAACCGAATGAAAACGCGAAGCTTGATCCTGGCCGCCCTGCTCCTGGCCACCCGCGCCGAAGCCGAGACGCTGAGCATGTCTCCAACCGAGATCACGGAGTGGAAAGCCGTTCAGGCGCGAGTCGAATCGCGCGACATCGTTCCGGCGCGCGCGCGCATCGGCGGGGTCATTGAAGAGCTTGTCGTCAGCGAAGGAGATCTGGTCACGGCAGGGCAGACGCTGGGGCTGGTGATCGATGACAAGATCGCCTTCCAGATCGACGCGCTTGACGCGCAGCTCGCAGCGCTTGCGGTACAGCTTGAAACGGCGCAGGCGGAGTTCGCGCGCGGGGAAACGCTGGTCAACCAGGGTGTGGTCACACGCCAGCGGCTGACACAATTGTCCACCGATGTGGAAGTCACCCGAAACCAGATCGTCTCGACCCAGGCGCAACGCGCGGTGCTGACCCAGCAGCAGAGCGAAGGCACGATCGTTGCGCCGGCAGATGGCCGGGTGTTGACAGTGCCGGCCAGCCGCGGCGCGGTGATCATGCCCGGAGAACCGGTGGCAACCATCGGCTCGGGCGGCTTCTATCTCAGGCTTGCGGTGCCTGAACGCTTTGCCGGTCAATTGCAGACTGGTTCCAGCATTCGTATTGCAACTGCGGGCGCAGAAACCGCGGGCCGGCTCGCGAAGATCTATCCGCAGATCGAAAATGGACGGGTTATCGCCGATGTGGAGGTCGACGAGCTCGACACTGCGTTCGTCAATGCGCGCATTCTCGTTGATGTGCCGATCGGCACGCGGCAGGCTTTGCTGGCACCCCAGTCGGCCATCATCAGCCGCCACGGGGTGGATTTCATCCGCGTTGAAAACCGTGATGGCATTGCGGTCGAGCGCACCGTCATCCTGGGCGCCAACCTTACCGGCGAGCACGAGGGCATGACCGAGGTGATCAGCGGACTGTCGGCTGGCGACATGGTGGTGCTGCCATGACTCCGGGTGCACCTCCCTTGGGCATCGCCGGTCAGTTGACGCGTGGCTTCATCGTCTCGCCACTGACCCCGCTGTTCCTGCTCGCAGCCTTCGCCTTCGGGCTGGTGGCGTTGCTGACGCTGCCGCGCGAGGAAGAGCCGCAAATCTCTGTGCCGATGGTCGACATTATGCTCGCAGCCCCGGGCCTGAAAGCCGATGATGCGGTCAAGCTGGTCACCGAACCGCTGGAAACCATCGTCAAGAGCATTGACGGCGTCGAGCATGTCTATTCGCAAAGCGCGGACAACAAGGTTGTGGTGACCGCGCGCTTCATCGTCGGCACCCAGACCGATACGGCAATCCTGAGGGTTCATGACAAGGTGCGCGCCAATATCGACCGGATCCCGGTCGGCATCCCGGAGCCGCTCATTGTCGGACGCGGTATTGACGACGTAGCGATCGTGTCACTGACACTGACCCCCTCCCCGGCTGCCGGACAGAGTGTGAGCGCCAATGACCTGACCCGGGTTGCCCGCGAACTCCGGACCGAACTTTCCAAGATCGATGATGTCGGGCTTACCTATCTGGTGGGCGATGTCGACGAGATCATCCGCATTGCACCCGATCCCAAGCGGCTGGCGCTTTACGGGGTCACATTGCAGCAACTGGCTGCGAAGGTGACGAGCGCCAACCGCGCCTTTCCCGCTGGCCAGGTGACGATCAACGGCCAGGCCGCCGATCTGATGGTCGGCGAAACGCTCTATGCACCCGCTGAAATCGGAAATCTGCTGATCACCAGCCGTGACGGGCGGCCGGTCTATGTGCGCGATCTTGCCGACATCTCCTTTGCCACCGACGAGACACCCGAGATCGTTGCCACCCTGGTTCGCTCCGGCGATGGCATCATGCGGACTCCGGCCGTGACCCTGGCGATCGCCAAGCGCGCCGGTGCAAATGCGGTGCTGGTGGCCGAACAGATCCTCGAACGCACTGCATATCTGCAAGGATCGCTGATTCCCGACACGATGGCCGTGGAGGTGACGCGCAATTATGGCGAAACCGCCAACGAGAAAGCCAATGAGCTGCTCTACCATCTGGGTCTGGCGACCGTGTCGATTATCATCCTGGTCTGGATGGCGATCGGCTGGCGCGAGGCGCTTGTGGTGGCCGTCGTTATTCCGGTGACCATCCTGCTGACGCTGTTTGCCTCGCGGGTGATGGGCTACACGCTCAATCGGGTGTCGCTGTTCGCGCTGATCTTCTCGATCGGGATCCTGGTCGACGATGCCATTGTGGTGATCGAGAATATCGCCCGGCACTGGGGCATGGGCGATGGCCGTGAACGCAAGCAGGCAGCCATCGAGGCGGTTGCCGAAGTCGGCAACCCGACCATTGTCGCCACGCTGACCGTGGTGGCGGCGCTGCTCCCGATGCTGTTCGTCTCGGGCATGATGGGGCCTTATATGAGCCCGATTCCGGCCAATGCATCCGCGGCGATGGTGTTTTCATTCTTTGTCGCCGTCATGGTCACACCCTGGCTGATGCTGAAGATCGCCGGCCGCGCGCCGATCCATCATGCTGATAGCGGGGCTGCGGAAGCCGGCGGTTTTCTCGGCAAGCTCTACCGCGCCACGGCACGTCCGGTGCTCGCCAGCAAGGCGCGGGCCTGGATCTTCCTGATCGCGGTCGGTGTGCTCACGCTCGGCTCGCTGACGCTGTTCTACACCAAGCATGTGACGGTCAAGCTCTTGCCGTTTGACAACAAGTCGGAGCTTTCGGTGGTCATCGACATGCCAGAGGGCACCCCGGTGGAGATGACCGATGCCATCGCCCAGGCTGTGGCCCGCGAAGCGCTCAGGCTTGAGGAAGTCAAATCGGCGCAGACCCATGCGGGGACCGCGGCGCCGTTCAATTTCAACGGCCTGGTGAGGCATTCCTTTCTGCGCTCTGAAACCCAGATGGGTGATGTGGCACTCAACCTGACGCCCAAGCAGGATCGCGACAGATCAAGCCACGAGATTGCGCTCGACCTGCGTGCGCAGATCGCCGCGATTCCGCTGCCCGACGGCGCCAGCCTGAAGGTTGTTGAACCGCCGCCGGGACCGCCGGTGCTGGCAACGCTGCTGGCCGAAATCTACGGCCCGGACGCGCAGACACGGCGCTCGGTCGCCGCACGGGTGGAAGAGGCCTTCCGGTCCGCGGACTTCATTGTCGATATCGACAATTCCTGGGGGCAGCCCGCAGACCGCGCCCGGGTGACGGTTTCCACCGATGCACTGGAGTTTTTCCGGGTCGAGGAGCGCGACGTGTTCGACACCATCGCCATTCTCAATTCCGGCCAGACGGTGGGCTATTCGCATCGCGGTGGCGGCAGGGCACCGATTGCCATCAGGCTCGAGCGGCCACGCGCTGACCGGCTGATTGACGAACGCTTTCTGACAACGCCAATCCCGGCCAATGTGCTGCCGGGTGACCGCAGCATTGTCGAACTGGGCGATGTGGTGCGGGTTTCGCAGGAAACCGCATCCTTTCCGGTGTTCCGGCACAATGGGCGGGCGGCGGAAATGGTGATGGCCGAAATGGCCGGAGCGTATGAAGCTCCGCTCTATGGCATGCTCGCCGTTCAGGAAGCCCTTGACGCCATGGACTGGAGCGAACTTGAAAAACCGGTGATCGCGCTACACGGCCAGCCCGCCGACGAACAGGTTTCAACGCTGCTTTGGGACGGTGAATGGGAGGTCACCTGGGTGACCTTCCGCGACATGGGAGCGGCTTTCGGCGTGGCGCTTCTGGGCATCTACATCCTGGTGGTGGCGCAGTTCGGCTCGTTCAAGGCACCGCTGGTGATCCTGACCCCGGTGCCGCTCACCTTCATCGGTATTCTCGCGGGCCACTGGCTGTTCGGCGCGCCGTTCTCGGCCACCTCGATGATCGGCTTCATCGCGCTTGCCGGTATTATCGTGCGCAACTCGATCCTGCTGGTGGATTTCATCCGCCACGCCCATGAACCCGGCGCGCCGCTGACCCCGGTGCTGATCGAGGCAGGCGCCATCCGGTTCAAGCCGATCATCCTGACGGCCTTGGCTGCGATGATCGGGGCGGCGGTGATCCTCACCGATCCGATCTTTCAGGGGCTGGCGATTTCGCTTCTGTTCGGGCTGGCCTCATCCACAGCACTGACTGTGCTGGTAATCCCGGCGATCTACCGGGTAATGAGGACGTGAGCAAAAAACCGCTTAACGCGTGTGCTTGCGAATGACGGTGAGAAAATCCTCGCCATAGCGCTCCAGCTTGGATTGGCCGACACCGGAGATATCAAGAAGCGCGTCCTCATCCAAAGGCCTGATGGTGGCAAAGGCCACCAGCGTCGTATCCGGAAAGATCACATAGGGCGGCACCGAAAGCGCCTTGGCGATTGTGGTGCGGGTGGCGCGAAGAGCCTCGAAGAGTTCGAGATCCGCGCCCTCGAGAGAGGACTTGGCGCGCGCCGCACTGGCTGATCCACCGCTGCGCGCAGCCTTGCCCTTGGTGGGACGGTCCTTGCGGAACAGCACTTCGCGCTCGCGCTTGAACACAGCGCGGGCGTCGGCTTCCAGCTTCAAAGCGCCATAGGCTTCATGGTCGACCGAGACCAGCCCGGCTGCGAGAAGCTGGCGGTACACCGATTGCCAGGTTTTGGCCGGCAAATCGCTGCCCGCGCCAAAGACCGGCATATCGACATGGCCGAAGCGCTTGGTCTTTTCATTCTCGTTGCCGGTGAGAACATCAACCAGATGTCCGGTGCCAAAGCGTTCGCCGGTGCGGTAGACCGCGGCCAAAGCCTTGATCGCCGCATCGGTTCCGTCCCAGGTTTCCACCGGGGTCAGGCAGGTGTCGCAATTGCCACACTTGCCTGGATGGATTTCGCCGAAATGGGCCAGAATGGCCTGGCGGCGGCAGCCGGGCGTTTCACAAATCGCCAGAAGCGCATTGAGCTTGGCGCGTTCAACACGCTTCACATCATCGCTGGAAGCGCCATTGTCGATCATCCGTCCGCGCTGGATCACATCGGCCATGCCGTAGGACATCCAGACATCGGATGGCAGCCCGTCACGGCCAGCGCGACCGGTTTCCTGGTAATAGGCCTCCACCGAACCGGGCAGATCAAGATGGGCGACATAGCGCACATTTGGCTTGTCGATGCCCATGCCGAAGGCCACTGTGGCGACAAGGCAGAGGTCCTCTTCCTTGAGGAACGCGTCCTGGTTGGCATCGCGCATCGCCCGGTCCATGCCGGCATGGTAGGCAAGCGCCCTCACCCCCTGCTTGTTGAGCCACTCGGCCGTGTCCTCGACCTTGGCGCGCGACAGGCAATAGACGATGCCGCTCGAGCCCTTGTGACGCGACAGAAAGCGCAGCAGTTGCTGGCGCGGCTGGTCACGCTCGACAATCTCGTAGGCAATGTTGGGGCGATCAAACGAGGTGGTGAAGACCTGCGCTGACTGAAGCGCCAGCTTGTCAATGATGTCTTCACGCGTGTGCGGATCGGCGGTCGCGGTCAGCGCCATGCGTGGCACGCCGGGATATTGCTCGGCCAAACGCCCCAGGTCGCGGTACTCGGGCCGGAAATCATGGCCCCACTGCGACACGCAATGGGCCTCATCAATGGCAAAAAGCGCGATTTTCGCAGTGCCGATCAGATCCCTGAACGATTGCGTCACAATCCGTTCGGGCGTGACATACAACAGGTCAAGCTGACCGGCGGACAAGGCTCTCGCCACCTCGACAAACTCCTCACGCGTCAGCGAAGAGTTGAGCGCTGCAGCCCTGACGCCCAACTGCCCAAGCGCCTCCACCTGATCACGCATCAGCGCGATCAGCGGCGAGACCACCACGCCGACGCCCTCGCGGCACAGCGCCGGGATCTGAAAGCAAAGCGACTTGCCGGCGCCGGTGGGAAACAGCACCACCGCATCGCCGCCCGCAGCGACCTGATCCACCACTTCGGCCTGCTTGCCGCGAAAGGCATCATAACCATAGACGCGCTTGAGGATCGCCAAAGGATGGTTGAGGGCTGCGTCGTCAAAGACTGGCTCGATGCGGGTGTCGGGAGAGGACATGGAATCGCTTTCGTGTTGAGGCCCGCATAGAGCGCCGTGCCTCCAAATGGACGCACAAAGGTCGCTCTAATACTTTGATTTAATGCATGTACGTTATCCCTCAATTGAATCCAATTGAGCGCGACATGCATTATGGCACAGGCCACAAACCCGCCACGAGGGGTGGCTGCAAAATTTTCGCGTCCATGATAGCGGGATGACCTCCGGGAGGCAGATTCCCGGCTTCAGGCCATGCTACTTGGCCGGCCGGAACGCCTTGAGGATGTGGTCATGGGTCTCAATCCTGCCCGCGCCGATCAGATCGAGGCAGAAGGGGATGGCCGGGAAGACGGCTGTGAGACAGGTGTCGATCGAGCCGGGCTTGCCCGGCAGATTGACGATCAGCGTCCTGCCACGGGTGCCCGCGGTCTGGCGCGACAGGATCGCCGTGGGCACGAAGTCGAGGCTCACCTTGCGCATCAGTTCACCAAAACCCGGCAGCTCCTTTTCCATCACCGCCTTCATTGCTTCAGGTGTGAGATCACGTGGGCTGGGACCGGTGCCGCCGGTGGTCAGCACCATGTCTACGCCTTCCTCGTCACACAGGCGGATCAGCGTGTCGCGCACGCTTTCGAGCCCGTCGGGAATGACATGAATCACAATCTCCGCCGGGCTCGACATCACCCGCTCAAGCCAGGCTTTCACCGCCGGCCCGCCCAGATCCTCATACTCGCCCCGGCTGGCGCGGTCGGACACGGTGAGTACGGCAATGCGAACAGTCATGGAAAGCTCCAGGGCTCGGATAGATCAGCAGGCCTCTCTTAGCTGAAGTCAGCTGACGTTCAAACCCGGGATGCCGTGGCCAGAGGCCTGGCGGCATGTTTTTTGAGGGAAACGGAAGTTCGCAATCGAAGCGTCCTTCGATCCCGACAGCCTCAATCTTCATCCGTACTGCAAAAATCTCATGCCACTTGCAACGATTACCGACATAATACCTTAGGTAGAAGTATGTTATTTATAGTTTAATTAAATTTTAATTATTCAACTAAGGAGAGCAATACAATGGCCTATCTGTCTTCATTTGAAATTCTTGCTGAAAACCTTGTTCCCCCAGTCATCCTGCCCCCGTCCCCCCAGAATCCCTTCGCCATACAGGGCTATTTTGTACAGGTCTCACTCGTCACAGGCAGTTCGGCGTTGTTCAACGTGATCTTTCAGGAAACAACCGATTTCAAACAAGGCGCAGGGCAAAGCGTACTCCAAGCACAGATTATTGATGCGGGTGGTAATGTGAACATCTACGATGGCTTCTTCGCCTCCACAGGCCGCGGGTTCCTGAGCCAGAAAATTGGCGCTGGACAGACACTCATTTTTGGCGTGCAGGCCCTTCCCGGGCTGTCCGAAATCGAAGCTGCTGCCCCCCAGGGAGGAACCGGATGGCGGGGCACCGTGCGGATTGAGGGCCAGTCGCCCGGTCAGTTGATCGCCACACCGACGCAACGCCTGGTCTATTACAATGGCAACGACATCACCAAAGCCGACGTGATTGATGCGGTTGTGTATTCTGTCCCCACCTTCAGTGGCGGAACGTCCATATGACGACACCGGGCAAACAGACCTTCACGGCTTTCTGGCTCGGTTATGTTCCCTCGGGTGGTGCAAATGAGGGGCCGCTGCTGTCAGCGACCCCCGACTATATCGATGTCCTGATCCTGGCGTTTTCGAACCTGTTTCCGAACAACACCACCTGCGACAGTTTCCTCCAGAAATCCAACAGCCAGGACAAGATCCGCGACGGGATTGCGGCTGTGCGCAAGCAATCACCGAACACCAAGATCCTGCTTTCGCTGATCGGAACGCCGCAACCGCCGGTCGGATGGAACACCGGCATCACCGATCCGCAGGCTTTCGGTCAGTGGTGCGCGTATCAGGCTGATCAATGGAATCTCGACGGCTTCGACATCGACAATGAGGATCTCGACAGCAATCCGGGTCAGCAGTTCATCGACACTGTCAAAGGCATGCGAGCGGCCATGCCCGACAAGATCCTGACGCTCGACACCTATATTTTTGACCGCGACAAGGATGTCATCAAGGCGCTGTCCGACGATCTCACCAGCATCAACACGTTGGCCTATTTCCTGGATTTCGACAGCATGAAGTCTTTGGTCGAGCAGTATGCGACGGTGATCTCGCCGGACAAGATCTCCATCGGTGTCAAGTCCGACAAGGTCGGGTCGATCACCCAGGGAACCTCTGTGGAAGACACCGCCAAACTCAGCGCCTGGAGCCCCAGTGCGGGTACCAAGAGAGGCATGATGCTATGGAACCTGAGTTCCGATATCACGGCGGTCACCGGCAAGCCGGATGGCACCTGGACCAGAACGATCCACGACAATCTGCCTGCCTGAACCACCGCATCGCACACCACGCAAGGAGCACGACATGGCAGACGCTGTGCTGAGTGACGACATCCTGATGACCCTTGCCGGAACCGCCTACGGCTCGCCTGCCAAGATCCCCGGCTATCTGACACAGGCTCAACCGGTGGCGGACTGGAAGGTCATCTGGATGCCCGAGGTTCCGGACGCACCGCCGAACTTCGCCTTCATGGCCATCGGTCCGGAGGGTCAGGCGGTGGTTGCGATCCGCGGCACCTACCCGGACCCGTTTTCCTCGGCCTATTGGGAGGATGGCAATCAGGACAGCCCGTTTGGCGATATGGTCGATTGGCCGGGCGCCAATGGGGCAAAGATTTCCGGCGGCACCAATGAGGGGTTCTCGAACCTGCTCGAACTGAAGGATTCGAAAGGCACCAGTCTGGAGCAGGCCGTTGCCAATCTGCCCTCGGATGCTTCGGTTACCGTCACCGGTCACAGCCTTGGCGGTACATTGACGCCAGTGCTGGCGCTGAAACTGGTCGGCAATGAACCAGAGCGCGCGGTTTTCGCAACAAGCTATGCCGGCATGACACCCGGCAATTCAAAGTTTGCAGCGCTGTTCGGTCCGGGAACAGCGCTCGATGCAAAGGTGAGACGAGTCTACAACACCATCGATTCGGTCGGTTATGGCTGGGATCGGGTGTTTGCCACACATTCGTTCTTTGACCCGGCTCCCAAAGGTGGCGATGTGGTCGCCGCGCTGCTGCTGGCCACCGAGGCCCGGCTGAAGCTTGGTGGCTATGACTACACAGCCATCGGCGAACCGGTGCCGCTCGATGGCGTGGTGCGACCGCCCGAAATCTCCTGCAATCTGGTGGCCTATGTGTTCGAGACGCTGCACCAGCACATGCCGGACACCTACTTGAGCCTGCTGGGCGCACCACCCCTGCCATTTTCGATCCTGTTCGGGACGCTCGTTGCCCCGAAAAGCAATCTCAGCGCCACCAGTTCTCCAAGTCATCATTTTCCGGTTGTCCACTTGGGCTGAAACCAACCGCTCTCAACCACGCGCTTGTGCCCGGATCATGTCTGCCGCCTTCTCGGCAATCATGATCGTGGGGGCGTTGGTGTTGCCGCCAATCAGGGTCGGCATCACCGAGGCGTCAACGACACGCAGCCGCTCGACGCCGCGGACCTTGAGCTCGGGGTCTGTCACCGCCATCGGGTCGCGGCCCATCTTGCAGGTGCCGACCGGATGATAAATCGTATCCGCGCGGGCGCGGATATGCGCCATCAGCTCGGCGTCGTCCATGCCTTCGCGGGTGTAGACCTCCCTGAGCCGGTATTTGCGCATCGATGGGGCATCCATGATCTTGCGGGTCAGCTTCGCACCCTTGAGCATCAGCTCCGCGTCGCGCTCATCGGAAAGGTACTTCGGATCAATGCGCGGCGGCAGCATCGGGTCAGGGCCGTTGAGGCCGACATCTCCACGCGAGTACGGCCTGAGCGCGCAGACGTGGCAGGAATAGCCATAGCCCCAATGCAGCTTGCGTGAATGGTCGTCGACCAAGGCGGCCACGAAATGCAGTTGCAGATCAGGCTTGTCCAGATCCGGATCGGATTTGACGAATGCTCCGCTTTCGGCCCCGGGCGTGGCCACAAGGCCGGAACCGTCGCGCCGCCAATCCAGGATGTGGCGGAAAAGCTTGTAAGCGCCGACAACGCCCAGTCCCAGCACATCTGTGTCCCGGGTCTTGGCGGTGTAGATGAAATCGAGGTGATCCTGCAGGTTCTGCCCAACGCCGGGCAGATGCTTCACAATCGAGATGCCACGTGAGCTCAAGTGCTCGCCCGGGCCGATGCCCGACAGCATCAAAAGCTGTGGCGAGTTGAACGCGCCGCCGCACAGAATGACCTCGGCCCGCGCCATAGCCTTGTGGTCGGCTCCGCCCTTGCGGTAGGTCACGCCGGTCGCTTTCTGGCCATCAAGCAGAACCCGTGTCGCATGGGCTCCGGTGATGACCTCAAGATTGGGCCTGTTCATGACCGGATGCAGGTAGGCCGCGGCCGCCGAGCAGCGCTCGCCCTGTTTGCCGTCCTGCCAGAACTGGGTCACCTGATAGAGCCCTGCCCCTTCCTGGTCGGGACCGTTGAAACCATCATTGCGGCGGATCTGGACTTCACTGGCGGCATCGACAAAGGCGTGGCTGATCGGGCGCGGGTTACGCTGCTCGGCCACCTGCAGCGGTCCGCCAGCGCCATGCAGATCATCTTCGCCTCGGACATTGGCCTCGGAGCGGCGGAAGATGGGCAACACATCCGACCAGCCCCACCCATCGCACCCGTTTGCCGCCCAGTCATCGTAGTCGGAGGGATGGCCGCGAATGTAAAGCATCGCATTGATGGCGCTGGAGCCTCCGAGCGCGCGGCCTCTTGGCTGATAGCCGCGGCGGCCATTGAGCCCGGGTTGCGGTACCGTCTTGAATGCCCAGTTGTTGATCTTCGGACGGCCCGGGAGCATCGCCACTATGCCCAGCGGTGCGCGGACAAGAATGCCCTCGCCGTCGCCACCGGCTTCCAGAAGACAAACCTTGACCGCCGGATCTTCGCTCAGCCGAGCAGCAAGCACCGATCCACCGGAGCCCCCACCGACGATCACATAGTCAAACTCCATACTCACCTCCCAATATACATGCATTTTTTCAAAGCCTTACAGCGCCCTTTGCGCATCCGATTGGATGGGTGGCGCTTTCGCACGGCAAACCTAGACCAGCTTCGGAGGAATGAAAACAGCAGTTTACGTTAGACAGAAATACGTAAGCCTTGAAATGAACAGGCGGGCGCGTCGATCAGAAGCCGGCGCGGTCGGACAGCCTCGAGAGATCAGGCACTGTGACATGCCTGTTGTTGACGATATGGATAACGCCGTCCTTGCGCAGTTTGGTGAGCTGTCGGCTCACGGTTTCCATGGTCAGGCCAAGGAAATCGGCGATATCGACCCGGCTCATCGGCAAATCGAACTCGATCGAATCCTTTTCATTGTCCGGGAATGCGTGGGTGGCGATCAGCAGCACGAAACTTGCAACCTTTTCCGCCGCAGTCTTGCGGCCGAGCGTCAGCATCCAGTCGCGCGCCTCATCGAGCTCATTGAGCGTCTGTTCAAGCAGCTTGTGCTCCAGCTCCGGCATTTCGGAAATCATCCGCTCGATCAGATGCTTGGAAAAGGAACAGACCTGAACATCGGTCGCAGCTTCGGCGCTGACGCCATTCTCCGAGCGGAACGGGCGGCCCAGGAAATCAGGGGCGAACTGCAGCCCGACAATCTGCTGACGGCCGTCTGCCATCATCTTCGAGAGTTTGACGACGCCCGATATGATGTTGGAATAAGTCTTTGTCTGCAGGCTCTCACCGACCAGCTCGGTTCCTGGCTCAACGGTGCGCCGGGTTGAATGCTTGCTCAACCGCAGCAACTGATCGCCATTGAGTGCGCCGCACACGCCCCGATGACGGCTTTCGCAAGCCTGACACAACACGGGCGTATCTGAGTTGTGTACGTCTTTGCGTTGTATGTCCATCGAACTCCCCGATCGTTAAGAGTGTACCGGAGTCGTAGGAAATTCCAACCGGCAAGATGTCGCGGCGTTCCTCCCAGGCGGCACAAGAGCTCAACGATTTGAGCAGATGTGTCACGGACTGGGAGCAGGTATCATCCGTGAGACTTGATGCGCATCAAGGTCGGTCAGATCAGGATCTGTATGATTTTGCCATGACGTCCGAACCGACCACCTCCGAGCCCCCGATCTTCAACGTTTCCGGATTGACCAAGATCTACCGATCCGGCGAAATCGAGGTGCGCGCGCTCAATGGAGTTGACCTACAACTTCTGCCCGGCGAGATGGCTGTTCTGCTGGGTCCTTCGGGCAGCGGAAAGTCCACCCTGCTCAATATCATCGGCGGCCTCGACCGGCCAACCTCGGGTTCGGTCAGGTTCAGAGGACGGGAACTCTCCGGCGCCAGCGACCGGGAGCTCACCGCCTACCGCCGGGATCATGTCGGCTTCGTCTTCCAGTTTTACAACCTGATTCCGAGCCTGACGGCCTGGGAGAATGTTGCCCTGATCACCGAAGTTGCCAAACATCCGATGCCGCCATCGGATGCCTTGGCTCTGGTCGGGCTTGAAGACCGGATGGACCATTTTCCCGCCCAATTGTCCGGTGGCGAACAGCAGCGGGTGGCCATTGCCCGTGCCATCGCCAAGAACCCCGAGGTGCTGTTGTGCGATGAGCCCACAGGCGCGCTTGATTCGGCCACCGGCATCATCGTGCTTGAGGCGCTTGCACGGGTGAACGCTGAGACCGGCGCCACCACCGCGATCATTACCCACAACGCCGGAATTCGGAAAATCGCCCACCGGGTGTTCTCTTTCCGCGACGGGCGAATTGCCTCCGAAGAAGTCAACGCCAACCAGATCAAACCGTCGGAGGTGACCTGGTGAACGCCTTGCGCATGCTAGACCGCAAACTCGTGCGCGATCTCGCCCGGCTCTGGGCGCAGGCGCTGGCGGTCGCGCTGGTGATGGCCTGCGGGGTAATGACGCTGATTCTGGCGTTGGGAGCGACGCGCTCGCTCGATGAAACCCGCGCAGCCTTTTACGACCGCACCCGGTTCGGCGACATCTTCGCTTCGGTGACGCGGGCACCTGACAGTGTGAAGTCGGCAATCCTGGCCATTGACGGGGTCTCCTCCGTGGCGACCCGGATCGTCAATCCGGTGATCATCGACATTACCGGCATGGATGAACCTGCCTCAGGCATGCTCATATCGATCCCGGACTATACAGAGCCGGCCGTCAACCGGCTCTATTTGCGTTCAGGCAGACTGCCTGAGCCCGGTCGCAGCGACGAGGCTGCGATCATCGAGTCCTTTGCGCTGGCCCATGGATTCCGGCCAGGCGACCAGTTCGACGTGCTGATCAATGGCCGCAAGCTTACGCTGTCGATCACCGGCATCACGCTGTCACCCGAACATGTCTATGCGATCGGGCCCGGTGATCTGGTTCCCGACCAGCGACGTTATGGTGTCATCCACATGCGGCGTGCAGCGGTTGAAGGCGCCTACGACATGGTTGGCGCATTCAACGATGTGTCGCTGACACTCTCCCGCGCGGCCGACAAGAATGATGTCATCGCAAAGCTGGACAGCATTCTCGAACCCTATGGCGGCACCGGGGCCTATGACCGCAAGGATCATCTTTCTGACGCATTCCTCGATTCAGAACTCGACCAGCTCAAGGCGATGGCACAGGTAATTCCGCCGATCTTCCTGTTCATTGCCGTATTCCTGGTGAACATGATCATGACCCGGCTGATTGCGTTGGAACGGGAGCAGATCGGTCTTCTGAAGGCTGTTGGCTACGCCAACTCAGCCATTGCCTGGCACTATGCCAAGCTGACTTTGGCGATCTCGGTTGTCGGTGTGACAATCGGCGCCATAGTCGGCACATGGCTCGGGCACGGAATGGCATCAGTTTACAGCGAATTCTATTCATTCCCGTTCCTGGTGTTCTCGCGGGAGCCGGATCTCTACGTCATCTCTACGCTGATCACCTTTGCAGCGGCGCTGGCAGGGGCCGCGAACGCAATTCTGGGTGCGGTGCAATTGCCCCCTGCAGTGGCTATGCGTCCACCGGCGCCGACCAAATATCGCAGCCTGCTCGGCGGTTTGTCGGGCGCCTTCCGGCAGTTGTTTTCGCAACTCACAGTGATGGCGCTCAGACATCTGGTACGCTGGCCATTGCGCACTGCCCTGACGACGCTGGGGACGGCGCTTCCAGTGGCGCTGCTGATCACATCGCTGTTCGCGCTGGACTCCATTGATCACATGATCGACACCATCTGGTTCAGAGCTGATCGGCAGGATGCGACGCTTGTCTTTGCCACAGACCGCTCGCAAGACGCGATCCGGGAGGTTGCCCGGCTGCCGGGAGTGATCGCGGCGGAACCCTTCCGCTCTGAAGCCGCAACTCTGAGAAACGGACACCAATCGCGCAATGTTCAGGTCACCGGTTCCGACCCGGAAACCGATATCAGCCGCGTGCTGGATCAACAATTCGCGCCGATCAAGCTGCCTCAAAAGGGCATTCTGCTGTCGGAGCGTCTGGCCAGCCATCTCGATCTGGTATTGGGCGACCAGGTCGAGGTTGAGCTGAAGGACGGACGCGAGCGCACTGTGCTCGTGACGCTGGTCGGCCTGACCAACAGCTATATCGGGCTGAATGCAAACATGAGCCGGGAAGCGCTCGACAGGATGTCGGGCGAAGGCAGCCGCATTTCCGGTGCGCAGGTGATTGTGGATGAAAGCCAGATCAACGCGCTCTATGACAAGGTCAAGCAAACTCCGGCAATCGCATCGGTGGCTCTGCAGGGAATTTCCCGACAGCGGTTTCGCGAGATCATTGATGAAAACATCGGGATCAGCATCACGATTTACGTGTCGCTGGCTCTCATCATAACCTTCGGTGTGATTTACAATTCGGCCCGGATCCAGCTGTCCGAGCGTGCGCGCGAACTCGCAAGCTTGCGGGTTTTCGGCTTTACAAGCCGTGAGGTGTCGAGTGTCCTGCTCACCGAGCTGGGAATTATGGTGGTCCTCGCTCAACCTCTGGGCTGGGTCATCGGAAAGAGTTTCTCGGCATTGGTCGCCAAAGGCTTTGAAAGCGACCTGTTCCGGATTCCGCTGATCATCAATCCATCGACCTACGCAGTGTCGAGCCTTGTGGTGCTCGCAGCCGCATTGCTTTCTGCACTGATCGTGCGCCGGCGCATCGACCACCTCGATCTCATTCGGGTCCTCAAGACAAGGGAATGAACCATGGCTTCCAAGCTTTTCAAAAGCATCATCGGGCTGGCTGCCGCAGCGTTTGTTGGCGGTGCGATCTATATCGCCTTCAAACCCAACCCGGTGCTCGTCGATCTCGCCACCGTTGCCCAAGAACCGATGCTGGTTACGGTGGAAGAGGACGGGATCACGCGCATCCGCAATGTCTACGCTATTTCCTCACCCATTGCGGGGCACCTCGACCGGGTGACGAGTTCGGTCGGCGATCCGATCGGTGCAGGTGAGGCGATCACCAGCATCCACCCTCTGGACCCGCCATTTATCGACACCAGAACACGCACCGAACTTATGGCGGCCATCGACGCGGCGCGCTCGGGTGTGGCGTTGGCAGAAGTGGAACTCACCCGGGCACGTACTGCCCGTGATCTGGCCAAGGCCAGCCAGAACCGCGCCACGGAGCTCGCCAGAACCAATATTGTGTCCGAAAGCGCGCTCGAGCGGATGGTGGGAGAACTTGATCTCGCCAACGCACAGGTCGCCTCCGCCGAAGCGATGATTGCGCTCAGGCGCGCTGAGCTTGCCAGCGCTCAGGCGCGACTGACGCAGCCGGGGCAGACGCCGATTGAAGCTGCCAATGGTCAATGCTGCCTCGAAATCATCTCTCCTATTGATGGCATCATCCTGTCGCTCAACGCCAAGAGCGAGCAGGCCGCCAGTGTCGGCCAGCTGATCGCCGAGGTGGGCGACCCTGCGGATCTCGAGATTACGGTGGATGTGCTGTCTGCTGACGCGGTTCGTGTCCGGCCCGGCAGCCGTGCGCTGATCACTGATTGGGGCGGAGATCAGGCGCTTGAAGCTGTGGTCGAGCGGATCGAACCCTCAGGCTTCACAAAGGTTTCCGCGCTGGGGATTTCCGAACAGCGGGTCAATGCGATTCTCACCCTGAAGGACCCGCCACCGGCCGATCTCGGCCATGGCTTCCGGGTGCTGGCGCATCTTGTCACCTGGTCATCGCAGGAGGCCCTTCAGGCGCCTGTAAGCGCGATCTACCGGCTCAATGGCGATTGGGCGGTGTTCAGGATTGAGGGCGATACAGCCCGTGTCACACCGGTTGAGATCGGCCACATGACCGACCGCAACGCCGAGATCCTGTCCGGACTGGATGCGGACGACCGGATTGTGCTTTATCCCGGCGACACTCTGGAAGACGGCAGTCTGATTGCCGATCGCGCGACCGCCGACTGACCGGGCCGGAACCCGGTCAGGCAAATCTGCCCAAGGCAGATGTTTCAGGATAGCTCCGCAAGCAGTCTGAGTTTGGCGATGGCCGTCTCTGCATTTTCGCCATAAGAGATCGTGCCTTTGAAAACGCCGTGTTTGTCGACGAGAAACACCGAGGCCGTGTGGTCCATGGTGTAGTCGCCATCCTCGGTCGGGATCTTTGCCGCATAGACATGCCAGCCGGCAACCAGCCGCGCAATCTCATCGGGATCACCGGTGATCCCGATCACCCGATCGGTGAACGCTTCCGAGTAGCCTTTCATGATCTCCGGCGTGTCACGTTCAGGATCGACAGTCACGAAGAACGCCTGCAGATCCCTTCCCTCATCCCCCAGGGCGTCCAGCCAACCCGCCATCTCGTAGAGCGTGGTCGGACAGACCTCCGGGCAACGGGTGAAGCCGAAATAGAGCAGCGTCGGCCGCCCCTCAAAGGCAGCCTGGGTGATGGGGTCTCCATTGTGATCCACAAGCGTAAAATCAGCCCCCAGCCGCATGCCCGTAGTCAGGGAACGATCGGTGCCCTGGACGGCAAACTGCCAACCCAGAACACCGATGGTGATGAGGAAGAGGGCTGCAACCGCCCCCAAGGCCCCGGCTTTCAGCCAATGGTGCGACACGAGGTTTGGCACCGGTCAGCCACCATGCTTCATCTTGCTGTGATCCATCTCACCATGCTCCATGTTGCCGTGGCCATCCTTTGGCATATTTTGCTTCATTCTCTGGATGGTCTGGACATGGAAATCGACGTCAATCGAGCCGGCTTTTTCGAAGATCAGGGTGACCGGACGGGCCTCGCCGTCCTTGAGCTGGCCATCGAGGCCAATGAACATGACATGGAAGCCACCTGGCTTGAGCTCCACCTCACCGCCGGCCGGAATTTCCAGACCACCGGGAAGTTCACGCATTTTCATCACGTCATTCTCCATGCTCATTTCATGGATCTCGACCTTTTTGGCGAATCCGGCCTCACCGCCAATCAGACGGTCAGCCTCATCGCCAGTGTTACGGATAATCATGTAGCCACCAGACACCGGGGCGTTGGGCGGTGTGGCGCGGGCATAGGGATGAGCGATTTCGAGCGAGCCAAGCTTGTAGTCATGGGCAACGACTGCAGTCGCGGTGAAGCCCAGAAGGGCGGCGGTGAGTGTAAAAACGATGTTCTTCATGTTGTTTGCTTTCTGGATGGCGCTCGAGCCCGAGCGCGTGTTTTGAATGAACCTGGCCCCGCGGGAAGGGCGAGGAAAACGGGAATAAATGAGAGGAGAGCCCAATTTGCGCGAATGCACCTATGGCTCAAGCCACAGCGTCAGCACTTTTGAGGGCTTGGGCGCCTTGAAATCAGGCGTGGAGTACGGGGGGAGCGCGCGGCGAAGCGCCAGGTCGCAAGGCCACCGCAACAAAGCTGACATTCTCGGGGAATGCCGGCTTGGATGCAAAAAGCCGGCAGTCAAGCGAGACATCACTGAAGGGGAGCGGCAGGTCGGCTGAAGCGGAAATACGGCAGGCTTCGCAGTGATTGCTCTTGCCATGATGACTGCCGTGATCTTCGCCGGTCAGGCAGAGATCGGGCAGCGTGCCGTCTGGAAGAATATACTCGGCAAAATCAACACCGGCATAGGCGGGAAGCTTGACGGACACAGCGGGCGGCTGGTGAGCGAAGGCGACCATGAGCAGCGCCAGCGCGCAGATGATGCGCACCCATGCCGTTCTGCCTTTGAGCCATTGATTGGTCACGCGACCCTCGCCCGAATTGCCTGTATCGGTCTCATACCGAAGCCATCCGGAGCCCGCAAGGCCCCGGTCCGGTTCTGCGTCAAGATGCGCTGCATCTGTATGCATCACGGTTGAACGGTCCCGTATCGAGGAGAGCAATATCGCCGAAGCGTTCCCGATTGACCATCTCGTTTCCCCGGCGCGAAGGGATCAGCAAAATGCGACGGGAATCAGAGCCGCTCATCTTTGACTGGAAGCAGTTTGATGGAATGGATTTTTCGAACCAACCAGGAAAACACCGCAGTCACGATGCAGTGCATCGTGCGAGGTCGAGAGAAGCATGGCTGGGGCGCCTGGATTCGAACCAGGGAATGGCGATACCAAAAACCGCTGCCTTACCACTTGGCTACGCCCCACCATGTCTGTCCGGCACGCTCACGCCTGCCAAGACCAACGCGGGGATAGCAAAAGCCGGATCGGATCACAAGCGCGGAAAATGTCCCTGCCCCATGATTTTCAGAGGGGGAGATGCGCGCCGACATCGAGGGGCTTTGCCTGTTTGTTGCATTGCCTCATGTGCAGCACCGTTTACGGCAAGCCTGGTGTTGACTTCGCAGGCCGGGACGATGACAGTCCCGCCAACATCAGGCGCCTCTTTCACCTGGCATGGCGCATGGCTGTTTCCGGGGTCATAGCCCCTGAGAGATCTGGAGCAGAATGTGAGCGACCCCGAGTTCGACCGGGCCTTTGAACCTTCCCACGGCAAGGCTGTGCCGGCGGCAGACGATGTATTGCGGGTGACGGCGCCCAATTCCGGTCCGCTGACGTTTCATGGTACCAACAGCTACGTCGTCGGACGCGAAACCCTGGCGGTCATTGACCCGGGACCAGAGGACCAGAGCCATTGGCACGCCCTCAAGACAGCAATCGGAGACCGCCCGGTTAGCCACATCTTTGTCACCCATACCCATCGTGATCATTCGCCGCTTGCGGCGCGGCTCAAGGCCGAAACCGGTGCAATTGTGGTGGCTGAAGGCCTGCACAGATCCGCGCGGCCTCTCTACACCGGGGAGGTCAACCCTCTCCAGGAAAGCTCCGACATTGAGTTTTCACCTGACATCGCCGCCGCCCATGGCGAAATCGCCGAGGGGGACGGCTGGGCGATCGAAACACTGCACACGCCCGGCCATACCGCAAACCATGCCGCATTTGCGCTCAAAGGCACCGGAATCGTGTTTTCCGGGGATCATGTGATGGCCTGGGCGACGTCGATCATCGCGCCGCCCGATGGTGCCATGAGCGATTTCATGACCTCGCTCGACATGCTCCTGGAGCGTGACGACCGGCTCTACCTGCCCGGTCACGGCGGAGCGGTGAAAGAGCCGCGCAAATTTGTCCGTGCCCTGAAAACCCACCGGCGCATGCGGGAACAGGCTGTTTTGGGCCGGGTCAGTAAGGGAGATCGATTGATTAGCGAGATGGTCGCAACAATCTACCGCGACACCGATCCCCGGCTTCACGGAGCAGCCGCTCTCTCGGTGCTGGCGCATCTGGAGGATCTGGTCGGCCGCGGTGCCGTGGTCACCGACGGGCCACCATCGATCACCGGCGAATATCGCCCGGGTTAGAGCCAACAGAGGCTTCAGCCTCCGGCAATCCCCAATAGCCTTACATCCAGATCACGCAGGAACCGGGTGATCAACTCAGCATTCAAACCAAGATCATGGTCGCCGTCGCGAGTCGCTGCGCGCATGTCAACAAAGGTGGTTTCCTCTTCCTCGGAGAGCCGGACAAGTACATCCTGCGGGATGCCCAGCACAAGGGTCTTGGTGCGGTACTGGATCAGCGCAAAGGTGGGAAGCTGCTCCAGCCAGTCGGTTTCGGTGTCGGGCCGTGGCAGCGGGACAGGTGCGCGCAGCGGATCAGCTTCGCCGCTGGATATCTGTGGATCAGCGTCATCTGCGCTTTCGGGAATCTCCTCCAGGCCATCGATCAGCGCTTCTGCGCCGATGTTGGCGACGAGAACCCATTTGGCATCTTCAGCTGCTGCGTTGACCGCAAGCATCACCCGGTCAATGGCGCCCTCATACCGGCGACCGGTGACACTGGGATAGGATTGTTCCTGCAGACTTCGCGCCACCGGGTCGTCCCCATCCGAGCGCAGCAGCCAGGACGGAACAAAAGGCGGAGGCTCAAGCCATTGTGGTGGTTCTTCAATGTCGGTCGAGACATCGTGCAGGGCAGGAAGAGTGACATAGCGCCCAGCTGCAAGACCGACAGGAACAAGAACCAGAAGCGCCATGACCATGCCGCTGAAAGATGCGTGGCCGCCCTTGGCTCCTATGTGCCAGAGCATGATAAAGCCGATCACCGCAAGGCCGAACACCAGCGCCGCCAACAAGGCGGCAATCAGGATAGTCGCGACCGCGTTCGGCAAGGCCAGAATTGACAGGCGGTGCAAAATCACCGCCATCAGCGCCAGCGTGAGCGTGAACCGGCCCAGTGTTCGCGACCATGCGGCGGCCAGAGAGTTTGGTCTTTGAGGGCGGAAGGGCATGCGACGGCCTGTCTCCGGGCGGGCGGCGCACAATCGCGCAACGAACATTCGAAGCGTTTCATTAGCGGCTCAGGGCAAGCGCGGCAAGCGCCACACTTCGGCCATGCTTGGCGGCGTACACTCATCCGCTGGGGGCTGATCGACCGCACACAGCCATGCGCTGCCAAGGAGATCCGCCATGGACAATGCAACAATCCCGCCGCAATCCGCTGCAACAACGTACTTCGGCGGTCGACACATGATCGGCCCGAGGCTGCCGCTGCCGGCGGATCCTGCCGCCCTTGCCGCGCGTCCTGCTGGTTTTGTTTCAAAGGAAGCCCCGGCAGTTCAACCCAATTTCGGGTCTGTTGCACCAGCACCGGTCAGTCTGGAGTTGATGGAGCTTGAACTGGCGCTTGATCTCGACGAAATCACCGAACGCGGATTCTGCGAGGCTGTGCGCGACGCGGCCAAGGCCTCGGGCGCAGAGTTCCTGTTCGATCTGCCGGCTTCCGGACTCATCGAAGAAGCTCAGCGGATCGCCGTCATATGCCTGTCGCGCAAAAACGGCGGTCGCTTCGGTCTGGTTCTGCTTTCCCCTGAAGGCGATCGCGCCATCGCCCTGGAACCGGGACAGGAAACGGCTGGCCTGGTCCAGTTTGCCAAGGCCTTCGTCGCTGTGCTCGAAAGACTCTAGCTTCAAGACCTAGATTGCGAAAGACTATTCAGCAGGAACGATGGAGGCTGAGCCGGACTGCTGCGTCTCAGAGGCTCGAAGTGCGACCCGGGCGAGCGCCGCACCAGCCATCATCGACGTCAGTCCCACAAGTGAGGAAACGGCCAGGACAGAGCCGCCGGTCAGGCCTGCGCCGATGGTGCAGCCGACGGCGAGTATGCCACCGAAGCCCATCAGCACCGAGCCCGCCGCATAGCGCCAGATCGACGGTGTCCCGGGTTCGGCAAATGTGGCAATCCGGAACTCGCCAGAGATCAGGGCTGCCAGGAATGCGCCCAGAACCGCACCAATCAGCACACCCTGATCAAGGCCCGCAAAGCCATTGCCAAGCGCCAGTTCACCGGTGGTGGCGAGCGGACGGATGAAGGACAGGCTCTCGGCCTGGATCGGTTCGAACACCTGGGTCGAAAGCTGCCAGGTGAAGTACCAGCCGGCGGCTACGGTCAGACCGATTGCAGCACCGCCAAACAAACGCCAGAGCGACAGCTTTGCCTTGAGCGCCAACCCAAGCGCAATCGCTGCCAGCACACCGCCGATAGCAAGGCCGGTTGATTGGCCAACACCGAGATGGGCGAGCAGATCGTTTCCGCCGATGGAGGCTGTGCTCCAGACACCACCGATGAGATCGCGCAGAGGAACCAGAATGCCGCTGTAGGTGGCCAGCGCGGTGAGCGCAACGATTGCTATGGAGAAGACGCCGCGCAGATTGCCCGAAGCGCCCAGCACCATCAGCCGGGACACGCATCCACGCGCCAGAACCATTCCGATGCCGAACACCAGGCCGCCGATGATGGCGCCCGAGAGGCTTTGAGCGGTGGAGAAAAAGCGGGTTTCCGCAACATCGATCTGGTCAGCGAACAACAGCCATTGAACCGCCAGGATAGCAGCGGCAAAACCGGCAGCCCAGGTCGCAAGCGGCTTGAGGTCGCTGTCGCCCATTGCCGCAAGCACCGCCGAGCGGGTGCAGAACCGGCTGCGCTGAGCAAACACGCCGAAAGCGAGGCCCAGAGCGAGGCCGCCAACCAGTGCAGTTTGCGGCTCACCGATAAGATCAATCAGGGGAACGAGGTCCATGGCTTCAATCTCCGTAGAAAGCATCTACAAAATACAATTTATTGAAACCCGGGTGATGGCCGCAGGTTTCACCAAAGGACCAATGCGCGGGTTTTTCTTTCCTGCAAACGGCCCGGAAATAGAATTCCATTCCATCAAGGCGCCTTCACAGCCGGGAGGCCGCGAAAAAACACATTCATAAGCATACGCCAATCCCAACATGCCGAAAGCGTCGGGATCAGCCCGCCGCCTTCTTCGTGATGGCGGCCTGTGCCGCGGCGAGGCGGGCGATCGGCACGCGGAACGGCGAGCAACTGACATAGTCGAGCCCGATGGATTCGCAGAACCGGACAGAGGCCGGGTCACCACCATGCTCGCCACAGATCCCGAGCTTGATGTCGGGCCGGGTCGCCCTGCCCTTCTCCGACGCGATCCGCACCAGTTCGCCCACACCGTCAATATCCAGCGTGACGAACGGGTCCTGTTCGATGATGCCTTTCAGCTGATAGGTCATCAGGAACGACGAGGCGTCATCACGCGAAATCCCGAATGTGGTCTGGGTCAGATCATTGGTGCCGAAGGAGAAGAACTCGGCAACTTCGGCGATCGCATAGGCCCGGATGGCAGCCCGCGGGAGCTCGATCATGGTGCCAACCAGGTATTGGATGTCGACTCCGGCCTCACCGATAACCTCCTTGGCAACCGCGTCGATCCGTGCCTTGACGAAATCGAGCTCCTCGCGAAGACCGACCAGCGGGACCATGACTTCGGGAACCACGGGCGCGCCGGTGGATTTGGCAGCCTCCACGGCAGCCTCGAAAATGGCACGGGCCTGCATCTCGGCGATTTCGGGATAGGAGATCGCGAGCCGGCACCCGCGATGGCCCAGCATCGGGTTGAATTCATGCAGCTCATCGACGCGTTGGCTGAGCTTCTCGACCGAGACACCGATGAGACCGGCAACTTCCGCGATTTCCGCGTCGGTCTTGGGCAGGAATTCATGCAGCGGCGGATCGAGCAAGCGGATTGTGACCGGCAGCCCCTTCATGATCTCGAACAGCTCGATAAAATCGGAGCGCTGTATCGGCAGCAGCTTGGCGAGGGCCGCGCGGCGCCCCGCTTCGCTTCCGGCAAGGATCATCTCGCGCATGGTGGTGATGCGGTCGCCTTCAAAGAACATGTGCTCGGTGCGGCAGAGACCGATACCCTCGGCCCCGAAGGAGCGCGCGGCGCGGGCATCAGCAGGGGTCTCGGCATTGGTGCGTACCTTCATGCGCCGCGTTGCATCCGCCCACTCCATGATCTGGCCGAAATCGCCTGAGAGTTCGGGCTGAAGCATTGCGACCGCGCCCTTGAGCACCTGACCGGTTGACCCATCCAGCGTGATCACATCACCGGCCTTCAGGGTCGTGCCGAGCGCTATCAGAGTTCCGTTGCGCCCGTCGATGCGCAGGCCGCCAGCGCCGGAGACGCAGGGCGTGCCCATGCCGCGAGCCACAACAGCCGCGTGGCTGGTCATGCCACCGCGCGAGGTCAGGATGCCTTCAGCGGCGTGCATGCCGTGAATGTCCTCCGGGCTGGTCTCAACCCGGACCAGGATCACCTTGCGTCCGGCCTTGACGGCCTCGACGGCTTCATCGGAGGTGAAAACGATCTCGCCGGTCGCGGCTCCAGGGGATGCGGGAAGGCCGGAGGCAATCACATCGCGGCGGGCATGCGGATCAATGGTGGGGTGGAGAAGCTGGTCGAGCGACGCCGGATCGACACGCAACACCGCTTCCTCGCGGCTGATCAGCCCCTCTCCAGCCATATCCACGGCGACCTTCAAGGCAGCCTTTGCGGTGCGCTTTCCCGACCGGGTCTGCAGCATCCATAATTTCCCGCGTTCAATGGTGAACTCAAGATCCTGCATGTCACGGTAATGATGCTCGAGGCGGTCACAGATCCCCTTGAACTCCGCAAATGCCTCAGGCATCAACTTTTCCATCGAAGGCCGGTCAGACCCGGCGGCGATGCGAGCGGATTCGGTGATCGATTGCGGGGTGCGGATGCCTGCAACGACATCTTCACCCTGCGCGTTGACCAGGAATTCGCCATAGAGCTCATTGGCCCCGGTCGATGGGTTGCGGGTGAAGGCCACACCTGTGGCCGACGTGTCGCCCAGATTGCCAAACACCATCGCCTGCACGTTCACTGCGGTGCCCCAGGAGGCGGGGATATCGTGGAGCTGGCGATAGGTGATGGCGCGCGCGTTCATCCAGCTTGCAAAGACCGCGCCGATCGCGCCCCAAAGCTGCTGGTGCGGATCCTGGGGGAACGGGACGCCCAGTTCCTCCTCGACCGTCGCCATGTAACGGGCGATGATCTCTCGCCATTCGCTGGCGCTCACATCGGTGTCCAGCTCATGGCCGAGACGGGCCTTTTCATCCTCGAGGATCTCCTCAAAGACCTCGTGATCGAGCCCCATGACCACATCGGCATACATCTGAATGAAGCGGCGGTAGCTGTCGAGCGCGAAGCGCTCGTCGCCGGATGCGCGGGCGACCGCGGCAACCGTTTCATCGTTGAGACCAAGATTGAGGACGGTGTCCATCATCCCCGGCATCGAGGCGCGAGCGCCCGAGCGCACCGAAAGCAGCAGCGGCTTTTCGGGATCGCCGAAGCGGCGGTCTGCAATTTTGCCAACCTGGACCAGGGCGTCAGTCACTGCCTGCTCGAGCCCATCGGGCATTTTGCGGCCGTTCTCGTAGTACCAGACGCAGGCCTCGGTGGTGATGGTCAGGCCCGGCGGCACCGGAAGTCCGAGATTGCACATTTCGGCAAGATTGGCGCCCTTGCCGCCCAGGAGGTTGCGGTCTGCTGCCGAACCTTCCGCCTGGCCGTCGCCGAAAGTGTAGACCCATTTGGTCATGCAACTGCACTCCAGTTTACCCACCGGCGCCACATGCGCGGCCTTATTTCACGCAAGGCTTATGCGGTGCAGCATTGAAAGGTCAACCCCGCCTTTGGCAGCGCTCACCCCTATATCGATTGAAAGTCGCGCTTCAGGTCGGCCAAGTCTGTTTCACCTGTAGGCGAACAGGCATTTCAGGGGCTTGCATTGGCCTTGAGCCAGTCGAGCAACACCAATGCGTCAGGGTTCGGGCGCTGATCCTGCCGCCAAAGCGGGCGGACCAGCAGGCCACCTTCGAAACGGACAAACCCCAGCGGAGCAACCAGTTCGCCGGTCTCGATCATACCTGAAACCAGAAACCGGGCGGCCATGGCAATTCCCATGCCGTTGCGGGCGGCCTGGAAGGTCAGATAGGAATGATCGAAGACCTGTTCCTTGCGGGCCTGGACGCTCACTCCGGTCAACCGGCTCCAATCTTCCCAATCGCTTTCATTTCCATTGCGGTCTATACGCGTCTGAACCGACAAGACGCCACCGGAATGCGTGTACGGATAGTCCGGTGCCAGGACCGGCCCTATTTCCACATCACCCAGCGAAACAGCGCCATGCCAATGACCTGGGCTGAATATCCGGTTGTAGGAAAAGGTCATATCCGCCCTGCCCTCAAAATCCAGGCTGCCATTGGGGCCGACCAGCCGGATCGAAACGTCAATATTCGGATGCTCGGCATTGAAACGCGCAATCACGGGTATGAGCCAGGTGCGGGCGAAAGTGGCACTGGCCAGGATCCTCACCGGCTGGTTCGCATTGTCTGTCGAAAGTTCACTCCAGCCGGCCCGCATGTCATCGAGCGCGCTGGCGACAATCCTCGCGAAAGCGCGGCCTTGTGATGTGAGTTCAATTCCGCTTCCCTGCTTGACGAACAGCACCGTACCGGTGTGATCTTGCAGCGAATGCAGCTGTTTTGACACCGCTCCATGGGTTCGCCCCAGCCGATCCGCCGCATCGGTGACCGAACCTGTGCGGTAAAGCGCCTCAAAGGCGAGCAGGCTGGTTAGTGGCGGCAGGGATTCCATCGCATGCTCCATTGTGAGATTTTCTCACTAGCCCGGTTCCTATTACTCAATTTTCTTGTTCCAAAGAAGCTGTATTCTCCCGGGTCATGAAAGGAGACCGAAATGCTGGCCGAGAAAAGCCCCGCCGAAACCAGGCTTGAGCGCAACGCGCATCGCCTCGACTACCGTGGCAAGGCCTATCTGCGGTTCAACGCGCTGCCGGAAAGCGCTCCGGTCTCGCATTTCCCCGAGATCACCCGCATGCTGGAACAGGCAGGCAAACCAGCCGAGCGGCAAACCGAGACGCCCAGTCGCAAGGCAGGCCTTGGGGATACGCTCAGGCTGTGGCACGCGCGGTTCATCGAACGCAGGCAAATGCTTCGCGAACTTGATTCCTTCACCGACGAAATGCTTCTCGATCTTGGCATGACGAGGACGCAAGCGCGAGCTGAGGCACGGACGCCGTTCTGGCGCGACTATCAATAGCGCGCGTATCCAGCGCCGCTCGCCCCGGCACGAGCCGGCGAACACCGGGGCTGCGCGCTGTCACAGGCCGTCACCAACGGCAACGCAAAGTGATTGCTGCATATGAAAGAAGACATTGTATCGCAGCGTCAGTGTATGGACCCGGCCGCTCAAGCCAAGTAACAGGAGATTTGGTTTCCTGCAGGGCATAACGTGTTCATCGCCGGAACTGAAATCGTATCAATACCCGTTCCACGGCACCTCGGCGCCCTACAGATCCAGGACCAACCTCTCCATGCCAGCCAGCAGCCAAGATCCCGTTCGTTTTGTTGATCTCGCAGCCCAGCAGGCACGCATCCGCGACCGCGTTGACGCCGCCATCGCGCGGGTGCTCGATCATGGCCAGTACATCATGGGCCCCGAGGTCGCGGAGCTGGAGGCGCAATTGTCCCGCCATTGCGGCGCCGCTCACTCTATCGCCTGTTCATCGGGAACAGACGCGCTGGCGATGGTGCTGATGGCAAAGATGGTGCGTCCGGGACAGGCAATTTTCTGCCCGGCTTTCACCTTTGTCGCGACGGCAGAAGTGGTGGCCTGGCTTGGCGCGCATATCTGGTTTGTCGATGTGGATGCGGACACCTTCAATATGGATCCTGCCTCGCTCGAAACAGCAATCGCTGAAGCCAAGGCCGCCGGACACGAGCCGGTCGGCGTGATCCCGGTGGATTTGTTCGGCGTTCCGGCCGACTACGACGCTGTCTCGAAAATCGCCGCCCGTGAAGGGCTCTGGGTGCTGGGTGATGCGGCTCAGGGGTATGGTGGGCGCTATCACAACCGGCGGGTCGGCACATTGGCGATGGCCACGGCCACCAGCTTCTTTCCGGCCAAACCGCTCGGCGCCTATGGCGATGGCGGCGCAATCTTCACCGATGACGCGGACCTCGCCGAGACGCTGCGCTCGATCCTGTTTCACGGCAAGGGCACCAGCCAGTATGACAATGTGCGCATCGGCATGACCGGCCGCATCGACACCATGCAGGCGGCAATCCTGATCGAGAAACTGGCAATCTTCGACGACGAGATCGAGGCCCGCAACCGCATTGCAGCGCGCTATTCATCATTGCTTTCGGGCCATGTGGCCACGCCCTATGTTCCCGAAGGGCTGCAGTCGGTCTGGGCGCAATACACTGTCAAGCTTCCCGAAGGTGCCGACCGTGGTGCCATCCAGGCGCAGATGAAGGAAAAGGGCGTTCCCAGCGCGGTCTATTATGCCAAGCCGCTGCACTTGCAGGACGCCTACAGCCATCACGGCATCGCAGGCAGCGCGCTGCCAGTGACCGACATGCTCTCGAGCTGCGTGCTGAGCCTGCCGATGCATCCCTATCTCGATGAGGAGACACAGGACCGGGTGACTGAGGCGCTGATTTCGGCCTTGTAGGGCATCCTTTGCACCGGACGCGGGAAGTTCGCGAGTCGAGAGTTCCGCTGGTGAGCTATCGCTCGACCTGACCGGCAACCCGCCTGATGAAATCCGCGCAAGCCTCGGGCTGCGTCATCGGGATCATGTGTCCCGCGCCCTCCAGTTGCTCATAGCTCAGCCCATAGGCTTCCATCTGGCGGCCGTGAACATCCGGGTTCAAAATCGGATCCTTCGCTCCGAAGAGAATGGCTCCAGGCGTCTTGAGATCGGATTTGTAGCGGGCGACAAGTGCGGGCAAGGACGCGGTCGTGGCGGCGAGATCGGCCGACGCTCCCAGGAAGGTTTTCGGGCGCGAGTTCAGCGCAAATCCGCCCTTGATCATGAAATCACCGTGGGCCGCCTCAGGTGCGAATACCTGCTCAAGAGTGGCCTTGGCAGTCATTTTTCCGACCGGTGCTGCAAGCGTATAGGCGAGGAAGAGGCGCAGAAGTTTTGGCTTGATCATCAGGATCTCAAAGACCGAATGTGGCTTCCCTTCCGCGTGGGTCAATGGACACAGCAGCGCCAGCGCACCGATCTTCTCAGGTCGCTCCAAAGCCATGGCAAGCGACACCGCACCGCCAAGAGAATGGCCGACAAGAACCGGCTTTTCGACACCAAGCTCATCAAGAAAAGCACACAGAACGCGTGCCTGGCCTGGCAGGGTGGCAATCTGGTCATTGACCCGCGTTGAGTAGCCTGCCCCCGGACGGTCAAGATTGATCACCCGGAATTCCGACGACAACCTACCGGTCAGAGCGTAGTTGAGGTGATGGAGGTTCCCGGCGAGGCCATGGATCATCACCAGCACGGGCGCATCGCGCGGCCCTTCATCGGTGTAGTGTATCTTGTTGCCCTGAACTGTCAGCGTCTTGCCACTTTTGGGAACCGCGCGCTCGGCAGCCTTGGAAACAATGAGCGTCCAAAGGAAAAACGTGAACAGGAAAAGCGCTATGATGATCAGCGCTCCGGCATAAACACTCATGGATTGAATTTCCTCTTTTCACGCCGAAAGTCTGTCGTCTTTCCGAACGGCGGCGCGTCCCTCACCCGGCGTCGCGCAGCTGTTCTGCCGTTTGCAGATCCACCGAAACCAGCTGGCTTACGCCCTGCTCGGCCATGGTAACGCCGAAGAGGCGGTTCATGCGGGCCATGGTGATGGGGTTGTGGGTGATGATGACGAAACGGGTCTCGGTGGAGGCCGCCATCTCGTCCATCAGGTTGCAGAAGCGCTCGACATTGTGGTCGTCGAGCGGCGCGTCGACCTCGTCGAGCACGCAGATCGGCGCCGGGTTGGTCAGAAACACCGCGAAGATCAGCGCCATGGCCGTGAGCGCCTGCTCGCCGCCCGAAAGCAGCGTCATGGTCTGCGGCTTCTTGCCTGGCGGCCGTGCGAGAATTTCAAGCCCGGCCTCAAGCGGGTCGTCAGATTCAATGAGCTGCAGTTCCGCCGTGCCGCCGCCGAACAGATGGGTGAACAGCCGTTGGAACTGGGCGTTGACCTCGTCAAAGGCGACCAGCAGGCGCTCGCGGCCTTCCTTGTTGAGGCTCTGAATGCCGGCGCGCAGCTTCTTGATCGCGTCGATGATGTCTTCGCGCTCGTTGATGATGGTTTCGAGCCGTTCCGAGAGTTCGGTCTGCTCTTCCTCGGCACGCAGGTTGACAGCACCCAGACGCTCGCGCTCGATCTTGAGGCGCTCGAGAGTGCGCTCGATCTGGGCCGGATCAGGCATCGGCGCGTCGGCAGCCAGGCCGGTGTGGCGCATGACTTCATGCGGCTCGCAATTGAGCGCTTCGCGGATGCGGACCTCGCCGTCCTCGCGCCGCTCTTTGGCCGCCATCAGGCGTTCCTCAGCACGGCCACGGGCTTCGCGCCCCTGGGAGAGATGCCCGATCGCCTCGGTGGCTGTCTTGTCTGCCTCGCGCGATGTGGTCTCGGCAGCAGCCAGCGCATCGGCGGCCTGCTGGCGGCGCTTTTCAACCTCCGAAAGCTGATGCATCAGCTCACGGCGGCGCACGGCGATTTCATCGGGTGCTTCAGCGATCTGCGTCACTTCCGCCTGGGTCTCGTCGGCACGGGTGCGCAAGGATGCAAGATGGCTTTCGGCGTTGGTGGCGCGTTCGCTCCAGCTCGCACGTTCTGTGGCGATCGCTTCGAGCCGCCGCGAACGGGCCTGGTTCTCGCGCTCAAGCCCTTCATGGGCGGCGCGGGCCTCGGCCAGCGCTCCGCGGTCGGTTGCGACTTCGGCATTGACCTTGGTCAGCGCGGCGTCGAGTGCGGAGAGATCGGGACAGGCTTTCAATGCCGTCGTAGCCTCTTCGAGCGCGGTTTGGGTTTCGGCAAGCTGCGCTCCCACCTGGGCGCGGGACTCGGTGAGCACCGCACGGCGGTTTGACAATTCGCCCGAAGCGCGCTCGGCGCTGGCCAGTTCGTCACGGGCGCGGCTGACATTGCGGCTGGCGTCGCGGATCAGATCGCGCGCGGCCTTGCCCTCGCCAACCCGCTGCGCCACCGCCGCTTCGCTTTGCTGAAGTGCTGTTTCCGCTTCGCGCAGAGCCTTGGTGGCCTCAACGGCCTCGGCATCGAGTTCGGCCAGGCGGTTCTTCTGCTCAAGCCGCATCGCGGCCGGGGTCGGTGCATCGGCAGACGCAATATAACCGTCCCAGCGCAGCAGCGCGCCATCGCGAGTGACCAGCCGCTGGCCGGGCTTGAGCGCTGCATGAAGCGCTCGGCCATGGTCTGCATCAGCCACCAGCCCCACCTGTGCCAGCCGCCGGGCCAGTTCGACCGGTGCCCGGACATGGGTCGACAGCGGCGTGACACCGTCCGGCAATGCCGGATCATCAGATGCAGCCTCGAGCCTGGCCCAGTGCGCGGGTGCGGCGGGGTCAAGCGGCAGATCGAGATCGTCACCAAGGGCTGCGCCCAGCGCGGTCTCATAGCCGCGGTCGACCTTGATCTTCTCAACCACCGGCGGGAAAAGGTCAGACCCCTGCCCGGCATTGAGCATGCGGGAAATGGTCTTGGCCTCGGTCTCGATCGCATTGAGCCGGGCCCTTGCTTCCGTCACCGGCTGGCGGGCTCCGGCTTCCGCCTCGCGGGCGGCTTCAAGTGCGGATTCGATGCGCGACAGCGCCGCCTCGGCATCACTCAGTGCCTTTTCGGCGGTCTCGGCCTCGGCGCGCTTGGCGGCAGGATCGGGCAAGCCGGCAATGCGCTCGGCGATCCCGGCAAGATCGGCGTCCTGGCTGGCGATCTGCCGTTCCAGCCGCGCCTTGCGCTCACCGGCCTCGCGGATGACCCGCTCCAGCTGGGTGCGCTCGGCAGCGGCTTCGGCGCGCTCCGCTGTGACAATGCCGAGCGATGTTTCGGTTTCGGCGAGCTTCGCCTGTGCCGTCTCGAAGGCCTGCTTGAGCTGAGCGGAACGCTCACCGCTGCCTTCAAGGGCACCGCGAAGTTCGGCCTCTTCGGCTGTCAGGCGTTCCATCACACCGGCATTGTCCGCAATCAGGCGCTGTTCGCGCTCGATATCGGCGTTGAGCTGGGTGAGCCGGCGATCCAGTTCCTGGCGCCGCTTTTCAAGCCGCTCGGCTTCTTCCTCAATCTGGGTGCGGGCGATCTGCAAACGCTGCAGGGCTGCCGCCTCGGCTGCCTCGGCCTCGCGAAGATTGGGCAGCTTGTGGGCGGCGATGGCCTGGGTCTTGGCAGCCTCCATCTGCGCCTGCGCCAGTTCGGCCACGCGCGAGGTTGCCTGCGCCAGCGCGCTTTCGGCCTCCGCCTCCTGGGCCTTGGCAATCGACCAGCGCAGATGCAAGAGGGTTGCCTCCGCCTGGCGCACATCGGCGGACAGGATCTTGAACCGGTTGGCCTGACGGGCCTGGCGCTTGAGACTTTCGACCTGGGATTCGAGCTCCGAGGTGACGTCATCAAGCCGCTCGAGATTGGTTTCGGCGGCGCGCAGCCTGAGTTCTGCTTCATGCCTGCGCGAATGCAGGCCGGATATGCCCGCCGCCTCTTCGAGCAATTGGCGTCGCGCCTGGGGCTTGGCCTGGATCAACTCACCAATGCGGCCCTGACCGACCATCGACGGCGACCGCGCACCGGTGGAGGCGTCGGCAAACAGAAGCTGCACATCCTTGGCGCGGGCTTCCTTGCCGTTGATGCGGTAGACCGAGCCGGACTCGCGCTCGATGCGGCGGGTGACCTGGATCTCGTCGGAATTGTTGAAAGCTGCGGGCGCTGTTCGGTCGGTATTGTCGAGGTAAAGGCCGACTTCGGCGGTGTTGCGCGCCGGACGGTTGCCCGAACCCGAGAAAATCACGTCGTCCATGCCCGAAGCGCGCATGTTCTTGTAGGAGTTCTCGCCCATCACCCAGCGCATGGCTTCGACAAGATTGGACTTGCCGCAGCCATTGGGGCCGACAACACCGGTCAGCCCACGCTCGATGTGGAATTCGGTCGGCTCAACGAAGGACTTGAAGCCCAGAACCCGGAGCTTGGTGAACCTCATGACCGCGTGCCCTGGCCACAGGCAATCATCGGCGCACCGCTGCAATCCCGACAAGCAAGTTGCCGGGGGGCAGTGCGCATGGACCGCTTACAAAAGCGGATCGATGATCGCAGACATGGTTTCAACCGACATGTTCCCCGGATAGCGCTTCCCGTTGATGATAAAAGTCGGCGTCGACTGAACGCCAAACTCGTTTGCTGCCTTGGTTCTTACAGCATTCACATCGTCCAGAAGCTTCTGGTTCGTCAAGCAAGCCTCGAAGGACTCCTGTGTAAAACCGGCCAAACGGGCGATTTGCAGCAATGCCGCACGGCCATCCTGAGCCGTCGCCCAGCTGCGCTGCTGCTTGAACATCACATCGACCATCGGGAAAAACTGGCTTTCAGGCGCACAGCGGGCCAGCATGATCGCGGCTGCAGCGCGGGGATCGAAGGGGAATTCGCGCAGGATGAAACGCACCTTGCCGGTGTCGACATATTTCTCGACCAGCGGCTTGAAGTTTTCCTCATGGAACGCGGCGCAATGCGGGCAGGTCATGGACATGTACTCGACGATGGTGACTGGTGCATTTTCATCACCAAGGGCCATTTCCTTGAGCGGTCCGGGGGCAAGCACTGCCGCCATGTCAACCTCGCCCGCAGCCTGCGGCGCTTCCACTGCAGGGGATGTGGAACCGGTGACCTCGGACGATGGCGTTGCAGCCGCTGTGTCCACGGGAGCTGCGGTTTCAGTCGATGCACCGGCCTGCGGCGTTCCGTCAGAGGAATCCGAGCAGCCGACAAGGGTCAGGGCAAGCAACGAAACGGTTGCGGCAGCGGTCAGTCGGGACGTCTTGAGGAACATGGGTATCACCTGTTTTCGAATTGCTTGAACTGCGCGCCTGCAGTCTGGGGAGACCTGACATGCGCGCCCGGCACCACGTTATTGTCGCAACTGCCAGCTTTGCCTCAATCTCCTATAACGTCAAATGTGGCCAAACAAGAGCGTCACGTTCACGCAGCTGTGAATGCGACCGGCCGGAGCCGCTATTTGCGCTTGCGACTGATCACTCCGGTTCCAAGACGTTCGAGCGCCGCGCGCAATTTCGGATCTTCGACATCGGCAAGCATATCGGCAAGCTTTCGCTTTTCCAGCGTGTCGAGCGCACGCACCCTCGGCTTCTGGCTTGGCGTGTGGATGGCCTTCTGGACGATGCGGATCTCGGAAATGGCCTGAAAGCCGAAAAAGCTGTTCAGCCGCGAGATCAGTTCGGCCTGCTGGTGCATCAGGAACAGCGCCCGCGCGCCTTCACAGGCGATGGTCAAAAGCCCCGGCGTGAAACCGCCACCGGTCTCGCTGGGACCGTCCTGCTTGGGCCAGCGGATGCGTTCGGGCCTGGAGCAGCCGGCAAACTGCTCGCCTGCAATCTCGTCCCAGGAGGCGAGCAGAAGCGTATTGATGCCCGCACGCCTGGCCAGGATCGGATCGATCAGTCCATTGGCGACTTCGGCAATCTGGACGCTGCCTTTTCGGGTAAATGGCTTTGCCACCAGTCCAACTCTCCCTGCCTTGCGTCTTGCCGCTCCGAAAACGGTTCCATCACGGGATAACCCTGGATGGCGGATTGCGCCGCACGGTGCGGCAGGACATGATCCGGCATTGTGTTTGACCGGACGCGCACTATGTCCGGACCCATTCCTTCTTCCTAGCGCTGCCTGAGTTCAATGTCATCTGCAAAGCCCTCCCCGATTTCCGCAAGTCTCGCCCCGGCGTTGCTCGCCTGGTATGACAGACATGCCAGAACCCTGCCCTGGCGGGTCAGCCCGGAGGATCGCGAGCATGGTGTGGTCGCCGATCCCTATCGGGTCTGGCTGTCGGAAATCATGCTGCAGCAGACCACGGTGCAGGCGGTCAAATCCTATTTCGATGTGTTCGTGACGCGCTGGCCCACTGTCAATGATCTGGCAGCCGCCGAAACCGAAGATGTGATGAAGGCCTGGGCCGGGCTTGGCTATTATTCACGGGCGCGGAACCTGAAGAAATGCGCGGATTACGTGGCGACGGAACTCGGCGGCGCGTTCCCCGAGACCGAGGAAGGCCTGCGCGCCCTGCCCGGCATCGGTCCCTATACGGCAGCGGCCATCGCAGCGATTGCCTTTGATGTTCCCGCAGCCGTTGTCGACGGCAATATCGAGCGGGTGTTCACCCGGCTGTTCGAGATCGAAACACCTGTCCCGACCGCAAAACCTGAAATCACCGCCCTGGTCGGCGCGGCCACGCCCGATGACCGGCCCGGCGATTTCGCCCAGGCTCTGATGGATCTGGGGGCAACGATCTGCACCCCCAAGCGCCCGGTCTGTGCGCTGTGTCCGCTCGATGAGGGATGCGCCGCGCGCACGTCCGGGCGGCAGGAGGCATTTCCGGTCAAGTTGCCCAAAAAGGCCAAACCGGTGCGAAAGGGCGCAGCCTTCGTGGCGGAACGTGGCGATGGGGCGGTGCTTCTGGTCAAGCGACCGGACAAGGGCCTGCTTGGCGGCATGAGCGGTTTGCCCACCAGCAACTGGACAGTGCGTGCGGATGGCGAAACCGGGATCCGCGCCGCGCCATTTGAAGCGCATTGGCGCCAAACTGGCGTGATTTCACACGTGTTCACACATTTTGAATTGCGGCTTGAGGTGTTTCATGCGGTTGTCACCGGTGAGGATGATTATGGGGGATGGTGGAGCGCCAGCGATTCGCTGGCGGCAGAAGCCCTGCCCACTGTCATGAAGAAGGCGCTGGCCAGTGCCTTTCCGGACCGGTTCTAGAAAAGGCGCGACATGAACGAGACCAAACCAGCCATCCAGCACATCGTTTTCGATATCGGCAAGGTGCTGATCCACTACGATCCAGAGATTCCATTCAGCCGGCTGATCCCGGACGAGGCTGAGCGTAAGAGCTTCTTCGACACCGTCTGCACTCACGAGTGGAACCTTGAGCAGGACCGCGGACGCAGCTGGTCGGATGCCGAGGCGCTGCTGATTGAAGAGCATCCGGAAAAGGAAGCCCTGATCCGCGCCTTCCGCACCCACTGGCACGAGATGGTCAGCCACGCCTATCAGGACAGTGTCGACATGATGCTTGACCTGATCCAGCAGGGTCGCGACGTGACCATGCTGACCAACTTTGCAGCCGACACCTTCAAGCAGGCCCAGGAGATGTTCCCCTTCCTCAAGGTGCCGCGCGGCGTGACGGTTTCAGGCGAGATCGGGATGATCAAACCGGACCGGGAGATTTACGACACCCACGTCAATAGCTTTGGACTTGAGCCCTCGGCATGCCTCTTCATCGATGACAGCGAAAAGAATGTCGAGGGCGCGATCGCAGCTGGCTGGCAATCGGTTCATTTCACCGATGCTGCGAAATTGCGCGAGGATCTGGCGGGTTTCGGCATTTAGCCGTTTTCCTCGATCGCTGTGCAATCTCAGCCGAAAGCGTCAGGTGCCCTACTCTGCCGCCATCGGTATTGTTGCTAGGTTGTCCTGATGTGCAGCGACCGGAGTCCGGTCAGCCGTTTTACGGTCTCCAGCAAGGTTTTTCCGCCGGGCATAGAGCAAGGCGAACATTGGCGGGGTGAAGTAGAACGACACCACGGTGGACAACAGCACGCCACCGCCAATCGCCATGGCAAAGGGGGGCCAGAACCCGCCACCGGCCAGGATCAAAGGCAGGAAGCCACCGAAGGTGGTAATGGTGGTGCTGACGATGTGGCGGCTTGAGCGCATGATCACATCGACCATCGCGTCGGTGTCCGTCGTGCTGGCCTTCGCATCTTCCTGAAGTCCGGTCAGGATGATGATGGCCGCATTGATCGACACGCCGATGGAGCCGATCACCCCGATAATCGCGGTGATGCCGAAGGGATACTGAAACACTGCGAGCGCGAAAATGCTCAGACCGGCCGAGAGGACACAGACGATCATCGCCACCAGCGACAGCCGGAACGAATTGAAGGTCATCACAATTGTCGCAATTGTCAGCGTGATGATCAGGCCGATCGAGGCCAGCAGGTTGTTGACCGTGTTCGAACGCGCATCGCTGTCTCCGCCAATCTCCAACCGGTAACCGGCAGGCAGCTCGAAACCGGCTGCGTCCAGTTCAACCCGGGCGGCCTTGAGGGCTTCCTCGGGCAGGACATCACGCAACAGGAAGGCCTGCACGGTGTTGACGCGCTCGGAATTGCGGCGGCTTATCGAGCTGTCACTGGGCTGCAGGCTGATCCCGGCGATCGCTGACAGCGGGACTCCGGGATGATCGCCACGCGCGGCGATCGCTGCGGCACCGGCTGGCAGGATGGGAATATCGGATACTGCACCAAGGTCGCTTCTTACGTTGCTGCCGACGCGGACCCTGATATCAAGCTCCTCTGATCCCTCCACCAGCGAACCGCCGATGACACCCTCGAGGCTCGCTTCCAACTGCCGCGAGACGCTCGCCAGATCCAGACCGAGCAGCCGCGCCTTGGCCTCATCGACATTCACCGATACCTTCGGAGCGCCCGACCCAACCGTTCCGCGCGACAGGGTAACGACGTCGATGCGCGAAAGGATCGTCCTTGCCTGATCACCAAGTTCCCGCAGAACATTCAGATCCGGGCCGACAAGCCTCAACTCCACCGGCGCATTCACCGGCGGGCCTTGCACCAACCCGCGAACCAGGAGCTGCACTTCAGGCACTTTCGGAGCCAAGGTGCGCTGCAACCGCTTGACGATCTCTTCGGTTGCGCCGGCAGAGCTGGTGGTGATCAGCGCCTGGGCATATTGCGGCGCGTCCTCGCGGCCACCAACAATGTTGTAATAAAAGGACGGTCCCGAGCGGCCGACGATCCAGGTTACAGACGTTATCTCCGGTTCGCGCGCGAGTTCGGCATCGATCCGGTCAACGATCTGGTTGGTCTTCGCAATTGATGTTCCCGGCATCGCATCGAGCTCGATGTAGAACTGGTCACGGTCGACGCCGGGGAAGAATTGCGCCTGCAAGGTCGGCATTGACAGGAAACCGACAAATGGAAGCACCAGAGACAGCGCGATCGACCGCAGCGGATTGGCGACCGCCCATCGCAGGCTAGCCTGGAAAGCGCGCGCCACGACCCCGCCGGGGATGCCTGATTGAAGTGCCGTCGCTTTGGTCTCGTCGGGCATCAGCCATCCGGCGATCGCCGGTGTGACCGTGATGGCAATGATAAAAGACCAGCCCAGCATGACCACCACGGCGATGGCGATAGACCCGACAAAATCACCAGCAGGTCCAGGGAGCAGGATCATAGGCGTGAAAGACAGGGCGGTGGTCACAGTGGACGCGAACAGCGGTGCAGCCAGTCGCCGCACGGACTGGCGCACCGCATCGATGCGGGCCTCACCGCGACGAATGCGCTGGCCAACCTCATCGGTCATGACAATGCCGGCGTCGACCAGCAAGCCAAGCGCAACGATCAGCCCCGTTACTGACATCTGGTGAATGGCGAGCCCGATATAGTTCATGGTGGCTATTGTGGCGAGGGTGACCACCGGCAGGATAAGCGCGACGATGACAGCTGCCCGCACCCCGAGCGTCAGCAGCAGGACTGCCACCACAAGGCCGACCCCGATGGCCATGTTCAGGCCCACTTCCGCCAAACGGTCAGCGGTGTAGCCGCTCTGGTCAAAGACCAGTTGCAATGACATTCCACCGGGAGCCTTGGTCTTAAAGCCGTCGATTGCCGCACGGATATCGGCGCTCCAGACATCGATCTGCAGTCCGTCTTCGAGCTTGGCTCCAACCAGGATCGCCGGGTAGCCATCCTGCCTTGCCATCTCGGACACAGGTGTTTTCTGGCTCCGGGTGATCTGGGCAATACCACCAAGTCTGGCGATCCGGCCGTCGGCATCCTGACGGACGATGACGTCGCGCAGCCGGTCAATGGCCGAGATTTCGCCGTCCACCTCGATCACGAAGTCACCGCTTTCTCCACGCAAGCGACCGGCCTGTCCCTTGCTGTCGGAAGCGGCAATGGCAGCAGAGATCATGTCAGAGGTCAGGCCAAGGGCTGCGGAGCGCGCCGGATCGACCGTGACCAGCACCTCCTCCTGCGGGGCTCCGAAAATCTCGACCTTCTTGGTTCCGCTCACACTGCGAAGCGTGTCCGCCAATTCATCGGCATAGCGCGACACAATGGTCATGGGGACGTCTTTGTGCCGAACCGAAAGGGCGGTGATTGCAGAATAGCCGCCAACATTGTCATTGGAGAATTCCGGGTCGCGGGCACCGGCGGGGAACTCCTTGCGCGCATCATCAAGGACATCGCGGATTTCCGACCAGACCTGTTCAATACGCTCATTGGGGAGTGTCTCAGACAGTTCGATCTGAACAATGGCAATGCCGGTTGATGAGACTGAGTCGATGTTCTCGATCTCCGGAATTTCGCGCAGATGGTCTTCGATTTTGGTGGTGACCAGAGTTTCAACCCGCCCGGGTTCCGCGCCAGGAAAGGCTGCGGTGACGGTTGCAAACAGATTGGTGATGGTCGGATCTTCCTGGCGCCCAATGGCAAGCAGCGACGAGGCGCCCGCTGCAATCAGAACCAGGAGGATCAGGGCAACCAGCCGCGGCTGCCGGAAAGTCAGCGTTTCCATCAGTTGCCAGCCTCGATGATCTCAACGCGCTGGCCCGGCACCACACGGTGAGGTCCATCAAGAACAAGCCGCGCTCCGTTGGTGAAGGTGCCGCGCACAAACGCACGGTCCTGATCAGCATGAACGATTTCGACCGCTTCGGGCCGGATCACCAGACCGCCGCTGTCCGGTTCTTGCTCAACCGTCATGACTTGCCACAAGCCGCGCATGCCTTCCTGCAAGGCAGGCACGGGCAACCATGCCCCGCGCTGTGCGATCATCTGGTTGACGACCAGGCTTCCTGTTTGCCCGAACACGGTTGCCTCATCCTCTTCGAGAGCGAAGCGGGCAATCCGCGTTCGGGTTACAGGGTCTATGTTGGGCGCAAGCGAAACCAGCCGTGCCTTGACCACGCGGCCCTCTATTTCAACCGTCAGACCATCTGCCTTGGCAATCACTGGTGCCAATGAGGGATCTATGCCCGCCCGGAATTGCGGCCTGGCATGTTCAAGCAAGGAGATGACCGGCTGGCCACCGGCAACAGTGGCACCCTTGTCGATATGACGGGCAACGACGCGGCCGGCAAAGGGCGAGCGGATTTCGGCTTTCTCAATCTGGATCCGGTTTGTGACCAGGGCCGCATCAACTTCGGCGATCCGTGCCGAGATTTCAGCAAGAGTGAACGACGCCTGATCAAGCGCCTGATCGCTTGAAAAGCCCTGCTCCTTCAGCTCCGTCTGCCGATTTGTCGTGCGCCGCGACAGCTCGGCCTGAGCCTCCAGTGCAGCGCGCGAGGCCTGCAAGCGTGCGGTGTCCGCCTCCAGCAGCCGGGTGTCGAGAACGGCTATAGGCTCTCCGGCAGCGACCAGGTCGCCATCATCCACCAGCACCCGGAGCACCGCCCCGCCCTGCTCGAAAGCGAGATCGGTTTGCTGCTGCGGCTCGACCTGGCCGACAAAACGGCGTTCAATTTCGTAAGCATCGACATAATTCAGCGGCTGGGTCCGGACTGCGACAAGCGGCGCAGCCTCAACTTCGGTGACCGCGCTGGCCCTGTCCGCGATGGTTGTCACGCCGAGCGGCACCAAGCCTCCGGCCAGTCCGATAAAACCGAGCGTCACGGCTGCGGACAACAACCGGCGCATCATGGATTGAGGTTTGTCAATGCCGGTCGTGGCATTTGGCATGGAATCATCCTAGCAGTTGTATGGTATGCAGGAACGCCGTATGTAAGTATCATTAACATGAGTGAGTGGTACTCACTTTGTCAACCAACAGATCACCGGAACGCAAAAATAATGTCGATCGAAGGCCCCAGGATCGGAATCAAAACCGGATACCATCATGGCGATCTGCGCGCGCAGCTGCTTGAAGCCGTTCGCCATCTGATTGAAATAAAGGGAAATTCTGACTTCTCGATTTCAGAAGCAAGTCGACTGGCGGGCGTCAGCAGCGGTGCACCCTACAAGCATTTCAAGGACAAACCCGCGATCATGAAAGCGGTTTGTTTTGAAGCCATGAACCGAAAGTCGAGCCGGATGCAGTCGGCGATCAAGGACATTCCCCGAGGTTCGATCGCGCGAATCGAGGCATTGGGAAGGGCTTATATCGACTTTGCCCGCGAGGAGCCGGGGATTTTCCGCCTGGTCTACGGCATGACCGAAGACCACAAGGACGACGAGGAGCTGATGAAAGCCGGGCGTGACACGCTGTCGATCGTCGTCAACGCCGTGGCGGACTATCTCGGAATAGCACCGAACCACCCCGAAGCTGCGCGGCGCGCTTACCTGTTGTGGTGCTTCGTTCACGGACACTCGTTTCTGGTCATCGATGATAAAGCCTCGGTGCATCAGATCCCCGTCGATGAAGACCAGATGCTTGCCGCGGTGGCCAGAGGTGTCCTTGATCAGCCGGTGGAATGAAACAGGCAGCTTTTGACACAAACGCCCGGAACGTCTTTCGACATTCCGGGCGCTTTATCGCGGCGGTGACTGAAGGTACATGACGCCCGCCGGATCTGTGTTCCATGTTTATCCGGCGCGTGCCATTTCCTTGCGGATGACGGAACGGAATTCGTCGATCACGGTGAAACCGTCGGGCGTTTCCAGATGCCAGAAGGTCCAGCCATTGCAGGCGTCAAAGCCCTGCACATGAGCGCCGACCTTGTGGATTGATCCGGCCTGACCATTGGCGACAAGGGTGCCATCGGCGCGCACAATTGCCTTGTGCTTGCGCTTGGCGTCATGAAGCACATCGCCGGGTTTGACGTGACCTGCCTCGATCAGCACGTTGAAGGCGACGCGCGGTTCGGCGCGCTTGCCGGTCAGCACTGTTAGTTCATTCTTGCCGAGCGGCTCGACAGCATCGATGCGGGCGCGGGCCGCGTCAATGTAGTCCTGCTCCCGCTCGATTCCGACGAAATGGCGGCCCAGACGGCGGGCGACAGCACCGGTGGTGCCGGAACCGAAGAACGGGTCAAGCACCACATCGCCGGGCTTCGACGAAGCCATCAGCACACGCGCCAGCAGCGCCTCGGGTTTCTGGGTCGGATGCACCTTCTTGCCGTCTTCGCGCTTGAGACGCTCGGCACCGGTGCAGATCGGGAACAGCCAGTCCGAGCGCATCTGCACATCGTCATTGGAGGCTTTCATGGCTTCATAGTTGAAGGTGTAGCTCTTGGCGTTCTGATCGCGCGATGCCCAAATCATGGTCTCGTGGGCATTCTGGAACCGGCGTCCGCGGAAATTCGGCATCGGGTTGGTCTTGCGCCAGACGATGTCATTGAGCAGCCAGAAACCGAGGTCCTGAAGCTGGGAGCCGACACGGAAGATGTTGTGATAGGAGCCGATCACCCAGATGGTGCCGTTGGGCTTGAGCACGCGGCGGCAGGCAAGCAGCCAGGCCCGGGTGAAGGCATCATACGCAGCAAAGCTCTCGAACTGATCCCAGTGATCATTGACCGCATCGACCATCGATTGGTCAGGCCTTGCAAGATCACCGCCAAGCTGAAGATTGTAGGGCGGGTCGGCGAAGATCACATCGACGGAGTTTTCGGGAAGCGCTTCAAGGGCTGCAACGCAATCGCCCTTGATGATGGTGTCGAGCCAGGATTTGGGCGCGGCTTTGACGGTCTGGACTTCGGCAAACGAAACTGAACGGGCCATTTGATACTCACCTTACTCGAACGCAACAACTGAGCATCATGGTTACCGAACAGGGTAAACATCTGGTGAATGGAAAACCGTTTCTGCCGACGGACGCCTGTCAGGCGGCGAAGGCAGCGCCTCTCGTCGCCAGTCTGGTTTTCTGCTTGTCCCAGGATGGAGCAGAGTAGGACAGCACGGCAGGCTCGATGATTTCCACCTGATAGCCGCGATTGAGAGCGCCGTCGGCAGTCGATTTGACACAGGCATTGCCATCCAGTCCGACGATAACCAGCTTGCCGATGTGTTGCGCGTCAAGCCACCGGTCAAGAGCCGGGTTTGAGAACGCGTCACCGCGATGCTTGACAAACTCGGCTGTCGGTTCGAGCTGGAGCCGCGGATCTGTTCCAAGTCCGGAAGACCGCGCACCGCCCCGGCCACCGGACATCAGGCGCACCAGGAAGTTGACATAGGGTCCCTTGAAAACGTGACGGACATTGATCACCGGCATGCCCTGCCCGTGGGCTTTCGCGGCCAGGGCGTTGATCCGCGCCAGCGCTGCTTCGACAGCCTGTTTCGGATAGGTCTTTTCGGAGGTGAAATCCTGTTGCACATCAATGATGACGAGCGCTTCACCGGGTCTGCCTGCGCGGTCTATAACCGCCCCGCTGGTTGCCGTCTGAAGCCGGATCATCCCCCACACGGTGTAGGCGATCAGGCCGATCAATGCCGCACCGACCACGATGATGAATGACTGCATGTCAGTCTCCCTGCGCTTCCATGTCTTGTTGATTCACGCTTTTAGCGAAAAAAGCATTGAGCCGCCCCTGAATGGTGGACCAGGCAGCGATATCCTTGTGATCCTGGGTGGCGACGAATGCCTTGAGCCTTGTCAATTCCTCGGCGCGTATCGCGCTCAGCGCTGCCCTGCCCTGATCCGTCAGGGCATGCAGGTATGCCCGAGCCCGATCTGGATTGGGTCTACGGGATGTCAGGCCTGCCGCATCGGTCTCGGCCAGGATCCGGAACACGAACTGCTTTTTCAGGGCCAGGGTCGCGACCAGCTTCGGGCCCGGAAGCGCACCTTTGTTATAGAGCGCTTCAAGCACAGCGCGCTGCCCCGCAGTAACGCCATAACTGCGTGATCCCGCTTCGACGCTTGCTGCGATGTGCCGCAAAAGTGGCCTGGTCAGGTGAACAGCTCTGTAGAAGGCCTCGAGGTCGCCGAGATCGGTATCTTCGTTCGGTATCTTCGTGTTGTGATGTCATGTACGGATGATGGCAACAGCTTCAATTTTGTCGACTGAGTTGGCGTATTCGGACCTACCCTTGCCTGCTTTCCTTGCTTGCTGTAGGTGCGTGCGCATCTCTCCAATCCCAAGCATTTCCCAACAGAGGAACACTTCCATGACCGGTTTCGACCTCATTATCTTTGATTGCGACGGCGTGCTGGTCGACAGCGAGGTCATCGCGGCGGAGGTCGAATCCGCGCTTCTGAGCGAGGCAGGCTATTCAATCAGTCCGGAGGAACTGGCCGAGCGCTTTGCGGGCCTGACCTGGAAGGACATCCTGTTCGAGGTCGAGCGGGAATCGAACATTCCGCTGTCAGCCTCCCTCATTGATGCCTCGGAAGCGCTGCTGGACAAGAAACTCGCCGCAGAGGTGCGTGCCATTGATGGTGTTGCAATGGCGATCAGCCGGTTGGCGCAGCCGCGCTGCATCTGTTCGAATTCCTCCGCGCACCGGCTCGCCGCCATGCTCAAGCGCACAGGTCTCGACCGGTTGTTCGGGGAGCGTGTCTATTCGGCAAAGGAGGTCGGTGAAGGCCGCACAAAACCTGCGCCCGACGTGTTCCTGCATGGCGCCAGCGAATTTGATGTCAATCCGGCCAATGTGCTGGTGATCGAGGATTCGGTGCATGGCGTGGAGGCGGCACGGGCGGCCGGCATGCGGGTGGTCGGCTTTACCGGCGGCTCGCACAGCTATCCCGGCCATGCCGACAAGCTGACCGACGCGGGCGCGGAAACCGTGATTGCCCGCATGGCCGACCTTCCGGCAACCGTTGAAGCACTGGCGGCCTGGTCGGAACTCGGCTGAACTGCGCCAGACCTGCCTGTCCAAAGCTTCAAGCCGGCGTTTGAGAATCAGGGCGTATTGTAGGGTCCCGGGTCAAAGCCGACCAGGATCTTGGCCGAGCCCGCAGCACTTGCCGGGAACGTCACGGTCGAATTGGTAAACACAAACTGCGTCGTTGGCTGACCTTCGGGCAGCACCACCGGCTGTTTGGTCAATTCCGAGTAGATCAGGTTTTCACCATCCAGCACCGCGACGCGGATTGGAACTTCGACCTGTCCGGACTTGCCGGCCGGGCCAGCAACAAGACGTCCGGAGGCAACAACGGTCGCAACCATCTGGTCGCCATTGATGCGGCACTGCCGGGTCGTATCGGCGATCGAACCCTGGTGAATAACCTTGGTCGGATCACCATCACTGCCCTTGACATATGTACGGTAGATGGCGGTCCCTTCGCGAAGTTCCACCTGTGGGCAGCTCCCCTGAACCACCGCGGCATTGGTGACGGCATCAATTGCCGGCTGGGCATCTGACCCGCCGGGATTGAGGATTGCCGCTGGGTTTGTGCCCGTGCACCCCGCAATCAGGGCCGCGCCGATCAAAACCGGAATGGAACGCAATTCACTGTGTGACACTATGAACCCACCTTCATCTGTACTCAGAGCTTCGGTCAAAGCCTGCCGCCCGTATATGGCCTTTGCATGACGACCGCCCTTGGTCTATATCAGCCGCGCGGCGAGAAATCGACCGGCGTTATCTCACCTTGCGCGATCCGCGTCCACCACCGGAGACCATGTCTGTGGACTATATTTCGACACGGGGCGAAGTGCCCGCATTAGGCTTCAGCGATGCTCTTCTGGCAGGACTGGCACGTGATGGCGGGCTCTATCTGCCAAGCCAGTGGCCACAATTCTCCCGCAAGGAGATCCGTGCCATGCGCGGGCAAAGCTACCAGGAAATCGCCTTCCGGGTGATCCTGCCTTTTGCTGAAGGTCATATCAGCGCCGAAGCGCTGCGCCGGATGATCGACGAGGCCTATGCGACCTTCCGCCACCCGGCGATCACGCCACTGGTGCAAAGTGGGCCAAACGCCTTTGTGCTGGAACTGTTTCACGGCCCGACCCTGGCGTTCAAGGACGTGGCGATGCAGCTCATCGCCCGGTTGATGGATCATGTGCTGGCCGAGCGGAACGAGCGCGCGACAATTGTCGGCGCCACCTCGGGCGACACCGGCGGCGCCGCGATCGACGCCTTCGCAGGCCGCGACCGCACCGACATTTTCATCCTGTTTCCCGAAGGCCGGGTCTCGCCGGTGCAGCAACGGCAGATGACCACATCAACCGCATCAAATGTGCATGCGCTGGCGATCAAGGGCAATTTCGATGATTGCCAGGACATGGTCAAAGCCATGTTCAACCACACCTCGTTCCGTGATCGCGTGCGGCTATCGGGTGTCAACTCGATCAACTGGGCACGGATCATGGCCCAGATCGTCTATTACTTCACCGCGGCCGTTTCTCTTGGCGCCCCCGACCGGAAAGTCTCATTTACGGTGCCAACGGGCAATTTCGGTGATGTTTTCGCCGGGTATTGCGCCAAGCGCATGGGACTTCCCATCGACAAGCTGGTGGTGGCGACCAACGAGAATGACATTTTGGCGCGAACCATGCGCACCGGACGTTACGAGATGCGGGGTGTCACAGCGACCACATCGCCATCGATGGACATCCAGATCTCGTCGAATTTCGAGCGGCTGCTGTTTGACGCCTTTGATCGCGATGCCGGTTCAGTGCGCCAGGCGATGGCCGGGCTCAAGCAATCAGGTGCCTTCGACATTGCGGCACCTGCGCTCAAGGCAATTCGCAAAGAGTTCCGCGCCGGCCGCGCCAGCGAACGTCAGGTCAAGGTGACAATCCATGATGTGCAGGCCGAAACCGGCTATGTGCTAGACCCGCATACGGCGGTGGGCGTGTTTGTCGCCAACAAGATGATGAAGCCATCAGCACCGATGGTGACGCTGGCAACGGCGCATCCGGCCAAGTTTCCGGCTGCCGTAAAACAGGCCTGCGGTATTGACCCGGCGCTTCCGGCATGGCTCTCTGATCTTATGCAACGGGAGGAACGGTTCAGCGTGTTGCCCAATGAGCAGGAAAAGGTGGAATCCCACATCCTGACACATACGCGGGCAGCGTTATGAACCGCGGAAAGTGACAGTATGAAAGTCAAAACCACCAGTCTCGCCAACGGCGTGACAGTCGTTACCGAAACCATGGATCATCTGGAGAGCGTTGCTCTCGGTGTCTGGGTCAAATCCGGTTCGCGCGACGAGACCGCCAACGAGCACGGGATTGCGCATCTGCTCGAGCATATGGCCTTCAAGGGCACCCGCAAGCGCAGTGCCCGCCAGATTGCCGAGGAAATCGAGAATGTGGGCGGCGAGCTCAATGCTGCGACCTCGACTGAAACCACGGCCTATTATGCCCGCGTGCTCCGGGACAATGTGCCGTTGGCGATCGACATCCTCCACGACATCCTGACGGATTCGGTGTTTGACGAAGCGGAACTGCAGCGCGAGAAGCACGTCATCCTGCAGGAGATCGGTGCAGCAAACGATACCCCCGATGATGTGGTCTATGACCGCTTCACTGAAGCCGCATTCCGCGAACAGACCATCGGCCGCCCTATTCTTGGCACGCCGGACACCGTCAAATCGTTTACGCCGGACCAGATCCGCAATTACCTCTCTCGCCATTATACCGGTGACCGTATTGTCGTCGTCGCTGCAGGTGCTGTTGACCATGACGCGTTCGTCAAGCTGGTCGATGAACGCTTCGGCCAGTCGATCAAGCCGACGGGCACACAACTGCGCGCCATCCCCACGGCCAGTTACACCGGCGGGGACTACCGCGAGGAACGCGACCTGATGGACGCACAGGTCCTGATCGGTTTTGAAGGCCGGGCCTATCAGGTCCGCGACTTCTATTGCTCGCAGCTGCTCGCCAACATTCTGGGCGGCGGCATGTCGTCGCGGCTGTTCCAGGAGGTCCGCGAGAAACGCGGTCTGTGCTACTCGGTCTATGCGTTTCACTGGGGCTTTTCGGACTCAGGCATTTTCGGCATTCATGCGGCAACCGGCGGAGACGATCTCCAGGAGTTGATCCCGGTAATCCTGTCGGAGCTGGGCAAGGCTGCTGAAGGCGTTGACGAGCAGGAAATCAACCGCTCGCGTGCCCAGGTCCGCTCTGGCCTGCTGATGTCGCAGGAAAGCCCTGCGGCGCGGGCAAGCCAGATTGCGCGGCAGATGCTTTTGTTCGGGCGCCCAGTGAGCAACTCCGAACTGATGGAGCGGCTTGAGAACATCACACCTGAACGGCTTTCGGATCTGGCGGAGCGGCTGTTTTTCAACACCCCTGTCACGGTTTCGGCCATCGGACCGGTCAGCAATCTCATGCCGGTCAAAGATATGACGGATTTGCTCGTTCAGAATGGCGCAAGAACGGCTGCGGCTGAATAAGCCAAGCCGAGAACTCAGCAGGGAAATCGGGCTATGGCGTCGTCGGTCTTTCGTTTCCGCAGCCGGAGCCAGGTATCGTTCCGTCTCGACGGGGAGCGGACATGCCTTCGTTATCCCGTGATGGGCGATTACTCGGAGTGGAGTCGCCTGCGCGAAGCGAGCCGCGGCTTTCTTGAGCCCTGGGAACCACGCTGGGCGCATGATGATCTGACGCGAGCTGCGTTCCGTTACCGTATTCAGCGTTATGATGCGGACCGGGCGGCAGGCAAGGCCCTGCCCTTGTTTGTCTGCCTTAGATCCTCCGGACAGCTGGTGGGCGGGGTAACCCTTGGCGCGATCCGGCGCGGAGTGGCGGAGAGTTGCACATTGGGGTACTGGATGGGAGAACAGCACGCCGGCAAAGGGCTGATGCGCGACGCTCTTACTGCACTCCTTCCCCATGTGTTTGACAGCATGCGGTTGCACCGGATCGAGGCGGCCTGTATTCCCGACAATTCCAGGAGCCAACGCCTCCTGGAAGCGGTCGGGTTTCGGCGCGAGGGATACTTGAACGGCTATCTGAAAATCAACGGCGCCTGGCGTGACCATCTGCTTTATGCGCTGGTCGCCGAGGATTGGCACTCCATGCGCAAGCAAAGCTCCGGGTCCGGCGGATGACAGGCAATTCTGGTTACAGACTGGTCAGGCGCGGCAGCGCGGCAGCGTTTGATCGCGGCCTTGCGCTGCTGAGCCTGCTGGCATTGTGCCTGACCCTGTTCTGCGCCTCACCGGCGCAAGCGATAGAGCCGGTCAAAATCGGCCGCGACGACACCGCACTTGATCTCACCGCGACCACGGAGATCTACAACCGGCGAGGCGAAGCCTTTCAGGTTTCGACCGCAGCCGGTGCCGACGGAATCGTCCGGCGGATCGAGGTCCGTGCGAACTCGCCTCAGCATTCGGGTGACTGGGCGGTGTTTGCGCTGGCCAATGTGACCGACGAGCAGATTGATCGCCTGATTGTTGCGCCGCATTTCCGGCTGGTCGCTTCAGGCCTGCTGTGGCCGGATCTCGGATCGGCACGTATTCTTGGGATCACGCCCAGCGAGGGGTTTGCCCTTGACCGGGTGCCGAGCAGCGAAGATGACGTGTTCCGGATCACGCTCAACCCGGGGACGGTGATCACCTTTGTTGCAGAACTTGCGGCCCCGGAATTGCCGCAAATCTACCTTTGGGAACCAGAGGCATACAAGGACACGGTCAACGCCTACACGCTCTATCGCGGCATCGTGCTTGGCATTGCGGGACTTCTGGCAGTGTTCCTGACCATCCTCTTTGTGGTCAAGGGCACATCGATGCTGCCTGCAACAGCAGCGCTTGCCTGGGCGGTTCTTGCCTATGTGTCGGTAGATTTCGGTTTTTTATCGAAACTGATCCTGATCACACCTGGCGATGAACGGGTATGGCGTGCGGGCACCGAGGTGCTGCTGGCCACCGGGCTTGTGGTGTTCCTGTTCACCTATCTCAACCTCAACCGCTGGCACACCAACCTTTCCTATGTGACGGTTGCCTGGATCCTGGGCCTGGGGGCGCTGTTTGCTGTGGCGATCTATGATCCGCCGGTGGCTTCGGGCATTGCCCGGATCTCGTTTGCCGCAACCGCGATCGCGGGGGTGGCGTTGATCGCCTATCTCGGCTTCAACCGGTATGACCGCGCTGTGATGCTGATCCCGACCTGGGCGTTGATCCTTTGCTGGCTGTTCGGAGCCTGGGTGACCGTAACCGGGCAACTGGCAAACGACATCGTGCAACCGGCGCTGGGCGGCGGCCTGGTGCTGATCGTGCTTTTGATGGGGTTTACCGTTATGCAGCACGCCTTTGCAGGCGGTGCCTATCATCAAGGCCTGTTTTCCGACATGGAGCGCCAGGCCATGGCGCTGGCGGGGTCCGGGGATACGGTATGGGATTGGGACGTGACCCGCGACCGGGTGGTGACTTCGCCAGATCTGTCGCCGCAACTGGGTCTTTCGCCCGGAGCCCTCGCCGGGCCTGCGCGCAACTGGCTGCCGCGCATTCACGTCGATGACCGCGACCGTTTCCGTACCACGCTCGATGTTTTGCTCGAACACCGCAAGGGGCGGCTCAATCACCAGTTCCGGATGCGTGCCGAAGACGGCCATTACCACTGGGTGGCGCTGCGCGCCCGGCCCGTCATCGGCTCCAATGGCGAGGTGATCCGGTGTGTCGGCACCATCATCGATGTCACCGAGCAGAAGACGTCGGAAGACCGCCTGCTGCATGATGCCGTGCATGACAATCTGACCGGGCTTCCCAACCGGCAGCTGTTCGTTGACCGCCTGCAGACCATGATCAGCATTGCCGCGCAAAGTCCGGAAGTGCGGCCCAGCGTCTTCATGATCGATCTCGACCGTTTCAAGCAGGTCAATGACAAGCTGGGCATGTCGGTCGGCGACACCATCCTGCTGGCACTCACCCGGCGGCTGAAACGTTTGCTCAAGCCGCTAGACACGCTTGCCCGGATTTCCGGGGACCAGTTCGGACTGGTTCTGGTATCCGAACAGGACGCCGTGAAGGTTGCCGCGCTTGCCGAAGCGATCTCCAAGGCGATCTCGGCGCCGATCGATTTTGCCGGACAAGATATCCGGCTGACCGCCTCGATCGGTCTGGTCACCTGGGTGGAAAGCGACGCCCAGCCCGAGGACCTGGTCAAAGATGCGGAACTGGCCATGTACCAGGCCAAACGCTTTGGCGGCAACCGGATCGAACCGTTCCGCCCCGCCTTCCGCACAGTCGGCTCTGACAGGCAGAGGCTGGAAAGCGATTTGCGGCGGGCACTGGAGCGCAAGGAATTAACGCTCGTCTACCAACCGATCGTCGAATTGAAAGACGCCGAAATTGCCGGTTTCGAGGCCTTGTTGCGCTGGGAAGATCCAAAGCGAGGGACGGTTCCGCCATCCGAGTTCATCCCGGTGGCGGAGACATCCGACCTCATCCTCGAGCTCGGCATGTACGCACTCAAGCGCGCCGCCGATGATCTGGCGATCTGGCAGGAGACGATTGGCGAGGTTCCGGTGTTCATGTCGGTCAATCTGTCGAGCGCCCAGCTGCTCAAGAGCGACCTCTGCAATGATGTAATCAAGGCAATTTCCGCCTCGCGATGCGAACCTTCGCAGTTCCGGCTCGAACTGACCGAGTCGTTGGTGATGCACAATCCGCAACAGGCGCTTATGACGCTGGCGCGTCTTTCAGAGGCAGGCATCGGTCTTACACTGGATGACTTTGGCACGGGCCATTCGTCACTGGCCTATCTCACCCGTTTCCCGTTCCAGACGATCAAGATCGACAAATCGCTGGTTGCCGACCAAACCGAAAGGGGTGGCATTCTGATCCGCTCAATCGTAAATCTGGCCAAGCATCTTGATATGAGCGTCGTGGCCGAGGGCGTTGCTTCGGAAGACGATGCGATCAAGCTCTCAGAGCTGGGCTGCGACTATGGCCAGAGCTTCCTGTTCGGGCCACCTATTGGCGCGGAATCGGTCCAGAAACTGCTCAAAGAACGGTTTCCGGTTTCCAAAACAAGCTGAACTGACAAGGGCTGGCAATCGTCGGGGCACGCAAAAAACCGCGGCAGTCTCAGGCGTGACCGGCTTCCATTGACAGCATGGCCGGGCTCACACCCATGTGGCTCAGCACACGGTCATATTTGGCGGAATGGTCGCGATCAAAAACGATGTCGTCACTCGCAGGGCAACTCAGCCAGGCATTGGCCGCAATTTCCTGTTCAAGCTGACCGGGAGCCCAGCCGGCATAACCCAGCAGCAGCAGGCCACGCACGGGTCCGCCCCCGTCTTTGATGGCGCGCAAGATGTCGATCGTCGCCGTCAGGCAAAGATCATCATTCACCGGCATGGTTGATTCCGTCATGTAATCATCGGAATGCAGCACGAAGCCACGACCGGTGTCGACCGGGCCGCCAAACTGGACCGGAAAATCACGAGCACATTCGCTAATCCCGACCTTGCGTTTCTTGTCGGCGTCACGGCGCTTTTCGCTGTCTAGATCAAGGCTCTCTATCAGCTCTTCAAAGCTTAAGGGCTGCGGCCGGTTGAGAATGAAGCCCATGGCCCCATCTTCAGAATGGGCGCATACAAAAATGACGGTTCGCTCGAACCGCTCGTCATTCATGGACGGCATTGCGAGCAGGAAATGCCCGTCCAAGCAGCCTCGTTTGCGCTGCGCCAAATGATCTTCAAGTCCAAACATGGCAAGAGCCTATCAAGTTCTGGGGGTTTGGAAAGCCCTCTCTTGTGAACCAGTGCTCGTCCTTTGGTGATAATTTGTCTGATTGCTGTGACAAGTCACGGAAAAATGAGAATTGCTCAGATGAGATTTATTGGATTTGCAAACCATTGATCCGGTAGATTGGCGCAATGATCAGATCAGCATTTCCACACTCCGTCTTGACGCGGGCTTGCAAAAGTCTCGCAGGCACCGTGCTCGTGATAGCTCTTGCCATTGTGCCCGCCTGGGCGCTTGAAAGCGCCTGGGCGGAGACCGAAGGCGGGCGCATGCGCCTGGTTGTCGACCCTGCACCGCGCGCTGACGGAACCATCATGGCCGTGCTCGACGTGGATCTGGATGCCGGCTGGAAGACCTATTGGCGCGATCCGGGCAGCGCCGGAATTCCGCCGATTGTCGATTTTTCGCAGAGCAAGGGCATTGATCTGGAGGCGTTTGACTATCCGCCGCCAGTTCGGGTCGATGACGGCTATGCAATCTGGTCGGGCTATACCGCGCCGGTGCGTTTTCCGCTCGTCTTGAAGCGCACCGCGAGCGGACCAGCTCAGATCCGCGCGCTGGCCTTTATCGGCATCTGCGAAAAGATATGCGTGCCGTTTCAGGCCGAGCTGGAGGTTGACCTGCCGCAAGATGCGGTCACTTCGAAGTCCGCAAGAATGCTGGTCGATGCTGCCATTGCGAGCCTTCCGGAGCCGATGGGAGCGGATTTTCATCTCACCGATGTACATGTGAACTCTGACCAGATCGAGATCGCGGTCGCCCTTCCCGCATTCCGTCCCGCCAGCGTCAAACCCGACCTGTTCGTCTCCGGTCCTCCCGGTTTCGCCTTCGCCCCACCCCGGCTGATATCGGATTCAGACGGCGAAGCCCGGTGGAGCGTCCGGGTGGAACGCCGGCCTGAGAACGCAAGCGACATTGATCTTGATGCGATCAACGCCGTCATCACATTTGGCAGGCGAGCCATGAGTGACAATCTGGGCAATGTGCCTGCAGCAGCCAATTGATCGCCTGTGTCGGATTAATCCGGACACAGGCCTCGAAATCCGTCGCGCTATTCCTTATCTTGAGAGTCTATCAACGGCTAGCACAGGGAGCGCCGACGTGACGATTGCTATTGGGGACAAGCTGCCAGAGGCAACTTTCAAGGAAACCACCGCGGACGGGATGACCGAAGTTCAAAGCGGTGATCTGTTTGGCGGCAAGAAGGTCGTTGTGTTTGCGGTTCCGGGTGCTTTCACGCCCACCTGCCATCTCAACCATCTGCCGGGCTATCTCGAGAACCGCGACGCCATTCTTGCCAAGGGCGTGGATGAGATCGCGGTGATTTCGGTCAATGACGCCTTCGTCATGGCGGCTTGGGAAAAAGCCACCAACGGTACTGGCAAGCTGCGCTATCTGTCGGATTGGGACGCGAGCTTCACCAAAGCCATCGGAATGGAAATGGACCTTTCCGCCGGCACCCTGGGCGTGCGCTCGAAGCGCTATTCGATGATTGTCGAAGACGGCAAGGTGACCGCTCTCAACATCGAGGACTCCCCCGGCGAGGCGGTTACCTCGGGAGCATCGGCGCTGCTTGATCAGCTCTGAAAATTCCCGGCCAGTTTACTCAGCGGCGCTCCTTCGGGGCGCCGTTTTGTTTTTGTAGGGCTCCATGCCAAAGCGCGCCAGTTCATCGGCCCGCTCATTCTCGGGATGACCGGCATGGCCCTTGACCCAGTGCCAGTTGACCTTGTGCGGCTTGCGCGCCTCTTCCAGAGCCTGCCAGAGTTCGGCGTTCTTCACCGGTTTTTTCGCAGCCGTCTTCCAGCCGTTCTTCTTCCAGCCATGGATCCATTTGGAAATGCCGTCCATGACATATTTGCTGTCGGTGTAGAGCTGCACCTCGCACCCTCCCTTAAGTGCATTGAGGGCATTGATTGCGGCCAGCAGTTCCATGCGGTTGTTGGTGGTCGAGGCCTCACCGCCTGACATTTCTTTCTCGATCTCGCCATAGCGCAGGATCGCGCCCCAACCGCCGGGGCCGGGATTGCCCGAACAGGCACCATCGGTGAATATGTCGACCTGTTTCACGATACCATGTCCTTTCGAGGCAGACCGTATTCCACACTGGAGCCAATCTGCCGGTGAAACCGCAGCTTGCGCAGATATTCGAGCGGGTCCTTCTTGACCACCAGCGCGCCCTCAGGGGTTGTCAGCCAGTCGTGGAGACGAGTGAGGAAAAACCGCAATGCAGCACCCCGGGCGAGCACCGGAAGGGCATCGGCCTCTGCCGGTGAGAGCGCCCTCACCGATTGGTACCCGTCAATCAGGGCCATGCCCTTGGTCAGGTTGAAGGCGCCGTCAGTTTCGAAGCACCAGGCATTGAGGCAGATCGCGACGTCATAAACGAGGTAATCATTGCAGGCGAAATAAAAGTCGATCAGCCCCGACAGGCTGTCCTCGATGAAGAACACATTGTCTGGAAACAGATCGGCGTGGATAACACCTTCAGGCAGGCCTTGCGGCCAGGTGGTTTCAAGGTCGGAAAGCGCTTGATCCACTTCATCTCTCAGGCCCGGCTGCACCTCATCGGCGCGAGCGCGGGAGCTCTCCCACAAAGGGCGCCAGTTGCCCACGGTGAGCGCATTTTCGCGCCGGATCTGAAACCCGGCGCCGACCACATGCATTTCCGCCATGGCGCGGCCAACCTCGCGGCAATGAATGGCCTGCGGCTTGCGCAGCCAGGCGCCATCGAGAAACGAGACCATTGCCGCAGGCCGGTCTGCCAGCTCTCCCAGGCTCTCGCCATCGAGGCGCGGGATGGGCAGCGGACAGCTCAGCCCGTTTTGCGACAGATGATCCATCAGCCCCAGGAAGAACGGCAGATCCGCCGCAGCCACGCGCTTCTCGTAAAGCGTGAGAATGTAGAACCCGGCGGTGGTCTTGAGCAGGAAGTTTGAGTTTTCGACACCTTCTGCAATGCCCTTGCAGGACAGCAGGGTTCCGACATCATACTCGGTCAGAAATGCCTTGAGCTGGTCTTCGCTCACATCGGTGTAAACGGCCATCGTCACTGCCCTCCGTTGACGAAGGCCATGTCTTCAACCGTCAATTCGACATCACGCAGCTCGCGGTTGACCAGAAAATTCTCGGTCTCCTTCACGGTCTCGGCGAGCACGATGGTGGCATCAAAGCGTTCCCTGAAGACATCGATGATCTCGTTGACCACGACTTCAGGCGCCGACGCGCCAGCCGACACGCCGAGCAGGCCGATGTCGCCGATCGCGTCCCAGTCGATCTCATGAGCGCGCTGGAGCAGGATCGAGCGCTCTGCACCGGCCTTCAGCGCCACTTCCACTAGCCGTTTGGAATTGGAGGAGTTGGGTGCGCCGACCACCACAAACAGATCGCAGCCCGGCGCTGCCTGCTTGACCGCGTCCTGGCGGTTGGTGGTGGCGTAGCAGATCGATTCTGCAGCAGGCGCATTGATCAGCGGAAACCGCTCGCCCAACCGAGCAATCACATCGGCGGTGTCATCGACCGACAGGGTGGTCTGGGTGACGAAGCCGAGCGCTGCGGGGTCCGCGGGCTCAAACGCGTCAACATCTTCAACCGTCTCGACCAGCGTCACCGCACCGGGCGGCAGCTGCCCCATCGTGCCGATCACTTCGGGATGCCCCTTGTGGCCGATCAGAACCACATGGCGGCCCTGGCGTTCGTGCCGCATGGCCTGTTTGTGAACCTTCGAGACCAGTGGGCAGGTGGCGTCAAGAAAGAACAAATTGCGCTGCTCGGCATCCGCTGGCACCGATTTCGGGACACCATGGGCGGAGAAGATCACCGGCTGGCGCTGATGCTCGGCGGGGATTTCGTCGAGTTCTTCGACGAACACCGCGCCAAGGGTTTCGAGCCCCTCAACCACGAAGCGGTTGTGGACGATCTCGTGGCGGACATAGACCGGCGCGCCGTATTTCTTGATCGCCAGCACCACGATCTGGATGGCGCGGTCAACCCCGGCGCAGAAACCGCGCGGGCCGCAAAGCCTTATCGTCAGGGGAGTTTTGGTCATGGTTTCATCTGCTCGTTCATACGGTCCTGGTCTTAGCGGGCGACGATCACGGCGATCATCGCCAGGGCAGCTGGCAGCGCCTGAATAACATAGATCTTGCGCGACGCGGTGGCACCTCCATAAAGGCCGGCAACAACGACACAGCCCAGGAAAAACAGCTTGAGTTGAAACGCGAAAGCCGGGTCGGGATGAACAAGCGCCCAGATCAGGCCTGCGGCGAGAAAGCCGTTGTAGAGCCCCTGATTGGCCGCCATGACCTTGGTTGATTCCGCCTGCTCACGGCTCAGGCCGAAGGCTTTCATCCCGCGGGGCGTGGTCCAGAGAAACATCTCCAGCACCAGAATGTAGATATGTTCGAGCGCCACAAGCGCCACAAGGATCAGTGCAAGAACAGCCACTTCAATGCCCTTCATCGGATTGCCGTCATTCCCGGTACCATGCCGGAGCGGTCAGGTACCAGATGCAATCAGGATTTTCGTCTCATCCAGGCGAATAGACCGACCGCAACGAGCGCCAGAGCCAGACCATACCATGTGATGGCATATTGAAGATGATTGTTGGGCAGATCGATTACCGTAACGCCGCCTTTTGGGAGCCCGCCGGGAACCGGCGTGGCATCAGCATCCAGGAAGAACGGCAAGACATTGTCCGCAGCAAGACCGGCACTGGCTGTCATCTGATCGAGGTCTTTCCAGTAATAAATGTTCGCCTGCTCGTCATTGTCCGGAACCACCATGGACGGCTTTTGCTCGAGTTTTCCGCGTGCCAGACCGGTGATCCGCTGCTCGCCCTCAAGCAGGCTTTCAGGCCGCGTCACGGGCTCTTTCAGATCGTAGGGCACAAAGCCACGATTGACGAACAGGAAACGGCCGTCGGCGAGCGCAAGTGGCGTGTAGACGTAAAATCCACTCTGGCCGTTGAAGGTGGCAAAGAAATGCTGCTCACCAGCATTGACGAACTCACCAACAGCAAAGGCGGTGCGGTATTCAATCGGCTCGGATACCGCGAGCATCGCTTCAATTTCCGGCACACCAACCGGATCGGCATGACTGCGCTGGGCAATCGCGACTAACAGGTCTTCTTTCCAGATCAGGCGCTGGACCTGCCAGGTGCCAAGCGCCAGCAACACAGCAAGTGCGGCGGGCACAAGCACGATGGCGATCCAGACACGTGTCTGGGGGCGCGTTGCCTTTTGTGTTGCCTCAACCACGGTCGATCTGACCTTCCGCTGCCTTGTTGCGATACTGAAGTGCGATCATCAAGCCCTTGAGCGCACGCAGCAGACCGAGCGACAAGACGGTGGCAAGCGGGATCCACATGATCAGGTGCACCCAGAGTGCGGGGCTGTAGTTAACCTCAAGCCACAGCGCCAGCCCGACGACAATGAAGCCCACGATCATGATAACAAAGACCGCTGGTCCATCGCCTGCATCGGCAAAGCTGTTGTCGAGACCACAAACGCCGCAGGCTGGTTTGACACCAAGGAAGCCGCTGAACAAAGCGCCATCGCCACAGCGCGGACAACGCCCCCTCAGCCCGACCGATACTGCATCAACAGGCGGATAATGCGCTTGGTCCTTGGTCACTGCAGTCTCCGATCACCGGGGTTGAAATACACGCCGTTAAAACGCGCAGGGCGGCAGGTTGCCCTGCCGCCCCAAGCTACATGAAATCCGCTAGATCCTAGTGCTGGTAAATCGGCGCACCCCAGGATGCCCAGATGTAGATCGCGAAAAACAGGAACAGCCAGACCACGTCGACGAAATGCCAGTACCAGGCAGCCGCTTCGAAGCCGAAATGCTGTTTCGGCGTAAAGTGCCCCCGCATTGCGCGGATCAGGCAGACAACCAGAAAGATGGTTCCGACCAGCACGTGGAAGCCGTGGAAGCCGGTCGCCATGTAGAATGTGGCGCCGTAGATCGAATCCTTGAAGTCGAACGGTGCGACCGAATATTCATAGGCCTGCACGCCGGAGAAGATCATGCCGAGCACGATCGTCAGGGTCAGACCATAGACCAGGCCCTTGCGGTCGCCGTGCAGCAGAGCATGGTGCGCCCAGGTCACGGTGGTGCCGGACAGCAGCAGGATCACGGTGTTGTACAGCGGCAGGTGCAGCGGATCGAGCACCTCGATGCCGGCAGGTGGCCACTGTCCACCGGTGAAGGCGGCTCGGGCAACCTGATGAACCTCATCAGGGAACAGGCTGGCATCGAAGAACGCCCAGAACCAGGCCACAAAGAACATCACCTCCGAGGCGATGAACATGATCATGCCGTAGCGCAGATGCAAGCCGACAACACGGGTGTGGTGGCCTTCATGGGCTTCCTTGACGGTGTCGCCCCACCAGCCAAACATCGTGTAGAGAACGATGGCCAGACCGACGAAGAACAGCACCGGATTGGTGATCGGAAGGCCCAGAAGCGAATCCGCTCCGTTGAGGCCCTGCATCCAGCCAATAGCGCCAAGCGCCATCACAAGGGCGCCGACCGATCCGGTCAGCGGCCAGGGGCTCGGCGGAAGGATATGGTAGTCGTGGTGTTTCTGATGTGCGTCGGCCATGTCGTATTTCCCCGATAGTCATCATTTGCCGCCTCGGACCCAGAGGTCCGAAGCAATATTGGTCTTACAGGTTACTGTTGTCTTGCACCGGCACTGCCGCCGCCGCAACGGGTTTCTCCGTTTCATGCGGGAAGAAAGTGTAGGATAGCGTGATGGTGTCGATGTTTTGCGTGTCAGCCGCCTCAACAATCTCCGGATCCACGAAGAACAACACCGGCATTTCCAACGATTCGCCGGGCTTGAGTTCGGTCTCGGTGAAGCAGAAGCACTGAACCTTGTTGAAATAAGCCCCGGCGGCCATTGGCGTGACATTGAATGTCGCCTGGCCGGTCGTCGACAGGCTGGAGGTGTTGGTGGCGGTATAATTGACCAGAATTGTCTCGCCGATACGAACTTCCACTTCGCGCTGGACCGGCTTGAAATCCCAAGGCAGGCCTGCAGCGGTATTGGCGTCGAAGCGGATCTTGACGGTGCGGTCCAGAATGGTGTCCGAGAATTGTTCGGTGCGCTGAATGGTGCCGCCATAGCCGGTCACCTGGCAGAACAGTTCGTAAAGCGGAACAGCAGCATAACTTACGCCGACCATCGAGGCCACAAACGCCGAACAGGCAATCACAATCCGGCGGTTCGCGTGGCTTTTTACATCCTTGATCTGGTCAGGCTCGGTGCTCATCGCGCTCCTCACAAGGGCCGGTTCAGGATCGAGGGGCCGATCTTGACGATCGTCACCGCGTAAAAAAGGATAACCAGCAACGCCAAAACGACGGCAATGGCCACAGACCGCGAGCGCCTTGCCTTCTTTTGCTGCTCAGTGAGTTCCACCTGATCCATGATCAAGCCACCACGCCAAAGAATTTGGCGACCAGACCATCCACCGCGAGAGCCGTGAAGATGCCGAAAAGATAGACCAGCGAATAGCCAAACAGCTTCTTGGCCGGGATCATCTTCTCGTCGCCATCAAGCATCTGCCAGGTCTTGACCGAATACCAGATGAACGCTGCGCCCAGCACCGCCGCAACAACACCGTAGACGACACCGGCAAAGCCCATCAATGACGGCACCACGCCGCTGATGGCGGTCAGGACTGCATAGAGAACGATCTGGTGCTTGGTTGCGCGTTCGCCCGAGACATTTGGCAGCATCGGAACGCCGGCGCGGCCGTAATCGGCACACTTAAACAACGCCAGCGCCCAGAAATGAGCCGGCGTCCAGAGAAAGATGATCGAAAACAGCACGATGCTTTCGATCGAAATCGAATTGGTGACGCAAGCCCAGCCGATGATCGGAGGGAACGCACCGGCCGCACCACCGATGACAATGTTGTGCGGTGTCGAGCGCTTGAGCCACATCGTGTAGATGACGGCGTAGAAGAAGATGGTGAAGGCCAGCAGGCCGGCCGAAAGCCAGTTCACGGTCAAGCCGAGGACAACGACCGAAAACACCGACAGGAACAGGCCGAAAGCAAGCGTGTTTTCCGCGGACACCTTGCCGGCGGGAACCGGGCGCTTGGCGGTGCGGCCCATCAGAACATCGATATCAGCGTCGTACCACATGTTGAGCGCGCCGGATGCGCCTGCCCCCACAGCGATACAGAGAACGGCGATGAAGCCCAGCAGCGGGTGAATTTCACCGGGTGCCAGCAGCATTCCAACGAAGGCTGTGAAGACCACAAGCGACATCACACGCGGCTTCAGAAGCGCGAAGTAGTCGCGTGCATCGCCGTCCAGCATCGCTGGCCCGGCAAGCGCGTCATGTTCATTGGTCATAGACATCGGCGTTTCGTCTTTCCCTCTTGCCCCATGGCCTTGGCCAAGGGCCCAATTTGGGGACCGGGTTATTGGCCCGGGATTTGTGACCAGACCGCCGGAAGGGTCCGGCGGTCTGGAATTCTCATCGGCTGCGCAAAGTTACTTGATGCGCGGCAGCTTTTCCCACTGGTGGTACGGCGGAGGCGATGACAGCTGCCATTCCAGCGTCGTCGCGCCCTCACCCCAGGGATTGTCACCGGCAACGCGCTTCTTGGCGAAGGCTTCCCAGACACCGAAGAGGAAGATCAGCACGCCAATACCCGAAATATAGGAGCCGTAGGACGAGATCGCGTTCCAGTGGGCAAAGGCATCAGGATAGTCGATGTAGCGGCGCGGCATGCCTGCCAGGCCCAGGAAGTGCTGCGGGAAGAACACCAGGTTCACGCCGACAAAGGTGACCCAGAAATGCGTACGTGCAATCATCGGGCTGTACATGTAGCCGAACATTTTCGGGAACCAGTAGTACCAGCCGGCGAAGATCGCAAACACCGCACCCAGCGACAGCACGTAGTGGAAGTGGGCCACCACGTAGTAGGTGTCGTGCATAGCGCGGTCGAGACCTGCGTTGGCGAGCTGCACGCCGGTCACACCGCCCACGGTGAACAGGAAGATGAAGCCGATCGCCCAGATCATTGGCGTGCGGAAGGTGATCGAACCGCCCCACATCGTTGCAATCCAGGAGAAGATCTTCACACCCGTCGGCACCGCGATCACCATGGTGGCGAAGACGAAGTAGCGCTGGGTGTTGAGCGACAGGCCGACCGTATACATGTGGTGCGCCCACACGATGAAGCCGACAGCGCCGATCGCGACCATGGCGTAAGCCATGCCGAGATAACCGAAAACGGGCTTCTTGGAGAAGGTCGACACGATGTGGCTGATCATGCCGAAGGCCGGCAAAATCAGGATGTACACTTCCGGATGACCGAAGAACCAGAACAGATGCTGGAACAGGATCGGGTCACCACCGCCATCAGGCGCGAAGAAGGCCGTGCCGAAGTTACGGTCGGTCAGAAGCATGGTGATTGCACCAGCCAGAACCGGCAGCGACAACAGCAGCAGGAATGCGGTGATCAGCACCGACCAGGCAAACAACGGCATCTTGTGCAGGGTCATGCCCGGCGCACGCATGTTGAAGATGGTGGTGATAAAGTTGATTGCACCCAGGATCGACGAGGCACCGGCAACGTGCAGCGACAGGATCGCAAAGTCCATCGCGGGACCTGGCTGGCCTGAGGTCGAAAGCGGCGGGTAGATGGTCCAGCCACCACCGGTGCCGTAGGCGCCTGCAGGACCTTCGACAAACATCGAAAGCAGCAGCAGGATAAAGGCCGGTGGCAGAAGCCAGAACGAGATGTTGTTCATGCGCGGGAACGCCATGTCAGGCGCGCCGATCATGATCGGAACCATCCAATTGGCAAAACCGCCGATCAGGGCGGGCATCACCATGAAGAAGATCATGATCAGGCCGTGAGCGGTGGTGAACACATTGTACATGTGCTTGCCGGCATCAATCGAGGCATCGCCGTCGATGCCGTAGACCATGGACGCAAGACCGTGAAAGATCTGAATGCCAGGCTCGTGCAATTCGGCACGCATGGCAACGGAGAGAAGACCGCCGATGATGCCCGCGATGATCGCGAAAATCAGATAGAGGGTCCCGATATCCTTGTGGTTGGTGGAATACATCCAGCGACGCACAAAACCCTGGGGCTTGTGATCGTGGTCATGAGCGACAGTTGAACCGGCCATTGCTCTCAGTCCCCTCTCTTAATTTTCGACGGTAGCGGCGACATCGACCGACTTGTTGGCGGTATCGATGGCAGCCATCAGGTTGCGGTTGGCAGCCTCGACATCGTCGGCCGCAGCAGCGAGCCAGGAGTCAAACTGCTCCTCGGACACAACGCGGATGGCGATCGGCATGTAGGCGTGATCCTTGCCGCAAAGCTCTGAGCACTGGCCGTAATACAGACCTTCAACATCGGCCTTGAACCAGGTCTCGTTGAGGCGTCCGGGAACCGCATCCATCTTCACGCCGAAGGCCGGCATGGCGAAAGCGTGCAGCACATCGGCGGCAGTGACCAGCAGGCGTACGGTTTTACCGACGGGAACAACAACCTCATTGTCAACGGCCAGCAGCCGCGGATAGGCTGCCACGTCTTCCTTGCCGTAATCGGCGCGCTCGCTTTCCTGCAGCATCAGGGCGTCAAACGACAGTTCGTTTTCGGTCTGGTATTCGTAACCCCAGTACCACTGGTAACCGGTGGCTTTGATGGTCATGTCAGCTGGCGGCGGCGAATATTGCGCTGTCAGCAGATTGAAGGACGGAATGGCGATCGCCAAAAGAATGACGACAGGCCCGAGTGTCCAAACCACCTCGATGGCAGTGTTGTGGCTGGTCTTCGATGGCGTCGGGTTGGCGCCGGAACGGAACTTGACCATCACGTAGACCAGAAGTCCGAGAACGAACAGCGTGATCGGAATGATGAACCAGAGTGTGTAAACCTCGAAACCACGGATCTGAGCCATGATCTCGGTTGCTGCAGGCTGGAAAGTCATCTGCCAGTCAACTGGCTGTGCGGCGTATGCCGAGCTTGCGCCCAGCGAAGCAAACGCTGCAAGCCCTGCAAAAAGCTTGTTGGTCACGTCAAGTCTCCCTCGAGTGTCGTGCCATCTGCGTGGGCAGACGGAATCCCTCAATATGATCGGCGCTTCAAACCACAGAATGGCACTGCCCGCAACCGTCGTCACCTGTGTATGATGCGGCATTTTTGCGCGAAACTGTTTTCAGTGGTGTTTTGCACACTGCATCACGCCCTAAACTGCCGTGAAACGGGCCTTTGAACCATCTGCAACAGTGTCGCAGGGACCGCTAATACACAACCGGCAGGCGCAAGTTTCAGCAGGAGCCGCATTTTTGCCGTAGAAAACGGCACAGAGTTGCCGCCAAGGGTTCCAATTTTGCGCCGTGGACTTACAAAATGCGCAATGATTCGGCGGCTCCGTGGAGTTGAAATGGCATTCTCATTAAATATTAAGACAACAATGGCGCTGGTTTTGGGGCTGCTCATGCCGCTTGTGGCTGCGCATCAGGCACACGCCCAGCAGGCCGGGAAGGTCAAATCCTCGCATGGTGCGTGGTCGATCGTGTGCGACACGCCAGCGGGAGCACCGAGCGAACAATGCGCCTTGATGCAGAATGTCATCGCCGATGACCGGCCCGAGGTCGGACTTTCCGTGGTGGTGCTCAAGACCGCCGATCAACAGGCCCGAATTCTGCGGGTGCTCGCGCCTCTCGGGGTGCTGCTGCCCTCCGGCCTGGGCCTCAATGTTGACGGCAAGGACATTGGCCGTGCCTATTTCGTGCGCTGCTTCTCGGATGGCTGCTATGCCGAAGTGATCCTCGATGAGACACTGCTGACCACGCTGCGGGCGGGCACCACGGCAACGTTCATCGTGTTCCAGACGCCAGAAGAAGGCATCGGCATCCCGGTCGATCTCTCGGGCTTTACCGACGGATATGCCTCGCTGCCATAAGGTCCTAAATACCCTCTTCCGGGTATCGCTCGGCCATGATCACGATGGAGCGTGCAACGATGCGCTCCAGCACGTCCAGATCAATATCGTCGAGCCGCTTTAGATAGAGGCACGATTTGCCGGTCTTGTGAGGACCCAATCGCGCCAGTTCGTTTTCCATACCTTCAAATCCGGGGATCACATAGACAACGAGTTGACGGTTCCTCAGTGCAAAGCCGACTCGGAAAAACGTTCCTGTGCGGCCAGAGCTATAGGTGTACCCGTAGGAGCCGTAACCGAACATCGCCGCGCCCCACATCACCGGCTCGGCGCCGGAAACCCGTTGCATCATCGCATCGAGTGTTTCGGCGTCACGCTTGCGGGGTCCCTCGTCGAGCGCAGAAATCACTGCGGCCGGATTGATGGGTATGGGCTTGGTCTTGTTTTCAGGCATTTGAATTCCGCCTTGTCAGGAAAATCCTCAAAGGTTTGGTCGCGGTGCGCGTAAGGATACCCTTGGCCTCCAGATCGAGCTGTACGGTTTTGATCCACCAACCCGAGGTCGCGCCGCCGGGAAAGAGATCGTCTGGCAACAGGGGCTTGACCGCGCGGCCTATGGCTTTGGTATCGAGAGGTTCGGCGCTTTCCGTCAAAACCGCAAGCATGGCGCTGCGCATGGCGAGATATTTCCCTGCATTGACCCTCTCGGATTTGCTGGGATGATTGATGTTTTCGACCGTGATTTTGTCCATTGACCAAAAGCCACCATGTTCCAATCGCGGATTGAGCACCTATATCGTCACAAAACGATCAGCAACGGACCCCTACCATGCAAGACGCGCTCACCAGTCAGTTCGACATATCGGAAACCCAAGTTGAGCGGATCGTCGCCGACGCGCTCAAGGGCGCGGATGATGGCGAGCTATACCTCGAATATGAGGAAATCGAGTCGCTTGTTTTCGACAACGGCAAGCTGAAATCGGGCGCCTATGCGACCGACCGCGGCTTCGGCCTGAGATCGGTGCTTGGCGAAACCTCCGGCTATGCCCACGCAGGCGAATTGTCCGAATCCGCCCTGAAACGCGCCGCCGACGCCGTCTCTGCCGTCACGCGCGGCGCCACCGGAACCTATTCGGCCGCCCCACAGCGAACCAACAAGCTGCTCTACACGGCTGACAATCCCCTCGCCTCGCCCGGATTTGAGGACAAGGTCAAGCTGCTGCAGACGATTGATCATTACCTGCGAAACAAGGACGAGCGGGTCCGTCAGGTGTCGGTCTCGATCGCGGCCAATTGGCAGGTGGTCGAGGTCCTGCGGGCCGACGGTCACCGGGTGCGCGATGTACGGCCGCTCACACGGCTCAACATCTCGGTGGTGGCAGGCGTCGGCGACCGGCAGGAAAACGGCTCCTTCGGCATGGGCGGGCGCAAATTGTTTGGCGATTTCCTGACAGAGGAAAGCTGGCGTCACGGCGCTGACGAGGCGCTGAGGCAGGCCCTGGTCAATCTTGATGCGGTGCCAGCGCCTGCCGGCACACTCGATGTGGTGCTTGGCGCCGGTTGGCCCGGTGTGATGCTGCACGAAGCGGTCGGTCACGGGCTTGAGGGCGATTTCAACCGCAAGAAAACGTCGGCCTTTGCCGGCCTGCTCGGCGAGCGAGTGGCCTCCAAGGGCGTCACCGTGGTCGATGACGGAACCATCGAAGGCCGCCGCGGCTCGCTGTCGGTGGACGACGAAGGCACGCCATCGGGCTACAATGTCCTGATCGAGGATGGCATTCTGGTCGGCTACATGCAGGACCGCCAGAATGCCCGGCTGATGGGCATGAAGGCGACCGGCAACGGCAGGCGCCAGTCCTATGCACATCAACCGATGCCGCGGATGACCAACACCTATATGCTGTCCGGCGACCGGACACCGGGAGATATGATCTCGTCGGTCAAGAAGGGGCTTTACGCAGTCTCCTTCGGCGGCGGCCAGGTCGACATCACCTCGGGCAAGTTCGTGTTCGGCTGCACCGAGGCCTACATGATCGAGGACGGCAAGATCGGAGCGCCGGTCAAGGGTGCAATGCTGATCGGAAACGGTCCGGAGGCGATGCAGCGGATCGCCATGGTCGGCAATGATTCAGCGCTCGACACCGGCATCGGCATGTGCGGCAAGGCAGGCCAGAGCGTGCCCGTCGGCGTGGGCCAGCCGCATTTGCTGATGAACGCCATGACCGTTGGCGGCACCCAGGCATAAGGGCGCCAGGTTCACTGTCAGGGCTGACGGACTAGGCGTTTTGAGCTGAGTTGCCGTGCATCCATATGACGAATTTAACAATCCGTCTCAGATTCAACAACGGTTAAGCCGCGTCTGTTAGGTTTCTGCCAATTCCGCCTCACGGCGCTTTTGGATCGGATTTATGCACGGACCCCACACTGTCGCTGCACGACGCATAATCAAACGGGCTGCCATTCAGGGCGGGCTGGAGGCCGTGTCGTTGATGACGAAGTCCAAGATGATGCCGGGCGCGCGCGGGCTGGGCTCAATCTTCACCTTGCATCATGTGCGGCCCGCTCAAGAGAAAGAATTCGACCCGGTCGCCCACCTTTCGGTCACGCCGGATTTTCTCGACGCCACCATAACCAAGCTCAAGTCGATTGGCTATGTGCCGGTGGCACTTGAGGATCTCCCGGCCTACCTGGCGCAACCCGATCGCCCGGGACCCGCGATGGTTTTCACGCTGGATGACGGCTATCGCGACAATGATGTCCATGCCCGGCCAGTGTTTGAGAAACACGGAATCCCCTATACGATCTTCATATCCGGCGGCTTTGTCGACCGGACCCATTCAATCTGGTGGGAGACTGCAGAAGAGCTGATTGGCCGTGTCGACCAGTTCGATTTCGATTTTGGTGAAGGCGAGACCAGCTACCCTGCACGCACGATGCTGGAGAAATATGCCGCCTTTGACAGGCTGCACAAAGCGCTGTCGTGTATAGAGCAGGACGAAATCATCTCCCAGCTCGACCGCCGGGCACGCGCAACGGGAATCTGCCCGACGGGGATCGTTGACAGAGAAGTCATGGACGAAGCGGAACTTGAAGTGCTCGCTCAAAGGCCGCTTGCCAGCCTGGGTGCACACACCATCAGCCACATCAATCTTGCCCATACCAATGCGTCGCGGATGCGTGAAGAGCTCGACAGCTCGGCGGAGCGGGTTGCACAGATCACCGGAGCAAGACCCAGCACCTTGGCTTACCCTTATGGCGACCGCTGCGCAGCATGCCAGCGGGAGTACAGGGCGGCTGAAGAACTGGGCTTCTCGCTTGCGGTGACGACCAATCCCGGGGTGCTGACAGAGCAGAGCATTGCGTCGCGGTTTTCATTGCCGCGCATCTCCCTCAACGGGTACTATCAAAAATGCCGCTATGTCGGCGCGCTGGCCTCAGGCATTCCTTTCGCATTTTCGGGCTGAACTCAGGGATAGAGACGGGTCTTGTCCCAATCGTCCTGATTTCGGCTGAAGACCACCCGGTCATGCAGCCGGAACGGCCGGTCATGCCAGAACTCGATTGACTGCGGCAGGATGCGGAAGCCGGACCAGTGTGCCGGACGCGGGATATCGCCAACCGCGTGCTTTGCCGTGTATTCGGCGACCGCCTTTTCCAGCGCAAAACGGCCTTCCAGCGGGCGCGACTGCTTTGATGCCCAGGCGCCGATACGGCTGCCACGCGGGCGGGACGCGTAGTATTCATCGGCCTCGGCGTCGCTGACCTGTTCCACCGGCCCTCTCACCCGAACCTGACGACGCAAGCTTTTCCAGTGAAAGCACATTGCAGCCTTCATCGATCCAAGAATTTCGCGGCCCTTCTGGCTTTCGAAGTTGGTGTAGAACACAAAGCCGCGTTCATCAAAGCCCTTGAGCAAGACCATGCGCACATTGGGCATTTCGTCTTCATCCACAGTGGCCAGAGCAAGTGCATTGGGATCATTTGGCTCCGACGCAGTCGCCTCTTCAAGCCAGTTCGCAAACAGCCGATATGGCTCATGCGCTTCGGTAAAGTCACCAGTTGTTAACCCTGTTTCGGTCATACTTTTTCCTCAATCCTCCTGGATGGAGCGGTGCATCAGTGGCAAGTGACCTAACAGAAGCAGTCAGAGGCGAAAAGGGCCGGATCGCGCACCGCGCGCTTTTGGCGCTGTCGCTTTCGTGTGCACTGTTTGCCGCGGGCTGCATGAGCAGCAAAAGCGATGCAGTGTCCGCACTGTCGATTGATCCTTTGACCACCAGTGCCGTTCCGCCGCTGTCGGCGGAAGCCGAAATCATGTCTGACGAGACAGTGGTGCGCGATCTTGCCAGCGGTTTGGGCACGTCCGAACTCGGTGGCGCCCATCCCTGGACGAACGCCCTGACGGGTTCGGCAGGCGTCATCACGGATATTGCCAAAGTGCGGGATGGATCCAGAAGCTGCCGCCAGTTTCAAACCACCCGCCATGCCTTCGATGGCGTCGCCCTGTTTGATGGCAAGGTCTGTCAGAGGCCTGACACTGGCTGGGACCTGGTGACATTCGAGCGCACCGGCAACTGAGGGCTGTCTGCAGCCCGGCCGGTTTCTCCGGCAAACTTTCATTCATACACGGATGGTTAGCAAATCGTCGCTAGGTTTGCTCTTAAGATGCCCATACGGGAAAGTTTCATGCGTAATCCGTACACGGTGCTCGGCGTCACCCAGACCGCCAGCATAGACGAAATCAAGAGCGCCTTCAGGCAACTCGCCAAATTCTGGCATCCTGACCAGAAGCCGGATGATCCGCGCGCTGGCGTGAAGTTTGCCGAGATCGCGCAGGCCTATAAGTTGCTGGTCGATCCCGACCTCCGGGTCAAGTTCGACAAGGGCGAGGTCGATGCGCGTGGCCGGCGGCGACCCAAGCCGGCCCGCGGCTTCAAGGCCAATCCGTTTTCCAAGTCCCGAAAAGCCCGTTCGACAAAGAACGAAACAGACAGGGCCGAAGAGGATCCCACGACGCGGCGTGATGAAGCAGGTTTTGAGGACATGGTGGTCCACATCTTCGGAGAAGCCGCAGCCAGGAATGGGCGTTCGGACGACCGGGACACCAACGCAAAGAGTGAGCGAAGACGCGCCGATGCGCCGGGACTGGACGAAGACCCGCTCGCCGCTCTCGATGAGTTGTTCGCGAAATGGAAGACCCGACACCATTCGGAGACTTCGAACGAAGCAATGCCCGTAACCTATCACCAGATCGACATCGCGCTCGAATCCGCATTGGACGGCTATCGTGGAGAAATCGGGTTTGGCGATGTCCATTCGGTGAGCTTCACATCACCTCCCGGGACCCTGGATGGAACCGAAATCCGGGTCCCCTCTCCTGATCCGGACGCCTTTGGCGATGCTGTTGTCACCCTGCGGCATGCACAACACCCTAAACTGCGCGCCGTCGGTGCGGACTTGCATGGCGAGCATGCCATCAGCCTCAGCGAGGCGGTCCTCGGTGGATCTTTCGTCTTCACGAGCCTTGACGGCCCGGTACGCGTTACCATCCCGGAGTGGTCGGGCTCCGACACCGTGTTGCGCGTTCCCGGCAAGGGCCTTCCGTCCAGCGAGGGCAAGCGTGCGCCGCTGCATATCCATCTCAGGGTCATGTTGCCGGAAAAGCCGGATTCCCGTTTGGTCGACTTGATGCGCTCAAACCGGCGGTCATGGTTTATGTAAAATCTCGCGGTTTGTGGGGGAAACCAGCCGTGATACATCATACCCAAGGGCAGCGGCTTGCAGCATATGAAGCTGTGTGCCATAGCCTGCTCGATAATCGCTAGGGAGACTGAAATGGCTAACACTTCCGGCCTGATGAAAGGCAAACGTGGCCTGATAATGGGCGTTGCCAACAATCGTTCGATTGCTTGGGGCATCGCCAAGGCTTGTGCCGACGCAGGGGCCGAACTGGCCCTGACCTATCAGGGTGAGGCGCTCAAGAAGCGCGTGGAGCCACTGGCTGCAGATCTGGGTGCGATTGTCGCCGGGCATTGCGACGTCACCGATCTTGACAGCATTGATGCGGTGTTTGCCGAACTTGAAGCGAAATGGGGCAAGCTCGATTTCGTGGTTCATGCCATCGCATTCTCGGACAAGGACGAACTGACCGGCCGTTACGTCGAAACCACCCGCGAAAACTTCAACCGCACGATGGACATCTCGGTCTATTCGCTGACGGCGGTCGCCAAGCGGGCTGAACCGCTGATGAGCGACGGCGGCTCGATCCTGACGCTGACCTATTACGGTGCCGAGAAGGTGATGCCGCACTACAACGTCATGGGTGTTGCCAAGGCCGCATTGGAAGCCAGCGTGCGCTATCTCGCGGTTGACCTGGGCGCTTCCAACATTCGGGTCAATGCGATTTCAGCCGGCCCGATCAAGACGCTCGCAGCCTCCGGCATCGGCGATTTCCGCTATATTCTGAAGTGGAACGAGTACAATTCGCCACTCAAGCGCACGGTCACCATCGATGAAGTCGGGGATTCATCACTTTATCTGGTGTCCGATCTCTCGCGCGGCGTGACCGGCGAAATTCTTCATGTCGATTCCGGCTATCACACGGTTGGGATGAAGGCCGTCGATGCGCCTGACATCAGCGTTGTTTAGGGTCGAAGGCCCACATTCCCAATCGAGAGCCTGATATGCTCCTTTATGTGATCCGCCATGGCCAGACCGACTACAATCGGGAACAACGGCTTCAGGGCGCGCGTGACATTCCGCTCAACGATACGGGACGCGGTCAGGCGCGTGCGAATGGCGAAGCTTTGGCGTCAACATCGCTGGAACTGCCGCTCGACGGGTTTGATTGGGTCTCGAGCCCGATGTCGAGGACCCGCGAGACCATGGAACTGGTTAGGACGGCCGCCGGGCTGATCCCGGACGCCTACAGGACCGAGCGCCTGTTGATCGAATTGTCCTTCGGCGACTGGGAAGGTCAGACGCTTGATGAGGTCGGCGCACACTCGCCGCACCTTATTGAGGAGCGCGAACGTGGCAAATGGCGCTTTCGTCCGCCTGGGGAGGCCGCCGAAAGCTATGCGATGCTGGCCGAGCGAACTGACCAGTTTCTGGCAGGTGTGGACCGGCCCACGATCTGCGTTGCCCATGGCGGCGTCATCCGGACGCTGTTTCAGCGGATCGGCAAGGTGCCCGACGAAGAGGCCGCGATGGTCGACATTCCACAGGACCGGATCTTGAAAATTGAAGGCGATCAGATCGGCTGGATCTGAGCCGCCTGCACACAACCATTTTTTGGGGATAAATTTCTGGATACCCGGGGAAGCTTGTGCAAAATTGAATAGATCCCAATCTGGAGACAATTGTGAACCGCTTTATTCCGCTAACCCTGCTGGCATTTTTCGCCATAGTAACTTCCGCCAGCGCCGATTTTGTTGTGCCAGCCAACAAATCAACGATGATCGCCCATTTCGCGGTTTGGAATCCGTCGACCTGCGCCATCTTTGGCAAACCTTCCCACAAGGTGCGCAAACAGCCTCAACACGGTAAACTCAAGTTCATTTACGGCGTTGTCAAACACAATAAAATACCAGCGCATTGCAAAGGCAAGGTCAAAGGGTTGCAGGTGATCTACACGCCTGATCGAGGATATCGCGGGCCTGACAACTTTGTCATCACAGTACGTCAGCCGCGCTTTCTCAATGATCCCGCCCCGCGCGGACAGACCCTTCGGCCGCGGTTCACTGTGAACTAGTCTTGACCGGCAAGTGATCGACATGCAGCAGTGCTTCTTTCCCAAGCGTATCAGGGCCGGGTTTCAGGCTGATGTTTTGCCTGTTTTGTGAGGCTGGCCCAAGGGCGGCCTAACCGGATCGGCTCTAAATCACTCGACCAGTTCAAGGTCGTTAATCATGCGCGTGCCATTTACCTCGGTGTAAAACACGAGAACCTTGACGCCTGATTCCAGCCCTTCGAAATTGAATTCGGACGGAGCCTGATAGACTTGGCCGTCATTCAGGCTGATCGTCATTTCCGCCGTAGAGACATCCGTAATCGTGCCTTCGACATCAGCGCTCTGCGCCCATGCGGAGAAGGATGCGAAGATGGCTGACGCAGTCAGCAAAGCGGAAATCACGATACGCATTTTGAAGTCCCTGCTCAAATTATCTTTCCGCACCTTCAAGGCGCTGAATGTGGCAAATTAACGTCACCATGTCAGCGACAAAAAAATGTGATGTCAACGAATTCGACGGGCCTTGGACACTCTGTAAACAAAAAGGCTTCCCCCAAGGCCCTGATTTCCTCTAGAAGTCACGCCAAACTCACCAAGCGGGCTTGGTCCCGCACAAAACGCATGGTTGAATCGCATGTCGCATAACACTTTCGGCCATTTGTTCCGAGTCACCACCTGGGGCGAAAGCCACGGGCCGGCGCTGGGCTGCGTCGTCGACGGCTGCCCGCCCGGACTGCGGTTCACCGGAGAATCGCTGCAAAAGTGGATGGACAAACGAAAGCCGGGACAATCCCGCTTTGTCACGCAGCGCCGCGAGGCGGACCTCGTCAAGGTGCTGTCGGGCGTCATGCTCGAGGATGACGGCACGATGGTGACCACCGGAACGCCGGTTTCGATGCTGATCGAGAACACTGACCAGCGTTCCAAGGATTATTCCGATATTGCCAAGCGCTACCGGCCCGGCCACGCCGATTTGACCTATGATGTCAAATATGGCGTGCGCGACTACCGTGGCGGTGGGCGATCCTCGGCACGCGAGACCGCGGCGCGTGTGGCCGCAGGCGGATTGGCGCGGCTGGTCATCCCAGGGGTCAAGGTCCGCGCAGCACTGGTGCAGATCGGCGAGCACAAGATCAACCGCGACAACTGGGACTGGTCGGTGGTCGACACCAACCCGTTCTTCGCACCGGACCCGGAAATCGTACCGGTCTGGGAAGATTATCTCGACGGCATCCGCAAAGCCGGCTCTTCGGTCGGCGCCGTGATCGAGGTGGTGGCCGACAATGTGCCTGCCGGACTCGGCGCGCCGATCTATGCCAAGCTTGACCAGGACATCGCCGCCAATCTGATGTCGATCAACGCGGTCAAGGGTGTGGAGATCGGCAACGGGTTCGAGGCCGCCCGGATTTCGGGCGAGGAGAACGCCGACGAGATCCGCATCGGCGAAGACGGCAATCCCGTTTTTCTGTCCAACAATGCCGGCGGCATTCTGGGCGGCATTTCCACCGGGCAACCGGTTGTCGCCCGCTTTGCCGTCAAACCCACCTCCTCCATCCTCAATGACCGGCGTTCAATCGACGCCGACGGCAATGAGGTGGATGTGCGAACCAAAGGGCGGCATGACCCCTGCGTGGGCATCCGTGCTGTTCCGATCGGCGAGGCCATGGTGGCCTGCGCGATCGCGGATCATTACCTGAGAGACCGCGGCCAGACCGGCCGCCTCGACTGAGAGTTTATTGCCATGTCCTATGATCAAACCCGAGTTGTTGAAGCCATCCGCGCCATGGAAGCCGGAGAAATGGTTGTCGTCACCGACGATGGCGGCCGCGAAAATGAAGGCGACCTGATTGTCGCTGCGGTGCATTGCACGCCCGAGAAGATGGCCTTCATCGTGCGCCACTCATCGGGCATCGTCTGCACGCCGATGCCACGCGAGGAAGCCAAGCGGCTGAACCTTCCGGCGATGGTCGCGGACAATGATTCAGCCCACACGACGGCGTTTACGGTTTCGGTCGACTACAAGCACGGAACCACGACCGGCATTTCGGCCGATGACCGGACCCTGACAGCACGCAATCTGGCCAATCCCAATGCCGGTGCCAGCGACTTCACCCGCCCCGGCCACATCTTCCCGCTGGTGGCGCGCGAGGGCGGAGTGCTGATGCGTTCGGGTCACACGGAAGCCGCCGTGGACCTTTGCAAGCTGGCGGGGCTGCCGCCGATTGCGGTGATCTGCGAGTTGGTCAACGACGACGGCACAGTGACCCGCGGCGAGCAGGTGGACACGTTTTCGGTCAAGCACGGCCTCAAGCAGGTGTCGGTTGCCGATCTGATCGCCTACCGTCAGCGCAAGGAAACCCTGATCGAGCATATCGACAGCTTCGAGGTGGACACTGTTGCAGGCAAGGCCAAAGCCTATTCCTACAAGCTGCCCTGGGACCCGATGCATCATCTTGCGGTTGTTTTCGGGGACATTCGCGACGGCGTCGATGTGCCGGTCAGGCTGCATCTCGAATCCGTGGTTGATGACGTGTTCTCCAGTGAAGCACCGATGACGGCGATCATGGAGCGCATGGCCAAGGAAGGACGTGGCGCGATCGTCTATCTGCGCGAGGGCTCGGTCGGCGTTGGCAGGCAGGCATCCCGGCGCACACCCATGATTGAGGGCGAAGGCCATGCCGAGGCCCAGGCACGGGACGACGAATGGCTGGAGATCGGGCTCGGCGCACAGATCCTCAAGGATCTCGGCATTTCCTCGATCAAGCTCTATGCCTCGCGCGAGCGCCATTATGTCGGCCTGGAAGGCTTCGGCATCCAGATTACATCGACCGAAATCATCTGATGCGAAGGGCGCGCCAGACAGTGATCAGTCTGGCGCTGCTGGCGCTGTTGCCAGCGACCGCTAGCCTTGCCCAGACCGTTCTCAAGCTTGAGACCAGTGCACCGGTGGATCGTGTCATCGCAAGCGGCGACGGCGTGATCCTGCAGGTGGGCGCACGCTATCAGGCCATAGCCGCCTGTACAGATTCTGTCGGCTTGTGCGTGGTCCCGGCGACAGCGCCAACCGGCCCAAAACTCGCACCGGCCAACGGGCTTCCCGATGGATCTGTGGCAACAGCTCCGTCCGGCGACATCAACGGTGCCTGGTATGCACGGCCTACCGGTCGCTACGCTCACGGTGTGCTGGGCGATGCGGTTGAAGCCGGATCGCTGGTGGTCAACACCGCGGACGAACGCAAGCTGGAGCTGATCCTGCCCGAGGCGCAGGTGTTTGAAGATATCACGCCCCGCATTGCGGATCTTGATGGCAATGGCAGCAACGAAGTGATCACCCTGCGCGCGTCGCTCAGCGGCGGCGGCGGCGTGGTGATCTATGGGCTGGTTGATGGTGATTTGCGCGAAATTGCTGCGGGCAGTGAAAATGGCCGTCCCAACCGCTGGCTCAACATTGCCGGCTTTCTGCCCCGCTTAGATGGCGGTCTGACGATCTATGGCGTGCGCACGCCGCATATCGGTGGGCGGTTGTTTTCCCTCGATTTCAAGGATGGCGCGGTTGCCGAACGCAACGACATTGCGCTTGATGTCTCCAACCATGTGATCGGATCGCGCGAACTCGATCTTTCGGCCGTGGGTGAGTTTGGCGGCCGCACCGAACTGATTCTGCCTTCTCAGGACCGGCGCCGACTGAGATTCCCACTGTCCGACAGGGCTGACATCGCCCTCCCCGGCCCCATCGACAGAGCGATTGCGCTGGTTGACGGACATATCGTGACGGCGACCGAGAGCGGCGATCTGCTGGTGATCCGGCCCTGACGCTGGCAGGCCTCACGGCGCATTCCAGCCTGGCGCATACACAATCTCCCCGACACCCGCAAACCGTGCCGCACGGGCCAACTCGGCATCGAGTTTGGCGATGCGGCCTGCCGACGCGCGCACCTTGGGTTCAAGCCAGAGCCGGGTGACGTTGAGCGTCCCTGCCTTACGATCAGCCTTCATGTCGATGCGGCCGATGATCCGGTCGCCTTCAAGCAGCGGAAAGACGTAGTAGCCATATTCGCGTTTGGCTTCGGGTACGAAGACCTCGATGCGGTAGCGGAAGCCGAACAGGCGTTCAGCCCGGTTGCGATCCCTGAGGACAGGATCAAAGGGGCTCAACACCCGGATGCGGCCGGGTGGCTCGGGCCAGTCCTCCGGACTGGGCGACAGGCCCGCAAACGCATGACCTGCGCGTGGTTTGGCATCGCCGGTGCATTCGATCTCGACCTCGTCGAGCTGTTCCCGATTGGCTGCAACCCAGTCTTTCGCCTCCTGCGGCGAGACAAGATCCCAGAAGGCTGCGATTTCACCATGGGTGGCAAACCCCAGCCGCTCGAGCGCACTGCGGCAGGCCCAGTCGATGAACTGGTCATGGCTGACCTCGGCCTCAAGATGATCGGCGGGGATCACCCGCTCGCTCAGATCATAGACTTTCTGGAAGTTCCGGCGTGCGCTGATCGCCAGCTTGCCGGTGTGCCAGAAATATTCGAGTGCCTTTTTGGAGGGATGCCACTGCCACCAGCCACCGGAACGATGCTCCTGTTCCTTGAGATCGCGCGCCAGCACGGCACCGTTTTCAACGATATGATCATAGGTCTCGCCAAACGCCTTGTCGAAATCCGCGCCGTGCCATTTGGTCCAGCGCTGGCGCATGGTTGTCTCGTTGCGGCGGAACTTGTGCTTCCAGTAGGGATAGAACTCGGACGGCAGGATCGCCGCGTCATGGGTCCAGTGCTCGAATAAGGTTCGGTCCTTTTCCAGCAGGGCAGCCAGATGCTCCTTGCGGAAGGTCTGGTTGCGCGAAAACAGGATCTGGTTGTGGGCGCGCTCGACCGTGGAGATGCTGTCGACCTGCACGAAACCGATTGTCTGGATGAGCGCCAGCAAATTCTGCTTGGTCATGGCCTGGCCCGGAGAGCCTGAAAGTCCCTGCCTGGCCAGAAAGATCCGCCGGGCCACAGTGTTTGAAAGCCGAATCGTCATCCGGTCAGACTATACGTGTTCGCTTTTTGTTCAAGAAACACTGATAAACGGTCCAATTTTTCAATCAAACGGGACAGCGTAGCGGAAGGAGAGGTGAGAGTTCCGTGCTGCCACTGGCATCGGCCACAATTGATCGCTAGATAGGATGGATGACCACGTTCTATTATTCCAATCCGATCTGTCTTGAACATGAGGTGCCTGCCGGGCATCCGGAGCGGCCTGACCGGCTGCGCGCGCTTGAAGCCGTGTTCGAGCATGGGAATTTCAACCCGCTGGTTCGGCACGAAGCGCCGGAAGCTGCCGAAGAGGCGGTGCTGCTCGCCCATCCCGAGAGCTATCTCGAGCGGATCCGGGCGACCATTCCCGAAGAGGGCATGGCACGGATCGACGAGGACACAGTGGCCGGTCCACGGGCCATGGAAGCGGCGCTGATCTCGGTGGGCGGCGCAATGGCGGCGGTCGACGCGGTGTTTGCGGGCCAGGCCGACAATGCCTTTGTGGCCACGCGCCCGCCTGGACACCACGCGGAGAAAGACCGCTCGATGGGCTTCTGCCTGTTCAACCAGGCTGCGATCGCCGCGCGCCACGCCCAACGGGTTCATGGTGCCGAGCGGGTGGCGATTGTTGACTGGGATGTACACCACGGCAACGGCACCCAGGACATCTTCTATGACGACCCCAGCGTGGTGTATCTGTCGACCCACCAGATGCCGCTCTATCCCGGCACCGGCGCGCTGGGAGAGACCGGCAAGGGCAACATCTTCAACGCGCCGCTGTCGGTCAATGACGGCAGCGATCATTTCCGCGAAGCCTTCAAGACCCGCATCCTGCCGGCGCTGGAAGAAGCGCGGGCTGACCTGATCATCATCTCGGCCGGTTTTGACGCGCATCACCGCGATCCGCTGGCTGAAATCAATCTCACCGCAGATGATTTCGACTGGGCCACCGGCAAGGTGATGGAGATCGCGGGCCGCACCGCGGACAACCGGGTCGTCAGCCTGCTTGAAGGCGGGTATGATCTGGTTGGCCTCGCCGAATCGGCGGCGGCCCATGTCATGCGCCTGCAGAGAGGTTGAGCGATGAGCCAAGCCAACGAGATTTCAGCGATGAGCTTTGAAGCGGCGGTTGCCGAACTGGAAGGCATTGTCGAGCAGCTTGAACGCGGCGATGTGGCGCTCGACAAATCGATCGAGATCTATGAGCGCGGCGAGGCCTTGAAAGCCCATTGCGAAAAGCTACTTTCCGCTGCGGAAAAGCGGATCGAGAAGATCCGGCTCGACCGGCAGGGTCAGGCAGCCGGAACGGAGCCGCTCGACGCGGAGTAGAATCGACCAAGAGGAGGATGGCATGAGCTTCTTTCCAGGTGGTGACCCGGAACCCGGTGATGCCTTCTCCTGCGATGCAATCGAGCATCTGATCATCCCCTCCTCGCGCGACATCGGCGGATTTTCGGTCCGCCGGGCGCTGCCCACCGCGCGACGGCGCATGGTAGGGCCTTTCATCTTTTTCGACCGGATGGGACCGGCCATCATCAAGGCCGGTGAGGCGATGGACGTGCGCCCTCACCCGCATATCGGGCTGTCGACCGTCACCTATCTGTTTGACGGCGCGATCCGGCACCGCGACAGCCTGGGCACCGAGATGGTGATCAAGCCCGGTGATGTGAACCTGATGACGGCGGGCCGCGGCATCGTCCATTCGGAACGCTCGCCCGAGGAAATGCGCGGCAATCCGCTGTCGATGTCGGGTCTGCAAACCTGGCTGGCGCTTCCTGAAGCCATGGAGGAAATGGATCCTGGCTTCGAACACACGCCCACCACCGAATTGCCGGAACTCACCGACGGCGGCAGTCATGCCCGCGTGGTGATGGGCCGGTTTGGCGGCGCGCTGTCGCCGGTCAAGCAGCATGCGGGCACGCTCTATATCGATCTTCGCCTGGAGGGTTGGGCCTCAGCCCCGTTTGATGCGGAGTGGGAGGAGCGTGCGCTCTACCTGCTGGAAGGCGAGATCGAAATTTCCGGTGACCGGTTTGGTCCCGATCAGCTGCTGGTGTTCCGCCCCGGCGATGCCATCACCATCAAGGCCGGTCCATCGGGTGCGCGGATGATGTTGTTTGGCGGCGACAGCATGCCGGGCAAACGCCACATCTGGTGGAACTTCGTCTCTTCCTCCAAGGAACGGATCGAGCAGGCAAAGGCCGAGTGGCGTTCGGGCCGCTTCGACATCGTGCCCGGAGACGAGGACGAGTTTATCCCGCTGCCCGATTGACGCCGTGATCCTATGTCCTACGTTTGGCGGAACTGGCGCTCCTGTCCTGCCAGATATTGCGACGTTTAACCGGGTTTACACACCAATCGTTCCGGGTTACGCCGTGATCGATTGTGAGGCATGACGTGACAAACCCGCCAAGTACCCCGCTTCTCGACACGGTCCAGTGCCCTGCTGACCTGAAAAAGATCGACGACAAGCAATTGCCGCAGCTTGCCGAAGAGTTGCGCGCGGAAATGATCGATGCTGTTTCCCGCACCGGGGGGCATCTGGGGGCCGGACTGGGGGTCGTGGAACTGACCCTCGCCATCCACAAGGTTTTCGATACGCCGCATGACCGGCTGATCTTCGATGTGGGGCATCAGTGCTACCCGCACAAGATCCTGACCGGCCGGCGCGACCGGATCCGCACGTTGCGCCAGGAGAACGGCCTCTCGGGTTTCACCAAGCGGTCTGAAAGCGAATATGACGATTTCGGCGCCGGCCATTCCTCGACGTCGATTTCGGCCGGCCTCGGCATGGCGGTCGCGAGCCAGTTGCAGGACACGCCGCGCCATGTGGTCTCCGTCATCGGCGATGGAGCGATGTCGGCCGGCATGGCGTTCGAGGCGCTCAACAATGCCGGAGCGCTGGACGCGCGGCTGATTGTGATCCTCAACGACAACGACATGTCGATTGCGCCGCCAACCGGCGCAATGAGCGCCTATCTGGCGCGGATGGCATCAGGCCGGACCTATATGGGGTTTCGCGAGTTCGGCAAGAAACTGACAGCCTATCTGGGCAAGAACATCGACCGGGCGATCACCCGCGCCGTCGAGCATGCGCGGGGCTATGTGACCGGCGGCACCATGTTCGAGGAGCTGGGATTTTACCACATCGGCCCGATTGACGGACACAATCTCGAGCATCTTCTGCCGGTGCTGCGCAATGTGCGCGACAATGGCGACGGGCCGGTGCTCATTCATGTGGTGACCCAGAAGGGCAAGGGCTACGCGCCGGCGGAAGCCGCAGCTGACAAATATCACGGCGTTTCCAAGTTCGACGTGATCACCGGAACCCAGGCCAAGGCCAAGCCGAATGCACCGAGCTACACCGCCGTGTTTGGGGAGACGCTGGTCCAGGAAGGCGGCTATGACGACAAGATCGTTGCCATCAGCGCTGCGATGCCGTCGGGCACCGGGGTCGACAAATTCGGCAAGGTTTTCCCCGAGCGGACCTTCGATGTGGGGATCGCCGAGCAGCATGCGGTGACATTTGCGGCCGGCATGGCGACCGAGGGGCTGAAGCCGTTCTGCGCGATCTATTCAACCTTCCTGCAGCGTGGCTATGACCAGGTTGTCCATGATGTGGCGATCCAGAAGCTGCCGGTGCGCTTTCCGATCGACCGGGCCGGTTTCGTCGGGGCGGACGGGGCCACCCATGCAGGAGCCTTCGACACCACGTATCTCGCCTGCCTGCCCGGCTTCGTGGTGATGGCGGCGGCCGACGAGGCGGAACTCAAGCACATGGTGCGCACGGCAGTCGCCTATGATGACGGCCCTATCTCGTTCCGCTATCCACGCGGCGAAGGCGTCGGCGTGGAGATGCCCGAGCGTGGCCAGATCCTTGAGATCGGCAAGGGCCGGGTGATGCGCGAAGGCTCGAAGGTGGCGCTGCTTTCCTTCGGCACCCGATTGGCGGAATGCCTGGTCGCCGCCGAAGATCTAGACGCTGCAGGGCTTTCCACCACGGTGGCCGATGCGCGCTTTGCCAAGCCGCTCGACCATGAGCTGATCAGGCAGCTGGCGCGTCATCACGAGGTGCTGATCACCATCGAGGAAGGCTCGGTCGGCGGCTTCGGCAGCCATGTGCTGCAGTTCCTCGCGACCGAAGGGTTGCTGGATGGCGGATTGAAGGTGCGCTCCATGGTGCTGCCGGACATCTTCATGGATCACGCCGCACCCGATGCGATGTATGCCCGCGCCGGTCTCGACCGGAAAGGGATCGTCGACACGGTGTTTCGCGCGCTCGGCACCGAAAACCCTTCCGGCGCTTCGGTTACACTCCTTAAACCATAGGTGTTTGGCGTTTTCTAACTACGTCTTTTGGGCGTTCTGAAAGATCCCTGTGGTACCTCTTTGGGTAACGAAGGGGACTTTGGGGCGACATGGGAACGACACCGGACCAGGCGAAAACGGGCCATTTGGCGCTCGTATGTGCTGTGCTGATGACCAGCACGGTCATAGCTCCCGGCACAGCAATGGCCGCAGAGCCCCGGCCCACCCATGACCGGCGGATCGAAGAGGCAGCAATCCGCATGCTGCAACCCAAGCTCGGCGAGATCCGCGGATCGCTCGATCTGACCGAACGCAATCATCTGTTCCCGCCACTGCGCCAGCGATTGGTGGACAGCGGCAAGGCCGCATGGCCGATGTTCGATGGCGCGGAGCAGACCAGCCGCAGCATCATCCGCTACTGACAAGCGCACTGTTGCTCATAAAAGCGCTTGCCCCGGCCCGGCTTCCGGGCGATGAGGGCTTTATGGCGCGCACCTCTCCCAGCACATCCTCCCCCGGCCCGGCGGACCGTGACCGGCTCGACCAGATTCTGGTGCGGCTCGGGCACTATGAAAGCCGGGCGCGGGCGCGCGATGCGATATCGCGCGGCGCCATCCGCGTGGATGGCAAGGTGCTCACGAAATCCGGCGCGCTGGTGAGCCCCACCGCCGCAATCGCGATCACCGATCCGGCGCAGGCCTATGTCTCGCGCGCGGCGCTCAAGCTCAAGGCCGGGCTTGAGGCCTTCGGGTTCAATCCGGCGAGCCGCACCGCGCTCGACATCGGTGCCTCGACCGGCGGCTTCACCCAGGTGCTGCTTGAGGCCGGTGCCGCCCATGTGATCGCCGTTGATGTCGGCCATGAGCAATTGCACCCCTCGCTGACCCGCGACAGCCGGGTGAGCAATCTCGAGGGCCTGAACGCGCGCGAACTGGGCATTGAGCATCTTGAAGGCCGCGAGATCGGCGCTGTGGTCTCCGATGTCAGTTTCATCTCGCTGAAGCTGGCGCTGCCGCCGGCGCTTGCGCTTGCCAGCCCCGGTGCCTTTGCCGTGCTGCTGGTCAAACCGCAATTCGAGGTGGGGCGCGCAGGCATCGGCAAGGGCGGGCTGTTGAAAGATCCGGCGCAGGGGCCGCAGATTGCCGAGGAACTGGCCGCCTGGCTCGGCACGCTGCCGGGCTGGCGTGCCACAGGGCCGGTCGCCTCGCCGATTGCGGGCAGCGACGGCAACCATGAATTCCTGATCGGAGGCGTCAAATCATGAGCGCTCAGACACTCGACATCGCAAAGCTTGGCGGACAGGGCGACGGCATTGCCGAAACCGCTGCCGGTCAGGTTTTCGTGCCCTTCACGCTGCCGGGCGACGTGATCACTGCAGCGGTGGACAAGGGCCGCGGCACGCTGATGGCGGTGCTCACCCCCTCGCCGGAGCGTGTCGACCCGCCCTGCCCGCATTTTGGTCCTGACAGCAATGATGCGCAGTGCGGCGGCTGTTCGCTGCAGCACATGGCGGATGACGCCTACCGGGACTGGAAGCGCGGGCTGGTGGTGTCGGCGCTTGAAAGCCGTGGCATCAAGGCCGAGGTCGGCGATCTTGTGGGTGGGGCGCAGCACTCAAGGCGACGGGTGGTGTTTGCCGCACGGCGCACCGAGACCGGCACCGTGCTGGGCTTCAACAAGGCCCAGAGCCATCAGATCGTGCCTGTCGAGAGCTGTGTGGTTGCGACCGCGCGGATCAATGCGGCCCTGCCTGCACTCAAACGCATGGCGGCCGCCGTCGCCATCGGCAAGGAGGCGTTCAGGCTCACGGTTGTCGATACGCTGTCCGGATTTGACCTCGCCGTCGATGCCCCGTTCAAGCTGACCGAGACCGACCGGCTGAGGATCATCGCTGTGACCCGCAAGGAAGCCGGCATTGCCCGGCTTTCCTTCAATGGCGAGATCCTGATCGAGAAGCAGCCGCCGCAGCTGGCCTTCGGCACGGTTACGGTCAACCCGCCGCCCGGCGGCTTCGTGCAGGCCAGCGAGACCGCAGAGGCGATCATGGGCGATCTGGTGACCGGGCACCTTAGAAAAGCCAAGCGTGTGGTGGATCTGTTCTCGGGCTCGGGCACCTTCACGCTCAGGCTTGCGGCCAAAAGCCATGTGCATGCGGTGGAGAGCGAAGAGGCCGCCCTTGCCGCGCTCGACCGCGCGGCGCGCCACGCCCAGGGCATCAAGCCGGTCAGCATCGAGCGGCGCGACCTGTTCCGCCGCCCGGTGATGTTCTCCGAGCTCAAGACCTATCAGGGCCTCGCCTTCGACCCGCCGCGCGTCGGCGCCGAGGCCCAGGCCCGCGAAATCGCCAAATCCGTGATCCCCCGCATCGCCGCCGTCTCCTGCAACCCGGTAACACTGGCGCGCGACCTCGAAATCCTGATTGCGGGCGGCTACAAGCTCCTGTCGATCACCCCGATCGACCAATTCCTCTGGACCAGCCACGTGGAAGTGGTGGCGCTCCTGGAACGGCCACGGCGGTAGGGGCCTCCTCGCCCCCTTGTGGGAGAGGATAGCAAGTCCGCGTACGGCGCTGCCGGACGCTGGACGCGCTTGGTGAGGGGGAGATCGCGCCGAGCGAGATGCTTGATTTGATGAGACGGCGGAGCGGCATGCGCAACATTGCCAGCCACGCCAAAACCGGCTCCCATCCGCCAAAGGCCCCTCCCCAACCCCTCCCCACAAGGGGGAGGGGCTTAAGCTGGCATCGCCCACATTGTTCCATCTCGGATATTGAATGGGGCGCAATGTCAGCGAGATGCACAGGCACGAGCGGCAACCGAGCCCCTCCCCCTTGTGGGGAGGGGTTGGGGAGGGGTTTGCGGCTCAAGGCCCGGCATGACGGGGTTGCGAGACGCCGGGCTCCTCGACATGCAATTGCGGAGACAGCTCACTTCAGCCGGAACTTGTTGCGGAGCGCCAGCAGGAACAGGAACAGCAGCACGCCGCCGAGAATATTCTGAGCCACCCCGAGGCCGATCAGCCAGTCGACCGTTGATTGATGGCCCAACAGCGTGTCGTAGTAGGTCTGAAACCAGCTCTTATGCTTCTCAGGCGCCTGGGCGAAGCGGAACAGCGAACCGAGCAGCGGGACGGAGTTTTTGAGCGAGAGGAAAGCGGAAAACACGAAGGCATCAACACGCGCCGCACTTGTTACGCTGGTGGCTGAGATGCCGGACTGGAGGACAACGAAATTTGCGAAGGCGAAGGCCAGGAATGAGCCAAACAGCAACCACAGCGGCAGCGTGAAGCTCTGGCCGAAATCCGAGATTTTCCAATACACCGTATTGAACAACAGCCCCACGGCGCTGGTGGTCTCGGTGCCCCGCTTGGCCAGCATTTCACCCGCAAAAAACTCTCCGTCCCGCTCGTGGTCATTGGCGGCCAGCGCCATGGCCTTGAGCTTGCGAAACTTGGCGACGTCATTGCGGTCGGCAGCAAGCTGTGATCGACCCTCGAGCTTCGGACGCGGCACCACCATCCCGGCCACCTCCGGCGGGCGGTCGAATTTGGCTCCAGTGAAATCAGGCACCTTGGCGAAGCTGCTGCCGGAGAACCTGGCGGTGCCTTTGACATCGAGGCGGCTGAAGTCCACGGCTTCGGAAAAGTCGGCTTCGACGTACAGATCTCCTGCAACGCTCATGCCTGATGCACTTATGGATTTAGAAATACGGTCGCTCTTCCAGAAGGAAACAGGCCCAATACCGAACTGCGTCCGAGTCAACGAAAATTCACCTGTACCGAATTCTGCCCGGTTGAACGATACGTCGCAGTTTCCGAAGATCGCGCCATCAAAGTGAACTTTACCATCACCAAATTTCGCTCTCTCGAACGAAACATCGCCATCACTGAATTTTGCCCATCGGAACGAAACATCGCCGAATTTGCAGCAATTGAATAAGACTGTGCAAGGAAACCGATAGTCCGAGAAGTCCTTTGCACCATCGGAAAAATTGTGTCCGTCAAAGCGAATGCAGTACTCTGCCCGTTTGGCCTTCTGTTTGGCCTCATCGGCAAGTGCCGACAGGGCAGCTTCGAAGGCCTGGACTTTCTTGAGCCATGCGTCTCGATCAAGCAGCAACGCCGCGTTGCGAGCGACAATTCGCTTTTGCTTAGGCGAGAGGGCTTTTTTCACCTCCCACGGCTTGGGCCACTTGCCCGCCGGGCCGTCTACCAGCCAGTCCCTAAATGGCGAGAAGTCGGGTTCCGGGGCTTTCTTGCCCGGTGAGGGCCGTTTGGATTTTCCTGGTTCAGCCATACGGGATTGCGGCTCCGGTTTCGCTTGGTGCGACTATGGCAAGAGGCCACGTGCAGGGCAAGCGGGGGTGCAACCGGGATGGGGATTTGGCGTTTGCCCTGTCGCGCCCGCCGTTTGTCATCCTCGGGCTCCGACCCGAGGATCCATTCCGTGATCTCTCGAAGTCTGATTATGTCTGAAGCATCAAGGTATGGGTCCTCGGGTCAAGCCCGAGGATGACGATGGAGAGGACAGTGAATGCCGGAAATCGCAACACAAAAAGGCGACGCACCTCAATGCGCCGCCTCCAGTCATCATCCAGCCTGAAGCCTCATTCCCCCGCCTTGAGCACCTCGTATCTGAGGCCCTTGGCGGTGCGGTTCTGGAAGCCTTGCCAGTGGGTGTGTTCGGGCTTGTTGGTGCCGTCGTCTTCGCGGGCCCAGACGCCGTCATTGGCGGTGGGGGTGAGGTCGAGATAGGCGGCCATCGCCTCGTCGCCCTTGAGATGATGGCCGAGCCAGGCGGTGACGAAATGCTGCGAGATGTTGTTCATCCGCACCGTGTCCCAGACCGCGTCATTGTAGTGCTCGGCCAGATTGAAGCCGAGATCGGCATCGACCTTGTCGGCTTCGGCGGGTGCGGGCATCGGGGCGCCGGCATTGTGATTGGCGTTCTCAAAGGTCAGGAGCGCGCGGTCGGCGCTGGACGCGCCCTGCCAGATGGCGCGCACGCCCTTCTTGTAGCCAGAGACATCGTCGACGGAACCGGCGATGAACAGCGAAGGGACATTGACGCCCTTGAGCGTCTCGGCGTCCCAGAAACCGCGCTCCATGCCCCAGGGGCCAAAAGCGACGATGGTCTTGATGCGCGGATCAGGCAGCGCATTGTGGCTGTCCGAGCCGCTGAGATGCACACCGAGCGTGCCATGCGGGCCGCCCCAACTCAGATCGACGGCAGCCTGTGTAACACCGCCACCGGCAGTGATGATGGCGCCGTAGCCGCCCATCGAATAGCCGATCACGGCCGCATTGTCGCTGTCTGCGAGACCGTTGAGAAAATTGCCGTCCTCGCCTGCCAGGCGCGCCAGCTCACCCAGTACGAAGATCTGGTCGAGCGAGCGGTTGACCAGCGTCGAGCCAAAGGCGGCGCGGGTGCGGTAGGTGGAATCGGTGTGGTCAATCGAGGCCACAACATAGCCCTTGGAGGCGATGTTTTCTGCCAGATGCGACAGCAGGAAGCGGTTGCCGGGATAGCCATGCGAGATGATGACCAGCGGCAGCGCGGTGTCGGTTGCCAGCGGTGCCGCGTCGCGCATGGCCTGGCCAAAAAGCGTGACCTCGGTCTTGCCGTCGCGCAGATAGGCCTTGAGTTCGGTGGAACCTTCGGCGGCCGGATCTGCGGGATACCAGACCTCGACGGTCAGCGGCCGGTCGTAGCGCGGCCACTCAGCGGGTTTTTCCGCCGCCGGGTCGATGGCCAGAGTGTTGATCTGGTCCGGATTGACCATCTCGAGCGTGCGCACGCCGACCTTGAACTCGCCATAGGCCGAAAGTTCCGGCGCATCGTGGCGCTGGGTGTCGATGCGGTTTTCAGCGACAGCGTTGCCTGCAGCCATGGTGCCAGCGGCAATCACCGCCGCGAGGACGGTTGAACGTAGATGGAACATGATCTCTCCCTTTGTGCGGCAACTCCAGAAGCGCGGTTCTTCTTGATACCGGCTGCTTGTGACGCGCATACAAACCTAACCTGACATTTCGCAGCAGGACAGGCGAGAACTTGCAATTGCATCTATTTTTTGCGGGCCATGAAAGCCTGAAACGCGGTGAGCGCTTCAGCGCTCTTGAGCTGGGCGGCGAACAGCTCGCCCTCCTCGCGGATGCGAGCGACAATGGCCTCGGGGTCCGGCTTGACCAGCCGCCGGGCAATGGCCAGCGCCTTGGGGGGCTTGGCAGCAAGCTGTTCAGCGGCGGCAAAGACCATCTGTTCGAGTTCTTCGGCAGATGTGGTCTTGAAGATCAGACCGGCGCACTCAGCCTCCTCGCCGGAAAACGGGATGCCGGCTGCGAGCATCGCAAAGGCCTTCTGATGCCCCATGGCCGCCGGGGCGAGCAGGCTCGAGCCTGCTTCCGGCACCAGTGCCAGATCCACAAAGGGGGTGTGGAACCGCGAACCCGGCGTGGCGAAGGTCATGTCGCAATGCATGTGGATGGTGGTGCCGATGCCGATTGCCAGGCCATCAACACCTGAGACGACCGGCTTCTTCACGGTAGCCAGCGCGATCAGGAAATCAAACACCTCGGTTCCCTTCGACGCACCCATGGCGACCGCCATGAAATCCTGCATGTCATTGCCGGAGCTGAACGCACCGGGCGTTCCCAGGATCACATGAACCCGGACGTTGTCATCGGTTTCGCCGTCAGCCAGCGCACCGGCCATCGCCGCATACATGTCGCGGGTGATGGCGTTTTTCTTTTCCGGCCGGTTGAACCGGATGACGTTGATGGCGCCGGTCTCGCCCGCGCGTTCGATGAGGATGTGATCGCTCATGTGGTATCCCTTTTCGCGTTCAGGCGAGCGCGGCCCGGGCCGCTTCGAGGCTGTCGGCCCCGGTGGTGATGGTGGCGCAAAGACCCGCCGCCTCCGGGGCCAGACTGAGGGCGGCGAATTTGGCCAAAGCCGCCCTGCCCTGGGCTTCCGGCGCATCCATCTCGGCAAGCGCGCCGCGCGCCAGCATGGCCGTCGTGGCAGTCAATCCGAACAGCCTCAAATAGGGCGTCGCTCCCGCCAGAGCATCTGTCTGACGGCCTTGCGAAGTGGCTGTTTGCAGATAGGCGGTGGCGGTTTCGAGATCGGCGATCGCCGCATCAAGATGCTCGGCGACACCATCAAGCCCCGGCGCATTGGAGGCACGGGCCGCCTCGGCGTCGGCCTTGAAGTCAGATATCAGCGCCTTGACGGTGTCGCCGCCCGAGAGCGGCAGCTTGCGCATCACCAGATCGATCGCCTGAATGCCGTTTGTGCCTTCATAGATCGGGGCAATGCGGGCATCACGCAAAAATCTCGCGGCGCCGGTTTCTTCGATGAAGCCCATGCCGCCATGGACCTGAATGCCAAGCGAGGCGACATCCATGCCGACATCGGTGGCAAAGGCCTTGGCAATCGGAGTGATCAGGCTTGCGCGCTCGGCCCAGGCCCTGGCCTCGTCGCCTTCGCTGACACGCGCCATATCCAGCGCCTCGGCGCAGGAGTAGCAGATCGCACGGGCGCCCTGGGTAAGCGCCTTCATGGTCATCAGCATGCGGGCGACATCGGGATGCTCGATGATCGGGCTCATGCCCTCGCCGGCAAACCCCGGCGCGCGGCCCTGGGTGCGCTCCCTGGCGTAGGCGAGCGCCTTCTGATAGGCGGTTTCGGCAATCGCCACACCCTGCATGCCGACGGCCAGGCGGGCATTGTTCATCATCGTGAACATGCAGGCGAGGCCCCGGTTCTCCTCGCCGATCAGCCAGCCGATGGCGCCGGGCTGATCGCCGAACTTGCCGTCGCCATAGATCATGGTGCAGGTCGGCGATGCATGGATGCCGAGCTTGTGCTCGAGGCCCGAGCAGAACACGTCGTTGCGCTCCCCCAGCGATCCATCATCGCCAACAAAGAACTTGGGCACCAGAAACAGCGATATGCCGCGGGTGCCGGCAGGTGCATCGGGTAGCCGTGCAAGCACCAGATGAATGATGTTGTCGGTGAAATCATGCTCGCCATAAGTGATGTAGATCTTCTGGCCGAAAATCCGGTAGGTGCCGTCGCCAACGGGTTCGGCGCGGGCCTTGAGCGCATTGAGGTCGGACCCTGCCTGCGGCTCGGTGAGGTTCATCGTCCCCATCCATTCGCCGGTGACGAGCTGTTCGAGATATTTGGCCTTGAGCTCTTCGGTGGCGTGCTTTTCCAAGGCCTCGACTGCGCCCATGGTCAGCGTCGGGCCGATGCCGAAGGCGAGCGCGCCGGAGTTCCACATCTCAAGTGCGGCGACTGATAGCAGCATCGGCAGGCCCTGCCCGCCGAATTCCTCCGGACCGGTCAGTCCGTTCCAGCCGCCGTCGATCCAGTTGCGATAAAGCTCCTTCCAGCCGGGCGGCGTGGTGACCGCACCGTCCTTGAGCACCGCACCATGGCGGTCGCCGATCTCGTTGAGCGGGGCGATCTCGTCGGTGGCAAAACGGCCGGCCTCGGACAGAATGGCGTCAACCAGATCTTCGCCAAGATCGCCAAAGCGGCCTGCCTCAAGCGCCTTGCGCAGGCCTGCGACGGATTTCAACGTATGGGCAATTTCCTCAACCGGCGCGCGATACATATCGTCTCCTCCCTGGCTCCAAAGTCACGGTGATGGCAGATGCAAAACCAGTCTCTAGGGCTAAGTGATTTTTACGTAAACGTCAATTTGTGTTGATGCGACAATTCACCTTTGGATGGGTGGATGCGACGCTGTGACACTTATGTCAGGGATGTTTCCGGGTCTCAATCGGCGGATACCAGATCAACCGGTCACAGCTTGTGTCGCGGGCGGCTTGGCATACCTACAGCTGGGATAAGACCATTGCGGGCGGCGGCATAGACACATGCCGGTTCCAGTCTTCTGGATCACCTCTCGCAAGACCACCGGTGTGATGAAGGCCACGGGCAAAGCTTTGCAAGTGGTCAGCCGCTCAAGTCTTCGACAGGGTCAGGGGCGGTAGATCATCCAGTCACGGCTGGCGCCTGCGGGCGCCTTGTCAGAATAGAGAGTGGCGCGATTGCCGCCGCTCTTGGATGACATGGACATGGCCTTCTCTGCAAAATCCATGATCTGGGCTGGACTGTTGGCCAATGCCGACATGGCAACACCCACCGAGAGCGTTGCATTGCCGAGGCTGCGTCCATTCTTCTGACTGATCAGCGGCCGGGACGCGACGCCCGCGCGAAACGCGTCAATCACCCGCATGATTTCCGATTCATCTGCAGAATTGACCAGGAAGGCGAACCTGTCCTTGTCCAGACGCGCGACAAATTCACCATTCTTGTTGACGTCATGCAGCAACTTGCCGACGTGGCGGATAAAGTGGTCGCCCGAAACAGCATCACTGTTGCCGCTCTCGCCGGATGCAATCAAACTCTTGAAGCCGTCAATTTCGGCAAAGCCCAGACCGCACATCATCGGAAGTTCCGGATTGGCATAGATCTTTGCAATCGCCTTGTTGAAGGAGCGGCGATTGGCAAGGCCGGTCAGCTGGTCAACAAATTTCATCCGCTCGAAGTTTTCGATTTCGGATTTGACGGACTCAAGCGACTGAGCCTGCTGCTGCGCCTCGGCAGCCATGGCTTCGCTCTTGGAGGTCTGCTGTTCCGTCGCGGCGCTCAACTGCTGGATCGATTTGACCAGAGTCTCGCGATCGATTTCGCCATCAACCGAAATGCTGCGCGAGGCCTGGTCAATGATCTTGCCATAATCGTTCAGCGAATCTTTCTCTTCTTCGAGAAGATCAATGAATGACGCCATCTGATGCCGCATGTGATCGCTGGTCTTGCTCAGCACTGTATCTTCGTGGTGATGCGGCAAATATCTCCGGCCCAGCTCATCGAGTGCCTGCTGCGACTTGACCTTGCCGATCGCGACGAATTCCTTTGTCAGGTCAGAGTTCTGGCCTGAGTAAGCTTCGTAGACGAGCTCATAATTACGCGGCAAACCCTCGATACCCATCTGGAACATCGCAGTTGCGACACGAATGCCGACAGATCTTTCCGGGGATATATGGTTGCTCATCAAAGCGTCTCTTCGGGTTTCTGCTAATCTCCCATTTTGTAATGCAAAAGGTTATCGGCAACCTAAAGCAACTCACTAAATTTGAATGCTTTCTGCCGATTTTCTTACAGTCGCGAAAATTCGAGAGCGTTGCATCCCGCCGGAGCGACTGGTAGAGCCAGCGCCGATGATATGGTGATGGCATGGCGCAAATCCTTCCGGTTTCCGATCCAATAACACTTCGCAACGCTGTCGAGGCCCTGGGGCGCGGCGAGCCCGTGGCCGTGCCTACGGAAACCGTCTACGGACTGGCAGCGGATGCAACCAACCCTGCAGCCATAACTGCGATTTATGAGGCGAAGGGCCGGCCGCGCTTCAACCCGCTGATCTGCCATATGTCTGACATGGATATGGCGAGAGCTCATGTGCTGTTCACACCGCTGGCTGAACGGCTCGCGGCGGCGTTCTGGCCGGGACCACTGACGCTCGTGCTGCCACTCAATCCGGATGGCAAAATCCACGAGCTTGCCACTGCGGGGCTTGAGACTGCAGCCGTGCGGATCCCCGAAGGCTTTGCCCGCACACTGATCAAAAGCTTTGGTGGCCCGCTGGCCGCACCAAGCGCCAACCGGTCGGGCAGGATCAGCCCGACGTCGGCACGCCACGTCGCAGACGATCTTGGTGATCGGGTCAATCTCGTTCTTGATGACGGCCCCTGCCGGGTCGGCTTGGAATCGACCATCCTTGCGGTGAACGGTGATGAGCTGACGTTGCTCAGGCCTGGCGGAGTTCCGGTCGACGCCATCGAAACGGCTGTGGGTGTGGCGGTGGATCGCCCTGGTCTTGATGTTCAGACCAAGGTGGTTGCTCCTGGCATGCTCACCTCTCACTATGCACCTCAAACCTCGCTGCGGCTCAACGCCACAGGCGCGCTTGAGGGCGAAGCAATCCTGCGGTTCGGCGGAGAGCCGTTTGATCGAGAAGACAAGGCATTATTTGTGCTGGACCTTTCCCCGTCGGGAGATCTGCGCGAAGCCGCGGCCAATCTGTTCTCGATGCTCAAACAGGCCGATGCGAGCGCTGCGACCGGAATTGCAGTTGCCCCGGTCCCCCACCACGGACTTGGCGAAGCGATCAATGACAGGCTTAACCGCGCGGCCGCTCCGCGCGACTGAAACCATCTGCAGTGCCGCCTTCATGCCCTGCCGGGCCTTTGACGTCTCGACTTGAGAGAAGCGGGGCGTTAAATCGTTGCCCATGCTGAACTCCCATATCGACCCGTCGCTTATCGCCCGCTTTACCGCCATCACCGGCAAGCAGCACGCCGTGACCGAGCCGTCCGACATTGCGCCGCATCTCAGTGAGCCGCGAGGGCTGTACAAGGGGGAGAGCGCGCTGGTGTTGAAGCCAGCGACCACCCAGGAGGTGTCTGACATTCTGCGCCTGGCCAATGAGACCGGAACGCCGGTCGTCCCCCAGGGCGGCAACACAGGTCTGGTGGGAGGCCAGTCTCCGCGGCCCGATCGGGGTGAAATTGTGATTTCGCTCGCCAGGCTCAACGCCATTCGCTCGCTTGATCTCGTGGGCCAGACCATGGTGGCAGAAGCCGGCGTGGTGCTCGCCAACGCGCAGCAGGCGGCATGCGAAGCTGGATTGCTGTTTCCGCTCTCACTGGGCTCGGAAGGCTCCTGCCAGATCGGCGGCAACCTGTCGTCGAATGCGGGCGGCACGGCTGTGCTTGCCTATGGCAATATGCGCCAGCTATGCCTCGGGCTGGAAGTGGTTTTGCCGGACGGCGAGATCTGGCACGGATTACGGGCCTTGAAAAAAGATAACACCGGCTACGACCTCCGCGATCTCTTCATAGGCGCGGAGGGCACACTCGGCATTATCACTGCTGCCGTTTTAAAGCTGTTTCCCACGCCCCGCGGTCATGAGACCATCTATGCCGGCATCGACAGCCCTGAGGCAGCCCTGAAGCTGTTTCGGCTTGCACAGGACTATTGCGGCCCCTCACTGACCGGCTTCGAGCTGATGCCACGTATCGGCATCGAATTTACCACACGTCATATCGAGGGCATGCGGGATCCCTTGAGCGAACCTCATCCATGGTACGCGCTTATCGATATCTCATCAGGTCAGTCGCAGGACGCTGCACGAGCGATGCTCGAAGGGCTGTATGTCGCTGCAGACGAGCAAGGCCTGATCCGCGATGCGGCTGCAGCCGAAACCGAAGCCCAGCGCCAGGTTTTCTGGACGCTCAGGGAATCCATGTCATGGGCTCAAAAACCGGAAGGCGGATCCATCAAGCATGATGTGTCGGTGCCCGTGGCCCGGGTGCCGGAGTTTTTGACCAAGGCTGATGCGGCCGTTCTGAAAGCCATGCCGGACGCGCGCATTGTGGCGTTCGGGCATATGGGCGACGGCAACATCCACTACAACATTTCGCAGCCGGTCGGGGCTGATACCCAAGCCTACCTGGCGCGCTGGAAAGAGATGAACGAGATCGTCCACGCGATCGTGCTGGATCTGGGCGGCTCTATCTCGGCCGAACATGGAATCGGGCAGCTCAAGCGCGATGAACTGGCCGCGATCCGTTCACCTGTTGAGATGGCCATGATGACGCGGATCAAGCAGGCCTTCGATCCCAAGAGGATCATGAACCCGGGCAAGGTTGTTGCGACCTGAGGCCTTTTGCCGCTTCAGGCGGGCACGGTCTCAGCGAATTTTCTAACGGCCAAGCTGGCTTAGCGAGAGAAGCGTATCGAAACTGATCGATGCGGATGCCGAGCCTCCAAGGATCACTTCCGCTGCTGTAGGTGAGGCGCTGCTGTTTTCCAAATCATACATGATGGTGAAGCGCTCCACGAGCTTATTGAGCTTTTCCGGGTCTGCGAGGTCTGCCATGTCCATCCGGTCCTCAAGCAACGCCGCCTGCGAATCGACACTCATGCCGGAAATCTCGTCAGGCAGGCTGAAGATAGTCTTGAAGACCTCGTAGAGGGCGGTGTCTCCCAGAATGTCATAAACGGATGTGATGGTTGGTGCCATACGCTCGAAATAGAGCGCAAGGCGGACGCCGTTGTCTTCCTCACCGCGCTCCTGTTCGATGGTCTGTCGCAGATACAGGTTCATCGTTTCATACAAATCTCCGCGACTTGATATCGCGGCCGCATCACGCTGCATCAATTTTCCGGTTTCGTCGAAATTGAATGACGTCACCACCTCTGTGAGGCGAAAATCGGAAACCGTGTTTGCATAGCTGTCCGGATCATCAAGGTCGGAGCGGAAAAGCAGCTGCAATTCGTCATTTGAGACCGTTTCCGGGTCGATGCCTTTTGCCGTCAACGCAAAATCGATCAACCGGCGCTCGCCGAGCAACTGATCAAGCGTCTCAATGTTGCTCACGGTTCTCTGATAATAACTGGCTTCGGCCTCCGCATCCGATTGGGCCGTGGTCGCCTCGTCACCGGTCAGGAAGCGCGTTTTCTGGATAATGTAATCCCGGGAGATATCATCCATTTGCGCCTGGTCCTGGGCGGTCAGCGGAGCGGTCGCCACGCCCTCTGAGTCAAAGTTGAAGAGATTGGCAAACTTCACATAGCGTTCGTCCTTCAGCGAATAGACGAAGCTGTCGGGGTCCTGAAGATCGCTTGTCAGCACCCTGCGCATAATCCGCTGAGGAATCTCGTTCGGATCGAGCTCCGCAGCCTGCATCGCAAAACTGTAGACGGCCGAGCTGTTGAACAGATCCTCAACTGTGGCGCCTTCCGTATTCAGCCCGACCAGGTCGATCTGCATGCGCCTGATGGCTTCCTGGTCCGCCGCCTCATCGGCGTCATCGTAACCGCTGAAGTAGCGGCTCGACAAAACTGACTGGTTCTCCGCATCTACCGGCTGAAGCCCATCGGGCAATGTGCCATCCTCCTCGAAGTTGAATGCGCGGGACAAAGCAACAAGGTCGTCAAAATACGGTTTGCCCTTGTGGAAGGCGACAAGGTAGTTGGTCTCATCTTCAAGATCAGCATCGGTTGCGGGCGAGGTGATGGCGTTTTCGAGAGTGCTGGTCACCACGGTCAGATAGGTATCGAGATTGAAGGCTGACTTGAGATAGCTGACGATGCGCTCGTCTTCCATCATCTCTTCGGCGGTTGTGAACGAGCCAATGGTCTCTCTGAAATAGTCGTCATTGAGCATCGCGCCGGTCAGCGTCAGGCGGTCCTGGGAGATAACATAGAGCTCTGTGATCGCCTCAAGCTCGGCTTCGGTTTGAAAGCCACCTGCAGGAACCGTTCCGTCATCGTTGAAATTGTAGGCATAGGCCAGTGCCAGATACTTCTCTGTTGCGTCGATGTAATTTCTGGCCGCAGCAACATCTGTGTTCAACTGCGCCGCCAGCTGGTTTGTTTCATCGCCCAGCTCCGGCAGATCAGTGTAGGCTGCGATCGCGACATCCTTTGCTGCAACCGCATCATCAATGTCGCTGGTTGTCAGGGTCAAATTGGCTTCCGCATCGGTAATCGTTACCCGCAGCGCATCGATTTGAGACTGTATTGCGGTCAGATCAGCGCCTTCCTCGGTCTTGCTGGCCTCCAGCTCGACAATCTCATTGAGCGATGTGGAGATGGTCCATCGCGCGTCAGTGTCGGCGGTCCAGACATCAATCTTGTTTCGCAGAGCCGTCATTTCCGGACTGTCTTCAAGACCATCTGCGATCAGTGCGCTTTCCTCCTCACGAAAGTCGATCATCGCCAGTTCAATGAAATTCCTGTACGTCGTGTGCAAACCATCGGTTAACACATCGATTTCCGTCTGGATGGAAGCCACGTCGGCATCCGGCTCGGACTGCCGTACCAGGGCGTCGTCGATTGCAGCCTGAATGGAGACAATGCCTTCACCATAGGCAACCATGGTTGCCTTGTCGTCGACTTCAGACTGGCGCGCGGCGATGTCGTTGAGAATAGGCTGGGCTGTTGAAAGCGTGGTTTCCGATGAGGTGCGATTGGCGATCAGATTGGTGTTGAGGTAGCTGTTGGGATCATCGGGGTCACTGGCAAGAATGCCGCGCAGGAACGTCCTGTCGACGGTGGAGCCTTCGATCCCGTAGGACTGGGTCATAAAGTCGAAGAGACGCGGGTCAGCGAGAAACTGATCAACATTCTCAACCAGACCGACCATGGCCTTGTAGTAGTTGACTTCGCCGGAAATCTTGTCATCCAGGCTGGCAACGGTCTCGTCATAGAGTCCGATAGCTTCATCGATCTGATTGACCGACATCGGCACCTTGCTGCCGTCCTCGAACTGAAAGGCCGCGGCAAAATCGCGGTAACGGCTGTCAGTCAACCGGTTGGCGTAGCTGTCACTGTCGGACAGATCACTCTCAAGAACCTTCAACATGAAGGCCTCGGCGTAGATCATGTCCTCAAGCCCGTGCGCCTTCATGGCATAGGAATAGAGCCGGTAATCGGCGACAAACTCCTCGGCGGAGCGAACCTTGCCGATGTTCTCCTTGAAGTAGGCTGTTTCCCGGCTGACCTGAGTCTGTTGGGAAACGCGAGTCATCTCTGCCTTGAGATCACGGGCAACAAGGTTGTAATTTATATAGGTGGTCGTCATGTCCGGCTCCGGGCACTTGGGAACAGCCCTTTATCTTCATTTACAGATCCAAGCTTTCCTCAGGCCTGTGCAATGAAAGCAGCGTCAGGCCGGCCACGTTCGAAAACTGAACAAGTCCTTACAGGTGGTGGCGTTTCGCTAACCATTTCCAAAACATAGGTTTTCTTAACCCAACTCCTTAAGCCGTCTGGAACGACATTTGGGTCATGATCCGTCGTGTGAGAGGGCGAAAAGCCCCGAAAAACGAGAACCGTAAAAAACGGCTCTCAAGGGTTACAGAAGGCGAAAAAATGACCAACACAGTTTTGAAACCCGTATGGGCCGGGTACGAACTCAGGCTGGATCCATCGAAATTCCCGCAACGCGTGTCCTATGCCGCTCGTGACGAGATCTATGAAGTCTCGGTCCAGCTTGATGACCGTGGCGCGGTGATGAAGAAAGTGCTGGCCAAGTCCGGCCTTCCGTTGTCGATCGCCCTGCCCGCGCGTGCTTTCAAAGGTGTCGCAGCCCGGGCAATCGATCATGGCAATGGCACCGTGACAGTCACGCTCGAACTGCATCACAGCGATCCGGCCATGTGCGTGCCGCTGCTGGTTGCTCACGATCTCGAGGACATTGCCGCGGACTGGCGGAACTGGGCATCGGTCTATGGTCTCCCGATGCTGATGGTCGAAGCTGATGGCGTTGCCCGCCCACTCGATGAAAACTCAGTCCATTACAATGTGCCTGCCCCCAGCCGTCGCCGCCGGCACAACCAGATCGCCGACCGGCGGCCGCGCTTTCTGGTGCGCCGCTCAACCGGCACCATGGGCATACGCATGAGGATCGAGGGACGCGAGATCATCGCCCGGCGCTGAGCAGAGTTCAAAGCGAACAAAAAAGCCCGCCAGCTCAACGAGCAAGGCGGGCTTTTTGCGTCTGGTTCAGACCAGCAAGGCTGCGCAGAGACCGAGAAACACAATCAGACCAACGCGACTGTTGGCCTTGAACAAGGCCAGGCACTGGTCGGCATCATCGATGTTGATAACGCGAATCTGCCAGCCGAGCAGCACAACCCCGAATGCAAGGCCCGCATAGGCAGGCCACCCGACACCGCTCGACCAATAGGCAAACAGCGTCAGTGCGGCAAACAGTCCGTAGAAGAGAACCAGCCACTGCTTGGTGTTGTCTCCGAACAACCGCGCGGTGGATCGAACGCCCACCAGGGCGTCGTCTTCCTTGTCCTGGTGGGCGTAGATCGTGTCGTAACCGATGGTCCAGGCAATGGCGCCGGCATACAGCACCAGCGGCGCCAGCGACATTTCGCCGAACAGGCCGGCCCAGCCCATCAGCGCGCCCCAGGAAAAGGCGAGCCCCAGGAAAAACTGCGGCCAGTCCGTGAAACGTTTGGCGAAGGGGTAGATCGCGACCACACCCAGAGAGGCAATGCCGAGAACAATGGAAAACAGGTTGAACTGCAAGAGCACCAGCAAACCAACAAGCGCCTGGGCCACCAGAAAGACGGCGGCCGCCCGTTTTGAGATCCGTCCGGACGGCAAAGGCCGCGAGCGGGTGCGCGCCACCCTGGCGTCGATCTTGTAATCAACCAGATCGTTCCAGGTACAGCCGGCACCGCGCATGGCGATGGCGCCAACCATGAACAGGACCAGATGCCAGATGGTCACCGACGGCGACCAGGCGCCCGACTGGCTGGCGACATTGGCGGCCAGTGCCGCGGACCAGAAGCAGGGCCACATCAACAATTGCCATCCAATGGGGCGGTCCCAGCGGGCGAGCTGGGCGTGCGGCCATAGCGGGCGCGGCAGAACCCGGTAGACCCAATTGTCCGACGGCGCGTCGGCAACGCGGGAGTGGTCTTCGGCAATGGGGTCGGGAAGCTTGGGCATGTCGCGACTGTTGCCACCGGCGGCAAGGCAGGTCAAGGCGGCAAATCAGCCACCCCGGTTGCGCGGCCCGCCAAATCAGGCAGCGGCGCTGATCCTCATCCTGAGCTTGATGTTCAGGCCCGAAGATCGGGAATGAAATCGAGACTGAAGGCAAGGACAATCTGGAAGAACAATCCGCCATCCTGAGAAGAGATCCGCTCCGCGAGCGCTTTCCGGGAAATCCTGAACACAGCCTTGTTCGAGGAATGGGCCGGATCAGGTTCTTTGAACCCCATGCTCCAGTCCGAGAACAAGCGTTTATCCGTCGTTTGTTCGCTAAGGGCCATGACGTGGCGATGGCGCGAGTCGCGGCCAATGCGCGCCACCAGATTTTCCACCAGGCAGGCTTCGCCCTCATGGATCTGGAGAAACATGGGATCAGCCCACATCAGCATACCGGTGATGCCGTCGCGCAGATTGTTCCGCCGGGCGGTCGTGAGAATATCTTGAAGATCAGCGTTCGACATCGGCCTAGAAGCGCCGCTGACGTAAATGGAAAGTATCATGGCCAAGTTTCTCCCGGCTCAATTTGCTTTTGGCCGCCGGGTGTTCGCTGAGCGGCTTCATGCCGCCCTCGGCAGGCTTTTCCCTGTCTAGCCCCGAGTGGCTAAGGAAAACTGCAAGAAATTCTGTCATTTTTTGCACCACATATCCTTGGCATTGACGGTCTTGCGGCGATCTTGGCTTGACCCCATGCCCGGGGTTTCCTAACCCGATGCCAGCCTTGCTGATGGCAAACGTTCGCGGATCGACGCGCAGATCGTTTTCCATCAGTTCGAACTCAAGGAAGCGTTGTGCTTCACTGTTTTCCAGCAATTGCGGAGTGCGATGAAAATGAATGTGCTTTTGATTGGATCAGGTGGACGCGAACATGCGTTGGCATGGAAAATCGCGCAATCGCCGCTGCTTGGCACTTTCTTCGCGGCACCGGGCAATCCGGGAATTGCCGATCATGCCGAGTTGACGGGCCTTGATGTGACCGACAACCAGGCGGTGATCGCATTTTGCAAGGACAAGGCCATCGGCCTGGTGGTGGTCGGCCCGGAGGCGCCGCTGGTGGCGGGACTTGCCGATGCACTGAATGACGCCGGCATCAAGGTGTTCGGGCCTCCAGCCGCGGCTGCCCAGCTCGAAGGCTCGAAAGGCTTCACCAAGGATCTGTGCGCGCGGATGGGAATTCCCACCGCCGCCTATCAGCGTTTCAACAACGCGCCCAAGGCCAAGGCCTATGTGCGAACCCAGGGCGCGCCGATTGTCATCAAGGCGGATGGCCTGGCCGCCGGCAAGGGCGTGACCGTGGCCATGACACTCGAAGACGCCTTTGATGCGATCGAGGATTGTTTCGAGGGCGCTTATGGCGAGGCCGGAGCGGAAGTCGTGGTCGAAGAATTCATGACCGGCGAGGAAGCCAGCTTCTTCTGCCTGTGCGATGGCCAAACGGCCCTGCCCTTCGGCACGGCGCAGGATCACAAGCGGGTGGGCGACGGCGACACCGGCCCCAACACCGGCGGCATGGGCGCCTACTCACCGGCCCCGGTGATGACGCCCGAGATGATTGCGCAGACGATGGAACAGATCATCGAACCGACCATGCGCGGCATGGCGGAGATGGGCGCCCCCTTCACCGGCGTGCTCTATGCCGGGCTGATGATCGATGAGACAGGTCCGAAGCTGATCGAATACAATGTCCGCTTCGGCGATCCTGAATGCCAGGTGCTGATGATGCGGCTCAAGGATGACATTCTGGTGCTGCTGTCGGCAGCCGCAGATGGCGGGCTCGCACATGTTTCCGCACGCTGGTCCGACAAGGCTGCGCTGACCGTTGTGATGGCGGCGGAGGGCTACCCCGGCACACCGAAAAAAGGAAGCGTGATCTCGGGGCTGGCGCAGGCAGCAGCCACTGGCGCCAAGGTGTTTCATGCCGGCACGGCTCTCAAGGACGGTCAGCTGATCGCCAATGGTGGCCGCGTCCTCAATGCAACCGCGCAAGGAGCGGACGTCAAGACCGCCCAGGCTCTGGCCTATCAGACGGTTGACGCAATCGACTGGCCAGGCGGTTTTTGCCGCCGCGATATCGGCTGGCGGGCTATTGAGCGGGAAAGCAATCTTGACTGATTGTTAACCGCTTCCAAAAACCGGATCGTAACGGCCCGCTGCTAGTCTCTCCTCACCAAAGGCCGGGAATCCCGGCGCGAACGGGAGTATGCAGCCATGCTGAGATTGATCACCGCCCTATCCCTGTGCGCAAGCGCGAGCGCCGCCCACGCCACATCGGTCGAGGCGTTCAAGCCCACATCAAGCACCCGCAGCAGCATCATCGAGATCGGTTGCCCGCCCTGCGTGCTGGCGGCGCAGAAAGCCGCTGCCGAGGCAGAGGTCAAGCTGGCGCCCGGCGAGCAGATCTTCGAGGTTCGCGATGTCGGTGGCGAGAAAATGATCTACCGCACCGAAGGCTGGCTGGGCGGTTCACCCGTCACCATGGTGAGCAAGGCCACTGAGGCCAATCTTGCCACGCTTGGGCTTGGTGAGCCGGAAACCGATGTTGCGGACGCGCCAGCCGTCGAAACTGATGCGACCGCGGCAGATGAATTGCAGACGGCGGATGTTGCAAAGAAGCCGGTTGTCACCGAGCCCGCGCTTGTTGCACCGGAGCTGATCGAGCAGCCCCTGTTCGAACCGGTCATCGCCAACAGCGCCCCGGGCATTGACACAGACGCCACCACATCAGCGGTCGAAAAAGCGGCGAAGCCATTCGATCCGTCGACGTTCGAGCTCAGGCTGAACTGATCGGTCCCTGCCCCACCTGGTCCGATAGCGGACCGAAGGTGAAGGCACCCAGCCGGCGCCCTCCTCCAGGGGTTGCCGGCTCCGGGCATTTTGGGGTCCGCGTTAGGAACGGCCCGATCAACCCGATATGCGGGAGAAATCCGCGACCGCGCCGGTGGCCTCACGGATCATGGCGAGCAGCGCCAGGCGGTTGGCCCGCACGGCTTCGTCATCTGCGTTTACCAGCACCGCTTCAAAAAATGAATCAACAGGTTCACGCAGCGTGGCAAGAGCTGACATGGCTGCCGCATAGTCTTCATTTTCAATGGCTTGGGTCGCCGCGCTGACAGATTGAGTCACCGTGTTAAAGAGATTTCTCTCTGCATCAAGCTCGAACAAGGCAGGGTCAACGCTATCAGCGACAGCCGTTCCCTTCTTCTCTTCGGCGGCCAGAATGTTGGCGCCACGCTTGGTTCCGGCGAGCAGGTTCTTGCCGTCCTCAGCATCGAGGAAGGCACCCAGCGCGGCGACCCGGCGAGTGATGTCCAGGAGGTCATCGGATTGAGGCGTGATCACCGCATCGATGAGGTCGTGACGGGCGCCCTGATCGCGAAGATAGACTTTCAGGCGGTCGTGGAAGAAGGAGAGGAGGTCTGTTGCCACATTTGCATTCGAAACTATTCGATAGGATCGACGTTCTAGATCGTCTAACCGGTCTCTGATCGTTTCTTCACCAGCCGTAATCCTTTGTGCGAATAGTTCATCAGGGATGCCAGATTCGTCACGTTCGATAATTGCTTCATCATAGACCCAGACGTCGCTCTCTGGAGAAAAAACAAACTCATCGACCGGGAAAACTTGCACTCCATCTGGGTAAGTCCGCGGCCATGCAATATCTCGCCAGAATTCCGGATATTCAAACAGACCATCTGAATCCCGGGTTAACAGTTTGAATCCAAGTGCTTCTCGTTGGTAAACTCTAGGATGCACTCGTTGGAAGAGCTCTGATAATCTCGGCCGAATTCCATTCTCCACCAGAATCCGGATCACGCCCAACGCCGCTCGCCGCAGTGCATAGGGATCCTTCGAGCCGGTGGGCTTTTCGTCGATGGCCCAGAAGCCGACGAGGGTGTCGAGCTTGTCGGCCAGAGCTACGGCGATTGAGACCGGATCGGTCGGCACCTGGTCGGACGGGCCTTGCGGCTTGTAGTGTTCTTCGGCGGCCAGTGCGACGCTTTCGTCCTCGCCCTGCAGGCCAGCATAGATGCGGCCCATGACGCCCTGCAGCTCGGGGAACTCACCGACCACTTCGGTGGTCAGATCGGCCTTGGCGAGCATCGCGGCGCGGGTGGCGAGCTGGGGATCTGCGCCGACGGCGGGTGCGAGTTCCGCGGCCAGCTTTGCAATCCGCTGAACCCGTTCGCCTTGCGTGCCGAGCTTGGCGTGGAAGGTGACGCCGAGCGTGTCGAGCTTGGCCATGCGCTGATCGAGCGGCTTTTTCAGATAGAGCCCGAACGTTTCGGCCGAGGGCGAAAGCGCTGCGAGATCCGGCAGATCAGCCTGGTCGGTGTTCCAGAAATAGAGCGCGTCGGAGAGGCGCGCGCGCACCACCTTGGCATTGCCGTGGGCGATCTCCTTGCCGCCATCGCTGGCTTCGATGTTGGAGACCAGGATGAACTTGTTGGACAGCCCGCGACCTGGCTTTCTGAGCACAAAGCACTTCTGGTTGGTCTTGATCGTCAGCCGGATGATGTCGTCGGGGATTGCGAGGAAGTCCTCCTCGAACTCGCCCATCAGAACCACCGGCCATTCGACCAGACCGGAGACCTCGTCGAGAAGCCCCTCATCCTCGACCAGCTCAAGGCCCGAGGCGAAGGCGAGATTGCGCGCATCCGACAGGATGATTTCCTTGCGGCGCTCGGCATCGAGCACAACGCGGGCGCGCTCGAGCTTGTCTGAATAATCATCAAAGCGGCGCACGGTGAAGGGATCCGGTGCGTGGAAGCGATGGCCCGATGTGGTTTTGCCGGCAACCAGCCCGTCGATTTCGAAAGCGATAACGGTTGGCTCTTCGGTTTCGGGACCAAAGGTGCAGATGATTGATTGCAGCGGCCGCACCCATTTGAGCGATTCCGAGCCCTTGCCTTCGATGCCGTTGTGGCTCGAGCCCTTTGGCATCGAAGCCGAGCCCCAGCGCATCGATTTGGGCCAGGAGAAGCCGCGAATGATGCCAGGCATCACGTCGGCGATGATCTCTTCGGCGTCACGCCCGGGTTTCGAGATATGGGCGACGTAGAAATCGCCCTTTTTCGGATCGGTGTGCACATGGGCCTCGGAGATATCGTTGAGGCCCGCCTTGCGCATGAAGCCGGCCAGCGCCTGTTCGGGCGCTTTGGTCGACGGGCCCTTGATTTCCTCATGCACATCCTTCGAGCGGGCTGTGAGCCCGCGGATATCAAGCGTCAGACGCCGCGGTGTCCAATATTCGCGCGCTGCCTCATAGGTCAGTCCCCCATCGACCAGCGCGTCGGTCACGGATTTGCGCAAATCGCCCGCAGCCTTGCGCTGCATGCTAGCTGGTATCTCTTCGGAGCGAAGTTCAATGAGAAGATCGGGCATGGGACATCCTGAAAACAGATTTCGGGCGGGACTTAGCAAGCCCCGCCCGAAATGTCATCCGTCGATTGCCATTTGAGTTGCCGCGTGTTGCGGATCAGCTCGAGGGCAGCATAACCGTGTCGATGACGTGGATGATGCCATTGTCGGCCTTGATGTCAGCCGTCACCACGGTGGCATTGTCGACGGTCACTGTGCCACCGGATTTGGCGACGGCCAGCGTGCGGTCACCACCCGATTTGATGGTGCGAACGTGGATCGGGCCGGCGGGAAGCTGGTTGGACACCAGCTGGCGCGGCAGCACGTGATAGCTCAGCACGGCGACGAGCTGGTCCTTGTTCTCGGGCTTGAGCAGGTTTTCAACCGTGCCTGCCGGCAGTTTCGCGAAAGCCTCGTCGGTCGGTGCGAAAACAGTGAGGTTTTCACCGGTTGCAAGTGCATCGGCGAGACCAGCAGCCTGGGCTGCAGCCAAGAGCGTGCCGAATACGCCTGCCCCCTGCGCAGTCTCAACAATGTTGGCGGCATTGGCCGAAGGTGCAGAAAGGGTCAGCGCCATGGCGGCGGCAAGAAGGGTCTTTTTCATCAAGAGTCTCCTGGTTTGGTTACGCCATTGCGGCGGGCCACCGTGCATGGTGGCGACAGGAGGGTTTACGCGGGGAGCGCGCTCCGGATTGAGATTCCCAGTTCACATAATTGTCAGGATGGCAGGGTGATCCAAAGGCGCTGATCTGCCTTTTTGTTTCCAATCACAGCACAAAGCTCTGAACAGACTGGGATTCTCGCCTTTTATGATTTGCCCCCAAATCCTTGGGCGAGGCTGTCCCCTATCCGGAGACAGTCGAATGGGAGCCGTCGCAGAACGGCTGTCTGCTCGACAGGCCGCAGGTGCACCAGAAGTAGGTTTTGTCGGCTTCGACCTCGACACGGACGGGGACTGTCGCGGCGACTTGACCCCTGGTTATTGGCAATTGCTCTTCGAAGTTTTCGAACCGGTATTGAAGCTATCCTGACCGGAAGGGAATTCGAGAGCTTCCTCATGGAGGCGCACAGTTGAAAGCTGTGCTCGCAATAGCGGCTGCAAGCCTACCAGCCGCCACCGCCACCGCCGCCTCCCCCGCCACCCGAGGAACCTCCACCGGAGGAGCCGGACGAGCTCTTGGGTTGCGGCATAGAGGCGGCCATCGCCGCCGAGACGGCTGCCACGGAGGACGCCGCTGCAGCTCCGATGTTGCCGGGCGACCAGGAACTGCCGCGATACCAGTTTGGCCGGTACTCACGCTCGCGCTCCGGTGCGATGCGGGCCAGATGGGCGGCCCAGGCTTCCGACCAGGGCTTCTCGACACCAAGACCCGCCGCATAGGGCAGGAAGCGCTCGAACAGTTCTTCGGACATTTCCGGCGCATCGCGCATGTTGAGGCGGTTGGTCTCGGCGGTTTCGAGATAGAGCTTGAATCCCTTGATATCGGCGAGCACCTTGGCGCCTTCCTGTGTCGGGGCACCAATCAGCCAGACCATCGAGATCATCGTCAGGACGCCGATGATCACCAGCGCGCCGGCCACGCGGTAGATCAACAGGTCACTCGGGACGAAAACGACAAGCACGCCAATGGCAAATACCGCTGCACCCAGCACGAACAGGATAGCGCCCATGATGCGGTTGCCGGTACCGCCCTGTCCGAATATGCCCCGGCCAGCAGCCCACATGCCGCCGCCGAAGAGCGATGTCATCAACACCGGTATCAGGTAAAGAATACCATCCTCCGGTGGTGCCTGAAGCACGAGACCGAGAATGAACGAGGCGAGAGCAAGCAGCACTCCGGGCATAAACCAACCGATGTTGGCGTTGTAATAGCGTCCGCCATATTCACGGGCTATCGCCGTGCGAAGCTTCGTCCCGGCGCTCTTCAAAACCGGGCCATTGTGCTTGTCGAGGATGATCTCCTCGCGATTGGTAAGAAGTGTCGAGTAAAGCGCCTCTTCGCCTTTGGGCAGCACCGGCGGCTCAGATGAACCAGCCGCATCGCCGCGCTTCAGGGTCACAGTTCCCCGCGAATCCTCGTCAATCTCAAGGAAACGCTTCACCCCGAGAGAGAGCAGCGCTGAAATGAAGGGCAGATCGACGCCCCTACTGCGCGAGCGAAAGCCATTGAAGTGGGCATAGGACAGCGCTGCCGGAGAGAGCTTTCCCGGTGGATGAAACAGCGGGATGACCGGCGGCGACGGCGGGTCGCGGCCGACCTTGTTCCACGCGTAGAGAAAATAGAAGGGAACGCCGAGCCAGCCAAATATCAAGAGGAATATCCCGATATTGTCCGTGAAGCTTGCGAAAATACCGCCGTCGTCAGGCGTAACCACGCCCTCGGTGAAGCCAACAGCAATGGTCATGCCTTCCTCGGGGCCAAGTGGCCGCGTCAGGTTGAAGCGAACCTCTGATCGGCCTTCGCCTGTGGCCCGGTAGTCACTGCCATCAGCCCCGAATGCGCCGGTATAGGCTTCAACCTGTTCGGCACGTGCACCCTCGGGCAGCCGGACAGTTGCCTCGGCAGCAAGAATGGGGAAGCTCCAGAAATTGCCGGTCACATTCCAGTAGAGCTCATCAAAGCCCTCGAAGAACCCCAATTGCCGGGTGGTGAGATAGCGGATCGTGTAGGTGTGCTCCCCGCGCGGGATGAAAACATCCGCATCACCGATCAGGATCCGAAAAAAGCGCCCCTGCCACTCGGTGTGGTAGGGCGAGGGCTTGCCATTGTGCAGAACCTCCAAAAGTTCAAAGCCGTTTTTCCACCAAAGCCCCCATTCGTCCAGCGCGCTCAGCGGAATATCCCGAAAGATGCCCCGGCGGATGTCATGGCCCTCCGCATTGACGGTAATTGTCTCCGTGACCTCGATGGACGCATCGGTGCGCACCTCAATGTCAACACGGAAATTGCGGATCTCTTCGCGCGCCGAAGCTCCCTGCGGTGCCAGCAGTGCAAGGCATGTCAGGATCGCAGCAAGCCAAAGCCTCATTGGTCAGTCTGCCTCGTGGTCTGGATTACTGAAAGGAAACCTTCGGCACCGCCCGGTCCGAATCGTCCTCGATCTCGAAATACTCGGCCTTGACGAAACCGAACTGCTTGGCGATCAGCACCGAGGGGAAGGATTCCACCGAGACATTGAGATTGCGTACAGCACCATTGTAGTAGCGCCGCGACATCGAGATCTCGTTTTCGGTCTCCTCGAGCGCCTGTTGGAACTCCATGAAATTCTCATTGGCTTTCAGGTCCGGATAGCTTTCGGCCACCGCCATCAACCGCCCGAGCGCACCGCTGAGCGCGCCTTCGAGCGAGGCGCGGCTCTCCGGCGATCCACCGCTGCCGGCCACGGCCTGGCTGCGCAGCCGGGTAACCTCCTCGAGCAGTTCCTTCTCGTGCGACATGTAGCCTTTGACGGCTTCAAGCAGATTGGGGATGAGATCGGCGCGGCGCTTGAGCTGCACATCGATACCGCTCCAGCCCTCGCCGGCCATCTGCCGGTTCTTGACCAGCGTGTTGTAAAGCGAAATGCCGTAAAGCACGATGCCCGCCAGCACCGCCAAGATGATCCAAGTCCCCATACGTCCACTCCCGGCTTGTAGGCAATTTTCATTGATATTCTCAGGCGCGACCTGACAACACAGCGACTTTACGCACACTGACCACAAAAAACCATGACATTCAGTAGGACGGAACCAATGGTTCCCCAGCAAAAGCGGCCCGCCCCTTGGGCTCGGGAGCGCCATATCCTGAGAGGCCCTAACCCTAAATCTTCATAAAGTTGTAAAGTTTTAATTTACCATCATCGTCTCATAGTCCGGCACAGCGTTTTAATGATACCGCGACCGCATTACTTGCCAGCCGCATTCTCAAGACAACGGATCATTGCCATATGATAACTTCCGACGCCGCCATTTTCGAGCTCGCGCCTATTGCCATGTGGATCGAGGATTTTTCCGGGGTGAAGCGGCAGTTCGACGCCTGGCGCGCCGAAGGCATCGAAGATATCCGTGCCTTTCTCGGAGAAGATCCGGCACGTGTCGAAATCTGCTCGCGCCAGATCCGTGTGCTTCAGGTCAATCGCAAGACGCTCGAACTCTTCGAAGCCACTGACCTTGAACACCTGGTGGAAAATCTCCCCGTAGTGTTTCGCGACGACATGCTCGAAAGCCATGTCAACGAACTGGCTGAATTGTGGGACGGCAAGACCGCTTTTGAGAGCAATGCGGTGAATTACTCGCTGTCCGGCCGACGCATGGACATCCATCTCAAGGGATCGGTCTTGCCGGGCCACGAGGAAACGCTCGGGCAGATACTGCTCACGACGGAAGACGTGACCGACCGGGAAGAGGCGCGCCGCAACGAAGCCCAAAGCCGCGGGCACGCCGAAGGGCTGTTCGAGTATTCGCCGGTGTCGCTCTGGGTGGAGGATTTCAGCGAAATCAGAAACCTGATCGAGACCGTGCGCGACCGCGGCATTGTCGACTTCCGGGTGTTCATGGACGTGCATCCCGAATTCGTGCGCCAGTGCATGAGCGAGATCCGGGTCATCGACGTCAACCAGGCGACGCTTGATCTTTTCGGCGCTCCCGACGTCGAGACCCTGCTGCATAGGCAGAATGAGATTTTCCGCGACGAGATGGAAAAGCCGTTCCGGGAACAACTCATGGACCTTTGGGAAGGCAAGCTGTTCCATCAGCGTGAAGTGGTGAACTATGCGCTCGACGGCACGATACGGCATATTCTTCTGCACTTCGCGGTCCTTCCCGGCCATGAGGAGGACTGGTCACAGGTGCAGGTGGCGCTCACCGACATCACCGCGCGCAAGAAGGCGGAAGCCTATCTCGAATATCTCGGCAAGCATGATGTGCTGACCAAGCTGCACAACCGCGCCTTTTACATGGACGAGCTCAACCGCCTGGAACGCAAGCCGCTCAGGCCGGTCTCGGCGATCATCATGGACCTGAACGGGCTCAAGGAGGCCAATGACGAGCTTGGGCATGATGCGGGCGATGCTCTGCTGCGACGCTTCGGCGAAGTGCTCAACAGCGTGGCGTCGCGTCCCAACCATGCAGCACGTATCGGTGGCGATGAATTCGCGATTCTGATGCCCGGCGCAGACAAGAAGGCGATCTCCACGATGGTCGACACGATCATCGAGCTGCTGCATATCAACAACCAGTTCTATTCCAACGCACCTATCAGTGTGTCCATCGGTTGCGCCACCAGCGAGGATGGCGAAACCATGGAAGACATGGTCAAGCGTGCGGACATGGCAATGTATGAAGACAAGCGCGCCCATCGCCGGGCCTTGGCAACGGCTGCGCGCAAGGACGGAACCGAGACAGACCCGCAGACTTCTGCCGCCTGACGCAGCTCGCTGACGCTATTGCGCAGCCTGGAGGAACCCTGCCCCGCCGGCATCGGTCAGCAGGAAAGCCTCGCCACACTGACGCGACAGATTGCGCACCCTGAGGATGTAGCCCTGACGCTCGGTCACAGAAATGACGCCGCGGGCATCAAGCAGGTTGAAGACATGGCTTGCCTTGATGCACTGGTCGTATGCCGGCAGCACGCATTTGTGAAGCGCACCCGGCTCGGATGGTGCGCCGCTTTTCAGAATGGCTTCGCATTCCTTTTCCGCGTCTTCGAAGTGCTTGAGCAGCACCGCGGTGTCGGCGATCTCGAAATTGTACCGCGAATATTCCTGCTCGGCCTGCAGGAAGACATCGCCATAGGTCACCTTCTCTGCGCCTTCGCGGCCATTGAAGTTGAGATCATAGACATTGTCGACGCCCTGGACATACATCGCCAGGCGCTCGAGACCATAGGTCAGCTCGCCTGCCACCGGCGCGCACTCGATGCCGCAGACCTGCTGGAAATAGGTGAACTGGCTGACCTCCATGCCGTCGCACCAGCATTCCCAGCCGAGTCCCCAGGCGCCCAGCGTCGGGCTTTCCCAGTCATCCTCGACAAAGCGGATGTCGTGCAGCAGCGGATCAATGCCGATGGCGGCCAGCGAGCCGAGATAGAGCTCCTGCAGGTTGGACGGGTTGGGCTTGAGGATCACCTGATACTGGTAATAGTGCTGCAGCCGGTTGGGGTTTTCGCCATAACGGCCATCCTTGGGGCGGCGCGAGGGCTGCACATAGGCTGCATTCCAGGGCCTGGGGCCGAGCGCGCGAAGGGTTGTTGCCGGGTGGAATGTGCCGGCGCCCACTTCCATGTCGTAGGGCTGGAGCACGACGCAACCGTAATCGGCCCAGTAGCGATGCAGGGCAAGGATGAGCCCCTGGAACGAGCGGGTGGGCTGCATGTGATCTGGGGTGGAGACGGGCGTTTGAGCGGTCATGGCAATCGATCCGGATGGGCGGCAATCGGTGTTTTGAACCGCAAAACCATCAGCCCTGCGGGTGCGGGCGACTGGTGCCACGGCTCAGGTTTAGGGTCAAGGGCGCAAACCCGTTCCCAAAGGAGGCTGCTTGATCGGCAGGGACACGATTTGGCGGACGCCCTGCCCTATTCGTCCGGCTTTCTCAGCCGATACTCGCCGGTTTCAGGGTCTTCGATCAGGGTTCCCTGGGCACCGGATTTGGCCTCTTTTTCGGCATCACGCACGCGGGCACTGACGCGCTCGGCCTCGGCCAGAAAGCGTTTGTAGCCAAACCATCCAATCGCGCCCACGGCGGCGAGCAACAGAAGCTGCGGCATGGAGCGATCCTCCCTTATCCTGTGTTGGGCTCGGAACTCCGCCGGGCCTTGTCGTCAGAGCCCGTAGCGGGACCAGAGCGCGCGCTCATCGATGGCATTCAACCCTGCTTCGGCCACTCCGGCAAGCGCATTTGCTGCGAAACCGGTGGCAACGCCCGGCACCTTGCGGCCGAACAGCCCGCGTTGCGGCGCGATCAGCCGCATTTTCACCTTGTCGCCATAGCGGGCGCGAAGGGTTGCGCGCAGATCACCGAGATCATCGACCAGACCCAGCTCCTTACCGCGCTGGCCAGTCCAGAAACGGCCTGTGAAAAGATCCGGATCCTCCTTGAGGCGGGCGCCGCGGCTTTGCTTGACGAGATCGATGAAGACCCTGTGGATTTCGAGCTGCAGCTCCTTGAGATAGGCAATGTCGTCAGGGTTTTCCGGCTGGAACGGATCGAGCACCGACTTGTTCTCGCCGGCCGTGTAGACCCGGCGCTCGACACCGATCTTGTCGATCAGGCCGGTGAAGCCGAAGCCAGCGGAGATCACCCCGATCGAGCCGACCACCGAGGATGGATCGGCAAAGATCTCATCGCCGGCGCAGGCGATCATGTAGCCGCCGGAGGCTGCCACGTCCTCGACAAACATCAGCACCTTCTTGTCCTTCTCTTCGGCGAGATCGCGGATCCGCTTGTAGATCAGCCGCGATTGCACCGGAGAGCCGCCGGGCGAATTGATCATGATCGCCACTGCCGGCGCCTGCTTGTCGGCAAAGGCCCGGGCAAGCAAGGGCGCGGCTGTGGCCAGGTTGAGATTCTGGCGGAACTGGTTGCCGCCGGCCATGATCGCGCCACTGAGCCGGACCACAGGGATTACCGTTATGTCCTTGCGGAAGCGGGCCGGAAGAAGAGATTTCAAAGAAGCCATTTTGGAATTGTCCTGACATGCATGGCGCACGCTCGGCGCCTCAACTGATGTTGAGCAACATGTATGTCTTTTCATTTCCAGTACAATGTCTGACCCGCCGGGAAAGCGTCAGATCATTGTGTTCCGGGATGGCCTATCCACTGGTCCGTGCTGGTCAGATCTGCTTCGACGCACGGGCTTTCACCCGGCGCGGCCATGATCGGCGTCCATTCGCAAGCTCGTTCATCAGCGGCGAGAAATCGCGTCCCTCGCCTTCATGGATGACAATCCTGTCCCGCAGAACCGGCCGCGCGCGGCTACCCTTGATGGCGGTCAGCAGGATGCGGATCGCATCATCGCCCGCTCTTGGGCAGACCGGGGTGATTTCGACACCGCCAAAACGATTGCTCGTCGCGGCCAAAACCTCGCCCAGCGATTCAGGCCGCGCAATCACCGACACCTGGCCGCCCGGTTTGAGGATGGCGCTGGCGGTTCTGAGCCAGTCTTCGAACAGCTCGGGGCTGTCCATGGCATGGGCTTGCGCCTTGAGCGGGTCTGGCGTGGTGCGGTCCCTGCCTGAATTGAACGGCGGGTTCATGATCACATAATCATGCGATGCATCCATCAGGCCCGCAGCACTGCGGGCGTTGCCACGCAGGCTCACATCGGCCTCAAGCACTTTCGCGCGCGGGGCGAGATGGGCGTTTTCAGCAAGCCGAAGCGTGCGGTGGGCGCACTCAGCCATCTGTGGCGCGCGTTCAACCAGCAGGACATCGAGAGCGGAGAGCCGGCTTGCGGCGGCCAGACCCGCGGCCCCCGCACCGGCGCCAAGATCGGCCAGCGATCCGGAGGCGCCATCGGCAATGGTTGCTGCCAGCAGCATGGCGTCCATCCCGGCACGGTGACCGGCATCTGAAGGCTGGACCAGAAAGAACCCGCCATTGTGGAAGGCATCGACCGTGTAACCGTCAGGTACGGCTTGCGGCGTCACATCAGCGGCTTTCGTCACGGTCGCTCCATGGCCGAAGCTCGTTCTCAAGACCCGCATCAATGACAATGCGGCGGGCCTGGGAGGCCATCTCCGCATCCACCAGAATGCGCCGTGGAATGATCCCCACCGACCCTTCCAGAATGCTCATGCCGCTGTCCGCAACGAGGCAGCCAATGCCCGCATCCCGCATCAGGCTTTCGACAAAGGAGATAAGCACCGGGTCATTGGTGCGGATAAGATCATGCATCGGTTTTTCCTTTGCCCATTTGTTTCATCCGAGCATATCAGATATCAAGCCCCACCCGTGCCAATTCGCCGCTTGCGGCATGGTTCGGGCCTGAATATTGTGGCGCAAAATTGGCAAGCAGGAGTCCGGTCCCTTGGGCGTAGTCGTATCACTGGAAGATGGAAAGCAGCGCGACGCTTCGGTCAAGCCGCTGGTTGCGAAAACCCGCAGCGACATGGAGCGCGTCAACCAGCTGATCCTGTCCAAGGCAGGGTCGGATGTGGCGATGATTCCCGAGGTCGCGAACCACCTCATCTCCTCAGGTGGAAAGCGCCTCAGGCCGATGCTGACGCTCGCATCTGCCACCATGTTTGGCTACAGCGGCGACTTCCATGTCAAGCTCGCCACCTCGGTGGAATTCATGCACACCGCAACGCTGCTGCATGATGACGTGGTCGATGAGAGCGATCTGCGGCGCGGGCGCTCGACCGCGCGGATGATCTGGGGCAACCAGGCCAGCGTTCTGGTCGGCGACTTTCTGCTCGGTCAGGCCTTCAAGATGATGGTCGAAGTCGGTTCTCTGGAGGCGCTGGACGTGCTCTCCACCGCCGCGGCAGTCATCGCGGAAGGCGAGGTTCTGCAGCTGTCGGTGGCCAAGAACATGGAAACCACCGAGGACGACTATCTCTCGGTGATCCGCGCCAAGACCGCTGCCTTGTTTTCCGCGGCCTGCGAGGTCGGCCCGATCATCGCCAAGACCAGCAAGGCCGAACGCAGCGCGCTGCGCTCCTACGGGCTCAATCTGGGACTGGCGTTCCAGCTGATTGATGATGTGCTCGATTATGGCGGCTCTGCCAGTGATCTGGGCAAGAATGTCGGCGATGACTTCCGCGAGGGCAAGATCACCCTGCCGGTGGTGCTGGCCTACCGGCGCGGTTCGGAAGCCGAGCGTGCATTCTGGCGCGAGGCGATCGAAGGCGGCAATAACGACGACGCGGCGCTGGAGAAAGCGCTTGGATTGATCACCAAATATGGCAGCCTGAAAGACACCATGGCCCGGGCGGAGCACTATGCTTCGATTGCACGGGATGCGCTCGCGCCGCTGCCTGATTCGGACGAGAAAGCAGCACTTCTGGAAGTCATTGCCTTCTGCCTGAACCGCGCCAACTAGCCCATTGGTGCCGGTTGGCAACGCCAGCGCGGCGAGTAATCGCGTGCGCCTTGCCGCACTGCGCCAAAAAAGCCATTGTGTTGGGCAACATGCTTCGGCAACCGGCCGGTGCGCGGCCAATCGAATATGAGGCACGACTTGATGCGGCAATTTCTGACAGCCCGGCTTGCAGCCAGCGTGGCGCTTGGCGTTCTGCTCTCGATCAGTGGAGTGGCCACCGGCGCCATCACCAGTGATGCACGGGCTGCCACCCAGGGCGAACAGCCCAACTTTCTCGGATTCGCCGGCGCCTTTCTGGCGGCACGAAGCGCGGACCTGGACAATGACACCGGCAACGCGATCGAGTTCTACACCAAGGCGCTCGAGTTCGACCCGGAGAACATCGACGTAAAGCAGCGTCTGATGGTGGCGCTGTTCACCGACGGGCGGTTTTCGGAAGGTGTAGCGCTGGCACGTCAGCTCAAGGACGACCCGGCTGTCGCCCAGGTTTCGCAACTGGCATTGGCGGTGGAGGCAACGACCAAGCGGGAGTATCGCAAGGCGGCGAAGCTGCTCAATCCGGAAAACAGCAACCCGATTGACCGGTTGCTCAACACCCTGCTCAAGGCCTGGTCGGATTTCGGAGATGGCAAGGGTGAGCAGGCACTCAAGTCGCTTGCCGAGCTGGAAGGTCCCACCTGGTATCCGGTGTTTACCCGATACCACGCTGGTGCAATGCTGCTGGCGCTGGGCAACAAGGACGGTGCCCGGGATCAGTTTACCGACCTGATTGCCGACCCCCAGGGCGGTGGCGCGGCTCCCGACACCTATATCCGCACCGTGATGGCGCTGGCCAGCATGGAGGCCCGTGACGGCAACAAGCGGGCAGCGCTTGATGCCTTGGCTGCAGGCGAAGACTTTTCGCCAGGTTATGCCCCGCTTTCAGCCCTTCGGCAGTTGATCGAAACCGACGGCAAACCGGAGCCAGGGGTCAAAACCGCACAGCAGGGCGCGGCGGCGGCGTTGTATACGCTGGGCTCGGCCCTTAATCGCGAAGGTGCGGAAGAAACAGTCGCCGTCTATTTGCAGTTTGCGCGTACCCTCAATCCCGATGACGCTGCGACCCTGGTCATTCTGGGCAGTCTGAAGGAACGGCTGGGCAAGATGGAAGACGCGATCGCACTCTACCAGATGGTGCCGGAAACCTCGCCAATGCGGCGTGTTTCCGAGTTGCAGCTGGGGCTGGCTCTGGCCGATATGGACCGCAATGCAGAAGCCAAGGATCACCTCAAGTCGCTGATCGCTTCCGATCCGAATGATTTGAGAAGCTATCTGGCCTATGGCAGCGTTCTGTCACAGGACAAGGACTATGCGGAGATGGCACTCAATTACGAGACTGCTATCTCCATGGCCGGCCCCGCGCCGACCAGGAATGACTGGAACCTGTTTTTCCAGGCCGGCATTGCCCATGAGCGGCTCAAGCAATGGCCGCGGGCCGAAGCACATTTCAAGCGGGCACTGGAACTCTACCCCGACCAGCCTCAGGTGATGAACTATCTGGGCTATTCCTGGATCGACATGAACATGAACCTCGAGGACGGCATGGATCTGATCCGGGCCGCTGTCGATCTTCGTCCCAATGATGGCTACATCGTCGATTCGCTCGGATGGGCGCATTACCGTCTGGGCGAGTATGAGGATGCGGTGCGCGAACTCGAGCGCGCGGTCGAGTTGAAGCCGGCGGATCCGACCATCAATGACCATCTGGGCGACGCCTATTGGAAAGTGGGCCGCAAGCTTGAAGCCACCTTCCAGTGGAACCGGGCGCTTGCCAATGATCCGGATGAAGACCTCAAGCCGAAGATCGAGCTGAAGCTTGCCGAAGGCCTGCCGGAGGATGATGGGACCGGTCCAGCAACAGCCAATGGCGACCCGGCTGCAACACCGGCAGGGACGCCTGAGCTCAACGGGGCCGGATCCGACAAGAAAGGCAGTCTCGAGCTGGACGCAATGCCCGAGAAGCATGCCGGATTTGCGGGCGACAGCTCGACCATTCCCAACTGAAACGCAACCGCCTCATGTCCAACCCGCAGAGCCTGAACGCCCCTGCCAAGGTCAATCTTGCACTGCATGTGACCGGGCGCCGGGATGATGGGTATCATCCGCTTGAGACATTTGCGGTGTTCACCGAACTGGGAGACCGGGTCTCGGCTCAACCGGACGATCAGGACAGCTTTTCCATTGGCGGACCGGAAGCAGGACCGCTGCTGGGCGAGGTGGCCGGATCCAATCTGGTGACACGCGCGCGGGACGTCCTGCGGCAGGCAGCCCGGGCGGATGGTCTCCCTGCTCCTCCTGTACGGCTTCACCTGGACAAATGCCTGCCCGTCGCTTCGGGCATTGGCGGAGGCTCGGCAGACGCCGCTGCAGCACTCAAACTGCTGGCACGCCTGTGGGGGTATCAACCGGCGCCGGAGAGACTGGCGGACATCGGGCTGGAACTGGGTGCGGATGTTCCCATGTGCCTTGCCAGCCGGCCACTGGTCGCAAGCGGCATTGGTGAGGCCCTGGCTCCAGTTGAACTCGGGTTTGTGCTTGATCTGGTGATCGTCAATCCACGCATCGGCGTGTCCACCCCGGTGGTTTTCTCCGCGCTTGAGAGCCGGACCAATCCACCGCTTCCGGCTCCCGAGGGGGTATCGGACAAGACCCGCTTCATCAATTGGCTCAAACAGACCCGCAACGATCTCGAACCACCGGCCTGTCTCAAGGTTCCGGGCATCGCCGATTGCCTTCAGTCCCTGCGCACTTCAGGAGCACTGTTTGCACGGATGTCGGGATCAGGGGCGAGCTGCTTCGGGCTCTATGAGAGTGCTTCAGCAGCGAAGACGGCCGCAATTGCCATTGGCAAGGACCAGCCGGGATGGTTCGTGCAAGCGACCAGAACCTTGCCGCCAGTTGAGCAGCCGGTTCAGGAGTAGGCCAGCACGGCCGCAGGCACGATTTCGCAGCCGAGCTTCTTCATCGCCACACCGCGCGCCAGACTCTCGAGCGACTGGCCGGATCTTGCATTGGCGATAGCCTGCCGCTTGGGGATCAATGCGCCATGCTCAAGCGCCGAAAGCGGCTTTCGCCATCTGGCGAAGAAAGGCAGACGATACTCGCGCGAAGGGCGCATTCGGGCGGGATGACCGCCAAGTGCAAGATGTTGTCCAAGCTGATCAATCCAGCCCAGCAAGGGCCGCGCGCCGGGCTCAATGAGCAGCAGCCACTCACCGCGCGCGGAACGAACCACATCGACCAGATCACCATTCTCAACAAATTTGCAGCCGGCGGCATCGGCCAGACTGGCCGTGGCATCACGGGAACCGCGATCAAGAATCACCACTTCCGCTATCAAGCCCTCCACAGCGCCCGGGACAAGGGCTGCGAGACTGACAGCAAGCGCGTTTTCCTGATCCTTGCATTCGATGAGAACACTTATCATGCCTTCTTTTAGGCGAACTCCCGTTGAAATCAAAGCGAAGGGCCCAAAAAGAGGCCGATTGCTTCCGTTTCAGGAGGCATCCGGACCATTTCCATCGCATTGAACCATGAACCCTGGTTATCGCTGAATTTTTGTTCTTGCTTCGTTCCGTTTTTTGCGATAGGAAAATAATCAGGAAAGTCACCGGGCCGACATTCACTCAGCCGGTGCGATTGGAGGTTTCATGCCGAGCCTTTCAACATTGAAACAGACCGCTTTTGATCCCTCGCTGAAGGCTCTGGAAGCCGATGCGCTGGTCAAGGCCAGTGGTCAGCGCGTGGCTGACGAGCGGGTTCGTGGTCGTGGCGCAGGGCTCAACATGTCCGGCCGCTTCGAGATTTCGAGCCGTGAAGTGTTTGATGACGGCTGGAGCAGCCTTGAGGACCTTGCCCCGTTCAAGACAGAGGTTCAGGTGGAGAAGCCGCGCACGGCGATCACCCGCAATCAGTCGCCGGATTTGTCGTTTGACCGCTCGGTCAATCCCTATCGCGGCTGCGAGCACGGGTGTGTGTATTGCTTCGCACGGCCGTCGCATGCCTATATGGGCCTGTCGGCGGGCGTGGATTTCGAGGCCAAACTGTTTGCCAAGCCCGATGCGCCGCGATTGCTTGAGCGCGAATTGTCGCGACCCGGCTACAAGGTGCAGCCGATCGCGATCGGCACCAACACCGACCCCTATCAGCCGATCGAGCGGCAGTGGCGAATCATGCGGCAATTGCTCGAGGTGCTCGAGGCCGCGGGGCATCCGGTTGGCATCGTCACGAAATCTGCGCTGGTCACCCGCGACATCGACATTCTCTCGCGCATGGCATCCAGGGGACTGGCGCGTGTGGCGCTTTCCGTCACCACGCTCGACCGCAAGCTGTCGCGCACCATGGAGCCACGGGCCTCGACGCCCGAGAAGCGGCTCGAGGCGATGCGGGCACTTTCAGATGCGGGCATTCCGGTTTCGGTGATGGCAGCGCCGGTGATTCCCGGGCTCAATGATCACGAGATCGAGCGGATCCTTGATTCGGCCAAGGCAGCCGGAGCGGATGCCGCGGGCTATGTGATGCTTCGGCTGCCGATCGAGGTCAGCCCGCTGTTTCGCGACTGGTTGCTCAGACACTATCCCGACCGCTACCGCCACGTGATGTCGCTGGTTCGTTCGATGCGCGGCGGCAAGGATTATGACGCGGAATTCGGCAAGCGGATGCGCGGCACCGGTCCTTACGCCTGGCAGATCGCACGGCGGTTCCAGATTGCCTCAAAACGTCTCGGACTCAACCTGCGCAAGACGCCGCTCAGGGGCGATCATTTTGTCCCGCCCTTGGGTGACGGCGTGCAACTGAGCCTTTTGTAGCCACAGTGGCTGCGGCGCTGATTTCGCCTTTGCGCCGCTTCCCTTTTTGAGATCCGGATCGTCCCCCCGCCCCTTTTGTGACGATCCGGCGCCCGCGCGGTTTCCGCCCCGTGCCGCCCGGGCCTTGCAGAGGATCGGGCGGGTGTGCGAGCTTCGCCGCAACATGGCCCGCACCCCGCCCGATTCCCTGTTCCCCGATTACCCGGCGTCCCCCGATGACCGTTTCGAACGGCATTTCAGCAATGAGGGCTTCGGTCCGGTTGCCGGCCTGGACGAAGCCGGTCGTGGCCCGCTGGCCGGACCTGTGGTGGCCGCGGCGGTGATCCTCGATCCGTCGCGGCTTATCAACGGCCTGAACGACTCCAAGGCACTCAGCCGCAAGAAGCGGGAACATCTGTTCGAGCAGATCACCGCCAATGCCACGGTCTCGGTCGCAATCGCGTCACCGCAAGAAATCGATGCGACGGATATTCGCAAGGCCAGTCTTGAGGCGATGCGCCGGGCGCTTCAGGCACTGCCCGTCACGGCAGGTTACGCGCTGATTGACGGGCGAGACATACCACCGGGCCTTGATTGCCCCGGCCGGGCTTTGGTCAAGGGCGATGCGCGTTCCCTGTCGATTTCCGCCGCCTCAATTATCGCCAAGGTGATGCGCGACAGAATGATGATGCGGGCAGCCGCACTCTATCCAGCCTATGGCTTTGAGAGCCACATGGGCTACGGCTCTGCCAGGCATCTTGCCGCGATCACGGAGCATGGGCCCTGCCCGCTGCACCGGATGAGCTTTCGGCCACTGCGCCACGACTGATGCACACTCTCAAGCAGGTAAAACGAAAAAGGCCGGGACTGATCCCGGCCTGATTTGTCTTCGCGGATGGGCTGAAACGGCTTAGTTGAGCCGGGCCTTCAGATCACCAAGCGATGCCTTGAAAAGCGCATCCGATGCCTTCGAGTCGACTTTCTTGCCGATCAGGTTTTCCGCAGCAACAATCGCCAGATCGACGGCAGTTGCTCGAACCTCGTTGATTGCATCGGCTTCCGCCTGCTGGATTTTCTGTTCAGCCATCGCGGTGCGGCGGCTGACATATTCCTCGGTCTTGGCCTTGGCTTCGTCACGCAACACTGCAGCTTCCTTTTCCGCGGCACTGACAATGTCAGCAGCCTCGGCTTCGGCTTCCTTGCGCTTGCGCTGATACTCGGCAAGCAGCTGCTGTGCTTCTTCACGCAGCTTCTTGGCCTGCTCCAGTTCGTTGCGGATCTGGTCGGCGCGCTTGTCCAACGCGCTTCCCATCATCGCTGGAACCTTGATGTAAGCCAAAATACCCAGGAAAATGATCAGACCGATGAGGGCCCAGAATGAAGCGTCCATAATCGTTTCTCCCGCTTACTTGCCGGACGCAGCGCGAAGCGCGGCAGCGACCTCGGCTTTTGTCACGGTTCCGCCGAGCAGGTGCTTGACCAGATCGGTGGCGGTGTCCTGAGCAATCGTATCGACGTCAGCAAGTGCCTTGGCCTTGATGGCTGCGATGCTCTTTTCGGCATCAGCCATCTTGGCAGACAGTTCGGCTTCCGTTGTCGCCCGTTCAGCGTCGGCTGCAGACTTTGCCTTTTCGCGCGCGGCCTCGGCGATTGCCGATGACTTCTTGCGAGCTTCAGCCAGTTCCTGCTCGTAAGCGGCAATTGCAGCGTCGGCTTCTTCCTTCAGGCGATTGGCTTCGTCGAGATCCTGAGCGATCCGGTCGCGCCGGTGCTCGAGAATTCCGCCAATCCGGGGCACGACGACCCGCGACATCAGCAGGTAGAACAGCCCGAAGGTGATCGCCAGCCACAGAAGCTGCGAGGCGAAGGTCGATTGGTCGAAGGGTGGAAACACACCGCTGACGTGCGTTTCGCCCGCGAATGTAGTTTCCGAATGGGTCCCTTCGGTGGGGTTGGACTCGGCGTAAGCCTGGGTCACAACTAACATGGTCACCTCCAGATGAACTGCCACGCCGGAGGATCCCGGCGCAGCAAGCCTAAATCTTCAATCGTCGATTAGACGGCGAAGAGCAGCAGGAGAGCGACGAGCAGCGAGAAGATGCCCAGAGCTTCGGTCACGGCGAAGCCGAAGATCAGGCGGCCGAACTGGCCGTCAGCTGCCGAAGGGTTGCGCAATGCGCCCGACAGGTAGCTGCCGAAGATGTTGCCCAGGCCAATGCCTGCGCCGCCCATGCCGAGGCATGCGATGCCGGCGCCGATGTACTTTGCTGCTTCTGCTTCCATGATAAAGCTCCTTTGGAATGGGATGGATGCAACTGTCTTGGCGGAAATCCGCCGGTGATTTGTGGTCCTAGTGGCCCGGGTGCAGGGCGTCGTTGAGGTACATGCAAGTCAGCACCGCAAAGACGTAGGCCTGAAGGAAGGCGACGAGGAATTCGAGAGCGGTCAACGCCACGGTCATGATCAGTGGCAGGATTGCGCCACCGATGCCGAGCGCGCCCATGCCGCCAAGCGACACGACGAAGCCGGCGAACACCTTGAGCGTGATGTGACCTGCAAGCATATTGGCAAACAGACGAACCGAAAGGCTGATCGGACGCGACAGGAAGGAGATGACCTCAATCATCACCACCAGCGGCATCAGCACGCCGGGCACGCCGGAGGGCACGAACAAATTGAGGAAATGCAGGCCGTGTTTCCAGAAGCCGTAGACCACCACCGTTCCGATCACCAGCATCGCCAGTGCGAAGGTTACGATCAGATGGCTGGTCACGGTAAAGAAATAGGGGAACATACCCAGCAGATTTGCCACCAGGACAAACATGAACAGCGAAAACACCATCGGGAAGAAGCGCATGCCTTGCGATCCCGCCCCGTCTCGTAGCATCGAGGCCACGAATTCATAGGACATTTCCGAAATCGACTGCAGGCGCGAAGGCACGAGGCCGCGGTTTGCCGTGGTCAAGAACAGGAAGCCCGAAGCCACTGCAACTGTCGCCACCATGAACAGCGACGAGTTGGTGAAGGACAAATCCAGACCGCCAATTTCGATAGGCACGATTTTGCTGATCTGGAACTGACTAATCGGATCGTTGGCCACCTGATGCCTCTTTCTCGCTGTCCGTAGTTTCCGGACGTATTACTTGTCTTCGCCTTGGCGCCCGACCGGTTGGCTGCGCCCTGTCCCGTCAGACTGGGCTACCGCGCCAGTTGAGCGCAACACATTGAGTACTCCGGCACAAAACCCAAGGAGCAGAAACACAATCATGCCCCAGGGCGCCGTGCCCACAAAACGATCAATCAGATAGCCTAAAAGCGCTCCAACGATCACGCCGGCGATGAATTCGCTCGACAATTTGATCGCAAGCGCGAAACCCTTGGCAGCCTCCTGGTTTGGTGCCTTCTCAACTTCCACCTTGCGGCGGGCGAGAAGTTCGGCATCCAGACGCTGTCTACGAGCCTCAAGGCTTTCTGATCGGCCAGTTTCGCCACCGTCGCTGTTACCCGGGGTCTCCGGGTGATCGGACCCGCGCTTTTCATCCATGAAGGCGCACTCCTGACATATCAGCAACGGCCACAAAAAGGCCACTTTGAAGTCGGGCGCAACATAGTTTTAGGCTTGGTTATAGTCAAGGCGCGCAGCACCCATCCGCAATGTCATTTTTCTTGAAATATTTCAATTACTTAGAATGGCGTCGCAGATCATCGCTACGGAAGTATCAGAAAAACTTCGCCAGGTGCGTCAGACTCACGCAGACGACCGGTCGCGGCTGACGACCGGGATCAGGACCAGCCGCCGCCATAGGTAACGTAAAAAATGTGCAGGCCAATTTTGCCAACGCGGCGCATTTTGTGGGCCCAGGGCGGGTTCACATAGGTGGCATGGTAGTGGGTCGAAGAGCCCACCTGATCAAGCCAGATCTTGCCTGCGGTAGTCGCCAGAGCGATTTCCTCGGCCATATCCCAGTGTTTGGGCGAACGGACCCGGTCCTTGATTCCATCGCAGGCGAAGGAAAACTGGCAACGATTGCGCCAACTCTTGTTCTGATAGACCACGCCGCAGATCGTGTTCGGATAGGTCGGATTGCGGACCCGGTTGAGAATCACCTGTGCAACGGCGGCCTGACCTTCGACGGATTCGCCACGGGCCTCGAAATAGATGCCTGCTGCAAGGCAGCGCTGTTCTGATTCGGAGAAACTTTTCGCTGGCAGCGCCGTGGCCGCCCAGGCGTGGTCCTCAGGCGTCACCGGCGGGATAAAGCGGCCGCGCTTTGTCTCCTCGCGCAGGATCGAGCTGAACGGCGACTGACGGGCATAATCCGGTTTCGGAGGCGCATAGGCAGTGGCCAGAATGTCCGGATTGTCGTTGGTAACCAGGCTGGCCAGCATCGCGGGCACCTGAGGGTCCCGCGTGGCCTCACCCTTGGTGTAAAAAGCGGTAGCAATCTCGATTTCCTTGCCACGTATGTCGGGCTTGAGGAAGGCCATAGCCTCGTTGCCATCAAGTGTCGGGCGCAACAGGCTCGACTGGCGCTCGAGAACGCTTCCTGCGGAGAACTCCTTGGGCGGACTTACCGGCGCGACAGTCACCACCCGGCCCTTCTTCAGGTGACGGGTCACCCTTTCGGCATCAGGGCGCTGATCAGAAACGCCAATCTTGCCCTGGAATGCAATCTTGTCGCCATTGGGCAGAACCACACCGGCGCCGGACACAGTTGAGGATGTCAGGATCGGATCGGTAAAGGTCATTTCCGCGGCCTGGATCGATCCCGCAGGGGATGCCGTCAGATTGGTTTTCCAACGGGTTTCAGATCCTTCACCACCGGCGAGCATGGCCGTCATGTCGGCATGGGATGTGATGGACGGGGTCGACACAAATGCGGCCAGACCGAAAAGGACCGGCGCGGACAAACGGCCAAGCAGGGAATGGCCGCTGGCGGACATACGACGCTTCTGACGCAAGACAACTACTCCGGAACACAACAAACGCAACTGAACACTGCAGAACAGAATGGAGCATTAACCTTGATGGAGCGTTAATGCGGATGTCGTTGTGGTCAAATCCAAGCCAAGGCGCTGTTTGTGCGCACAGAATTTGGCCTTGTCAGGACGGGCTTGCGGCCATTTCGGGGCCAGCCGGGCATTCCCCGGCCCGGATGTCGCCTTCTGGCCCAGACTGCATTGCAGCGATTATGGGATCAACAGGGCGGCTGCCAAATCCGAGGAAAACTAACCGCGGCGCTTTCCGGCCGGCTTTCCGGATTTGCCTTTGAGCGTCGATTTTTTCGGCATCAGCGAAGGCCGTTTGGCCTTGCCGTCTTTCGGCGCAAAAGGATTGTCACCGCTGCGGTAGACCACCCGCAAGGGGACGCCCGGAATTTCGAAATCCGCGCGCAGTGAGTTGATGAGATAACGGGTGTAGGATTCCGGCACCGCCTCGGGTCGGGTGCAGGAAATCATGAAACCCGGTGGCCGCGCCTTTATCTGGGTCATGTATTTGAGCTTGAGCCTGCGGCCCGACACTGCCGGCGGCGGATGATGGCCCTGCGTATGATCGAGCCAGCGGTTGAGCTTGGCGGTGGAAATGCGCTTGTTCCAGACCCTGTGGACCAGCGCGATGTTCTCCATCAGCCGTTCAAGCCCCTCGCCGGTCTGGCCCGCCACAGTCACGGCGCGGATGCCGCGGATCTGCGGCAGCAGCCGGTCGGTCATCTCGCGCAGTTCGGCCAGCTTTTCCTGCCGGTTGTCGATCAGATCCCACTTGTTGAAGGCGATCACCGGCGCCCGGCCCTCGCGCACGACCAGATCGGCAATCTGCAGATCCTGCTTTTCAAAGGGAATGGTGGAATCAAACACGATCACCACAACTTCGGCAAAGCGGATGGCGCGCAACGCGTCGGCGACCGAGAGCTTCTCGAGCTTTTCCTGAACGCGGGCCTTGCGGCGCAGACCGGCTGTGTCGAACAGCTTGATCTTGCGCCCCTTCCATTCGAAATCGACGGCAATCGAATCGCGGGTGATGCCGGCCTCGGGGCCGGTCAGCAGCCGGTCCTGCCCCAGAAACTGATTGATCAGGGTCGACTTGCCGGCATTCGGCCGTCCGACAATGGCGACGCGCAGCGGCTTGGTCTCGTCATATTCGGGGCCCTCGTCATCCTCATCGACAGGTGTGGGGATATCAATATTGGTGACCGCGTCGGCAAAGGCACTGTCCTTGGAGGGAAAGCACCGCTCCTCGCCAAAGGCTTCGACAATCGCATCACGCAGATCAAGCATCCCGCCACCGTGCTCGGCGGAAACCGGGCACGGCTCGCCAAGCCCCAGACGCCAGGCATCGAGCATGCCTGATTCTGCGCCCTTGGCCTCGGCCTTGTTGGCAACCAGCACCACCGGCTTGCCGCGCTTGCGCAGAATATCGGCCAGCAGTTCATCGGCGGGAGTGAGGCCCGCCTTGGCGTCGATCAGGAACATCGCACCATCGGCTTCATCGATGGCAGCTTCGGTCTGGGCGCGCATGCGGCCTTCAAGCGTATCGGGTCCGGAGACTTCGAGACCCGCGGTGTCGATCATGGTGAAACGCAGATCGACCAGGCGTGCGTCGCCCGGCCGGCGGTCGCGGGTGACACCCGGAGTGTCGTCGACAAGCGCCAGCTTGCGGCCGGCGAGACGGTTGAACAATGTGGATTTGCCGACATTCGGACGTCCGACAATGGCAAGGGTGAGACTCATGCTAGCTCCTTGCCCGAAGGCGCGGCCCGGGGCTCACGCTCAGGACGCACCACCGCGGGCGGCAATCAGATCGAGAATCACGCCAGCGCGGTTTGCAACGCCGCGGGGTGTCTGAGTGTCAGTTGTGATTTCATTGAACCATTCAGAGGCCTTGGCAAAATCGCCGGCCTTGAAGGCTGCCAGGCCGAGGGCCTCACGCGCTGAGTGGCGGGCGGCATTGCCGGGAACCGCGAGCACTTCGACCTCAGCGGAGACATCATCGTAGCTGCCGTGATCAACCAGGAGGTAGGCTGCCCGTATCCGGGCCGCATCACGAATGGCGGCTGGCTGCGAAGCATCCTTGCCGATCGCGGAGAAGGCGGAAATGGCAGCTGCCGCATCGCCCTGATCCGCCAGAACCGTGGCCGCGCGCATGCGCGCCAGAACCGGGTAGGACCCGTGGCCGGTCTTTTCCAGCTCTTGGAAACCGGCGAGTGCTGCTTCGGTGTTGCCGTCGCGGGCCAGTTCAAGGGCTGCAAGGAACGCATCGCCGGATTTCGCCGCTGTGCTTTCCTGCCAGTAATCCCAGCCACGCAGAGCGGCCGTCACCACCACAATCGCGATCGCCGCGCCGATAATGACAAAGCGGAACCGCGCCCACAGCGCCTTGAAGTAATCCGAACGAAGGTCGTCATTGACCTCGCGTACAAAGGTTGAATTGTCGTCGCTCATCGCGTTGCCGGCCAGGACCGGTCCTCTCAAAATCATGCCGCATCGGCGTTTCGTGTGGCCTTCTAGCCGATTTTACAGCTTCTGTAAGGGGGGAAGCTCACGAAAGCACCTAAACCGTCTGTGCCCAGCCTCACATTCCCAGGATCGGGGACACGCCGATGAGCCAGCGATGCAGCCAGATCACAAACGCGACATACAGGATCAGACCGCCGACAACGGCAATGATGTCCCATTTGAGCGGACCGGCCACCGGGTTGCTGGTCAGACCTGCCCGAAGACGCTTTTTCTCAGAAATCCGGTCAACCACGGCCCAGGCCAGGAAGCTGCCGAACAGCAGAAGCGAGGCCAGATCGCCATTGACCAAGAGATGCGCCAAGGCCCAGATCTTCACGGCCAGCAGCATGGGATGCTTGACGGCCGCCTTGATCTTGCCTGCGGGCACCTGGGACGCCACCAGAAAAATCATCGCAAACAGCATCACCAGAGCCACCACGTGGCTCATCCACAAAGGCGCGACCCAGAAGACAACCGGATCCAAGCGCGCCTGTCCGTAGCCCCACACTAGCATCAGGAAACCAAGAATCGACACCGCTGTATAAGCGCCCTTCCAGGTGTTGAGCCCACGCGCATCGATCTGCGCCAGACGAAATTCCGGTGCCGCGATGCGGACCGAATGAACTCCCAAAAACAGCACAAGTCCGACAATCAGCCAGATCATTCCCAAACTCCCATGTGGTGACCGGTTCGTCCGGCCATAACTTGCGGCAACATAGCCCGTCGAACCGTATTCTCAAAGTGGTCTCGGACGTGCTTTATGTCGCGCCAAACCGGCAGTCCGTGCGCGTGAGTGACGATTGTCCACAGGACCGCCGCAATTGATGGGCACAGGTGCCCCTGTTGTACTGATTTCGTGTAAAGACGGGTTGCCTCACGCATGACATTGCCTGCCCCATTGGCCCGACCGGCCGCACCTTCCCTTCTCTCCGGCAGCTTGATCGCCGCGCTGAGCCTGGTTTTGGCGTCATCGCCTTCACTGTCGTCCGAAGGAGCCCGCAAACCGGACAATCAGCAGGAGCGACCTGAACAGCTGGTGCTGATTTCCTTTGATGGTGCGCATGACAACCGGCTGTGGGAACGCAGTCTTGGGCTTGGAGCACGCACCGGTGCCAAATTCACATATTTCCTCTCCTGCACGTTTCTGATCAGCAAGGACGCGCGCAAGAGCTACAAGGCGCCGGGTCGTTCTGCCGGGCGCTCGAATGTCGGCTTTGCGCCGGACAAGGCAGATGTGCTGGCCCGGCTCGCGCATATCTGGGACGCGCACCAGTCCGGCCACGAGATCGGCAGCCATGGCTGCGGCCATTTCGATGGCAAGGGCTGGAGCAGGAAACAATGGCTCGACGAGTTCGCCCAGTTTGACGCGGTTTTGGCGCAGGCCTGGAAGAACAATGGTATCGAGCCACCCGCCGGCTGGGCCGAATTTTCGACCTCTGCCATCAAGGGGTTTCGGGCACCCTATCTTTCGACCGGCAACGGGCTGTTTACCGCGCTTGACGCCCATGGACTGCGCTATGACGCCAGCACCGTCTCGCGCGGACCGGCGATGCCCGACACAAGCCGGAAGGTGGCGCGGTTCGCACTGCCGCTTATTGCAGAGGGGCCGAGGCAGCGCCCGATCATCGCGATGGATTACAATCTGTTCGTGCGGCATTCAGGCGGGCTGGAAAACCCATCCAAGACAAAGGACTTCGAGGAGCGCGCACTGGCCGCTTTCCGGGCCGCTTTCGAAGCGGAACACTCGGGCGAGCGCCGGCCGTTGCAACTCGGGTTTCATTTCGTCGAGATGAATGGCGGGGCCTATTGGCGCGCGCTCGAGCGCTTTGCCGGAGAGGTCTGCGGGCAACCCGAAGTCGCCTGTGTGACCTATCAGGAGGCCATCGATCGCATGGCCCCCTCTTCATCGAAACCTGACAGCTGACGCCTTCCATAACCCGATAAATACAAACAGGACCGGCTCCTTGGTGGAAGCCGATCCCAGACCAATCATGGATTGGCAGCGCCTGCAATCGGCTGGGGCAGAGGATCGCCGTGGATCAGGGATTCAAAGGCGATCAGGCGTTTGTGAATCGAGATCAGGTCAATGATCGTGGTCCAGGAGTTGGCCAGGAACTTGAAGCTCTCCTCGACCTGGTTGAAGGCATTGTTGATCTGGGTGAACACGCCGAGCGTGATGGCTCCGGCCACCACCGTCGGCCCCAGGGCGATCAGCGGAACAAAGTTAGAGGCCTGGAGATAGGACCAGCGGGCGATGCCGAAATAGAGATAGTGAAAATAGAGCCGGTAGTAATTGCGCCGGACGGCGGAAAACAGCTCTGTCACCTCTGGCGGGGCTGCACGCTCGATATGATCTTCGCCATAGACAAGTTCCTTGCGGTAAGCCGCCTCCACCTTCTGGTTGTTGAATTCGAGACCTGGCAGCTTGAAGCCGACCACGGCAAGCAGAACCGTGCCAAAGGCGGCTGACAAGAGCGCCACGTAGACCAGCGATCCGTCGACCTTGCCGAAGAGCGGCATTTCAGTGACCTGTTGAGAGAGTGTGTAAAGCAGCGGCAGAAACGCGATCAGGGTCATGATCGATCGGACAAAGGAGACGCCGAGGCCCTCGACGATGCGGGCAAAGCGCATGGTGTCTTCCTGCACACGCTGGGCCGCGCCTTCAACGGATCTGAGCTTGGGCCAGTGCTCCATGTAATAATTGTTCATCGCCGTGCGCCAGCGGAACACATAATGAGAGACGAAGAAATCGAGCAGCACCAGCACCATGATGTAGGGGATCAGGATCCAGGCCACAGTTGCGAGCTTGCCGAAATACTCCCCTGATGTGACCGAACCCGGCTCGCTCAGCGCCTTCTGGATCAGGTCGTAGAACGCACCGTACCAATCGTTCAGGAACACGGAAATCTGGACGTTGAAATAGGTCGACAACATGATCAGCGTGGTGCCGCCGACCGACCACATGAACCATTTGTTGCGTTCACGAACCGCCCACCCGGCAACGAATATCAGCCCGCAGGCAATGATGTAGATATAGGTCCAGGCTTTCTCGGCAGAGAGGAATGGAGGTCTTTCGCCTTCGATCACTGCGGGAACATAGGAGCCGAGAATATCAAGGCCGGTCTGCCACTCACTGAAACCGGAGAACCAGATGGCCATGGCGATGCCGGTCCAAAGCACCGCCGAAAGGAAGAACAGCTTTGGCGTGGGAAAGAAGGAAACAAACACGGGGGGCAGATCCTGCACTTGGCCCCGCGGCTGCGGGGCGTGATTCGTCGTTGACTCACCAATACGTAGGACACCGCGTCCAGCGCGGCAATCGAGCACAACAGCAATCACGCCATTGTGCAAAAACAAAGGCACCGCCTTGCGGCCCCATGTCTCAGGTCCTGCGGAATACCAGGACGATTGCGCTCGAGACAACAAGTCCGGCGGCGGCCGCGAGGCTTGCCCAGGTATAGCTTCCGGTCCAGTCGGCGAGATATCCGGCTACAACAGGGCCGAGGATCTGGCCGACGCCGAAAGCCGCGGTCATCAAGGCAAGCGCCCGGCGCGGGCTCTCGCCGGCCAGGTTGCGACCGATCTGAAGCCCGAAGGCGGTGACCATGATAAAGGTTGCTCCCAGAAGGGTGCCGCCGATCAGCGGGCCGAAGGGCAATGGCAAAAGCACGCTGGCGCCGACACCCAGCGCTTCGACGAGGCAACCAAGCGCGAACACATTTGTCAGCCCCAAGCGCCGGACCGCTGGCATCCAGTAGGCAACCGATGGTGCTGCGGCCAGCCCCGTCACGAACCAGACAGCAGCCTCAAACAGCGACGAGCCGCCGCCATCGCGCACGATCGCGACCAGAAAGGTTGCGGTGACGATGTATCCGAAGCCGAAGATGCCGTAAGCCACCGTCAGGGCGACAAGCGGCGGGGTCCAGACCAGTGGCGGCTCCTTCCGGGCCGGGCCTGTGCGCATCACGTCCCCTGGCAGATACCGGAAGACCATCACCAGGCCAATAAATGCAAGGCTGGCGGCCAGAAACCAGGCCATTCGCCAGCCACTGTCAGCAAGAATGATCAGGCCGAACATGATGGCCGAGATGGAAATCCCAAATCCAACGCCACCAAAATGGGTCGACTGGACCCAGGGCCTGCCGGACGCAAGGCCGTGGGACAGGACGATCGCCGAGGTGAAAACCATTACGAAAGCGCTTGCGGCCCCTGCGAGGAAACGAATGCCGGCCAGCACCAGCGCGTCGCTCGCCAGCCCCATGGCAAGCAGGAGCAGCGCGGTTGTCACCAGCCCCGAAAGTGCCACCTTGCGCTCGATCCCCTCGGCCCAACCCCAGGCCGCGAGAATGGCGCCGAGCAGATAGCCGGCATAGTTGGCCGAGGCGATCCAGCCCGCCTCGGATGGACCGAGACCCAGCCCCTCCATCATTTCGGGCAGAACAGGCGTGTAGAAAAAGCGCCCCAAACCCATGGCAACAGCCATGGCAATGGCCCCGGCGATTGCAGTCAGAATGATTTGACGATCGCGGTCTGGCCCGCTGTCGGCATTGTCGGGTAAGGGAGGCATGGGAGGTGAAACGGCCAAATACGTTGAACGAGTGAAAACCATCATTGGACCCGTTGGCGCTTCGAGGCAACCCGGTTGACGGGCATCCCCTCAAATCGCCGCAATCACTTGCATTTGACGGCAATCACAGCCGGACCGCTTGGAACTTCTCTTCAGACACCCTATTTGTGCAATGCAACACGCACAGAAAGGACCGTGTCATGAAAACCGTCATCGTCACCGGATCAACCAGCGGAATCGGCCTTGGTATCGCTGAAAACTTCGCACTCAACGGCTTCAATGTCGTGCTCAACGGATTGGGCAAGGAGGACGAGATCGAGGCGACACGGGCACGGCTCGCAGCTCTTGGTGCAGGCGACGTGGTGTTTCATGGCGCCAACATGCTTGAGCCGGAAGAGATCGCCGATCTGGTCAAGAGCACGGAAGAGAAGTTCGGATCCGTGGATGTGATCGTGCCGAATGCCGGTATCCAGCATGTCGAAAAGATCGAGGATTTTCCCATCGGCAAATGGGATGCGATCATCGCGATCAATCTGAGTTCCGCATTTCATCTGATCCGCGCTGCAATGCCTGGGATGAAAGCGCGCAAATTTGGCCGGATCATCTCCATCGCCTCCGCGCATGGACTGGTCGCCTCGCCCTACAAGAGCGCCTATGTGGCAGCCAAGCATGGCACACTCGGTCTGATCAAGACCGTCGCCCTGGAAGGCGCGGAATATGGCATCACCGCCAACGCAATCTGCCCGGGCTATGTGGAGACGCCACTGGTTTCGGGACAGATCGCCGACACAGCCAAGGCCCGCAACATGAGCGAGGAAGAGGTGATCAACGAAGTGATCCTCAAGGCGCAGCCGACCAAGCAGTTTGTTCAGGTTGGCCAGATCGCATCGCTCGCACTCTATCTGGCCTCCGACCAGGCAGCCCAGATCACCGGCACAGCTCTGCCGATGGATGGTGGATGGACCGCACAATGAGTGCCGCCCCTTCACCAGACAAGCAGGACAAGATCATCAATCTTGCCCTTCAGGGTGGGGGCGCCCATGGCGCCTTCACCTGGGGCGTGGTCGACCGGCTGCTGGACGAACCCGATATCGGGTTTGAAGGTCTGTCCGGCACCAGTGCGGGTGCAGTCAATGCGGTCGTGCTCGCTCACGGACTGATGAATGGCGGACGAAAGGGCGGCCAGGCGGCGCTGGAGGATTTCTGGCGCCGCTGCTCGGAAGCCGGCACAGTGTTTTCGCCGCTGCATCCCCTGCCCGAAGTCTCGCTTCCGGGCATGGACGTCGTCAGGTCGGCGACCTATTCGATGTTCGACACGCTGACCCGCACGTTCTCACCCTATGAGCTCAATCCGTTCGACATCAATCCCTTGCGGGACCTGTTGTCTGATTGCGTCGATTTTGACGGATTGCGCGAGCGGTGTGACGTCAAGCTTTTCCTGAGCGCGACCAATGTCAGGTCCGGGCGCGTCAAGGTTTTCAAGACCAATGAGGTCAGTGTCGACGTGGTGCTGGCATCCGCCTGCCTGCCGTTTCTGTACAAGGCTGTCGAAATTGACGGCCAGCACTACTGGGACGGCGGCTATATGGGCAATCCGGTGCTTTTCCCGTTCTTCTACGAATGCGAGAGCCGCGATGTTATGATCGTCCACATCAACCCGATGGAGCGGGACGAGGTGCCGATGACCGCACCGGAAATTCTCAACCGGATCAATGAGATTTCCTTCAACTCCTCGCTGGTGGAAGAGATGCGAGCCATCAACTTCGTCACTCGCCTGATCGAACAGGACTGGCTCAAGGATGATTACAAGGACCGGCTGAAGCATATTCTGGTGCATTCGGTGCGCTCGGATCTTGCACTCGAAAACCTTGAGGTTTCCTCCAAGTTCGACGTGCGATGGTCGTTCCTGTGCGACCTGCGGGATCGTGGACGGGCAGAAGCGGATGCCTGGCTCAAGGCCAACGGAAAAGACATCGGCAAGAGCTCCACCGTGCATCTTGAAAGCCAGTATCTTGGTCTACCTGGCCCCGCCCCCAAGCAGCCGGCTGCAACAGTTGATTGATCTGTTTTTCCTGAAAGCCTGTCAATTGACCGGATTTGCCTGAAACTGTCTCGTCTCACCGACAGGCTTTCGCACTGCAACGTTGTGGGTTAGGTTTTTGGTATCGACCCAAAACCAAGAGGCGTCATGGCGCAGTCCCACCGCTCATCCATCCGCTTTCTGCTCAATGACCAGCAGATCGAACTTTCCGGGTTTGCCCCCGATCTCACACTTCTTGACTGGCTGCGGCTCGACCGCAGGCTGACCGGAACGAAAGAAGGTTGCGCGGAGGGCGATTGCGGTGCCTGCACAGTGCTGGTCGGCCGAATCGACAATGGCGTCCTGGGCTATGAGAGTGTCAATGCCTGCATCCGCTTTGTCGGTTCTCTCGATGCCACCCATGTGGTGACCATCGAACATCTCAACCGGCCCGATGGCGCGTTGAGCGCCGTGCAGCAGGCAATGGTCGATCATCACGGCTCGCAATGCGGCTTTTGCACGCCGGGCATCGTTGCCTCGCTGCACGCATTGTGGCTGGCCGAGCCCAATCCGTCGAACGCGGATATCGAACGGCAATTGCAGGGCAATCTATGCCGCTGCACCGGCTATGAGCCGATTGTGAAGGCGGCGGTTGCCGCGGCTGCGACCATCCCGGACGCCGACAATGACCGGTTGGTTGCAGCCTATGACCAGACAGTCGCCGCGCTTACCGAGCTTGCGGACGGGGCGCGGGTTACCATCGAACACCAGCGTGGCACGACCTTTCTACCGGCCGATCTCGATGATTTGGCGGAGCTCTACGAGGCACATCCGGAGGCGACAATTGTTGCCGGCTCAACCGACGTCGGCCTTTGGGTGACCAAGCATATGCGCGACATCTCTCCGGTCATCCATCTGGGCCATCTCGATGCGCTCAGGGCCATGTTCATCGAGACTGAAGGCGTGACCCTTGGCGCCGGTGTGTCCTACACGTCGGCGCGGACAGCGCTGATTTCGATGTTCCCGCAGATGGAAGAGCTCTGGGACCGTATCGGCGGCGAACAGGTGCGCAATATGGGGACTGTGGGCGGCAACATTGCCAACGGTTCACCGATTGGCGACACCCCACCCCCGTTGATCGCGCTTGGCGCAAGTGTGACCCTTCGCCAGGGTGTAACCCGCCGCACCATTCCGCTCGAAGAGTTCTTCATCACCTATGGCAAACAGGACCGCAATTCAGGTGAGTTTGTCGAAAGTGTTGCGGTTCCGGCGCTTGAGGACGGGGCATTTTTCGCGGTCTACAAGATTTCAAAGCGCCGCGACGAGGACATCTCGGCGCTCTGCGGTGCCTTTCATGTGACACTTGACGACGACGGCCTTGTAGCCTCGGCGCGGATCGCCTTCGGAGGCATGGCGGGCACGCCCAGACGGGCGAGCGCCACCGAAGCGGCCCTGATCGGGCAACCCTGGGCTTGGGAAACCGTCGAGGCGGCACGAGCAGTGATGAGCGAGGACTACCAACCGCTCAGCGATTGGCGCGCCAGCGCCGAGTACCGGATGGTGTCAGCCCAGAACCTTATGATCCGCTTTTTCCTTGAAACTTGTGGCGCGCCGGTTCGCATCGAGCGCCACCCGGTCATGGCGGAGGCTTGAACATGGTCGCATCTTCGAGCCGCAGCAAGACCGAGATTTCCGGCGGCGCACACCGGCCGCGCCAGCATGATTCCGCCCACAAGCATGTCACCGGCAGCGCCGACTACATCGACGACATGGCCGAACCATTGGGCACGCTGCATGGCTATCTCGGACTGAGCGAGCGGGCCCATGCGCGCATAACCTCCATCGATCTCGATCCGGTTCGCAAAGCACCGGGTGTTGTTGCAGTGCTGACAACTGCGGATGTCCCGGGAAGTGTCGATATTTCATCGAACGGCTCCGGAGACGAGCCGATCCTGGCACCTGACGAGGTGCTGTTTCACGGCCAGCCGATGTTTGCCGTGATTGGCGAAACCCGCGATCAGGCGCGGCGTGCCGCCAAGCTCGCCGTCATCACCTATGAGGATCTGTCGCATATCACCGATGTGCGCGCGGCGATGGACGCGGATTATCCGCTGGTGACAAGCCCGTTGAAGCTCGAACGCGGCGATGTCGAGGCCGGGCTTGCGGCAGCGCCGCTCAGGCTCAAGGGCGAGATGCGGATCGGCGGACAGGATCATTTCTATCTGGAGGGACATATCGCCTTCGCCATTCCCGGCGAGGACGACGAGGTGACCGTCTGGTCCTCGACCCAGCACCCGAGCGAAGTCCAGCATATTGTGGCACATGTCCTTGGCACTGTGTCAAACGCCGTGACCGTGCATGTCAGGCGCATGGGCGGCGGCTTTGGCGGCAAGGAAACCCAATCCAACCAGTTTGCGGCGATTGCGGCCATTGCCGCTAAGAAGCTCAACCGCCCGGTCAAGATCCGTCCCGACCGTGACGATGACATGATCATCACCGGCAAGCGCCATGATTTCGTGGCAGATTACGATGTCGGCTATGATGAGAACGGACGCATTCTGGCCGTGGACGCAAGTTTTGCTGCCCGGTGCGGCTTTTCCTCCGACCTGTCGGGACCGGTGACCGACCGGGCGCTGTTTCATGCGGACAACTGCTATTTCTACCCGGATGTGCGGCTGGTCTCCAAACCGATGATGACCAACACGGTTTCCAACACCGCGTTCCGCGGCTTTGGCGGACCGCAGGGGATGCTCGGTGGCGAGCGCATGATCGAAGAGGTTGCCTACGCACTGGGGCGCGATCCGCTGGAGATCCGCAAGGTGAATTTCTATGGCGGGTCGGGCCGCAACATCACGCCCTACCACCAGACGGTGGAAGACAACATCATCGCCCAGATCGTCGAGGAGCTGGAAACCTCATCCGACTATCAGGCGCGGCGGGCCGAGATCATCGATTTCAACAGGAGCAGTCCGGTGATCCGGCGCGGCATCGCGCTGACGCCGGTCAAGTTCGGGATCTCGTTCACCGCCACCTGGTACAATCAGGCAGGCGCGCTGGTGCATGTCTACCAGGACGGCTCGATCCATCTCAATCACGGCGGCACCGAGATGGGCCAGGGGCTCAACACCAAGGTGGCGCAGGTGCTGGCGGATGAATTTCAGGTCGATCTCGATACCATCCGGATCACCGCCACCACCACCGGCAAGGTGCCCAACACCTCGGCCACCGCCGCCTCCTCCGGCACCGATCTCAACGGCATGGCGGCCGCCAATGCGGCGCAGCAGATCAAGGCCCGACTGGTCGCCTTTGCATCGGAGAAATACAGCGTGCCGCCCGAGCAGGTGGTGTTCGAACCCAACCATGTGCGCGTCGGCAACGAACTGATGGCTTTTGGCGATTTCATCAAGCAGGCCTATCTGGCGCGCATCCAGCTGTCGGCGGCAGGCTTCTACAAGACGCCCGAGATCCACTGGGACCGGGCCAAGGGCCAGGGCCGGCCGTTCTATTATTTTGCCTATGGCGCGGCGGTCTCGGAAGTGTCGGTCGACACGCTGACCGGCGAATACCAGGTGGACCGTGCCGACGTGTTGCATGACGCAGGAAAGTCGCTCAACCCCGCGCTCGACATCGGCCAGATCGAAGGCGCCTTCGTGCAAGGCATGGGCTGGCTGACAACCGAGGAACTGTGGTGGGATGAGGCGGGCCGGCTTCGCACCCATGCCCCCTCGACCTACAAGATCCCGCTCGCGTCCGACCGGCCGAAGATCTTCAATGTCGAACTGGCCAAATGGTCGGAAAACCGCGAACCGACAATCCGCCGCTCCAAGGCCGTGGGCGAGCCGCCCTTCATGCTGCCGATCTCGGTGCTGGAAGCGCTGGGGATGGCGGTTGCCTCGATCACCGATTACCAGGTGTCGCCACGGCTTGATGCACCGGCGACGCCCGAACGGGTGCTGATGGCCGTGGAGCGGTTGAAAGCCATGGCAGCCGGGGATGGAGCCGAGGGCTGATGCCACGGCTCAATGCCTATAGCGGTTTTGTGGACGAGGCCGGAGCTCCAGGCTTTGTGCTTGTCCGCGTGGTCGAGGCCAAGGGGTCGACGCCGCGCGATCAGGACGCCTGGATGCTGGTCTCGACACAGGGCTTTTTCGGCACCATCGGCGGCGGACGTCTGGAACTCGAAGCCATCGAGAAGGCGCGCGGAATTCTCGATGGTGCGACTGCCTCCGATCTCGCCTTGCCGCTCGGGCCTGCCATCGGCCAATGCTGCGGCGGGCATGTGACGCTGTCTTTCGACATCATCCCCCCTGCCCGATTTGACGAGATCGCCGCCATGGTCGAGGCCGAGGATGCGGCGGATCCGCAAGTCTGGCTGTTTGGCGGCGGGCATGTCGGCCGGGCGCTGACGCGGGCGCTTTTGCTGCTGCCGGTCAAGGTGCATGTGGCGGAGACCCGCGCCGACGAGCTGGCGTTGACGCCTGAAGGCGCGGCGCAGCATCTGACGCCCCTGCCCGAGAGCCTGGTGGCGGATATCGCGCCGGGTTCGGTGGTCATCGTGCTGACCCATGACCACGCGCTGGATTTCCTGATCGTATCCGCTGCCCTGGCGCGCGATGATCTGGCGCAGGTCGGCATGATCGGATCGGAGACCAAGCGCGCCACCTTCGCAAATCAATATGTCCGTGAAGGGGGCGACAGGGAGCGCCTTGCAAGACTGGTCTGCCCGATCGGCCGCAAGATCGCCGACAAGCGGCCCGAGGTGATCGCCGCCACCGTTGCGGCCGAGATCATATCGGCGCTTGCAGAGTGGCAGGAGAGCAGGCGTCAGCCTGCGTCCTGAAGCACCAGCTCTGCGGCACGCCAGCCCGTGGCGATGGCTGCGGCATTGGTGTTTCCGGCGATGATGTTGGGAAACACCGAACAATCGACCACCCGCAGCCCTGCGATACCATGCACCCGAAGCCGCGGATCGACCACCGCATGAGCCGCATCCGGTCCCATACGGCAGGTGGAGACCGGATGGTAGACCGTGCCGGAACGACGGCGGATGTCGTCGATCATGGCTTCGTCATCCTCGATCTGCGGCCCCGGCAGCAACTCGGTGTCGATATAGTCCGCCATGGGTTTCGCAGCCGCCATCTGCCGGATGAGCTTGCCGGTGGCAAGCATCTCGGCGACGTCATCCTCATGCGACAGCGCATTGGGTGAGATCCGGGGCGCTTCAAACGGATCGGCGGAGCGGATCATGATTTCGCCGCGGCTCTTCGGGCGGCAATTGGACCAGCCGATGGAAAAACCCGGCCAGGGATCAGGATTGAGGATCGGGCGTTCGCCGGGACGCGGGATGACCGTCGAGAATGCCTGAAAATAGAGCTGCATGTTGGGCCGGGTTCTGCCCGGATCGGTGCGGATGAAACCGCCAGCCTGGTTGAGACTGACCGACAGCGGCCCGTCGCGCAACAGCAGATAGTGCAGGCCCGCCGACAGCTTGCCCCACCAGGATCCAAGCTGCTGGTTGATCGTGGGGCAGTTTGCCCGGTAGGTATAGTTGGTGCCGACATGGTCCTGAAGGTTGCGCCCGACATTCGAATTGTCGAGACGGACCTCTATGCCAAGGCTCTTGAGATGCTCGACTGGTCCAATCCCGGAAAGCTGCAGCAGTTGCGGGGAATTCACCGAGCCACCGCTCAGGATCACCTCTCGCCCCGCACGCACCGTCACGGTCCGGCCGCCCCGCCGGTAGGTCACGCCGGTCGCACGGGTGCCGTCAAAAGTGAGCCCCGTCACCTGGGCGCCGGTGATCACCCTGAGGTTCGGCCGTTTCATCGCGGGCCGCAGAAAGGCGCGGGCAGCGGACAACCGGCGTCCCTTGTCGATTGTAAACTCCAGAAGGCCTACCCCATCCTGGCTTTCGCCATTGAAATCGGGATTGAGCGGCAGGCCGATGGCCTGGGCGGCCTCGAACCATTTGCGGGTCAGCGGATGGACGGTCTTTCCGGGCACGAAGAGATTGAGCGGGCCCGTGCGCCCGCGATGGCTGTCATCGCCGATGACGGCGCATTCGACGGCGCGAAACGCGTCCCACATCTCATCAGAGCCCCAGCCGGGATTTCCGGCGTCGCGCCAATCGTCGAAATCGGCGCGGTGGCCGCGCATCCAGACCATGGCATTGATCGAGGATGAACCGCCCAGCACCTTGCCGCGCGGCCAGTGATCGACATTTCCGGCCAGCCCCTCGTCGGGTTCGGCGCGGTACATCCAGTTGACCTTGGGGTCAAAGAATGTCTTGCCGTAACCAAGCGGCATCTGCACGAAGAAACGGCGGTCGTCGCCGCCAGCCTCAAGCACCAGGACCTTGTGGCGGCCGGAAGCTGACAGCCGTTCGGCCATGACACAGCCAGATGATCCGGCGCCGATGATGATGAAGTCCGGATTGTCCATGCGGGATCTGCCCTGGCAAACGCAAGTTCACGGCAGCCCAAGCTCAGCGCCGCAGCACCAGCCCTCCCCCGTCAGGCAAATCGTTGTCACAAAATCGGGCGTGTTTCAACACACGGGAGCGACCGGTTCTTGATCAATTGCGAAGGTTTAAGACATCTCAGACTTCGGTGCGGCGCCCGTCGGTATCGAAGACCATGATGCGCGCGGGATCGATCCCAAGGCCGATACGTGTGCCGTCCGCCGGAAGCTTGATCCCGCCATCAATGCGGACGACCAGCTTGTCACCCGCCGCCGTGACACCATGGACAAGCGTTTCCGCCCCGAGCGGCTCACAGAAGGCAACATCATAGTCGATAAGCCCTTCACCGGGCGCGACCAGATCAATATGCTCCGGCCTGACGCCGATCACGGCACCAGACTCCAGCGGTCCGCGACCCGGGCGGATGTCGTGCGAAAGCACATTCATGGGCGGCGAGCCGATGAAGCCTGCGACAAACAGCGTCGCCGGATTGGCATAGACATCGAGCGGTGCGCCGATCTGTTCGGCGACACCACCGTTCATCACGATCATCCTGTCGGCCAGGGTCATCGCCTCGACCTGGTCGTGGGTGACATAGAGCGCGGTGACCCCGAGCTTGCGCTGCAACGCCTTGATCTCGAGGCGCATCTGGACGCGCAGCTTGGCATCAAGATTGGACAGCGGCTCATCAAACAGGAAGACTGCGGGCTTACGCACAATGGCCCGGCCCATGGCGACGCGCTGGCGCTGGCCGCCAGAGAGCTGCCGCGGTTTGCGATCGAGATAAGGCGCGAGCTCGAGCATGCGTGCTGCCTCGGCCACGCGCGCCTGGATTTCCGACTTCGGCACATTGGCGATCTTGAGGCCATAGGCCATGTTGTCAAAGACGCTCATATGCGGATAGAGCGCATAGTTCTGGAACACCATGGCGATGTCGCGCTCGCGCGGCTCGAGCTTGTTGACGACCCGGTCGCCGATATGGATGTCGCCCGAGGTGATGGTTTCCAGACCGGCGACCATGCGCAGAAGCGTGGACTTGCCGCAGCCTGATGGACCGACGATGACAATGAACTCGCCATCGGCAATGTCAGCATCGATGCCGTGGATGACTTCAGTCCGGCCGTAGCTCTTGCGGATCGCTTCAAGTTTGATTTCAGCCATGGGAACTCATTTCTCGCTTTCGACCAGGCCCTTGACGAAGAGCCTCTGCATGCCGACCACAACCAGCACCGGCGGCAGCATCGCCAACATGGCGGTTGCCATGATCACCGGCCACTCGACCGTCTGGTCGCCCGTTGGCAGCATCTGCTTGATGCCCATGATCACGGTGTTCATGGAGGGGTCGGTGGTGACCAGCAACGGCCAGAGATACTGGTTCCAGCCGTAGATGAAGAGGATGACAAAAAGTGCCGCGATGTTGGTCCGCGACATCGGCAGCAGGATATCGAAGAAAAAGCGCATCGGTCCTGCGCCATCGACGCGGGCGGCTTCGGTCAATTCGTCCGGAATGGTCATGAACAATTGCCGGAACAGGAAGGTGGCCGTGGCGGAGGCAATCAATGGCAGTATCAATCCGGTGTAGCTGTTGAGCAGCCCGAGATTGGCCACAACCTCGTAAGTCGGCACGATGCGCACCTCGACCGGGAGCATCAGGGTGAGGAAGATCAGCCAGAAGAAGATCATCCGGAACCGGAAGCGGAAATAGACGATGGCATAGGCAGAGAGCAGGGAAATGACGATCTTTCCGATTGTGATCCCCAGCGCCATGACCATGGAGTTGAGCAGCATCTGCCAGACCGGAGCATTGCCCCCGGTCACCAGCGCCTCGAAATAGTTTTCGAAGAAATGCGGGCCCGGAAGCAGCGGCATCGGCGGGCGCACCAGATCGGCCTGCGTGACCGTTGAGGCGACAAAGGCAATCCAGATCGGGAAACAGATGACTGCCACACCGAGGATCAGCCCTGCATGGGTGAACCAGGTTCCGATGCCGCGCTTTTCGACCATCCCGCTCATCAGTAATGCACCCTGCGCTCGATGAAGCGGAACTGAACCACCGTGAGAATGCCGACCAGCACCAGAAGGACGACCGACTGGGCGGCTGACGAGCCCAGATCCTGACCGACGAAGCCATCGGCAAAGACCTTGTAGACAAGGATCGTCGTCGATTGTTGCGGCCCGCCCTGGGTGATGGTGTGAATGACGCCGAAGGTGTCGAAGAATGCGTAGATCACATTGACCACCAACAGGAAGAACGTGGTCGGCGACAACAGCGGAAAGATGATTGTCCAGAACCGGCGGGCGAAGCTGGCACCGTCAATCGCGGCCGCCTCGATGACGCTTTTCGGGATCGCCTGCAGGCCCGCCAGGAAGAACAGGAAATTGTAGCTGATCTGCTTCCAGGCCGAGGCTGCCACGACCAACGCCATGGCCTGTCCGCCATCGAGATTGTGGTTCCAGTCATAGCCGAACTGGGACAAGCTCCAGGCGACAATGCCGGTAAACGGGTTGAACATGAACAGCCAGAGCACGCCGGCGATCGCCGGGGCCACTGCATAGGGCCAGATCAGAAGCGTCCGGTAAGCGCCCGAGCCCTTGATGACGCGGTCTGCGAGAACCGCCAGCCACAGGGCAAAGGACATCGCTGACACTGTCACCAGCACCGAAAAGACGGCAGTGGTCAAAAACGATTCACGGTAGAAGCGGTTGCCGAAGAGATATTCGAAATTGCCGAAACCGACGAACTGGGTCTTGAGCCCGAACGGGTCCGGAATAAAGGCTGATTGGTAGATCGCCTGCCCTGCCGGCCAGAAGAAAAATACAAACGTGACAAGCAACTGCGGTGCGACCAGCAAATAGGGCAGCCAACGGTTGTCAAATACGACGCGCTTTTCCATGGAACACCAACCGGGAGAGAGAGACCGGCGGAGCTAATTCAAGCTCCGCCGGTGCATTTGTCTTAGCGGTTGGCCTGCTCGAAACGGCGAAGCAGTTCATCGCCGCGTGCGGCAGCTGAATCCAGCGCTTCCTTGGCCGTTTTCGAGCCATTCCACACACCTTCGAGTTCTTCATCGATGATGCCGCGGATCTGGTCAAAGCTGCCCAGACGCAAACCCTTGGAGTTTGCGGTCGGAGCCTTGCCGGTCATCTGGATGATGGCGATGTCCGTGCCGGGGTTCTCATCATAGAAGCCCGAAGCCTTGGTGGCTTCATAAGCCGCCATGGTGATTGGCAGGTAGCCGGTGTCCTGATGCCACTTGGCCTGGATGTCGGAGCTCGACAGGAAGTTGAAGAAGGCTGCAACGCCCTTGTACTCTTCCGAAGTCTGACCTTCCATGACCCACAGTGATGCGCCACCAATGATGGTGTTCTGCGGCGCGCCGTCGACTTCACTCCAATAGGGCAGCGGACGAATGGCGAAGTCGAAGGTTGCTTCGTTCTTCACACCGGCATAACCGGCAGAGGATTCGGTGAACAGGCCGCATTCACCGGCGCGGAACGTGGCACCGCCTTCATTGCGGCGGCCCGAATAGATGAACTTGCCGTCCTTGGCCCACTGACCGAAGGTTTCGATGTGCTTGACCTGAACGTCGCCATTCAGTGCCAGTTCAGTATCTACACCGGCAAAGCCGTTGTCCTTCGTGGCGAAGGGCACATTGTGGTAGGCGGAGAGGTTCTCCAGATGAACCCAGCTCTGCCAGGCCGTCGTCAGCGGGCATTTGGAGCCCGACGCCTTGAGCGCATCAAGCGCGGTTCCGACCTTGTCCCAGGTCGACAGATCCATTTCCGGATCAAGACCTGCAGCTGTCAGTGCATCCTTGTTGACATAGAGCACCGGGGTCGAGGAGTTGTAGGGCAGCGACAGCATCTCGCCATCGGTGGTGGTGTAATAGCCTGCGACAGCGGCGAGATAGGCTGACTGGTCAAACGGCAGACCTGATTCGGCCATCACTTCATAGACCGGCTTGATGGCACCCTTGGCGGCCATCATCGTGGCAGTGCCGACTTCGAAAACCTGAAGAATGTCAGGCTGTTCACCCGCGCGGAACGCGGCGATGCCTGCATTGAGGGTTTCGGAATAATTGCCCTTGTTGGTGGCAACCACGACATAGTCACTCTGCGAAGCGTTGAACTTGGAAACCTGTTCATCGAGCAACTCTCCGAGTCGTCCCGAGAAGGCATGCCAGAAATCAATCTGGGTTGCGGCGGTAGCCGGTGCGACACCAGCCATCAGAGCGGCGAAAACGCCGGCAGCGATAAACTTCTTCATTTGATAATCCTCCCTTGCAGGGAAACGCGTGAAAACGAACGCATCCCGAAAGAGATACGTAGCGTCTGGGCTTTTATCCGGCAACAGAAAACAGGTTTGTGACAGGCGCTGTGGAAAAACGAAAGGCAGATGAATTCATGCGAACCGCCGCACCCATGCCTTCGATTATCAGGAAAATCCCGGAACTGATTTGTCCGCATCATGACGCCCGCGGGCTTTCCATTCCGCTCCGCATTGCGCATCATGTGCACTGCAATAAACGCTGCAACCAAGTGCGAGGGGCGCTGATGTCGGATTTTCTCTATGAGTATCCTTTGGTGTGGGAATGGCTCAGCTTCGCCGTGCGCTGGCTGCATGTGATCACGGCCATCGCCTGGATCGGCTCTTCGTTCTATTTCATTGCGCTTGATCTGGGCCTGGTGCAGCGCCCCGGCCTGCCTGCCGGCGTCTATGGCGAGGAATGGCAGGTCCACGGCGGCGGTTTCTACCACGTCCAGAAGTATCTGGTCGCGCCGGAACGGCTGCCCGAGCACCTGACCTGGTTCAAGTGGGAGAGCTACGCCACCTGGCTGTCGGGCTTCGCACTGCTTTGCCTGGTCTACTATGCCGGTGCCGAACTCTATCTGATCGATGCCAATGTGCTCGATGTCTCCGCCCCGGTGGCGATCGGCATATCACTGGCCTCGATCGTGCTCGGCTGGATAATCTATGATCTGTTGTGCAAGTCCCCGATCGGCAAAAGCACGACAGGGCTGATGGTGGTGCTGTTTGGCGTTCTGGTCGCCATGGCCTGGGGCTACACACAGGTCTTCACGGGGCGCGCCGCACTTCTGCATCTGGGCGCGTTCACCGCCACGATCATGAGCGCCAATGTGGCGATGATCATCATTCCCAACCAGAAAGTGGTTGTCGCCGACCTCAAGGCAGGGCGGACACCGGATCCGAAATATGGCCGCATCGCCAAACAGCGTTCGCTGCACAACAATTACCTCACCCTGCCGGTGATCTTCCTGATGCTGTCGAACCACTACCCGCTGGCCTTCGCCACGCCGTACAACTGGCTGATCGCCTCGCTGGTGTTCCTGATGGGCGTGACGATCCGGCACTGGTTCAACACCATTCACGCGCGCAAGGGCAAGCCGCATTGGACCTGGGCCGCCACGGCCGCCCTGTTCATCGCGGTGATGTGGCTTTCAAGCCTTACCCGCAGCGATGAGGTGATCGAGGAGGCGTCACTCGCTCCGGTGCATCAGCAGTTCATCGACAACGCCCATTTCCAGACGGTCAGCGAGACGATCATGGGACGGTGCTCGATGTGCCATGCGGCGGAGCCGTTCTGGGACGGCATTGCCCACGCACCCAAGGACGTGAAGCTCGAGACCGAGGCCGACATCGCCCGCCATGCGCGGGAGATCTATCTGCAGGCAGGCCGCAGCCACGCGATGCCGCCGGGCAACATCACCTATATCGAGCCCGAAGAGCGCCGCCTGATCGTCGCCTGGTACGAATCCGCCGTTGCCGGAGCGGCAGACCAATGACCATGCGATTGCTGCGTGGCCGGACCTTGAGCTTTGTGACACGGCCACAGGCGCGGGACGACCATCGGAGCTATGTTTATGAGGAAGACGGCGCGCTGCTGATCGCGGATGGCAAGATCATTGCCGCCGGGTCCTATGACAAAATCATCGATCAGGCGCCTGACAGCATCGAGACTGTCGACCACCGTCCGCATCTGCTGATGCCCGGGTTTATCGATCCGCATATCCATTTCCCGCAGATCCAGGTCACTGCGAGCTATGCCGCCAATCTGCTTGAATGGCTCAACACCTACACCTTCGTCGAGGAGCAGCGTTTTGCCGATCAGGCGCATTCCGAACGAATGGCAAAGCTGTTCTTCGACGAATTGCTGCGCCAGGGCACGACCACGGCGGTGGCCTATTGCTCGGTGCACAAGGGCTCCGCAGACGCCTATTTCGCGGAAGCCGCGCGCCGCAACCTGCTGATGGTCGGCGGCAAGGTGATGATGGATCGCAATGCGCCCGATGCCCTCACCGACACCGCTCAATCGAGCTATGACGACACCAGGGCGGTGATCGCTCAGTGGCATGGCAAGGCGCGCAATCATGTGGCGATCACGCCGCGCTTCGCGATCACCTCGACGCCAGGGCAGCTTGAGGCCGCGGGCACGCTGGCGCGCGAACATCCCGATCTCCTGATTCAGACCCATCTGTCGGAGAATGATGCAGAGATCGCCTATACGCTCGAACTCTACCCCGAAGCCAAGGACTACACCGATATCTATGCGCACTACGGACTGCTGACCGACAAGGCGCTGCTCGGACACGCCATCCATCTGTCGGACCGCGAGATGGGGGCGATCGCGGAGGCCGGGGCAATTGCGGTGCATTGCCCGACGTCCAACCTGTTTCTCGGCTCGGGCCTGTTTGATCTCAAACGCCTCAAGGCGCATGGCGTGCGCACGGCGGTTGCCACCGATATTGGCGGCGGGTCGAGCTACTCGATGCTCCGCACGCTCGATGAGGCCTACAAGATCCAGCAATTGCGTGGCCACAGGCTGCCGCCGATCGAGAGTTTCTGGCAGGTGACACGCGGCAATGCCGAGGCCCTGGGGCTGGCAGACCGCATCGGCACGCTGGAGCCAGGCAGTGACGCTGACATCATCGCGCTGGACGCCTCAGCCACGCCTGCAATGAAAATCCGGATGGAAACGGTCACGCGTCTGGAGGAAGAACTGTTCCTGCTGCAAACACTGGGCGATGATCGTTCCGTACGGGTGGTTTATGTTGCGGGCGAGGCGGTTTCACTTGACTGAGAAGACCGCAAGCGACTGTCACATTTCTGTATCAACTGTTTGTTAATCAAAATAATGCAAGCTGTACAACAGCAGCGGACCTTTGGGTCCGTTTATAAGTCGCGTGAGCACGGATGTACTGCCACGCGGCTTTCGCTTTTTTACGGACCCTCGTTTTCTCAAACTGAGCGCGCCAGAGGAATCCTGCAGGGCATATGCCCTGGCGGACTGTCAGCTGCCGCGATAGGTGGAATAGCCGTAGGCAGAGATGAGCAGCGGCACGTGGTAATGCGCGCTCGTGTCCGCGATGCCGAAGCGGATCGGAATGACATCGAGAAATGCCGGATCGGGCAATGTCTCGCCGGCGCCGCGCAGATAGTCACCAGCATGAAACACCAGCTCATAGACCCCGCCCGCGAGATCCGGCCCCGCAAGCAGCGGCCCATCAACACGGCCATCGGAATTGGTGCTCACGGTCTTGATCAACCGGTGGCTCTGGCCTTCGATGCGCACCAGCTCGATCACCAATCCGGCCGCAGGGCGCCCGCGCGCGGTGTCGAGCACATGGGTGGTCAGGCGACCTCCTGTCGGAAGCGGTTGGGCTGACATCGGTGTCTTCTCCTATTTGTCTTCAGGGCTCGGTGATCACATAGGGGGCGGGATAGCCAATCTCCTCGAGATTGTCGCCCTCGCCTTCCCTATCCATGACAAGAAACTGGCTCGGCTCACCGACCGCGATCAGCGGATGATGCCAGATGTTTCGACCATACTGCAAACCAGTGTTGCCAGGCACCCGGAATGCGCGCGGTTCGCCAGGCCTTCCGTCGTCATCGAGGGCGACAACGGCAATCCAGGTCCGGTTGGTGACCGGGAAAAAGGCCTGGCTGCCAAGTGGATGCCGCTCCATCATCGTGATCTTGTAGGGAAAGGCACGCGGCTGACCGCGAAACAGCGACAGGATGGTGCGTCCGCCTTCAGCCTCGGTATCGGCCATGGCAAGCGCATGAAAACGCTCTGTAGTGCCCTCGTTGATCATCCGCTTTTCGGCGATGTCCTTGTCCAGGACCACACCAAATGGGGCGAATTCAGCCGGTGTCAGTGTTTCGAGCTCAAGCTCCTGCATTTATGCACTCTCCCCGGGAAACAACGCTGCAATGCGCAGACCGGCAATCCGCTCCACTTGCGCGCAGGCTGTGGCAAACTCCGTGGTCGCATCATTGGCGACGCGCGCTTCAAAGGCGTTGAGAATGTCGTCCTTGCCAAGCCCCTTGACGGCGATGATGAACGGAAAGCCAAAATCGCGCATGTAGCGCTCATTAAGATCGGTGAAGCGGGCATGCTCCTCCGCGCTCAGCCGGTCGAGCCCGGCACCTGCCTGCTCGGCGGTTGATTCAGCGGTCAGCTCACCGGAGATGGCAAGCTTTCCGGCCAGATCCGGATGCGCCCGAAGCACGCCGAGCCGCTCATCCCGGCTGGCTGTCCGGAACTCGGCGCACAGCGCCTCATGCAACGCGCCTGCCTTCAAAGGCACAGCAATGCGACCGTGATCATAGGCACGCTCCGCGATCCAGGGCGAATGTTCGAAGACGCCGCCATAGAGCCGGACAAATTCATTGCGTTCGATCATGCGCCCGTCCCCGGATGATGATGGGCATGCCAGTGATTGGCGATGTCGATCCGACGTGTGACCCAGGCCTTGTCGTGGTTGCCGACATAGTCAAGGAACCGCGCCAGCGCTGCGGCCCGTCCCGGCCTGCCGACAAGGCGGCAATGCAGCCCGATCGACATCATCTTCGGACTGCCGGCAGCGCCTTCGGCCATCAGCACGTCGAAGGTGTCCTTGAGATAGGTGAAAAACTGGTCGCCGGAGTTAAAACCCTGCGGCGTGGCAAAGCGCATGTCGTTGGCATCAAGCGTGTAGGGCACGATCAGATGTGGGCCTTTCGGCCCCTCGACCCAATAGGGCAGCTCATCGGCGTAGGAATCTGCGGAATAGACAAAACCGCCCTCTTCCATCACCAGCCGCAAGGTGTTGACCGAGGGTTTCCCCTGATAGATGCCGAGCGGGCGCGCGCCGGTGACTTCGGTGTGAATGCGCACACATTCAGCGATATGGTGACGTTCTTCCTCTTCCGAAAAGTCCTTGTACTCAAGCCAGCGCAGGCCGTGACTGGCAATCTCCCAACCGGCCTCCTTCATGGCGGCCACGGCTTCAGGATTGCGCTGCATGGCGAGCGCCACCCCATAGACTGTGACCGGCATGTTGCGCTCGGTGAACAACCGCCACAATCGCCAGAACCCGGCGCGAGACCCGTATTCATAGAGTGACTCCATGTTCATGCTGCGCTGACCCGGCCAGGGCTGAGCGCCGACGATCTCGGACAGCAGAGACTCGGATGCAGGATCGCCATCAAGAACGCAGCTTTCGCCGCCTTCTTCATAGTTGACCACGAATTGCACGGCACAATGGGCGCCGGAAGGCCATTTCGGATCCGGCGGGGTGCGTCCATAGCCGATCAGGTCGCGGGGATAGTCTGACTGATGCATGTCCTGGTCCATTGTTTGAAATGCCGCGGCCGAGCGCCGGTGCAGCGGGGCAATCACTGCAGCAACGCTATCATCCGGGACGCAGATGTCGAGTGGCGCACTTTGAAGAAATACCTCAAACTGTTGCGCCTGATTCAGGGACCTGTTTTCGCCTTTGCAGCCTTTGCCGCATGGCTTTCGACCGCGAAACTCTCCGGAACATCCGGACCCTTTTTGCCGGCCAGACCCGCGACCAGGCAATCGGCCATCCTGTGGGCGATGCCGAAACTGATCTTGAAGCCTCCGGCCATGGCCAGCACATGGGGTGCAGCAGGCACCGGACCAAGCATCGGATCGCGGCCTACGGCGCGCGGCCGCACATTGGCCCATCGCCCGACCACAGGGGCCTCCTTGATCAGCGGACAGAGCTTGCGCGCGCGTTTGATCAGATCATCGAGCTGTTCATCTGTTTCGGTAGGGTGATCGAACTCCCGTTCGCTGGTTGAGCCGATGGCGACAAGACCGTTTTGATGAACCAACACATAGATCCCGTCATAATAGACCAACGGAGAGTCCGGTGGCGCAGCGGCATTCAGCAGCGCTGCCTGCCCCTTGACCGGACCGCCAAGAATGAGGTCAGGAACACCGTAAGCCTCGGCAACAAACCCAAAGGCGTCCACGCCGTTGGCGAGGGCCATATGGCCGAAAGCGAGCTCCGATCCATCGGACAGCCGCGCCACGCGCCGACCATGGTCAATGCCGGTCAGTGCGAGTTCCTGGCGAACCGTCACATTGGGCAAGGCCGCAAGGCGTGTTGAAAGAGCGGCCAGCAAGGCTGGTGGTGAAAGCCGGGCCGACAGGCTCTCGTTAACGATGCCGTGCGGCGCCCACAGGATGCTCGGCCAATCATGCTTGTCAGGGGTGTGGGCAACATCGAAGCTGAACCGTGCGCCCCAGTTCGCGCGCGCCTGGGCGACATTTTCCAGCGCCGTTTCGCGCGCTCTTCCGCTTGGCAAAGGCAACAGCCGACCGACGCGGCGGTAACCGCAAGGAAGCCCGGTCTCGCCTTCAAGCCGCGCAACTTCGTCTTCAAGATCCACCAGCGCACGGAATTGGAATTCCTTCTTGCCGTTCCAGCGCTCGGGGCTGTGCGGCATCAAGGCGCCGAGAAAACCGCCGCTGGCACCATTGCCGATCTGCCCGCGTTCGATCAGAGCAACAGACAGTCCAGCGCGCGCCGCTTTGAGTGCAAGCCAGAGACCGGCGACGCCGGCACCGACGACCACTAGGTCCGGCGATGGTTGACCAGTGCCATCAGGGCCGCTATCGGCAACCACCATGACCACCCCTTTCCGATCCAAAGATGAAGACCAAACCCGCCGGGACAAACTCACCTGGCGCGAGGGCGATATGCCTTATTCGGAGGAATTTGGCGACTTCTATTATTCGAAAGCGGATGGCCGGGCTGAATCCAGGCATGTGTTTCTGGCCGGAAACGGGCTGCCGGGGCGGTTCATTCCAGCCTCGGTTTTCACCATCGGAGAACTCGGTTTTGGCACCGGGCTGAACTTTCTGGAAAGCTGGGAAGCCTGGGAAGCGACAGCACCTGAAGGCGCCGAACTGGTGTTTCACTCTTTCGAGCTCAACCTGCTTGAACCGGATGTGATGGCACGGGCCCTTTCAGCTTGGCCCGATCTGGCGGACCGCACAGGCAAGCTTGTGAATGCCTGGCCGGAGCGCCCGGAGGGCGACGTTGAACTTGCATTTAAGGAGGGGGCGAAAACCCTGCGGCTGCATGTGCATCATGGCCTGGCGCGCGAGGTGATGCCGGATCTGCGGTTCAAGGCCGACGCATGGTATCTTGACGGCTTCGCCCCGTCACGGAATCCCGAAATGTGGTCGGCGGAACTGCTTGCGATAATGGCGGATAAAACAGTGCCCGGCGGCACCTTCGCGACCTACTCCGCAGCCGGCTGGGTACGACGCAACCTTCAGGCAGCCGGCTTTGACGTCGAAAAACGCCCCGGCCATGCGGGCAAGCGTGACATGAGCGTTGGCAGGCTGATCGGATAAGATCGCACTGGCTAGATATCCTGGCGAGATATCCCGGCGAGATATCAATAAGGCGAAGGACGGGGCCGCATCAAATTTGGTTCATACGGTCAGCGATGTCGGCGGGAAGCCACTCGCGGATTTTCTCTGCAAGCTTTTCCGGGCTGATCGGTTTGGAGAGATAATCATCCATCCCGGCTTTCAGGCACTTTTCCATATCCCCGGTCAATGCGTGGGCGGTGACCCCGATAATCGGTGTGTGGCCAAGCGCAGGATCGCCAGCCTCGACTTCCCTGATTGTCTCGGTCGCCTGGTGCCCGTTCATCACCGGCATGGAAACGTCCATCAGGATCAAGGCCGGGCACGCGGTTTTCCAAAGTTCCACCGCGCTGCCGCCGTTGTCGACGATCTGGTAGCTGACCCCCAGATCCTCCAGGATCTGGGTAAAGACGATCTGGTTCACCTCATTGTCCTCGGCCACCATGATGTCCAGGTTTCCGCGGGCCCGCTTCGCATCTGGCTGCTGCTCCTGTGCGGTCTCACGGGAAAGCGCTGGCCGATCTTGAGGTTCAGCCGACCATGCATCCTGGGCAGAGCTAGCTTCAACCTCGGCAGTCGCATCCGCAGCTTTTTCGACACCATCAAGCGCTAGGCTGGCAGATGCTTGCGGCGATGCTGTGCCCGACTTTGGCTGTGCAGCGCGCTGAAGCACCCTGATGATCTTTTCCAGCAATTCGGATGAACGTGCCGGCTTCATCAGAGTGGCCTGAACGATTTCCTTCTGGATATCGGGTTCGCTGGCTTTCACATCCATCGAGGTCAGCATGACAATGGGCAGTTGCTCGGCGGAATATTTATCCCGGATTGCCCGGGCGACCATCGCGCCGTCCTGATCGGGCATCTGGTAGTCCAAGATCACGGCGTTGACGTTCACGTTGACCTCGGAAGCCATCTTGAGAACACCAATGCCTTCCTCACCGGAGACCGCGGCACAAGCATCAAACCCCCAAGCTGACAGCTGTTCGATGAGAATCTCGCGGTTAACGGCGTTGTCATCGATAACAAGGATACGGGCACCAGACACATCAATGGGGGCAATTCGTGCGGATTCCGTCCGATGCGCAACCGGAATAGTCATCGTTACGCAGAACACGGATCCCTCACCGGGAGTGCTTTCCGCGCTGATGGCCCCATCCATAAGGCCCACCAGCCGCGATGTGATGGCCAGACCTAGTCCGGTTCCCTCATGGCGACGGGTGGATGAGGTGTCGACCTGCGAGAACATGTCGAACACAGTCTCGAGTTTCTCCGGCGGAATTCCGATGCCGGTATCGTGAACCCGCAAGACCAGCTCCACAGCATCTGTGGATGCGGGACTGCCGGTTACTTCGATCAGTACATGACCGGTTTCGGTGAACTTGACCGCATTGCCAACCAGGTTGGTGATGATCTGGCGGATCCGGCCCACATCTCCAACAAGACGAGCAGGAAGCGTCGGGGCGATCCGGACAATCAACTCAATATCCTTTTCCGCAGCGCGGCCGGACGTAAGTGTTGCAACATCTTCGATGGCTTCACGCAGATCGAAAGGTTCTGCCTCCAGCGTCATCTGGCCGGCGTCAATCTTGGAGAAATCAAGGATGTCGTTGATGATCGCCAGCAGCGCAGTGCCGGACTTGACGATAATGTCAGTGAAGGTGCGCTGCCGCGTGTCGAGTTCAGTTCTGGACAGCAGTTCCGCCATCCCCAGCACACCGTTCATCGGCGTGCGGATTTCATGGCTCATATTGGCAAGGAACTCGGATTTGGCACGATCAGCGGTCTCGGCCTTGCCGAGAAGGTCATGCAACTCGACTTCGCGTTGTTTTGTAGCGGTGATATCGGAATATGTGGCAATGACGGCATTGCTGCTGCCGACCTTGGCATCCACCTTAAGCCAGCGACCGTTTGCCGAGCGGCGTTCGACAGAGTATGGCTTGCCGTCCTGAATGGTTTCGCGGATTTTTTTGCGAGACTCTGCAGCCTTTTCGCCTTCTCCGAAATCGCCGCGTGCCTCACAGTAATCCAGGTAGCGGTCCGCCACTTCACCGATTTTCACCAGCTCTTCCGGCAGGTCCAGTATCTCGCAAAAAGCCTTGTTGCTGAATTGTATCTCGTTGTTTTCAACCACCAGCAGGCCTTGGACCATGGCGCTGGCCGCATCGCGCAGCATTTCGTTGGCACGCTCGCCTTCTGCGCGCGCCAGATCCCGCTCATGTTCACGCTGTTTGAGTTCGGTGACATCGAAATAGGTCACCATGCGCTTGCCTTCGGAAAGCGAGCGCACCGAGTAGATCAATGTCTTGCCATCCGCGCGGGAAAATTCGCGGGGCGCGGCAAAGCCGCCAGAGATTTCCGACAACCGCGTTTCGATGTATTTGTCGAAGTCATCATCGGGAACATCATAGATGTTGTTGTACCGATTGAGCTCAATCACCTCTTTGAACGATGCATCGGTCAGGTCGCGATTCGGATCCACGTTCCAAATGTTGTTAAATGCGCTGTTTATCAGCTTCACATCAAGGTTCTTGTCCAAGACGATCACGCCCATATGCATCGCTTCAAGAACGTTTTCGAGATCGTCCCTGTGGATCTCGGCCAACCGGCGGGCCTCAAACACTTCCTGCTCACGGCGCTTGCGCTCGCTCACGTCGATCGTCGTACCGAGAAGAAACCGTTGACCTCCGGGATCGGTAAAAGGCACCTTGCGGTCAATCAGTTGCAGCGGGCGGCCATCGGTTGCGGTGAGTTCAATTTCACATTCAACAAGGCCGTGACCGCTCATGACGCTGGTATCTACGTCTCGCAAGGATTGGCCCTGCTCTCCAAATATCTGGAGATCATCATTTCCGAGCATATCATCAGGCGTAAAGCCGGTCAGCTCGCGGTGGGCGCGGTTGACATAGACATAGCGCAGGTCCTCGTCCTTGACGAAGCTTGAAACCGGCATTTCATCAAGAATCGCACGGAACAGTTCATTTTGCGCGGCATGCGTTTCCAGCAATGCCTCGCGCTGCTTGAGTTCGGTCACATCAATACGCAGACCGAGGATGCAACCATCATCGAGCAAACGATTGGTCAAGCGCAACCATCGGCCGTTTGTCAATCGTTCGACAGTTGCGGTGCCGAATTGACGATGTGCGCTCAGACGATTCTCGATCCAGGCCGCTCTGGCGACCGGGTCTTCTGATTCCTTGATGTGACAGGTTTTCTGCAACAGATCCGGCAACGCCACGCCGACCTCGAGACGGTAGTCCGGCGCCGTAAATGTATCCATGGCCGGGTTGACGTAAATCAGAACGTCGTTTGCATCGTAGAGAACGATACCAACATCCATGGCATCGAAGGTCTCGCGGATGTGCGAGAGCACAACGCTTTCACTGTCCGGCGATTGATCCGAGACAAGCTGCTCCGGCGGAGCCTCTTTGGAGACCGGCGCTTCTGATGCCGTCACAACGGTCGGCTCTGGTGCGACATGGCGCATCTTTCCGCCGCCAGGAAGCAGGGTTTCGAGCCACGGACCTGTCGCTGTTTTGCAGTGTTTGCTGGCGGCGATCACTTCGTCGTCCGCATCAACAACCAGCATCGGAATGGCGGCTGCTTCAATTGCTGCCAGCAACAGCTCGTGATGGCCACGTTGCGCCAAATCGCGTTGCGAGGTTGCTTGCGCCTGAAGCGCCGCTGCAAGGTCGGCGCTCTGACCCGTTTCAAAGCGAACGCCTGCTATTGGCTCAAAGTGGCCAACGACAAATGTCTTGCCGTCTGCCTGGCGCTGGCGTTGGATACGGATCCGGTACCTGCTACCCTTGAGAGGGTGGGCGAACAGGGCGACCTGATCCTTGCCGAAAACCAGGCTGCGGCGTTCTTTTTCATCCCGGTCATTCTGCTCAGCCGAATCGAGATGCTGATGGCTTTTCTGGCCAATCAGCGTTTCGCGTTCACAATCCCACAATTGGGCGTAGGCAGTGTTGACCGCCACGTAGTGAAGCTCGGAATCCTTGATGAAAGCGGGGTTGGGATCGCTTGCAATGCGCTCATAGGCACGACTCAGCATGTCGTCGCCGTCAATGCGCTCCATGTCCGCCAAAACCTGAGTCCCCTCTTGAATAAAAACGTGCCACCACAGGAAAGCACAACTGCACATTTGTCTTGAATAAAGTGTTAACCATCTGACCAAGAATTGATGAATAAAGCCGATGTGGCGGATCTTCCCGGCTTCGAGATGATGACAGTGACGATTGGCAAAAGGCCGCAAGACACAACTTGCGAGAATTGCAAACCCGGAATAGCGTCACACTTTCGGCGCTCTCGGTATCAACCCGGAACACCAAAACCCGGAACACCAACAAGCGCCGTGATCAACCTGCGTTGGGGAGCAGCCTGTATGAGCAGCATCGACGACATCGTTCCAGCCGCCATAGAAAACACTGCCGGTGCTCCTGAACGGCGGCGACGCGCTGGTGGCGGCCGCGGCGGAGACCGCGGGAAGGGGCGCAAGGCACCGGTAACGCTGCGCTACCGGTCGATCCTCAACACCACTGATCCATCGATGATTGTGACCGAGGAAGGCCTGGAAGCCATTCATGATGCCTCGCTCACCGTGCTTGAAGAGACCGGTATTGACTTCATGCTGTCCGAGGCGCGCGAGCGGCTCAAGGCAGCTGGTGCCGATGTCGCTCCGGGAAGCGAACGGGTTCGGTTTGATCGCGATCTGGTGATGGATCTCGTGCGCACGGCACCGGGCCCATTCACCCTGCATGCGCGCAATCCCGAACGCAGCATCGAGTTTGGCGGCCGCAACATCGCCTTTGCGCAGATTGCGTCCGCGCCCTATTGCTCGGATCGGGACAACGGCCGCCGGACAGGAACCCAGGAGGATTTCCGCAATCTGATCAAGCTGGCACAATCCTTCGACATCATTCACATGACCGGCGGCTATCCGGTGGAGCCGACAGATTTGCATGCATCAACGCGCCACCTCGATTGCCTTGCGGATATCGTGCGCCTGACCGACAAACCCTTCCATGCCTATTCACTTGGGAGAGAGCGCAATCTCGATGCACTCGAGATCGTCCGCATCGGCCGCGGCATCAGCGCGGAGCAATTGGAAAGCGAGCCGTCGCTGTTCACCATCATCAATGCCTCGTCACCGCTGCGCTACGATGCACCGATGCTGCACGGCATCATCGAGATGTCGGCCCGCAATCAAGTGGTGGTGGTCACGCCGTTCACGCTGGCGGGTGCGATGGCGCCGGTGACTGTTGCAGGTGCGCTGGTTCAGCAAAACGCCGAAGCGCTGGCGGGGATCGCCTTTACCCAGCTTGTCCGGCCCGGCGCTCCGGTGGTCTATGGCGGGTTTACCTCCAATGTCGACATGAAGTCCGGCGCACCAGCCTTCGGAACGCCTGAATACATGAAAGCGGTGATGGCCGGCGGGCAACTGGCGCGGCGCTACGGCATCCCCTACCGGACCTCCAACACCTGCGCGGCCAACACGCTCGATGCTCAATCCGCCTATGAATCGATGATGTCGCTGTGGGGCCTGGTCCAGGGTGGCGGCAATTTCATCATGCATGCGGCGGGCTGGATGGAGGGCGGGCTGACCGCCTCATTCGAGAAATTCATCCTCGATGTCGACATGCTGCAGATGGTCGCCGAATTCCTGACCCCGCTCGATACGAGCCCTGATGCGCTGGCAATGGATGCAATCCGCGAAGTCGGACCTGGTGGCCATTATTTCGGAACAGCGCATACCCTGTCGCGCTACGAAACCGCCTTCTACTCGCCGATTCTGTCGGACTGGCGCAACTTTGAAAGCTGGAGCCAGGCCGGTCAGCCAACCACCTTTGATCACGCCAACCGTGTGTGGAAAGAGACGCTCGCCAGTTATGAACCGCCGACGCTCGACCCCGCGATCGACGAGGAACTTGATGACTTCGTCGCAAGGCGCAAGGGCGAAGGCGGGGTGCCGACAGACTTCTAAGTCCTGGTCGCCCATCTGCTGCCGCTGCTGCTGCACGGGATGATACCGGGTCATGTCCGCCGGTCAGGCAATCACTCGTGTCTTGCGATTGGTGAGCCAGACACCGACAACCACAATGAGCGTCCCGACGATCATCGGTACAGTCAGTTCCTCGCCGAACATGATCCAGCTTTCAATGGCGACGGCAGGCGGCACCAGATAGGTCAGCGAGGCCGCGCGCGACACCTGCCCGCGCCGGATCAGGTAGAGCAGCAGCATGACCGAGACCAGCGAAAGGCCCAGCACCGACCAACCCATGGCAAGGAAAAACTCAAGCGTCCAGTCAACCCGCAGGGGTTCGATCAGCAGCGCCAGAGCCGCGACAACCAGAAAGCCGCCAACATATTGCAGCGAAGCGATGGCGCGAAGGTCACCCTCTTGCAGATAACGCTTCTGATAGATCGTGCCCGCGGTGACCGAGACCATTCCAAATACATTGATAACCAGCGGCACAAGTGCTGTCTGTATCATGGCTGGATCCAAGGCCAGCAGCCGTGGCGCGATGGCGACGGCAAGACCTGCAAAGCCCAGCAGAACACCGAGTTTCTGGCGTGGCGTCAGACGCTCGCCAACGATGAAGGGCGCAGCCACCGCCGTCAGCAACGGCTGCAGCGCGGCAATCAGACCAGAGACCGAAGAGGGCACGCCTTGCGCAATCGCCCACCAGACGCCACCCAGATAAAGACCGTGCAGCAGCACACCTGACAGAACGGCATGGGCCCAGCCAGCGCGGGTCGATGGCCACATGGCGCGGCTGAACACTGTGATGCCCCCCAACAGGACAGCCGCCAGCAGGAACCTGATGCTCAGGAATGTCAGTGGGTCCGCATGCGGACTGGCGTATTTGGCAGCGATCCATCCGGTTGACCATAACAACACGAAAAGGGCGGGTGCGATCCGGTCAAGTGTCATTGGAAAGCGTCATGAACATGCACCTGGCGTGGTGTTCGTGTTGATTGAAAAACAGGCAGCTTGGTCTTGGAGCCGGCGCTTGGGGAGCGGGTTGGATGCGAGTGATAACGCTGCGAGCAAAGATGCGCAAGCTTCGAGCCTCGCCGCTGCAGTTAAAGGCACTGCAAACCTGAAATTCGGCATTTTATGTCACGCTCATAAAAAAAATAGGTTTCAGCACAGATGTTTCGGAACTTTTGCATGGTTCTTGCGTTATCCATTGTGATGCGATCTTATGATCCTAAAAGGGGAGCGCAAAACACGTGCCTTTCGATGAAATGCTGATCACGGAAACCAATCCACGAGATCCCTATAAAAGGTATTTCGACTGGCATTCGGAGCAGAAGACTTCTGACCTGATCAAGAAATCGCGAGATGCCGAGAACATTTTTCGCAAGACCGGCATCACATTTGCTGTTTACGGAAAGCAGGAATCGTCTGAACGACTGATCCCCTTCGATGTGGTTCCGCGAATAATCGCCGGATCTGAATGGCGCAAGCTCGCGCAAGGGATTGAACAGCGCGTGATGGCGCTCAACGCGTTCCTTGATGACATCTATCACAAGCAGGAAATCATCAAGGCGGGACGGGTTCCCCGTTCGCTGATCGAGCAGAATGATGCATTTCTGCCCGAGATGATCGGGATGCGGCCGCCTGGAGGCGTCTATACCCACATCATCGGGACTGACATTGTTCGCACCGGCGAGGGCCAGTTCTACGTTCTCGAAGACAATGCCCGCACCCCCTCCGGTGTGTCCTACATGCTCGAGAACCGCGAAACTATGATGCAGATGTTTCCGGAACTGTTTCATATCAACAAGGTCCGGCCGGTGCAGAACTACCCGAAACTGCTGCGCCAAAGCCTGGCCGCGGTCGCGCCGCCCGGATGCGCGGGCAAGCCACGCATTGCGGTTCTGACGCCGGGCATCTTCAATTCCGCCTACTATGAACATGCCTATCTCGCCGATCAGATGGGCGTTGAACTGGTGGAAGGGTCTGACCTGAGAGTGATCAATGGCAAAGTCGCCATGCGCACCATTCAGGGCTATGAAGCCATCGATGTTCTCTATCGCCGCGTTGATGACGATTTTCTCGATCCCCTGACGTTCCGGCCCGACTCGGCGCTCGGCGTTCCCGGCATCATGGATGTCTATCGCGCAGGCAACATCACGATTGCCAATGCACCGGGCACGGGGATAGCGGACGACAAGGCAATCTACTCCTACATGCCCGAAATCGTGGAGTTCTACACGGGGCGCAAACCGCTTCTGGAAAATGTGCCGACCTATCGTTGTTCCGAGCCGGACACGCTTGAATATGTGCTCGACAACCTTGCCGAACTGGTGGTGAAGGAAGTGCACGGCTCGGGCGGTTATGGCATGCTGGTGGGACCGGCGGCAAGCAAGCGCGAGAGGACAGAATTCGCAGCCAAACTCAAATCCAAACCGGGCAATTATATCGCTCAGCCAACCCTCTCACTCTCCACCGTGCCGATCCTGGTGAAGAAGGGCCTGGCGCCGCGCCATGTTGATCTGAGGCCTTTCGTTCTGGTCTCGAACAAGATCCAGATCATTCCCGGCGGTTTGACCCGGGTCGCACTCAAGGAAGGTTCGCTTGTGGTCAACTCCAGTCAGGGCGGTGGCACCAAAGACACGTGGGTGCTGGAGGATTGAACATGCTGGGAAGAACCGCGAATGGCCTTTTCTGGATGTTCCGCTACATCGAACGGGCCGAGAACACCGCACGGCTGCTTGATGCCGGCCTGCGCATGTCACTTACCCGTATGGACGGTCAGGAAGAAGACTGGGAGTCGGTGCTGCGAAGCTCGGGTGTGTTCGGTGCATTTTCCGAAAGCTATTCCGAAGTGACCAGTGCCGATGCCGTCAATTATCTGCTCAGGGACAAGTCAAACCCATCGAGCGTTCTTTCGGCGATCGAAGCTGCCCGCAACAATGGCCGGATGGTGCGAACCGCGTTGACCCGGGAGGCTTGGGAAGCAACGAATGAATGCTATCTCGATATCAAGGCTCAGCTTTCACGCCGGGTGTCGAACGCCGACATGCCAGCGGTTATCGACAACATCAAGCAACGCACGGGCCTGATCCGCGGGGCTTTCCATGGAACGATGCTGAGAACCGAGCGGTACAATTTTTCGCGCATCGGGACCTTCATCGAGCGCGCGGACAACACCGCGCGTATTCTTGACGTGAAGTATTATGTGCTGCTGCCCGCCACGTCGTATGTCGGCTCGTCGCTCGACAATGTGCAATGGGAATCCATTCTCAGATCCGTTTCGGCGCATCGCTCCTACGGATGGGCCTATGAAGATGACTATAAGCCATCCAATATCGCCGACTTTCTTATCCTGAATGGCCGGATGCCGCGATCTCTGGCCTATTGCTACGACAAGATCAATGCCAATCTGTCTTATCTCGAAAAGCAGTACGGCGCGCGCAAGTCATGCCATGATACAGCTGCAGCGACCCAGGGGATGCTGCGGGAGCGGGAAATTCAGTCAATCATGGACACAGGGCTGCACGAGTTTCTCCAGGATTTTATCAGCCAGAACAGCCGGGTTGCTGCCGAGATCTCCGAAGCCTACCGGTTCTACCAGGACTGACGACATGCAGCTCAAGATTTCCCATGTGACCGATTATTCCTATGCGCAACCTGTTCGATATGCGCTGCAACGCTTGCGGCTGACACCGCAAAACAGTCCGCTGCAGACCGTGACTTCTTGGAATACCAAGCTGGAAGGTGGCAGTGTCGAGGCGCATTACATTGATCACTACGGCAATGTGGTGGAACTGGTGAGCGCCAGCCGCGACACCGAAGCCATCAGCGTGGTCGCCTCCGGTGTCGTTGAGACCTATGACAAGATCGGTGTTTTCGGACCGCACAAGGGCTATATGCCATTGTGGCTGTATCAACGGGAATCGCCCCTGACCAAGCCGGGCAAATCGATCAGAGAGCTGGCACGCGGCATCGAAAAGGGCGAACCGCTTGACCAGCTGCACAGCCTGAAGACGGCCTTGCACAAGGCCATGTCCTATGTTCCGGGCGCGACCCAGACACAAACACTGGCGGAAGACGCATTGGCTTCGGGACAAGGGGTTTGCCAGGATCACGCCCAGACATTTGTCGCAGCAGCCAGATTGATGGGTTTTCCGGCGCGGTATGTTTCAGGGTATCTGATGATGGAAGAGACCGTTAATCAGGCCGCAAGTCACGCCTGGGCCGAGGCCCATGTCGACGGTCTGGGCTGGGTCGGTTTTGATCCGGCCAACGACATTTCGCCGGATCATCGCTATGTCCACATCGCCTATGGGCTCGATTACCGCGATGCCGCTCCTATTTCGGGCATACGCACCGGCTTCGGCGAAGAACAGCTTGCAGTCCGCATCACAGTGGAGCAATAAGATTCAGCCTTAATGCTGAAAACTGGATTCGCTGAAGATGACCTACTGCGTCGGGATACGCCTCAATCACGGCCTGGTTTTCATGTCCGACACCCGAACCAATGCGGGCGTCGACAACATTTCCTCATTTCGCAAGATGTACACATGGTGCAAGCCGGGCGACCGGCTGATCACGCTGATGTCAGCGGGCAATCTTGCCACCACACAGACGGTTGTCGGCCTGCTTGAGGAGCACACCAAGGCAGCGGGTGAACGCAATCCCGATATCATGGAGGTTCCCTCCATGTTTCAGGCTGCCCGTCTGGTTGGCGAAACCGTTCGTGAAGTAATCAAGACCGCATCGGACGGAGGTGCGCAGAGCGAGGCTGCCTTTGGAGCCACTTTCATTTTAGGCGGGCAGATTGCAGGCGGCGCCATGCGCATGTTCCTGATCTATCCTGAGGGCAATTTCATCGAGGCAACCGATGACAATCCATTCTTCCAGATCGGCGAGCACAAATATGGCAAGCCGATCCTGGTGCGCGCGCTTGACCCCGACATGAGCTTCGAAATGGCGACGAAGCTGCTCTATGTCTCGTTCGATTCCACCTTGAAATCCAATCTCTCGGTCGGTCTGCCGCTCGATCTGCAGTTCTACGACCGTGACAGCCTCACCAAGGGCTATGAAAAGCGGGTTGAGGCAGCGGATCCCTATTACCGCGAGATATCCGAGGGATGGTCGGATGCACTGCGCTCGGCGTTCAACAGCCTGCCGGATTTTGTGCGCGACTGACCCCGTCCCCGCCGAACCACTTTCACCGCCGCACTACTCGGCGGCTTGTGACACCTCAAGTCCACCGGTTTCAGCGATGAAGGCCACCACGTCCTCAATGCCCGCTCCGCGGCGCATGTCGGTGAGCAGAAATGGCCGCCCTGCCCTGCCCGCTTCGGCATCGCGCGCCATCACATCCAGATCCGCACCGACATGGGGGGCGAGATCCATCTTGTTGATCACCAGCAGGTCCGAACGGGTGATCGCCGGTCCGCCCTTGCGCGGGATTTCCTCTCCCTGACACACCGAGATCACATAGATCGTAAGATCAGCCAGATCCGGTGAGAAGGTGGCGGCAAGATTGTCGCCGCCGGATTCAATAAAGATGACATCAAGGTCAGGGTGACGCTCGTTGAGCGCATCGATGGCGCGCAGATTGAGCGACGCATCTTCACGGATCGCGGTGTGCGGGCAGCCACCGGTCTCGACTCCCATGACCCGGTCGGAGGGCAAGGCCTGCATGCGCACCAGCGCCTCGGCATCCTCGCGGGTGTAGATGTCATTGGTGATGACGGCGATGGACCAGCGGTCGCGCATGGCCTTGCAGAGCTTGTCGGTCATAGCAGTCTTGCCGGAGCCGACGGGACCGCCGATGCCGATACGCAAGGGGCCATTTGGTGAAGTCATGGGGTCACCTCTGTTTGCTCGATGGATGGGCGAGTTGAGTGATATTGCACATTCAGCTTCATGACAGGAACAGTCTTGGCTCAAGTGTTTCATGGCGCATCGACGTGGTGTCGGCGACAAAGGCCGAGCTGCCCAGATCATCCAGCGTCGCCGCCGCCGCGCGTTGTCCGCAACCCGCGATCACCGGTTCCAGTCGGGCCAGGAGATCGGCCGCGCCGTTTTGTCCCGTCACCGAGAGCCTGATCGCGCATTGCAGCTGATTGGAGACGAAGGCGTGCAGATAGGCGGTGATCGAGAGCTGCCGGTCTATCTGCTCAAGCCCCGCTGCCGCACCGACCGCCACACATAGCGGCGTGCCGCGTCCGGGCAGCATGGCGGCATTGATCCAGTGCGCCGCGGCCTGAAGGAACGACGTTCCCTGATCCTGCATCTCGCGCAGCCGCTCCTGAGCCGGACACAATGCGATGGCAAGCTCGGCCAGTTCTGCGATCGTCTCCGGGTCGGCTGCATGGCGGTGCGCCTCGCTCATCAGCACCGCATCATTCCAAAGCCCGCCATGGCTGATCTGGGTTGAAATCCAGTCGTGGAGGGTTTCAAGATCTGCAGTATGGCCGGCGGCAACGGCCTGTTCGAGCCCGGCAGAATAGGCAAAACCGCCGGTCGGGAAGACCGGCGAGAGCCAGCTCATCAGCTTGAGCATGGAAGCGCTTTCGCTCATTCTCCGGCCTCGCGCGCGCGCCATTCAGCCACCGCATCGCCCATCGTTGCCCCCTGATGCGATTTCATCCAGGCCATGAACGGGCGATCGAACTTGAAGTGGTTGCCGATCTCGGCCTTGAAAAACCGGCGCACATTCTGGGTGTTCCTGTAGCCCGCGTCGATCATGGTATCGCAGGCGATCGGGTCGCTGTGCCAGTCGCGCTTCTCAGTCATGATCGTGACCCGCCGCATGGTGGTGATGATCATGATGTTCCTTATCATGGGAATGACCATGGGCATGGTGCGCCCCGCCATAGGCGCCACCTTCGGGGTCGAATGGCGCTTCGATCTCTTGGACATTCGCCCCGAGCCCGATCAACATATCGCGGATAACATGATCACGCCGGATCCGGATCGTCTCCGCGGTGATTTCGGCGGCGAGGTGGCGGTTGCCGATCTGCCAGGCCAGCGCCAGAAGATGCTGCGCGTCGCGGCCGCGCACTTCCATCAAGGCTTCCGGCTTGGCGCGGACCTCGATGACGCGGCCATCATCAAGCAGCAGCCCGTCGCCATGGCGCAACAATCGGGCTTCAGGAAGGTCGAGAAGAAAGGTGATAGTCGCGCCGGTGTCGAGCCGGTCGGAGACCAGCCTCATGCGGCGGCGATGGCGCGCTGTCTCATCAAGCGTGATGGTGGCGGCAGGCGCGTCAAACTGGCGTGTGATTGTTGCGGCAACGGGCAGTATCATGCCGCTGCCCCTGCTGAGATGTCCCGCCCGTAGAGCGAGCGCAGGAAGCGCCTGGAACTGTTTGGCTTGTGAGGACTTAGAGCTGATCGATCAGGTCGCGCAGTGCCTGCTGGCGCGTTGTGCCGCGGGAGACAAAGACGTCGTCCGAGGTGTGGTAGATCGTCTGCGCCTCGCGAGCAAAGTTGATCGACCGGGCTGCTGCGCTGAAGAAATTGCTGAACCGATTGTTGGTCTTCGCCATGACAGGACTCCTTTGAAGTGCTGTCACTATAGGTTTTTGCTGCACTGCAAAAAAGCGCTGAATGGGGAACGCAGCCATGCAGGTTGCGCATAGCTGCCGCAACGGCAATTGCCCGAAGTCCGAGGCTCCGCCTTCCCTGCCGAATCCTTCGCGACTGGGTAGCGTCCAATACATCCGCGCTCCGGCTGTTGCTCATGGTCAAATGCCTAGAACAGGAAGTAGCGCTGTGCCATCGGCAGTTCGGTAGCGGGTTCACAGGTCAGCAATTCGCCGTCGGCCCGCACTTCGTAGGTTTCAGGATCGACCTCGATCTCCGGGGTGAGATTGTTGAGCACCATGGAGGATTTCGAAATCCCACCACGGGTGTTTTCGACGGCACAGAGCTGCTTGGCGGTGCCGAGCTTGTGAGCCAGACCATCCTCGATTGCCGCCTGGCTGACGAAGGTCACCGAGGAGTTGGTGCGGGCCTTGCCATAGGCGCCGAACATGTAACGGTAATGCACTGGCTGCGGCGTCGGGATCGAGGCATTCGGGTCCCCCATGGGAGCCGCGGCAATAGACCCGCCGAGCAGCACCATGTCGGGCTTGACGCCGAAGAAGGCCGGGTTCCACATCACCAGATCGGCCCGCTTGCCGACTTCGATCGAGCCGATGTGCTTGGAAATGCCGTGAGCGATGGCCGGGTTGATGGTGTATTTGGCGATGTAGCGGCGAACCCGTAGATTGTCGTTGTCACCGGTTTCTTCCGGCAGGCTGCCGCGCTGGCGCTTCATCTTGTCGGCGGTCTGCCAGGTGCGGATGATCACCTCGCCAACACGGCCCATGGCCTGGCTGTCGGAGGCGATGATCGAGAAGGCGCCGATGTCATGCAGGATGTCTTCAGCCGCGATGGTTTCCTTGCGGATACGGCTTTCGGCGAAGGCAATGTCTTCGGGAATCGAGCTGTCGAGATGATGACAGACCATCAGCATGTCGAGATGTTCGGCAATGGTGTTGACCGTGTAGGGCCGGGTCGGGTTGGTGGAGGACGGCAGCACGTTGCCGAGCCCGCAGATCTTGATGATGTCGGGCGCGTGGCCGCCACCGGCCCCTTCGGTGTGGAAGGCGTGGATGGTGCGGCCCTTCAAGGCATCGACGGTGCTTTCGACGAAGCCGCTCTCGTTGAGCGTATCGGTATGGATCATGACCTGAACGTCAAACTGGTCAGCCACCGAGAGACAGGTGTCGATGGCGGCCGGTGTGGTGCCCCAATCCTCGTGCAGCTTGAGCGCACAGGCGCCGCCAAGCACCATCTCCTCAAGCGCTGCGGGAACCGAGGCATTGCCCTTGCCCGCAAAGGCCAGGTTCATCGGGAAGGCGTCGGCGCTCTCGATCATCCTGGCAATGTGCCAGGGTCCGGGCGTGCAGGTGGTGGCAAGGGTGCCATGTGCCGGACCGGTGCCACCGCCGAGCATGGTGGTCAGCCCGCTCATCAGCGCTTCCTCGATCTGCTGCGGGCAGATGTAGTGGATATGGCTGTCAAAACCGCCGGCTGTGAGGATCTTGCCTTCACCGGCAATCGCCTCGGTGCCAGGGCCGACGATGATGTTGACCCCTGGCTGTGTGTCGGGATTGCCAGCCTTGCCTATGGCGGCGATGCGCCCGTCCTTGAGCCCGATATCAGCCTTGTAGATCCCGGTGTGATCGACCACCAGCGCATTGGTGATGACGGTGTCGACAGCGCCATCGGCACGGGTGACCTGGGACTGGCCCATGCCGTCGCGGATCACCTTGCCGCCGCCGAATTTCACCTCTTCCCCGTAGGTGGTGAAATCCTTCTCCACTTCGATGAACAGCTCGGTATCGGCAAGGCGGACCTTGTCGCCAACGGTCGGGCCATACATGGCGGCATAGGATGAGCGGGAAATCTTGGCGGGCATGGGTTTATCCTCGAATTTGGTCAGGCGTTCAGGCGGTCAATCAGACATTCAACAAGCAAGGCGCGGGCCATCAGCGATCATTCAACCCCTGACGAAGTTGTTCGGTCCGCTCGCGGGTCAGCTGTGCAAGGCAGAGGCTGCCAATCATCGACTGACCGGTGCCGCCGAAGAATGCATAGGACTGGTATTCACACTCTGCGTCGCGAAACTTCAGCCAGGCGCGCTGGGCTGCGAGCAGCGCTTCCGATGCAGTCGGCAGCCCCCTGGACCTTGCATCATCGGCGATATATTCGTCCTGCCTCTTCGCTGCCGCACGGGCCTGCGGCCACACGCGGTTGAGCTCTGCGTCGGCGTTCTCGTAGTCCACACCTGGGCAATAGGTCATTGAATACTGGTCCATGGGGTTGGCGCAATCGGGCTTGTCTTCAGGAAGCGCAGGAGTTGCGCAGAGCAGGCCCAGGGAAAACAACGCCAACCGTCGCGACATCACAGCTTGCCCATGACCTGCTGGCGGAAACCGTAAACCGTGCGGTCGCCCGACAAGGCCACCAGCGTCACATCACGTTCCTGGCCCGGCTCGAACCGCACGGCGGTGCCTGCGGCGATATCGAGACGCATGCCGCGCGACTGCTCGCGGTCAAAGCTGAGCGACGGATTGGTCTCATAGAAATGATAGTGGCTGCCGACCTGCACGGGGCGGTCGCCGGTGTTGGCAACCTTGAGCGTGATGGTTTCAGCGCCTGAATTGAGTTCGATGTCGCCATCGGGCGTGATGATTTCACCTGGGATCATCGGTAGCACTCCTGTTGTTCATGTCGTTGGCGGTCGTGGCAGCCGCATCGCTCCGTACTGATCTGCGCAGGATCCGCCGGGCACCCAGAACCAGCATGACCAGCGTCAGCGCCGCACCTATCGCGGCAAGATCGAAGGTTCCGAACGGATGGGCTGTGCGGCTGACGAATTCCATCATGCGCTACCGTATCGGCTCATGCACGGTCACCAGCTTGGTGCCGTCCGGGAATGTCGCTTCGACCTGGATGTCGTGGATCATCTCGGGGATGCCCTCCATCACCTGGTCTCGGGTGATCACATGGGCACCGGCTTCCATCAGCTCGGCCACGGGGCGGCCATCGCGGGCGCCCTCGACGACGAAATCCGTAATCAGGGCAATCGCCTCGGGATGATTGAGCTTGACGCCGCGTTCGAGCCGCTTGCGCGCCACGATCGCCGCCATGGCGATCAAGAGCTTGTCTTTTTCTCTGGGTGTCAGGTTCATTGCGTTTCTCTCATGTCGACCAGACTTTCGGCAATCCGCCCTCAGGGTTCAAGAGCCTGATCAGCGGCCCGAGCCGCTGGCGCAGCTCGTAACTGTCTTTGGCAACCAGCCTCGCAAGAAGTTTGCCAGTTTTCGCCCCGCGCGGCGAGACGTAACTCGCACCGCCTGATGGGCCAATGATTTGCCGCACCGCATCGAGCCTGATTTCGGCCTCGGGCGCGATCATGACAATTGTCGCGATGGCCAGTCCACCGGCGGCAATGGCCATGCGATTGAGGTCCGCATCGATATCAGGGCCAAGCCGGGTCTCTTCGGCATGGAGCAGATGGGCACCCACCCGAATGCGCCAGCGATCCCGGAAAAGACCCTTGATGACGGCCTCGTTCATCGCGAGCCTGCCGAAAACCACAGGCTCCACCATCAGCAGACGGGCATCTGCCGCCATGTCGACATCGATGGCTCGTTGCAGCCGGGCACGGTCAAACAGGATGGTCTCCTGCGGCAGCCAGGCCATGGAACTCGCGGATTGAAGCTTGAGCCGCACCGCGACCCGGGCTTCGGTCTCGCCATTGGCCTTGTAGGTCTTCTCGCAGGCCTGGGTGGTCAGGCTCATGCGCGCGCCCTCGCCCGCCTCGAAATGCCAGACCATATGGTCGCCGCCGGTCAGTCCGCCCGCAGTGTTGATGATCACCGCTTCAAGCGGCGCACCCTTCGGGACTTTCGGCAAGCGGATGCGGGCAGAGCCTTCCTGGAACAGACGATCGATGCGGCTTTGGCCAGCTGCGTGTTTCACTGACAGCCGTCCGCTGCCCCGTGTCCGCTGCAGCGGCACCGCTTTTTCAGAAGATGGCATCGGATAGAGGGAGTTCATGGCCGCTCACGCAATTGATCGGCCAATAATCGTGAACGACCGGCGATTGCGCAAGCGCATTGCCAGAATATTCCGCCCGCATTCTGATCAACCCTGACGACATGGCGCCCAAATAATCGACAACATGCCCGCAATTTAGCCATTCAAGTTTCTGCTTGATTTTTTGGCATTTGATTTTCAGGATGGCAGCCAGATCAAAACAAAAAACAACCATCTTCACAGGGGTACATCATGCGTCAGATTCTCGGAGTTTGTGCCGCGCTCGCATTGTCCATCAACACGGCGCAGGCGGAAACGGCACTCAAGTTTACCCTCGACTGGAAATTCGAAGCTCCATCGGCACCTTTCTTCATCGCGCTCGACAAGGGTTACTTCAAGGAGGAAGGCCTGGACGTCACAATCGACAGCGGCGCCGGCAGCCGCGAATCCATCCCGCGGGTCGCAACCGGCGCTTATGACATGGGCTTCGGTGACGTGAACGCGCTGATCAAGTTCATCGAGGAAAATCCGGACGGCAAGGTCAAGGCCGTGATGATGGCCTATGAGCGGCCACCCTTCGCCGTCATTGGCCGTAAAAGCCAGGGCGTGACAGAGGATCCGAAATCGCTCGAAGGCAAGACACTTGGTGCACCGCCGCCGGATGCAGCCTTTGGCCAGTGGTCCGCCTTCTCGACCGTCGCAGGAATCGACACCGGTACGATCACCATCGAAAATGTCGGCTTTCCGGTCCGCGAGCCGATGCTGGCCCAGGGCCAGGTCGATGCAATCTTCGGCTTCTCCTTCTCCTCGGTCATCAATCTGAAGGCTCAGGGCGTTGATCCGGAGGATATCTCGATGATCATGATGGCCGAAAACGGGCTCGATCTTTACGGCAACGTGGTGATGGTCAACTCGGATTTCGCCGAGGCCAATCCCGATGCGGTCAAGGGCTTCATCAAGGCGCTGATCAAGGGCTTCCAGGACACCGTCAGCGACCCGGAAGCAGCGGTCACCCATGTGATTCCGCGGAACGAAATCCTCAACAAGGATGTCGAGCTCGACCGGCTCAACATGGCGATCGCGCAATCGATCAAAACACCGGCTGTGGTTGAAAACGGCTTTGGCGGGATTGCCCCGGACAAGCTCACCCAATCCATGGAGTTTCTGAAGACCTCAATGGGCCTGACCACTCCGCCCGCTGCGGATGCGGTCTTTGATGCGTCCTTCCTTCCGCCCAAGGAAGAGCGGATGCTGCCCTGATCACCACCTTTCACGTGTGGGTCCCTCATCCGGGGCCCACTCGATCTCTTCAGGGGCTGCAACACTCAAGGCCAGGCGGGGCAACACCATGACCAGCACAACCGCCGGCCCGATGGTCGGCATCGAGAATGTCGACATGCGCTATGGCGGCGCGGACGGAACGCTGGCTGTGTCCGGCCTGACAATGTCTGTCGAAAAGGGCCAGTTCGCGGCCGTCGTCGGACCATCGGGGTGCGGCAAGTCCACCCTGATGAAGCTGGTGACAGGGCTCTACATCCCTCAAACAGGAATGGTCAGCGTTGCCGGCGAGCGGGTGAGCGAACCTGTTTCCATGGTCGGGATGGCGTTCCAGAACCCGACCATGCTGCCCTGGCGTACAACGCTCGACAACATTTTGCTGCCGCTTGAAATCGTCGCCAAGCACCGCCGCAGAATCCGCACACACCGCAAGGAGTATGTCGAAAAGGCAGAACATCTGCTGGAAACCGTTGGCCTCAAGGGCTTCGGCTCGAAATTCCCCTGGCAGCTTTCAGGCGGCATGCAGCAGCGCGCCAGTCTTTGCAGGGCTCTGATCCACGAGCCGGAACTGCTGATGCTGGACGAACCATTCGGTGCGCTGGATGCGTTTACCCGCGAGGAGCTTTGGTGCGTGATCCGGGATCTGCATTTTTCCACCGACGTCACCGTGGTGCTTGTCACCCATGATCTGCGCGAGGCAGTGTTTCTGGCCGACCGGATCTTTGTGATGAGCGCCCGGCCGGGCAAGATCATCACCGAGCGCGAGGTGCATTTTCCGCGCCCGCGCGATCTCGAGATCATGTTCGAAGCCGAGTTCACCGATGTGGTGCATGATCTGCGCGGGCATATTGCAACCGCGCGGGCACAGCAGGTGGAGGCGGTCTGATGAGCGATACGCCCTCCAAACGCGATTTCACCTCCTATGCACCGTGGATCTATACCTTCGTTCTTTTTGCGCTGTGGGAGGCGTGTTCGCGCGGGTTTGACCTGCCGGTCTACATCCTGCCGGCACCGACCGTGATCGCCCAGGCGATTGTCGAGTATTGGACGGCGATCTGGAAGAACTCGCTTCAGACGCTTTACACAACGCTGGTCGGTTTTGCGATGGCGGTTGCCGGTGGCCTGGCGCTGGGACTGCTGATTGGCTGGTCGCGGTTCATCTATGCGGGGCTTTACCCTTTGATGATCGGCTTCAACGCGGTGCCGAAGGTCGCCGTTGTGCCGATCCTGGTGATCTGGTTCGGCATCGGCACCGTGCCTGCGATCCTGACGGCGTTTCTGATTGCCTTCTTCCCGATCGTGGTCAATGTGGCGACCGGTCTGGCCACCATCGAGCCGGAGATGGAAGATGTTTTACGCGCGTTGGGCGCCAAGAAGCTCGACATCATGCTCAAGGTCGGCATCCCGCGCTCAATGCCCTATTTCTTCGGATCGCTCAAAATCGCCATCACGCTTGCCTTTGTCGGATCGGTGATTTCCGAAACGGTGGCCGCCAATTCAGGTCTCGGGCACATGATGCTGGCAGCCCAAAGCCAGTTCAATGTGCCGCTGGTGTTTGCCGGTCTGGTGATGCTCGCGATCGAAGGCATCGTGATGTACGCGCTGATGGCCTGGCTCGAGATGCGGATGACCGGCTGGGCGCATCGTTCGGGCATGAACCGTCAGTGACCGGACAGTCACCTCAGCTCTAAAAGGTTACGAGATGCGCAGCTGCGGTTCCGGGCTCTTTGTACCGTTGGGAAAACCTATTTCTGCCACGCTCTGCAGCTAGCTGATTCCGTCGGTTGATCGAACTCGGTGTTTGGACGTCCTGTACAAGTTAATCACCGCGTTCTAAAGTTCGTAACGGCTAGTGGGGCAGCAGCCGCTGCTAGACAAAAACAAATTGGAGCCTTTCATGAAGAGAATTCTTGTTTCCACGCTTGCCGCCCTCTCGCTGCTTGCAGCAGCTGGTTGCACGACCACTGAAAAGCGTGCAGGCACTGGTGCGGTCGTTGGCGCTGGTACTGGTGCATTGGTGGCTGCAGCGACCGGCAGCGGCAGCCGAGGCGTCGCCACCGGCGCCCTTATCGGTGGTGCAGCAGGCGCGCTTATTGGTGCAGCGACCACACCGGGCCAGTGCCGCTATCGTGACGCCTATGGCCGCATCTATGAGGCAGCCTGCTGAGCCATCAGCGCTACTTGATTTGAACAGCCCCGGTCACCCTTGTGGCGGGGGCTTTTCGTTATGTGACAGAGTCAGGGCTGCTTAAACGGCCTCAACGGCATTGGCCAGCGGCACAACGTCCAATGCATGTCGCACTCATTTGTATCCAATTGAGTGATAACATACATGCATTAAATCAATGTGTTAGAGCGACCTTTGTGCGTCCAATTGGACGCACGGCGTTCTAGGGATCGGCGAGAAAGGAAGCGTCGAACGGCATTGTGCGGGACGAACCGCGATCAAAATGCAGCGTTAGCCGGTCCGTTTCCACAGTGAGATCCACGACCTCGCCCTGCCCCGCCGCAATCGCACAGGCGCCGATCACCTGGCGGATCCGCACGATCTGCTGCCCACCGAGATCAAAGGCGGTTGGAATGCCGCTGCTGTTGATCGCGTTGGGCCGGATCGAATCGGCGTGTCCCAGGCCTGAGGCCCGCGCATCCTCGATACCCAGCACACCGGCATGCCTGCCCGACCAGGGCGCATAGTCTCGGCCACCATTGCTCATCCACAGCATTGTGACCGGCAGGGTTTCGCTGTTTTTCAAAATCAGAACCCGGTCCTGCTCGGCGGTGCGGCTGACCACGCTCCACCCCAAGGCTGCTCTGTTTCGACTTTTCTCCACAAGGGTCAGAAAATCCTCGTGGGCTTTCCCGGGCGGAAATCGAGTGAGATCGGCCGCGCCACCGCCAACAAGCGGAAATGCCTCAAGATCCTCGCTTCGCGCCGGATAGGCCAGGATCGATCGGCCGCGGGCAGGATCAGGCTCCAGGCTCTCGGGCGGCGTAAAGCCATACGCCTTGGGCGAGATGGCAAGTCGCCCGCCCTGCTGCATGTGGACCATCACATGATGCGCCGCGGAGACCGCGCCCTGCCCACCCTCAAACCGGTGTTCCTGATAGATGAAGGGATGCCCGGCGCAAAGCGTAATGCGTTTTTCCACCGTCGCGCCCATGACCTTGTGAGCAAGGATAAAAACAGCGGTGAGCTGTTTGTCAGCACGGATGGTTTCGACATGATCCCATACGCTGTTGGCAGGCCATCCGTGCGGCGGCGCCTCGACCACATCATTGCGGCCGAAGGGGGCGCAGAAGAAATCGCCGGACAGGCGTTTCACATTCGGTGGCGTTGTTGCCTCGAAAACGGCATCCGCTTCATCCACCCAGGGCGCACGGTGCAGGGGGACAAGCTCGCGGTCCTCGTCGGCGATCCGCAGAGCCGCAATATGACCAACACTTGCATCGAGGCTCATGGAAACCGGAGAGAGATCGAAGCTGTAAAGAGTCATGACTTTTCTCCGGATTGGTGGGACTTTTTCCTATCTCTCCTTTGGGTGGCCTGGCAACTCGCCTCCGCGCCCCATAGGTCCGTCCCGGGCTTTGTCGATCCTGCTTGATCTGCTAGGGCGTCTGAACCGATCCGCGGACGCGACCCTGGCGGATCCAGGAGAATGAATGCCGACACGCAACAAAACCGATGTGATGGTGCTCGGAGCCGGAGCTGCCGGGATGCTTTGCGCGATTGAGGCCGGACGCCGGGGGCTTTCGGTTACCGTGATTGACCATGCCCGTGCGCCCGGCGAGAAGATCCGCATTTCGGGCGGTGGACGGTGCAATTTCACCAATCTGCATTGCGGACCCGGCAACTTCCTGTCCAGCAATCCGCGCTTTGCGATTTCCGCGCTTCGGTCCTTCACACAGTACGATTTCATCGACCGGGTGAAAGCGCGCGGCATCGCCTATCACGAGAAAACGCTGGGCCAGCTGTTTTGTGACCACTCGGCGCGCGACATCATCAACATGCTGACCGAAGATATGCGCGAGGCGGGCGTGCGGCTTGAACTCTCGACCGGGATTCTCGAGGTCAAACGGGCAGATCAGGGTTTTGAAGTTCACACCAGCCAGGGAAGCTGGCAGGCCGACAGGCTTGTGGTTGCCACCGGTGGCAAATCGATCCCCAAGATGGGTGCAACCGGTCTGGGCTATGACATAGCCACCGGGTTTGGCCACAAGGTGACCGAGACACGCGCCGGACTGGTCCCCTTCACCTGGGCCTCGAACATGGTGGAAAGCTGGAGCGCGCTTTCCGGCCTGGCTGTTGATGTCAGCGCGCGCTGCAATGGCGCGACCTTCCGCGAAGCGATGCTGTTCACCCATCGCGGGCTTTCCGGCCCCGCGATGCTGCAAATCTCCTCCTACTGGCGCGATGGCGACAGGCTGAGTGTAGATCTCGCCCCGGACCGGGATCTCGTACACGAGCTGAAGCAGGAGCGTTCGACACGGCCCAAAGGCTCGCCCTGGACGACGCTGGGCGAGATTGTGCCCAAGCGGCTGGCGCAGCATCTTGAAGCCGGTGCCGGAAACGCCACGGTTCGCCTCGCCGATATGAGCAATGCAGCAATCGAGGCGATTGCCGGAAGACTGCACGGCTTCGAACTGGTCCCTGGCGGCACTGAGGGATACCGCACAGCGGAGGTGACACTTGGCGGTGTGGACACAGATCAGTTAAACCAGAAGACGATGGAAAGCCGCCTGGTGCCCGGTTTGCATTTCATCGGCGAAGTGGTCGATGTTACCGGCCATCTGGGTGGACATAATTTCCAGTGGGCCTGGTCATCAGGCGTCGCCGCAGGGCGGCATGTTTAGGTCAGGGCAGAGGCTGACCATAAAAGGGAGTTGAAAAATGCGCATTCTGTTTACGGGCGGTTCCGGCAAGGCCGGGAAACATGTGATCCCCTATCTGCTTGATCAGGGGCACCGGGTGGTCAATGTCGACCTGACACCGCTCGATCATCCCGGCGTCGACAATCTGATCGCCGACATCACGGATTCAGGTCAGATGTTCAACGTGATGTCGAGCTACGCCAATTTCGATGAACTGGAACCAGGCACCGGCGTTCCGAGATTCGATGCCGTGGTGCATTTCGCGGCCGTGCCGCGCATTCTCATAAACCCCGACAACGAAACCTTCAGGGTCAACACAGTCGGCACCTACAATGTGATCGAGGCCGCGGTGAAGCTCGGCATCAGCAAGATCATCGTCGCCTCTTCGGAAACCACATACGGCGTCTGCTTTGCCGATGGCACAGCAAACCCGCCTGCCCTGCCGGTCGAGGAAGACATGGATGTCAATCCGATGGACTCCTACGGGCTGTCAAAAGTGCTCAATGAGCAGACTGCACGCAGCTTCCAGCGCCGGTCCGGGTTTGACATCTATGCGCTCAGGATCGGCAATGTGATTGAGCCGCATGAATATCCCAATTTCAAGCACTATTGCGCCCATCCGGAGGTCCGCCGCCGCAACATCTTCTGTTACATCGATGCGCGCGATCTGGGACAAATCGTCGACCGGTGCCTGAAGACCGATGGGCTCGGGTTTCAGATCTTCAATGCCGGAAACGACACCAATTCGGTCGATATGCCGACGGCCGAAATCGCCGAGCGGTTCTTCCCCGGCGTGCCCGTCACCCGCGAGATGGGTGAACATGAGGCGCTTTACTCAAACCGCAAGATCCGCGAGATGCTCGGCTTCACCGAAGAGCATGACTGGCGCAAATACGTAAAATAGGCGTCGCCGCTCAGGGCAGCGGCACACCCAGCGCGAAGCGGAACAGCGCGTAGAATCCGGCCATGATAACTGCGCCGGAGCCTGCGAACACAAGCCCGCTTCGCATATCCCACCCTTCATGCCGCGCGGCAATCAGGCTGCCCGCAAAAGCGATCACCGTTGCCGGCAGAAAGCCTGCATAGGGCATTACCAGGCATGCAACGATCATGCTCGCAACCAGCAGCAATCGCCGCCACCAGTCGCCCTTGCCAAAGCCATTGTCGGGGTTTGGCTTGAGCCAGGAATAGATGATCACAAGAACCGACATGAAGATCAGCACATAGGCGACAAAGCTCGGAAACACGATGGAGTCGGTGTCGGAATAGCCTTTTACATCGTTGAGCGTAATCAGGCCGAGCGCCACGAAAAGGCCCGCGACAATGAGAGTGCCGATATCTTTCCTGGCGGGATTTGATGAGCTGTCAGTCATTGGAATTGGCCTGCATTTCGAGAAGACGTTTGGCGCGGCGGCTTTGGAAAACCGGATAAAGCAGCGACAGGATCGTGAAGGCGATGATCGCCAGCGAGATCGGACGGCCGAAGAACATGCCGGTGAGATTGCCGGTGGCCTCGCCGATGATCCAGGCCTGGACAAAGCCCTGCTCGGCAATCGGACCAAGGATCAGACCAAGGACGATGGGTGACGCCGCAAAGCCGAAGCGCGACAGCACCCAGCCGACCGATCCGAGGCCGATCATGATGATCACATCGGAAATCGAGTTGCGGATCGCGAAGGTGCCGATGATGGTCATGAAGCCAACCGTCGGCACCAGGATGGTCTTGGGGATTGTGACGATGGTCTTGTAGGCGTAACGCCCGATCAGCAGACCGGTCGGCAGCATCAGGATGGTGGCGATGAAAAGCCCGAAAATGAAGGTGTAGACAATCGACCCACCGCCATCAAACAGCGCCGGGCCGGTGCGCACGCCCTGCACCAGGAGCGCGCCGAGGATCACCGCATCGGGCGGCGTGCCGGGAATGCCGAGCACCAGCGTGGGGATGAAGCCGCCGCCGACCGTGGCATTGTTGGCGGATTCGGTGGCCATGATGCCATCCGGCTCGCCCTCGCCGAATTTCTGGTGCGGCTTGGCCGTGCGCTTGGCTTCGGAATAGGCGACCAGACCCGCAACGGAGCCGCCGGCGCCGGGCAAAATGCCGATCACGGTGCCGATGATGGAGGAGCGGATCAGGTTGAACCGCGAGGCCCAGGCGATCTTCGCACCTTCCTTGAACCGAACCGCGCGAACGCCGTCTTCGACCTTGAGATGGCGTTCTGGCGTAGCCACCAGATCAATCAGAACCGGGATGCAATAAAGCCCGATCAGCGCACCGACCACCTCGATGCCGCCGATCATGGTGGAGCTGCCGAAGGTCAGGCGAATGTCGGCGGAGATCTCGGCCACCCCGACGCAGGAGAGCAACAGCCCGAAAGCGCCGCCGGCCAACCCCTTAAGCACATTGCCGGTTGACAGGGACGCAATCAGAGAGAGGCCGAAAATCGAGAGCCAGAGGTATTCGACCGGACCGAACGCCAGCGCTACAGTGGAGAGCGGCGGGGCCAGAAGCAGCAGCGCCAGCGCGCCGATCAGTCCGCCAACCACGCTGGCATAACAGGCGATCGCCACAGCAAGGTCACCATCGCCGCCCTTGGCCATGGGATAACCGTCAAATGTCGTTGCAATCGCCGAGGGTGTACCGGGCGTGTTGAGCAGGATGGCCGAATAGGCCCCACCATAAATTGCACCGGTGTAGATCGCGCCAAGCATGATCAGGGCCGAAGCCGGCGCCATGGCAAAGGTGATCGGCACCAGAACCGCCACGGCCATGGTTGCCGACAGGCCCGGGATCGATCCGATGACCGTGCCGGCAACGACACCGAACAGCGCCAGCGCCAGATTGGTCAGGGTCAGCGCATTGGCGAGATTCTCGAAATCCATCGCATCCATCCGTTCATGAATAGCCGCCCGTCATGAGAGCCCAGCACCACGAACCGTAAGGCGTTGTTGCGTCATATGACGGAGCGATAATGTGGTGCACCCGGATCATCTGACCCGGGCGCATTGGATAGATCAGTTGAGAAGGCCAGCTGCGGTCGCAGCTGCAATATACTCTTCAGAGCGTGCCTTCATGAACTCGGCCATGCCGGCCGCGTCGACATCCAAAAGCGCAAAACCGCCATCGAGCATCTGCTTGCGGAAGGCTTCATCGGCATTGACCGCGGCAAAGGCATCCGACAGCGCCTTGACGATTTCGGCCGGAGTGTCCTTTGGAACGGCCATACCGCGATAGGCACCACCAACCATGTCAAAGCCAAGTTCCTTGAAGGTCGGCACATCCGGGAACAGCGGATGCCGCTCTTCCATGGCAACCGCCAGCATGCGCACGGCATCACCTTGAGCAGCGCCCACAGTGGAGTAGCCCCATTGCGCCTTGACCTGCTTGCCGAGATTGGCCGTGGTGGAAGCGCCGGTGCCCTTGAACGGCACATAGGTTGTCTTGATACCGGCCATCTCGTCAAACCGGATCTGCGCAAGATGATTGGCTGTTGCCTTGCCGGATCCCGACATGGTCAGTGCACCGGGATTGGCCTTTGCGTCGGCAATCAGATCAGCCAGCGTCTGGTATGGACTGTCGGCGGTCACCACGATCGCATCAGGCGTGTAGTGGAACATGAAGAAGGCGTTGATGTCGGCCGTGGTGAAGCCAACATCCTTTTGCGCCGGTTTGATAACAATGTGCGGCAGGTTGATGCCCATGATGGTGTAGCCATCGCCGGCCATCGAATTGAGCTGCGCCCAGCCCACAGCACCGCCGCCGCCTGGCTTGTAGGAGACCACGAGATCCTGGCCGAACTTGTCCTTGAAGAAAGGCTGCTGGAAGCGGGCCGAGATGTCGGATTCACCGCCCGGACCAAAGGGGATGATGTATTCGATCGGCTTGTCCGGAAACGCCATAGCGCCGGTTGCGGCTGCCAACGAGATGGCCGAAGCGATCGCCAAGGTCTTCACGGCTGTAAGATTGATCATGTGTTTCCTCCCAAGGAATTTCATAGGATTGCAGCGGTTTCTGGAACCCTTTGCAAACGACTGAGCAGTCCAGGCGGCGATCCTCTCTCCCTGATCGCCGCTATGGCAGCGCTTACATCTAAACACCCGAAGGCAAGTTTGTCATCCATGCTTTCGGTTTGATGACAAATGCGCTGAATTCCTCTGAGAAAACCTTCCCGCGGCGGGCTTGCGGCAAGTGGCGTATTGCGGCTGAGGCCGAAAGACCGGGCAAACTGATTGGAGCGATCTCCAGATATGGAGCCGTCTCCCTGTCAAAACATCAGGATTTCCGGCGAAAGAGGCTCAGCAATGAGCAACTGATGATCGTTCTTCTGAACAAGAACCTATAATGCTATAATCACCGGTTTGAAATTTAACAAATTATAATATTTTTCAGCAGAACCTATTATGAATATTATTCATTCAGAATATGTCATGCGATCTTGAAATATTCCATCGGAACGCCAATGCTCAAAACCTCAAGATCTACTGAGAACAGCAGCCGGATCTGGTCGCGGCCAAACCTGTTTGCGGCGAGTATCGCATTGGCCGTAACATGTGCGGCCGGTTTTTTTGTGGAGCAGCAAAACCAAGCTGTTCATCACCAGCGCGAGCGCGTCAGTGTCAGCAATCAGCTGGGTCAGGTCCGTGCCAGGCTGGAGGACAAGCTCAACAGCAATATCCAGCTCTTACGCGGCTTGACGGCAGTCATAAGCACTGAACCGAACATGCCTCAGAGCCGCTTCAATGCAATCGCCGGGAACCTCATGCAGGGTCATCCATTGTTGCGCAACATCGCCGGCGCACCGGATCTCGTTGTCAGTCTGATGCATCCCATTGAAGGCAACCGCGTGGCCATCGGGCTCGATTACCGAAAGAATGAGGCACAACGTGAAGTGGTGATGCGCGTTGCAGAAACCGGTGACGTGATCGTTGCCGGCCCTGTGGATCTGATGCAGGGCGGGCGGGGTTTCATTGTGCGCTTTCCGGTGTTTCTGGATGGCGTTGAGACGACGGAGACGTTCTGGGGAATTGTTTCCGGCGTCATCGACGTGGAGCTGCTTTATGCGGAGAGCGGCTTGCTGGTGCAAGACCTCCCGCTCGACATCGCCATCTCTGGAAAAGATGCCACCGGTAAAGAAGGACCGGTCTTTTTTGGGGAGGCTTCGCTTTTCGACAAAGACCCGGTTTCGGTTGACGTTCGCTTGCCGAACGGCAGCTGGCACCTTGCCGCAATCCCGCGTGACGGATGGTCAGCCAATCCTGCCAATGCCTGGCACGTCAGGCTGCTTGTGCTCCTGGGTGGTTTGTTTGTGGTCATTCCAATCCTGATCGCCGGACATTTTTATGATCGCCATCGGGCGGACATCAAAGAGCTCAACCGTCGTGAACGGCTGTTGCAGCAACTCTCGCAGCGGCTGACATTGGCACTTGAAACCTCGAAAATCGGGGTTTGGGAAATGGATCTCGAGTCCCGCGAGGTGACATGGGACAGCCGGACCCGGGAGCTCTATGGAATCGACCATGACACACGACCGCTGCTCATCGGGGACTGGAAGAGCGCGCTACACCACGACGACAGGGTGCGCGCCGAAACCGAATTTGAGCATTCGCTGAGTTCCGGAACGCCCTACAATTCGGAGTTTCGCGTTGTTTATCCAAATGAGGGCGTGCGCTGGATCCGAACCATCGGCGCCACCACCCACGACGCGGATGGCCGACGCAAAATCATCGGCGTCAATTGGGATGTCTCGCAGGATATCGAGCTCAAATCCCATTTGATGGCCGCCATGGAAAGCGCAGAGCTGCGCAACCATGAGCTGGAAGACGCCCGTGCGCAAATGGAGCACAACTCCCTGCATGATAGCCTGACCGGACTCCCCAACAGGCGTTATCTCGACCAGCATCTGGCCGAAACCAGCAAGCACAACGCGATCACGGCGCTTCTGCACATCGACCTTGATCGCTTCAAGCAGATCAACGACACCCTGGGACATGCGGCCGGTGACGCCATGCTGATCCACACCGCTGCGATCCTCAAGGAGAGTTCCCGGTCGGGAGATTTTATTGCCCGTATTGGCGGTGATGAGTTCGTTCTGGCGATCACCGGCGAAGCGGGTGAAAACGAGCTTTCGCGGATCGCACGGCGTATCATCGACAAAATCCGCCAGCCAGTCCCCTATGGGAAGCATGAATGCCGGTTTGGCGTCAGCATCGGGATCGCCTTTGCAGACCCCGAAACGCCGGGCTATGGTGAACGGCTTCTCATTGATGCGGACATTGCGCTCTATCGCGCCAAGAACAATGGCCGCAACCGTTTCGAGTTTTTCACCAGCTCGCTCAAAGCCGAAATCATTCAAAACAAGCGCGTTGCCGACGACATCCTCAACGGTTTGGAGCGCGGTGAATTCCTGCCCTATTTTCAGCCGCAGTTCGATGCTCACTCGCTTGATGTTACCGGCGTTGAAGCACTGGCGCGGTGGGATCACCCCAAAGAGGGCGTGCTTGCCCCGGAGAAGTTTCTGGCGACGGCCAATGAACTCAATGTGGTCCATCTGATCGACCGCACTGTTCTTGAACAGGTTCTCTGGCACTCGACCCACTGGAAAACCGCCGGCATCGACATTCCGAAAGTGGGGATCAATGTTTCAGCGGGCCGCTTCCATGAAGATGGCCTGATCGAAAGCCTTGAGGGGCTGTCATTTGCTCCGGGAACCCTGTCTTTCGAATTGCTCGAATCCATCTTCCTCGATGAGCGCGACGAGACGGTTGCGCGCAAAATCGCAAAGCTCGAGCAACTGGGGATCGATATCGAGATCGATGATTTCGGTTCAGGCTATGCGTCCATTGTCAGTCTGGTTCAGGTTCGCCCCAGCCGTCTGAAAATCGATCGGCAACTGATCATGCCGATCGTGGAGCGCCCAAGCCAGCAGCGGCTGGTAAGCGCAATCATCGAGATCGGCCGGTCGCTCGACATCAAGGTCATCGCCGAAGGGGTGGAGACGATGGAGCATGCCACCATCCTGCGCGACATGGGATGCGACGATCTTCAGGGATATGCGCTGGCCCGCCCGATGCCGCCCGCACAGCTGGTTGAATTCATGCAGAACAAGCGCTTGCGCCACATTGCATGAACAGATCTGACGCTTACCAATCTTGCGAGGATGTTTGCCCATCAGAGGTGCGAATATGGCCAAATTGCGGGTTGTGAAGCCACATGGTACCCCGGCCTGGCAAGCGGAACAGCTAGAAGACCGCTTGTCAGCTGCTTCGCGGCTTGGAACGCACCTGCACACGGCAGTCACGCTTCAACCCGCTAGGCGCCACGGATGCACCCGTAGCTCAGCTGGATAGAGCACCATCCTCCGAAGGCAGAGGTCACAGGTTCGAATCCTCTCGGCTGCGCCAATATTTCCTCTCCAGTGCAGAACGGCGAACATCAGGGCAACAAGGATTGCCGCTGAATGCGACACACTGAGCGGTTGATGGTATGAGATCCCCGGTATCCGGATCACCCAAGGAAAGAATTGACACCTGGGACAAAACGGGATTATCGTTTGCATGCTAATGATAAGCAGCGCCGGAGTCTTCGAGATTGCCTTACTTTGCGCCTGAGACCACAACCGAGGCCCTGACATTCCTGCGTGCCAGCCAAGCCCGCATCGTGGCGGGCTGTACCGACTACTATCCGGGGCTTGCCAGCGGCCAGATTGACGAGAATGTGCTCGACATCACCCGTCTTGCCGGGTGCCGCGGTGTGTCCGAGAGTTCGAACGGCTGGCGCATCGGCGCGGCGACCACCTGGACACAGATTGTCAAGACGGAGCTGCCGCCGGCCTTTGACGCGCTGAAGATCGCGGCGCGGCAGGTCGGCTCGATCCAAATCCAGAATCGCGGCACGATTGCCGGCAACATCTGCAACGCATCGCCCGCCGCCGATGGCGTGCCGCCGCTGCTGGCGCTTGATGCCGTCGTCGAGATCCTCTCCGAGGATGGCGTTCGCAGCGTTCCGCTCCAGGACTTCATCACCGGGGTCCGCAAGGTCGGTCTGTCCGAGGGTGAATTTGTCTCCGCAATCCTGGTGCCGCCTGTTTCGGAGCGGGCAACCAGTGCCTTTCTCAAGCTCGGCAGCCGCACCCATATGGTGATCTCGATTGCGATGGTGGCAGCCGTCGTCGAGATTGATGCCGGGCGTATTGTCAGCGCGCGTCTTGCCGTCGGCAGCTGCTCGCCGGTTGCGCAGCGGTTGCCTGCCCTCGAGGCCCGGCTTGCGGGCCTTTCGGCTGACGAGGTGCGGCAGACCGATTTCGCAGCGGATGGTGCGCTCGCGCCGCTCACCCCGATTTCGGATGTGCGTGGATCGCAGGAATACCGCATCGATGTGGCCGCCGAACTGTGCCGCCGCGCGGTGCTTGGCACCTTTGGAGAGGATTGAAATCATGCATGGAACGGTTTCAGGCCCCATTACAGGCTCCAGGGTCGCTTTCAACCTCAATGGCCGGGATGTCGAACTCCAGACCGCGCAAGGCCTGCGGCTGTCGCAGGTCCTGCGCGAGCAGCTGGGCGCGCGTGACGTCAAGATCGGCTGCAATGCAGGCGATTGCGGTGCCTGTTCGGTGCTGCTCAACGGAGAGAACGTCTGCGCCTGCCTTGTCTCGGCCGAGCAGGCCGATGGTCAGAGGATCGAGACCGTCGAAGGCCTGGTCGCAACCGATGCCGATGCCCAGCGGCTGGCCGACAGCTTCCAGAACCATGGCGCGGCCCAGTGCGGCATCTGCACCCCGGGCATGATCGTCGCCGCGGTCGCTCTGCTGCGCGATATCCCTCAGCCAGACGAAACACAAATACAGGAAGCGCTCGGCGGCGTGCTGTGCCGCTGCACCGGATACCGCAAGATTATCGACGCCGTGGCTGATGTTCCCGCAACGCTGAACGGCGACGGGAATGTGGGAAGCTCCATCCGCAAGCTCGACGGCTGGGCCAAGGTATCGGGACGCGAGGCCTTCGGCGATGATGTCGCGCCACAGGGTACATTGGAAATTGCCGTGATCCGCTCGCCGTTTCCGCGCGCCGGCTTCCGTTTTGGCGACCTCGACGCGTGGCTGGAAAACCAGGCCGGGATCGAAACCATCCTGACCGCTGCCGATATTCCGGGAAAGAACTGTTTCGGCGTCATTCCCGCCTTTTCCGACCAGCCCGTGTTTGCAGAAACAGAGGCCCGTTTTCGCGGCGAGGCCGTCGCCGCTGTGGTTGGAACACCGGAAGCGATCCGGGCATTCAAACAGGAGAGCTTTCCGGTGGTCTGGACCGAACTCGACAGCGTGGTTTCTGTCTCCGAGGCGCGTGCTGCGGGCGCGCCGGAGCTGCATCCCGGGCGGGCCGGAAACCTGATGTGCGGTGGTCTTGTCAAGACCGGCGACGCCGAAGCCGCGCTCGCAGATGCCGATGTTCGTGTCGAAGCGAGTTTCCGCACCGGCTTTGTCGAACATGCCTATATCGAGCCGGAAGCGGGATTTGCCAAGGTCACCGACGGCAAGGTCGAAATCCATGCCTGCACCCAGGCGCCGGTGATGGACCGGGAGGCGATGGAGATCATTCTGGGGATGGACAGCAGCCGGATCCGGATCGTTCCGACTGCGGTCGGCGGCGGTTTCGGCTCAAAGCTCGACATTTCCATGCAGCCCTACCTGGCGCTTGGTGCCCTGAAGACAGGCAAGCCTGTCCGCATCACCTACAGCCGCAGCGAATCCATGCAGTCCTCCACCAAGCGCCATCCCGCCGAAATCACCCTGCGGATCGGCGCCAAGGCCGATGGCCAGATCAGCGGGTTTGATTTTTTCGGTGCCTTCAACACCGGGGCCTATGCATCCTGGGGACCGACGGTGGCCAACCGCGTTCCGGTTCATGCGTCCGGGCCTTACCGGATCAAGGATTACCGGGCGGAATCGGCTGGAATACACACCCATTGCCCGCCTTCAGGTGCCTTTCGAGGCTTCGGCGTGCCACAATCCGCGATCGCGCAGGAAACCCTGTTTGACGAGCTTGCCGCCAAGCTCGGAATCGATCCGCTCGAATTCCGCATTCTCAATGCGCTTGAAGACAACGTGCCAACCGTGTGCGGTCAGGTGTTCACCCAGGGCGTCGGCGCAAAGGCCTGCCTCGAAGCACTGCGCCCGGCATGGGGCAAGGCGCGCGCCGAGGTCGAGGCGTTTAATGCAGCTGCCGCCGGCAGCGTGCGCCGCGGAGTGGGCATTGCGGCCGGATGGTATGGCTGCGGCAATACCTCATTGCCCAACCCCTCAACCATCCGTGCAGGTCTGAAGGCCGATGGAACCGTTGTGCTCCATCAGGGCGCGATGGACATCGGACAGGGTGCCAACACCGTCATCAGCCAGATCTTTGCAACAGCGCTTGGCCTGCCGGTCAATCAGATCGCGATTGTCGGCGCTGATACCGACATCACGCCGGATGCAGGCAAGACCTCGGCATCGCGGCAGACCTTCGTATCAGGCAATGCCGCCAGGTTGTGCGGCGAAGCCCTGCGCGCTGTCGTCCTGCGCCAGGCAAATGCTTCCCCGGAGTCCACGCTGGAGCTGGAATCGGGTGCGGTGGTCATCCGCGACGGCGACCGCACCCATCGAATTGATCTTGGCAAATTGCCCGCTGGTGATCTCGGCTATGTCTTCGATGTCGCGGAAACCTACGACCCGCCAACCAAGCCGCTCGACGAGAACGGACAGGGCGTGCCCTATGCCCAGTTCGGCTATGCAGCACAGCTCGCCATCGTCGAGGTCGACACCGCACTGGGCACGGTCAAACCACTCCATTTCGTCGCCGCCCATGATGTCGGTCGCGCCATCAATCCACTGCTTGTCGAAGGACAGGTGCATGGCGGGATTGCCCAAGGTCTCGGCATGGCGCTGATGGAGGAATATCTGCCCGGGCGCAGCGAAAACCTCCATGACTATCTCATCCCGACAATCGGAGACGTGCCGCCGATCGAAACCCTGATTGTCGAGGTTCCCGATGCCCATGGTCCCTATGGGGCAAAGGGGCTTGGTGAGCATGTTCTCATCCCAACCGCTCCAGCGCTTCTCAATGCCATTCGGGACGCCACCAGCGTCAGCATGCGCGAAGTCCCGGTGACGCCCTCGCGGCTGCGGGCGGCGATCAGGAAAGCCACATCATGAGTGAGCAGACAGCTCTTCAACCTCAGAAAATCCGTTGCGACGCCTGTCCGGTGCTGTGCTACATCGCCGAAGGCCGTTCCGGGGCCTGTGATCGCTATGCCAATCATGACGGTGAGCTGATCCGGCTCGATCCGCTGACCATCATCGAAAATGCAGCCGAACGGGGCGCCAAGGCGGTTCCGTTTCTCAAGGACGGCAATGGACAGGACTGGGACGGCGATCTGGTGTCGTCAAGCAGGCCCTTCGTCACCGCCATCGGTGCCGGCACCACCTATCCGGACTACAAGCCCGCCCCCTTCATCGTCAGTCAGGCGGTGGCCGGGACCGATATGGTGACGGTCGTGACCGAGGGCATCTTCAGCTATTGCGGCGTCAAGGTGAAGATCGACACCGACCGGTTCCTCGGCCATGAGCGCGCCATCGTTCGCCATCAGGGTGAAGCGGTTGGCCATGTCATGACATCCGAATACGGCTCACGGATGCTGTCGCTCGGCGGCGTGGAGCATTTGACCGGCGGCAGCAAGAAGGAAGGGCGGATCACCTGCGACGTGTTGCTCAAACTGTGCAATTGCGAGGCCGTCGAGCTGGCGATTGATGACGGTGCAACCGTCGTCGTTCAGGCCGGCAAACCGCCGATCGTTGACGGCATCACAGAAGAACGCATGCGCGTGGGATGCGGATCGGCCACCATCGGCATGTTCGCCTCGCAATGGGTGGGCAAGGTGGACGAGGTGATCGTGGTCGATGATCACATCACCGGTGTTCTTTCCGAGCACCAGGCGGGCAAGCTTCTGGATGTGGCTCCAACCGGAGTCCGCATCAATGGCCGCCGCTCCACGCCGGGCCGCTATTTCCAGGTCGCAGATCCCGGGACAGGCTGGGGCGGCACCAATGTCGAAGACCCGCTGTCGATCCTCAAGCCCTTCGACAGCAAGGTCGCATGGCCCGGCCTGCGATTGCTGATGGTCTCGACCACGGGCGAGCAATATGGCTATTTCGAACTGGATGAACAGTCGCTCCCACAACCGATGCCATTGCCTGAGAATTTGCAGGTCTCCGTCGACCGGATTGCTGAAAACTGTGAGCCGGCGCTTTGTTCGGTGTTGTTCATGGGCGGCGCAGGTGGATCGCTTCGTTCCGGGGTGACGGAGAACCCGGTGAAGCTGACCAACTCGGTCAAGGAGTCGCTGACCAAGGTCTCCTGCGGCGGCGCCAATGCCTATGTCTGGCCCGGTGGCGGCATCACGGTGATGGCCAATGTGCTGGATATGCCATCCAATGCGTTCGGCTACGTGCCGACGCCTGCGCTGGTCGCGCCGATAGAGTTCACCATGCGGCTTGCTGATTATCTTGCCCTTGGCGGACATGCTGCAAGCGTCAAACCGGTCGAGGCGGTGATTTCGGAGGACGTGCGGCGGGTGGAACAGATCGATCAGGATTCCGACCCAATGGCGCGCCGCAACTTTCGCTGGACCTCGGGAGGCTGAACGCTGATGCAGGGCCCGGTTGCGGCATATCTCGACGACAGACTGCACCTGCAACACGGGCCAATCGATCTGATCATTGGTGTGGATGGCGATGCACCCGATTGCCGCACCTCCGCCTTCGAAGCTGCTGCATTGCGGTTCGGCTCCGTTCTCGAAGAGCTTGTCAGCGAGTTGCCGCTGTTGCGCCGGGCGCTGTCCGCGACCCTGCCGCGGGGAGCCGTCGCCCGGCGCATGCATGCTGCCGCGCGCCCCTTTGCCCACAAAGACTTTCTGACGCCGATGATTGCGGTTGCGGGGTCTGTCGCGGATGAAATTCTCGCGGCGATGCGCGATGCCGTTCCCATGCGCCGGGCCTATGTCAACAATGGCGGTGACATCGCCGTCCATCTTGCGCCGGCTGAGAGCTTTCGCGTTGCCGTGTCGGGTGCCGATGGGGCGTCTTTGGGTGATCTGCAGTTTGATGGAACCAGCGCAATTGGCGGCATTGCCACCAGCGGGGCGCGGGGCCGCAGTTTCTCACTCGGCATAGCCGACAGTGTGACCGTCATTGCCCGCGATGCCGCGAGTGCCGATGCGGCAGCCACATTGATCGCAAACGCTGTGGATCTGCCCGGGAATTCATCAATTCGACGGCAGGCGGCTGACGAGCTGCAGCCCGACAGCGATCTGGGCAGGCGGCTGGTTGTCACCCAGGTGCCGCAACTCTCGCTGCTTGAAAAGCGCCGCGCGCTTGAGGCCGGGCTGGCTCGGGCCGAGACGATGAGACAGGCTGGCCGCATTCTCGGCGCGGCATTGTTTTTGCAAGGGCAATCGGCAACCACTGGCTCTGCCTTTGCCACACACAGGATACTGGAGGACGTTCATGGCTGAATTGAAAATACGAAAACGGGCCCTTGTGGTGGAGGAGATATTCCATGAGGGCGGACCGGCGCCTGACACACCGCTGCTGCGCGGTGCAGCCCTTGCAGTGATCACCAATCCCTTTGCAGGCCGCTATGAGCCGGATATCCAGTGGTTCATGGACCATCTCCGGCCGCTCGGCCTGGACATGGCGCAGAAGCTGGCCGAGGCGCTTGGCGGTGCCGAGCGGGTTGAAGGCTATGGCAAGGCCTCTCTGGTCGGTGCCGGTGGCGAACTCGAGCATGGCGCACTGTGGCACGCACCCGGCGGCTATGCCATGCGCGAGGTGCTGTCGGGAACCAAGGCGATCGTGCCGTCATCCAAGAAGATTGGCGGCATGGGTGCACGGCTTGATGTGCCGGTCACCCATGTCAACGCCTCCTATGTGCGCAGCCATTTCGACTCCATGGAAATCGGACTCAATGATGCCCCGCGCAGCGATGAGATGCTGGTGGCTCTGGTGATGACCACCGGGCCACGCATCCACTCGCGTTCCGGTGGACTGGATGCCTCTGCAATCAAAGGAGAGGACGGTCTGCGATGAGTGCGAAGATCAGAAAGATTGCCACTTTTGTGGAAGAGACCCACACCGAGGCAGGGCGAGACATCGCGCCGCCGACGCGCAAGGCCGTGGCCGTTGCCGTCATCGAGAACCCGTTTGCAGGTGAATATGTCGAGGACCTTACGCCGCTGATGGAGATCGGTGCCGAACTGGGCGGCCTGCTGGGCGCACGCGCTGTGGCGGCACTCGGGATCAAGCCGGAACAGGCCGAAAGCTACGGCAAGGCCGCGATGGTCGGAGAAGATGGCGAGCTCGAGCACGCCGCAGCCCTGCTGCATCCGAGTATGGGCGCGCCGCTGCGAAAGGCGGTGGAGAAAGGGGCAGCCCTTGTGCCCTCTTCCAAGAAACGTGGCGGGCCAGGTCAGGATCTCGACGTGCCGCTCGGGCACAAGGATGCCGCCTATGTCCGCTCACATTTTGACGGTGTCGAAGTGCGCCTGAACGATGCCCCGCGGGCCCGCGAGATCATGGTGGCGGTGGCCGTCACCGACAGTGGCCGCCCGCTGCCACGGGTCGGCGGACTGAAAGCTTCGGAAGCCGAAGGGAAGGACGGATTGCGCTGACAAGCGCCAACAGGGCGGAGACCGCGATCAACGCGGCCCGCGAAAAAGGGGAATGAAGGAATGAAGGACACCATTGAAATCGGAGCATCGGATGCGCTGCTGATCATTGATGTACAGAATGATTTCTGTCCCGGCGGCAGTCTCGCTGTTGCCGAGGCAGACGGGATCATCCCGGTGATCAACCAGTTGCAACAGCGGTTCTCCACCGTGGTCCTGACCCAGGACTGGCATCCGGCCGGGCACAAGTCTTTCGCGTCATCGCATGACGGCAAGGCACCATTTGACACGGTCGAACTGGCCTACGGCACGCAGGTTCTGTGGCCGGATCACTGCATTGCCGAATCCGATGGAGCGGCCTTCCATCCGGCGCTCGACACCAGCCGGGCCAGCATGATCATTCGAAAGGGCACGAATCTGGAAATCGATTCCTATTCCGCGTTCTTTGAAAATGACCGCAAAACCTCCACCGGTCTGACCGGCTACTTTCGCCAATTGGGCATCAAACGGCTGTTCCTGACCGGCATCGTCGAGGAGTTTTGCGTCGGCTTCTCCGGTCTCGACGCCCGTTCTGAAGGGTTTGAGGTTGTGCTTCTGCCCGATGCGATCGCCCGGTTCGGCGGCGCTGATCATGACAAGATGATAGCGGCGCTCACGGAGTCCGGTGCCCAACAGGCCGCAGCCGACGAGATCGCGGCCTGAGATGGTTGACATGGCCGCCCGATCCGCGCGCGCCGCTCGAAGTCTCACGCCACTTGCGCCTGTGAAGGGGAGCCCCCTGGCTTTGGGGGCACCGCAAGGCACCCCCTTGTCACCGCGGGATGTCTCTTCCCTAGTCTATGGTGATCTTGGCGCTGGCCGCGACCGGGCCGTTCTCATCCATGTAAGCCTGGTGGACATTTGTGTTGAGCGAGATCGTCAGCGTGTAGCTGCCGGGCGGCAGCGCTCCGATTTCCGTATGGGTCGAATAGACACGCTGCAGCTTGAGCCCGTTGAGATAAAGGTGTCCATGGCCATGACCCGGGACATGAACCGGGGTCGCGCTGTCAGGGTCGAAGGTGAAGTTGCTGGTCTTCAGGTCGACCACGATGCCACCATCAACGACATTCGCCGACAGCTCAAGCGCCGGGGGCATGTTTCCCGCTCCCTGCAATGGCTCTTTTGCCATATCCCCCATGGCCATCATGGCGTGGCCGGCATGCGGATCGAGAGGTTTCCCAACCCGCGCCATCGCGGTGACGTCTCCCGCGGGATCGAGTTTCAGGGAGATCGGGATAAGGCGCCCCTCGACCAGTTCGCCCTCAATACCCGACAGCTCGATAAAGACCCCGTCGGCCGAAAGGCTTGGCTTGCCGCCGGCGGGAAGCCCCAGAGGCTCTGCCATCGCCATCCCGGCAAACCGCGCCTCGGCAGCCTCGGGGGAGCTGACCGACACAAGCCGGTTTGGCTGCGCCCCGTTTTCGATCGTCAGATAGACATGCGCCGCACCGGGCTGATTGGGAACCGCGCTGGCAGTCACACTGCTCAGGGTGACCGGTTCGGGCTGCTCCCCAAACCATCCGCCCGTCAGGGCTATGGCGATGCCTGCAATGACAATGACCGAGAGTATCGCAAGTCTACGCATGGGATTTCCTTTCTCAATGAATTCAATAGTACACTAACAAATTATCATTCCTTGGAAAGTGCAAAATGTTGAACCGTCGCGGACCTGGACTGATCACCGGCATGTTGCCAGTTCTGCTTGCGGCACTGTTTCCGGTCCTGATTACGGACCCGGCCATGGCGCATGTATCGGAACAGGGTCTGGTGCTGTTGCTGCCAACAGAGCACTACATTACGTCCGGTGTGCTTTCGGTCGTGGCCTCGATCATCCTGATCTCCCTGACCCCGAAACACATTGTGCAGCGGCTGTTTGCGCCGGGCACCCGGCGCCTGCCGGCATTGCCCGGGCGGGTGTGCGATACAATCAGCGTGCTGTCTTTTCTGGTGCTGGCCGGCATTGTCTATGTCGGGATAACCGGGCCGCGGGATCCGCTGACCAACCTGTTGCCGCTGACGATCTGGATCGGGTTCTGGGTCGTGCTGGTCTCTCTGGTGGGACTGCTGGGCAATGTCTGGCGGTGCCTCAATCCCTGGTCGGGTCTCTACCGGCTGCTGATCGGTCCTGAGCAGCAGGGGCTTCTGCCTCTTCCAAAGCGCCTCGGCGCGGTGCCCGGGCTTTTGCTGTTCACCGGCTTCTCAGCGTTCTATATCGTCGATCCGGCGCCGCAGGACCCAGACCGGCTGGCCGGTTTCGTCATCGCCTACTGGACGCTGACCTTTGCCGGCATGGTGATTTTTGGCGGGCCTGTTTGGCTCGCCCGCGGCGAAGCATTTTCCATCCTGTTTGATCTGATCTCGCGGGTGTCTCCGTTCGGCAATGGACCACGCGCAGTTCCAGGCTTCCCCGGCTGGGCGCTGGTTCCATCCACGCCCCTGCCCTTGAGCCTGGCGACGTTTTCGCTCGTTGTGCTCGCCATGGGCAGCTTCGACGGGCTCAAGGAGACCTTCTGGTGGCTTGCGAGGATTGGTGTCAATCCGCTCGAATTTCCAGGACGCTCGGCTGTTGTCGGATCCTCGTTGCTCGGCCTAGTGCTAGCCATCATTGCGCTGTTTACGGTTTTGCTTCTGGCCGTCTGGGCAGGCCAGAAAATGGCAAATCTGGGCGCTTCGCAGACCCAGCAGCTAAGCCTGGAAATGCTCTTCCGCAGCTTTGCGCCAACGGTTCTTCCGATCGCCCTGGGCTACCATATCTCTCATTTCATGATCTCCTTTCTGGTCGACGGGCAGTATCTGCTGGCGGTTCTGGGCGACCCGCTGGCGACTGGCGCCAACCTGTTCGGACTGGCTCAAACCCGTGTCACGACAGGCTTTTTGAACACACCCGACAGTGTGAAAACCATCTGGCTTACCCAGGCAGGAATTGTTGTCGCCGGGCATATTCTGTCGGTGCTCGTTTCTCACGCTGTGGCGATGAAGCTGTTTTCAACACCGCGCCGTGCCGCGCTCAGCCAGATTCCGATCGGGGTGTTCATGGTGCTCTACACGCTCTTTGGCCTCTGGCTTCTTGCCTCGCCGAGGGGGGCGTAAAAATGCTGGACAATTCATTAGTAAGCTAACAATATGAGCTGTACGAAAAAAAACCAGAAGGGAATGTTGCATGACTGAGAGAAATCGATCCGCGACGACTTTCACCCGTCGCAAGGCGCTTGGCGTCCTGGGGGCTACAGCAGGCATCGCCGGTGCGGGTATGCTGATGCCGAACATCGCAAGAATGGCTCATGCCCAGAGCAGCGGTCCCATCAAGCTGGGTTTTCAGGTCCACCGGACCGGCATCGGCTCGGCCTATGGCCGCTGGTATGAGCGGGTCGCCACCGCAGCGATCTCGCGCATCAACGAGATGGGCGGCATCAACGGCCGCGAAGTCGAAATGATCGCCGAAGATGACGGAACCGATCCCCGCCGCGGCGCCGAAGTGCTCGAGCGTTTCGCATCGCTGCACAATTGCGATGCCGTGTTCGGCCCGCTTTTCAGCCATGTCGTGATCGGCTCTGCACCGCGCGCGGGCGAGCTGAAAATGCCCTATTTCGTGGTTTCTGAAGGCCACCATGTCGCCAGTGGCACGCTCAACCGTTACACCCTGCAGCCCGGCATCACCGATGTGAAAAGCCAGGTGATTTCGATGGCTCCCTTTGTGTCCGAGAATCTGGGCAAGAAGGTCACGATGATCTACCCGGATTTTGCCTTCGGCCATGATCACCGCGACTTCTTCACCGCCGCTATCGCAGCACAGGGGGGCGAAGTGATCCAGCAGATCGCCGTGCCACCGACCGAAACCTCCTTCACCCGCTACTTCCCCAGCATTCCCCGCGACACCGATGTGGTCTACCACGTCATGGTGGGCCCCGCTGTTCTGACCTTCGTGCGTGAAATGGGAGAGTTCTTCGGTGGCCGTGGCCCGCAGCTGTTCGGCTTTATCGACAGCCTTGAGGCGGTGGACATCAAGAGCCCGGGCCTGGAATTCCTCGAGGGTTCCTATTTCTGGGAAGGCATGTGCCGCTACGCACAGCCCGACCAGAGCGTCCATGAGGAAGCCTACCGCGCTGCCGTCGGTGTCGACGCCAATGGCGCTTCGGTGGATGACGCCCGTGATGTGTCGACCTATGCGCACATGTTCGGCGTCTGGGAGACACTGGCGGTGATCAAGGCCGGAATGGAGGCATCTGGATATCAGGGGCCGAACGACCGTCCGGGCTTGATCGAAGCTGTCGAAGCCATGACCGATATGCCGATGTCGGATGACCATCCGCAAGGCGACAAGATCTTCAACGGCAAGACCCATCAGGTGTTCGGCCACCAGAACATCTCGCGTGTCGAAAGCGGCAAGCTGGTGCGGGTTCATGAGACCTCGATCGAAGACACGCTCTACCCTGATGAGGTCGATTACACGACCCAGTCGTTCTGAGCTCCGTCTGAAAACCTGAAACGGACACTCGGATGAGTGCGTTCCATCGAGCGAGGTAATCCGCATGGAATTTGGCCCCCATTTGCTCCTCGCAACACTCGAAGGGGCGGTCACGGCTGCAATTCTGGCTTTGACCGCCATCGGGCTGAGCATCGTGTTTGGTGTCATGCGCGTCGTGAATGTCGCGCATGGCGAATTCTTCATGCTCGGCGCGGTGTTTGCCTGGTCGATCGCCTCGTTCTTTGGCGCGCATCCGGCGGTTGGCTTTGTCGCAGCCCTGCTGCTGGCGCCCCTTATCGTGGGGGCGCTGGCCGCCGGGGCCGACCGGTTGATCCTGCAAAGGATCGATTACAATCCGGAACGCACCATCGTTGCCACCATCGGACTGCTTTACATCATCCAGCAGGCCACACTGATGAGCTTCGGCCCGGATGCGCGGCCGGTGCAACCACCGTTCAACAGCGTGATCGCCCTCCCGTGGCTGGAAAAGGCAGAAGCCGGCTGGGAACTCTACTGGCCGTGGGGGCTCAGCGTGACCAGCTACAAGCTGTTCATCATTGTCGCCGCGGCGGCGGTCCTGTCAGGGGTCTGGCTGCTGATGACCCGTACGCGCTTCGGCCTGGTGATGCGCGCGACGCAGCAGGACCGTGAAATGGCTCAGGCCTTTGGCGTGCCGGTGGACCGGGTTTTCGCCTATGTCTTCGGTCTGGGTGCCGGTCTCGCCGCTGTCGGCGCCGTGCTGGTGGTGCCGGTGCAGCAGGCGCATTATCTCATGGGGCATGATCCGTTGCTGCTGTCCTTCGTCGTGGTGATCATCGGCGGACTGGGCAGCCTGCCCGGAACGGTGATTGCCGCCGTTCTGATCGGCATGACCGATGGCATCATTTCGGTCTTCTTCTCACCAACGCTGGCCAAGATCATCGCCACACTTGCCGTCGGCATGGTGCTGGTCTTCCGCCCCCGCGGACTGATGGGGAAGTGACATCATGACCGATATTCAGAAATCCTACGTCCTGCATATTGCGATCATTGCGGCACTTGCGGCGTCCTTCTTTGTCCTGCCGGACTATCATGTGGGCGTGCTGGCACGCGTCATGGTGCTGGCAGTCTACGCCATTGGCTACAACATGCTGTTTGGCTACACCGGGCTGTTGAGCCTGGGCCATGCGCTGTTCTTTTCCGCCGGCATGTATGGCTTTGCCCTTGCGGTGAACCATGGCGGGGTGCCGACCGGCCTGGCGCTGCTGCTTGGCGCCCTGGCGGCCTTCGTCACATCGCTGGTGATCGGCTTCCTGGCGCTGCGCACCAAGGAGGTGGCCTTCATGATCGTCACGCTGATGTTTGCCCAGGCGGGCTATCTCACCGTGCTTTATTTCGGAGCGGTCACACGGGGCGACGAGGGCTTTGTGCTGAGCTCAGCCCAACGCACACTCGTCGGCATCGATCTTTCCGGTGAGGCCACCCGGTTCTGGGCTGCCCTGATCCTGTTTTCCCTGTGCTTGCTGGGAACCGCTGCGCTGATCAAATCCCGCCTCGGCCGCGCCATGATCGCGGTGCGCGAAAACGAAGAGCGCGCCCGCATGCTCGGCTATGACACCCATCGCCTCAAATTGATTGCGATCCTGGTGTCCGGCACACTGTCGGGCATCGGCGGTGCGGCCTATGCGCTGCTGTTTGGTTATGTCGGGGCGACCTTTGCGACGGTGCAGTATTCCATCTTCCCGCTGTTGTGGGTGCTGCTTGGCGGCGCCGGCACAACCATCGGTCCGCTGATCGGGGTGCTGTTCATGTTCTATCTGATCGACCTCTCGAGCTCGGTGACAGACGCCTACATGCTGATTGCCGGTCTGGCGCTCGTTCTGCTGTGCCTGTTCGCACCGCAGGGGCTTGTCGGTGAGATCCGTAGGAGGGGGCTGAAATGGCTGCCGTAACCATCCTCGAAACCAAGGGGCTCACCAAGGTCTTCGGTGGCATACATGCCAATACCGATATCGATTTTGAGCTTCCCCAAGGCCAGGTCATGGCTCTTATCGGCCCCAACGGAGCTGGCAAGTCCACATTCGTCGGCATGCTGTGCGGACGCATTCCGGCAACTGCCGGTCAGGTCATCTTCAAGGGAGAGGACATCAGCGCCTTGCCGGCCCACAAGCGCATCGCCATGGGCATCGCCTACACCTTTCAGATCACCTCGGTTTTTGCCAACCTTCCAGCCCGCGAAAACGTGGCGCTGGCAGCACGGCGCAAGCACAGGCTCGACGAGGCCGGTATTCTTGCAAAGGTCGATGCGGTGCTTGCCCGAATCGGCCTCGCCGACCGGGCCGATCAGATTGCCGGTGATCTCAGCTACGGTCACCAGCGGCTTCTGGAAATCGCCATGGGCCTGGTTCAGGAGCCGGAACTGTTCATCCTCGATGAACCGACACAGGGACTGGCGGATTCGGAAATCACCGAGTTCGTCGATCTGATCAACGGCTTGAAGGGGAGCACCACGATTCTTCTCATTGAGCACAACATGGACGTGGTCATGCGAACGGCACAAGCCATCACCGTGTTGAATTTCGGCGAGATTCTGTCCAGCGGCTCTCCGGGCGAGATCAAAGCCAATGCCGAGGTTCAGGCCGCGTATCTGGGGACCGTTCATGCTGAAGATTGAAGACATCCATGTGAGCTATGGAAAGGTGAAGGTTCTTTTCGGCGTCGATCTCGAGGCCAAGCCTGGCGAGATCCTCTGCCTGCTCGGCCGCAATGGTGCGGGCAAGACCACGGCCATGAAGGCGATCATGGGGCTGCTGCCCTTGTCTCAGGGGAAGATTTTGCTCGATGGACGCGAAATCAGCACACTGCCGGCTCATGAAGTCCCCAAACAGCGTATCGGCTACGTGCCACAAGGGCGCCGCCTGTTTGCTGAGCTTTCCGTCGCCGAAAACATCGAAATGGGATTGATGGCTTGCGGCTCAGGCGCCGAGACGCGCGAATGGGTGCTGGAGCTGTTTCCAAGGCTGCGCGAGCGGTTGGCACAGCAGGCCAGCACTTTGTCGGGTGGCGAACAGCAGATGCTCGCCACCGCGCGCGCGCTGTGCCTCAAACCCAAGGTGCTGTTGCTTGATGAGCCCACCGAGGGACTGCAGCCATCCATGATCGAATTGATCCGCAACGTGATTGTCCAGATGAAGCGCGAGGGTCTTGCCGTCGTGCTGGTCGAACAGCGTGTGGATGCAGTGCTTTCAGTCGCCGATCAGGTGGCCTTCATCGAACATGGACGCAGTGTGGAGACGCTGGCGGCGGATGAACTCAGAAAAGACCCCGCCAAAATCCACAAATATCTTGGGGTGTGATGCCCTGTGCCCAGCGGCACAGCTCTGAACGGGCAATCACCATGCAAGGTGATTTTTCGGCTGACATCTTCAAAGACTGTTGCCAATCCGACTGTTTGATGGTTTGGAAGTGCCACACAAATTAGCCTTGACCAGAGAATGGTTGGGAATTATCGTTAGTATACAAATGATATTTCTGTTGGCTGCCGATGCCAGAGGTGTTGGTCCCCAAGAAACGAAAAGAATTCAGGCATCACGATCATGAACCAAATTGTCCGTCCCACCTCCAATGCAGGCAGCTACGAGATTCCCGCTGGCGTGTTTGCCGAAACCGTCACCTCTGTCCAGCATTACACCGACAGGCTGTTCAAGATCCGCATTACCCGGCCGGCAAGTTTCAGGTTCCGCTCCGGCGAGTTTGTGATGATTGGTCTGCCAAATGCGGAGAAGCCGGTGTTTCGGGCCTACTCTATTGCCAGCCCGTCCTGGGATGAGGAGATCGAGTTCTACTCGATCAAGGTCCCGGGTGGTCCGTTGACCGAACACCTGCAAAAAATCGTGCCCGGTGACACGTTGCTGATGCGCAAGAAGCCGACCGGCACTCTGGTGCTGGATGCGCTGGTGCCCGGAAAACGGTTGTACATGTTTTCCACCGGGACAGGGATCGCGCCCTTTGCATCGCTTGTCCGTGACCCCGAGACCTATGACAAGTTCGAGGAAGTGATCCTGACCCACACCTGCCGCGATGCGGACGAGCTGCAATACGGCATCGATCTGGTTCGCGAATGCCGTGAAGATCCGTTGGTGGGGGAATTCGCAGGCGACCGCCTGAAGCACTACGCCACCTGCACCCGCGAGACCTATCCCTTCATGGGCCGGATAACCGACCTGATGGCGTCCGGAAAGCTGTTTACGGATCTGGGTCTGCCACCGCTCTCGCCGGAAACCGACCGCGGCATGATCTGCGGCTCGATGGAGATGCTGAAGGATACCCGGGCGGCGCTGGAAGGGTTCGGTCTTGAGGAAGGCGCCAACAACCGCCCCTCAACCTTTGTCGTCGAACGGGCTTTTGTCGACTGACCCCGTCACCAGGGGTCACCAGCCGCCCGGCTGGGATCACGATGAAGCCGGCAAGAACGGTGCTTGGCTGCGGCGGCCTTGAGAACAGCTGTGAAGGCTTCAGGCGACGCTGATTTTGGCGAGCAGCTGCAAAAGCGTCTTGCGCTCCGCAGGGGTCAGCGGTGCAAGCGTCGCCTCGGAAATGGCATGGCCTGTCTTCAGAAGCGCCGGCAGTGAAGGTGCAAAATCCGGCGACAGCGAAAGTGTGCTGCGCCGCTTGTCGTCAGGATCAGCGGCAGCCGTTACGAAGCCCTTGGCGCGCAAACGGTCCACCACTCCCTTGATTGTCGCCACATCCATGGCCGTGCGTCGGCCGAGTTCATTTTGTGAGCAGTCGCCGAATTCCGCCAGCCGCGCCAGCGTCGCAAATTGTGTCGGGGTGAGATCATCAGGCGCCATGTCCTGAAAGATCGCCGTATGGCGTTGTCCTGCCAGGCGCAACAGAAACCCTATCTGCTCATCAAGCCGATAGGGTTTGTCCAGTGATGCATCAAGTGCTTCTGCCAAGATCGCCTCCCGTTCATAATGCAGGGCATTGCATAGCCCGTCCCATGCGCTTCGGGGCCGGTCTGCAGATTTGCCGGGGCGCAAGGCAGGGAATCATCTGAATAGATATGGGCTTCTAAACCGACGCCTACCCCAAGCACAAGGCTTGCAAGCCCTGTTAATATCGTTAGCATGCTAACGCAAACAGGAGGTGGCGATGTCTGACCCGAAACAAAAACTGGTTATCAAGAACATTGGCCTGCTGCTCACCGGAAAGATCGAGGCGCCAATTGCTGATGGCGATTGCGTGGTTGCGATTGACGGGCGTGTGGCAGCGTTTGGCTATGAAAAGGATCTCGACACCGAAGATGCCACAACCCTGGTCGATGCCAAGGGGGTGACTCTCGCGCCGGGATTGATCGACAGCCATGTCCATCCTGTGGTGGGTGACTATACCCCACGGCAGCAGCAACTTCACTGGATCGATTCGACATTGCATGGCGGCGTCACCACCATGATATCTGCCGGCGAGGTGCATATGCCTGGCCGCCCCAAGGACATTGTCGGCCTCAAGGCCATGGCGATTGCCGCACAGCGCTGGTACGAGAATTTCCGCCCTTCCGGCGTCAAGGTTCTCGCCGGTGCACCGGTGATCGAGCACGGCATGGAAGAACATGATTTCAAGGAGCTGGCCGATGCCGGGGTGAAATTCCTCGGCGAGGTAGGACTGGGCACGGTCAAGGACGGCAAGACCGCCCACCAGATGGTAAACTGGGCCCGCAAATACGGCATCCAGTCGACAATCCACACCGGCGGCCCCTCGATACCGGGCTCAGGGCTGATCGATGCGGACATGGTGCTGGAAACCGGGACCGATGTGGTAGGTCACATCAACGGGGGGCACTCGGCTCTGCCGGACGATCAGATCGTCTGCCTGTGCGAGAACTGCAGCAAGGGCCTCGAGATCGTCCACAATGGCAATGAGCGCGCCGCTCTGCTGACGCTCAACACCGCGCGTGAACTCGGCAAGCTCGACCAGCTTATTCTGGGCACCGACGGCCCGGCAGGGTCCGGAGTGCAGCCGCTTGGTATCCTCAGGATGGTGGCCATGCTCTCGAGCCTCGGCAATGTCGATGCAGCGACCGCCTTCTGCTTTGCCAATGGCAACACGTCCCGGCAGCGTGAGCTGGATGTGGGGCTGCTTGAGGTTGGCTACTCCGCAGATTTCGTGCTGATGGATCAGGCTCAACATGCACCGGGCAAGACCATGCTGGAATCGGTCCAGCTTGGCAATCTGCCCGGTGTCGGCATGACTGTCATCGATGGCAAGATCACCTCGCACCGAAGCCGCAACACGCCGCCGGCCACGCGATTGCCCGAAGTGGTCAGCGGCGCCTGACTGGCCGAAAATGAACCGAGCTGGCCGGAGGCGCCGGTGATCGCGAATAACGTTGCGGGCTATATTGAACCCAACGCCGTGAACATCGCGCCGATTTCCACGGGGCATTGCACTGGAATCCGTTTGTCCGCACGTGCGGCTGATTGAATCCATGCAGAACAAGCGCTTGCGCCACATTGCATGACCAGATCTGACGATTACCAACCTTTCGAAGCTGTTTGACCATCAGAGGTGCGAATATGGCCAAATTGCGGGCTGTGAAGCCACATGGTACCCCGGCCTGACAAGCGGAACAACTCCGCCTGGCAATTGCGGGATCAACGCGTCCAAGCAGTCGATTTCGCCATTGATGCGCGGCACCGGATCAGCTAGAAGACCGCTTGTCAGCTGCTTTGCGGCTTGGAACGCACCTGCACACAGCAGTCACGCTTCAACCCGCCAGGCGCCACGGATGCACCCGTAGCTCAGCTGGATAGAGCGCTGCCCTCCGAAGGCAGAGGTCAGAGGTTCGAATCCTCTCGGGTGCGCCATATTATCAATGACTTAAGCGCGCCAATGCCACAGCCAAAAAGCGCCGAGTAATGGAACTCCGGGTGATGCGGCGCGAATCTGTGCTGTCATCGGTGCGCCCCTTCCATCTTCTTTGTGACCAGCTCGGCAGAGCGTTGACTCGAACCTCCGGCATGCGGCAGATCGTGCACAGCGGATCCGGCTCGAACGCAGGGTGATCAATCTCCCGGATCACGCTTCGCCCCGCAAGTTCGGCGGGCTCAATTTGGATCAATACAGCGCAGAGGTTTCGCAGCTCGTTGCCGGTCATGCGGCACCTCACCGCGCGCCACACGTTGGCCGCTGCGTTTTGCCAGTTGGAGTGGTGATGACCATAGGTCCGCTCGAGAACCTCGACCGACATGCCAAGGATGCTCGCGGCTTGCCGCAAGCTGATACCGTTCTGCAGCAGCCATGTCGCGCGGGTGTGGCGAAGCACATGCGGCATGACATCGCCGCCGAGACACGCATACTCGACGGCATTGCCCCAAGACGTCCTGACCGAAGCGACTGGCGCGCCTTCTGTGGAATGAATGATGGTAGCGTACTTGCCGAACGGCATTTCGAGGCGCACACGGGCCTCGATGTCGTTGCGCTACCATCGGTGCAGATGCACCAGGATTCTGCGGCCGAGTTTCGCTGGCGAGCGGCGCTTCTTGGACTCCCCTTGCACTTCACCGCGCCGGTGCAGAACGCCATGTTCGAGATCCACATAACCGCCATGGGGCTTGCCTTCCAGCGCAGCGACAGGATCGCGCCGTTGCGCGTGCCGGTGTAGAGCCCAATGAGAGTGAAGCGGGCCAGGTGGCGATTGGCAGCAAACCTTGAGCGCTTCCATACCCGATGGTGCTTTCTGGTCGCGATGTCGCACGACGACGCGTCGTAAAATTCAAGCGCGCCGGCAAACAGCCGTGCCGCCTCTTCCCGTCGCAGCCCTCGGGTCTTGGATGGTCCCCCGTCCGGCTTGTCGACAACAGGCACGGATGGAGGCGGCCATGCCATTTGTGCCAATGGCCGATGGCAGCCGAAAGCACGACGAGTTCTCGCCGGATCGTCCCCGGCGCGATTCTGCTCCGGTGGTGCTTGTATTCCCGACAGGAGGCCCCTTTGATGTCCGATAGCATCTTGCTACCCCAAAACGGCGCGAGCGCCGCAATGGCATAACCGATGCAGTCCGATGCGGCGACAGTGGGAGCGTATTCCGTTGCTTAGGCGATCAGGACCTCCGCGACGGAGAGTTGAACGGGGTCACTTTCCCTGCGCCGGGCGACGTAGCTGGCGGCACTCTTGCGATCCGGTCATGGACGGAGTCCGCGCCGCCCGCGACCAAGCCGAGTTTCTCGCGCCCCTCGAAACGCGCCTGTTCGACTGTGAGTGGGCCGAAGCGGCCAATGGCCATCTGCCGCAGTGGCGCCTTGCGCCCGCCGCCGGACCGGTAACGCAGGTTGAAACTCTTCGTACCGCTCGCTTCGGCGCGCAGACCGAAGCCCTTCAGTTCGCGGTCCTAGGTGTCGGCGCAAACAATTCCTTCTGGATGCCTGAGAAGGCATTTGGCCAACAGTTCAACGATAGACCGTTTCCTGATCGTCATCGTCGCCGTCCTTCTTGCCGGATTTGTTCCGGTTTTTCTTGAAGGCATCGCGCCACTTGCGGTTGGAGTTCTGCCCGGGCTTCGCAAAACCGCCTGAACTTGCGTTTTGTCCGCCAGCCCCTGAATTGCCATTCACGAAAGCCTGGCCGTATCCGTTCCGGTGCCGCTGGAAACCTCCTGCCGCATTTGGTCCGTTTCCGCCGCTGTCATTGCCATTACCCTTGTTTCTGGCGTGATAGTCCTTCTCGTAGCGGGCTACCTGGAAGGTCACATGTGACACATAGTTCTGCTTGATCCGGTATGCTCCGGGCCTGCCGGGCACCGGAAAGGCGAGACCTTGCGCCACAAGCGAGGACATTTGCAGGCTGAGCGTCTTGGTAGCTTCCTCGCCCCAGCTGTGAACCCGCTGACTGTTGAGATCAAGTATCTGCTCGCTGTCTGTTCCATGGCCGGGTGTTTCGTGTTCCAGCGCTGTCAGGAAGTGTTTTTGCGTCCTGATATTTGGCGGATCGTCGGAACGCACGCTGGAATGGGCAAATTGCAGCAGCTCAATACGATCCAACGCTGACTTCGAACCAACATCCCCATCCTCTTCTAGAACGCTTTCCATGGTGCGCGCACCGACAACCGCGCTGGCAAGAACAAACAGATCGATCGAGAATGCGATGAAGAGGGTGAGCCAGGAGAGCAGATCGCCTCGGGTAAGGGTGGAAAGCGTGATTTCGAACCTCGACGAATTCTCGGAGTTTTCCTGTTCAACCTTGTCTGCAAGTTCGCGTTCATCAGCAACAGCATCATAGGAAAGGCCTGACAGGCTGATGCATTTGCGCGCCTTGTCGATCATCTGCCTTACCTGCGTGAATGCAATGAACTCATCATCCACCCGGCAATCGGTCGCCATGGTTGCCTTGGCGGTTTCGTGCGCCCGCATCTGATCGAGAGAGGGAGCGATTGCAGTGATGTCGCACGAAACATTGGCAATACCTGCGCGCGTTGAGGCATTCGCGTTCATCGTCTCGTAGATCGCCTCGCAGGAATCGATTGCCGGCTGCAGGCTGGAGACGCTGGCTGTCGCGAGAAACTTGCTGATGCTTGCCCGGATCGCATCCACCGGACCGCCAGCCTGACCCGGATCGCCGACATTTGCATTGCTCTGATAGACGCGGTCATAGGTTCTTTGAGCAGCATCCAGCGCGGCCTTGGCCGCGGTTTCCGATGCGCGTGCAGTTACCAGTCTTGCCTCGATTTCCTTTCGGCTGGAAAGAGCCGATTCCTGCTCCCCCCGAATTGATTGCAGATCGGCCTCCAATGATGCCAGGCGGTTTTTGCGGGTTGACAACCTGGCTTCAACGGCTGCTTTTTCGCGTTGCAGGCTTCGGCAAACCCGGCCGCAGCCGGTAGCGCGGCGATTGCCGTTTTCATCCACGCCGCCGGCATTGATTTCTTCCTCGATCTTGGCATCCCAGTCAGCGACTTCGGCTTCAAGATCGTTTACCTGTTTGCGGGCATCCGAAACTTCCTGCTCCTTGCCAGCAATCCGGGACTGAAACTGGTCCGTAACAGCGGTTGAGTCAGAAGCTTCGCTCCCCTGTGCGGCAAGCTGTGCGGCGAGGCGGGCTACCTCTTCTCCAGCCTTCGTCGCTTCGGCTATCGCACTATCGAGATTTGTTTTGGCATTGCTGCGGTCGAGCTGGATTGCTTGCGCAATGACGTTCTTGGCATTTCCTGCTGCTGTCATCACCGTATCGACATTGCGCCGCCAGTCCCGCCAGGCTTCGGAATCGGTCAATTCGCTCAGTTCATTGGCATTGGCGACATCAACCTTGTCACGGAGCTTGTCGAACACGCCGCCCATGTCGGAACGAGCTACTTTCATGTTTGTAAGCTGGCGGTTTTCGGGAAGGTAAACCGTGTCAAATAATGAATCCAGTGAGAAGAAGACCGATACACCCATGGATGCTGCCACCATTGCAGAAGCCATCAGCAGAACGCCACCATCTGACTTTGCCTGCGCCTGGCGGAATGGCAGCGAATCTTCGGGTACCTCACCTTCACGTATCAAGCGCTTGAGATGCCTGCGGTTGGCGAGCGCTTCGGCAAATATCCATGAAGATATGAACAGCAGAATTTGGATACCGGTTGCGCTTACCAGGGCAAAAATCCAGTGGACATGAAAATTGGCCATGCCCAGATAGGTTGTAGCCAGCGAAGATATTGAGAGAAAGATGGCGGCCCAGACCGCCCAGCCATACATGCTCGTATTGGTCAGCCCGTGCGTCACCTTTCCTCGGACCTTCTCCCCGCGCTCTGAAAATCCGTATGCGACAGCGATCAGCGCAAGGGCCATTATGGCAATGGATGCAAAGGCTGCAGACCAGGAAGTGCCTTGCGCCCGCCTTGCAGCTTCGGGCGAGGGGGTGTTCTGAACAAGCGGCGTCTGGGCGGCCTGCCCGGTAAGCGGCCCGGCAGTTTGCGCTTGTTGTTGTGTTTCCAGCGAAAAAGGGCTGCGAATGCCGTTTTCATCGACGAGGTCCGGGCTCAAGTAGGAAAAGGCTAAAAGGCCACCTGCAAACAGCAGAAAGCCAAGCCAGGCCTTGAGCGGAATGTTAAAGGGCATTTTCATGTTAGCCTCCCTTTCCCATATACCCCGGATGGGGACCGGTGATTTCAATCATTGTTACACAATATACAAAATGTAACAATAGAAACATTTAATTGGTAGGCAAAAATCTCCTCATCATGTGCCAGATATTGAATCCCAGCGGCATCAGCGGAATTTCCCTTGCCTTGTCAATTCGCCAGAACGTTCTGCTCTGCTTGAAGGCGGCACGCATTCGCAACGCGGAAATGGTGAACACCAGCGCCGGCATGCCAAAGAAGATGAAATGGCTGCGTCCGTGGGAAAGGAAAGTCGCCGGCTGCCCCATGACCGGTACTGTACCAAAGGCATTCGCCCAGGAAATAATCCATTGCAGTGCAATCATGATGGCAAAGGAGACAACTGCAAAAGCTGACATGTTTGCAGCCGGCCGTTCCTCGGACATGCCCGGTTGCCAGCGCAAGATCAGAAAGCTTGCCAACAACATGCCGGCAATCAGGCTTGACTGGAGCATGGCAAGAACCAGCGCGCCATCCCTCCCGAAATAGGCGATCAGCCAAGTACCGACAAAATCGCTTTGTATGGCGAATATCCGCTGTGCGATCTCCACGGATGACCTGTTGTCTGAATTCGGGCTGCATTGCGCTCCGAGCATAGAGCGGCTCGCACGATCCACGCCTGTGTCGATGATATGCTTGCTATGCTCGGCCATGTTGACCAGTCGGGAGGTCAGATTCTCGACCCAGCTCGATCCGGATCGCGGCTCCACGGAAGAAACCTGCTTTTCAACGATATTGCATGCAGAAGCGCTGATCGATTTCCGCGACTGGTCCACCTGCAATGCTGTGTCGGCAAACTCCACGGGAACAATTGCGCCAACAGCAGGCGGAGTGGCATTGAATTCGATCCAGGAGATCGCTCGTTTGATGGGTACATCGAGAATACCGCCAAAAGAGCCGAGATGATTGATCATCGCCCCCTTTGCTTCTTCGCCATTCCGTAATTGATGTTGTGACCAATTCAATGCCGTGAAAACGAGAATGGCAGGCAGCACGATCAATACGGGATATGGCATCGTCAGATAGGGGCGCAACCGGCTCCAGGTTTTCTGAAGCCACATGCTGCCGCTCAACATGCCATTTTGCCGAATGCGCGGACGCATCGGAATCGTTCCGATATGCCACAATTCGTCATCATTCCCGACGACCCTGTTGTTCCACGCAGCAATCAGATGCATGAGTGAACTGATTGCAAAGGTCAGTATGGTGGTGAAACCGATAATCAGGATCGGTGACATGTCGGAACGTGAAGCAGGCGCAGCCAGCATGAATCCGACAACCAGCAAGATCAACCCAAAGCCTCTCCAGAACGGATCCTTCAACGACCAGATGCAAGCGATCAAAAGCAGCCCGGAGAAGACTGACAACAAGAAAGCGCCTGTTGCTATCCAGATAGCCGACCCGATCGCCAAGCCGAGCAGGAACCCGGTCAACATCATGGGTGCGGATATTTGACCGTTCACCATGCTCTGGGAGAACCGTCGTGATTTTCTGCCTCTGCTGTGTTTGTCAAACACGAGTATCAGCAGAACTCCCAAAGAAATTGCGAAGAGCGTCTTGATCACTTCCGAAGGTTGGATAATACCCGCAATTCCCGTTTCCGAGCCTAGCAGTATCCAGGCTGCCGACAGGGAAAAAATCAAAAGCGCCAAAAGGCCCTGAGCGAACCATGGCAAGCCTCCACCGCTGATTTTTGGCACAACCTTCCAGAACAGCATTTCGATGCGCGTTTGCTTTGAAAAAAACTGGAGGAAAGCTCGAATGGAGGCAGGCGGAAACTGGGAAATGCACAACAGTGTGCCGGCAGAGATGCCGACGGCAAGGCTGGTGTCATCCGCGAAGCGAAGGAACCGCGTTTCTTCCATCGCCAGCGAGAGCGAAACCATCGCAATGTGACCGAATGCAACTATCAAGGTCCAGATCAGGAACAAGACAGAGTCCGCCATCTTGCTGCCCCTGGCAAACAGAACGGCGACACCTGCCAGCCCCCAGGCCAGAACTGCCAGGTAGGGTGGCCTTGGGGTCAGTTCGGTGTTTTCTACAATCTTGTCCAGATAGAGCCATGCGGAGGCTAGAACGATCCCGAAACCCAAAGCAAATACAAGCATCCGCACCAGGTTTGCTGGACCGAATGCTGAAAACCCTTGTGTGAACATGAGCACGACACACAGGCCGATAATCACACTCAAGAAAGCTCCCAGCAAAACATTGGGTGCTTGCTGCATAATCTTGTCATGCGGTAGCTTTGGATCATTCTTCGGCGCGCCAGTTTTTGAAGCCGCCCACTCGACAGCCGCCCCTTCAACATTCCTGCATTTTTTCCGGCCAATGAAGCGCCTTGTGGTTGTAAGATTCTTGTCTTGGCAAATGTGATCTGCAGATACGATTCGGTGCGCGTTACTGACTGGCACGATGTGAAACTCGGCCGCCGGATCCGTTTCAGGATTCCGGGCTATCTCGTACCGGGTATAACCCGCAATAAAGGAATCCAGCTTGTACGTTTTGCCGCCGGTCGAAAAATCAAACGGGTGTTCGAGCGTTGACAGCGGAATAATGGTTCCATTGCGTCTGACCTGCAACGCATCTCGTCCACTCCCGATGACAGCAAAACCGAGACCGGGAACAAAGTTGATGTTGAGACCCGAAAATTGCATACCAACCCGCGCGAGATAGATGCGATCATCTCTGCGGCACGGCTCGATATTTCCGCCAATGTAAGCCAGGGTCACTTCACCCGATCCTGACCAGCCACGCAACCAATCCTTTGCCGCGTTCGACCAGCTGGTCGGGCATTCTGCAAGCCAGTTATCCGAGGTCAAAGTCAATGAACCAGAATTCTTTTTCTCAAACTCGTAGCGCTCGCCGTCCAGTTCAAAAAGCAGTTTGTGGATTTTCGCATCGCCTTGTCCCTGGATTTCAGCATGCTCGATTTTCATCTCAAACCGGTTCGCCAGAGCCCCCTGACCTACTATCTGGTCTCCACTGGCAAGCAGAAAACGATCCGCATTGAAGGAAACGGTTTCAGACCTTGAGCCCGATTTTCTGTCAGTTCCCTGGACAAGTCCGATAACTGACCTGACCTTGTCGAGAATTCCGGACCGGTCTGGTTGAGGCGAACCCGAACCGTTTGTCGGCGCAGCTAACCTATACGTGAGCGATAGACGCCGCGTCTCGGAGATGTTTGAAAGCTGCCAACCGCCGCTGATATCCCTGATAAAACCGATATGAGGATCGCTTGCCGAGCCGGGCAATGACTGGTTCTGGGCCAGAATATTGGCACCAATGATGAAATTGCTCGCATCCGGCGTTATCGAAACATGTTGCAACGCAGTGCCCGGCAGCTGGTTTTCGCCCGCATTGCGGATGCCATTATGCCAAAAGACAAGTATCCCGGAGAACGCGAGCAGAAAGACGATCCTGCGCGTGAGATCGGCGAGCTGCATCAGCCATGCAGCAAGCAGGGCAATTACGCCTGCTGCTGCAACCAGCACTGCCAAGTACGTCAACAAAGTCAACATTGACTGGATCATTGGCCTGCCGACTGTGCGTTGTTTTCGCTTTTGGCCGGTATCAGCCTAAGAAGAAGCTCACGAATGACTGGCGCGCAAACAGATCCGCCGCCTGCATTGTTGACCCTGGCATGCGAGATCATGCAGGCGAAGGCGATACGCCTGTTCTCATATCCCTCAATTGGCAGCCCATCCGCCCAGCCGATGAACCAGACCGTGTTTCCATCGCGTTGCGGATTTCCGATTTGTGCGGTGCCGGTTTTGCCGAACACCTTTTCCCGCAACTTGAAGCGATTGTCGTCTTCATTCTTTACTGCGGGGAATGCACCAGCAGCTGTCCCGTATGTCACCACATCCTTCATCGCCTGGCGCAATCCCGCCAGCATTTCCAGCCCGGCACCACCAGCCGGAACAGGCATACTTATCCCTTGTTGTGAATTGCCGAAGAGAAGCGGTTTTGCACTCTGCCAATTCACCGGTTCTCCTCCCAGCCAGGGCTGCACAACCTTTCCGGAGGAGATACTGGCCGCAAGGGTGGCCATTGCCAGGGGAGTAGCCTGCGCGGACTGGCCGATACCATTCAAGGCCAGACGATAAATCCTCGGATTCTCGGGGATTGCGCTGTCGATTTGAAACGGGCTCGTATACAATCGGCTAAATTCCGGCGTATCGACGCCCTGCAAAAGGGAAAAACCGTCTTTCGGCCAGACATGGTTCATCATGTCGGCGATGTGGTGCACCGGCTCTGTTGTATCTTCTTCGGTATCAACCAGTTCTGCCCGGTTATCGCCAGTGCCCGTGCTTACATTCTCGCCATCGATCAGCAATGCCAGCCTCGCGAAATAGATGTTGTCGGAGGTTGCCATCATGTCCGGCATGGTGAGACGGGATCCGTTCCCGCAACCGGTATCGCTGATATGTGAACACATCGCAATCTCGCGATTGCGTATTTGCATGTCTTCCACCTTGCGCCCATTGCTGAACCTGGGAACTTGAAGCGAGCTGGCACCAAACCCGAAGGCGAATTCTGTTCCGATGCGGCTGCGAAGTTCGTTGCTGGTCAGGCCCCGGTTGCCGGCGCCCAATCCCAGGTATTCAGCGATACGTTTATCGCCATTGGCGGCCTGGTTGATTGCAGCGAGGGCGATTGCAGGTTTGAAGGATGAGCCCGGAGCATAAAGCCTGTTATTTTGCGACCAACCACGGGCTGCCAAGGGGTTCTCAGTCGGCAGGAAGCTTGCTTGCGCCTGAAGATCCCATTGTGACAGATTCCGTTTCACTTCAGGCCAACTGGATACGGAAAGAATCCGGCCAGTAAGCGGATCAAGTGTTCCATCGTTTCCGGAAGGACCTGCATCCATCAGAAGCAGGGTAGCCTTGCGCGAGGATTTCCTGCCGCTCAGCAATTGGGCGTTCACATCCCTCATCGCCCTTGTCCCCGAGATCACCTCATCAAGGATGTTGGCTGTTGTCTTTTGAAGTACGGGATCAATGGTCAGGCTGAATTCACCTGCTTGACTGCTTCGAAACTGCGATGACAGGATTCCCAGCAATCCGGAGGGGTCGGTTTCATCAAACCCGAGAATAGGCGCCAGTCCAAGCTCCAGCGCCTGAGGGCTGATAATATTGATTTGCCTGGCGGATTCGGCAGTACCGGTCTGAACCTGAGTGGAGTATCTTGTTGAGCTGTCCGCCGCGGCGGCGACCTGAATGATCTTTTCTTCCTGGGTTTCAAGTGTGATTTCCCTGGCTTCAACCGGCTTTGACGGGCGCCAATGGAGCATGCACTTGTTGATCGTGTCTTCCGGCTTGCCCGTCGGTTCGTCCACCAGAATGTCACTGGCTCCATCTGTTCCGATTTGAACAGATTGGTTGAAAAACTGACGGCATTTGGCCTGTACGTTTGTTGATACATTTATGATGCGGTTGGCATTGGCGAGTACGCGGTTGCCATCGTTCGGCTTTACGAATTCTGCTTTCTTCAACTGCCGGACCCGGGCATGAACCGCGATGGATGGTCTGAGCTCTAGTGAGATCTTTCCCTTCCAATTGCGGGGAAACGGGTAGGTGATGCGTCCTGCCCGCGGAAGATCGGCAGAGTCTGGTGCTTCAAACTCTTCGGCGCATTTTTCTTTTGACGAAAAGGCAGCGCACATAGTGCTGATGTATTCGGGCTTCAGTGCAAAGCTTGTTGAACCCACCGGATGGACAGTCGCGCCTAACAATTCGCCAATGAAATCTATGTTCACGACACGGGCATTTTGCCGGCTGAGGTCGATATCGGTTTCTGCCACGATGATGCCCTGCGGGTTCGGAAATCGCCGCCAGTCACCGAAACCTTCAACGGGTTCACGCGCAAGAAATCCATAGACCTGCGGGTCTGGTTCTTCCTGCTGGTTCACGATTGCATATGCGCGGTTTTTACCCGAGTTAACACGGACCGCATTTTGCAGGCTGCCCGCCCATTCATTTGGGTAGCAGCCGTGCGGAATGTAGTTGCGGGGCTTGTCCGGCCTGAGGGTCCCCGAGCCACCTCTGCCTGTGCAACGGTCACGGTATCGGTTCCTGTTGTCCCTGACTGCCACGAGCGAAGCACTCGAGTTCCACACATCGATCTGCTGGTTGACCATTGCACCTATGTCGATCGAACAAAACTTTGATTTCAGTATCTTGTCTCGGCCATCATCAAAGCCCGCACGGAAGGCCGCGCAATCAATGTCGGAATCGATCAGGCTGTTTGACCGGTTGAAACGTATGTGGCCCGAATTGAGGAGATCATCAAAAAGTTCGCTGGCGAGTTTGCCCCCGCGCACGACCTTGTGGTTGTCGGCAATACTGTCTGCTCTGTCCAGGGCGTCACCGAACAACACTGAAGCCAGCCAGGAACCTGCCAATACGGAAGCAAATACCGCGAGCACGAAGCCATATAGCGGAACTCTGAAAACCAGTTTCCGCAAGCGTGTGAGGAGTTCGAGGCCGGTCTCGGTAAACATTGTCAGCCGGTCTCCGTTTTGTCTTCGGAGCCAAGTATGTTCTCCACATAGAGCGGTCCGAGCATTCCCCTGTGCTTGGGAAGAATGGTCTGCTGATAGGGTTTTTTCCTGTCCCCGTGCTCCAGCGTTACCTTGATAGTATTGCCAGCTCTTCTAATGGTGGCTTGAAAGCCTCTTGAGGCCCAATGGGAAGCGGCCCCCTCGAGCCCGCTCCGGGTTTCCAATTGTGCCATCCTGTTCAACCAGTCGATGCTGACCCCGATCTTGTCCGGATTGGTCTCGTTTTGTGAAACGGGCGCGCCCAGTAAATCATAAACGCCATCTTGCAGGCCGATATAACCGATGCTTCGCAAATCTGAAAAACGGACCAGCATCCAGTCTTCCCGGGAGTAGAAACTTCTCAGCTGTTTGCGAATTTCGTCGCCTTCGGGAGATTTGTCGTTTTTTGCCGAGACCGGTACAAACCCGATATTTCCTGGGAATGGGTGGAGTTCGATTGCCGTACTGTTGCTAAGTTGAACTGACCGAACCTTCTTTGGTCGCAATTGGCCTGCAGTCCACCGGTTCTTGCTGTTGTTCGGTTGATGGCTATAGGCCGCGAGCCTGTCGAACGTCTGACGCACCACACTCAGCCGGGTCTCCAAAAAGTCGGCATGCTTCATCGCCAGGTCCGAATCAAAATGCACAAACCAGCGTCTCAACGAATTCAACCAGAACTGAAACCGGATTTTAGGCATCAGGAAACCCAGGACAGCGAGCGAAGGTTGGGTTACATCCCGGTGCCTGACAGTGCTGAACATGCTTTGTCCCGAACGGATCAGATAACGGCACCACAGATCCAGCGAATGGTCGCCTGCCTTCAGGAGAATCCGAAACCAATCCCCGCTTCCCAGCGACCGGATACCATTTCCGCTTTCTGCGGTGGCACTTGTGAAAAAATTGCATTCCGGCGAAGGATAGAGATCCAGGCTTGGCGGGGCGCTTGACGCATCGCGCCCAATGAACAGGAAGGTCTCCTTGAACGCCTTGCGGGCTTCCTCCTCCATGTGCGCAGGGAGTTCCAGCCTTGCCGGCGTCACATCAGCGGAAAACCCGATGGCAATACCCTTCTGTCCGGCATGCCATGCACACGCCTTGCTGCCGTCCGCGTTGAATTTTGCGTACTGTATGTGCTTCCCAGCCCGATCAGACTGTGGTTCGTACCAGGAAAACTGCAATTCCGCTGAATGTTCAGATGCACCGTCCACCGGCGCGAAGACGCCATGACCGAAAAAGGCAAACCGTGAACGGTCATGAATGCCCTTGTCCTCGATGACATCGCACGCAAATGCGGTCGGAGTATTGGCAAACATGACTTCCATTTCCTCGGCACATGAGCTTGCCAGGTTTTCATCGACGCCATTGGGCCCCTTGATCACGATGTCCGAAAAAGGGAACTCCGGTTCAGTACCGATACTGCCACGGCTGGTCAGCTTTCCTTGTGCCGACCTCATCTCTCCGGCAAGATTGGTCCAGTCTTCTTCGGAGTTCACGTCAAGCGGAACCCGCTGACATATCAGCTTTGCCCGGTCGATGTTGTTGCCTATGCTCCGTTTATCATCTTCAGACATGCTTGGGGCGGCCTCGAATTCTCACTCTTATTCATTTTGTATAACAATACTCAAAATGAAGAGGGCGTCAACTGGAGAACGTTCCTTCGAGCCGGAAGAAGCGCGCTTTGTGAAAATCATCGGGTATCATCACGACATCTCCGCTGGAAAGTTTGATGACGATATCGGGGGCATTCCCTTCTGCCGAGATTTCGCTGTTGATATTAACTTTCCGCGGATGCAGCTTTTCAAAGAAAATTCTTGAAGGTTCGCGAGATTGAAGCGCTTTGTTGCCAGGTGGAAGTTTATCGTCATTGGCAATCTCGCCTCTTGGGCCTAGCCACTTGACACTTACCGGTTGCAAAACCTTTGAGAGCAGCAATCTTTGAAAACCATCGAGTTGCGTGGCCCCAGAGTGCCATTCAAGAATGGTTTCCGAGCTAACGCCGGGAGTCATGCGAGCCAAATGAAGATCTGAGTTGATGGTCTTGAAGTCCACCGGCCTGTACCCGTGAAAAGCAACCGGCAACACCTCATGGATCTCCTGAAATTGACCGGGACGATCCTGGTCGAGCGTTCCCAGCACATACCGATAATTTTCGGCGATCCTTTCCTTTGATGGCAGGCTTTCGCGCCGCATACGGTGCGTGGTCATCCTTGCATGTTCAACGGCCCCTTGTGCAACTCTCGACTTGATGCTCATTGATCAGTTCCCATTGCAGGACCTGGATCGGGTTCGTCATTCAAATAAACAGGCGTGATTTTATCCTTGTACTCAAGCATGTTTAAATACGCTTCAAGACGGGTTCGGAATTCGGGAAACAGGCTGCACCTTCCCGAGATAATCAGAATCGTCTTCTCCTGGCTTGCATGATCAAGTACCGGACCCAAAATGAAGTCCTCAAAGGCTGCAAAATAAGCGCTCAGATTGCTTTCTTCGTCATGGAAAAAATGCTGCAGATCAGCTTCGATGAATTCTGAATCTCCGTTTCGAACGAGACGTGCAGCCTTCTTTCCCGGTCCGAAGCCATCGGGGTTGATTGCTCTCGGACCCTGGAAATGTTGGCGGTCTTGCCCCACATTGATCGTGATAAAACGGGGCGGGATCCTGTCGTTCTCGCCCGTCCTGGCATCGATTGTCCTTTTTGCAGACTCGATCCGCTCGCAAAAGGTTTTTTCGTCCAGACCGTTGCGTCCGGTAATCGGCTCGATATCGCGCCTGATCGCTTCATCCAGCAACCGGCCACCCAATGGTACCGAGAAGGAAAGGTCCTGTGAGAAGAAATGGAACTTGCGATCATACTTTCCGAAATTCATGGCACTCACATCTACAGTGCCAGCTCCAATGTCGACGACGATTGCCTTGCCCAGACCGTTTTCTAAACGACTGGAAATATCATCTTCAACACCATGGATGAGAGCGAGGCCTTCGGGTATGGTGTAGAAAAACGCGCTGCCTCCGATCAGTTCCTTTTCCTTGAGTATTTCGACACACTGGGAAAGCGCCGAGAGATACCGGTTTCGCGCTGCCTCGGGAAACGAAGCCGGGTAGGTCGCCACGATTACAAGCCTGCGTTGTAGCTTCGGTGAACTTGCTGCTTGAAGTCTGGGATTGATTGCCGTGTGCTGAAGTATCCCGCAAAGCATCTGTTTCAACACACTCGCAAGCATTTCCTCTGTGCGTACGTCCCCAAGGGAGCAGCTTTGCGGATCTGACCCCGCGTGAAAAATCAACGTTTCATGCCGCGCGGAAACATGGTCCGGGCCTGCCGCGGAAAGGGTCTCTCCTGCTCCCACCGGTGATTTGACATCTGAAATCTGGACCGTAGCAGAGCCGCTGTCATATTCGGCAGAAAGGGCAATATGGACATCATGTTGTTCTTTCCAGAAGCTCGTTCTGGCGCTCATTTTTTCCAAATGAACGTCCGGACCAGCACCTTTTTCTGCTTCCTGGTAGATTGCAGCCCGCTCCGCCACAATCTGATCGATGGCGGGGTCCAGCCTCATGCCTGAGGCAGCGTGTTCAAGCGAGACCGCAATTCTGGAACCGAAAAGAAAATCTTCTCCGGCCTCGTCCACATGCGCCGATGAACCTGTGATGACTTCCTTGAGAAAGCTGCCCAGTTGCAGCGGCCTGGTCTCCTCACCGTTGCTCCATTCGGCCATTGCAACGGCCTGCGTTCCGATATCGATCCCGATCACAATTTCCTCGACAGCTGATTTCTTCCTAACCTGTAAATTGAAAACCTGCCCGTCTGAGGCCGTGATGCGGGCAGGAATGGTCAGACCGTATGCGGGTAATGAATATGTGGCGCTGCCATCGACCGCCAGTGTTTCATCAGCGTGTTCAAGGTGCACAAATGCGTCATCCGTTTTGGCTTCAACTTCAAAACCCCGCCTGGCCTCACCCCGCTGGAAAAGGCTCAGAGCAGTTCCGGCGTCCCCGCTCGGAACCAGGATTTCAGGTATTTCATCCGGCGCAATCACTTCCGCACCGCGGAAAACAAGTGCCCGGTCGCCCGTTGGGCTGTACACAACGAGCCGGGGAGCTGACCTGTCGGAAAAGCACAGCTCTATTTTCTTCTGTTGCAGGTCGGGATCTGCTGCAGTTCCACCGTTGGCATAAATGATCGAGACGGACTTATCCTCATCTTCTCCCACAAGATATCGGTTCCTGAATTCCTCCAGATCGTATCCCAGAACCGATAGATCCAAGCATAGCGCGCATTTGCGTTGATGAGGTATGACAAATCGCCGACCGTTTTCAGTGAACGCGGAAGCTCGCATGGATGCCACCCGTCGCGGATAAACGAAAGAACCGTCGCCGGGGTTGGCGTCAGTCGCCAGTTCACAGACAGTGAGCGCATCTTTCAGCAAGAAGCCGCCGGTGGCGCCGGGGTAAGCGTGATCATTCCAGAAAGCACCTGTAGCCAGTTCGAATTCAGATGCCTGGCATGAGAATTCGTCATGAACCTCTAAATCCTCAGCAAGCTGAAACAGGACAAGCGGTTCGAGTTTGAAGCGGTAAGGCGCATCGGTATCGATGATGACGGATATTTTCCCTTCTTCATCCGAAGGCCTACGTTGGACACAACTGCCAGGGCGCTTCTTTAGTTGCGGCAAGCCTTGCAGAGCCAAAGCGTCAAATTGAACCGGAAATGGATCAAAATTCGCCCGGTTCAGCAATTCGTTTGGGGCGTGATTCTTTTGCTCGAATTCAAGGTCATGAAACAAAAAATCGGACGGCAAGTGACGCGGCCCGTGCGGAAGTTCGACCGATAAATCTATGGGTCTATTAGTAAGGCTTGCTCCCACGGAAGCGGTCCGAAACTCAAGTCTTCCGGTAATGCGAACACGGCCACCGTCAGCTGGCTCGGGCAACCATCCCCTTTCAACCAGGTGTTCTGCGAGTCGCCTGCTGTCTACAGACACTTTCCAGGCTGTACCTGTTTGATCCTGCAGTTCCGATTGACCGCCAGCGATACGCTTGAACTCGGCAAGCGTGAACTTTTTTGCGTCGGCCTCGTTTGCCTGGGCAAAGACAAGAAACTGACCCAGACCAGGGATTAGGTTTTCAACGCCTGCAGTTTCTTTAGGAAGGCCTTTCGCGCTCAACACCGCGACAACATCGGTAATTCTTACACCCCTGCCCAGCGTCCCCGGAATCTGAAATTCAAATTCCTCACCATGGCGTTCACCCGTATTTCCGTGCACGCAATTTCCCCCGGCTCCAGTCCCCCCGTAACCGACTTTATTTTCAGCCAGAGCGTTTGCAAGCATTGATCGTATAGCAGGCCAAGTTTTTTCAACTTTCACGATTTCTACCCGGATAATCGCCCGGATATTTTCGGCAACGGCGCGTCAGATCGGATCGTTCACATCCAGAGGATATGCAAAAAGAAACAAAAATACACCATTTATTGCAAATTGAATAATTTCTGTTGCATGTAGTATAGCGCGGGAGGAGGAGATGGTTCTTTCACGCAGCTTGAAAACATCCGGTCTGGTGGGCTTGATCCAGGCATTGGTGCTGTATTGGCCGATTGCGTCTCTGGCAGCCGAATTTGGAACCGAACGCATTGAGCATAAAGACAGAGGTGAACAGGTAATTAAGGCTCGCTGCCTGCTGCGGGAGCATGGATTTGTTCCCGTGCAGGAAAAAGACCCCCATTATTATGATCATCACCTTGTGGACACGGCTCAAGCCCATCAGGGATCTGTTGGCTTGCCGCAGCCGGGCAATATCGGGCTCGGGACCCTTGCGAGCTTTAAAAGAAACGCAAAGGCATGGCTGCGCTGCACCGGACGTGACCAGTTGATCAGTTCGCCAACTGTTTTTCTGGCATTGTCCCGGTCCCCCTCACACGCCCTTCCAGGCGCATCGGAACAAACGCTGCTCCACTACTACAGGGAATGGCCGAGTGCCGTTCGAATGTCCCCCAGACCGCCGCAGAAGTGAATGCCAATTTCAATCGGGTACTGAAATTGCAGATTCTCATGGATCGCTATCACTTCGCCTCCGGTGAGCTGGATGGCGTATGCGGCACCAACACGCGCAAGGCATTGTTCGATTGGCAAACATATGGCCCGGGTGCGGCGCTTGATCCGCTCGACGAGCAGGCAATAGATGAAGCGCTGCTGGAATATGGCGGCCCGGCGTTGCGCGAACATGTTCTGAGTGCCGATGACGTGTCGGGTCCCTTTCTCGACAGAATTCCCGTTGATCCGGAAGAAAAGGCGGCACTTCCCTACCTTGGTTTCACGTCCAGGATAGAGAAGCTTGCCGAGCGGTTCCAAACCAGTATCCGCGCACCTCAAAGACTCAATCCTGACCGCACGTTCTCCGAGGGTGAGAAGATCACGGTACCACGCCTGGGTGAGCCGTTGCGAATAGCGGCCACAGACTACTGGCTCGAGTTGCAGACGGGCCGTGAAGTGCTCTTCTTGCGGACGGAAGAAACCGTCATCGCTCGTTGGCCGGCGACAATCAATCCGCAAAAAACACCAATTGCAAGGATGGAAATCGGAAGCCGGGCGCCGGATCCAAACTACTATGACCTCCGCGAGATCGATGGAAAGCAGCATATGTTTGTCTACAAGAAAGGCCCCAACAATCCGGTCGGTACTGACTGGCTATCTCTGGTCGGTAATCATCCGTCAAACCAAGGCATAAAGGGCTTTGGCTTGCATGGTTCCCCTGAGCCGTCGGGAATTTCCAAACAGGTTTCTGCTGGATGTATCAGAATGACGAATTGGGATATCGAGGAACTGGCGGGACAACTGGATAGGGGAATTGCACTAATTCCGGTTTCTTAGAATTGGCCGTCCTGCTCTGACCTGGAAGCATTGATCATGATTTCAGGTGACGCCAGGTTTCGATGAATTCGTCGGCAGCATTGATAGCCGCTTGCACCTTGTCGATATCATTGAACACTTGACCGCCCAATTGGTTTCTCACCGTTTTCAGATAGCCAACATGATTGGACTGAAAATCCTCATATTGGCGATCCATATCCTCAGCCTGCTCATTCGTCATCGCGGCATTCGAATTTCCAGGTGAAGCGTATGGGTGAACAGCATTGTACAGGTCCTGTACATCGGCGCTTCTGGCCTCCACCTTGTCCGCCAGTTCATCTTGAAATTTCCGGATTTTGTCTGCCCCGGTAGGACCGTTGTCGTCAGGCTTTGCTTCGGAAACGGTCCTGAGCATCTCCTTGATTTCATCGCCAACATCAGACATGTTGACGGCGTTCTCCATTGCCTCACGTGTCTTCCTGTCTAGGTTCTCCCGGAAGCGTTGGGCCCTCATGCGTTCACGCAAATTCGCTTGTGCTGCGTCTTCGTTGCTGTCCGGTTCCGATCGCTCGACGGGTGTGACAGATGGATCGACCGCGGCCTGCTGATCGGCATTCTCGGGTTCATCCGCCGGAACTTCGAGGCCGCTCGCGGTGGATGATCTGTCCGGCAAATGCTTGCCGGTGGAGAGGATATGTGCCAGGGCAACCGCCGTGTTCGGCCAATTCTCGATTCCATTGGCGAAAGACTGCCCCTGGTTTGTTTTGAGCCATTCCCGTGCTCCCTGCAGACTGTGGGCCGTGTCCGCTGCGAAGTATTCAAACGCAGATTGCAGATTTTCCTTGCCGAACCTGCCCTCAAGGTGACGAGTCGCACCGACAGCCGCCAGAAAATCAGAATGCCCCTGCAATCGCAGTGCCGCATCCATGCACAACAGCGCGCCCGGCCCGTTTGATTCCACCGGTTTGATCCGCTCAATTGCCTCCTTCAGCTTGTCATTGTCCTGCAAAGCGTCCGCAATGATCGAGTGAAACAACTTGTCAGTATGAACGATTTCAGCGTCCTGGAACGGCGCCTGCCCGGAGGGTATGTGCGTCCTTGTGAGCTGACTTCCAAAAGGCAACGAGTAGTCTTTTTCGATCAGCCATTTGACCATCTCGTACCTGCCGCCTGCCAGCATGCAGACCAGCTGAGCCATTTCGTCCGGCCGCGCTTTGAAACACCAAGTTTCTGATGCATCTGGATCGCATTCCGCGATTTCCGTGAGAAGCGTTTCCAGTGTTTCCGCAAAACCGAACGCACTGTTGGTTGGCCGGTTCGACAATTGTCGTGCACCATTTGCCTGATTGTGAAATGCGGGCAGCCGGTTGCGAATATCCGCGGAAACTTGAAACATGAAACTGAGCATGGGCGCGCAAAAACGCGTGAAGACTGACGGCTCGCCGGTGTCGAGCATCTCGGTCAGTTCCGTGCCAAGCACGTCAAATGCTTCCTCGAGTCCTGTTCCATCTGCGGAAGAAACAAGAGCGTGATGCAGGTGCTGCGAAAAGACGAGCATCAGGGAAAGCAACGACGTTTCCGAAATCACCTTTCCCGTTGTGTTATGCAGCTCGAATGATGAATACAAATCGGCGATACCGCTCCCCGAATTCCTCTCGCTCTGAACAAGATTGACGCCGGTTTCTTCCGTAAAAAACGAGTTGATGGCTATCTTCACTCTTTCAGCCAGCGTTTCCCGGTCAATCAGCAAGCCATCCGGTTGGCTTGGGGTGGCAAGAACCATGCTTGCCGGAGGAAAATTTCCATCCGCTCCTTTGAGATTCGAGCCAACCGGTATCAGTTGATGGTGCAGACCAACTTCGAAAACATGGACACGCGTAACGCCCCAGCCTGGATCAAAACGGCTTTCCAACTGCTCGCGTTTCTTGCCGGGCATGGAAACCCGGGAGAGCATTTTCTCCTCGCCAATTGATGGCCGATGAATAATGAAATCACCGATTTGCGGCGCCGGAATGTGATACTCGGTGTTTGCACCTGATTGTACCTGCAGCAACGGCTTTATTGCCCGGTTTTGCAAATTGGGGGCATTGGGCCAATTCAGGGGAAGCGTCTCTCTTTCAAGTGCAATTCGTGACAGCCTGTACATTCTGTCGGGCATGAACGCCGAAAGATGAAAAGTTTCGCCGAAGGCGCGCCGCTGGATCGCCCCTGGATCCTCTTTGCGCCGGACAGTCAGGCGGAGAAATGAATCAATACCCGGAACCAGTTCTGGTTCCACTTCCGGCGCGCTTTCAAGTCTGGAACGCCACACGGCTGGCAGATACTCCTGCGAACCGGACCTCGCAACCTGCGCACTGGCGACCAACCGGTTGGATGGAGGTTTTGCAGTGCAAAGGTCCGGATAGGCATATCCTGGAATATCGGGGTGGACGACATCCTGTACGTAACAATCCGCAGTTTCAGTGTCATTGCCGCGGTCGTTCTGCGCCAAATGGAATTTGCATTCGAATTGTTGTGCAGCAGCACCGGGCCGCGAGATATCGAGGCGAAGGGTAAATTTCTGCCAGGCGGAATCCGTTGCAACCGCAAACCAGAATGTCTGCTTGCGCAATCGGGAATCCCTGGGAGCAAAGAAGACAGTCAAAGGATCCCAGACGTCTGAATCATGTTGCCTTGCCGAAACAAGAACGGCAGTACCCGGACGCATGGCGCGGTCCAACACGAAGAAGACGACACCTGCGTCACGGCTGGGAAACACCCAGTCTCCGGCCATGTCCGGGAACCACAGTGGAACACACCTTGTGTTCGCTTGTCCCGGCCAGTCAATCCAGGCCATCTTCCCCCCTGCAAATCACACTCCGGCTCATCCTGCCACGTCTCATACCGCCGCAGCGAAGGCAACCCAGCCGCGAACTGATCAAAAAGACTCCTTTGAATTCCGTGCCATATTGGGACATATTGAGCGGTATGGTTAATGACCCTTGTCATCTTGAGGTGATTGGGCCATGATAATGCAAAATGTAAGAATATGCATACACAATTCTTCGTTTCGCAGCAAATAAAAAACGGTAGTCCCCATGTCTGAAAAGTGTGGCTTGATATTTCTTCTGGGCAGTCCGGTTCACTCCGTTCTGGACGTGGCGGCATTATTGCCAATGGCGCTGTGCACACGCAATGACATGACCGGTTTTCGTGAGATTTCATCATCTTACGCCGAACGCCACTTTCCTGAAATCCTCATTGGAAGTGATGGCAACTTCAATGGAGCGGTTACTTCAGCGGTTCCGTCAGGTGCAAATGTAGTCAAAAGTGACTGGCACGAAACAGACAACATGCTCCGCGGTGACATCAGACTACGGCGTCAAGGCGAAGCAACGCTGGAGATGGAAACAATCGTACGGTTGCTGAGCCATGCCGACTTCAAACAGGGTTCGGACGAGACTTTTGAGGACCAACTCGCCACGATCATCGAGGACACGAAGACCAGGCTCGGCAAGGAAGAGATCACGCATATCTGCTTTGTCGGTGTGCTGCATGCAAGTTCGAGCTATAACCGCCCATCTACTGACACCGAGCGCCTGCTGGCCTGGTTTCTTTCCGCCGGTGAAGCGATGGCGGCAACGTACAAGGAGCAATCGGTAAGAACCGCACTTGGTATTTCGGGTATCGAGCGCCTGATCGCCGAAGTGAAGGAATACCAGGATCTGGAAGGCAATCCCGTCACGACTGCCCGGTTCCTGCACAACCGTGATGCTGTTCGCAACCTTTTGATGAACTGCGTGGAACCGCTCGCACATGTAAATTCCGCGATATGGGAGTGTGCGTCACATGATGATTCTCGGGGGTTCATTTGCCCCCTCCTTCCTTGCGGGCTGGATCGTGCAGGTCAGACCAACTGGAACCAGTCCACCGGCACATTCACCTACCCCCTCTCCGTAAAGCAGGCCGATTCAACCGCTACGCCGGACATCATTCCATTTGGAATCAGGGAAATGATCATGGGTATGCTGCTGGATGAGGAGGGCGAGAACCTGCTTCCTTTCGATGAGTACGCAAATGAAGTGCTCGGCCGGCGTCCAATTCCAGGAAGCAGAAACGGCGCAGGACGTCAGGCCTGATTGCCTGTGTTAATGATCAATGCACCATACACAGGGAAATGGGCGTCTTGAGTTGAAAAACTCTTTCAAAAAGTATAAATTGTGATCCGGTTTGCTACATTTTGCCGTATTCTCCTTCCAGAACGACTAGGCAGCGACCTTCGAACTCCAGCGACGAGAGGCCGCCATTGGCAAGAATGCCCGTACAGACTGAACGTCCATCCAACATCGCTGCACCCAGGATCGAGTCCAGCGCCGAGCAGATGGAAAGACCAGATTCAAAAGAACCTGTTATCCCCCCGAAACGCGGCTCTGATCCCAGAATAAGAGCCGAACAGGGCGACAGACTGCGCGCTGCGAGGGAACGCAAGTTCAGCAGCGCCAGCGAAGCAGCGCGTGAATTGCGTGTGCCGATACCAACCTATTCTGCGCATGAATCCGGATTACGCGGGATAAAGTCCGGCATGGCAGATTATTATGCGCGGATGCTGGATATCACGTCGGCTTGGCTGATTTCCGGTACGGGCAGCATCAACGATCCGAACGAAAGCGACGGCCTGATACAGAAATCGGATCTCCTTTCGAACCCTCTCATGGCAGATCTGTACGATCTTGAAAACGCACTCGGCATTGCATGGGATAGTAACTATCGGCACTATGTCAATGCAAGTGAATCAGGCGACAGTGTAAGCCTGCCAAGATTTGAAAATTCCACCAACTACCTGCCCCTGATTCAGTTTTCCGGTGATCCCGGTCAGTTGTCTTTCGCTCCAGCACTCGCAAAACTTGGCAGCAACGCAAGACTTGAAGGGGCGTTTTACATAGCTGGCATCGTCAGCCGACGATGTGTACACAGCAACTCGACTCGCAAGCTGTTTGCATTTCAGAGCAATCAGATTGACAAGTATTTCAAGAATCCGGCCGGAGAGGAGTTCGCAGTTTTCGAACAGGGCAAGGACGCTTTGGAGAGCGGAAAACGCTCTGCGGTATTGGTGGCCGCGGCAGGCAAGGCGATAATTGTGTTTGTTGAACAGGATTACGCGGGCAATCACAGCTACTTTGATCCTGACGGCAAGCCAATTCCCTCAGAACATTCAGGTTCGTTCGAAGTTCTCGCCGTTGCCCGGTCTTGATCCTGTCGGGATGCAAGCATGCCTCGATCCTCAGATGCTTCCGGTCCTGATGTTCGATTTCGGCCTTATGTATCAAGCGCACCAAGCTTGATACGGGCCGGGTATGCCCCATACTGGGCATGAGTTTATGTAATTGGCTCGCCCTTGACTTTTAGTACGCTTTACGAACCGAAGCCTTATTATGTAGCTCCTACCGTGTCTTTTTCAGAACGCCAGATATTGGCCTCTCAAACTCAACGCCAGACTCGCCGGACCCCAAATCCCGAGCGGTTTCAATAAACGGCCCGGATTGTTCCTTCTGGCTCATCTTCTTCGAAGAGCCACCCTTGCCCTTCTTCTTGGCGGGCGGCTTCTTCAATCGGGATGATTGGGATTCGTGCCACTGGACTTTGAAAGGCTTGTATTTTGATGGCCGCCAGACACCAAGCGCCTCCTAACCTTGTTTGAGTTGTTTTACAGGTCAGGCGCTTTCCGATCTGCAATGGTTTCGACCATCTCCCGTGTGGTAAGCGGCCTGTCGGCTTCCCTGAAAACGTCACAGGCCATTCGGAGAAGTTCACCTCGCTTGAACACCGCTTTACGCTTGAAATCACGTATAAGGGCTTCAATATCGCCGGTAAAGCCAAGTGCATTCACAAGCACCCTGTCGATTGCGTCAATGTCGGCCTGTACCTGGTTGGTTTCACCATTGCCTAATCTGAGATCCCGCAGCTTGCGGGCGCGGGCTGTTAGCAGTCCGTTTATGGCGTAATAGTTCTTTTGGGCAGCCTGGCACAAGCAAACTGTGGATACTGGTGCTTATTCACCTACTCTTTGGGCTGGTATTTCAGCTTAGGGCTTGGTGCGCTTGATACATAAGGCCGTTCGATTTTGCTTACGGAAGCATAACCCGAGTCGCGGGGCCTGAATCCGGATAATTGGCCGCAGCCGGAATGAGTGCATGTTCGATCGGATCAGATGACTCCTCTTTCTCAAATCTCGCCAAACACGGCAGTAATTTCTCCGCTTCACAGCCAGGATGTGCCGAGGTTTTACAAGGCGCAATATGGCTGGCTGACAAACCCCATGACCGGAAAGCCGGATTATGGGCGGGGACGCCAGTTTCATGTGATGAGCAAGGGGCACCCGAGCGGTTGCTACCCGGCCCTGACACCGCTTCGCATCGCCGAAAACGTGACAGCGGTGACTTACCGTGTGGATGGCGAAGCCAATCCCGCCGGAGCATTGGTCGCAACCCCGGTTTATCACGGTGGAGAATTTTTTGGCGATGGTGCATGGATGGCGATTACGCGTATTCATCCCGGCGTGGAGGCAACAGACAAGGAGCAGGTGGGCGAACATTGCCATTCATCATCGCTCCTGATCGCCTGGGACCGGTATTCGCAGGTTTGCAGGAGTTTGCCGGAACTGTTGCCGGAACAGCAGGTTGAGGAAGCTAACAGCCTGACCGACATCCGCATCAGGCATTCCGCTAGCGCATTCCGGATTGGCGAATCGGCAACGCCCGCGCGCTCACAGCTGGGTTTTGCAATCGCGGGAGCAGTAGCTTCCGGTACCACCCTGCGCCTTGATTGTGATCATGCCTCGAGTGAACAGGAGTTCCTAGAGGCCATGGCATTTGCCTTGTTCATCCTGCCAGAAGCGGTTGTTCCGCATGTGAGCTTTTCCTCTGGCTGGTGCTGGCCGGACGATGATGTTCAGATAGCCTGGTCGCCAAACATGGGTGGATATCTGGCAGTGCACGACAATCTGGAACAGCTTGCTGCTTTTGGCTGTCAAATTACAGGGATCAAGGGCCGCGCCCTGGAAGCCTTTGTCCCCTCTTTGCCGAGAGATGCATTCGTTTATCTCGGCAGGCTGATGCCATGCTGGCGCAATGCCGGACTTCATCGCCACATCAGAAAATCCATATCCCGCCAATTGGTGGAATGGGCTGATCTGGATGCATCTGTTGTTTCGGAAATATCGAGTGGAGGTGGAAACCGCTCTGTTCCTGATGTAGCGCGCAACGACTTTGAAGATCAAACCGCAGAAATATTTCCAGAACATTTCAGGCCGGAACATTCCGGATCCTTGCAAGCCTGGGAGAAAAGCCTTGCAAATTGGCTTGCCGGTTTTTCCTGTCTCAATTCTGCCCAGCTGAAGGCGCTTGCCGATTGTGAACCAGCCCGCCAGGCAATCATTCGCGCATTGTCTGATGACAGGCGGGATTTGCATGATCTGCTGGAAACAAGCCTATGCCTTTCTGCGCTGAAACGTGGACATGCAACCGCCGAGTTCCGCAGGCTGGCCGGTGCCTTTCTGCCCGATGGCCAACGGCTTTTTACAAGCTGGAGTGACTTCCGGGGCAAGAAGCTGCAATTCTCAGGGCTGATGGAACGCATCACCGCAAGTCCCGGTTCAATATCTGTAGACACACTCCGGCAAATTACAGCACATCTGTGCGCCACAGGCAGGACAGGCATTGTCACCGAAACGCTGCTTTCAATGACACGAAGCCTGCAGACCGGACATGGCGGCGAAAACTACATCGCCACACTGAATGCCGCCGCAGCGATCATGGATACGCTCAAGGACCATGCCCCGGCGGAATCTCAGTCCGAAAACAGGGTTGTCAATTTATTTGGTTGAGCAGTCTGCCCACGCTCACTCTTCATTCAGCCACCAGAAGGCAGAAGGAGGTTTAAGGCCGAACTTCGTCATTTTTCCCGCCGACACGAGAGCTTTCTCGAGAGAGGAAACACGAATTCCGTGAGGACAAATTGGCTGATCTGCAGTCGCCCCGTTACGATTGAAGGTGAGGCATCTGATAACTGCTAGGGTTTCAGTCTTGAATATTTCCAAGTGTAGCTTCAGCTCGTTCTTGTTTTCCTCATAATTATCTTCCCCATATTTGGTTAGATAATTTGCCAGTCCGGGCTCCGCTTTATGCCGAAGTACCACCGCCGTAGACTTGGCTACCAGGTCCTTGAGATTTTCTGCTACCCCATCAGCATCCGGGCATTTGGCAGCCCTCCTGCCATTCCCCTGAAACTGCGACAGACACAATTCCATGCGTTCCAGGTCGATCGACATTTGGGCAATATCATCTCTGGTTTGGCGAAGCGTGTATACTCTTTCAGACAATTGAATATCTCGCTCTGTGAATGCTGGCGGGATAAAGATAAGGAAGTAAGCAAGAACGATCGATATGATCAAGCCGAACACCTTGAAAGTGATATCGATCCAACTCTGAACTCGGTTCAACGTCGAATTCCCGGTTGGTCCATTCAGGCTAGTGTTAGTTCTTTGGTCCGGTTCACCTGGATCGATTGGATCTGTCATATTCCGCGTTCCCGGATCTCCAGAGCGATACCTCTGAAGATGACACCATCTTCAAGGCTGGATACTCCATGCTCGAGCTTAACCAACAGGCGTTGATGCTGCACCAGACCAACAATCTCTTCTTTTTGATAGGCATTCAGAAGAAAGCTGGCAGCGCGCTGAGCGCACATCATTTTACTCCTGGTTGAGTCAAAACCCCTCCCCGTCGGAATCAGGATCAATAACTCTCTGGCCAACAGATCGACTTCCGATGAAATCGTATCGGCTTCACCGCCTGTGAGCTGATCAACTCGAGCAATTACCGTTACATTCAAGCCTTCATTTATGGCTTCTCTGGCAATCTTGGTAAGGGTCAGGCATTCCTTCGAGGTGCATTGAACTTGTGAGATACCAAAAGGTCCGGCAGCAAAACTACCGATGATCGTATTGCGGACAATCTTGGGTAGTACTGATGTCGAGAGCGAACAGTCTCCATATTTGGCATGCACGCAGGTATCAGCCAAGGCGTTTCCAACTTGGGTTGAACAGATAACAAATGCGATGGCCAAGGGTTTCATCATGACAGGATGCTAGCGTCAAACTTGTCTCCGGGCAACATATTTTTATGCATTTTTCAGCTTTGCAATAATTTGTATGCTTTGTTTATACATTTGTATGATATCCGGATGAAAATTGCTGCTTCCAGTTGATGTCAGATCAGGGCAAATGCCATTTTGTTAAACTGAAATGAGGGGTAGACTAATGGTGCTATGTTGGAAGCTTAACACCAAACGGAATAATTCTTCTCGCCTGGCGAGCTCTGATCGATCAGACGCTCGATCTGGCCGGGCAACTGGTTGGCGTAGCGCACCGGACGCCGCGAGCGATCGCAAAGCGCCTCCAGCCCCTCTTGCTTGTAGCGGTTGAAGATCTTGTAGCCGGTCTTGCGGGAAATCCCGAACTCCCGGCACACATCGCTCACGCCTTCTCCGTCCAGAAGCCGGGCGACATAACCAAGTCGTTCTTCCATAACCGAACTCCCTATCCACGGCATCAACACCTCCCGCAAAGCGATAAGTGTTACCCATGTGTCCGGTACGTTTCGTCACCTATGTCTCGGGTCGCTCATCAAAAATTAGCGGAAATCTCAGGTTGCCGAGATTTTCTTGGGCGGCACCGGGGCAGCATGCTGCCGTTGGCGCTGTATTTTGAAGCCTAGGCACCTCTGAACCTGATCGACAGGCCCTCTGTTGAAAACGCATGAATTTTCGAGGTTTCGAAGGAAAGACCGGCCTTGTCTCCGGAACGAAGGTCTACGTCACCATTTACGCGCACTGTAATCTGTCCTGCCGGACCGCAATCCATGATGACAAATGTATCCGCTCCAAGGTATTCCAAGACATCCACAACGCCTTGCAGATGGCCGCTCCCCTCCGCGACCAGTGTAATGTGCTCTGGCCTGATACCAAGCGTATGCGCATTTTCAGGAAGGCCTGGGCTGGAAACAGCCGACGCGGGCATCGTGTTCATCCGGGGCGAGCCAATGAATTGCGCCACGAACAGGTTGGCGGGGCTTTCATACAATTCGCGCGGCGTTCCGACCTGGGCAATTCTGCCGAACTCCAGAACAACAATGCGGTCGGCCAGTGTCATGGCTTCAACCTGATCGTGGGTCACATAGATCATTGTGGACTTCAGAGCCTGATGCAATTTGGCGATCTCGTAGCGCATTTCGACCCGCAGTGAAGCGTCCAGATTTGACAGCGGTTCATCGAAGAGAAAGGCCGTCGGATCACGCACAATCGACCGGCCGATCGCAACACGCTGACGTTGCCCACCCGACAGGTCTTTTGGACGGCGGTCCATGTAGGCATTGAGCTTGAGAACGCGCGCCGCTTCCTCAACTTTGGCTTCGATTTCAGCTTTCGGCAGGCCGGCAGATTTGAGCGGAAACCCCACATTGTCTCGCACCGACATATGCGGGTAGAGCGCGTAGGATTGAAACACCATCGCCAGTCCACGTTTGTTGGGCGGTTCGGCCGTGGCATCACGATCCCCGATCATGATCTGCCCCCGAGACGTTTCTTCCAGGCCCGCGATCATCCTGAGCAACGTGGATTTGCCGCAGCCTGAGGGGCCAACAAAGATGACAAACTCGCCCTCTTCGATGGCCAAATCGACACCTTTTATGACCTGGACACTGCCAAACCACTTTTCAACCGCTTTGAGTTCAATGGATGCCATTACGCAGCCCCTTTCGCTTGTTCACGGCCTTCCTTTGCCCATGTGAGCCAGATTGCTGCTGTCCACGTAAAGCGGGCGCCGCCACAGGGGGTTGCATCAGTGGGGTCAAAGTACTCCCAAAACCCATGCTTCTCGAGCAGTTCCGCGGTTTCACGCCGGAGGCGATTGGCAAGGTCTGTGTGGCCGGAATCCACCAGTCCGATCGCCATCAGCGCGTTGACAACCGGCCAGCATGGCCCGCGCCAGTAGCGCCGGGGCTCAAAAAAGGCGCCTTCCGGATCTGCAGAGGGAATGCCGTACCGTACAGCGTCCCAAACCCGCATCAGCTGCGCATCGAGCTGCGGGTTTCCCGCACCCGCGAGATAGGCCAGAAAGGCACCCGATCCGAGGACACCTGCAAATTCACCACTGCGCAGGTTTTTGGCATCGTAAGCGCCAAGCGCAGGGTTCCAGATGCTAGGCAATGCGGCGCGCAGTGCGGTGCTCCAGCCGTCGATCTCACTGACGTCCTCGCCCAGGGCGCGCCCCAAAGCCGCAAGATCTTCATGGGCGCGCAGCAATATGAAAGTGATCCCGGGGTCGGCCATCAGAAAGGGGCCGTCGTCGACGATTCTGGCTGTGTCCCAGCCAACTTTGACCCCGAACTGCACCATCGCAATATAACGGTCGTATTCTTCCTTTTGCGGCCGCATCGACGGATTCACATGGCCGGTATCACGGCGGGTGTATTCACCGACACTCGATCCGTCGACTCCGGCCATCCCGATATCCCAATCCGGGCAATTGTCGCGTCCACTTTCCCATGGGTGGGTGATCGCAGCGACCCCATGGGTGCAGCGGACCTCATGCCACCAGCGGTGCCATTTCACGAGCTTTGGATAGAGTGCAGCCATGCGTGCATGGCTCTCGTCGGGGGCTCCTTCCCAAACAAGCCGTGCGATTGTTGCTGTGACAGGGGGTTGTGAAATGCCGGAGGTCGGGGGCGTTTGCCCCGTTGACCATACATCAGGGCCGGGGAAGTAATCGGGATCGGTTTTATGGAAAATGATATGGGGTACCATGCCGTTGTCCCATTGGGACGCCATGAGAGTATCGAGTTCATCCCATGCGCGTGGCAGATCAAAGGTGGAAAAACCCCATGCTGCAAAGGCACTGTCCCAGTTCCACTGATAGGGATAGAGGCCATGGGTCGGCACGGTATAGCCGCCTCTATCGTTCTGACGCAAAATGGAGCGGGCTTGGTCGTCGAGTGATGTCATCTGTTATCCTTTGACCGATCCGGCGGTCAGTCCTTTGGTCATGAATTTCTCCAACCCCAGAAACAGGACCATGATGGGCACCGTTGCGATGACCGAACCAGCCATCAGGTGCTGGCGTGGAACCTCTGATGAATTGAGCGATGCGATTCCGCGTGTCAGTGTGAATTTTGTCGGGTCATCCAGCAGCATGAAGGCCAGCAGGAATTCGTTCCACGCGATCATGAAGACATAGAGTGAAACCGAGGCAAGTGCGGGCAGCGACAACGGCAACGTGATCTTCCAGATCACCGCCAAGCGAGAGAGCCCGTCCATCAGGCCGGCTTCTTCCACTTCTGCCGGAAGTCCGCGAAAGTACCCCTGCAGCATGTAAAGAGCCACCGGAATGGTCGTGACAGGGTAGATCATCACAATGCCAACGAAGGAGTTTCGCAACCCGGTCATGGAAAATGCGATGTAGATCGGCAGCGCCAGGACGATCATCGGCACCATGTAAATCAACAGGATGGAGCGTGAAAATGCGGCCTGCCCACGGAAGCGAAGACGCGCAACCGCGTAGGCGCCGGGAATTGCGAAGACCAGGGTGATAAAGACGGTGAGGGCGGAGATTGCAAAGGAGTTGAAAAGATAGGTGCCGAAATTGAACTGTGTGAACAGCTCATCATAAGACCGAAACAGCTCGACCCCCTTGGAGACGTCGATGGAGAAATCGAGCGGGTTCTGGATCAGCTCTGACTGGTTCTTCAGGCTGGTCATGACCATCACGTAAAAGGGGATCAGGACAATGGCGGTGAAAAAGATGTACCCGATACCCGTCAGGAACCGGATCACGCCGCCTTCAAAGTCATGCCGGTCCACGGCGCCCGGGATGATTCCCTCAAGGATTGGCGTGAGCGAGACCGCAAAACCGATGCCCAGCAACGCTGCGCCAGATGCCCACGCAAACATCGTATTCCCGGTGCCTGTGAGCAGCGGTCCGATGCCGGATGAAGCCAGGACCGCCAACACAATGCTGATCGCAGCTTGAACCAACCATGAGCAGCCAAATGCCACCATCGCGCCGCCAGCAACCGCGCCCCATAGAAGTGACATGAGAATGTCTGGGCGGAAGGCTTCGCCGGTGGCAAAAGACATGGCGATGGAGACAGTCACAGTAAGAACGATCATCCACAATGCGCCCAGAACCGGGCCTGTGACATAGCCGCGACGGATCATTGTCATCATAGTCCCTCCTCCCGCGAAATGAATTTGAGGAAGAAGATCGAGAAGGTCAGCAGGCAGCCAAAGATGACAACCGCGACTGCAGCACCCGCTCCAATGTTGGAAATCGCGAAGGCCTGCTCATAAACATTGACTGTCAGGGTCCTTGTTCCCGCGTTGCCGCCGGTCAGCAGGAAAATATCGTCGAACTTGTTGAACGTCCAAATAAACCGCAGAAGGAACAAAACGCTGAGAATTCCCAAAAGCTGCGGGATGCTGAGATACCAGAATTGCTGAAACGGGGAGGCTCCATCCATATCCGCAGCCTCGTACATATCCGTATCGATGCTTTGCATGCGGGCGAGAATGAAGAGGAATGACAGCGGGAAATAGCGCCATATCTCGAAGATAGTGACCATTATCAGGGCCAGGGGGCGTTCCCCGAAAAAGTTGATTGCCTCGGAAGATACGCCCATCTGGATCAAGAGTGCATTGGCGGAGCCCGAGAATGGATCAAACAGGATCAGCCACGCAAAGGCGACTGCAATGACCGGAGCAACATATGGGAACAGATAGAGCCCCCTTAGAATGCCTTGTCCTTTGAAGGATTTGTTGAGCAGCAGCGCCGCGAACAGCCCCACCACAAGAGCGCCGATCGTGCCAAAGACAGTGTAGAATAGTGTCACCTGCAGAACTTCGACAAACTCATCGCCATTGAAGATACGCGCGAAGTTGTCCAGCGTGAAAGTGCTGTTGGTCAGCACGTTGGACGAACTGCCCTGTACCGTCGCGTCGCTGTCCTGTGGTCGGACACCATTGTCCAAATAGCTCTGCTCGACGATCACGGGAATTTTCAACGTCTCGCGATAGCCAGGTTCCCAATCGCCAAAGTCGCACGACAAATTGCGCCCGTTCAAAACGCATCTGTCATCGACCATTTGCACAGCAAGCCCTTCAGGTAGGACATCTGCTATCGACACGGCCACGATGGGCTGGTCTTGAGACGAATTTCTCAGCCGGTATCGAATCTCGGCCGCATCTCCGGCCACCTTGGGAGCACCGCGAAGGTCTTCCCGCAGCACCACTTCAGGTGCGCGCAGATTGCCAAGCTCCACGGGTTTGACCGAAATCCAAAAGATGGCAAGCAGCGGCAGAATGACGACCAGCGCCACCACTGTGATCGTCGGCAACAACAAACCCCATGCCAGATTGGCTTCGCGCTTGGCCAGAGGTCCGGTGCCGGATGGGGGAAGAGTCTCCACCATGGCGAATTGTCTCCAGAAATGGGAGGGATTGCCAGTATCAGGGAGATAGCGGGGCATGCTTTGCTGCATGCCCCGCTATTGGTGTTTGGTGGTGTTACTGGATTGCGGCAATTGCCTCATTCAACGCGGTCACAGTGGCTGCTGCATCCCGCTCACCATCAATGTACTCGCGCACAAGACGGTTGATGACCTGCGAGTTGATGATTGCCGATGCAGCACTGAGCTGTCCATCAGCAACGCCCCAACGCTGGGCCACATCCAGGCCGCCGACAATTTCATCAATCATGGCCTGTTCGTAGAGTTCCCCCAAAGGAGCTTTGCGGTCGACACCAACATCGAGCGTTGCCCACAGATCGGCGAATTCTGTCGGGTTATCCGCGGTCCCGCGACGGACCGGGAACTTGCCCTCTGGTGCAATTGCCAATGTCGCGCCGTAACCTTCGTTCATCGAATAGGTGACGAATTCCATTGCGGCATCGGTTGAGGCATCAGATGTGATGCCGAAGTAACGGACATCGCCCCAGGCTGCACCATCGGGGTTTGATGGGCCGGAGAAAGTTGTCACGATTCCGGTCGCAGCGGCCAGGGCCGGCGACGTTGGATCATCATTGATGGTTGGCGGGGCGCTGTCACGCAAGCCAGCCAATTCATCAAGGATGAACGGCGACCAGATGATCATCGCGGCATTGCCACTGAAATAAAGGCTTCGCGACTGATCCCAGTAAAGATCACCCGGAGGCGACGCCTCTGCGATCGCTTTGTAGAACTCAAGCACTTCGATAGTTGCGGCTTCATCCAGATCCTGCACACCCTCTGGTCCGACAGGAGAGACACCGTTGGCGAGGAACACATGCTCCAGCACCTGAGACATAAAGTTCTCATCGATTTTCGTGGCTGCAACGAAGCCATACATTTCCGGCGGATTATGGAGTGCTTCAACAGCAGCCAGAACATTTGCGTAAGAGTTTGGCGGCTCAAGGCCTGCTTCCGCGAATTTGTCCGCGCGGTACACGATCATCTGGGTCCAGCCGTCAACCGGGACGGAAGCGTAACCGCCATCCACAGCAACCATCTTAAGTGCACCAGGGGCAAATGTGTCGCCGCCAAGTGCTTCAACAACGTCTGTCGCAGCGTCGGTATCGAGAATGCCTGCTTCAGCCCAAGGTGCTGCATATTGCAAGGTGTGGTAGATCACATCGGGCAAATCGCCTGCAGCGAAAGCCGCTGTGGCCCGCGTGCCGAGATCATTCTCCGACACAGGAATAACCTGCACAGTATGGCCCGATGCTGCAGCGAACGCCGCCGCCATTTCTTCCTGACGGGCCAGACGCTCCGGCTGCTCCTCGGTTGTCCAAAACCGCAGCTCCTCCGCTTGCGCTCCCATTGCTGACAAAAACAGTGCCGAAAACGCCACTGAACGCATCATTGCTTTGGTTCTTGTTTTCATAGTCTTCCTCCCGGTTGGTATTGTAATTTTGCCTTTTTGTCAGGCAACAGGTCCAGTCGACCCTCTGTTTATGAAAGTGGCCGAAGCCGTTTCACGCAAGGTTTCAGGGGCTTCCCCCTGAATGCGCCGGATCAGCAATTTGGCCAACCGCATCCCCGCCATGTGTGTGTCGACCGCAAATGTCGTCAATGCTGGTTCGGCGTAAGCGCCTTCAGGGATGCCGTCATAGGCCACCACTGAAAGGTCGCGCCCGATCCTCAAGCCGCGCGCTGCTGCCGCGCGGTAAACGCCAAGCGCGGTGAAATCGACCGCACACACGACAGCCGTGGGTGGGTGTTCACGATCGAGCATACCGGTGGCGGCACGTGTCCCGTCGTCAAGTGTGACACAGTCTTCAAACATCAATTCATGGTCGAGTTTGAGACCAGCCTGCGTCATCCCCTCGACAAAACCCTGCTCACGCAAAGACGCGTAAGCATATTGTTTGCCACCATTGATAAAGCCGATCCGGCTATGTCCTAGCGAAGCGAGATGGAGAACCGCATCACGCATGGCATTTTCACCCAGAATATCGAACCAGGCGCAATCTTCGTCATCCTTGGGGCGTCCAAAAATGACGAGCGGCACATTTGCGTTGCGCAGCAAATGCACGCGCGGATCATCTGTCAAAGCGCGCGGCAAAATAAAGCCGTCTGCCTTTCGATCCCTTATCAGGCTGCGAAATGTCTCCATCAGTTCATCTTGACTGGTGGACGCAGCAACGGTGAGCGTCCAGCCCTCAGCATTCCCGCCAGCTGACACACCGGCCAGAAATTCCGCAAGAAAGGGGCGTTGTGCATCATGATCTGAAAACTGCAAGACGAGTCCCAATGACCGCGTCCGTCCGGTCTTGATTGCCTGCGCATGACTCAGAGGTTGATACCCCCAGGTCTCTGCAAGTCGTTTGACCCGCAATTGCGTCGCATCAGAAATATCAGGATAGCCATTCATCGCACGGGAAACCGTGGACTTGGTCATGCCAAGTGCTTCAGCCATATCAGATATTGTAACCCGGTTTGCAGCCTGATTGACCGGATCTTGATCCGATGAAATGGTCATGAATTGGTCCCTCCAAAATCAGAATTGATTTCCGAAACCGGTTTCGGCAAGAAAAAATCTATCCCGATTTTATCGGAATTGTCGCTTCATGGTACTGCGGGATGATTCTGGCACATCCGCGAAGGTATGTTCAGGCCCGATTTTATGGCTCGTACTTCAGCATCGGATATTCCCGGATCAGCTTGTCTCGGATCTTCGGCGCGCGTCAGGAAGAAAGTTCACGCTTGAGGCCAGAATGCAGTGTTCGATCTGGAAGGGAAGCTTGTTGGCCTGCCGAAAGGGCCGGCGGCTGCGGTCTTCGGGCCCATCGAGACCGCATTCCCCATAGCGGTTGAAGATCTTGTCATCCGTCACCGACGAAAGCGCCATCAGCCTCAAAACGCTGAAGTGTTGGCCGAAGCCAATCTTATTCACAGTCACCACCGTTCCAGACCGCAATCCAACCCTCGTCGGCCAGAACCGTTACGGTGGGGTCAATAATTTCCGGAACCAGAGTATTGCTGACCAGGGTTTCGGCGTTGCCGGTTGCCTTCGGTGTCATGTGTCTTGTCCTTTTGTACGGTGTCGCCTGGCTTGACGTTTGTCGATGACGGCCCTTGCGCCCCAACATGTTTCGCCAGCCTTCCTGCGAGGACTACGTGCGACGGCTGTGGTTTGCTCTCTGGAATTTTCGTTGTTCGGAAGCTCCATAAAAGCGCTGTCTGGCATCCTGTGACTTGGTGTCCTGCAACCAAGGTTCCGCGGCGGTATAAGGCACGAGCGTTGTTTTTGCGCGCTATTGCGCTGAAAGGTTTTGCGGATGAGGACGCCGGGATCGTCCCCAAACGGGTCAGCAAACCCCATCGGCGGGCTTGATGATCAAGCCCGCCGATGGATTGCGGCAGCATCAAATGGACGGGAACTGGCCACTGGATCAGACGGTAGAAGTCTTCCGGGGCTATGGGATCACCGGAGGCTTACCCGGACGGGAAACCGGAGGTCAGATCGGATAGTGCGGCATTCCATCCTGGATGGTGATCCATCTGAGTTCGGTGAACTCGGCAATGCCCCAATTGCCGCCAAAGCGGCCATAACCGGATGACTTGACGCCGCCAAACGGCATTTGCGCTTCATCGTGAACCGTCGGACCGTTGATGTGGCAGATGCCGCTTTCAATCCGCTTGGCGACAGCCATCGCCTTCATCACATCCCTGGAGAACACGGCGGAGGACAGGCCCAGATCGCTGTCATTGGCAATCCGCACCGCTTCATCGACCGATCCGGCGCGGATGATGCTGACCACAGGGCCAAAACTCTCTTCGGTGTAAAGCCGCATGTCCGGCGTGACATGGTCGAGAGCGGCTGCGTTGAGGATGGTGCCCTCGCCACCGCCGGCGATCAGCTTGGCGCCCTTGGAGACGCCATCCTCGATCAAATCGCGAATGCGGTCGGCTGCGGAGAGATCGACAAGTGAGCCCAGTGGTGATGCTCCCTCGCGCGGGTCGCTTGCAGTCAGTTGCTCCACCTTTTTCGCGAAAGCCTCGACGAACTTGTCGCCAATCGAACCAACAGCAATAATCCGCTCGGTCGACATGCAGATCTGGCCCTGGTTCATGTAGGAGCCGAAACCGGCCGCAGCCACCGCTGCGTCAATGTCCGCATCCTCAAGCAGGATCATCGGCGCCTTACCGCCGAGCTCGAGCAGTGCCGGCTTGAGATGGCGGCCTGCCAACTCCCCGATGACCTTGCCGACGCGCGTCGAACCGGTGAAGTTGACGCGGCGAACGGCGGGGTTTGCAATCATAGCCTCAACCAGCGCCGGTGCGTCTTCGGGCGCATTGGAGATTGCGTTGAGCACGCCATCGGGCAGACCGCCCTGCGCCACCGCTTCGACAATCAGCGCATGGGTGCGCGGGCAGAGTTCGGATGTCTTCATCACCACCGTGTTGCCGCAGGCAAGCGGCGTGGCGATCGAACGCACACCGAGAATGACCGGCGCATTCCAGGGCGCCATTGCCAGCACAACACCCGCCGGCTGGCGGACAGCCATCGCGGTCGAACCGGGACGGTTTGAAGGGACAATCTCGCCCTTGATCTGGGTGGTGAGCGAGGCGGCCTCGATCAGCATGTTGGAGGCGAGCATCACATTAAAACGCGCCCAGGCCTCGGTGGCCCCGATCTCGTCCTTCATCGCCTGGACGATGTCATCGGCGCGGTTGTTGAGCGATGTCGCAGCATCAAGCAGCATCTTGCGGCGTGCAGCGGGGCCGGTCTCGGACCAGGCCGGGAAGGCTGCGGCAGCGGCATCAACGGCCCTGCCAGCGTCTTCCAGCGATGCCGCGGCAGCAACCGTCACGACTTCTCCGCTGACCGGATTTTTGCGCTCGAAGGTGGCATTCTTGGACGCGGCGACGTGTTTTCCGCCGATGTAGAGTTCAAGATTTTGCATGGTATTGTGCCTCACATTTTTGGTCTGTTCCCCGCCCAAAAAGGCGCGGATGACTGCAGGATCATTTCTCAATTCTGATGCGGTGCCGGACCCGGTGATGACACCGGTCTCGATCAGGTAGGCGCGGTCGGCAAGAGCCAGCGTGGCGCGCGCATTCTGTTCCACGATGACGATTGTCAGCCCAGTCTCTCTGATCTTGCCGAGGGCTGCGAACACTTCCTGGGCGACGATCGGGGCCAGCCCGAGCGAGGGTTCGTCAAGCAGCAGAAGCTTGGGCGATGACATCAGTGCCCGGCCGATCGCGACCATCTGCTGTTCGCCGCCCGACATGGTTCCGGCAAGCTGGTCCTTGCGTTCAGACAACTTTGGAAACAGTGAATGAACCAGCTCGAGGTTCTTTGCGGCATCGGCATGGGCGCGGCCGGGCAGAGCGCCCAATCTGAGATTTTCGGCGACCGAGAGCTGGGGGAAAATCCCGCGCCCTTCAGGCACGATGACGATGCCGTGCTCGACCAGTTGGTGCGGCTCCAGCGCGAGAATGTCCCGGCCCTCGTAGATCACCTGACCGCTGGCGGGTTTCACCCGCCCGCCGATGGCGCCCAGCAGCGAGGATTTGCCGGCCCCATTGGCGCCGAGAATGGCCACCATCTCCCCTTGCTCAACCGCAAGAGAGACGGTTTCGATCGCCACATGTTTTCCGTAGACAACGCTGATATCGCGGAGCTCAAGCATCTTCGGCATCTCCCAGATAAGCCGCGATCACGGCCTTGTCGGAAAGAACCGTCGACGTCTCGCTGTCAGCGATCAGTTTGCCCGCGTTCATCACCGCGCAGCGCGGACACAATGCCCTCACAGCATCCATGATGTGCTCAACCATAATGATGGTGATGCCGGACCCTGCCAGGCTTTCGATCAGCGCGATGCCCTGTTGCAACTCGGTCGGGTTGAGGCCTGCGAGCCATTCATCGAGCAGCAGCAGTTCCGGCTCCGCGGCCAATGCGCGGGCCAGCTCCAAGCGCTTCTGGTCGATGTAATTGAGATCGCCGGCACTGGCCTCAGCGCGGTCGCCAAGCCCGGTTCGTTCCAACGCCTCGCGGGCCACCCGTTCCGCTTCTCTGCCCCAATGGGAGCGGTGACCAAAGACCGCGGGAAGCATGACGTTTTCGAGCAGCGTCAGCGACGGCAGGATCCGGACCAGCTGGAACGTGCGGGCAATGCCGGCCCGGGCGATCTTGTCGACACGGGCGCCTGCGAGGTTTCGGTCGTTGAAGATGATCTTGCCCGACGACGGGGCGAGGAAGCCCGATATCAGGTTGAGCAGTGTGGTCTTGCCCGATCCATTGGGACCCAGAAGCCCCATGATCGTGCCGCGCTCCATCGCGAAAGACACTTCGTCGACGGCCTTCAATCCACCAAAGGAACGTGACGCGTTTTCAATCTTGAGATGGGTCATGTGCCGCGCCTCCGGAGCCATGCGCGCAGATCATCCAGGCCGGCCAGGATCCCGTTTGGAAGCACGAAGACCACCGCAATGAACATCAATCCCAGGAAAATCGGATAGGTGTCGGGGAAATTGACCGACAGCCATTCAAACAGCAAAAACAGCGGCACCGCACCAACCAGCGGCCCCCACAGACGGTTCGCGCCACCCAGAAGCGCCATGATCACGGTCAGGAAGCTGACGGTCGGATTGAACACGATCAGCGGCTCGACATAGACCCAGCGGGGGGAGCCGACCGCGCCGACCAGCGTGATCAAAGTGGCTGAGATGGTGAAGGCGATCAGCTTGGTGCGGGCGAGATGAATGCCCGAATGCGCCGCAACCACTTCATCATCGCCAATGGCTCTCAGCGCAAGACCCAGCCGGGTTCGATTGATCCACGCGGTCAGGCCGATGGCAATCGCTGCAAGTGTGAGCATCTGCCAGTAGATGTCCTGGGCAGTGAGGTCGAGAAAGATATACCGGCCGAGCGTTCCGGTGATCGAAACCTCGTACCAGGTGATCAACTGCCGGACCAGTTCGGCCAGTCCGAAGGTGAAGATCACGAAATAGATCCCCGAAAGCCTGAGCGTGGAGAGCCCGACCAGCAATGCCATGGCGGCACCGATCAGCGCCGCGCACAGCAGCACCATCGGATATGGCAGGCTCTCGTTGAGGACGGCGACGGTGTAGGCCCCGGTGCCGTAGAAGGCCACGGTGGCAAGCGAGATGTAGTGGGTGTGGCCCGAAAACAGCGCCCAGGCGGAGGCGAGCGCCACATAGGTGGCCATGCCGATCATCAGGCCGAGCTCGTATTCGGACACAAACATCGGCGCCACGGCCAGCAGGACGAGGCCGAGAAGCGGGATTGCCAGACGGATCATGAGCGCCTCCCGAACAGGCCCTGCGGGCGCCAGATCAGCACCACGAGAAAGATGGTGAAGGTGGCAGCAAGCGTCAGGCCGGGATCGAAGGTGGTCGCCACAAAGGTCTCCACCAGCCCCAGCGCAAAGCCCGCCGCCAGCGCTCCGGCGACATTGCCGACGCCGCCCATAATTACAATGATCAGCGCCTTCATGGTGAAGATCACGCCGTCATTGGCGGAGAATGTCTGATACATGGCGATGCTGGCACCGCCGACCGAGGCCAGTGCCGTTCCGAGCGCAAAGCCCTGACGGCTGACCTTGTTGACATCAATCCCCACCAGAGGTGCAGAGCCCGGGGTCAGGGCGACCGCACGCAGGATCAGCCCCCAGCGGGTGCGCGCCAGAAGCACGACAAGGCCCAGACCGGCAACGAGACAGATGCCAAAGGCGATCAGCCGGTTGAGCGCGACCGAGACGCCAAGAATGTTCACGCCCTGATCGAGATAGGAAATCGAAGTGAAGTTGGCGCCGAACAGCACCAGCATGATGCCCTGCAGGACGAACAGCAAGCCGAAGGTCGCCAGGATGGAGTCGACTTCCAGCTTTCCGGTCTTGCCACCGGCGCGTTTGACCAGCGGCCGCATCATGATGCTGTAGAGCAGCCAGCCGGTGAGATATCCGGCCGGAGCAATCAGGATGATGGCCAGAAGCGGCGGCATGCCGAGAGACTGAAACAGGAAAACCAGCACAAAGGCGGCGAGCAGCGTGACCTCGCCATAGGCCAGGTTCATGATCCGGGCGATGCCGTATTGCAGGGTCAGGCCGAGCGCCAAAAGCGCATAGGTGCCGCCCAGCACCAGGCCGAGCACAAGCGTCGTCATGTTGATGGTCCGCTTCGGTCAATTCAGGTGAAGGAAGGGCAACCGGTTCGGGCTGCCCTTCCGGGCGTATCGGGCGTCTTACCAGTTCGGCTTGGGCACAATCGGGGCCACAGCGCCGTCCTTGTCAGCCGGGTTCACGGCCACAAAGGTGCCGCTCTGCCACTGACCGACCCACCACAGATCGCGCAGCTGGTTGTCCTCGAGCTTCACGTCTCCGATGATGGTGCTGAAGGTTCCGGTCGAGAGCTCCTCGGCAAGTTTTTCATGGTCAAGGCCAACCCGCTCGATCGACTGGGCGAGCATTTCAAGCGAGGCATAGGTGATCGCCGATGCCCAGCTGTCAGGCGGCGCTCCGGCGCTCTCGATGTGGCGTGCGAAGTAATCCTTGATCGCAGGAGATGCCGCATTGACGCCACCGATCGACATCACGCCTTCCTGCTTGCCATCGGCGATCTTGCCGTAGATCGGGAAAGCACCGCCCACGCCGACATAAAAGACCTTGGGATTGTAGCCCATCGATTGCGCGGTCTTGGTCATGCCAAAGCTGTCGGGCGGGTAGGAGAAGGCGACAAAACTGTCGGCACCGCTCTCCTGGGCCTCCGCCATCAGCGCTGCGAAATCCGATGTGCCGAGCGGATAGGTCTTGTCATAGACAACCTCGAGCCCTGCCTCCTCGAAGGCCGGACGGGCGCCGTTGACCAGATCGATGCCGAACCCATCGGCGACCGAGACCATGGCGATCTTGTTGTTGATCGTGCCTGATTCCACCGCGGACTTAAGCACATCTGCCAGTCCGTTGGCGTAGTCATGGCCGCCGCCGAGCATCCAGTAGCTGCGCTTCCAGCGCGCGGCAAATTCGGGCGCCTTGTCAGTCACGGCTGTCACGGCAAGCTGCGGGTAGCCGAACCGGTCCATCAGCGGCGCGATGGCAAGGTTGGATCCCGTGCCCCAGGGCGGCAGGATCAGGTCGACCTTGTCCTTGGTGGCCAGCCGCTCGATGGCGCGGACCAGGTCTTCATTGGAGGAGCGGTCGTCATACTCGGTGACCTCGATCATCCGCTTGGAACCATCGGGCATGGTCAGGCCGCCGGCGGCGTTGACGTCCTTCACCCACAATTCGTAATTCGGGATCGTGGTGATGCCGGCGCCGGTGGCGTTGGGGCCGGTCTTGGCGACGGCATAGCCGATCTTGACCGCTTCATCGGCGGAATAAGCCAGATTTGCGCCGAGAAGCACGGTCATGGCTACGCCGGAAACCAGCGCGCGCATCGTATTGCGTCGGGTCATGTTCATAAAAAATCCTCCCAATTGCGGTCAGAAAGCGGGGATGGCGCGTGCCGTTTCCCGATTTCTGCCGTCTGTCCAGCCGAACTCCCATTTGACGGCCATGACCGAGTATCAATCAGGGTCCGGGATAAGAATATGCACTTTTGCTGCAATTAATTGCACTTTTGATTGCATTTTTTGCGGTATCGATGGAATCTCGGGCCATGAAACCAGATACCGCGCGACCGGGTGATGAGCGCCCGATCCTGTCCTTGATGGAAATCCGCAACCCGCTGACCCGCGTGGCCTACAGCGTGCCGGCCAAATCGGCGTGCCTGGTGATTTTGCATGCGGGATCCCTCATCGCCCGCGAGACCGAGGGATCATCGCGTGAAACGCAGGAGTTCACAGCGCCACGGCTGATCTGGATTCCGGCGGGCAAGGCGCGCGAGCTTGCTGCGGAGGGCGGTTCGCGCGGCGTTGTCATGCTCGCCTCGCAGCAGACCCTGGTGCAGGCCCTTCCTGCCAGCCTGCTCGCCGACCAGATGGGAATCGTGCTTGGTCAGGGCATCTCGATGGCGCTGGCGCCAAACGAAACGATCGTGAACTTGCTTGAGGGCGTGGCGGCGGAAAAGCGCTCCGGCGCGCCGGGCAGCCGTGAGGCGCTTGAGCACTATCTCGGGCTCATTCTTGTGCATCTGTGGCGCCTGCTTGGCACGGATCTGGTCTCCCAGCAGCGCTCGCCGCGCGGGCTTGCCGCGCGGTTTGTGATGCTGGCAGGTCTTCACCGGCACCAGCACTGGAGTGTCGAGCAATACGCGTCTGCGCTGGGCGAGAAACGCGACCGGCTGACTGTCGCGGTGCGGCGCGCCACCGGCCTGTCTCCGAAAGCCTATCTGCACCGCGAGATCATGCGCGATGCCTGCGAGCTGCTGGCCAGCACCGGGCTTCCGGTGAGCCAGATCGCCTTCCGTCTGGGGTTTGCGGATCCGGCCTATTTCAACCGCTTCTTCACCCGGCAATCGGGACAGAGCCCGGGCAGATACCGCCATGTGCTGCGCCACAGGCGCGATCAGGGCGACCAGACCTATGCCGCGTGGCCGTGATCACGGGCCGCGGCCTCCCCCCAACGCTGGCCCATCGCTGGCGCATCGCTTATCCATCGCTGATCCAGCCGGGGCCACGTCTTATCTGTTGACTTGAGCCCCTCTGGTGGATCAGAACAAATCCTGTCGCCGAAAGCCTTTTAAAAAGAGCGGAACCGGGGACAAGAGGCATGTTCAAGATGTCCCTTTTGACACATTCACTGCAAAACCGGAGCGCCCGCGTCATGACCAACACTGCATTGTCCGCCAAGCTGAAAAATCCTGCCCTTCTGGTGACCGAGGCGCTGGTGGGCGACACCTGGATCTCGGCGGCGCAGGCGGGCAAGAGCTTCGATGTGCTCAACCCCTCGACCGGCGAGGTGATCGCCACCCTGCCCGATCTCGGCGTTGCGGAAACCCGCGCCGCGATCGATGCCGCCTATATCGCGCAGAAGGATTGGGCCAGGAAAACCGGCAAGGAACGCTCCGCCGTGATGCGCAAGTTCCATGACCTGATGGTCGCCAATGTTGACGATCTGGGCGCCATTCTGACCGCCGAAATGGGCAAGCCGCTGGCCGAGGGCAAGGGCGAGATCCTGTATGGCGCGGGCTTCATCGAGTGGTTCGCCGAAGAGGCCAAGCGGGTCTATGGCGACACCATTCCCGGCCACCAGGCCGACAAGCGCATCGTCGTCATCAAGCAGCCGGTCGGCGTCGTCGCCTCGATCACGCCATGGAACTTCCCCAATGCGATGATTGCCCGCAAGCTCGGCCCTGCCCTGGCTGTCGGCTGCGCCTTCGTCGCCAAGCCCGCGGCCGAAACCCCGCTGTCGGCGCTGGTGATGGCGAAGCTTGCCGAACAGGCCGGCGTGCCGAAAGGCCTGTTCAGCGTCATCACGTCGAAATCGAGTTCCGCCATCGGCCAGGAATTCTGCTCCAACGACAAGGTGCGCAAGCTCACCTTCACCGGCTCGACCGAAGTCGGCCGCATCCTGATGCGCCAGTCCGCCGACCAGATCAAGAAGACCTCGATGGAGCTTGGCGGCAACGCGCCGTTCATCGTCTTCGACGATGCCGATCTCGACGCCGCGGTCGAGGGCGCGATGATTTCCAAATACCGCAACAACGGCCAGACCTGTGTCTGCGCCAACCGCATCTATGTGCAAGCGGGCGTCTATGACGAATTCGCGGAAAAGCTCGCCGTGGCTGTCGGCAAGATGAAAATCGGCGACGGCTTCGAGGACGGTGTCACCACCGGCCCGCTGATCAGCGACGCCGCCGTCGACAAGGTCATCGAGCACATCGAGGACGCCAAGTCGAAGGGCGCCCAGGTGCTCACCGGCGGCACCCGCCACAATCTCGGTGGCACCTTCTTTGAGCCCACCGTCCTCACCGGCGTGACCCGCGAGATGCAGGTGGCGAGTGACGAGACCTTCGGACCCGTCGCACCCTTGTTCAAGTTCGACACGGTGGAAGACGTGATCGAGCAGGCCAATGACACGATCTTCGGCCTCGCCTCCTATTTCTACGCCAACGACCTGACCCGCGTCTGGCGCGTGGCCGAGGCGCTGGAATACGGCATGGTCGGCGTCAACACCGGCCTGATCTCCACCGAAGTCGCCCCCTTCGGCGGCGTCAAGCAATCCGGCCAGGGCCGCGAGGGCTCGAAATACGGCTGCGATGATTACCTCGAGATCAAGTATATCTGCATGGGCGGGATCTGAGGCGGGTTCAGAGTTCGGGGACAGTTTACTTTTGCGGCTTTGCCGCTGAAAAAGTAAACTGTCCCCGACCTGCCCGCTCTACCGCGCACGGCATTGCTGCGTGGCTCGGGGGCAGCTATTGATCCGGCGTAGCCGGAGCCGAGCCGATGGCGTCTCTTGCCCCCGCCCCCCGACGCCATCATGTCGGCAACAAGAGTTTCAAGCTCTTGAGCATGGACTTGCGAAGCATCAGACATCGCGCAGCGAGCGTATGGCTTTGGGCAAAAGTCCAGATGAGCTGTGCGCGGAGCGTGCAGGTGGGGCACGGGACAACCGGTGACATGAGTGGAGAGGTGGTCTAGATTCGTTTCTACCGGATTCGGCAGAATACTGGATTGAAAGCGAACCAATGACCCGCACATTTGTCATCGAGGAAACCGGGTTTCCGGATTTGCCACAATTGATGCTGGCGACCATTGAGGCGCTGAAGGCGCTTGGCGGCTCCGCGACGATCCAGGAGCTTGACGAGACAGTCATCGAACGTGAAGGCGTCACCGAGGACGAGCAGGCCTTGATGATGCCAAACGGTCGTGATGTGAAGATGAACTATTACCTCGCTTGGGCACGAACATACCTCAAGCGTGGCGGCGCACTCGAAAATTCGTCGCGCGGCGTTTGGGCCCTGACGGATTCGTGTGAGTTGATCGCGAACCGTGATCAAACGGCTGCCATCCAGAAGCGGGTTCTCGACGAAGAGAAAGAAAAGCAGCGGGCAAAGCGTCAGCTTGCCAAGAAATCTCCAACCACTTCCGTCGCTTCGACAGACAGCGCGCCATCTGAGAGTACCGAGGATGATGGGGCAGCAGACTGGAAAACCGGTCTACTCGACACCATGCGCACAATGGACCCGTCGGCATTCGAGCGATTGTCCCAACGCCTGTTGCGCGAGGCCGGATTTGTGAAGGTCGAGGTGCGCGGCAAGACCGGGGACGGCGGCATTGATGGTGTTGGCGTGCTGCGCGTCAACCTGGTATCGTTTCAGATCTATTTCCAGTGCAAGCGATGGAAGGGCAGTGTCGGCGCGAAGGAGATCCGTGATTTTCGTGGCGCTTTGCAAGGCCGCGCCGACAAGGGCCTGTTCATCACCACCGGCACCTTCACCAGCCAGGCTTCGGAAGAGGCCACGCGGGACGGTGCGATTGCCATCGACCTGATCGATGGGGACCGGCTTTGCGAGCTGCTCAAGCAATATGAGCTTGGCGTCAAGACGACCATGATCGAACAGGTGGATATCAATCAGGATTGGTTCGGGTCCGTGTAAGCGAACTGAAACAGTACCGCGCCCACCCTGTTTCCTGGCACACTCTCTCCGTCGTCATCCTCGGGCTCCGACCCGAGGACCCAAACCGTGTTTTCTGCAGTCGGCTGGTCGGGTCGATGGATCACGGAATGGATCCTCGGCTCGGTGGCCGAGGATAGCGAAGATCGGAGCCGAGCATACAAGGGGTCCCCCTCTCCCTTGGTGGGAGAGGAAGAAAAATCACGGTCTTGGTGCGTGAGCGCCAAGTCGTAGATTTTTCAGGTGAGGGGGAAAGTCGCGCCCTCAACCAGCCCCCTCTCTTGCAAAATCTATGACTTAGCTGAAGCTAAGCTCATGATTTTGCTTTCTCCCCCACCAGGGGGGAGAAAAGCGCACCGCGCCAGTCGGCAGAAATCCCCCCACTTTCATCCCCACCCTCAAACCCCGTGCCATCCTTGTCAGCACTCCCGCTGCCGGATGGATCGTGAACGTTTCGAGCCAGGGGGGAGGAATGCCTCATCGGTTTTGCGGTCACGTACGCACGGCCGGGGAGGAGGCGGTGACCAGCGTGGTTCCGTCGGCGTTCTCGGGTTTTCGCACAGGAAGCACGGGTTCAGTCGGCCACCGGGACGTCCTCGCAATCCGCAATCGCCCGGTGCATGTCGCCTTCAGATGGGTTCATTTGAGCGTAGCGCCATGCATCATCCCAAAGGGCGGAGGGGCGGGTTGGACAACGGACCGGGCCTGTGGCGTGGGTCTGCCCCGTCCTGCCTGTCGCGTTCAAGTGGTTTGACTTGAACGACAACCGACAGGCGCCGCAAGGATGGGGAGGCGCTGAGTGCCGGATCCCGCGCCAGATGCTTCACGCCACGGCCCCTGTCCGGGTTCGCGGTTCGGGGAAACCCGTGTATCCCGCGTCGGGCGAACGCCCTCAAGCGGATCAGCTGAAGCGGTGACTGCCTGTCGGATGCGGACATCATCCGGCGAAGTTCGGGCCCGCGCGCGGAATGCGCCACCCACGTGCATGTCGCGTTCAATCTCTTCGGTTGAACAATAGCGTACATGCACCACTGTAAACCACATTCTCAGAGGTGCAGCCCGCGCGCGGCCCTCCGGACCCCAATTTCTTTCAAACCCCGGCGGTGGCCCCGCGCGGCAAGGCGGACGGCTGTCCGGCGGAGCGCTGGCTGTTTCCACATGGCAGGGAGACCGCCCCTCCCCTAAAACAGCACCCCCGGCAGCCAGGTCGAGACCTGGGGCCAGAACCAGACGGCGGCCATGCCAAGGATCTGCAGGCCGATGAAGGGGATCACCCCGGCGTAGATCTGGCCGGTGGAGATCTCCTTGGGTGCCGCGCCGCGCAGGTAGAACAGCGAGAAGCCGAAGGGCGGGGTCAGGAAGCTGGTCTGCAAATTGATCGCCAGCAGCACGCCGAGCCAGATCGGGTCATGGCCCATCAGGATCAGCGGCGGTGCGATCAGCGGCAGCACGATCACCGAGATCTCGACGAAATCGAGGAAGAAGCCGAGCACGAAGACCAGCGCCATGCAAAACAGCAGCGCGCCGGTGGCGCCGCCGGGCATTTCGGTGAGGATGTCGGCCACCCGGTCCTCGCCGCCAAGCCCGATGAAGACCAGCGAGAACATGCCCGCAGCCAGGATGGTGGCGAAGATCATCGCGGTCATGGTCAGCGTCGAATTGACCGCCGCGTGGATCACCCGCTCGCGAAACGCGGCCCTGAGTGCAAAGAAAATGCCAACCGCGCCGATGATTGTGAGCACCACATAGACACCGCCGGCGGCCTGCGACAACAGGCTCAGATCGCTGCGCTGCAGACGCACCGGAAACAGGCCCGCGAGAATGCCCAGAGCCACCAGCGCCGCCGCACCCGTCAGAATGATCTTCGGGTTCAGCCCGATGCGGCGACCGGCCATCAGCAACGCACCGATGGCGCCGACGGAGGCCGCTTCGGTGGGGGTGGCGACGCCGCCCAGGATGGCGCCCAGAACCGCGATGATCAACAGCACCGGCGGCACGATGGCGGCCAGCACTTCGCTGCGATCGGGCTTGGGCAGATCAAGGGCGGCGGGCGGCATGTCCTGCGGCCGGACCACGCCGCGCAGCAGAATGTAGATCAGATAGAGCAGCACCAGCATGAAACCGGGCAGGATGGCGGCGGCGAAAAACTGGCCGACCGAGAGTGCCTCGACCGCGAATTTGCCCTGCTCATATTGCGCCTGTTGAAAGGCGTTGGACATCACATCGGCCAGAATGATCAACAAGGTGGAGGGCGGGATGATCTGGCCCAACGTGCCCGCCGTACAGACAATCCCCGACGCCACGCGTGCATCATAGCCCGCGCGCAGCATCGTCGGCAGCGCGATCATCCCCATCGCCACCACAGTCGCCCCCACGATGCCCGTGGAGGCCGCCAGAAGCGCGCCCACAAGAACCACCGAGATGCCAAGCCCCCCGCGCAACTGTCCAAAAAGCCGCCCCATCGTATCGAGCAACTCCTCGGCGATGCGGCTCTTCTCCAGAACCGCGCCCATCAGCACGAACAGAGGAATCGCGATCAGCACCTGGTTGGACAACAGCCCAAAGACACGCTGTCCGGTGGCGCCCATCAGCGAGATGTCCATCACACCGAGCGCCCAGCCGAGATAGGCGAAAATGATCGCCACTCCGGCAATCGAGAACGAGACCGGGAAGCCCAGCAGGATGGCGCCGATCAGCGCCACGAACATGAACAGATCAAGATAGGCGCTCATGCCGAAGCCTTCCGGGAGAAGGACACCGGCAGCATCAGCCGGATCAGCAGCGCCAGCGATTGCAGGATCACCAGCACGCAGAAGGCAGGGATCAGCGATTTCATCAGGAACACCGCCTCGATGCCGCCGACCGAAATCGGGCCTTCGAGGATTTTCCAGGAATTGCGCACCGAGGGCCAGGACCAGTAGGCCAGCGCCAGCATCGAGGGCAGCAGCAGGATGAGATGGCCGAAGATGTCGATGCGGCGGCGGGTTTCGTCACCCGCCTTGGCGTAAAACACGTCAACGCGGACATGCTTGTCGACCAGCAGCGTGTAGCCTGCGCCGAGCATGAACAGGCTCGCATGCATGTAGAGCACGCTCTCCTGGGCGGCGATGGAATTGACCCCGAAGACATAACGCCCGACGACGATGCCGAACTGCACCAGCACCATCAAAAGCGCAAGCCAGCGCACGATGCTCGCGGTGAGGCGGGCGATGCCATCGAGAAAATCGGCCAGCCGCTGCATGGGTATCCCTTCGCCCGGAAAGAGCCGCCGGCGCAAAACCTTCAAGGCCCGCGCCGGCGGTTGATGATCAGTAGCCCATGACCGCCGCGCGGGCGTTCATCTGCCCGTTATCGGCATAGGTCATGTAACCACCAACGAGATCGCGATAGCTGATGAAACTCTCGGTGATGCGCTTGACCAATTCATCATCGTTCTGGCGAAGTTCGTCAATGACCTCCTCAGCCGCCGCACCCATGGCGGTGATGACATCATCGGGCAGCTTGCGAACCATGACGCCATGCTCGGACACCAGCGTCTTGAGCGCTTGGGCGTGCTTGGTGGTGTATTCGGTCCAGACCGGGTTGTAGAGGCTTTCGCAGGCCAGTGTGACGACCTGCTGCAGGTCTTCCGGCAGTTCCGCGAAAGCAGCTGCGTTGACGCCGCATTCCTCAGCCGAAGAAGGCTCGCCGACGCCGGGCCAGTAGTAGTTCTTGGCGACCTGGTAAAAGCCGAGTGCGGAATCGGTCCAGGGACCGATGAACTCGCCCGCATCAAGCGCGCCGGTCTGCAGCGCCTGGAACATTGGCGGCCCGCCCATGGCTTCCGCCGCCATGCCCATCTTGGTGGCCATCTCGGAGGCGAGACCGGTGGTGCGGAACTTCAGCCCCTTGAGATCCTCGACCGAATTGATCTCGGTGCGGAACCAGCCGGCCCATTGCGGTCCGGAGTTGCCGCACAGGAACGGCTTGATGCCGAAGCGGCCATACATCTCGTCATAGAGCGCCTGACCGCCGCCATGCTGCATCCAGCCGAACTGCTCGTCGGCGCGCAGGCCGAAGGGCTGGGAGCCGAACAGCAGGATGCCCTTGGACTTCGAGCCCCAATAGGCGGGAACGGCGTGGTAGAGTTCGGCAGTGCCTTCGGAGACAGCGTCAAAGACGCCGCGGCCCGGCACGATTTCACCAGCGGCGAAAAGCTTGACCTCGATACGGCCGCCCGACAGCGTGGTGATGCGGTCGGCCAGAAGCTGGGCGGCAACGCCCGGTCCCGGCAGGTTCTTCGGCCAGGCGGTGACCATCTTCCATTCGCGCTTGTCCTGCGCGATCGCAGGCGTGGCGAGCGTTGCAGCGGCTGCACCGGCGACACCGGCTTTCAGAAATTTGCGTCTTTGCATATCAGTTCCTCTCTGTGTTGTCTGTGTTGAGTTTGGCTTGTTGTTTTCACCCCAGTATGCCGGGCAGATTGAGCCCGTGTTCGCGCGCGCAGTCGAGCGCGATTTCGTAGCCGGCATCGGCATGGCGCCAGACGCCGGAAGCCGGATCGTTCCACAGCACACGCTCAAGCCGTCTGGCCGACGCCTCGGTTCCGTCGGCGACGACAACCATGCCGGAATGTTGCGAGAAGCCCATGCCGACGCCGCCGCCATGGTGCAGCGACACCCAAGTGGCCCCCGAAGCGGTGTTCAAAAGCGCGTTGAGCAGCGGCCAATCGCTGACCGCGTCCGAGCCGTCTTTCATCGCCTCCGTCTCGCGGTTGGGCGAGGCGACGGAGCCCGAGTCCAGATGGTCGCGGCCAATGACGATGGGCGCCTTGAGTTCGCCCGAGGCCACCATCTCGTTGAAGGCAAGACCAGCGCGGTGGCGGTCGCCAAGCCCGATCCAGCAGATCCGCGCCGGCAGGCCCTGGAAGGCGATGCGCTCGCGCGCCATGTCGAGCCAGTTGTGCAGATGGGCGTTCTCCGGGAACAGCTCCTTCATCTTGGCGTCGGTCTTGTAGATGTCCTCGGGATCGCCCGACAGCGCGCACCAGCGGAACGGGCCGATGCCGCGGCAGAACAGCGGGCGGATATAGGCAGGCACAAAGCCGGGGAACGCAAAGGCATTTTCCAGGCCCTCGTCCTGGGCCACCTGGCGGATGTTGTTGCCGTAATCGAGTGTCGGCACACCGGCATTCCAGAACTCGACCATGGCGGCGACGTGGGCCTTCATCGAGGCACGGGCGGCGGTTTCGACCGCCTTGGGATCGCTCTCCTGCTTCTCGCGCCATTCGGCGACGCTCCAGCCCTGCGGCAGATAGCCGTGCAGCGGATCGTGCGCGGAGGTCTGGTCGGTGACAATGTCAGGGCGCGGACCGCCCGACTTCATGCGCGCGGCGAGCTCGACGAAGACATCGGCCGCATTGCCCAGAAGGCCGACGGACTTGGCCTCTCCGGCCTTGGTCCACTCATCGATCATACCGAGCGCCTCATCCAGCGAGTGAGCCTTGGCGTCAACATAACGGGTGCGCAGGCGGAAATCGATGCGGGTCTCATCGCACTCGACAGCCAGGCAACAGGCGCCTGCCATCACGGCAGCGAGCGGCTGGGCGCCGCCCATGCCGCCAAGGCCACCAGTCAGGATCCACTTGCCCTTGAGATCGCCGCCATAGTGCTGGCGCCCGGCCTCGACGAAGGTTTCATAGGTGCCCTGCACGATGCCTTGCGTGCCGATATAGATCCAGGAGCCCGCGGTCATCTGGCCGTACATGGCAAGCCCGCGCTTGTCGAGTTCGTTGAAATGGTCCCAGTTGGCCCAGTTGGGCACCAGGTTGGAATTGGCGATCAGCACCCGCGGTGCGTCGGAATGGGTGCGCACCACGGCCACCGGCTTGCCCGACTGCACCACCAGCGTCTCGTCGTCGTTAAGGCTCTTGAGGGAAGCTACAATCTGGTCGAAATCCTTCCAGGTGCGCGCAGCGCGGCCGATGCCGCCATAGACCACCAGCTCATGCGGATTTTCGGCCACATCGGGATGCAGATTGTTCATCAGCATGCGCATCGGCGCTTCGGTCAGCCAGCTCTTGGCGGTGATCTCGGTGCCGGTGGGCGGGTAGACATCGCGCTGATTGTGTCTTGGATTGGTCATGATTGGCCTCCCATTGATGCTGCAAGGTCAGCAATTGAAGTCAGAATTGTTTTGAGTTGAACCCGCAGGCGTTCACCCTTGGACTCGTCATAGTCGAACGGCACGGCCTCGGTTTTCAGGTGGGTGCTCTGGGCAAGCTCCATCTGGATGGCGTGCAGGTTCTCAGCAGGCCGGCCATAGTGGCGCGTGGTCCAGCCGCCCTTGAAGCGGCCATTGAGGACGCTCGAATAGCCTTCCGCAGCAGCACAGATGCCAGTCACTGCGGATTCGATTTCGGCGGCGCAGGTGGTGCACTCATTGGTGCCGATGTTGAAGTCCGGCAATGTGCCTTCAAACAGGAAAGGAACGCGCGAGCGGATCGAGTGACAATCGTAGAGAATGGCGACTCCGTGAATGCCGCGCACCCTCTCAAGCTCGGCTTCGAGTGCTGCATGATAGGGCGTGTGCCAGGCCAGGCGTCGCACCTCGATCTCATCGGCATCAGGCTGTTCGAGCCAGAGCGGCTCGCCGTCGAAATTGGTCATCGGCACCAGCCCGGTGGTGTTCTGGCCCGGATACAGGCTGGCGCCGGACGGATCACGGTTGGCGTCGATGACATAGCGGTGAAATTTGGCGTGCACGGTGGTGACATCGTCAAGCAGACCGTCATAGAGCCTGTCGACATGCCAGTCGGTATCGCCCAGCGTCTGGCCGAGCGGGGTCAGCCTGGCAAAGATCTCGTCGGGCACATGGGTGCCGCTGTGCGGGAAGCCTAGCACCAGTGGGGAATTGCCGCGTCTGACCTCGACCGGGGTCATGCCGCCATCCCGTCAAGCAGGGCCGCCACATTGCATTTTGCCTGCACCCTGCCCTCAGCGACGATCGCTGCGGCATTGGCGATGTCGCCCGCCATGAAGCGGTCATCAGTCAGTGTGGCGATGTCGGCGCGGATCAGATCGAGTGCGGATTGCAGCGTCGGGCTGGTGGTCAGCGGCGCGCGGAACTCGACGCCCTGGGCCGCGCAGAGCAGTTCGACGCCGATGATCACATTGAGGTTGTCATTCATCCGCTTCAGCCGCCGTGCGCCATGGGCGGCCATGGAGACATGGTCTTCCTGGTTGGCTGATGTCGGGGTGGAATCGGTCGAGCACGGATTGGCGAGATGCTTGTTCTCGCTCATCAGCGCCGCGGTGGTGACTTCGGCAATCATCAGACCTGAATTGAGCCCCGGCTTGGGCGTAAGGAACGGAGGCAGATCGAAGGAGAGCGTTGGGTCGACCATCAGCGCCACGCGGCGCTGGGCGATGGCGCCGATTTCGGCGATGGCAAGTGCGATCTGGTCAGCTGCGAAAGCCACCGGCTCGGCGTGAAAATTGCCGCCCGAAACGATCTTGCCGTCCTCAACCAACACCAGCGGGTTGTCGGAGACGGCATTGGCTTCGATCTCCAAGGTCTTGCCGGCAAAGCGGAGAAGATCGAGCGCCGCGCCGACCACCTGCGGCTGGCAGCGGATGCAATAGGGATCCTGAACGCGGCTATCGCCATCACGATGGCTTTCGCGAATCTCGGACCCCGCCATCACCGCACGCATGGCGCCGGCGACATTGATCTGTCCACGATGGCCGCGGAAGGCATGAATGCCGGCTTCAAGCGGCGCGGTCGATCCCATGATTGCATCGGTCGACAGGCAGGAGGAGACAATGCTGGCTTCAAGATTGCGGATCGCGCCGAAATAGCCGACCAGCGCACAGGCGGTGGAGAATTGCGTGCCGTTGATCAGGCCGAGGCCTTCCTTCGGCGCAAGCACGGCGGGCTCGATACCGGCCCTTGAGAGCGCTTCACCGGCAGGCATGCGCTGGCCTTTGAACTCCGCCTCGCCCTCGCCGATCATCGCTGCCGCCATATGGGCGAGCGGGGCAAGATCGCCTGACGCACCGACCGAGCCCTGGCTCGGGATCACCGGCGTGACGCCCTTGGCGAGCATTGCCTCAATCACCGAAAGCGTTTTCCAGGTGATGCCGGACGCGCCACGGCCTGCGGACAAAAGCTTGAGCACCATCATCAGCCGTGTGGTGGCGACATCCAGCGGCTCGCCGACGCCGCAACAATGCGACAGGATCAGGTTGCGTTGCAGCTGCGCGGTGTCGCCGGGCTTGATCCGCACACTGGCAAGCTTGCCAAAACCGGTGTTGACGCCATAGACCGCCTCATTGCCTTCCGCCGCCTTGCGGACCAGGGCGGCTGCGGCCTCGATGCCGGGCATGGCGCTGTCATCAAGAACCACGGCAACGCCAGTGCGCCAGATCTGTTCGAGCTGGCCAAGCGTCGCCTGGCCGGGCAGAAGGGTAAGCGTCACAATGCGCCTCCAAAAATCCGCTTGAAGAGCGGGTTGAAACCAATGCGGTAAGAGAGTTCTGCGGGATGTTCGACATCCCAGATCGCCAAGTCGGCGCGCAGGCCAGGCTTGATCATGCCTGTATCATCGAGGCCGAGCGCGCGCGCTGCATTACGGGTCACGCCGGTCAACGCTTCTTCAGGCGTCATCCGGAACAGAGTGCAGGCCATGTTCATCGCCAGCAGCAGTGAGGCCATCGGCGAAGAGCCCGGATTGCAGTCCGTCGCCACCGCCATCCCAACGCCATGTTTGCGAAACGCGTCAATCGGTGGCGCCACGGTTTCACGCAGAGTGTAGAAAGCACCGGGCAGAATGACCGCCACCGTGCCGGCCGCAGCCATGGCTCTGGCGTCATCCTCATTGGCGTATTCAAGATGATCGGCCGACAGCGCAGCATAATTTGCTGCAAGCTGGGTGCCGCCGAGATTGGAGAGCTGCTCGGCATGCAGCTTGGTGGCAATGCCAAGCTCTTTGGCCTTGTCAAAAACGCGAGCGATCTGTTCGGGTGAAAAGGCGATGCCCTCGCAGAACCCGTCAACCGCATCGACCAGACCCTCGGCATGCGCGGCCTCGAGACCGGGAATGCAGACGTCCGCGATATAGGCGTCGGCGCGGCCCTTGTATTCAGCGGGCACGGCGTGTGCGGCGAGATAGCTGGTCTTGATCCGCACCGGACGGTCTGCCGCAATGTCGCGCGCCACGCGCAGCATCTTGAGTTCGGTTTCGATGTCGAGCCCGTAGCCTGACTTGATCTCGATGGTGGAGACACCCTCGGCGATCAGCGCATCGACGCGCCTGAGCGCACCGGCAAGCAGATCGGCCCGGGATGTGGTCCGCGTGACCGACACGGTGGAGACGATGCCACCACCGGCGCGCGCCACTTCTTCATAGGACGCGCCCTCGAGCCGCATCTCGAATTCGCGCGCCCGGTTGCCGCCGTGCACAACGTGAGTATGACAATCAATCAATGCCGGGGTGATCAGGCGGCCTTCAAGATCCAGTGTCTCGAGATTTCGAAAACGGGCGGGCAAATCCTGTTCGGGCCCGGCCCAGGCAATGCGCCCGTCCTCAACCACAAGCGCTGCCTTGTCGACCAGCCCATAGGCTGGCTTGCCGTCCATTGTGGCCAGGCTTGCATTGGTCAGGAGCATGATTTTACCGTTGTTATGTCCGCGTATTTTGACTATAAGTATATACATAAAAACCTGTCAAGAGGCGTGAGACAATGACGGTCATTTGGGCTGAAAAGGCATTGCTGGAGAGTGGATGGGCCGAGAATGTGCGGGTCGAAATCACCGCGGCGGGCACCATCGGATCGGTTACCAGCGGGCAACCGGCAGAAGGCCACAGGGTCGGAATCCTGCTCCCCTCGCCCGCCAATTGCCACAGCCATGCGTTTCAACGTGCGATGGCAGGGCTGACCGAAAAGCGCGGGCCGAACCCGTCCGATTCGTTCTGGACCTGGCGTCAGCTGATGTTTCGCTTTCTCGACCGGCTGACGCCGGACCATGTCGAGGCGATTGCGGCCTTCGTTCAGATGGAAATGCTCGAGGCCGGATATTCGGCCAATGTCGAGTTCCACTATCTGCACCATCAACCAGGCGGCGTTCCCTATGCCAACATCGCCGAAATGGCCGAACGGGTTGCTGCCGCCAGCGCGCTGACCGGCATCGGGCTGACACTGCTGCCTGTGCATTATCAATATGGCGGCTGTGACCGGCGGGCGCTTGGACCCGGCCAGATCCGGTTCGGCAACACGCTCGATGCCTATGCGGAGCTGCATGCGAAATCAGCCGAGGTGGTGGCGCGGCTTTCCGGTGACAGCCGCATCGGCGTTGCTCCGCACAGCCTGCGCGCCGTTGCTGCCGAAGAGCTTCATCATCATGCAGCGCTGGCAGGCGCCAATCCACTGCACATGCATCTGGCCGAGCAGATTGCCGAGGTCGAGGAAATTGTCGCCGCCCATGGCAAGCGCCCGGTGGAACTGGTGCTCGACACGATGGATCTTGATCAGCGGCACTGCTTCATCCATTGCACCCAGATGCTGCCCCACGAGACCGAGGGCCTGGCCCGGAGCGGCGCGGTGGCAGGGCTCTGCCCGATCACCGAATCGAGCCTTGGCGACGGCATCTTCGATGGCGTGCGCTGGTTCGAGGCCGGAGGCGCGATTGCGGTGGGATCCGATTCCAACATCCGCATTTCGCTCTCGGAAGAGCTCCGCACACTCGACCATTCGCAACGGCTGCGCGACCATTCCCGTGCGGCGCTGGCGAGCGTCGACAAATCCACAGGACGGCGGCTGTTTGATGCCATCAACACCGGCGGTGCTTCGGTTTCGGCGCGCGACAATGGTTCTATCGCCACCGGCAAGCTGGCCGATCTGATGGCGCTTGACGCCAATGCGGTGGATCTTGCGGGCAGAACCGGCGACACCATCCTCGATTGCTATACATTCGCCGGCGACGACCGGATGGTGAGTGATGTCTGGTCGGCGGGTCGACATATGGTAACAGACGGTCGACACATCAAACGGGAGGCCATCGTCTCGGCCTATGCGAGAACGATGAAGGAGCTTGGAGAGGCCATTTGAGCGGGAGAGATTTCAACAGCTGGCAATCGGTGCAAGCGGAGGTGCTGCGCCGGATCAATGCCCGTGAATGGAAACCGGGAGATTTCATTCCCAACGAGGCAGAGCTGGCGATTGAATTCGGCTGCGCCAGAGCCACGGTCAATCGGGCGCTGCGCGCACTTGCCGAATCCGGGCTGCTGGATCGCCGTCGCAAGGCTGGCACCCGGGTGGCGCTCAATCCGGTGCGCAAGGCGACGCTCGACATTCCGGTGATCCGCTATGAGATCGAGGGCAAGGGCCAGACCTACCGCCACACCGTGCTCACCCAGGAAAGTGCCGTGCCGCCTTCGGGCATCCGGGCGCGGATGCAGGTCGAACAGGGCATCACGCTGATCCATCTGGTGACGCTGCATCTGGCAGACGGCAAGCCCTATGTGTTTGGCGACCGCTGGATCAACCCTGAGGCCGTGCCGGGCATCAAGGCCGCCGACCTTAGCGTCAGGAGCGCCAATGAATGGCTGGTCGCCAATGTGCCCTTCGAGGGCGGGGATTTTTCCTTTTCGGCGATGACCGCAGGCCCGCGCGAGGCAGAAATCCTCGGCTGCAAGGAAGGCGAAGGCCTGTTCGTCATCGATCGCAGCACCTGGAACGAGGGGCTGGTGATCACCTCGGTGCGGCTGACCTTTGCACCGGGCTACCAGATGCACACCAGGATCTGAGCGGCGGCTCTACTTGCCCTTCCAGACGGGATCGCGCTTCTCGGAGAACGCACGGAAGCCTTCGAGACTGTCCTCGGATCCGTAGAGCGTATCGACCGTTCGGAGCTGGCGTTTGGTGACCTTGTTCATGATGTCCTGGAATTTCTCGCCTTCCGCCTCGCGCACCACTTCCTTGATTGCAGCGAAGACCAGCGGCGGACCGGAGGCCAGCAACTCGGCCATCTTCCAGGCCTCGACCATCAACCGGTCGGCGGAATGGATGTGATTGACGAAGCCCCAGCGGTGGGCTTCCTCGGCGTCGAGCCAGCGGCCCGTGAACAGCATCTCCATGGCGATGTGGTAGGGAATACGCTTGGGCAGCTTGATCGAGGCGGCATCGGCCACCGTGCCGGAACGAATCTCGGGAAGCGCGAAACTGGCGTGTTCCGCCGCCAGAATGATGTCGCAGGAGAGCGCGATCTCGAGCCCGCCGCCAAAGCAAATTCCGTTGACAGCGCAGATCACCGGCTTGTTCATATGCGGCAGTTCCTGCAGCCCGCCGAAGCCGCCAACACCGTAATCGCCGTCGACCGAATCGCCATCATTGGCGGCCTTCAGATCCCAACCGGGGCAGAAAAATTTCTCGCCCGCGCCGGTCAGGATCGCCACCCGCAGATCCGGGTTGTCGCGAAAATCACGAAACACCTCGCCCATGATGCGGCTGGTCACAAGATCGACCGCATTGGCCTTGGGCCGGTCGAGCGTGACTTCGAGAACGTGTCCGACGATGCGGGTTCTGACAGGTCCGGTCATGAGTGGGTTCCTTTTCCTATTCGGCGTCATGGAGGCGGATCAGCGCATCGACAGCAATGGCGTCACCGGCGCGGGCGATCAGGGGATTGACTTCAAGTTCGACGAGCCGGTCTGCATGGCTCGTAGCATAATGGCAGAGTGCAAGCACCGCATCGCACAGCGCTTCCATATTGGCCGCGGGCTTGCCGCGATAGCCTTCGAGCAGGCGACCGATCCGCAGGCCATACAGCACCTGCTCGATCTCATTGCGGCCCGCGGGCAAAAGCAGGCTTTTGGTGTCGCCCAGTATCTCGGTCAGCACACCACCGGCGCCCAGGGTCAGCAGGAAGGCGCCGGTCGGATCGCGGGTGATGCCAACCAGCATCTCGGCAAGTGACCCGACCACCATTTCCTCGGCCAGGAACTCCGAAGTCACGCTCTGCATCTGGTATGCTGCGGTGCTGAGGCTCGGCTCATCCATAATGTTGAGCACCACCAGACCGGCTTCACTCTTGTGCGCCAGACCGGTGCCCTTGAGAACGACCGGGAATGACAGTGCCTGTGCCTCCTCAATCAGCTCATCGATGGACCCTGCCTGAACCGATCTCGGGATCCGAAGACCAAATCCTGACAGAGCCTCCTTGGAGGCGGCCTCACTGAGAAGGATTGCATGTTTTGCTTCACCGGGAACCAGCAGCAGCGGCTCCGGGTTCGTTGTTTCAAACCGCCCGGCGGCAATCGCCGCGCCGATTGCGGCGACGCCTTCGCTCATGCCGTGCAGCACCGCGACGCCGCCTTCCATGAACTGGCCGGTGAAGTGATCCGACATGTTTTCGGGCAGGTTGGCCAGCACGGCGACGCGGGCGCCGGTGCGATCCTTTGCGGCGATGATCGCATCCACCGCGCACTGATAGCTCGACGGATCGCAGCGGTCGGCCCGCGGCATGTCCAGAATGAAAACCGTAAGATCGAAGGTCTCGGCCATGACCATGGCGAACACCCGGGTCATCCGTTCGGTGTCACCCCAGATAAAGGTGTGATAATCGAGCGGATTGGCGATGGTGACGATGGGCCCGAGCTCCGCCTTCAGGCTCGCGCGCTGGGACGCGGCGAAATCGGAAAACTCCAGCCTGGTGCCAATGCTCAGATCCACCATCAGGCTGGCCTCGCCGCCCGAGCAGCTGACCGAGCAAACGGACGCGCCGGGCAGCGGGCCGAGCGTGTGCAGCAGCTTGAGCGTTTCAAGAAACACCGCAATGGTCTCGACTTCGATGATCCCGAGCCGTCTGAGCAGAGCAGAGCCGGCCGCGGCGCTGCCTGCGAGGGACGCGGTGTGGGTCATGGTCGCCACGCGCGCCTTGTCGGAGCGGCCGATCTTGATGGCGACCACCGGCTTGCCCTTTGCCCGAGCTTTCGCGGCAAAGGCTTCAAGCGCGCGAATGTCGCCAAAGCCTTCGAGATAGAGCCCGATGGCCGTGACCCGGTCGTCATCCAGCAATGACGCGGCAATGCCGCTGGCGCCGGTCTGGGCCTGGTTGCCTGCGGCGATCACATAGGCAATCGGCAAACCGCGCGCCTGCATGGTCATGTTAATGGCGATGTTGGAGGACTGGGCGACAATCGCCACGCCGCTGTCGACCGGAACAGCGCCATGCTGGTCGGGCCAGAGCGTGACATTGTCGAGATAGTTGATCAGGCCGTAGCAATTGGGCCCGAGGATCGGCATGTCGCCCGCCGCCGCAATCAGGCGCGCCTGAAGATCCGCCCCGCCGGCGGTCTCGCCTTCGCTTTCGAGAAAGCCCGAGGCAAAGCAGGTGGCCCCGCCCGCGCCCATGGCACTCAGCCGCTGCACCACCTCGATGGTTGCGTCACGGTTGACGCCGATGAAGCTCGCATCAGGGGCTGACGGCAGATCATCAATGGAGGCGAGGCACGGCACGCCGAGAATGTCGGCGCGCTTCGGGTTGACCGGCCAGATGTCGCCGTCGAAACCGGATTTCTTCAGTTGCGCCACGACATTGACGGCCCACCCGCCGCCGAATAGCGCAATTGATCGGGGACGCAGGAGGCGGGAGAGATCAGATGTCATTCATTGACCTTCGTGGTCTCGAGGTGGCCGAGATCGCGGTCGGGATCGATACGATCACGCACCCGGCCCTTGAGCGCCTTGACATCGGGAAAGCCGCCATCGCGCTTGCGTTCCCAGATCAGTTCGCCATCGACTTCAATGGTGAAGGTTCCGCCGGTGCCTGGCACCAGGGTGACCGAGCCGAGTTCTTCCGAGAAGGTCGAGAGCAGCTCCTGCGTCATCCAGCCCGCGCGCAGCATCCAGTTGCACTGGCGGCAATAGGTGATCGTGATCGACGGTTTCATGCGTGTAAGGTCCATTATTGCAGTGAAATCGGTTACGCCCCGAACGGGCGCAGCAGCGCGCGGGAGATGATGTGGCGCTGGATTTCCGATGTGCCCTCCCAGATACGCTCGATGCGGGCATCGCGCCAGATGCGTTCGAGCGGCAACTCGTCCATCAGCCCCATGCCGCCATGGATCTGGATCGCCTCGTCGGCGACCATGGCGAGCATTTCGGTGGCCTTGAGCTTGGCCATAGCCATATCGGCATCGGACACCGTGCCCTGATCGAACTTCCAGCCGGCCTCCATGATCATCAGTTCGGCCGCCTTCATTTCCATTGCCATGTCGGCGAGCTTGAAGGAGACGCCCTGGAACTTGCCGATCGGCTGGCCGAACTGCTCACGGGTTGCGGCCCATTCGACCGAATGCTTAAAAGCGCGGTCGGCGCGGCCAAGGCATGTGGCGCCGACCTGCAGGCGGGTGGCCCCGAGCCAGGTGTTGACGACCTCGAAGCCCTTGTGGACTTCGCCGAGTATGTTCTCGGCCGGAATGCGGCAATTGTCGAATTCGAGGACGGCATTGGTGTAGCCGCGATGCGAGACATTGCGGTAGCCGTCGCGCACAGCGTAACCGGGCGTGCCCTTGTCGACGAAGAAGGCGGTGATCAGCTTCTTCTTGCCACGCGGCGTGTCTTCCTCGCCGGTGGCCATGAAGGCGATGGTGAAATCGGCAATGTCGGCGTGGGAAATGAAATGCTTGGTGCCGTTGAGCACCCAATCACTATCCTTGGCGGACCCGTCCTGTTTGGCGGTGGCCTTCATGCCGCGCAGATCGGACCCGGCGCCGGGTTCGGTCATGGCCAGGCAATCCCATTTCTCGCCCGCGACGCAGGGTTCGAGATACCTGGCCCGTTGCTCGGGCGTGCCGGCGCAGAGGATGTTGGAGGGGCGTGCGACGCAGGTCCAGTGCAGCGCGTAATTGGCGCGGCCCAGTTCCTTCTCGTAGAGCAGCCAGGTCGGCGTATCGAGACCGGCGCCGCCGAACTCTTCCGGGATGTTGGCGGCATAGAGCCCGGCGGCGATGGCCTTGCCCTGGATCTCACGCACCAGATCCATGTCGAGATGGCCGCTGCGCTCGACTTGCGCCTCGTGCGGGTAGAGCTCGTTCTCGACGAAGGACCGCGTGGTCTCGACGATCATCTCCTGTTCCTGGGTCAGTCCAAAATCCATGGTCTCACACTTTCGGGTCGGGGTTTTCGGTATGGCCGTCAACGGCGATCACCTGGCCGGAGACCAGCCGCGCGCCCTCGGAGGCAAGGAAGACCGCCATATTGGCGACGTCCTGGGCGGTAACGAAGGAGCGCATCGAGACGCCCGCCTCGTAGCCGGCGCGGATCACGTCCGGCGTCGTGCCCTTGGCCCTGGCCTCGCGTTCGATGACGCCGTCGATGCGCGGGCCCCCGACACAGCCCGGCGCGATCGCATTGGCGCGGATGCCATAGGGGCCAAGCTCCATGGCCAGCGTCTTCATCAGCCCGATCTCCGCCCATTTCGCTGCCGCATAGGGCACGCGGTTGGGGAAGCCGTTGAGACCGGCATTGGACGAGGTGATGATGATCGCCCCGGACTTCTGAGCCTTCATCATCGGCGCTGCATATTTGGCGGCCAGAAACGCGCCTTCGAGATTGACGGCGAGGCAGCGGCGGAAATCCTCCGGCTCGACATCCTCGACCAGTGCTGTGGGACCGGCAATGCCTGCATTGGCACAGAGCACATCAAGGCTGCCCCATTCGGCGGCAATTCGCTCGAACACGGCGCGCATGTGGTCGGGATCACTCGCGTCCCCCGCCATCTTCAGCCAGCTGTCCGGGCACTCGGCCAGGACCTCTTCGTTGACATCGGTGATGAAGACCCGGGCTCCTTCCGCCGCAAAGGTTTGCGCCATGGCCAAGCCGATGCCCGATCCGCCTCCGGTGATGAGAACACGCTTGCTCATCGCCTAGTCCCGCATGCTGGCAGGTTTGGGCAGCTTCGACTGCGCTTCCCCGAGGGCCGTGATCTTTGCCAGAACCTCGCCTTCCGGCTCGCAGGTGCGGCGGGTTTCGAGCGAGACATGCAGAAGCAGCTGGTTGCAGGTGGCCAGCAGTTCGTCATCAGCGCTGCGGATCATCTCGTGATAGAGCCTGAGCTTCTTGCCGCGGGCTTCAAGCACCTGGGTGCGGACATGGATGACGTCGCCGAGGTGGGTTTCGCTGAGATAGCCGATTTCGTTGGAGACGGTGAAATAGGACAGGCCACCGGCGATGTAATCGGGATCGGCGCCGACCATCTGCATGACCACATCGCCGGCATCGGAGAACACCTGACCGTAGCGGCTTTCGTTCATGTGGCCGTTGTAGTCCATCCAGTCGATCGGAATGACGCGGCTGAGCGTTGTGAACGGCTTGTCGATCGCGGCCGGCAGCGGCGGCTTGATGCGCGCGTCCTGCTGGTTGAGCAGCTCGCCCGCGCCCCAATTGCGGCCCTTCAAGGCCCGCATCATGGCGACCAGATTGTCATCGCGGATGCGCTCGAGTTCGCGGATCGAGTGCATGCCGGACTGGGCGTCGGACTGATCGGCGATCATGTTGGTGAGCTCGTCGGTCAGTTCCGGAACATCCATCAGCTTGGTCCAGGGCCAGGAGAGGCACGGGCCGAACTGGGCGATGAAATGGCGCATTCCGGCTTCGCCACCGGCGATGCGGTAGGTCTCGAACAGACCCATCTGCGCCCAGCGCATGCCGAAGCCGTAACGGATGACGTCGTCGATTTCCTGAGTGGTGGCGATGCCGTCCTTGATCAGCCACAGCGCCTCACGCCAGACCGCTTCAAGAAACCGGTCGGCGATGTGGGCGTCGATTTCCTTGCGCACGATCAGCGGCTTCATGCCGATGCCCTCGAGCACATCGCGGGCGCGCAGAAGCGTTGCCTCGACGCCGACCAGCTCTATTACCGGAAGCAGATAGACCGGGTTGAAGGGATGGGCGACGAAGATCTGTTCAGGCCGCACAGCGCCCTGCTGCAGCTCGGACGGTTTGAAGCCCGAGGTCGACGAGCCGATCAGCGCATCGGCACGGCAATGGCTCTGGATTTCAGCGAAGACATTGTGCTTGATGTCGAGGCGCTCGGGCGCGCTTTCCTGGATCCAGTCCGCGTCCGCGACGGCTTCTGCAACCGAGGCGGCGAAGCTGAGCCTGCCCTCTTTCGGCACGCTGACATCGGACAAAGCCGGCAGCGAGCGCCGCGCATTGGCGAGCACTTCACCGACCTTGCGTTCGGCTTCCGGATCGGGATCGGAGACGACGACGTCCCAACCGTTCAAGAGAAAGCGCGCGGCCCAGCCGCCGCCGATAACACCGCCACCGATAATGGCGGCTTTCATGGATTTGCTCATGCGTTTCGCCCTTCGGCAACAGTGGAATCAACAAGTGCAACACGCTCGCCGACGCGGATGACGGCGGGATCATAGGCCTTGCGGGCAAAGACCGCCTCGACCATGGCGCGGAAGAACTCGATGTCTTCATGCGCATAGTCCGGGTCAAAACTCGACTGGTCCCAGCGTTCGCAGAAGGTGGCGCAATCCTCAAAATAGGCATGGCCCTTGTAGGCATCGCGGGAATGCGGATCGCCGCCGAGATGGTGGGCGTAATAAAGCTTCTGGAAATCGCCGTGCTTCTCGACCACCCAGGTGCATTGCTCGCGCACAAAGGGTCGGAGAATCGCGGCCGCATATTCATCGTGATTGTAAGGCGCGTAGATGTCGCCGATGTCGTGCAACAGCGCCGAGACCACCCAGTCCACATCAGCGCCATCGCGCCAGGCACGCGTCGCCGATTGCAGCGAATGGCCAAGCCGGGTGACCTGGTAGCCCGACAGGCTTTCATCCAGATCGACCATCGCATCGATCAGCCGTGCTGCGGTCTTCGATGCATATTCGATCTCGTGGCGGGTGAGGAATTCGTAATCCTCGCGGTCGCCATCCTTCATCGCGGTGAACTTGACCTTCTCCATGATCCCCTCCCCGGGAGCGTTGTCAGGCGGATACAGGCGCGCGCTTGGTGAGGTTCAGCCGCTCGCGAACCTCGGCGGGACCGATGACGCGGGCGCCCATGTTCTCGACGATGGTGACCGCGCGCTCGACCAGCTGGGCGTTGGTCGCTAGCTGGCCCTTGCCGAGCCAGAGATTGTCCTCAAGCCCGACGCGGACATTGCCGCCGGCCAGCACGGCGGCAGCGACATAGGCCATCTGGTTGCGACCGAGCGAGAAGGCCGACCAGTTCCAGTCATCCGGCACATTGTTGACCATCGCCATGAAGGTGTTGAGATCATCGGGCGCGCCCCAGGGAACGCCCATGCAGAGCTGAACCAGCGCATCGGGCGCCAGCACACCTTCCTTGACCAGTTCCTTGGCGAACCAGAGATGGCCGGTGTCAAACGCCTCGATCTCCGGCTTGACGCCCATTTCGGTCATCATCCCACCCATGGCGCGCAGCATGCCCGGCGTGTTGGTCATGACGTAGTCGGCCTCGGCGAAATTCATCGTGCCGCAATCGAGTGTGCAGATCTCGGGCAGGCATTCGCGGATATGGGCCACCCGCTCGGTCGCACCGACCATATCGGTCCCGGCCACGGGCGGCAGCGGCGATTCGGTTCCGCCAAGGGTCAGATCGCCGCCCATGCCTGCGGTCAGATTGAGAACAACATCGATATCGGCATCGCGAATGCGCTCGGTGACTTCACGGTAGAGCGCCACATCACGGCGCGGGGTGCCGGTTTCGGGATCGCGGACATGGCAATGGACAATCGCGGCCCCTGCCCTGGCGGCATCGATCGCCGAATTGGCGATCTGCTCGGGCGAGCGCGGCACGTGTGGGCTGCGGTCCTGGGTGGAGCCGGAGCCGGTGACGGCGCAGGTGATGAAAACCTCGCGGTTCATGGTCAGGGGCATGCGGCAAATCCTCCTCTTGATGATCGCACAATGATGCCCGGCTTGCAGGCAGATGCATTCCATTTTACGAAGACTACATGACACAAAGCAAAGCTCTTGCGCAGATTGCAACTCTGGACCGGCCGATCCGGGTTGATCTTCTGGTGCTGCCCGGCAGTTCGATGATGACGCTTGCGAGCACTGCGGAACCCCTGAGGGCGGCCAACCGACAGGCTGGGCGAACGGTGTTTGACTGGCGGTTCGTCTCCATCAATGGCGAGGCGCCGGAAACCTCTGCAGGGATTGCCTGGCCGGTTTCGGGCCGGCACGATCCATCGCGTCCCGCCGACATCTTTGCCGTGGTGGCAGGGTTTGGTGCAGCGCGGTTCACGGACCGAAAGCTGATTGCGCATATCTACCGGGCGGCGCGAAATGCAACCCTGGTGCTGGGCATCGAATCGGGAGCCTGGCCGCTGGCGCGCGCCGGTTTGCTCGACGAGCACCGGGCCGCGACCCATTGGGAGGATTTCGAGGATTTCGCAGCCGCCTTTCCCCATGTCGATCTCAGGCCCGACCGTTATGTGATCGACGGTCGCTTCATCACCACCTCGGGCGCGTCGCCGAGCTTTGACATGGCGGTCGTGCTGATCGAGCGCATCCTCGGCAGACCACTGGCGCTGGATGTGGCGAGCAGCTTCGTTCACGATGAACTCAGAGCGGCGTCCGACCCGCAGGTCAATGTCATTGTCGGCGATTCACGCGATGATCCGCGGCTGGTGCGCGCGGTCCGGATCATGGAGACCCATATCGATGCGCCGCTGAGCATCGCAGCGATTGCCCGGCGGGTCTCGATGTCGGCGCGCGGTCTTGAGCAATTGTTTTCAAGGCAGATGGGCGAAACCCCCGGCGCCTATTTTCTGTCGCTGAGGCTCAGTGCCGCGCGGCGGCTGGTCAATGACACGCCGCTCTCGGTCACCGACATCGCCTCGCGCACCGGGTTTTCCTCGCAACCGGCATTTTCCCGTGCGTTCAGGCGGCAGTTCGGGCTGTCCCCGTCAGAGAGCAGGTTGAGACGGGCAATACCGTGACATGCCCGGAATGATGTGGCGACGGCTTCAGCCCTTGACCGGAACCTTGGCCTCGAGCCAGCGAAAGGCGAGAACGAGAACGCCGGTCAGCATCATGTAGATCAGCGCCAGGAGCAGCAGCGGCTCATAGGTGAGATAGGTGTCCTGCCGGACCCGCGAGATGATGGCGTAGACATCGACCACGGTGATGGTGGCGACCAGGGGCGTGGCCTTGAGTTGCAGCACGGTTTCACCGGCCAGGGTCGGCAGCGCCCGGTGGATGGCGCGGGGCAGCCAGATCCGCCGGAACACGGTCAAGGGCGACATGCCATAGGCGCGGCCCGCCTCCAGTTCGCCCTTGGGCACCCCGGCAAAGGCGCCGCGCATCACCTCGCCTTCATAGGCGGCGAAGGACATCGTCAGCGCCAGAACACCATAAGGCCAGGCCGAGCGCAGATAGGGCCACGCCCAGGACTGGCGGATCTCCGGCCAGAAGGCAAACAGCGACCCAAGCCCGTAATACAGGAGCCACAATTGCAACAGCAACGGTGTGCCGCGGATCATCGTACAGAACATGCGCGCCGGCGCGGACAGCCAGATCGGCCCGGCCGCCTGGGCAAGGCCGAGCGGCACCGCGAACAGGAAACCCAGCGCACTTGTCAGGAACAACAGCCACAATGTGGTGCCGACGCCCTCGACCAACCGGCCCGAATAGCGCGGCAGCCAGTCCCAGCGCATGTAGAGCGCCGCAAAGACGATGATGCCGATGCCAATGGCCAGCAGCACCAGACGGTGAGGCTCTTTCCAGCTTCTGAGTTCAGGGCCCATCAGCGCACCGCCGGCATGCCGCGCCGGGCATAGCGTTCAATCCGGCGAATGCCGACATTGGAGATCAGCGTGACCATCAGATACAGAAGACCAGCTGCGAAGAAAAACAGGAAGTAGGATTTGGTGGTGCCGCCCGCCTGACGCGTCACCAGCGTGAGCTCAGCCACGCCGACAACGGCAAGAAGTGCAGTGTCCTTGGTGGCGATCAGCCAGAGATTGGCGAGGCCGGGCACAGCATGGGGCAGCATGCCGGGCAGCGTGATGCGGCGCAGCACCTGCAGCGACGTCATGCCGTAGGCGCGTGCTGCTTCGATCTGGCCATGAGGTACCGCCTTGAAGGCGCCGCGCAAGACCTCGGTCTGATAGGCGCCCTGCACAACGCCAATCACGAAGATGCCGGCAGCCAGGCCGCTGATGTCCATCGGTTCGGCACCGATCAGCGCCATGAACTGATTGAGCGCATCGGTTCCGGCGTAGTAAAGCAGAAGGATCAGCACCAGTTCGGGCACCGCGCGCACCAGCGTGGTGTAGACATCAAGAATGTCCCGCAGGATCGGGCCGCCATAAAGCTTGCCGGCGGCGCCGCCGATGCCGATCAGAAAGCCCAGAAGATAGCCGCCGACTGCGACCTGAAGGGAAACCGCCAGGCCCTTGAGAAGCACACCACCCCAGCCGGGCGGCTCAAGCGCCAGAAGCTCCCAGGCTGCGAGGCCGGCAATCCACTCAATCATTTGAAGTTACCATTCCAGGCCGGCAGGTTTGACCCGCCGGCCCGGCTGGAGCGCATGGCGCCAGTTCAGGCATGTTACTTGCCGTAGATGTCGAAGTCGAAATAGGCCTTCGAGAATTCGGCATAGGTGCCGTTTTCGCGAATGGCTGCGATCGCGGTGTTGAACTTCTCACGCAGCGCATCGTCGCCCTTGCGCAGACCAACGCCTACGCCGGCACCGAGAATTGCCGGATCATCTTCGACAGCACCGACGATTTCGCAGCAGGTGTCAGATTTGACGAAGGCGTCAAGGGCGAGCGAATCCGCCATGATGGCGTCAACACGACCGGCAGCCAGATCCTGGTTGGCTTCATCCTGGGTCTGGTATTCCTTGATCTCGGCAACTGCGTCACCAAAATGCGTGGTCACATAATCCTGGTGAATGGTAGAGACCTGAACACCGATGATCTTGTCGGTGAGACCTGCAGCATCTGGAGTGATACCCGAGCCCTTGGCGGTCGCGATCACCGACGGGGTGTTATAGTACTTGTCGGAGAAATCGATGGTTTTCATACGCTCTTCGGTGATCGACATCGAACCGATGATGGCGTCGATCTTGTTCGAGGTGAGCGCCGGAATGATGCCGTCCCAGGCAACCGGGGTGACCACGCAATCAAGCTTGGCTTCGGCGCAGACCGCATTCATGAATTCAATTTCCCAGCCGGTCCAGTTGCCGGAAGCATCCGGCTCGGTGAACGGCGGATAGGGTTCGGCAGCGACGCCGACGCGGACAGTTTCGGCGGATGCCGAATGGGCGGCAAGCGTCATGCCGAACGCGGCAATTGCTGTGATGATCTTGGTGTTCATGGAGTTTCCCCTGTTAGAGATTTCGGGCTTTGCCCATTGAGCCTTGGACTATTGAACCGTCGCAAGGAATTTCTTCAATCGCTCCGACTTCGGAGCGCTGTAAATGGTTTCCGGAGGCCCCTCCTCCTCGATCACCCCGTCGGCCAGAAACACAACATGGTTGGCGACCTCGCGGGCAAATTTCATTTCATGTGTGACCAACAGCATGGTGCGTCCTTCACGCGCCAGATCGGCGATCACAGCAAGGACCTCGCCCACCAGCTCGGGATCAAGCGCCGAGGTGGGTTCGTCAAACAACATCACCTCCGGCTCGACAGCAAGAGCACGGGCAATCGCTGCACGCTGTTGCTGACCACCGGACAGAAAGGACGGATAGACATCACGCTTGTCAGACAGACCAACACGGTCGAGCAATTTTTCGGCCCGCGCGATCGCTTCATCGCGCTTGACCCCCATGACCTGAACCGGCGCTTCAATGATGTTGCCGAGCACCGTCATGTGCTGCCAGAGATTGAAGCTTTGAAACACCATCGCAAGCCGCGTGCGAATGCGGCGAAGCTGGGCTGTATTGGCCGGCTGCAATCCGCCCCGGCCATCAGGTTTCATGGCAATGGTTTCGCCCTGGATGCTGATTTTGCCCCTGGTCGGCAGCTCCAGCATGTTGACACAGCGCAGCATGGTGGACTTGCCCGACCCCGAGCCGCCGATGATGGCGACGACATCGCCGGTCTTGGCGGACAGCGAAACACCCTTGAGCACTTCAAGGTCACCAAACCATTTGTGCAGACCGTCAATATCCACGGCCGGTGGAGTTTCGTTTGAACTGGCTGGCGAGCCGGATTGCAGACTGCTCATTCGATACCTCTGTTGCTCCATCCGGAGCGAAGTTGGTCAATCGTGACCCTTGCGGCGTAATTAATCAAGTGTATAATTTCGGCAATCACATCCTCACACCGGACCTTATCATGACATACGGATCTCAATCGATGACGCCCGCACTCAAGCGGGTGCTGATGCGCCGCCCCGGCGACAGCCTGATCGCAGCCAATGCAGCGGACTGGCATTACGGCCCGGGCTTCGACGGCACCAAGGCAGTGGCGCAATTTGGCGTGTTTGCCGATCATGTTGCAGCTTCCGGGGCCGAGATCATCTGGCTTGAGGACGATGGCGACGGTCTGGCGGATGCGATGTTCACCCATGATCCGTCGCTGATGACCGATCAGGGGGCGGTTATCCTGCGCATGGGCAAACCCGGCCGGATGAAGGAACCGGACTTGCATGAAGCGGCCTACAAGGCCGCGGGAATTCCGATCCTGGGCAAGATCACGGCACCGGGGTCGGTTGAGGGCGGCGACTGTATCTGGGTCGATTCAAAAACACTCGCTGTCGGCCGCGGTGTGCGCACCAACCAGTCGGGCATCGAACAGCTCTCGGAGATTCTGGCGCCACTCGGCGTGAGCGTTCTGGGGTATGACCTGCCGCTTGGAAATGGTGCGGAGGCCTGCCTGCATCTGATGTCGGTGATGTCGCCGCTCGATGAAAAGCTTGCACTGGTGTTCGCACCGATGCTGCCGGTCGGTTTCTGGCAACTGCTGAAGGACCGGGGCTACACGCTGGTGGAGGCGCCACGGGATGAGTTTGACGCTTCCAACGGGCTCAATCTCAATGTGCTGGCGCTGACACCGGGCAATGTACTCATGGTTGATGGGTTTCCCAAGACCCGTGAACTGATGGAACAGGCCGGATGTCAGGTCACCGCGTTCGATGCGGATGCGCTCTGCATCCCCTGCGAAGGCGGCCCAACCTGCCTCACACGTCCGGTCTGGCGGGCATGAGGAAGGTGCCATGACACGGCGGGCTTTCCATCGGGAGCCGGAAGCCGTGCGGCAGCAAGATTTGATCGCGGCCACGCTCGACAGCATTGCCGAACTCGGGCTCGCCGGTGCGACCGTGCGGGAAGTGGCATTGCGCGCCGGCGTCACACCGGGTCTGATCCGGCGTTATTTCGACAACAAGGAACGGCTGGTCAGCGCGGCTTACAAGCAATTCATAGCCAAGCTTATTGCCAGTGCAGAAGCCGGCTGCGGCAATGGCTCAGCGCTGTCCCGGCTTGCCGGGCTGGTGCGCGCCAGCGTCACCGCTCCGGTTGCGGACGGACGGACGCTGTCGATCTGGGCCTCGTTCATCGGCACGGTTCACTCCGATCCGGTAATGGCCGAGGTGCACCGGGAAGGCTATCAGGCCTTTCGCGACCTGATCGAGAATCTGGTCGGTGAAGCGATGGCCGAGCAGGGAACAAGGCTCAGCAAGCAGCAGGTGCTGCAGAAAGCCATTGTCATCAACGCGCTTCTGGACGGGCTATGGATCGAGATCTCGATGGGCGGCGATGACTTCTCAAAACTAGACGTGGTGCGGATCGCGCTCGATTCAGTGGCAACAGTCCTCGGAATCGACGCCAAAACTTTCAGGGAATGACCAGCATGCATTATGCGGCGATTACGGAACGCCTTGCCGACACAGGCGGAGCGAAATGGGCCATCCACCAGCGCTGCCGGGAGATGAAGCGCGGCGGCGCCGACATCATCGAACTCACCATTGGCGAGCCGGACCTGCCGCCTGATCCGCAACTCTTCGACGTCTGTCATAGCTCGATGGTTTCGGGACGTACCGGCTATTCCAGCGGCCGCGGCGAACCAGATCTGCTTGAGGCCATCGCCGCGCGCTACGCCCGTCGGCGGCCAGGGGTGGACACCTCCAATGTGATGTGTTTCCCGGGCACCCAGACGGCGCTGTTCGCCACACTGATGGGCTTGACCGGTCCCGGCGACGGGGTGCTGGTGGGTGATCCGTTTTACGCGACCTATGAAGGGGTTATCCGGGCCAGCGGTGCGCACCGGCAATCTGTTCCGCTGAAGGCCGAAAACGGCTTCCGACTGACTGCCGAGGATCTTGAGGCGGCGATCACACCGCAATCGCGCGTGCTGCTGCTGAACTCACCGCAAAATCCCAGCGGTGCTGTTCTGAGCGCCGAAGAGATCTCGCGTATCGGGGCGGTGTGCAAGGCGCATGATCTCTGGATCGTCTCGGATGAAGTCTATGAGGAACTGGTGTTTGAAGGCGTGTTCGCCTCACCGTTTGACGATCCCGCTCTCGCTGAACGGACCGTTGCGCTGTCATCGATCTCGAAATCCCATGCCGCACCCGGGTTCCGAAGTGGATGGGCCGTCGGGCCAGGCGAGTTCTGCGAGAAGCTGCTGCCGCTGTCGGAAACCATGCTGTTCGGCAATCAGCCTTTCATCGCCGACATGACCGCCTTTGCACTGCGCTCCAATTTTTCCACTTCGGCACAGATGCGCACCGATTACAAGCGCCGCTCCAACCTGTTTGCCGACCGTCTTGAAGCGCTTCCGGGATTAATCCCCTACCGCCCTCAGGCCGGGATGTTCATCATTGTCGACGTTTCCGCCACCGGACTGGACGGCGAAAGCTTCGCCTGGCGGCTGCTGGAGCATGGTGTGGCTGTGATGCCGGGCTCCTCATTCGGGGACAATGCGGGCAAGCTGATCCGGCTGAGCCTGACGGTTCCAGATGAATTGGTGCAAGCCGCCTGCGATCGCATCGCCGCATTTGTGGAGGAATTGCAATGACCGTCCCGACACCCACAGTCGGCGAAGCTCTCGTCAGCATGCTCGAACAGGCCGGTGTCGACACCGTTTTCGGGATCCCGGGCGTTCACACCATCGAGCTCTACCGGGGTCTTGCCGCCAGCACGATCCGGCACATCACCCCGCGGCATGAACAGGGCGCGGGCTTCATGGCCGATGGATATGCACGGGTGACCGGACGCCCCGGCGTGTGTTTCCTCATCACCGGGCCCGGCGTGACCAATGTGTTGACCGCAATGGCGCAGGCGCGCGCCGACAGCATTCCGATGCTGGTGATTTCGGGCGTCAATGCCGCAGCAACACTGGGTCTGGGACACGGGCATCTGCATGAACTGCCCGATCAGGCAGGCCTGATGCGCAGCGTTGCGCTGTGGTCGCACACGCTGACGGATCCGGCGCAGCTGGGTGAGGTTATGGCGCAAGCCTTCTCGGTGATGACAAGCGGCCGACCCGGTCCGGTTCATATCGAAATACCCACCGATGTCATGAAGCTGTCGGCATCGGGAGCTGGTTTCGAGATGCCGGTAATCACAGCGTTGCAGGCATCAGTCGAGGATCTCGCCGCCGCCACGCAATTGTGTGCAGCAAGCAAACAACCGGTGATCCTTGCAGGTGGCGGTGCGGTCCGGTCCGCGCAGGCATTGCGCAGCTTTGCCGAAATGCTCGGCGCGCCGGTGGTCAGCACCATAAACGCCCGCGGGATCATGGCCGGACATCCACTTGATGTGCCGGCCAGCCCGTCGCTCGACAGCGTGCGGGAATTGTTAAACCAGTCCGATCTGGTGCTGGCTCTGGGCACGGAGCTGGGACCCACCGACATCGACATGTATGAGAATGGCGGCTTCACGCTGCCCGGAATCCTGATCCGCGTCGACATCGATCCGGCAAAGCTCAAGCACGGTGCCGAGCCGGCACTTGCGATAAATGCCGATCTGGGTGCGTTTTTGACGTCCATGCTCGGCAGTTCCGAAACATGGGCCAAGGACACCACAGGCTCGGACGCCGTGAAGCGGGCTGCCACCGCACGCAAATCGGCGCTGAGCGAGCTTGGCGACACTTATCTGGAACTGGTGGCGATGGTGCAGGAGATCTGGCGATCCTTGCCCGATGCGACAATTGTCGGCGATTCCACCCAGATGGTCTATGCAGGCAACATGTATGTGGAAGCGCCCCGACCCGCATCCTGGTTCAATTCGGCAACCGGGTATGGAACGCTTGGATATGCAGCTCCGGCGGCAATTGGCGCGGCACTCGGCCATCCTGGACGGCCGACGGTTGCCATTCTGGGAGACGGAGGCTTTCAGTTCACATTGGCGGAACTGGGCAGCGCGCGTGATTGCAACGCAGATGCGGCCTTCGTGGTGTGGAACAATTCCGGTTACATGGAAATCGAAACCTCGATGCTCTCGGCCGACATCACGCCGATCGGGGTGACCCCGTCTGCGCCTGATTTCTGTGCGATCGCCACAGCCTTCGGCCTGCCATCGCGGCAGGTGTCGGGTGCGGCGGAACTGGCGGAAGCCCTCTCCACCCTGCCCCGGCCCTGCGTGATCGAGTATCTCGATAACCGCAAGGGCTGATCCACAGTCACACCGAAGCGCCCGGCATCGCCATGGCTGTCAGGCGCAGAGCTGATCGAGCAGTTTTTCGACAAAGGCCTCGCCTGCGGCCAACTGCTCGAGCGACAGGAACTCGTCGGGCTGGTGGGCCTGGGCGATGTCACCCGGTCCGCAGATGACGGTGGAATAGCCGCGGGTCTGAAACTGGCTGCCTTCCGTGCCGTAGCTGACCACATGGCTGCCATTGTCGCCGGTGAGGCGGCGCGCCAGTGCCTCGGCAGCACCGTCAATTTCCGGCGCCAGTGCGGGAAGCGCGAAACCACGGACGAGATCAATCCCGGTGTCGGGCTGGATCTTCTGCATTTCGACGGTGAGCTCAGCGGCCTTCGCTTCAAATGCCTTGGCCCAGTCGTCAGGGCTCTCGCCCGGCACAAAACGAAACTCGATGAAAAAGCTGCAATCCTTGGCCGTAATGTTGTGTGCGGTGCCGCCCTCGATCATTCCCACATGCAAGGTGGTGAAAGGCGGAACAAATGGCGCGGCAAGGTCCGACGGTGTCCGGACCGCGTTTTCGGCATTCTTCTGATTGGCCCAGTCAATCAACTTCGCCGCCTGCATGATCGCGCTCACACCATAGGGCAGGAGCGACGAATGCACCTCGAAGCCGCGGACGCGGACCTGGTATCCAAGCCCGCCCTTGTGGCCCGAAACCACCTTCATCATGGTCGGCTCACCAACGAGAACCTCACGCGCTTTCGGCAATTCGCCACGCATCGCCTCGACCAGATCGATGACGGCAGCACAGCCGACCTCTTCATCATAGGAAAATGCCAGCTGCAGCGGGCGCTTGAGATCCCGGGTGGCGGCACGCGTCATGGCGTAAAGCGCCAGAGCATCAAAGCCTTTCATGTCGCAGGCGCCGCGGCCATAGAGCTTTCCGTCCCGCTCAGTCAGGGTCCAGGGGTCGGTGCTCCAGGCCTGGCCGTCGACGGGAACCACATCCGTATGACCCGAGAGGATGACACCACCGTCGATTTCCGGCCCCACCTGCGCATAGAGATGCGCTTTGGTGCCGCAGGGGCTCATCAGACGCCGGGATCCGATGCCATGGCTTTGGAGATATCCTTCGACCCACTCCACCAGCGGAAGGTTCGTGTCGCGGCTGACGGTTGGGAAGGAAACCAGCGTGGCGAGCAGTTCACGGGGGTTAAGGTCCTGTTTCATATGATTTTCTATCCATTTCAACGCGGTATGAAGAGCCGTCTGCCCACCGTTTTGTTCGCATTGCAGAGCGATGTCCAGCCCAAAGATGCGCACATTTTTCTATCAATTCTGAGCCGTAACGAACAGGATTCGAATAATTTGCGAAACCCCACTGGCCAAGCGTTGGAAAATTGTCCAATAGTGTCAGTACCGGTATCGTGAGAGTTGACCGGCAACAAAAATAACGGGAAGCCATTTCCCGAGGGGTACAGTATGCCAGACACGGCCTCGCCAATTCTGGATGTAAAAGGGCTTAAGACGGTTTTCCGAACCCGTGGCGGCGAAGTGCACGCGGTGAACTCGGTCAGCTTCCATCTTCGACCCGGCGAATTGCTGGGCGTGGTGGGGGAAAGCGGATCCGGAAAATCGGTGACAATGATGTCACTCTTGAGGCTGCTGCCATCGCCACCCGCCGAGATGCGCGATGGTGCGGTGATGTTCGGCGATCAGGATCTTCTCAAGATGAGCAATGAGGACCTGCGGCATGTCCGTGGCTCCAAGATCGGTTTCATTTTCCAAGACCCAATGACATCGCTCAATCCGGTTTACACGATTGGATACCAGCTTGCAGAGCCGCTGCGCGCCCATATGGGTATGAGCAAGGCCCAGGCCCGCACCCGGTCAATCGAACTTCTGGAGCTGGTCGGCATTCCGGACGCCGAGCGGCGTCTGAAGGACTATCCGCACCAGTTTTCAGGTGGCATGCGGCAGCGGGTGATGATCGCCATCGCGCTGGCCTGCGACCCTCAGGTGCTGATTGCGGACGAGCCAACCACGGCGCTGGACGTCACCATCCAGGCCCAGATCATCGAGTTGGTCAAGGAACTGCGGCAGAAGCTCGGCATGGCAATCATCTGGATCACCCATGATCTGGGCGTCATTGCCGGGATCGCTGATCGGGTGATGGTGATGTATGCCGGACAGGTGGTTGAAGAAGGCCCGGTCACCGAGATTTTCGGCGACCCGCAACATCCCTACACCAAGGCGCTGCTGAAAACCGTGCCGGCGGTGCGTGGACCGCGGGCAGAGAAGCTGCAGGTGATCGAGGGGCAACCGCCGATCCTCACCGAAGCGCCTGCCTCCTGCCAGTTCAGAAACCGCTGTCAGTCTGCGTTTGAGCGGTGCAGCCAGGGAAACCCTGTGCTCACTCCGATTTCTGCACCGGGGCACAAGGCAGCCTGCTTCCTTGTCGACAAAGCCACCATCCCTGAGCCGGAGACCGCGCATGGTTGAAGAGACTGCTGCCGGACCGCTCGTCAAGGTGCGGGACCTCAAGATGTATTTCCCGATTCACTCGGGCCTGTTCAAATCCCATGTCGGTGACGTGAAGGCGGTGGACGGCATCAGCTTTGACATCGCCCAGGGCGAAACCCTGGGGCTTGTTGGCGAATCCGGATGCGGCAAGTCCACGGTCGGGCGGTCGATCCTGCGGCTCTACGACATCAGCGGCGGAACCGTGGAAATCAACGGCAGCGAAATCGCACAGGTCGACCGTGACAGCCTTCGCTCCAAGCGGCCGATGATGCAGATGATCTTTCAGGATCCGCAGGCCAGCCTCAATCCGCGGATGACGGTGGCGAGCATCATCGCCGAGCCGCTGGACGAGCATCTCGATCTGACAGCCGACGAACGTCTTGCCCGGGTCTATGAGCTGATGGACTGGGTTGGCCTCAACCGCGCATTCGCCAAACGCTATCCGCATGAATTCTCCGGTGGCCAGCGCCAGCGGATCGGGATTGCGCGGGCGCTGGCGCTCAATCCGAAATTCATCGTCTGTGACGAACCGATCGCCGCCCTCGACGTGTCGATCCAGGCCCAGGTGGTCAACCTGCTTGAAGAACTGCAGGACCGGCTCGACCTGACCTATCTGTTCATCAGCCACGACCTGTCGATGGTGCGCCATATCGCTGACCGGGTTGCCGTGATGTATCTGGGGCGCATCGTAGAAATCGGGTCCCGCGATGAGTTGTTCGCCGAACCGATGCACCCCTATACCCAGGCGTTGCTGTCGGCAGTGCCCGAACCCGATCCCGAGTATGAACGCACCCGCAAGCCGATTGTGCTGCAGGGCGATGTGCCCTCACCGGCCAATCCGCCCAAGGGCTGCAACTTTTCCACCCGCTGCCCGAAGGTCATGGATATCTGCCGGCAAATCGAGCCGGACGTGTTTGATTTCGGAGAAGGAAGACAGGTGGCTTGCCACCTCTATGCGGACAACAAAACAAGGACCGCGGAACCAACCGCTGGCTAAAAACGAAATAATAAAACAAACCAAGGAGACAGTCTCATGAAACTCAAGACCATCCTGATGGGTGCCGTCGCCGCACTGGCGTTTGCACCCGTAGCCAATGCCGAACGCGGCTCGGACGGCGAGGTCAAAATCATCTACTGGCAGGCGCCTTCGATCCTCAACCCGTATCTGTCGGGTGGCACCAAGGACATCGAATCCGCATCATTGATCGTTGAGCCGCTGGCCCGCTTTGACCAGACCGGCAGCCTGGTTCCATGGCTTGTCGACGAAGTCCCAACCGTCGAGAATGGCGGCGTTTCTGCTGACTTGACCTCGATCACCTGGAAGCTGAAAGAAGGCCTTCTCTGGTCTGATGGGACCCCGGTGACGTCCGCTGACGTCAAGTTCACCGCGGACTACTGCATGGCGCCGGATGGCGGTTGCGCGCAGAGCGCGAAATTTGATGGCGTTGCAAGCATCGACACTCCTGACGACCTGACCATCGTGGTCAATTTCGACGGCCCGAAGCCGGTTCCCTACGCTGCATTTGTCGGTGCCCAGTCGCCGATCATCCAGAAGGCACAGTTTGAAGAGTGTCTTGGCGCCAAGGCGCAGGAATGCACCGCAGCCAACTTTGGCCCGATCGGCACCGGCCCGTTTGTCGTCACCGACTTCAAGCCGAATGACGTGATCACCATGAAGGCCAATGAAAACTACCGTGATCCGGCCAAGCCGGCCTTCGCGACGCTGACCTTCAAGGGCGGCGGCGACGCTGCAGCCGCAGGCCGTGCTGTCATGGAAACCGGCGAATACGACTACGCCTGGAACCTGCAGCTCGCTCCTGACGTGATCGCTGCCATGGCCGAAGGCGGCAAAGGCACGCCGATTTCCGGCTTCGGCACGCTGGTCGAGCGCATCGAAATGAACCTCACGGACCCCTCGCCAGAGTTGCCGGAAGGCGAACGCTCCACGGCCAAGCATCCGCATCCGATCCTGTCCGATGAAAGAGTACGCCGGGCCCTTTCGATGGCCATCGACCGCCCGCTGCTCGTCGAGATCGGCTATGGTCAGGCCGGCCGGCCGACCTGCAACCTGGTCCCTGCTCCGGACATCTTTGCATCCGACAACACCGACTGCCTGACGCAGGACCTGGAAGGCGCGAAGGCTTTGCTTGAAGAGGCCGGCTGGACCGTCGGCGCCGACGGCATCCGCGAAAAGGATGGCATGAAGCTTGAGCTTCTCTACCAGACTTCAACCAACGCCGTGCGTCAGGATTTCCAGGCGCTGATCAAGCAGTGGTGGTCGGAAATCGGTGTCGAAACCGAACTCAAGAACATCGACGCTTCGGTGTTCTTCGGCGGCGACCCGGCCTCCCCGGACACCTTCCAGCGGTTCTATGCAGACGTTGAAATGTACGCCAACAACTTCGACGGCACCGATCCGGAGCAGTATCTCGGCCAGTACACCTGCGAGAAGGCACCGCGTCCTGAAACTCAGTGGCAGGGCGAGAACATCAACCGCTTCTGCAACGAAGAGTATGATGCACTTGTTGTCGAGCTCAGCAAGACCGGCGAAATCTCCAAGCGTGCCGAAATTGCCAAGAAGCTCAACGACATGATCACCAAGGACACGATGACAATCGTTCCTCTGGTTGACCGTGGCCGCGTGTCGGCTCACGCCAACAGCCTCGGTGGCGTGGTGCTCAACACCTGGGATTCCGAAATCTGGAATGCCGCTGACTGGTACCGCATCAAGTAAGTTGAAACATGGCTGGTCCCGCAAAAGCGGGGCCGGCCTTTTTCATTGTGCCACTATTTGACAACGCTGCTGAACCGAGGCGTCGCCCATGCTGACCTTTACAATCCGACGATTGTTGCTTGCGATACCGACGCTTGTGCTCATCAGCCTTATCATTTTTCTGCTGCTCGACCTGGCGCCGGGTGATCCCCTTGCCAATCAGCCGCTGAGCATCCCGCCCGAAGTGCGCCAGAAGATGCGCGACGCATTGGGACTCGATGCACCCGCCTATATTCGATACCTCCTCTGGGCCAAGCAGTTTTTCTGGGTCGAGCCGCTGGTCTTCATCGACTGGCTGGTGGGAACGAACTTCTCTGAAGGCATGCAGCGCATCGTGTCGTGGCAGTTCCGCTCACCGGTGTTCGACATCATCATCCAGCGCATGCCCCAGACCCTTTGGGTGGTTGGCCTCGCCTATCTGGTGGGCGTCATGATCGCGCTGCCGATCGGGATCATTTCGGCCTACAAGCAGTATTCCTGGTTTGACCAGATCGGCACCTTCATCTCGATGATCGGCTTTTCCGTACCGCCGTTCTTCTCGGGCGTGCTGATGATTGTGATCTTTGCAATCATGTTGCCGTGGTTCCCGTCGATCTATGACACCACGCTGGTGGTCAATGATTTCGAGAGCTTCGGCCAGCAGATCCGTCAGATGACGCTGCCGGTGATGGTGCTGGCGCTGCAGACGACGGCGCAACTGTCGCGCTTCATGCGCGCCTCAATGCTCGACAATCTCAATCATGATTATGTCCGCACCGCCCGCGCCAAGGGCATGACCGAGAAGGTGGTGCTGCTGGTGCATGTGCTGCGCAACTCGATGATCCCGGTGGTCACCGTGATCGCGCTCGGGATCCCCTCGATTTTCGGCGGCGCCATCATCACCGAGCAGATCTTCAAGGTGAACGGGCTGGGGCAGCTATTGATCACAGCCATTTACGCCAATGACCTGCCGATGGTGCAGACGCTGGCCTTCATCTTTGCGGTGCTGATCGTGCTCTGCAATCTGATCGCCGACGTGCTCTACGGTCTGCTTGACCCGAGGATTCGCTATGACTAACGCGCCCGCAGCCAAGCCCATGACGAAGGACACAACCGGCAGATCCCAGTGGTGGGATGTCTGGGATCAATTCAGGACCCACAAGGGAGCGCTGTTCGGCGCAGCAGTGTTCCTGTTCATCCTGCTGGCGGTGACAGTTGGGCCATTGCTGTGGACCATCGAACCGACCTTCATCGATATCCGGGCGCGCAATTCCGGCCCGACACTGGCGCATCCGTTTGGCACCGACCAGCTTGGCCGTGACATCCTGGCGCGGATGATGGCCGGTGGTCAGGTGTCGATCGCCGTTGGCCTGACCGCGATGGCGATCAGCGTATTGCTGGGCACTCTGATCGGGATTGTTTCAGGCTTCTTCCGACGCCTCGACGGAGTCCTGATGGGGTTGACCGATCTGTTTCTGGCGCTGCCGCTGCTGCCGCTTCTGCTGGTCATGGTGATGCTGTTCCGCGAAACCCTGTCGCGCGGCTTCGGGCCCGAGATGGGAACCTTCATCCTGATCGTGTCGGCCATCGGCATCACCAGCTGGATGCAGACCGCGCGCATCGTCCGCGGTGAGGTTCTGGCGCTCAAGGAACGTGAATTCGTGCTTGCCGCGCGCTCGATCGGAACTCCACCGCGCCGCATGATCCTGCGTCATATCCTGCCCAACGTGCTCTCGCCGATCATGGTTTCGGCGACACTCGGGATTGCGACAGCGATCATTACCGAATCCGCGCTATCGTTTCTCGGGCTCGGCTTCCCGCCGGACTTTCCAACCTGGGGCCGTCTGCTGTTTGATGCGATTGACTATCTCCAGCAGTATCCCGAGCGTGTGTTCTGGCCTGGGCTGGCAATTTCGCTGACGGTGCTGAGTGTCAATTACATCGGCGACGGTCTACGCGACGCTCTCGATCCAAGGATCCGCGGCCGCTGATCGTTCACGCGAGCGCCAAGCGCGCCTCGACAGGTGCCACATCAACCGACTGGTTGCTGGTCTGGCTGCCCGCGGTGCGTATTGCACCGCGCACCGGGGCAACATCGGCATAATCACGGCCATAGCCGACAACGATGTGATCGGTTCCGGCGAATGTCGCATTGGTCGGATCATACTCGACCCAGCCCGTTTCAGGTCCGCACCATGCCGACACCCAGGCATGCATCGCATCAGCACCTTCAAGCCTGGGCTGGCCGGGCGGCGGCAAGGTGCGCAAATAGCCGCTGACATAGCCTGCGGGAATGCCCAGGCGCCTGAGCGCAATGATCATGATGTGGGTGAAATCCTGACAGACGCCATGGCGCGCGGCGAAGGCTTCGGCTGCAGGCGTGTCCACGGTCGTGGCTCCAGCATCGAACCGCATCTCGTTGTGCAGCGCCAGGCCGAGATTTGCGACGATGCCGCTGACCGCCAGTCCTGCCACGGCAAAGGGCTCGGCCCAGGCGCCGATCCCGGGATCGGCGGGAGTGTAACGGGCGGGTGCGAGAAAATGCAGGGGTGAACGCGGGCCAAGGTCACGGTGCTGGTTCAGTTCAAGACAAAGGCCGGACAGATCGCACGAAGGGTTCATCGGGGCTGCTCCGCTGGTCACCTCGACACGGGAGCCAAGCGAAATCGCAATCTCTTGATGAGCTTCGGTGAAAGCCATCTCGGTCACCTGATTGCCGAAAAAATCAGTGCGGTCGATCCGGGTCACAGCATCGGTATCTATGCTGACGCGTCCGGCAATCAACCGCTGGCGGCCGTTGATATTGAGCGGCATGGCACGAAGCATTTGCCGCGCCCCTGCGGCCGGTGTCTCAAAGGCATAGTCGATGACGAGCTTGATGTCGTAGAGCATGCCCTTATCCCAGATACTGAGCGTGGATATCGTTGGTGAGCAGCCCGATTGACTGGCTCAACGCGACCAGCGCGTCATGATCGAGATCTTCGGGCGTGCGCACCGCAAGGTCTGACTGTATTCTCAGCACGGCGCGCGCCAGATCGGACAGCTGACCATTGACGTCTGCGCCTGGCAACTTGCTCACCTGCTCGCTTATCTCGTTGATGTGAAACGCAATCGAGCGTGGATTGAGCGGATCGAGGGCAAGAAGGTCAATCACGGTGTCGCGGCTGGCGGTGACCGAGTAGCGTCGGCGATGCGTCATGACGCTGTCGCCGACTTCCACACAGAGTTCGAACCCGCCCTGCGAACCGGTCCATTCCGCAAACGCGGCCAGCAAATCCGACATCGCCATGGCGCGCTCCAAAGAGCGGCCAATGGTGAGAAACCGCCACCCGGAAAAATGGTACATGTTTTCGTGAACCAGTCCGGAAAAACCGGTGATCTTTCTCAGCAACACGCCCATGGCAGCGGCTGCGTCTTCCCCCGGGAAAACGCGCTCACGCATCTCCGCGACGGTCTGCTCCAGATCGGCAAGTGATGCCCATGCGTCAACCGAAAACCGGTCGCGGACCTGATTGGCCGAATTCACAGCCATGGCAATGGACTTTCCTATCATGTCGGGGATCCCCTGACCAGCATCGATGCCGCGATCGGAAAGATAGGCTTCGAGACTGGTGATCAGCGGAGTGCCGCCGGGCGGACTTTCGGGCCTGCGGCTGACATAGGCGCGGTAGAGGCGCAACAGACCCTCGGCGCGTTCAACGTAGCGGCCGAGCCAGAACAGACTGTCGGCAGCGCGACTGGGAAGCAGGCCGGGAGAGGTGCGGACAAAGACTTCGCCCGGCTGCATCAACATTGAATCCTCCGGCACCCGCTCATCCGAGACCACCCAGACATCGGCCACCGAGCCACCCCGCCTGATCGAGACCGCGGAGGGGTCCTGGCTGTTGGCGGCAAGCCGGGCAAAGCCCCCGGGCATCAGGTGCCAGCCGTCCTGGGTGCGCGCCAGAAATACGCGAATGCTCATCGGACGCGGCGCCAGCGCGCTATTTTCCCAGGTGGGCGTGGTCGACAGTGAAACCAGTTCCTGGCCGACGAGATCCCTGCCCTTCTCTGAAAGCCAGGTTTCGAGGCTACCCTCCATCTTGGACATATCACCCTTGAGGACAGAACCCGGCTCAGGCTCCAGTGGCAGATGGGTCGAGTTGGCCGGGCCAATCAACATGTTTGCCGCATTGGCCAGCACATGTGCACGCTCGGTTTGCCCACCACACCACCAGGTGGCTATGTTGGGGATGGCGAGCGATTTTCCGTGCAGCACCTCAGAGAGTTTGGGCAGGAAGGCCAGCATGGCACGGCTTTCCAGCACGCCGGCACCAAGGGCATTGACCATGGTGACAGAACCGGACCGGACCGCACCAAGCAGGCCCGGCGTGCCCAGGCGCGAGGTGGCATCAAGTTCCAGAGGGTCGGCCCAGATCGCATCAAGCCTGCGCCACAAAACGCTGATCGGCTTTGCGCCGGACACGGTACGGACCATCAAGCGGCCGTTGTCGACGACGAGATCATCGCCTTCAAGCAGCATCATCCCGAGGTAGCGGGCAATGTATGCATGTTCGAAATAGGTGTCGTTGAGCGGGCCAGGTGTGAGAATTCCCACGCGGCTACCATCTTCCTGGCGGGCGGCATTCAGTCCGTCACGGAAAGCCCGGAAGAAGCCCGCCAGCCGTTCCACATTGGCCTGATTGTAGATGCCCGAATAGGCGCGCATTGATGCGACGCGGTTTTCGAGCGCATAGCCCGCTCCCGAGGGAGCCTGGGTTCGGTCTCCCAGAACCCACCAGCCGCCATCGGGTCCGCGACCGACCTCGAAAGCGAGAAAGTGCAGAAAGTGACCCGAAGCGGGCTTCACGCCCACAAGCGGTCGCAACCATTCAGGATTTGCCGCGATCAGGCTGGCAGGCAGATGACCGTTAGCCACCAGCTGGTTTTCCCCGTAGAGATCAGCGACCACCGTTTCAAGCAGATCCGCCCGCTCGGCCAGTCCTGAAGCCAGCGCTTGCCATTCGTCCGCCGGCTGAATGACCGGAATCGGACTGAGCGGCCAATCGCGCGGGCTCGCGCCTTCCCCGTAGTTGCGAACAAAAATGCCGGCATCGCGGAGATACTGCGCCCCGCGGGAGAAGCCGCGTTCGCGGTCTTCGGGCCCAAGCTGCTGAAGATGATTGATCAACGCATGCCAAGAGGGCCGGATGTTGCCACGCGCATCCAGAAGCTCGTCAGGCACACCAGGCAGGGTGGCATAGGTTTCGAGGATCGAAGGCCGATCCGGATCTTCGGACATTTCAGTGCTGATCACTTTCACAGTCCCGGTTTGCGCCGCAGATCCAGTGTCATGGGAAACTCGGGATGCGGCGTTTCCGGCGCGGGCGAGCGCGCGCCCGGGGTGTGGCCACGATGTTCGAAACGCGCAAGCCTGCGAGCCTCGGCCTCGTTGCCGTTGACAGGAAATGTATCATAGCTGCGTCCGCCGGGATGGGCCACATGATAGACACATCCACCCAGAGGGCGGGCCGACCAGGTGTCAAAAATATCGAAGGTCAGCGGTGCATCTACCGGCAGAACCGGATGGAGCGCGAGTGCTGGCTGCCAGGCCTTGTAACGCACACCACCAACCCCGACACCGGTCGTTGCCGTTGGCGTGATCGGTACAGGGCGGCCGTTGCAGGTGACCATGTAGCGTGACGGATCGGCGGACTCGAGCTTGACCTGAAGCCGTTCGACCGAGCTGTCAGTGTAGCGCACGGTGCCGCCGATCGCGCCGGTTTCACCGAGCACATGCCAGGGTTCAAGCGCCTGCCGCAGTTCCAGCCGCACGCCCTCATATTGGACTTCACCGCAGAAGGGGAAACGGAACTCGGCCTGGGCTTCATACCATTCTGGTCTCAATGCGAATCCGTGATCGTGCAGATCGCCCAAGACATCGAGAAAATCCTGCCAGATGAAATGCGGCAGCATGAAACGGTCGTTGAGCGCCGTTCCCCAGCGGGTGAAGCGGCCGGTTGCCGGCTTGTCCCAGAAACGGGCGATCAGCGCGCGGATCAGCACCTGCTGGGCAAGGCTCATACGTGGCTCGGGCGGCATCTCGAAGCCACGGAACTCGACCAGTCCCAGCCGGCCGGTGGGCCCGTCGGGCGAATAGAGCTTGTCGATGCAGATTTCGGCCCGGTGCGTGTTGCCGGTCACATCGGTCATCAGGTTGCGCAACAGGCGGTCAACCAGCCAGGGCAGCGGCGGATTGCCTGCATCGGGATGCGGGATCTGCTCCAGCGCCATCTCCAGCTCATAGAGGCTGTCATGACGGGCTTCATCGATGCGCGGTGCCTGGCTGGTCGGCCCGATGAAAAGGCCGGAAAACAGATAGGAAAGGCTTGGATGGCGTTGCCAGTGCAGGATCAGGCTGGCGAGAAGATCGGGGCGTCTCAAGAACGGGCTGTCGAGCGGAGTGGCGCCACCAACCACCACATGATTTCCGCCGCCGGTGCCGGTGTGGCGCCCATCGATCATGAACTTGTCGGCACCAAGCCGGGTCTGCCGGGCCTCTTCATAGACGCCTTCGGTGATCGCCTTGCATTCGTCCCAGTTGGTCGCAGGGTGAACGTTCACCTCGATCACACCCGGATCGGGGGCGACGCGAATCACATTGAGGCGTGGATCATGCGGCGGGCTATAGCCTTCAATGTGAACCTTGAGGCCAAGTGCGTCGGCCGCTCTTTCCGCCGCCGAGACGAGATCGAGATAGTCCTCCACCTTCTCCACCGGCGGCATGAAAACACAGAGCCGACCATCACGCGGCTCGACGGATATCGCCGTACGGACTGCGCCACCAAGCTCACCGAGCTCCTGTTCGATGCGTTGCTGGGCGGCTTCGGACGCCGTGAAATGCGCTACGGCCTGACCTGCGGCATCGGCAGCCTGCGATCTGGTCTGCGCCTGCTCTGCCGGATCGGGCAAATCGCCCTTCGGTTCGGTCGGATCAGCCGGGTTGATGAAAGGATAGTCGGACTTGGGCACATGCGGCAGCGAGCCCAGCGGCAGGCGGTAGCCCACCGGGCTGTCGCCCGGCACCAGGAACACATGGCCGCGGCGGGTCTTCCATTTCTCCGAGCGCCAGCCATGGGCTGCGGCCTTTGACTGCCAGCGCTGGACCGGCAGCACAAAGCCGGAGGGCGTGACAAGTCCGCGGGAAAACACCGTGGCAATACGATGACGCTCCTCGGCATCCTCGAGCTTGGAGTTTTCGGGTGTCACATTGTCGGGAAGATTGCCCTCCTTGAGGATCCATTCGGCCGGATCCTCATAGGCAGGCATCACATGATCGTCTTCGATGCCCAGATTGCCCGCGATCGCCGCAAGCAATGCCCTGGCTGTCTCGGGACTGGCCTTGCCGGTGTCCTCGCCTTCATTGGCAATCAGTTCCGGATTGCTCCAGATCGGTTTGCCGTCGCGCCGCCAATAGAGCGAGAAGGTCCAGCGCGGCAGCGTTTCACCGGGATACCATTTGCCCTGACCATAATGCAGGAAACCACCCGGTGCGAAGCGGTTGCGGAGCCGGCGGATCAGCTTGTCCGCGGCCTCACGCTTTTGCGGACCGACTGCGGCGGTGTTCCACTCTTCGCTCTCGAAATCATCGATCGAGACAAAGGTCGGCTCGCCACCCATGGTCAGGCGGACATCGCCTTCTTCAAGCCGCTTGTCGATCTGATGGCCCAGCTTGTCGAGCGCCGCCCAGCTTTCATCGCTGAAAGGCTTGGTGATGCGTGGATGTTCCGCCATCCGCTTGACGCTCATGTCGAAGGCGAAGTCGACTTCGGCGAAACTCGCCAGGCCGGAAATCGGCGCAGCGTTTCGGTAATGCGGCGTGGCGGCCAGCGGAATGTGGCTTTCGCCGGTCAAAAGGCCCGACGTCGGATCCAGCCCGATCCAGCCTGCCCCGGGCAGGTAGACCTCGGCCCAGGCATGCAGGTCGGTAAAGTCATGATCGGTTCCGGCCGGCCCATCAAGCGCAACCAGATCCGGCTTGAGCTGGATCAGATAGCCCGAGACAAAGCGCGCGGCGAAACCGAGATGCCTGAGAGCCTGAACCAACAGCCAGCTGGTGTCGCGGCAAGAGCCCTTGCCGGTGTTGAAAGTCTCCTCGGGCGTTTGAACACCCGGCTCCATTCTGATGACATAGCCGATCTCATTGGCAAGCCTGGCGTTGAGCCCAACGACGAAGTCCACCGTCCCGGTGGGCTCGCGCGGAATTGTGGCCAGGAACTCAGCCAGCCTTGGGCCTGCCGGTTCAGGTGTCCGGTAGATCACCAGATCCGGAGCTATGTCTTCGGAATAGGAAAACGGCCACTTCTCGGCGATGTCTTCGACAAAGAAATCGAACGGATTGTAGACCGTCATGTCGGCAACGAGATCGACTTCGAGCTTGAGTTCGCGCACCGGGTCGGGAAACACGTAGCGCGCCATCCAGTTGCCATACGGGTCCTGCTGGTAATTGACGAAGTGATTTTCGGGACTGATCTTGAGCGAGTGCGACACAACCCGGGTTCGACTATGCGGGGCCGGGCGCAGCCGGATGACCTGGGCCCCAAGATTCACCGGGCGGTCATATTTGTAATGCGTGAGATGGTGAATGCTTGCGAGAATCGACATGCGATGTTTCCGTTGATCGGTCGCCGATGCGGCGCGGATCAACATGCATCGTAGGTTCGACCCTGTCCACTGCCTATAACGCGGAGCTCATGTGCAGCCAACGGGACCGTGGCCCGCGCTGGCGGTTTGCGCAACCAGCTCCCATGATCCGGCTTTCAGCCATATGCAAAAGAGCGCACGTTTGACATCAGCCAAACGCGCGCCGCTTTTACAGGATCAAGAATGAAGCCGAGAGGATCAGGCGGCGAGTTCGCCTTCCTCGTCCAGCAACGAGTCGAGATCGAGGTGCGAAATCATCTGCTTGTCCTTGGCGATGATCGCTGTGGTCATGCGCTGAATTTCGGTGGCACCGACTTCGGGAACGGACTGAATTTCGTCTTCAGTCACCGTTACCATGTCGGACACATTGTCGACCAGAAGGCCAACAAGCTGGTCGCGGATGCCGGTCACAATGATGGCCGAACGCTCTGTTGGCTCTATTGCCGCAAGGCCGAGGCGCAGAGCCATGTCGATAACCGGGATAACCGTACCGCGCAGGTTGATGACGCCCAGAACGTGATTGGGAGCATGGGCCAGCGGTGTTGCCGGAGCCCAGCCACGAATTTCCCGGACCGCCATGATGTTCACACTGAACACCTGCTCGCCGAGGAAAAACGAAATGATCTCAAGGCCCGAAGTCTTGTTCTCGGTTTGCGTATCGTTCATCCTGTCCTCACTCAAAGTGGTCCGGAGATACCAGGCTCCAACAAGCAGTTCGGCCACGGTTCCGGACAATCCGGTTTAAATAATCTGGAAAGTGGCACATCAAACTTGCACGTGCCTGTTGCAAGAATCGCAACATGAGGGAAACGCATCATGCAAAAGGCTTAAGACCTCTTCCCACGTGTGAATACAAACACTCTTTCGTTAAGAATATGGAAACAACTGTCGCGCGCGGACTTAATTTATGAGGGGTATATTTGTGGATATGCACACAATGCCTGCCCCATCGTCAGTCTGGAGCACCAACACTCATTTTCCTGAGCACAGGCGTCGCCTTGTGGCAGGCGTGTTTATCCGCCCCGCGCGACGCCGAGGTGGGACAACTCTATTTGAACTGGACCGGGACCTGATCACGGCAGCCGGGATCATCGGCAGGCAACCTGTTATCAGGATGACGAACCGAGGCCTTCATCCTGACCAGCGCTGCCGCAGCTCACCCTTTCGGTTTGCGCTTCAAGCCGCCTGTGCCGCCGCTGCCGGCAGCCCCTGAAGCCTGCCCCGCAGGTGGGCCTTTGCGATGGGTCTTCGACGCTTTGGCGCGTGGCTTGAACTCAGACTTGCCATCCGGTCGCTCACGTTTGCCGCCTTTTGGCTTGGTCTTGTCACCGGCGAAGCCCTTGGGCTTGTCAGCGGGAACCGGCTTGGCTCCACGCTTCGCTTTTTGGGCAGAGGCCGGTTTGCCCGGCTTGTCGGCACGGACTGGATCAGGCGATGGCGGAACGTCATCATAGGGCCAGACACCAGGCTTGGCGCCTGCGGGCAGATCATCATGAGCGCCGGGCCTGCGATCCGCATAAGCGTCATTGCGCGGCGGCCGGCCGTTGCGCTTTGACTTCCCACCGGTAAAGGGACGTTTCTTGGCATAATCAGGCTTCGGCCGCTCAGACCGCCCACTCTCATTCCCGGCATCTCCGCCACGCTCGCGCGGGGAGTATGATGAGCCCCCGCCTTCTGCCGATCTGGGTGGGCGCGAACCTCGCGCAGGAGCCTGCGGCACGCCCTCCAGCTTGGTCACCGTGATGTTTTTCTCGATCTTGCGCGAGGTGCCGATGGCTGCCTCGAACTTGGCAGCGGACTCGCCTGAGATCTCCACATGGGTCTCCAGGTCGAGAATCCGGATCGATCCGATCTCCGTCTTGGTGATATGGCCGGCCCGGCATAACATCGGCAAAAGCCAGCGCGGTTCGGCAGATTGCTTGCGGCCGATCGAGAGCGAGAACCAAACCGCATTCTGCAGTGGTACATGTTCGCGCGGCGTTCGCTCGGGATAGGTGCCGCCCGGCGCGCTCACCGGTCCGTCTTCAATCAGCTCCTCCGGGGCAGAACGCCCGGAACGATGCATCCGCATCAACGCGACGGCTACCTTGTCAGCACCGTGGCGCTCGATAAGGGCCTTGACCATGCCGGCTTCGTCCTCGCCGATCCCGGCTTCGAAATGCGGGTCCGAGAGAAGCCGTTCATCATCACGCGCCAGAATTTCCTCTGCAGAAGGCGGACGGGCCCAGGCGGCCGAAATCCGGGCATCCGACAACAACCGCTCGGTGCGGCGGCGGGCGTTGTAGGGCACGATCATGGCCGAGACCCCCTTGCGCCCTGCACGACCAGTGCGGCCAGAACGGTGCAGCAAAGTCTCCGGCGACTTCGGCAGATCGGCGTGGATGACCAGTTCCAGATCCGGCAGGTCGAGGCCCCGGGCGGCGACATCGGTCGCCACACAAACCTTGGCACGGCCATCGCGCAGTGCCTGCAGCGCGTGGCTGCGCTCGTTCTGGCTCAGCTCCCCTGACAGCGCGACGACGGCAAAGCCACGGTTGGAGAACCGCGCGGTCAGATGATTGACGGTGGCGCGGGTGCTGCAGAACACGATGGCATTTTTGGCGTCGTAGTATCTGAGCACATTGATGACGGCGTTTTCGCGGTCTTTGGGGGCGACCGACAGGGCGCGGTACTCGATGTCGAGATGCTGTTTTTGTTCACCGGCGGTGGTGACCCGGACGGCCTTGGTCTGATAGCGCTTGGCAAGGTTTGCAATGCCGGAGGGAACTGTGGCCGAGAACATCAGCGTGCGGCGCTGGTCTGGTGCTGCGTCGAGGATGAACTCGAGATCATCACGGAAACCCAGATCCAGCATCTCGTCGGCTTCGTCGAGAACAACGGCGCGGATTGAGGTCAGATCCAGCGAGCCGCGATCAATGTGATCGCGCAGACGCCCGGGCGTGCCGACAACGATATGCGCCCCGCGCTGAAGAGTCCGGCGTTCGGTCATCATGTTCATGCCGCCGACGCAGGTTGCGATCTGAGCACCCGCTTCGGCGTAAAGCCAAGAGAGTTCCCGCTCAACCTGAAGCGCCAGTTCGCGGGTCGGGGCGATCACCAGCGCAAGCGGGGTCTCAGCGCGCGGCAACCTGTCTTCGTCGCCCATCAGCGTCGGTGCCAGCGATATGCCAAAGGCCACAGTTTTGCCGGAGCCGGTCTGGGCGGAGACCAGAAGGTCCGCGTCGTGCAGTTCCGGTGCAAGCATGGATTCCTGCACCGGGGTCAGCGCATCATAGCCGCGTTTTGTCAGCGCACGGTCAATGGCTGAATGGATATCTGTCCTGGACGTCATCGTTTTCTTTCGTTTGGGGGATACCAGCACCTGGATCAAGCCGGGCCGGTGAGGCGAACATGGAAGACAATCCACCAATTTCGCCGCATGTTGCAGCGGTATAGGGCATCACGGCCAAGGTTCAAAGCCTCAAATTCGTGGCCACCCGGGCACTCAGCAGCATTGACAGGCTTTCCTTGCAGAAACGGCTGGATGATATCGGTGCGACCGCTGAAATCGACGGGGCAGCGTGATTTCCAAAGGTCGGCAAGGCAAGCCGCACCGTTTTGAGGTCAAGAGGCGTCCATGGAGGGTGCCAGGCAGAATGGAGCGCGCCAAGCATCGGTTCCCCATTGCAAGTCACAGAGCGTACACCCGGCCTTGACCGCTCCGTAGCGATGCCGCAAAACCCGTTGATTGCCGTCTCTTAAGCGCGCGGCATACAGCGGAGCCGTTATGGACTGGGATGATATCAGGGTTTTTCTAGCTGTCGCACGCGCCGGCCAGATTCTGGCCGCTGCCAGGCGGCTTGGGATCAACCATGCCACTGCGGCCCGCCGGATCACATCGCTGGAAACAGCGCTTGACGCACAGTTGATCGTGCGCCGCACAAATGGCTGCGGCTTGACCGGTGAGGGCGAGGCCTTTTTGCTTCACGCTGAACGCATGGAAGCGGAGATGCTGGCGGCGCAGGCCACTCTGGGACGCACCGACAGCGCCATATCCGGCACGGTGCGGATCGGTGCACCCGACGGATTCGGTGTGTCCTTCCTTGCGCCGCGGCTTGGGGCACTGACGGCACGGCATCCCGATCTTCGGCTGCAATTGGTGCCGGTTCCACGCAGCTTCTCGCTGCCGCAACGCGAAGCCGATATCGCCATCACCGTGGAGCGACCGGCGGAGGGCCGGCTGGTGGCGCGCAAGCTGGTGGATTACTCACTTTCGCTCTATGCCTCGCGCAGCTATCTCGAGGCTCATGGAACGCCAAAGCGCACCGAAGATCTCAAGGAGCACCGGCTGATCAGCTATGTCGAGGATCTGATCTTCTCGCCCTCGCTGCAATTCACCCGCGAGATCCTGCGCAACTGGGCAGCACAGTTCGAGATCTCCAGCGCCACCGGCCAGACCGAAGCCGTACGGTCCGGCGCAGGCGTCGCGGTGCTGCATGATTATATCGCCGGGCTCGATTCAAGCCTTGTCCGCCTGCTGCCCGAGCACCGCATCGAGCGCTCCTACTACATGGTCTATCATGAATCGGCGCGTGATCTGGCGCGGGTCCGTACCGTGGCAGACCACATCTCGGCAATCGCCCAGGATCACAAGACAATGTTCTTTCCCGGAAAGTAGGCTCCCCGATGGCCTATTCGGGGTGCAGTCATGCGTTATCTGTCGCCCAGAAAACAAAACGCCTGCCGGGTTGGACCCGACAGGCGCTTGTACTCTGTCACGACACCCGACCGGTGCTTGGGAGGAGGATCCCGGTGCAAATGGCCGTGACGACTGCCAAACCGAACTGGGAGGAGGAGATGTTCGGTGTGGCGTTGATTGAGATATGGGGCATCAAATGCTGCAATGCAATAGAGATTGCGGGATTTTTCTGACCTTCTGATCAACAAATGTTGGGTCTGTAACATTCCGTGTTTAAACTACCACACTTCCCCACCTGTACCGACGCTCGGAAAACAATCCCAAACGCCTGATATTCAAAAGAAAACCGGAACCATGCCCCGGTTCTCCTAAAGCTGTCACGCGGTCTGTAGCGCACCGGGCCCGGGGATCGCTCCGGGTGGGCATTTGCCGGCGATGATCATGCCGAGGAGGTCATCCTCGCTCACCTCGTCGACCTTGACGGTGCCCACAAGCTGACCATTCTTCATCACATTGGCCCGGTCGCAGAGCATCTTGACCTGGTGGATGTCGTGGTCGATCAGGAGAATGCCAATGCCTTCCGACTTCAATTGGTCGATCAGCTCGGCGACCATCTGCGTTTCCTGCACGCCAAGAGCGGCAGTCGGTTCATCCATGATCAGGATCTTGGCATTGAAGTAGACCGCGCGCGCGATCGCCACCGATTGCCGCTGGCCGCCTGACAGCCCGGAGACGGGCGTATGGAAACGCCTGAAGTTCGGATTGAGACGGGCAAGGATCTTGCGGGTTTCAGCTTCCATCTGGGCATCGTCGACGAAACCTGTGTGGCCCATGAGCTCGCGACCGAGAAACAGGTTCGAGGCTGCATCCAGATTGTCGGCCAGGGCGAGATACTGGTAGATGGTCTCGATCTTGTAGTTGCGCGCATCGCGCGGGTTGTTGATCGTTGCCTTCTCACCATTGATGTAGATGTCGCCACCGTCGCGCTGCAAAGCGCCTGACAGCATTTTCATCAGAACCGATTTGCCGGCGCCGTTGTGGCCAAGCACGCCGACCACTTCGCCAGGGTAGAGGTCGATCGTGACGTGGTCGACGGCCTTGATGCCGCCGAACGACTTCACCATGTCGCGCATTTCAACAAGCGGTGTGGTCATGTCTTGTCTCCCGTGCGTCGGCGGTAGAGGATATCGATGAAGACGGCGAGAACAAGGACGGAACCGACCACCATGTTCTGATAGGGCGCGTCGACACCGACCATTGCCATGCCCGACTGCAGGCTCTGCATGATCAACGCACCAAGCACCGCGCCGTAAATCGTGCCCATTCCGCCCGCGAGGGCCGTTCCGCCGATCACGGCCGCGGCAATCACCCGCAATTCGTCAAGCGTACCGATGTCATTGGAGTGAAAGGTCTGGCGTGATGAGGCAACAATGGCGGAGATCGCGCAGAGCATGCCCATGATGGCGAAGACCTTGACCGTCAGCAGCCGGGTGTTGATGCCCGCAAGCGCCGCGGCTTCCGGATTGCCGCCGGTGGCAAAGATGTAGCGGCCGAGCCGGGTCCGCAGCGCAACGATTGTCATGACAATGACGATCAGGATCAGCACCAGCACCGAGATCGGTATGCCGTAACCTTCAACCGTGCCCTCGGGCAGAATCTCGCCGCGTGCTTCATAGATCCGCTGAAGCCGGGCCGTGGGGATCTCATAGGCATTGAGGATCGCGACAAAGCCAATGATCGTTGCCGCTATGATCACGCCTATGAGAGCTTCTGCCCACATCGGCTTGACCGGAAACTCATGCGCCACTCTGGTGCGGCGCGACTGGATCAGGGCGTAGAGCGAGCCGATGATGGCCACGACCGCGAAGATCCAGCTCCAGGTCTCCCCGAGCGTGCCGTTGATGCCGCCGAAGAGCTGGAAATTCTCATCCAGCGGACCGATGGTCTGACCCTTGGTCAGGTGCCAGGCAACGTTGCGCCAGACGAGGAAACCGCCAAGGGTGACAATGAAGGCCGGTATGGCAAGATAGCCGATCAGCCAGCCCTGGAAAGCGCCGATGAGCAGGCCCGTCAGGATACCGACAACAACGGCTATGGGCATGGTGGCGGGATTGTTGAGCCCGAGGCCGAGCCAGTCGGGGACGAACCAGGTCTGGGTCATCGCCATCATCGCCGAGCATGTCGCCAACAGCGAGCCCACCGATAGATCGATGTTGCGGGTGACAATCACGAACACCATGCCGGTTGCCATGATGGCCACAGAGGCGGTCTGGATCGTCAGGTTGAAGAGATTTCGCGGCGTCATGAAACGCCCGTCGGTCAGGAAATTGAAGACGAGGCAGATCACAACGAAAGCGCCGATCATGCCGAGCAGACGTGTGTCAATTTCCAGGACGGAGAAGAAATTTCGCGGCTTCGGCGGCGCGCTGGCAGCAGTGGGCGTATCGGTCATGGCCGTCTTCCGGGTAGATGCAAAGATGTGTCCCCACCCCGAAGGATGGGGACACTGTTCACAAGAATAGCGACTGAGGTCGAACCCTTAATTGCAGGGTGCAGGACCACCGGAGACGCCCTGGCACAGATCTTCCTGGCTGATCCAGCCAGCGTCGACGACTGTGGTCAGGTTATCCTTGGTGATCGGAACAGGCGCAAGGAACATTGCTGTCATGGTGGTACCCGCAGGCGACGTCCACTCGACGGTGCCATCGATATCAGCCATCGCCGTTCCGCCAGCGAGCTGGGCAGCGATTTCGCCGGCAGCCTTGCCGAGGGCGCGGGCATCCTTCCAGACGCTGACCGTCTGAGTGCCCTTGGCCACGCGGTTCAATGCAGCATGATCGCCATCCTGGCCGGAGACCGGAATGCCTTCCATGCCCTGCGCGGTCAGAGCCGCAACAGCGCCACCTGCGGTGCCGTCATTCGACGCCACGACAGCATCGACCTTGTTGTCTTCAGCGGTCAGGATCTGCTCCATGTTGCGCTGGGCGTTGGCCGGAAGCCAGCCATCCGTGTAGGCTTCGCCAACGATCGTGATGTCGCCAGCGTCAATCGCCGACTGCAGCACTTCCTGCTGGCCGCCGCGAAGAAAATCCGCGTTCGGATCGGTGGGAGACCCCTTGATCATCACGTAGTTGCCTTTCGGTGCAGCGGCAAGCACAGCACGTGCCTGCATGCGTCCGACCTCGACATTGTCGAAGGTCAGATAAAAGGCGCGGCTGTCCTCGATCAGGCGGTCATAGGCGATGACCGGAATGTTCTCATCAGCAGCGGCCTGAACCGCGGGAATGATCGCCTGGGTGTCCTGCGCCAGAACGATGAGCGCGTTGACGCCCTGAGCCATCAGGCTTTCAACGTCCGCAAGCTGCTTTGCGGCAGACGACTGGGCGTCGGTCGACACGTAGGTGTCGCCGGCCGCTTCGATCGCGGCCTTCATGGCGGCTTCATCGGTTTTCCAGCGCTCTTCCTGGAAGTTTGACCAGGACACGCCGATCACCATGTCTTCGGCAAAAACCGCTGTCGACATGGTGAGCGCAATGGCCGATCCGGCCAGCAGATGGATAATAGATTTCATGTAGTCCTCCCAAGGAAATGATCGACCAGACGGAGCCCTCCTGCCCGGCCAGTTTTCAACTGCAAGGCCCGCAGCCAATCGGCGAGCTTTTTCTCGACAGTCGAGAAAATTAATGTCAGGCTTCAACCATGCTGTCAACTCAGGGACGGAGGATGAGGCTTGGCCGCTTGATGGTCCGCCGCCTGCAAGCGGAAGACCCTCTTAAATCTGCGAGGGGAAAACCCCCGCAAAGCTGAAGACAGACAAACCGGCGGTCGGTATCATGCGCCCCGATCCGGAACACTGAGGAGGCATGGGAGGAACCGGCCGCGAGCCCTGTATCTCATGCAGCGAGGAACGGAAGTGGAATTGCAGTCATGAATTGGCGGCAGCGACAATGCTGATGAAGTCAGGCACGGAGCTCATTCGCCAGCAAAACCGCGCACGCGTGCTTGAGGCGTTGCGACACAAGAACGGGCTGTCGCACACTGAGCTGGGGATCGAGACCGGGCTGGCTTCGGCAACGGTGACGGCCATCACCCAGGAACTGGAAAACGAAAATGTCATCGAACGTACGGTGGCCTCACCGGCAGGCGGCCGCGGACGTCCGCGGATCCTGTTCAAGCAACGCCGTTCGGCGGCCTATGCCGCCTTTGTCCGGATATCCTCCGATGTGCTTCAGTATTCCATGGTCGATTACTCAGGCACGCTGATCTACCGCATCGAGGAAAAGCGCGACAATGCCGGACAGAAAGTGGAAGCATTTGCCGCTGGTATCCGGGCCGCACTCGACCGGCTGGCCCAAAAGTCCCGGATTCCGCGCGACGGACTGAAAGCCATTTCGATCTCGTCCAAAGGCCTTGTGGCCGATGACAATACGACATTGCTGTGGTCCTCGGTTCTGGGCAGCCAGCAAATCAACATGCGCAAGACGCTCGAGACGGACTGGCAGGCCACCGTCACCCTCAGTCACGAAAGCCTGCTGGTCGCAAGTGCGTTGCACACCTCGCTCAGCCGCAAGGCAGGCAAGCCAATCCCGCGTCTCGCCGCATTGTCACTGGGACACTCGATCGGGCTTGGTGTGGTGCACGCGGACGGCCACGAATCGCCGCGCGCCCGGGCACCGGGATTTGGCCATATGATTCACAGCCATGGCGGCGCACTCTGCCGATGCGGTTCGAAGGGCTGCATCGAGGCCTATGCAGGATCCTACGCCATTTTGAGGGCGGCCTTCAAAGTCCCGCCCAACACACTTCCGGCATACTTCGTACCCTTTGCTGAAATCGACAAAGTCGCGGTTCAGGCACGAGGAGGCGACCGAACGGCGCAGACTGCCTTTCGCGAGGCCGGCACCGCCATCGGAAACGGACTGGCAAGGCTGATCAGTCTTCACGGCAAGATGCCGGTGGTCTTTACCGGCCCCGGTGTGCGGTTTTTAGAGCTGATGCAGCCGGGCATCGATCAGGGCCTGTCGGCCTCGCTCGGGGTGCAGATAGAGGGGCCACCCGAGATGTCAGCTTCGCCCGATGAGGAACGCCTGGTTTTCGAAGGCCATCTCAACCACACCATGTCTACGATCGATCGTGATGTTATTGCGCCCAAAGTGCTTGGGCGAGGAGGAGCACAATGACAAAGAGGGTTTTGCATCCCCGGGGCCTGTCGGTCAGCCTGCAAGTGATCGGGGCGACCCTTGGCCTGCAGCTTGCGATGGGTATGGCTTTGGCCGAGGAGACTGTCGCCAATCTGCCATCGGAGCTGACAAACGTGCCTTGGGCAGAACGAAGTTCCGCACTGGGAACCCTTGAGCAGATGCCCACCGGCATATTGTCGCGCAGTGACCTGATCGATCTCAACGCGATTGGAGAAGCGCTGTTTCTTGACCGCTTCACCACACTCGACGGCGCAGGCAGGCCAGGGGCGACACAGGCCATCGATCCAACGCGGCGCAAGCATCCGCGCGAGCAGCTGTTCCTGCGCTCTGCCGGGCCCGATGGTGGTTCCTGTGCCGCCTGTCACAATCAGCCAACCATCGGCGGTGCAGGTGACTTCGTCACCAATGTGTTTGTCTCCGAGGGGTTTGAAAGCGTCGATTTCGATTCGCTTGATCCACAGTTTTCCAACGAACGCGGCACCAACCATCTGTTTGGCGCTGGGCTCGTCGAACTGCTGGCCAGAGAGATGAGCCGGGATCTGCAGGAAATCCGCGACAAAACGCTGACAGAGGCACATTCGACAGGCGAAACCGTAAGACACCCGCTTGAGACCAAAGGTGTGGATTTCGGCTTCATCTCTGCAGACCCCGACGGTTCGGTGCGGCTCGATGAACTTGATGGCGTGGACACCGATCTCGTGATCCGCCCCTTCAGCCAGAAGGGCGTGATGACGTCACTCAGGCAATTCACCGTCAATGCACTCAACCATCATCACGGCATGCAGCCGGACGAACGCTTTGGCGCGCGCTGGACAGGGTCTGAGGATTTTGATGGCGACGGGATCGCGCGCGAAGTCAGCGGCGCGGATATCTCTGCGCTGGTTGCGTGGCAAGCGACCTTGCGGCCACCCAGACAGGTTGTACCGCAGGTCGAAGGATGGCCGGCAGCCGCAAAACAAGGCGAAACCCTGTTTGGCGAATTTGGCTGTGCCAGCTGTCACCGGCCTCACCTGCCACTCGAAAACCTGGGGTATACCGATCCAGGCCCGTTCGATCTCGCCGGCACACTCAATGATCGCCAGGTGAAGGCTTCCGCGATCTACAATCTGGAACTGATGGAATGGGCCTACAGCCTGCCGCGCGACGATCAGGGCCGGGTGCTGGTACCGCTGTTTGGCGACCTCAAGCGCCATGTGATGACGGACAACCAGATCGACGCGCTCGGCAATGAGTTGCTGTCACAGCGTTTTGTCGACCGCAACATCTTCCAGACAACGGAACTCTGGGGCGTGGCCTCAACGGGCCCCTATGGCCACCGCAATGATTTCACCACACTCGACGAAATCATTCTGGCCCATGGCGGTGCGGCACGCCAATCGCGCGATGCCTATGCTGCAAGTGCGGATGAAGACAAGTCCGCCCTGATTGCATTTCTCAAGACACTGGTGATTGCCCCATGACGTTCGTGCGCTTCTGTTTATACCTCGGCGTCTCCGGCCTTCTCTGCAACGGCACTGTGGCGGCAGAACAACCAGCTTTCACCACCGATGTGCCAAGCCTCCATGAAGAAGCCATCGCAGCCGGGATAGACCACCGCTACACCGGACCGTGGGAGTTTTTTGTCGGAGGTGGCGCGGCCAGCCTGGATTGCAATGGCGACCGGTTTCCGGATCTGTTTCTTGCCGGCGGCAGCTCGGCAGCGGGCCTTTTTGTCAACCAGAGCAAGACCGGCGGGGCGCTGTCATTCAGGCAGATGGAAATGGATCTCCAGCCTGAAGATCTCGAGAAGGTGCTCGGTGCCTACCCACTCGATATTGACAATGACCGGCACACGGATCTCGTTTTGTTGAGACTGGGACGCAACATCGTCCTCAAGGGCGGACCGGACTGCCAGTTCGAGAAGGCAAACCGGGACTTTGGCGTCGATGGCGGACGGGCCTGGTCAACAGCCATGTCGGCGACATGGGAAGGTGAAAACCGGTTTCCGACGATTGCGATCGGAAATTATGTCGACCGATCCGCGCCAGGTACCCCTTTTGGAACCTGTGAACCCAATGCGCTGCTGAGACCGGGCGCCGGGGAGACACCGGACTATTCGGGGGCACGCATGCTGGATCCCGGCCATTGCGCACTGTCAATGCTGTTTACCGACTGGAACAGGTCGGGCAAACCGGATTTGAGGATCACCAATGACCGGCAATATTACCGGGGCGGCCAGGAGCAGCTTTGGGATATGCGTGATGGCCAGGCACCGCGGCTCTATTCAACTTCCCAGGGCTGGCAGCGGTTGACCATCTGGGGCATGGGCATTGCGGAGACCGACTTCGATGCCGACGGTCTGCCGGAGTATGCACTCACATCCATGGGCGACACGAAACTTCAAAAGCTTGATGACGAGGCGGATGAGAACCGGCCAACCTATCGCGACATCGCCTTCGAAATGGGGGCCACGGCACACCGCCCCTATGCCGGCGAAGATCCGAAACCCTCGACCGGCTGGCACAGCCAATTTGCCGACATCAACAACGATACGCTGACCGATCTCTTCATTGCCAAGGGCAATGTGCAGGCGATGCCGGATTTCGCCAGTTTTGATCCGGACAATCTGCTGCTTGGCGGTTTTGAGGGAAAATTCCACGAAAAAGGCGCAGAATCAGGGATCGCCCTTAGGACCCGTGGCCGCGGCGCAGTGGTCGAAGATTTCAATATGGACGGGATGCTCGATCTTGTGGTGGTGAACCGCGAACACCCGGCAAGCCTGTTCCGCAATCTCGGCGCCCGGACAGACTGGGGCCACAGGCCGCTCGGCAACTGGGTCAAGATCGAACTCGACAATGGCAAGATCAATCCAGCCGGCATAGGCTCGGTGATTTCGGTGCGCACGGGCACGCGCACACAGACACGCAGGTTGCAAGTAGGTGGCGGCCACGCCTCAGGCCAGGCGGGATTTGCCCATGTGGGCCTGGGTGTCTCGGAGCGCGCCACGGTTCGCATCCAATGGCCCGATGGCGAGTGGAGCCATCCTTATCGGGTCTTCGCCAACCAACATGTCCGGATCATTCGCGGCGAAGCGGATGCGCGCTATTGGTATCCTATGAAATAGAGTTCAAGTTCGGCATAGCATCCGAGCGTTCCTACAAACCATTGAACTGGTTGCGGCAATCCGGTTCAATCAATGAACCCTTGGCGGATCGCAAGCGCAACCGCCTGGGTCCGGTTGACAGCATCGAGCTTTCGCGCGGCATTGTTGAGATAGTGATTGACCGTATGTTCCGAGAGACCGAGGATTCTGGCAATCTCGATGGAGGTCTTGCCGCTGGAGGTCCAGACCAGACATTCCCGCTCACGTTCAGTAAGTGGCGAGTCCGTCTTGTTGGGTTGGGCAGAAACCCGCCTTAGCTTTTGGTGAGCGAGGTTGGAGATCATCGCAAGGTTTGCGGTATCACTGAAGCTCATCGGTTTGCACTTGCCCAGGAAGCACACCGCAGCCGGACCATACTCACGTTGATAGACCGGCGTGATAAAACAGCAGTCGAGGTTGAATTCCGCACTGAATGCATCAAGCGCCGCTTGCTCATCAACCGTGAGGGCCTTGAAAGGCTCATCGAGACGACATTGAATTGGGGCACCCATCCCACTCAAAGCCCGCATCAAAGGGCTTCGTTCCATGAGTCCGGTTTCATCATAACGACGAATAAGATCTGAAGGTGCCGAGGTGATTATGATGCTATCGGCGAGACTGCTAATCGCACCATCGCCTGAACCTGCGACGAAGAAATAGGAGTAGCCGTAAAACTGAGTGATTTCACGAAGCAGGCGCAGCAGATCGAACTGTGTCGTACAGTTGCTCAGTCGCTGGCGTATGGGCTCGCAATGATCTTCGTTATAATGGCGTTCGGTCATTATCAATCTCGCTGCGTCGGCAGGACGGAAACACTCCATCTCCACCGAAGCCGCCGTCCAAAAATAAGTGGACCCTAATAGTCCAGATAAAGGTATATGCCGGATGAGGACCTCATCCGCTACCCCCAAAAAATATTATTGCAACATTCCAGTTGGAATGTCTGCGCTCCCCTGCTTTAAAGGGGGATTTTGGCTCTCTGATTTTATCCCGGCCAAAGGCTATACCACAGCTGGGAAAATGCCAAACTGATGAAAAAGTATACCAACGCGAAGCCTGAAGCGGCTTCCGATTTGGTGATAGGAATCCGTGCATTGGCGCAGTAAGCTGGTGTGGGAGATTGCCAAAGAGGGAGGAGTGCCCATGCTCGGGCTGATGCAGGACTGGCCACTGTTGTGCCACAAGGTTATTGATCATGCCGCAACATATCACGGCCAACGCGAAGTGGTCTCGCGCTCGATTGAAGGGCCTATCCACAGGACAAATTATGCCGAAGTCCGGTCGAGGGCCCTGAGGCTTTCGCAGCGTCTTGAACGCGATGGAATCGATATCGGCGACCGCGTCGCAACCATGGCCTGGAACACCTGGCGTCATCTTGAGGCCTGGTATGGCATACTGGGGGTAGGCGCGATCTACCACACGCTCAACCCAAGGCTGTTTCATGAACAGATTGCCTGGATCATGAACGATGCCGAAGACAGGATACTGTTTGTCGACCTGACTTTCGTCAAGCTTGTCGAACTTATCGCACCCAAGGTGCCAAGTCTCGAACGTGTCGTGATCCTGACCGATGACGCACACATGCCCGAAACCTCTCTGGTCAATGCGGTTTCCTATGAGAGTTACATTGCCGAAGCCGATGGCGATTTTGCCTGGGCGGAGTTCGACGAGCGCACGGCGGCCGGTATGTGCTATACCTCCGGCACCACCGGCGACCCCAAGGGCGTTGTGTATTCCCATCGCTCCAACGTTCTGCATGCCATGACGGCGCTGCAGCCCGATATGCTCAATCTGGCGTCCCGCGACAGACTGATGCCGGTGGTGCCGCTGTTTCATGCCAATGGCTGGTCGACGGCCTTCTCCGGCCCGATGTCCGGTTGCGCGATGGTGATGCCCGGTGCGGGCATGGATGGCGAATCGATCTATCAAATGCTGACCCAGGAGAAGGTGACGATCACCGCGGCGGTCCCGACTGTCTGGCTGATGTTGCTTCAGCGGATGGAAAAGGAAGGCGGCGCGCTCCCGGATCTGAATCGTGTCGTGATAGGCGGGTCCGCCTGCCCGCGCGCCATCACCAAGACGTTCCAGGACGACTACGGTGTGGATGTCGTCCATGCCTGGGGCATGACCGAAATGAGCCCGCTGGGCACCCTGTGCTCGATCAAGCCGGAATATGCGCATCTTGAAGGTGATGCGAAGCTGGACCTGCAGACCAAGCAGGGGCATCCGCCGTTCACGGTCGAGATGAAAATTACTGATGACGAAAACACTGCCCTGCCCTGGGACGCGAAGACTTTTGGCCGATTGAAAGTGCGCGGCCCAGCCGTCTCCTCATCCTACTACAAGGGACGCGGTGCCGAGCAGTTCGATACAGAAGGGTGGTTCGACACCGGTGACGTCGCTCATGTCGATCAGTTCGGTTATATGCAGATCACCGACCGCGCCAAGGATGTGATCAAGTCCGGCGGTGAGTGGATTTCCTCGATCGAGATTGAAAATCTGGCGGTTGGTCATCCCGACGTCGCGGAAGCAGCGGTGATCGGCGTGGCCCATCCCAAGTGGGATGAACGGCCGCTTCTGGTGATCGTGGTCAAGGACGGACGCTCGCCAGGCAAAGACGATCTGCTGGGCTTTCTTGAGGGCAAGATCGCCAAATGGTGGATGCCCGACGACGTGATCTTTGTCGATGAAATCCCGCACACGGCGACCGGCAAGATCCAGAAGACAACCCTGCGCGATCAGCTCAAGGATTACAGCTTTCCCGGCGCTTGACGAGAATCAAGCGACCGCACTGCAGAGCCCGGGACCAGGCCTGCCTGATCCCGGGCTTGCTCGTCAGCCGGATTGCAAAGCTCAGCGCAGCCGCAGACCGGTCGATGCGTCGAACAGGAAGGCCCGTGAGGGGTCGAAACCTGTTTCAAGCACTTCGCCCTCCTTTGCGGTCCGGTTGTCCCGCAGCTCGATGGTCAGCGGCTGCTCGGACTCGGCCCTGGAATAGGCGAATGATGAACCGCCAAGATGCTCGATCACATCAATCGGGGTCTGAACCTTGACCGATGCAGCGGGGTCGAAGTGTTCGGGCCGGATGCCCAACGAGAGTTCGGCACCCTTCGCAGGATGCTGGCCCTTGATCGTCATCGGCACCTTGACATCGCCAAGATCAGTCAGGCGGACCGTCAGTGTCTCGCCCTCAGAGCTCTCGACAACGGCCGGCAGGAAGTTCATCCGTGGCGAGCCGATAAATCCTGCCACAAAGGCATTGTCGGGATCATCATAGAGCTTGAGCGGTGAGCCCACCTGCTCGACCTTGCCTGCTCGCAGGACCACAATCTTGTCGGCCAAAGTCATGGCTTCGACCTGGTCATGGGTCACATAGATCATGGTGGCGCCGAGATCCTTGTGCAGCTTGGCTATCTCGAGGCGCATCTGCACCCGCAATTCGGCATCAAGATTGGACAGGGGCTCGTCGAACAGGAAGATTTCCGGCTGACGAACAATCGCCCGGCCGATGGCGACGCGCTGACGCTGGCCACCGGAGAGCTGCTTTGGCTTGCGTGAAAGCAGCGGCTCGAGATGCAGAATCTCGGCGGCACGACCGACACGGGTCTTGATCTCTGCTTCTGGATGACCGGTCATCTTCAGGCCGAAGCCCATGTTTTCTTCGACCGTCATGTGCGGATAGAGCGCGTAGGACTGGAACACCATCGCAACGCCGCGATCGGCCGGTTCGGCGGTGGTGACATCCACGCCACCGATTGCCAGATTGCCGCTCGTGGCTTCCTCAAGCCCGGCGACAAGCCGCAGCAAAGTGGATTTTCCACAGCCCGACGGGCCAACAAAGACGGTAAATTCGCCGTCATCCACGGTCAGATCGACGCCATGAATCACATCAACGCTGCCAAAGGACTTCCGCACATTGCTTAATTGAAGGCCTGCCATTTGTTTCCCTTTCGATGGTCCGGGCAATATCCGGATATTCTTTTTGCGCCTTTGAGACGCTGGTTTGTGTTTTAGGGGCGCGGCCCCAAACGTGGTCCCATGTCGTCCATGATCGCGCCGGCGGTTTCGCGCACAAGAACGGCCCAGGATTGAAGCGCCTCGGTCGACACACGGTAGGCCGGGCCAGTGACCGAAACGCCCGCCACGAAAGCGCGGTCCGGCGTGAAAATCGGCGCTGCGACACAGCGAATGCCGAGTTCATGCTCCTCACGGTCATAGGCGTTGCCGCTCTTGCGAATGTCATCGATTTCCGCCCGCAGGGTCTCTGGGGTCACCAGCGTGTGTTCGGTGAACCGGCGAAAGCTGATCTTGCCGATCACCTCGGACAAGGCATCGTCACCGAGCGCAGACATCGCTGCCTTGCCCACGCCGGTGCAAAACACCGGGGACGAGTTGCCGATCTGGGAATACATCCGCACAGCCTGACGGCTTTCGACCTTGTCGAGATAGATCACTTCGGTGCCGCGGAGCACGCCCAGATGCACGGTCTCGCCGGTGCGATTGTGCAGGGTCCGCAAATGCGGCTCGGCGATTGAGCGGAACTGGTTTCCTGCCCAGGCCTTGGCGGCAAACTTCAACAGCCGCAAGCCGAGCGAATAGGAATGATCTCGGTTGAGGCTGAGCAGCCCCTCTTCGACAAGGTTGGTCAATTGCCGGTGAAGCGTGCCCCGTGGCTGATCAGACACGGCGAGAATGTCGGTAAAGCGCATCGGCTCTTCAGAAGACGCAACGATATCGAGGACGGAGACCGCCTTGCCGAGTGTTCCGGTGTCCGCATGATGACGCGTCCTGGCCGGTTGGCGACCGCTGCCGTCCTCAGGCTGAGGCGTTGCCTCCTGATCGCTTTCGCGCACTCTGTCCACGTTTCCTCCCCCCGGAATCACGGCTCCGCCCGATGATTGCCGCTTGACATTCAGTACAGCATAGTTTGATTATTCTAAATAGTCAAACACTGTTCCAAATAATGGAACTTGTCAGACTGTCCGCTTTTGCGGACATATTGAGGTCCAATGGGAGGTAGACACACCAATGACATCGCTATTCAAGACCACACTTATCGGCGCAGCCGCCATGGCCATGACGGTCAGCGGCTCTTTCGCCAGTGACCTGATCATCACATTTGATGATCTCAATCCGGGGCCGAAAGCGGCCTTCGAAGCTGCCGTTGAAAAGTTCAAGGGTGAAAACCCCGACATCAACGTCACCGTCAACATCAATGACCGCGAAGCGCACAAGACTGCGATCCGGAACTTCCTGACGGCAGACGCCCCGGACGTGACCACCTGGTACGCCGGCAACCGCATGCGGCCATTCGTGGATGCCGGCCTGTTTGCCGACGTCTCGGATGTCTGGGAGGCCAACGGCTTTTCCGAAACCCTGGCATCGACCAAGCCCTCGATGACCGTTGATGGCAAGCAGTATGGCGTGCCCTACACCTACTACCAGTGGGGCGTTTACTACCGCAAAGACATCTTCGACGAACTCGGCCTGTCCGAGCCGAAGACCTGGGACGAGTTCCTGGCGGCGATGCGCACCATCAACGACAGCGGCGTCAAGCCTCTGACCATCGGAACCAAGTTCCTTTGGCCGGCAGCCGGCGTGTTCGATTACCTGAACCTGCGCCAGAACGGCTATGACTTCCACAATCAGCTGACCGCCGGTGAAGTGAAGTACACCGATCCCCGCGTCCGCGAGACTTTCGCGCGCTGGAAAGAGATGCTGGATGCCGGCGGTTGGGTCGACAACCACGCAACCATGGACTGGCAGGAAGGCATGAGCCTTTTCATCAAGGGTGAAGCCGCCATGTATGTGATGGGCAACTTCGCCGTGGGCTCGATGCGTGACGGCGGTCTGAGCGACGACCAGATCGACTTCTTCCAGTTCCCGGTAATCAACCCGGACATCGCGAACGCCGAAGAAGCGCCGACCGACACATGGCATATGCCAACCAATGCCAAGAACAAGGAAAATGCCAAGAAGTGGCTTGCCTTTGTGGCGCGTGAGGACGTCCAGACAGAGTGGAACAAATCAATGGGTCAGCTGCCGATCAACTCCAAGGCTGAGGTCGGCGACGACAAGTTCCTTCAGGAAGGCTTTGCAACGCTGAACGCGGCAGCCGGTATCGCGCAGTTCTATGACCGCGATGCGCCAGCTGAAATGGCCAAGGCTGGCATGGAGGGCTTCCAGGAATTCATGGTGAAGCCGGACCGTCTTGACGCCATTCTCGAGCGCCTCGATAAAGTGCAGGAACGCGTTTACAAGTAAATCTGCATGACATGACGCCGGGCAGTTCATGCCCGGCGTTTCCTTTTTCGCCGCCCGCACGCGAGTGGTCTAAACTGAAGCAGTCGATACGCTTGGGAGGGCACAGCATGAGTGAAGCTCCAGCACAACCGGGACCAGCAATGGCCACGCGGACGGCTCAACATGGCTGGTTTCACCGCAACCGGATCAAACTCGCACCCTGGCTCTTCCTGGCTCCGGCACTGATCTTTTTCGCGATCTACGTCGTCATCCCGATTTTCCAGTCGATCTGGATCTCGTTTTATGAATGGGACGGCCTCTACAACGCAGATGGCAGCACAAGAGCGACCTGGGTCGGGCTTCAGCATTACATCGACCTGATGGACGATGACCGCTTCATGACGTCTCTGAAGAACAATGTGCTCTGGCTGGTTCTGTTCATGCTGGCCGTTCCGGTCGGCCTTGGCATCGCACTGTTTCTCAACCAGACCGTCACCGGAATACGGCTCTACAAATCCCTCTTCTTCTTTCCCTTCGTGATCTCCCAGGTCGTGGTCGGACTTATCTTTTCGTGGTTCTACAACCCCAATTTCGGCGTCGTCGGCTTTGTCTGGGAATTTTTTGGAGCAACGCCACCGGCTATCCTCGCGGATGAAAACCTGGTGACCTACGGCATCATCGTTGCCGGACTTTGGCCACAGATTGCCTATTGCATGATCCTGTATCTGACAGGTCTCAACAATGTCTCGCCCGACCAGATCGAGGCCGGGCGGTTGGATGGCGCCAAAGGTTGGAAGATGCTCTGGCACGTGATCCTGCCGCAGCTCTGGCCGGCCACCTTCCTGGCCATCGTGGTCACCGTCATCGGCGCGCTCCGTTCGTTCGATATGATCGCGATCATGACTCAGGGCGGACCTTACGGCTCTTCCAACGTGCTGTCCTATTACATGTATGAAACGGCTCTGTCCGAGTACGGCTATCGCTACGGCTATGGCTCGGCGATCGCTGTGGTTCTGTTTGCCATCATGCTGATCTTCATCAGCTTCTTCCTGTGGAAGATGTGGCGCGACGAGAAGGGGAATTAACAGATGTTTCCTGCACCTATTGAACGCTCCTCCGTCGCAGCCCAGACCGCCTACAAGATCGCCCTGCCGATCGCGCTGTTTGTCTGGCTGCTGCCTCTGCTTGCGATCCTCATGACCTCGATCCGGCCCGCCGCCGACATCAATTCGGGCAATGTGTTCGGCTGGCCGTCGGATTTCCTGCTGATCGAGAACTACACGGCGGTCTTCACCCAGTCGCGCGCCGGCACCTATCTGCTCAACTCGATGCTGGTGACAGTGCCGACCATGGTCATCTCGGTGGCGCTGGCCTGCCTGGCCGGTTACGCGCTGGCAATCTACCGGGATTTCAAATGGGCCTTGCCGCTGTTCTTCCTGTTCGTGGCAGGCAACTTCGTGCCGTTCCAGATCCTCATGGTGCCGGTGCGCGATCTGGCTGTACGCACCGACACCTATGACACGATCATAGGGTTGGTGCTGTTTCATGCCGCTTTCCAGACCGGGTTCTGTACGCTGTTCATGCGCAACTTCATCAAGGCCCTGCCCTATGAGCTGGTGGAGAGCGCGCGGATCGAAGGCGTCGGCGAATTCAAGATCTTCTGGCATCTGGTGCTGCCGCTGGTGAGGCCTGCGATTGCAGCACTTTCCGTGCTGGTGTTCACCTTTATCTGGAACGACTTCTTCTGGGCGACAGTGCTGATCCAGGGCGATGACCGCTTGCCGATCACGGCCGGTGTGCGTGCGCTCAACGGGCAGTTCGTCAGCCAGTGGCAACTGGTGTCGGCGGCTTCCCTGCTGGCTGCCCTGCCGCCGGTGTTGATGTTCTTCCTGATGCAGCGCCACTTCATTGCAGGCCTGACACTTGGTGCGACAAAGGGCTGATACCGCGTGAAGAAAGGACAGACCTCTATTGCCCTGAGCTGCTGGCGGCTGGACAAGGCCGGACGGACGGCGGTTTTTGCAAGCTTCGAGAGCGGGACGCCATGCCTGGTTCACTTCGGCGCAACGCTGCCAGCTCAGGAAGACCTGAGCCTGCTTGCACGGTTGACCTTGCCCAACACCGCCGGTGGCCAGCTTGACCCGCTCACATCTCTGAGCCTGATGCCAACCGCCATTGAAGGATGGCAGGGGCATCCCGGCCTCAACCTGTTGGGCGCCGACGGGCAGTCAGCAACGCCTGACCTGACACTCTCGGAAGCGGTCGAAAAGGATGCCTCGCTGACGTTCATGCTCAGCGACCGCCTGGACCGCGTTTCGTTGACGCTTGCCATCGATCTTAATGACGCGGGACTGCTCAGCCTGAAGGCAACCGCCACCCCGCATGCCGGTTCCCGGATCGGCTGGCTGTGCGCCGGTGCGGTTCCGGTGCCTGACCGGCTGACCCGGATTCTCGATCATGGCGGGCGCTGGACCGGCGAATTTCAGAAGCAAGAACGAGGTTTTGCCACCGGGCAATATGTGCGCGAAAGCCGCGAGGGCCGGACAGGCCATGCGCATTTCCCCGGAGCAACGTTCCTGGCGACTGATTGCAGCGAGACATCGGGTGAATGTCTTGGTGTCAGCCTCGCCTGGTCGGGCGGTCACCGGATGATCGCCGAGGAAATCCCGGACGGGCGACGCCAGGTGCAATTCGGCGTGGCCGATGACAGTGTTCGCGATCAGCTGGTCTCAAGCCCGACGGTTTGTCTGGCCTGGTCCAATGACGGTTTGAATGGGTTGTCCGCAGCCTTCCACGAGCTGGGGCGGCGCTTTTCGCGCAGCAAGCTCAAGGACCGCGCGGTGCCGCGTCCGGTCCATTACAATTGCTGGGAAGCGATTTATTTCCGCCATTCCCCGGAGGAGCTCAAACAGATCGCAAGCCGTGCCGCAGAGCTTGGTGCCGAACGTTTCGTGCTTGATGACGGCTGGTTCAAGGGCCGCAATGATGACACCACCTCGCTCGGCGACTGGAGCATCGACAACAACAAGTTCCCCGATGGGCTGGCCCCGCTGATAGATCATGTCCAGAGCCTCGGCATGCTGTTCGGCATCTGGTTCGAGCCGGAAATGGTCAATCTCGACAGCGACCTGGCGCGTGCCCATCCGGACTGGCTCCAGGGACCTGACGGCCAGCCTGCGGGCAGGCAGCAGCATGTGCTGGATCTGAGCAAGTCCGAGGTCCGCAATTATCTGTTCGACCAGATCTCCGCGATCCTGTCGGACCATGCGATCGACTACATCAAATGGGATCACAATCGCATTCTGACCGGTGGCACACCCGGGCAGACTGTGGCGCTCTACCGCTTGCTTGAGCGCCTTGAAGCAGCCTTTCCGGATGTCGAGATCGAAAGCTGTTCATCGGGCGGCGGGCGCATTGATTTCGGCATTCTGAACCGCACCACGCGAGTCTGGCTTTCCGATTCCAATGACGCGCTCGAGCGGCTGAGGATGCAGCACGAAGCCTCACGCTGGATTGCGCCGGAGATCCAGGGGTCCCATGTTGGTCCGAGAACCTGCCACACCTCCGGCCGGGTGCTGCCGATGGCGTTCCGCGCCTGGGTGGCGGCGCAGCGGCATATGGGGTTCGAGATGGATCCGCGCGAACTGACAGACGATGAGGCCGTGACGCTCAAACGGGTCACGGCCTGGTTCAAGGGCAACCGCGACTTCCTGTTTTCTGCCCGACACCACCGGCTCGACTCCAGGGATGGCGAAGTGCATGCGGAGATGTTTGCATCCGCAGGCGATGATGGGGATGACCGGTTTGTGCTGTTTCATGGTCAGGCCGGAGCATCAGGGCAGATTGCAACGCGGCCTTACCGGCTTGCGGGATTGCGGTCCGAGGCGTTGTATGACATCCGTCTTCTAAATCCACAGGACCTTCCGCGGACCTTGAACCAGACTGTCTCGAGCCCGTTCAGCAAAGGTGAGAGTGTGCGGCTTTCGGGCGCGGCGTTGATGGCGGGGGCGTTGCGCCTGCCCAATGCCTTCCCGGCGACCATGCTGGTGGTCGAAGGCCAAACCGTGCGCCCAGGAGTACAAACATGACTGCAGCCTCCGCTCATCCCGTCTATCCCGACCTCGATGGCGCTGCGGTGCTGATCACCGGCGGTGGAACCGGCATCGGGGCTGCGTTGACCGAAGGCTTCGTCCGTCAGGGCGCAAAGGTTGCTTTCATCGACATCGCCGAAGCGCCCAGCCGCGCGCTTGCGGAACGGCTGGCCGGCATCGGCCGCCATGCGCCCTTGTTCATCCATGCCGATCTCACAGATATCACCGCCATCAAGGCGGCCGTGTCCCAAGCCGAAGAGGCCCATGGGGCGGCCCGTGTGCTGGTCAACAATGCCGCCTTGGACGACCGGCACGAACTGCTCGAGATGAGCGAAGACTACTGGGATGCCAATCAGGCGGTCAATCTGCGGCCGGTGGCGTTTACGGCGCAGGCGGTGGCGCCCGGAATGATCGCGGCGGGCGGCGGTGCAATCGTCAATTTCACTTCGACCTCCTACATGCTCAACATCGGCGCGATGCCCGCCTACACTGCGGCCAAGGCCGGTATTGTCGGCCTCACCAAGGGACTTGCCGGGCGGCTTGGGCCCGATGGCATCAGGGTCAATGCGATTGCGCCGGGTTGGGTGATGACCGAGCGGCAAAAGCAGCTCTGGGTGACCGAAGACGGTCTGGCACAGATGATTGACCGGCAGTGCCTCAAGCGCGCCATCAAAACCGAAGACATGATTGGGCCATGCCTTTTCCTCGCCTCCAATGCCAGTGCGATGGTCACCGCGCAGGTGCTGATCGCCGATGGAGGCATGATGTGAGCACCGTCCCATTTCTCGTCGCTGTTGATTGGGGAACCTCGAGCTTCCGGCTGTGGCTGATGTCAGCGGACGGCACGGTCCTGGCCGAGCATCGAAGCCATGAAGGGATGAGCGAAGTTGCTGCCAGTGGCTTCGAAACCGTTCTGGAGAGACATCTCTCGGCCTTGTCAGTGCCCGAAGAAATTCCGGTCGTCATCTGCGGCATGGCAGGATCCCGGCAAGGCTGGGTGGAAGCCGGCTATCTCGATACCCCTGCAAATATCGCAGCGATTGGCGAAAATGCCACCCGGGTTCCGGGAACCGCACGCGAGATCATCATCGTTCCGGGTCTCGCTGTGCGTTCGCTCAATGAGCCCGATGTCATGCGCGGCGAGGAAACCCAGCTGCTGGGTGCGTATTTCGACATGCCCGATGGCGCACGCTACTGCATGCCCGGCACCCATTCGAAATGGGTCACGATGCACGGGTCAGTGGTCACCGGATTCGAAACCTTCATGACCGGCGAGTTGTTCGCGACGATAACCGGAAAGACCATTCTGACGTATTCGACTGGCGGCGAAGGCCCGGTCGACGCGCGCGATCCAGCTTTTGCAAACGGAGTGCGCGATGGCTGGACCCGACCCGAACTGACCACCCATCATCTGTTTTCGATCCGCGCCGGGCAATTGCTGCATGACACCAAGCAGACGGAAAACCGTGCCAGGCTTTCAGGCCTTTTGATCGGGGCTGAGCTTGCTGGTGCGGGTCTGCGCGGCGGAGAAGAGATCGGCCTTGTGGCAAGTGGTGGATTGCAGCGGCTCTATCACGCAGCGCTGTCGGAATGCGGAGCAAAGATCCGCGACATCGACGCGGATGTGGCAGTGCAACGTGGCCTGACGGAAGCGTGGCGGAGCTATTCCGTCAAAACCGGAGACCGGAAACGCGCATGACCCGAATTCCCTTTCCCCCGATGAAGCGCGGCCTCGTGGCCATTCTGCGCGGCATCAAGCCCACAGAAACCGAAGCCATTGTCGACGGACTGATCGCAGCCGGTTTTACCGCCATCGAGATCCCGCTCAACTCACCCGATCCGTTTCGCTCTATCGAGCTGGCTGCCAAACGCGCGCCCGAGGGCGTGCTGATTGGTGCGGGTACGGTCCTGACCGTGGACGATGTGGACCGCCTCAATGATGTGGGCGGGCGGCTGATGGTCAGCCCCAATGTCGAGACGCAGGTGATCGAACGCGCCAGCGCCCATGGGATGGTGACCATGCCCGGCGTGTTCACCCCGACCGAGGCTCTGGCGGCCTGTGCGGCTGGGGCCTCGGCGCTCAAGTTCTTCCCGGCCAGCGTGCTCGGGCCATCGGGCATCAATGCCATATCAGCGGTGTTGCCCAAGGACATTCCCGTCGGTGCGGTCGGAGGCGTGTCCAACGAGGATTTCGCTGCCTATGCAAAGGTCGGCATCCGCACCTTCGGGCTGGGATCGAGCCTCTACAAGGCGGGCATGACGGCCGACGAGGTGAGCCGCCGCGGCATCGAAGCCATTGCCGCCTTCGACGCGCTTGCCGAGGCCGGATTGTGAGCACGGACCCGATCCCCTTTGCTGGAACCGCCCTGAACGAGCCCGCCTGCCTGCTTGGCGAAGGGCCGACCTATGATCCACATACAGACACTGCCTGGTGGTTTGATATCCTGGGCAAGAGATTGATGGAATGCACAGTCGCGACCAGCGAGATCAGGTCTCATACGTTGCCGGAAATGAGCAGCGTTCTGGCACGTGTCGATGCTGACCGGCAGATCATCGCCACCGAAACCGGCCTGCACCTTCGTACAGTCCGGACCGGCGCGCTTGAGCTGATCACACCGATCGAGTCAGACAATCCGGTGACCCGCTCCAATGACGGGCGGGTGCACCAGAGTGGTGCACTGTGGATCGGAACCATGGGCAAGCAGGCTGAAGCCGGTGCCGGTGCGATCTATCACGTCGCGCGCGGCAGCCTTACCCTGCTCTATGCCGGGATCAGCATCCCCAATGCGATCTGCTTTTCGCCCGATGGTGCGGCCGCCTATTTCACCGACACGGTCACGGCAAAGCTGATGCGGGTGGCCATTGACCCGGCAACAGCACTGCCGGTGGGCGAGCCGCAGGTGTTCTTTGACCACAGCGGCGGCGAGGGCGGGCTTGATGGCGCGGTCTGTGATGCGGACGGCGTGCTCTGGAACGCCCGCTGGGGCGCCGGGTCGGTCGATGCCTATTCAGCCGATGGCAAACGGATCAAATCGCTCAGCGTTCCGGCAAGCCAGACAAGTTGCCCGGCCTTTGTCGGTGCTGATGCTGACCGTCTGCTGGTCACTTCGGCGCAACAGGGCATGTCGGCGGAAGCGCTTGCCGCCGATCCGGAAGCGGGCAAGACCTTCCTGCTCGATCATCCGGTCAGGGGCCGGTTCGAGCCAAACTACATTCTTTGACAATTCTTATGGAGACGTCCCGATGAACCGCACGCTCGGTGTGTGCTACTATCCGGAGCACTGGCCGGAAGCACAATGGGTTGAAGACGCAGCGCGCATGGCGGCGCTCGGAATTGTTCATGTGCGCATTGGTGAGTTCGCCTGGTCGCGGCTTGAGCCTCGCCGGGGCCACTATGAATTTGACTGGCTCGCCCGTGCCATCGATGTCCTGCACCAGGCGGGGCTGAGGGTGGTGCTTGGCACACCGACCGCAACGCCGCCGAAATGGCTGGTCGATGAAATGCCCGACATGTTGCCGGTCGGGGCCGACGGGCTTGTCCGCAAGTTCGGATCGCGGCGGCATTATGACTTCGCCCATGACGGTTACCTTGAGGAGTGCAAGCGCATCACCCTGGCGCTGGCCAAGGCCTTTGGGGCGCATCCCGGCGTTGCAGCCTGGCAGACCGACAATGAATATGATTGCCACGACACCACACTGTCCTATTCACCGGTGTCAAAGGCCAGCTTTCAGGCCTGGCTGCAGCAGAAATACCAGTCGCCCGACGCGCTCAACCGGGCCTGGGGGAATGTGTTCTGGTCGATGGAGATTTCGGATTTTTCGGAAGTCGAGCTGCCGAACCTGACAGTGACCGAACCCAATCCTTCCCATGTGATGGATTTCCGGCGTTTTGCCTCGGACATGGTGGTGCGTTTCAACAAGGCGCAGGCCGACATCATCCGGGCGCATTCGCCAGGCCGCGATGTGATCCACAATTTCATGGGCCGGACGCTTGCCTTCGATCATTTCGACGTCGGCGCGGATCTCGACATATCGAGCTGGGATTCCTATCCGCTTGGGTTTCTCGAAGACCGTTCCGACCAGAATGACGACTGGAAACGGCAGTTCGCCCATGCCGGTGACCCGGATTTCCAGGCCTTTCACCATGATCTCTACCGCGCCACGTCGAAGGGCCGCTGGTGGGTGATGGAGCAGCAGCCGGGACCGGTCAACTGGGCTCCGCACAATCCCGCACCGCGCGAAGGCATGGTGCGCCTGTGGAGCTGGGAAGCCTTTGCCCATGGTGCGGAAACGGTCAGCTATTTCCGCTGGCGGCAAGCCCCCTTCGCGCAGGAACAGATGCATGCCGGATTGCTTCGCACGGATTCTGTCGAGGCGCAGGGATTTCATGAGGCAGCCCAGGTTTCAGCTGAGCTTGCTGCACTCGATGGCAAACTGGCCGATTCAGCCGGCAAGGCCGATGTGGCGATCGTGTTCGATTACCCCTCCGCCTGGGCCTGGCAGATCCAGCCGCAGGGCCGCGAATTCGACTACTTCCGGCTGATGTTTGACTTCTACCGCACCATGCGGCGACTGGGGCTTTCCATCGACATTGTTCCGGCAAGCGCTCCCGATCTCGAGGGCTACGGGCTGGTGACGATTCCCGGCCTGTTCACCTGGACGCCTGCGCTGATCGAGGCGGTCCGTACCTGTCAGGGGTATGTGCTGATCGGCCCGCGCAGTGGGTCCAAAACCGCTGACTTCGCCATCCCCGACAGCCTGCCGCCCGCACTTCCCAAGGACATCGTCGATGTTCGGGTGACCCATGTGGAATCACTGCGTGAAGACACGCCGGTCTACCTGGCCGAAGGCGGATCTTTCCAGTACTGGCGTGAATTTCTTGAAGCCGGACCGGAGACGGAGAACATCCTGACCACCGAGGATGGCGTGCCGGGCCTCGTGGCGCAGGGCAATCGCCGTTATCTGGGCGGCTGGCCGGATCAGGGCCTGCTCTACGACATCATCATGCGGTTATCGAGCCGCGCGGGCCTCGGCACCAAGGAATTGCGCGACGGTTTGCGGTTGAGGCGCCATGGTGACCATGTGTTTGCGTTCAACTACGGCGCTACGGCGTTTGATCTCTCCGCTTTGGGTTGGACAGGCGCCCCCCTGCTGGGTGACCTCGTGCTCGAGCCATCGGGTGTCGCCATCACACCGCTTTCCCGCGCGGGTTCATAGTCACGCGCAAACCTGACAGACACTCTTGGCCGACAAAAAGGGCAAACGTCCGCTCCCCTCACACGTCCTTCATCAGCCTGAGCGCATCATAGATCGCGGCATGGGTGTTGCGCGCGGCGATCGCATCGCCGATGCGGAAGAGTTGGAAGCCCGGGCCATCCGAAGGACCGCCATTCAACGTCTGTGGCGCGCCGGATATGAACGCGTCATAGTCGACCTGGCCGAGATTGCTTGAGTGCGGCTTGAGCTCGAAATAGAGCTCATCCAGCGGCAACGTGCCGTGATTGACGACAATCTGGTCGAAATTGCGGGTTTTGGCGAGCGGCATGTAATCACTGCCGATGGTGGCCTTGAGCAGGTTGCCATCACGCTCGACCGAGATCAGCCGGTAGGTGACGGTGAAGGTCACGTCCTTGTCCTGCAGCGACCGCATATAGGGAACCAGGTTCATCGCCATCACATCGGGGGCAAAACTCCGGTCGGGCGTCATGATCTCGACCGAGGCCCCGGCCTGAGCTGCCACTTCCGCGGCCTGCAAACCGGCGTGGTCACCGGCGTCGTCATAGAGCAGCACCTGCTTGCCAGGCTTCACATCGCCTGAAATCAGATCCCAGCTCGAGGCCACCAGATCATTGCCCGCTTCCAGAACCTCGGTGTGCGGCAGGCCGCCGGTGGCGATGATCACCACGTCGGGATTCTCGGCCAAAACCTCTTCCGCTTCGGCCCAAGTGTTGAAGCGAAATTCGACATCGCGCGCCGCACACTGCGCCATGCGCCATTCAATGATGCCGATCATCTCCTTGCGGCGCTGGTTCTGGGCGGTCAGCCGGACCTGACCTCCAGCATCGGGCTGCGCCTCGAAAACCGTGACCCGGTGCCCGCGTTCAGCAGCGACACGGGCCGCCTCCAGACCTGCGGGCCCTGCCCCGACGATCACCACGCGACGGGACTTCTCAGCCGGTGTGATCGTGTGCGGCATGGTGAGTTCACGGCCCGTGGCGGGATTGTGAATGCACAGCGCGTCGCCCGCCTGGTAGATCCGGTCAAGACAATAGGTGGCGCCGACGCAAGGCCGGATGTCGTTCTCGCGTCCCTCCATGATCTTCTTGACCAGATGCGGATCGGCCATATGCGCCCGCGTCATGCCGATCATATCGAGCTTGCCGCTGGAGATGGCGTGGCGCGCGGTGGCCACGTCGGGAATGCGGGCTGCGTGGAACGTCGGCAGACCGACCTCGGCGCGGATGCGGCCGGCGAAATCGAGATGCGGCGCGGAGCGCATGCCCTGCACCGGAATGACATCGGTCATCGCCGGATCAGTGTGGATCTGGCCGCGGATGACATTGAGGAAATCGACCTGGCCGGTGGCTTTGAACATATGGCCGATGGCAACGCCCTCTTCCTCGTCAATCCCGCCCTTGGCGGTCTCGTCGGCGGTGTAGCGGATGCCAACGATCAGCTTGTCACCGACCCTTGCCCTGATCGCTGAAACCACATCGAGCGCGAAGCGGGCGCGGTTTTCGAGACTGCCGCCATAGGGGCCATCAAGCTCATTGGTCAGCGGCGACATGAACTGGTCCATCAAATGGCCGTAGCATTCGAGCTCGATACCATCGAGACCGGCCTCGGCCATCCGCTCGGCCGCATCGGCATAGTCGGCAATGACCCGGGCGATGTCCCAGTCTTCCATCTTCTTGGGGAACGCCCGGTGGGCCGGTTCGCGCTGGTTGCTGGTCGAGAGTGCGGGCAGCCAGTCGCCCTTGTTCCAGTGAGTGCGACGACCGAGATGGGTCAGCTGGATCATCACCGCGCAGCCGTGATCATGGCACTCTTCGGTAAGCTTCTTCATCCAGCCCACCACTTCGTCCTTGTAGGCCAGCACGTTGTTAAACACTGGCGGGCTGTCTTTCGAGACCGCGGCGGAGCCTGCCGTCATGGTCATGGCGATGCCGGCGCGCGCGCGCTCGACATGGTAGGCGCGGTAGCGGTCTTTGGGCATCCCGTCTTCGGGGTAAGCGGGCTCATGACTGGTTGTCATGATCCGGTTCTTCAGCGTCAGATGCTTTAGCTGATAGGGTTGCAGCAGCGGATCGTTCAGTGTCGCCATATTTTCACACCACTCGTCTTTTCAGTACCATGCGTCAGACATTCCCGCCTTGGTGCGCTCAACATAATCCAACAAGGCCTCATCTGTCGCCTCGTCCATGTGCGGCGCCTGATAATCGGCCAGCATCTGTTTCCAGCGTTTGTTGGCACGGCTGGCGGCATCTGTGCGTCCGGCCAGGTCCCACTTTTCGAAGGGCTCATTGTCGGCGATCGTCGAGTCCCAGAATGCTGTCTGGTAATTCTCCATGGTGTGGGCGCAACCGAGGAAGTGCTTGCCGACCCCGACTTCGCGGAAGGCATCGAGCGCCAGCGTGTTGTCATCAACCACCACACCGGCCAGATAGGAATGCAGCGCACCGCAGAAATCGGCGTCCATGACAAATTTCTCGTAGGACATCGACAGCAATCCATCGAGGAAGCCTGCCGAATGGAGAATGAAATTCGCACCGCAATGCACCGCAGATAACATCGACATGGTGCCCTCGTTCATGGCCTGAGCGTCGGGCAGCTTGGAATTGGAGAAGTTTCCGGCACAGCGCAGGGGCAGGTTGAGCCGCCGCGCCAGTTGTCCTATCACCATGGAGCCGATGGCAGGTTCGGGCGTCCCGAAGGTTGGCGAACCCGACCGCAATGACATGGATGACAGGAAATTGCCAAAGATCACCGGCGCGCCCTTGCGCTCAAGCTGGGTCAGGGCGCAACCGGCCATGGTTTCGGCCAGCGCCTGGGCTATCGCGCCTGCGCTCGTCACAGGCCCCATGGCGCCCCCGAGAATGAATGGCACAATGACCGCCGCCTGGTTGGCGCGGGCATAGGCGCGAAGCGCGTTGGTCATGGTTCCATCCCAGACCAGCGGCGAATTGACATTCACATTGCCCAGGATGACGCAGTTCTGATCAACGAAATCACGCCCGAAGACGATCCGCGCCATCTCGATGGATTCTTCAGCGCGGCTTTCGGCCGTTACCGACCCCATGAAGCAGCGGTCGGAATATTTCAGATGCGAATAGACCATGTCGAGATGGCGCTTGTTGACCGGCACATCCACCGGCTCGCAAATCGTGCCGCCGGAATGATGCAGCCAGGGGCTTGATTGCGCCAGTTTGATGAAATTGCGGAAATCCTCGATCGTGCCGTAGCGGCGGCCTTTGTCGAGATCCATCACGAATGGCGACCCATAGGCCGGGGCGAAGACAACGCTCTTGCCGCCGATCTCGACGCTGTTGGCGGGATTGCGCGCATGTTGTGTGAAGCTCGCCGGGGCTGATTTGAGGATTTCGCGCAGCATCCCTGGCTCGAATTTCACCAGCAACCCATCGACATCGGCACCTACCGATTTCCAGTGCTCAAGCGCGACAGGATCATCACGGAACTCGATGCCGATCTCTGCAAGGATGCGGTCTGCGGCTGCCTCGATGCTGAGCAGGCTTTCCTCGCCCAGCACGTCATAGGTCGGGATGTTGCGCAGGATGTAGGGCGTTGTGCGGTTTGGTGGGCGGGTGCCCTGCCCTGCACGACGCCCGTCACGCCCGCCTCCGCGCTCACGCTTGCGCGCGCCGGACGGAGTTCTCGCGATCACATCAACAGCATCCATGACAAACCCTCCCGGAGATGGCGATAACATCAACAGAGACTAGACCTCGAAAACTGCAATGTAATGCTGGAAAATTCCCGTGCTTTGGATAAGTTCAACTTATGGAAAACCTCCGCCACCTTCTGCCTTCAGCAGGCAATCTGATTGTGTTCGAAGCTGCGGGCAGGCATCTGAGCTTCACCCGGGCAGCGCAGGAACTGGGAATGACCCAGGCCGCGGTGAGCTATGCCATCCGGGCGCTTGAAACCCAACTTGGCGCGATGCTGTTTCAACGTGCCCACCGCGCCGTCCACCTCACCGAGGCGGGACGGCGTTTCCATGCGGATGTAACGCTGGGGTTGGGCCATATCCGCAAATCCGCCGAAGACATCAAAAACCGCGGCAAGCCCGGCATCGTGACGCTCGCTGCATCAACGGCCTTCGCCTCGTTCTGGATGTTGCCGCGGCTGCAAAGGCTGCGTGACGATCTGCCCGACATTGACCTGAGGATACAGACCGCTGACCGGGATCTGGACATCCGAACCGAAGCCATCGAGCTCGGCATTCGCGGAGGACGGTCGGAGGACTGGCCGGATTATGACAGCGCCCTGATTGCGCCGGAAATCATCGAGGCCGTAGCCTCAACCGCTTATCTTGAAAAGCATGGCCCGCCGCAGAGCATCGAGCACCTCACTCAACACAGGTTGATCCATCTCGAAGAACCGTTTCGTTCAGCCTGCGACTGGCCGCAATGGTTCAGGAGCGCGGGGGTGAACGCGGCCTTGGCCAATCGCGGGCTTGCGATCAATGATTATGTTCTTGTGATCCAGGCGGTGCTGGAAGGCCAGGGTGTTGCACTCTCCTGGCGGCATCTGACCGGTCGGTTGATCTCTTCGGGCCTTTTGGAGAAAGTGACCGCCTTCAGCCTTGAAACCGGCGCGGCGTTCCATGTGATCTGGCCCAAAGGCCGTGCCTTGACACCGCAGACAAGCCAGGTTCTCGACTGGTTGATCAAGGAAGGTCGGAAGACCCGGAGCTGACAACAAAGGTCGGGTATGCTTCCAGCTGGGCTTTCTGCTGCGCTTCGATCAAGCGGAAGGTCTCGGCGGAATCGACAGCCTTGCCATAAAGCCATCCCTGACCGGACTTGCAACCGAGGGACCGGAGCATCTCGGCTTGGTCTTCGGTCTCAATACCCTCGGCGATAACCTTGAGGTTAAGGCCTTTGCACATCATCAGGATAGCACGAACAATATGCTCTGAGGATTTGTCGACTGTGATCTCGCTGATGAAGCTTCGATCAATCTTGAGTTTGTTGAAAGCAAATTCGCGCAACCGCCCCAGGCTGGATTGGCCAGTGCCAAAATCATCAAGTGACACCCTGATCCCAAGGGCGTGAAGCTCCTGGATCACCTTGGCTGCAATCTCCGGATCGCTCATCATCGCGGTTTCCGTGATCTCCAGTTCAAGTCGGCTGGGGTCGAGACCTACCCGATTGATAATGGCCAGCATGTTGAAGGCTGTCGCAGGATCAATCAGCTGGGCTGATGACAGGTTGAAGGACAGGAACATCTCTGATGGCCAGTGCTTTGCTGTCTCGGCAGCTTTCTTGAGCAAGGTCTCGGTCAGTGAGTCGATAAAACCGCGCTCTTCCGCAAGTGGAATAAAGACACCGGGCGAGACGACCCCCAGCTCCCGGTCGCTCCAGCGGGCAAGCGCTTCGAAACCCTGGATCGATCCATCGGTCAGATCGACGATCGGCTGGAAATGAACAGCCACTTCGTCGGCGATGATGGCGCGCCGCAGGGCCTGTTCCACCTGAGTGCCGTAGCGCATCTCCTCCGCTATTTCCTCCGAGTACACGGTGATCTGACCACGTCCGCGCCGTTTGGAGCGATAGAGTGCTGTGTCGGCGCTCTTGAGCAATTCCGCGAACTGTTCACCAGCAAAGGGGTACACGGCAAAACCAAAGGACGCCGAGAGGCGGACGTTACGGTCGCCGAGATCATAGGGCGCGGACAGAACGTCCTTGAACATTCGGCCGATTTTCTCCGCGCCCTTCTTTTCGAACACCAGAGGCAGAACGAAGGCAAACTCGTCGCTTTCAATGCGTGCAACGAAACCGCCATCTGGCAAACAAGCCCGCAGCCTGTGTGCCACCTGACAAAGGATCTCATCACCGGCAGCATGGCCGAAGAGATCATTGATCGGTTTGAACCCGTCAATGTTGGCGATGCCGATGGTAAAGGGGGCTGGATCATCCGCGCGTTCGGCCGCAAGTTTGCGGATTTTATCCATCAAACGGCGTCGGTTGCCCAACCCGGTCAAAGGGTCAGTGTATGCCACCGGTTTGGGACTTTTGGACGAAGTGTCCAGGTTGTCGTCTTCAGGGGTCATTGCAAGCAGCAGTCTCAAGCCTCAGAATTTTAATGTTCAATCTGCTTTAGATGTCTTAAGATTGTCCTATTATGAGACCCATGAGATTCAGTCTGCGCAAACAGCTCTCAAAGAGACAGACCAGTTAGAGTAGCTGACTTTGCCAAGACGGATATTCTAGCCTTCACGGGCAGCAGTATCTGAGGAACCGAGCGTAGCCTTTCCGACCCATTTGGCAATTATTGCCTCCAGCTTGTCGGGGCTGACAGGCTTGGAAAGATAATCATCCATCCCTGCTTCGAAGCATCTTTCCTTGTCCCCGCTCATGGCGTGGGCGGTCACCGCGATAATGGGGGTGTGCGCTTCTCCCCCGGGTCTTTCCGCTTCGGCCTTGCGAATTGCCTGTGTGGCTTGAAGCCCGTTCATGATCGGCATCGAGACATCCATCAGGATCAGATCGGGGGCGGAGGACTGCCAGGCGGCCAACGCCTCTTCGCCGTTTTCGACTATGCGGAAATCCACATCAATGCCTTCTAGAATTTGTTCAAAAACAATCTGGTTCACATGATTGTCTTCAGCCACAAGGATCCGCAAGCGCTCTGAAGCCTTGTGTGATGCCGAAATGGTCTGATTGGCGGGTGCAACACCTCGAGACACCTCCGGCTCCGCCAGAACCGTCGCAGACTCGCGCGGTGCAGGAACCGTTGGCACTACGGGTTCAGGCGGCCGTTGGGGCTCAACCGCCTTTGCTTCGCTGCGGCCAGCATGGGTTGTGGGTTTGTTTGCCGCTGCCTTGCTCCAGGCCTCCAGCGCATTTGACAAAACGGAGTGCCGGACGGCCTCCTCACGCGAGATCAGCTTTGCACCGATTGCATCACAGAGCTCGATCCTGTCGATCCGGAACTGCATCTTTTCCGCTTGAGCTAGAAAGGCGAAGACCTCGGTTGCCTCGGTAATCAACAATGCATCGGAACCTGTCTCTTTGAGTGTCGCCACACGGCGCTCACCTCGGCTCTTGTCAGTCTCCAACACAAGAACCCGTTCGGTTTCATTGCCCTTTGCACTGGTTTCCGGTGTTTGTCTCCCCGTCTGCGCCGGCACACTGGTGCCACGGCCTTCGGGCAGCACATATTTTGTAATGTCATCGAAAGAGATGGTGATGTAGTGACTGCCTCGCTTGCCAGAACGGTGGATCCGGGTCACGGTATGCATGATCGAACCGTCGCGCCGAACAATGTCTTGTTCAACTTCATGGGGCACACCGGTTTCGAGCACCTTGCGTTCGGTTGTCTCGAATCTTGTCGCAGATTCCAGGTTGACCAAATCCTTCGCAGTCCGGCCAATGACTTGCTTGGGACGCCAGCCCGAAATCCGGCAGAATGCTTCATTCACAGCAACGTAGCGCAGCGACGAATCCTTGACGACAACCGGATTGGTGAGAGTTTCGAAGATATGTTGTTCAAGTTCAGCCTGTTGCCGGTTCTCGGACAATTCCTCGTCGCGTCGCACTTGCTCCGATACATCATCTAAGGTCACAACGAGAAAACCGTCAGGCATGCGCCGGCTGCAGATACGGACCCATCGACCATTTCCGCACTGTCTGACACTCTCAAAACGCTCGCGCCAATGCGTCGCGATGTGTTCCGCAACCCAGTCATCACGCGAGATTGTCCTGCTGTTGCCACTTAGTGGCCCATTGATATTTACATCAACATCGTAGGAAGCGCTCAAAATATCGCGGAGCCGGGCTCCGGGCACCACCATTTCCGGAGGAATATTGGTGAAGCGCCGAAATTGGGAGCTAGCAGCGATCACCTTGTCGTTTCGGTCGTAGATTACAATCGCAATGTCAAGCGCCAGCGCAATAGCCTCGATGATCTTGGCTTCGCGTCCGGCGGGCGGTGGCTCAGTTTCAGTCAGGTCCATTTTGCGATGATCCGATACGCATCCGAAATGCCAGTCACGTCTTTCGAAGGCTTTGCACTTTTGGGGGTGAGAACACTCCACCCCTGAGGCTAATCATGAAGGATTATGGTTAAGCTGCGCTTAACCATAATTGCTAAACTTCGCTTATCGGCTCAGCCGATCAGGATCAGCCGCAGATCATTCACATTGGTGCGCGTCGGCCCGGTGATCACCAGATCATCGACCGCACGGAACGCCGTCCAGGAGTTGTTGCGCGAAAGCTCGGCTTCAGGATCCAACCCGGCAGCCCTTATGCGTGACAGGGTTTCCGGATCAGCGAGAGCACCCGCATTGTCCTCGCTGCCGTCGATGCCATCGGTGTCACAGGCCAATGCACAGATGTCCGCATGTCCGTCCAAGCCGATCGTCAGGGCCAACAGATATTCACAGTTGCGCCCACCGCGGCCATCACCATGAGTCACGGTCACGGTCGTCTCACCGCCAGAGACGATCAGCGTCGGAGGATCGCCCGGCAACCGCGCCGCAGCTGTTTCAAGCGCCAGCCGGGCGTGGGCAAAGCCCACTTCCCGCGCCTCGCCTTCGATATCGGCTCCCATTGAGATAACACGGTAGCCACGCTCGATGCCTGCAAGGGCTACGGCCTCCACCATGTCCGCCGGCTTCGCCGCCATGTGAAAGCTCGACGTGGAGAACACCGGATCATCGGGCTTGGGCGTTTCATTGCCGGGGTCGCCGAGGTGCGCGCGCACGGCATCAGGGATGTCGATCTTGTAGCGTTCGAGGATCTCAAGCGCCTGCGCCTGGGTGGTCACATCGGGAACTGTGGGGCCGGAAGCGATGACCGAAGGGTCGTCGCCGGGCACATCGGAAATCCCGATGGCATGCACCCGGGCGGGCCAGGCGGCCTGGGCAAGACGACCGCCCTTGATTGCGGAAAGATGCTTGCGCACCGTGTTCATCTCACCGATCGGCGCCCCAGAGGCCAGCAGCGCACGGTTGATGGCCTTCTTCTGGTCCAGCGTCAGACCGGGCGCCGGCAGGCCGAGCAATGCCGAACCGCCTCCGGAGATCAGGCACAGCGCCAGATCGTCCGGACCCAGCGCATGTGCCTCATCGACCAGTCGCCGCGCCGCGATCTCGCCGCGATCATCGGGAACGGGATGCGCAGCCTCGATCACCTCAATCCTGTTGCACTCCACGCCGTGGCCATAGCGAGTTACGGCAACACCGGAAATCGGCCCGTCCCAATGATCCTCCACCGCGCGCGCCATGGACGCGGCGGCCTTGCCGGCCGCGATCACCAGTGTCCTGCCTTTTGGCTGCTCAGGCAGGTGTTTGGGCACGCATTGCGCGGGGTCGGCGGCGGCGATGCCCAACTGGAACAATTCGAGCAGTTGGGCGCGGCGGTCGATATAGGTCATTGCTGGTCCAGTGGTCACAGTCAGGCGGATGTTTCGCCATCAAGGCCAAAATGGCACAGATTTGCAACGCCCGATGTGTTGAAAAACCGCTTTATGGGGATCGGCCGGACCCGATCCATTGCGCTTGCCCGCGAATCCCTGAACATGGGGCCATGCGCATCCATCAATTGCCAGAGACCCTGATCAACCAGATTGCCGCCGGTGAAGTGATCGAGCGGCCGGCCAGTGTTGTCAAGGAACTGGTCGAGAACGCCATTGATGCCGGTGCGAGCAGGATCGAGATTGCCACTGCCGGCGGCGGCAAGGCGCTGATCCGCGTCATCGATGATGGCCGCGGCATGGATGCGGAGGATCTGCAACTGGCCGTGAGGCGTCACTGCACCTCCAAGATAGACCAGCGCCTTGACGATATCTGCACCCTGGGGTTCAGGGGTGAAGCCCTGCCCTCGATCGGCTCCGTGGCGCGGCTAACCTTGAGATCGCGCCCGGCGGATGCGGCTCATGCCAACGAAATCTCGCTTGCCGGAGGTGTGCCTTCACCGCTCAAACCCGCGGCCGCAAACAAGGGCACCACTGTCGAGGTCCGCGATCTTTTCTTCGCAACACCGGCACGGCTCAAGTTCCTCAAATCCGACCGGGCGGAAACTGCAGCGATCACCGAGGTGGTCAGGCGCATCGCGATTGCTTTTCCTGCGGTGCGTTTCACGCTGTCGGGGCCGGACCGGTCGACGCTGGATCTGGCGGCAACGGGGGAAGATCGCCTCGCTCGAATTGGTCAGGTGCTTGGAGCGGAGTTCGCCGCCAACATGATTGCTCTGGATGCCATGCGCGAGGACATAGAGCTGACCGGCCATATCGGCTTGCCGACATGGAACAAGGCGAACTCGTTGTCGCAATATGCCTTCGTCAATGGCCGCCCGGTGCAGGACAAGCAGATCCTCTCGGCCATTCGCGCGGCCTATTCCGACACTTTGCCACGGGGAAGATATCCGGTTGCGGTGCTGTGGATCACGCTTGATCCGGCGCTGGTGGACGTGAATGTGCATCCGGCCAAGGCCGATGTGAGGTTTCGTGATCCCGGTCTGGTGCGCGGGTTGCTCGTGGGCGCAATCCGGCAGGCATTGCTGGCTGGAGGTGACCGGGCCTCTCCTTCTGCACGTGCGGATCTCGTCCGGGCATTTTCGCCGGCAGATCCAGTTGGAAACGAACAGGGCATGCGGGGGTGGTCCACTTCATCCCCTGGCTTTCATCGCGGTGGCGATTCTGCTGGGCTGGCCGGAAGCTGGGCTGGTCAATGGGCAGCGGCCAAGTCGCCGTCACGGCCACTCGACGGAACGGCCCCGGGCTTCGGGGAAGCCAGCCAGGCTGAATTCGAAACCGCCGTAACGCCTTCAGGCCGCTTCGACCAAGGGCTGGAAAAAGAGCCTGACACCCGCCACCCGCTGGGCGCGGCAAGGGCACAGGTGCATGAGAACTATATCCTTGCCCAGACCGGCGACGGGATGGTGATTGTCGACCAGCATGCCGCCCATGAGAGGCTGGTGTTTGAACGTCTCAAGACAGCGCTGCGTGAAGGTTCGGTGGCTTCCCAGATCCTGCTGCTGCCGGAGATCATCGATCTGCCGGAAGATGATTGCGACCGGCTGGCGGAACGGGCAGAGGATCTGGCCGGTTTCGGACTGGTGCTCGAGCGCTTCGGCCCCGGCGCCATTGCGGTGCGGGAAACGCCTGCCATGCTGGGCGAGACCGATGTGGCGGGTCTGGTACGCGACCTCGCCGACGAAATTGCCGAATGGGACAGTACAGGCGGACTTAAGGAGCGCCTCGAGGCCGTCGCCTCCACCATGGCCTGCCACGGCTCGGTGCGTTCGGGGCGAAGGCTGACGCGCGAGGAAATGGATGCTCTGTTGCGTGAAATGGAACGCACGCCCGGATCAGGACAATGCAATCACGGGCGACCGACCTATATCGAGCTCAAACTCAGCGACATCGAAAAGCTGTTCTCGCGGCGCTGACCCTGGCTGATTGGCACACACGGGCGAGACGGCTGTGTTGCAATCGGCGTTGTGAAACGGCATAGGAAAGTCTTGAGACAACGGGAGCGCAACCTGACATGAACAGATTTGAAGGCCCCGGCGCCCGTCCGGCCAAAATCCGCTACCTTGACGGCGATTTCCAGATCCTGATGCCCGGCAGCCATGTGGTTTGCGCGGTGACCGGGGAGACCATCCCCATCGAGGAGTTGAAGTACTGGAGCGTGGCGCGGCAGGAACCCTATGTCGATGTAAGCGCATCGGTGACAGCAGAACAACGCGCCGGGACGGTGCCTGCCTCCAAGTAAGACTTCGGCTGCGAGGTCTTGAATACGGCGATCGTCAGATGCCAGCACGCCGGCGTTTGAAGGCGACCACTGAGGCGTCAATGATTGCGCTTGGCACGTGCGGGCTGTCAAACACCAGATCGACCTTGAGAACCGCACTCTTTTCCACCAGCTCCTGAGCCCGGCCATGGCCTGAGCGAAGCCTGACATGATCCTTGGATGTGGTGATCAGCTGAAGCTTGTAGAGCTCGGCCTCATCCAGCAGGTCGGCGATTTCATCATCGCCAAAATGATGATGATCGGGAAACCCTCGGGTGTTTGCGAGGCGCACATGGGCGGCGTCCAGTGTAGCAAAGAATTTGCCCGGATCGCCGATCGCGGCGAAGGCCAGGCAATTCTTGTCCCGGAACCGGCTGGCATTGCGCGGTTCAAGCCGGGCCAGGTGGACAGGCTTTGCCGCGCGGGCTGCCATGCGGATCATCGGATCAGCCCCATCGCCCTCGCCGACAACCACCAGTGCATCGGCATGGCGAACCTGGTCTATGACCGGGGCACGAACCGGGCCTGCGGGCAGTACCCGGCCATTGCCGATCCCACGGCGTGCATCCACCACCAGCAGCGCCTGGTCAAACACCAGTGTGGCGCTTTGAAAGCCGTCATCCATGATGATCAGATCGCAGCCCTCGCGAACCAACAATTCGGCCCCCGCCACCCGGTCACTCGAGACAGCAGTCATCGCCTTCTGCGCCAGCAGCATGGGTTCGTCACCAACGAGACGTGCCGTGTCGTGGGCCAAATCAACAAGATGTGCATGGCGCAAACCGCCGCCGTAACCGCGGGACAGAAAGCCGGGCTTCAAACCTTTCGCCAAGCCGGCATCCGCCAGCGTCAGGGCTGTCGGGGTCTTTCCTGATCCGCCGACCGTGAAATTTCCGACACAGATCACCGCCGCATCAACGGGGGTGCGAACCTTGGTATCCATGATCCGCCGGGCGACACGACCATAGACCCAGCCGAACGGTGCCATCAAAGCTGATTGAAGGCCGGGACGCTTCCACCAGAACGGAGGGGCTTCACTTACCATTGGCTGCCCGCCCGGGTCTCCACATTCTCGTTTTCTCGCGGCAAAAGCCGGGCCTTCACTGTAAGCGGGTTGATGTAGGGCTCAAGCGCACGAACGGTCGCCTTGAGCGCGCCACGCATGTCACTGAGGGTCTTTTCCCCACCTTTGGCCATCTCCTGCCGGGCCTGCGGGTTGGACAGGAGGTAATGCACGCCCTTGGCCAACATTTCGCCATCACGGACAAAGCGTGCGCCGCCATTCCTGAGCAACCGCGCATAGGTCTCGCGGAAATTCTCCACCTTGCTGCCCGAAAGCACTGCACAGCCAAGCATTGCAGGTTCGAGAGGGTTTTGACCACCGCCACCCATGAGCGACTTCCCGACAAAGACGATTTCCGTCAGGTTGAGATAAAGCCCCATCTCGCCGATCGTGTCGCCCAGATAGACATCGGTGTCGGCGTCGATCGTATCGCCGCGGGACCGGCGTGCAACACTGAGCCCGTTGTTCTTGAGCATGGTCTCGATCGCATCACCGCGATCCGGGTGACGAGGCACAATTATTGTCAGCGCCTTGTGGCGTGGCTTGAGGGCACGATGCACAGCCGCGGCGATCTCATCTTCGCCCTCAAAGGTGGAAACTGCGGCCCAAGTGGCACGGTTGCCAATTTGCGCCTGTAGCCTGACCAACTCTGCCTTGTCCCATGGCGGCGGCACAGTATCGACCTTGAGGTTGCCCGAGACCGTGACCGGCCGGGCGCCCAGAGTGCGGAACCGTTCTGCGTCGAGATCGGACTGGGCGACAACATGGGAGAGGTTTTCGAACAGCGCATCAGCCAGGCTCGGGCGCCTGCTCCAGCGCGCGAAAGAACGGTCGGAAAGACGGCCATTGACCAGAACCTGGGGCGTGCGGCGTGCACCAAGTTCGAGAATGGTCATCGGCCATATCTCGGATTCAGCAATGATTGCCAGATCCGGCTTCCAGTAATCGAGAAACCTTGAGACCGCCGGTTTGAGATCAAGGGGCACATATTGATGAATCACGTCGTCGCCAACACGGTCACGCGCCACACCTGCAGAGGTCACGGTTCCGGTTGTCAGAACCACGGCAATACCCCTCCGGCGCACCTCCTTGATCAGCGGAATAACCGCATTGGTTTCGCCGACGCTTGCGGCATGAAACCAGACCAGCGGGCCATTTGGCCGCGCGATGTTGGAGCGGCCATAGCGCTCCTTGCGGCGGCTGCGTTCTTCCTTGCCCTTGGCCGCGCGGATCGCCAGATAAGGACCCAGCAACGGGTAAATGCCGGCTCCCAACCAACGGTAACCAACCAGCGCAGCGCGTGCCCAGCCGCGGCTCATGCCGACATCTCCACTGCGCGCTTTGCCTCTTCGGTGATCCGGTTCAGCTCCGATGTCACCTTGGCGCGGGCGGCGGCAATCTGATCCTTGCCGGCATTGGCCGGTACACTGATCGGCGGGGCCAGCTTTAGGCAGCGGCGGCCGAATGGCAGATTGATGGTGGTCTTGTCCCAGGTCTTCTCCAGCACGTAGCGGCGGCTGGTGGTCAGCGCCACCGGTACGATCGGGCGGCCCGAGATCTTGGCCAACCTGACAATGCCTTCGCCTGCCTGGCGAACCTCTCCCTTGGAGATGTCAGCGATCATTACAACGTTGACATCCCGTCTGAGCGCGTCCCGCATGGCAATCAATGCTCCAACCCCGCCCTTGCGGGCCACTGCACCATGGTCGCGGCCACCGGACGCACGAATGACGTCAAAGCCCGCACGCCTGATGACCCGGGCATTTATTTCCGCATCGGCGCTGCGCGAGACCAGTGTAACAAACGGACGGTCTCTTGGCGCGGCATTGGGAACCAGAATGTGCTGACCGTGCCACAGTGCAAAGATCGCGGGAAATTGCCCTTCAAGCAGAGTCTCCCAGTCTGTGGATTGGTCCGTGTCACGGTTGGTCCGCCAGACCAACGCAAGAAAAGCGCTGATCAGTGCCGAACCACCACGCTGAAACCACTCGGCCCGCAGAAGCCGCTTGCCAAGATTGCGCGTGTTCGTCAGGTCACGTAGTCCCTGGCGCCTTGGCGCGGTCTCGACGTCGGGCTTGTTCATCGGGTTTGTTATCCGGGACCTGGGGATCAGGCCCCGGTTTTGCTATCGCTGTCGGGATCAAGCATCCTGTGCATATGCACGATGAAATAACGCATGTGAGCGTTGTCGACGGTCATCTGGGCCTTGGACTTCCAGGCCTGATGCGCGGTCGCGTAATTGGGAAAGATCCCCACGATGTCGAGGTCGTTCAAATCCCTGAACGTCATGGAATCCAGATTTATCAGTTCGCCGCCAAACACGAGGTGCAAGAGCTGTTTGTCTTCGCCTTCAGACATGAGTGTGCTCCAGATTGAAAAGCTGCTCCCAAGATCAACGCGGTTTGCGGCAATTCGGCTAAAAGGTCAATGCCCAAGCACAGGCTGCAAGGGGACAAGCAACTCGGCAACATGTGTGCTGGAAGCCGCAACCAGCAGGGTCCGGGAGGGATCAGGCTCATTATAGCGCATCAGCCTGCCGGTTTGCTCAACCAACTTGTGCCCGGTTTCACGGAGCATCACATCGGCTGCGGCCAGATCCCATTCATTCGACCGTGGTCTGATGTAAACGCCGTCGAAATCGCCCTTTGCCACCATCGCAAGCCGCAAAGCCAGGGATGGGCCGCCGGGAACCTTGTCGAACCGGGTGAGAATATCGGGACGCATCTTGTCTGCCACCACATCGGGTAAGACCACCTTCAACGTGCCGCTGTCATCCTCCGGTGCCGCGCCAAGGCGCACGTCGTTAAGGAAGGCCCCGCCGCCGAGACGGGCCTGCCAGATTTCACCCCGTGCCGGAGCCGCCAGCACGCCGGCAACAGGCAGACCATCTTCAACAAGACCGATGCTCACACACCAGTCCTTGCGACCGCCAACATAGGCGCGGGTGCCATCAATCGGATCAACCACGAACACCCGGCGGCAAGCCAGGCGACGGTCGTTGTCCTCGACCTCCTCGGAAAGCCAGCCATAGTCAGGCCTGGCATCAAGCAGCAGGCGCTGGAGCATGTCATCGATGGCGACATCGGCTTCACTGACAGGCGAACGCCCCTCGTTTTTGTACCAAACATCGGGATCGTTGCGGAAAAAGGACATGGCAATGTCAGCGGCCTTGTCAGCCGCACCCAGCATCAGTGCCAGATCTTCGGCATGGGTGTCAGTCGCCGGCAAGCGTCATGCCTTCCACCGCAATAGTCGGAGCTGCGATCGAGTATTTCGCATCGATGTCATTGGCGAGCGTCATCCGCCTGAACATGTCCTTGAGATTGGAAGCAATTGTCACCTCGGAAACAGGAAAGCTGATCTCGCCGTTCTCGATCCAGAACCCCGACGCGCCGCGGCTGTACTCGCCCGTGACCTGGTTGACGCCCTGCCCGATGAGTTCGGTCACATAGAAGCCGGTTCCGACCGATGCGATCAGTTCTTCGCGCGAGACTGCGCCCGGATTGACGATCACATTGGTCGAGGACGGGGATACCCCGCCGCCGCGACTGGCGCGGCCATTGCTCTTCAAGCCCAGCTCCCGGCCCACTCCGGTGGTCAGATACCATTGGCGAAGAACGCCTTCCTCGATCATCGTCAACTCACCGACCGAGACCCCTTCGCCGTCAAAAGGCCTGGAGCCCGGTCCACGCAGGACAAACGGATTGTCGACAAGGGTGAGACCTTCAATCGCCACCTGCTGGTCCATCATGTCCTTGAGGAAACTTGTCTTGCGGGCCACGGCGGCCCCATTGATCGCAGAGACCAGATGCCCGATCAGCCCGCGCGAGACACGCGGGTCAAAGACAACATTGATGTCGGATCCGGTCTTGACCTTGCGCGGATTGACCCGGGCGACCACTCGCTCCCCCGCATTGCGTCCGATTGTGGCAGCATCATCGAGATCCGCATAGAAGACACGGCTGTCGAAATCATAGTCGCGCTCCATCTTGACGCCTTCGCCGGCGATCACGCTGACCGACCGGGAAAACCCGGAACGTTCGAATGTTCCGGAAAAGCCATGCGAGGTGGCAAGCACCATGCCGAACAACCCGGCGCCGGCGCCGGCACCCACTGAACTTGACACGCCCGGCACCTCAAGGGCGGCGGATTCAGCCTCTATTGCAGCTTCGACAAGGCTCTCGGAGGAAGGCTCGGTGGGATCGAACAGATCAAGCTCCGGCCACTCGCTGGCAAGCGTGTCCACATCGGCGAGACAGGCATGCGGATCTTCCGGCGATACCCGCGCCATGGCCACAGCGCGTTCCGTCAGCGCGGTCTCGTCGGCACCCTGACCGGCGTTTACGGTCGCGACCTTCTGGCCGACGAAGACCCGGACGCTGAAATCATCGGACTCCGATGATTCGGTGTTTTCGACCTTGCCGTTGCGGATCGATGCGGACCGGGACCGGCGGCGAACCACCAGAACATCGGCCTGATCGGCGCCAGCTGCGCGTGCACGGCTGATCAAACGCTCAGCAGTCGCCAACAGGTCATCGGATTGTTTGGTAGTGTTCATATTTTTTCGCCTTTCGCTTGGCTCTCATGTATTGTCCTGACCGTCAAGCATCAAGCCCGGCGCTACGCAGGTCTGCTTGGGATTCCGTCTGTTTGGGAACAAAAGGAGCGCCATTGATGGCCGCAGCTGACGCCAGCCTTTACACCGAAGGCCTTGTTCTCCTGTGTGGTGCAATTGTCGCCGCACCCCTGTTCAAGAAGATCGGACTTGGGACCGTTCTGGGATATCTTTTTGCGGGAATCGTCATTGGGCCGGTGCTGCGCATCATTTCCGATGGAGAGGAGATCCTGCATTTTGCGGAACTCGGCGTCGTGCTGCTGTTGTTCGTTATCGGGTTGGAGCTCAAACCATCGCGGCTCTGGCAGATGCGCCGCGACATATTCGGGCTTGGGCTGGTGCAGGTGGTCGTTTCCGCAATTGCGATCACAGCCGCGGTATTTGCCGTGTCAGGAGACACATGGGCCGCAGCCATAGGTATCGGCCTGGGGCTGGCGTTATCTTCAACGGCCTTCGGCATTCAGATTCTTGAAGAACGCGGCGATTTGAACACCCGCTATGGCCAGCAGTCTTTTTCAATCCTGCTGTTCCAGGATATCGCCATCGTGCCTATCCTGGCGCTGGTGCCACTGCTTGCTCCGATCAGCGCCGAGGGCAGCGGGCCGGTCTACATCGATATCGCGATCACCGTCGGCGCCATCATCGCCCTGCTTGTGGCCGGTCGTTATCTGCTCAATCCGCTGTTCCAGCTGATTGCCGGCACCGGGGCCAAGGAAGCCATGATCGCCGCTGCACTTTTTGTGGTTCTGGGTGCCGGAATGCTGATGCAGGTGGCTGGCCTGTCAATGGCGATGGGGGCTTTCATCGCCGGCGTCATGCTGGCCGAATCCTCCTACCGTCATGAGCTGGAAGCAGATATCGAGCCCTTCCGGGGCATTCTGCTGGGCCTGTTCTTCATGGCTGTCGGCCTGTCGCTTGATCTCAGCGTTATCCTCGAGAATGTTCTGATCATCCTTGTCGCGGTACCGGTTCTGATGGTGCTGAAGGCGCTGGTGATCTACGGCGCCTGCCGTGCCTTTGGCTCAAGCCACAACACCAGCATCCAGATCGCGGGCTTGCTGCCCCAGGGCGGCGAATTCGGATTCGTGATCTTCAGCGCGGCGGCTGCAGCCGGGGTCTTTGAGCAATCGACCGCATCGCTGCTGGTCGCCATTGTCACCATATCGATGGCCCTGACACCGCTGGCGGCGGTGTTGGCCAGGCGCATGATGCATGAAGCCAGCGCGGATCACATGGATGAGGATTTCGAAGGAGCCGGGTCTGACGTGTTGATGGTCGGGTTTTCGCGCTTCGGCCAAATCGCCTCGCAAATCCTGCTGGCCGGCGGTTCCGATGTCACGATCATTGACCAATCCGCGGACCGGATCCGCTCTGCCTCGAAATTCGGCTTCAAAATCTATTTTGGTGACGGAACCAGAAAGGATGTCTTGCTCGCGGCCGGGATTCAGCGGGCGAAGATTGTTGCAGTCTGTACGCACAAGAAAGAGATCACCGACAAGATCGTCGACATGATCCAGGCCGATTTCCCGAATGCCCGGATATTTGCGCGGGCCTATGACCGGGGCCATACATTGTCGCTCAGGGCGCGCGGTGTGGATTATGAGGCCCGGGAAACCTTTGAATCGGGCATGCTGTTCGGACGAAAGACACTCGAAGCTCTGGGCACATCGGAAGACCAGGCGCTGGCCATCAGCGACGATGTCCGGCATCGCGACGAAGAGCGGCTTGCCATCCAGGCTGTGGAAGGGTTGCTCGGCGGGCTGGAAAAACTGCACACCAGACCGGTGTCACCGGAACCGTTGATCAAGCCCAAGCGAAAATCTGAACGCCTTGATACGCCGGCAGGGGACGATCAGACACTCTCAGACCCGGCCTGATCTGTTCCGGCGAACTGCCACCCACAGTCACCGAAGCCATGAGTGTGCATCTGGACAATCCGGCCAAACCAGTTATTTCCGTTCAACACGCCCTTTTTGCCGATGTGGAGATCCGAGACGCCATGACGCCATTTCATCTTGCCTTCCCCATTCGTGACATTGAAGAGACCCGCCACTTCTACGGCGAGTTGCTTGGCTGCCCGATGGGCCGGTTCACCGAGACATGGATCGATTTCGATCTCTTCGGCCACCAGATGTCCGGCCATGTTCGCGCTGACGCAGGGGCTGCATCGGCCTCCGGAACAGTCGACGGACACGCAGTGCCGATCCCGCATTTCGGCGCAGTGCTGCAGATGGATGACTGGAAAGCCCTGGCTGCAAGGCTTGAAGCCGCCGAGGGGATCGACTGGATCATGAAGCCGATGCTGCGTTTCGAAGGGCAGCCTGGTGAGCAAGCCACCATGTTCCTGCGAGACCCCTCAGGTAATGCGCTGGAATTCAAGGGGTTTTCTGATCTGGGGCAGGTCTTCGCATCATGAGCAGGCCGCCGCAGACTGCTTCCGGCGGCCCGGCCAAAGTTACGGGCACGCAAGCGAAGTTTGTTACCGGCTCGACCATGCGGCACGTCGTGGTGATGACCGCGACCGGATCGATCGGTCTGGTCGCAGTGTTCATCGTCGACGCACTCAACCTGTTTTACATCTCGCTTCTGGGGCAAGTGGAACTGGCGGCTGCCATCGGTTATGCCGGAACGCTTCTGTTCTTCAGCACATCGGTGGCAATTGGTCTCTCGATCGCGGCCACTGCGCTCACGTCACGTGCGCTGGGGCGCGGCGATCGCGGCGAGGCGCGTGAAATCGCCGGCGCCTCACTGGCCTACATGCTCATCCTGATGACAGCGACAGTGATTGTGACATTCCCTTTCCTGGATGATCTGGTGCAGATGATCGGCGCGCAAGGGCGAACAGCGGAACTGGCCACCGAGTTCATGCAGATCGTGCTGCCTTCCCTGCCCGTGCTGGGCGCAGGAATGTGCGCTTCCGCACTGTTGCGTGCGGTCGGCGATGCAAAGCGCGCCATGTATGTCACACTTGGTGCTGGTGCCCTGACGGCAGTGCTCGATCCGATCTTCATCTTCGGGTTCGATCTGGGCATTCACGGTGCAGCGATTGCCACGGTGATTTCGCGGTTCGCGCTGGTCGGTATCGGTCTCTACGGGCTGATCCGGATCCACAATCTGATTGCCATGCCCTCTGTCTCGGTCATCGCCCGTGAGATCCGCGCGTTCCTGGCCATCGGTCTGCCCGCGCTTATGACCCAGGTCGCAACGCCAGTGGGCAACACATTCGTGACCACCACCATGGCCGGGCACGGCGACGCCGCAGTGGCCGGCTGGGCGGTGGTCGGGCGGCTCATTCCGGTGGCCTTTGGCACCCTGTTTGCGCTTTCGGGCGCGGTGGGTCCGATCCTTGGCCAGAACTACGGAGCCAAGCGCTATGACCGGCTGATATCGACAATGCGGGACAGCCTGATCTTCATTACGGTCTACACACTCGTCACCTGGGCGATTCTGGCGCTGTTGCGAAACCAGATTGCCGATATCTTCGGGGCGACCGGCGAAGCGCGCGATGTCATTGTCTTCTTCTGCCTGTTTGTCGCCGGCAGCTTCATCTTCAACGGCATGCTGTTTGTGGCCAATGCGGCGTTCAACAATCTTGGTTATGCGCTGTATTCGACGATCTTCAACTGGAGCCGATCAACCCTGGGTGTGATTCCGTTCGTGCTGCTCGGTTCACACTGGTACGGGGCGCAAGGCGCGCTGGCGGGTTACGGGCTGGGCGCCGTCGTGTTCGGTGTTGCGGCAATTGTGGTCTGTTTCCGCGTCATCGGAAAAATCGAGGATCGGGACGGCAAGCCGTCAGATCCAGATGTTGTGCAATCGCCTGCTGCCGCTCAATCGGCCTTTACCAGCGGCAAGGCCTCAACGCTCTGAGCACATTTGTTGAACAGCATGGCTTGCTGGGCATCGTCTAACGGAAAAACGCGAAGGCGGCATCGAGGTCTTGCTTGAGCTGTTCGGCGACGCCTGCGGATTCCTCGAGGATTTCGCGGGCCTTGAGGAAATCCAGCACCCGGTATTGATGCACGTCAGGCCGGATCAGAATATGGGGTGGATTGGTCTGGCACTTCATGCCGATGATCGACTGCATCATCAGCTGGCTGGCGCCGAACATCATGTCGATGGTCGAAGGTGGCTGGCCGGGCACGCCCGACGGCAGCCCGACCACATCGATCCCGATGACGATATCTGCCAGTCCGGCCAGCCGGTCGAACGGCACCGGATTGAAAATTCCGCCATCAATCATCACCCGATCATCCAGCATCACCGGCCGGAACACGGCCGGAATGGCAGCCGAAGCGGCAACCGCACGGCGCAGGTCGCCCTTCTCGCAGACCACCTCGCAATGATCGTAGTAATCAGTCACCATGATCTTGGCTGGTATCTTCAGATCCTCGAAACGACGCGCCACGGTTTCGGGCAGGAACTCTTCGAGAATGCGCTCGATGTTGAACTGGCCGAGCCGCAAACCGCCTTCCATCGCATCGCGGACACCACGTGGGCGCGCTGCTTTCCACATGCGGCCGATGGCGCTTGACGGCTTGCCGATGCTTCCCAGGGTAAAGTCCCGGACCTCCGCACCGCTGAGACCGGACGCCATGGCCGCGCCCATGATTGCGCCGATCGACGAGCCGGAAATGGCCACCGGCTTAATGCCCATGGCATCAAGGGTTTCGATGATGTGGATATGGGCAATCCCGCGGGCGCCACCGCCACCGAAGGCGATCGCCACAGATGGATCACCTGATCGAGTTGCGCGCTCGGGGGTTGCGAGGCTCGTATCTGCCATTGTTCTGCCTGTTGTTGGGACGGCTTTGCGCCAGCCTTGTTGGCTCAGTGCTGAGCACTATAGCGAAAAAAGCGCATTATTGTGTCGCCGAATGCGCGGCTTTCGAGAAATGTGAACGCATCTCCCGGATCGGGTTCGGCACTGGCCACTTCTTCAAGTACCACCAATGCACCGTCCTCGAGCCAGCCGCCGCGCGCGGCTGAATCCAGAGCCTTTTCGCCCAGCTCACGGCCATAGGGCGGATCGGCAAACACCAGCGCGAAGGGCCCCGACGTGCCTGCGGGGCCAAGTTTGGTGGCGTCGCGGCGGAACAGCCGAGCCCTGCCCTGCAGACCCAGCGTCTCGATGTTTTTCTGGATGACGCCCCGGCCCTCCACGCCGCTTTCGACAAAGAGCGCCGTGCGGCATCCGCGGGACAAGGCCTCGAGGCCGAGAGCGCCGGTGCCGGCAAACAGGTCCAGCACCCGCACGCCATCCAGCGCTTCCGGGTAAGCATGGCTCAGAATGTTGAACAGGCTCTCACGGACCCGGTCTGTGGTCGGACGGATTGAAGAGGTTTTGGGGGCGGCAATGGTTCTGCCGCGGAATTCACCGCCGACGATCCGCACCGGGTCCACGTCCCTTGCCTGGGCCACGGGATGAGCCGGATGCATCCGGATTCCGGCCAGGTTTGCCGCCCGGCTTTCCGCCGGGCTTGCCTGCGAATTTGCCTGATGGCTTGCCAGCCGGTTTGCCCGGGGCCTTGCCGAAGTGGCGATCGCCGTCACGAGGCGGGCGCTTGTCCGCCTCATCGCGCTCAGGACGCGGCTTGGCACGGCTCTTGGGGAAACTGCCCCGGCGGGTCTCGGCGCGCGGATCAGCATCGGCTTTCTTGTGGCCGGGCTTTGCGGCGCCCCGTCCGCCTTCAGGTTTGTCCGCATCGGCGACGGGACGTGCGCCCGGCGCCATCCAGACATTGGAGGCGCGGCTGCGCTGAATAAACCCGCGCTTTGCAGGCTTGCCACCGGGCTCCTCATTGCGCTTGCCGTCGGGACCGCCACTGCGTGGCCGGGACGCCTTGTCGCCAAAGCTCTTGCGCTCACCACGCTCCTTGCCCGGAGCCCAATCGGAGCGGCGCTCGCCATCACGACCGCGGCCCTCACCGGGTTTGCCATCACGGTCCGGACGACCGGGTTTGGTGTCGAACCGGGCGCGAGCGCGCTCAACCTTCTCTGAGCTCGATATCCACTCGCGCTGCGCCGGTTTGGCGGCCAGAGTTGGCTTTGCTTCCTTCTTGGCGGCAGGCGCTGCCTCATTGAGCGGCGCATCAAAATTCGCACCCGATTGCTCGATCAGGCGGCCGCCAAGCTGTTCGCGAAGGGTCCGGCTCTTGATCTCGACCACATCGCCCTCACGAACATCACCGAGCTGGAACGGCCCGAAGGAGATCCGGATCAGTCGGTTGACGTCGAGGCCGAGCGCGCTCAGCACATTTTTGATCTCGCGGTTCTTGCCCTCGCGCAAACCCATGGTGATCCAGACATTGTGGCCCTGCTTGCGGTCCAGCGTCGCCTCGATGGCACCGTAGAGAACGCCGTCAACGGCAATGCCGTCCTTGAGCGTATCAAGGCGATTCTGGTCAATATCGCCATAGGCCCGGACCCGGTAGCGCCGCAACCAGCCGGTTTCGGGAAGTTCCAGCGTCCGCGCCAATCCACCATCATTGGTGAGCAGCAGCAGGCCTTCGGTGTTGATGTCGAGACGACCGATGCTGAGCACCCGGGGCAAATGCTTCGGCAAGGTCTCGAACACGGTCCTGCGGCCTTCGGGATCACGGTTGGTGGTCACCAGGCCCGCGGGCTTGTGGTAGATCCACAGGCGCGTGCGCTCGATACCGGCAACTTCCTCACCATCGACCTCAATGCGGTCGGACAGCGAAACCACGACGGCGGGGCTGTCGAGCAGCTTGCCGTTGACCCGGATTCGGCCTTCAGCCACCATCCGCTCAACGTCGCGGCGCGAGGCGACACCGACGCGCGCCAGCATCTTGGCAATGCGACCGCTTTCAACTGTCGGCTGGGCGTCGGAGGATATGGTTCCGGCGGATGCGGACTTGCCGCGCGTGGGTTTGTCTTTTGCTGTCATTTGCCTGTCTGCCTGGCTCTATGGCGTCTTAGCCATTGGTGGCGGGTGCGATGCTGTTATATGTGTCATTGCGCGTCACAGGCGCAACCGACCGGTTTGGTTTTCGGGCGATCGGTTCTAAACAAAGAAGCGCCCGGATGCTCTAGCAGGTTGGGCGCACGGGGTTAAGAGGTTTCATGCGCCGGGGCATTTCATGATCGGACAGGGCTACATGGATCTGGCGCTTGAAGAAGGGCGTCAGGCGGCACAACGTGGCGAGGTGCCGGTGGGGGCGGTGATTGTGCTTGATGGCGAGGTCATCGCCCGAGCCGGTAACCGCACCCGCGAGCTCAATGATGTGACCGCGCATGCTGAAATCCTTGCGATCCGTCAGGCCGCCACCCACCTTTCAAGTGAGCGGCTCACCGGCGCCGATCTCTACGTCACGCTAGAACCCTGCACGATGTGCGCGGCGGCAATCTCTTTTGCGCGGCTGCGCAGGCTCTATTTCGCCGCCGATGACGAGAAGGGCGGCGCAGTGACCAGCGGCGTGAGATTTTTCGATCAACCGACATGCCATCATGCGCCCGACGTCTATCCCGGCCTTGCCGCCAGTGACGCCATGCGCCTGCTCAAGGACTTCTTCAGGGAACGCCGCTGATTGCGCGTGGTGCTTACCAGGGCCACCAGGTGCGTTTGCCGGTTCCAGCCTTCTTCGCCTCCGCAATACGGCGGCGCTCCTTGACTTTTTCCGGCTCACCAAGTTCACCAATTGGTGCTGTTTCAGAGGGCTGGCGATAGGCCAGAGGCGGATCAGAAAGGAACCGGCGGCGGTCAGAATAGGCACCCTGCTGAATTGTGCGGGCCTGTTTGTAGGCTTCCCGCTGCTTCCTGTCCTGAGTGAGCGTCTGTTGCGGCGTCGGCGGACCATCGGCAGCACGTCCGCCAATACTTCGGCTGCTGTCAGCAGATGCAGTTTCCTGCTTCGCCAGAGGCGACCTGAAGGTGTTTGCTGATCCGCCACCTGCGTCAGCTTCGGCGATCAGGCGTTTGCGAGTTTCCTCGGGAGATTCGACCCAGGCGGGATTATTCTCGGCAATGTTTTGCTGCGGCGCGGGCAAACCGGCATTTTCCGGCGGTTTGACGATTGCAGCACGCGGCTTGTACTCGATGTCCTGCCCCTTTCGGGTGGATCCGATCGATGCGATATTGCCCAGATCGTCGACGAGCTGTTCCGTCGCGCTCTTGTCTGTTCCGTAGGTCGGGCCAAGGCAGCCTGACAACACAAGGCTTGCGGCAATGAGCGCGCCAATGGATACGCAGGCGCGATACTCGGTCTTCATTGTCATGCTTCGGGTCCCGTCTCAGACAGTCACTTGAAATTTCACACTGCTTATTGCCGCACAATCAGACCATTTTCAGGCAGGCACGGTCATTTTCAGTCGTGGTTTTACCGGATTGAGAGCACAAGGGCAATTGACCGGGTCAAAATTGGCTCCATGCCGCGATTGGCTGCCGGGATACTGTGAAAACAGACCCCGGCATTTTTTCTAGAGCAATCCCAGCGCCTTGAGTTCATGCAGCGCGGCAGCGTCGCGCGCAGACACATCGGGATAGGCAGGGTCCGAACCGACATCGTCGGTGATTCGCCAGGAGCGCGCACATTTGCGGCCCTCAGCGAGATCCGGCGTGACCGAAACCGCACCCACATCGTCAAGCCGGAAAGCCGCGTCAGGCCCGGCCTCGGTCTTGATCACCAAGCCAGATGTGATGCAGACTTCGGCAAAATCGCAGCCGGAGACAGCTTCCACCAGTTCCGGGTCAGTGATGTAGACCGTTGGTGCGGCCTCCAGCGAGGAACCGATGCGCTTTTCGCGGCGCTCGATTTCGAGCGCACCGGTGACAACCCGGCGCACCGTGCGGATCTTTTTCCACTTTGCGGCCAGGGCATCATTGCGCCAGTCTGCCGGAATGTCCGGGAACTGCTCGAGATGGACCGAGAGCGCGTCGGGCTTCCGGTCCAGCCATGCTTCTTCCATGGTAAAGGGCAGCATCGGGGCGAGCCAGGTGACAAGACTGTCGAAAATGATACGGATCACCTGCAGCGAGGCCTTGCGGCGAACGCTCGAAGGCGCGTCACAATAGAGCGTGTCCTTGCGGACATCGAAGTAGAAGGCCGACAGCTCGATGTTGGAGAAGTCGATCAGTGCACGGGTGATGCGCTTGAAATCGAAGTTATCATAACCCTGACGAACAAGCTGATCGAGTTCCACCAGCCTGTGCAACATCAGCCGCTCCAGCTCCGGCAACTTTGCATGCGCGACGGTCTCGCCGGTGTCATGGGCGAGCGTGCCGAGCATCCAGCGGATGGTGTTTCTGAGCTTGCGGTAGGAATCGATGTTGGTCTTGATCACGGTCTTGCCGAGGCGCTGGTCCTCCCAGTAATCGGTGGTCATCACCCAGAGCCGCAGAATGTCTGCGCCCGATTCCTTCATGATGTCCTGCGGAAACACCTGGTTGTTCAGCGATTTCGACATCTTGCGGCCGTCTTCGGCCATGGTGAAGCCATGGGTGATGACGGCATCATAAGGCGCACGGCCACGCGTCGCACAGCTTTCCAAGAGCGAGGAATGGAACCAGCCGCGGTGCTGGTCGGAGCCCTCGAGATAGACATCGGCCGGCCATTTGAGATCCGGGCGGTCTTCCAGGGTGAAGGCATGGGTGGAGCCTGAATCAAACCACACATCGAGAATGTCGGTAACCTGGATCCATCTCGGATCGCTAGCGTGGTTGCCGAGGAAGCGTTCGCGGGCACCTTCGGCGAACCAGGCATCTGCTCCTTCAACCTCAAAGGCCTCGAGAATGCGGGCGTTGACCGCCTCATCGAGCAGAACGTTGCCGTCCACATCGGCGAAGACGCAGATCGGCACGCCCCAGGCGCGCTGGCGTGAGAGCACCCAGTCCGGGCGGTCCTCGATCATGCCGCGCAAACGATTCTGGCCGCTGGCGGGCACGAAGCGGGTGTCGTCGATGCCCTTGAGCGCGCGGCTGCGCAGCGTCGTTCCGTCGCCGAAATCCTTGTCCATATGGACAAACCATTGCGGCGTATTGCGGAAGATGATCGGCTTTTTCGAACGCCAGGAATGCGGGTACTCATGCTTGAGGCGACCGCGCGCGAACAGATTTCCGGCATTGATCAGCGCCGTGATCACGGACTGGTTGGCGTCACCCTTCTTGCCCTTGTCATCAATCACGCGGGCCGGTCCGCCTTCGCGGTCGGGACCGACGCCGGGCGCGTCTTTGGTGTAGTAGCCGGCATCATCGACGGTAAAAGGAATGTCGGTGGAGACGCCCCGCGCGCGCAGCTCGGGTGCCGCATCCATCCAGGCTTCAAAGTCCTCGCGGCCATGACCAGGCGCGGTATGCACGAAGCCAGTACCGGCATCATCGGTGACGTGGTCGCCGGCGATCAGCGGAACCTGGAAATCGTAGCCGCCGCCAAGACCCTTGAGCGGGTGGGCGCAGACCATGCCTGCGAGATCGCTCGCCTTGACGTCAGACAGACGCTTGAACTCGAGCTTGGCCTTGACGAAACACTCCTCAGACAACGCATCAGCGAAAATCAGCTTCTCGCCGGCTTGCGGGCCAAAATCATTCTCCGCAGCAGTGACCTCATAAAGGCCGTAGGCGATGCGAGTCGAAAACGACACAGCGCGGTTGCCGGGGATGGTCCAGGGTGTGGTGGTCCAGATGACCACGGAGGCGCCTTTCAACCATGTAGCCAGAATATTTTCATACTCAATGCCAGCTTCATTCGCTGGTTCTTTTGAGGTGGCTACCACCGGAAACTTCGCCCAGATCGTATCGCTCTCATAGGCCTGGTACTCGATCTCGGCTTCGGCCAGAGCGGTGCGCTCGACAACCGACCACATGATGGGCTTGGAGCCGCGATAGAGCTGGCCGGATTTGGCGATCTTGAGCAGTTCACCTGCAATGCGGGCCTCGGATTTGAAATCCATGGTCTTGTAGGGCTTGTCGAAATCGCCCTCGATGCCAAGACGCTTGAACTCCTCCGACTGGACTCCGACCCAATGCTCGGCATAGGCGCGGCATTCCTTGCGGAACTCGATCATCGCAGCCGGCTGCTTGAGGTCAGGCTTTTCCTTGCCCTTGGAGCGGTAGTTTTCTTCCTCGATCTTCCACTCAATGGGAAGGCCATGGCAGTCCCAGCCAGGCACATAGTTCGAATCAAAGCCGCGCATCTGGAACGAGCGGGTGATCACATCCTTGAGGATCTTGTTGAGTGCATGGCCGATGTGGATGTTGCCGTTGGCATAGGGCGGGCCGTCATGCAGGACATACTTCGGACGTCCGGCAGAGGTTGACCGCAGCTTGTCGTAAAGCCGCATTTCCTGCCAGCGGGCCACAAGCTCGGGCTCTTTCTTGGGCAGGCCGCCTCGCATCGGGAATTCGGTCTCAGGCAGATAGAGCGTCTTGGAATAGTCGAGTGTATCGGTGGTGTCGGTCATGGTGTCGCAATCTTGTGGGCTCTTGGCCCGTGGTGCACATGTGTCGGGAAAGTCTGAAGCGAGGCGCGCAGTCGCGCCGAAATGCCCGGTCTCCAGCGAGCGGCTCGCTCAGCGGGAAACCGGGACCATAATTCGTATTGGCAACAAGCCTGTGATCGGGACGGCCGTGGTCATGGATGGGTTCATACTGGTTTTTGCGGCCTATGAAAAGAACATTGCACAGCCATTCTATGCCTCGCTTCGATCGCGATGGGCTAAGGCGCCAGCCGTTTGTAAATCAGCTGGCGCATCAAGGCGGTCACCGGCTTGGGCGCAATGCGGCCGAGAATGGCGAAGAGACGGTTTGGCAGGCCCGGGATGACGGTTTTGCGTCCGGAGATCGCGGCAGTCAGAATTGCCTGAGCGGCCATATCAGGATCCATGCGCTTGCTCGCGTCCGCCCCCTTGGGTGCGTGCTGTTCGGCATGGTCGGTGCGCAAAGGGCCCGGAAATGCGACGGTGATCGAGACGTCGCGGGCTTTCGCCGCCTTGCGCATGCCCTTGGCAAACACTGCCAAAGCATCCTTGGAGGCACCATAGCTGGCCGCACCGGGATAGCCGGTGAAATGCGACAGCGACGAGACAAAGGCCATCGCCGCACCCGGCCGCAGGGCCTGAACTTCCAGCAGCCGCGCGGCAATCACCATCGGAGCCTCGGCATTGACGCGCAGCACATCGAGATGGGCCGTGAGGTTGATCGCCTCGAAGCGTCCGGTGGCGCTAATCCCGGCATTGAGAACCACCAGATCGAATGGCCCTTCGGCAATGATCTGACCTAGCGTTGCGTCAAGCTGCGCGCGATCAGACAGATCGCACTGAATGTGATGAGCGATACCGGTATCGCTCATGTGACCATGACCGGCAGAGGCTGGCGGGTTGCGGTCAAGTGAGACCACATGGAAGTCATTGGCCTGCAACCAGCGAACACAGGCTGCCCCAAGCCCGGCGCTGCCGCCGGTGACCAGCGCGCGCTTTCCGGAAGTGCTCATAGCCCGCGCCCCGTAAACGAACCGCCATTGAGAAAGCGAACCCAGGACGTGGTGACCGGCGAGCGCCGTCCGGCAATGGCAGAGGCCATCATCTTTGCCACATCATCCACACTGAGAAACAGGGCGCGCATGCGGCCGGGATCATAGCCGGCCTTGTCATGCATGTCGGTCTTTGTCGGTCCGGGATGGACGATCTGAACGGTGACTTGCGCGCCCCACTCCGAGCGCAGTGCGCGGGCGAGGCCATACAGCCCGGCTTTGGACGCGGCATAGGCCGGAATCGTGGCAGACCCCTTGTGGGCGACCGAGCCGACCAGCGTGAGCGTGCCTCTGGACTTTTCCAGAAACGGATACAACGCCTGCGCCTGGGCGACGGCAGCAGCGAGATTGACATCAAGCGTCTGGCGGATCGCTTCGGTGGTGTCGATGCCGCTCTTGGGCGCGAAGCCAACACCGGCATTGAGCACGGCATTGTCGAGCCCGTCCCAGCCCTGTTCGCGAATGCCGTCGACAAGCGCAGATGCAGAGGTTTCAGGCTGGCTCTGATCGGCGACAATGTAGGCGCTGCCCGCGGGGATCAGTTCGGCCACATCTTCATGCGGCTTGCGTCCAGAAAGCAGCAATTGATGCCGTCCGGCAAATCTCTTGGCGAGCGCCAGTCCGATCCCGGCATTGCCGCCGGTGATCAGGATACGCCGCGACTTGCCGCCGATCATGTGACGGTCTCGAAGGTCAGCGCCGCATCCAGCGGCGAAAGTGGTGTGATGGTTTCCAGAACTGCCTTCGCCTCGGCTTCATCGGTTTTCATTTGCGCGACGAGAGGATCAAGCCCGTCGAACTTCTCTTCGCCGCGGAGATAGGACACAAGCGAAACCGTGCAGGTCTCGCCGTAGAGATCGCCGGAGAAATCAAACAGGTAGGTCTCAAGCAGCAGATCCGCACCGTCCTCATCAACCGTGGGACGGCGTCCGAAGCTTGCGACACCATCATGGACCACGCCGTTGGGGCGGCGGAAACGGACGGCGTAGATCCCGGGCTTGAGCGCGATCTCGGGGGGCAACGCCATATTGGCCGTCGGATATCCCAGCGTGCGGCCAAGTTTCTTGCCATGCCGGATCTCGGCGGAGACTGCATAGCGGTAGCCTAGAAGGCCTGCGGCGAGCCCGACATCGCCTGCAGCCAGAGCCTCACGCACCCTGCTGGAGGAGACGACATCGCCATTTTCATCGCTGAAGGCATCGACCAGCGTCACTCCAAAACCGTGTTGCTCGCCGGCCTGCATCAGATAGTCGGGATTGCCTTCCCGGCCCTTGCCGAAATGGAAATCAAAGCCCGTAACCACATGGCGGACCCCAAGGTGACCACACAGAATTTTGGTGACGAATTCCTGAGCACTTTGCGATGAAAACGCCTTGCTGAAAGGGTGCTCGATCACGGCATCAAAGCCTAGTTGCCCCAGAACCCTGGCCTTCATCGGCGCGGGCGTGAGCCGGAACACCGGATGGTCGGGGCGGAACACTGTGCGTGGATGCGGCTCAAAGGTGAGCACGGATGCCGGTGCACCCAGGCTTGCAGCTGTCCCCGTGGCGCGCGCCAGAACGGCCTGATGGCCCCGGTGCACGCCATCGAAATTGCCGATTGCAACCACGCCACCCTTGAGTTCGCCGGCAAAACCGCTGACATCGTGAAACCGCCGCGCCATTCTCCGTCCCATCATGCTCCGCTCAGGCCAGCCATTCCATCCAGAATGCGGGAGCCAGGCCCTCCGCATCCAGAAACGCCTGCAAACGGGTCTCATCCGTGGCTCGGCCGGAAATGTAATGCCGGGCGTGAATCCCGCGAGCGATGAAGACCGCCTCGAAACCATTGTCGAGCGCGCCGCGAATATCAGTGGAGGCGCCGTCGCCGATGGCCACCGTCCGCGCCTTGTCTACATTCGCACGCAGGGCATCGGCCCGTGCCATTGCCTCACGATAAATCGGCGCATGCGGCTTGCCTGCGATCCGGGTTTCGCCCCCCAGTTCGGCATAGAGATCCGCAATCGCACCGGCGCAGGGCACCAGGCGGTCACCGCGCTCGACCACCCGGTCCGGATTGGCACAGATGAACGGCAGATCGCGCGCCTTGAAACCCTCCAGCAGGGTCCGGTAGTTCTCGGCCTGCTCGGTCTCGTCGTCAAACAAGCCAGTGCACAACACGGCCTTGGCTGCGTCGGGACCGACAAGTTCGACGTCGAGCCCTTCCACCAGCGCCATATCGCGCCCAGGTCCGAGAAAATAGATCTGTCTAGGTCCTTCAGAGACCAGTTGGCGCGTCACATCACCCGAAGTAACAATGTCGTCCCAGCACTCGGGATCGACACCGATGGTCTCGAATTGCCGGATTACACCCTCGGCCGGCCGTGGTGAATTTGTAATCAGAATCACAGTCTGTCCGCGCGACCTCGCAGCCTTCAGGGCCTCCACAGAGAGCGGAAAGGGGTTGACGCCATTGTGGATGACGCCCCATACGTCGCACAGCAGCACATCGGTGTGCTCGGTCAGCTGATCCAAGTCGGTGATCTTGCGTGGCATATGTGACAGTTCCTTTCGCGAGAAAGGATGTCGCGCAGCTTGTGTCTGAATACAAGACCCGGATCGCATTTTGCGCTTTGAGCGTAAAAAACCGGACGGCGAATCACGGGCGCGTCCCTTGACTCTTCAAAACCGCATCCTTATCTCCGCTCCGTTAGCACTCGCGAGGAGTGAGTGCTAACGCATCTTCATGAGGCCCAATTCGGGGCCCTCAGCCGCTAATGTCATTCGATCGAGGAATATAGACAATGGCAAAAACCAAGTTCCGTCCGCTCCACGACCGCGTCGTCGTCCGTCGTGTCGAGTCCGAAGAAAAAACCAAAGGCGGGATCATCATTCCGGATACCGCCAAGGAAAAGCCCCAGGAAGGCGAAGTCATCGCCGTCGGTTCGGGCGTCCGTGACGATGCCGGCAAGCTCGTCGCCCTGGACGTCAAGGCTGGCGACCGTGTGCTGTTTGGCAAATGGTCCGGCACCGAAGTCAAGCTTGATGGCGAAGACCTTCTGATCATGAAGGAAAGCGACATTATGGGTGTCCTCGGTTAATCCGAAAACCCCTTGAATTCGAAATCAAATTAATGCCTCAACACGATGGGCCAAGGCCCGGGAGTTAAGTGAAATGGCTGCTAAAGAAGTTAAATTCGGTCGTACCGCTCGCGAGAAAATGCTGCGCGGCGTCGACATCCTCGCCGACGCGGTGAAGGTCACCCTCGGCCCGAAAGGCCGCAACGTCATCATCGACAAGTCGTTTGGCGCTCCGCGCATCACCAAGGACGGCGTGACCGTTGCCAAGGAAATCGAACTGGAAGACAAGTTCGAAAATATGGGCGCACAAATGGTGCGCGAAGTTGCGTCGAAGACCAACGACATTGCCGGTGACGGCACCACCTCTGCAACCGTTCTGGCCCAGGCGATCGTTCGCGAAGGCGCCAAGGCTGTTGCTGCCGGCATGAACCCGATGGACCTGAAGCGCGGCGTCGATCTGGCCGTGGCCGAAGTGATCGCTGATGTTCTCAAGAAGGCAAAGAAGATCAAGACTTCCGCTGAAGTCGAGCAGGTCGGCACGATCTCTGCCAATGGCGAAGCTCAGATCGGCAAGGACATTGCCGAGGCCATGCAGCGCGTTGGCAATGAAGGTGTAATCACCGTCGAAGAAGCCAAGACCGCCGAAAGCGAACTGGAAGTCGTCGAAGGCATGCAGTTCGACCGCGGCTACCTGTCGCCTTACTTCGTGACCAACCCCGACAAGATGGTTGCCGAACTGGAAGACGCCTACATCCTGCTTCACGAAAAGAAGCTCTCGAACCTCCAGGCGATGCTGCCGGTGCTCGAGTCGGTTGTTCAGACCTCCAAGCCGCTTCTGATCATCTCGGAAGACGTCGAAGGCGAAGCGCTTGCGACCCTGGTGGTCAACAAGCTGCGTGGTGGCCTCAAGATCGCGGCCGTCAAGGCACCTGGCTTCGGCGACCGCCGCAAGGCAATGCTTGAAGACATCGCGATCCTGACCGGCGGTCAGGTGATTTCCGAAGACATCGGCATCAAGCTCGAAAACGTGACGCTGGAAATGCTTGGCCGTGCCAAGAAGGTCTCGATCACCAAGGAAACCACCACCATCGTTGATGGCGCTGGCAAGAAGAAGGAAATCGAAGGCCGGATCGCGCAGATCAAGGCACAGATCGAGGAAACTTCTTCTGACTACGATCGTGAAAAGCTGCAGGAACGTCTGGCCAAGCTGGCTGGCGGTGTTGCCGTTATCCGCGTTGGCGGCTCCACGGAAGTGGAAGTCAAGGAGCGCAAGGACCGCGTCGACGATGCGCTCAACGCGACCCGTGCTGCTGTGCAGGAAGGCATCGTGCCCGGTGGTGGAACCGCGCTTCTGCGTGCTTCCGGCGCGATCAAGGTCAAGGGCGCCAATGCCGACCAGGAAGCCGGTATCAACATTGTTCGCCGTGCTCTGCAGGCGCCTTGCCGCCAGATCGCCGACAATGCCGGTGATGAAGCTTCGATCGTCGTGGGCAAGATCCTCGACCAGAAGAGCGACACCTACGGCTACAATGCCCAGACCGGTGAATATGGCGACATGATCACCATGGGTATCGTTGACCCGGTCAAGGTCGTGCGCACCGCACTCCAGGACGCAGCTTCGGTTGCCGGCCTGCTGATCACCACCGAAGCCATGATTGCTGAGATCCCGAAGGATTCCGGCGCTGCTGGCGGCGGCGGCATGCCTGACATGGGCGGCATGGGTGGAATGGGCGGCATGATGTAAGAGACGTCACGCCTCTTGCTTGCAGCCCGCAAGCCTTGAAACACCGACGGGGCACCCTGCAGTCAATCTGCAAGGTGCCTCACAAGGCGTTTGGAATTGGGGTGGCCTTTGGCCGCCCCTTTTTGATTCGGATTCCGTTACGGCACTGCTAAATCTGACAATAGCTTTCCACATTATTTTAGCAGTACTTTACCGATTAACCGAATATGAAGGTGGTGATTGATTGCTTTGCAAAGCGGGAATACAAAGTTTGTGAGCGTCTGTTATGGTATGTTTGCGAGCCGGTTGGGTTGCTGTGCGGTTTTCCGGCGTCACTTGAACCAAGATATTATCCGACGAGGATCAGCCTGACAGCATGGGGTGTGGTTGATCGACTGCAAAAGCATACGAAGTGAAAACAACAACCAGATGACCGGAGCCGGTCTTGTTCAAGATCACAAAATCAGACGGAACGATCGCATTTGCTGCGCAGCCACAGGATTTTGCTGCGCCCGATCCCGAACTCATTTCACATTTCTGTCGCTTCGAGAGTTGGACCGCGGATCTCTCAACCGGCGTGTTCCGACTCGGCCCGGCCGCCCAGCATCATCATGGGTTGGATGGAAACTCCAATATCGGGCTTCTCAACCTGGTCCAGTGCTATGATGCCGAACATCGTCAGCATGTACTGGAATTGTTCGAGAAAGCGGCAATGACCGCATCATCTTTTTGTTTCTCGACGACTATTGTCTTGGATGACGAGAGCCATGTGCCGGTAATGTGCATTGGAGAATCGTCGAACTTCTCCAACATTGAGCATGGGACAATCGAGGGCGTTTTCGTGTTTGCCCGTTTTAAGATCGAACAGACCCTTGGTGCTTTCAGCTAACACCTCTCCCACCCCAATCTGCGGGTCAAAACCTGCCGTAGAGAGCCACAACAAACCGGATACCAGCGCGGCTTTACTGGTGCTTCTGAATGAAGCGAGGTCCATGGCCGGGCTGTAACATCCCGTCGGGTGCTCCTGACAAACTGGTTTTGCAATCACGCTTCTTTGCTTTTTTCAGACCCGCACCATCTTTTCGGGCAAAGGAGATGGCCAATGGGTGTGAAAGATTCTGAAAACGTCGAGGATTACCCACGGCCTCCGGCGATCGAGCCGTTCAACTGCTCTGTACTGGTACGCTTGAATGGCGAGTTGATAGTCCGGGCGGAGACCGGGTTCCGCATTCTGGAGACCTATCATCCTCCAACGTTCTATCTGCCTGCCGATGCATTCTCCGAAACGGCCGTGCGGCTGTCGCGGGGACGGCAAACGATGTGCGAATGGAAGGGGAAAGCCAGCTATTTCGATTTGGTTGCCGGTGACCATGTGGCTGAGCGCGCTGCATGGACCTATCGCGAGCCGGAATCACGATATGCCCAGCTGCGAGACCATCTAGCCATTTACGCTGAACCGATGGACGAAATTCTGGTGGATGGCATCCGGGTGATCCCCCAACCGGGAAACTTTTACGGTGGCTGGGTGACGCCAAACATCACAGGCCCGATCAAGGGTGCACCGGGTACGATTCATTGGTAGCGAATCTGTGAACAATATGTTTCTTATTGTTCATCTTTCCTGATTTGGGTGATAGCGCTATTGAGGCTGCGAATTTACCCAACGGAGAATCACATGTCGTCCAATCTTCAACTCCTCGCTGCGCGCGTTCTGCTCAGCGTCATCTTCATCATGGCCGGTTACGGCAAACTCGGCGGCGTCGAAGGCACTGCAGGCTACATGACCAGCCTGGGCATCCCGCTTGCCTCGGTCACTGTCTGGCTTGTCATTGCGCTGGAGCTTCTCGGCGGCATCGCCATTCTGGTCGGCTTCTTCACCCGCTATGTTTCCTGGGCGCTCGCAGCTTTCTGCATCGCATCGGGCTTTCTTGCGCACTTCCAGCCGGAAGATCAGATGCAGATGATCATGTTCATGAAGAACGTGGCCATCACAGGCGGTTTCCTGGCGCTTGCCGTCAGCGGTCCTGGCGCATGGTCCGTGGACGCGCGTCGCGCCTGATTACAGTTCATTCCTGAACCAATCATTCGTTCGGCCTCCGGGGAAACCCGGGGGCCGTTTTTGTTTGATATCGCCCAAATCGCTTTCCCGTGAGTGTCACTCTCGCGCGGGCTCGCAAAACCGTCATTTGAAAGTGAGGCTTGCACCGGTCAATGTCAGCTCGGACACGATACCCAGCAAACAGAGAGAGACCGGGCTATGGGGACACGAAAAGCAGATTCACGAACCTCGATCTGCACGATTGCAGCACTGATGTTGTTGGTGGCACCAACCTCAGCCATGGATGCTGACGAGACAGCGACATATGAACTGGAGTTGAACATCACCTGGAGCGCGGAAACCAATCCATTGGAGTTTCCGCTGGGTGCGCACCTTTCAAGCGTGATCGCAGCAACACATAACGGCCGCTACACAATGTTCCGCGACGGCGATACCGCTTCCAGCGGCCTTGAACTGGTAGCCGAAAACGGCCGCACATCCATCATCAAAGCCGAGATGGCCGAAGCGCAACGACGCGATCGCCTCGATGCGATTGTGGAAGCCGGAGCGCTCAAGGAGGTTCCCGGCCAGGTGACGATGATGATCACCGCGAAGAAGTCGCATCCGCTGCTTTCCTTCGTGACGATGATTGCGCCGAGCCCGGACTGGTTCACGGGCGCCGCAGATGTCTCGCTGATCCAAGACGATACATGGATTGAGCACAAGGAGATCACGCTTTGGGTCTGGGACAGCGGCACCGACAGTGGCGAAACATACACAGCGCAAAATATGGGTACCCAACCTCAACAGTCTATCCGGTTGGTGACAACACCGCATTTTTTCAACGAGACCGCACTGGTTCCATTCGGCCGCGCAACGCTGAAGAGAGTTCGGGAGTAACCTGTCTCTCCAGTCAGATGAGGGCACAACAAAAAAGCTGCCCCGGTGATCCAGACCGAAATCAGGGGCGTACCAAATTATAAGTCACAGGCGATGTTCCCCCCGATCTGACATCCTGTGGCTGATACGGACCCTGCGGTTCCCGATCCCCCAGTGTCCAGGCCGCCTCCACAAGAGGCGGCCTTTTTTTGGGGAGTTTCGGGCGCCGCCTCCACAAGAGGCGGCCTTTTTTTTGAGAATTTCGGGCGCCGCCTCCACAAGAGGCGGCCTTTTTTGGGAATTTCGGGCGCGGGCGCCAAAACATCTGGCGGAGAACGCTTACGCCGGAACGGCCGCACGCAAGGCGGAAATCAGCTGCGCGACCCGCGGGTCCTGATCGTGGCCAGGCTTTCTGGCCCGTACCAGACAAGCTTCGGATCTGAGGATCACGCCGTCTGACAGGATCCGCAAATGGTTGGCCTTCAGTGTCGACCCGGTGGTGGTGATGTCGACAATGATGTCGGCAGCGCCTGAGGCCGGTGCGCCTTCGGTGGCGCCAAGGCTCTCGACAATCCGGTAGAGCTGAATGCCGTGGCGGGTCGAGAAGAAGCTCTGCGTCAGGCGCCAGTATTTGGTGGCAATCGCCAGACGGCGGCCATGGCGGGCGCGGAAGTCCGCGGCCACATCGCCAAGATCCGCCATGGTGTCGACATCCTTCCAGATATCGGGAACTGCCACGACAACATCGGCATTGCCGAAGCCGAGCCGGACTGCGACCTCCACCCGCTCGTCGGCACGCGGCAGGCTTTCGCGCATCAGATCCTCGCCGGTGACACCGAGATCAACCGCCCCTGCCCCCAGTTCCCGGGCAATCTCGGAGGCTGAGAGGAACGCCAGCTCGACTCCGTCAATGCCCTCGAGGCGGCCGCGATAGCTGCGGTCATTGCCGATCGCCGTGACCGTCAACCCGGCGCGGGCAAAGACTGCAATCGCGTCGTCCTTCATCCGGCCCTTGGATGGCAGCGCGATGGTCAGTGTTTCCGGCGCCACCGTCATGATCCTGCCCTCACGGTTTCGATCCGGTCGAGCCAGAGCGAAAAGCCCACGGCTGGGATCGGTGACTGCGCACCAAGCAGCGTCATCATCCGGTCGTAGCGGCCGCCGCCGGCAAGAACCAGATTGGCCCCGCCCGCTGCGATCTCGAAAACCAGACCGGTGTAGTAATCCAGAGGACGGCCAAAGGCTGCGCGCCAGTGGATGCTGGAGAGGTCCTCGCCGCGCTCCGACAGGGCATCGAGACGGGTTTCGAAACTGGTCTGGGCAGACCGGATGTCGAGCCCGGCGCTGCTGGCGAACGCCGCGAGTGTTTTTGCCGCTCGGTCGAGCGGTACATCCAGCGCCAGAAACGTCTTGAGCGCATCAAGCGCCTTTGGTGACAGCCGCGTCGAGGCCAGCGTCTGCTTTTCCATCAGCCGGGCCGCGATCTCGGCGGGTGAGCGGCTGGCGTGGGTGGAATAGCCGGTGGCCTCCATCACGCTTTCAATATGGGCCTCAAGTCCTGATGCATCGCCCGCGGCGAGGAATGCTGCGACCGTGTCATCGAGAACTGCCGATTCATCAGGACTTGCAAGCCGGGCGATCATCGCGTTCAGCGCCTGCTCGTTGCCGAAGGCATGGATCAGCCGCTTCTGCCAGCCGGCCGGAAGGCCAAGACCGGCAACCACCGCCTCGAACACCGACTGGTCGCCGATGGTGACGGTGAGAGCGTGACCTGATGTGAAGCGGGAGGCCAGCATGCGGGCATCGGAGACGGCGCGCGCATCGGCATGCGCCTCATCGGGTTCGCCCAGATCTTCGACACCAGCCTGGAAAAATTCGTTGGCACCATCGCGGCGCTGGCGGAACACCTTGCCGAGATAGGAATAGCGGCGCGGCGTGGCGACATTCTCGGCGATGTGGGTGCGGCAGACCGGAATGGTGAATTCGGGCCTCAGACACAGGCTCTCGCCGGTTTCGCTCTCGGTCAGAAAGATACGGCGGCGCAGATCCTCGCCGGCCATGTCGAGAAACGGCTCGGCCGGCTGGATCACCGGGATGTCGACGCGCGGCGCATCGAGCGTGTCGAGCGCGCGGCCAAGGTCATCGGCGATTGCGGGAAGTCCTGTCTCGCTCATGCCCGCGCTCCGGACCGTCGGGCCAAAGACCCCTCCCAAACCCCTCCTGAAGAAGACCCCTCCCCAACCCCTCCCCACAAGGGGGAGGGGCTAGTCCGTCGCAACTCCAAGCCGAGAAAGCCATCAGCCATCGAACGAAGCTTGAGGGCTAAACCTGAAGGACGAGCCGGGTTAAGCCCCTCCCCCCTGTGGGGAGGGGTTGGGGAGGGGACTTTCTTCAATGTGAAAAAACCGCCTCTCATCTCACACATCCTGGGCATCGGAGGCCTGTTCGGCGAGGATGCGTTTGACGGTGATGACCAGATCGGCCTCGTCAACCAGATGTTCTCCAGCCTTGGCCTCGCGCCATTCGGCGTTGTCGGTGATGGTCTCAGCGATGCGCTTGCCCTCGATCAGATCCTTGACGATGAGCTTGCCCGCGTCCTTCTCGTTGCCGCCCTGGATGATGGCGATGGGCGAGCCGCGACGGTCGGCGTAGCGCAGCTGCTTGGGGAAATCCTTGGGATTGCCCTGGAACAGCTCGACCGGGATGGTTGGGCCGAGCGGCTGTCCATCGCCACCCAAGGGGTTGAGCGCGGTTCTGAGTTCCTGCGCCATCTTCGCGTAATCGCCGATGCGGTCGCGGTCCATGATGGTTATCAGGATCGGGCCCGAGGCGGCCTCGCCCGAGAGCTTTCCGAGATTCTTGAGCGCCGTCATCAGCCGCGATACGCCGATGGAAAAGCCGGTGGCGGGCACCGGCTGGCCCATGAAGCGCGACACGAGGCCATCGTAACGGCCACCGCCGCCGACGGAGCCGAACTGCACCTTCTGACCCCTCTCGTTGGTGACGTCGAACAGGAGCTCTGCCTCGAAGACAGGGCCGGTGTAATATTCGAGGCCGCGGACGACATCCGCTGATATGTTAATCCGCTTAGAGCCATAACCGGCGGCACGGAAAATGCTTAGCATGGTGTGTAGCTCATCTAAGCCTTGAACACCAATTGCACTTCCGCCGATGGCCTCAAGCCAAAGCTTTATCAATTCTTCTTGATCTAGGTAAAAATTACTTGAATATGAGGCTGCGTATTCAGGTCGATGGCCAAACAGTTCCTGCCCCGACTGGACAGACTCATCAGCTGTTGGAAGATCGGCATCGGAGCTAATCTCACGCCAAACCTCAGGTGTCTGGCCGAGGTTCAAAACCTTAGCTAGCGTCTCTATCTGGGAAGGATTGAGTTCAGCACCTTTGGTAAAATCGCCTTCGCCTTCCGCTCCACCATCCCAGCGCCCCTTGCCAAGCAGCTGCACGACCCCGTTCCATCCAAATTTATCCCGTTTATCAATCGCCCGCAGCACCGTCAGCCGCTTGCCGGCATTCTCCTCGCCGCCGAGGCCAATCGCCTCCATCACCCCGTCGAGCACCTTGCGGTTGTTGACGCGGATGACGTAATCGCCGCGCGGAATGCCGAGGGCTTCCATGGTGTCGGCCATCATCATGCACATTTCGGCGTCGGCCTGGACGCCCGACGCGCCAACGATGTCGGCGTCGAACTGCATGAACTGGCGGAAGCGGCCCGGGCCGGGCTTTTCGTTGCGGAACACCCAGCCGGCGCGATAGGTGCGGTAGGGCAGCTGGATGTCGTTGAAATTCTCGGCGACGTGGCGGGCCAAAGGTGCTGTCAGATCATAGCGCAGCGATAGCCATTGTTCGTCATCGTCCTGAAACGAGAACACGCCTTCATTGGGCCGGTCCTGATCGGGCAGGAACTTGCCCAGCGCATCGGTGTACTCAACAAAGGGCGTTTCCACCGGCTCGAAGCCGAAGCGCTCATAGACGGTTCTGATCTTGGCCATCATCTGGTCGGTGGCGCGGATATCACCGGGCGAGCGATCAGGGAAACCGCGCGCCAGACGGGCCTTGAGCTTTTGAGGCTTCTTTTGCTTTTGCTTCTTGTCGGACATGAAAACGGGCCTGCGGCAGGAGAAACATCTAGTCGCGCTTCTCCTAACCGACAGGTCCTTTGGCTGCAAGGCTTGAGCCTGCTCAGATGCAGCCTGTCTCAGGGCTGACCTGGCCCCGGAGCGTCAGTAATAGCGCGAACGGCACTGTTTGCGCGGGCCGTGATAGGGCTGGAACGTGTTGTCATAGGCCCGGTAGGAGCGGTAGCGATTGTGGCAGTAGCGCACATGGCGCGGATGGGTGTAGCCGGGGCGGACGCCATACCCTCCGCCATGGGACTGGCTGCCGATGATCACGCCCAGCGCGAAGGCTGCGGGCGGGAACCAGTAGCCATTGTAATGGCGGTATCCGTGGCGATGATGGCGGTAGCCGCGATGGCCATTGTAGTAGAAGCGTTTGTGATGGCGGTAGAACCCGCCGCGCCGCTTGTAGTGGACATCGACCACATCGGCGGTTGCGAGCTCTGCCGGGACCTGCTTGAGCGGCATCACCGGCAAGGCCGACGCGGGGGCCAGCGCAGCCAGGCAAAAGGACGCTGAAACAAGAATTCTCGTGACAAATTTCATCATGATCTGTTCCTCGCAGTGAAAGTGTTGTCGCCCCTCAGCAATAAAGTGTAGACCCGCAACCGGTTTCCGGCAACTTTATGCTTGCCGCTCGGCAGATCAAATCAGTCGGCGCGGGCCGACAAAACGCTTGGCAGCGGTGCTTGCTTGGCAGCTCCATCGGCCCGACTCCACCATCACCTGGCTTCGAAAGCTCTTCCTTGCGTCTCATTCTCCTCACCACCCTGACGATGATCGCCTTTGCGGCCAATTCCGTGCTCGGGCGGATGGCTATCGGTTCGGGCGAAACGCCACTGATCGATCCGGCCAGCTATTCTACGGTCCGGCTGATCGCAGGTGCTGTGGCGCTGGCGCTAATCGTCTGGTTCAGCATGGGGCGGCGCGGTGAGGCCAGGCAAGCCCGCTCCGGATCCTGGGTTTCGGCATTCGCACTCTTCGTTTATGCGGCAGCGTTTTCCTACGCCTATGTGGCGCTTGATACGGGTGTGGGCGCGCTCATTCTGTTTGCCTGCGTCCAGGCCACGATGATCGGCTGGAGCCTGAAGGAAGGCGACCGCCCCTCGCCGCTTGAATGGCTTGGTCTGTTGACCGCCTTTGGCGCTTTCGTCTGGCTGGTCTCGCCGGGGCTCGCCGCCCCCGATCCACTGGCAGCTGCCACCATGGCCGTGTCCGGGCTCGCCTGGGGTGCCTATTCGCTCAGGGGCCGCGGTCTGTCGGATCCGCTCAAGGCGACGGCGGACAATTTTCTGCGCTCGGTCGTGTTCCTGCTTCCACTTGGGCTTCTGGTCGGACTTGCAGGATTGCCGGTTCATGCAACGGGGAGCGGATTGGCTCTGGCGGTCATTTCAGGCGCAGTGACCTCCGGCATCGGATACGCGTTGTGGTACCAGGTGCTCAGGCAGATTGGCGCCACCCAAGGTGCAATCGTGCAATTGACGGTGCCGGTGATTGCGGCGGTCGGGGGGACGTTGCTTCTCTCAGAAGCCTGGACCCTGCGGCTGGCGCTGTCTTCGGTGCTGATACTAGGAGGTGTAGCGCTGGCGATCATCGCCAAGCAACGTCGCGTCTGATCTCAGTGCGATTTGTTCCGCTTGCGCAGCTTGTAGGTCAGCGCCAGTGCAATGCAGTGTTCAAGTGCCGCCTGGTCGAGATCCGCTCCCGGCGAGATTACAATGGCCCGGTTGCCCTCGAAGCCAAGCCCGTCCGGGTAGAGGCCGCGGAATTCCTCGACCAGATTGGTGTGGCAGATGAACATCAGCGCCACATCGCCATTGCCGCGCGGCGCTATGCGGACGGAGCTTCCGACATTGCGCTTCGCCGGGGTGAAACTCTGCTCGCCCCATTTGAGGCTTTCTTCGAGCGTTCCAATTTCAGGCGTTCGGGCGGCGACATCGAGGATCAGCGCCTTGAGATCATCCGGGCTCATGCCGATGCCTCGCCCGGGCGCTTGAGAGCCGCGCGCAGCTCTTCAATCTCGGCGCGGCAACAGCAGCCTTCAATATGATCATTGACCAAGCCCATCGCCTGCATGAAGGCATAGACCGTGGTCGGGCCGACAAAGCTCCAGCCGCGCTTTTTCAGATCCTTGGAAATCCGGGTCGAGACCTCGGTCGTGGGATTGGCCCGCAAGGTGGCGTAGTCCACCGTTTCGGGCCGCTGATCAGGCCCCGGCTCATGGCTCCAGAAATAGGCCGCGAGCGAGCCGAATTCCTCGGCCATCTCTATCGCCCGATTGGCGTTGTTGATGGTCGAGACGATCTTGCCGCGATGGCGAATGATGCCCGCGTCAGTTACCAGGCGTTCGACATCGGCCGCATCGAAGCGGGCTACCTTGTGAAAGTCGAAGCCGGCGAACGCCGCGCGGAAATTCTCGCGCTTGCGCAGGATGGTGAGCCAGGAAAGACCCGACTGAAACCCCTCCAAGCAGATCTTCTCAAACAACCGCGTGTCATCAGTAACAGGGTGGCCCCACTCATGATCGTGATAGGCGAGGTAATCGGGCAGATTGCCGGGCCAGAAACAGCGGGTCCGGCCGTCTTCGCCGATGATCAGACCATTGTCATGCGCCATGCATTTGCTCCCTCTTGCACCCGATTCAACATGGTTAACCGGGAATCGCGGGCAATTAAGCGGACGTTCACCGCGTTTGGCAAGCAGGCGATAACCCTAAGAGAAGCTTTCCCGCAAAGCGCGCATTTAATCGGATGTGATTCACCAATTGATTCCACTGCTGCCCCAGCATGATCGCGAAACCAGGGCCGCCCTCTGGTCATCTTGATGATCGGCGGACAGGATCTGGAGCAAGTGTGACGAAACGTAAGGGGTCCGTCCGATGAAGAGAGTTCTGACTGTGCTTGTCTCGACTGCAGCCGTGAGCCTTGCTGCCTTTACAACTTCGGCAACGGCCAGCGACCGCTACGGCCAACGTCCGCCGGTGGTGCTGAGCCCGGACCTCTCGGCTCCCTGGGTGATGCAGCTTGGTGGCCAGGCCGCGCCGCGCGGCGGGGTGGTTTACCGGACCAAACCGCAGCAGCCGCGGGTGGTCCGCCAGCAGCGCTCGCTGTTCGGATCGCCAAGGCGGGTGACGCAGGTTTCAGCCGCCGCGGCTCCACGGGTCAAACCGAAACCGGCGCGTCAGCTTGATCCGCAATTCCTGCCGCAGACAGTTGCCTACAATGGCAGCGAGAAGCCGGGCACCATCATTATCAACACGCAAGAGCGGTTCCTGTACTACGTCATGGGCGATGGCCAGGCACGGCGCTACGGGGTCGGCGTTGGCAAAGAGGGACATGCCTGGAGCGGCACCGAGCGGATCACCCGCAAGGCCGAATGGCCCGACTGGCGCCCGCCAGCGGAAATGATCAAGCGTGTTCGCGAGAAGGAAGGCCGGATCCTTCCTGTCCACATGAAGGGCGGCCCGGAAAACCCTTTGGGGGCACGCGCGCTGTATCTCGGCTCGACACTCTACCGCATTCACGGCACCAACCAGCCCTGGACCATTGGAAGAGCGGTCTCTTCAGGTTGTATACGCATGCGGAACGAAGATGTCACCGAGCTCTACGAACGTGCCAAGGTCGGCGCCAAGGTGATCGTGATCTGACTGCTCCGCAGATCTTTCCCAATACTCAAAACAACCGGCTCGGGCGATTCTCCCGGGCCGTTTCCTTTTGCGCTGATCACAAACACGTTATGACTTTGCTCGCACTAACGGTTGATCCCCGCAAAATCAATGGTAGTTTCCGCAACAAGGCCGAAACAGCCAAGAGGGGAATAAGGGCAATGTCCAATCGCATATCAAGACGTTTCATGCTGACCGCAGGTGCCAGCGCGATCCTGCTGGCACCGCTTGCAGAACCGGCGTCGGCTCAAACCCAGTCGAAGAAGCCAAAGTCGAAATACTGGCGCAAGAAGGTCCGTTTTCAGACCAAGGAAAAGCCGGGCACCATCATCGTCGATACCAACACCAAATACCTCTACTATGTCGAAGGCAACAACCGCGCCACACGCTATGGCGTCGGTGTTGGCCGTGAGGGCTTCGGCTGGTCCGGGACAGTGAAGGTCGGACGCAAGGCGGAATGGCCAAGCTGGCGCCCGCCGGCATCGATGATCGCGCGCGAACGCCGCAAGGGCCGCAAGCTGCCAGCCTACATGAAGGGTGGACCGAACAATCCGCTCGGGGCTCGGGCGCTCTATCTCTACAGAGGCGGCCGCGACACCATCTTCCGCATCCACGGCACCAACCAGCCCTGGACCATCGGGCAGAACATGTCGTCCGGCTGCATCCGGATGATGAACAAGGATGTCGAGCATCTCTACAAGCGCGCCGATGTCGGCTCCAAGGTGATCGTGATCGGTCCCAGTGGCCGGGGCGCTGACAAGCTTTACACCGACCGCGGACAGGACCTGCTGGGTACCATCTTCGGCGGCTGAGCGGAGCCGGATTTTCCGAACACGGAAATCACTAAATTGAAAAGGCGGCGTACTGGACACGCCGCCTTTTCTGTTTAGGTAGCATGGACGCTGAAACCTGTTTCAGAGGCTCTATTCAGCGGCTTCGAGCTTTGGCGCCTTTGCCGGTGCCGCATCGGGCATTCCGGAGGGCTTCTCACCGCCATAGACCCAGTCGAGCAGTTCCACGGTATGGATGATCGGGATGTCGGTTCCGCCTGCGATCTGGGTCATACAGCCGATGTTGCCGGTGGCGATGAGATCGGGCTTGGTGCGTTCGATGTTCCTGACCTTGCGGTCACGCAGGGTCAGCGCGATCTCGGGCTGCATGATGTTGTAGGTTCCCGCCGAGCCGCAGCACAGGTGCCCCTCGGGCGGGTCCTTGACGGTGAAACCCGCAGCCTTGAGCAGCGCTTTCGGTTGCACGGTGATCTTCTGACCGTGCTGCATCGAGCAGGCCGAATGATAGGCCACGACCAGCTCGGCGCCGTTGACCGGGGCTGGCATGTCGATACCTGCAAGATATTCGGTGATGTCCTTGGCAATTGCCGACACATGTGCCGCCTTTTCCGCATAGGCCGGGTCCTCGCGCAGCATGTAGCCATAATCCTTGATGGTGGTGCCGCAGCCAGAGGCCGTTATGATGATGGCGTCCAGTCCGCCCGCTTCGATCTGGCGGGTCCAGGCATCGACATTCCTGCGTGCTGCATCCAGCGCGTCATGCTCGCGGCCCATGTGATGGACCAGCGCGCCGCAGCAGCCCTCGCCCTCCGGCACAACGACCTCCACGCCAATGCGGTTCAAGAGCCTGACGGTCGCTTCGTTGATGCCGGGCTTGAGCACCGGCTGGGCGCACCCGGTGAGGATCGCGACCCGGCCGCGCTTCTCGCCACTGGCAGGATGGGCGCCGGGCTTGGCAACATCCGACTGTGCCGGGACAGAAGACGGAGCAAGCTCCAGCATCGCCGCCATCGGCTTGAGGCCCGGCAACTTCTTGAACAGAGGTGCGAACGGCCTGCCGAGCCTTGCAGCATAAAGCGAGGCGCGGAAACGACCGGGATAGGGCAGCACCATGGCCAGCAGGCCGCGGGTGATGCGGTTCATCAACGGGCGCTTGTAGGTCTTCTCGATATGGGCGCGGGCATGATCGACCAGATGCATGTAATTGACGCCCGACGGGCATGTGGTCATGCAGGCCAGGCATGAGAGACAACGGTCGATATGGGTGACCACCTGCTTGTCGGCGGGCCGGTTGTTCTCCAGCATGTCCTTGATCAGATAGATCCGGCCCCGCGGACTGTCGAGCTCGTTGCCGAGCGTGACATAGGTCGGACAGGTGGCCGTGCAGAACCCGCAATGGACGCATTTGCGCAGGATTTTTTCGGATTCGGCGACACCGGAATCCTGAAGTTGCTCGGCGGTGAAATTGGTCTGCATGTCGCGGTGTCCTTGGAACTTTCAGGTATGTGCGGCCCGCTGGCCAAACTCCGCCAACAGGTGGCGGAGTCTCAAGCCGCGGGTGCTCAGAGCAGCCAGCTTTGCGGGTTGTCGATCGGTTCGTTGCGTCCGAGCTTCTGCAGGCCGACCACGATGCGCACAATGAACCAGATCGCGACCAGAATGATCGTGAACATACCGATGACCAAAAAGAACAGCAAAAAGCTGATGAACGAGCCGAGCAGGCCGATCCAGAACGTGCGGATCGCCCAGGTGTAATGGCTCTCGAGCCAGGGTTCCGACTTGCCCCGGTTGAGATAGGCGAGCACGATGCCGATGAGGCCGGTGAGGCCGATCACAAAGCTCGCAAGATATAGAATGTAGATCACCTGAAGATTGGTCCTGCCCGGTTCCAGCCAGCGGTCGGTCTGGCGTGGTTCAGGTGCCTGATCCTGATTTGTCATCATAAACTCCTGAAATTCATCTCGAGATCTAGACCATATCACAGCGCCGGAGACATCCGGCCAGGATTGAGAACGGAACGGGGATCAAACTGTTCCTTGATACGCTTGGACAGGGCCTCAAGGGCTGCGGGTTGCGGTTCGAACACCGGAACGGATGCGCGAGTGGCAGCATCGGCGCGCACCAAAGTGGCATGTCCACCGCCAAGGGCCTTGATGTATGTGCGCACCAGTTCAGCTTCCGGGTCGGCTTCCATCTGAAGCCAGACGAGGCCGCCCTGCCAGTCGTAAAAGGCATCCACACCGGTCTGGAGCCGAAGTGCCGCAACCAGCTGGTGACCTACGGAGGGAGCAACAGAGACGCGCCACACAGGCTTGGTAACTCCACCAGAGCCCGTTCCGGCAAAGGGTTTGACATCGCGAATGTCACGCCACACCAGGGTTGTCGCGTCAACATCCAGCACCGACACCTCGCCGCGGCGGCGCATCTCCGCGACCAACCGTTCGCTGCGAACGGCCACGGACGGCTCGAGCCCCTCAAGCCGCAGAACCGTTGCCGGACCGCCCTTGAGGCTGCCGCCGGCGATCTTGTGGATGACGCTTTCGGGCAGATGCGCGGCACCTGAAACCTCGACCGACATGCCCATCGCCGCCGCCATGGCTTCCGCAGCCTCGGCGTCGTTGAGCCCCTTGACCACGATGGTGAGCGCGGTTTCAGGCTTCGGCAGAACCTTGAAGATCACTTCGCAGAGCACGCCAAGCGTACCCCAGGAACCCGCCATCAGCTTGACCAGATCCAGACCGGTGACATTCTTCATCACCCGGCCGCCGCTCTTGATGATTTCGCCAGAGCCATTGACGAAGCGCACACCGAGCAGATTGTCGCGCGCAGCTCCTGCGGAAATCCGCCTCGGGCCCGAGATGTTTCCGGCGAACACACCACCGATTGTGGGAACACCGCTGCTGCCCAGAAGCGGGCGATGGTCCATCGGCTCAAAGGTCAGCATCTGATTGTTGACCGCGAGAGCTTCTTCGATCTCCGCAAGCGGGGTCCCCGCGCGCGCGGCCATCACCAGTTCGGACGGATCGTAATTGGTGATGCCGGTGAGCTTTTCCACCGACAAGGCTGAAGCGACCTGCAATGGCCGGCCATAGGAGCGCTTGGTCCCCCCACCGATGATCTCGGTGGGACTGCGATTTGCGGAAGCCTCGGCGACAATGCGGGCGACCTCATCCTCTGTTTCGGGATACTGAATATCAGGGTCGCTCATGCTGCAGTTTTCCCTGAAGCCGTTGCTGCAACAGGGTCTCCTGGCTGGCTGCCATTGCGGCGCTCAAGCGGAAACACTTTGGAGGGATTGAGGATCCATTGAGGATCAAAGGCGGCGCGCACCCGCATCTGCTGCGCCAGATCGGCGTCAGTGTATTGATGGCGCATCAGGTCTCGCTTTTCGATGCCGACGCCATGCTCTCCGGTGAGGCAACCGCCGGCATCGACACAGAGCTTGAGAATGTCGTTGCCGGCCATCTCGGCCTTCATGCTCTCCTCGGGATCATTGGCATCGAACAGGATCAGCGGATGCATGTTGCCGTCACCGGCATGAAACACATTGGCGACGCGCAGCCCGTAGTGATCGATGATCTCGGAGGTCTTTTCCAGCACATGGGACAACTGCCCGAGCGGCACAGTGCCATCCATGCAGATGTAATCAGCGATCCGGCCGGTGGCGCCGAAGGCCGATTTGCGACCTTTCCAGATCAGCGCAGCTTCGGTGGCAGACTGGCTTTCCTTTATCGTCTTGACGTCATGCTTGCGGGCAATCTCGATGATGCGCGCAAGCATCGCATCCATCTCGGCATCAGAGCCTTCAACCTCTACGATCAGCAGCGCTTCGACATCCATCGGATATCCAGCCTGGGCAAAAGCTTCACAGATATCGATGGCGGGCTTGTCCATGAATTCGATGGCCACCGGGATGATGCCCGAACCGATGATATCGGTGACGCAGGCGCCAGCGGCAACAGAGCTTTCGAATCCGAACAGCACCGGGCGCGCGCCCTCGGGCTTTGCAAGCAGGCGCACCGTGGCTTCGGTGACGATGCCCAGTTGCCCTTCGGAGCCACAGATCAGGCCGAGAAGATCATAACCGGAGGAATCGAGCGCCTTGCCGCCGATTTCGACAATCGAACCATCGAACATGACCATCTTCACGCCCATCAAATTGTTGGTGGTCACGCCGTATTTGAGGCAATGGGCGCCGCCGGAATTCATGCCGATATTGCCGCCAATGGTGCAGGCCAGCTGCGAACTGGGATCAGGCGCATAGAAGAACCCGTCGGCATCGACCGATTGGCTGATCGAGATGTTGGTCACGCCGGCCTGGACCACTGCAGTGCGGTTGGGATAATCGACCTCGACAATCCGTTTCATCTTCGAGACGCCAATCACAACGGCATCTTCCTGCGGGATCGCGCCGCCCGACAACGACGTGCCCGCGCCACGCGGAACCACCGGGACAGCATTGTCGTTGCAATATTTCATCACAGCGGCCACCTGTGCGGTGGTTTCGGGAAGGACCACGGCGAGTGGCATGCGCCGGTAGGACACGAAGGCATCGGTATCAAAGGGAACGAGCTCGCGCTCTTCGGTGATCACGCAACCTTCAGGCAGCAATTCCGCCAAATCCGCAATGATCGAGGAACGGCGGGCAAGCACAGCGTGGCTGGGCTCTAGAAATGCAATCAAGTCTGTCATCGCGTCCTCCCCCTTGCGTTCGCCGACAGCCTCATCCTGACCTAATACGAACGACTGGTATTTTTTCTTTACCACTTAATGCAGAGTGCAGCAATCCTAAAACTCAGTGAGCAAGACCATGAACCAAGACAACAGACCGGATGGAGCACCGATGGTCAGCAGTGATCCGAAACAAGGAAACCTGCGTAGATAAACAGAGGTGTCTTGCAAGCAGGCTTGCCTTCAGGAGAAATTCGAGAATGAACAATCTAGGGGATCTTGAGATCTTCGCACGCGTCGTGTCCGCAGGCTCCATGTCTGCGGCAGGTCGCGAACTCGGCCTTTCGCCCGCTGTGGTCTCGAAACGTTTGAGGCGCTTGGAGGACAGACTTGGGACCCGGCTCATGCAGCGCACGACCCGGCAGATCTCCCTGACCGAGGCCGGACAGGGCTTCTACGAGCGCGTTGTGGCCATTCTTGCCGGGATTGAAGAAGCTGAAGCATTTGTCTCGCGGCGCTCGGCCCTTGCCCGCGGCGTGCTCAAGGTGTCCGCTCCAACCTCATTCGGTCGTATGCACATCGCGCCGCATATCAATGCCTTCATGCGGGCCAATCCCGACCTTGGGGTCAACCTCTCGCTGCACGACGAATTCGTGGATATCGTCGGGGACGGCTATGATTTGGCGATACGCATCGCGGAATTGAGTGATTCAAGTCTGGTGGCACGAAAATTGGCACCGGTGCGACGAATTCTGGTGGCTTCACCCGATTACATCCGCCGTAGTGGCAACCCCACCAGCTTCGAGGATCTCGAGCGCCACGTCTGTCTCTCACCACATAACAACGATTCCTGGAAGCTTGAAGGACCCGGCGGTTCCATGATCCACCGGCCAACCGGGCCCTTGCAGACCAACTCCAGCGAAGTGGTTCGTGAGGCTGTGATTGGTGGCGTGGGAATCGCGCTTAGATCGACTTGGGATATCGGCGCGGAGCTCTCCGACGGTCGGCTGGTTCAGGTGCTGCCAGCCTATGAAGGCTCGCGCAACGTCGCCATCCATGCGGTCTATGCCAGCCGTCGTTTTCTGCCCGCAAAGGTGCGCGTGTTCATCGACTATCTGGCAGAACTCTATGGCCCGGTTCCCTATTGGGATCAACGCGGCAGCGACAAATCCGATGCTTCACAACGAAGCCTCGATTCCAGTGGAACAACCGCCCCAGCCCCTGGTTCGACCGGCCACAAGGACAGCAACAGCCGTCGTGTCGACGCAGCCGAATAGTCTTTGCCGCCGACGGCCGTTTGAATGGCCGCATGCCCAATAGCTTGGATTCATCTGATTACCAGTTCTGGCCGCGAGTTCGTAAACCGGTCACAAACTGGATAAAAATATTGACCACCTTTCCTGCTGCTTGATACGATTGTTCAAATCGGGAAGACGGGAACGGCTGATGCCTAGCGACATTTTTGCACGGATAGCGCACAGCCGGACGGCTGATGAAGTGGTTCACCAGATCGAAGTTCTGGTTCTCGAAGGCATTTTGCGCGTTGGCGACAAGCTGCCGGGAGAACGCGAGCTTGCCAAGCAGTTCGATGTCTCGCGCCCCATCCTGCGCGAGGCGCTGAAGGTGCTGGAAGGACGTGGCCTGCTCAACACCCAGCATGGCGGCGGCACATTTGTTTCCGACGTGATCGGCCAGGTCTTCACACGTCCTGTGATGGAGCTGATTGCACGTCACCAGAAAGCGACGTTGGACTATCTGGAGTATCGACGCGAGATGGAAGGCATCACGGCCGAATTCGCCGCCCGCCGCGCCACCGAAGCCGACAAGGCCTTGCTGACCCGAATCGTGACGGCGATGAAGGCCGCCCACCAGAAAGACGATTTCGAGGAAGAGGCTGCGATCGACGTGGAGTTCCACAGCGCGATCGGCGAATGCGCACACAACATCATCCTGCTGCACACGCTTCGCTCCTGCTACCGGCTTCTGGCTGAAGGCGTGTTTTACAATCGCGCCATGGTCTACAATCTTCCTGGCGCCCGGGAGAAACTGCTTGAGCAGCATCTGGCAATCTATGATGCCGTGATGAATGGCAATCCGGAGGCAGGGCGCAGGGCGGCGCAGGCGCATATCGATTTTGTTGCCAAGGCGATGACCGACGCCGAACGGTCCGGCGACTGGGAGCGCGTCTCGCGGCTGCGGCTGCAGCAACGCACTCCGGACCAGACTGGCTCATCCAAATCCGCAAAACAAAAACAACCGGAGGCTGCATCGTAATGTCAGCACTATCGAACGCTGCCGCTCAACCGCGCGTCGGCCTGTTTGCCACCTGCCTGGTGGATCTGTTCCGGCCATCGGTGGGCTTTGCCAGCGTGAAGCTGTTGCAGCAGGCAGGATGCGAGGTTCATGTTCCGGTGGCGCAAACCTGTTGCGGCCAGCCCGCCTACAACACCGGCGACCGGGCCGACACGCGCGAGATCGCCGAACAGGTGATCGAAGCCTTTGAGGCATTCGACTTCGTCGTCGCGCCCTCAGGCTCCTGCGCCTCGATGCTGAAGAAGCATTATCCCGGACTGTTCAAGGGCGATGCTGCGTGGGAAGAGCGCGCCGTGCGGTTCTCGGAGAAGTGCCACGAGCTGATCTCGTTTCTCACCGATGTGATGATGCTGCGGGACACAGGCGCCAAGCTTGATGCCGCCATCACCTATCATGATTCCTGTTCCGGCCTGCGTGAGCTCGGGGTTCAGACACAGCCGCGCAAGCTTTTGTCCGGCGTTGAGGGTGTCGAAATCAGGGAGATGGCGGATTCTGATGTCTGCTGCGGTTTTGGCGGCACGTTCTGTGTCAAATATTCCGATATCTCCAACGCTATCGTGACCAAGAAAGTCGGCAATATCGACACTTCGGGCGCCGATATGCTGCTGGCCGGTGATCTGGGTTGCCTGATGAACATGGCCGGAAAACTCAAGCGGCAGGGCTCGACTGTCGAAGTCCGGCATGTGGCCGAAGTTCTTGCCGACATGACCGATCAACCGCCAATTGCCGGTTCTGGCAAATAGGTGACGGGGAGACACAGCATGGAACTCACCGCCAACAAGTTCAAGGCAAACGCCTCCAAGGCGCTTGTTGACGCGCAACTGCAAAAAGCGCTCGGCAATGTCGAGAAGGGCTTCATCGGAAAGCGGAAAAAGGCAGCCGACGCGCTGCCGGAGTTCGAAGCACTCCGCGACAATGCCCGTGACATCAAGAACCATGTGCTCGCCCATCTCGATCTCTACCTCGAAGAGTATGAGGCGAAGGTGACGGCATCGGGCGGACATGTGCACTGGGCTGAAAGCGCAGAGGATGCACGCCGCATCGTCCTTGAGATCTGCCAGAAGGCAAACGCCAGGACGGTGACCAAGGGCAAATCGATGATCACCGAGGAGATCGCGCTCAACGACCACCTCGCAGACAATGGCATCGAGCCGGTGGAAACCGATCTGGGCGAGTACATCATCCAGCTTCGCGGCGAACACCCGAGCCACATCATCGCGCCGGCAGTGCATCTGAACAAGGAGCAGGTCGAGGACGACTTCCGGCGGGTGCACACGCATCTCAAGGCTGACCGCGATCTGAGTGAACCGGTTTCGCTGCTCAGCGAGGCGCGAGAGGTGCTCAGGAAGCGCTATTTCGCAGCCGATGTTGGCATCACCGGCGCGAATTTCCTGATTGCCGAAACCGGCACCTCGGTGATCGTGACCAATGAGGGCAATGGTGACCTGACCCAGACGTTGGGCAAGGTCCACGTCGTGGTTGCCTCTATCGAAAAGATTGTCCCGACGTTGGAAGACACGGCGCAAATCCTGCGGGTGCTCGCACGGTCGGCGACCGGTCAGGATATGAGCGTTTACACCACCTTCTCCACTGGCCCGAGACGGGAGGAGGATCCCGACGGGCCGGAGGAGTATCACGTCGTTCTGCTCGACAATGGCCGCTCGTCAATGCTCGGCACCGAATATCAGGACATGCTGCGTTGCATCCGCTGCGGCGCCTGCATGAACCATTGCCCGGTCTATCACGCGGTCGGCGGCCACGCTTACGGCTCGGTCTATCCAGGGCCGATGGGCGCGGTGCTGACACCCTCACTCAACGGCATTGACGAAACCGGGCAATTGCCCAACGCCTCGACCTTCTGCGGACGCTGCGAAAGCGTTTGCCCGATGCGCATTCCACTGCCCAAGATGATGCGGCACTGGCGCGAACGCGAGTTCGAGCGCAATCTGACGCCGTCGACGGCGCGTTACGGACTGAAATTCTGGGCCTTCTTTGCCAAACGGCCAAAGCTCTACCGGTTGGCCGTCTCCTTCGGCATGCCGCTTCTGTCACTGTTCGGCGGGACATCGCGGCGGTTCAAGTCGCTGCCGTTGGCCGGGGGCTGGACACGCCACCGCGATCTGCCCGCCCCCGAAGGCCGCACCTTCCTGCAGGCCTGGGCCCAGCGCGAGGCGCTCAAGCAGGCACCACTCAAGCAAGGGGCCGGGCAATGAGCGCGCGTGACAGCATTCTCGCCAAGGTGCGCAAGGCCGTTCATGCCACTGGCAATGATGCCGAGCGGCGCGCGACCGTGGCCGAGCGGCTCGCCCAGGCGCCCAAGGGGATCATCCCCAAGCGCGGGCAATTGCCCAAAGGGGAACAGGTCGATCTGTTCTGCGCCATGGCCGAGCAGTTCGGTGCAAGCGTCGCCCGGGTTGGCGACTATACCGATGTGCCTGCCGAAGTTTCGGCCTATCTGAGGGCCCGCAACCTGCCGTCCGAAATCCGCATGGGTGCAGACAAGCGGCTCAAAAAGGCCAAATGGGCATCTGAAAAGACCCTCGAAGTGCGCGATGGCCCTTCCGATGGCGGCGACCTTTCAGGGGTCAGCCATGCGCTGGCAGGTGCTGCGGAAACCGGGACTCTGGCGATGATGTCGGGACCGGACAACCCAACAACAATCAACTTTCTGCCCGAACACCATATCGTCGTGGTCAAGGCGAGCGACATCAAGGGCGGTGTGGAAAGCATCTGGACAATGCTGCGTAAGGCCAAAGGCAAAGGCGAAATGCCCCGAGCCCTCAATCTGATCACCGGCCCATCCCGCTCCGGCGACATCGAGCAGACGATCATTCTCGGCGCCCATGGCCCGCGGGCGTTGCATGTCATCGTGGTCGAGTGAGCCAGCCGATCAGGATTGAGACACAGGCACTGACCAACAATCCGGCAACAAGCACCTGGATAGCGAATTCCGGGTGACCGCTGACGAGCATTGCGAGGGTCGCCAGTCCAGTGAGCACGAAAGTCCAGCCAGCAAAGCGGTTGGACTTTCCCCAGGAACCACGGTCTGCAAGTGTCGAAGCCGTCCTGACCCCGACAAACGGGTTTGGCCGGGTCTTTGGCAGCGCATTGCCCAGCCAGATCAGGACCAGTGCCACGACTGCAAGCAGCGGCGACAGTCCGGCGAACTCAGTCTGCTGCGATATCGCATTCCACAGGATAGCCAGGTGAACGGAAAGCATCACCAGAAATCCGCCAGTCCACCCGGCCAGCCAGGCTGCCGGATTTTCTTTGCGCGTGTGGCGTCCCGCCTTGCTTCGGCTGATGGCGAGAAGCAACAGGGTGATGAGCAGCATCAGGCCGGGCAGCAGCAACAGGGCTTCCAGCTTGCCGGCATAGCGATCGGGCTCGCCGTGGATGTTCAAGTGCATGGCGATCTGCGCTGAAGGGTCGATGCGGCCATAGGCGACAACGGATGTAAGAGCCGCGCCCAGAGTTGCGGCACCGGCGAAGATTTCAACTTTGTGTTTCAATTTTTCTCTCCCCCGATCCTGCACCAATTCCAAACAAATCCATCGCACCGCTGAGCGCTTCTTCGAGCACGGAAAGCTTCAAGTGATAGACAATGCTTGTGCCGTCCCGTTCAGCCTCGATCAGATTGGCTTGCTTGAGGACGGAGAAATGTCCTGACAGTGTCGGCTTGGCCAGATCAAACTGCTCGGCCAAGAGACCTGCCGTTTGCGGCCCCTGACGCAAGCGGGCAAGGATCTCCCGCCTGACAGGGTGACTGAGAGCTTTGTAAATATCATTCATTCGCCTATTCCCTAATTAGGTTTTTTCCTAAATATCAATTTCACCCCGTCGGGGCAATAGGCTGATGGCACGAAAGAAGATTTCTGGCTTCAGGCTATGCGGCTGTAACGCCGGACAAGGGTGCCCTGATCGAGATGCGCAACGATATTGACCGCGGGGAGACTTTGCGGCCTATTGTGGTGACACAACAACAAAGAGATATCCGGCATGCCCGTATCACCCGAACATTTTGCCGCTTTTGTCGTTGCCAGCGTCATTCTGCTGATCATTCCCGGCCCGACCATCATCATGGTGATCACGCAGGCGCTGGCCCATGGCCGCAGAACCGCGCTGGCGAGCGTCATGGGTGTCGGACTGGGTGATCTGCTGGCGACATCGCTGTCGATTGCCGGCGCAGGCGCCCTGCTGGCAGCATCGGCCTCGCTGTTCCAGGTGCTCAAATTCGTCGGCGCGGCCTATCTGATCTGGATCGGCTACAAGATGTGGCGCGCGCCGGTGACCATCCCGGATATCGACGGCACGGACACTGCAACGACCGGTGCTGTGAAACCCGGCGCGGTTTTTCGCGATTCCTTTCTGGTCACCGCACTCAACCCCAAGGGCATCCTGTTTTTCGTGGCCTTTGTGCCGCAGTTCATTGATCCCGCCCTGCCCTATCTGCCGCAGGCCGCAATCTTTGTGCTGACCTTCACGCTGCTCGGGGTGATCAATGCCGCGATGTTTGCCTATGCGGCCGCAGGCGCACGTCAAACCATCCGACGCCCGGATGTGATGCGGGTTGCCATGCGCTCGGGCGGGTCGCTTTTGATGGTGGCCGGTGTGGCGGCCGCGCTGACCCGCCGCGCGAGCTGAGATGCCACTTCAGAACCGTGTCGATCCCTCCGGCAGAATTGTGAGGCATGCGGCGCGCGGGCTGTTTATGGGCAACCGTGGCGGCGCGCTGCACAATGCCGATCAACAGATCGTGCGGGTGCAGAAGAGCAAAACCTGGATCACCTGCCTGACCGAATACAAGAACCGCAAGCGCAAGCTGATGCAGCCGGGAGGGTATACGGAGCTGTTCTTTCTCGACGAGGCCGTGTCACTCAGCGCCGGACACCGGCCCTGCTTTGAATGCCGCCGACAGGATGCGCTGGCCTTCGGCGCGGCACTGGCGCGTGCAAGAGGCATGGCCAGGCTTTCCGCTCCACAGATTGATGATCTGCTCGAGGCCGATCGTATGATTCCCGCCGACCATCCTTCACGGCAGGTCAGCATGAACCGGATGGGATCACTTCCCGATGGCGCTTTTGTCAGGAACGGCGACCATCATTTCGTCGTCCGCTCGGGCCAGTTGTTGCGCTGGAGCTTTGAAGGCTATGAGCACGTTGATTCCGCAGCGCTGATGAACGACCAGAGTTTCGATCTGGCAACGCCCGGCGCCTCGCTCGAGGCACTGCGCCACGGTTACCGCCCGGTGTTTCACCCATCCGCCATCGCTAACTTTGCAGGCCATATCTGATCTCTTGATCTTGAGCCCGGCATGCGCAAGAAAGCGACAATGCGCGCGAATTTCAAACTGCAACGGCTTTATCTCGATGCCCCTCTCGCCCCACAGCAGCGGGTGGCGGTGAGCAGGGAGCAGGCCCATTATCTTCTCACCGTGCTGCGGATGGCTGAAGATCAGCGGGTGCTGGTTTTCAACGGACGCGACGGCGAGTTTCTCGCCGCGCTCAAGCCGTTGAGCAAGAAGGCGGCGGAGCTCGAGATTGTCGAGCAGACCCGACCACAGCCACCGCTTCCGCAGCTTGATTTCCTGTTTGCGCCGCTGAAGGTGGGCCGGCTTGAGTATCTGGTTCAAAAGGCCACCGAGATGGGCGTGCGCCAGATCACGCCGGTCTTCACCGACCATACCCAATTGCACAAGGTCAACGCTGCGCGGCTTGAGGCCAATATTCTCGAAGCTGCAGAGCAGTGCGGCAATCTGGCGATCCCCGCGTTACAGGAAGCACAGAGACTTGATGCACTGCTTGACGGATGGAATCCGGGGCGGCGGATCATCTTCTGCAATGAGAGCCAGGCAGGCAACAATCCGTCGGATATCCTCTCGGCGGTTGAGGAGCGGGATCTGGCGTTGCTGGTCGGGCCTGAAGGTGGTTTTTCCGAACGCGAACGGGAAAAACTGCTCGCCTTGCCGTTCGTGACGGCGATTCCACTGGGTCCGCGCATCCTGCGTGCCGACACCGCCGCCGTCGCTGCTCTGACCGCTGTTCAGATGACAATTGGCGACTGGTAGCAAAACGTGCGTCAAAGCACTGATCAATTCTGTTTGATGCAGTGGTCAGGGTTTTTTGCTTGCAAGCCGGGGCTGTTCCGGTCCAATCAGCGTCAGGCGCGCGCTTTGGCTGCGCAAATGACATGAGAATGAAGGGCCTCTTATGGCGCGCGACACGACTGACGACACACCGATCTCATCGGTCAATGAGCTGGCAGACTGGATGGCTGCGGGCTGCAAACCGAAGGAAGACTGGCGGATCGGGACCGAGCACGAAAAGTTTGTGTTCTACACGGAATCACTCGATCCGGTTCCCTATGAAGGCGACCGCTCGATCCGCGCCCTGCTCGACGGCATGGCGAACGTTCTCGGCTGGGAGCCGATCATTGATGCCGGCAAGATCATCGGGCTGGTCGGCCCCAGTGGCGACGGCGCGATCAGCCTGGAGCCGGGCGGCCAGTTTGAGCTCTCCGGCGGACCGCTTGAAACCATTCACGACACATGCCGCGAATCAAACGCGCATCTGGCCCAACTGCAGGAAATCGCAGCTCCCATGGGCATCGGCTTTCTGGGCATGGGCGGCAGCCCCAAGTGGAGTTTCGACGAAACCCCGCGGATGCCGAAATCGCGCTACGACATCATGACCCGCTACATGCCCAAGGTCGGCAGCAAGGGGCATGACATGATGTACCGGACCTGCACGATCCAGGTGAATCTCGACTTCTCCTCGGAAGCCGACATGCGCCAGAAGATGCTGCTCGGAATGAAGCTGCAGCCGCTTGCGACAGCGCTTTTTGCGGCCTCGCCGTTCACCGAAAGCAAGCCAAACGGGCTGGTTTCCTGGCGCGGCGACATCTGGCGCGACACCGACAACCAGCGCTCAGGGCAACTGCCCTTTGTTTATTCCGAAAACTTCGGCTTCATGGACTATGTCGAATGGGCGCTCGATGTGCCGATGTATTTCGTGCTGCGCGATGGCAAGTACCATGAAGCGACGCATGTGACGTTCCGCCAGTTCATGAATGGCGCGCTCAAGGGCGAACTGGCACAACCGCTGCCGACAATCGGAGACTGGACCAACCATCTGGGCACTTTGTTTCCCGATGCACGGCTCAAGCGCTTTATCGAGATGCGCGGCGCCGATGGCGGTCCATGGCGCCGGATCTGCGCGCTGCCGGCGCTCTGGGTGGGTCTGCTCTATGATGAGCAGGCGCTTGGCGAAGCGCTTGAACTGACCGGTGACTGGAGCTTCGATGAGGTGAATGCGCTGCGCGATGTAACGCCAAGGGATGGGTTGAACGCTACCATCAAGGGCCACAGCCTGCGCGATATCGGCCGCACCGTTCTGGGCATCTCGCGGCGCGGTCTGATCAACCGCGCGTGCCTCAATTCGGAAGGCAATGACGAGAGCCACTTCCTGGCACCGCTCGAGGAATCGATTGCCCGCGGGACAACCCTGGCCGAGGAAATGTTGGCGCTCTACAATGGCCGCTGGAACGGCTCGATCGAGCCGGTGTTCAGAGACTACGCCTATTGAGCCTTACTGCCCGACACGGCGTTCAGTCCGCGTCAGGTATTGTGATCGGCGGTTCGTGCTGGGCAGGCCACAGGCCAAAAATGCCAGCTGCGCTGTAGGCACATTGGTCGTGTCGGTATAGTCTCGACCCAGGCCTGACAGGGCGATGGAGGAGACTGTACCGATGATGCCGCTTTTCGACATGATGATGAACGCCCAGAACGGCGATGCGATGCACAGCATGGCGCAACAATTCGGGCTTAGCGAAAGCCAGGTCGAACAGGCCATGGCTGCGCTGATGCCGGCGTTTTCGACCGGGCTGAAACGCAATGCATCGACACCGGCGGACATGTCGGATTTCCTGTCCGCGCTCGCAAGCGGCAATCATGCCCAGTATTTTGACGATATGCAGTCCGCATTCGCGCCACAGGGCGTGGCAGACGGCAACGGTATTCTGGGTCACCTCTTCGGCTCCAAGGAGGTCAGCCGCGCTGTCACCAAGCAAGCGGAAGCGGCGACCGGGATCGGCCAGGACATTCTCAAGCAGATGCTTCCGGTGATTGCCAGCGCCGTGATGGGCGGGCTGTTCAAGCAATCCACCGGGCAGATGCAGGCGCAGTCTTCGGCGGCGGCCAATCCAATCGGCGATCTGATTTCGGAAATGATGCGCCAGGGGATGGGTGGCAGCCGGGCGCCGCGGACGCCGCAGGCCTCGCCGATGGACAATCCCTTGGGCCAGATTCTTGAGGGCATGTTCGGCGGTGCTCAGCAGCAAAGGTCACAACCGCGCGCAGATCAGGGCGGCAACCCTTTTGGCGACAATCCTCTCGGCAAGATCTTTCAGGACATGCTGGGCGGTGCGATGGGAGGGGCTCAGACGCCTGAGCCGGAAGTACAGCCAAAACCGCGAACGATGCCCTCCGGCCGGGAGCGCAATCCCTATGATGACCTATTCGGCCAGATGTTTGATTCCGGCAAAGAGGTTCAAAGAGGCTACCAGCAGAATATGGAATCGATTTTCGACCAGTACCTCAAGGGCATGAACAGGGGCTGACGCATGTTGTGCCTTATGGCACGAAAAACCCGGCCGTTGCAGCATGGGAAGCTGGCAGAGCGGCCGGGGAAAAGCGGGACACAGGGCAGTATCCCGCAGGGGACCTCAGTGTGAATAGTCAGCCTGGCGACGGATGTTGCTCCGGGCGCAACGGGCAAATTCGATGGTCGGGTCAACCGTCAGTGGTTTTGACAGCGCAAAGCCCAGATCCTCCCGGGTCAGCCCAATGTCATTGAGCTGGTGGTCCGAAAACTCTTCGAGCTTATGCGCCACGATACGATTTCGCAGGGTACGGACCAAGGTTCGCGCCTTGCAGGCGACGGTGTAGAGAACAGAGAACAAAGCCGAACCGCCGCTTAAGGCAGATGTGCGGGCGGCAACAAAGCTGCGTGCGTTCATGACAGTCATCCTTGGTCGAACATTGCACCGTTTCAGAAAGGCCGGCGCAGGACCTTGCAGGCCTTGTTTCGGCTTGCCCATCCTGTTTCTCAAAAAATGATTGATCAGACCAGCGAATGTTTCTAATCTTTATCATCAGAATTTTTGATAGGACTTTCGGATGCCCGCGCCTCTTGATATCGACCAGTTGCAGACCTTTGTCGCCATTGTTGACACCGGCAGCTTCACCCGGGCTGCAGACAAGGTTTTCAAGACCCAGAGCGCGGTCTCAATGCAGATGCGGCGTTTGGAAGAGCGGGTCGGCAAGACGCTGTTTGTCCGCGACGGCCGGCTGAACCGGCTGAGCGAAGACGGCGAGCGGATGCTTGGCTATGCGCGGCGGATCATCCGGCTGAACAACGAGACCATTGCCGCCTTTGACGATCAGCAGCTTGAAGGATCGATCAGAATCGGGACGCCGGATGATTACGCCGACCGTTACATGCCCGGCATCATCGCCCGCTTTGCAAAAACCAACCCCAATGTGGAGCTCTATATCGAGTGCGAACCCTCCGTTGAACTTTCGGCGCGTCTCAATCGCGGCGAACTGGATGTGGCGCTGGTCACGCACAATCCGCGGGAACGGACCTCCGAGGTGGTGCGGACCGAGCCACTCTACTGGGTGACCTCGTTCAACCACACGGTCCATGAGGACAACGTTGTGCCGCTGGCGGTGGGACGCAGATCCTGCAACTGGCGCAATCTCGCCTGCACCGCACTCGATTCAGCCGGTCGCGATTACCAGGTTCTGTTCACCAGCTGGTCGGCCACTGTCGTCGCCTCGGCGGTGCTCTCCGGCCTTGCGGTGTCGCTTTTGCCTGAGTGCGCGGTCCGACCCGGTATGCGCATCCTGTCACCGGCAGATGGTTTCCCGGCGCTGCAACCAGCCCAGATCGGGCTGATGAAACGCCCTGGCGCACCCACCGCGCTGGTCAATGCGATCTGCGGCCATATTGCTGCAAGCCTCGACAACATCACACCGGCAGGCGCCGAGGACAACGCCAAGAGCAGTGGACAGGGCGCATCTTCGCGCCGCGACAACCGCAGCCGGGCCGATGATTCAGTCTTGCCGGCCTGGTGACGGCAGCACGCCCCTGAGACCGTGCCAGGATCATCTGCCGGAAGCGTCAGTCACAAGCACACATAAGAAAGCCGGGGCCTTGCGGCCCCGGCTCCATTTTCACACATGCTCTGGAAGCGGGCTCAGACCAGATCGAAACGATCTGCGTTCATCACCTTGGTCCAGGCCGCGACGAAATCGTTGACGAACCTCTCGCTGGCATCGTCCTGGGCGTAAACTTCCGCATAGGCCCGCAGGATGGAGCTCGAACCGAACACCAGGTCGACGCGCGACGCGGTCCACTTGACGGCGTTGGTCTTGCGGTCGCGGATCTCGTAAGATCCATTTCCTGCGGGAGCCCACTTGTTGGCCATGTCGGTCAGATTGACAAAGAAGTCCGTCGTCAGCGCGCCTTCGCGGTCGGTAAAGACACCATGCTTGGTGCCACCATAATTGGTGCCGATAACGCGCATGCCGCCGACCAAAACGGTCATTTCCGGCGCGGTCAGACCCATCAGCTGGGTGCGATCGAGCATCATTTCTTCGGCGCTGACAACATAGTCCTTCTTGAGCCAGTTGCGATAACCGTCCGCGAGTGGCTCGAGCACGTCGAAGGACGCCGCATCGGTCATTTCGTCCGTGGCGTCACCACGCCCCGGAGCAAACGGAACCGAGACGTCGAAACCGGCAGCCTTGGCAGCTTTCTCGATGCCCACATTGCCGGCAAGCACGATCACATCGGCCAGGCTGGCACCACTTTCAGCGGCGATCGGCTCGAGAACGCCAAGAACCTTGGCGAGGCGTGCAGGCTCATTGCCTTCCCAGTCCTTCTGCGGAGCGAGACGGATGCGGGCACCGTTAGCACCACCGCGCAGGTCCGACTGGCGGAACGTGCGGGCGCTGTCCCAGGCGGTCGCCACCATTTCGGAGACAGACAGGCCGGACGCAGCGATCTTCGCCTTGAGCGCAGCGACATCGTAGCCGGTCGGACCGGCCGGGATCATGTCCTGCCAGATCAGATCTTCCTGCGGCACATCAGGGCCGAGATAGCGGATCTTCGGCCCCATGTCGCGGTGGGTCAGCTTGAACCAGGCGCGGGCAAAGGTGTCCTTGAAGTACTCCGGATCAGCCATGAACTTCTCGCAGATGGCGCGATAGGTCGGGTCCATCTTCATAGCCATGTCGGCATCGGTCATCATCGGCATGCGACGAACCGAGGGATCGGTTGCATCAACCGGCATATGCTCTTCCTTGATGCCGATCGGCTGCCACTGGTTGGCACCGGCAGGGCTCTTGGTCAGCTCCCACTCGTAGCCGAACAGCATCTCGAAATAGCCCATGTCGAACTTGGTCGGATGTGTCGTCCAAGCGCCTTCGATCCCGGAGGTGATGGCATTGGTGGCCTTGCCGGCAAGGCTCGGGTTGATCCAGCCCAGGCCCTGGTTCTCGATGCCGGCGGCTTCGGGTTCAGCACCCAGCGCATTCGCATCGCCATTGCCGTGGGCCTTGCCGACCGTGTGGCCACCTGCTGCCAGGGCAGCGGTTTCCTCATCGTTCATGGCCATGCGGGCAAAGGTCTCGCGGACCTGGGCCGCAGTCTTCAGCGGGTCAGGCTGACCGTTGACGCCTTCCGGGTTGACATAGATCAGACCCATCTGCACCGCAGCCAGCGGGTTTTCCATCGTGTCGGGCTTGGCCACGTCCTGATAGCGGGTGTCGGATGGCGCCAGCCATTCCTTTTCGGCACCCCAGTAGGTGTCGGTTTCGGGATGCCAGATATCCTCGCGGCCGAAGCCGAAGCCAAAGGTCTTAAGGCCCATGGATTCATAGGCAATGTTGCCCGCGAGCAGGATAAGGTCAGCCCAGGACAACTTGTTGCCGTATTTCTTTTTGATCGGCCACAGAAGGCGACGCGCCTTGTCGAGGTTGCCGTTGTCCGGCCAGGAGTTCAACGGAGCGAAGCGGATGTTGCCGCCGCCGCCACCGCCGCGGCCATCAGCCAGACGGTAGGAACCGGCAGAGTGCCAAGCCAGACGGATCATCAGGCCACCGTAGTGACCATAGTCTGCCGGCCACCAGTCCTGGCTCTCGGTCATCAGGGCATGCAGATCCTTTTTCAGGGCGTCAAAGTCGAGCTTCTTGAGCTCTTCACGGTAGTTGAAGGCCTTGCCCAGCGGATCGGTTTTGGTGTCGTGCTGATGCAGAATATCGAGGTTCAGCGTCTTGGGCCACCAGTCTGTCACAGTCGTGCCGGTCGCAGTCATGCCGCCATGCATGACGGGACACTTCCCAGCGCTGTCATTGAGGTCTTTCACGTGTGTTCCCATGTCGCGTCTCCAGTCGAATTTCAGGGTTGTGTATGGTGGGCGGACCGTTTCGAAGAGGCCTCAATCCCAAGACCACTTCGCGTACCGCTCCCCGCGGATTGTAAATACTAGCGCATGATGACGCTTTTGGGTTTGATGGTGGTCAATCATGGAATGCTCGATCTGAGGCGATCAACGCACCACTCTCCTGATGGATATTGTTTTGAACGATTCCAATCTGGCCGAGTCTGTCGATAATTTCCAATTGTATTTTCGAGTTTTCATGATAGTTTTTCCCTATGATAACCCTCAAGCAACTGACCTATTTCGACGCACTGGCGCACACGCTGCATTTCGGCCGTGCGGCGGAGCGTGCCAATGTTTCCCAGCCTGCCCTCTCTGCGCAGATTGCCGAACTCGAGAACCGGCTTGGCTGCCGATTGGTGGAGCGCACCCGTGGTGCGATTGTCTTGAGCGAAAGCGGCCAGCGGCTTTTGCCGGCATTTCGCCGCGTGCTGGCCGAGGTCCGGTCGATCGAGGAGCAGGTGCAGCAAACCACCGGACTGCTGACCGGGCGAATGCGGATCGGAATGATCCCGACAATCGCGCCGTATCTGCTTCCCGCGCTGGCGCCTGAGCTTTCACGCCGGTTTCCACAGCTTGATTTCGGGGTCCGCGAGGCGATCACCGAGACGCTGGTCTCTCAATTGCGCAGTGGCGACCTCGATGCGGTGATTGCGGCGCTTTCGATCAAGGAAGCCGGGATCAGCCACCGGGTGCTGTTCGAGGACCGGTTTGTCATGGCCGTGTCGAACAATGACCTTGATGTCCTCGATTCTCCGCTCAATCGTCATAAGGCGGCCTTCGACCGGCTGTTGCTGCTGGAAGAAGGCCATTGCCTGCGCGATCAGGCGCTGTCGGTCTGCCAGGAGCACAGCAACGTGGCTCTGGTCAATTTCGGCGCGACATCGCTGACCACACTGCTGCAGATGGTGGCGCACGGAATGGGCCGCACGCTGCTGCCGGAAATCGCGCTCTCGGCGGAAAGCCCGCGGCTCGGTGACATCCGCTTCGTGCCGTTTTCGCCACCGGCTCCATCACGCGAGATTGCGGTGTTCTTTCGCAGCGGCAGCGAACGTCAGCCAGACTACGAGGCATTCGCGGATGTCGCGACCGAGATTGGCAACGACATCCTGAAAACCGGAAGACTGAGCACGGGCCTGGCTGCCTGATGCCTTACGCGATATGGACCGCGAGCAGCACAAACTGCGCCATATTGAGCAGCAAGCTGACAATGAACAGACGCCGTCGCAAACCGACCCGGTTTGAGGTGACATGGACATAGGCATGGGCGGCACGGGACAGAACGAAAGCCCAGGCCACCGCAACCGCTGCCGTGCCTGCGCCACCGGTGACATAGAGTGAGATGCACGCCACATAAAACAGCACCGGCAATTCGAACTGGTTGGCAAGGTTGCGGACAACCGAGGCGCTCGGTTCAGGGTCAACAAACGGCACCTTGAAATCCGACGGTTTGGCCGTGCCGGCCTTGACCGCACCGATACGGCGCACCGACACCAGGATATAAATGGCGTAGGTAAGGAGAACCTGCGCGATCATTGGCCAGAAAATTGCGATGGGTGAGGTCATGGGTCTTTACCAGCTTGGTTGAACAACAATGCCGCTTGGTACTTGGCCGATCCGCCAGTGGCAAATCACAACAGTGATATGCCGTCCTCCGCACATGGTTGCGCTGTTCAGCGCGTCATCGCTCAGAGCGGCGTGAACCGATCGCCCCCGCGCTTCAAGTGACCGATCCATATGGCCGCGATTGCGATGAAAGCGATGGCGATGGCGAGATATTTGCCGATGGTCAGCCCGCGCAGCACCGGCACCAGTTCCGTGTTCAGATCGGACTCGAGCGCGGCCGGACCGAACATCGTGTCGGCAACGGCGTTTTCCAGATAGTCGAAACCCATATAGACGAGCGCTAAAGCGCAAACCATGCGAAACCCGATGCGCCCACCGACCCCAGCGCTGGAGGCCCTCAACCCCGCAAAGCCAAGAAATGCCAGGCTTGCGGCGAGCATTGGCGGGAACAGCAAATCCGAGCCCTGATGCATCGAGAGATAGGTCGCTGCCGCACTCATTTCGCCATCAGCATCGGCCGCTGCCTGTTGCGCCTTGAAGGCAGCATGGAGCGCTCGCGCGCCCTCCAGGTCATAGCCGAGGACAACCACATCCGGCAGTTTCATGCCGTCGATTTGGCTGCTGATGCCGGGAGCCTGAAACGCCGCCATGTACAAAAACAGGACGGCGGTCAGCGCGCACAGAAGCCAGCCGGGCCAAAACCGTTTCACTACATGGAGCCGGGGTAATTGGGGCTTTCGCGCGTGATCGTGACGTCATGGGTGTGACTTTCGCGCAGGCTTGCACCCGATATGCGAACGAACGTGGCACGATCGTGGAAGGCCTTGAGATCAGCGGCGCCGACATAGCCCATGGCGGCCTTCAAGCCACCGGCAAGCTGATGCAGCACACCCGACACAGGTCCCTTGTAGGGCACCTGCCCCTCAATGCCTTCCGGCACCAGCTTCAAGGTATCGCGAACCTCGGCCTGGAAGTAGCGATCCGCCGATCCACGTGCCATGGCGCCGACGGATCCCATGCCGCGATAGGCCTTGAACGAGCGGCCCTGGTGCAGATAGACCTCGCCCGGGCTTTCATCGGTGCCTGCGAGCAGCGAGCCGACCATCGAGGCCGAGGCGCCGGCGGCAATCGCCTTGGCCAGATCGCCCGAATATTTGATACCGCCATCGGCGATCACCGGGATATCGTGCTTCTGCGCCTCTTCGACCGCGCTCATGATGGCGCTGAGCTGCGGAACGCCGACACCGGCAACGATACGGGTGGTGCAGATCGAGCCCGGCCCGATGCCGACCTTGACCGCATCAGCACCGGCATCAATCAGCGCCCTGGTGCCTTCTGCCGTTGCCACATTGCCGGCCATGATGCGCACCGAGTTGGAGAGCTTCTTGGCGCGGGTCACGGCATCGAGCACGCGCTGGGAATGACCGTGCGCAGTGTCGATCACCAAAAGGTCGACACCGGCTGCAATCAGACGCTCGGCGCGCTCGAAACCGTCCTCACCGACAGAGGTGGCAGCGGCGGCGCGCAAGCGGCCCTGACTGTCTTTGGACGCGTGCGGATTGAGCTGCGACTTCTCGATGTCCTTGACCGTGATCAGGCCGACACAGCGTCCGGCGCCATCCACCACCACGAGCTTCTCGATACGGTGGCTGTGCAACAAGCGCTTGGCTTCGCCCTGCTCGACGCTCTCCTTGACGGTGACCAGGTTCTCATGGGTCATCAGCTCATGGATTTTCTGGTTCGGGTCGGAGGCAAAGCGGACATCACGGTTGGTCAGGATCCCGACGAGATGGCCATGACCCGAGCTGTCGCCACCCCGGTGTTCAACCACCGGGATGCCCGAGATACCATGGGCTTTCATCAACGCCAGCGCCTCCGACAACGGCGCTTCAGGTCCGATCGTCACCGGATTGACGACCATGCCGCTTTCGAATTTCTTGACCTGATGAACCTGTTCTGCCTGCTCTTCCGGTGTGAGATTGCGGTGAATGACGCCAATCCCGCCAGCCTGCGCCATGGCGATGGCCAGCCGCGCTTCCGTCACCGTGTCCATGGCAGAGGAAATGATCGGCAGGTTGAGTTCGAAATCGCGGGCGATGCGGGTCGCAATATTGACCTGCCCGGGCATGACTTCGGAATGGCCGGGCTGCAGCAGCACGTCGTCAAATGTCAGCGCTTCCGCGCCGGTAATGGATTGAATGATGGTCGCCATCGCCTATCGTTTCCGTATGTTCGGGGCTGCGAAAACAGGCAGCCCGGTGCTTTTCGGTATCATGCGTTGGCAGCGGCACGTACCACGCTTCCATGTCACTTGAAAGACCCTGATTGGATTTGATCACCGAAATCCGCTGCAGTGCACATGGCAACCGGGCCGGGCGCAAAAAACCCGGACATTGCTGCCCGGGTTTTGAGGTTTTGGGTTTTGGTCTGTGGCTCTTACAGATCGAGCTGATAGGTTTCCGGGATGAACCGGTAGCCTTCGCCAATCTTCTCGATGTAGCCGACCGACGGGAACGGCATGTGGTAGCCGACGAACGCCAGGCGATCGGTCGCAATCATGTCGAACACCGATTTGCGGGTGGCGGCAGCCCCGGCCTTGTCCATGTCGAAGCGGACTTCCCAGTCGGGACGCTGCAGCGAGAGCACGAAATGGTTGGCGGTGTCGGCGGTGAGCATCAGCTTGCGGCCGCCCGATTCGAGGCCATAGACCATATGGCCAGGGGTGTGGCCGAACGCTGCCATCGCGGTGATGCCGGGCACAACCGAGCCGCCATCCCCGAGGAACGTCATCTTCTCGGCCATGGGGGCAACCTTGGCGAGCACGTTCTTGTGACCGTTTTCTGCAGGCGTGCCGACGCGATCCTCAGACGACCAGAAGTCATATTCGGCCTGGCCAGTAACATAGCGCGCGTTGGGATAGGCCGGTGCACCGCCTTCCATCAAGCCGTTGACGTGGTCACCATGCATATGGGTGATCACCACAACAGTCACCTGGTCAGGCGTGTAGCCGGAGGCCTGCAGATTGGCGAGGGTCTGGCCGACGCCACCCTCACGGCCGCCTTCGCCATTGCCGGTGTCAAACAGGATCAGATCGGTTCCGGTGTTGACCAGCGTCGGTGCGAAGGTGAACTGCATCTTGTCGACCGGCAGATAGGTTTCGGTCAGCAGCGCTTCGACATCGGCCTGGGTGGTGTTCATCCCGAAAATGCCGTGCGGGTTCTCAACAACACGATGGCCATCAGACAGCACGGTGATTTCGAAATCCCCCAGCGAAAACCGTTTGAAGGCCGCCGGCTGGGCCGCCGCCATGGCGACCTGTGCCTGGGCAGAGCGAACCAGGATTTGCGGCGCAGCAAGGGCACCGGCGCCAAGGGCGGTTGCCTTGAACAGCGAGCGGCGGGAAAGACGGGACGTAATTGACATTAAGCGATCCTCCAGATCAGTAAACACTGCACGGAGATGGCGCACAAAGCACGAAGGGCAAGCTTTGCCCGGTCGTTATTTGGAAACGCAGCGTTTACCCAGAGAAGACAATGGGCGCTTTGGTCCTTGCTGCCAAGTGAACAAGGTAGCTTCACTGTCGATCATTTCCGTCTTTATCCGGGTCCGCATCATCACCGGCGCGCACGGCCGCCGCTCCATGCCGTCCCTTGAAGCCCTTTGCCAACACGAACATCTCAACCGATTCAGCCCGCGAGGACGGCGGTTTGATGTGGATGACCGACTTGAAGTTCTTCTTGAGCATGACCAGGAGATCGTTCTCCGAGCCGCCCTGGAAGGTTTTGGCCAGGAAATGCCCGCCCGGGGCCAGAACCTCCACGGCAAAATATGCAGCCACTTCGCAAAGATGCATGGTGCGCAAATGATCCGTGCGGCGATGACCGGTTGTTGGTGCCGCCATATCGGACAGCACCACATCGGGCGCGCCGCCAAGCGCTTCCATCAATGCCGTTGGTGCCGCGTCATCGAGGAAGTCCATCTGCAGGAACCTGACACCGGGAAGCCCATCCATTTCGAGAAAATCGATCGCCACCACTTTCGGATCCGCATCCGTGGAATCGGTCACCTTGGCGGAGATCTGTGACCAGCCACCCGGGGCTGCGCCCAAATCGATAATGCGCCGCGCCTTGTCGAGGATCTTGTGCTTGGTGTCGATCTCCAGAAGTTTGTAGACGGCACGCGAGCGGTAGCCCTCCTGCCTTGCCTGCTGGACATAGGGATCGTTGAGATGGCGCTCGACCCAGCGCCGCGACGACGCCTTGAGCTTGCCCTTCTTGACCTTCTGTCCGAGCTTGCGGCCGGTCGGCCGGGTTGGCGGCTTGGTCATGATTTGGCTCCGGGGTGCGGACGCTGCTGACGGTTGCGGAAATTGCGGCCGCGGCCGCGCCAGGCACCATCTGCCGCCATCATTTCGTTCAGCAAGCCTTCACGCAGGCCGCGGTCGGCGACCCGCATGCGCTGCGACGGCCAGCGCTTGCGGATCGATTGCAGGATCGCACAGCCGGCCAGAACCAGATCCGCCCGGTCAGCACCGATACAGGGATTGGCGGCACGCGCAGCAAAATCCCAGGACAGCAGCATGTCGAGCATCCGATCGACCTCGGAATTGGAAAGCCAAAGGCCATCGACCTTGCGCCGGTCGTAGCGCGGCAACTCCAGATGCAGCCCGGCCAGCGTGGTGACGGTTCCCGAGGTGCCGAGCAGATGCATGCGAGCGTCGCCTTGCGCCGAGAAGGCCGGCAATGACGGCGCCACGAAGGCGGACAGCAGATCATCGACCTCGGCGACCATGGCCTCGAAGACCTCGCGGGTAACCCTGCAGCCACCATGGCGTTCGGACAGGGTGACGACACCCACCGGCAGCGAGGTCCAGGCCTTGATGTGGTTGGCGAGCCGGTTGGAGCGGTTTTCCGTCAGGTCGATCATGGCGATCTCGGAGGAGCCGCCGCCAATGTCAAACAGCACCAGCCCGTCGGTGTCACGCCCGACCAGCGACGAACAACCGGCAACGGCCAGCCGGGCCTCCGTTTCCCTGGTGACGATTTCCAACTGCAGGCCGGTCTCGCGCTCGACGCGTTCAAGGAACTCTGTGCCATTGCGCGCCGAACGGCAGGCCTCGGTGGCAATCAGCCGCTGACGCCGGACCGGCCGGTTCTGGAGTTTGCTGGCGCAGATCTTGAGCGCCTCGACAGCACGGTCCATGGCACCGGCGGACAACTCCCCGGTGGCGTCCAGCCCCTCGCCGAGGCGAACAATCCGGGAGAACGCATCCACCACCCGGAACTGGCCGGGACGGGTCGGCTGAGCCATCAGGAGACGGCAATTGTTGGTGCCCAGATCCAGTGCCGCATAGAGGTCATCATACTGGCGGCGCGGTTGCGCGGGCGCGCGCGGGGCGCCATTCCCCGGCGCACGCTCTGCGGCCTCAACCTGAACCGGCTTGCCGTCCAGGCTTACGTCCTCGGCCTGGCCCGGAGCCTTCTGCCTGGCCAGCGGGCGGCCCTGGATTGCGCGTCCGGGCTTTCTGCGCCTGCGGCGGCTCTTGCCCGTCGGCGGCTTTCCGGGCTCCGGGGCTGGTGAAGCGGTGTTGGGTGCCGGAGCTTCGGGGTCAGGTCTCGCATCAGCTTGTGTGGCCATCGCCACTACGGCAGCTTTGCCCGCAGATCTGCGGCGACGGCGCCTGCGGCGGCGCCCTGGCGCAGCGTGTTTTGATGTCTCGGCGGATTCACCGGCTGAGGTTCCGCCCGACGGCGACGCACCGGGTTTGGAGCCTGAAGTCGCGGTTTCCCCGCGCCCCTGTTCCACGCCTTCCGTCGCAGCCTTCTGGGCGCGTCCGGACGGGCTTTCACCTGCCAGTGATACCCCCGCGTTTGGCTTGTCGCCGTCCCGAAGGTCTTTCACGGTCTGTCCTGTCGTGCGCGGCAGACGAAGCGTCCGCATCGCGCGTCACGATTTGTTGTTGAGCTGAGACTATCAAAGCGGGAAGGAGAACGCAAAACCCTTTTTGATCCTCTCGCCTCACCCAGGTTGCCGCAACAGTGCTGCTGCCTGCAATGCCAGGGGCTGCGCTAACGTTTGCGGGAATGAAGAAAGTTGCACGACAGTGTTTGCATCCTCACCGAATATTGGTTATACACCGCCGCGCTGGCCGGTTCGCCGGTCCCGGCCCTCGTTGGGGAATAGGTTAACGGTAGACCCACGGACTCTGACTCCGTTAGTCCTGGTTCGAATCCAGGTTCCCCAGCCAATACTTTCAATATGTTATGAGGACTCGCTTTTTCGCTCAGATTGTGGCGCGTTTTCAAAGACATGCAATCGCGGTCTTCGGAGTTTGTCAGATTAACTCGCGCTAACCGAAGAAAAGCTGCGTGTTACATAATTCAGCTCGCAAGCTGGCGCCATTATTTCAACGCCATGTCGCGTTTGAGTTTGAAGTTCTGACCGCTGTAGAGGTGGCGTTGCTGGTTAAATGGTTGAAGCCTCGTGCGTGGACGGAGGCGAAAGCCTGCAGAGTTCGCATTCGTCGAACCCCAGACCGAAGCCGTGCCACCAGAACCGTATGGTCTTGTGGTTAACCTCAATCCCGCGTTCATGCAGCAGGTCCTCGACAATGCGCAGCGGCAGAGGGAACCGCACTTACTTGATTGCAGCCGGGTGTATTACATCGGGTCGCATTTTGAAGCGCCGGAACAGGAACACTGGATCGTCCCGCGACGCTGGACGACCGCCCTGCCCCGCTCAAGAAGTTTGCTCTGACAAACCCCTCAGAAAGAACCCAACAGAGCCGACGTTGCGGTTCCAGACGGTGACTTCATGACCGGCTCGGACGCAGTTTGCGGCCATTCGGCGTCCCATCCGCCCCAACCCGGCGAAGCCGAGTTTCATCTCAGGCGGCTTTCTCGTCGCTTGCGACAATTCCCGAAATTGCCTGTATAAGGCTGTCTTCGGTGACCTCCTCGGAGGTGAATTCGCGCATGATACTGCCGCTGTACATCGCCACGATACGGTCCGAAACATGCAGCACTTCCGGCATTTCGGACGAAATCACGACAACGGCATAGCCTTGCGAAGCCAGGCCCCTGATGAGCTTGTGGATTTCGGACTTGGATCCAACATCGATTCCACGCGTCGGTTCGTCCACGATAAGCACCTTCGGATGCATGGAAAGCCATTTTCCGATAACGATCTTCTGTTGGTTGCCTCCCGAAAGATTGCCCGCCAGCTGCTTCCAGCTTGGGGTCTTGATCTCCAGCTTGTCGTGATAGAGGTCGAAGATCGCTATCTCCGCACCGTCTGACACAAAAGGACCGGCGGTCAAATCACTCACCTGCGGCAGGGTCATGTTGTCACGGCAATTCATGCCGAGGACGAGTCCCTGTTCTTTCCGGTTTTCCGGCACCAGCGAAATTCCAAGATTGATGGCGTCCATTGGAGAGGTGATTTCCACTTCCTGACCTTCCAGCAGAATGCTGCCGCCAGTTGGCGTTCGCAGGCCAAACAGGGTTTCGGCGATTTCAGTCCGCCCGGCCCCGACAAGGCCATAGAAGCCGACAACCTCCCCGGCGCGAACATTGAAACTGACATTCTGGTAGAGCGATCCGCAGGAAAGCCCTTTCACCTCCAGCGCGATTTCGCCGAATTCATGGTCTTTGACGTGGCGCGTCAGATCCAGTTTGCGCCCGATCATAAGCTGCGTGACGTCTTCCTCGGTCGTCTTCGCGGTTTCCAGGGTGCCGCGGTACTGACCATCGCGCAGGACCGATATACGATCGGTGATCTTGAATATCTCTTCCATCCGGTGCGAGATGTAGATGATGCCGACGCCATCCGATCTGAGATCCTCTATCACCTCGAAGAGAACGGTTTTTTCGGCATCGGTAAGCGATGCAGTCGGTTCATCGAAAATCACGGCCTTGGCTTCATGGGTAAGCGCGCGGGCAATTTCCACCATCTGCTGGTTGGCGATGGACAGGTCCCCAACCTGGGTCTTGGCATCGAAACCAACCTTGAGACGCTGCAAAATCAGGTTGGTCTTGTCGAACAGGGATTGCCAATCCACCACGCCAAAGCGCTTGCGCGGCAATTCGCCCAGATAGATGTTTTCCGCAACCGTCAGTTCCTTGGCCAGGCTGAGTTCCTGATGAATGAAGACAATGCCCTTGTGCTTGGCCTCGAGCGGCGAGCCCATTCTCACAGGTGTTTCATTGACAATGATCCGCCCGCTGTCCGGCTGATGGATGCCGCCGAGAACCTTCATCAGCGTTGACTTGCCGGCGCCGTTCTCCCCCATCAAGGCATGCACTTCGCCCGGCATGACATCGAACGAGACACCATCGAGTGCGCGCACGCCAGGGAAGGTCTTGACAATATTTTCAAGCCGGAGCGCAGGCACCAATTCAGAAGCTTGTTTGATCATACCTTCAACTCCCCCTTGGCCTTGATGTTTAGTTGGCGGTCAAGAAACAGTACTGCGATCAGGATCAGGCCGATGACCAGATTGACCGTCTCGGTGCCGGCGCCAATGTAGCCCAATCCCTTGCGCAAGAGCTGAATCGCAATGACGCCGCCAAGCGTGGAGATGATCGATCCGGACCCGCCGGTCAGCTTGGTGCCGCCAAGCACCACAGCCGTGATGGCCCAGAGTTCGAACAGTTCGCCATCATTGGGATTGACCGATCCGCTTTCCGAATAGAACACCGCCGCAGAAAGTGCCGCCAGAAACCCGATCAGCATGAAATTGATCATCATGTGCGGTCCGACACGAATGCCCGCGTTGACCGCTGCCTCCCGATTGTCGCCAATGGCATAGGCATTGCGGCCATGAACCGTTCGGTTCATCAGGAACCACAGACCAGCAACAACGGCCAGCAGGAACCAGGTTGCTGTGTGCAGCCCCAGAACCTGCGCTTCGGCGAAATCGACAAGGGTCCAGTTGAGCTGCGACGTCGGCTGTTCGCCATTGTACATGAACACAAGCCCGCGGTAGCCCAGCATTGAACCCAGAGTGACGATGAAGGCATCGACCCCGGTTTTCCAGACAATGAGGCCATTGACCGCGCCAAGCACCACACCGGTGAGGAGAGCGAGAATCCAGGATACCGGAATCACCCAGTCACCGAGCCCGGCAAAGACCGGCCAGGTCATGCTGTCCAGCATCACGATTGCGGCCAGCGCATAGGTTGCCCCAACGCTCAGGTCGATGTTGCCGTTGATCATGATGATCGTCATACCCAGCGCAATAATGCCGATGGGCGCCGACTGTTTGAGAAGCAGCAACATGTTGCCGACATCCATGAAGGCGCTTTCCGACAGCGAAAGGTAACTCCCGGCAATCGAGAAGAACGCGAGCTCGAACAGGATGAAACCCCATATGGCGCCCTTCTTGATCAGTCGTGTGCGAGTTTCGTTTTGCATCAAACCGTCCTCACGCGATGGGTGACAACAGGCGGCCACGCTTGGCCGCTATGTCGAGCCAGACCGCCAGTATTATGATGATCCACGTGACCACATATTGTGCGTAAAACTGCAGACCGACGAGAAGCAGCCCATTCTGGATAAAGCCCAGGATCAACACGCCGATGATTGTCTTGAAAATCGTGCCGGAGCCGCCGAGCAATGAGGCACCACCGAGAATGACAGCAGCCAGGACCTCGAGCTCCAGCCCCTGGCCCACGGTGTTCTGGCTTCCCATGCTCCGGCTGGCCTGAATAAGGCCGGCGGTGGCAACACACAAGGAAGACAGCAGATAACAGGTAAAAACGACCCTGGCCCGTGGAATGCCGGAGAAGGTGGCAGCCACACCGTTGCCGCCCACGGCATAGACCTTTCGTCCGAAAGGCGTTTTCCCAAGCACCATCCCGAGCAGCGCCGCCAGCAATCCGAAGATCAGAATCGGGACTGGGATCCCGAGAAAACTGCCCTGCCCGAAGACCGCGAACCAGGTATCGCCCTTGTTGGCGATGTCCATGTTCTTGCCGCCGGAATAGGTCAGTGTCAGCCCATGAATGGCAGACAGCATACCAAGCGTCACAATCAGCGAATTGAGTTTGAGATAGCCAACTAGAAACCCGATGAAGGCGCCCAGGCAAAGGGTCATTGCAAACATGGCAGGAATGGCAAGCTCGGGGCCAATCTTGTCATGCAGATCCAGCACGACAATGGTTGAGAACGACATCATCGATCCGACTGACAGATCCAGATTGCCGCTGATCACCACAAAGGTCACGCCGAGCGCCATGACCCCGAGAATTGCGGAGGAGCGCACCACGCCCATGACATTTTCAGGCGCCAGGAAACGCTCGTTGGCGATCGTGAAGCCGATCATGAAAATGACGAAGGCAATCAAAATGCCCTGCTTGGCAAGAAGCCCGCCAATATCCGATTTGGTGATACCACCAGCCATCGTTTCCTGCCTCCCGTTCAAAAATAGACACAGCGCAAAATTACGCTGCCGCGGATCTGAACCCTTGCTCAGACCAGAACCATCCCGCCATCGATCATGACAATCTGGCCGGTCATGTAGTCACTGTCAGCCGAAGCCAGAAACGTCGTGGTTCCGGTAATGTCGCGCGGCGTTGCGACACGGCCCTTGAGAATCCCGGCGGCAAAATCCTCCATTGCCTGCCCCGGACGCTCTGCGGCACCGATTCTCATCAGATCCTGATCGACCTGTTCCCACATTTCAGTCGCGACCACACCCGGAGCAAAACCGGTCACTGTAATGTCGTGGGCCGCCAGGTCGCGCGCGCCGGACTGGGTCAATGACACCACCGCAAACTTGCTCGCGCAATAAGGTGCAACATTGTCGAATCCCTGGCGAGAAGCAACCGATGCGGTGTTGATGATCTTGCCACCGGTACCCTGGTCAATCATCTGGCGCGCGGCCTCCTGCATGCCGATCAGGCAGCCAAGACCATTCACACCCATGATGAAATTCCAGTTTTCTTCGGTGACATCAAGAAAGTTCATCGGCCGGTTCACGCCGGCATTGTTGAATTTGACATCGATCTTTCCGAAGACGGATACCGCATGCGCGATCATTGCACGGACCTGCATCCGATCAGTGACGTCAACCGAGGCATGCGTCACCTCGCCGCCCGAGATTTCGGCAACCGCTGCGTTGGCTGCGGCAACCTTACCGGCCTTGTCACCATCTATATCGGCAAAGCACACATCGGCGCCCTCGCTGAGCAGCGCTTCGCCTATGGCTCGGCCAATGCCGCGCGCGGCCCCGGTGACGATGCAGGAGCGTCCAGACAACCGGCCCATGCTCACCTCCCCGATCACATGGCAAAATCAACAGAGAAGATCCGGACGCAGCGCAGGCTGCGTCCGAAAAAGACGTGTCACCAGCCTCAGAAAACCGGCTTGGTGTAATCGGACATGTTGTCCTGCGTGATCTTCGGCGTATCGAAGTAGTTGAGGAACGGCACATCCTTGCCATCCAGCACATCAATGGCCGTTTTCAACGCCGCTTTGGCATCATCGACGGGAGACTGGTAGATCGAGCCCCAGTATTCGCCCTTTTCCATCGCCTCATACCCGACGGCGAAGTTGGTTGCACCGACGAAGATGATGCCCTCGCGACCGGCTGCCTTGGCGGCATTAAGCGCCCCGACTCCCATATTGTCGTCACCGGCATAGACGCCGTCGATCTTGTCGTATTTTACCAGAAACGCTTCCATCACCTTCTGAGATTTCTCACGGTTCCAGTCGCCTGGCTGGGTTTCGACAATCGTCACATCCGGGCAGACTTCCGGAAGACGGTCGTCGAAGCCTTTCTGGCGTTCGATTGCAGTGGTGTAGCCGGGCTGACCCGAGATCTGGACCACCTGTGCGGTGGTTTCAATGCCCATTTCCTTGAACTTGTCGCACATGATTTCCGCCGAGCGGGAGCCCTGCGTGATGTTGTCCGGTCCGGAAAAGGACTTGACGAAGTCGAAGCCGGCTTCGGCAATATTCGAGTTGGTTACGATAACCGGAATGCCCGCATTGTGGGCCTTACGGACGGCGGGGATCACGGCCTCGCCATTGGTCGGCCAGATGATGATGATCTGAACCTGCTGCTGGATCAGATCCTCGATCTGGGCGATCTGGCGGGCAACATCACCACCTGCATCAAGAACGACCGCTTCCACTGCGTCATTCGCCTCGACGGCTTCCTTGAACGACTTGTCATAGGTCGTCTGGTAGCTGTCGACACCGACATTGTTCTGCGTGATGCCGATCCGGTACTCAGCGGCACCGGCTGCATTTGCAAAGACCAGGCCCGCCATCGCGGTCGACAGGGTAAGCATAGTACGAAGTGTCATTTGGTTTCCTCCCGAAATCTCAATCTCACACACATGTGGGTTTCGCATTTCCTTTGCCCAGTGAGCGCGGCATCAGGAAGCGGCCTCCATCCGCAATCATGCAAAACACCGCCATAGGGTGCCCACAAGCGCAAAGCAAATGACTCCAAAATATATCCATAATGGATACTTTTGTATCCAGATTGGGGATTTTGCTCATATCCTGAAACCCTCAGATTGAACATCTTACGGGAGGTAGCCATGAAAAAGGGCAAACAGCAGTTCAGGGTCAAATCTATTCTGGCCAAAATGGATAACGCTGGCAGCCCGACGGGAGCCAGGACCATGCTTTCGATCAATAAGGAGGGAACTGACGCGCGAAGACCGCCTGACCGGCAGTTCGAGAAGACAGAATTGCTCGACGTGGTGGCGTTCCTTGAAGACTTTGAACACGAGCTCTCCGACGCTCTGCATGTTTTCGCGCCCGATCCTTATGTTCGCATGACACTCCATCTCATTCGCAGCCATCTCGAAGCCAAGACCGTCACACCTACGTCGTTGATCGGCGCCTCCGGCGTGCCCTATGCCACGGCAACCCGGCGCATTGGTGAAATGATCGACAATGGCCTGATCGATCAACGGCCGCGCACTCGCAGCGGCAAGACATTCTCCTTGCACCCGAGCGAGAAGCTGCTCGAATCCTGGATGCAGCTGTCGGGGCGCTTGCAGCGTCTTGCTGAAATCCGGCTGACGAAGTCATCCGACGGCTCGGCAGGTCAGGAGTATTACTTCGGCGGCTCCTACATGGCTGCCCAGTCGATCCCACCGCTGCAGGTGCTGCCGGAACCGTTGCGGCTTGCCGGCGGTGTGCGGGTGCTGGTGCATGGTGACCCGACCTTCATGGTGATGGACAATCTCAAGCGGCAGTTCGAGCAGGTTGTGGGCACGGACATCCACCAACGGGCGTTTTCCATCGACCGGCTGCATCAGGAGGCGCTGAAAAACGCCGAACGCAAGGCAAGTCGCTACGACATCATTGCCGTCGACCTGCCCTGGATCGGTGAATTCGCGGAGGAGAATGTGTTGATGCCCCTGGACGAGGCGCTTGACGTTGCGCGCCTTGATCCGGCCGATTTTCACACGGCCGGGTGGAAGGCAGCCCATTGGGGCGGTCGGCCTTATGGCGTACCTGCCCAGACGACACCCGAACTGCTGTTTTATCGCAAGGATATCTTTGCTGATGCAGGCATCGAGCCTCCGGTCACGGCGGCTGATGTCATTGAGGCAGCGAAATCGCTCCATGATCCCGCCAGAGGTTTTTACGGAATAGCCTGGAATGCCGCGCGCGGCACCGCGCTTGGCCACACCTTCCTGATGACACTGGCTGATTTTGGCCAGCCGGTGATCGACATCCCGCCGGCGGCTGGAGGGTTCAACACCGACGGGCTCAAGGAGGACGTCTATCGTCCAATGATCGACTGCGATGCGGGAATGGCTGCGGCAGAACACTTGATGGAACTGCTGAAGTATTCACCACCCTACATCCTTTCCATGTCCTGGTACGAGCGGATCCGTCCCTACGCCGCAGGCGAAGTCGCAATGGCATACGGCTACACCCTGCTTGCGCCCTATTTCGAACTCGATCCCACCTCGCCGGCCCATGGCCAGACCGGCTTTCTTCCGCACCCAGCCGGTCCGGAAGCCTCACCGGTTGCGCCGGTAGGCGGATATGTGATGGGAATCCCGCGCAATATCGCACCGGAGCGGATCAAGGCTGCAGCGGAGGCTCTGATCGTCTTCACCTCGCCGGGAGCCCAAAAACTCTACGTGCAGAACGGCAGCCGCACCAATCCGCGTTACTCGGTCAGCGCCGACCCTGATGTCCGTCGTGCATCGCCAATCTTCGAGGCTGTTGATCAGATGTCCTGGCGCGATGAGCTCCAGTTCTGGCCCCGTCCGCCAATTCCCGAAATTGGCAAGATCTTTCAGATCTGCGGTGAGGAATTGCACGACATGCTTCGCGGGATCATCCCACCGAAAACCGCGTTGCAGAACGCCCAGAGACGGGCGGAGCAAGCCATGCGGGAGCAACGCAAGACATGAAAATGGAGGAGTGAAATGGACCCCAATCGGCTCAAAGGAAAGAACATACTCATCACCGGAGCGGCACGCGGCATGGGCGCGGCGAATGCGGAAAGCTTCGCCCAGCAAGGCGCCAATGTCTGCCTGGGGGATCTGGATCTCGACGAAGCGCAATCGGTCGCCGACCGCATCAATGGCGCCGGCAACGGCAAGGCCATCGCCGTTAGGATGGATGTGACAAAACGCGAGGACAATGCCGCGGCCGTCGCTGCGACCGTGGAGGCATTCGGATCAATCAATATCGGCGTGTTCAACGCCGGCCTGAACAAGCCCCGTTTCTTCATGGATATCGATGAGGACAACTGGGACATGATCATGAATGTCAACACCAAGGCAATGTGGCTTGGCATGCAGGAAACAGCCCGTCAGATGATCGCCCAAGGGCCGATGGACGAGCCCTACAAGATCATCAATGTCGGCTCCATTGCGTCGAGAAAACCGCTGGTCGACGTCACCGTGTACTGCACTTCCAAATATGGCTGCCTTGCGCTCACCCATTGCGGGGCCGTAGCACTGGCGGAACACAACATCACCGTCAACGGCTATGCGCCGGGCGTTGTGGTGACGCCGCTGTGGGAGCAGCTCGACAAGGATCTGGTCGACATCGGCTTCAAGGAGAAGGCCGGCCAGGCCTACGAGGACATCGCCCGCGATGAACTCCAGATAAAACGGGTCTCCTATCCCGAAGACATTGTCGGCACGGCCTCGTTCCTTGCCAGCCGAGATAGCGATTACATGACCGGCCAGATGATCCACATCGATGGCGGCTGGTGCATCCAGTAACGGCATTGAACACAGTTTCAACGAATGAAACGGGCACGTGAACACGGGCCCGGAGGAGGAAGTCATGTCGCGTGCCCTGACACCGAACATCCTGACAGCCCAGGATCTCGAACCCCAGTGGAAATGGGAAAACCGGCTGCCCGCATGGGGTCACACATCCGTTGATTTCGAACGCAGGATCGATCACGACCGGTTGCGCCGTTATCGTTTGAGCCGGACGCGCCAAGCGTTGCAGAACTCGCCCGCCGGAACGCTTCTGCTGTTTGACGTCAACAACATTCGCTACGTTTCGGCGACCAAGATCGGCGAGTGGGAGCGGGACAAGATGTGCCGCTTCTGCCTGCTTACCGGCGACGATTCCCCCTATGTGTGGGACTTCGGTTCCGCGGCCATGCACCACAAGAAGTTCTCGGATTGGCTCGAGCCGGACCATTGCCGGGCCGGTGTTGTCGGCATGCGTGGTACGATCCCGCCCGATTTCGGCCTGATGCGGAAACACGCAAGGGAAATTGCCGGGCTGATCAAGGATGCTGGAATGGCAGATATGCCGGTCGGCGTCGATTACGCGGAAACAGCCATGTTCCATGCACTTCAGGAGGAAGGTCTCAACGTGATCGATGGCCAGCAGATCATGCTGGCGGCGCGCGAGATCAAGAACTGGGACGAGATTCAGTTGCTCACCCAGGCGGCCGCCATGGTCGATGGCGTCTACCACATGATCTATGAGGAGCTGAAACCGGGCATCCGCGAAAACGACATCGTCGCGCTGTCAAACAAGATGCTCTATGAAATGGGGTCGGATGACGTTGAGGCGATCAACGCCATTTCCGGCGAACGCTGCAACCCGCATCCGCACAACTTCACCGACCGCTATTTCCGGCCCGGTGATCAGGCGTTCTTTGATATTCTGCAGTCCTACCAGGGATATCGTACCTGCTACTACCGGACCTTCAATATCGGCCGGGCAACGCCCTCTCAGAATGATGCCTACGTCAAGGCGCGTGAATGGATCGACGCGTCGATTGCGATGATCAAGCCCGGCGTCAGCACGGACAAGGTGGCCGAGGTCTGGCCAAAAGCCGAAGAATTCGGCTTCCCCAGTGAAGAGGCCGCCTTCGGCCTGCAATTCGGCCACGGGCTGGGTCTGGCGCTTCATGAGCGTCCGATCATCAGCCGTGCAGTCTCGCTGGATCACCCGATGGAGATCCAGACCGGCATGGTGTTCGCGCTGGAAACCTACTGTCCGGCAAGTGATGGATATTCGGCTGCGCGCATCGAGGAAGAAGTGGTGGTGACCGACACGGGCTGCGAGGTCATCTCGCTATTCCCCGCCGAAGAACTGCCGATCGCCAACCGTTATTGAGCTCCTCCCTGAAAGGCCCGGCTCGCACTCGCTGCGGCCGGGCCTCAGCAGGAGACAGGGAACTGAAAATGAGCAGCAGCAAAGCCCAAAAAACCACCAACCACCAGGCCAAACACAATGCCGAGGATTTTCTGCGGATGTACCGCCAGATGGTCCGGATCCGGACCTTCGAGGACAACGCCAACCAGCTGTACCTGTCGGCGAAAATGCCGGGGCTGACCCACATGTATTCAGGTGAAGAAGCGGTTGCCGTGGGGATTTGCGAAGCCCTCAAGGTGACTGACAAGATCACCTCGACGCATCGCGGTCACGGACATTGCGTGGCCAAGGGCGCTGATTTCAAGGAAATGTTCTGCGAATTGCTGGGCAAGGAAGAAGGCTATTGCCGCGGCAAGGGCGGCTCCATGCACATCGCCGACCAGTCAAACGGCAACCTGGGGGCAAACGCCATCGTTGGCGGCTCGATGGGGATTGCCACCGGCGCGGCCTTTACAGCCAAACTGCTTGGCAAGGATGACGTTACCGTCTGCTTCTTTGGCGACGGCGCGACCGCTCAGGGCCTCATGTACGAAGTGATGAACATGGCGGCACTTTGGAACCTGCCGATCATCTATGCCTGTGAAAACAACGGTTATTCCGAATACACCAAGACCGCCGAAATTGCCGCCGGCTCGATTACAGGCCGAGCAGAGGCTTTCGGTATTGAGGCGCACACAGTCGATGGCCAGGATGTGCTCGCAGTCAATTCACTGACGGAACAATTGGTCGAACGCTGCCGCAAAGGCGAAGGTCCTTTCTTCATCGAGCTGATGACCTACCGCTATCACGGTCACCATGTCGGCGACATCAACCGCGAATACTACCGGTCCAAGGACGAGGAAAAGGACTGGCGGGAGAACAAGGACCCGATCACCCAGTTCGCCCGCCATCTTACCAGCGAAGGCATTGCCACCAGCGAAGAGCTCGAGGCCATGCAGGCCGAGATCAAGGCCGATGCCACTGCCGCCGTCGAATACGCGCTCAAGGCAAAATACCCTGATGCGTCCGAAGTCGACATGCACGTCTATGCGGCCTGAGGAGAGAATCCATGCGTGAAATCACCCTTTCCCAGGCCGTCAACGACGCCCTTGCGGAAGAAATGCGCCGCGATGAAACCGTGTTCATCATAGGTGAGGACGTTGCCGAAGCCGGCACCCCCTTCAAGGTCCTGTCCGGCCTTGTCGAAGAGTTCGGGACATCACGGGTTGTCGACACACCGATTGCCGAACCCGGTTTCATGGGCATTGCCGTAGGTGCTGCAATGACCGGTTCGCGTCCGGTGGTCGATCTGATGTTCGGCGACTTCCTATTTCTGATCATGGACCAGCTTTGCAACCAGGCGGCAAAGACCCATTACATGTCCGGCGGCAAACTGAGCGTTCCGCTGGTCTTGCGGACAAATCTCGGTGCCACACGCCGCTCGGCCGCCCAGCATTCGCAGTCCCTGCATGCGCTGGTCGCACATATTCCCGGTCTGAAGGTAGCGCTGCCGTCATCGGCCTATGAAGCCAAAGGGCTGATGAAGACTGCGATCCGAGACAACAACCCTGTCGTCATCTTCGAAGACAAGCTGATGTACCAGGAGAAGGCAGGTGTTCCTGAAGAGGAGTACCTGATCCCCTTCGGCGTCGCCAATGTGAAGCGCGAAGGTACCGACATCACCCTGATCGCCACCTCTTCGATGGTGCAGGTCGCTGAAAAGGCCGCCGAAATTCTCGCGACTGAGGGCATCAGCGCGGAAGTGATCGATCCACGCACGATTGTTCCTCTCGACGAAGCCACACTGACCAAATCTGTGAAGAAGACGTCGCGTGCCATCGTCATCGATGAAGGGCATCAGAGTTACGGGGTGACCTCGGAGATCGCGTCACGCCTCAACGAGAAGGCGTTCTACCATCTTGATGCTCCGGTTCTGCGCATGGGCGCCATGGATGTGCCCATTCCTTTCAGTCCCGCGCTGGAAGATCTGACCGTGCCAACACCGGAAGGTGTGGCCGCCAATGCCCGCAGGCTTGTGGCCGGGGAGCTGATCAATGCCGCATGATGTCATCATGCCGGCACTTGGCATGGCACAGGACACAGGCCTGATCGTGTCCTGGCTCAAGAAGCCCGGTGATGCGGTGAAGATCGGCGACGCGCTGATGGAGGTCGAAACCGACAAGGCGGTGATGGAAGTCGAGGCCCTGGCCGACGGATTTCTTGTCGTGGTCAGTGCCCAAGCCGGAGATCATGTGCCCGTCGGTGAGGTTGTCGCCGTGATTGCGGAATCAGCGGACGCCGCAAGCGCTGATGCCTCCACTTCAGTTCCTGGCGCCGCGCGACCTCATGAAGCGCAGACCACGAATGCGGATAGCAAGCCGGACGCCTTACCATCTGGCGCGGAGATCGTCATGCCGGCCCTCGGCATGGCGCAGGATACCGGTCTGATCGTTGCCTGGCGCAAGAAACCGGGCGACGCGGTTGCCGCCGGTGACATCCTGCTTGAAGTCGAAACTGACAAATCGGTGATGGAAGTCGAAGCGGGCCATGACGGTTTCGTGGCCGCCATCCTGGCCGATGCGCAGCAGGCGGTACCGGTCGGATCTGTGATCGCGATCATCAGCGCAGAAAAGCCGGAGAGCGCGGTTGCCCGCGGTCACCAGTCCGCAACGATTGAGGCCTATGAGGTGCCTCCCGAGGCCGCAGCCAAGCCACCACCTCCAGCGCCGCAAAAGCAACCGATGGTCGACTCCCCTCCCTATTCGGACGAGCGCATCCTGGCGTCTCCGAAGACACGCCGCCTGGCAATGGAGAAAGGCCTCGACCTGAACCTGCTGGTCGAGCATGACGTGCCGCAGCCCTATCATGTCTCTGATCTTCGGCTTCTGGAGACACTGGCCCCGTCGACAAAATCGGGCATCGCCAGCCCCTCCCCAGCATCTGCAGGCTCTTTGCCGATGCACATCGGTGCGCGCGTTGCAGCCAACGGCTGCGATGAGTTCATCTCCTGGCTGGCAAAGGATGGCGATGTTCGTATGGAACCGCGCCTGATCTGGCTGCGTTTTGCCACGGCCGCATTTCGCCAGGCGACAGGCCTCGCGGACAAGACACTTGTCGTGGAAACCCGGACGGTTCGCAAAACAGATGGTCGTTTTGCCGATGCCGACCGCGCACGCTTGTCCAAACAGGTGAGCGACGCACCAGATCAGGTTCCATCCATCGTGCTGCGCGATTTTTCCGGGTCTGCGATTACCGCGGCCACCGGTTCTCCAACCCATTCACCAGTGCTGACGGTTTGCCGTGAACAGACAGACTACACCGTTTCGCTGGACTACCAGACTGGCCAACTCGACGAGGAACAGGCGATCGAATTCGTCACCGGCTTCGTGGACCGGCTCGGCGAACCTCTAAGACACCTGCTTTGACTGGAGCTAACGGGATGCAACACACCAATCTCTACATAGATGGCCAATGGCGCGACGCTGCGAGCGGCAACCGCTTCGATGTCATCAATCCCGCGACCGAAGAAGCGATCGCATCGGTCGCTTCCGCCGATCTCGCCGATGCCGATGCGACGCTCGATGCAGCGGAAGCCGCCTTCGGGCCCTGGGCCGCGAAGAAACCGCGCGAACGTTCGGAAATCCTGCGCAAGGCGTGGGAACTGATGACCGAGCGGCTGGGCGAATTCGCGCGGCTGATCACGCTTGAAAACGGAAAGGCCCGGGCCGATGCGATGGGTGAAGCAGCCTATGCAGCCGAGTTCTTCCGCTGGTTCGCCGAGGAAGCCGTCCGCGCCGACGGCATGATCACCCATGCGCCGTCGTCGGGCGCGCGAATCGTGGTTCAGCACAAGCCGGCCGGCATTGCCGTGCTGGTCACACCGTGGAACTATCCGGCCGCGATGGGCACCCGCAAGATCGCGCCGGCTTTGGCGGCAGGCTGCCCGGTGATCATCAAGCCCGCGTCTGAAACGCCGTTGACGATGCTGGCGCTGATGCCGTTGCTGGAAGAGGCGGGCGTGCCGAAGGGGCTGGTCAACGTACTGCCCTCAAAGAAATCCGGTAGGCTTGTCGACCATATGCTGCACGACCCGCGGGTGCGTGTCATCTCGTTTACCGGCTCCACCGAGGTTGGCCGCAAGTTGCTTCATTCTGCCGCCGATCAGGTGCTCAAACCGGCCATGGAACTGGGCGGCAACGCCCCGCTGATCGTGTTCGAGGATGCTGATATCGACAAGGCGGTGGCTGGCGCGATGCTCGCCAAGATGCGCAATCTTGGCGAGGCCTGCACCGCCGCCAACCGGTTCTATGTGCACGAGAAGGTCAGCCAGGAGTTCACGAGCAAATTCAGCGCCGCCATGGCCGCCCTGAAGATGGGGGACGGGCTGGAAGACGGGATTGATGTCGGCCCGCTGGTCAATGCCGATACCCGCGACAAGGTGGCAGCCTTTGTCGAGGATGCCGTGGCCAAGGGAGCCAAGCTGGAGCTCGGGGGCACATTGCCGAACGGCAAGGGCTATTTCTATCCGCCGACGGTGCTCTCCAACGTGCCGGAAACGGCCGATTGCGTAAACGATGAAATCTTCGGACCCGTTGCGGCGATCCAGTCCTTCACAGATGAAGATGACGTGATCCGCCGTGCCAACAACACCGAATACGGCCTGGTCGCCTATGTGTTTTCAGAAAACATGAAACGCGCCATGCAGGTTTGCGAGCGCCTGGAATATGGCATGGTCGGTCTCAATCGCGGTCTGGTTTCAGATCCCGCAGCCCCCTTCGGTGGCGTCAAGCAATCGGGCCTTGGCCGCGAGGGCGGGCATGAGGGCATGCTCGAATTCATGGAAACCCAATATATATCGGCGGAATGGTGAGATGGGGCAGACCGAAATCATTGCCAGCCCCTCGGTTGTTGCCCTGGCCGGGCGATTGGGTGTTGACCTTGCAGATGTAGCTCAGGCCGCTGGCCGCACCAACATCGCGCGTGAGGACGTTGAACGCCATGCCAGTGGCGATACCAAGCGAGCCTCTTCCGACGCCGTTGCCTCGAGGGACAACGCCTATTGGGAGGTGGATCACGCGGTATACGGACCTGTGACACATGAGCCGACGTCGCGTTTTGCGCGCACCGCCGCTGCCAATCTTGCTGCGGCGAACCGCGTCATTCCGCAAGTCACCCATCATGATCGCGCCGACATGCGCGCCATCGAAGCCTTTCGTGGAAAACTGAAACCGGAGGCCGCGGATCGTGGTTTGCGTCTCACCGCGCTGGCGTTTCATGCCAAGGCCCTGGCAATATGCCTTGGGGAATTTCCTCGTTTCAATACGTCCCTGACGGCGGACGGCGAAACCCTGGTGTTCAAGCAATTTTGCCATATCGGAATTGCGGTGGACGCGCCGCACGGTCTTATGGTGCCGGTGATCCGGGATGTCGACCGCAAGGGCCTGTGGCAGATCGCTGGCGAGATCTCCGATCTGGCCGGGCGTGCGTCACAGCGCAAGATCAAGCCCGACGAGATGGGCGGAGCGTCGATGTCGATCTCCAACCTTGGCGGCATCGGAGGCACCGCGTTCACGCCCATCGTCAATCCACCCGAGGTCGCGATCCTGGGCATCACGCGCACAGAAATGGTTCCAGTGTGGGAGAATGACAACTGGACACCTGTTCCGATGGTACCGCTCGACCTTTCCTATGACCACAGGGTTATCAATGGCGCGGAGGCCGCGCGCTTCATGGCGCATCTTGCCGGTCTGCTCGCCGATCCCCGCCGGATGCTGAGGTAAAACACATGACCCTTTCGATCGATTTGACAGGGCAGACCGCATTGGTGACCGGTTGCAAACGCGGCATCGGCCTGGCGATCTGCAAGACCCTGGCAGAAGCGGGCGCTGACATCATCGGGGTCAGCGCATCGCTGGAGGCGCAAGGTAGTGAAGCGGAGAAAACCGTGCTGTCCGCGGGGCGGAGCTTCATGGCTTGCCAGTGCGATTTCTCCAACAGGGATGCCACAATGGCGTTTGCCAACACAATGGAAAAACGCGGCGACATCTCCATTCTGGTCAACAATGCGGGCACCATCAGGCGCGCGCCGGCGGCGGAGCACTCACTTGGGGACTGGGATCATGTTCAGGCTGTCAACACCGATGCACCGTTCATCCTGACCCAGGCAGTGGGGCGCTCCATGCTCCAGCAAGGGGCCGGAAAAATTGTGTTTGTTGCATCGGTGCTGAGTTTTCAGGGCGGCATCAATGTCCCCGGCTATGCCGCCAGCAAGGGTGCCATTGCTCAGTTGGTTCGCGCTTTCTCCAACGAATGGGCGGATAAAGGCATCAATGTAAACGCCGTAGCGCCAGGCTACATCGCCACCGACAATACTGCGGCCCTTCAGGCTGATCCGGACCGCACGCGTGCTCTCATGGAGCGCATTCCGGTTGGCCGTTGGGGAACGCCTGAAGAAATCGCCGAGCCGATCGCCTTTCTGTGCAGCGACCTGGCGAGATTCGTTCATGGCGCAATCGTTCCAGCTGATGGCGGCTGGATGTCGAGATAGACGGGGGCTTGTTCGCATCCGGTTTGGTCAGATCATTTGAAACCAAAGTGTTCGGCTTCTGCTTGCATGGCCAGGTCTCTGGAAAAATCTCTGATCACATCCATATTTGGAAGCGCCGATTGCCTTGTTACTGAACATGCCGAGTATGGGGCCACCCAAGGCAACCAGATGTTTTTTGCTGAACCAACATTTCTTTCTTGCGCCTTGAAACTAAAATGATCGCGCGTTTTTGTTTGACGAGACACAAGATACAAGATCGGCCCCGGTAACTCACCGCTGCAACATCTCGCTCAACCTCTCAGCGATGTCCCGCTCACTGGTGAGCGTACCCGCCCTCACCTGGCCAAGGACGTCTTGGAGGAAACGCATCATGTGCTCAATCCGCGGACCTGCTTCGCTCCAGGGCGGCAGGATCGCGCCGCGAGGCTTGGGCTGGCCAATCGCGGCCCAGGCCAGGCGCGTTGTCTTGAGCAGCTCGCGCTTTGTCAGCCGCTGGTAACGCATGGTCTCGAACACCATCCCGGTGGCTGACAGCTGGAACCGCGCCGGCAGGTTGTCGTTGAGCAGGTTCGCGAAGACCTGTGAAGTGCTGCCTGCTGTTTCCTCGGCTGGCACATCGGACTCTCCCAGTCGAGGAGCGTCAGACAGACGCTCCTCGAGCACCGACTGCAGCACGAAGACATTGCGCATGGTGACGCGGCGGCGGATCGGTTTCAAATCTTCCTCATCCATCGGACCCGTCATGGTCCAGCCCTCGTCTTCATCAATGACAATATCGTCCGGGTGGGGAACAACCCAGACCGGGTCAGCACCTTCAAGGACGGCCTGATCGAGGCGGTTTTGCAGCCGCTGCTTGATCCGCTCGCCCTCTGCCATTTTTTCGCGGATCAGCGCCTGATTGAGAGCCTGCGCGTCATTGAGGTTTCGCAAGACGTGGCCGAGCGCATGCGGCGAACCATTGGTTGCGACCTGGAACAATCTGCGAATAACAGCTTCCGAAAGGGTCGCCTCCTGGGAGCGACCGTCACTGCGCAGCGTGATCGTGCGGTTGGCCTCTTTGAGCAGGGACTTTTGGAACTGCGTCAATTCCCGGTTCTCACCATTCTTGCCGGTGGCGGGTTGGTTGCCTCTTTTTCTGGCCATTAGAGATCTCCTTCGTCCGCGATGACCGATGAACTGCGAGAGCCCGGATTCTTAGCGGGTTCGATCTGCACGGACGCTTGAGGCGGCATCGGGTCCGGGCCGTCACCGCAACCGGGCGCGTTCGTCCGCGCGATCGCCACTTTCGCAAACGTGGCTCCGGTTTCCGCCAGCCGCGCCTGCTCTCTGGTGATGCGTTCGAAGCGTCGAATAATGGTGTCGCAGTAAAGCGGATCGATCTCGATCAGACGGGCGATACGGCCGCACTGATCAGCTGCAATCAGTGTCGAGCCTGACCCGCCGAACACATCAAGGACAATGTCTCCGCGCTTTGAGCAGTCGCGGACCGCATCGGCAATCAAGGCCACAGGCTTGACGGTCGGATGCATCGCGAGCTCCTCATCCCGTGCGGCTCCAAGTGAACTGATGCCGGGATAATCCCAGACATTGGTGCGGTGGCGTCCTGTCTCGCCAAGGCCGAAGGTATTGGTGTGTTGCGCCGTGCCCTTCTTGAACACGAACACCAGCTCGTGCTTGGAGCGATAGAACGATCCCATGCCGCCATTGGTCTTGTTCCAGACACAGAGGTTCTTCAGCTCATCAAAGACCGCATGACCGGCCTCAAGCACTTCACGCATGTGCCGCCAGTCCATGCAGACATAGGCAATGGCGCCATCCTTCAATTGTGAGGCTGCTGCACCCAGGGTTTCTTTGAGGAACGCGGTGAAGGTTGTCGCATCCATCTCACCTGAGGCCAGTGCGAACTCGCGATGTTTGGTCCTGCCCAGACCGCTGACATGACCACCAATGGCTACATTGTAAGGCGGATCGGTAAACAGCAACGTTGCGGGCTTCCCATCACACAGGCGTGCAACATCTTCGGTTGATCGCGCATCGCCGCAGAGAAGTCGGTGCGGTCCGAGATGCCAGAGGTCCCCTGCCCGCGTCACCGCGGGACCTGATCCCACCAGCTCGATTGCATCGAGCAAACGATCTGGTTCGTTGTTGCCGCTGATCTCGCCGCCAATGGTCAGGTCAATCTCGGTCGTAGAGAAGCCGAGATCCTCGATATCGAAATCCAGATCCATCAAACCCTGCATCTCGATCGCCAGCAAATCCCGGTCCCAGCCGGCATTCTCGGCCAACTTGTTGTCCGCCAGGATATAGGCGCGCACTTCATCCCGCGACAAATGCGAGAGCTTGCGAACCGGGACTTCCGTCATCCCGATCAGCTTTGCGGCTTCGACCCGCCCATGACCGGCGATGATCGTATGGTCATCCGCAATCAGAACCGGATTGTAAAAGCCAAAGCGCCTTATGCTTTCAGCGATCTGCCGAACCTGTTTCTTCGAATGGGTCCGGGCATTGTTGGGATAAGGCGCGAGGCTGTCGATCGCGCAGGTTTGTTCAAGGCATGAGTCATCGCTTGGCGGATGCATCTGCATTCTCCATTTTCTCCGCCACACGGCGGATGAGGTGTTTGGGGTTTTGGCTACTCGGGAACTGAGTGAACAATACCGGAACGCGAGCTGACGTCGCAACGGGGGGTAGTGCAGAACGCAAAACTGTTTCCGTTATGCGGAGCACCCAACAGGCTGCCAGATCAAACGGCCGCCTACGGACTTTGAAGCCGTTTCAAATTTAATTTGTTTTGAGGTGGACAGTTTCGGGACAAACCGGAACAAACAAAATTAGAATGGTTTCCTAAAACACAGCGTTTTGAAGTCCGTTTTTGGAACGAAGTGATTTCTTGCCTCCACACGAACTGAACCAATTCACACGTTCTTATGCGGCGCGAATTTGAGCCCGTTCCCGGACCAATCGTCTGCCAACGCCAACCCTGGCTGGCCGCCAACCCTAGCGACGACGTCTCGATCAAAAGTGGAGATAAGTGCAAACTCGAGGATGAAGCCGCCTGGCAAATGGCAATTTGAAAACACCAACCTGCAATCCGAACCAAATTCGCCCGCGTATCGCCCAGGCAATCCCGGGAACAGACACACCAATCCCGCCCAACGACAATGTGATCCCACCTGACTGCAATCAGATCCCACGTAACGACAATCGGGTCCCACCTAACGACAATGTCATCCCGCATAACTGCAAGGAGTTCGCCGTGATCTCCCGCTCTACAGCACACAAAGCGTCAGGTTCGAAGGCGAAATTCCGCCCCAAGACGCCGAGGCCACCCGACGGATCAATCACCAAGCCATTGAATTATTGACGATTTCAACGAACCGACATTTTCATGTACTTCGGAAACTCTCGAGTTTCGCCAGAAGACACCTGAGACTGGTTCGCCAAAGAAAAAATGCACAGCCACTCTTTCTCAGATATCGACACGACCTGCTTCTTCGCTCAGATTGGTGCGAAGTTTCAATGATATGCAAGCGCCTCCATAATACTGAGACCGGATGATGGCTCTTTTCTGGGCCCGGAATCGCCAGAAGTCTCAGTCGCCCATTTCGGGACTGACAGTTTGTCGAAAGGGCATCATCGGGCCATCCGCCTAAGTCCGGCTGTTCGGGATTTTGACTTTTTCAGAGAGCCGCAACAATGCGGCGCTGTGCCTGCCAGTCCGGGGGCAACGGATTGATGCCAAGCAATTTCGCGGTGAGGCCTAAGGGCTGCTCACCCTGGACAATGAGCTTGACTATGTCGGGTGCAAGGAAAGCCAGTTCAATCACCTGCATGATCCGCCGCTTCGAGAGGTTTTCGCTCTCCGCAATCTCCTCGAATGTCTGCCCGTTCTTGATCGCATCGTAGTACTGATGCGCCTTGGCGATGCTGCGGATCAGGGTGGTGTCGATTGGTTTCGAATAGTCAGTCCCGGTGGTAAGTTTTGTCTCGACATCACGCTTTCTGAACTGGAACGGCAGTTCGAAGATCAGTGCATCCGGGTTCAGTTCGTCTTCCGAGATCTCGAGTGCGTCAGTAAGGGTTTCAGGATCGAGATTGATCTCGATTGCCCCAGGTCTAATCGTTCCCCTTTCAAGGCAGGAGAGAATAGTGATCGGACCTTTGGCGCGCGACTGCGCATCCAGCAGATCGAGCTGGCTGCCAATCTTTGACATTGGCTCGGTCGCGGGATTGATCAGCAGATCGAGCGGAAGCCGGTTGCGCGGAGGAGACAGGGTTGCCTTGCGGAGGTTTCCAAACGGCTCGTGGTAAGCCCGCACTCGTTCTATGCGTTGAAGACGAAATTCTCGAAGCCTTCGGGGTCGGGCGACACGGATCAAACAGCTGAGATCCGGCGACTGAAAAAGGAACTGGCGCGTGTCACCGAGGAGCGCGACATCTTAAAAAAACCACCGCGTATTTCGCCAAAGATGCACCGCTCTCGACGATATAAAACTCGTCTGCAGGGCCGCGAGCGAGATACGCGTTCATTGCCAAGCATCACCAGCAGTTCACGGTTCGGGCGATGTGTCGTTGCCTGCGTATCCGACCCAGCGGTTTCTACGCCCGGCTGAAAGATCTGCTGAGCAAGCGGGCGTTGGATGATGCACGTCAGACGGAGCTCATCAGCAATGCCTGGAAGGAAAGCGGCAGGATCTATGGCTACTGCAAGCTTCATGACGACCTTCTCGATCAGGGGCAGACCAGTTGTGCCAACCGCATTGCTCGTCTTGCGAGGCTTGCAGAGATCAGGGCGCAGATCGGCTACAAGTGACGCCCGGCTCCTATGGTGGCAGAAAATTTAGCCCGAGGGTGTCCACAGAACTTGGGACTATTCAATCGACCGTCTGACAAGACCGTCCTTTTTTCTGTTTTTGCAGGACCTTCAGCCCTTGACGCCGCCAAATATGCTCGACCCGCTTGCGGTTCTCATGCCAGCCCGCGGTGTTGAGCAGGCCAATCACCATGCGATACCCATAGCGCCCGTGTTTTCCGCCAGTTCGATGATATCGTCTGTCAGGCATTGTTCATCAGCCCGGCCCAGTGGCACCTTGCGCTGCGTGGACCGGTGCTGACCAAGTGTGCGGCAGGCGAGGCGCTCGGATACGCCAAGCTCTCCTGCCGTACATCGTCGATGCATTTTGCGGCGACGTGAAGGTCTCAAAAGTTTCCCTTTGCCGCCTCGGCCAGAATGAGCTTGTCCGGTGTCCGGTCCGAAACCGCGACGCATTCAGCCTCATTGCCACCCCACCCAGCCGACAAACAGCTCAGGTAGACCCTACGGGGCTTCTCATCTCGGGATACAAGGTCGGCAGCGTTTCACGCTTCGTGCTCGGGTGCCTCGATCTTTTTGCCTCTGCCCGATTGAAATCCGCGAGAAGAGATTTGCCATTCCATTGCTTCGTTGCAGCGTTGGAAAACAGCTTGTCTTCAAGCTCCGCAATATGGGAGGCGAAGTAGTCCTGGCGAACTGTCTCGAAGTCAACGTCGAATGCCGCCGTCTTCCCGGCCAGATTAATCCAGTGCAGCAACGCCAGATAGGCCTTGTCGGGATCATTGGACTTACAGGCTGCGCGCAGGTTTCTGGCAGCCGTGGTCAGCGATGCGGCAATCGCTTTTTGATGAGACCCGCGGAAGCTTGCGGCAGCCGCGCCGCTCTGTTTCGGCCTGGCCTTGTTTCTGCTGCTGCGCAGCGCAATCAACCCGGCGGCAGCGGCCAGACCTGCTGCGGCCAGACCTGCCGCGCCCAGCGCCGCCCAGGGCCAGATGCCGATACGCCAAGGCTCGGATGTTCCGGTTGCCAGATCAGGCCGTGTTGTCATGACGTTGTCTGGTTGCCGGGAGCTTGCAGCCATCGGCGCAACGTTCGAAGCCATAGCCGCATTTTCTGTCATGAACGTCTCGGCGGGGAGCGTCGCGGTCTCCTGCTTGTCTGTCTGCGTGTTCCACCACTTCACTTCGATGGCGGGCAAGGTAAACTCCCCTTCCTGGGTGGCAAGCACCGACATGGTGAATTCGCGCAAGGCTGCCGTACCCGACGAAGTATCGACGGATTTGTCGTTGGTGTTCTCAAGATAGACCTTGGCGCCTGCCACCACCGGCACCTCGATATCCGGCAGTTGCTCCTTGGATGCGCCCACTGCATAGAGGCGAACAGTCCTGGTCACCGGCTCTCCGACTTTGATCACTGGATTGTCCGGGTTCCAGACCGATTCAAGCTCAACCTTCTTGGCCGGCAGGAACCAGCCATCGGCCTGCCCCGGCCTGCCCTTGATGTCCAGGGTCAGAGGCTGGGAACGCACGACAACCCGTCGGCCGGGGTTCATCATCTGGTCGAACAGCCCGCCCCCGAACCTCGAGAAGAACGCGTCATTGCCAAACGGAGAGCGCCGTGCGGCTGCCGGATCTGCCACCACGGCAGTCAAGACCATCGGCGGCACCTCCAGCTTGCCGCTGACCTGTGGCTTGAGCAGATAGTCCCGTTCGATGAGGGTTAGCTCACGGCCATTCCGATTGATCCTGCTGGTCCTGTCTTCGCCGCGCTGCTTGAGTATGAACCCGTCCTGTGCAGGCGGTTCCAAGCCTGCTTCCTGCAACGCGCCGCTGACGGTAATCCGCAGCGTGACAGGTATTTCCTCCTGGACGTAATGGGTTTTCGGATCCGTCAGAAGCTCCATCGAGATGCCGCTTGCGCTGTCGGCGACCGGCAGATCCGCCGCATCGACCACCTCAATGGACAAGGCCTGGCTTTGCTCGTTGCCGATGGTGAGCGGCGGAATAGCCGTGGTCCCCCTGGCTTTGGGCGCAAGGGTGATGTTCCAGCTGTACTCATCCGACCGCACCCCATTGATGATGCTGGTTTGCGAGCCCTGGCTGGTGCCCAGGATATCAAATGCTGATGACAGCGGAGACAGATCGGGACTGGCGGATCCACTCGCCTTGTCCGTTTTGAGTTGGAGGGTGAAGCTCTGGCCAACCGCAACCTTGCTGTCGCTCAAGGAAGCTGTGACCAGAGCGAATGCCGGAGCCACCAGAAAATTGGTGGCAAGCAGGAAAGATGCTCCCGCAAGCAGTGCCCTTGTCTTGGGTGAAGATGTCATGACAACCTCCTTAACGGTTCTGCCCTTTGGCATAGAGTTGAGCGTAATACTGCCGGATACGCGCTTTCAGCAGCCCGGCCGGTTCATCCGGCACCGCGCGCAATTGCTGCTCCCGTGCCTGATCAAGTTCCGAGTATCCGGACCCGTCTGCTTGCTGTGACGGTTTCTCTCCGTGCTCCACCGGTTCGCCATTGCCCTGCAGCAACCTGTCCATCGCCTGCTGGAAGGCAGACTTCTCGCTTGCAGCAGAGCCAGTCCCGGAGGCTTGGGCGTTGGCGTGGTCCGAATGTTGCTGCTGCGGGTTTTGCCCGGTTTCAGCCGCGCTTACATCTTGAGAGTTTTGCGCAGTCTGGTCCGGCTGGGCCGTTGAGCCATGGTCCGGTGCGGGCTGGGCATCTGCTGTCTCCTGCTTCTCGGAGGACCCTTCTCCAGACCCGGCTTCGGCTTGCTGCTGATCTGCGGACTGGGGCTTGCCGCCTTGCTGCGCCTTTTGCTCAGCCTGGTCGGTTTGTTCTAAGCCCGGTTGCTGCCCCCGCTGCTGGCCTTCTTGCTGAGGTGCCCCGGAGCCTTTCGACTGATCGTCTCCGGACGAAGACTGACCGGCGTTCTGCTGATCGCCCTTCTGGCCTTTGTCGGCTTGCTGTTGAGCCTGATCCGGGTTCTCTGCACCACTCGGGCCGCCAGCATGGTTCTGATCGCCTTTGCCGGCTTTATCAGCAGAGTTCTGCTGTTGCTGCCCTCCAGATTTTTGGTCCTGATTCTGGGGATCGCCCGAGCCCTGATCCTGCTGCTGTTTTCCACCGCTTTCCTGTTGCTGCTGGTCGGATTCCTGCTGATCCGGCTGCTGCTGCTTCTGCTCCTCAAGCAGCTTGGCGACCAGATCGCGGTTGAACCGTGCGTCAGCATCGCCTGGGTTGGCTTCGATAGCCTTGTCGTAGGCTGCCACGGCGTCTTCCAGCCTGCCTGACCACGCCAGAGCGTTGCCTCTGTTGTAGGCATTGCCATCAGTTGCCTCGGCGCCAAACAAGGACGACGACGTTTCATAATCGCCGGCTCGATAGGCAGCACTCGCTTTCCAGGCGGCGTTGTCGAACTGTTGCGCCGCAGCGGCGTAGTCGCCCTGTTGGTAGGACTGGGCGCCCTGCTGGTCAGGGGTCTTCCATAGATCCGCCCAGACGGCGGCTTCCGCGCGCGGCGTGGACGACAGCATTCCAATGGTCAGCGCCAGCGGAAGCAGCATCAGCACACCCCGACGAAATGCCAAAGGCGCCAGCAGCACCGGGATCAGCAGGAACCAATAGCCCATGTCACTCCAGGTATCGGCATGCAGGTCGCTTTTGTCGCCCGAAACCGCCTTGCTGTTCTGATCGGTGGCGGGCATCAGCGCATCAACATCGGCGTTGCCCGCGGTCAGCCGCACAAATTTGCCTCCGCCAGCAGACGCGAGCATTGTCAGGGATGTTTCATCCAGGGCAGTGGTGACCGTCTTGCCGTCACCAGTGAGGATCGCCTGGCCAGAAGCGGTCTGCAGCTGTGCGCCGGACTCTGTCCCGATGCCAAGCACGCTGACAGTGTAGCCAGCCTGTTTGGCAGCATTTGCTGCAGCGACCGAGGCGTCCGGATTGTTGCCCGCATCATCAGCCAGGACAATGATCCTGCCGCTGCGCGCATGAGCCTGCGAGAGCAGATCCGATGCCTGTGTTATGGCGAGATCAAGCCTGTTTCCCAGGACCGGCATCAAGTCGGTTGACAGTTCCGGCAGCATTTCACGGATGACACGCGTATCGCTGGTCAAGGGCGTCGCCACGAAAGGACGGTCGGAATAGATGACGAAGCCCATATCGCCGCCATCCGCCATCGCGAGAAGGTCGCGCACCTTGTGACCGGCGCGTTGAAGCCGGCTGGGGGCGACATCGTTGGCATTCATCGATTGAGCCAGACTCATGACCATGACGACCGGTTCTGATGCCTTGAAGGTCGGCAGTTCAATTTTCTGCCATGTTGGGCCGGCCATGGCGATGGTTGCGCCTATCAACGCAATGGCAAGAGCCGGTGCTTTCCAGCGGCCACCGGTCGAAGCCCTCCCTTGCACCGCGAGATGTCTCAGCAGGTGCGGATCGACCAGTTTCTGCCAGTCACCACCGGCTCCGCTCTGCAGGTTCCGCGCGGCAGCAAGAACAAGCGCCACCGGAATCAGCATCAGCAACCAATAGGGTCTGAGAAAGAAAAAATCCGAAAAGCTCATGATACGACTCCTTCCGGCGCCAGGCCGGACGTTCTGGCACGAATGTGCGGCCAGGCGATGAACAGGCTGAATGCAAAGGTCAGAACCAATCCGAGACCGAGCGGCCAGAAGAAGAGGCTCACCGACGGCCGAACGAATTGCGCGGCGCCCGTGACCGGTTCGAGTTTGTCCAGATCGCTGTAGATTCCGGCCAGACTCTTGACGTCGGTGGCGCGGAAATAGCGCCCGCCGGTCATCTCGGCGATCTTGGTCAAGGTGGCTTCGTCCAGATTCTGCGCAGGATCGACGATCTGTTGTCCGAAGGCTGTCCGGACAGCCCTGGGCGAGCCGCCGACACCGATCGTGTAGATCCGGATGCCCAGTTCCCTGGCCAGTTCCGCTGCCTGCAATGGCTGCATCACCCCGGCATTGCTTGCCCCATCCGTCAGCAGAACCAGAACGCGGTTTTCTGCTGGACGCTCTTTCAATCGCTTGGCGGCAATCGCAATGGCATCACCGATTGCCGTTTCCTGGCCGGTCAGGCCGACCTGAGCTTCATCCAGAAGCGAGCGCACCACAGTCCGGTCGAATGTCAGCGGTGCTTGAAGATAGGCACGGTTGCTGAACATAATCAGACCCAGACGGTCGCCATCGCGCCGTGAGATGAAATCATCGGCTGCGGCTTTGACAACAGCGAGGCGATTGGTCGGCTGACCATTTACGCCGAAATCCTCACGCTCCATGCTGCCCGAAAGGTCAATCGCCATCATGAGGTCGCGGCCTTCCAGCGGCAGCGGAATCTGATCGCCGACAACCACCGGCCGCGCCAGCGCGCTCACCAGCAGGATCCAGATCAGGCTGGCCATCAGCAGCCGCCACGGCTTCACAACAGATCGGCGGCCTTCACCATTGCCTCCGGCCAGAAGCCGGCGATAGAACGGCACCCGCAATGCGCCGTTGGGTGACGCCTCGACTGGCCGCAGAAAATAGCGAACCGCAAACGGCAAGGGCAGCAACAAAAAGGCCCAAGGCCACAGAAACTCCATCACGTATTCCTCCGGATCCACTTCGCGGCGGCGTCGAACACCGCTGTTGTATCCAAGCCGTTTGTTGCGGCTGCGCCCTCAGCCAACGCGGCGCCTGGAATGTAAGGTGCGAACGCGAGATAATGGGCGATCTGGCTGGGCAACCCGCCAGGCTGGTTGATGAGATAAGTCTCCCATGCTTCGCCGTGCGCAGGACCGATCAGCTGCTCGGGCGCCATGCGCAAGGCGATGCGGCGCAGAAGCACACTGATCTCGGTGGCAAGCTCAGGGGAAAGGGGTTTGTCGTGTTGAGCCGCCTGAAGCTTCTGCAACTGCCGCAGGGCGGCATAGCGAACCGTTCTCCGCCGGGCCGCGATCACGGTGCACGTGGCGATGATGAGAACGATGACACCGCCGATAAGCGCCCACCATCCCGGCGCCAGCGGCCACCAGGAGATCGGCTCAGGAAGGTGAATGTCCTTCAACTGCTCCAATTGGGCCGCAATCTCAGGTGCAAGGGAGGCTGTGACCGGTTCACTCATGCCGCTGCCCCCCGCGTGTCACCAGGTTGCGATTGTTTCCGGTGCGGCCTCAGCACGCTGGCCGGATCGTCGCTGGTTTTCAGGTCGAGGAACGCCATTGCCCGCCGCCGGGACATGGTCTCGAGCCTCAAACGCCGGTCGTTGAACGCAGCCTCATGGTCACGCAGATGAGCTCTGCCAACCTCAGCGAGCGCCACAACACCATGACCGTCGGTCACATTGTAGTTGCCGCGCGCGGGCAGATGCGCATCCAGATGATCGGTTGTGAGGATGTTGGTGACATGTGCGTGCAGAGACAGACGGTTGATCTCCTGCTCTGCGTCCGTATCGAAATCGCTGAAGTCGCTGATGATGAAAACCAGTGTCCCGGGCCTCGCCATATGGCGCAAACGACGTACCGCATAGCGCAGGGTTGTTTCGGGCGAGCCGCCTGTATCCAGCGTTCTGGTCGCCTTACTGATCGCGTTGAGAAAACCAAGCATGCCCTGACGGGTTCGCGTTGCCGGGAAATCGGCCAGTCCCGACTGGGTCAGCAATAGTCCGCCGACACGGTCCCCGCCATCAACACCAACCCAGCACAGCATGGCAGCAATGCGGGCTGCGAGAACCGATTTGAACCTCACCCGCGTGCCGAAATGCATCATCGAGCGCTGGTCGAGCAGGATATAGACAGGGCGCTCGCGTTCCTCGTGATAGAGTTTGGTGTGAACCTCGCCGGTGCGGGCTGTTACCCGCCAGTCAATCGCGCGTACATCGTCTCCGGGCTGATAGACCCGGGCTTCATCAAACTCCATGCCCCGGCCCTGATAGACCGAACGGTTGTTGCCGAACTGGTGCGTGCTGACCCGGCCTCCGGGCGCGAACCCGGTTATCTTGCGGTCAGGCCGGACAGCGATAAGGTCGGACAAGGACGCTTCCACGGCAGCGTCTGAAATAGTTGGAGACTGGTTCATGTTATGACCATTGACTTGCAGTGAACGAACAGGATCGCGCCGGCTACTTCACCGGCACGCGGCGGACAATTTCATCGATGAACTGGTCCTTGGTGTAGCCATCTGCTTCCGCCTCGAACGTCAGCAGAATGCGGTGACGCAAGACGTCATGAATGATCGCCTGCACATCAAGAGGAGTTGCGAACTCCGACCCGCGCAGCCATGCATGAACTTTGGCGCAGCGTTCGAGTGCGATCGTGCCGCGCGGGCTGGCACCGAAGGAGACGACGGACGACAGATCCTCACCCCAGGCGTCGGGTGTCCGGGTCGCAAAAATCAGCTGCAGGATGTAATCTTCGAGCGCCGGAGACACATGAATGTTGAGCGCCGCACGGCGGCAGGCGAATATCATCTCTTGGGTAATTTTCCGGTCAGGAGCAACCGCCTTGCCCAAGGCTTCACCGCGAACAATCCGGAGGATGTCACGCTCGGATTCCCGGTCCGGATACCCTATTTTCACATGCATCAGAAATCGGTCCAGCTGCGCCTCGGGAAGCGGATAAGTACCTTCCTGTTCGATCGGGTTCTGTGTGGCGAGCACCATAAACAGGGTCGGCAAAGGATAGGTGGTTCCGCCAACGGTGACCTGGCGTTCGGCCATGGCTTCCAGAAGCGCGGACTGAACCTTTGCCGGAGCCCGGTTGATTTCGTCGGCCAGCACCAGATTGTGAAACAGCGGTCCCTTTCGAAACTCGAAGGTGCCGTGCTCGGGCCGGTAAATATCCGTGCCGGTCAGGTCTGTTGGCAAAAGGTCAGGCGTAAACTGAATTCGGTGGTCATCGCAATCTACCATTTGCGAAAGTGTGTTGACCGCCTTTGTCTTGGCCAAGCCGGGAGCACCCTCAAGCAAAAGGTGACCATCGGCGATCAGTCCAACAATCAACCGGTCGACAAAGCTCTTCTGGCCGACAATGTGGGCATTCATATAGGTGCGCAGCGCCTCGATCGAAGTCCGTAACTGGTCTTGCACGGAGGCTTGCTGATGGGGTGCAACAGACGCAAATTGTGCCGCAGCAGGTGAAGTGTTCATGATCTTGTCTCACATTTCCGTTTGGAGATGAGCTCAGACTAGACCCTCGTTTTTTCTGCAAGCTGGCTTGAACTTTACATTTTTGACAATTGGAAATCTGGGTCGAGGTCTGCCGACTGACAGAACGTTTGAGCCTCGCATGCTACGCAAACAGCAAGAGCCCCATCTCCCCCTGCCGGCACAACATCTCTGGACATTCATTGACCGCTTCTTCTCGCGTCGAAGGAGGCCCGGTTTACAAATATGTAAAGCTCCGGACAAACTCGCGTAAATCAGCTTTTGTAAGAGAAACTTAAGTATGGGTTTAACTGTCGGCTTCCCGTGCTACCATGACCCAGACGTGCTACCATGACCCAGAACGGATTTTTTAGTGAAGAAAAGCGACCGCCTACGCCGCAGGTACAGTTAGCGATGTCGCTATCGAAAACCAGGCACGACATGTTTCGGAAGGACCGACAATGACGCAGCAGCCTCCAGAAAACAGTCGGCCAGTTCCGTCCCTTTCCAACGGCTTCGGGTTCAAGAGCTTGTTTCCAACCCGGCCGCTGCATTTTATCGGAGCGGCCGTTGTTTTTGGCGTCATTGGCGCGGTTGGTGCTCTTGGCGTTTCAATGTCGGGATTTCTGGATCTAAGCGCGTCCGCGCCGCATCCCGAGGCCTGGGCGAGGTTGCTTCATTCCACGTTCCAGAACTCCGTTGCGGAACATGCCGAGACAGTTCCATCCGATATATCGCTTGACGACCCAGCATTGATCATGGCCGGAGCTGGCCATTACGCCAATGTCTGTGCGACATGCCATGGGGCGCCTGGGTTTGGACAAAACCCGATCGCCCTGTCATTGCGGCCGGAACCGCCGATGATCGTCAACGCAGCCAAACATTATACGCCTGGCGAACTGTTTCACATCGTTGAAGGCGGTGTGCGCTATTCGGCGATGCCTGCCTGGCCGGTGAGCAACCGAGCGGATGAAGTCTGGGCAGTCGTCGCCTTCCTGATGGCGATGCCTGATATGGACCGTGCCGAGTACGAAGAACTTGCCTTCGGAAAGGCAACAAACACCACCGCAACACCTTCTGCCTCTCAAGTGGCAACTGCAACGGACCAAGCCAGTTCGCAAAACAATCACACTGCGACGCCGGGCAAGGCGCCGCGTCCCTATCTTCCAGGCGATCCGCAGTCGCTGATTGCCTCTGCCGAAGCTACAGACCGGCCAAGCACAGGCTTTGTTCAGGTCAGGCCAATGCAAACCACATCAGCTGCCTGCTCATCCTGCCATGGCGTCGATGGGGCTGGGCGAGACGGTGGCGCGTTCCCCAATCTGACACTTCATTCCCCTGAATATCTGGCGGCGACCCTGAATGCATTCGCATCTGGTGATCGCCAGAGCGGAATCATGTGGCCGGTCGCAGCGAATTTGAGCGAGTCCGAGATAAACCAGCTTGCAAATGAGTTCGGAGGCAGGGCCGCGTTGCCGTCTCGTGGCGCGGATTACGCCAGCACCGCGGATCCTGAATTGCTGGCGCGCGGAAAGGAGATCGCTCTCAACGGGATTCCCCTGTCAGCCAATGCCCAGCCTTCCAACCCCGGAGAGCCGGTGCCAACAGCGGTTCAAGCTTGCCAGGGCTGCCATGGCGCTGTGGGCGAAAAAGAGCGCGCAATGCCTCAGATCGCTGGCCAGAATGCAGCCTATATTGCAAATCAGCTGCGCTTGTTCAGGCATCATGGGCGGGGCAATTCGCTCCCCTACAATCCGATGTCGACCGTCAGCCACAAACTGCACGATGCGGACATCGAAGCCCTGGCGGCCTATTACCAATCGCTGCCTCCAGCAAAACAGACCGCCGGAGGCTAAGCGCCGCCTGGCTCCAGCTGAGCCACACGTGTGATGCTGCTGCGCCAGGGTATCCCGCTGAGACCCTGGCCAAAAGCCCTGCCCGAATTCAATTGGCTCTGGGCATTGGCGCTTGCTAAAGTCCAGACCAAGTCAGCGGCCGCCGGTTGGAAAAAGGAAAAGAAGACCTCGATGAAGATCGTTGTTGCAGAAGATGATGTCAAAACGCGGGACTTCCTGAAGAAGGGGCTGATCGAGAACGGCTACTCGGTCGATTGTTTCAGCGACGGACGCGACGTCCTGGCGCATTGCCTCTACAGCGACTGCGATCTTGTGGTGCTGGACCGGATGATGCCGGGCATGGATGGCCTGTCGGTCATCAAGGCCCTGCGGGCCGCAGGCAAGCAGATGCCAGCGATCTTTCTGACCGCCATGGCTGACATCGACGACCGGGTAAACGGACTTTCCGCGGGCGCTGATGACTATCTTGTCAAACCGTTTCACTTCTCCGAGTTCCTCGCCCGCACCAAGGCCCTGTTGCGTCGGCCAGCTGCCACCGAAAAAACCACAACGCTCAATGTGGCTGACCTCGAACTTGACCTGCTTTCAAGAACAGCAAAGCGGGGTGGGCAGTTGATAGAACTGCAGGCCAAGGAGTTCGCTCTGCTTGAGGTGTTGATGCGCAATGCGGGGCGCATCGTGACCAAGACCATGCTCCTGGAGCAGGTCTGGGATTTCAATTTCGACCCGCGTACAACCGTGGTCGAGACCCATGTCAGCCGGCTCCGCGCCAAGATCGACAAGCCCTTTGACATCCAGTTGATCCACACCAGCCGCAACAGCGGATACACCATGCATGCTTGATCGATTGCTCGGCGGCAAAGCCACGTCCAGCATGATGTTTCGTTACGGCTTTGTGTTTGTCGCCTTTATGACGGTTGCCGTTTTTATCGTTGCTGCGATCAACTACCAGATCATCCGCAAGGCTATGCTGGATGAGTTGCACAACCAGATCCTTGAGGAAACCATCCTGATGGAGAACATAGCGGTCCGTGAAGGTCCGTTGGAATTGTCGCAAATCAAGTTTCTGAACGAGCCCGAGAACATCATCTCGACACGAATCTTCGCCCTGTTCAACGCAAAGGGAGAGCGTCTCGCCGGCAATCTCAAGCAGCTTCCCCAGACAACCGGCTGGTTTGAGCAGAGTTTTCAGGGTTTGCATCCGGAGCCGAATGGCCGCTATCTGATTTTTCACGAACGTTTCCCGGATGGGACGTCATTGGCGATCGGCCGCAGCCTGACCCCCTCGCACAAAGTTTTGACCACGATCAGTTGGCTGATCGTGGCAACTGTGTTGTTTCTGGCTGCAATCGGCCTGCTGACAATCTATCTGGCCAGCAAGAACACCTATCGCAAGATTGCCAGTTTGACCGATACTCTCGATCGCGTCACCGATGGGGACCTGAAGGCCCGCATTCCGGTTGGTACTGGCTCGGACCAGCTTGATCGTGCTTCACGGGCAATCAATCTGCAGCTGGACCGGCTGCAGAAGGTGATCGAAACCAACAGCTATACGATTGAGGCGATTGCCCACGACCTGCGATCGCCTCTCAATCGCGTATCGCTGCTGCTTCAGGAGATCACGGCAACGGAAAACATCGAAACAATCGAAGAAAGTCTCAAGAATGCTTCTGACGAGGTGGCCAATCTAACAGACATCTTCGATACAACCTTGCGGATCTCGAAACTCAGCGCAGGGACAGCGGATGTCGAATTTTCGAGGATTGCAGTTTCCGGTCTAATTGAGGACCTGGCCGAGTTGTTCTCGCCAGTCGTTGAGGATGCAGGTGACTTCCTCAAAGTTGATGTGGCCCGAGCACTGGATGCGGAAATCCTAGGTGATGTGCGGATGGTGAAGCAGCTTCTGGTCAATCTGATCGAAAACGCTGCCAATCACTGCCCGGAAGCTACAACCATTTTTCTCCGCGCTGAAACAATGCCGGACGGCAAAACCCTGATCGAAGTGACGGACAATGGTCCGGGGATCCCAGAAGCCTTTCGCGACACTGTCTTGCAGCCGTTTAAACGTCTGGATGCCAGCCGGACCAAAGCCGGTACGGGTCTGGGACTGGCCCTGGTCGCAGCGATTGCAGGCCGTCACGGCGCGACGGTGACGCTGGGAGACAACAATCCGGGTTTGATTGTCAGCCTGCTATTTCCTGCGATCAAAACCGATCCAAACTTGTCGAACTTGTAAAGCTGCCGAAAAACTGACTTCAACAGCGAGTCGCAAAGTCCTCTCGCAAGTTCAGTTCCGGACTTGTTGATGAAAGGACCTCCGTCATGATTACGAAATCCAAGTTGATACCTGCTGCTTTCGCCGCTTTGATGCTGACAACTGCAATTGCCGGGGTCGGAAACGCGCTTGCTGCCGAGAACAAGACCACGGCTGTTCAGACGGCAGCGACTGAGAAGGCCGCAAATGCTGTCGATACAGCGCTGAACGCGAATGAAAACAAGCAACTGATGAAGACCGTCGATGAGGCGTACAAGGGGCTTCGGGAAATCCGCGCGGCCCGACTTGCGATCTTCAATGGCTCTCCGGATGCGGCGACCAAACTGGTTGATGCTGCAAAGAGTGACATGCAGGTCGCAAAGGACAGCATGAAGGATTTCCAGATTGCCGAAATCACGCCATCGCTGAAGGATGATGCCTACATCCCGTTTGATGCTTCGATGTCGCTTGCCGAAGGCTTTGTGCCAACCGCGGACAAGCAGCCCACCCTGCAAAAGGCAAATGAACACATCGCAAAGGGCGAGCACAAACAGGCAGCCGAAGTCCTGAAGCTGGCAAAAATCGACGTCACGTTCACCGGCGCATTCATTCCGGCGGTTTCGAGCCTCCAGCATGTCGATGACGCGGCAAAGCTTCTGTCCGAGAAGAAGTACTATGAGGCCAACCTGGCGCTCAAGGCCGTTGAGGACTCGGTCGTGCTGAAGTCGTTCGGTCTTGACGAAGTGCCGGCTCAGGGGCTCGCGGGATAGCCGCCTGACAGCCATCCAACAGAATGTGGGGCCGCTGGCGCGGCCCCATTCTCGTTCATGTCCACGGGCGATGCCATCTTTTCCTGGTTCAGATACGACAAGAGGCTACCCGATCAAAACCACCTCAAAGAACGATAGAACAAGTATGTTTCACGGAAGCCAGCTTGCGATGTCGTTTTTGCATTTCGCTTGGTGACATATGGGGTTAGATGACCATAGGGTGGATGAAAGCGGATTGGGTCCGGGTTGAGAGTGAGACGAATTTCATGAGTGGCATCCAGCCTGTGGCGGACGGCTTGCAAAATCGGCGGGCAGAGAAGCCTTCCACGCCATGGTTCCTGCGGCACGCGGTGCAGGTTCTAACGCTGATCTGGATATTCTTTTCGGGTTTGAATGGTGTTCATCACGTGCTTGCTCAGGAAACAGCGGACCCAGCAAGCAGTGCTCCGATCTCTCGCGAGCAAACCATCGAAACAGATACGGAGATCCGGAAGCGGCTCAACGCTATTTATGACGAGATAGATGCTCTGGCAGATGTGACCGTCTGGGTGCGTGAGGGTGTCGTCGTGTTGTCAGGCAGGGTGGCCAATGAGAGTTCGGCTGCGCGGGCCGTCAGTCTTGCACAGCGGGTTGAAGGGGTTGTCGAGGTTGAGGACGAGATCGACCGGACGCTCAGCGTGGAAGAAAACCTCGATCCATTGCTTGAACGCACTTCAGAGCTGGTCGACACGGTCAGCCGGGCATGGCCGCTTTACGCGGTGGCTGCCGGAACCTTTCTGACGGTTGGATTCCTGGGACATCTGGTTGCCTCGGCAGGAAGGTTCTGGCTTTGGGTTGCGCCCAATCCCTTCATCGCCGGCCTGATTGCCCAGTCGATCAGGATCGTGGCCATCCTGGGTGGTGTGCTGCTGGCGCTGAGCATTCTCGATGCCATGGCCTTGTTCAGCGCGGCAGCTGGCGGTGTGGGCCTTGTGGGGCTTGCGGTGGGTTTTGCGGTCAAGGACACCATCGAAAACTATATCGCCAGTGTGATGCTCAGTCTGCGGCAGCCTTTCAGGGCGGATGATCATGTGGTTATCAACGATCTTGAGGGAATTGTGGTCAGGCTGACTTCACGGGCCACGGTTCTGATGACACTGGACGGCAATCATTTGCGGATCCCCAATGCGGAAGTGTTCAAGGGAGTTATCCTCAACTATACCCGCAACCCGCAGCGGCGGATGAACTTCAAGCTTGGAGTGGATGTTGATGATGACCCGATTGCTGCATATTCAGCGGGCCTCGATGCGCTTCGGAAGCTGAAGTTCATCCTCGATGATCCCCAAGTGTCGGCCTATATCGTGGAGGTCGGGGATTCCAATATAGTGCTGGAATTTTCGGCCTGGGTGGATCAGCGCACGACCGATTTCCTCAAGGCGCGCAGTACTGCGATCAATGTGGTGAAAACCGTTCTCAAGGATCAGGGATTCTCGATGCCGGAGCCGATTTACCGTGTGCGGCTGGATGGCCTCGGCAGTTTGGACCCGCTTTTGGCCAAACGGGAGGCGGGCAATCTCGGGCAAAAGAAAGCCGGCAACGGCTCGCGGACTTCGCCTACCGGCAAGGCTGCAACAGTGAAGAAGCCGACCGCAACCGTTGCTTTGGCCGAGGTGGATGTGTCCCCTGACGAAGACGTCCGCCGCCAGATCGCCGAAGACCGCGCCAAAGGCGATCAGGAGGATCTTCTGAGCGACCAGCGGCCAATCGAGTAGGTCGAAAGTGCGGTCCAGCAGGCGGCTGGGATATGTTTCGCTTCAAAAACGGGAAAGGCCGCCAGTGACGGCGGCCTCTCCTTCGTTGCGTTGAGCCGGTACGATCTCAAGATCAGTTGGCGATCGTTGCGCGCAGCATCCAGCACGCCTTCTCATGGAAGCTCAGACGCTCGGTCAGCATGTCTTCGGTGACCATGTCGTCGTTTTCGCCGGCCTTGGCTGCAGCTTGCCGAGCGTCACGCGAAGCTTGCTCATGATCTGCAATGAGATCCTTGACCATTTCGAGCGCGGACGCGTGATCAATTTCGGACTTGGCCGGAGCAAAAGTCTTTGTGCCATCGAAATTGACCGGAGCAAGATATCCAAGTGCGCGGATCCGCTCGGCGATGATATCGGTGGCGCCAAAAAGGGCGTTGTAATGCTCTTCTGTCAGTTCATGGATCGGCTTGAAGATGGGGCCGACCACATTCCAGTGGTAGACGTGGCTCTTGACCGTCAGCCGATAGGTGGCCGCAAGTATGTCTGAGAGAGTGTCTGCCATTTCTTTCCGGTAAGCGGCTTTGAGGCCAGTGTTGACTTCGTCGCGGCTTGATTCCGGGTTGAGGCTTGCAATGGCTACGTTCGCCATGGGAATGGCTCCTTCAATTTGTTGGAAGAGTCGGGACTTTTCAGTCTCCGGCAGTGTTCACAAAGCGGCTGACCGTTACTCGGTCGCGCCCGTGATCACGATTGGACTGGTGTTGAGTTGTGCGGTGGTTTCCGAATCCGAAACCGATCCCCACATCACCCATGCCGCGATAAAGGCGAGCGCCATACTCACCGCGAGGATGATGAGCACCGGGCGGCCCTGTCGGGCCTGACGTGCTTCCACTGGGTCAATCTGCTTGGTCATGGTTTGATCCTTTCAAATCTCTGCAACTGGCTTAGTCCTGGCGGGGGCGAACCGCCGAGCCGGCGATGAGGCCGATTGCGAGCCCCGCCGCGATCGCCAAGGTCTTGTTCTGTGCAATCATTGTCGAGGCAGACGAAGCCGCGAGCGCCGATGCCGTGCCGGCGGTCAAGGTCGTATGGCGGCGCCTTTCGCGCGCCCGAAGCCAAGACCTGATGGCCAAGGCTACGACACCCAATGCAATTGCCAGGCCTGCCGCTGAAAGCAGCCCGATAACCGGGCCTTGGGTCTCCGCCACGAAGGCTGCGAAAGCAGCAAGCAGAGCCAGGCAAGCAAGAAACGCCATCAGGCTGACAAAGCCTGCAAAGGCAGCGTCCCGTTTAATCTGCCTCGACTTGCTCCCGGCATAGGCCGAAATGATCGATGTTATGGGAAGTGCCGAACTCATGGCGCTTACCTGCGCAACAGGAAGGCTGCCAGAAAACCGGCGGCGACAGCGACACCAAGTGACTGCAGCGGCTTGTCACGGACTGTCGTGCTCACCTGCTTTTCGGCACGCGACAACTGTTCCGACATGTCTGCAACGAGCTTCTCGCCATTTTTGAGGATTTCGTCGACGCGGGTTTCCGCCGCTTCGCGGGCAACGCCGGCCTGAACAGCGCCGGCGCCAGCCAAGGCCTCACCGAGGGATGCAAGCTCTTCCTTGATGCGGGCCGTGCGCTCAGCGATGTCATCGACAACCGCATTTGCCGCGCCGTTGGAACCGTTGCTGGATTTTCTGGTGGCAGCCATTTCTGGTCTCCTTTTGTGTAAATTCGCTTCGTCAACGCGCCGAAAGGTGATCGGTTCCAGAAAAAATGCTGTTTCGACAAAACAATGGGCCGCCAGCTTGTGCGGGCGGCCCTGTTTGCTCAAGGACAGAAGTGACTGATTACCCCGCTGGGATAATCAGAATGGTCGCATTGCGATTTGCTTCCCACATTTCCTTCGAGTATTCCTGCTGCGCTTCAAGCTCAGCCTGTGTGAAGGGTGTGAAGACTGTCAAATTGCCCTCCGCATCACTCCGGATGTCGAGGTTTTCGGTGGAAATCGCAACCGGCTTTTCGCCAAGCCCCAGGAAACCGCCGACATCAAGCACAAAGGCTTCGACCTGATTGCCGCTGGTCAGCAAGACGTCACCGATTTCGCCGATGCTCTCATTGGTGGCACCGTATACGGTCAGTCCAATGAGGTTGTCAGCGCTGATGTCCGTCGCCCTCACCGGGGTCAGGGAAGCACGATCAGGCCCTGCGGTCTTTTCCTCGGCGATCGCGGTGGCGCTTTCGCCATCCTCGATCCGCGCAGCGGTCTGTTGTGCCTCGGTCATGCCATCGGCAGTTTGCTCAGTTGAACGCGCTTCGGTGTAGACCGCCTCGCGGTCAAAGACAGGCGCAGCCGTCAACTGTTCCTTGCTGATGTTGGCAACAAGCCAGCGTTGGCCGTTGCGATCAACCCAGCTGATGGTTTTGTAATCCACGGCCACGTCTTTCTCGCCCATGCCGAGAAAGCCGCCAACCCCAACAACAACCGAAACGACTTCACCATTCGGTGCGATGACGATGTCGTTGATGTCTCCGATCATTTCAGCGTCTTCAGCTGCAGAGCCATAGACCGACGAGCCGATAAGATCGCTGGCCAGCGAGGCGCGCATGTCCATGACGGCTTGATCGCCCACCATAGATGCTTCGGTTTTGGGGGCTGTGGTCTCGGAACCGCTTGCCGCCATTGCCGATGTAGCCACGAGTGCGGTCAAGGCGGTGCTGGTCAACAGTGTCTTGAACATGATAAACTCCTCTATTCATTGCAAAATGAACGCCGGGCTGGTCCGTGTGTGAGAGCGCTGGGCCGGCTCGGCAGTTCGTACGGGGTCAGAACGCCGCGTCAGCATTGATGGTTCCGGCCCGGACCAATATTATTTTTTGCTTTGAACGGATTGGCGTTGGTTCTGCGTTTCCAGCCCGAGCGAATTGCGCATCACCGCATAGCCGATCAGGAGGAAGGGAACGGCCAGCAATCCGCCCGCAGCACCCCAGAGCCAGATCCAGAACGCCAGGGAAAGGAACACGAAAAACGGATTGAGGGTGACCGAGCGACCGATCACCTGTGGCGTGACGAACTGAGCCTCGATCATGTTGAGCGTGAGATAGGCCAGCATCGGAAAGAAAATGGCCGGGGGCGCATCCCAGGTCCCAAGCCCTACACCAAGCAGAATGCCCGCCATCAGCGCAGGTCCGATATAGACGACGTAATTGAGCAGGAAGGCGAGCATGCCCCAGAGATAGGGCTGGGGCACATCAAGTGCCCACATGACAGCTGTTGTTGCGAGCCCAAGCCCTGCATTAATGACGGTGATGGACAAGAGATATCGCGAGACATACCACTCCGCGTCGCGGAACACGCGCGCCGTGCGGATCCGTGACCTTCGGCTCATGCACATCGACAGCACGCTTGTGCGGATTTCGTGGCGTGTCGCCAGAAAGAAATAGAGGCTTGCAAGGTAAAGAATGATCTGGGCTGCCAGGGCGGGTGCAAAGGTGGCAATCTCCTCAACAGTCGAGGTATCGGCAATGTCCACCGTCATGCTGGATTTGTGACCCGCAATCGAACGGATCTGCTCCTGAACTCCACCGAGAGTGTCAAATACTGTGCGCCAGTCCAGCATATGGCGCTGCAACTCCGCCCAGATTTCCGGCAACCGCTCGGTCCAGATCGACAGAGGCAAAGAAAACAAAGTGATCGTCGAGGCGATCAGGCCAAGGAAAAGCAGGACGACGATGGCGGCTGCCAACGATGCCGGAATAAAACGCTCCAGTGCGGTGGCGACCGGGGACGCCATGAGACCGGTGATTACCGCAAGACTGATCGGAGCCAGAAGCGGTTGGGCATAATCCAGTGCTGCAAAGGCTGCAATCCCTCCAACAATGATCAGCGCTATGCGGGACAGCGATTGCAAGTTCGCATCCATGCCTGATTTTGCGGCGATGCGGACCAGGGGCGGCTCCATGCGATACAGAGGCTTCATCCGGGTTGTTCCTGTTGAACAGCAACAACGCCGGTTGACGGGCAATGTTCCCTGGTGTCGGCAAACCGGGTCCGCAAAGTGGAATGACACCTCTGCCGCCCGGTCTTGATTTCAGCCGTCCCAGCCTTCAGCAGCTGCTGTCAGGTCTTGTGGGGTGTAGACCGGTTTTTCTGCTCGGCGGCCACGCGATCATAGGGCACCCGTATTGTGACATCGATACCATAGTCGCCGGGCTCGGTGTGGATCGAGCCGCCAAGTTCGATGCGCATGGTCGCATCCAGAAGCTTTGTGCCAAATCCGCCCTTGTTGACAAGTGCATCATTGTCTTTGGCGTCGAGTGGCTCAACGCTTCGCTCCGACCATTTGAACACAAGATCGGACCGGTTGTCCGAACCGGATTCGACAAACCACGCGATGTCGAGGGTACCTGTTTCGAACCTGGCTGAACCGTATTTCAATGCATTGGTGGCGAGTTCGTGGAACGCAAGACCGAAAGCTTGGGCTGCAGTCTCATTCAGTTCGACCGGCTGTCCGTTGAGCCGATGCTCACTGACCTCTTCGCCAAACAATTGCCTGAGTTCCTGCATCAAAAGTGTCTGCAGATCCGCGCCCTGCCAGGCTGTTCGCGCCAACAGGTCCTGCGACGCGGCCATGGCATGCAAACGTGCTGAAAATGACTGCGAAAAATCAGGCAACGAGTCCGATGCGCGTGCCGTTTGCCGGGAAATAGCCAGCACCCGCGCGATCATGTTCTTGATGCGATGCTTCATTTCCTGCAGCAGGAATTCACGATCTGACAATGCACGCTCGGTTTCCTGACGCAAGGCTTCACCAACTTCGATGGCGTTCTGCTGGGCTCTGGACGAAGCAGCAAGCGCAGCCGCCAGCAACAGCGCAGTGATCGCCAGCATCAGAGACCGGGTCTGGTCGACCTGTGGCGTGTAGCTTGCTGAAGGCTGGATCGTCATTGTCCAGATCCGTCCCGCAACTTCAATGGTGCTTGACACGGTGTAGGACTCAAACTTCTTCCCGGCCTCCTCGGTTGATTGGAAAATCAACGAAGACGGAGACGGCTGACCGTCCCAGGCGATGACGTGCACGGGCAGCACAGGGACGCGGTTGAGCGCGGACTCAAACAGATTGTTGACCCGGAAAGGTGCGTATACAAAGCCCAACAACTGCGAAGACCCGATTGGGAAGTATGGTGTGTACATCAGGAAACCAGCCTGCGGATCTTCGTCGTTCTCCTGCACCAACTTGACGGCGCCGCTTGCATACAGACGCCGTTCATTCAGCGCCGCAAGTATGGCAGCGCGTCGGACGGGCTCGGAAAACATGTCGTAGCCCAGCGCCCGCTTGTTGCGAACGGTCGCAGGTTCAAGCAGCACGATTGGGGTGCGACGGTCCTGATCGGTTTGGGGCCACGGAATGCGGCCTATGCCGAAATTGCGTTCCAGTTCCGTGGCAATAAACGCGTCTGCGGGCGAGCCGGTTTCAACATAGCGCGCAAAGCCAATCCCCTGGATGCCATTGAATTGCTCACTTTCCTGAAGGTCCGCGACGAATGTGGTGAACTGATCGCCAGTGGGAACCTCCCCAAGCGCCTCGAAAAAGGCTTTGGTGGACTTGATGAGGATCGTGTGGTTTTCAATGCGGTCGCCAATGCGCTGCACGGCGTCTTCGGCGATGGCTGCAAAGCTGAGCCGGTTGGCCTGATCGATCGTGTACCAAGAGGCAGCTGCGGTAAGCATACCAACCGTTGCGACAACGATGAATACAAGTAATGGCTGTATTCTGTATATCAATTTATAGCTCTTATTCAGTGGACCTACCCTCTTGCGCTAAGCCGTTTTCGCAAGAGTTGCAAGCCATGACGGCCGATCCGGAAGAAAGCCAATTGGCTCCTGAATTCGCGGGCGCAAAAACGAAAACTTAAAATCACAGTGACGCTTCGCGCAAGCTACGATTCGAATGAGATCGCGGTCTATTAAACAGGTTAAGTTTGAACGGAAAGTTGGTTACGGTCGGCAGGCAATCTGACCTTGGGGCGGGACTGGCAAATCATCCGCGGTGGCGGAAAAACCAACGTCCTGCAATACGTCAGCTTTCGGTTATGTGGTTGACCAAACTTGAGTTGGACGGAAATTCCTTCAGAAAGCGCTTGTCGAAATCAGCAAAACTGACGGATCTGCTGACCTGCGGAAAGCTGACGGAGCCTTTTTCGATGCGCAGCAGGTTTTCGGAGCAAAGACGACTAAGCGACCGGTTCACATGCACTGTCGACAGCCCCATGCAATCGCCGATCTGTTCCTGGGTGAGTTCGAGTTCAAAGCCTTTTGCATTGGCAAGCCCGACCTGCTCCAGCCGGGTCCACAGCTCCAGAAGGAAATGCAGAATGCGCTGGGCTGCGGTGCGAGCTCCAAGCGACACCTTGTGCTCGGAGAGGATATTGGCATGCCTTACCGTCATCCAGTCGAGACCTGAAGCGAGCACCGGGAACCGACGATGGATTTCGAGGATGCGAACCGGTTCGATCAGCGCGAGCGACGCCTTGGTCAGTGCAGATGCTGAAAAAATCGATTCTTGATTGAAGGTGGCATGCAGCCCGATGAAATCTCCTGGAAGCGAAACACCCAATATGAGCCGCCGTCCTGCAGAGGTGATCTTGTAGCGGATAACCCAGCCGCGCCTCACCAGGAAGGTGACGCGCATCGGTTCACCATCGTGGATGAACTCGTCACCCTTGTCGACCGCAGCCTGATTGACCTGCATGGTCTCGAGGAAATCAACCTCTTCAGAGGTCAATAGAACGGATCGTCCAAGGCGGCGGACCAGAGGGCTGGCATTGTCCGGAATTGCACTTTGATTTCTTGGCGGCATGTGGGCACTTTCGATAAGCGAGGACCCGGCGGAAAATCCACCGGGTCCTTGATCAGGAACAATCAGCTCTTGTCGAGCCAGTTGTCAATCTCGCGCTCCGCCTCTTCGCGGCTCTTGCCGTAGAGGGTCTGGATCTTGCCAGCCAGTTCATCGCGACGGCCTTCGATGCGGTCAAGATCGCCATCCGTGAGCTTGCCCCACTGTGCCTGTGCCTTGCCTTTGTATTCAGTCCATTTGCCTTCAACAATATCCCAGTTCATTACAATTTCCCTTCTCATGTAAGTTACAGCAAAGGTGGCAGATGTTGCCGTGGGTGGCTGTCTCCGCCTGCTCGAATACTCAACGCAGCGGGCTGCAATTGGTTCCGAGAAATATGTGTCGGGCGACTTTCCGGAGGTCGCACTGCAACCTGCGCCGCCAGTGGGCTGAGACAGGCATCGGACCGCTGATTAACCTGCCCGCAAAGCAAGAAAGCCGACAGCAGACAAGCCAAAGTCACTTACAAACAAAACAGCAAACCCCGGACATCCAGGGGACATCCGGGGCGTTATGGGCTTTGTTGGGCGCTTGCATCAGGATCAGCTGTCGAGCATTTCGTGGCGCGCCTCTTGATCGCGTATCAGGTTTTCGATCTCGCCGCGATGGGTGAGCAGCAGCGTGTGCATGCTGTCGAAAGTACCGGCCGGTATCTGGTCGATTTTCTTTACGAGATTTTCGAGGACATCGTCGTAGCAAGACAGAATACGCCTTTCTCCATCGGCAACAGCGGGAAGAATGTCACCGTCGATGTCCGTGAACAGTGCCCTGGTGCGAACCACGCCTTCGTGAACCAACGACATAAAGGAACCGTCATCGGATGCGCTGTGCCCGCGCCGCCCCAGAAATGCCTTGAGTTCCTCAGCCTGACGTTTGTTGGTTTGGCGCGTGAGCAGCAGGATTTGGCAAATTTCCGGCTCTGCTTTCTCAAGCATGACATCAAATCCATGGATAGCATCGATAAGAGTCGTATGGGCATCGTTCATGCCATCAAAGATCGAATCGACGGGATTTTCGGCGAGTTGAGCAGACATATGTGATCTCCTTTTATCTGTTGATTTGAATGCAGTTTCTGACAGCTCCGGCGAGCAATTTCGGGCAACGCGTCAGTTGATCTGCCGAATGTCGTTCGGGGATGGTGCTTGTGCGATCGTGACGATGGACATCTCGGGGTTGAGCAGTTCAAGCTGAACGGTCAGACCATCCTGAGCGGTAACGTGCCAGACAATCTCCGCGTCCTCGTAAAACAGGGCAGGATCAACTTCGACGCAGGCCCCGAAAGTCTTGCCGTGCACATCCGACGCCATGCGCCGCAGTGGCGAAAGCTCGGCTTGGCATTGCTGCAGGGTTTCGAAGGCGACAGAGGGCACCTGCTTCTGTTCGCAGGAGCCGAGGTCTTCGCTGCAGGCCACCAAGATCATGAATGCTGCAATATGTTCCATGACGCTTTTCCTTTGGAGTCTAAACTCCTGAGCGTCAGAGAAGTTCCGAAGGCCTTGTTTTCAGGTCAACTCTTTGCGCTGCATATCCAAATCGGAGATGCCGATCAGGACTGCTTGCCAGCCTCATACTGAGATGCCGGAATGATCAGCTGGTACACAAGCCGCTCGCTGCTTGTTTCATGCAGGACCTGAGCAGAGAGAGCCTGGGGAACGATGCGCCCCAACACGGTTCCGGAAAACCCGGGCTTGCCTTGGGCCTGGTATTCACTCGGATCCGGCGCCTGGGCGAAAACTTCGGTCCAGGTCACCGTCAGTTGCGGCTCACCGTCATCGTTGTGGCCTTCACACGCGGACAGCTCCACACCCCCTCCGGCGGGACCAAGGGCACCGCGGGCGAGAGAATCGATAATCAGTTCGTGCAGAGCAAGCCCCAAATGAAGCGCCGCATTGGGCAGCAGATAAGCGTCATGGCCGGTTGTCTTGAAGCTTTGCGGCAAGTCACCAACCAGAGGCGTGAGTTGTGAACTGACCAGTTCAAACAGCCCGGCACCGCGCCAATCGGATGCGGTCACCAGATCCTGAGACTGGGCCATGGATCGAACCCGATTGCGAAATGAAAGAAGAAAATCATCGAGCCCAATTGAGGACCTTGCGGTCTGCGACGCAACGGACTGGATGATTGCAAGCAGATTCTTTGACCGGTGGCTCAATTCGCGCAGCAAGGTCTTGAGAACCGTTTCGCGATATTTGAGGTCATCAATGTCAAGGATTATGGTGAAGACACCACTGACAGCACCGTCGGGATCCTTGTCGGGATCGATATTGAGCATGAACCAGTGCCGACCCTTGCCGGTTTCGCGCAGGATCTCGAGCTTGGTCGGTTCCCCGGTTTCGATTACCTGGCGCTTTGCAGCGGTAATCCTTGCTGCCTGCGGCTGGTCGAAAAGCGCTTCGTCGGTATTGCCCTCGACCTCGACCGGCCAATCGGCAGGTAGATTTGCGGTAAAGCAGATCACAAGATCAACGTCCTGATAGACCATCGAGACGCCTGCACTTTGCAGTCCGGCCAGCATAAACCGAAGCCGGTCGGATTCATTGACTGATTTCAGGTTCTCCGGTGTCGGGGTCATGCCTTACTCATCATGTTTGCAGCAGCGCGTATTCGGATTGATCTATGAACCATGAAGACTCCCGAGGGCGCCAGAAAATATCCGGCGCCCTCGGGTATGTGATTGGTATCGCTGGTTGCGCCATTCAGACTTTCCGAACGAAATTCACGACCAGGGAAATGACCAGAAGCGCCAGGAAGAGGAAAAAGAGGATCTGGGCGATGCCAGCCGAAGCGCCAGCAATTCCGCCAAAACCAAGTACACCAGCGATAATGGCAACAACGAGGAATACAAGAGCGTAGTAAAGCATCGAAAATCTCCTTTGTCATTCGATGACTACACAACGCTCAACGGATTAGTTGGTTCCCGCCATTTTTTCAGTTTCGCCGTGGGTGTTGAAAAACAGAGCCTGACTGATCAGAGCCTTGACCATGTCAGGATTAAACGGCTTGGTCACCAGAAAGGCCGGCTCCGGCTTTTCTCCCGTGAGCAGACGCTCTGGAAACGCCGTGATGAAGATAACCGGCAGCATTTCATCCTTGACGATATCGTTGACGGCATCAATGCCGGAACTGCCATCGGCCAATTGAATGTCGGCCAGAATCATTTTCGGCTTGGTCGTGTTGAACAGATCCAGTGCCTCGGTGTGGGTACGGGCAATTCCCGTGACGCGGTGGCCAAGTGTCTCGACCATATCTTCAATATCCATCGCGATCAGAGGCTCGTCTTCGATGATCATGATGTCGGTTGCAACCTGGGTCGAAATCTCATGGCTCGCCGTGTCGAGAAGCTCTGACAGGCCCGCATTGTCCACTCCGAGAATTTCGGCGGCCTGATTGAGATCAAAACCTTCCACGGCAACCAGCAGAAATGCCTTGCGCGCTTGGGGAGTGACTGCCTCTAGATTGGCGGCTGCCTTTTTCTCCCACCCGAATGGCGTATCATTTGCGGAGAGTGGAACCGAAAGCTTGTCGAAGAGTTGTGAGTACAGCCGGTAGAGGGAAACCCGATCACTGCTGGCGTCCGGGAAAATGCTGATATCGGCGATAAGTGCCTCAAGTGTTGCGGCAACGAATGCATCGCCGGTGGTTTGTGAGCCGGTAACCGCTCGCGAAAAGCGGCGGAGATACGGAAGATGTGGCGCAATGCGCATTGACAGCGTCGTCATAAAATACCCCTTGATGGTCCACATAACGTGGCAACAGAACTGAAAATGCATTGCATCAAAAAAAGTTCCGTCGAGATGGAACTTTTTTTTCAGTGGCGCATTATGACTGTTATGTGTTCATTCCAACCGGGCTAGCAAGTGCATGATGAATAAAGATTCCAAGAGGGCTGCGGACAGATCGCGGCGGGACTCCACCGGCGAGGCGGGTGACGCAATCGCCGCCCAACTCAAGCAGTATTACAAGTCGGTCGAACAGGAACCGATTCCTGCGAATCTTCTCGACCTGCTTGAGCAGCTTGACCAAGCCGAACGTTCAGGTGGCTCTGATGGCTCGCACTGAAATCGGCGTTGATCAATCACCACCGGTCGAAGGAGCGGCGGTCTTTTCGTTCAAGCGTGAGATGCTTGCAGCCTTGCCCAGCCTGCGCGCGTTTGCTGTGTCTTTGTCGCGACGCTATGACCGCGCCGACGACCTTGTGCAGGAGACCGTGATGAAGGCATGGGGCAAGCAGGAGAGCTTTCAGCCCGGAACCAACATGCGTGCCTGGCTCTTCACGATCCTTCGCAACGAGTTTTACAGCCAGATGCGGCGCAATGGCCGCGAGCTGCCCGATCCCGATGGCATTTTTGCCGGGAACCTGGCCAGTCATCCAGAGCAATACGGCAAGATGGACATGGCCGACTTCAAGACGGCGCTGGACCAATTGCCCGACGATCAACGTGAAGCCATTGTGCTGATCGGAGCATCGGGTTTTGCCTATGAGGAAGCTGCAGCAATTGCTGGCGTTGCAGTTGGAACCATTAAGAGCCGCGTCAACCGCGCCCGCACCAAATTGCAGGAGCTTCTCTCGGTCAACGGTGAAGGCGATTACGGCCCCGACGGAACCTCTGCCCCACTGGTCAACAGGGCCTTTCCCGGCAGGTAACGCCGGGAACCCTGATCAAATGGATGTGCAAACCGAAAAATGGTGCAATCCGGTCATTGACCACCCATGGAAATCGCTCTTGGTTCAGTGGCAAACCGCCTTGAGGCGACGGCTGCGAACACCGACCCGATACCAATGAGCACCGGTTCCTCGTAGCCGGTAATCGCAATGCCTTGAGGTAGCGCCCGAAGCGACCCGGCCCATCGTTCAAATCCCTTGCGGGCAACCGATTTGGAGACCACAACCGGCGTGGCCGGATCCATGCCCGCTGCCGTTAGCCTGGCCGCGATCTCACTGGCTGTGCGCCCACTGACCCGAGACCCGCGTTCCCTTCAGTATTCAGGAGGATTGTTGGGTTCTCAGCTCTGAAAATGCATAACTCGTCCAATTCTCCACCGAAGGTGGAGGTTTATCTGGATACAAACAAAAGGCGGGCATAAAGCCCGCCTCCTGCAATCCCGAAAGTCTTGTGCATCAAACGCACATTCAGTTTGCCGGTGCCATGTCGTAGGCACGCATCCAGTCGTCACCACGCGGCGTGTAGTTTACCTTGCTTGAAACGCCATAGGTCGCAGGCTGGGCATAGAGGAAGAGCACAGGGGCCTCGTCACACATGATTTCGGTGGCTTTCTTGTAGGCTGCCTCACGTGTGGCGACATCGGTCGTGGTCGCGCCGATCACCAGCTGTTCGTCAAAGGTGGTGTCGTTCCAGTAGGCGTATTGATTGCCCGGTTTGAACAGCGTCAACAGACCGTCCGCATCGATGGTTGGCCAGGCCTGGCCAAGCAGGGAGAGCTGACCGAGATTGCCAGCCTTGCGGTATTTGTCGAGGTAAGCCCCGAATTCCATGGTCACGATCTCGGTCTTTACACCCACATCGCCAAGCATCTGGGCGACTGCCTGAACGACTTCCTCGCCCTGCAGATAACGATTGGAGGGAAGTTCGAATTCAAGCGTCTGGCTCAGATCGACACCGGATTCCGCCAGCAGTTGCTTGGCCTTTTCCGGATCATAGGGGTAGCCTTCGAGGTCGTCATTGTAGCCGAAGTAATCGGGCGACAGGACCTGGCACTTGGAGGGGTTGGCCAGACCGTCGAACAGCGCGTCCGCGATCAGCTCCTTGTCGACAGCGTAGTTGAGCGCCTGGCGGAAGGCCTTGTTGTCGAGCGGCGCCTTCTCGGTGTTGTACTTGATAAAGATCGATCGCGTGCTGTCCACGGCACCGGCCTTTGCAGAACCGCTTTCGTTGATCCGCGCAATTTCGGAAGCCGGAACACTGCTGATCAGATCCACTTCGCCGGCCATGAGCGCGGCAATGCGGCTCGCCGTTTCAGGGATCACCCGGAAGGTGACGCTGTCAAACTGTGCCGGTGTATCGCCCCAGTAGTCCGGGTTGGGTTCGAGCGTAATGTGATCGCCGGGCACGTTTTCCGTCAGACTGTATTTGAAGCCGGAGATTGTGGAGGTGACCGGGTCGTTCTCGGAAGCCCATTTCGGCGGCAGCAACATGAACATGGACAGCTGTGCCGGAAGTGCCGGGAAAGGCGCCTTGGTCTTGATCTCGAACTCGGTCGGCGACAGGATGTCGACGCCTTCTATCTGGGCGAACCAGGAGGAGATGCGCATCTTGTTTTCAGGGTCTGTTACCCGGGCGATGTTCCAGGCAACAGTTTCCGCATCCAGCGGTTCGCCATTGGTGAAAGCAGCGCCTTCGGTCAGGGTGAACTTCCAGGTGAGGTCGTCGACCGCTTCCCATTTTGTCGCAAGGGAGGGGGTGAGCTCCTGATTGGGCGCCCGCAGGATCAAGGTCGGATAGATGTGACTGAGCACCGACAGATCGAGGTTGACCGAAGCCGAGGCATGCGGATCAAGCGTGTTGACCGCAGAGGTCTGGGCAATCGTGATGTCCATTGCCAGAGCAGCGCCTGCGCAACAGGTTGCAAGGGCCGAAGATGCAAGAAGTCTTGTAAGGTAGGTCATGGTATTCCCCATTGTTGAGTGGAGGGTGGTGAGCCATTCGGTTCTTATTGTTTTTGGTGTTCTAGTACGAAATGACCGGGTGAGACCTCGATCATTTCGGCTTCACGCGGCGGAATGTTCTCCGACACGTCGAAGGGCGGGCGGTCCGGACGCCTGCGATCCGGATCGGGCACCGGAATCGCGGCCAGAAGGGACCGGGTGTAGGGATGTTGCGGGTTGGAAAAGATGTCTTCGGTTGCCGCGATCTCGACAATGCGTCCGCGCAGCATCACCGCTACCCGCTGGCACAGATAGCGCACCATGCTCAGATCATGGGCGATGAACAGATAGGCCAAGCCCATCTGGTCCTGCAGGTCCTGAAACAGATTGATGATCTGCGCCTGGATCGAGACGTCAAGGGCGGTGATGGGTTCATCTGCAACGATGAAGGCCGGCTTGAGCGCAATTGCGCGCGCTATGTTGATCCGCTGCCTCTGTCCGCCCGAAAATTCGTGCGGGTAGCGGGACATGAACGAGGGATCGAGACCCACGAGCTTGAACAGCTCCGCCACACGATCGGTGAGCTCTGAACTGCGGGCCAGCCCATGCACCACAAGCGGTTCGCCCACGAACCGGCCGACCTTCATGCGCGGGTTGAGCGCCGAGTAGGGATCCTGAAAGATGATTTGCATCTGGCGCCGGTAAGGCTTCAACAGCTGCGGCCCCAGGATCGTCAGCTCGTTGCCGGCAAACCGGACAGAGCCTGAATCCGCCGGGTCCAGCTGCAGGACGGCCCGCCCTACGGTGGACTTGCCCGAACCGCTTTCACCGACAAGCCCGAGCGTTTCGCCGGGCGCTATCTGAAAGGACACATCATTGATGGCATGGACCACCGGTCTGGGGCGGCCGATAAGGCTTTTGCCGCCGCCAAAGCTGCGCATGAGGTTTTGAACGTCGAGAAGCGGTGCCTGGGTCATGGCTTTGGTTCCGTGTCAGCATCAGACCCCGCCAGAAGTGCGGGCAGGTCATACCAGGCGGCAAACTGGTGGCCGTCCGAGCCGTCGACATCACGCAAGGGCGGCACCTCGGTGTGGCAGCGCTCGGTGGCATAGGGATTGCGGGGCGCAAAGGGGTCGCCAGCCGGCATGTTGGCCATGTTGGGCGGGCTTCCGGGGATCTGATAGAGCCGCTTCTGAGTGCGCGCGCCTTCGGTGGGAAGCGATTTGAGCAGGCCCCAGGTATAGGCCGAGCGCGGATCGTGGAACACCGAGCGCACAGGGCCGCGTTCCATGATCCGGCCGCCATACATCACCTGAACCGTGTCAGCCAGTTCCGCCACGACCCCCATATCATGGGTAACCCAGATCACCGTGGTGCCGAAGTCGTCCTTGAGCTTTCGCACCAGGTCCAGAATCTGTGCCTGCACGGTAACGTCGAGCGCCGTCGTGGCCTCGTCCGCAATCAGCAGGCGCGGATTGCAGGCCATCCCGATGGCAATCAGGACCCGCTGCCGCATGCCGCCGGAAAACTCGTGCGGATATTGCGACAGTCGCGCTTCAGGATGAGGAATGCCGACGATATCGAGCAGTTCCACCATGCGGGCTTTCAGCGCGGCCCCCTTGAGACTGGTGTGACGTTCCAGAACCTCGCGCAATTGACGGCCAACTGTCAGAACCGGATTGAGCGAGGACATCGGATCCTGAAACACCATCCCGATCTGGCCGCCGCGAATCTCGCGCAGGGCCCGGTCGGAGAGCGTCATCAGGTTCTGGCCGTTGAACCAGGCTTCACCCGAGACGATCCGTGCCGGAGGCGACGGCAAAAGGCCGAGCAGGGCCAGAATATGTACCGATTTGCCCGAGCCGGATTCTCCCACAATACCGAGGGTTTCCTCTTCTTCAACGCGGTAGGTCAATCCGTTGACGGCCTGGACGATCCCGCCGGGGGTATCGAATTCAACCGTCAGATTGCGGATGTCCAGCAGGGGTTTCATATCAAACCTCGATATAGCCGCCACGCGACCTGGTCAGGAATTCATGCCCGGTCTCGGTGATCAGGATGGTGTCGGAGATTTGCGTTGAGATGTCCTGATCCGGAATCCGAAGATTGGGCTCGAGCGTGAACATCATGCCCGGCTCCAGGAGCAGGTCGGTTACCCCGTCCAGGGAGAAGTGTTCATGCGCGCCGATGCCGATCGTGTGGCCGATGCGGCCTGGAATGTTGCGCTCATAGCCGGCATCGGTGAGGCCCCGTTTGGTGATGTGATAGAGATCGGCCAAAGGCGTGCCCGGTTTCATCACCGGGATGATTTCCTCGCGGATGGCCAGGATTGTCTCAAGCGCGCGCCGACGCGGCTCCGGCGCCTTTCCGATTGCGACGGTGCGTTCGTTTTCAGCGTGAATGCCATTGGCCACCGCCCAGACGAAGATGGCGCAGAACTCACCGGCTTCGGGTTTGCGCCGGGTGGCGTTGTCGCAGTTGCGGAACATGCGTGGTCCCGAAAGCACCCAGGTGGCCAGGCCATTGATCATGCCGCCTTCCAATCCGCCGAAATCGGCGACTTCGACAGTGTCCGGCAGCTCTTTGGCCCAATGGCTGTTCATCGCCATCAGCGAGGCATTGTGCGCGTCGCGTTCCGTACCGCCGTCCGCCAGTGCCGCAATGGCCGCGTCCATGCCGCGATCCGCCAGATCGGCAGCGATGCGTGCATGGGCAATTTCATCGGGATCCTTGATGACACGGCAGCGGTCGATCAGCTTCGAGCTGTCCACCAGTGCGGCCTTCGGCATGAGTTCGGCCACGGCCTGCCAGCGGGCCATGGGGGTGGCATCCGCTTCGAGGCCGATCCTGGCTTTGTCCAGCCCCTTCTCTGCAAGGATCTGCGCCAGCGCATCTTGCCATTTCGGCCCCATGGTCTTGGTGGTGGACCACACACCATAAGCGCGGATATCGCTGACAAAGCCCTCGTCCCGGCCATGGGCATCACGCAGCGCATGAACCAGAAGTGTCGGCTCTCCAGTGACTGGCAGGATCATGACAACAGGGTGCGAATACAGGATCGGGTTGAAACCCGACATGTAGAAGGTGTGTTCCGGCTTGAACGAGACCAGCACATCGATGCCTTGTTTTTCCATCGCGGACTTCAGGCGAGCGATACGGGGCCGGGGTGTGTGTGGATCCTGGCTCATTTGGCACTCCGGGTTTTTGGATCGAAATAGTCGCGCAGCCAGTCGCCGAAGAGGTTCACGGACAGAACCGTGAGAACAATCGCGAGGCCGGGAAAGGTTACGGCCCACCAGGCCGAGGAAATGTAGACGCGTCCGTCCGCAAGCATGCGTCCCCACGAAGGGGTGGGCGGCTGAACGCCAAGACCCAGGAAGGACAGGGCGGAATCCATGATGATCACCCGCGCCAGTTCCAGCGTCCCGACCACCAGCGCAGGAGTGAGGACATTTGGCAGGATGTGCAGGAACATGATGCGCAGGGTCGATGCACCGATGGCGTGTGCCGACTGAACAAACTCGCGTTCCCTCAGGCTCAGAACCTGGGCACGTATGATACGGGCGTACCGGATCCACGATGTCAGGGCGAGAACCAGCACCACATTCTGCAAGGAGGGGCCGAGCGCTGCGACCACCAGCAGCGCCAGCAGCATCAATGGCACAGCCAGCTGGATATCGACCAGGCGCATCAGGACCCGGTCAATAAAGCCGCCCTTGTAGCCAGCAAGTATGCCCAGAATTGTGCCGGCAACACCACCAAGCAAGACCGCGGTGGTGGCGACAAGCAAGGTGATGCGCGATCCGTTTATCAGCCGTGACAGGATATCGCGTCCCACCTCATCGGTCCCAAGTGGATGCGCGCCGGGTGAGAAAAGGCCCGTCCAGGTTGGCCCGACCAACCGTGCGCGCAGATCGCCGCGTGTTGGGTCGGGCAGATCAATGAAGGGAGCCAGCAGCGAGACAAGGACGATGATAAAAATCAAAATCGCGCCGACGAGGCCCGCCTTGGAGCGATAGAGGTCTTTGAAGAAGTGTTTCATCCGATCGTCCCTTCAGCGCGCCTGGCGGATACGCGGGTCGAGGACCCCGTACAGCAGATCGACGAGAAAATTGATGAGCACGAAAATCGCGGCGATCAGCGTGATACCCGCCTGGATAATCGGAAAATCCTTTGCAGCGATGGCCTGAATGATGAGACGTCCGATGCCCGGCCAGGCGAAGACTGTTTCGGTGACCACGGAACCACCGAGAAGTTCGCCCGTGAGGATGGCGGTCATCGTGACGACCGGGATCAGGGCATTTCGCGCGACGTGCCAGAAGAACACGGTTGAACGCAACAAACCTTTGGCCTTGGCTGTGCGAATATAGTCCTCTTGCAGAATATCGAGCATTGAGGAGCGCAAAAGCCGCGCTATGGAGGCCGACACGAAAACGGCCAGGGTGATGGCGGGCAGGATCAGATGCCAGATCGTGCCGTAGCCGCCCGTGGGCAACCAGCCCAAATTGACCGAGAAGAACAGGATCAGCATGATCCCGAGCCAGAACACCGGCGTCGCCTGGCCCAGAAGAGCCCCGGCCATCACAAGTAGCTCGACGGCGCTGCCACGTTTTAGCGCGGCGATAGAGCCGGCCACAGCGCCGATTACCAAACCCAGCGCAATGGCCGTAAACGCCAGGGTCGCTGTGGCGGGCAGCCGCTCGAGCACCACCTCCATGGCATCACGGCCGTGTTGGAAGGAAATGCCGAAATCCCCCTGCAAGGCGCTGGTAAGGAAATGAAAATATTGCACCATCAGCGGCTGGTTGAGGCCGAGCTGGTCACGCAGAGCCTCGATATCGGCGGCACTCGCCCCAATCGGCAGAAGCAGTGCGGCCGGATCACCCAGCACCCGGGTGACAAAGAACACGATGGTGACAACGCCCCAGATTGCAAGAATGGATTCGCCCAGACGGCGCAGGAAGAAGCCGATCATGAAAGGTACCACGACAGCGCCGCGTGCGGCCTGTTCCAAAAGTTCGGAAGACTCCTCAAGAAGGCTCCTGGCAGCTGATGGCTCATTTCACAGCCTCCAGAAGGCTCGGTGTGGCATCAACCCATTCGTCACCACGCAGTTCGGGGACGTCGTAGGCCTGCAAGCCGGCGAAGTGAATTTCGACATCCTCCGCGAACAGCTTTGCGGTAATGCCACGCATCAACCGGTCCGCGCCGGCAGAGATGGCCGGGATATCCCCGGATAGCTTGCCGTGGCTGAGCATGGCGGCGTCATTGAAGCAGTGGATTTTCGCAAGCATCGGGCAGCTGCCTTCCTGCTTCTCCAGAAACTGGAAGGCGTCGCCGAGATAAGGTGCATCCAGCATGAAGGGACGCGGTGCACCCATTGATGGCTCGTAGACATCATCCTTCCAGGTCCGGATATGGGGTGCAAAATTGGCAAACTCGCTGCGGCCGATGAAGTCGTTCCGGAACCCCGTCGCAGCAATCACGAAGTCTGCGTTGAAGTTTGCCACAGGGGTTGTGAGCTCCACATGATCGCCCTGCTGCGTCACCGCCTCGACGGGGCAACCAAGGAAGATGCGGGCATTGTCGTGCCTTGAGACGCGGCGTGTGGAACTGCTCGGGGGCGGGACCTGCTGGCCGTTGACGTAATCGTTGAACCGGTACTTCCATTGGTCGGGCAAGTACCGCATGCCGTGCACCACGCCCTGGCTGCCGATGCCTGTCATCTTGTTGACCCGCGGCATGTCCTTGCGGCGGATCAGCATGTCGAGGGACGCCGCGCCGGCTTCAAGCGCCGTGGCGGCATTGTCCATGGCGGAGGCACCCGCACCAATGACAACCACCCTTTTGCCTTTCAGCGCGTCGAAGTCGATGGGATCCGCACTGTGCGCCCAGAACTTGCGGTCGATCTGTTCCAGAAAGTCCGGCGTGGCGCCACCGCCAAGACCTGAGCGGCCGGTCGCCAGCACCAGATGGCGGCAATATTCGACACGGCTGCGGGATTGGTGTTCCAGCGTGACAGCAATCAGACCATCCGGCCCCGCGGCGATCTTCGTGACACTTGTGTCATTGGTGACCGGCAGCGCCAGCACCTTCCGGTACCAGCGCAGATAGTCCATCCAGACCCCCTTCGGGATCTTGTCCATCTCCTCGAAGGCGGCTTCGCCCCAGTTCGCCTCGTAAAAGGCGCGGAACGTCAGCGACGGAATGCCAAGGCAAGGACCAGCCAGAGTTTTCGGAGAGCGCAGCGTCTGCATCCGCGCAAATGTTTCCCAGGGCCCTTCCAGACCTTCGGGAGCGGCATCGAACAGGGCTATGTTGTCGACACCGGCCAGCTTGAGCCTGGCAGCGCCGGCAAGGCCGCACATTCCGGCTCCGACAAAGATGACGTCAAGCACGGCTTGTGTGTCCACCGCGCGGTGCGGCACCCAGGATTTGGCCGGCAGTTCCAGCAAGGTCAGATCCTTGGCAATACGGTCTTCAAGGGCTTCGAGCCCGCTGGTGGAGTCAGTCATGGTCGGTCTTTGTCTTGGGAGTGGATTTTGTGTCGATGCGGCGGACCTGTGGGATCAGTTTGCCGAGCGTGGCTTCGCACAGGTCAAAGAAAACCTGGGTTTCGCGGGCTTCCGCGGCGCTGCCGGCGACGAAGAAACCGAATGAGAATTCGATCGTCTCGGCAAGCGGGCGCAGGATGACACCCGGCGGCGTGGCGCCATAGGCCGTCACCGGCTCGACGATTGCCGTGGCGCCAAGCAGGCTGACGAATTGCAGTGCTGCGATCGAGGAATTGGCCTGAACCATGCGGGCCGGGCGAACTCCGGCCAGATCGAGCGCTTGTTTGATGCGGCCCTGAAGCCGCGTTTGGTCAAGCATTGTGACAAGGGTTCCATCCACTGCATCGGCCAGCGCCACCGGCATGTCTTCAGGGAACTGCGCGGCACGGCTTTCGGGCATCGCAACCACGAGGGGCGCACTGAAAAGGCGCTCGGCAATCACCCCGGGGACGTCAAGCGGCAGGGAGGAGAAGCCGATCCGTGCATTGCCACTGCGCAAGTCCTGAGCGACGGCATTCGGTGCGGTGAGCATCAACTGGATGTCTTTCGGACGGTCTGTCTCGCGCCATTGCGCTATCGCGTGGGGCAAAAGGCCGGTGCCGAGTGCCGAGGTGGCGGAAATCGACAGCGGAATTTCCATCTGGTCCGCGCGGGCCTTGGTGCGAGCGGGAAGATCTTCAAACATCGCCAGCATGCGCCGCGCTTCTTCCTCGAAGGCGATCCCCTCGGCGGTGAGCGAAATTCGCCGCCCGACCCGCTCGAACAGTGCAAAGCCGAGGGTCTTTTCCAGATCCTGAATGCACCGGGTCACGGATGGCTGAGAGCGCCCCAGAACCTCGGCCGCAAAAGTGACCGATCCGGTCTCCGCGACCTTGAGGAACGTGATGAAGTCTTTTTGATCCATAACGATACTAAAATTGAATTATTAAGCCGAGTCAATTCATATTTTGCATGATTATTGATTCCAGAAGATGCCGGTTTCAAATCCTGGAGTATCAGGTCATGGTTCAAGGCCTCGCCCAGCGCCTCTATCCAGAAGCGCCGGTGCAAGCTGAAGCAACTGCTCTTGAGAGATCGGCTCTAGGCCGGCAGGATCAGTTCGCCGCCATCCAGAAAGGTTTCGAGAGCCGCTTTCCAGGGGGCTGGATCGAAACCGTTTTCCGCCAGCCAGTCCTTGTTGTAGTAGGTCTCTGTGTAGCGGTCGCCGCTGTCACATATCACCGACACCAGCGAACCTTCACGGCCTGTCTCGCGCATTTGCGACGCAATCCAGCAGGTGCCGAAGAAATTGGTGCCGGTCGAACCGCCGACCTTGCGAAACAGACGGCTTGAAAGGACCTGCATCGCCGCAATCGACGCAACATCGGGAATTCGGATCATGTGGTCGACCACATTTGGCATGAAGGACGGCTCGACACGCGGGCGGCCGATACCTTCGATACGCGATCCCCTGCCGCAGGTCACGTTCCGGTCGCCGGTCCGGTAGCAATCGAAGAAAGCGGAATACTCGACATCGACCACGCATAGCCTGGTTTTCAGGTTCTTGTAGCGGATGTAGCGCCCGAGCGTCGCCGAGGTGCCGCCGGTGCCCGCGCTCATCACAACCCAGTCGGGGACAGGGTGTTCTTCATGTTCCATCTGCGCGAAAATGCTCTCGGCGATGTTGTTGTTGCCGCGCCAATCGGTGGCCCGTTCGGCGAAGGTAAACTGGTCGAGATAATGTCCGTTGGTCTCGTTGGCGATGGTTTGCGCGGCGGCATAGACCTCGCTGGACGCATCGACGAAATGACATCTGCCACCCATGCCTTCGATATCGGAGATTTTCTGCCGTGAGGTGCTGCGCGGCATGACGGCGATGAAAGGCAGGTTGAGGAGGCGGGCAAAATAGGCCTCGGACACAGCGGTCGAACCCGAGGAGGCTTCGACCAGGGTGGTGCCCTCCCCGATCTGCCCATTGCAGATGCCGTAAAGCACCAGCGAGCGCGCAAGCCGGTGCTTCAGGCTGCCGGTCGGGTGGGTACTCTCATCCTTGAGATAGATGGAAATACCCTCCAGCCCCGGAAACACCGGCTTGACCAGATGGGTGTCCGCCGAACGCCGCGCATCTCCCTGCAGAAGGGAAATCGCGCGCCGCGCCCAATCCCGTTCAAGACATTCGGGCAAGGGCGACAGGTCGCGGCAATCACCAGACTTCAGTTCCATATCAGCATCCGATCACGGCTTCGATCTCGACCAGAGCGCCCTTGGGCAATGCCGATACCTCGTAACAGGCCCTTGCCGGAAAGGGCGCCTGAAACGCCTTGCCATATTCTTCGTTCAGTTCAGCGAAGCCGGACAGATCGCTGAGCAGGATCGTGGTCTTGACGGTCCTGGACAGATCGGTGCCTGCGGCTTCGGCGATTGCCGCGATGTTTTTCAGGCACTGGCGCATCTGGCCGAGCGCATCGGCAGAGGCAAATTCGCCGGTTGCCGGATCGATGGGCAGTTGCCCCGAAACAAACAGCAGATCACCGATCCGCATGGCCTGGCTGTAAGGGCCGATGGCGGCGGGTGCATTGGCTGTGTCGATGGGCGTCATGGGATGTTCCTTTGCAGTGTGTGTTCAGGTCAGCTTGAATGGCCGAGCGGATGCATCAGCCGGTTGGCCCAGCCAAAGATGGCGATGGAATGGATAAGGTCCTGAATCTCGGCGTCATCCATTCCGGCGCTACGCAGGGCCTTGATATGTGATTGATCGGCGCGGGGCGGTGTCGCCGTCAGCGCTTCGGCGAAATCCATGATCGCCGTGTCGCGCGGGTTGAGCGCGTCGCGACGTTCGGCAAACAGCGCCGAAGTGGTTTCCGGTCCGGCAAGTTTGGCGTGCTGGCGTGCGTGGACGTTGGCGCAATATTTGCAGCCATTGACCAGGGACGCGCCCAGCGCACCCAGCTCACGGTCCTCGCGAGGCAGGCCGCCTTCGGCATACATGATGGCATTGAACAACTCGGTGCGTGCCACATAGCTGTCCGGGTCGTGCACGAGTGTGCGCACATAGGGGGAAACCTTCTTGGCCGAAGGCGTGACCTTCATCGCCTCCAGTTGCCGCGGGGTTGCCTCGGCGACCTCAACCGGCGGCAGATAGGGTGTCCATGACAGAGGCTTGAGTTTGACCCTGGCAATGTAATCAGACATCAGCGGTCTCCTTCAGCAGCGACAGCCCGTGGACAATGCGGATCTCGTAGCAGACCTGCGCCAGAAGCTCGGAGAGGGCGATGATCTGGGGCACCGTAAACCCGGCCGACAGCAAGTCCTGCAGATGCTCCCTTGAGGCCTTTGCGGGTGTAGAAACGATCATGTCGGTGTGACGCGCCAGGGCCGCGAGGCTCGGGTCATCGGGCATGGCGCCGCTTGCCAGATCGCGCAGTGCCGGGTCGGCTGGCGCAGGATAGCCTGCTAGAACAGCAGCGTTTTGCGCGAAGGCTGCACCCCGATGTGCCACGGCGTGGCGCAAGTCGGACGACAGACCGAGGTCTTCCTCCGGGGTCAGAACACTTGCCCGGCAGGCTTCCGCGCCGTCGACAAAGGAAGGCCTGCGGGCCCTGAGTGCATAAAGCGCATCTTCTGGCGTCAGCGCCAGGGCTGCATTGATGGCATCGTTTGGCGTCATTTCTGGTCCTTCTGTCGGCTTGAATGACTGGAGACGGAGACCGGGAAAGATGAAGTGACCGGAGGTTGCGGGGTATTCTCCTCTTTCGCGGCTGAATGGCTGACGGCTGCCGAAGGAATCAGTGCAGTGTCGCGGCAGGCGAGATTGAACAATGCAGGCCTCCTGTCTAATTTCACTGAGAAAGCCATTATACCCATTACGCATAAATGAGAAGACATGATGTCAATTGAGAATGATAAAAAATTCGACCTCAGGGTGCTCGAAGCCTTTCTGGCGGCCATGGCCTGTGGCTCCATGACCAAGGCTGCGGTCTCCCTGGGTGTTGGCCAGCCGGCGGTAACCCGGATGATCAAGGAGCTTGAGGCCGCCGTTGGCTTTCAGCTGTTCCATCGCAATGGCCCGCGGATTTCGCCCACGGACCGCGGTCTGCGGTTCCACGAAGAGGTGCAGAGGATCGTGGCTGGTCTGCGCCAGATCGAACAGCGCGCCGAAGCCATCCGCACAGAGAAGATTGCTTCCATTGATATTGCGGCGACGCCAACCATGGCTGCAGGCCTGTTGGGGCCTGCGCTGATGGCATTGGGGGAAGAATTGCCGCAACAGGTCAATGTCCAGACGATGAATGCGGAACACGTGATCCGGGCACTGCGCAGTCGCACGGCGGATTTCGGCCTCGCTGCCGACCCTATCGATCACGCCGGAATTGTGCGCCATGTGGTGTGTGAATCCCGCCTGGTGGGCGTGGTTGCTGCGGGTTCACCTTTGGCCGGGGCCGGCCGGCCGTTAGAGTTGTCGACTTTCACTGATCAGAGATTGATCACCGTCGGCAACGCCTTCCGGATACGCAGCACCATTGACCAGGCCTTGCGCGCCCAGGGCATCACGCCCCCCTCCGAGTTTACCACCAACACGTCGCTGAACGCAGTCATGGCCGCGCGCTCGGGTCTGGGTGTCGCGCTGGTGGATCCGGTCACTGCCTATGGTGTGCCGGTTGAGGGCACAAAGGTCCTGCCTCTGGAAACCAGAATTCCCTATATCTGGGCGCTCCTGAGTGACGCAGACCGGGCTCTGTCGCGACATCTGAGCAGATTCGTCGAGGCTTATCGCCAAGCCTGTATCGCCACGGTGCCCGATTGCATCGTCATATCCACCGCTGGCGATGCGAGATGTTCGGAGTCTGAGCCATCCCTATGAATGGCATGCCGGTGACGTCGACCCCCTTCGGCGGCTTTTGGCAAATAGGGCTGTGGACGCGAAAAGGGCCGTAAGACGTTGTGGAACGGCGTTTAAGCCAAAAACATCGCAATCAGATTGGGTGCATGATCATGACCGGTGGCTTTGATGAAGACATGCTTCTCAAGGGGCTGGAGCGCCACAAGGCGACGCTTGGCGTGGAATATGTCGAGAAGGACCTGACCGCCTGAGGTCGTCACCCTGCGTGTTTCGGGATCGAGACCGGCGGCTGCCTCGTTGATGCAGGCAATGCCGCCGGCGTCGGCGCCGATGATTACGACGACTTGATCCGGCGACGCTCAACCACTCCACCGCCTCACGGCAGCTCATTGGCAGCGGGCGACGGGAGATGGGCGAGTCCTTGCGGGCAAGCGCTCGGCTGTGATGCTCACGGTCCGCCCGTCGCGGGAAAAGGTGTGGAGGCCGCTTGCAACACCATTGGGGAACTTTAGAATACGGTCCTGTTGACGATGATGGTGCGCGGGTTGAACGCAAATGCGTTGACAGAGGCACGAGTTCTCGGCGTCGTACCCAGATTCGATGTGGAGCAGGATGAATGCAGTTTTCCGCAAACCTGGGCTTTCTCTGGACCGGTCTGTCTTTGCCCGGCGCGATCAGGGCCGCGAAGACGGCGGGGTTCGATGCTGTCGAATGTCACTGGCCCTTTGAGACGCCACCGGAGGAGGTGAAGGCAGCACTCGAAGAAACCGGCCTGCCCATGCTCGGGCTGAACACCATTCGCGGCAATCCCGGCGAGAGCGGGCTTTGTGCTCTTCCCGCTCGCCAGGCCGAGGCGCGCGCTGCCATTGATCAGGCGATCGACTATGCGATCTCAATTGAGGCCCAAGCCGTTCACGTCATGGCAGGCATTGCCGAAGGACCCGAAGCACATGCAGTGTTTCTTGAAAACCTGCGCTATGCGCGACGGAATTGCCCCACCGGGATCATGCTGCTCATCGAGCCCCTGAACCGTCATGATGTGCCTGGATATTTCCTGCGCACGACCGACCAGGCGGCTTCGGTCCTCACCGAGCTCGACATGCCCGGGATCAAACTCATGTTTGACTGCTACCATGTGGGACGGACCGAGGGAGATGTCGTTACCCGCCTCAAGGCGCTTGCCCCGATGCTCGGCCATATCCAGTTCGCCGCTGTTCCCGACAGGGGCCCGCCTGATCAGGGAGAATTGAACTACAGGTTTGTCTTTGCCGAAATTGCGGCAATGGGCTGGTCCCGTCCCCTGGGGGCCGAATACAAGCCGGGCGGCGCGACCGATGACAGCCTTGGCTGGTTGCGCAGTCTAAGGTGACAGGCTTGCCCTGCCCCCGAGAAAATTGGACCGCTCAATCAGAGCCGGTCCGGGCATTCCATTCTCGATACCAAGCGGTGAAAATCTCGAACTGTGCCTTGGCGTAGCCTCGCTGGGATGGGGATAGAGCGTCACCTTCATTGAAATGATGTTCATAGGCTGCGTCGCCGGCCAGAACGGAGAGATACTTGTAATAGAGCACCAGATCCGGTCCCTCGTCGAATGACGACAAGATGGCCATGGCCTTCTCAAGCTCCTCCGCCTGCGCCCTGGCGACAGGGTCTCCCTTGGCGGCTTTCTCGCACAGGCTCACCAGATGAAGGACCTCGCGGGGAATGACATTTCCGATTCCGGTGATGGCCCCAATGGCCCCGCAATTGACAAAGCCATGCAAGACCGCCGTATCAACACCAACCATCAGCGTCACATCATCATCAGCGGATGTGATGAACTCCGCCGCATAGCTCAGGTCGGCGGCTCCTCCGAACTCCTTGAAGCCAACAAGATTGGGATGGTCCCTGCGCAACTCAAAGAACAGCTCGGCGCGCGTTGCAAAGCCATAATAGGGACTGTTGTAGATCACGGCTGGCAATTGCGGCGCGGCTCCGAGGACTGCCTTCAAGTGCGCTTTCTGGGCAGACAAGGAAGACCCGCGGGAGAGCACGCGCGGGATCACCATCAATCCGCTTGCCCCAACGCTTGCGGCATGGCTGGCATGATCCACGGCCAGCCTGGTGTTCAAGGCACCGGTGCCCACAACGACAGGGACGCCTGCCTCAACGAGGCGTTTCACCCCCTCCATTCGCTGCTCATCGCTGAGCAGCGGCCAGTCCCCCATGGATCCGCAATAGACCACGGCAGACATGCCCGCAGCCATCAACTCTTTACCCTTGCGAACCAGCGTGTCGAGATCGGGTTGGCGATCCGGGCCACACGGGGTCATGAGTGCAGGCATGGTTCCTTTGAAAACAGTCTCTTTCATCGCGGCATTTCCTCATGTGGTCCGGTGCAAGGGGCGCTTCCTGTCTGAATATCCCGACTAAAGTGCATGGCTTCTCCCGGCAATCAACTTCGGCTGATATGCGCGTCTGTTGTCCGCCGGTGTTTCCGAATGTTTCCAGGGACCTTCTTCGTGCTTGCATATCTGCCTTTCAACGATCCGACAAAAGCCAGCCGGGAAGCCCCTTGTCTGCACGACCGCTGATGGCGGCATTGGCGCAGTCCTTCAGACTGCCGAAACGCATGCCGCGGCCTGTCAGGCCTTTGCCGTAATGGGCGTATTTTCCCGAGTTTGTCATGACAACCGACGCAGCTGCCGGAAAGACCGGCTCTGTCATTGAACACCAGCAGATATCCGGAATCACCTCAACGCCAGCCCGCTGCAGCCGATCCAGAAGGCCCTCCCCCGTCATGTCAGCAAGAACGCTCCGGCCAACCGTGACAATCGTCTTTGTTGCGGGATGACAACTGCTGCCGCCCAGCAGATCAACAAATCTCCGCACTTCGGCAAGGGACGCATGCGGACTGCCGATCGCCACCAGATCAACCTGATCGTCCGCCGCGTTGAACGCCTGCCAGAGCTCTCGCAACTCCCCCGCCGTGATATCGATCCGGCTTGCGTCAGCCGAGAGAGGAATGTCCCCCTCAGGCGTATGCCCTCTCACATGCAGCATCGGGGCCGCCGACATTGTGCCGAATGCCGCGCAGAGCGCCTTGAAGTCATCTGGCGCCGGTACCAGCCCTTCAAGACCTGTGAGGACCGGGATGCCGGACGGGGATTTGCTCCCCGCCAGCCATCCCAGCATGGGCCACAGGGCATCCTCAATCTGTGCAGGCAAGATCACTCTCAGCTCACACACCGGGATGCGGTTCTCCGCCAGATAGACGCCGGTGTTTGGCGTGCGCCCGGTGATCGCAATGAACAGATCGAGATAGTCAGGATGTTTCTGGGTGCGGGCACCGAGCACCGAATTTGCATAGATGACGGCATTGGATTCCGACCAGCCGATCGCTTCATCCACGCGCGGGGCATCATCAAGCAGATAGGGTGCGCAGGTGAATGTCGGCCGGGCGCCCATGTTCACATAAGCATCCGCAAGCCGACTGGCCTTGTTGCCGAAATCCGGAATGACACCCCAGGATTGCCAGTTTTCCCTGTCCACGGAAATCGCGTTGATTGTGGTCGGAACCACCACCTTTGCGCCCATCTCATGCATCTTCTCGGCAAAACCCAGGTTGGCGTCATGAGCCAGAATACAGCCGTCAATGTGAGCACGCGAAACATCGATCAACTCATCCGCGCCCTGAACCGCCGCCATCAGGCATACCACCTCCATGGCGATTTGCCGGGCCAGCCCATCATAACCTGCGAGCAGATGGTGGTCCGTTTCGCTCAGGCGCAGCCGCTGCGTGTCCGGGCGCGACAGCGGCACAGACTGACCGGAAAAATGCAGCGCGTCGCCATCGATTTCAGCTTCGGTGGCCCGGGACAGCACATCGTAGAGCGCTGGCGGCAGCCGCAAAACCGCTATCGGACGATCGAATAGCCGTGCTGAAATGATGGCGCCAAGGGTGAGAATGTCCTCAGCCTCACGAAACACGAGTGCCGCAGGCGCTTGTCCATTGCGTGCCAGCTGCAGCAAGACTCCGCTGCCGCTGCAAGATCCCCTGGAGGTCGGCATCAAGACGACGCGTCCCGCGAGATCCGCCCCATGATCCGGATGATGCACATCAATGATCACACCGGTTTCAGGATCAACACCACCCCAGAAACTGAGCCCTTCCCGGCAGGTCAAAACCTCGCCACTGGTGTTGCTTGAGACCAACAGAGTGGCTTCAACTGTGCTGATCATAGCCATGGCGCGTCAGAAACGGTTCCGGGATTGATGACGCCGGAGATAATCACGTTGACAGAAAATCGGCAACAAGCGAATTGAAGATATGCGGTTTTTCAAGATGAACGGCATGGGCACAACCTGGCACGACAGCGAGGTTTGTGCGGAGGATTTCATTCCAGAGCAGTTCGATTTGCTGCCAGGGATAGCTGCGGTCCCCGTCGCCCCAGATCACCAGGCTCTCTGCTTCGATCTCCGAGAGGCGGTTGGCCCCGTGCCAGCCCTGCATCGCATCGAGACCCGCCTGGATCGCTTCAGGCGATGCCTGTTCGGCAATCGCCGCGCAGGCTTCAAAGGCGGGCGCATTTTCCCGCTGCAAGAACCAGGTTGCCGCAATGCGCCGCGCGGTTACCTTTGCACCGTCGGCCCTGGCCCGGGCTTTGCTCTCTTCGATTGTCTCGAAACGGCCGGGCAAGACACCGGTCGCACCGGTGCCATAGAGCACAAGCCGCTCGATGTGGCCCTGATCCATCCGGTCCATTTCCTGCACGATCATGCCGCCCATCGAATGGCCCAGAAGGTGGTAGCGCTCAACACCCCTTCGCCTGAGGTCGGCGATGACCCATTCGGCAAAGGCACTGATGGAGTGAAGGGAGGGCAAGTGGTTGTTTGCGCCAAACCCGGGCAGATCTACGGCGATGACGTCATGCTTGCCAGAGAAGGCGGCGACCTGCGCCTCCCATTGCGCGCTGCCGCCCATGAAGCCATGGACCAGAACCAATGGTGTCATTTGCGCTGGCCCTGCACGATGCGGTCAAGGATCATGGCACAGAACAGGATCGCGAAACCGGCCAGGATGCCTTGCCCCACATTGGCGTATTGCAGCGCTTCGAGCACATCCTCACCCAGCCCCTTGGCCCCGATCAGTGAGGCCACAACCACCATCGCCAGCGACAGCATGATCGTCTGGTTGATGCCTGCCCGGATCGACGGACTGGCCAGCGGCAGGTCAACCCGCGTGAGCAGGTACCATTTGTTGGCGCCGAACGAGATGGCCGCCTCGCGCACGCTGTCGGGCACGCCGCGCAGGCCGAGCACTGTCAGGCGCACCACCGGAGTGCCGCCAAAGATCATGGTTGTCACCACGGCTGCCGGTTTGCCGGTGCCGAAGAAGGCGATCACCGGGATCATGAACACAAAGGCGGGCATGGTCTGCATGAAATCCATGATCGGCTGGATGAAGGAATAGAACCGCGGACGCCGCGCACAGAACATGCCCAGCGGAATGCCGATCAGGATCGACAGGCAGGCCGCAGTGCCCAGCAGCGCCAGCGTCGTCATCGCCTTGTCCCAAAAACCCAAGAGACCCATGTAGGACAGGAAAGCCGCCGACCAAATCGCCGTGCGTATTCCTGCCGTCAGCCAGGTCAGCAGAACAATCAGCGACGCAATGACGATCCAGGGGTTGCTGACAAACACCAGCTCCAGCGCATCGAGGACCATGCGGATGCAGTAGGTGATGAAGTCAAACAGCACCTCGCCATTGGCCACGCAGAAGGCAAAAAAGGCTTCGACCCACTCGATGCTGAAAAGCCTGTAATCGGGATCGGTCGGGAATTCGGTGAGCAGGCTGAACCGCCCCGGGAAGCTGTAATGCACCATGGCGGCGACCGCGATCAGCGCCATGAAAACCGCGCTCGAGACGATGTTGCTCAAAGGCAGTCCGGAGCGGATTTCGGGGTTGGACAACCACTCCGAAAACCGAGCCTCAAGCGCCCAGTTGGCCACTGTTGCCTGCACGGCCTTGGCTGCGATCAGGAGCGCAAGCCCCCCGAGGGCAATGGTGACGCCTTGCTCGGACAGCGCCGCGGCCTCGTCCCTGATGCCGCCGATGGCAGCCTCCAGCGATTCAACGGTGCGCCGATAGACATCGACCTTGTCCGATCCGCTTTCGATTGCGGCAGCCAGCTGCTGGCGGCGCAGATCGAGTGTTCCCTCGATCGAGGCAATCCGGGCAAAGGCATCTGCCGCCAGGTCGCCAAACATGCCCCGTGCCATCTGCACCAGAGCCAGCGTTTCGATGATCAGGAACGGCAGCGCCCAGGACCACAGGCCGCGCGCACCAAACCAGACCGGGCCGAACAGGCCTGCCATCAGGTTGAATGTCGGCGTGAACTTTGCACTCTCCCCGATCTTGTCGAACTGGGCGATGTAGTAATCGGGGCTGGTGCGGACAAAGCGGCGAATGTTGTCACGCCGCTCTTCGGCATAGGCAAGGGCCGCGTCGGTGTCAGTGGCTTCGAGGGGGTTTTGCACGGTGTCGTTCATGACATTTCGGTCCCTTCAACAACAGTGCGCAGAATATCGCTGCGGGTGATGACGCCGATGTCGCGCCCTTCGCTTGCCACCAGAATTGCGCTTTCATGATCGATTGCCAGATTTATCAGGGTGCTCAACGTCTCATCCTCCTCAACACGCGGGGCGTTGGCATCCGGCGGTCCATTGGCACTGACGTAAGCCTCGAGCGGCTGCATCACCGCATGGGCATGGACGACCTTGAGACGGGAAATTCCGGCGACAAAGTCAGACACATAATCATCGGCGGGGTTCATCACGATCTCTTCGGCCGTGCCGGTCTGCACCAGCCGCCCGTCACGCATGATGGCAATACGGTCGCCGATCCGCACGGCCTCGTCGAGATCATGGGTGATAAACACGGTGGTCTTCTTGAGGATCTTCGACAGGCGGATGAATTCATCCTGCAGCTGCCGCCGGATCAGCGGATCGAGCGCGCTGAACGGCTCGTCCATCAACAGCACGTCCGGATTGGCGGCCAGAGCCCGGGCCAGACCGACGCGCTGCTGCATGCCGCCCGAAAGCTCATGGGCAAATTTTGCACCCCAGGGTCTGAGCTCCACGATATCCAGGATTGCCGCGGCCTGGCGCATCCGGTCATTCTTGCTGACCTGCCGGATCTCCAGCGGCATCGCGACATTGTCCAGCACCGAGCGATGCGGCATCAGCGCGAAATTCTGAAACACCATGCCGATCTTGCGGTTGCGGAAGGTCCGCAATTCCTTCGGATCAAGACCCATGACATCGGTGCCTTCAACCAGGATCTTGCCATCCGTGGGTTCCAGCAGGCGATTGAAATGGCGCACCAGCGTTGACTTGCCGCTGCCCGACAGCCCCATGATACAGAAGATCTCGCCGCGGTTGACCGACAGACTGACATCGGCTACCCCCACGGCCACGTTGTACTTGGCCAGGACCTGCGCCTTGTCCAAACCCTCCTCACGGATCGCGCGCAGTGCCTCCTGGTGGTTTTCACCGAAAATCTTCCACACATTGGAAATTTCAATGACGGTTTCATCGCTCATGACAAGGCTGTCCCGTTCCCTGGTGGTCTGACTGTGAGAGATGGCCCCCACCCCGCGCGGGGACCATCCGTCTTCTTCACATCATAGCGATATCAGAGGCCCAGCCATGCATCCACGCGGTCAGGATTTGCTTCCATCCATTCCTTGGCGACTTCGGCCGGATCGCGACCCTTGCCGCTGATTTCATAGGCAAAGTTGCTCACGTCATCGGCGGAGAGCGAAAAGCGCTGGAAGAATTCAGCGATCGCAGGCGAGCGCTCCGGCAGCGAGTTGGACCAGGCGATCTGAACCTTCTTCAGATCGTCCTTGGTGGCAACGGTGGATTTTTCATACCAGTCCGCGTCATCCGATGGCTGGACCATGATGTATTTTGCCGGGTCATAGGTCGGCTCGCTCAGCATCACCACATCGAACATGTACCAGACCGCATGCGGCTCATAGCAATAGAATGCATAGCCTTCGCCCTTGGCAATCGAGTCCTTGATGCGCGCGGTCTTGACGCTTTCTTCGGCGCGGATCGGTTCGATGAAGTCCAGCAGGCCATAATCGCGGACCTTGACTTCGTTGACATTGGCGGAGGCCCATCCGGGTGCGCCGATCCACATCTCGCCCTTGCCATTGCCGTCGCTGTCCATCAGGGCTGCGACATCCGGGCGTCCCAGATCAGCGATATCGGTGATGTTGTTGGCTTCGGCAAAATTCTTGGAGACGCAGAAGCCCTGATTGCCCTCGTAAGGATTGGACGACAGCGTCACGGTTCCGGCTCCATCGACATATTGCTTGGTGAAGCTTTCCTGGTTCGGCAGCCAGACATCCGGGTGGACATCGATATCGCCCTTGCCCTGGTCCATCGCCTGGAAGATTGTCGCGTTGTTGCCCGGAACATATTCGACTTCACCGCCGATGCGGTTTTCAACCACGGCACCCAGAACATGGGCAATGGCCTGGGCGCCGGTCCATGAGGGGACGCCGATCTTGACGCTTTCGGCGAGGGCCGGAGCGCTGATGACGCTGAGCAGGGTTGCAGTCAGCAAGGTGGCTTTTAGTGACATTTTGGCAGTCTCCTTGTTGGGGTGGTTCGTTAGTCTGTGTAACCGGGCAGCCCGAACGTGTCGGGATAACCAAACAGTGCCGCACTTCCGCCGGTGTGCAGAAACACGACATTGTTCATGCCGTCGAAATATCCCTTGCGGATCTGGTCGATCAGCCCGTCCAGGCCCTTGCCGGAATAGACCGGGTCAAACAAAAGCCCTTCGGTCTCGGCCAGCAGTTTCAGCGATCTGATCATGCCGTCCGTTGGCAGGCCGTAACCCGGCCCGACATAGTCACAATTGGCGCGGACATCGCCGCGCTGGATTGTGAGGCCGGTGCCCATGTGACCTGCGGTCCGCTGGGCCAGATCAAAAACCATCTGCTCCTGTTTGGGCTGCGGCGCGCGAACGCCAATTCCAAGCAAATGCATATCGCTGCGGATCGCGGCCAGTCCAGTGACAAGCCCGGCCTGCGTGCCCGAACTGCCCGTCGCGTGCACCAGCGCATCAATGTGCAGCCCGGTGCTTGCTGCCTGTTCGGCCAGCTCGCGGGCGCAGTTGACATAGCCCAACGCCCCGACAGGATTGGATCCGCCACCGGGAATGATGTAGGGCTTCTTGCCTTGCGCCAGCAGTTTTTCGGCCAAGGCCTCCATCTCGGCATTCATATCCGCGCCGCCGGGGCGCTTGGAGACCGATGCACCATGCAGCCGGTCCAGCAAGACATTGCCGTTCAAGGTGTAGTTTGGCTCACTCGACCCTGTCCGGTCCTCCAGCAGAATGTGACAGGTCATGCCGAGTTTGGCTGCCGCCGCCGCGGTCTGGCGGGCATGGTTGGATTGCGTGGCGCCTTGGGTGATGATCGTGTCGGCGCCCTGGTCTTGCGCATCCGCCATCAGATATTCCAGCTTGCGGGTCTTGTTGCCGCCGGATGACAAGCCGGTGCAGTCATCGCGCTTGACCCAAAGACGCGGCCCCCCCAGCATTTCGCTCAACCGGTCCATCGGCTCCAGCGGGGTCGGGAAATGTCCCAGCTGCACCCTCGGAAACCGGGCCAGAGTGATCGACAGATCCTTGCAAAGGCTCATCGTCATTTCCGGTGAGACCGCCGGCCCGGGTTCAATTATCTGCTTTGCTTCAGTCACGCCTCGGTTTCCTCTCCATATTTCGAGACAAACCATCACCAATGGGCGGGCAAAAAAATAATGCTTTTTTCTTGGGCTGCCCATACAAATGCTTTGAGCAAAGGATGGTTTTGATGGATATGCAGTGGCTCGACGATGTTCTGGTGCTGATGGAAGAAGGCAACCTGAGCCGTGCAGCGGCGCGCCGGAACATCACGCAGCCAGCATTTTCCAGACGGATCCGCAGTTTTGAAGACTGGCTGGGTGTGCAGATTCTGGAACGGGGAACCAACCGCATCGAGATCAGTCAGTCGCTTCTGTCCAACGAGGTGGAGATCCGCGCCCTGGTCAACCGGATCCGGGATCTGCGAACCAGAATCGTGCATTTCGATCCGGCCAGTTCCACAATTGCGATTGCCGCGCAGCACGCACCGATTGTCTCGACCTTCCCGGACATGGCGCTCAGGGCAAGCCACTACCAGCCGGCGCTGAAAATTCGCCTCAGGGCCGGCAATCTGCCCGATTGCGTCACCATGTTCCTGCGCGGCGATACCAGCATGTTGCTGTGCTACGAGGCGGACAATGCAGCGCCCTTGGCCTTCGGCCCCAGTGTGCGGCGTGCCTTGTGGGGCATTGATTACCTGGTTCCGGTTGTTGGCGGATCGCTGCGCTACAGCGTCAAGGAAGACAAGAACATCTCTGAAGACACGCCCGCCATCGTCTATCCCGACAGCAGCTATTTCGGCGAGGTGCTGAACAAGGCCCAGCGGCTGTTCTCAACGCAAAACTACAGCACCAATCCGGTCTGTGAATCCGCGTTTTCCAGCGGCATCAAGGAGCTGGTTCTGAAGGGGATCGGGGTCGGCTGGCTGCCCTTCAGCATGGCCTACCGGGAGATCGAGAGCGGACAGATGATCTCGCTTGCCAACCATTTCGGAAAGGAACCGCTGGAAGTGGCGATCTATGCCGATACCACCAATCAAATGGCGGTTTCCCTTCTCGAGGTCTGGACCTCCAAAACATCTTAGACAAGCCAAACGGTTTTCATTTGCTCAGATTAAGCAAGTCGGCACGCAGGCGGTCCTCATCAAGCGGCAATCCGGTAAAGATCCGCCAGGCGTCCAGGCCCTGTCCGATGAACAGCTCATAACCCGAGATCGTCTGGAGACCTTGCTTGCGCGCGTCTTCCAGAAACACGGTGTTGAGTGGCGTGTAAACAGCATCAAAGGCCCAGCTGGCACCCGCCATGAACCGTCGGTCCAGTGGCGTGCCGGGATAGCCATCCATGCCGATCGGGGTGCAGTTGATAATCCCGTTTACGCCCTGTGAAAGGCCTCCTGCATCACTGCCGACATCGGCATGAAGATGCGGGCAGGCAAGGCGCAAAGCCGAGGCAAGGCCCTGTGCCTTGGGGATGTCGAGATCCGCAATGCGTATGTCCTGCAGCCCGAGCGCAACAAGCCCGAAGGCGATCGCCTTGCCCACGCCACCCGCGCCGATCATCAGGACAGGCCCAGGCTCAGTGACGCCCCATATCCGGCGATAGGCTCTGATGAACCCCGAATAATCGGTGTTGAAGCCGTGGGGGCCGCCTTCAGCGAACACGACAGTGTTGACCGCTCCCATCGCCCTTACCAGATCATCTTCGATGATCACTTTGGTGCTGGCCCGCTCCTTGTAGGGATAGGTGATGTTGACGCCGCGATATCCCGCATCCGCAATGTCGCTGAAAAGAGGATCAAAGGCCTTGCCCTGTTCATGAGGCACAAGACGGTCATAGGTGACAGCTCGATCGTTTTGCAGGCCCGCCAGCCTGTGCAGGCGCGGTGCCTGTGATTGGGCGATATTGTCCCCAATCAGGCCAAGGCGGATCGTGCTGCTTGCCATGCGTCCTTCTTTCAGAGATCCGCGGATCGACCTGTCCGGACATCAGGCAGGACCATCCAACGCGCGTGACCAGCTGTTACAGGCTTTTGATCCGGTTGCGCAAACGATCTGCACCCTCGAGGATCTGATCCAGCACAACATCAGCGGCCCAATGCCGTTCATCAATATCATAGCTCACGCTGCGGCTGTGGACGCTGTCAAAGGTTCCGATGCGGCGGTGATAGTGTTTGGCAAGTTTCGGATAGCCGAGACTCTCGGACATTGCGGCAAGCACCAGGAACGTATCGAGTTCAGCGGCGAACTCGGGATGGGCCTCTCCGTGATCGATCAGCCACCGGTAGAGGTCGGGGTGAAAGTTGTTCATCACCCCGGAAAACCCGTGCCCACCGGCCTGGATGGCGGGCCAGGCAATCGCCGCATTGGCATTGTTGATGGCAAGCGGGGTTCCGGCGACCAGGGCGAGGCGTCGCTTGAGATGTTCAAGGTTGCAGGTCACATCCTTGAGGAAAGCGAAACGGCCACTGTGCGCGCACCAGCTGACCTCCTCATCGGTCAACAAGCGGCGATAGGGCGCCGGGCATTCATAGAGTCCGAGCATCAGGTCTGAAGGCAGCGCTTCAAGAAGTGCATCCATCCGGGCGCGGAACGCGGAGCTGTCTTCATCCGCGGCTGCCAGGCGGTTGGTCACCAGAACGACCGCATCGACGCCCGTGTCGGCGATCGTCAGCAGTTCTTCCTTCTGATCAGCAATCGAATCGGAGATGTGGCCTGAAGCCACCACCGGCGCCCGGCTGGCGACCCGCTCAACAGTAAAGCGCGCCAATTCGCGGCGTTCATCCAGGGAGAGAAACTGCATTTCGGATGACTGGCATACAGCAAAAAGGCCATGGGCGCCGTTGTCGAGATACCATTCGATCAGCCGCGCGTAGCCTTCCCAGTCAACCGTGTTGTCCGGCCGAAACGGTGTGATCATAACCGGGAAAACACCTTGCATCGCATGGGGCATGAAACTGGTCCTCAAAGAGAAGGGAAACAAAGGGGGGTCAACTGCCGTACCCGAAGGCACGCGGGAGCATCAACGTCAGGTCGGGAAACAGAACCAGGGCCAGCAGGGCAGCGACCAGCACCCCGAGGAACAGCCATATTTCGCGAATGATTTCGGCCAGCGGAATACGCGTGACCGCATTGATGACGAAGAGCAGAATTCCGTAGGGCGGTGTGATCAGTCCGATCATGCAATTGACGATCGCCACGACGCCGAAATGCACAAGATCGATTCCCAGTTCACGGCATGCCGGAATGAAAAGCGGCAGGATCACCAGAATGATGGTCGAGGCATCGAGGAAACAGCCCAGCAGCAGCAGCAGCACATTGACACTGACCAGAAACACCAACGGATGCATATCAATGCCAACCAGTGCCTGTGCCACGACATCGGGAATGTTCTCCGAGGCGACAATGTAGTTCAGGATCAGTGCTCCGCCGATGATCAGGCCTACTGCGGCTGAGGATCGGGCACTGGCGACGAGGATGTCGTAGAAATGGGCGAGCGAGAGGGACCGGTAAAAGATCGCAGCAAGGATGAGCGCGTAGAGAGCCGCAACGGCTGCCGCCTCGGTCGGGGTCGTAACACCGCCATAAATGCCATAGAGCAGAATGGCGGGCATCAGTAGGGCGGGGCCGGCATTCAGGGTCAGGCGCGGGAACTCGCGCAACGGGACCGGCTCATTCTTGGCAAATCCGCGCTTGTGCGAGATCCAGGCGTTCATGACCATCAACACGCCGCCCATCAGCAGCCCCGGCACGATCCCTGCGAGGAACAGATAGCCGATCGAGGTGTTGGAGACCAATGCGTAGAGCACCATCGGGATCGAGGGTGGAATGATCGGTCCGATGGTTGCCGAAGCCGCGGTGATTGCAGCGGCATAGCCACGGGTGTAGTGGCCGGATTTCACCATCATCTCGATGATCAGTTTGCCGATGCCTGCGGCATCTGCGATCGCCGAGCCGGACATGCCCGAAAACACCAGCGAAGACAGGATATTGACGTGGCCGAGGCCGCCGCGAAAGCGGCCGACAAGGGCGATGCAGAACTGCAGCAGACGGTCTGACACAGTGCCGGCATTCATGATGTTGGCGGCCACGATGAAAAGCGGCACAGCGAGCAGGATGAAGCTCTGGTAAAGCCCGTCCATGAGGATCTTGCCACTGATCCCGATGCTTTGCCCAGAGGCTGCCAGATAGGCGAAGGAGGCAACCAGGATCGCATAGGCAATCGGCGTCCCGATGGCGGCAAGCCCCATCAGAATGGTCAGGCACAGAAGGAACTCGAGACTCATGATTTTGACCGGGAGGTTTCGACAAGGTCCGGTTCCTCAACCCCGTAACGGTAAGCGTGCCAGACCTGCCATAGATAGCGGGCGCTGATGGAGACTAGGAAGATGATGTAAATGATGTAGATGTCGCGCATCCGGACCCAATCGCCAAACAGTTCACCGAGAGTCGCGGTTCGTTTCAGCCGCAAGATCACAAAACGATCCCATGTCGGGAAAATCGAGATGAAAACGGCAATGGCAATTGCCAGGCCGCTGATGATGGCAAACACCCGTCTGACCCGGGGTGGTGCCGCGACATAGAGCACATCGAATGTCACATGGTCACGGTTCCGCACCACAAAGGCATTGCCCCAGAAAATCAGCCAGACCCAGAGCGCAAGGCAGAACTCAAGGGTCCAGCCGAAATTGGATGGCTCCAGCCAGGGCAAGTGCTCCGACACCCAGGGCATGCGGGCGGTATAGCGTATGGCAACCTGCAGGATGAACGTCGCGAACATGGCCGCCATCAATGCAGCGGCAAATGCCTCGGACGAGGTGCGCAATATCTTGAAAATGCGGGGCAAGTCTTGACCTCGGACAAGCCACAACGGGATGTGGTCTTTGCTGGGTGGTGGCCGGAGCGTGCCCCGGCCACATTGTCATGGCGGCTTAGTTGCCCAGAGCGTTGATCTTGTCGAGAACGCCCTCGGGCCAGGACTTTGTGAAAGCGGAGCCAACATACTGCGCCTGCACGTGGGTGCGGAACGCCGTCAGATCCGGCTCATAGACATCGAGACCCTGTTCCTTCAGGAACGAGACGAGGTCTTCCTCTTTCTTCAGCTGTGCCTGGCGACCAGATTCGGCTGCCTCCTCGGCGGCCTTCTGAACAGCCGCCTGCTGTTCGGCATCCAACCCGTCCCATACTGACTTCGAAAAGGCGACATAGTTCAGGTCCACCAGATGCGAGGTGAGGCTGATCTGCTTGGTCACTTCGTAGAATTTTGCGTCCACGACTGTCGGCAGCGGATTGTCCTGTCCGTCGACCGAGCCGGTCTGCAGTGCGGTGTAAATTTCGGTGAAGGCCATCGGCGTCGGATTGGCGCCCAGTGCACGGCCAAGAAACTGCCAGGCATCGCTTCCGGGCATGCGCAGATTGACGCCCGCCAGATCCGCCGGCGTCATCACATTCTTCTCGGCTCTTGGAAAGCGCAGGTTCACATGGCGCTTGCCGAGATACATGACGGCGAGCAGCTTTACCCCGAGCTCATCCTCGACCTTTTTCTTGAACGAATCCATCAAGGGATCATTGAACACCTTGACCTGATGTTCTGCGCTCTGATGAACATAGCCTGTGGCGAAAATCGAGAACTCAGGCAGAAAATTGGCAAGCTCCTGTGCCGAGGTGATCGACATCTCAAGATCGCCGGTGGCAATTGATTCCAGTTCGGATCCCTGTGGAACCAAGGACGCATTGTAGTGAGGCTGGTAAGTGGCGAACTCGCTGATAGCGGGGCCAAACACCGTCGCCAGCGCCACGGAGCGTTGGTCCGTATCCGAAGCAGGTGTGGACATTCGGATAACCGGCTTGTCCTGAGCCAATGCGGAGCCGAGCGGCATGGATGCGGCAAGCAAGGCCAGCATTCCTGTCGATGCCATCATAAACCGGCGCGTGAATTGTTTCGTCATGTCGTTTCTTCCTCCCAATCCAGGTGATAGTAGCAGTAAACCAATGCATTTCATCGACCGCGTCATGTTCCTCCACTCGGGTTCCGGCACGGTCAGGGTCACCACTTTGTGCTTACTGTCATCGCACTAACATGTTAGTGTCGTGTTAGCAACAGCACAACGGAAGCGAACATGTCCGATCACATCAAAAGCCGTCAACGAGCGCAGAGGACATCCGCCTCAAGCAGCGGCGAAAACTCGCTCAAGCAGGTGGCCTACCAGCGCATCGAGGATCTGTTGAATTGGGGGAAGGTGCGGCCCGGCCAGGTCATCTCTCAGAGGGAGCTGGTGGACATGACGGGAGTTACACTCAGTGCGGTGCGCGAAGCCATTCCCAGATTCGAGGCGGAAGGCCTTTTGCAAACCTTGCCCCAGAGAGGTTTGATGGTTCCAAGCCTCGACGTGATCTTCATTCGCGAAGCCTACCAGATGCGGCGAATCATCGAACTCGCCACTGTGCCGGATCTGCTCGCAAAGCTCGATCGGGCGATCGTTGCGGACTGGGTCCAATGGCATCTGGATGCGCGTGACAGGCTGGCCAGCGATGGCAAGTCCGACCTGACAGACTTTCTGCGCGATTTCCAGCTCTATGATTGGGACATGCATGCAAGCATGGTCAATGCGATGGGCAACAGCCTGATATCCAATGTCTACAGAGTGACCGCCATCAAGATCCGCATGTCGGCCCAATCGCGTGTCCGTGTCACACGGGAGAATGCGACCCGGGTCATCAATGAACACCTGGAGTTTCTCGATCCCTTGCTGGAAGGCCAGACCGAGGCGGCAACCAGGGCGCTGTCGCACCATATTGACCAGTCGCTCACCCTGGCACTGGGCGGTGTTCTGAAGGGATAAAGCGCGTGCTTAGCGGTGTGGTCTGAAACTTCAATGACCCGGTGTTTTCAGTCGATTTAACCTCAACCTGAAACGGCCCCGGCATGGGTATGCCAGGGCCGTTTCAGGTTTTGAGATTCCGTTATGGCGTCACAGATGATGGCTCTACATGGGTCGTCGGCAGACCATGTTTCAACCGCTTGCCGTCCCGGTAGATCGCCTTGATCAGTGAAAGGCCCATCAACACCATGACGAAGCTGAAAGGCAGAGCGCCAATCACCATGGCTGTCTGGATTGCGCCCAGACCGCCTGCGATGATCAAGCCACCCACCACAAAGGCCAGGGCAGCGCCCCAGAACAGGATGTGTGGACGTGCCTTGGGACCTTCGTCGCCGGCAGCATTGATCGTGTTGATGATCAGCACGGCACTGTCTGCAGACGTGACGAGGTAGGTGAGCAACAAGATCACGACCAAGACCGACATAAGGTACGCCAAAGTATCGCTCAGGATAACGGCTAGCATCGCGAACAACTGATCTGACTGACCTGCGCCGACGATGGCGCCGTTGGCCTCACCAGACAGTTCCAGATCGATTGCAGTGCCGCCCACAAGCGCAAACCACACAAAGCACATCACCGCAGGAATGATCATCGCACCCAGGACATATTCGCGGATGGTCCGGCCCTTTGAAATGCGTGCAAGGAACACGCCCACAAAGGGAGCAAACGCAATCCACCAGGCCCAGTAGAAGATCGTCCATCCGCCCTGCCAACCCGACAGCGCATCTCCCGTTTCGGTGCCGTCCGCGGTCCAGACCGTGAAGATGTTGCCCGGAATCGAGAGCAGATAGTCCCAGATGCCGACAAACAGAGTGGACAGACCAAAGAAGGTGGATCCGAAGATCAGGAAGAAGATCAACACAAAGAAGCTGAGCCCCATATTGATGTTGGACAGCCACTTGATCCCCTTGCCGACGCCGGAAAGCGCTGACAGCGTCGAGGCTCCCATGATCACCAGCAATGCGACGATAATGCCCATGGTGGAGGATGATTTGCTGCCGTCCGCAGCGATGTTGAACAACCAGTCACCGAAACCAATTCTGGACAGGCCCGAGATGAATTGCTCCACCCCGAAGCCGAGTGTCTGCGCCACACCCAGAACCGTCGCCACAACGGCCACAACATCAATTGCGTGGCCGATTGGCCCGGAAAGTGACTTGCCAAAGATCGGCGTCATTGCAGACCGGATCGTGAGCGGTAGACCGCGACGGTACGAGAAATATCCCAACGCCAAGCCGACGATGGCATAGGATGCCCATGCCGCCAGCCCCCAATGGGTGAAGGACCAGATATAGGCATCACGGACATTGCCCGCAGTGCTGCCCTCCGTCAGCCCCATGATGGTGCTGGGGTTCTTGGCAAAGTGATACATGGGTTCGGCAGTGGCAAACGTCAGCATACCAATGCCGATGCCTGCACCGAACATCATCGAAAACCATGAGAAGTTCGAGAATTCCGGGCGATCGTCATCATGACCCAATCGCATCGAGCCCGCGGTTGGCCAAAGCGCAAGGCCAAAACACAGGATGACAAAAAACGCCATCACGTAGACGTACCAATAGTTGAACGTTGCCAGAATAACACTGTTCAAGGCTCCCAGAACCGATGCGGCCTGATCCGGAAATGCGATGGCCCACAAAATCAGAGCCCCGACCAAAATCTTGGCCGTGATTGCAACATCTTTCGTAAATCCGCGGTAGAATCCTGATTCTGCGACCCTGATTGGCAGAAATGTAACTGGTGGTTTTACCGGCATTTTATCCCCCTCCTGCAACGCCGCTCATCCAGTTGGATGCGCAAGAACGCTGAAACTCATTTGAACAATGCATGTGCTTAACAACTGGCTTGAACCCGGTTGAACGCGACATGCGTTGGGCCATGCCTGATGACCCGTGACCTCCCAATTTCGCACCACTTTCAATTCTTGAGCGAAGTGGCACTTAAGGTCAGGCTGAACGAAAATTGTCGTGGGTCAATCAAAAAAATGAAATAAATGGAGTTTTCCTGCTCGAAAACGCCTGGTTCGGACATCAATCCTATCAGTTTCACGATAAAAATCGACCTGATGAAACGTTTGTGTCGCCAGCAACCGCATCGTGGCCGTTAGATCATGCAGACTTCAAACGGTCTGCACCATATGGCTGTTCTGCCCGGCACGAAACCAGTCATGCGGCTCGACTTTTCTTGGTATTTCTCAATGAAAGCGCAGTGTATTATTGTGCGACGGCCACGGGCGCTATGTCCCGCAAGGCCGGTTCTGGAACCCACATGCCAAGTCAGCCAACCGGGACTACCAATTATCGGGGTACAGACGCTTCATCCGCTTGATTTCGTGGATGAAAGTTATCGCTCAATTCAATCCGATTGAGCGCGACATGAATTGGAATCAGCCCAGCTCAAAGCTGGTCACGCCATGAATGCTGGTCCATGGCAACTGCGGCGCCGGACCACGATACATGCGCGCGGTTTCGAACACAGGCGCCAGGCCGGCGCTTTCGGCCATCATCATCGCTGATCGGTTTGCTTCGGGCACATCAAGTGTGACGCTCGCGCCGGCTTCCACTTCCGCACAGCATGCCTGAAACAGTGCTTCCGCGGCTTGAGGTGTTGGTGCAAACAAGGGGCCAATCTTGAAGCCGTCAGCACATTTGCGGATCGTGGCATAGCCGCTCACATTGTCGTTCTCGACAGACACCAGGGTTTTCCGCCGGGTGTCGGGTGCAGCGAAAACCCATATCTTGAGGAACTCAGGCCTTGGCATGCCGAAACATATCCAGTCGAAGGCTTCGATCTGACCGGCATGTTCAACACGCGCCACATCGATCGTCACCGGCGAGCCAGGCAACCCGGTCAGTTTCGGGACGCCGGTGAAACGGATGTTGCGGCCGACAAGCTGGAAGCCACTTTTGGTGTAGTTCGCCTGCTGCGCGACAACGCCATCGAGCCCGACCGTGCGGTTTTCAAGATAGGCCATGCCTGCTTCCCAGGTGGCCATTCCGAAGCCTTTGCCCCTGGCTTCCGGGTGCACGATGTAGAAGCCGAGAAACCCCTGGGCATCGCCGTAGCGCACCACCGAGATCGAAGACACCGGCCTGCCATCGGCAAAGCCCATCAAAAAGCCGGACGGATCTGCAGAGAAGAACGCGTCTAAGTCCGCGATACCGGGGTTCCAGCCCTCGTCGCGGGCCCAACTGACCGCCACCGCGAACTCCTCGGGCGTTGCCCGGCGCACTTCAAACCCGCCCGCAGTCTTCAAACTCATGGTCAGATTGTATCCGTATTTGCCAGCCGCGCGGCTACCTCACGTTCACACCAGGCAACCGCGGCGCTGACCCCTTCGACAACCGGGACAGAGTAGGTGTTTTCAAGGATGAGCGCCATATCGGCCATGCCTGCGCATCCCAGCACGATCGAACGGCATTGATCCGCTTCCAGGGCTTCGGCGATTTCAGTGCCGATGCGTGCCAGGGCCTGTTCAGGATGATGTTCAAGATCGAGAACCGGGATCTCGCTGGCACGAACCCGCGCGCATTGGGTCAACAGGCCATAGGACTTGATGTTGTGCTCAAGCACCGGAATGGAAACCGGGAGCGTGGTGACCACCGAGAACGGGGCAGCAGTTTCAGCAGCCAGCAGGTAGGCAGCCTCTCCGATCCCGGTCACCGGAACGCTGGACCGGGCTCGCAACTCACCCAGTCCCGTGTCGTCAAAGCAGGCGATGATCACCGCATCAAAGCGATCCTCGACGCTCATATATCTGTCGAAGACGGCGAACAGGCCGGGCAGCGCCGCTTCGCCGTCTTCGGGCCCCTGGATAGAGGCCGGACCCTCTTCCGGATTGACCGCAAGGATCGTCGTTCCGGGGGATGCGACCTTTGCGGCAGCCATTGCGATGGTTTCGGTCATCGAAGCCGTGGTGTTGGGGTTGATGATGAGGATGCGCATGGTCATCAAACAAGACCGTTGCCGGAATCATTTCCGCCGCTGGCGCGCCTCCGGTTGAGCAGCCAGGCGCTCAGAATGAAAACGGCGATGATAACCAGCGAGAAAACCGTGGTCAGCGTGCCGAGCGCATAGAGCACCGGCGATGTGACGTTGGTGGTCATGCCGAATATTTCCAGCGGCAGGGTGTTGTAGGATCCTGCGGTGAGCAATGTCCGGGCAAACTCATCATAAGAAAGGGTGAAGCCGAAAAGCGCGACACCGATCAGGCTCGGCGCTATGATCGGCAGCACCACGTGGCGAATGGTCTGCCAGGAGGTTGCGCCAAGATCGCGGGCGGCCTCCTCATAGGTCTTGTCGAAGCGGTTGAACACCGCGAACATGATCAAAAGGCCGAACGGCAGGGTCCAGGTCAGTTGCGCGCCAAACCCCGAGGTTGTCCAGTGCACATCCAGATCGAGCTGATTGAAGATCAGGCCAACGCCGAGCGAGATCAGGATCGAGGGAATGATCAGGCTGGTAATGACCAGATAGAACAGCACGCCTGACCCCTTGAAGCGCTTGCGGAAGGCGAGACCTCCCATCACCGAAACAATGACGGTGGTGACCATCACCATCAGACCGAGCGCCAGAGACCGCCGGAACGATCCCCAGATGTCGCCAACCGCCTGCTGCTCGAACAGATTGTGAAACCAGTGCAGCGAAACACCGTTCATCGGGAAGGTCAGGCCGCCCTTTGGTCCCTGGAACGAGAGAATGGCGATGGTGATCGTCGGGCCATAGAGAAACAGGATGAAGAGGGCGAAAAAGCCCGCCAGCACATAAAAGGAGCGTCCGCGCTGTTCCGACATCTCAGAGCTCCTTCCGGATGTTGACGAAGCGGAGCATGATGCCGATCACGATCAGCACGGTGATCAGCAGCACTACGGAGGTGGCGGCGGCGGACGGATATCTGAGCAGCGCCACGTCGTTGGATATCAACCGGCCGACATTGGCCGACTGCGATCCACTCATGAAGCGCACGGTGATGAAATCGCCCATCACCAGCGTGACGACGAAGATCGAGCCGATCATGATGCCGGGCTTGGTCAGCGGCAGGATGACATTGATCAGCGTCTGAAACCCGGTGGCACCGGCATCGCGGGCGGCCTCCAGCAGCGATTTGTCGATCCGCATCATGGTGTTGAAGATCGGCACCACCATGAACAGCGTGTAGAGATGGACGAAGGCCAGCACCACGGCGAAATCGGAAAACAGCAGCCATTCCAGCGGTTCATCGATCATGCCCATCGAGATCAGCGCCTGGTTGGCGATGCCGTTGCGGCCGAGAAACGGCACCCAGGAAATCATCCGGATGATGTTGGATGTCAGGAATGGCACCGTGCAGACCAGAAACAGCACAATCTGCCAGGTCTGTGTGCGGATATGGAAGGCGAGAAAATAGGCAACCGTGAAGCCGATCGCCAGACACAGCGCCCAGGAGATGATGGTGAACATGAAGGTCTTGAGAAAAACCGAATAGGTCACCGGCGAGCGGAACAGGAATTCGTAATTGTCGAAAATGAAGGCCGGATAGATCGAGAATTCCGTAGCCCCCCAAAAGCTGACCACCACGATCATGGCGATCGGCAAGACCAGAAACAGCGCAAGCACGATCATCAGCGGCGAGGCCATCAACCAGCCGGAAAGCGCGTTGGAGAAGGTTGGTTTGGAAGACATGGGTGACCTGGCACTGGGGTTGAGACCCCGCGCCCGGAATGGGCGCGGGGAATTGCGGCGGGACCTCGCCTTAGGCGGCGATGAACTCATTCCACTTGCCGACCATGTACTGGTTCTCGTCCATGACGGCGTTCCAGCAGGCAACGGCGCCCATGCGGTCCATGTAGGAACCGCCATCGCGCACGTCGCCGGCGGAGGCCAGCTTATCACCTGTCGGGCTCGTGATATCGCCGGTGGCCGGCTTGCCCTCGTACCAGTAGCCCCACTCGTTTTCGGTCATGAACAGCTTCGAGGTTTCCGGAACAGCGGAGTAGTAGCCCTGGCGCATCAGGTATCCGCCGACCCAACCGGAGAGGTACCAGTTGATGTACTCGTAAGCAGCTTCGAGCTCGAGACCCGAGAGGTTGGCCGAAAGGCCAAGCCCGCCGCCCCAGGAGCGGTAGCCTTCCTTGAGCGGCTGGTAGACGCACGGAATGCCCTTGGACTTCACGGCAGTGATCGCCGGCGACCACATGGACTGGATCACCACTTCGCCGGACGCCATCAGGTTGACGCTTTCGTCGAAGGACTTCCAGAAGGCGCGGAACTGGCCGGCCTTCTTGGCTTCGGTGAAGATGCCGATGGTCTTGTCGATCTCTTCGCGGGTCATGTTGCCCTTGTCGCCATACTTGATCTCGCCCATGGCTTCGCAAACCATGGCCATGTCCATGATGCCGATCGACGAGATGTCGAGGATCGAGGCCTTGCCCTTGAATTCAGGGTTCAGCAGCTCGGCCCATGTGTCGATCGGACGACCAATGAGGTCGGGGCGAATGCCCAGCGTATCGGCATTATAGATGGTCGGGATCAGGGTCATCCAGCCGGTGACGTCCTTGGCAAACGAGGTGCCATCCTTGCCGTCGACAAAGCCGACCGTGCTTGGGGCTGTTCCCTGGGCGACGGTGCTTTCCGGCGTCAGCTTGCCGGTGGTGAAGATCGGCGCGATCTTGTCGAAGTTCGTGATCTTGGATGTGTCCATCGCCTGCAAATTGCCTGTCGGCCAGACCTTCTTGCAGATCCAGTATTCGATATCGGCGATGTCGAAGCTCTTGGGCTGGGTGGCGGCGCGCTGGGTCACGCTGTCGGAATCAAGCGCGGTCATCTCCAGGGTGAACCCCAGATCTTCCTTCACCTTGTTGGCAACATCATTGAGGTTGGACACGCCGGTGCCGAACTGGCGCAGGGTCACGTCCTTGATGTTCTGTGCCCAGATGGTCGGAAACCCGGTCACAACGCCCGAGCCGATGGCGGTACCAGCAACTGCGGCTGTGCCCTTGAGCACCGAGCGGCGGCTGATGGACTTTGATTTTGGCGTTTCAGTCATGTTCATTCTCCTTGGTGGTGATTGGCATTGGGGTGAGTGTTGGCGTGGGTCAGTTCGCCAGACGGTGGGCGTCGTCCGGCTTCCAGTCGAGAAAGACCGTCTGGCCGATCTCCAAAGGTTCTTGGGAAAACAGGGCATCGGGTATGGTGACACTGATCGGATTGGGATCCGCGGCCTCTGCGGCTGAGTTCAGCGCGACGGAAAATGTGGTTCCGAGATATTCAATCTCGCGCACAACAGCCTGAACACCATCACCGGCCTTCGGCTTACTTCTGGCAATTTTGATCTTGTCCGAACGGATCGCGATATGGGATTGACCATCATGCATGACGTTGTGTCCGCCCATGAACTGGGCGACGAACTGCGTCTCAGGCCGGTTGAACACATCCTGTGCGGTGCCGACCTGTTCGATCCGGCCATTGTTCATGACGATGATCTGATCGGCCAGAGACAGTGCCTCATCCTGGGAGTGGGTAACGTGAATAAAGGAAATGCCCAGTTCCCGCTGCAGCCGCTTGAGCTCGGAGCGCATGCGCAGACGCAGGAACGGATCGAGCGCGGACAAGGGCTCGTCGAGCAGCAGAATCGACGGGTTGGTGATCAGCGCGCGGGCAAGCGCGACACGCTGCTGCTGGCCGCCCGAGAGTTGTGCAGGCAGGCGAGCCGCAAAGCCCGCCATGTCCACCAGCTCCAGCAGCTTCATCGCCTCGGCAAGCCGTACGGTTTTGTCGACACCCTTCATCTTCAGACTGAAGGCAACGTTGTCGGCGACGCTCAGATGCGGAAACAGTGCATAGTTCTGAAACATCATTGCGGTGCCGCGCCCGGCAGGCGGCAGATCGGTGATGTTCTTGCCCCCGAGCAGAATGTCACCCTTGGAGACGCTCTCATGGCCCGCAATCATGCGCAGCGTCGACGACTTTCCGCATCCTGACGGGCCGAGAAGGCAGGTGTAGGAAGCGCCCGGAATCTTCAGCGATATATCGTCAACGGCAATCGACTGCCCATAGGATTTTGTTACTGAAATCAGCTCTGCTGCGGATTTGTCCATCATGGTCTGGCTCCTTGCCTACCGTTGAGGTTTTGCAAGAGGCGTGCCAGACTCCGACATTTTTTATATCATTGTTTTTTCATGATATTTTCTCCCACAGCCAGCAGCGAATACGCGGCCTGCCTAAATTGTAGCCAATTTTTTATACAATAAGCCTATTAATTGTATACAATGCTGCATTGCCAAATCGAGCTGTGAATTCTATAAACGGGTCTCAAGATTGTCCGTTATCTCAGGCATGCAGCGGTGAACAAAGCTCTCCCCACATCCCATGGCGAACCGCATGCCCCCGCAGGCTCGGCAAGCCGGTCGGATATGGTCGTTGCCGGGCTTCAGCGCGCGATTTTTGAACACAAGATCGCGCCGGGAACCAAATTGTCCGAGGATGAAGTTGGTGAGATCTTCGGGGTCAGCCGAACCATCGTGCGCTCTGCACTGCAGTCGCTGGCCCATTCACAGCTTGTCTCCATCGAGAAGAACCGCGGCGCGTTCATCGCCAGTCCGACTCCAAAAGAAGCGCATGAGGTTTTTGAGGCCCGCGGCCTGATCGAACCGCGGGTTGCCGCCATGGCAGCCAAGCGGATGACAGACCAGACGCTTGAGGCCTTGCGCTTCCATATTGAAGAAGAGCATGCCGCCATGGATTCGGGCGACAAGGGGCGGGCATTGTCTCTTTCGGGCGGTTACCATCTCAAGATTGCGGATATCGCCGGACATGACGTCTTCACCGACGTCATCCGTTCGTTGATTTCTCGCTCTTCCCTGATCATCGCCCTTTACTGGCGCCGGGCCGACACCACCTGCGAAAGCCATTCGCACCATGCCTTGATGAAGGCATTTGAATCCCGCGACGCGTCAGCCGCAGAGGAAATCATGCGCAGCCATATCGTGGATCTGCATTCAGGCCTCAACTTGAATGACCCGAACAGCTCGCCACTCTCGCTCGCAGATGCATTGAGGCCTTAAGCCCTTCCCCGTCTGCTCATTTGTCTGCTCATTTGTCAGACGGGCCCTGCCTCGCCAGGCCACAAAGTGCCTTCAAACTGCTTCCATTTAAAGATGAACGGCACTGAGCCGAACCAAGATCTAACTGGGCAAGTACTCCTCGCTCCAGCTCTCGCTGATCTGTCCAGTCTTGAGCATTGTCTCGATGGCCTTCTCGGCATAGCCGAGCTCGCGCAGGATGGCGCGGGTCGACGTGCCGAATTTCTCCGTCGGCGACAGCGCGAAAACGCGGCCTCGCTGGCTGCGAACGGCATAGGGATCGAGCTGGATCACTTCGTGGCCACTTGGATGATCCCGGTAGACGGAGAAAGAGTAGCTGCCATTCTGTGTTCCGGATGTGCCATCCGCTTCATAGGTGTTCTGGGCGCGAAGGGCATCGATGTTGTCGCAAATCGCACATCCAATATCTGCCGCTCTGAGCCGCGTCACCCATTCGCTCGCCGGCTGCAACTGAAACGCTGCGGCCAGAAAACCGGCGCGGTCTTCTTCGGCGATATCTGGCAGCTCCTCGAGCCCTTCCGCATTGCGAAACCGCGGTATGTCGGCCTCATAGGCACTGAGCAGAAGATAGATGCCGGAGGCTGTGCTGTAGAAACGGCTGAGCGGTCCATAGCCGTTGGCCTCGGGGCCTGACGGTTCGTCATACAGGCCGCGTCCATCATAATCGTAACAGAACGGCACCTGAAGCAGGCCGCTGTTGGCATTGAGGGAGGTGCGCCCTCGCCCGATCCGTCCGAAGCGGTGCTTCTGGTAAAGTGCGGCGGCAACAGCAAGCGCCCCGCCAAAGCCGCACATCACATCGATCGTGCCGACGTGAGCGTGCTCTTCAGGCCGGTCCATCGCCCCGCCAAAACGCAACATGATGCCGGTGATGGCCTGCACCAGATCGTCATAGCCGATGTAGTCGGTCCGGGTTCCGCGGCGCACGCCGCTGAAGCAATCGAGCTTGCAGAACAGTGCATCGGGATTGAGCTTGCGCAAGCTCTCGGCATCCAGCCCCATGCGCTTGATCTGGGTGTCAGGCGCATTCCAGACAATCACGTCGACGGTCTTGACCAGATCCTCGAAAACCTTGCGGCCATGCTCGGACTTGATGTCTGCCAGCATCGAACGCTTACCCCGCCCCTGGCTCAGGCCGTAGACGACCGTATTCCAGCTGTCATAGAGAGGTTGGGACGGATCCAGCTTGATCACCTCGGCACCAAAACGGGCGAGATAGCTGGCTGAATGTGGGCCGGCGATGACATTGCACAGATCAAGCACCCGGACCCCGGAGAGCCAGCCTTCCTGTTCCACGCCTTCAGAGAGCTCGGGGATTTCAGTCCGGATCTTGCGCAGGACTTTCAGGGCCTCGTCGAACTCAACCCAGCGGCGCGGCGCGGGTTCGAGCGCCTCTTCGCCGCTCTCCTCCATCCAGACCACCGGGCCGGGCTGGGTCATCGGACCCAGTTCGGGATCTTCGACATCGATCATCAGGCCCGACATCTCGGCGTATTCGTCGTTGACCCACTCCTGCAGCCAACGCTGAGCAGCTCCCGGTATTCCGGCACGGCCAAACATCCGGTTCCACTCATGCGAGGTGCGGGTCATGAACACCTCCTTCATCCGGGCGGCCAGCTTGTCGGCCCAGAATTTCGGCATCGGGTAGACCCCGAGGGATGTGTCAGAGGACCATTCAGACTGCGGCTTGTAGGTGTCGTCTTCCGAGGTCAAACCTTCCTCGACCATCTCGTCATAAATGCCCAGCACCTGCAGGCAGCGGCGTGCATGGTTCTTGTGGCTGGGACAGACGACGTAGAACATCCGCCCATCCTTGCACATGTAGCTGCGGAAGAACGGATCGAGCAGCTCCTGCAGATCTTCATAGGAGACGTTCATCGGCAGGCCCTCGACCCGCCGGCGCTCGATTTCGATTTCGCGCTGTGTGAGATAGCGCGCGGGCATCTCCGAGACCTTGATCGAGTTGTAGCAAAGCCCTTCCATGACCGCGGCGGCAAGCGGCACCTCGATCTGGTCACCCAACCCTGTCAGCTGTCGCGATTGCAGCGCAAGAACGGTCGATGATGCGGCGATTTGCGACGCATAGGCCGAAGACAGCGGCAAGGGCGAGAAAGACGGGCTCAACCCCATCAAGACCCGGTTCAGTCCCATATCGGTAAAGACACCCGAACTGGCGGCGATCACACTTTCAAAAGCACGCTGCTCGCGCCGCTCTTCGTCATTGGACGCAAAGCCTGGCAGCGAGACCGTGATCAGTTCCGGGCGCTCTTCGCGCATGGCAGCAAAATCAATTCCGAGCTTGGCGAGTTTGCCGGGGCGGAAGTTCTCGACGATGATGTCGGCCTCGGTGCACAGGGCGCGGGCTTTCGCCAAGCCATCCTCGCTCTTCAGATCAAGATTGACGATCAGCTTGTTGCGCATCAGCGTTGCATTGGCGTGGCTCTGCCACATCGGCCCGCCGGGCGGGTCAATGTGAACGACAGTGGCGCCCAGGTCGCCAAGCAACATCGCGACCGCCGGACCCGCAATGTACTGGCCAAAGTCGACCACTTTGACACCGGTCAAAGGCAGCTTGGAAAACGAAGTGCGCATTGTTCCTCCAGGAAAAACGGAAACGGCTGAATGATGTTACTGACCTGAGAGAATCCAGCCCGCGGCTTTTTCGGCGATCATCAGGGTCGGAGAGTTGGTGTTGCCGCTGGTGATCTCGGGCATGATGCTGGCGTCCACTACCCGCAGCCTGTCGACCCCCTTGAGCCTGAGATGCGGATCAAGCACTGCACTCGGGTCGTCAAGGCGCCCCATCTTCACCGTCCCGACCGGATGGAAGATCGTGCTGCCGATGTCCCCGGCGAGTTTGGCAAGTTGCGCATCGCTCTGATATTCGATGCCCGGCTTGTACTCTTCGGGTTGATAGGCCTGCATCGCAGGTTGCGCCATGATCTGACGCACCTGCCTCAAGCTGTCGGCGGCCACCTTCCGGTCTTCCTCGGTCGCCAGATAGTTGGCCATGATCTTGGGCGCATCGCGGAAATTGGCAGACCTGATCTGCACGTGACCGCGGCTGGTCGGATTGAGATTGCAGACGCTGACCGTGATCGCGGGAAATTCATGCAGGTCTTCGCCGAAGGCCTCAAGGCTCAGGGGCTGGACGTGATATTCGAGATTGGCATGCGCGCGGTCAGGATCGGAACGGGTGAACGCGCCGAGTTGGCTGGGCGACATGCTCATCGGGCCAGAGCGGGTGAGCAGATACTGCAGACCGATCTTCGCCTTGCCGAACAGGTTGCTTGCAAGCGTGTTGAGCGTGGATGTACCCCTGACCTTGAACACGGCGCGGATCTGAAGGTGGTCCTGCAGGTTCTCGCCGACCGGCGCGTCCTTGACCACCTCAATTCCGTGAGAGTTCAAAAGTGCCGCGGGGCCGATGCCTGACAGTTGCAGGATTTGCGGCGAGTTGACCGCACCAGCCGAAAGCACTGTCTCGCGGCGTGCTTTGACAGACACGGACCGGCCGGCGCGATTGACCACGGCGCCAGCGCAGTGCAGAGACCCATCCGCCGTTGTTTCGAGGATCAGCTTCTCGACCTGCGCCTCTGTCCAGACCGTGAGGTTCGGCCGCGACTTTGCGGGCCGCAGAAAGGCCTTCGAGGTGTTCCAGCGCCAGCCGGACCGTTGATTGACATCAAAGTAACCGACACCCGCATTGTCGCCACTGTTGAAGTCGTCGGTCTTTTCGATCCCGGTCTGGACCGCAGCATCCGCAAAACTGTCGAGCACATCCCAGCGCAGCCGCTGCTTTTCAATGCGCCATTCCCCGCCATGGCCGTGCATGTCGGAAAAGCGGCTGTTGCTCCCGGTGACAGGATCGGCTCCGTCGTCGAGCTTGTAGTGATCCTCATGCGCCTTGAAATCGGCCAGCGCGTTTTCCCAGTTCCAGTCTTCTTCCCCGCTCAGACGGGCCCAGTTGTCGTAATCCCGGGCCTGGCCACGCATGTAGATCATGCCGTTGATCGAAGAGCAGCCACCCAGCGTCTTGCCACGCGGATACCGCAGGCTTCGCCCGTTGAGCCCCTTGTCGGCTTCGGTGGAATACATCCAGTCCGCACGCGGATTGCCGATGCAGTAGAGATATCCAACAGGAATATGGATCCACGGATAGGTGTCGGGTTTGCCCGCTTCCAGCAGCAGCACACGGTGCGCCGGATCGGCACTCAGGCGATTTGCCAACAGGCAACCCGCAGAACCGCTGCCAATCACGATGTAATCGAAGTTCGTGTCATGACCAGACATGGCGCCCCTTTCTTCACCCCAACCAGGAGCCGTTTTGAAAAGGAGGAACACAGAACCATCGACCTTCCTTCCGCAACAGACGTCAGGAGCATGGGTCGAACGACCGTTTCGCGTCCTCCCAGTCCGCGAATTTGTATGAGCCTAGGAATGCTGAACTGAAAAATCCAATGACAAATTGCACATTGCGATATTAGAGTTTTTTATATGGATCGTTTTACCAACATCAACACACTCCTGGCTTTCGTTACGGTCGCCCGTGAAGGCAGCGTATCCCGGGCGGCTGAAATCCTGAATCTGACCCAACCCGCGGTCAGCCACCAGATAAAGCGGCTCAACGAGGAAACCGGCATTGCGCTGTTTCGTCGAACGGCCAACGGCCTTCAGATCACTCCGAACGGTGCCGCGCTGCTGCAGAAAGCGGAACATGTGCTCGCGGCAATGAACGAGTTCCACCGCAGCGCCCGCCTGCAGCTGGGCCGGGTTGAAGGCAAACTCAAGATCGGAACCATTGTTGATCCCGAGTTCATTCGCCTTGGCCGTTTGCTTGGCCAGCTCCGGGATGAATATCCGGATATCACGACAGAGCTCATTCACGGCGTCAGCGGCGAGATTCTCAACCAGCTCAAACGGGGCCGGATCGATGCGGGTTTCTATCTCGGCGCGCCCGAACCTTTCGATCATGGCGATGAGAACGAACCGATCCATGCGGTAAAGCTCGCCGACTTTTGCTACCGGGTAATCGCGCCAACCGGGTGGCAGGCGCAGGTCGAGAATGCCACCTGGAATGAACTGGCGGCACTACCGTGGATAGGAACGCCTGAGGTTTCGGTCCACAATCGGTTGCTTGCCCGCATCTTCGAAGCCAATGGCTGCCATCAAAATGTTGTCGCCCTGGTCGATCAGGAGGCTTCGATGCTGGAGATGGTGCGTTCAGGCGTGGGGCTGAGCCTGTGCCGTGAATCGATAGCGCTGCATCAAAGGCAATCCTTCGGCCTTGCGGTCTGCAACTCGGTCTCGGTTCCGGCCTGCCTCAGCATCGCCACGCTGGAGCGCCGCAAGGACACCCCGGTGATTTCGGCACTTTTCAGCCTGCTGCAAAGCACTTGGGGATAGGGCTGGCAAGGCGACTGCAAGCAGATGTGAAACCGTGCGCTTCAAACCATCAACTCTGGTGGACTGTTGGACTTGATGTATTTCAACATCGCCTGCACTTTTTCCGTCCGGTGCAAATCAACATGGGTGACGATCCATCCCGGCACGGCCCAGTCACCATTCGGCGGCAAAACAGCGTGGAGATCGCCCCGTCCACGGGCCAGCTGATCACCAACAAAGCCGATGCCTATTCCCGCAAACACCGCCTCTTCCATGGCCCACAAATCCCTGCATGACAGCGCGATCATGTCCGGCTTGACGTTCTCCTTGATCCAGGATGCAAATGGCGAACGGCTTTCAGGGGCCATCGGCAAAACGAACCTGTGGCCTGCCATGTCGCCTGGATCAGCGGGCATGCCATGGCGCGCAATGTAGCGGTTATGGGCATAGATGTTGAAGCCGACATTGCCAAATTTGCTGACGACATAATCCGGATGTTCGGGCTTTCTTCCTGCGCGCAAGGCGATGTGCGCCTCGCCATATTCAAGCCGCGCCAGGTCTTCCCCCACATCAATGTCGACACGGCATTGCGGATTTTCCGATCGAAACTCGGCGATCGCCCCCATCAGCAGACGCGCGAAAGGCGCGAGGATGGTCAGCTTGATCTCACCTTCGATCTGGGTTTTTCCGCCCTGCACGCGACCTGCGAGATCCTCAATCAGCTCCTCGGCTTTCTGAGCCACCCGCAGCACATCATGTCCTATCTCGGTCAGCGTATAGCCACGCGCGTGACGGATAAAGATCTTGCCACCGATATCCGCTTCAAGCACATCGATGTGACGATTGACGGTGGCGCGGTGCAGCCCCAACGTCTCTGCCGCCGCACTCACAGTGCCCAATTTCGCCACGTGATAGGCGGTCCGCAATTCAGTCCACTTGTCCATGTTCTTATGCTCAATTTTCGCGCATCTGGCGTGGATTTACGCGCATTGCGACAAACTATGCGGCATTGTTATCTGTAATTCAATTGCGTAATCAACTCTGGACCTCCAACCATGACCTATCTTTCCATTGGCCTTCGCGCCGTTCTCACGCTTGCCTTCGCTGCCGCCGGGCTCGCAAAACTTGCCGGTGTCGACATGATGGTCGGCACTTTTGACGCTATCGGTGTCGGACAGTGGTTCCGCTATGTCACCGGAATCATCGAAGTCGGCGGAGCCATTCTGCTGTGGATTCCACACCGTCAGGTTCTTGCCGCCGGATTGCTTGGCGCAACGATGGTTGGTGCGGTCCTTGCGCACATGTTCATCCTTGGCCCTTCGGCCGTTCCAGCAATCGGGCTCGGCCTTATCTGTGCAGCAGTAATCGCCCTTCATCGTGATCAGATTGGACAGGTTCTCGGTTCACGCAATGCCACTTGATTTTCAGCGGAGACGGACATGACAAAACCAACCAAAATTCTCGTTTTTGCCGGCAGCAACAGTGCGCGGTCGATCAACAAACAACTGGCCGTCCACGCAGCGAATGTGCTGCAAGGCGTCATGAGCACACCTGTCGAAATCGAGGTGCTTGACCTCAATGACTACGAAATGCCGATTTACAGCCCTGAACGTCAACAGGCAGGCCTCCCGCAGCAGGCGCAGGATTTCTTTTCAAAGATCGGTGACTCCGACGGATTGATCATCTCGCTTGCGGAGTACAATGGCAGCTACTCGGCAGCCTTCAAGAACATCTTCGACTGGTGCAGCCGGATCGACATGGCGATGTTCCAGCAAAAGCCCATGCTTCTGATGGCAACCTCTCCCGGACCCGGTGGCGGGCAGCATGTCCACCGCGCTGCCACGGCGAGCTTTCCTTTCTTTGGTGCCAAGATCGCCTCCAGCTTTTCGTTCGGTCCTTTCGGCGAGCATTTTGATGCAGAAACGGAAAGCCTGAAATCACCCGAATTGGCAGATGAGTTGAAACGAGCCGTTGTCGCGTTGCAAGCTGCAATCAGCGATACCGAGTAGCGTTCTTCGGACAATTCAAGGCAGGTTCGTTTTCCGGGGGATCCGGGAACGAACCTGTCTTGCCGATTCAACACGGGAGTGGAATGTAGATGGAAATCGGGGTCGACAGCTTTGCAGCCTTTCTGCCAGAAACAGAAAAAGGCACGCCTGTGTCTGCATCCGAGCGGATGGCGGCACTGCTGACCGAAGTGGAGACGGCGGACCGTGTCGGGCTCGATGTGTTCGGGATCGGCGAGCATCACCGCGCGGAGTTTCTCGATTCCGCGCCTGCTGTCATTCTTGCGGCAGCCGCCGCGCGGACCAAGACCATCCGGCTCAACAGTGCGGTCACTGTTCTCAGCGCCGCTGACCCGGTTCGGGTGTTCCAGGATTTTGCGACAATTGACCTGATATCAAACGGCCGTGCCGAAATCGTCGCGGGCCGTGGATCTTTCGTGGAGGCGTTCCCGCTGTTCGGCTTCGCCCGTGAAGACTACGACGCGCTTTTTGCCGAAAAACTGGAGCTTCTGATGCAGCTCCGCGAAGACACTCACATCACCTGGAGCGGCAGGTTTCGTCCGCCATTGACGGGCCAGGGGGTCTATCCCCGCCCCATGCAGCCAAAACTGCCGATCTGGCTGGGTGTTGGCGGCACGCCGGGCTCCTTCGTGCGTGCGGGAACCCTCGGGCTTCCGTTGATGATCGCAATCATCGGCGGCAGTTTTGCCCGGTTCCGGCCGCTTGTGGATCTGTATTACGAAGCCGGGCGTCGCGCCGGCCACGGGCCGGATGTGCTGAAAGTTGCGATCCACGCAATGGGCTTTGTCAGTGAAACGGACGAAATCGCGCGCGACGCGTTCTATCCAGGCTGGGCTCGGGTGATGACCGACATTGGCCGCGAGCGCGGGTTCCCCCCTGCAAGCCGTGCACAGTTCGATGCGCTCTGCGGCCCGGAAGGGGCTTTTCTGGTCGGCAGTCCGCAAACGGTGCGCGACAAGATGATTGCCGCGAACGAATTGATGGGCGGCTTGGCACGGATCACGTTTCAGATGAGCACGGCGATGCTCGAGACCGAAAGGATGCAGGAGTCCATCACCCTGCTCGGAACCGAGGTTGCGCCCGACGTCCGCGCTACCCTGGCTTCAGCCAAGACCCTGTAACCCGCCCGGTTTCAGCTGTTTCGCTTAGACCATTGGACAGATCCCGGCTCGGACTCCATCACTCCGTGGATACACCCAGCAGCCGCATGGCGTTTTCCTTGAGGATCAGCGGTCGCACCTCATCCTTGAAATCCGCCTTGTCGAACGCATTGAGCCACTTTTCCGGCGCGATCATCGGCCAGTCCGAGCCGAACAGCATCTTCTTCTTCAGCAGCGTGTTGGCGTAGCGGATAAGAATCGGCGGGAAGTATTTTGGCGACCAGCCACTCAGGTCGATATAGACATTGGGCTTGTGGGTGGCGATGGACAGCGCCTCTTCCTGCCATGGGAACGACGGGTGTGCGAGGATGATCGGCATGTCGGGGAAATCGACGGCCAGATCATCGATGTACATCGGATTGGAGTATTTGAGCCGCATGCCGTTGCCGCCGCGCATGCCCGAGCCGACACCGGTCTGGCCGGTGTGAAACAGCGCCGGCTTGCCGGTTTCCGCGATTGCCTCGTAGAGATCGTAGGCCATGCGGTCATTGGGATAGAAGCCCTGCATGGTGGGATGGAACTTGAAGCCCTGAACACCATGGTTCTTGACCAGATCCAGCGCTTCGCGCGCACCGAGCTTGCCCTTGTGCGGGTCGATCGAGGCGAAGGGGATCAGGATATCACTTTCCTTGGCGCAGGCTTCGGCAACCTCATAATTGTTGTAACGGCGAAACCCGGTTTCGCGCTCGGCATCGACCGGAAAAATCACGGCTGCGATGTTCATCTCGCGGTAATGCGCCGCGGTTTCGGGAATGGTCGGCGGATGCTCCCAGGGCGCGCCAAAATATTTGGCCATCGTTGTCTGCAGATCGTCATAACCGTCGTCGGCGTGGCAGCCGCAAGGTTCTTCCGCATGGGTGTGGGTGTCGATCGCACGGACCTTTGAAAAATCTACCATTGGTTCCTCACACCCGGATCAAAGCCGGGTCCTGGTTGTCATAAAGCCGTTCAAGAAGGTCGGCGCGGCGGGTGATGATCTTGCGGACGTTGAGCGACCCCTTGTCGGTGATCTCCCCATCTTTCAGGCTTGGCGGTTCGGCCAGAATGATCGCACGCGCAATCCGCTTGGCTGAACCGGAAGATGCCCTGGCCATCGCACGCAAACGCAGTTCGATGGTGACTTGGAGATCCGGATCGATAACCGCGCCTTTCGACGTCGCCGGACCGTGGATCTGGTCCGGTTTCGCGAAAACGAACAGCCCGATTTCGCCCCGGTCATGACCACAGATCACAACATCCTGGACGACACCTCGAAGCTGCTCGAGCACCTCCAGCCGGAGCCTGCCCGCCTGCACCCAGGTCCCGGTCAGCAGTTTGAAGTCCTCCGAGACACGTCCATCGAAAACCAGACCACGTTCGGGATCATCCGCATCGACAAAGCGCACCGCGTCCCCGGTGATCAGGAAGCCTTCCTCATCAAAGGCAGCCTTCGTTTTTTCCACGTCTCCCCAGTAGCCGGTCATGACATTGGGACCTTTGACGCGCAATTCGCACCGCATGTCGTCATCGGGGATCAGCTTGATCTCGGTGTCGGGCAACGGCAACCCGATCACCCCGGAGCGGCCGATCGGCTCATACACCATGATTGTCGCCGGAGCAGTTTCAGTCATGCCCCAGCTGGAAATCATCAAGGGCAGCCTGCCGCGCACTTCGATCGCCATCTCCTCAAGCCGGGTCCAGACATCTTGCGGCAAGGATGCTCCGGCATAAAACAGCATGTCCAGGTCGCCGAAATAGGCATTGCGGAGTGCCATGTTGGTTTCCATTTCCTGGACCAGCATGGAAAAGCCAACAGGCACGTTGAATGACAGCGTGCCCGGTTTTTCGATGATGTTCTCGACGGTGAGAGGAAAGCCCGAACTCGTCGGCTTGCCATTGTCGATGTAGAGACTGCCGCCATGGGCGAGCATCATCAACGTGTTGTGCGAGCCGCCAAAGACATGGTTCCAGGGCAACCAGTCCATGATCCGCGGCGGTCTTTCCTTGAGAAACGGCAGGACGCTGGCCATCTGCGCCTGGTTTGTGCACATCATCCGCTGGGTTGTCAGAACCCCTTTTGGTTCAGAGGACGAACCGGAGGTGAAGAGGACCTTGGCCAAAGTGTCGGGACCGACCTTGGCGTGAACGCGGGTCAGATCGATACCGGCATCACCGCGCAGCAATTCATTGAAAGGCGTGACCGCAACAGGTGCGCCTTCGGTCCGGCTGGCAATGATCTCCACGCCAGCCAACTCGGGGCGCGAGATGGCGGCGCCATAGCGCGAGGCGTTGTCGACGAATGCCATCGCCGGCTTGATCTTGTTGAGGACATAGACAAGACGCTCGTGCGCTTCGGTGATCAGCGAATATTGCTCGGCCAACGGGACCGTCGGAATACCCGCATATTGCGCAGCGAGCGAAAGCAGCGCGTGGTCAATACTGTTGCCGGACATGATCACGATCGGGGTCGAGCCATCCATCCCGCGCGCAGCCAGGCTCGAGGCGATGGCGCGGACAGCATCGCGAACTTCGGCATATCCCATCTCACGCCAGCCGTGGTTTGACCGTTCAGCGAGAAAGACGCGAGACGGGGCCTCATCCGCCCATTTGTCGAGCCAGACACCGGTGTTGGACACCACCGGATCACAGGCGGTGGGGCTTGTCAGCAGCAAGTCTTCGCCACGCCGCTCCATTTTCACAGCATGGGGAACCAGTGTCAGCCCGGTTGTGTTGTCTTTCATGCCCTGCCTCCCAAGCGGTCATTCAGTTCTTGCGATTGTCTTCGATGATCCGGCCAAGCAGTGCTTTGAGTGTCTCGCGCTCCTCCTTAGACAGACCCGAGAGGATTCCGTCTTCGTGATCATGCACGAGCTTTTCGGTGCGGTTCCAAAGCTTGCGCCCCTTCAATGTCGCTCGCAGCGCATAGGACCGACGATCACCTTCAACCTTGTTGCGCGAAATCAGATCGGCATTTTCCAGCTCATCAACAATGACGACCACGCCGGAGCGCTCGATCTGAAGTGCCTGAGCCAGCTGTGTCTGTGAGATATCCGGGTTCTCGACCACAATGCCGAGCGCGGAAAAGGTCACGATCCTCAACCCGGTTGGCTTGAGAACGCGCGTCATATCGTTCTGGATGAGAAGATAGGCGAGCTTCATCTCATAGCCGACAAACTGACGAAGATGGGTTTGCACCAATGGCTCTTCATTTCCTGCCGTATCGGTTGCACGCTTCTTCATATCTGCTCCTCTCAGAGACTGCAGGCCCAGGTGTTTACCGGAACACCGGCCGGCGTTTTTCGAGAAATGACTTCAGGCCTTCTTCCGCGTCGGCGCTGGTCTGCGACACTGCGGCGCAAAGGCTTTCGGCAAACAGCCCGTCCGATTTCGACATGTCCGAAATCCGGCTGATCGCCTGGATCATCATGTAGTTGGAGAGGCTGGCATTGTTGGCGATCTTGCCCGCGAGTTTTTGTGCCAACGCCATGGCTTCACCCTCGCCGACTGCGTAATGCGTCAGCCCCAACGCGTGACCTTCCTCGGCATTGTACTTGCGCCCGGTCAGCATCATCTCGCACATCCGGTCGGACCCGATGATCCGGCCGACACGAACCGTGGCGCCGCCACCGACAAAGATACCGCGCATGCCTTCGGGCAACTGGAAGATGGTCGAGGGCTCGGCAATCCGCACATGGGTCGATGTGGCAAGTTCCAGCCCACCACCTATAACCGCTCCGAACATGGCCGAGACAACCGGAAGACCTGAAAACTGGATGATGTCCATCACCCGGTGCCAGTTGCGCGAATGGCGCATGGTGCCTTCCGCATCGCGCGACACATGTTCGGACAGATCAAGGCCGGAGCAGTAATGCCCGGCAGTTCCGGTGAGGATCACGGCCCTGACACCCTCCGGCGGTGCGGCAAAAAATGCCTCCAGCGCGTCAAGCAACTCATCGCACATGGCGTTGCGCTTGGCCGGGCGGTTCATTGTCAGAGTGGCAACCGGTCCGTCGGTCGTCACCAGCAGAATGTCGCTGGAACTGGTCATCTTGATCCTTGCATTCTCATCGGTTTGTTATTTGGCGGGCATGCGCGCCGCACCATCGAGACGAATAACACATCCGTTCAGCATTGTGTTTTCAACAATCTGCTGGACCAGTTGCGCATATTCTGCGGGCAAACCCATTCGGCTCGGGAAAGGCACGTTCATGAGGATCTGGCCGCGGATGTCATCGGGCAGCCCGGCACTCATGCCTGTTTCAAACAGGCCTGGCGCAATGGCGACGACCCGGATTCCGAACCGCGCCAGTTCGCGGGCTGCAGGCAGGGTCATCGACACCACCCCGCCCTTGGAAGCGGAATAGGCCACCTGGCCGATCTGACCGTCTTCAAACGCCACGGACGCCGTGTTTACGATCACGCCGCGCGCACCGTCCTCATCGACAGGCTCGGCAGCAGCCATCGCACGGGCAGCAACATTCATCACCGCGTAGGTGCCCATCAGGTTGACCTGGATGGTCTTGTCGAAGATGCCAGTCGTCAGGGAACCGTCACGGGGCAATATGCGCGAAGCTGTGCCGATCCCGGCACAGGAGACGACCACGCGAGGCGCACCACCCAACGACTGGATTGCCTGCTCGAAGGCAGCCTCCACGTCGGCGGCGTTGGAAACATCAGCAGCAAGCGCCATTCCGCCGATTTCACTGGCGACACGGCTGGCCGCATCAAGCGAAAGATCAAGCACGGCGACGCGCGCGCCGGACTGAGCCAGACGTCGGGCTGTGGCCTCGCCAAGGCCACTGCCGGCTCCGGTAACAAGGGCGATGGTTCCGTTCAGGTTCATGATGGCTCTCCTCGCCAAGATAGTGATCCAGTGTAATTGTTATGTCAATGAACAATTACACTTTGGATCAATTCTCACCTATCAAGAGCCGACAGCCATCGAGACGGCCGAGAATGATGACCAAGCGTCGGAGCGAATGGGCTATTTCAAAGGTGCCGGGTGGATGAACGGCCAGGGCGAAGTGTCCGAACCGCGCGGAATGCTCACTTCGATCACCACCGGCTCATTGGCCTGTACCGCCTCGGCCAGCTTGCCGCGAAGGTCTTCCGGACTGTCTGCTTTCATCGCCATGACGCCAAAGGATTGGGCCAGGGCCACAAAGTCGGGGTTTTCCAGATCCGCGCCAAGCAGGCGGTTGCCGTAGACGGTCTGCTGATCGCGGCGCACATTGCCGTAAGCCTGATTGTTGAAGACGATGGCGACGACAGCGATGCCGAACTGTTTGGCTGTCGCCAGTTCCTGAACCCCAAACATGAAACCGCCGTCGCCGGAGACGGAAATCACCACCTTGTCAGGATTGGCGACCTTTACACCCAGAGCGGTGTTGAAGCCGAAGCCGAGATTGTCCTGATAGCCGCAGGTGACATATTGCCGGGCGGCATAGACCGGAAAGCACATCCGAGCGGTGAAGCCGACCTGGGAGACCTCTTCAACGAAGAAGCCGTCGCGCGGCAGCACATCGCGGATCACCCGCAGATAACCTTCCTGCGGCTGAACGCTGGTCAGCGCCTCGGCGGCATCCTGCTTGAGCCTTGCCAACTCAGCCTCACGTGGGGAGCGCGCGGACAAGCCTTTGAGTTCATCAATCAGCGCCCGGACACCGGCAGCGGAATCCGTTACCAGTCCGACATCGGGTTTCAGCCGAACCATCTCGGTGGGATCGATGTCCACCCGCACGACCTTCAGCCCCTCGGGCATCCAGCGCCAGCGGAAATACTGCAGCTCCAGCCGCGAGCCGATGCCGATCAGCAGATCGCAGGTCTGCCAGTACTGCCAGGCGGCTGGCGGCAGCAGCGCAAGCGGATCGTCATCGGGCAGGATGCCCTTGCCCGAGCGGTGTGCCGTCACCGGTGCCTGCAGCAAACGGGCGAGCTCCGCCACTTCGGCTTCTGCACCGATGGCACCGGAACCGAGCATGATCATTGGGTTCGTCGCCGCGCGGATCAGCGTCGCAGCTTTTTCAACGGCCTCGGGATCGGGCCGCGGCGCGGCAACAGGCTGCGCGGCTTGCGGCATGTCGACGTCTGCCGCCATGCCGAACACGTCCCACGGCGCTTCAATGCCGACAGGACGTTGGCGGCCCGACAGCATCTGCCTGAAGCCCTCGTTCATCACCGCTACGGCCTCCGTCGGATGGTTGATCCGCTCGGCCCATTTGGTCAGGCCCTTCAAGGTTCCCAGATGATCGGGCAGCTCGTGCAACTGTCCCCGGCCCTGCCCGATCAGATGCGACATGATGTTGCCGGTCAGGCACATGACCGGCGCGTTGCCGCCATAGGCTGTGCACAACGCTGCGCCGGAATTCAGAAGACCGGGTCCCGGCACCACCGTATAGGCCCCAACCCGTCCACTCGACTTGGCATAGCCATAGGCCATATAGCCCGCGCCCTGTTCATGACGGGTATGAATGAACCGGATGCTTTCAGCCTCCCGTGCAATCGCATCGTTGAAATCATACATATGCGCGCCGGGAATGCCGAAGACGGTATCCACGCCGTTGGCAATGAGCGACTTGGCCATTACTTCGCCGGTGGTCATGCGGGTCATTGAACTATCCTACTTTGCCATGCTGAGTATCTGGACGGTGGTGTATTCGCGCAAGCCTTCTTCGCCAAACTCCACACCGATGCCCGACTGCTTGACCCCGCCCATCGGAACCGTCGGATTGAGCACCCCGTGCCGGTTGACCCAGCGTGTCCCGGCAACGAGCTTGCGCGCCACCTTTGCCGCCTCTTCCGGATCATTGCCCCAGGCCGAAGCCCCAAGCCCGACTTCCAGCGCATTCGCCTTCTCGATCGCCTCATCAAGATTGCTGTAACGGATCACCGGCAGGATGGGACCGAACTGTTCTTCGGCAACCACGCGCATCTCGTCGGTGGCATCCGCAATGATGGTCAGCGGGTAGATGTAGCCGTTGCCGTTCGGCGTCTCGCCACCGGTCAGGATGCGCGCACCCTTGGCGCGGGCGTCTTCCACCAGCACGACGATCTTGTCGAACTGCATCTTGTTCGACAGCGGCCCGATCAGCGTATCGGGCTCTGCGCCATTGCCAACCTTGATTCCGGCAACGAAATTCGCGAGTGCCTCACACACCGCATCATAATCATCCTCATGCACATAAAGCCGCTTCAGACACGAGCAGGTCTGGCCGGCATTGATGAAGGATCCCCAGAACAGGTCTTCCATCCGCTTGCTCATGTCGGTGCCGGGCAAAACGATGCCTGCATCATTGCCGCCAAGCTCGAGCGTCAGGCGCTTCAACGTTGACGCGGCCCGCTCCATGATCCGGCGGCCGGTGGCGATCGAGCCGGTGAAGGCGATCTTGTCGATATCCAGATGGCTGGAAATGCGATCTCCAACCTCCGCATCGCCGGTGACGACATTGAGCACACCGGCTGGCAGAATGCCCGCATCGTTGATCAGCTGCACAAGCTTCAATGTGGACAGCGGCGTGTAGGGCGACGGCTTCATCACCACCGTGCAGCCGGCCCTGAGCGCCGGCATCACATGCCAGACCGCAATCATCAGCGGCCAGTTCCAGGGCGTGATCGAGGCCACGACTCCGACCGGCTCACGGATCAGCTCGACGCGCTCCTGGTCATTGTCGATGAGCACTTCGTATCCGATATCCAGTCCCTGGGTCACACGGGTCCAGGCGACGCAGCCGCCGACTTCGAAAGGCGCACCGGGGCCTCCCTGCGGCTTGCCCTGTTCAGCCGTGATCAGCGCGGCCAGCTCTGCCTGATGCGTCTCGATGAGATCGGCAATCTTGCCCAATGCGTCCTGGCGCTCGGCATCCGCCTTCGCCGCCCAGGCTGGAAACGCCCTCCTGGCAGCCGCCACCGCAGTGTCCAGATCGGTAACCGAGCCCTGCGGGCATTGGGCCAAAACCTCTCCAGTTGCCGGATTGATCACATCAAATGTGGCCTGGGTCTCAACCGCCTTGCCGTCAATGGTGAGTGAATAGGTCATCCGTTTTCCTTGTCTTTCATATGCTCTGGCGGCGTTTCGCTCGGGATCTCAATTCCACATCGACACCAGCCAGTAGCTCAGCGCCGGAAATGAAATCAGCAGAACGATCCGGATCAGCTCCGAGCAGATGAAGGGGATGGTTCCCCTGAAGATCTGCCGTGTGGGAATGTCTCTGGCGATGGCGGAAATGATGAACAGGTTCATCCCGACCGGCGGGGTGATCATGCCGACTTCGACAACCACCAGCGTCAGAATGCCGAACCAGATCGCCTGCTGCTCGGGCATCAAGCCGAAATCGAGGCTCATGACGGTTGGAAAGAACACCGGAACCGTGAGCAGGATCATCGAGAGGCTGTCCATGACGCAGCCCATGACCAGGTAGAAGACCACGATCAACAACAGGACAACCATAGGCGCGACTTCGGCTGCGATGAACCAGTCGGCGAGCGCTGTGGGCATCCGCGACAGTGCCATGGCGACATTGAACAGATCAGCGCCAAAGATGATGACAAAGATCATCGCACTTGCGGACGCGGTATCGATCAGGCTGGTGATGACCGCCTCAAGCGTCAGCTGCCGGGCAATCAACCCGGCAAGTGCGGTCAGCACAACGCCCACCGACGCCCCCTCCGCAGGTGTGAAGAAGCCGCCATAGATACCGCCCAGCACGATCACGAAGATGGCGATGATGTGCCAGACCTGACCAAGACTCTTGATTTTCGTTTTGAGGCTGGCCGGTTGCTGGGAAGGTCCCTCCTCGGGGAAAAGGCGCACATAGATGGCAATGGTGATCATGAACCCGACAATCGCCAGCAGCCCGGGCAAGGTCGCGGCCAGGAACAGTTTGACGATGTTCTGTTCGGTCAGCAGCGCATAGATGATCAGCACGATTGAGGGCGGGATCAGAATGCCCAACGTACCGCCGGCAGCCAGACATCCGGACGCCAGTGCGTCGGAGTATTTGTGCTTGCGCATTTCAGGCAGCGCAACGCGCGCCATGGTCGAGGCGGTCGCAATTGAGGAGCCCGAAATCGCCCCGAACATCGCGCAACCCGCCACCGAAGCCATGGCAAGCCCACCGCGGAAATGGCCGATCCAGGCATTGGACGCGGAAAACAGCGCGGCGGAGATTCCGGTGCGGGTCGCCAGGTTCCCCATCAGGATGAACAGCGGCACGATGGCCAGCTCGTACGAAAGAAAGCGGTCAGGCCAGGCCGAGGCGATGTAGGCCTGAAGGCCTGCGGTGCTGGAGAGCGTCGCATAGCCCGCCGCCCCCACCAGCCCCATGGCTAGCCCGATGGGCATCCGCAGCAGGATCGCGCCAAGCAGCACAACGACCATGATGATCGAAAGAAGTGTGGGATCCATGGTCAATGTCCAACCGGGCTGACGATATCGTCACGCCAGAAAAATGTTTGGGCCAAGGCAATGAAGCTGGACAGTCCGGCACCGATGATGGACGGGACAAATCCCCACCACATCGGGATTTTCAGCAGCATCGAGCGGTCGTCGTAAGCCCTGATCTCTTCCATACCGCGAAACATGTAGAGAAACAGACAGGCCCAGGCGAGCGCAAAGACCAGTGTCCAGAACTGGTCGATCCGTGCCACGGTCTTTTCCGGCAACCAATTGGTGAACAGGTCAACCATGACATGACCCTTGTTCAACTGGCACAGCGGAAGGAACAGCCCGGCCGCAAACACGCACGACATCTGCACAAGCTCAAAGTCACCGGTGATCCCGCGCAAGCCGACATTGCGCATGATCACCGACACGGTGACGATCAGCGCAACCGTGAGAATGACGGCGCCGCCGAGAACCGCGGACAAGGTTGCAAGCCGCAACAACCAGATGTGCAGGGGGGAAGATCCCCCCTGCCTTGCTGGCCAGAGACTGGACCAACTGGACATGTTTAGCTGTCCAACAGTTCATTGGCGCGGGCAATGATGGCAGCGCCATCATGTCCGGCATCGTCCAGAGTCTTCTGCCAGTTGGCATAGACGGTCTTGGATGCTTCCTGCCACTTGGCAATCTCGTCAGAGGAGATCTCGACAATCTCGTTGCCGCTCTTCTCGACAATGCCACGGCCAACCGCTTCGAACTGATCGAAGGTCTGACCGATGCGCTGCGACAGAGCGATGCCGCTGTTGGCATCAATGACGCCACGCAGATCGTCCGAAAGACCTTCATAAGCGGCCTGGTTCATCAGCAGAGTGTTGGTGTTGGCGTAAAGGCCGCGCGCACCAGGAGCAGCTTCGCAGGAGAACTTGGTCAGTTCCTGCAGCTTGAACGGCGGCACCACCTCATAAGGCAGGCAGCAACCATCGATGACACCATTGCTCAGGCCCACGACCATTTCGGTGACCGGGAAGAACACCGGCTCTGCCCCCATGGAAGAGAGCAGTTCGCCCATCGCCGAGTTGGGGCTGCGGATCTTCATACCCTCAAGATCGGCAGCGGTACGGATGGCCTTGTCGCGCATGTGCAGCTTGCCGCCATCATGGCTCCAGTAGGCGAGATTCTTCATGCCTGCATATTCGTCACCGCCGAATTCATCCATCAGCTTGTGCAACGCGACCGAGGTCTTCTCGGCATTGGTGACCATGAAGGGAAGGCCCATGGTTTCAGCAACCGGATAACGGCCGGGCGTGTAGGTCGGCAGCGCCCAGGCGATGTCGACAATGCCGTTCTTGACCTGGTCTGCCAGCTGCGGCGGCTTTCCACCAAGCTGCATCGCCGGGAAGATCTGAACCTCGATCGCGCCGTTTGACGCGTCCATGACTTCTTTCGCCCAAGGCTCGAAGAACTTCGAGTGCATAGGCGCTACCGGCGGCAGGAAATGATGCAGACGCAGCGTGACCTCAGCTGCTTTCGCATTCCGGATGAATGCCGGGGCAGCAAGGACTGCCGCCATTCCGCCAAGCATGTGACGGCGTGAGACTTTGAATTTGGTCATTGATTTACTCCTCCTATGGATCCGGAGATCCTTCCAAAACGAAATGGGGCAAACCCCATCTCGTCATCACGTCTCGTTGTTTGCCCTTGCCGGGCCCAATGCCTTTTTGGTGTATGCCGACCTTTCAAGATCATCCTGCGACCATCTCCGTCGGCCCACCTTATCCCGGGGCTGGGATGGCTGTCGCTGCATCCTGATCCACGATGGCTCTCCTCGCCCCAATTTTGTTAACATCAGTAATTGTTATGTCAACTAACAATTACTGATGCTGCATTAGATCTACTTATTCTTCTCGATTTCCAGCCGCTCGACCGCGCCTGCACGAAGCGTGGCGATCTGGTTCAGGAGCGCTTGCGGGTCGACAAAGATGTTCGGCTCGCCGGACTTGCGGGCCAGAAGCTTCTGGCGGTTTTCATCAAGATTGTTGGAGAAGCCGTGCGTGGTGAGATGAACCTCGACGTTTTCATCCTTGCTTTCGACAAGCGCACGCACCCGGTCCACACTCTCGATGTAAGCCGACACCTGGGTGGGGCCGTCAATGGCGTTCAGGCCCAGCCCGCCGATGGTGATGGCGCGGTAGCTGTCACCGCCATCCTGGACGTCATAGAGATAGGAAGCCGTTCCCCACGTGTGGCCCGGCGTTTCGATCACCGTGAAGGTGTTTCCGCCAAGCTCGATCGTGTCGCCATCCTTGACCACCATTTCGGGCTCGATCATTTCCCAGGCTCGCGGAGTGCCCTGGGAGGCCTTCGCGGATTCGACAGCCTCGTCCCAGCCCTCCTGCGTCATCACAAAAGTCGCGTTGGGCAGCAACGGCTTGAGCGCCGCAGCACCGCCAACATGGTCGAAATGGCCATGGGTCATCAGGACATATTTGATATCGGCAAAATCAACGCCTGACGATTTGAGGTTCTCGATCAACTGGCCAATAAACGGGCCGTAGAGCGTGTCGATCAAAACATAGCCGTCGTCAGTCTGAACCAGCCAGGCCGACACCCAGCACACCCCGACATACTCGACATTGTCGAAAGGCTTCCACGGCTCGACTTTCTGCGCTTCAGCATCATTGAGCCATTTGCCCAAATCAGGCGGCATCTTGCCACTGCGACCGAACTCGACAAATCGATCAAGGATCGCCCCTGAAGGACACCCGTCGAACAGCGATTGCGCAGCAACCTGCGACGGAGCGGATATGCCCATAAGGCCAGCGGCAATGGCGAGACCGGACAGGGCGCGAATGCATCCCTTCACGCGCTTGCCTGATGCATGAGAATGACTGCTCATCATGTTCAACCTCCCTGGGTTCACCAAAAGAGCCGGTCAGGCCCCTATTCCGTCATCGGAACAAGCCTGCCCGGGTTCATTAGATTTTGCGGGTCGAGTGCGCGCTTGATGGCGCGCATCGAATTGAGTTGCTCCGGCTGCTTGAGAGCCCGCATGACATCGAGCTTGCTTTGCCCGATCCCGTGCTCGGCACTGAACGAACCATTGAGAGACTTGAGCAATTCGAACGCCTTGTGCTTCGCCTGGTCGAGCGGCAACGACTGCCATTTGTCGCGGTCTGGACTGACAAGGGCATAATGCAGGTTACCATCGCCAAGATGTCCGATGGTCAGGGTTTCAAACCCCAACTCCGTCGCTGTGGCATCCATGGCTTCAAGGAAGGCTGAGATGTTGGCAAGCGGCAGGGAAATGTCGAAATGGTAGGACGCCCCATATTCCATGATGGATTCGAGAACCGACTCCCGCAGCCGCCAGAGGTCCGAACGCTGCTGCTCGGACTGGGCGATCACCGCATCCACGATGTCACCGGCCTCCATCAGCTCTTCGAGAATGGTGAGAACCTCGGTCGTGAGATGCGTGGATCCGGTGTCATCGGTTTTTGCGTCCGACACCCGGCTCGAGCCGACCTCAAGCAACACGCCCGTCTCAACGGCCCCCTGAAGTGGCGATTTGATATCCGGAAACGCCTTTTCGATTGCGGTCAGAACGGGCTGAGGCACGTATTCGAATGCCTCGACCGACTGTCCGGTCCTGTCCTGGATCCGATTAAGTGTGCACAGAGCCGCATCGACCGAAGCCATCGACAGGAATGCGGTGACCCTTGTCAGCGGCCTGGGAAACACCTTGAAAACAGCCGCGGTGATGATCCCCAGCGTGCCTTCGGCACCGATCAGCAGATCCTTGAGATCATAGCCGGTGTTGTCTTTGCGCAACCCGTGCAAGGTGTTGATGATCGACCCATCCGGCATGACGGCCTCGATGCCGAGGCACAGTTCCCGTGTGTTGCCGTAACGGACGACATTGGAACCGCCGGCATTGGTCGCGAGATTTCCGCCGATGGTGCAGCTCCCCTTTGCGCCGAAGGTGAGCGGGAACAGAAGATCGCGTTTCAGCGCATGCTCCTGGAGCACTTCGAGCACCACGCCAGCCTCAACCACAACAGTTCGTCCAGCCTCATCGAAGTGCCGGATGGTGTTCATCCGGGAGAGCGACATGACGATGGACGGCGTCGACGTTGACGGCACCCCACCGCCGGCCAGACCGGTGTTGCCGCCTTGGGGAACAATCGCAATTCCGGCCGATCCGCAGAGCTTCACGATTGCCGAGACCTGGCTGACATCGGAGGGGCGCACAACCGCAATGGCAGTTCCGGAATATTGCCCGGTCCAGTCGGTCACGTAGCCCGACATGTCGGCCGGATCGGTGAAGACATGATTGCCGCCAACAATGCGAGAAAGACTGTCGACAAAATCCACAGAGGGGATTTCTGCAATCCTTTCAGCTTCGCTCATGTCGTTCTCCCCACAGACTTCACAGCTTTCGTGTGTCGTTCTGCCTCACTCAAAACTAACATGTTACATGGTAGATATCGTTGTCAAGTACCATGTACCATGTTAGATGCAACTGATGAGCAAGAGCCTGAATCGAATCGAGCCACCGGCCTCCCTGATGGAGGTTACTGTCGACCGGATACGCGATGCGATCATCGCCGGTGAATTGCCACTGGGATGTAAACTGTCCGAACAACGGCTCGCCGACCTGCTTGGGATCAGCCGCTCGCCGGTTCGCGATGCGCTGGCCGCACTGCAGGTGGAAGGGCTGGTCACGGTTTATCCGAAGCGCGGCTCTTTCGTCTTCACGCCAGAGCTGCAGGCCGTGGACGAGATCAACGAGCATCGTTGCATTCTGGAAAAGGCCTCCATCCGCAAAGCCATCGCCACCAATCACAAGGCGCTGCTCAGCAGTCTGTCGGATGCGTGCGAGAAGATGGCGGAAGCGTCCCGGCAAGGAGATGCGCTGCAATACACCAAGGGTGATATCGATTTTCACAACTCGATCATCGCCAGCGGCGGCAATCACTCGATCGCATCATCCTACAAGCGGACCATCGGCCCGCTGATGGCCTTGCGCACCCACCTCTTCACCATCATGAACGAGACCATGGATCGCTCGATGGATGAGCATCTGGCGATCTTGGATGCGTGCCGGTCGAAAAACATCGAAGAAGCAGAACTCTTGGTTGATTCCCATGCAGGCCATCTCGTCGATGCCTACCGAACGGCGCTATCGGAAACATCACTCTTCGATGGGCTTTCCACAACCGCCGCTTGATCCTGCCAGGACGTGACGCAGTCAGGTCCGGATCTGCTGAAGCTCGTCGAGCAGATCGAGCAGCAGCTCGAGCTTTTCACGACCGAACTCCGCTTCCACGGTATCAAAGATCTGGGCATTTCGGCTGCGATGTCTGGCGATCAGCGCTTTTCCCGCAGCCGTGACACTGACCAGCGTCCGGCGCCGGTCCGTTGCGTCCGTCTTGCGGTCGACCAGGCCGTCGCCCTCCATCGACCGCAGGATCCGCGTCAGACTGGGAAGCTGCAGGCAAGCCGCCTGGGCAATGGCGGTCTGCTCCATTTCACCGGCCTCGTCGACGACGCGCAGAACCCGCCATTGCTGCTCCGAAATGCCGCTTTGCTGCAGCATCTCCCGGATCGGGGCCATGATGCGCTCACGCGTCCGCAGCAGCGAGATTGGTAGCGAGCGGGATGTGGGTCCGAAATTGGTGGAACCGTTTGAAGATTCCGGATCTGGTTTGTCCATAAGCGTGTCTGAAACTCCGGAATGCGCCGGAGATGACCTTGCAACGGAACGCTTGACAAAGCAACCAATATTACTTAACAAAGCAACTATTCGGGAGGAACAAAAGATGCCGCATTTTCACGTCGACTACTCCGCCAATCTTGAGGGCAGGCTGAACATTGCCGGCCTTCTGACGGTGCTGCGTGATGCCGCGATGGAAACCGGCGTGTTTCAGCTCCCCGGCATACGGGTGCGCGCAACTGCTTGTGATCATTGGGTCATTGCCGACGGCAATCCTGATCATGCTTTTCTGGATATCTCGATCCGCTTGCGGGCCGGACGAACCGAAGACGCGAAGAAACAGGCCGCCGCGCACATCTTCGCCGCTGCGGAAGCCTTCTGCGCGGAGGTGCTGACCACATCTTCTTTCCTGCTGTCGCTCGAGATGCGCGACATCGATCCCGATCTGAGCCCCAAAGTCAGTTCGGTCCGAAATTATCTTCCGGGAGACAGTAAATGAGCGACCTTTCCACCCATCTCAAAAAGCTTGAAACCCATCTGGCCCGTTACCGCGAGAAGGGCATCCTGAACATGATCGGCGGAGAGGACGTCGCCGCAGCGGCAACTTTCGAGAGCTGTTCTCCGGTTGATGAAAGCCTGATCTGCACGGTCGCGCGCGGCACTGCCGCAGACATCGACGCCGCCGCGAAAGCGGCCAAGGCGGCCTTCCCAGCCTGGTCCGCCATGAGTGGCGAAGCCCGCAAGAAGATCCTGCACAAGATCGCCGACCTGATCGTCGAGCGAGCCGAGGAAATCGCCCTTTGCGAATGCTGGGACACCGGCCAGGCCTACCGCTTCATGTCCAAGGCGGCGCTGCGCGGGGCAGAAAACTTCCGCTATTTTGCCGACCTTGCGCCCAGCGCCCGTGACGGACAGTCGCTGCCGACGAAGACCCATCTGAATGTCTCAAGCCGCAGCGCGATTGGGCCGGTCGGCGTGATCACCCCGTGGAACACGCCCTTCATGCTGTCCACCTGGAAGATTGCACCGGCGCTGGCCGCCGGCTGCACCGTGGTGCACAAGCCCGCCGAATTCAGCCCGCTGACGGCGCGCATCCTGGCAGAGATCGCCCATGAGGCCGGTCTTCCCGATGGTGTCTGGAACCTGGTCAACGGCTTTGGCGAAGACGCGGGCAAGGCGCTCACCGAGCATCCAGACATTAAAGCAATCGCCTTTGTCGGCGAGAGCCGCACCGGCTCAATGATCATGAAGCAGGGCGCCGACACGCTCAAGCGGGTGCACTTTGAACTCGGCGGCAAGAACCCGGTCATCGTCTTCGATGATGCCGATCTCGACCGTGCGCTCGATGCCGCGATCTTCATGATCTACTCGCTCAACGGCGAGCGCTGCACATCCTCCAGCCGGTTGCTGGTTCAGGAGAACATCGCCGACGAGTTCGAGGCCAAGCTTGCCGAGCGCGTCAACAATATCAAGGTCGGCCATCCGCTCGATCCGGCCACGGAAATCGGACCGCTTATCCACAAGGTGCATTTCGACAAGGTCACCGAGTATGTCGGCATCGGCAAGACCGACGGGGCGAAGCTCATGGCCGGCGGCGAACGGATCGGCGATGCAGGCTGGTTCATTCAACCGACACTGTTCACCCATGCCAACACCTCGATGCGCATTGCCCAGGAAGAAGTCTTCGGACCGTTCCTGACTTCGATCCGGTTCAAGGACGAGGACGAGGCGCTGGCGATTGCCAATGACGTCGATTACGGCCTCACCGGCTATATCTGGACCAATGACGTCACCCGCGCCCTGCGCTTCTCGGATGCGCTTGAAGCCGGGATGATCTGGGTGAATTCCGAGAATGTGCGCCACCTGCCCACGCCCTTCGGCGGCGTAAAATCCAGCGGCATCGGCCGTGACGGCGGGCAATGGTCGTTCGAATTCTACATGGAACAGAAGAACGTGGCCTTTGCCCTGGGCCAGCACAAGATCGCCCGTCTGGGCGCCTGAGGAGGAGAAAAACATGCCCATTCCCGCAGCAAACCTGAACCCACCCTTCAACATCGTCCGGCTCAGCCACACCGAGCTGCGCGTAACCGACCTTGCCTGGTCGCGCGGGTATTATGTCGACACACTGGGGCTTCAGGTCACGCACGAGGATTCCGAAACGATCTATCTGCGCGCCATGGAAGAGCGCGGCCATCATTGCATGATCCTCAAGAAAGCGGCACAGCCTTCGGTCGGCGTGCTTGGCTTCAAAGTCTGGAGCGAGGAGGATCTCGACAAGGCGGAGGCCTGGTTCAAGTCGCGCGATCTGCCCACCACCTGGACCGAGCGCCCGTTCATGGGGCGGGTGCTGAGCACCCGCGATCCTTTCGGCGTTCCGTTGGAATTCTACGCCAAGATGGACCGGCTTGAACCGATCCACCAGAAGTACAAGCTCTATCGTGGCGTCAAACCGCTCCGGATCGATCACTTCAACCTGTTCTCCTCGAATGTCGACGAGAGCATCAAGTTCTATGGAGAGATCGGTTTCAGGGTCACCGAATACACCGAGGACGCAATCACCGGCCGCAGCTGGGCCGCCTGGATGCACCGCAAGGGCGGCGTTCACGACATCGCCTTTACCAACGGCACCGGCCCGCGCCTGCACCATACCGCATTCTGGGTGCCGACACCGCTCAACATCATTGATCTTCTCGATCTGATGTCGACGACCGGATACCTGAGCAATGTCGAGCGCGGCCCGGGCCGGCACGGCATTTCCAATGCCTTCTTCCTCTACATCAGGGACCAGGACGGTCATCGCACCGAGATCTATTGCTCGGATTACCAGACCATCGACCCCGATCACGAGCCGATCAAGTGGGACCTCAAAGATCCACAGCGCCAGACGCTGTGGGGGGCTCCTGCGCCACGCAGCTGGTTTGAGCTCGGATCGGAATTCGAAGGCGCCGAGCTGGTGGAAAGCGATCTGAAATCGCAGCCCATCATCGCGCCGTGAACGTGCCGCCAAGGCCTTAATACATCCGGTCGAATCCGAACCTGAACGGGAGAACGCGATGAATCTCGCAACATTCACAGCCGGTGGACAACAGTTCTGGGGCGCTGTTGCCGATGGCGGCATAGTGGCGCTGTCGCAGGACTTCCCGCAGTGGAAAACCTTGCGCAATGTCATTGAGAACGGCGCAGTTCAGACGGTGCTGGATGCCGCTGCCGGCAAGTCCATCACCCATGCGGACGGAAGTTTCCGCTGGGACATCCCGGTGCCTGATCCCGAAAAGATCATCTGTGTCGGCGTCAACTTTCCCGACCGGAACGCCGAATACAAGGATGGTCAGGAAGCGCCACCCAACATGAGCCTGTTCATCCGTTTCCCGCGCTCCTTTGTCGGCCATGAAACACCGCTGACCCGCCCGCCGGAAACGCCACAGCTCGATTATGAGGGTGAAATCGCCATCGTGATCGGCAAGGGCGGGCGCCGGATCCCCGAGGCACAGGCGCTGTCTCACATCGCAGGCCTGACTCTCTGCAACGAGGGGACGTTGCGTGACTGGGTGCGGCACGCCAAGTTCAACGTCACCCAGGGCAAGAACTGGGACGGTTCCGGCGCGATCGGCCCCTGGCTGGTGCCCTTCACCGATCCATCGCAGATTGTCGACGTGCATCTGCAGACACGGGTCAATGGCGAGATACGCCAGGACGACCGCACCGGGCGGATGCTCTTCCCCGTCGCACGGCAGATCGCCTATATCTCGACTTTCACCACACTGGTGCCAGGCGACATTATTGTCACCGGAACACCCACCGGTGCCGGGGCGCGCTTCGATCCGCCGGTATGGCTGGTCCCGGGCGATTCCATCGAGATCGAGGCAGAGGGCATTGGAACCTTGCGCAACGGAGTGGTGGACGAATGACGCCGGACGACATTGTACAAGCGGCAAGCACATTGCTCGAGGCCGAGAAAATCGGCCAGCAGTGCGGCCTGATCAGCCTCGCCAATCCGGACATGACGCTCGATGACGCCTATGCCGTTCAAGCCGCCCTGGTGGCGCAAAAGCGCGCCGCTGGCGCCAAGGTGATCGGCTGGAAGATCGGGCTGACCAGCCGCGCCATGCAGCAGGCGCTCAACATCACCACGCCCGACAGCGGCGTGCTGCTCGACGACATGCTGTTTCAGACGGGCGACTCGGTTCCGGCCGGGCGGTTCATCCAGCCCCGGATCGAAGCGGAAATCGCCTTCGTCATGAAAGCCCCCCTGAAGGGGCAGGGTATCACGCGCGACGACGTGATCTCCGCAACCGATTATGTGGCGCCGTCGCTCGAAATTCTGGACACCCGGATCCTGCGAACCGATCCCGCCACGGGCAAGGCGCGCATCATCTATGACACCATTTCCGACAACGCCGCCAATGCCGGCATCGTGCTCGGGAAAGAGCGCCACAAGATCGATGCGTTTGATCTTCGCTGGGTAGGTGCCATCGTCAAGCGCGACGGCGTTGTCGAGGAAACAGGTCTTGGCGCCGGGGTGCTCAATGACCCAGTCGCCGGCATTCTTTGGCTGGTGCACCGTCTGGCACATTATGGCGACGGATTGTCGGCCGGAGAAATTGTTCTGTCTGGCTCCTTTATCCGCCCCATCGAAGCGCCGCCGGGCTCGGACTTTGAAGCCGACTTCGGCGATTTCGGTTCGGTTTCAGTCTCGTTCAATTGAGGATTTCAAATGCCAGCTCCGCAGAACACTCTCAAACATCGCCTTCAGGCCGGTGAAACCCTGATCGGGTGCTGGCTGGGCATGGCGGAGCCCTATCTGGCAGAGATCTCGGCCACCGCCGGGTTTGACTGGCTGCTGATCGACGGCGAGCATGCACCCAATGATATTCGCTCGATGGCCGCGCAGCTGACAGTGCTCGAAGCCAGCGGAGCATCGACAGTGATCCGTCTGCCCGATGATGATCCGGCCAAGATCAAGCAGGCGCTGGATATCGGGGCGCAGACACTTTTGATCCCGATGGTCGAAAGTGCCGAGCAGGCAGAGCGGACCTATCGCGCCACCCGCTACCCGCCGCTTGGTTTTCGTGGTGTCGGTTCCGCCCTCGCCCGCGCCTCGAAATTTGCCGCCATCCCCGACTACCTGACCACGGCGGACAGTCAGATCTGCCTGCTGACTCAGGTTGAAAGCCGGGCCGGTCTTGAGGCCCTCGACAGCATTCTTACAATTGATGGCGTGGACGGCGTGTTCATCGGTCCCTCCGATCTGGCCGCCGACATGGGTCATATCGGCAAGCCGTCGGAGCCGGTGGTCAAAGAGGCTGTGCTCGACGCACTCAGACGCATTCGCGCTGCTGGCAAGATCGCAGGCGTGCTCTCGCTGGACCCGGTCTACATCGCCGATTGCAGAACGGCCGGCGCCGATTTTCTGGGTGTCGGCATCGACGTCACACTTTTTGCCAGCGCCATGCGCGCGCATGCCAGGAAGTACAAGACAGATGTCGAAGCCACCGAAGCCTGAATTCAGGCCTGCAGCTCCGGTGAGGTTTGCGGGTACTTCAGCCAAAGCTTTCTCTTGCCAAATTCGTGGACGCTGCTAAAAATTTAGCCATGGTTACAATTTATGCAGAACCGCCGCAGTCGGCGACCTCCACACCGAAAAAGACACCGAAGCGTTTGCGCGAGGGCCTGCTGCATCTGCTGCAATCCGTCTACCCGGATCACGACACACAGGAGCTTCTGGAACGTGTCCTAACAGCGTTCTGGCCAGACGGTGGCGCGCCGCGCCCCCGGGGGCGGCCGCCGGGCAACACGCTGTGGACCGAGAAAGACAGCTATGTCATCACCTATGGCAACAGCCTGATCAATGGCGAGCACAAGCCGCTGGATCTGCTCTATGATTTCCTCGACACACGATTGCGGGATGTTGCCACCGGCGTCCACATCCTGCCCTATTTCCCCTACACTTCCGATGATGGTTTCGCCATCACAGATTACTATGCTGTCGACAGCATGCTGGGCGCCTGGGAGGATGTCGGGCGCATTGCCGGGCAGTTCCGGCTGATGTCGGACATGGTGATCAACCATTGCTCGAGCCAGAGCGTGATGTTCAACGAATACCGGCTCGGCCATTCCCCCTATGACAAGTTCTTCTTCGAGGCCTCGCCGGAGGATGATCTGTCGATGGTGGTGCGGCCGAGGGCCCATCCGCTGTTGCGTGAGGTGGACACCGCCATGGGCCCGAAGCATGTCTGGTGCACCTTCAGCCACGATCAGGTGGATTTCGACTTCTCCAATCCCGAGGTGCTTCTCGAATTCCTGCGGATCCTGCGGTTTCACATCAATGGCGGCGTGCGGACCTTGCGGCTGGATGCGGTCGCCTTCCTGTGGAAGGAGATCGGCTCTCCATCGATCCACCTGCGCCAGACCCACGAGATTGTCCGGCTCATGCGGTTGCTCGCAGACTATTGCACTGACCCGCTGGTCCTGATCACCGAAACCAATGTGCCCAATGCGGAAAATCTGAGTTACTTCGGCAACCGCAACGAAGCCCATATGGTCTACAATTTCTCTCTGCCGCCGCTGTTGCTGCATGCCCTTCTTCACGGCACCTCACAGCATCTCAATGCCTGGCAGATGTCGATGCCGCCGGCCCAGCTTGGCTGCACCTATTTCAACTTCACCGCCTCCCATGACGGCATTGGCATGCGTCCTGCGGAAGGGCTGCTGAGCGAAGAGGACATCGACAGTGTGATTGCCACCGCAAAGCGTTTCGGTGGCCTGGCTTCGATGCGGACCATGCCCGACGGCAGTACCCGGACCTACGAGATCAACATTGCCTTGTTTGACGCGCTGAAGGGCACCGTCGAGGGTGAGGACGAGTGGAACATCGAGCGGTTCCTGTGCAGCCAGACCATTGCGCTCGGTCTCGAGGGCATACCCGGCATCTACATTCACTCGCTGCTGGGCACCGGCAATGATTATGAGGGCGTGGAGAAATCCGGTCACAATCGCGCCATCAACCGGCGGCGCTGGCATTATCCTGACCTGATTGCTGAGCTCGATGATCCAAACAGCAGACACACGCGGGTTTTCCAGAGCATGGCAACCCTGATGAAGCTGCGCAGCAAGCAGGGTGCATTTCACCCCAATGCCACACAGTTCACGCTTCAACTCGGGGACCAGCTGTTCGGGTTCTGGCGCCAGAGCCTCGACCGGTCGCAGAGCATCTTCGCCATTCACAACCTGACAGCCGAAGAGGTCAGCGTTCCGGTGATGGCGCTCAACCTCATCGGCGGGGAAACCTGGACCGATCTGATATCGGGTGAGGACATCGGCGCGATGGGCGGCAACATCCTTTTTGCACCCTATCAATGCCGCTGGATAACAAACTGACCCGCTCCGCAATGACAGCAATCCGTCACGACCGGCTGATCGTGTTCACCGATCTGGATGGAACGCTGCTCGATCACGAGACCTATTCCCATGCCGCCGCCGCTGAGGCGCTGGCCGCGCTCAAGAGCCACGGCGTGCCGCTTGTCCTCGCCTCAAGCAAAACCGCGAGCGAGATTGCACCCTTGCGCGCCGAGCTGGGGTTCGAGCACTGCGAAGCGATTGTCGAGAACGGCGCGGGCATTCTCGACCCCCACCAAACCGGTGATGGATCGAATGAGGTTCACCAACGCCTTCTGGATGCGCTCGGCGGACTTCCGCCGGCGCTTCGCAACCGGTTTGAAGGGTTTAGCGACTGGAGTGTCGAGCAGGTGGCAAGCCGCACCCACCTGCCGCTTGATCAGGCGAAAATGGCCAAGCAGCGTCAATTCTCCGAACCGGGTCTCTGGTCCGGTGACGAGGCGCAGCGCGATAAGTTCAAGGCCTTGCTTCAAAAACAGGGGATTTCGGCGCTGCAGGGCGGTCGCTTCATGACATTGTCATTCGGCAGCGACAAGGCTCAACGCATGATCGACATCATCGAGCGCTATTCCACTCCCGAACGCAAAACCTTCGCTGTCGCCCTGGGAGACGCAGGCAACGACATCAAGATGCTGGAGGCCGCCGACCTCGGTTTCATCATCCCAAATTCCAGCCACCGCGGCATTGGCCCCCTTGCCGGCGAGGCAAGCGGCCGGATTGTCCGAGAGACCGCCGAAGGGCCTGCCGGTTGGAACCATGCCGTGCTTGGGCTATTCAATATAACAAGAAATACCTAGGAGACCCTATGGCGGACTTTCATCAGAACGGCAGCGTGGCAACGCTTCACAATCTTACCCGCATGCCGGTGGAGATGATGGAAGCGCAGCTGAGGCAGTTTTCCTCAAGCCGCAAGATCACGCTGATCCTGCCGTCGTTGTTTTCCGAACTTGAGCGGGATGCGCTCAGGAAGATCGTCGATGAGCTGCAGGGCGCGGATTACATCAACCACGTCATCATCGGTCTGGACGGAGCCAGCGCAGAGCAGTTTGCCTATGCGAAAGACTATTTCTCGCGGCTGCCCCAGAAACACGACATCCTGTGGAATGACGGACCTCGGCTTCAGGCAATTCACGCTCAGCTCAAATACGCCGGTCTTGCGCCGGAAGAACCTGGCAAGGGACGGAATGTCTGGTATTGCATCGGCTATGCGCTTGCCTCGCAGAACGCCGATGTGGTGGCGCTGCACGACTGCGACATCACCACCTATTCCCGCGAGATGCTGGCGCGGCTGATCTATCCGGTTGCCAATCCCGGGTTCCCCTATCAGTTCTGCAAGGGCTACTACCCGCGCATCGCCGAAGGCAAGCTCAACGGTCGGGTCTCGCGGTTGCTGGTTTCGCCACTGCTGATGTCGATTCAGAAGGTCTGCGGCCATCAGGATTACATCGAATACCTCAAGGGCTTCCGCTATCCACTGGCGGGTGAGTTCGCGATGCGGATGAATATTCTTCCCGACATGCGTATCCCGTCCGACTGGGGGCTGGAGATCGGTGTACTTTCGGAAGTCTGGCGCAATCTGTCGAACCGCTCGGTGTGCCAGGTCGACATCTCGGACGCCTATGATCACAAACATCAAAAGCTGTCGAAAGAAGACGCCAGCAAGGGGCTGTCGCGGATGTCGGTGGACATCTCGAAAGCGCTGTTCCGGAAACTCGCAACCGACGGCGTGGTCTTTAATCAGGAGACGTTCCGCACCATCAAAGCAACCTATTACCGGACCGCGCTGGATCTCATCGAGATGTACCACAATGATGCGTTGATGAACGGTCTTTACACCGACCGCCACCAGGAAGAGGAAGCGGTGGAACTGTTCGCCGCCAACATCGTCAATGCCGGCCAGATCTTTCTGGAAAACCCGATGGAGACGCCGTTCATTCCGAACTGGAGCCGAGTGCAATCGGCGGATCCGGACCTGCTGCGCAATATGGCGCGGGCGGTGGCGGAAGACCGTGCCGATATGGGCGGCTAGGCAACGCCCAGGCGCACGCCCGCGCTCAACCGGACAACCTCAACGCTCCCCACACGTACCGTGCACCATCCGGTTGGAAATTCCGCTGGAGGAGCCAAGATCGTGTTTGCTCTTTTCGACTGAAATCGATTACACTATTGGAAAACCGCGGTTGTTCCACCTTTGGGGAAGGTGGCGGGGAGACACAGGGCAGACCGCGTCCGGGTCTTCAGGACCGGCTTCACAACGCCCGACAGCAGACGAATTTGGGAGGAACATACATGCCGAAAACAATGAAGGGGCCAGGCATTTTCCTGGCGCAATTTGCAAGCGATGAAGCCCCTTTCAACTCCCTCCCGTCAATAGCCAAATGGGCAGCCTCACTGGGCTACAAAGGCATTCAGATCCCCAGTTGGGACGGGCGCTTGTTTGACCTTGCAAAGGCGGCCAGTTCAAAAGCCTATTGCGACGAGGTCAAGGGCATCTGTGCTGATGCGGGTGTTGAAATCACCGAACTGTCGACGCATCTGCAGGGACAGCTGGTGGCCGTGAACCCGGCTTATGATCTGGCCTTCGACGCCTTTGCACCCGAACATGTTCACGGCAATCCCTCGGCCCGCCAGGCCTGGGCCGTTGAGCAGATGATGATGGCCGCAACGGCCTCTGCCAATCTAGGGCTCGAAGGTCATGTCTCGTTTCCCGGGGCGCTGGCCTTTCCCTTCGTCTATCCGTGGCCACAGCGTCCCGACGGACTGATCGACGAAGCCTTTACCGAGCTCGCCAAACGCTGGACACCGATCCTCAATGCCTTTGACGAGGCGGGAACCGATGTCGGCTTCGAGATCCATCCCGGCGAGGATGTTTTCGACGGCACCACCTTCGAGATGTTTCTTGACAAGCTTGAGGGTCACAAGCGCTGCTGCATCAATTACGATCCGTCGCATTTCCTGCTGCAACAACTCGATTATCTGGCCTTCATCGACATCTATCATGAGCGGATTTCCGCCTTCCACGTCAAGGATGCCGAGTTCAATCCGACCGGCCGCCAGGGTGTCTATTCGGGCTATGCCAAATGGGTCGACCGCGCCGCCCGGTTCCGCTCGCTGGGCGACGGCCAGGTGGATTTTCGCGGAATCTTTTCCAAGCTCGCCCAGCATGATTACGACCGTTGGGCGGTGATCGAGTGGGAATGTTGCCTCAAGCATCCCGAAGATGGTGCTGCCGAGGGAGCACCTTTCATTTCCGACCACATCATCCGGGTCACCGAGAAGGCCTTTGACGATTTTGCCGGTGGTGAAACCGACCACGAAACCAACCGGAAAATGCTGGGGCTGTAACGATGACGATAGAGGGCTCGAAGAGCAAGACGACAGCCAGAATCCGGCTGGGTATGGTCGGTGGAGGCCAGGGCGCGTTCATTGGCGGAGTACATCGTATCGCTGCCCGCCTGGACGACGAATTCGAACTGGTGGCAGGCGCGCTCTCGTCCGATCCGGCAAGGGCTCTCGCTTCGGCAAAAGAGCTGGGACTTGATGCGGAACGCTCCTATGCAAGCTTTGCGGAGATGGCAAAGGCAGAAGCCGCACGCGCCGATGGCATCGAGGCGGTGGTGATCGTGACGCCCAACCACATGCATTTCCCTGCTGCCAAGGCGTTTCTGGAAGCGGGCATTCACGTGATCTGCGACAAACCGCTGACCTCCAGCCTCGCGGACGCCAAGAAACTTGCGGCCATTGCAGAGAAATCCGGCAGGCTTTTCGTGCTCACACACAATTACACCGGCTACCCGATGGTGCGTCAGGCCCGCGAGATGGTGCAAAGCGGCGTGCTTGGCACGATCCGTCTTGTGCATGCGGAATATGTGCAGGACTGGCTCACCGAACCACTGGAGAAAACCGGTCAGAAGCAGGCGTCCTGGCGCACTGATCCGGCCAAATCCGGCGCAGGCGGTGCAACCGGCGACATTGGCACCCATGCCTACAATTTAGGGTGCTTCGTCTCTGGCCTGGAACTCGACAGTCTATCGGCCGATCTCGATGCCTTCGTCGATGGCCGTCTTGTCGATGACAACGCCCACATCATGATGCGCTATAAGGGCGGCGCCAAAGGCATGCTCTGGGCGAGCCAGGTCGCACCGGGCAATGAGAACAGGCTCAGCCTGCGGATCTTTGGCGACAAGGGAGGGCTTGAGTGGGCGCAGGAAGACCCGAACTATCTGTGGTACACGCCGCTGGGCAAACCCAAGCAGCTGATCACCCGCAATGGTGCGGGCGCAGGCGCGGCAGCGGGGCGCGTGAGCCGGATTCCGGCCGGTCACCCGGAAGGCTATCTCGAAGGTTTTGCAACGCTCTATGCCGAGGCCGCGAGGGCCATCCGAGCTTTCCGCAAGAAGAACGGGCGCATCCCCAAGGATGTGGTGTTTCCAACCGTGACCGACGGGGTGGCCGGCGTCGCCTTTGTCGCGGCCTGCGTCAAATCCTCGAAGAAGAACGGCGCCTGGACCAAGCCATAGGCTGATTCTGGGCCGGCACGCAGTGTAAATCAGCCGAAGCGGCGGCGTCTTTGCAGTTGCTCGATCAGCAACACGAGCCTCGCACTGGTGGCAAGCAGCAGCAGGAAGGCGGCAATCAGGCTGCTGCCTTCGCCCAACACATCCTTCCAAAGGTAGAAGCCCGAAACCAGACCATCAATGCAAGCATGGATGAAAAGAAATGCGATGGCAGCGGCCAACAGTGTGAGGAAGGTGCGTGAGCTTCGGAGTTCCCGGCTGAACAGCATGAACATTGCCACCACACCCAGACTGTAGACAAGAAATGTTGCAGACCATCCAGCCGGGATTTCAAATCCGCTGGCACCAAGATGCAGTTGCGCATTCAGGGAAATCACCACAGCGGCGGCAGCAAGAACAAGCCAAAACAAGGCGCCAAAGGTGAAATCCTTGCTGCGGATGTAAAACACCAGTCCAGACGCACAAGCGGTCATCGACATGCAGATCACCAGCAAGGCTGTGTTGAGGCCATCACCACCGAAATGAAAACCGGGGTTTTCGACCGGTGAGAGATAGACCGAGAGCACAATGCTCAACAGCACCAGAACGAAGCCGAGGCTCGCAAAGCCGATGAAGACACCGGGAAGTTGTTCCTCGGGCGCATAACCGGAAGCCTGCAGATGAGGGGTATAACCTGTGACACTCATAGGTCTGAATTCTCCACAAAAACTGCGGCTGCGCCATTTCGCAAGCTCAGGCACTCACCGCAACAGTCTCCCAAAAGCACAGTCGAGCGGTTCGCGCGCGCGTTTTCCAATTTAATGGTTACCGATGCAAGGATGGAAAACGACCCAGTTTATTGGTCACTTGGCGGATTTGAAGGCAAAAACAGGTCAATTCGCTGGAAAGCGAGCCTCTACAAGGCCAAACCTACCCGGATCGCTTGCTGCCACGTTTCGCCCTTCAGGCCTGTACCTGAGCGATGCCGGCGACTTGCATGTTCGCAATCGCCTCGGCGGCAAGGCCTGCAAGAGTCAGGTAATGCTGCTCGCGCACATTTCCGCGCCGCCAGGCCAGACAGATTGTCCGGCGGATTGGCCATTGCGTGATTTCACACAGGCGGATGGCGGCATCGTCGCCAATTTCAGACGCGGCGTAAGCGGCGGGGAACAGGGACAGGCCCATGCCGATCGAAACCATTTGCCGCAAGGCGTCGAGACTGGTGCCCTCATAGTCCTCGCGAAGCTGCGCGCCGGAGACATCACAAAGCGTCTGCACCTGATCATAAAGCCGGTGGCCGCGCCCGAGCGTGAGCAGGCGGAAGTCCCCGAGCATATCGATCTCGATTTGCGGTTCGCGCGCCAGTGGATGTTCGGCCGGAATGCCGAGGTAGATCGTTTCTTCGCAGATTGGTGCCGTGACGAACTGGCTGCTTCCCTGCGGCATTGGGGTGATTGCGCAATCAATCGTTCCATCCCCTACACCCGTTTCAAGCGCCAGCGGTCGGTCTTCGCGGATATAGATCTCCAAAGCCGGAAACACCGCGTGCAGACGCGGCAGGAACTGGGGCATGAAATAGGGGCCGAATGTCGGCGCAACACCGAGCCTGATGAGACCGCCCAGGTTCTCCGCACCGGTTGCGGCCAAATCCACCATGTCGTCGAGCGCAGACAAGACCGCGCGAGCCCGCGGCAACAGTTTGAGCCCAACCGGCGTAGGCCTGGCACCGGCCACGCCACGTTCGATCAGATCCGCACCAAGCTGCTCCTCCAGCAACCGCAATTGCGTCGACAATGTCGGCTGCGAGACATGGCAGGCTTTTGCAGCCTCGGCAAAATGACCGCGCTCGGCAACGGCAACGAAATACTCGAGCTGGCGATGGGTTGGTCTGTACGGCACGATTGATAGTCTTTCTCTATCAATTCAATATAGACAATCGATTTGCTCTATCAAGCATGATTCACCATCTTGATGCTGTCCACACGACGGAAGGATTTGAAATGATATCGAGACTGAAGGCACTGAGAAATCGGCACGGCATCATTCAATCCCGCATTCAACGCGAGGAGATGCGTCCCCAGCCCTGCTCGATCCGGATTATGTCAATGAAGAGAATCCGGCTTCGACTGCGCGAAGAAATCCACAAGGTCGAAGACATGTTGATGCGTTCGACCGAGAAATCCCCGGCGTAAGCAGGGGCCAGAGGAACCGGGCGTGGGGCGGTGAAGCCACACCCGGCCCCGGCCCAGCTGCCGCACGCCCGGTTCCCAAATGTTCCTCGTCCCGTCACCAGCTTCAGACAAACGCCTCGCCACCCGGCCTCATGTCCCGCTCCCGCCCGCGGGTCCCGGCTTGAAAAGGGTCCATTGTTCACACCTGCACCGAAGGAAAATCCGATGTTCTTCAACCCATTCGCGATGATGTCCGCCTCCGCCATCCCGCAAAAGCGTCACAGCCGTCTGCGTGAGCTGGATTTGCGGATGCAGGATTTCCTGACAACCAAAAGAGGGGCCGCCAGCGGCAAAGTCCTGGAGAACGTGAAGTCGGCCCGCGATCATGTTCGCCGTGAAATTCAGGGGAACAACCTGTCCCGGGCCCCGAAATAAGGCAACGGCAAAGATCCCGGGCGATTGAAACCGGGCGGCGGGTTGTTAACCTATGGGTTTTATGGTGTGACAGGCCCAACTAATTTTTCCACGCTGGAAATTCACCATGACCCAACGATTCAATCTTGCCGCGATCAGCCTTCTTGCGGCTGCCAGCTTAGCTTCCGTGCCCGCCGTGCAGGCGCAGGATGCAGGCAGCCCCGTGAGCGGGCCGGGTATCTCTTTCGAATTGGGAGCTGCCGGCAAGGTTTCACCGAGCTATTTCGGGTCAAGCGACTACATCCTGTCTCCGGTGCCGCTGATCCGGCTCAAGCGGCTTGAACTGCCCAACGGCTTTGTCATTGGCGGCGGTTCCGACGAAGGCTTCTCGCTCAGCCCCTCATTTGCTGTGGTCGGCGAACGCTCGACCAAGGATTCACCTGAGCTGGTCGGGCTCAACACCATCGACACGGCGTTTGAATTCGGTCTGGCGGCCAAGTATCAGATCGGGCAGTTCCGGATCATGGGTGCGTTGCGCCGCGGCTTTGGCGGTCACGAGGGCATTCGCGGAGAACTCGGTGCCGATTACATCTACAAGCCCAATGACAAGTGGACCCTTCACGGCGGCCCGCGTCTCGACTTCGCCGACAGCACCTTCGCCAACACCTATTTCGGCGTGACGGCAGCCGAGGCCTCTCCAACGTTCGCGGCAACCACTGCAAGCGGCGGCCTGATCAGTGCCGGTCTGGAAGCCGGCGTGCGCTACCAGGTCAACGAGGCCTGGGCCGTCGAGGCCGGCGCAAGCTGGGACCGTCTGGTCGGCGACGCGGCCGATTCCCCGATCACAGCACAGGGATCGAAGGACCAGTACTCCGTCCAATTCGGCATCCTGCGGCGGTTTGATATCGGCTTTTGATCACCGACGCTCTCTCCTGAGCTGATGCTGCAAAGCCGCCGGTCGGAAATAGGCGCGATCTATGCGGCATCTGGCCAGAGCTGCGAAGCCGCCTGAGAGCCTGAGAAGAGCCGAAGATATGAACCAGCGTCTTGGCGTCGACGGCATCACGCGGTAAAGCAGCCGCATGGACCAGATCGACATTGAATCCGCCCCGCCCATCCGCCTTCTTGTGGACGCCGATGCCTGCCCGGTGCGCGAGGAGTGTGTCCGGGTGGCGCTCAGGCATGGCGTCAGGGTTACCTTTGTCTCCAACAGCTTCTTCCGGATTGAGGCCGATCCACTGGTCGAGCGGGAGATCGTGCCAGGCAATTTCGATGCGGCGGACGACCGAATTGTCGAACATGTGACGCCGCACTCGGTTGTCGTGACGGCAGATATCCTGCTGGCCGAGCGCTGCCTGAAAGCCGATGCGTCGGCGGTTCTGGGGCCGAATGGCAAGCCTTTCACCCACGATTCCATCGGCATGGCGGTGGCAACCCGCTCGATCATGGCAGATCTGAGAGCCGGCGGCGCCCAGGTCGGCGGACCTGCGCCCTTTGCCAAGGCTGACCGCTCGCGGTTTCTCTCGGCACTTGACCTGGCGCTGGTACGGCTCAAGCGCCGGATTTAATGGTATTGCCCGCGAGACCGGCGATTGCGCAGCGGCGCAAGCCGAATTAGCATTACATTCAAGGCAATCAGTCCGGCTTTAAGCATTTCTCGGACAATCAGCATCTTCGGGTCCCTTGGACGTTCCTGGAGGAAGAGGGGAAGCGAACATGGCCTATGTGGACATGCTCAAGACATTCGTGCGGGTTTATGAGCTGGGCAGCATGTCGGCGGCAGCACGAGATCTCAGGGTCTCGGCGGCGGTATCGTCGAGCCGGATCTCGGATCTGGAAAAGAGCCTCGGTGTGCGGCTGTTCAACCGGACAACCCGCAGCCTGCGCGCCACCGCCCATGGCGAATTGTTCTACAAGGGTGCGATCAAGATCCTTGACACCATCAGGGAAGTCGAAGGCGGCATTGCCGAAATCACCGCACAGCCGAAAGGCACACTTTTCATTTCGGCCCCGCTGGCGCTCGGCAAGAAACTGGTTGCGCCGCTGATCCCGGCCTTCAAGGAAGAGTATCCGGACATCAATGTGCGGCTAAGGCTGTCCGACCGCAAGGTGGACATCGCCCAGGAGGGGCTCGACGCGGCTTTCGTGCTAGGAGCGCTGCCGGATTCCGATTTCCGTGTCCGGGCGATCCACGACTTCGAGCGGGTGCTTGTCGCTTCCCCGGAATACATCAAGACCCACAGAATGCCGCAAAACGGTGAGGAGATCATCGCCGACAAGCACAAGTGCTTGCTGTTGCGCTATCCGGGCGCGACCGAATTCTTCTGGAACCTGACGGTTGATGGTGAGGTTCGGGCGTTCCACCCGGAGGGCTCGCTGGAAAGCGATGATGGCGATGTGCTGACCGCCTGGGCGCTGGCGGGCTGCGGGATTGTCAACAAGACCCGTTTTGATGTGGCGCAGCATCTCGATGACGGAACGCTGGTCGAGGTGGCCACGGCAACGCCGCCGGTGCCGCAACCCTTCTCCTGCCTGTATCCGCACAAGCGGTTGCAGGACCCCAAGATCAAGCTGTTCATAGATCACGTGATCCGCGGCGCGCGCGCAGAGATAGAACGGGCGGCGGCTTCAACATCTTCCGGAAAAATTTGAAACTGAACCCTATTTATTGAGATACGCTGGCTGGACGAGAAACGGCCCTGCGGGCCGGACCCAGATATCCAGGAGCATCAAAATGAATGACCATGTCCCGGCAGCGCTTCCCGGCTTTGCCGTCAACAGTGTCAACCTCGCCTCCGCCGGCCTCGGCGCCAAGGGCATTTCCGTCACGGACGAGTTTTTTGCGCCGCTTGAGCGCATGCTTGCAGATGCGCCAGCCGTGTTCATCGAAGACAAATATGATGACAACGGCAAATGGATGGATGGATGGGAAAGTCGGCGCAAGCGCGTTCTCGGCCATGACCACGCGGTGGTGCGGCTTGCGACTGCGGGCCGGATCGACGGTTTTGACGTCGACACCTCGCATTTCACCGGCAACTATCCGCCGGCGGCCCGGATCGAGGCCTGCAATGTGGCGGGAGATCCGGACGACGCGACCGTGTGGACCGAAGTGCTGGGCACCTCGCCGCTGGGGCCGAGCGCACACCACTATTTTGCCTCCACCTCGACGGAGGTTTTCACCCATGTCCGGCTGCACATCTATCCCGATGGCGGCGTGGCGCGGCTTCGGGTCTTCGGCCAGCCCTATCTCGATCCCGCGCGGGTTGGTGACGGCGACATCGAACTCTCCTCATCGCTCAATGGCGGCCGGATCATCGGTTTCTCGGATGCGCATTACGGCGCCTATCACCGCCTGCTCGCGCCCGGGCGCGGCCTGAACATGGGCGATGGCTGGGAAACCAGCCGCCGAAGGGTGCCCGGCAATGAGTGGATTGTGATCGCGCTTGGCGCCCGCGGAAATCTCTCCGGTGCGATCGTGGACACCGCCTTCTACAAGGGCAATTTCCCCGACAGCTGCTCGATCCAGGCCGCCGACATGAGCGATTTCGGCACCGATGCCAAAGACGCCATCATCACCGCCTCGATGTTCTGGCCGGAGCTGATCGGACAACAAAAACTCAAGGCAGACCACATCCACGATCTCTCCGCCCATATCGCCGATATCGGGCCGGTTACCCATGTGCGGCTCAATGTGTTCCCCGATGGCGGGGTCAGCCGGATCAGGCTGACGGGGCGGATCGCCTGAGGCTGCGAATGGCCGACGGTTTGCCAATTGATGGCAGCGGAACGGATCGGGGATAGCAAGGTATCCGCTGCTTAATGGCAGCAGGTGACGGTCGGCAGACCGGAACAGCAGCCGGTTCGCGGGCGACGGGGACTACGAACCGGTCAGACACACGCCCCAGGGGGAAAGGACCACGGCCATGGCCGACACTTCGATTGGAACCGCGGAGCAAATGCGCGATCCGAACTACATGCCACCGCTGGCAACCGCGGTGCCGCTTGGCATTCAGCATGTGCTGGCAATGTTTGTTTCCAATGTCACCCCTGCGATCATTGTCGCAGGCGCGGCAGGTATCGGTTTCGGATCAGATCAGGGCGCGCTCGGCTTTCCCGACATGACCTACATGATCCAGATGTCGATCCTGTTCGCCGGTATCGCCACGCTGTTGCAGACCATCGGCATAGGCCCGGTCGGGGCGCGGCTGCCAATCGTGCAGGGCACCAGCTTCGCCTTCGTTCCGGTGATGATCCCGGCGGTCGCGGGCCTCGGCACCGCCGGTCTCGCCGGCCTTATGACCGGTGTGTTGATCGGCGGCCTGTTTCACTTCTGCCTCGGCTTCGTCGTCGGCCGCATCCGCTATGCATTGCCGCCGCTGGTCACCGGTCTGATCGTGCTGATGATCGGCCTGGCGTTGGTCAAGGTCGGCGTCCAATACGCCGCCGGCGGCGTGCCAATGATGGGCAAGCCGGAATTCGGCAGCCTGGCGATGTGGGTACCGGCGCTTGTGGTGATTGCCGTGACGCTGGCGGTCAAGTTCTTCGGCCGCGGCTTTGCGGCCGTTGCGGCGGTGCTGATCGGCATTCTGGCGGGCTATGTGGTGGCCTATCTGATGGGCCAGGTGAACTTCGGCAATGTTGCCAAGGCGAGCTATTTCGCACCTCCGGTCCCGTTCAAATGGGGATTCGAGTTCAACATCGCCATTGTCATAGGCATGTGCTTCATGGCGGTGGTGTCGGCCATCGAAACCGTCGGCGATACCTCGGGCATCACCAAGGGCGGCGCCGGCCGTGAGGCGACCGACAAGGAAGTGGAAGGCGCGACTTTCGCTGATGGTCTCGGCACCGCGGTGGCCGGCGTATTTGGCGGCCTGCCCAACACCTCGTTTTCGCAAAATGTCGGACTGATCGCCATGACCGGCTTGATGAGCCGCCATGTGGTAACCATCGGCGCACTTTTCCTGATCGTCTGCGGGTTCATTCCGAAGATCGGCGCGCTGATAAACACCATCCCGATCAATGTACTCGGCGGCGGGGTGATCGTGATGTTCGGTATGGTCTGCGCCGCGGGCGTCAGCATGCTGTCCGACGTCAACTGGAACCGCCGCAACATGGTGATCTTCGCAACAGCACTTTCGATCGGCCTGGGCCTGCAGATGGTTCCCGAAGCGCTTCAGCATCTTGGCAAGACCGCCCAGATCCTGCTGACCAGCGGCCTGTTGCCCGCAGCCCTGATCGCAATCGTGCTCAACCTGGTGCTGCCTGAAAATCTCGACGACTGAGATCTGCTGAAGCTATGAAGACAACAAGCCCCCGGTTCATTGCCGGGGGCTTTTTCATTTTATACCGATTGTCTGGGCTGAAACCTTGCGCAGCCCGCGGATGTTCTCAGGCGGCGCTTTGAGCTGCAAGGCGAATGGCCGAGATGTTGCTCGCCCAATCGTCTTCGCCGACGCCATTGAACACCGCGGATCCAGCGACAAGGACGTCGGCGCCGGCGTTGGTCACCAGAGGCGCGGTTGCGGGGGTAACGCCGCCATCGATTTCGATGTGGATCGGGCGGTCCCCGATCATCTTCTTGACCCGCGCCACCTTGTCGAGCACCGACGGGATGAAGGCCTGACCGCCGAAGCCGGGGTTGACGGTCATCAGCAGGATCAGGTCGAGCCGGTCGAGCACATATTCGATGACATTCTCCGGCGTCGACGGGTTGAGCGACACGCCAGCCTTCTTGCCCATCGCCCGGATCGCCTGCAGCGAGCGGTCGAGGTGCTTGGTGGCTTCGGCATGGACGGTGATGATATCGCAACCCGCATCGGCGAAGGCCTCGAGATAGGGATCGCAGGGCTCGATCATCAGATGACAGTCGAACACTGCCGTGGTGCGTGGCCGCACGGCCTTGATGATACCGGGACCGAAGGTGATGTTGGGCACGAAATGCCCGTCCATCACATCGAGATGGATCCAGTCCGCACCGGCGCGCATGACGCCTTCGATGTCATCTCCAAGGCGGGAGAAGTCCGCCGACAGGATGGACGGGGCGATCAGGACAGGTTTGGACATGGCGCTTACCTCGGATTGGGAGCGGCCGCGCCTGATGGCCCCGGCCCGTTGGGCAGCGGTTTGCCCGATCCGGCGCTGCAAGGTCAAGCCGACTTTCGATCAAGCCTGTGCAAAGCGCTTGCCCCGCGGGCGTTGCGGGGTGTGTCCGGTCGCGGCGGCGGCTTGCGCGAATCGGGGTGTTGCGCGCAGTGTCCGGAGAAAGCGATGCAGGAGCCCACGATGTCCCGACCACCGATCAGCCATTCGATCGTCTTTACCTACACCAGCGATCTCGAACGCGGATCGCGGTTCCTGCGTGAGGTGATGGAGCTCGATTTCGTGGTCGATCAAGGGGCCTGCCACATCTACCGGCTGACACCGATGAGCTATATCGGCGTGTGCAACCTGCCTGACAGGCCGCAGGGAACTGCGGGCGTAACCATGACCATCGTCTCACCGGATGTGGATGGCTGGCGCGATTTCCTTGAAGCCAAGGGCGTCACCTATGTCAGCGGTCCCGCTCACAGCGAGGAGTTCGGCGTCTATTCGTCGCTGTTTCATTCGCCCGACGGATACCGGGTCGAGATCCAGAGTTTTGATGATCCGGAGTGGGACAAGGGCAGGATTGGGGGCGACCTCGGCTGATAGCCCCCTGCCCGCGCCGATTCAAAACCGGATCGGTTCGCGGGTCATTTCCAGATGCAGCATGTCGCCGCTCCAGGGATGGGCCTCGCACACCGCCTCGTCGAGTTCGACGCCAAGACCGGGCTCGTCCGAGGGAATAACGAAGCCGTCTTCCCAGGCGATCTTCTTCTTGAGCACCTCGGCGTAAAACCCATCCCAGGTCTTTATCGATTCCAGCACCAGAAAGTTCGGCAGGGTTGCAGCCAGCTGAATGTTGGCGGCGGCGACCAGCGGTCCGCAATAGCAATGCGGCGCGATCTGGATGCCGAAGGCTTCGGCCATGCCGGCGATCTTCTTGGTTTCGAGCAACCCGCCGGAGCGGCCCAGATTGGGCTGCAGGATCGCCGCAGCGCGGGTTTCGATGACGCGGGCAAATTCGTGCTTGGTCACCAGCCTTTCGCCGGTTGCAACCGGGATCGATGTGGCCCGCGCGACCTCGGCCATGGCACCCAGCTGATCCGGCGGCACCGGCTCCTCGAACCACAGGGGATCGGCGGCCTCGATGGCGCGCGCCATGCGGATGGCGCCGGCGGCAGTGAATTGGCCATGGGTGCCGAACAGGATGTCAGCACGGGTGCCGACCGCCTCACGCACTGCGCGAACCATGCGGGCGCACAGATCAATATCGGTGATAAGCGGCTGATGGCCGCCCTGCACCCGGTAGGGACCGGCGGGATCGAACTTGACGGCGGTAAAGCCCTGGCGCACCGCCTCGATTGCGGCCTCTGCGGCCAGATCCGGGTCGTTGTAGACGTTCTTGTCGCTGTCGGTGGCGAGCGGATCGGCGCTTCCGGTCGCGGGGTAGAGATAGGTGTAGGAACGCAACCCCTCATGCACCCGGCCGCCAAGCAGCTTGTGCACCGGTTGCCCTGCCTCCTTGCCGATGATGTCCCAACAGGCCATTTCCAGCGCCGAGCAGCAGGCCATCATGGTCATGTCCGGGCGCTGCGAGAAACCCGATGAATAGCAGAGCCGGAAGAAATTCTCGATGTCGTGGGGATCACGCCCAACCAGATAACGCGCCGCCACATCCTCGATCAGCCTGGCGGTCAGATGCGGATCGAAGGCCGCATCATAGGCCTCGCCATAGCCGACGACGCCGCCATCGGTGGTCAGTTTGACGAACAGGAAATAGCGCCCGCCGGTCTGCGGTGGCGGGTTGGCAACCACAAAGGTTTTGACGTCCTTGATCTTCATGACAGCACTCCCCGCAGCCGACCTCTTCGGGCGCAATCGATCAGGATTTTGATGCAAAATCCAGTCCTGATTCTGAAATCAGACCGGAGGAGGTGTACAGGAGGTTGGCGTCCGATGCTCGCGGATCAAATCCGTTTGAGGAAGCCATCAGAGGCGGCAGTGATCATCAGCTTGGCCTCGATCCGGCGGTCGATCTCGAACATAAGCTGTTTGCCATCGGCGCCGGTCCGACTGGCGCTGTCCTGGTCGGCAAGATAGGCATGCAGCGCGGTTTTGGGGTTGTCGCCCTTGCCCCAGGGCCGGTCGGCGCACATGTCCGGCGGCAGGTCCTCGACGCCGCTGTCCCAGACCACACAGTAGGATCCTTGCGAGACCAGCGGCGCATAGGCGTGGAGTTCGGCCAGCACATGGTCGTGGGTGTGGTTGGAATCGAGGAAAACCATCACACGGTCATAGTCCCTGGCTATGGCGTGGACCTGGTCGATAATGCCCTTGTCGATCGCAGATCCCTCGATCATCTCGATCTTGTGCTGCATCGGGTGGGCTTCGATCCCAGCGCGGTTGTGGGCGCGGATATCGATATCAATGCCAACCACCTTGCGGCGGCTGGCCTTCGGATCAAGCACGGTGCCGGTTTCAACAGCATCGCAGTAATCGAGCATCGCCAGCATCGAGGCACTCATCACCAATGACCCGCCATGGGCGATGCCGGTCTCAATGATCAGGTCCGGCCGGTAATTCCAGATCAGTTCCTGATAGGCGTAAGTGTCCTGGGGCACCTGAATGATCGGGCGACCAAGCCAGGTGAAGTTCTGTGCGTAATTGTGGCGGATGCACTCACGCACCCAAACCTGGGAGAGGCCGCGAAATCCGGGATCGCCGGCTGCCGAGCGGATGTTGTTGTCCACGTATTCGGCAAATTCAGTTTCCTTGCTCACGGGGTCGTTTCCTTGTTTTGGGCATGCCGTGCGGCGTGGATGTCCCACCAGCGGGTGCGGGGCGCAAGGCGAACGCCTTCACGGGTGCGAACGGTGGTCGCATAGGTTTCGATGAATTCCGGATAGGGTTCCCAGCCTCCCCGAAGATCCGGTCCGAACAGGCCCGATGAGCCCTTGGGGAAGACATGGCCACAGACCGGGTCAGTCATTCCTGCGATTTCCGACTGATCCACCAGCTGGAAGGCTTCATAACCGACCTGCGACAGGATCCGCGCATAGTCGAACCCGAAGCGGCAATCCTCGATGCTGATGAAATCCGGCAGGACCGAATGTGCCGCCACCTGCTCGAGCACCATCATGTCGGCGCCCTCGACATCGATCTTCATGAAATAGGGAACACCGTGCCGAGCATAGAGAGAGGCAAGCGTTACACTCTGGACCTTGATGGCCTGGCAGACGCTGTCATCTCGGCCGGCCCAGTTTATGTCCATGCTGCTCCAGTGGTGATTGTCGAGATTGACGTGAAAGGTCACGTCTCCCTCATGATCGCCAATGGCCGCTTCGATTATCGACACCCGGCCGGCGGCGATGGCCTCGGCAAAGCGCTCCCTTGCCATCTGGCAAAGCGCCGGGTTTGCTTCCACGGCAACCACCTCAAACCCCCGCTTGAGATAATAGTCGGTGTCATCGCCATTGTTCATGCCAAGATCATAGATGGGGCCCGTGACGTTCTTCTTTGGGGTCAGCATGCAGGTGATTTCCGCTCGTTGGGGAGCGCGTAGATGACAGCGCCGGTTCCGCACCAACTGTGGGTGCGCATGAGCAGCCGGTAGCCCGTCAGGTTTTCCCGCATCCAGTTGGCAGTACGCCAGATGCCGTCGGCATTGTGATAGACGGTGACCGCAAGGATCGGGCGTGCCGCCTCGAAGCTGGCAAGGCCACCCTTGAGCGCATCCAGTTCGCCGCCTTCCAAATGCAGCTTGACGAACCCGGGGGCAAGGCCCGCCGTATCCAGGGTCCTGGTCAAAATCTCCGTCGAGCCGGTCTGCGAGAATTGAGACATGAAACCAAGTCCGGCGTGAAAGCTGCGCCTGCGCGAACGCACATCCAATGCCTCGCGCCGCAATTCGATCCGGGACCTGTCCTCATTGGGCAAGCTCTGAACCCAGGCGGCATATTGGTCAGCATTCGCGCTGTCGGGTTCAAAGGCAACAATTCGGCTCGCCGGTCCGGTTGCCGCGAGAAAGTGTTGCGACACGCTGCCGTTATGAGCCCCGCCGTCGACGAACAGCTCGTCGCCTGTAAGCGCCGCGACAATTTCGGGCACAAAAAAGCGGTTGGAATTGTTGATCGTTACATCTTCAAAGCGCCACTCCTGACGCGCCAGCCGCCAGGCCAGAAACATCAGATGGTGAGCCCGGGAAAGATCATCGTCCCATGCATCGAGGCTCTCGGCGATGCCCGTCAAGTCTTCGGCCTGCAGGGGGCCTGCGAACCAGCCATTGGAGAGCGGGTGGGTTGAGCGGAAACTCTCGGCGATATCGTAGAAAGGCACGGCTTGGCGCCAGCCCTGCTCGCGCAACTGGCTCAAAATGGGCGTGACCGGGCTGGTGACGATGCTGACAGCGATCAGCGCTTCGGCCTTGAGTTCAGCGGAAACCTGGTCCGGTGCCCTCAGGTCAATTCCTGCCCAGACATCACTGTTGCGGATTTCATCGGCCCGGGCGTCAATTACCATGGCTGGCGCGATGCCAACATCGTTGAGGAAATCGAGCGCCATCCGGCCAAAAGTCCCGGCCCCGTAGATCACCAGAGGACCGGTCGGCACGACGGCGGCTGCGGGACACATCTCTTCAGCCAGTTCGCCAAGGAGCATGCGCGCTTCAGCACGCGAGGGAATGCTGTCAAACAGGCGTGAGCGGTAGACTGGCGTCATGTCATGGCTCTGCGCGTTCCGCTCGAAAGCTGACGGGGCGATTTTCATCATGTTTTGACCGCCTCTCCTGTGCGACACTGCGATTGAGAATCACATTCCCCGGACGGGATCGAACCAGTGGCTGCAAAGAATACCACAAAGCTTTTCCGGGCCTTGCCTTGAGTTTGGTGCTTGTCACAGGCGCCAGCGGCTTTGTCGGCGCACAGATCGTCAGGCAGTTGATCAGGAACGGTCATGCATTGCGGCTGGTGGCCCGTCCCGCAGCGGCGGCCCGGCTCGCCAGTCAATTCCCCGATGCCGAAATTGTCTCATGTGGCGACGTCTTCGCGCAGAGCCCTCAATGGTGGGAGAAGGCTTGTGACGGTGTGAATGCGATCATCCATGCCGCCTGGTACGTGAACCCTGCCGACTACCTCGATTCCGAGCAAAACGCGACCTGCGTCTCGGGGACATTCAGAATGGCTCAAGGGGCCGTGGCCGCCGATGTGCAGCATTTTGTCGGGCTCGGCACCTGTATGGAGTACGCGCTGCCTTCCGAGCAGCTTTCCATTGACGCCCCCACCGCACCCGCCACGGTGTATGGCGCCTCAAAGCTGGCGCTCTTCGAAATTCTCGATGGATTCTTCAAGACCACCAATGTGCGATTTTCCTGGTGTCGGCTGTTCTACCTGTTTGGCGAAGGAGAGAACCCCAAGCGGCTCTATCCCTATCTCAGTCGATGCCTTGCGGCCGGCGAGCCGGCGACACTTGGATCAGGCACGCAGTTGCGCGATTATCTCGATGTCGCGGTCGGTGGCGCGGCAATTGCTGACATCGTCGACACTGGTCAGGTTGGCGCAATCAATGTCTGTTCAGGTCAGCCCGTGAGCATTCGCGCGTTCGCCGAAAGCATCGCCGACCGCTACGGGCGTCGCGATTTGCTCGAATTTGGTGCCCATCAGCCGCACCCGCGCGATCCTCCAGCTGTGGTTGGCGTACCGAATTTTGCTGTTAGAGTGCCCAAAAAGGAAGCCCGGTCATGAAAGCTCAACTGAAACCTCGGATCAATCTTGAGGACAGGACCGCCCTGGAAACCGTCATTCCGCTGGAAACCCCCTTTGTGGTGTTTGTAGATCCCTCCAGCGCCTGCAATTTCAAATGCACCTTCTGCCCCACCGGGCATCGCGGCATGATCGCTGACACCGGCCGTTTTCAGGGCGCGATGAAGTATGACCTTTTCACCAAGATCATCGACGATTTGGGCGAGTTTTCCAAGCCGATCAAGGTGCTGCGGATGTACAAGGACGGCGAGCCGTTCCTGAACAAACGTCTGGCCGACATGATCGCCTATGCAAAGCAAAGCGGCCATGTCGACTATATCGACACCACCACCAACGGCACCTTTCTGACGCCCGAACGGATGGGACCGGTGATCGAAGCCGGCCTCGACAAGATCAACATCTCCGTCGACGGGATGAACAAGAACACCTATCAACGCTTCACAAAGTTCAATTTCGATTTCGATGGATTTGTCGAAAACGTCAAATGGGTCTACGCCAACAAGGGCGACATGGAAATCTCGGTCAAGATCCCCGGCGAGCTGCTGGAGCCTGGGGAACGCGAGAAGTTCTTCGACACCTTCGGCGACCATTGCGACCGGATCTTTGTCGAGAACTTTGCGCCCTGCTGGCCCGAGTTCGACATCGAGAAACATACCGGCGTGAAGATCGAGAAGGGCATCTACCAACAGGAAATCAGCAACACTGAAACCTGCCCCTATATTTTCTACAGCATGTCGGTCAATCCCGATGGCCTGGTCAGTTCCTGTTTCCTCGACTGGGCACGTGATCTGATCATCGGCGATGTGAAAACCCAGTCGATCAAGCAGGTCTGGAACTCGGACAAGATGAACGCGCTGCGGCTGCAGCATCTCGAGGGGCGGCGCTGCGAGAACGGGACCTGTGGCAGCTGCGGGCAGCTCAGCCATTGCCTGCCCGACAATATCGACTCTCACCGTCCCATGCTGCTTGAGCGGTTTCGCGAGATGGTAAAACTCGATCCGGACGTCAAGGCCCCGGGCGCCAAGCGCATTCCCTCGCCCGTCGCGGCAGAATGAAGATCGTCCACATCACCCCCCATCTGGGCGGAGGTGTGGGCAAGGCGCATGCAGCACTCTGCGAGGCAGACGAGGAAACTGCCGATCGCCATTATGTGCTGCTGGAAGCACCGCGTGATACCCGTCATGCCGACACCATCCGCCAAAGCGGTGCAGCGGTGAGCATCGCCCCGGACATGGGGCTGGTTCGCGATCTGATCAGCAGCGCAGACCTGATTCAGTTCGAATGGTGGAACCATCCGTTGATGTGCGGGCTTCTGGCAGGCCCACCCCTGCCCCCGATGCGCACGGTGTTCTGGAGTCACGTTTCGGGCATTAGTACGCCCTTCATCCCCAAGGGACTGGTCGAGGCGGCGGACCGGTTCGTCTTCACATCCGAATGCTCCAGGCTTGCCGGCAACATGGCCGGCCTTGACGCAGATGTCGTTGCGCGCACCGAGGTGATCAACAGCGGCTTCGGCTATCCCAGCACAGGCGGGCACCAACCGCGCGACCACAGGGGACACGGGATCAGCTATCTGGGCACGGTCGAATTCACCAAGATGAATCCCGCCATGATGGAAGTCATCGACCGGGTCGCGCACAGCGATGTCATAGTGGACGTCTGGGGCGGGGTTGAAGCGTCGAGCCCGGTGCATGATGCCATTGCCGCGATGAAGCATCCCGGACGGTTCCGGTTGAGGGGCCAGACTCAAACCCCGCGGGAAGCACTCCAGCACAGTTCAATCTTTCTCTATCTGCTGCAGCCATTCCATTTCGGCACGGCTGAGAACGCGCTTGTCGAAGCGATGTCGCTTGGCTGCGCGCCGCTGGTGCTGGCCAATCCATGCGAGCTGGCAATCGTGCGCCATGGCGAAACCGGCCTGGTGGCGCAATCCGCCGACCATGCCGTTGAACTGCTGACCTGGATGCTCGAACACCCTCAGGAGGTTTGCCGTATGGGTGAAGCAGCGCGCAAGGAGGTCAGCGAAGCCAAAACACCCGAGCGGTCGATCGCCGCGTTTCGCAGGCTTTGGCAATCGACCTTGGCGCAGCCGAAACGCATACCGGACCTTGGCCGTGTCCTCGGCTCGACACCGCGCGACTGGCATGCGGTATTGCAGGGCGTGGCATATGCCCGTGACACTGGCTTGCAAAGCGCACAATCGGCTTCCAAGGGCAGCCTCGCCCATTTTGAGGCTTACTATCCTGATCTCGACCAGGCCCCGACGAATCCAGTGTGATCCACAATTCGGTCCGGACAGAATGCCATTTCCGTTTCTTTCCGGAGCTGATGCCTCCACCTGTTTCCAAGGGACGCACGGCGATTGAAGCACAACGCGCGCCAGCAGCGGGTCAGCGTCACACAAGCTAATTTTGCGAGAAACAGGGCGCGTAATGGCAAACGGGGGCATCTGTTTTGGTGTATTTGACGATCTGCATTCCGACCCGGAACCGGCAGAGCTATTGCATCGAAGCGCTCAAGGCGATCGCGGAATCGCACGAGACGGACTTCGAAGTCCTTGTCGCCGACAATTCTGACGATCCTGCAATCCTCGATGATTTCTTTCGCAACCAGTTGAAAGATGACCGTTTTCGACTACTGCCGCCGGAGCAGAACGTCCTGTCTATGGTCGACAATTGGGAACGCACCGTGGCTGAGGTCGGCGGCAGGTGGGTGACCATCATCGGCGATGACGATCACATTGAGCCAAGCCTCATTCAGATCTTGCGCCGGTACGAGAGGGAGTACAATGACCTTGAAGCCGTCGGCTGGGCGCGAATGAGTTACAACTGGCCCGACAACAGGACCATTGCCACGCTCGCATCTGTGCCTACCGGTCACGAGACCTACATCCCCAAAAAGAGAATTCTCCACGATCACCTGTTCCGCTGGAGCCAGCGGGAGAAACGCCCCTCTTGCGGTTTCGGGATCTACCATGGCGCGGTGCGGCGCTCACTGATGGAGCGGATCAAGCGAAAATACTCCAATCGCTATTTTGAGCATCCGACAGTTGATTTTGACAACAGTTGCAAGGTGATCCGCGAAGCCAAGACACTGGTGCACTGCCAACGACCGCTCTCGGTTCTTGGCGCCTGCGGGGCTTCCAATTCGGCCAGCACCCAGTCGTTTGAGCTGATGAAGAAGCTGGCTGACGATTTCTATCGTGAACTGGGGGATGGCCAACCAATTCAGGAAGACGACTTTCCGTTTTCACCCAGACTGCCGGGCCTCGCCGTCATCTCATCCATTGCTGCGACAACGTGGTGGTTCTGTCGCAAGTATGGTGTCGACAATGAAGGCTTCCAGGAGAATTTTGCCCATGCCGCGGTGAACGAATGCCTGTCATCGCGGACTGTAGACGAATACAAAATCAAGGTCGAAGGTTTGCGCCGGGGTTTTGCGGCCTTCGAAGGCGGTATCTGGAGCAAGCATTTCAACCCACCGGAAAATTTTGTCCCATCCAATGCACAAAACCAGCTCTGTGGTGTTTACAAGGGATACATCTACATCCGTGAAAGCAATCTCAAAGCCGCCACACCATCGGAGTTTTATCGTTTTGCTGAAAGCTTCGTGATGCCAGTTGAGCATGTGGCCTCTGGAAGACAGGCCTTTGCGGCATGACCATGCTGTCCATTTGCATACCAACCCGCAACCGGCAGGTTTACGCCATCTCTGCGGTGCGGGCGATGCTCATGTCGGAACGGCAAGACTTCGAAGTGGTGCTCGCTGACAACTCTGACGACCCGGCCCCACTGGCACAATTTGCAGCCGAAGCGGCTGATCACCGCCTGAAGCTGCTGCCACCGCAAGACCAGATCCTGTCAATGAGAGCGAATTGGGAACGCATCGTTGCACAAACATCAGGCGAATGGATCAGCTACATTGGCGATGACGACTATCTCGACCCCGACCTCTGTGAAGTGCTTCGGGTTACCATGTCGCGTGTGCCCAATGTCGACACGCTGACCTGGGGACGGCTCTATTTCACCTGGCCGGACGCGCGAACGGGTCGCGAGAACACTGCCATGCCCACAGGAAGCCATCTGATGGGTCTCAAGAAGGAAGACATGATCCGCAAGCTGTTCTTCTGGCAGGAGGCATCGGACCGTCCCAGCTGTCCTTATGGCGTTTATCATGGCGCGGTCAAACGGACCCTGCTTGACGACATACGCAATACATTCACCGGGCACTATTTCTGTCACCCGATTGTCGACTACGACAACATCTGCCGCACCCTGATGGTGGCCAGCGCTTTTGTCTATTTTGAGCGCCCGATGTCGGTATTTGGCTCTTGCAAGGCATCAAACAGCATGGGCTTGCGCGATGCGAACGCAGCAAAGAAACTGTTCGAGGTCTTCCGCACTGAAATGGACGGCCACATGGAAGCCTCGAATTTCCCGTTTCCTGTGGAGCTTGGACTCACGGCACAGATTGGCCATGTGATCGAAGCGTTCAAACAGGAACAGGGGATCGAAATCACCGGGTGGGAAGACAACTTCATCAAAGCCTGCGCGCGGAACTGCGAAGGGCACTTTGATCGCGCGCTCTTTGAAGAGCGCAAGGAAGGTTATCGGAAGGCAATCATTGAATGGCGTGGCAAGGAGGCTCTTGCGTCATTTGATCCAAAATACAAGCATCGCACCGACCTCCCGCATTTTGTCGGACTTCACGAAAAAGATCTCAAGATGGACATGGAGATTGGAGGCGCTACATCAGCAGCAGAGTATTATGACATACTCAACACGATGATGTTTCCGATTCCACTGCTCGAGGGGCGCCTGTAATGACTGTTCATAAACCGACTACAGGCGGGGACAACCTGTCCAGCCGCGCACCGGGAGCCTGACTAGTGAAAAAGCTGCTCTTTGTCATCCCACCCTATTTCAATGCGAACGACTATCTTGACCAACATCGTGCCGCGGTCTTGCCGGCCTTCACCATTCCCTACGGAATTTTGTCGATGCAAGCCTATCTGACCGAGCATTGCGAGCAGCTCGGCGAAATGCGGTTGGTGGACCTCAATGTGACACTGAAGCGGTTGGTGGAAACCCAGACAGTGGAAGCGCATCAGGAGGTCTTCAATGCCGAGCTGCAGGCGGTCCTCGAAGAGTTCAACCCCGACATTGTCGGCGTCTCGGCGCTGTTCAACTCATCGTCCGGCTACATCCAGAGCCTGGTAAAGGGGGTCAAGGATTTCAACCCGGAGATCCTTACCATTGCCGGCGGAGGGCTGCCTTCAGCCGCCTACAAGCTGATGCTGGAAACCTGCCCGGATCTCGACGCTATCTGCAAGGGTGAAGGCGAACTTCCGCTCAAGACGCTGATCGATTCAGACGACCCGATGCAGGTGATCGCGACCCACCGCTCCTGGATTGATCGGGCAGGTGTCGAGCGCGGTAAATTCCCCGCGCATGATTTCATCGCGAACCTCGATGATATCCCGCCGATGAACTATTCGATCATCGATCTGGACAATTACAATCAGCGCGGCATCGACAAGCGCTACACCGACCAGCCGAAGCGGGAAATGGCCATTCATACCTCCCGGGGCTGTCCGTTTCTCTGCGTGTTCTGTTCCAATCCATCCCTGCATGGGCGCGAAGTCCGTTTCATGTCGGTTGAACGCGTCGTGGCGGATGCAAAGCGCATGCGCGACGAATTCGGGATGACCGTTCTCATGCTTGAGGATGACCACTTCTTCCATGACAAGGAACGCGCCAGACGATTGCTCCGGGAACTGGCCAAACTCGGTATCCGGTGTGAATTCCCCAATGGCGCCGCGGTCTATGCGATTGATGACGAGATGGCGAAGCTGCTTTCCGAGGCCGGTGTCTCCGCCGTCGCACTCGCCGTCGAATCCGGCTCGGACCATGTGCTCAACAACATCATCAAGAAGCCGCTGAAGAAGAAGCTGATCAAGCCTGCGGTCGAGGCGCTGCGCAAACATGGCGTGCGATCGCATGTGTTCATCGTCACCGGCCTGCCCGGCGAGCAGGACGAACACCGGCAGGAGACGCTGGAAATGCTTCTGGAAAACGGCTTCGACTGGATTCACATCTATCTGGCGATCCCGATCTTCGGCAGTCGGCTCTACGATATCTGTGTTGAAAACGGATACATTGAAAACACCGCCAATGAGAATTTCGTCGCAACGAAGTCAGTTATACGAGCACCGGGAATTGATCCCGTGAAGCTTGAGGCCTTTGCCTATGAGACGCAGTTGCGGGTCAATTTTGTCGAAAACCACAATATGAAAATCGGACGCTACGACATCGCGCTGCATTACATGAAAAACGTTGTCGACAAATATCCCGATCACGCCTTCGGCCATCTCTATGTCGCTCAATGCCATGCAGCACTTGGCGCACGGGATCTGGCACTCAAACATGTCGAGGCCGCGCGTGCCGTGTTCGAGACCGATGAGTGGTGGAGAACGCTTGCCGACAAACACGGCTGTGACTACCCGCGTATCATCGACGCGATCCACAGCGGACAGGTCATGCCGCAAGCGGCACTCTCCAGGAGGCCCCAGAGCGAACTGGCTTCTGCGGTCTGAGCCGTATTGGTTCACAGCCGAACCATCGCACCCGCTTGATTGAGCCGAGCCCAGTGTGGTTGGCCGTTCGGAACAAGCGCGTGGTCACGTTCAGCCGATACTCTCAAGAATCACGTCAGCAGCCCGCGATGACTGGAGCACCAGTTCGGCATTCGGAATGTCGTTGCCCAGCGCACGGGCGGTGGCATCCGGACCCGACAGGCCGTGATCGAGCCAGCGCTGGATCAGCCGCTGGCTCAACACCTCCGGGCTCGCCGTCAGCATCACGCTCATGTCGAACAGAGCTGCGATCTCGCTCCAGGGTGGCTGGTCGAGCAGCAGGTAATTGCCTTCGGCAATCAGGAAGCGATGTCCCGGCTCGATGATGCGGCCACCGGCGCGCGACAGGTCAAGCTCGCGGTCAAACACCGGGATGGCGATCTCGCGGTCCGGTTCGCTGCCAAGACGCCGCATCAGCGCGGCGAACCCGTCTGCATCGAAGGTGAAGGGTGCACCCTTGCGGTGGCGATCACCGCGCGCATCGAGCACCGCATTGTCGAAATGAAACCCATCCATGGGAACCACCGCAGCGGACTGACCACGCTGGGCAAACTCCTCGACGAGAGCGTCGGACAGCGTGGATTTGCCAACTCCAGGCGGGCCCACCAACGCCAGGATGAAGCGTTGCCGGTTGCCTGCCCTTTCGAGCGCCAGATCCGCAATCCGCCCGGTGTTGTCGGCGAGGTTCACAGGCTGCCTCAAGCGGCGATCTGATCTTGCGGAGGCTCCTTGGCGCCGGTCATGAATGCCACGGCGTCGGACATGGAGTAGTCCTTCGGATTGATCACGCAGAGCCGTTTGCCGAGCCGGTGCACATGAATGCGATCGGCAACCTCGAAGACATGCGGCATATTGTGCGAGATCAGGATGATCGGAATGCCGCGCGAGCGCACGTCCTGGATCAGTTCGAGAACCCGGCGACTTTCCTTCACTCCGAGTGCTGCCGTCGGCTCATCGAGGATAATCACCTTGGAGCCGAAGGCCGCGGCGCGGGCCACGGCAACACCCTGGCGCTGACCGCCCGAGAGGGTTTCGACTGCCTGCTTGATGTTCTGGATCGTCATCAGACCCAGTTCGCTGAGTTTTTCACGGGCGAACTTCTCCATCGCGGGGCGGTCCAACTGGCGCAGGACCTTGCCGCGAAAACCGGGTTTGCGCAATTCGCGTCCCATGAACATATTGTCGGTGATGGACAAGGCAGGGGACATGGCGAGGGTCTGATAGACGGTCTCGATGCCATGCTCGCGGGCCGCAATGGGGTTGCTGAAATGGACCTTCTTGCCTTCGAGATAGACGTCGCCCGCATCCGGAACAGTGGCCCCGGAAAGAGCTTTGATCAGACTGGATTTGCCAGCACCGTTGTCGCCGATAATCGCGAGGATTTCCCCGGGATAGAGCTCGAAACTACAGTTGTCCAAAGCAGTCACACGGCCATAGCGTTTGGTCAGGCCAACACCTTTGAGGATAGGTTCCATTTATGCTGCCGCCTTTCTGATCCACTGATCCACGGTTGTCGCGCCAATGATGAGCACGCCGATAAGCAGGAAGGTCCACTGGGGGTCGGCGCCATACATGCGCAGGCCAAGTTCGAACACGCCGACGATCAACGCGCCGAACAGCGCCCCGAGGATAGAGCCGCGTCCACCGAACAGGGAGATACCGCCAATCACCACTGCGGTGATCGATTGGATGTTTCCGATGACGCCGGTGGTGGCAGAGGGAGAAACCGATCCGAAGCGTCCGATCATCACCCAGGCTGCAAAGGCGCAGATCAGGCCAACCACAGCGTAGACGGAAATGATGGTTCGATTGACATTGACCCCGGCCAGTTCCGCCGCCTCCGGGTCATCGCCAACCGCATAGACATGCCGCCCCCACGCCGTGTGGCGCAGCATATAGGTCAGCAATGCAAACAGGAGCACCATGAAAACGACACCAAGGGTTATCGTCGCGCCACCACGACCGGCCTCGTCGGCCCCGACCTTGAAGCTTGTGCCAAAGAACTGCAGCATAGGCGCTTCTGCCTCGATATCCTGGCTGCGGATGGTTTCATTGGCAGAGTAAATATAGTTGGCGGCAAGCACGATCTGCCACATGCCCAGCGTCACGATGAAGGGAGGCAGTTTCACGCGCGCGACCAGCCAGCCACTTGCAGCCCCAATCAACGTCCCGGCCAGCAGCCCGATGGGAATGGCGACGGAGGCAGGAATGCCGTAGCGAAAGGTCACCTGTCCCATGATCACGGAACAGAGGACCGCAATGGCGCCGACGGAAAGATCGATACCGGCAGTGAGGATGATCAGGCTTTGCGCTGCGGCCAGAACGCCAACGATCTGCACCTGCTGCAGGATCAGGGTCATGGCGAAGGGCGAGAAGAAGCGCTCTCCGACCAGCACTGCAAAGACCAGCAGTGACATGACCAGAACGATCAGGGGAACAAGGGCGGGATTCTCATGCAGCACATGCTGCAGCTTGTCGACAGGTCCACGACGGTTGCTGTCAAATTCGGCAACACTTTGTGCTGCTCTGGACAAATTGGACTCGAAGTCCTGTCCCTTAGAGGTCTCGGACATACATGTTCCCCCCGCGATGAATTTGGTTTGAGCATCTTGGCGTGCACTTGGCCGCAACTGTAGTCGGGCTTTGCGCCACCCGTCTACGTCGAAGGGGCGAGTTTTCGCCCCTTCGAATAGTTTTCGTGCGGGATTAGCCCCAGCAGCGATCGGTGCCTTCAGCGACAGAGATTGACTCGACGCCGTCAACAGGCTTGTCGGTCACCAGCGAAACGCCGGTATCGAAGAAGTCCTTGCCAGGCGTGTTTTCTGGCTTGGTGCCGTCTTTTGCCCATGCTGCAATAGCTTCAACGCCCAGAGATGCCATCAGCAGAGGATATTGCTGCGAGGTGGCGCCGATCACGCCTTCTGCGACGTTCTTAACGCCAGGGCAGCCGCCGTCGACGGAAACGATCAGCACGTCACCTTCACGACCGATTGCTTTCAGCGCTTCATATGCGCCAGCAGCGGCAGGCTCGTTGATGGTGTAAACCACGTTGATCATTGGATCCTTTGCAAGAAGATTTTCCATCGCCTTGCGGCCACCCTCTTCGTTGCCGGCAGTGACGTCGTTGCCGACGATGCGCGGATCGGTTTCATCGCCCCATTTGTTCGGATCGCCCAGATCAATGCCAAAGCCTTGAAGGAAGCCCTGATCACGCAGAACGCCCACGGATGGCTGGCTGATGGCCAGATCGAGCATCGCGATCTTTGCATTTGCGGCTTCGTCGCCAAGCGTGGCAGCCGCCCACTTGCCGATCAGTTCCCCAGCGAGGAAATTGTCTGTGGCGAAAGTCGCGTCAGCCGCATCGATTGGCTCCAGAGGCGTATCCAGGGCGATGACGAGCAAGCCAGCATCACGCGCCTGCTGCACGGCGGTCACAATCGAAGACGTGTCAGATGCGGTCAGCAGAATGCCCTTTGCACCATCTGCAATGCAGGTTTCGATGGCCTGAACCTGGGTTTCGTGATCACCGTCAACCTTACCGGCATAGGACTTGAGCGACACGCCGAGTTCGGCGGCCTTGGCTTCAGCGCCTTCCTTCATCTTGACGAAGAAGGGGTTGGTGTCGGTCTTGGTGATCAGGCAAGCGCCAACGCTGTGGCTGCCGGCATAGGCCGGTGCAGCGGCCATCGCACCAAAGGCGGCGGCGGCAAGCAGAGTTGTCTTGAGTGCGGAAATCGTTTTCATATAATCCTCCCAGGATTTCGATAAGCAGGTCAGTCGGTATGCGTGTCGAACGGCAGCTCCTCACTGTCATCCTCGACGTCGATCGCATGACACCACAGATTCATCTGGCCTGTCAATAAATAAATCACTTTTGTTTACTAATTGACTACATCACATGGTTGTTGCATTCTGCCGATCGGGGAGAGGCCAATTTTGGGCTAAGCATGCTAGGAGGGAGCAATCACATGCCGCATGACAAGAGTGTCGGTGGGTACCGCGCGGGCGCAGCCATGCCGTCGCTCAGGGGGTCGAACCAGAGCGGACTGCGGGCCTATAATCAGCGGCTTGTGCTGAGCCTCGTCTATACCCACGGGAGTCTGGCAAAGACTGATATTTCGCGCATGACAGGATTGTCCGCACAGACCGGGTCTGTGCTCATGCGCGAACTCGAAGCCGAGGATCTGATCGTCAAGGGCGAACCGGTCCGCGGCAAGGTCGGACAACCATCGGTACCACTGTCAATCAATCCCGATGGCGCCTTTTTCGTGGGGCTCAAGGTCGGACGCCGTTCAGCCGAACTGATCCTGATCGATTTTCTCGGACAGCCCAAGGCGACACTGCGCAAGAGCTATCCCTGGCCAACGCCTCCAAGGATCGTCAATTTTGTCGAGGACGGTCTGGGAGAATTGCTTAAGGACATGCCAGACGAGCTTCGCACGCGGGTTGCCGGGCTGGGCATTGCCACACCTTTCGAACTCTGGAACTGGTCGGAGCAAGCCGGCGCGCCGCGTGACGAGATGGAGTTGTGGCGTGGCTGTGATCTCAGGGCCGAACTGGCTGCGGTGTGCGATATGCCGGTCTATCTGCAGAATGATGCCACGGCTGCATGTGCTGCGGAGCTAGTCTTCGGCAAACACGAGGGATTGAGCGACTATCTCTATCTTTACATCGGCACATTTGTCGGTGGCGGAGTGGTGCTCAATGGAAGCGTTTACTCAGGCCGCACCGGCAATGCAGGGGCGCTCGGCCCCTTGCCAGTCAACGGTCCGGATGGCACTCCTGTGCAATTGATCGACCGCGCCTCCATCATGGTGCTTGAACGAATGCTCAGGGATCAGGGCGTAGATCCGTCGCCGCTGTGGAACGATCCCGATGACTGGAAGGGATTTGAAGACTTCCTGGAGACGTGGATTGGAATCGTGGCCCGTGGTCTGGCGCAGGCGATCGTCTCGGCGTCGACCGTCATCGACTTCGAGCACGCCATCATCGATGGCGGATTCCCTGCTGACGTCAGAACCAGGATTGTCGAGGCCACGCGCAGGGAAGTGGCAGGCTTCGATCTGCGGGGGCTGGAATTGCCAAGGATTCTCCCAGGCACCGTCGGTCCAGTTGCACGTGCACTGGGTGCTGCAAGCCTGCCACTGTTTGACAAATACCTGATTGATCGCAACACCCTGCTTGGCAGTTCCTGAGGTCCCGACTCCGACCAAGCGACATCAGTCGTAACGTAGATCCATGGCCTTGCCACCAAAGATCCGGTAGGCCCAGATCGAGTAGCCGGTGATAACCGGCAGCACGAACAGGGTTCCCACCAGAATGATTGCGAGGCTTTCGGTCGCACTGGCCGCCTCGACGATGGTGATCCGGCCCGGCACGACATAGGGATAGAACGACCAGGCAAGCCCGGCAAAGCCGAGCGCGAAAATGCCCGCGAGCGCCGCAAATGGCGCCAGGTTCATCCGGTCGCCTTCGAGCGGCATGCGCCCCGACAGCCGCCACAGCCAGACAAACAGCGCCACCGTCAGGATCGGCAAAGGCGCCAGAATGAGGCTCTCGGGAAAGCCCAGCCAACGGTCCCATATCCGGGTGCTGGCCAGCGGGGTTGCCAGCGAAATCGCCGCCATGCCGAGCGCTACCAGGCCAAGCGAGGCGCGCAGCCATTTGACCGCCCGCACCTGCAGGGCGCCTTCCGTCTTGTGGATCAGCCATGCCGCGCCGATTGCCGCGTAGGCTGCGGCAAGACAGACCGCGACAAGTGCCGCAAACCCCACCGCCGGCCAGCTGGTGTCCAACCCCAGAACATAGATGCCGAGCATATAGCCCTGCGCCAGAGCTGACATCAGCGAGCCGATGAAGAACATGCGGTTCCAGGACGGTTTGGCATCAAGGCTGACCTTGGCCCGGAACTCGAAAGCGACGCCACGCAGGATGAGGCCGATAAGCAGCACGGCCACAGGGAAGTAAAGCGTCGTCAGGATGACGCCATGGGCCACCGGGAACGCAACCAGCAACAGACCGACGGCAAGCACCAGCCAGGTTTCATTGGCATCCCAGAACGGCCCGATCGCCGAGACCATGCGATCCTTCTGAGCGTCGTCGGCAAGCGGCGAGAGGATGCCGATGCCCAGATCAAACCCGTCGAGAATGACGTAGACCAGGATGGCAATGCCCATCAGGGCGGCAAAGATGTAGGGGAGCCACTCGCTCCATTGGAAATCAGCCACGGCCATTGCCCTCAAGTCCCAGCACCATTGATGGATCCGGGTTCATCCCCGGATCGTTTATGGCCGGGGGCGCTTCATGTGGTGTTTTGGCCGCCTTCAGGGCCAGCGCGATGATTACCGAGAGATAGGCCGTAATCAGACCTGCATAGACCAGCAGATAGGCCACAAGCGTCATGCCAACGGAGGTTGTCGGCAGTGCTGCGACCGCCTCCGATGTCTTCAGCACGCCATCGACCAGCCAGGGCTGACGGCCGATTTCGGTGGTGTACCAACCGGCGAGCGTTGCCACCCAGCCGGAAAGCGCCATCGGCACCAGCACATAGGCCATCGGACGGTTGATCCCACCGCGGCGCCAGATCATCCAGGCACCGATCCAGGAGACAAAGAGCATGGCAAAGCCGACGCCGACCATGATGCGGAAGGCAAAGAACAATGGTTTGACCGGAGGGTGCAGCACAGTGCCGTCTTCAGCGACAAAGTCGTTGAGGCCGGGTACGACACCATTGATGTCGTGCTTGAGGATCAGGCTGGCGCCGCCCGGAATGCCGATTTCAAAGCGGTTCTCGCGCGCCTCTTCATCAGGGATCGCGAACAGCACCAGCGGCACCCGCGGGCCGGTTTCCCAATTGGCCTCCATTGCGGCAACCTTCTGCGGCTGGTGCTCAAGCGTGTTGAGACCATGCATGTCACCGGCCAGGATCTGCAGCGGGATCAGGATCGCGCCCATCGTCAGGCCGGTTCGAAGCGCGAGGAAAGTTCCCTTGGCCCGGTCGCCAGCAAGCCAGCGCAGCGCCGACAGACCGGCGACCAGAAAGGCCACCGTCAGCCCGGAGGCGAGCAGCACATGCACAAGCCGGTAGGGCATCGACGGATTGAAGACGATCGCCAGCCAGTCGGTGGCATGCGCCACGCCATCGCGCATCTCGAAGCCTTGGGGCGTGTGCATCCACGAGTTCAGGACCAGGATCCAGAAGGCCGACATGGTGGTTCCGAAGGCTACCAGAAAAGTGGCCAGCGTGTGCACCCGCGCCGAAACCCGGCGGGACCCGAACAGCATAATCCCCAAAAACACCGCCTCGAGGAAGAATGCTGTGAGCACTTCATAGGCCAGCAACGGCCCGGCGATGTTGCCGACCCGTTCCATGAAACCCGGCCAGTTGGTGCCGAACTGGAAGCTCATGGTGATGCCGGAGACGACACCCATGGCAAAGGACAGCGCGAACACCTTCACCCAGAAGAAATAGGCATCCATATAGGCCTGGTCGCCGGTCCGGTTGAACCGGAGGCGGAACCACAACAACAGCCACCCAAGCGCGATGGTGATGGTGGGGAAGAGGATGTGAAACGAGATGTTTGCGGCAAACTGTATTCGGGACAGCAGTAAGGCGTCCATTTCGAGGCTCCTGTTGATCGCCCCATACTTGGGAGGCCAGCGCGACTATAGCAGATGACATTCCGCCGCAGTCAACAAAAGTCGCACTCTTGTTGCAAATGATTTGCAAAAGCATTGACACGGGACCGATTCAGCATAGATTGCTTTTTGCAAACCATTCGCAGGAAACTCCAATGCCGTTTATCAAAGTTCTCGTCCTCTCTGTTTTCGTTGCCCTGGGCGGTGCCGGTTCGGCTTCTGCCGAAATCAAGGTCCTGACCTCCTTCACCGTGTTTGCCGACATGGCGCGCAATGTCGCCGGCGAGCATGCGGATGTGGTGTCGATCACCCGCGAGGGCGCGGAGATCCACATGTTCCGGCCGACGCCCGGAGACATCAAACGCGGCCTTGGCGCCGATGTTGTGCTGTGGAACGGGCTCGGGCTTGAGACCTGGTTCGAACGTTATCTCGAAAATCTTGGCGACGTGCCAGCCTACACGCTGTCAGAAGGCATTGAGCCGATTGCCATTGCCGAAGGGGCCTATGAGGGGCGCGCCAACCCGCATGGCTGGATGTCGCCGGGCAACGCCAATATCTATATCGACAACATCGTGCGCGCGCTGTCGGAAACCGATCCGGACAATGCGGCTGCCTATGCCGCCAATGGCGAAGCCTACAAGGCCGAGATCGCCGCCACCTTCGCGCCAATCCGCGCCGCCATCGACGCATTGCCTGAAAACCGACGCTGGCTCGTGTCCAGCGAGGCCGCGTTCTCTTATCTGGCCAAGGACTTCGGCCTCAAGGAAGCCGCGATCTGGGCAATCAATGCAGACAGCCAGGGCTCACCACAGCAGGTCCGCCGGATCATTGATCTGATCCGCGACAACGACATTCCGGTGATTTTCTCCGAAAGCACGGTGTCCCCCAAACCGGCGGAACAGGTGGCGCGGGAAACCGGTATAGCCTACGGTGGCGTTCTGTATGTGGATTCCCTATCGACGCCGGACGGACCGGTGCCGACCTATCTCGATCTGCTCAAGGTCACATCGCAAACCATTGTCAACGGACTGACGTCATCCCAATGAACATCCCGGCCGGCATTCAGACCCAATCAACGGCAGTGCATGGCCTGGATGTGCACGATGTCTCGGTGGTCTATCGCAATGGCAATCGCGCGCTCGATACCGCAAGTTTCAGCGTGCCCCGGGGCTCGATCACCGCACTGGTCGGAATCAACGGCAGCGGCAAGTCGACGCTGTTCAAATCGCTGATGGGCTTCGTGCCGCTGGCCGGTGGCCGGATCAGCATCATGGGCATGAGCGTCAAGGACGCGCTCAGCCGCAATCTCGTTGCCTATGTCCCGCAAAGCGAGGAGATCGACTGGTCGTTTCCAGTGCTGGTCGAGGACGTGGTGATGATGGGCCGCTACGGCCACATGAATTTCCTGCGCATGACACGGGCAAGCGACCGTGCGGCCGTCGATGATGCGCTGGAACGCGTCGGCATGAGCGCCTACCGCAAGCGCCAGATCGGTGAACTTTCCGGCGGGCAGAAGAAGCGCGTATTCCTGGCCCGAGCGCTGGCCCAGGAAGGCCAGGTGATCCTGCTCGACGAACCCTTCACCGGTGTCGATGTAACCACCGAAAACCAGATCATCGAATTGCTCAAGGACCTGCGCGCGGAGGGCCGAGTCATGCTGGTCTCGACCCACAATCTGGGCAGCGTGCCGGAATTCTGTGACCGGGCGGTGCTGATCAACCGCACCGTGCTGGCCGAGGGTCTCACCGCGGATGTGTTCACGCAGAAAAACCTGCAAAAGGCCTTTGGCGGTGTGCTGCGGCACTTTGTTCTCGGCGGCGAGGATCTGCATGATGACGATGACCAGCGTCAGGTAACCGTGCTCACGGATGACGAGCGGCCCTTCGTCATCTATGGCGAGGCTGATCGCAAATCCCGAAAAGCCAAGGCCAGGGACAAGCGGCCATGAGCGTCCTGCTCGAACCGTTTTCCTACAGCTACATGGTCAACGCCATGTGGGTATCCGCGCTGACTGGCGCGATCTGCGCCTTTCTGTCGTGCTATCTGATGCTCAAGGGCTGGTCGCTGATCGGTGATGCGCTCTCGCACTCGATCGTTCCCGGTGTGGCTGGCGCCTATATGCTGGGTCTGCCCTTCGCAGCCGGCGCGTTTCTGGCCGGAGGGCTGGCTGCGGCGGCAATGCTGCTGATACGGGCGCGCACCAGGCTGCGCGAGGACGCGGTGATCGGCATGATCTTCATCTCGTTCTTCGCGCTCGGGCTGTTCACGGTCTCGATCTCGCCGACGCCGATCAATGTGCAGACCATCGTGCTCGGAAACGTGCTGGCGATCACGCCATCCGACACCACCCAGCTGGTGATCATCGGCGCGGTCACACTCGTGGTGCTGTCGGTGATCTGGAAGGATCTGATGCTGGTGTTCTTCGATGAGAGCCACGCGCGCGCCATCGGGGTCCGGGCCACAGCGCTCAAGGTGATCTTCTTTGCGCTGCTCTCCGCCTCCACCGTGGCCGCGATGCAGACGGTGGGCGCGTTTCTGGTGATTGCCCTGGTGGTCACGCCCGGGGCCACCGCCTATCTGCTCACCGACCGGTTCCCGCGGTTGATCGTGATTGCTGTCGCCATGGGATCGATCACCTGCTTTGCCGGCGTCTATCTGAGCTATTTCCTCGATGGCGCGACGGGCGGCGTGGTGATCATGCTGCAGACCGGGATCTTCCTGCTCGCCTTCCTGTTCGCACCACGGCACGGGCTTCTGGCGCAGCGGGCGCAGGTCAGGGCCAAAACGCCGGATGCGGCGAAGGCAACCGAGGCGGAGGCGCTTTGATGGAGGGCTTCGCCGACTTCTTCCTCGATCCGTTCCGTTTCGCCTATATGCAGAAGGCGTTCCTGATCACCTTCCTGGTGGCGATTCCGATGGCGGCGATGAGTTCGCTGATGGTGCTCAAGGGCTGGTCGCTGATGGGGGACGCGATGAGCCACGCTGTGCTGCCGGGCATCGTCATGGCCTTTGTCGCGGGCCTGCCGCTGGCTGTCGGCGCGTTCGGTGCCGGGCTGTTCTGTGCGGTTGCCACCGGCTGGCTTTCAGCCAACAGCCGGGTGAAGGAGGACACGGTGATGGGCATCGTCTTCTCCGGCATGTTCGGGCTCGGGATCGTGCTGCATGTCAGCGTCCGCTCGAGCCTGCATCTCGATCATATCCTGTTTGGCGATATGCTCGGTGTCGCCTGGGCAGACATCGGCACGACGTCAATTCTGGCGCTGTTGTGCGGCAGCTTTCTGGTGCTGAAATGGCGCGATCTGGTGGCCCAGGCCTTTGATGAACTCCACGCCCGCGCGATCGGACTTCGGACCAACTGGCTGCATTACGGGCTGCTCACGGCGATCGCTCTGATGATTGTTGCGAGCCTCAAGGCCGTCGGCATCATCCTGTCGATCGCGCTGCTTGTCGCACCGGGCGCCATCGCCTTTCTCGTTGCGCGCACCTTTGCCGGCATGCTCACAGTGGCCGTCGGGTCGGTGGTTCTCTCGGCCCTGATCGGCATCTTTGCAAGCTTCCACATCAACAGCGAACCGGCGCCGACCATGGTGCTGTGCCTGACCGGGTTCTTCATCGCTGCATTGGTGGTGGGCCAGGTGCGGGATTTCCGGATGCGGCGGCTGGCGACATCCGAAGAGACCACGCCGGCGGTGTCCGATGGGGCTTTGCAAAGTCAGCCGGACCGAAGCCGATCGCGTCAGGCCGTCAACTGAAGGTCGGCCTTTTGTTCGAAACTGACCTGGGGCAGCAGTTCGAATTCCGGTCGGGCGAACCAGTAGCCCTGGAACAGGCCAATGCCGGCCGCCTTGAGAGCCGCAAACTCTGCTTCCGTCTCGACACCCTCCGCCAGTACGGTGATATCGAGCCCCCGGGCAATGCCAATTATGCCGGACAAAACCACCTGGCGTGCACGGCAGGTATCGATGCCCCGGACGATCTTCATGTCGATCTTGATCAGATCGGGCTGGAAATCTGCCAGCAGGCCAAGACCGGCATAGCCCGCGCCAAAATCATCGATGGCTGTGAGGAAGCCGTGCTTGCGGTATTCGGTCACGATGTTTCTCAGATGTACCGGGTCCGACACCTCTTCGTCCTCGGTAAACTCGAACATGATCGCGGACTGGCGGAAACCGAAACGCTTGGCCGCCAGGAATGTCGCCCGCAGGCAGGCGGCGGGTTCATAGACCGCGTTGGGCATGAAGTTGATCGAGAGTTTCAACTCTTCGCCGACGGGAAAAAGCCGAGAGGCCAATTCGATCGCCTTGGTCCGGCAGGCCTGATCAAACACATATTTCTGTTCGGGCTTGACCCTGGACAGCACTGAATGGGCAGCTTCGCCATCAAGACCGCGGACCAGCGCTTCATAGCCCCAGACGCGCCCCTGAACGGCATCGTAAATCGGCTGGAAGGCCATCGAGAATTCAAAATCGAGCTTTACGCCGCTCTGGCATCCCGGACATGATTTTGGCATCTCGCGTCTCTCGCAATTGTCCCTTGGCCGCATCTATGCACGCATATCGTTTACAAATGCCCAAAATTGGAGCTGGAGCCGGTAAATGAGGGGCGGACTGGCAAGGGACTGGCCTTGGCTGTGTGCAGAATTGAAGAGAAACCTCCCAAAAGACCTTACAGCCCCTCGACCGAGAACTCAGGCGCACCGTTCCATTTGAGTTTCCAGCTCGCGCCTGGGCGAACATTCTGGATGATACCGGGATCGAAGGCGACGAAACAGCGGTCGCCCTCATGGCGCACCGAGGGGTAGATCAACCCGCGATGGCCTTGGCGGCGCAGGTCTGCGGCCAGCGCCTGCCCGACGGGGTAGCCTTTGGCGGGGTCCGGGTCGAGTGCGGGATGCAGCTTTCCGTCCATGTCGGGTCCGTACAGGTCAGGAAAGTCCCCGATGAAATCGGCCAGAAGCTCGACATAGCGCGCCTCGTCCTCGTAGCGGCCGATGAAGCCCAGTTCGCGGGTCCGGTGGAAGCCAACCTCCTGGGCACTGGTCAGCATCTCCCAGGCGCAATACCAGGCGCCTCGGTCGCCGCGGTTGAAGCGGTTGCCGGTTGGCCTTGTATAGGTGAAGGCGGCATTGATGTGGCTCTCACCATAAAGCTTGAGGTCCTGCGCGCGCCGGGCAAAGGCCAGTTCGCGGCGGTCGAGCGCCGGACTGCCCTCCCGTTCGGCAATCAGCCGCGCGCTGGTTTCGCCCTCAAGCTCGGCGAGGACCGCCATCTCCTCGTCGCTGTCGACAAGCCCGCGCAAAACCGGCGGCTTGTGGTGTGTCTCGGGGATCAGGCGCACCAGGGCGCGGTCATTGACCGAACTGATCCTCACACACCGCCCCGGAGCGCGTCGAGATAGCTGCGCACGCGCAGGATCTTCGGCAGGCCGCCCGCGATCATCGCGTCGACCGGCCGCGCGCCGTCAAATTCCGGCCCCTTGTTGGTCAGCTTGACCCACTCGCCTGCAATTGGCTCGTTGAAATAAAGTTCCAGCGATTTGTAGAGACCAATGAGCGCGCTCAGCCGCAGCATCTGGTCGTGGGTCAGGTCACCCGCAAAGCCCGGCCGCTTTGCTCGCTTCCATGTGGATTCCGACATGTCGGCAAGTGCCGCTGCTTCGCGCAAAGTCAGCGACCAGGCATCGGCAATCCGCGCAAACGCCTTGAGCGCCACCGCCTGCCGGTCGGGTGCAATACGGTCAAGGACGAGATTTTCCATCGGGGCTCCTACTAACAGCCGCCTTCAGTATGAGTCCATATGGTTATTTTTTCAAGTCCATATGACCTTTCAGATAGAGTCAGCTTGGCATCGGCGCAAGTCCCCATGTGCCGACGGCTAAAGCGGCATCCATGCACCACCGGAAAACTGCCCAAACTTTGCCAGATCCACTCAAAGCCGCGTCTCATCGTGGCCGCTGGCTGCGGATATAGGTTTCCAGCACCGCATTCATGCGGGTCTGATAGCCCTTGCCAGTTGCCTTGAAAGCATCGAGGACGGACTTTTTAACGCGCAGCGTAATCTGCTGTGTGGTGTCCGGCTCCACAAGCTCGGCCTTGTCCCAAAAGCCATCATCGAGCGGCGGAATATCGCTGTAGTCGATATCCTCGTCCTTGATCCTCGCCAGCTCCTCAGGGCTGAGTTCTTTTTTGTAGCGCTTGCTCATAGCGGCTCCTTTCTGCGCGGCTGCCGGGGCGTGCTGAGATGATACGGGTTTTGCCTGCACGGTCAGTATGGGTAACCACCAAAACCAGTGTGTTTTCAATCATGCCAATGCTGTTCGTGCGCACCTCGCCATACTCAAAGCGATCATCCTCAGCTGTCAGCACCGGACCATCAAATATCCGCGCGGCGGTTTCGAAACTCACCCCGTGCTTGTAGATATTGGCCTTGTTCTTCTCATCATCCCATTCAAAGTCCATGCATCATGTTACCACAATTTGTAACTACAATGTTATGACGTTTTCGCCTGAGAGCGATTTGTGGCGGAAAGGATGGTTCTGAAACTGCCAAAGGCAATTCTCCTTGTATGCAATCAATGCCCCTCCCCCTTGCCATCCCGCCACGTTTCAGCATAGATATCCCTGTCCCGTTGGGAGAAACCGGTTCGCACCGGTGCCGAAGGAGCAACCGCCCCGGAAACTCTCAGGCAAATGGACCAACGGAACGTTTTGGACTCTGGAGAGAGGCGCGTGTTGCGTCCGCCGAAGGGATAGCAATCTCAGGCGAAAGGACAGAGGGGGCTTGTCGAATGGCGCTTGGCGCCTGAAGATTGGCCCGTGCGCGGCAGCTGCCCGCACCCTGAACGGAGACTGGCGCGTGGACACCACCGCAGACCTTCTGAAGACACCGCTTCATTCCCTGCATCTCGAGCTCGGCGCGCGCATGATGGCGTTTGCCGGTTACGACATGCCGATCCAGTACCCGATGGGCGTGATGAAGGAACATCTTCACACCCGCGCCGCCGCCGGGTTGTTTGATGTTTCTCACATGGGGCAGATCCTGATCCGCGCCAAAAGCGGTGATACCGCTGATGCGGCACGCGCGCTCGAAGCCATCACGCCGGTGGATGTGATGGGGCTCAAGCCGGGCCGCCAGCGCTACGGGCTGTTCACCAATGATCAGGGCGGACTGGAAGACGATTTCATGGTGGCCAATAGAGGCGACCATCTCTATCTGGTGGTCAATGCCGCCTGCAAGCATGAAGACCTGGCACGCATCCAGGCAGCGCTGTCGAATACCTGCGAGATCGAAGCACAGTTTGACCGCGGTCTGATCGCGCTGCAGGGCCCGGCTGCGGAAGCCGCGCTTTCCGCCCTTGCGCCGGAAGCGGCGGAGATGAAGTTCATGGATGTGCGCGCATTTTTAATCGGCGGCGCACCGGCCATCGTTTCACGCTCGGGGTACTCGGGAGAGGACGGCTACGAGATTTCACTCGATGCTGCCGACACCGACCGGATCGCGCGACTGCTTCTGGCTGATGAGCGGGTCGAAGCGATCGGGCTCGGCGCGCGGGATTCGCTCCGGCTCGAGGCCGGGCTCTGCCTTTACGGCAACGACATCGATCAGACCACCACGCCGGTCGAGGCCAATCTCAAATGGGCCATCCAGAAGGCGCGCCGCACAGGCGGAGAGCGCGAAGGCGGATTCCCGGGGGCTGATGTGATCCTCAAGCAATTCGACGCCGGACCCGAGCGCTTGCGGGTTGGCCTGCAGCCATCCGGCAAGGCGCCGGTGCGCGCCGGGGCGGAGCTCTATGAGCGCGAAAGCGGCGGGGCTGCGATTGGCACCGTGACGTCGGGCGGGTTCGGCCCCAGTGCCGGCGGACCCGTGGCGATGGGCTATGTGCCCTCGGCACTCTCTGCAGCGGGCACCACGCTCTACGCCGAGGTGCGCGGCAAGCGGCTCGAGCTTGTCGTCAATGCGCTGCCCTTTGTTCAACCCACCTACAAGCGCTGACCCTTCAGCCTTCCTTAACCCCATTCCCAAAACCAAGATCAAACAGGAACAGTTCCATGCTCAAATTCACCGAAGACCATGAATGGCTCAAGATCGAAGACGGCGTCGCCACGGTCGGCATCACCGCCCACGCCGCCGAACAGCTCGGCGATCTGGTGTTTGTTGAACTGCCGGATGCCGGCAGCACATTCGACAAGGGCGGCGAGGCTTCGACGGTTGAATCGGTCAAGGCCGCGTCGGATGTCTATTGCCCGCTTGATGGCGAGATCGTCGAAAGCAACCAGGCGATTGTCGATGACCCGTCGCTGGTCAATTCCGATCCCACCGGCGCGGGCTGGTTCTTCAAGCTCAAGCTCAGCAATCCCAGCGACGCAGACGCGCTGATGGATGAAACCGCCTACCAGGCAATGATTGGTTGAAAGCGAACGCTATGACGCTCAAGCTGACAGATTACGATCCCTATGACTTCGCCAACAGGCGCCACATCGGCCCCTCGCCGTCCGAGATCGCCGAGATGCTCGAGACCGTCGGCGCGCCATCGCTCGACGCGCTGATCGACGAAACCGTGCCGGTCTCAATCCGGCAGAAGACGGTGCTCGCCTTTGGCGATCCGCTGAGCGAACGCGAGGTGCTCGATCATCTGCGCGCCACGGCGAACAAGAACACCGTGATGCTGTCGCTGATCGGCCAGGGCTATCACGGCACCATCATGCCGCCGGTGATCCAGCGCTGCATTCTCGAAAACCCGGCCTGGTACACCGCCTACACGCCCTATCAGCCGGAGATCAGCCAGGGGCGGCTGGAAGCACTTTTGAACTTCCAGACCATGGTCTGCGATCTCACCGGGCTCGACATTGCCAACGCCTCGCTGCTTGATGAGGCCACAGCGGCGGCGGAAGCCATGGCGATGGCCGAGCGGGCGTCAAAGTCCAAGACCACCACCTTCTTTGTCGATCATCACTGCCACCCGCAGACCATCGAGGTGATCCGCACCCGCGCCGAGCCGCTGGGTTGGGAGGTTCAGGTCGGCGATCCGTTCACCGAGCTGGACCCAGCAAAGGTGTTCGGCGCGATCTTCCAGTATCCCGGCACCTATGGCCATGTGCATGATTTCACCGACGTCATCGCCTCGCTGCACGCAGAGAAGGCGATTGCCGTCGTGGCGGCGGATCCGCTGTCGCTGACCCTGTTGAAGTCTCCCGGCGAAATGGGTGCAGACATCGCCATCGGATCTATGCAGCGCTTCGGTGTGCCGATGGGCTATGGCGGTCCGCATGCGGCCTATATGGCGGTCAAGGACGCCTACAAACGCTCAATGCCCGGGCGGCTGGTCGGTGTCACCGTCGATGCACGCGGCAACCAGGCCTACCGGCTGGCGCTTCAAACCCGCGAACAGCATATCCGCCGCGAAAAGGCGACCTCGAACATCTGCACCGCGCAGGTGCTGCTCGCGGTGATCGCCTCAATGTATGCGGTGTTTCACGGCCCGGTCGGCCTGCGCGCGATTGCGGGGCGGGTTCACACTCGGGCCACCACGCTTGCCGCCGGTCTCAAACAGCTCGGCTTCATCATCGACCCGTCGATCTTCTTCGACACCGTCACCGTGTTTGCCGAAGGTCGGCAGGCCGAGATCCTGGAGGCGGCGCGCAAGGAAGGCATCAATCTGCGCAAGGTCGGCGATGACCAGATCGGCATCTCGCTAGACGAGGTGACGCGGCGCACAACCGTGGAAGCCATCTGGCGCGCCTTTGGCGGCGACATGGCCTTCGCCGATCTCGAGGCCGGACCGGAAATACCCGATCCGCTGGTCCGGCAGTCGCGCTATCTCGAACATCCGATCTTCCACATGAACCGCGCCGAAAGCGAGATGACCCGCTACATCCGGCGTCTGTCGGACAAGGATCTGGCGCTCGACCGCACCATGATCCCGCTCGGCTCCTGTACCATGAAGCTCAATGCGACAGCCGAGATGCTGTGCATCACCTGGCCGGAATTTGCCGATATTCACCCCTTCGCACCGGCGGACCAGGCACTCGGCTACAAGGAGATGATCGACGATCTGTCCGAAAAGCTGTGCCTGATCACCGGCTATGATGCGATCTCGATGCAGCCCAATTCCGGCGCGCAGGGCGAGTATGCGGGGCTGATGAGCATCCGCAGCTTCCACCGCGCCAATGGCGAGGGACACCGCAACATCTGCCTGATCCCGACCTCGGCGCACGGCACCAACCCGGCCTCGGCGCAGATGGCGGGAATGACGGTGGTGGCCGTGGGGACCCGCGAGAACGGGGACATCGATCTTGATGATTTCCGCGCCAAGGCCGAGCAGCATTCGGCCAATCTCGCCGCCTGCATGATCACCTACCCCTCGACCCACGGGGTGTTTGAGGAAACGGCGGCGGAAGTCTGCAAGATCACCCATGACCATGGTGGCCAGGTCTATCTCGATGGTGCCAATCTCAACGCGCTGGTGGGGATTGCACGACCGGGTGACATCGGCGCCGATGTGAGCCATCTCAATCTGCACAAGACCTTCTGTATCCCCCATGGCGGCGGCGGTCCGGGCATGGGTCCGATCGGGGTGAAGGCGCATCTGGCAGAGCATCTGCCCGGTCACATCATCACCGATGGCAGGCCGGGTGCTGTTTCGGCGGCCCCCTTCGGCTCGGCATCGATCCTGCCGATCTCATGGGCCTATTGCCTGATGATGGGCGGTGACGGCCTGACCCAGGCGACCAGGATCGCAATCCTGAGCGCAAACTACATCGCAGCCCGGCTCAAGGGTGCCTATGACATCCTCTACACCTCGCCCGGTGGACGGGTGGCGCATGAGTGCATTCTCGACACAAGGCCACTGGTGCAAAGTGCCGGCGTCACCGTCGATGATGTCGCCAAGCGGCTGATCGACTGCGGCTTCCACGCACCGACCATGAGCTGGCCGGTGGCCGGAACGCTGATGATCGAGCCGACGGAATCGGAAGTGAAGGCCGAGCTCGACCGGTTCTGTGCGGCAATGCTTGCGATCCGCAACGAAGCCTGGGCGATCGAGGACGGGCGCATGGACCGGGACAACAACCCGCTCAAGAACGCGCCGCACACGATTGAGGATCTGGTTGGACCATGGGACCGGCCCTATGACCGCGAGGCGGCGATCTTTCCGGATGGCGCGATGCGCAACGCCAAGTATTTCGCACCGGTCAACCGGGTCGACAATGTCTATGGCGACCGCCGCCTGGTCTGCTCCTGCCCGCCAATGTCGGATTATGCGGAAGCTGCCGAGTAGCGTTCGGAACCACGATCTGCATCAAGACAAAAGGCGGCCCGATGGCCGCCTTTTCTGACCCCGCGGTTCAGTCCCGTTAGCGCACCAGGTCCGAAGGCAGCGGAACGGCCGCGGCTTTCCCGGGCGAAATTGCCTTGGCCGGGGGCGCCGGTTCGGCTGTGGCCAAGACCAATGGTTTGACAGCGGGCGCGCCGCCCTTCTGCGCGCTGGCGTAGCCCGCAAGTTCGCGGGGCTTGACGATCCGCGGGGCGTTGCGCACCGGTGCGGCAAAAGCCGCCGTCACGGACTGGCTGGATTTGGCGCTTTTGGTTGCCACAGAGGCTGGCTTCAGGGAGACCGGGCGGGCCTGGACCACAGAGGGCTCTTGGACCGCATAGGATGGACGGGTTGCAACCCCCGTGCCTTCGGCAAAGCGCAGCATTTCGATGGTTGTGGGTGTGACTTCGCGGACACGAAGGCCGGCCATCAGCGAGGAGAGCGAAGCTTCGCCCATGGTCGGATGGCAGTAGCGAAGACGGATTTTGGCTGCATAGCTCTTGCGACCCAGCAGTCCGAGGCCGGTCCCGGGTGTGCGGCTGATCTCTCGGACTGTCTGCCAGGCGAAGATGCAATTGGCTCCGTCTGCGGCCTTGCCGATGGCATAGCCGAAGGGGCCCTGCAGGTTCTGACCCGCAGCAGACGTAAACTGCATCTTTGCATCGGGCAGCGCCGCGCGCATTTCATTGATGATCTGGCGCTGGGTCGGGGCCTGGAGATAGGACCTGTTGGTTCCAGGCGGTGCAACAGACACGGTCAATCTGTTCTCCCCGGGCCCGTAGCCAGGATTGGGGTAGAGAATTGTCTGGAAGATTTGATCCGTCTGGGATGTCTGACGCACGGCCTCCACCCGGCCCGCCACCTGCGGCAGGTAAGCGACAGCAAACTCCGGCGACACATCCGCGGACAGTGTCGGTGCCTGCGGTTTGATCGAACTTGTGAACAGATCGGGGTCATCCCCGGTGGCGCATCCGGAGACGGACGCAACCAAGGCCATCATGGCCATGAGACGCGGCATCATGGGGATTATCTCCCTTCCTTGTTGTTTATCAGCCCGATTGCAGCAAGTGCGCTGGTGTCCCTGATCACCATGTTGAGCTGTTTGAAGACGGCAGTGGCGCGGGCCGACTGCCCCGAATGGTAATAGGCCCAGCCCCGCATCTGCATCAGATCGCGCGGTTCGGCGACCAGCTGGGCGCGGGCATCCAGTGCGTTGAGAACGCGATCGAACTGCTGATGGTCAAAGGCGGAGCGGGCGCGCTGGTAGTAGATCTCCGCCCTGAGTTCGCGGTCGCGTGTCGCGGACACCGGGTAAGCGGAAATCAGCGCCTCGGCTTCATCGGTCAGCCGTGATCCAAGCAGCGCCAGCGCCGCACCGTAAACCGCATCCGCACGAACCTGGCCCTTGCCGGCCATGCCTCTCTCGAAAGAAATCCGCGCATCGGAAAAGCGCTTCAGTCCGATTTCGCACCAGCCGCGGATCACCGCGACCGAAGGCTTCGAGCCACCTGACCCCAGACGGTCGATATCGCGCAGACAGGCCGGATAGTTTTTCGCCTCGAAATGCTTGACGTAGCTCGCCCGCACCTCTCTTGCCGGCGTCTTGACAGAAGCAGCATTGCCGCCCTTGGGCGCAGACGCCGCTGCGATTTCCGACCAGATCTCCGGATAGACTTCCGCGAAATCCCGCTTCAATGCGGCAAAGCCGCGCTTGTTGCCACTTTGCCGAAGCGCCAGTGCCAGCCCCTTGAGGCGATCGGCCGAGGCTTCCCAGGCATAGGACTGGCGGAACCAGGCTTCGGAGGCCTCGAACTGACGCGAATTGTAGGCATACCAGCCGAGAATTTCGGCGTGGTCGGCAGCGCTGGTTTCCATGATCGCGGTCGAGTAGGCGAGCACCGCCTCCTCGCCGATGGGGTCCTCGCCAGGATTGCCGAAACGGGCCGACAGCACGTTCATCAGGAACACCGGATCATCTGAAAGGTCCGGCAGATGGGTTGCGGCAAATTCATAGGCTTCGCGGTCCAGCTTCTGCCGTTCAAGCGAGAGATACATGCCCTTGGCGTTCTGCGGACCGGGTTGGACCTCCATCGCGATTGCAAACCATTCGGATGCGCTCCGGGGCTGTTCGACCTTGATATCATGCCAGCCCAGAAGAGACAGATCCTCCGGCCGCCTGATTTTGCGGGCTTCCAGCTCAAGCAATTGCCGCGAAGCGGACGGCACCGGAGCCGCGTCCTTTTCGGCGTTGAATTCGGCAATCTGTTTGCGGGCGATGTCGAGCGCGACGGGTGCCGGGAGATAGCTTTCCGATTGGTGCGGCCACAGAACTGCCGCCAGCTTCTCGATTTCGGCTGCAGGGAAATCCCGCAGCGCCTTTTGCAGGGTGACGACGAGGTGCTCGTCGGACAGCCGCTTTGCACCGTCGCGCAACAACACTCTGCGCAGGGACTTCGCCAGCGCATCCCGGTTGCCGGTGGCCGACAGGGCGTCGATCTGCATCCAGATCAGATCCACGTCAGTCTCGGTGGCGGAATCGATGCTTGCGGAGAGATCGGCCAGACCAATCCAGTCCTCGGCGGCTGCCAGTTCCTTCATCCGCACGCGCTGTTTTTTGCGCGCCAGTTTCGACTGGAAATCCACGGTCGGCATCCAGCCTGGATCTTCCGCCTTGCGGCGAATGATCTCTGCATCGATGCCGGTGAAATCGTCCGCCTCGAACAGGTCCCACAACGAGGTCTCGTCGGGCACGATCTCATCGGCAGCCAGATAAAGGTTCTGCGGTGGAACAAAGCCCGGATAAAGCGCCCGAAGACGGGCAATCTCGGCGTCCACCCGGTCGGTCTGGCGCTCCTTGGCATAGTAATAGAGCGCCGCCGTCTGAACAGGATCAAGCTTTGGCACATCGCCGCTATCGCCATTGCGCCCAACCGCTTCCCCTGCAGCTTGCGGCTCTGTAGCAGAGCCGCCGGCAGGAAGCAGTTGCGATGCCCCGGCGATGATCAGGCCGCTTCCGTCATCGGCATGCGCGGCCACGAGCGGGCCCGCGCCCAGCGACAGACCCAGCGACAAGGCCAATGATGTTTTGAGAAGTGTGTTCATTGCTCAGTCCTCACGCCAGCGCGGGGAACGGCGCGGCCAAGCCAGATGGCGAACACGGCCATCATGCCCAGCACCAGTGCGACATAGACGCGGAAATGGTCCGAGAACCACGCGGCGGCGACCCGCCGCAAATTGGCCGGTCCATAATCGGTGACCTCATGGGCGAAATAGCTTTCCGGCCGCACGGTGCGGATCGTGCGCTGATCGAGATCGAACACCACATTCTCACCTTCAATGCGGTTCCAGATCGCGGGATCGGCCAGCATCATCGAGACATCAAGCATGTCGAGCGAGGTGTCCGCGGTCAGCCAGGTCACCACCCCCTCGCCCGAAACATTGGGGCGCTGCGACAGCATCGCCCTGCGGCGGGGCTCGACCAGCGGCGCGAGATCGGAGGGGCGCTCGTAGTTGAGCCAGTAGCGGAACGAACGAAAGCCGTCATTGAGCGTCTCGCCCAGACTTTCAACCACATGGGAAGTGCCTCCCTGATTGCGGGTGGTCTGCCGAAAAGCATCCAACAGCGCCATTGGGTCGGTGGTCATGGCAATCGGCAGTGCAGCCCCGGGCAAATGGACCGACGAGGTCTGGATCGGATCCGCAAATCCGAAACCGGATGCGAACTCGATGCGCTCGGGGATATCCGGAAAGGCCGTCGGACCAAGGCGTGCCAGCTCCTCGACAGCGCGCTGCGGCGCGATCACAAGCGCATTGCCGCGCAGTCCCGCCGCCGGTGGGCCGAAGGCAAGCCGGACCGGCAGGGGCTCACGCGCAGCCAGGGTCATTCTGGCGACCACCGTCAGCGCTGCCGAGACGGAATAGGCATCAGCCTTGAGCGCATGCACATCAACGCCCGCTTTCGTGGCATAGGGATAGGCCGAACCGGCCATGGTGGCCAGTTCCGGCAACCGCGCCACACGCGCCAGCCGGGGAACCCGGATCTCGGTGTTTTCCAGGAGGATGAAGCGCGGGGTGGTCTCATTGCGTTGAGCAAAGACGCAAGCATCGTCGGAATCGCGCTCGAGCTCGGCAAGCAGCTCAACCTGATTGCGGCCGGGGCGGAAGGCGCGCAAAGGCAGTTCCAGCCGCTGGCCGGAAAACACCTGACCGCCGGTGTCGCGCATCGGCAGGCTCTTGACGATGTGGCCGTTGATGCGGACCAGAAGCTGCGAGGTCGGCTTCAGACCGGGCGAGGTTGCGGCATGCAGCAGCAGGTCCATGGTGGCGTATTCAGCCGGATAGAAATCAGCGGGCATCACCATCTCGAAACCGTTGCGGAACAACCGCCCGCTGAACGGCGCAGCGGTATAGCCGGCATCGGCCAGCGTGTACACGGCCGCCTCCTCGGCACGGATCTCGCCTTTCTTCGGCGCAGCCATGCCGGTGTCGACAAGGTCCCGGAGCGGCCCCTGGATCGCAGCCAGCAGTGCAGCCGGAATGTCCTGCCTGCTGGCGGTGTGCAGCGTCACACGGGCGCGGCGCGGATCCGTGGCAGATCCAATCGACAGACCATAGGGCGCGGTGTTGGCGCCTGTGTCCGACGGCATACGCGTCTCATCCGTCACAACGACGAGATCGAGGCCCGGACCGGTGCCTTCAGTGTCCGCGACACTTACTGCGAGGTCGTCGCGGTTGAGTGCCAGGGCCATGGTCTGCACCAGAGGCGCGGCCATATTGAGCGCCTCGACACCGGCATTGTTCGGCAGAACAAGCCGCATGTCGGTGAGATGATCGGCATTGCGCCCGATGCCGCGCAACCGCGCGAAACCTGCCGGACGCGTCGCGCTGTTGGGCCGGAACCCCGAGGCCTGCTGATCGATCTCGGTCCAAAGCTCATAGGTGGCTTCCATCGAGCAATCCACCCGGTGGCGCTGGACGGCGCGAAGCCGAACTTCATTGACGCCGTCGCGCAGCCAAGCCGGCGAGATCATCAGCTTCTGGGTGGTGAACCCGGAGGGCGAGCGGATCGCAAACTCGCCTGCAGCTGCGCCGTTGACGGTGACGGAGAGCATTGAGGCTTCCGGCATCACCGACACCGCATTGCGGTAGGCAATCACCAGATCGCCGCCTCCGGCGAGCGTCGCCTTGTCGACCACAAAACTCAGATCAACCACATCATTCTCGCCCTCGAGCGTCAACGCGGATCTGGGTTGCTCGAAGGAGATCAGCATCAGGTCCTGATCAGCCGCAGCGCGGGCCAGTGACATCGGCCGTGTCGACAGGATCATGCCCTGGCCCAAGGGCGCACTGCCCGGCACGGCGTCAAGCAGGCCCGTCTGAGGGGACGGGGCCTGTGAGACAGCCTGTGGAGGGATCTGTGAAGGGGAAGCAGCCTGGAGCAGGCTTTGCGCGCTGGCCGGTGCATTGGCAGGGACACCGGCGGCAATCACGGCGGCAAGAGCGGTGATGGTCAGCTTGAAAGCGGAACTATGCATGGTGCTGCACTCCACGAATCTCCGCCACATTGGCGATCTTGCCCGGGATTTGGGCATTGTTGGGCTTGACCACGATCGGTGCATCGGCATGGGATTCAACATCGCTCGCACGGGTGAAGCCCAACAGATAGGCCACGGCCCGGAACGACTCGACGATGCTCCAGCGGGCAAAGCGAAAGGTTCCACGCACGATGTCGAGCCGGACCTGGCGGCGCGAGAGGCGCTCCTGCAACACCGCCTGATCCGAATACATCACCTCGGCGATTGCCATGAAAGTTGATGGCAAGCGCTCGGGATAGGCAAAACCGAACACGTTGGTGCCGTCGCACTCCCGCACCGAACGGATGGTGACCGGGAACGAAACCGGCCGGCCGCCACGGCGCACCTCGATCTCGCCCCTCCAGTCAGAGTCCGGATCGATATCAGGTTCCTGATCGGCAAACTGCACCGAAACACCACCGCTCGAGGCATCGAGCAGGATCACCGTCCAGTTGCGGCTTCCCTGCCGCAGAATGCCATGACGGCGGATCGGCAGACGCTGATTGCGGCGCAACTCGCGTCGTTCAGCCACAACACCAAGGCCCGCACCGGCGAGGCCGAGATTGATCAGGTTCCAGATCGCAACGATCATCAGCAGGTCCGATGCCACCGGTTCGGTTGCAAGCCTCCAGCCCGAATAGAGCGCGGCCGCGAGCAGCACGAAGAACATCACGAAGTAGGGAATGGCAATCGATGACAGGCTGTCGGAGTTCAGCGTCTGGCCCTTGGCCGTCACATTGAAGGTCGGCTTGCGCGGATTGCGGATCACACTGGCGATCGATCCCACCAGCATGATCGACTGGATGTATTCATAGAGCTCGGACACCCAGGGCCAGCGCACCTTGCCATAGAGATAGCTTTGCATTCCGAAAGAGGCGATCAGATAGGTCAGCGCATAGGCACCGAATTCTTGGATGTTGGCCTGATAGATTTCCAGCGAAAAGAAAATGTAGAGCAGTGGCGAGAGCATGAACGCCAGCCGCGACAGCGGAAACAGCCAAAACAGGTTGATGCCGGCGTAGCAGATGCGCTGTCCCATCGTCAGACCCTTGGCCAGGAACGGACGGTTGAGGATCAGGATCTGCAGCATGCCCTGGCACCAGCGGGCGCGCTGGCCAATGAAGGCAACAAAGGTTTCGGGCTGCAGACCCGCGATCAGCGGCTTGTCGACATAGAGCGAATTCCAGCCCTTGGCGTGCAGGCTGAGCGCGGTTTCGCAATCCTCGGTGATCGACTGGCCGGAGAAACCGCCAACGGCCCGAAGCGCCTTGCGGCGCAGCACCGCTGCAGAACCACAGAAGAAGGAGGCATTCCACTTGTCGAGGCCGCGCTGCAGCACCGAGTAGAACATCTCGTTCTCCGACGGCATCGAGCGGAAGGTCCTCAGATTTTTCTCAAGCGGGTCCGGGTTGAGAAAATAATGGGGTGTCTGCACCAGGAACAGCTTCGGGTCTTCCTTGAAGAAGCTGACGGTCTCCTTGAGGAACTCGCGCACCGGCGCATGGTCGGCGTCAAACACCACCACCAGATCCGAGGTCGACACCTTGAGGCCCTCATTGAGATTGCCGGCCTTGGCGTGATCGTTCTTCTTGCGGGCGTGGTAATTGACACCCATCGCTTTGCACAGTGCCTTGAGCTGCTCATGACGGCGGGTGGCCGCGAGCGCGATCACCGGGTCCTTGTGGGTGCGCTTGGCCTGGGTGCCGCCATCGTCCAGCAGCCAGATCGTCAGCTTGTCGCGCGGGTAGATCATCGATTTCGCCGCAGCCAGCGTGCTGGCCAGAAGCTCCGGATCCTCATTGTAGGTCGGGATGAAGACATCCACGGTTGGAAGCTCTTCGAGCGAACGCACCTTCGGCGCAACACGCTTGATGGGATCGGCCAGCATGAAGAAGCTGACGGCGAGCATCAGCAGGCAATACATCTCGGCGATGTAGAGCAGCAGGCCTGGAATGAAATTAAGCGGTTCGCTGAAGACCGGCAGCGTCTCGGTGGTGCGCCAGTAAGCATAGCGCAAGGCGAGGACCGCACAGAATATGAATGTCACGAACCGGAAGACCGTGTTGTCCGGACGGGTCATGCCGAAAAACATGACGCCAAGAGCTGCGAAGCTCAGAACCAGCTGCGCCTGAAGACTGAGCGGCATCCAAAGCAACGTCAGACCGAAAAAGCCAGCCAAAATCGCCGACCACTTAGTGCACATCATGTGCATGATCACCCCACCAAAATCTATTTCAGCCGTCTCATACGACCGCGGTCTGCACCGAATGCCCCAACATTAGGGACCCAATGGTTCACAGTTTCCTAAGCATTTTAACGACCGGTTCGTTTGTATAGCGATGGTTAATCAAAGCTTTATTGCGAATTGTGTAAGACAATGAGACAGTTCTGAGAGCCCAGCAAAGCTTCTCCAACAGCATATTTGCAATCGGGCGCGCCATTTTGGAGCAACACTGTGCGAAGCATACACAGAACGGCCGGACAGCATGCCGCCGGACGTCGGCAGCGCCGATCAAAAACAAGTCAAAAACAAGTCAAAAAAACTGTGCGAGGCTCTGTCGCGATTCCCGGCGGCCAGTTGCCACCGGCATTGGCCCTGAAGCGCCCCGTGTCCAACCGAGCGGCAGCGGCTGTGGATCAGACGCCGAGCATTTCGGTTTCGATCTCGGGCGTGAGCTGATGCGGTGTTCCGGACCAGACGCTCCGGCCGCGTGCGAGGATCACGCATCTGTCGGCGACCGCACGCAACTCGGAAAAGGCCTTGTCGATCACCAGGATTGACTGCCCGCCCTGCTTGAGGCGGGCAATCGCCGCCCAGATCTCCTGACGCACCACCGGGGCGAGCCCCTCCGTCGCCTCGTCGAGAATGAGAAGCCGCGGATTGGTCATCAGCGCGCGGGCAATGGCCAGCATCTGCTGCTCTCCGCCCGACAAAGTCGCCGCTGTCTGTCCCATGCGTTCACCCAATCGCGGGAACAGCGCGGTGGCCGTTTCGATGGTCCAGGGTCCGGGCCGTGCCGAAGCCATCAGGTTCTCGGAGACCGTGAGGCCTGCAAAGCAGCGCCGTCCTTCGGGCGCCAGTCCGATGCCAAGCCGTGCCGCGCGGAACGAGGGCAGCGCGCTCAGATCGGCGCCATCGAAACGCATTTCGCCGCGGGTGGTGCGCAACATCCGGGTGATTGATCGCACGGTGGTTGTCTTGCCCATGCCGTTGCGGCCCATCAGAGCCACAAGCTCGCCCTCGGCGATCGAGAACTCAACCCCGAACAACGCTTGCGAACCACCATAGAAGGCCTCAAGGCCGCTGACTTCCAGCAAGCTCATGCCTCGTCCTCCCCGAGATAGGCCGCGCGCACATCTGGATTGTTGCGGATCTCATCAGCATTGCCACGGGCGATGATCCGCCCGGCAACCAGCACCGAAATCCGGTCGGCAAGTTTGAACACTGCATCCATGTCGTGCTCGACCAGCAGTATCGGCGCATCCGTTCGCAGCTTGTCGAGGAAACCGATCAGGCGCGTCGAGCCTTCCTGCCCGAGGCCGGCCATCGGTTCGTCCATCAGGAAAATGCGCGGCCGCATGGCCAGCGCCATGGCGATTTCCAGAAGCCGCTTTTCACCGTGCGAGAGTTCGCTCACCCGGATCCCGGCGCGGTCCTTGAGGCCGACGCGCTCAAGCGCGTCCATCGCCTCGCCGGTCAGCTCAGGATCTTTCGCCACCTGACGGACAAAGCCGAACACCGAGCGCCGCCGGGCCTGGGCTGCCAGTGCGACATTCCCACGGACCGAGAACTCCGGGATCAGCGAGGAGACCTGGAAGGTGCGGGTGAGCCCGAGACGGGCGCGCGCCACCTGATCAAGTCCACCGATCTCCTGGCCGGCAAAGCGGATCGTGCCGGAATCGGCGGGCATTTCACCGGCCACCAGCTTGATCAGGCTCGATTTGCCCGCGCCATTGGGACCGATCAGGGCATGGATTTCACCAGGACTCAGATCAAGGTCGACATCATCGGTGACCTTGAGCGCGCCGAAGGATTTGTTCAGTCCGAAGAGGCCGAGGACCGGTTCAGTCATGACGTGCCCTCCCGACGACCAGGCCGATGAAACCGCCACGGGCAAACAGCACCACGCTGAGCAGGGCAACTCCGAGGAAGAACTGCCAGTGGGTGGTGAAACTGCCGAAGAGATGCTCGAACAGCACAAACAGGCAGGCGCCGACCACCGGGCCAAACAGCCGGGCAACGCCACCCAGAATGATGAACACCATGATCTCGCCCGACAGATGCCAGGAGATCATGGTCGGGCTGACAAAGCGATTGAGATCGGCATAAAGCGCCCCCGCAAGGCCGGTGATCATGCCGGAAATCACGAAGGCCGCCAGCCTGATGCGGTAAGGGGAAAGGCCAAGTGCCGCCACCCTGCCCTCGTTCTGGCGAACCGCCTGCAGCGCCACGCCGAAGCGCGCGCCGGTCATCCGCCATTGACCGATCAGCACGATCATCAGCACCGCATAGCATAAGAGAAAGAAATCCAGCGGCCTGAGCGTGTTGATGCCGGGGAAGGCGTTGCGAACATAGATCGAGAGACCATCCTCACCACCATAGGCCGGCCAGGAGATGGCGAAATAGTAGATCATCTGGGCGAAGGCGAGCGTGATCATGATGAAGTAGACGCCCGACGTGCGCAGGCTCAGCGCCCCGATCAGCAGCGCCGCAATGCCGCTGACGACAATTGCCACCAGCCACAGCACCAGCATCTGGTTGGTGCCGTTGATGACAAAGGGCGCGGTCATCAGCGGCTCATAGTTCTGATGGTGACTGGCAAGAATTCCCACCGCGTAGCCGCCGAGACCGAAGAAGGCGGCATGGCCGAAGGAGACAAGCCCGCCGAGACCCAACGCAATGTTGAGGCCGACGCCTGCCAGCGCCAGAATGGTGGCGCGGGTGGCGAGCGTGACCAGGAAAGGTTCATTGGCGAAATGCGCCACCAGCGGCGCCACCAGCAGGATCAGCGCCAGGATGATGTTGAGCCGGTGTTCTGTGAGATGCTTAAGCATTGGCGGGAAACAGCCCCTTTGGCTTGAACACCAGAACCACCGCCATCAGCAGGTAGATCAGCATCGAAGCGATTGCCGAACCAATCCCGCGGGCAGCCGATGCCTCCATGATGCCCGAGAGCAGCGACGGCAACAGGAAGCGGCCCATGGTGTCGACCAGACCGACAATCAGCGAGGCCACCAGCGCGCCGCGGATCGAGCCGATGCCACCGATCACGATGACCACGAAAGCAAGGATGAGCACCGGCTCGCCCATACCGACCTGAACCGACTGGAGCGCGCCAATCATCGCCCCGGCAAAGCCTGCCAGGGCCGCGCCAAGCGCGAACACCACGGTGTAGAGAAAGCGGATGTCGACGCCGAGTGCGGCAATCATCTCGCGGTCGGACTCACCGGCACGGATCTGCATGCCAAGCCGTGTGCGGCTGATCAGCAGGCCGAGTCCGATGGCAATCAGCACGCCTGCGACGATGATCGCCAACCGGAAGGCCGGATAGGGCAGACCGCCGGGCAGCATCACCGGACCTGCCAGGATTGCAGGCGGATCAAGGTAGAGCGGAAACGAGCCGAACAGAAACCGCACGCCTTCGGAAAACATCAGCACCAGCGCAAATGTGGCAAGCACCTGGTCGAGGTGATCCCTGTCATAAAGCCTCCGGATGACGACGATCTCGACGATCGCACCAAGGGCAGCCGCCGCCACAAGGCTGGCTGCAAGGCCAAGCCAGAAGGATCCGGTTGCCGCGGCGATTGCCGCGCAAACAAAGCCGCCGACCATGAACAGTGAGCCATGGGCGAGATTGATCAGCCCCATTACACCGAAGATCAATGTGAGGCCCGCCGCCATCAGGAACAGCGTGACGCCGAGCTGCACCCCGTTGAGGAGTTGTTCAAGAAAAAGGGCAATGGTCATCGCTTACCGGTCTCGCACCAGAGCTACGTCGAAGGTTCTGACGGACTTGAACGCCCGGCCATTTCAGAAGGCCCGGACGGGTAAAGTGACCCGTCCGGGATTGTTCGATGATTACATCTTGCAATCGGCTGCGTAGGCGTCGGCGTGATCTTCAAGCGCAACGCCCACCAGCTTGTTGGTGTAGACGTCGCCTTCCTTCACCACTTCGCGAACATAGATGTCCTGGACCGGGTGGTTGTTGTTGCCGAACTTGAAGTCACCACGGGTGGATTTGAAGTTGGCGGCCTTCAGCGCTGCAAGGAATGCAGGCTTGTCGGAAATCGAAGCCGAGCCCATGGCCGAGAGCAGAAGATTGGCAGTGTCGAAACCCTGGCTCGCATAGAGCGAGGGCAGACGGCCATATTCGGCCTGGAAGCTCTCGACAAAGGCCTTGTTGGTTTCATTGTCGATGTCCTTGGACCACTGCGAGGTGTTCTTGACCCCGAGAGCGGCATCGCCGACGGCCTGCAGAATGCCCTGATCAAAGGAGAAGGCAGGCCCCAGCAGCGGCACGTCAACACCGGCACCGGCATATTGCTTCATGAAGGCGATGCCCATGCCGCCGGGCAGGAAGAAGAACACGCTGTCGGCACCCGACGCGCGGATCTCGGCGATCTCGGCGGCGTAGTCGGTCTGGCCGAGCTTGGTGTAGATCTCGTTTGCGATTTCACCCTTGAAGAAGCGCTTGAAACCGGTCAGCGCGTCCTGCCCGGCAGGATAGTTCGGCGCCAGGATGAAGCTCTTCTTGAACCCTGCGGTGTTGGCATAGGCCCCCATGGCCTCATGCAGATTGTCATTCTGCCAGGCGACATTGAAATAGTTCTCGTTGCAGCCCGCGCCGGCCAGCGCCGATGGACCGGCGTTCGGCGACAGATAGATCTTGCCCTGGGCAACCGCGCCCGGAATGACTGCCATGGCAAGGTTGGACCAGATGATGCCGGTCATGATGTCAACCTTGTCGGACTGGATCAGCTTGTCGGACAGCTGCACCGCCAGATCCGGCTTGCGCGCATCATCCTCGACGATCAGCTCAATATCGGTGTTGCCCGATTGCTTGATTGCCAGCTCGAAGCCGTCGCGCACATCAATACCGAGCGACGCGCCGCCTCCCGAAAGGGTAGTGATCATGCCGACCTTGACCGGCTCGGCAAAAGCCTGAGTGGCGCCAGCGGCAAGCGCGGTTGCAGCCGCAAATGCAAGGATTGCTTTTTTCATGAAGTTTACTCCCTGTTTTGTGTTCCCGTGCCGCCGGACCTTGTTTCGAGCCAGTCAGCTTTTTAGCATATGACAGCGGTCCCGGACCGCTATTCTGCGTGACCTTACCAGCCGCGGCGAAGAATTCCAGTGGTTTTTTTAAGCTTAAAGTATTTCGCGGCAAGTTGGCTCTTGCGATCTTTGTCAGGGCGTGGTTCGAAAGTGTCACACCCCAATTGGCGGCCACATCATTCGGGATCGCCAACAGAACAAACGGCCCCGGACGTCAGAACCGGGGCAAGACAGGAGACCACCGGCGATGCAGTGTTTTTTCGTGGAATTCCAGTGCAAGCTCGGCGAGGCCTATGCCGTGGCCGACGAGATCGCCAACCGAGAGATCGCCTCGGAGATCTATTCCGTGAGCGGAAAATTCGATCTGCTGGCCAAATTCTACATCGAGGATGATGTCGATATCGGCCGCTTTGTCGCCGAGAACATCCACACCGTGCCGGGCGTGGAACGCACCCACACGATCCTGACCTTCAAAGCGTTTTAGCCAAGGCCTGACCTGGTCTCGGTCAAAGGGAAAAATCAGGTGGTACGGTTGGGTGGGCTCGAACCACCGACCTCCGGATCCACAATCCGGCGCTCTAACCAACTGAGCTACAACCGCACAAGCGCGACGCCGGGCAAGGCCCTGTCGGCTTTCTGGAGGGTCACATACGAGGAGCAGTTGGTTTTTGCAAGAGGCGAGGCGCCGGTTTTGGCAATTTCCAACTGCACTTGATCACATCAAAAAGGCCGGACGCAAGGTCCGGCCTTTCTGGTTCAGATCGAAGACTGATTTCAGGCGACCTTGAATTCGGCCATTGCCTTTTCCGAGACGGTCTTGACCGGCTTGGAGACATCTTCTGCAACTTTCTTGGCAGCTTCCTGCATGACCTTGGTCTGGTCAACCATCAGTTCAGCCTGTTTGCGCATGAATGCGGTCTGCAATTCGAACATCTGGGCGACCGACTTGACGCCAAGCAGAGCTTCCATGTGCGACAGCGAAGCTTCAGCGTTCATGCGGGCGGTGTCGATAGCCTTGAGGCTCAGCTCAACGGTGCCGGCCTGGGCGCTCTCGAGGGTCGCTTCGATCGCCTTGGTGGTATCTTCGGCAGCGGTCTTGACCTTGGCATAGGCTTCCTTGGTCTGATTGACCGACTTGTCGGCCAGCTCACGGTAGCCGTCGGCCATCTTGGTCATGTCAAAAGCCGGGAATTCAAACATTTCAGCGGATGTTGCGGTTTTCTTGGTCGCCATGTCACTTCTCCTTGAAGGGTTGTGGGAAGTTCGTTGGGACTTGTTCGCAGCCCCGTTCCGATTTCAAGGATGTTGTAGCACGTATTATTGTGCATTGCAACATTGTTGTGCGTCGCACCATACGTTAACCTTTTCTTGACAATTACAGTTGCCCCAGCAGCCCTTTGCTGGACCACCGTGCACGGCAAAGCTATTAACAGACCCTTAATCTGCCACAATCAGGCAGCAGGACCTGGCCGCGAAACTGGAAGGCAGCCAATGCAGGCTCACCATTACCCGTTCATCGATCTTGCCGTTCATGCGGCCATACGCTCGCGCTTTGCCAATGGCGATGCAGTTGCGGTGCTGAGCCCGGATCTTGAAGCGGTCCTTTGGGCCAATGGTGCAGCGGCGGAGCTGTTTGGCTTCGAAACCATCTACGACATTCTGGACGAAGGGCTGAGCAGCCAACCGGTCATCAAACGGCAGATCGCGAGCGCTCTGAGCGGCGTTGAACGCACCGGCAAAGCCCAGAATTTCATGATGCGTCTTGGCCGCGGCTTTTCGCGCACGATGACACCTGCAAGCCTCGAGAGCATCATTCTGCCCGACGGGGCAACGGCCTGCATGATCACCAGCCAGGCCAAATCGATCCTGGCACCGGCCGCGCGGGCACGGCAGATCATCAGCGGCTTTGAAGGCACCGGCACACATGTTGCCGTGCTTGACGCGATGGGGATCGTGCTGGCCGCATCAAGCACTTTCAACACAATCGGCCTTGATGGTGACGCCATTGAGCGGATGATCGCCGATGTGGCCGGCGAAGACGACCGCCTGGTCAAGCGGATGGTCGAGGCCAGTGAAGGCCCCATGCCCGCCGCGATCGGCCGGCTCACCGACAGCCCGCTGTTGCATCTCCTGTTCGCGGTCGAGCCATCTGCCTACGAAGACGACACCGAAGACGCCGCGGATCGGATCGTGCCCGCTTTGTCGGAACCGCAGGATGATGACGCGTTTGCCACAGAAAGCGATGGCCAGAGCCATCTGGCAGATGCGGGCGAGAGCGAAACCACGGAAGCAGCTGGCGCTGAGGCTGACAACTCCGATGCCAGCGCCGCTGACGAAGCCGAAAGTGGTTTTGATGCTGAACGCGTCCGCATCGAGCTCGATCAACACATCCAGCCAGCGCCTGAGGAAACCCGGCTTCCCGAGCCCTTCGCAGAGGCCCGCGGCATCACGTTTTCTCCGGGTCCGGAAGAGCCTCAAGAGGCTGATCAGCCACTAGATGAGGCAAGCCCTGCAGTTCACGGCACAGACACCGCTCCAGAGTTGGCTGGCGCGGAATCGGGCGGCACCGCCGATACCGATGCCCGGTCCGGGGCGCATGAGCAAGCCACGGCCCTGCCCTCCCCGCCTGAAGACCCCGCAAAGACCCCGGACAAGGCCGGAGAAGCGGAATTCCGTTTCGATCCGGATGCCAAACCGACCCGGTTTGTTTGGAAGATCGACCGGGACGGCGCCTTCAGCGAAGTCTCGGCGGAATTCGCTGCAGCCGTTGGTCCAAACGCCGCCGACATCATCGGCCGCAGATTTCCGGACATTGCCAATGTGTTCAATCTCGATCCTGATCATGTGATCATCGAAGCACTCAACCGCCGTGACACCTGGTCTGGTAAGACCGTGTTCTGGCCGATCCAGGGAACCAATCTGGTCACCCCGGTCGATCTCGCCGCATTGCCGACCTACACACGTGACCGGCATTTTGACGGCTTCCGCGGCTTTGGCATCGTGCGCAGCGGTGAAACCCGGACGGACCCCGAAGCCATCGGCCTGGCGCTGTCACCCGGCGCGCCAGTGTCCACATCACCGCATCAAGACACTGCGGCCGGGACGGAGACAGAGCAGGACGCGGCGGAGCTCTTGGACATCCACGGTGCCGGGGCCAAGGACATCGAAACCGAAGAGGATCTGGCAGATCTCGCCAGGCTCGACGGTTCGGATCCTGTAACCATCGGCCAAGCCGAAGGGCCAGACGCGCTGGATGAACCAATTCCAGAAGCGCCGATTGCCGAGAACGAAATTGAGAACCCCGAAGGTTCGCAGCCACCGGAAGACGCCGGAACGGGCGTTGCGGACACCGACATAGATGATGACGATCCGTTCCGGGGCGAAAAACCGGCGATCCGGCTGGTTGAGACCCCGATGCGCCGCAACAGCGACAAGATCATCGACCTGCAAACACGGCGGGAACGCTCGGCACGCGAAAGCCTTTCGGCAGGCGAGCAGGCCGCATTCCGCGAGATAGGTGCAAGGCTCAGCGAGACCAGCGGTTCGACCGGCACAACGGATGAAACCGAGGAGCCGCCGCGGTTTGGCAAACGCCAGCCGCCCTTGGGGGCTGACAATGAAACCCGCGACATTGAAGTCAGCTTTGACGGCGAAGCCAAGGCTGCCGACGAGGCCACATCCGGCGACGAAACCGAATTCCGGCATGACGAGGCAGACTTTAGAGACGATGCCGTGGCTGAAACGGAAGACCGCAGCGAGGCAGCGGACGCTTCAGACCAGACCACCGCGATCGACGAGGCGAGCGAAGAAACTCCGGCAACCGATGACTGGTCACCGGAAGGCTCCGAAGCTGCCGGTGAGCCCGTCGTCGAGACACCCTTTCCGTCGGCCTTTGCGTTGCCACCGCGGCAGGTGATGCATGCCGGTCTCGATGCCTCTCTGATCGACATCATTCCATCGCCGCTGCTGGTGCATGTCGGCGATGAACTGATCCACGCCAATACGGAATTTCTGGAACTGACCGGCTACACCTCGCTTGAGGCCTTGGCGCAGGCCGGCGGGCTTGATCACCTGATCGAAAGGTCAGGTGGTGATGACAATCTCGAAGACGGAAGCCTGACTGTCCGTCGTGGCGATGGTGAAAGCCGCAAGGTCACCGCGCGGCTGCGTTCGGTCAGCTGGGGTGAGGCGCATGCGCTTTTGCTGGCGCTGTCCCCGGTCACGGAGAGCCCGCCAGAGGTCAACCCGGCAGAGAGCGCCGCACCGGTTGCACAGCTCGTCGCAACCAACGACAGTGCCGTTGATCCGGTGCCGGCGGGATCGTCCGATGCGCTGGCGATCGAAGCCGAGGAGCTGCGCTCGATTCTCGAGACTGCGACTGACGGCGTGGTGGTTCTCGACAATGACGGCACCATCCGCTCAATGAACGGCTCGGCCTTTGCGCTGTTCAACTATGAAGAGCGGGATACGCTGCAACAGCCTTTTGCGATGCTGTTTGCCCATGAAAGCCAGCGCGCGGTGATGGACTACATCTCGGGCCTTGCCGATCACGGCGTCTCCAGCGTGCTCAATGATGGCCGTGAAGTGATCGGCCGCGAGGCATCGGGTGGTTTCCTGCCTTTGTTCATGACCATCGGACGGCTTTCCAGATCGAATGGCTACTGCGCGGTTCTGCGCGACATCACCCAGTGGAAACGCACCGAAGAAGAACTGCGCACAGCCAAGCGCGCCGCCGAGACCGCAAATTCACACAAGAGCGACTTCCTGGCCAAGGTGAGCCACGAAATCCGCACTCCGCTCAATGCCATCATCGGATTTTCGGAGATGATGGCGGAGGAGCGGTTCGGCCCGATCGGCAGCCCACGCTATCTCGAATATGCCCATGACATCGGCAATTCGGGAAAACACGTACTCGACATCGTCAACGACCTTCTCGACATCTCGAAGATCGAGGCCGGTCAGGTGGACATGGAATTCACCGCAGTCTCGCTCAATGATCATCTGGCCGAGAGCGTTTCGCTGCTGCAGCCGATGGCCAACAGCCAGCGGGTGATCATCCGCACCAGCCTGTCAGAAAGCGTTCCCGACGTGGTTGCCGATCAACGCTCGGTCAAACAGATCGCGCTCAACCTGCTGTCCAACGCCATCCGCTTCACCCCCTCGGGCGGGCAGATCGTGGTGTCCACGTCCTACGAGCCGTCGGGCAATGTGGTGATCCGCATCCGCGACACCGGTATCGGGATGAGTCGCAAGGAGCTCGAGCAGGCGATGAAGCCGTTTGGCCAGGTCGGCACCGGTCCACGCCAGCGCAGTGAAGGTACCGGGCTCGGATTGCCGTTGACCAAGGCCATGGTGGAGGCCAACCGGGCTCAGTTCGACATCGTCTCGGCTGCCGGAGAAGGCACGCTTGTGTCGATCGCGTTCCCGCCGCAGCGAGTTCTAGCGGACTGAAATCAAAAGAAAAAAGAAGGGGACCGCGATCGGGTCCCCCTAAAGTGAAGCATCAGTGCTGACCATCATCAGTGGGAGTGAAGCGTCCCGAATGGTTGACGTGATTAATGCGCTGAAACCCTTACCAGTTCCTTACTTTGATCATTCAATTTTAACTGATGGTAAAGACTTTGAAGGCCTTGGTTAAATTTGGCGGTAAGCTTTTGTTAATAAATTGGGTGAGGGTTTGGCGTGGGTGGCGCTGAGAAATGAAAGCGCGACGCGCAACAAAGCGCCCTCGCCTCAACGGCCCGCAATCTCAGTCAACTTCGCATGTCAGGCTTGCTTCTCGGCCCCTTTGACCCGCGGCATGAAGAACACGTCATACAGCACCGGTGCAGCCACCAGCGTCAGGATCGACGCAAAGGCGAGACCACCCATGATGGTGACGGCCATCGAAACGAAGAATGCATCGCCCAGCAGCGGGATCATTCCAAGGATCGTCGTCGCCGCGGCCAGCAGAACGGGCCTGAGGCGAGAAACCGAGGCCGTGATGATGGCCTGGCGAAGCGGCCCGCCCGCCTCTCGCTCGATGTCGATTTCCTCGACCAGCACGATGCCGTTTTTGATCAGCATGCCTGAAAGGCTCAACAGCCCCAGCAATGCGGTGAAGGTGAATGGCAGACCCGACCCCAAAAGCCCGAGCGCCGCACCGTTGACCGACATCGGCACCAGCAACCAGATGATGAGTGGCTGCCGCAAAGCATTGAACAACACCACGGTTATCAGGATCATGATCAGAATGGTGACAGGGAGCTGCGCGCCAAGGCTGGCATTGGCATCTGCGGAGGATTCGAACTCACCTCCCCATTCCATCTTGTAGCCCGGAGGAACCGGCATTGCCTCGACTGCAGCCCGAACCTCCGCATGCACCTGCGCGGCGGTCAGGTCGGACGGGATGCTTGCACCCACGGTGATGGTTTGGACGCGATCACGCCTGTAGATGATGGTATTCTGCGCTTCAGCAGCAAATCCATCGACAACCTGTTCAATCGGCAGAAGCGTATCGCCGTTCTGGGAGACCAGCGCCTGGTCGAGAACACCGGCATCCGATGAGTGCGCCTTGCGCAGCACGATCGGTATCGAGCGGTCTTCTTCGCGATAGACACCTGCAGTCACACCATCGGTGGCAAAATCCAGCACTTCAGACACATTGTCACGGGTGACGCCCGCAGCCTGCGCCCGGTCGGTGACATATTTCGGTCGCAGAACCAGTTGCTGCTCGCGCCAGTCAATGCGCGGAGACAGGATGTTTGCCGACGCCTGCTCCATGACGGTGATCGTCTGATCGGCCAGATCGCGCAGCACCTTTTGATCGCGGCCCGAATAGCGAACCTCGATCGGACTGCCGCTGCCAGGGCCGAAGACCAGCCGCTCGGTTCTAAACTCGCCCTCGGGGATGTTTTCCGCCGCAAATGCTTCCAGATCCGCCTGGATGGCAGGGATCATGGACAGGTCTTCGGTCCGGATAATCAGATGACCATAGGCCGGGTTGGGCGATTCGGAGTTGTAGGTTAGCAGGAACCGGGTCGCGCCCTGGCCCACGAATGTGGAAAACGATACCACATCATCACGCTGCTTAAGATAGGCCTCCAACACCCGCATCTGTTCGGAGGTCTTTGAGATCGGCGTACCCTGCTGCATCGTATAATGCGCGAAGAACAGCGGCGTATTGGCGTTGGGGAAAAACTGCTGTTTGACCTGCCCAAAGCCCACATAGCTGGCGGCGGTGATGGCGACCAGCCCAACCAGCACGAGCCAACGAAACCGCAAGGCGCCGTGCAGCAACCGGCCATAGGCGCGGAACACCAACCCGCCGTAGGAATCCTCGCCCGCGCCATCCCCAAGCTTGAACACATAGTGCCCGAGCAACGGTGTTACAGTTACCGCCAGCACCCATGAAAGAAGCAACGAAATGCAGATGACGGCAAACAGTGAGAACATGAACTCGCCCGTCGAATCCGGGCTGAGGCCAATGCCGGCAAAGGCCATGATGCCGATCACCGTCGCACCAAGCAGCGGTATCTGGGTCTTTCCGGCCGCTTCATCCGCCGCATCACGCGAGGATTTGCCCCGCAGCATGGCGATCTGCATGCCCTCGGCCACGACGATGGCATTGTCGACGAGCATGCCCATGGCGATGATCAGCGCCCCGAGCGAAATTCGTTCCATCTCGATGGAAAAAAGCGCCATGAACAGCAATGTGCCGACGACAGTCAGCAGCAGCGTCGCGCCCACCACAACAGCTGCCCGGGGGCCCATGAAGAGCCCGAGCACGAGCACGACAATGGCCACCGACATCGCCAGATTGACGAGGAAGCTGTTGGAGGATTCATCCACCACCACATGTTGCTGGTAGATCGGATGGAGCTCGACCCCGTAAGGGATTTCAGGCAGCAGCGATTGCAGATGCGCATCCACATGGTTGCCCACATCGACAATGTTCTCGTCGCTGAGCCCTGCAACACCGAGCGTGAAGGCTTCCTGCCCCTGAAAGCGAATGAGATTGGCCGGGTTTTCAACACGGTCGCGGCTCACCTCGGCGACATCAATCAGATTGATCAACTCTCCACCGACACCCACGGTGAGTGCGGCAATTTCACTGACACTGTCGGACCCTGTTGGGGCCTGGATGGGGATGCGCTCATCGCTACGGGTCAGCGAACCGGCGGGCTGGACCGAGTTGGACGTCGCCAACGCCTGAACCAGAATTTGTGCGTCGATTCCCAGTTGCGAGGCGACTGCCAGGTCGGGTTCAACAAATATCGCCTCCTCGGGAAGTCCCGACACCTCGACATCGGCGACGCCATTGACGGTCAACAGTTCACGGCGCAGGAAGGTTGCCAAATCATGCTTCTCGCCATCGGTAAAGCCTTCCGCAGTGACCGCAAAGAAAATGCCGTAAACATCGCCAAATCCGTCATCGACCACCGGCGAACTGGCTTCGGTGGGAAGTTGGGACTGTGCCGTCTGCAGCTTCTGGCGCAGCTCGGTCCAGATATCCGGCAAGGCCTCACCATTGATCGTATCCTTGATGAAGACGTCAATGCGCGACACGCCGGGACGGTTGACCGAAACGATCTCCTTGACCTCTCCCATACGCTGAATCGCCGATTCCAGCGGCTCGCTGACTTCGGTGGCAACCTGCTCGGCCGAAGCGCCGGGATACTGGGTGATCACCACAGCCTGCTTGATGGTAAAGGCCGGGTCTTCAAGCCTGCCCAGGTTCAAAAAGCCCCAAATGCCGCCGAAGAGGCATGTCAGCATGATCAGCCAGATCATGATGGGTCTGTCGATGGACGCGCGCGCGATGTTCATGGCCGTTCTCCCGGCGTCAGTTCGAGAAGCCGGTGAATCGTCTCACTGTCTGTCCATCCGCCAGAGCCTGGGCGCCGATGCGAACGATCTCTGTTCCAGCCTCCAGACCGGTGATGACACTGAACTCACCATCACGCGTCGGCTCCACATCAATATCGACCTCATTGACTACGCCGGTGCCATCGTCAGCGGGCGTAAACACCAGAACACTTGTCGACCGGTCATTCGCGATTCGAATGGCGGTGGCCGGAACCACAAGCCGTGGCTGCCCCGCATCGAGTGTAGCCAGAACCGTGACGGTGCTGCCGGGCAACGCAATGATGCCGGACGGGCGATCCATCCCCAATGTCAGCCGAAAGGTCTGGCCGACGGTCGAGGCCTCGGCATTGAATTCGCGGACCTCAAGCGGATAGGTCTGAATTCCTGAGGGAAACCGGGCCAGAAACTCCACATTGGGGTCCTCGCCGGCGCGCTGGAACAGCACCTCGGGCACGTCAATCTCAACCCGCAATTCAGACATGTCGTGCAGCCGCACCACCGGCGCTCCGGCACTCGTGGTGGTGAAGTTTGCCACATTGCGGCTCGCGACCAGCGCATCAAACGGCGCCAGCAGGGTCGCATCCTCCAATGCCACCTCGGCATTTCGCACAGCAACCCTGGCAAGGGCCAGGCTGGTCCGTGCGTCTTCGCGCGAAACCTCGGATGCTGAATCCCCCAGTTTGGTCAGGCGCTCAACCATGCGCTCCGCTTGTTCCGCCTGCAATTGAGCCTGCTCCAGTTGCAGCTCAAACGGCTCCAGATCGAGCTGCGCAATCAGCGCGCCCTGACTGATCTCCGCGCCCTCATCGGCCGGGAAGCTGACGATCTGTCCGGACACCTGAAACGCCAGATCAACCGTTTGGCGGGCCACCACCTGACCAAAGAACTGACGTGTCACTCCCCCGGTTTCGCTGCCAACCGTCATCATCTTCGCCACCCTGAGCGGCGCATCCTGGGCAATCGCCTGGTTTGCAAATGGCGCCGCGAGCGATATGAGGAGCAGCATTCTGGTGACATTGATCATGGGCATTTTCCAATCGTCAAAGAGGCGTGGGGCAGATCTTAACTGTGGCACAAAACGGCAATACATCACAATCTTCTAAACTTCATCTCTGTCAACGCTACAATCCCGAGCCGGTTGCGGTTCAGCCGAACATACACAAAGTGCCGGATCTGGTCGGCCTGCAAAGAGCACGTTCCGCTTAGGTCAGCTTTCCCCAGCATTCTGTCCGGCTGACGTCAGCTTCAGCGCTTCAACTCTTCCAGGTCCGCGAAAAACACCAGTGCTTCCGGATTGGCCAGCGCCTCCTGGTTCTTGACTGCGCGACCATGGACGATGTCGCGCACAGCCAGCTCGACGATCTTTCCGGATTTGGTGCGCGGAATGTCAGAGACCGCGATGATCCTGGCCGGAACATGGCGCGGCGAGGCGCCGGTGCGGATCTTTGAACGGATTTTCGCCTGCAAGGCATCGTCGAGTGTGACGCCGTTGGCCAAACGGACGAACAGCACGACGCGGACATCGTCTTCCCAGTCCTGGCCGATACAGATGGATTCCACAACCTCGTCAAGCTGTTCGACCTGATTGTAGATCTCGGCGGTGCCGATGCGCACGCCGCCGGGGTTGAGGGTGGCATCGGAACGGCCGTGGATGACGATACCGCGATGGGGCGTCCATTCGGCGAAATCGCCATGGGTCCAGACATTCTCGAACCGCGAGAAATAGGCCGCGTGGTACTTGGCGCCCTCGGGGTCGTTCCAGAAGCCGATAGGCATGGCCGGAAACGGCTTGGTGCAGACCAGTTCACCCTTTTCTCCGGTGATGGATTTGCCGTTGTCGTCCCAGACGTCGACAGCCATGCCAAGGCCGGGGCTCTGGATCTCGCCGCGATAGACCGGAAGCGCCGGGTTGCCGAGCACAAAACAGGACACGATGTCGGTGCCGCCGGAGATCGAGGCCAGATGCACATCCGGCTTGATGCCCTCATAGACGAAGGAAAACCCTTCCGGCGACAGCGGCGAGCCGGTTGATGTGAGCAGCCGCAGCGAGGAGAGGTCGTGGGTTTTCGCAGGTTCAAGTCCGGCCTTGCGGACCGCATCGATGAATTTGGCCGAGGTTCCCAACACCGCAAATTGCTCCTGGGCCGCGTAATCGAACAGCACATTGCCATCAGGCGCAAAGGGCGAGCCGTCGAACAGGCACAGCGTCGCACCGGCTGCCAGTCCGGAGACCAGCCAGTTCCACATCATCCAGCCGCAGGTGGTGAAGTAAAACAACCGCTCGCCGGGCTTGGTACCGCAATGCAGGCGGTGTTCCTTGAGATGCTGGAGCAGTGTGCCGCCGGCCGAATGCACAATGCACTTTGGAATGCCAGTGGTGCCTGAGGAAAACAGGATGTAGAGCGGATGCGCAAATGGCAAAGGCTCGAAGGTGACGGCTTTGGCCGGAAAAGCGGCAATGAAGTCCGCAAGTGTGACAGCGCCCTCCACGGCATCAGCGACGGCTTGCGCATTGTCAAGCAACGGCACGATCACGGTTGCCTCGGGCTTGAGTGTGGCGGCGATCCCGGTGAGCTTATCCGCCACTTCCTGGCGCTTGCCATTGTACCAGTAGCCATCGCAGGAAATGAACAGCTTCGGCTCAATCTGGCCGAACCGGTCCAGCACGCCCTGGATCCCGAAATCGGGCGAGCAGGAGGACCAGACCGCACCGATCGAGGCGGCGGCCAGCATGCAGGCGACGGTTTCGGGCATGTTCGGCATCATCGCCGCGATCCGGTCACCCGTTTCAACGCCATGGGCGCGAAAGGCCTGCTGCAGGCGCGAAACCAGCGCTGAGAGCTCGTCCCAGCTCATCTGCCTTTTAAGCTTGTCTTCGGCGCGGAACAGGATCGCCGGTTCGGACCCGGTGCGGCTGAGCAGGTTTTCAGCAAAATTCAGCCGGGCATCAGGGAAAAAGCGCGCGCCCGGCATCGCATCACCATTTTCCAGGGTCCGTTCGCCCTTGTCGCCGCGCACCTCACAAAAATCCCACAGCGCTGACCAGAAACCCTCTCGGTCGTTGACAGACCACTCGTGCAGAGCAAAGGGGTCTGCGAGCGAAAGACCGGACCTTTCGCCTGCGAAACCCGCGAAAGCCATCCACGGGCTGTCATCAAGTCTCCGCTGATCCGGGCTCCACAAGGGGGTGTCAGTCATCTCGAAGCTCCTGGCAAGTGTTTTCGGCTGCTTAGTAGCACCGCCGTGTTGCAATGCAAACAGCCATCCGCTTTCAAAGCATGGCGGGGGACAGGCTAAACCCTGCAATTGCATTCCCCTTCACCAAGCTTTAACCAGAACCTCAAGGCTGGGTCGGGAGTGCTGGATTTGAAGTTCGACAGAGGGCAATGGCGAGGACGCCGGATCGCGATAGGCGGCGCTGTCTTGTCGTTGATTGCCATGCTGGCAATCGCTGTCAGCATGCCTTTGGCGGTGTCCAGCGGAGTGGTGCGCGACAGGCTGGAGCGCGACATCGGCGCATGGGCCGGGCATGCCGTGTCACTGGGCGATGCGCCGTCACTGGATTTCTGGCCGACACCAACGATCACGCTCGACAATGTGGTGATCAGCCCGGCGACCTTTGCAGACGGCGATCCGATTATGCGCGCCGACAGCATTGTTGCCAATTTCAATCTGTTTTCCGCGATTGCCGGCGCACCGAGCTTCACCGAGTTCCGCCTGATTCGACCGACTTTCAATCTTGAGCTTTACCCGGACGGCACATCAAACTGGTCGTCATCGCAAGGGCAATTGGCGCAGGGCATAAAGTCTGCACTGGCCCGCCACCAGGCGGAGCAGGCAGGTGAACCGATCCCGGCCAGCGCGATCATCCCCGATTCGGCGGCTCTGGGCACGGTCACGATCGAAGACGGCACCTTGCGCTGGATCCGCGATCCGGGTGCGGAAGCCGAAAGGCTGACGGCGATCAACGGATCACTCGCCTGGACCGCACCGACAGCGCCGGCGCGCGCCGATATCACCGCGATCTTTCGCGGCGAGCAGATGATGCTGAACGGGTCGACTTCCGCACCATTGCTGTTCCTGGGCAAGAACACCGCTCCAGTGGAGCTCCAGTTGTCATCCTCGCCACTGACCCTGGAGTTCAACGGATCGGCGAGCCTGGGCCCGGATCTGTACGGATCGGGCGCGCTGAGTCTTTTCAGCCCTTCAGTCCGGCGGACGCTGGAATGGTCGGGCGCCGATATCAAGCCCGGCGAAGCGCTGGGAGCGCTGGAACTGACCGCGCAGCTTTCGGCTGAGCCGACACGGGCCAAGCTCGACGATCTCATCATCATGATAGATGCCAATCGCGGCATCGGCGTGCTGGACCTCGAACTTCACGAAGATACGCCGCCGATGATCGCCGGGACGCTGGCCTTCAACAGCCTCGACATCGCCTCCTTCCTGCAGGCCTTCACTCCGCTGCCGCGTGGCGGCGCGGACATTGCCTCGACAATCGACACAAGGTTTCTGCGCGAGATCGGGCTGGATCTGCGGCTGTCGGCACAATCGGCCAGTTTCGGTCCGGTGGTGCTGTCGAACCTTGCCGCCGCGGCACGGGTTGAACAGGGGCGCGCCAACTTCGATGTCGGTGACGCCACCGCCTATGGCGGCAGCCTGATCGGCCGCATAGCGGTGTCGGAGAAGGGCATTGACGGCGGGCTGGATATCCAGCTGTCAACACGCAATACCAATTTTGGCCAGTTCTTCGATGCTGCCGGCCTGAGCGGGCCGCTGCCACGCGGGACAGGATCGCTCGACATCGAGCTCACCTCCCCCTACCCGACCTGGGCCACCGCGCTGACAGACCTGACCGGGGAGCTGCGGCTTGCTCTGGACGCCGGCTTCGTGCCTGGGTTCAACGTCTTGAAGTTCCGGGAACTGGCCGCCACCGAACGCTTCTTCGATCTTGCCCAGCTCGGGGCGAGTGCGCGATTTGCCTTCGAAACCGCGCGGTTTGAGGCAATGATTGCCGCCGGTGAAGCCGATTTGAAGGTCGCCGAATTGGTCGGGCCCGAGCAGACGGTCTCGTTGTCGGGCGTGATTCCCTACACCCGCAGCAGCCTCGCCATCGCAGGCGTTCTGGATCAGACGCCTCCGGCGGAAGGCGAGGCCGCAACCGAGCAGGATGCGCCGCCGCCGGTGCGTTTCTTCCTTGGCGGCTCCTGGCCGCAGCCGGTGATTTCGCCCGTTCGTCCGTGAGCGACGGAGGCAACCATCGGAGCTTGCGGAAACAGGCGGTTTTAGAGACAATCCCGCTTGACAAAGGTGCTTCGCAAAGCAGATGGGACTTGCGGGCAGGAGGGACAGGCCAGAGACATGCTGCGGGTGCTTTCGGCAATCATCAAGATCGGGCTGGCCTCACTCGCCACCGGCGTGGTGCTGTCGGCGCTGAACATTTCGGCAGCGGAACTGCTCGCGGAAATCGGGCTGACGCCGGAGAACGTGTTCGAACTGCTCCAGCAGGGTGCGGCTTGGGCCATTCCCAACATCGTTCTGGGTTCATTGGTGATCGTGCCGATCTGGCTGGTGACCTATCTCCTGCGGCCACCGCGCAACTGAGCGCCTTTCCGGCGAACCTCATCAACGAGATTGGTCACGCCGCCTGCTCGTCACGCTGGCGCATCACCTCGCGCCGCTTGTTGAGCAGCGATGCGGCCACCACGCCGATGGTGACGGCACCGATCAACAAGGTGCAGACCGCGTTGATTTCCGGCGTCACACCAAGCCGGACCTGTGAGTAGATCTTCATCGGCAGCGTAGTCGCACCCGGTCCCGAGGTGAAGCTGGCGATCACCAGATCATCGAGCGACAGCGTGAAGGCCAGCATCCAGCCGGAGATCACCGCCGGCAGGATCACCGGCAGGGTGACCTTGATGAAGGCCTGGAACGGCGGGCAGCCCAGATCCTGCGCCGCCTCCTCAAGCGAGCGGTCGAATGTGATCAGGCGGGACTGGACGACAACCGCGACGAAGCACATCGAGAAGGTGATGTGGGCCAGCGTCACGGTCCAGAAGCCACGGCCGAAATCAATCGAGACGAACAAGAGCAGCAGCGACAGTCCGGTGATCACTTCCGGCATCACCAGCGGCGCGTAGACCATGCCGGTAAACAGCGTGCGGCCATTGAAACGCGTGTAACGCACCAGCGAGACAGCGGCGAGGGTTCCCAGAACGGTTGCAATCGTGGCCGAGAGCAGCGCCACGCGGATCGTCACCCAGGCGGCATCCATCAGCCCCTTGTTCTGAAACAGCTCGCTGTACCACCTGGTCGAGAACCCGGCCCAGACAGTGACCAGCCGGGACTCGTTGAACGAGTAGATCACCAGAAGCACGATCGGCAGATAGAGGAAGGCAAAGCCGAAAATCACCGAGGAGATGTTGAACCAGGACCAGCGCGCGTTCATTTGCCCGCCTCCGCTGCTTTGGCCTGGGCGTTCTGGAACAGCACGATCGGCACCACCAGGACGATCAACAGGATGATGGCGATGGCCGAGGCGACGGTCCAGTCACTGTTGTTGAAGAACTCGATCCACAGCGTCTTGCCGATCATCAGCGTGCCGGAGCCGCCAAGCAGATCGGGAATGACGAACTCGCCCATCGCGGGAATGAACACCAGCAGGCAGCCCGCCAGAATGCCCGGTACCGCGAGCCGCGCGGTTACCTTCCAGAAGGCGCCGATGCGGGTGCAGCCAAGATCGCGCGCCGCCTCGACGAGGGATTCATCCATCTTCTCGAGTGCGGAAAAGATCGGCAGCACCATGAACGGCAGATAGGAATAGACGATGCCGATATAGACCGCGGTGTTGGTCGAGAGGATTTCAAGCGGCGTGTCGATGACGCCGAGCCACAACAGGAACTGATTGAGCAGCCCCTCCTGCTTGAGGATGCCGATCCAGGCGTAGACGCGGATCAGGAACGAGGTCCAGAACGGCAGGATCACCAGCATCAGCAGCGTCGGGCGCATCCGGTCCGGTGCGCGGGCCATGCCATAGGCGAGCGGAAAGCCGATCATCAGCGTGAACAGGGTCGACACAAAGGCGATCTGCAGGCTGGAGAGGTAGGATTTGATGTAGAGCGAATCGCCGATCAGGAAGGTGAAGTTCTCGAGATCGAACATCGAGACCTTGTCCCAGAAGGTCGACCAGCCATCGCTGAGGCTTAGCTGCGGCGTGTAGGGCGGCTGCCCGTATTCAAGATCGGACAGGGCGATTTTAAGCACCAGCAGAAACGGCAGCAGGAAGAAGAACAGCAGCCAGATATAGGGGATGATGATGACCAGGCGGGCCTTGATGGCGGAGAGGATGTTCATCGGCGCCGCCTCCTGAACAGGGAAATTTTTCGTCCGCCGAGAAACACTCCGTCAAACAGGACATGAACTGCAAATATCACGGCGATCAGGATAAAGACCACGGTTCCGAACAGTTCGATGACCTCTGGCACCGCGAAAAGGGCGACGAAAAATGTCACGCTCGAGATCGCGACATAGGCCGCAATGTTCTGGTGCTTCAGCGGCAAGGGCCTGACAAGGATTCCCTGGCTTCGCACAACGCACATGCTCCAGACGGACACGCCGACATAGGCGAGAAAGATCAATCCGAGTTCGGGGCGCAGGAGAAATAGAGCGGCGGCAACGCCGAACACCATGAGACCGGCCGACAACCTGTTGAACCGGAGGGCTTTGTCCATTTCCTCTGCGGCGGCGTTGTCAGTGTCATCTGCAGCCATCGGTTCTCACCGGTCCAATACGATGCCGGATTCGGCACCAAAGGAGAGCCAGACCCGCTCATCATAGCCGATCGGATCCTCGACCAGACGCAGGCGGTTGAGCATGGCTACCTGGACGACGGCACCAGAGCCAAGCCGGACATTGAGCACGGTCATGTCGCCGAGATAGGCGATGTCCCAGACCTCGCCTTCAAGCGCGTTGACCGCCGCTTCCGGCTTGGTCCGGCTGATTTCGATTTTCTCCGGCCGGATCGCGAACCAGGCCGTTGTGCCCTTTTCAAGCGACGCGCCGCGCAAGTCACCGGTAATCTTTCCGTCGGGGCCATCAAGCACGACATGACCGTCATCGGCGCTTTCGACCTGTCCTTCGAGAATGTTCACGGAGCCGATGAAATCAGCGACATAGCGGGAATTCGGCGCCTCGTAGATTTCCGCTGGCGTTCCGGTCTGGACGATGATCCCCTTGTCCATCACCGCGATGCGGTCGGACATGGTCATCGCCTCTTCCTGGTCGTGTGTGACGATCATGAAGGTCAGGCCCAGCTCCTGCTGCAGATCCATGAGTTCGAACTGGGTTTCCTCGCGCAGCTTCTTGTCGAGCGCGCCGAGCGGTTCATCGAGAATGAGAAGTTTCGGCCGCTTGGCGACCGCACGGGCCAGCGCCACACGCTGACGCTGGCCACCCGAAAGCTGATGCGGCTTGCGGCGTGCAAACTGCTCGAGCTTGACCAGCTTGAGCATCTGCCCGACACGCTCGTCCTGCGCGGCCTTATCCATGCCGTCCTGCTTGAGCCCGAAGGCAATGTTGTCGGCGACGCTCATATGCGGAAACAGCGCGTAAGACTGGAACATCATGTTGACCGGGCGCTTGTGCGGCGGCACGCCCTTGAGCGGCTGGCCGTCAAGATAGAGCTCGCCCTCCGTCGGCTCCTCGAAACCCGCCAGCATGCGCAGAAGCGTGGTCTTGCCGCAGCCCGATGGACCGAGCAGCGAGAAGAACTCGCGCTCATAGACATCCAGCGACAGGTTCTCGACCGCGGTGAAAGTTCCGAACTGCTTGGTGACGTTCTGAAAGGAGATGTAGGGCTTGGCGCCGGGGTCTTCCCACGGCACGAAAGAACGACGGATACTTCCCAGAGATGGCATTGCGGTCCCCACCGATGCAAAACAAAAAACCCCGGCGCCTGGACGCCGGGGTTCGATCACTCACTGGCCGGATTTGACCTCGGTCCAGGCGCGGTTGAGAATTCGCTTCTCGCGCGCATTGTCCGGTGACACCGTGTAGAGCCGACCAATTGTCTCGTCATCGGGATAGATGGCGGTATCGCCGATCACATCCTCGATGAGGAACTCCTTGGAGGCCAGGTTGCCGTTGGCGTAGTAGACATAGTTCGATGCCTTGGCCATGACTTCCGGCTTCATGATGTAGTTGAGGAACTCGTGTGCCTCGGCGACATTCTTGGCGTCCGACGGGATCGCCATGTTGTCGAACCACATCAGTGCGCCTTCCTTGGGAATCTCATAGGCCACGGTCACACCTGCATCGGCTTCCGCAGCACGGTCACGTGCCTGCAGGATGTCACCCGACCAGCCGACAGCCAGGCAGATGTCACCATTGGCCAGCGCGTTGATGTATTCGGAGGAATGGTACTTGCGCACATTCGGGCGAATGCTGAGCAGCAGGTCCTTGGCCTTGTCGATCGATTCCTGATCCTTCAGGTCCGGATCCATGCCCATGAAGTTGAGCGCGGCCGGGAACATTTCGGTCGGCGCGTCGAGCATGAAGATGCCGCAATCGGCCAACTTGTCCGACATTTCCTTGTTGAACACCAGATCCCAGGTGTTGAGCGGCTGATCGGCGCCCAGACGTTCCTTGACCATGTCGACATTGATGCCGAGACCGGTGGTGCCCCACATGTAGTTGATGGCGTATTCATTGCCCGGATCATATTTTTCCAGACGCGCCGAAATCGCCGGGTCCATGTTTTCGAGGTTTGGCAGCTTCGACTTGTCGAGCTTCTGGAACACACCGGCCTTGATCTGGTTGGCCAGGAAGGTTCCGGTCGGCACAACGATATCGTAGCCGGTCGATCCTGCGAGCAACTTGGTTTCGAGCACCTCGTTGGAATCAAACACGTCATAGACAACCTTGATGCCGGTCTCCTTGGTGAAGTCCTCAAGAATCGACTCATCAATGTAATCAGACCAGTTGAAGACGTTGACGACGCGTTCCTGGGCGGTGGCAAGCACAGTCGATGCTGCGAGCATGGCGGCCACGGTAAATAGGCGGGTTTTCAGGGTCATTCCTGTTCCTCTCTTTATAATTGTTCCCTTCGCCGGACGGGTCCTCGGGTGGTCGAGATCCTGAAAAAAGACCCGCCCCCGCAACCTGCATCCAGCGTGGATCCGCGCCAGCGCCAATGCTGCCGATGGCCTGCGGACTTCCAACCCTATGAAGGAAATGTCAGACTCACAAGAGGGGATCGTGCGAACACATGCAAATGTATTGCGGCGCAAACACAACGGCCTGCAAAGCTGATCCGGACACCTACTGAAAATCGAATGCGGACAGGCCGGTGACCATCTCGTCGAGCCCCAGCGGGCGGGTGATCGGAGGTTCGGCGCGGGCCAGGCATCCGGCGCGTTCGCAAAGGCGGCAGGACGGACCAACCGGGATGGAAACCGGGTGCGGGAGCTTGCCGCTGGTGAGCGGCAGAGCCTCGCCATAGACAATCTCCTCGCGAAAGCCGATGTCGCAGCCGAGCAGGATCGCGGTGCGGCGCGGCCGTTCGGAGAATGACCCCTGCGGCCCCTCCAGCGTACGCGCAATGGTGATGAATTCGGCCCCGCCGGGCATCTCGACGGCCTCCACCAGAACCTGTGCGGGCTGGGAGAAGGCGGCATGCACCGAAAGCTTGGGGCAATTGCCACCGAAGCGCTGCTGCGGGAAACCCTGCGCGCCACCGCGACGGAACCGGTGACCGGCGACATCAACCTCGAGCATGAAGAACGGCACGCCCTGAAGGTTGGGGCGGCAAAGAGTTGTCAACCGGTTGGCCGCCTGCTCGAAGGAAACGCCGAAGCGCGACTTGAGCACGTCTATATCATAGCGGGCGCGCTGGGCTGCGGCATGAAAGGCCTGATAGGGCATCATCAGCGCATGCGCCGCATAGCGGGCGAGCTCAAAGCGGGCAATGCGGCGGGCCTCGTCGCTCGACAATTTGAGCGCCGCGACGCCTGCGGCAATGGCAACATTCATGCGGATCAGTGCCGCCTCCATGGCGACTTCGCGCAGCTGATCAAACGGCGACAGCCGCTCGGAGAGGAACAGGCGCTGGGAATGGCGGTCATAGCGGCGTCGCCAGTTGGGCATGGTGGCGACCGGCAGCGAGCGCACGACGATGCCGTGCTCGGTCCTGAGCCATGTCTTGAGCGCGCCCATCAGATCATCGCCGGGCTTGATCAGCGTGTGAAAGGCTTCCGCCTCCTCTTCGAGTGCGGGATGATGGTTGGGCTGGTTCTCGAGCACTTCACGGACCTCGTCCATCGGCAGCCGTGCGCCGGACAACGACGGGGCCTGGCCATCGCGGGCCAGCATGGCGGACAGATCGGAAAGGCGCTCGGCCTGCTCGCGGTAGGCACGGTGCAGCTTGATGATCGCCGCCCCGGCATTGGGCGCCGCCTCGGCGATTTCGACCACCTCCTGATCGCCCGGCAGTTCGCCAACCAGCAGCGGATCGGCGAAGACCTCCTTGAGGCTTGCCAGCGCTCCGCCAGCCTCGCCCTGCAATTCCTCGACATCGACCTTGTAGACCGAGGACAGTTTGAGGATCAGCTGCACGGTGAGCGGGCGCTGGTTGCGCTCGATCAGATTGAGATAGGACGGCGATATGCCGAGCGCCTCGGCCATCGCGGTCTGGGTCAGCCCCTTGGCGTTGCGGATGCGGCGGATCCGGGGGCCGGCGAAGATTTTCTGGTCAGCCATCAGCCTCACCTTTACAGGTTTTTACAGACTTTCGCCGCAATACGCGACGATCCGTTTTTTACAATTATGACAAATTTACAGACGGAATTTGTCAAAGACAAGACAGCGTGACTTCAATTTTCGCCTGAAAATGCGGAATTCTCTCGGCTCTATGTGCGGCGCAATGTAAATTTGGTCACATCAAAGGCGGTCAAGGAGTTCCCAAACTGCCCCGCCAGGCCCAGACAGACTGCAGATCGGAGAGAGATCATGACTGATTTTTACAACCTCGTCCCCACCGCACCCGAAGGCCGCTATGACGGCGTCGAGCGGCCCTACACCCCGGCAGATGTTCAGAAGCTTCGCGGCTCGGTCAGCATCAAGCATTCGCTTGCCGAAATGGGCGCCAACCGGCTGTGGAAACTGATTCACGAGGAAGACTTCGTCAATTCGCTCGGCGCGATGACCGGCAACCAGGCGATGCAGCAGGTTCGTGCAGGCCTCAAGGCCATCTACCTCTCGGGCTGGCAGGTTGCTGCGGACTCCAACACTGCCTCGTCGATGTATCCCGATCAGTCGCTCTATCCGGCCAATGCGGCGCCTGAGTTGGCCAAGCGGATCAACCGCACGCTGCAGCGCGCTGACCAGATCGAAACCGCTGAAGGCAACGGGTTGTCGGTCGACACCTGGTTTGCGCCGATTGTTGCTGACGCGGAAGCGGGTTTCGGCGGTCCGCTGAACGCATTCGAGATCATGAAGGCCTTCATTGAAGCCGGCGTTGCCGGTGTGCACTATGAAGATCAGCTGGCCTCGGAAAAGAAGTGCGGCCATCTGGGCGGCAAGGTTCTGATCCCGACCGCAGCCCATATCCGCAACCTCAACGCTGCCCGCCTGGCCGCCGACGTGATGGGGACGCCAACGCTGGTGATCGCCCGCACCGATGCGGAAGCCGCCAAGCTTCTGACCTCCGACATTGACGAGCGCGACCGCGAGTTTGTCGACTATGACGCCGGCCGCACCATTGAGGGCTTCTACAACATCAAGAACGGTCTGGACTCCTGCATTGCGCGCGCGGTGGCCTATGCCCCGCATTGCGACCTGATCTGGTGCGAGACCTCGAAGCCCGATCTCGAGCAGGCGCGCAAGTTCGCAGAGGGCGTGCACAAGCACTATCCGGGCAAGCTGCTCGCCTACAATTGCTCGCCATCGTTCAACTGGAAGAAGCATCTCGACGATGCGACCATTGCCAAGTTCCAGCGCGAACTCGGCGCCATGGGCTACAAGTTCCAGTTCATCACGCTGGCCGGTTTCCACCAGCTCAACCACGGCATGTTCGAACTGGCCCGTGGCTACAAGGATCGGCAGATGGCGGCCTATTCGGAGCTGCAGGAGGCGGAGTTCGCCTCCGAGGTCAACGGCTACACCGCGACCAAGCACCAGCGCGAAGTCGGCACCGGATACTTCGACGCCGTGTCGATGGCGATCACCGGCGGCAAGTCGTCCACCACCGCAATGGGCGAATCCACCGAAACCGCGCAGTTCAAGCCCGCGGCTGAATAATCAACGCCACCCCTGCCCCGCCTGGCTCTGACCGGGCGGGGAAGGATCCCAGGACAACCTCCAAGACCACCGATCACAAACCCCGTTAGAGGAGAAATGCAAATGGCACCCCAGACCCGAGTCAAGGAACGCGCGGAAGAACAGTCTTCGGCCATGGACGCAGACCAGCAGACCGCAATCCGCATGCTGGCCAATGACCTGCACCGGCTCAACCATTCCGTCATGAAGGCCGTGGATGCCGGCGTGTCGGTGGAGCTGGTCCGCTCCGCCCGCCACCATGGCGGTGACGGCAACTGGGGCGACCTGCTGATCCCGGTGATCGTGACCCAGGGCCGCTGAGCACGAATTCCGGAACCAGGGCGGACCTCAAGGTTCCGGTTTGCCTCCAGGCAATGATGAAACCCCGCTGCGAGCGATGCTTGCAGCGGGGTTTTTCCGTTTCAGCGATCAGGCAGCCGCGACCAGCCGCCGGTTGCGGGCCGCGGTGGTGAAGCGCATGGCGGCGAAGGACAGCAGCGCGGCAATTGCGATGGTCGCGACCATCGGCAGTGGCGTGCCATCAAAGAACGGACCGGCGAGCATGGTCATGATCCCGCCTGCCAGCATCTGCAGCATGCCGCCAAGCGAGGAGGCGAGGCCCGCATTGTGGCCGTGCTCATCCAGCGCCATCACCATGGCGGTGGGGATGACCAGCCCGAGGCAGGCATTGGCGCAGATCAGCATGGCGACCAGCAGCGCGAAATGATCAACACCGGACCAGACCAGCGCCACCAGCGCCAGGGTGACGAGAACGAAGCCGGTGACGGCGGTGGCGACCACGCGCTCGGCACCGAATTTCTCCCCCAGACCGGCGGCCAGCTGTGTGGCTGCAAAAAAGCCCGCCGCATTGGCCGCAAAGGCGAGGCTGAAGCCGGTCGGCGAGAGGCCGTAATGGCCGGTGTAGACGAAGGAGGCGGAAGCCAGGAACACGAAGAAACTGGCAAGGCCGAAGCCGCCGACAAAGGTCAGCCCCATGAACACCGAGTCGCGCAGCAGCGTGCCGACCCCGCTCAAAAGCGCCGAGAGGCGAACCGGGGTGCGGTTTTCACGCACGAGCGTTTCGGGCTGCAGGATCAGCGTGATCAGGATCGACAGGCCGGCGGCAACGGCGAGCAGCGCGAAGATCGCCCGCCAGCCGGAGATCGCGATGACGCCAGAGCCCGCCAACGGCGCCAGCATCGGCGAGACCGAGATGATCAGCATCACCAGCGCCATCAGCCGCGTGGCCTGCGCGCCGGTGTGCATGTCGCGAATGATGGCGCGCGGGATCACCATGGCCGCGGCCCCGCCGAGCGCCTGGAGCACGCGGGCGGCGACCAGCCAGGACATGTCGGGCGCAACCGCGCAGCCGATGGAACCGACGACGAACATCACCAGACCGGCAATCAGCGGCGGCTTGCGGCCGAACATATCGGCCATCGGTCCATAGACCATCTGGGCCAGGCCGAAGGCGATGAAATAGGCGGTGATGGTCAGCTGCGCGCCGGCGATGGTGCCGCCGAGATGCTCGGCAATGGTCGGCATGGCGGGAAGAAACATGTCGATGGCAAGCGGGCCGGTGGCGCTGACGAGGCCCAGCACGATGGCGGAGCGGAGAAAGGGAGACATTTGAAAACCTCTTGAAGAATGGACGGTCGCGGCCTGCGTGAACCACGCGGCAGCGCCACCAGGCTGCTATCGGAAAGTGCTGACAGAAATTGGCAGCAGCTTCAGTTGCGTCCGGCTGCCGGGCTGCTCAAGGGTCTTGTGGCCCCCTGTGAGGCCTGGTGAAGGTCTTGAGCATTGGCGGCCGGATCAACAGAGTGCCGTCCACACGGACTGCACACCCCATCGCCTCCCCCTGAACTGGCCTACGCCTCAAGCCGCGGACTGGAAAGCCGGGAGGTGCGACTGTGACAGTGGTTTGGTCGGCGCTGTTGCCGGGATGCCGCACATGGGGTGGCGGCACGCGATGCGAGGTTGCGCGGGAGATGGTGGGGGACATGGCGCGGAACATGCGGGGCGGAGGGCGAAGAGCGCTGCGGATTGGCCACGATGTGTGTGGGGGTGAACCGGGAGCGGCCCGGGCAAGCGGGGGCGATGCCGCGCGGGGGTCCCGCCGGGGTGTGATGGCAATGAGATCCGGAGGGCCGCGCGGGGCGTGCGCCGTCTGGAAATTGGGTATGGTGTGCATGCTCCGTCAGAAACGAAACATGCGGGGTGGCGCAAGCCCTGCGCGGCCCGATATCCGCCGGATGGTGTCCACATCCGACAGGCCCGGCTGTGCCCTTTGCCGCCAGCCCGGACACGGGCAGCGGCGCAAATGGGTGGCGTTCTCCGACACGGGCTTGGCCTTTCGTTATCGGTACGGGGGCGCCGGCGCTGCAACACTTTGAAGTGATGCATGTACGCCTACCCCGCACCCGAAAGACGGCCCGCCACAGGCCCGTTTCCACCCGCAACCTGGCTGCCGGCCGGCGCGGGCCGGCACAAGGGCCGGGGGTTTCTCCGGTGGCTGGGTCAGGCCATGCATTCAACGGGAGCGCATGACCTGCCAGCTGAGCAACGCCGGTGCCTGGCCTCCTCCTTCGCTTCGCCGCACGTTACGGCAAACCCCCGGAGGCCTTCCTCCCGCCTGGCCCGAGACGTTTTCGAACCATCCGGCAGCGGGAGCGGGGTGAGTATGGCACGGGGGCCACGGGTGGGGATGAAATGGGGGAATTTTTTTTGGGGGGGGCGCACTTTTCTCCCCCCTGGTGGGGGAGAATGTGAATTTCAGCAGCTTAGCGCCAGCTAAGTGCTAGAAATTCCAAGAGAGGGGCTGTGGAGCGCACGGAATTTCCCCCTCACCTGAAAAATCTATGACTTAGCGCTACGCACTAAGACCGTGATACGCCTTCGCGCGGCGCCGCGCTCAGGCCTTCGTTCGCTGAAATCAATTCCATTGATTTCCGGCCTGAGGCCACCGCTCCGAAGCCTCTCCCACCAGGGGAGAGGCAGAACTCTGCATCCTCGGGCCCACCATTGGTCATCCCGGACTTGATCCGGGATCCAGCCACCGCGCGTCGGCGCGGTGAGAGACCTCTTCCGGTCATCCACGAACGAGTCTCCCGGCTCGCGGACGCTCGCCGCTGGACCCCGGATCAAGTCCGGGGTGACCGGGTGGAGGAAGTGCGCCAAAATCGACTGTTGCCCTACGCCGCCCGCCGCGCTGCATATTTACCATCCGGCAGCGCGGTGGCGCGGCCGTAGCGGGCGAGCGTGACGAGTACCTGGGCGATGCGGGGTTCGATGCGCTTGCCGCCGCCCTTGAAGGCGCGGGAGAGTGTGGCGGCGTCCATGGCCGCGCCGCTTGCCGCAAGCAGGGCTTCGACGGCCAGCGGCTGTTCGTAGCGGTCCTTTGGGAAGGCGGGCTTGCCGGTGTCGATTTCCACAACCGTATCGCCGAGATCGAGCTTGCCGGTCTTTGTGGCCGTGCCCTTGGCAAAGCGCGGGATCTGGTAATCAGGCCTAAGCCAGCGGATCTGGCCCGCCGCCTCCTCCTTCGCCCTTTCGGCATTGAGCGCCACCAGATTTTCGAGGATCTGCTCGTCGGTCAGATCAACCGGCCAGCCATAGGCTTGTGCCGTCAGCCTGTCGATGGACTCGTGCAGTTCCTTGAGGATCAGCACCAGACCGCGATGCTTGACGTCCTCGTCCTTATCCGACAACGCCTCGCCGGATTTCAGTTTTTCCAGCACATTGTAAAGCCCGGTCAGCGTCAGGTCGGGATGATCCGCCAGCACCCGCTTGCGGGTGGCATCGAGTTCTTCGCCCACATCACGCAGCTTTTGCCGCAGACCTTCGGAGGGATCGGGGAATGGAAATGATGTGAAGCAAGACGTATTATATACCGGTGTATTCGCCCTCCCGGCCCTCCCACCTACGGCTTTGGAAAATACCGAGTGTGGCTGTGCCGAAAGCAATGCCAACATTGAAGCATCTTGTTCGGCAACGACCCTCAATTTTTGATCGGGAAGCACCGTTGAAGGAATAAAAACAAAGTAGCGCTGCGGTGAGTTTTCTAAAGTGGCGATGTAGCGCTCGTTGCCCGCCACCGCATTCCTCAATTCAGTGCGGTTTGCCTCGAACTTCCAGAAGTCTCGTCGCAATCGAGGGTTTCGCTCTCGCTCGCGATCAGGCTTCACTTGCGCAAGAAGAAAGCTGTAAACTTTGGGCAACTTGTGCCGAAGCTCCTCCTGTGAAAACGAATTCACATCTATGACGTACATTCCACGCCAGCTTTGTCCGACATCGTGCCCATTCAATATGACGGGAGCGTAAAGTTCCTTTTCCTCTTGATAATCAAACAACATGTTGCGTGTTTTTTCATCTATATGAAGGCCACGGGAGTATGGTTTAACGCCAGCATGACAGAGTCCTTTGTTCGCCAGTTGGTCCTTTAAGTCAGACAAATCTGGTCCAGAAGAGAGGTTGGTTTGAATATGTTTCAGCCAAATTTCGGTGTAATCTCCTAGAACTGCTCGACCTGAAATCATGTCGTGATCGGGCGCATGTACCAACAGGCTCGGCCCCTTAATTCGGTCCACCGTAATAAACGCAACCCGTACGCTTGCCCCTTCATTTTCGGTAGGCCAATCATGATCCGGAATTGCAAACCTTATATGCCACCGATCTAAGAGCGCATTTTTTAGAACTTCGTTATTTTGACTAAGCCTAATCCGGCTCGTTGATACAAATCCAATGCGGCGGGTTACTGTTGAATTTGCCGCCGCACGAATCCAAAAAAACAAAACGAGATCAGCTGCTTGTGTGAATTCTGAATATAGAGGTTTGAGTTGGTCAACATATCCATCTGAAAGAAGACCGCGAAGGTCTCTATTTGAAACAAAGGGCGGATTGCCGACGATGAACTCGGCTTCCGGCCAGTCAGGCCGGCGGGCATTGGGATAGGTCTCGATACGCTTGCCGTCCTGCTCCACCACGGTCGGAACCGGGTAGCCGTCCCAGGTCAGCACCGCGTCGTAGCCCTCGCGGTGGCCGAAATTGATGTTGTTGAAGGCGCGCAGGATCGGTTCGGCCGGGTGGCCGTCGCGGACCTTGTACCATTGCTGCAGATAGCCGATCCAGACCACCAGCTCGGCGATGGCGGCGGCACGCGGATTGAGCTCAAGACCCAGAAACTGGTGCGGATCGACGGTCTCGCCCTCAAGCCCGAGGCTTTCGGAAACGCCGAGCCGGGCCAGCACTTCCAGCACTTCGCCTTCGAGCTTCTTCATCAGCTCAAGGCTGACATAGAGAAAATTGCCGGTGCCGCAGGCGGGATCGAGCACCCGTGTGGTGCAGAGCTGGTGATGGAAAGCGCGGACCAGCTTGATCGCCTCGGCCTCCTTGCCGGTTTCCTTGGCGTCCTCGGCCTTGGTCAGCGTCTTGTCCCAGTCGGCGCGCAACGGCTCCATCACCGTGACCTCGACCAGCCGCTGCACATAGGATCGCGGGGTGTAATGCGCACCGAGCTTGCGCCGTTCGCCCGGCTCCAGCGCCTGTTCCAGAAGCGTGCCGAAAATCGCCGGATCGACCTCGGTCCATTTGGCTTTCGCCGCCTGATACAGTTCGCCAATTTCCTCGCGGCCCAAGGGGAAGGCGCGGGCATTCTTGAACAGGTTGCCGTTGAAGTGCCGCAAATGCTGCTTGAAGGCGGAGAAGAAGCGCTTGTCGTAGACGGGCTCATCCATCTTCGACCAGAGGCTTTCGAGCAGAGGGGAAAAGGCGGCGGGACTGTCGAGGCAATCGGCCAGCAGCTCGGTAAACGAGTTTTCCGGGAGCAGCTTCACATCCTCGGCGAACATGGTGAAAATGCAGCGCATGAGGAAATGCGCCACGTCCTCCGCCGGATGCTTCGCTTCCAGCGCCTTGGAGACGGCGGCGAGGCGGCGGGCAATCTCGCGCGTCACACGGGCGGACTCGCGGGCCGGGTCGAGACTGAGCGGGTCGGTCCAGATCGCCACCAGCAGATTGCGGATCTCCGGTTTGCGCAGATCTTCGAGATAGATCCGGAAGCCCTTGCGGTCGGGAAACTGGCCATAGGCACGGCCGGTACCGGTGAAATCGGCGAAGACTTCGAAGGCGTGGCCGACATCGCAGGTGATGATGAAGGGCGGGGCGGGATGAGCGGCATCGAGCAGGAAGACATAGCCCTCCGCCTGCCTGCGCGCGTTCTGCATCATCACGTCCCAGCCACGGGCGACGGAGCGTCTGCCCAGGGTTTCGGGCTCATCGCCAAACAGCGCAGTCTGACCGGGAAGTTCGTTCCTGCCGCCGGGCAGCCGAGACTGCTTGGCTTCAAGGATGAAGCTGCCCTTCTTGTAGAGGTCGATGCGCTTAGACGAGGCAAGGTCGTCGCTCGAGCGTCTGCGCACGGCGCGTTCGAAAACGTAATCATTGAGTGCCCGCTCGGCGCCAGCGGGCTCGGGCCGGTCGACACCCAGCACATCGCACAGCTCGGACAGGAACATCTGGTAGTTGGCACGCTCCGCGCCGCCCTCACGGGCGGTCCAGCGGGCAATGAAAGTCTCGATATCCAAAAATGTCTCCCTGGCAGGGTGCCGCCGCCTGCCAGTTGGCACAATATGCAACTTGGCGGTGTTCGCAAAGGGCGAAAGACGACCGGAAACCGGCACAATCGGGAAAACCCTTATGCGCTGGTTTGGGGACACCAAATCATTGCAGGGGCGTGAGTGCTGAGTAGCCCTACCAAAAGGCCTTCGTGACGCTCCAAGTCCCCTCCCCAACCCGACCGGGACGAGCCGCGTGTCTCGACCCGTCCTTCGGACCCCGCCGCAAGGGGGAGGGGCTAACCCGGCCGCACGCTGAAGCGGGTGGGGGTCGTGAGCGCAGCGAACCCCAAATACCCCCACCCGGATCAGCTGCGGCCTCCGGCCTTGCTTCTCCGACCTCCCCTCAAGGGGGAGGTGGGACAACCAACGCCCGCTGATCGATGCCGGGCGGGATGTTCATGAGGCGGGTGCTAGCCTGCCCTTACGCAGCCCGTTCGGTGTCCATCTGCTGCACGGTGGAGGCATCGAGGCGGAAGGCGGCGACGAGTTCGTTGAGCGCTGCGGCTTCCTGGGCCAGGGTGTGGCTCGAGGCGTTGGTTTCTTCCACCATGGCGGCATTCTGCTGGGTCATCTGATCCATCTGGCTGACCGCCGCATTGACCTCGCCGATGCTGGTGGACTGCTCGCGGCTGGCCTTGGCCATGGTGCTGACATTGCCGGAAATGTCCTCGATGCGGGCGATGATGCGGTGGATCGCCTCGCCGGTCTCGCCGACCAGCGAGACACCGGAGCGGACCTCCTCGCCGGACTGGGAGATCAGCTCCTTGATTTCCTTGGCGGCGGTGGCCGACCGGCCGGCCAGCTCACGCACTTCCTGGGCGACAACGGCAAAGCCCTTGCCGGCCTCGCCGGCGCGCGCCGCCTCGACACCGGCATTCAAGGCCAACAGGTTGGTCTGGAAGGCGATTTCATCAATCACACCAATGATCTGGTTGATCTTGCTCGAGGCTTCCTCGATGCGGCTCATGGCATCGACGGCGCGGGACACCACCTGGCCGCCCTCGCGGGCGTCACGGCTGGTCTCGGTGGCCAGCGTGTCGGTGGCGGTGGCGCGTTCGGAGGCGGTGTGGACGGCGGATGAAATCTGGTCGACGGCGGCGGCGGTCTGTTCGAGCGAGGCAGCCTGCTGCTCGGTGCGGCGGGCCAGGTCATCGGCGGCGGAGCGCAGCTGGGCGCTGTCGCCCTCGATCGAAACCGCATTGGTGCGGATGTGGCGGAGCGCCTCGCGCATGCGCTCGACGGACTCGTTGAAATCGAGCCGCAGCGCGTCAAGCTCGCCGGTGAACGGGGTGTCGATGGTGGACACAAGATCGCCCTGGGAGAGATTGCGCAGCGCTGCGCCGAGCGACTGTACCGCGAACTGGAGCTGCGCGTCAGCCGCGGCCTTTTCCGCGTCGGATTTGTGACGCTGGGTTTCGGCCTCATCGCGGGCGCGGCTGCTTTCATCCTCGGCGCGGATCTTGTCGAGCGCGTTGATCTTGAAGACGTCGAGCGCACGGGCCATCTCGCCGATCTCGTCGGCGCGGGCGCTGTCGGCCACCTCGACATCGAGATCACCGGAGGCAACATCGCGCATGGCGTTGACCAGCCGCAGGATCGGGCCCTTGAGCGCCGTGACCAGCAGGAAGGCGGCGATCAGGCCGAAGACCCCCGCACCGATTGCCGCGGTTACGGTGATGCCGCTGGCGCGGTCCTTGACAACTTCCGCACCCTGCTGCTGGCTGCTGGCAAAGTCAACGACGCCGCTCCAGGCCTCGTCGATGCGGACTGACGCCTGATCGAACAGTTCGATTCTGGCCTGGTTCACGGCGATCAGGTCACGCAGCAGCTGCGGAATGGCCACCGATTTGCCGGTCCAGGTCTCGCCGACGGCCTGAAGAATGACATCGCCGCCGGTGGACATGCTGACGGTCTGGATGCTGTAGGCGACCCCGCCAAGCTTGGCCGCAACGGTCTCGGCGGTGGCTTCGCCCGGCTGGCCTGCAAATTCGACAATTGCCAGTTCCAGCGCCGCCAGGGCTTCGAGGAAGTCACGCGAATCGGAGATTGTCCGCTGGCCGGTGACGATCTCGTCATCGAGTTCGGCGAACTTGACCGTCGCTTCGCGGGCAACCTTGGCGGCAAGACCCTGCAGCTTGATCCCGGTGGGGCGCAGGGCATTGGCGTATTTCTGCAGTTCGATCATGCCAGCCCGGGTGACAACGCCGGCTTTCATGGTGGCAGTCAGGCTGGCCATATTGTCGGCAATCAGGCTCTTGAGGGCGGGATCGGTGTCCGGGATCGCCTTGCGCAAGGTTTTGGCCACCTTGCGGATGTCGCGCTTGACGTCATCGGCGGCGGCAAAGGCATCTTCGGGGGTTTGGGCGCCCGAAATGGAGCTGGAAATCTTGACCACAGTCTGTGCGTCGCTGGCGAGCTGGTCAGCGGTGCGAAGCTTCGACTTGGTTTCGTCCTCGGCAGCTTCGAGGTCTCTGGAGACGGTGTCGATCACCGCGTTGAGACGGTCGCGCAACTCATCGATTTCATGCACGGTATCGGTGATTTCAGCGCGGATTGCGGTTTCCTCGTTGTGCAGGGCCCAGAGACTGTCGACGTCCTTGCGCAGTTCATCGGTCAACGCCCGGGAACCGGTCAGGGCTTCGGATTCACGCGCATTTTCAGCCAGGGTGAGGGCGTTTTCGACACGGTTGATCTGCGCGTCGAGGCTTTCCATAACGGTCGCGCGCTTTTCCTCGTTCTGGTGATGCAGGAAATTGGTCATGCCGGCATAGGCATTCTTGAAACCGCCCAGGGTTTCAATGCTGGTGCTGGTGCTGGTCAACCGCCCGCCCAGGAGCGACCCGGTGTAGAGGTTGAGTGCGGCCATGGCGATGATGCCGCCGATCAGGGGAACGATAAAGACGAGGACCTTGGTCTGAATCGAAAATCGGGCGAGAAGCCGGTCAATGCTCATGAAAAGGTCCTGCAGCTTGGGAGGAATATTGGGGGATAGAAGCAGAAGCGCCTGACTGCTTCATGCAGGTCCGCCCAGGTGCCAAGGATCACGATCTATCTGATGCCAAAGTCGCAGCGCAGCGTTAATACACCCTAAACGCGAAACACTAGAAACCACTGGTTAAGTATAAGGAGGAATGAGGCGCTGCCCTCCTTTGCGGCGATGGATTCCTGTCTGACGGATCTCCCCGACGCGCCAGCCATGCCGGCAACTTCGAAGCCGCATTCCACCGTGCCCACGCTGGCCAAGCCGTGAAAAACCTCTATGATCAGCTCATTATTGGCAAGCACCATGGTGATTCATGACATCGCGAAAGGCCGGCAAGCCGGCTCAATCGAAATCCGCGTCGCGCAAAGCCGCGCCATCCTTCCTTGACGCCAAACGCGGCGTTTCCACCTGGGCCCAGGCGTCGGAATGGCTCCGCGTTCGTGGCATCGAGGACATCGAGTGCATCACGCCGGATTTCGCAGGGGTTGCGCGTGGCAAGATGATGCCGTCGTCGAAGTTCACCTCCAACACGTCGCTGTCGCTGCCGTCTGCCGTGTTCCGGCACACGATCTCGGGCGAGTATCCTGAGGAAACCGGCGATTTCCGCTATGATCCGCTCGACGGTGATCTCAAGCTGGTGCCGGACCTTTCGACACTTTCGGTGGTGCCGTGGGAAAGCGATCCGACGGCGCAGGTGATCTGCGATATGGTCACCACCAAGGGCGACCCCGTCAGCTATACGCCGCGCAATGTTCTCAAGCGGGTGGTCGAGCTTTACACCGAGCGCGGCTGGAAGCCGGTGGTGGCGCCGGAAATCGAATTCTATCTGGTGGCCCAGCACGAGGACCCGGACTATCCGCTCAAGCCGCCGCGGGGCCGTTCGGGCCGGACCATTACCGGCGGCCAATCCTATTCGATCGCCGGGGTCAACGAGTTCGACGAGCTGGTCGACGACATCTATGATTTCTCCGACAAGCAGGGCCTGGAAATCGACACGCTGATCCACGAGGAGGGTCCCGCGCAGTTGGAGATCAATCTCAGGCACGGCGATCCGGTGGAGCTGGCAGACCAGGTGTTCCTGTTCAAACGCACGATTCGCGAGGCGGCAATCAAGCACGGAATGTTCGCCACCTTCATGGCCAAGCCGATGCAGGAATATGCCGGGTCGGCGATGCACATCCATCAATCGATCGTCGACTCCAAGACCGGCAAGAACGTGTTCTCCAAGGCCGACGGCGGGCCGAGCGAGGCGTTCTTCAACTTCATCGGCGGAATGCAGCATTATGTGCCCAAGGCGCTGGTGATGATGGCCCCCTATGTGAATTCCTACCGGCGGCTGACGCCGGACATGGCCTGTCCGGTCAACAATGCCTGGGGCTATGACAACCGCACAACCGCGTTCCGGGTGCCCAATTCCGATGCGGCGGCGCGGCGGGTGGAAAACCGCCTGCCCTCTTCCGACGCCAATTCCTACCTGGCGCTGGCGGCATCGCTGGCCTGCGGCTATCTCGGCATAATCAATGGCGTGGTGCCGGGTGATCCGGCCGAAGAGACCGTCAATGAGGGCTCTGTCGACTTGCCGCGCGGCCTGCTCGAAGCGGTGTCGCTGCTGGAAAGCGATACCGCCTTTGCGGAAGTGTTCGGACAGGAATTTGTCAACACCTATGCAGGTGTGAAGCGCGGCGAATTCGAGACCTTCATGCAGGTGATCAGCCCGTGGGAACGGGAATTCCTGCTGCTTAACGTGTGAGATGCGTAAATCATGACTTACCAAAGCCCGATTGCGCCGGGGATTTCCTTTTATGAGGCAACGCTTGGCGAACGTCCCGCCTACCCTGCCCTGCCTGGCCCCACCAATGCGGATGTGGTGATTGTCGGCGGCGGCTTCACCGGATTGCAGGCGGCCTATCATCTGGCGGCCGGCGGCAAGGATGTGGTGCTGATCGAGGGCGCGCGCTTTGGCGATGGCGCTTCGGGCCGCAATGGCGGCCAGCTGGGCACCGGCCAGCGCGCCTGGCCCGATGAGCTGGAAGCCGATTTCGGCAAGGCCCATTCGCAGCAGCTGTTCGCGGTGGCGGAACGGGCGAAAGCGCATCTTATGGATTTCGCCAAGGCGCACGGGATCGACGCGGATTTCCGTCCGGGCCAGATTTCGGCGGCGCACAAGGCCAATTATGTCCAGGACTACCGCGACCACGTACGGCAGATGACCGAGGAATACGGATATCAGCATCTGCAGTTTCTCGACCGCGATGCGCTGGCCGAGAAGCTCGGATCGACGCGCTATCACGGCGGCACTTATGATGGCGGCACGGGCCACATCAATCCGCTCAAATATGTGGTCGGACTGGCACGCGCGGCGGCCAATGTTGGCGCGCGGGTGCACGAAAACACCAGGGCGCGGGCGATCTCGAGTTCCGGCGGCAAGGTGACGGTGAAGACCGATCAGGGCGACATTGTTGCCGGCCAGGCGCTGATTGCCTGCAACGCCTTCATCGAGGGGCTGGAGCCGGTGACCAGCGCCCATGTGATGCCGATCCGCTCGTTCATCGGCGCCACGGTGCCGCTTGGCGATGACAGCCCGGTGATACCCGGCGGGGAGTCGGTGGACGATTCACGCTTCGTGGTGCGCTATTTCCGCAAGAGCGCGGACGGGCGACTGTTGTTTGGCGGACGCGAGGCCTACACATCGGACAATCCGCGCGACATCTCCGACCATATCCGGCGGCAGATCGCCGAAATCTACCCGGCGCTGAACAAAGTCGAAATCACCCATTCCTGGGGCGGCTCGGTGGGGATCACCCTGTCACGCCGGCCCTTCGTGCGCGAGGTGATGAAGAACGTCACCTCGATCGGCGGCTTCTCCGGCCATGGGGTAATGCTGTCGAACTTTTGCGGCAAGCTCTATGCCGACCACGCGCTGGGCGGCTCGGACGACTTGGAAGCCATGCGCGCCCTCAAGGTCGGCCCCTTCCCCGGCGGCGACAAATTCCGCAAGCCGCTGCTGCTGCTGGCGCTGACCTGGTATTCGCTGAGGGACCGGTTTTAGAGTAGAGCCCGGGCCTCCCGATGGGCTTAGAGTCACGAGTAAAGAGGCGGGAACGCTGCGCCTCTTGGCGCGCAAGCGCGCAACGATTGGAGCTCTGGGGGCAAGAAATCCGCGCAGCCTTGCCTCCCAAGACACCTCCGGGAATGGACAAAATTCGGCTAAAATACACCGTTTCCCGTTCCGCCTCTGGTATTATCTAATCGATTAGATTAAGAGAAAGCCACCGTTCACGGACAGGATATTCCCCAATGAGCCAGATCATTCCGGTCGATCCGTTTGACTATGTCGTCTTTGGCGGCACCGGAGACCTTGCCGAGCGCAAGCTTTTGCCGGCGCTGTATCACCGGCAGATTGCCGGGCAGCTGACCGATCCGACGCGGATCATCGGCGCGTCGCGATCCGAGATGGATCATGACGGCTATCGCAACTTCGCCCGCGATGCGCTCAAGCAGCACCTCAAGGACGGTGAATATGCCGAGGACGAGGTCAACCGCTTTCTCGAGCGACTGTTCTATGTCTCGGTCGATGCGCGCTCCGAGCAGGGCTGGGGCGAACTCAAGGGGCTGCTTGATGCGGGCCATGACCGGGTGCGGGCTTTCTATCTCGCTGTCGGGCCAAGCCTGTTTGGTGACATCTCCGAGCGCATCCGCTCCAACGGGCTGATCACCGACCTCACCCGCATCGTGGTGGAAAAGCCGATCGGCAGGGATCTTGATTCCGCCAAAGCGCTGAACCGCACCATCGGGGAGGTGTTTGACGAAGAGCAGGTTTTCCGCATCGACCATTATCTGGGCAAGGAAACGGTTCAGAACCTGATGGCGCTGCGCTTCGCCAATGCGCTTTATGAGCCATTGTGGAACTCGGCACATATCGACCATGTGCAGATCACGGTGGCTGAATCGGTGGGGCTTGAAGGCCGGGCCGGCTATTACGACAAGGCGGGTGCGCTCCGCGACATGGTGCAGAACCATCTGGTGCAGCTGCTCTGCCTGGTCGCCATGGAACCGCCGTCCTCGATGGAAGCGGAAGCGGTGCGCGACGAGAAGCTCAAGGTTCTGCGCTCGCTCAGCCCGATCACCGAGCGCAACGCCGACACGGTGACAGTCCGCGGCCAGTACAAGGCGGGCGCCTCATCAGGCGGCGCCGTGAAGGGCTATCTCGAGGAGCTCGAGGGCGGGGTGTCGGACACCGAGACCTTTGTGGCGATCAAGGCGGAAATCAACAATTGGCGCTGGTCGGGCGTGCCGTTCTATCTCAGAACCGGCAAACGCATGAGCGAGCGGGTGTCGGAAATCGTGGTGGCCTTCAAGGCAATCCCGCATTCGATCTTCGGCTCAAGTGCCGGACGGATCACCGCCAACAAGCTGGTGATGCGGCTGCAGCCCGATGAGGGTGTGAAGCAGTGGATCATGATCAAGGATCCGGGCCCCGGCGGGATGCGGCTCAAGCATGTGTCGCTCGACATGAGCTTTGCCGACCGGTTTGCCGAGCGCAACCCCGATGCCTATGAGCGCCTGCTGATGGATGTGATCCGTTGCAACCAGACCCTGTTCATGCGCCGCGACGAGGTGGAAGCGGCGTGGAACTGGGTCGACCCGATCCTCAAGGCCTGGGCCGAAACCGGGCAGCCGGTACAGCCCTACACCGCCGGAACCTGGGGCCCGAGCCAGGCGATTGCCCTGATCGAACGCGACGGCAGGACCTGGCATGAAAGTGACTGAGGGGGGCATGAAAGCGACTGAGGGCCAGTCGCCGGTCAACCGCCACGATTTCGCCAATGGCGCGGAGCTGGCCGAAGCCCTCGCCCGCACGGTGGCGGACGCGCTGGCCACAGCGATTGCGGCGCGCGGCCAGGCGACGCTGGCGGTGTCGGGCGGCTCCACGCCGAAGCGGTTTTTCGAAGCGCTTTCACAGCAGCCGATCGACTGGGAGCAGGTTGCCATAACCCTGATTGACGAGCGGCTGGTGCCGGCTGATCACGAGCGGTCGAACCACAGGCTGGCAAACGAGCATCTGCTCAAGGATCTGGCGGCCAAGGCGCGGTTCGTGCCGCTTTACTCCGACGCGGCTGACGCGGAACAGGCAGCCGATGTTGCCGCCGCGCGGATTGACGGACTTGGATTGCCGCTGGATGTCGCGATCTTGGGGATGGGTACCGACGGGCACACCGCGTCGTTCTTCCCGCACGGCTCGACGCTCGATCTTGCGACCGACCCCGCCTGCCCGCACAGTGTGATCGCCATCGAGGCGCCGGGCGCGGGTGAGCCGCGGCTGACCCTGACACTGCCGAGAATCGTGGAAGCCGGGCTGCTGCTGCTCCATATAGAGGGGGCGGAGAAGCAGGCCGTGCTCGAAAAGGCGCTTGAACAGGGGCCGGCGGACGAGATGCCAGTGCGCGCCGTGCTGCGCGGGGCCAGCAAGCCGCTCGAGATTTACTGGGCGCCCTGATCCCGGGGGCGCATTTGCGATCGAACCGTTGGCGGGGCCGAAACCCCCGCAGCATTTTGCCAAGGCCGAAACCCTGAGCCACACACGAGAGAGATACCAGCCATGACCGTTGCCCCCAGCATTGCCGCCGTCACAGCCCGGATCATTGAACGCTCCAGGCCAAGCCGCGAAACCTATCTCGAACGCCTGCGCCATGCGGCCTCGAAGGGACCGCACCGCTCGACACTGTCCTGCGGCAACCTTGCCCATGGTTTCGCCGCCTGCGGACCGGCAGACAAGGCCAACCTTTCCGCCGATGTGGTGCCCAATCTCGGCATCATCACCGCCTATAATGACATGCTCTCGGCGCATCAGCCGTTCGAGACCTATCCGGAACTGATCCGCACGGCGGCCCGCGAGGCCGGCGGTGTGGCACAGGTGGCGGGCGGCGTGCCGGCCATGTGCGATGGCGTCACCCAGGGCCAGCCGGGCATGGAACTGTCGCTGTTCTCGCGCGATGTGATCGCCATGTCGGCAGCCGTCGGGCTGTCGCACAACATGTTCGATGCCGCGGTCTATCTGGGCGTCTGCGACAAGATCGTGCCGGGGCTGCTGATCGCGGCGCTGACCTTCGGACATCTGCCGACGGTGTTCATTCCCGCCGGCCCGATGACCACCGGGCTGTCCAATGACGAGAAGACCCGGATCCGCCAGCTCTATGCAGAGGGCAAGGTCGGCCGCGCCGAATTGCTGGAATCGGAATCCAAATCCTATCACGGTCCCGGCACCTGCACCTTCTACGGCACCGCCAACTCGAACCAGATGCTGATGGAAATTATGGGCCTGCATACGCCGGGTGCCTCATTCATCAATCCGGGCACGCCGCTCAGAGACGCACTGACCACGGAAGCGGCCAAACGGGCGCTGGCGATCACCGCGCTGGGCAACGAGTTCACGCCGATCGGCGAGATGATCGACGAGCGCTCGATCGTCAATGGCGTGGTGGGGCTGCATGCCACCGGCGGCTCGACCAATCACACCATGCACCTGGTGGCGATGGCGCGGGCGGCGGGCATCGTGCTGACCTGGCAGGACATTTCCGAACTCTCCGATGCTGTGCCGCTTCTGGCGCGGGTCTACCCCAATGGTCCGGCCGATGTGAACCATTTCCACGCAGCCGGCGGGCTCAACTTCCTGATCGCCGAGCTTCTGTCGCAAGGCATGCTGCACGAGGATGTGCGCACCGTCTGGGGCAAGGGGCTGACGGCCTATGCGGTGGAAGCCAAGCTTGGCGAGAACGGAACAGTCAAGCGTGTGCCGGTTTCGAAGGAAAGCGGCGACCCGAAGGTGGTGACCACTGCTGACAAGCCGTTCCAGCCCAATGGCGGCGTCAAGATGCTGACCGGAAACATGGGCAAGGCGGTGATCAAGATCTCCGCGGTGAAACCGGAACGGTTTGTGGTCGAGGCCCCTGCGCGGGTGTTTTCTGACCAGAACGAGATGCAGGCCGCCTTCAAGGCCGGAAGCCTGACCGGCGATTTCGTCGCCGTGGTGCGGTTTCAGGGGCCCAAGGCCAATGGCATGCCGGAACTGCACAAGCTGACGCCGTCACTGGGCGTGTTGCAGGACCGGGGACAGGCGATCGCGCTGGTCACTGACGGGCGCATGTCTGGTGCATCCGGCAAGGTGCCGGCGGCAATCCATGTGACGCCCGAGGCAAAGGACGGCGGCCCGATCGCCAGGATCAGGGACGGCGACATGATCCGGCTCGATGCGGTCACCGGCACGCTGGAGGTGCTGGTTCCGGCCGATGAGTTTGACGCGCGCGAGCCCGCGACTGCTGATCTCAGTCAGAATGAATGGGGCATCGGGCGTGAGCTGTTCGCACGGCTGCGCGACAATGCGGGCCCTGCCGACGAGGGCGCCAGCGTGCTTTACTGAGGCGCGCAAGCCCCCTGGCCAGCAACACTTGTCGCGGTCAAAGCGGCCGGGTTGTCAGGCCCTGAGATCGAGCAGGCGGTCGCGATGAGCCGGGTGGTGGCTGTAAACGAAGATCCGGTCCATGTCCCGTTCGCTCAGAAGCCGCAGAAAGCGCGCCTCGATGGTGTTGTTGACGTTGACGCGCTTGAGAACGCAGCCGATCCTGTCGATCCGCGCCTCGGGTACATCCAGGCAGAACTGCTCGGGAATGGTGAATTGCGTGACGATCCCGAGAATGGCCGTGCTGGCCGAAATCGCCAATACCATGCAACGACGAGAGGCCATGTGCATGACGCCCTTCTCGGTGTACTCGATGCGAGCGTGATTGAGTGTCTCTTCCATGACGAACCGGGTTTCGCGGTCGTACATGAAGGATTCTTCGCGATGCAGATAATGCGTTCTGCTCTGTAACACTGTCTTTTCCCGTTTAATTCGTTCAAACTGCCGGATGATTGTAAAGAAAATGTTTGCTTTCAACCCGCCGCAAATCAGGATTTGAACGCGTTTCGCTGCCAACCGAATGCGAATTGAAGCCGCCGATCGTCAACGGAACCTGCGGAATCCGGACCTGTTTTCATATTTTGCGGCAAGCAACGATCACACAGCGCGTGATCGCGCGTGAGACTCTGGTCGGTTCCGGGCCGCACCGGTTTCAGAACGGTCAGACAACCTCAAATATTCGGTTCGCCCGAAAGGTCGGATATTCGGAACTCGAGCGGTGTCAGAGCAACTTTTTGATCGACGCTGCAGACTCGGATTGTGGATGGAGTGTGTCAGAAAAATCCCAATTCAAATTTCTATATCGTTGTTTTTATTATCTATATTTTCTCGATTGGGCGGCCTCGCAGGAAATTCAAGCTCGCCGTTTACACGCAGTGTTCACATCTTATTGGTTCGCAATTCATCGGGTACATCCACACATTCAGGTCATCGGAACGGCGCAGACAGGCTGCCCTTCCGCACAGTTCTACGACCACGTATGGAAAGGATAAAACCATGAACAAGATCATCATCGCACTGGGCCTGACTCTGGCAACTGCAACCGGTGCCTTTGCACAATCCTCCGCACTCGACGCCTATGTGCCTCAGGCAAAGACAGGTGCTGCCACGTTGTCGGTGAACTCCGTGGAAAACGACCAGGTGGTGTATCATCGCGCTGGCAATGACGGTTCGCCGGTCTTTACGGCACCTGCTGCCGGCAGCATCGACTACACCGCCACTGCATCCATCGGCGCTTCCGATCCGACCGGCGCACTGAATGACCAGATCATCTATCACCGCGCCGGCAATGACGGCTCGCCAACCTTCAGGCAATCCCTGAGCTGGCAACCGGAGCGCCGTGCGTCCAATTGGACGCACGGCGCTCTAACACCTTGAAATGATGCATGTACGTTATCACTCAATTGAGCGCGACAAGCATGTTCCATACAGACGGGGCCGGTTTCCTCCCGGCCGGCTCCGTCGAAACCCTCTGCATTCCCTCCCCTCACTTCGAAATACAAAAGCCCCGCTGTTCCGAGCAGGGCTTTTGTGCATCAAGCGAGCAAACAATGAGCAATTGCCCCGAAGAGACGGTTACTTCCGGTAGCTCTTGCCGTCCGCATCGAACAAATGGAGCTTCTCCTGCTCGGCCTGGAAGCGTACCTTGTCGCCGCGGTCGATGGTCTGGTGGCCGGTGAGCTTGGCAATGATCGGCTCGCCTTCAGTCAGGCCCTCGACATAAAGCAGCGTGACCTCGCCGAGATGCTCGACCAGAGAAACGGTGCCTTCGAACAGGAAATCCTCGCCGGTGGAGATGGCGAGATCTTCGGGCCTGACGCCGAAGGCGGCCTTCTTGCCCTTTTCGCTGTCAGACACTGCAATTCCGGTTTCGACATGCTTGCCGCCGGCAAGTGAAACGGCGGCACTGTCACCGGTCTTCTCGATGGTGGCCGGAATGATGTTCATGGCGGGGGAGCCGATGAACTGGGCGACAAACAGGTTGGCGGGCCTGGAATAAAGCTCCATCGGCGGCCCCACCTGCTCGATGTAACCGCCAGACAGCACCACGATGCGATCCGCCAGCGTCATGGCCTCGACCTGATCGTGGGTGACATAGATCATGGTGGTTTCGGGCATGGATTCATTGAGCTTGGAGATCTCGATCCGGGTGGCAACACGCAAAGCGGCATCAAGGTTGGAGAGCGGCTCGTCGAACAGGAAGACCTTCGGATTGCGGCAGATGGCACGGCCGATGGCCACGCGCTGGCGCTGTCCGCCCGACAACGCCTTGGGCAAACGGTCGAGATAGGGGCCGAGCTGTAGGATGTCGGCGGCGGCGCGCACCCGCCGGTCAATCTCCTCGTTGGTCTCCTTGGCGATGCGCATGCCAAAGGCCATGTTGTCGTAGACCGTCATATGCGGATAGAGCGCATAGGACTGGAACACCATGGCGATGCCGCGCTTGGAGGGCGGCACGTCATTGACAAACATCCCGTCGATTTCCAGCGTGCCGCCGCTGATCTCCTCAAGCCCCGCGATCATCCGGAGCAGCGTGGACTTTCCGCACCCGGACGGACCAACAAAGACGATGAACTCGCCCTGTTGGATCTCAAGATCCACGCCGTGGATCACCTCTACGGCGCCGTAGGCTTTCTTCAGCCCCTTCAACATCAGACCAGCCATGTTATCTCCTCCCCTTCACGCCTGATAAGGCTTCACCCGAGCCTGGCGAAAAAAGCATCGTAGGGTGACAGTTCAATTGTATCGGCACGCAGGAATCCGGAGAACCCATGGCCGTCCAGCGGCTCGACTTCACCTTCCGGACGCGCGATAATCTGGATTTCCTCGCTCAGATTGAAGGCGCAGAAAATCGCTTCATTGCCGTCACGGCGGATCAGTGACAGCACCTGATCACCGGAATCGTGAAACTCCAGATTGCCCTTGGCCAACGGCCGGTGCGCCTTGCGGAACCCAAGCAGGCGCCGGTAGTGGTTGAGCATCGACCCCTGAACATGATCCTGCGCATCGACCGCGAGATGGCGGTGTTCCGGGGGCACAGGAAGCCATGGCTGACCGATGGTGAAACCTGCGCTCTGCTCGTTCTCTGACCAGACCATCGGGGTCCTGCAGCCGTCACGTCCCTTGAAATCGGGCCAGAACTGGATGCCATATGGATCCTGCAGATCCTCAAATGCCAGATCCGCTTCTGTCAGCCCCAGTTCCTCGCCCTGATACAGGCAAACCGAGCCACGCAGCGATATGACCAGGCCGGCGAGCAGGCGCAGGAACCGGTCGCGATCACTCACATGGTCACCCCATCTGGTGGCATGGCGGATGACATCATGATTGGAGAACGCCCAGCAGGCCCAGCCCTCGGGAGCAGCGGTGATGAAATCACTCATCACCGTGCGGACACGATCAACCGTGACCGGGGTCTTGGAGAGAAACTCGAACGCGTAGCACATGTGCATCTTGTCGTTGCCGGATGTGTAGTCGGCAACGATCTGCAACCCCTTTTGGGCATCACCCACCTCGCCCACGGCGGTGGTGCCGGGATACTCATCGAGCAGAGCGCGGAACCGCTTGAGGAACTCAATGTTTTCCGGACGGTTCTTGTCGTAGATGTGAAGCTGGTGATTGTAGGGATTGACTGCCGGGGCAATCGAGTCATTGCGCAATTCCCTGGCCAGCGGCGGGTTGTCGCGCAGTTCCTTGTCGTGGAAGTAGAAATTGATCGTGTCGAGCCGGAACCCGTCGACGCCGCGATCGAGCCAGAAGCGCACCACATCGAGCAGCGCATCCTGGACTTCCACGTTGTGGAAGTTCAGATCCGGTTGCGAGGTGAGGAAATTGTGCAGGTAATACTGCTCGCGCTTGCCATCCCATTGCCAGCCGGAGCCACCGAAGATCGACAGCCAGTTGTTGGGTGGCGTGCCATCGGGCTTGGGCTCGGACCAGACATACCAGTCGGCCTTCGGATTGTCCCGATCCATCCGGCTTTCGACAAACCAGGGATGTTGGTCGGAGGAATGGGAAAGCACCAGATCGATAATGATGCGAATGCCGTGGTCGTGCGCAACCTTGACCAGTTGATCAAAATCACCAAGCGTGCCGAACATCGGATCGACATTGGTGTAGTCCGACACATCATAGCCGAAGTCCTTCATCGGTGAGGTGAAGAACGGCGAGATCCAGATCGCATCGACCCCGAGCGAGGCAATGTAGCCAATCCGTTCGGCAATGCCGATCAGATCGCCGACCCCGTCGCCGCTGGTGTCCTGATAGGACCGCGGATAGACCTGATAGATCACGCCACCGCGCCACCAGTCGGGATCAGGGACGATTTCGGAGCCGGGTTGCGACCGCTTGCCGGCGAGAGTCATGGTTTTCATAAATGCCTCGTTATTTCACGGACCCGGCCAGGAGGCCGCGCACGAGATATTTTTGCATGGCGAAGAACACCGCCAGCGGGACTGCAATCGACACGAAGGCGGAGGTCGCCAGGATTTCCCAGTTGCCGCCGCGGGTGCCCAGAAGCTCGACAATCTGCTTGGTCATCACCGTGGTTTCGCCGGTCGCATCAATGAGAAAGACAAGAGCGACCAGAAGATCGTTCCAGGTCCACAGGAACTGGAAAATCGCGAAAGACGCAAGGGCAGGAAATGACAGCGGCAGGATGATCTTGACGAAAATCTGGAAATCGGTGGCGCCATCAACGCGGGCATTCTCGATAATGTCACGCGGCAGGCCGACCATATAGTTTCGCAGGAGGTAGATCGCCAGCGGCAGACCGAAGCCGGTATGGGCAAGCCAGACCCCGAGATAGCCTTTGCCGATGCCGATGTCGTTGTGCAGCTTGAGCAGCGGGATCAGCGCAAGCTGCAGCGGCACGACCAAAAGGCCGACAACGGCAGCGATCAGCAGTGAACGGCCGGGGAACCGCATCCATGCGAGCGCATAGGCTGCGAAGGCAGCGATTACGATCGGGATCACGGTGGCCGGAATGGTGACCGTCAACGTGTTGAAGAAGGCCTTGGCCATACCCTCGCGGTTGCTCGGGTCAAACAGCACGAACCGGTAGTTCTCGAAAGTGAATTCCGGCGGCGTGGTTGCCGTGGTGAAGACGCGCGGAAGACGGCTGTCACCGAAGCTCTGCGGTGCCGAGAGACGGAATGCGCCATCAACGGCGACACTGAGCGTCTGGCCGTCGCGAAGTTCGGCCACCTCGCCGGGTTCATAGGCTTCGGGCGCGCGCGAACTGGTGCCCCAGCGACTGATGGTGGCATTGGCTCCGTCGAACAGATTGCCTTCAATGACGAATTCGCCGTCGATCTCCGCCTCGTTGCCCGCAATGCGGATCGCCGGTGCCTGACGTTCCTGGGTGAACAGCGCCATCCACCAGCCGGTGTTGGCGATCTGGTCCGCGGTGCGGAACGAGGAGACGAACAGGCCGACGGTGGGGAACAGCCAGAGCGCCACAAGGGCCACGACCGAAATGTGAACGGCCCAGGTGAGAGGCGATTTTTTGGATGTTGATGCGTGCATCTCAGCCTCCCTCAGCGCGTTTCTTTGCGGGCGTTGTATACATTCCAGACCAGGATCGGGGTGACCAGCAGCATGATGATCATGGCACTGGCCGAACCGACGCCCCAATCATTGGCGCGGAACAGTTTGTCGTACATGTAATTGGCCAGAACCTGGGTTTCCCATTGCCCGTTGGTCATGGCGAAGACAATGTCAAACACCTTGAGCACGACGATGGTGATCGTGGTCCAGACCACCACGATGGTGCTCATGATTTGCGGCACCTTGATCTTGAAGAAGATCTGGAACGGGTTGGCGCCGTCAATCACCGCCGCCTCGACGGTTTCTTCGGGAATGCCGCGCAGAGCTGCCGAAAGGATCACCATGGCAAAGCCGGTCTGGATCCAGATCAGCACCACCATGAGGAAGATCGAATTCCAGAACGGAATGGTGAGCCAGGTCTGGGGCTCGCCATAAGGCAGCGTGGCGGAGATCAGTGACAGCATGGCACCCAGTGCCTGCCAGATAAGCCAGGCGCCGATGATTGCACCGGCGATCTGCAGCAGAACTCCCCACCAGTGGGACTCACCGTGGCCTTTCTCACGACCGAGCAGCGGTCGCAACGTCTGATAGATCGCATAGGCAACGGCGGCGATGAAGATGGCCAGCAGAAGCAGAGGCAGGATCTTCAGAAAGAGTGTTGAAAAGGAGCCGTCCTCGAAGGAGAGCCAGACCGCGTTGAGCACGCCGATCTGATCCTGATCGATGGGGCGGGTATCATAGACCAGCTTCCAGATCACCGCGGCGCCGACAAAGGAAATCGCCATCGGCATGAAAATCAGTGATTTGGCGATGCCGCCCCAGCCGATGCGGTCGGTGAGCTGAGCGGCCAGAAGGCCAAAACCGGTCGAAAACGCCGGCACAATGATCAGCCAGAGCATGTTGTTGCTCAGGGCTTCCCAGAATTTCGTGTCGCCAAACATCTTGGAGTAGTTGGCCAGGCCGATAAAGGCGCCGCCGGCGTCGCGGTCGGAGACCGACAGCCACAGCGTGGCGAACACCGGATAGGCGAGATAGAGGCCGAGTGCGAAAAGTGCGGGAAACAGAAACAGCCAGGGCCTTATCTGATTGGCCCGGTTGATGTTACGTCCGGCATTCTTGCCGGTGGCGGGGAAGAGGACCTTGTCGAGGAACTGATTGGAAAAATAGAAATATCCAATGCATCCGCCGACGCCGACGATAATGGTGATGATACCCTGAATTGCCGGATGCATCTGTCCCTCCCCAAAGACTGTTTGACCCCGAAAGACCGTTCCAATGGAGGCCCCGGCAAAGCGCCGGGATCTCCCGATTTGCGATTGCAGTCCGCTTACTTGAGCGAGTCCCAGGACTTCTGGATTGAATCAGCCACCTCTTCGGCGGACTTGCCGCCGGTGTAGTCAACCATGCCGGTCCAGAAGGAGCCAGCGCCAACGCCGCCTGGCATCAGGTCGGAGCCGTCGAAGCGGAACGTGGTTGCGCCGAGAAGAACATCACCAAGCGCACGCTGGGTATCATCCAAATAATTAGCGGGGTTCACACTTTTCAGCGGGGTCAGGAAACCCGGCTGCGCCATCATCACTTCATGGGCAAACGGGGTTTTAAGGAATTCAATGAAGCCTCTTGTGGCCTCATTGTCCTTAGTGATGCCCATAAGAGTTCCAGCACCTAGGACCGGCTTGCCGAGGTCCTTGCCGGCATATGCAGGAAAGTAGAAGAAATCAGCATCCTGTCCGACCACAGTTCCGTCAGGAAAATAGGCAGGGATAAATGAGGCCTGGCGGTGCAGGTAACACTGCGGCGGCGATGAGAAGAGGCCTTTGGGGCTGTCACGGAAATCGGTGGTGGCAACCGCATCCGCGCCACCGGCGACAAAGGCGTCATTACGGGCAAACCAGCCGAATTCCTCAATCGCGCCGATGACGGCGGGATCGGTGAACTTGACCTCGTTGGAGACCCACTTGTCATAGACATCCGGGGCCTGGGTGCGCAGCATCATGTCTTCGACCCAGTCGGTCGCCGGCCAGCCGGTGGCACCGCCTGATCCCAGGCCAATGCACCAGGGCGTTTCGCCATCGGCAACGATCTGCTCGGTCAGCGCCTTGAGCTCTTCCATCGATTTCGGAACTTCGTAACCTGCATCCTCGAAGTTTTCCGGCACGTACCAAACCAGTGATTTGACGTTAACGTTAAAGAAGAAACCGAAAAACTGATCCGTCCCATCTTTGTCTGGATATGTACCCAGGTCGACCCAGGACTGTCCTGCCGCATAATTCTCACCTACCCAAGATGCTGCTTCAGCGCCGAGTGGTGAGAGAAAGCCGCGTGCGGCCATCGTGGTCGCGAGACCAGGTTGCGGAAAAACCGCAATGTTTGGAGCTGAACCGGCCTCCGCATCGATAACAATCTGCTGCTCCAGGGAATCTGATCCGACATACCTCACATCAGCACCGGTCGCTTCCTCGAAATAGGCCAGAAGGTTTTCGAACGACACCGCCTCGCCTGCCAGCCACGGGCCGGCAATGGTGACGCTTTGACCATTGTAATCGTTGGCGGACGCGAAGCCCTCATAGCTCTCCCAGTTGAAATCCCCCTCGCCGGGCGTGAACTTGAGATCAGCGGCGTGGGCCGCTCCCATGGTCAGCGCGGCGGCTGCGGCGCTCAACAAAAGCATCTTTTTCATCGAACTTTTCCTCCCGGCCGGTTCCGGCCTTCTCATGAAGCTGAATGAGTTTTGATAGCCAGCACTTCAATACCTCCAAAGCGCTTTGGCTTGCCCTCAGAGGATTACGTGTGCCTGCCCGAGTCAAGCGTAAAAGTCGAGACAAGAGACAAAACTCTCGAATTTGCTGCGGTGCAAAGTGTTTTTTGCGCTGCAAAATCGAATTTTCATACTTTTTTTGGAGGGAGATCTTTGATTTGCTATAGACTTGGCAGGCGAGGAGGAGTGATGTTGAGCGGAAAAATTCAAAGCGCTTTGAAGGATCCGGGCGGCTTGCTGTGAACCTTAAAGAACTCTCCCAACTGCTGGATCTTTCCCAGACGACGATCAGCCGTGCCCTCAACGGCTATCCAGAAGTCAATGAAAAAACACGGCTGCGGGTGCTCGAGGCCGCGCAAAGCCACGGCTACAAACCCAATTCGAATGCGCGCAAGCTCGCAACCGGCAAGGCCGGCTCGATCGGCTATGTGCTGCCGGTGGGCCGAAATGTCGATCTGGACCCGCATTTTGTCGAGTTCCTGTCGGGCCTGGGCGAGCATGCGCTGTCGCACGAGATCGACCTGTCTCTGACCCCGGCTCCCTATGAGCGCGAGACCGAAGCCTATGGCCGGATTGCCGCCAGCCGCTCGGTGGACGGGGTTTATCTCTCCTCAATGCGCAATGACGACCAGCGCATTGCGCTGATGAAAAAGCTCGGCGTTCCGTTTCTGGCGCATGGCCGGGCGCTGAAACCGGCGGATGGCTACGCCTATATGGACATCGACAATGAAGGCGCGTTTTACGATGCCGCGCGGCTGTTGCTGCAGCTTGGCCACCGGCGGCTGGGCTTCATCAATGGCGATACGGATTTCAGCTTCGCGGTGCACCGGCTCAACGGCGTGCGGCGGGCGATTGCCGACCACGGGCTCGGGCCGGATACGCTGGTCGCCCATTCGGCCGCGATGAACGAGGAGAACGGCTACAATCTGACGATGGCGTTGTTTGCCACTGCCGATGCCAGCACGCGGACGACCGGCATCCTCAGCGCCTCGATGTTCACCACGCTGGGGGTTGTCCGCGCGCTCAACCAGCTCGGGCTGAGAATGCCCCAGGACGCTTCGGTGATCTCCCATGACGACGTCTTCCCGTTTTTGAAACCGGAGAGCTTCTCGGTGCCGCAGACCACCACCCGCTCCTCGATCCGGGCGGCAGGTGCGCGCATCTGTGCACGTCTGGTCGACATCATCTCGGGCGTTGAGCGCGAACCGTTGCAGGAAGTCTGGCCGGTGGAACTGATCGTGCGGGCGAGCACGGGACCGGCACCGGCGGAACGGAAACAGGTTCGGCGGGGTTCGCGGCAGGCGGCGGAGTAGCGGTGGGCGGGACGGAATGAGTCGAAGGGGGCCCACTCTGCCCGCGTATCAGCTCTCCGGCTTGCCCCGGGCGTTGCGCTGGCGGATGGCGCGGAGTTTGGCGACCCTTTGCAGATCTTCGGCTTCATCGATCTCGTCAACGATCTCGGTGCCGAGCAGGGTTTCGATGACGTCTTCCATGGTCACGAGGCCGGTGGTGCCGCCATATTCGTCTTCGATGAGGGCAATGTGTGCCTCATTGTCCATCAGCAGATCGAACAGCGTATCGAGGTCGGTTTCTTCCGAAATGCGCTGAATGTCGCGGGTGAAGTCGGACACCGTCTTGTCATTGCCATCGCGCAGACCGGCCAGCAGCAGATCGCGGGTCAGCACAAATCCTTTCACGTCATCAATGTTTTCGCCGGTGACGATGAAGCGGGAGACCGGAAAACTGTCTCTGGCGGCCAGAACGGAACCGACCGTCTCGTCCGCGCCGAGATGCTGGATCACCGTGCGTGGCGTCATGATCTCGATGGCTTCAATTTCCGACAGGCGAAACAGGTTGGTGACAACGCGGGTTTCGTCTTCGGCGACAACGCCGAGGCGCTGGCCTGCGGTGGTCAGCGCCGTGATCTCCTGGCGCGAGACTTCTGCGTGGCGGTCACCGCCCGTCAACAGTCGCGTCAGCGCCTGGCTCATCCACACCAGAGGCAGCTGCACGATGATCAACCAGGGCAACACCCGGACCGCAAACGGCGCCAGGGCGCGCCAGTAGGTGGCGCCGAGCGTCTTGGGAATAATTTCGGAAAGAATGAGAATGGCAAGCGTCAAGACTGCGGAGAATATGCCGACGCCGGTGTCGTCAAACACCAATGCCGCCTGCGCACCGGCGCCGGTGGCGCCGACAGTGTGGGCAATGGTGTTGAGCGACAGGATGGCGGCAAGCGGACGCTCGATATCCGCCCGCAAGGTTCTGAGCTTTTTCGCAAGGCCCGGCTGCTTTTCCTCGGCACTCTCGACAAAAGAGGGTGTGATCGACAAAAGCACCGCTTCGAGGATCGAGCAGAGAAACGACACCCCGATGGCCAGCAGCACAAAGATAATCAGCAATGTCATCGCGGGGTCCTTGGCGTTCTCATTCCGTCGGTCAGGGTGTTATCGCACCTTGCGTGAGATGCCAAGGATTGCAGGGACGCGGATCGGCACCGCAAAAACAATGCAGGCAAGCGGCTGGTGACCGATCCGCATCAACAAATGTCTTCACGCTGCAACTTTCCTACAAAGGCTGGGCGGCTTACGCGTCCGCGGCTGCGCCCCAGCCGGCAATGTCGGCCACGGTTCGCTGCAACAGCAATGTGCGATCGGCCAGGCGGTTCCAGCCATGGTCGGCCTCGGGATAGCGGTACAGGGTGGCGGTGCTGGACCAGATTTTTGCGTAGGTTTCGGCGTATTTCATCGGCACCACATTGTCGGCTTCGCCTTGGTGCAGCCAGACCTTGCCGCCAAAGGCCTCCAGACCCGCGAATGGCTCAAAATCCTTGCCGGTCTTGACGAAACCCAGACCGAGCGCCTGACCATCGAAGTCGAAGACGCCGGTTTCATACAGGGGATCCAGAGACTGGCCCTGGATCTGATTGCTGTTGATGTCGTCGACAAAAACCGCCGCAGCGGCCCAGAGGGTGAGGCTTGCGATCTCGTCGGGCCGCCGGCTTGCAAGGCAGGCTGATTCCATACCCCCAAGCGAATGGCCCAGCACGTGGATAGGGCCGTCTCCATCGGCCTGCACATAATCTAGCATCGCCGAGAGTTGCTCCAGCTCGTTGGGCACGGTGACATCGAGAAAGCGGCCATCGCTTTCGCCATGGCCGAGGCGGTCAAAGGCATAGACAGTGCAGCCGGCATCGGTGAGTCCTCGGGCGAGATCGACAAATGCCCGCCCTACCCCCATGCGCGTGACGCTGAAGCCGTGATTGAGCAGCACCCGCGCGCCGGTGGGCTGCGGCGCGGGATAGCGGACGCCGACGATGGTCTCAGCCTGGAAATCAAAGCTGATGGCGGTGGGGCGGGACATGGCTGATCCTTTCACAAAAAGGGACAACGTTGCTCCCCCCATGTGGTTCCTCACGCTGCTCAACGATTTCGTTTGACTTCGGCGCGAGGCAACGACTGTGGCCACCGCAATGACTCGGTGCGCGAGACACCGAGGACACACGCACCTATCTTCCGGTCACGGTCTCATCGGTGGTGGCTCAAAAAGACGGCGGCTTTATCCCGTGGGCGCGCATGGCGGCTGTTACAGTGTTGGCCATCAGCATGGCGATGGTCATGGGGCCGACGCCGCCGGGGACCGGGGTGATGGTGGATGCCACTTCGGCGCATTCATCAAAGGCGACATCGCCGACCAGGCGGGTCTTGCCCTCGCCCCGCTCGGGCGCGTCGATGCGGTTGATGCCGACATCGATGACGGTGGCGCCGGGCTTGACCCAGTCGGCCTTGACCATTCGCGGGCGGCCGACGGCTGCGACCAGAATATCGGCATTGCGGCAGACGGAGGCGAGATCCCTGGTGCGCGAATGGGCGGTGGTGACGGTGGCGTTGGCAGCCAGCAGCAGCGCCGCCATCGGCTTGCCGAACAGGTTGGAACGGCCGATGACGACGGCGTTGAGGCCCGAGAGATCCGGGCCGTGAGTCTGGCGCACAAACAGCATGGCGCCTGCGGGCGTGCAGGAAATCAGCCCGCCTTCCAGGTCTCCGGTCATCAGCTTGCCGGCATTGACCACATGCAGGCCATCGACGTCCTTCTCCGGCCGGATCGACTGGATCACCGGGTCGGAATTGAGACCGTCGGGCAGCGGCAGCTGCACCAGGATGCCGTGAATTTCCGGATCCTGATTGAGGGTCTCGATCAGCGCTTCGAGGTCTGCCTGGCTGGTGGTCTCGGGCAATGTGTGCTGGACCGACTTGAAGCCGCACTGCTTGGCCATGCGGCTTTTCGAGGAGACGTAGACATGGGAGGCCGGATCATTGCCGACGATGACAACGGCGAGCCCCGGGCGCACACCGGCTTGTGCCTCGAGCGCGGCGCTGGCCGCGGTCACCTGTTCCACAACACCAGCGGCAACGGCTTTTCCGTCAATCACAGTGGCCATTTGAGCATTCTCCCGTTCTTCAGGCAGCGCGGGCCTTGCGCGGACCGGCGCTCAATTGCGGATCCCGATTCCGCATCGACGAGGCGGACCCTAAGCGATCAAGGCGCCGATCCGATAGCCCCAATACGTCTTCAGACGTCAAAAAACAGGTGTTTCGGGAATTGCTTGGCTCAGGCGCGGCGACGTGCGGCCGGATGACCGCCAATGCGAGAGCGCAGCTGATCCATCTGGCGGCGAATGCGGTCGACCTCAGGATCGCTGGGGGCTGCGTTGTCCGGGTCTGCAACCCGGGCCGGTTCCGTGACCTGAGCGGGAGCCGGGGATGACACCGGATCCTGCGCCTGGACCCGTGCCTGGGGGGCGGCGGGGGCGGCAACGGGCTGCGGCGGATATGCTGGCGGGGCAACCGGGGGCACGGCAGCAGGATAGGCCTGTTGCTGAAGCGAAATCGGTTGATGTGGCATCACCGGCAAAGACCCGGGCCAGTTGACCGAAGCGGGATGTGGAACCGCATGCGGGTGGGCCGGAGGAAGTTGCGCGGCGGGATACCCGAAATTCTGCTGCACAGGGTACCACGGCTGAGGCACCGGCTGTTGCGGAACCATGGCGGCGGGCACGAAGCCGGGCATGGCAGCTCCATGCTGAGCTCCGGACTGGGGCCCGTGCTGGCCACCGTATTGGGACGCTGCTGGGTAGGGAGCCGGATGAGCGAAGGCCTGTTGATGCGGCTGCTGGTCGTGAAGCTGCGGTGGGTAAGGCTGGCCCTGATAGGTCTGCGGATGCGGCGGATAGTCCGGATGCATGCCGGACGGCTGAGGCGCAGACCAAGCCTGCGACGCGGCCGGTTGGACGGGCGTCTGCGCTTGCGGTTGGACTTGCGTCTGAACTGGCGGCTGAACTGGCGGCTGGGCGGCCAAATCGGGCTGCGGCTCAACAGATTGCTTTGGCTCCGTATCGGCGATCGCCTGCGCAGCGGCTTCCGCCATGTTTGCGGCCAGGTCCTGCTCCATCGCGTCCTGACGTTCTGCTTTAGCCCGGCTTGCCGCGTAACCGGCCTCGGCTCCCTGCGCAGCCGGAGCGTTATGCCCGGATGAAGCGTCACCCTGGTCAGACCTGGTTTTGCGGCCGGCACCTCCGGGCGGAGTCCGGGGATCAGGAAAGGATGGATCGGGGAAAAACTGAGGCGCACCCGGAGGTCTTCCAGCGGCGCTGAAAGCGCGAATGCTCTCCAGTGCGCCAGCAAGCAGGGCCAAACCAAGCCCAAGGAAGAAACCGCCGACCATGCCACCAGCCGCGATGAACTTGCGTGACGGACCCATCGGATTCAGTGGCGCCTCGGCCGGGGAGATCACCCGGACATTGCGTGTCGACAGGTTTGAGCGTTCGCTGGTTTCGCGCGAGCGCCGCAGGAACGCCTCGTAGATTTCGCGGGTGGCCGTGGCCTTGCGTTCGAGTTCACGCAACGTGACGAACTCAACGGACTGATCCATCGCACGGCTCTTGGCCACCGCCATCTGGCTTGCCAGTTCCTGCTCGGTTTCGACCGCGCGCTGCAACTCGCTTTGTGAGCTGGCCACAATGCGGCGCAATTCACGGGTGATTTCGGCGCGGATGGTCTCCAGCGACTGCTGTGCTGAAACATATTGCGGATGGCGCGGGCCGAGCTGGGTCGCGAGGGAGTCCGCGGTGGATTTGGTCTGGGTGTACTGCTTGCGCAGATCGATCAGGTTTGACGAGAGAAACTCCTCGGGGAAGGATCCGGAGAGGACCTCTTCCGGGTCGGCCTTGGCGAGGTTCTGGGCCTTGACGCGAACGCCAACCTTGACCGCGCGGGCATTGGCCAGTTGATCGCTGATGGCGAGAATTTCCTTGTCGTCGATGGACTGGCCGCCGCCGACGCCGACAATGCCGTTCTCGGCCTTGAAGCGCTCGACTTCGCGTTCCGCCTCGTCAAGATCGGAGCGCAGCGCATTGATCCGTGTATCGATGGCTTCGGAGGTGCGCTCAAGCAGGCCGGACTGGGCCGCGCCTTCCGAATCCAGATAGGTGTCGACGATCTTGTTGGCGATCAGAGCGGATTTTTCGGGATCACGGGTGTCGACACCAACGATGATCACGAAGGTCTGGGTGTCGCGCGACACGGAAACGGCGTCGCGGAGATGCTCAAGGGCAATCTGTTCGGCGTCTGAGGCCGGGTCCTTGCCAGTGATGATTTCCTTGAGTATGGCGATGCCGCCACTCAACCCACCAGTTGACAAAGAGCCATTGAACTCGGCGTCCTGGGCCAGGCCAAGTTCCGCGATGACCTGTTCGAGAACGGTGGTCGAGGACAGGATCTGCAACTGGCTGTCGATGATCGCCAGGATCGCCTCGGTGGAGAGTTGCTGGTTGCGCACATCGTCCTCGGTCACCCGGACCTCGCGCGGATCAACAAACAACCGGCTCTCGGCATAGTACCGGTGCGGCGTAGAAAGGGCGATCATCACACCGACAAGCGCGCCGAGAAGGGTGGCGATGGCGATCAGGTTGCGCCAGCGCCAAACCGCTGCAATCAGGATCGATGGGTCAAGAAGGGGCCGTTCGTCCGGGCCATTCCAAGCTGCAGCCTGCGGCTGCGCCCAGTCCTGATGCCGAAACCAAGCGGCCCCGTCGGGCTGGTGTAGAACGTTCTCATCTGATGGTGCACGACCCGTGTGGCCGACTGCTGCCGCCTCTCCGGTGTATTCTTGATGGTGTTCGTGGTGGTGGCGTTGCTCGGGCCGTTCATCAGGGCGCTGGTTGCGCTGATGTACACCTCTGTCCTTCGGCATGGCCTTTTCCATCAACCGCGCGATACGATCGCCAAACAACCGGTCGGGGGATGCGGCAGCCTGTTGTTCAGATGCGAGCACAGATTCGGGGCCAAGCGCATGTTCGGGAGCAGCCTCAGCCTGAGGCCGCTCTTCGCGGGACGGAGCGCGCGACGCATAGCGGGATGTGGAAATGCGCGGGCCGCCTTTCGACACGGATAGCAATGATGCCGGGGCCGACCTTGCAGCAGGTCCGGCAGACGAGGCTGGCGCAAGTCGCGGTCCAACGCGCGGCGCAGTGCTTTGCCCGGCAGGCGCTTCTGCAGCGTGATCCAGCAATGACCCCTTGCGGACTCGTTGCCTTCGGTCGTTGGTGGGCTCATCCATGTCTGGCCGGAACGCCTCTGTTGGCAAGATCTCATCTTCGTTAAGGCAAACTATAAATTCATGGGTAACAAATGGTTAATTTTCGCAACCCAAGCGCCAGTTTCGGCGGTTTTTCCATCATTTAGCACCTCTGCAAGTTAGCCCGCAGTCAAACCGCAAACTTGATCCAAAACTGCTCTCAAACGTCGAATTAACGTTTCTGTCATAGGGTTTGAGTGGTGAAACGACGTGTGCAATCCGCACAATGCCCAGCCTTTAGGATAAAGATGATCGCGCGCCTGAAACACCTTGCCGACACTTACAAGGCTTCGATCCGCGCCTATCTGTCGATGATCGGCGGGGCGGTGGGGCGGTTGGTCGTTTCGCTGGTCTATTTCATTGCGATCGCGAACACGCTGTCGATCTCCGATTTCGGACTGTTCGCCACCGCATCGGCTTGCGGGATCATGCTCTCACGGCTGATGGCGTTCGGCTTCGTTTCCCCGCTCTACCGGATCGCCACGGTGAAACAACGGTTGCTCGGCGTCTACACCGCGGGATTCCTCGGTGGTCTGGTGCTCTCGTTGCCGATCATTGGGCTTGCCGCCTGGGTCACCCACTGGCTGATTTTCAACGATCAGATGGCGCTCGCAACATTTGCGAAAATCATTGTGGCCGAAGTGCTTTGCTGGCGGATCATGGAGATCGTCGTCATCGTCAGCTACGGGGTGAACCGGTTCGGCGCCGGTTCCTTTCTGGTGGTCGCGGCAACCGCTCTGAAAACCGTCGCCGCCGTTCTGTTCGCCTGGCTGGCCGACGGGTCGCTCTCCACCTGGGGCTGGTACTATTTCGGCGCAAATGGCCTGGCGGCTTTGCTGGCGGTGGTGTTTTTCTACCCGCGTGTCCGGCTGCGATGGAAACCGGCCCTCTATATCCGGCGTTGGGTCGATGCGGTGTCCGTGGCCGGAGCCGAGATGCTGTTCTACATCCAGTCAGAGCTTGACAAGGTGCTGGTGCTGTCGCTCGGTGGGGCTGAAGCCGCTGGCATTTATGCCATCATCATGCGGCTGGTGGACCTCACCGCACTACCAGTCCGCGCCTTCCTGACCTTGCTGACGCAGCGGCTGATGCGCACCGCCACCTTGCTCGAATGCGTAAAGACCAGGGTCATGCTTGAGGGTAGTGTTGCCGTAATCTCCACGGCAGGGATCCTGGGCATGGTGGGCTTTCTCTGGATCTTCCCCAATGCGCTGGGCAAGAACGTGGCCGAGGTTGCGCCGATGCTGGTTCTGGTGGCTCTGGTCCCGGCGTTTCGTAATCTCATCGAGTATCACTCGGAGTTGCTCTACGCCACCGGCCGCACCGTAATCCGGATGCTGGTCCTGACCTCGCTGGGTGCGATGAAAGCGCTGCTTCTGGCCTATGTGCTCGGCTTGGGGGCAGAGATCCCGGTCTGGGTGCAGATGATGAACGTCTTGTTCTTCGTGCTCTACGTCCAGTCCGCGCTGCTCACCTACCAGGCGCTGCGCACCAACCGGAAACGGCCGATCTGAAGCCGCCGGCCGAATTCTTGTGTGGTGGCGCTCACGCCAGGCAAGCCTCAGACAGGCGTCACCGAAAAGGCCAGCCGCCGGATCTCGGAAAGCGGATGCCCGACAAAGGACTGCACGCCGATCGCAACCTGATCGGGCCGCAGCCCACTCATGAAATCAGCAAGACCCTCGCTGGTTTGCGGAAAGGTTTCCTTGAACCAGAGCACATGGGACAGCGAGCGCGCATCGGGACGATGCCCGGCGCCACCCAGGATTTCATCCGCAAAGCGGCCATAGAGCATGCACTCGGAGATGTCGCGCGAGGCAATCACCGCCCGGATCCAGCTCTTGCCGGATCGTGCTTCAATGTGGTCGAGAAGGGCACGCGCGGTATCCATGCGCCAGGCGACCATGTTTGAAATGTAGTCATTTGCCGGATCGGGTCGCTGTGGCAGGCCGAGAATATCTCCGGCATGGGCGAGCCAGGCCAGATGGCCAGGCGTGGCATCATGCGCGCCATTGTCGGCGCGGAACATGCGCAGCCGACCATCGCGCCACAGATCTGCGGGATCGAAGGGGCGAACGAGTACAACATCGGAATCAATCGACAGGAGCGCATCGGCCTCGACATGGCGGGCCATGGCAAGACGGCGCAATTGCTGGGCATGCCAGCCACGCAGCGGCAGAGAGAATGGCGAGAGCCAGACCCGGCGGCGGCCAAGGCTCAAGGGATCGGGAAACGCCCGCAACCAGGCAGGAAACAGCTCGCTCTCGCTGACCACCGTCCGCTTGGGACTTTCAAGCGTCTTGAAAAGTTTGGTGTCGTTGTTCTCGACCAGGAGATAATGATGCCATTGGCCTTGCATAAACCGGTCCATGCTCTCGCACAAAAGCGCACATCGCTCAAAATCGGCGACATAGGACGCGGTTATGATGGCAGTCTTCATGGAAACTTTGGCCCGTTTGACAATGCTGCTCTTGATGGCGAACTGAAGGTGCATCGGGGGTGATACAGCTTGCCGCCCCAAAAACCCGGTGTGGCGCTACGCCATGACCCGGTTGTTCCGGTTGGTTCCCGCCAGCTTGTATCTCAGAAGATTAAAAAGAAAGACAGGATTTCCCAGAATATAGCGCCGCCACAGCCGTGAGGGTTCCTGGATCAACCGCCAGAGCCATTCGATGCGCAGATCGCGAAAATATTTCGGCGCCCGTGCAACCGAGCCGGAGACAAAGTCGAACAGGGCGCCGACACCAAACACGACCCGGCCATGACCCGGCCGGATGTGACTGTCGATCCAGAGTTCCTGCGCCGGGCTGCCAAGCGCGACCAGAGTAATGTCCGGATCGAGCTCAGCGAGCCTATCGAGCACCGCCATGCTGTCGGCTTGATCGAAATACCCATCAGACACCGCATGAAAGTGATGCCAGGGCGTGGCCGCCTGGAAATTGATGAGCGCCTTGGCAAGGATTTCCGGACGGGCACCGATCAACGCAATGGTCAAAGGCCTTTCGATATGCACCAGCACAGCGGGAATGAGATCGGTGCCGTTCAGGTTGGCCGGAAAAGCGGTGCCATAGAGGGTACGTGAGGCAATGTCGACGCCGACGCCATCCGGCAGCACTTCGCACCGGCGAAGTCCCTGCCGGTAGGTCTGATTGCGCATCGCAAGATTGGCATTGTTGGCATTGAGGAAATTGAAGATCCGCTGTGGTCCGTCGGCCTTGACGGCTTCTTCCACATTGCGCAATGCGTCATCCCATTTGAGTGCCGCGACGCGAATACCCATGATATCGCGATGTTGTTCCGTGTGTTGTTCTTGCATCAAATTTCCAAGCCCACTTCGGACACCGGCCTGCCAATATGGTTCGCTGTGCATCCGCATTGGGTATTAACATCTCCTGAATAGGATCGCATTGCGGATTACCAATCTCGGTTAAACCTCCTGTTAACCCTTTGTTAACCATGACTTGGCCAGTCCGCCAATCCGCTTGAAAGCCCCTGTTTCAGGCCTTCCAACTGGCGGGCATGGAATATTCGTCCATCGTTGTCGAGGTTGTTGCCCGAGCGGGCGCGTTCGATTTGCGCCTGCAAGGCTTCGGCGAAGGCAGCCGGGTCGTCGGCGCGGACACAATTGGCGGGGATATCCGCGATCCCGCGCAGGGCATTGGTCGTGGCTACCGCCGGCAGGCCCATTTCAAAGGTCTCGATGGTCTTGAGCTGTACACCTGTACCAGTTTGGGACACAAGCGGGATGATGCGGCAGGAACGGACAAAGGCACGGGCATCGGGAACACGGCCAAGAAACTTAACATTGGACGGCGCTTCGGGCGTCTGTGACCCCAGCCCCCCGGCAATTGCGATGCTGACATCGTCCGGCAACAGCGGAACGACATGGTGCAGGAACCAGTCCAGCCCGGCGCGATTGGCAGCCCAGCTCCAGGAACCGATCATCCCGGCGTCATAGATTGGCGTTCGCGCGCCCGCCTGCTCGGGCGGCGTCACGGAAGTGACCAGCGGCAAGGCGGTGGAACGGCCTGGCTCGTTCAGGCCAAGATCGATCCGGTCCGCTTCCGCGAGGGTAAAGACGTGGCGGGCAGCGGTGCAGAGTTCGGATTCAAGGCGAACCAGAAGCCTTGAATCCCGGACGTAGAGCATTCGGGCCATGCTGTTCGTCGCCTGCCCGGCATTGCCAGCGGCGGTGCGGCTTTCGACATTGTGGGCGATGAACACATGCGGATAGGCTCGAAAAATATCATGGAACGCACCGGGCAGTTGCACCGAATTGAGGATCAGTCCGTCGACCGGTCCGAGTGCATCAAGCGCTGCGCGAATGTCGCGCGGGCTCACCGCATGCATCTTGGCCACCGACACGGGCTCGCCATGCACCAATGCATCCTTGAGCCACAGCGCTTTCTGGATTTTTCCAACGCGTGCATTCGTGACTTCCAGCTCGCCCAGAAGACTTGTCTCGTCGGCAGATGCGGGTTGATGGCCTGGCTGGAGGAACCCAATCACGGAAAGCTTGTGTCCCAGAAGCCGGATGGCGTCTGCGATCACCCGATTTGCAATGTCATAGCCCGAGGCCGGTGCAGCCACCGGCACCAGCGAAGAAATGAAAACCAAATGCATGCGCGATCCATTCATTTGCGAGGTACCGGTATAACGCAATCCCTTGAAAGGGCCGTTAAGCATATCGCCCAAATGCACATGACGGACTTTAGGCAATCTTCAGACTCCTGTGCTTGGATAAGGGACGTTCGAGGAAACGCCGGCCATGCTGCCAGACCGCAAAGAGATTACCGAAAAAGCCCGCTCCGCAGGGCTGAAGCCGGACGAAGTGCGGGTTGCCATCAGCCTGCCGACCTTTCGGCGGCCGGAGCACCTTGTGGCGACGCTGAATTCGATTGAGGCCCAGGACCCCGGTCCCAAGGTGGCCGTCATCGTGATGGACAATGACGCCGAAGGTGTCGAAGGTGCCGACGCCGCCGCAAGATGGCTCAAGACTTCATCCTTGAAGGGCCTTGTGATCGTCGCTCATCAGCGCGGCAATTGCCATGCCTATAATGCCGGTTGGGAAACCGCTCTGGCCGAGTTTCCCGCGCTCTCATACATCGCGGTAATTGATGATGACGAACTCGCCGGTCCGGGCTGGCTCGATGGTTTGCTCAAAACCGCCGAAAGCACCGGGGCGGATCTGGTGGGCGGGCCACAGTCGCCGGTGTTCGCCGATCCGGCGCTCGATCACTGGCGCAACCACCCGGTTTTCCGGCCACACTATTGCACCACAGGCACGGTTCCGATTCTCTATTCTTCAGGCAATGTGCTGATCTCGCGCAAGGTGCTCGACGCCATGCCGCATCCATTTCTTGACCCGGCCTTCAATTTTATCGGCGGCGGCGACAGCGACTTCTACCGGCGCGCCAAGGCCGCGGGTTTCAGCTTTGCCTGGTGCGCGGAAGCCGTGGTGATGGAGACCCTGCCCTCGCGCCGCGCCGAATTCTCCTGGCTCAACGCGCGCTCGCTGCGCAATGGTGCGATATCGGCGATTATCGAGAAACGCTTGAACCCAGGTTTTTCAGGGCGGTTGCGACGGCTCGGCAAATCCCTGGCTCTTCTCGCCGCCTCGCCCTTGCGCGGCGTACGGCTTTGGGCGCAGACCGGCTCCGCGGTGATTGGGCTTTATCACATACAGGTCGCCGCCGGACGCCTGATGGCCGAAGCCGGCCTCGTCAACGAGCAGTACCGCAATCCCGAAAGCAACTGAAGCAGGCCCCTACTGCGATGGAGCTGCACCGGCCTCAGCAGGTTGTGGGGCGGGTTTGCCCTCGCTTCCAACCGGATCGCCTTGCTTGATGGCCAGATTACCAGCACCACTCATGTTGGACCGGATATCCTCCTTGGAGAGGTAATCGATCTGCTCAACCAGCACATCATGGAACACCTTGTCTCCAAGGCGTTCATTTATGGAGTCGCGAATGTACGCCTTGAAGCCTTCGAGATCGAACCGGTTCATGTTCGGAAAATCGATCAGATTGTCGCCCACCAATGACGTATAGAGAGCGTCGGTGACCAGATCCTTGACAGGAATGGTCATCAGTGCGGCCTTCGATGGATCTATGGTGTAAGACAGGCGGGTGAGGAAATAGCCCGTCACTCTGCCTCCGCTGATCACAGGGATAGAGGTGACATCACCACGAATGGATTCAAGCCCGCCAAACAGCGCAGGAACAGGCTCTTCGTCCTCCGGCTTGTTGGCCATCTGCACCGAGAAATAAACTGACGCGAGCGCCACCGCCGAGATCCACACGCCGGTGATCAGCAGTTTGATCATGACAGGCTATAACCCTGGAACTGTTCCGCCGAGTAGGTGCCGTCGGCTTCGGATTCAGCCACGCTCTCCTTGATCATATCGGCGATGTCGCGCACCGCGTCCATATGTGCCTTAACCTTGGCCTCGTTGACGTCGAGCTTGGCACGAACGCTGTCGAGGCGGCGCTTGTGGCCAGGGGCAAGTTGGCCGGGACGAATGCGCTTGAACAGCATCGTCATGTCGTAGAGACAACGGCTCTTGAGCGCATTGGAGCGCTTGAGATCGTAGTCCCGTTCCACGCCCAGGGCCTTGTTCTCGGCATCGATCACGGCTTCAAGCCGCGAGAGAACAAGTTGAATGCGTTGATCCTGTGTTTGGACTTCGCTCATGGCAATCATGCTCTCCAAGCGGTGGATCGGCTGGTGTCTTCTGTGGAGTCAGATGCGCCCGGCCCGCTGACATCAGCCAGGAACTGCATCTGGAACTGATTGATCAGATTGGCGGCCCGATTGGTCACATCGGAACCAATTGCATCCGCGGCTTCGGGTGGGACTTCAATACCGATCCGATCCGCGAGCATCCGGTCCGCAATGCCGATGCCGCCACCCTTGGCCAGCACCGTGCCCAATTGCTCAGCCATCATGCCCTTCCAGATTTCGCCAGCAGTGCCCTTGCCGTAGAGCTCCTCACTGTCCTGGGGGAGCATTGAACCGATGAATTTCTGCAGGATCATCGCTTCAAAGCGCTGATAGGTTTCGACGGTCTTGTCGACAACCTTCCCATCAGAAGCATCAACGGCGATGGAGGACGGAACTGTGTTTGAGGCCGGCAGGGCCGATAAGCCGACGGAGGCTAGCAATTGACGCTCGAAGGCAGGGGTGCGGGCAGCGGTTTCGGATCTGCGCACCGAAGCAGCTTCCAGCATCGCTTCAGCCTTCTGCGCCGTAGCCGGATCAGCTGCCCGGACTACATCGAGAATTAGATCAGTCGCCGTTTGAATGGACAAAGAGCTTTCCTCACCGCCATGAATACGAGCCTGCAGTCTGCCTGATGAAGCTTACGCTGGCCTTGTGCCTGAGACGCCACCTGAAAAGCCGCCAAACAAGCGTCCGGACTGCTTCATCCGCGCTTCAGCGACGATTCCAGAAGATCCAGCAAGGCTTCATCCGCAGCCGCCCGTTCTTCATTCCCTGCGGCAGCTTCCGCCTGATCTGTCAGACGGTCGGCTTTGGTTTTCTCGGTCAACACCCGGCGTTCCTGGACCGACTTGATGCCCTCAAGCTGCTGTGATTTGGCCGAGATCCGCTGAAACCGCTGGGCATAATTGTGAGACATGGCTGCGTGGACGGGATCAAATGAGCCGACCGCTTCAACAAGCGCGTCCTGGCTCGCGTCAAGTACTGCCTGATCACGCAGGGTATTGGAGAGTTGCGTCTCCGCCATTCGCTCGATCTGACGCTGAACCCGGACAAGGCGGGCGAGTTTTTCCGCGCGCGAGCCAGCCATAGCTCAGCGCAAGCCCATAAACAGCGGGACAAAGCCATCAAGGAACTGCTTGAAGAACTCCTGGGATCCAAAGAACAGAAGCAGCAAGCCGCCCGCCAGAATGAACGGGATTGTGATGAAATAGACGGGAATCGCCGGCGCCAGCTTGTTGATCAGGCCGATCGAGAGGTTGAATGCCACGCTGTAGACGAGAAACGGGCTCGCCAGCCTGAGTACCAGCATGAAAGCGCCCGCAAGCGTATCGGTCAGTGTCATCAACGCCATCCGAGGATCAAAGCCCGACCCCAAGGGCATGAAATCATAGGAGCGCAAAAGAGCTTCGATCACCATGTGATGAAAGTCGGTCAGGAACAGAAGCAACACCGCAGTGAAGGTAATCAACGAGGTGATATGGCCTTCCTGTTCCGTCTCCAACAAGCCGCCGCCGGGTGCCGCATTGAAGCCAATAGCCATCGACAGACCAGTGCCTGCGAACTGCAGCGCCAGCACTATGTAGCGGGCGATCAATCCGAATGTGATGCCGATCAGCAATTCAACCCCGACCAGGGCGATGTAGATCCGCCCGCCGGACTGGACACTGGGATAGAGCGTGTCCCAGAGCAACGGCAGGAGGGCCATGGAAATCGCCACGGCGACGAACAGCCTGACTTGAACCGGCACGCGGAAACTGGAGAATCCCGGCAGCACCATTATGCATCCGCCGATCCGGCAAAATGCCGCGAACAGCGCCAGGATGGTCCCTTCGGGGTCACTCATCATGAGATGGAACCGAGCAACTTGATCTCGACGCCCTTGGCGATTTCCACATGGGAAAGCACCGGCAGAGTTGCGAAAATCCGTTCGACGATCATCCGCACATAGGGGCGTGAGTCCGGTGAAGTAACCAGAACAAAGGGAACGCCCTTGTCCATATGCGCGCGGATCACCTTGGTGGCCTCTTCGGAAAACTCCTCAAGCATACGCGGGTCAATGTCGAACTCGACGATCTCACCTTTCGGATCGCGCTTGAGCGCCTGATGGAAAGCCAGATCCCAGCGATTGCCCAGACGAAGGACATTGAGCTGACCGTTACGGGCAATATCGCCGCAGAGCTGCTGGGCCATACGGATTCTGACATGTTCGACGATCTGTTCGGTCTTGCGGACATGCGGGGCGAGCTCGGCAACAGCCTCGAGAATGAGATGCAGGTTGCGGATCGAGACCCGCTCGGCAAGCAGCAGTTTGAGCACGGCCTGGAAGCCCGAATAGGACATGTGCGACGTACAGATTTCGTCGGCGAGCTTGCGGTACTCAGGGTCGAGACGGTCGATCAGAACCTTCATGTCCTTGTAGGACAGCAATTGCGGCAGGTTGTTGCGGATCACTTCGGAAAGGTGGGTCAGCACCACCGATACATTGTCGATCGGCTGGAAGCCCTCGCGCTTGAGATCCTCGGCGAAGGTGTCGGACACCGACAAGGCAGGCAGCCCGAAGGCCGGCTCACGAATTTCGTCGCCCGGGATGCTTGGGCGGCGCGGCCCGGCAAGCACCACCATCAACTCGCCGACACGCAGATCATTGGCTGCCACCGTGGTGCCGTGAATCCGGATCTGGTAGCTCTTGTCCTTGATGGCGATGTCGTCGGTCACCTTGATTTCCGGGACCACAAAGCCGTATTGCGTGGCGAATTTCTTGCGCATCTTGGAAACCCGGAAGGCGAGTTCCTCGTGGCTGCCAAGCAGCTTGGTTGCCACCTGCTTGCCCAGCACCAGCTCGATTTCGGCCGTTTTCAGGATGGACTTGACGGAGTCCTTCTCCTTCTCCTTTTCCTCCTGTTCGCTGCGGTGAACCTCCTGCGCCTCGGCGCGCGCCAGAATGTCGCGTTGGCGAGGGATTATCCAGCTGGCAAACGCCATTCCACCGCCCAGGATGACGAACGGAAAGAATGGCAGACCCGGCATCAAGGCAAGAAGAAACAACAGACCGGAAGCCGCGAACAATGCCCGTGGATAGCCCCCCAGCTGATCGATAACCGCCTCGTCAGTGGAACCCAGCTGACCGCCGCGCGACACCAGAAGGCCTGCGGCAAGTGATACGATCAGAGCCGGAATCTGGCTGACCAGACCGTCACCGACCGACAACCGGACGAAGACATCGGCGGCTTGACCGATCTCCATATCATGGCGGGCATAACCAATGATAATGCCGCCGAACATGTTGATACCAGTGATCAAAAGGCCCGCGATGGCGTCACCACGAACGAATTTGGAGGCGCCGTCCATCGAACCGAAAAACGAGCTTTCCTGCTCGAGTTCACGACGCCGGTCTCGTGCCTCGGTCTCGTTGATCATTCCGGCGGACAGGTCGGCATCGATCGCCATCTGCTTGCCGGGAATGGCATCGAGGGTAAAGCGGGCGCCCACCTCGGCGATGCGGGTGGCACCCTTGGTGATGACAATAAAATTGACCGTCACCAGAATAAGAAACACGATGACCCCGATGACGAAGTCGCCAGACATCACCATTTGCGAAAAGCCGCCGATCACATTGCCCGCAGCGTTGGGGCCGAGATGCCCCTCCGACAGGATCACCCGGGTGGTCGCGATGTTCAGCGACAGCCGCATCATCGTGGCGATCAGCAGAATTGTCGGAAAGGAGGAGAAATCCAGCGGCCGCTTGATCCACAACGCCACCATCAGAATGAGAACCGAAAAGGCGATCGAGAAAGCCAGCCCGATATCGATAAGAAAGGCCGGGATCGGGAGGAACAGGATGGACAGGATGACGACAATGCCGAAGGCAAAGCCCATGTCCTTTCCCTGAAATGCCGTCTTCTGGATCGCCAGCGTTTGCGGGTCGGCCATTGTTTGTGACGCTCCGGATCAACAGCGCCAGCCTCATGCCGACGCAAATGGTCAGCCGAACACTACGGCTTGAAGCTTGCGCGAAGATGTCAGCAAGACTTGGCAACGATGGTGCGGGTTGGCCTCAAGCAGCGCGAAGAGAGGACCAAAGATCCCCTTTTGATGCAACCGTTCAGGGAGTGCCCGTTGAAACGGGTCTGGTATTTCAGTACGCCGACAAAGCGAGCTGCAACGCATTGAAACAGACTTTGCCGCCCTCAATCGAGTGCGTGTGGATGACAACAGGCGAAGTCAGAAGCCGGTTTCGATCCGCTGGAAGACAATGTTGGTGAAGGTGGAGATTTGCGCCCCAACAAAAGGCGCAGAAACTGCAACCGTGATGAGAACAGCGACAATCTTCGGCACGAATGTCAGCGTCATTTCCTGAACCTGGGTCAGCGCCTGAACAAAGGCGATCCCGACCCCCACAAACATCGCCACGCCCACTGCCGGCCCGGCTGCGATAAGAACTGTCCAGATCGCTGTCTGGACAATATCGAGGGCATCAGCTTCGTTCATTTCGCGTGCCTCTTTCGGTCCGGACCGTTCCGGCCCGTGTTTAGCCTGCCATCCATCATGATGGTGTTTTCGACATTACCCGTCCACAAAAGGACGTAGCCCCATCACGCCCTTCCCCCATCATTACAAGCATGCGCTCAGATGGAGTGTTTGAATTCGCAGTGCGTTAGCGGATCGACACACCGGGTCCGACCACAACCTTAACACCGTCATCGAGCACGGCAACAAGGCCATCTGAATAGACCTGTACTTCCTCAACGACTCCGGAAACGGTTTCATCGTTGCTGGTGATGGTACGCCCGATCAGCGACCCGGCCTGACTGAGACTGGAGGATTGGAGAAGCTCTTCGAGGTGTTTGTTGGTTTGAATGGTTTGCTCAACCTGGCTGAATGTCGCAAGCTGTGCGATCTGCTCTGTTGAATCCATCGGATCGGTGGGATCCTGGTTTTTCATCTGCTCCACAAGCAGAGTCAGGAAGGTGTCGTAATCGAGTGTAGCCTTGTTTGCTGCGGTATCTGCCGCAGATGTTCCCTCAGCTCTTGAGGCTGCTGCAACTGGGCTTATGTCCATGGTGCCAACTCCTTGCGAATCTGCTCAATGGTGCCGGTCGGCATGCCGGGCGTGTTGAGGATCTGGTCCTCAATCGGATACAGGGCGCGGATAGCCTTCAGGGCCTCAAACGCACGCCCCTGGGTAACCATACCGTCAATGTGCTTGAGCTCTGTGAGGACCTCTTCGTTCTTGAAGCAAGTCAGAAGCATGACCACCGATTTGCGGAACATACTCATGGACTGTTCGGCCCCTTCAGGGTTGATCAACATCATCTGCACAATGAAATAAAGCTGACGCAGGGGCGTGGTCGCCTGTTCCGGCTGAAGCACGTGATTTTCCAAAAGGAAGGTCACGTCGTTGAGGAATTCGAGTGCGACCTTCCGATCAACCCGGAGCACTGCTCCGTTGATGAAAATGCGTTCACCCGCTTTCAGCGATATGCGCAAGGAGCTTTTCATTTCAGCCCGTCCCTGATGATGATCGAAATGTCGATGATGCCCTGGAAGTTGTCCGATTCACGCAGCCGAATGCGTTCGCTTTCCTTGATTATCCATATGCCGATCGAAATCAGGTTGGCCCGGAGCTCCTGGTCAAGCTGGTTGTCCGGCGAAGCGAGATCCTCGACGAAGCGAACCCAGAGACGGCTGACGAAGTAAACAGCTTCGATGGCGTCGCGTGATTCCACGCCACTGGCCTTTGCCGCGGTTAGCAAGGAGATGGAATGATTGATTGCTTCGCGCTCGCGTTCGCGAGCCTCGGCAACGCCATCTTCCTGAACATCCGCATAGGAAAACTGGTACATTCAGACGCCCTTCATGTTTGTCCATTTGCTCCCCCGGATACCCGGGGGTACGCACTTACAAATAATTCATCAGGTTCAACTGCTGGATACGGGCAGTGAGCGTGTAGGACGTCTCCACCTGTGTCAGCAATGCTTGCATGCGTGTGGAGGCTTCGTAGCCATCGACACCCTCGATATCGTTCAGATGCAGCTTCATGATCTTGATCTGCGATTCAATTGAAACGTTGGCTTTGGCCACCCGGTTTTCAGAGACACCAAGAGTGCTGCGCTCGTCGTCAATTCCGGTGACAGCCTGGCCGGCATATTCAATCGCTCTTGCGTTGACTGCGGCCCGGACTTCGCTGGAGATGGGTGAATCCAACAGCTCAATGCCGATCACCGCAGCCAGAGCGAAGCTGCGCATGCCGGCTCCATTGGCGTTCGCGCTTGAATCGACAACCTCATTTGTTCGGATACGGCTCGAAATATTGGTGTCGGAGGCACTCGACCAGTTGGCGTTCCAGTTCGGTCCGGTGAAGTCTGGCTCGAGGACGTTGTCGATGAAGTTGTCCATCTGGGCGGTCGTGATGCCGGCAGCCAAAGGATCATCCTGCGTGAACCCGAAATGCCCCAAGAACAGGGCATCAAAGGCGGCTTTCGGTGCGGAGGCCGCATCCAGATAGTCAGCCACCGGCTTGACGTCGGTATTGATCCCCGAAAACAGGTACTCGCCGTTGACAGATGTGTTGACTGACGAAGTGAAGATATTGAGCGATGCTTCGACATCGCGCCGCATAACATCCAATTTGGGTTCATCGTCGGTGCCATTGGCGACTATGAAGGCTTCCAGCATCTGCTGGGCCGCATCTGACATTGCTTCCAGTGACAATTGAGAGGTGGAAAGCCGCTGAGTTACCAAGGCGTTGGATTCCTGAATGGTTTCCAACCGCTGCACGTCGCGGTGATGCGACACGCTGGTCGAGGTCTTTGCACCTAGTGCAACGCCGATGTCGGCATAGCGACCGGTCACAACTTCCTGCTGGAGTTTCTGGATTTCCTCCTGGCCACGACTGATCGTCATCCGCATGGAATTCTGAATGGCGAGGTTGGATATGAAGCTGGTTTTCATGAACTTACCTCACCACAGCCATGAGAGCTTGCAGCATCTCATCAACCGCAGATATCAACTGCGCTGATGCCTTGTAGGACTGCTCGAGCTCAAGCAGCATCGACATTTCCTCATCGATGGAAACGCCGGTGTCGTTCGAATAGGCCTCCACCGCACGGAATCTGAAGGCTTCCCGGGTCTGCGCGGCAGCATCGGCTTCGCTTCGATTGAGCTCAAGCCAACCGATTGAATCGGCGGCAAAATCCATAATGCTGGTCGATGTCGAGAGCCCCGCGGCAGCGTCGAACCCGACGGGCGTATCAATAGCTACAACGAAAGCGTCAAGCTGTGCGGAAAAACTGGCGGCTCCGGCCGGGTTGGCGTTGTAGGCCGCACCGTTGATGCCGCCGTCCCGGAGGAGTTTCGGATCGCCACCAAGCGAGGGCACGAGTGCCGGATTGACTGTGATCGTGGCGGAAATGCCGGCAACGATGGTGGAGCCGGCAGGAACCGTCCCTCCAGTCCAGGTGAACAGTCCTGGCTGGTCCGGCAAAACCGGAACCGTCGACTGGTCTTTTTCAGCAAAGGTGACAATGAGCGCACGCGCGACTTCATCGAGCTGGGTCTGGAGTTTTGGTGCGATGTCGTCGCGGATCTGCAACAACCCCTGCAGCGACCCCTTCGCGGTGGAGGTTGAACCCTGACCGGCAGGCAGCGGGACTCCATCCACAAAGATAGCGTTTCCCTGAATCGACGCCGAGAACCCGGTGGAACCAGCAAAGTCAACAGGCCGCGCCACGGTTTCGAACAGCGTGGTGCCATCCGATGTGTAAAGCGCCATGTCATTGTCTTGACGTGTGATCGGCGTGACACCAATGATCTCGGTGATTTGCTTGAGCAGGGAATCCCGGTCGTCGAGATGGGCAGAGACATCCCGCCCCGCTTGAGTGCCCTGATAAACATTGTTGTTGGCGGTTTCAAAACGAGCCAGCAACTCGTTGAGTTTGTCGACTTCCCGCTGGATTTCCTGGTCGGCATCCAACCGGATGCGCTGGACAGCTGCAGAGCCATCCCGGAGACCGGCGGCAAGTATCTGAGCGTCCGCGATCGCGGATTGCGCAAGCGTGTTTTCGCCCGGCTGGGCCGCGAAGGTCGACAAAGTGTCTCGCAGCGTCCCCAGCAGTGCGGCTGGGGATGTTTCGTAGTCGTTGCCGCCAAAGATTCCCTGCAGGTTTTCCAACCCGGTGAGCAGACTTTGCTGCCCAACTGCCGACGAGGTGCTCTTGATGCTCTGCTGGAACAGGGCCTGATCCTGCGCGCGCTGGATCGCGACCACCTGAGCGCCGTAGGTGTTCGTCGAAACCGCAGCATTGCGCCGGTTGTAGTCCGGGTTGGATGCATTGGCGATATTGCGCGAGACAATGTTCGTCTGTGTCGAGGTGTTCGACAAAGACGTCTGCGCTGTGTTGATCGCCGTGGTCAGTGACATTGCTGGAGCTTCCTACCTCTCGTTTCGCGGGTTAGCGCTTGAGGTTCACGAGGACTTCCATAAGGTCTGAGCCTGTCTGGAAGACTTTCGAATTTGCAGTGTAGCTTCGTTGAGCAGCAATCATGTCGGTCAGCTCCTCGGCGATGTCGACGTTCGAGCTTTCAAGTGCTCCCGACACGACCTTGCCAAACGCTCCAGAACCCGCAAAGCCAGTGGTGATCACTCCGGAATCAATACCCTGCGAGTAGACGTTGCCGGCCAGTGGCCGCAGCTTGTCCGGGCTGGTTACATCCGCCAGCGCCACACGGTAGAGCGGCTCCAGGGTTCCGTTTTCGTAAGACGCGTAAACTGTACCGTCTTCAGAAATCTCGATATCGGTCACGTTGCTCGGCTTGCTGCCGTTCACATTCGCATCATCGACGGTGAAGGCGTAGTTGAGCTGACTCATGTCGCTCAGGTCGATGGTCAAGGGCGCACCGCCGGGAACCGTGAAGGAAATGTCGGTGGCGCTCGCACCAGCCAATTGGCCATTGAGCGGATCAAACTGCAGTGTTGCTGTGGCCAGCGCAGCACCTGCATAGGGGAAGGATGTCCCGGCCGTTGCGCCGGCACGGTCATAGACCGCAACTTCCCAGGTGTTGGTCGCTGTTTTGGTATAGTAGAAGTCCAGGAGGACTTCACCGCCCAGATTGTCGATCGCGATCAGCGAGCTCTTGGATGTGTAGTCTGCCGTTGCCGAGTTGGTGGATGGCAGGCTGGCGCCCGGAACAATCGTTGCGCCATCGTCCAGGTTTGCCTGGAAGTAACCCGTGGTCGAGGGCGTTGCAGTCAGGCTGCCAGCTGAAACATTGACCGGGACCAGGCCATCAAAGCCATTGACCACCGGGGTTGGCGTACCGCTTTCATAGTCGTATCCCATCAACCGGAAACCGGCCGCGTTAACCAAATAGCCTTCTCCATCAGGAACGAAGGATCCCGCACGGGTCAGGAACGGCAGGCCATTGTCATCGGTGACAATAAAGAAGCCGCCGCCGTCAAGCGCCAAATCTGTCTTGGAAGGGGTGAACTCAAGCGCACCGGCCTGGCTGATCGAATAGCGGACATCCGTCGTCACCGCACCTGAATTGTATGAGCCTGCGCTGCCTGGAAGAATAAGGGAGGAAAACTCCGCGGATGCTTTCTTGTAGCCTGTGGTGTTGGCATTGGCCATGTTATCGGCAACCGTGCCCAACCGGTTGGCTTGGGCGTTCATTCCGGAAGCGCCGGTGCGCATCATTCCATACAGGCTCATCGCTCTATCCCTCGTTTCATACGGTATTCCAGACTAGCTGGCGGGCCTTGCGTGAACCTGTTTCCGGCACCCTAAGTGCAACGCCCGGCCTTGGAATTTTGGCCGGGCGTCGCATGCTCATTTCCAGTCGATCAGATAACCGAGAAACCGCTTGGAATCGATCGGGTCAAACCCGAGCCGCTTGCGCAGTTTCTTGCGGAGTTTAGAGATGTGACTTTCGACTACGTTCTCCTCAACATCTTCGTCAAAGATTCCGTATATGGCATTGAAAATTTGCTGCTTTGTCACCCGCCGACCGCGGTTCGCAACAAGATATTCAAGGATGCGCCGCTCCCGCCTTGGCAACGCAAAAGTTCTTTCCTCGATTTCCGGATCACGGCCATCCGAGAACACCCGGATCGGGCCGATATCGGTATGGTTGGAGAGCGCCTTGAGACGCCGACGAATGGCCGCCGCCCGGGCCAGAATCTCGCGTGGATGAACCGGCTTGCGCACCACGTCATCGACACCGCTGTCAAAGAAGGCAAGGGTCGATTCGAGAGAGGGCGTATCGCTGACTGCGATCACCGGCGCCTGAGACCGATCCCGGATTGCACGCGGCAAATCCAGCGTCTGTTCGCCTTGCCCTATAATGAAAGCCTCTACAGCATCCAGATCCGAGTCTGCCGCTGTGTTGACCCACTCACCAAATTCAAAGGAATCAAATCCGGCCGAGGGAACCCCCTCTCGCCCAAAAAGGGCCGTGTAGCCATCTTTTACCAACTGTCTATCATCAACCACTACGATCATTCGTCCGCCTCCGAATCACTGTGGTACATCGCCACCCAAGGAGTACGAAGCGGCTGAATCCCGGTAAACTATGAAAATCGTATGGTGTTAATTAATAATTGATTAACCATGTTTTCCACTGATTTGCCCACATTTAGTAGCGTTTCTGTGGATAGGCACAAATTTTCTCGGGAAAAGTTAACAGAACATTAATTTAGAGCTTGCACTATTAACCTGCGTCCCCACAGCCGCAGATCTATCAAATTTTCGATGAAAATTGATTGTTCTCGTCAAGGTTGTATTTTGCTTGTTAATTGCAGAATGCGCGGGCGGGGGCTGTCCATGCCCCGTGCCCGGTCGCAACGAGATTTGAAATCACTCTGCAGATGTAGCGTTTTTGAGCCGGATCGTTGTCCGGTCCAGCGTGATAACGCGCCACGGCCATGGTCCAGGTTTCATGCCGCGCATGGAGCCGGGCGAGAAAACGAGCCGCATAATCGACATTTGCATGGGGATCAAGCATGGCATCGACAGAGGAAAACTCGGCACTGTGGTAGTGGTGATTGATCTGCATGCAGCCCAGATCTATCAGGCGCTTGCCTTCGGATCGTGCCTGCTGGAACTCGCGCAGTGCATCGGCACGGCTGTTTGCGAACACGGTTCGTCCCTCAATGTTGAGAGCGTAGGGATGCAGTGAGCCCTTGCGGCCGGTTTCGGTCAGTCCGACCGAATGCAAGATTCCGGGTGGAACACCATGCGTCCGGGCTGCCTTGAGAATCTCCGCCTCACATGCCCCGGCCGATGCGTGGGCGTGCGTGATCAACCGGCCGTCAGAGATAGACGCCGTCAGAGCGACCAGCGTCAGGACTTGAATGAGGTTTCTGATCATGTCCCTGTCCATCAGCCTGACTGCCAAATTTGTTTCCTCCACCCTGACCACCGGACTCCTTGCCGGAAGCCTGGGCGTCACCGGAACCCGAATCCTGGAAGCCACCCTGGAACCCGGCTTGCTGCTGGTTCTGGTTGGAACCTCGATCAGCGCTGGACACGTGCTGGATGTTGATTTGCTCAACACCGAATCCTTGTCCGCGGAGCGCTTTGAGGATCGCCTGATTGTCATCACTGAGCTGACGGTATGCTTCTGCCGTCTGAACCTTGATATCGACCGTCAGCTCCTCACCCGAGAGCTTGAGAACCGCGGTCACGCTGCCAAGCGAAATCGGGTTGAGCTGTAGCTTGAGCGTATGCAACATTTGCCCTGACTGGGGTTGTCCCGGATTTGCAGCGGATTGCGCTGCGGCGGAACTCTGCGCCTGCTGGGCAGACTGTCCTGCGTCGACCAGAGAACGCGTGAGCATCTGAGCGTTGCCCCCCATGGCTTGTGTGGCCATGAAGCGGCGAGATTCCAGTACCTCGACATTCTGTGCCTTGCCATCCAGACGCTCTTCCTGCTGCCGCCGCTCCGCGGCCGCGCCGACGCGACCTTCCAGAATGAGAGGTTTCTCTGAGGCCGAACGAGCTGGACCACCGGCCTCGGACCCGTTGCCCCCCGCACGCAACGCTGAAGCAGCGTCCGGTGACTTCTTGTCGGCCCGGTCCTGCTGCGCATCGGCCCCTGAGACGCGGTTTGAAACACCTGCGCCCGTTGCAACAGGGGCTGCAGCCGCCGCCGCCGTTGACGGCGCGCGTGCGGCGGCGTCGCTTGCGACCACATGCGAATTCGGTTGCGCGGCAGTAGCGGTGCCAGATTGTCCAGGACCTTGCGCCTTATTGGCGGCTTCGGCTTGGTCTGTGACGTCTGTTTCATCCAAAGTTTCGGCTTCAATTTGCTTTCCGGCTGCCTCTGGAGCGGGTTGGACGTCAGGCTTTGCGGCAGCACTCAGTCCATCAAGCAAGGCCAGCATTTCATCGGACTCATCCTTGTCGGAGGTCTCACCAGTCTCTTCATCGCCAGCAGTCCCGGTCGTGTCCGTTTCCTTCGCCGGCTCTTTACCAGAGGCCGCGTCGGAGCGATCCGATTTCTCAGCGCTCCGGCGTTGCTGACCAGACAGAACCTCCGAGAATGGTGCGGCATCGGATGATCCGCTATTGCCGGAAGAACCGGCATCATTCTGCCTGGCCGGTGAACGGGCAGGAGGCTGTCGCTGAATAATGACATCCAAGGCGTTCAAGACCCTTGATCCTCTCCAATGCCCTCAAGCATCTTGTCGATACGTTCGAGGGTCTTTCTCCGATCCGACAAATATCCGTCGAATGCTTCGACTGCGGCTTTTGTCTCTTCGTCCATCTCCGTCACCTGCTCCAGCAAGGGTGCCTCGGCTTGTGTTTCCTCCTGGGCTGCGGCAGGACGATCTGCATCGGCCTCAGGCGCATTCGGTTCACTCACCATGGGCGAGAATGCTTGCGTGAGGCTGTTGGGATCGGGTTTGCGTACAACTTCCGCGGCAACAATCTGCGCAGCAGTCCGCAATGCGCGGTCGCGAGAGGACAGTTGCCGTTCCGGTAGCGCGTTCAGATCCTCAAGCACCATGTCGACAGCATCTGTCGGCACCTTGGCCATACCGGCATAAAGATCCGACAGAGCCTTGGGCATCCGGTCCTCGGGGCTGATCAGCTCCTCTGCTTTTCCGGATGCGAACACGGCGAGATCGCGCAGCCCCTTGATGACGGCCTTTCGGGCAATTCGCAGATAGACCTCCCGCTTGCGTGGCCGGTCCATGAAGGCGAGAATTTCAGCCAATCGTTCATCGCCAACCTTGCCGTAGTTGAGCACCACAAGATCCACCAGCAGATCGGCATACTGGCCGGCATAAGGCGAGTTGATGAAACGACGGGCATAGAGCTGCGCATACTCGAGGGCTTCATCAACCAAATTCTGTCTTGCTGCAATGAACAGCGAACGCCGCAGCGCTGCTTCCTCAACCAGCGTTCCAGGCGCAGTCAAACGCGCCCAGTCAAACAGCTCGAGGGCCGACGTATCGTTCAGCGCTGCGGTTACATTGGCAGCAATCAAAGTGACATAGGGACCAATTCTGGTATCGCGGTATATTGCGACCACTTCGGCCAGGGTGGTTTTGGTCTTTGCAGCCCGCCCGTTGAGATAGGCCCGGACCACAGTGGTGATCTCATCGTCAAAATTACCGAATTTGTCCTGCAGCGCGAGGATCTCGAGCGTTTCAGGATTGCCACCGCTCATGGCATAGATGAGCGCCGCGTCAACATTGCGCGGATCGTCAAACACTGTCTGATCGGCGCTGCGCAAACGGTCATCGATCACACCGAGTAGAAACCGTTGCATCTCCATGGCGGAATGGTCTCCGCGTACGACCGAATCCTGAACGAACTGAAGCGAACGGATGAGTTTGTATGGTTCAAGAGCGTCGACGTCTCCCGGCATTGCGAAATCACTGGCCCGGACTCCTTCGACCTCCTCACCGGCTGCCTCTTCGCCGGCTCCAGTTTCGAGTCCGGAAGGTTCAGCAGCTTCCATCCCTGCGCCCTGAGCATCTCCGACAGCGGTCGGGTCGCTTTGAGCGCCTTCCAGATCAGCTGTTTTGCTGCCGTCCTGCGCGGCGTCTGCACCATGGTTATCCATGAGATGTGGCTGGCCTGCTACGCCGCCGGATGCCTGATCACTTTCTGCCGGATCGACAAGCGGCGGATACCCGACCGTCGGGTCAAATACCAGGTTTCGAGTATCAGTACTGCCGGGCGCGGGGTCTTGTTGACCCTCGCCAACATGGCCTTGTCCCTCGTGGTCGGTCGCCGCAGGCAAGGGCGCTGCGGGTTCCTCCGCCGACGCCAAAAAAGCAAACATCGCCGCAATGGCGGCGAGGCTCACAAGGCTTGGGCGGGGGACGGGCAGCATGGGTTAACTGGCTCCCGCCTCGACAAGAATCTCGATGCGCCTGTTGACTGCGGAAAGAGGATCATCGGGATCCTTGAGACGCCGATCGGCAAATCCGGAAACCTGCTTGATCCTTTCCTCAGGCACACCTCCACGCACCAGCATGTAGTAAGCCGAATGGGCGCGTGCCAGTGACAGCCGCCAGTTGTCATCCGTGCCGGAAGCAAATGGCCTTGCGTCCGTATGTCCACGAATGGCAATTGCGCCATCTCGTTCCGCCAGCACTTCACCAATCTTTTCCATGGCCACCACGAGGTCCCTACCCGGGACCGCAGAGCCGACATTGAACATGCCGAAATCCAGCTGATCAGTTATGGAGACCAGCAGTCCACCTTCAGCCGGCTCGACGATGAGTCCTTCTGCCAGTTTGCCCAGCGCACCACCAAGTGCCTTCTTGATATCGTCCTTGAGGACGTCCGCCTCAGCCAGCTGCTTGGCCAATTGTTCCGCCGTCAGTGCTCCAGCCCCTCCCTCACCCGGCGTCTGCGCGGACAGAGTCCCGGCCGGACCGGCGTCTGGATTGCCATCACCATCGACATCGGTGGGATCTTGCAGTCCCTCCTCATCGACGGCATTCTCGGGCAAGCGGTTGTTCGCAACGGTCTCGGCCTCGAACATCGACTGGCTTTCTTCAAGCGACAGCTCTTCATGCTCGACGCTTTTGGACCAGAAGTCGGGGTCGAACGGATCACGGTAAGCCTCGCCGCCCGAAGCCCCGCTGGCAGGGCCGGATTGGGCCGCTCCACCATCGCCCTTGTCGGATACATTCGTCTGGGTGCCGGTTTCCTGGGCGATCTCAGCCAACACGGAATAGGGATTTTCAAAGTAATCGGCTTCGGAGTAATCCTGCTTCTCTCCGGCTGTCGAATTCTCCTGGGATCCCGCTTCGCCGGCCTGACCGGTGGTGGATTCCTCCCCTTCGGTCTTGGACTTCGGTGCGGTGGCCTCACCCTCCGCACTTTTGCCAACCTGCTTGATTCCCTTGTCGGCAGGTTTGTCATCCATCAACTTGATCGGATTGAAGTAACTGGCGATCGCAGCCTTGGTTTCCTCATTGGACGCATTGACCAGCCACATCACGAGGAAGAAGGCCATCATCGCGGTCATGAAGTCGGCATAGGCGATCTTCCAGACACCGCCGTGATGACCATCATCGCCGCCTCCGCCACGGCGCTTGACGATGATAATCTCGTTCTTGCCCTGATGGGTGGAGTCAGTCATGCCATGCTCTCCTTGAGGGCGTTGCTCCAATCGGAGAACCTCGTGGCCAATCTGGTCCGGTCGACTTCCACCTCAATGTCAAACTGCTCAACATGGTTTACAGAAATCCGGTCTGCGTCCCCACCGAGGATTTCGCACAGCGCTGTGACGAGGCCTTCAGGACCCGAGACTTTGATCTGACCCGAGTTATCGAGTTCCAGCACGCCGCGGATTTCAGTTGCAAGCCGTTCGAGTACCTGTAAGCGAATGGCCTCATCCAGCAGCGGCGTCAAAACTTCCGCCACATCCCCAGCGATCGCTTCAGCAATGTCGGCACTCCGGGCCGCGATTGCCTTGGGAATGGACTGTGCTGCGATGGTTTCCATCTCTGCACGCAGCGCCGCAAGTTCGGCAGCGTGCCGTTTCGCGTCGGCTTCGCGCTCAGCAGCGTGTTGTGCCTCAAGCTCGACTCGTGCGGCAGCCTCGCCCTCCGCAAAGGCCTCGGCGCGGACCGCATCCACATCGATCGACGGGCCAGCAGGTGACGGCGGCAGAGCCGCCGGATCATCATTCGGCAACCCGGAGAGCGAGCTTATGGCAGGCAATTCGAAGTCCGGCAGGAACCTGGCGAGACTAGCCGTCATGATCGTCTCCGGTGTAAGGCGTTGGCTGGCATGAGCCCGGTCAAGATCCTTCCTTTCAGAAAACGAAGAGGCACACGGATCAGGCTGGCCTGTGCGGTCGTGCGCGGTGGAAACCTAGCCAGCAAAACTTGCGTGAGCATGACCGCAATTGCTGCGGCTTTGCCCATTTGTGGCAAAACTGAACGCAACGGAATAGAGTGCAGCGAGACTTGGTCAAAAAGCCACTGGACCGTACCAAGGGCAATTTTGGCACGGTCCAGCTGATCCACCACGACCGATGACCGGCGGCATGGCAGAATGTATTCACGCTGCATGCTCCCCAACGGGAGCAGCACCAGCTTATTGCTGGAACAGCGATAGGATGTTCTGAGAGTTGGTATTGGCGATCGACAGAGACTGAATACCAAGCTGCTGCTGCGTCTGAAGCGCTTTGAGCCTGGTCGATTCCTCGTTCATATCGGCATCCACCAATCGGCCGATACCGCTATCAATCGAGTCCATGAGATTGGCGACAAAGTCCTCTTGCATGTCGATGCGCTTTGCGATCGCACCAAGGTTGGAGGCAGCGTCCGTCATCTCGCTGAACATTGCGTCCACAACACGGATCATGTCTTCGACTTGGGCATCTGTGGTGGTCGCCGTCAAGACAATTGCAGCACCGGATGCTGCGGTACCAGTCGTGGCGCCAGTGTCGATCAGGTAATAGTTCCGCGCGGTGGTGGTGGTTGCGTCCGGATCAAGCGCGTTGGCGTCGATGTCCTTGGTCAGGATACCGAGGCTTTCATTGGCAGCGCCGATCATCGTCAGGCTGGTAACGTTGACATCCAATGTGGTGATGGTCACCAAGCCATTGACGTCACGGTTGAAGCCACCAACCACGGATTTTGTTCCGGCCGCAGCGGTTGATGAATTGTTGAGCCAATTTTCACCGGAGAACGATGCTGATTCGGAAATCGACTGCAACTGGTTCTTGAGCTCGCTGATCTCTTTGTCGATCTTGGTCTTGTCGACACCGGGCTCTCTGGCTGCAACGAGCTTGGACTTGATTTCGGAAATCACATCGATCGAACTGTCCATAGCCGTATAGGCGATGTCGACCTTTGCGGCGCCGAGCCCAAGGGCATCCTTGACCGTCGACATCGCCTTATTGTCCGATCGCATCGTTGTGGCGATGGACCAGTAGGCGGCGTTGTCACCGGCGTTTTCCACACGGTAGCCCGAAGACACCCGCGCTTGAGTCATTTCCATTTCGGAGTTTATCGTCCGAAGCGTTTGAAGCGCCGCCATCGCGGCGGTATTGGTCATAATGCTGGTCATGAAACATGCCCCTAATATTGCCCAGGGACATACCGGCCATATTTCCGGTTACGGTGATCTTGCATCATGCAGACCGGAGCTGACATTGCCCATGCGCCCCGGTTCACCGTTGGTAACTAAGGTCTAAACGTTTATGGTTAACACCCAGTTAACTCAAGCCCTTAATGGTTAGGGGACCCAAAAAAATGCGAACAAAAAAGGCCGCATCGTAGCTGATGCGGCCTTCTGCAGTAAGATTTTAGTGGACCGCCCGAAGGCGGATCCAGTCCCTGTCGGCTTATCGGAAGAGCGACAGGATGTTCTGGGAGTTGGAGTTGGCGATCGAGAGCGACTGAATGCCCAGCTGCTGCTGGGTCTGCAAGGCTTTCAAGCGCGTCGATTCCTCGTTCATATCCGCGTCAACCAGTCGTCCAATACCACTGTCAATCGAGTCCATCAGGTTGGAGACGAAGTCTTCCTGCATCGAGATCCGCTTGTTGACAGCACCAAGGTTGGATGCGGCATCGGTCATCTGTGTGAACATCGAGTCCACCGCGCGGATCATGTCTTCGACCTGGGCATCGGTGGTTGTCGCCGTCAAGGCGATGGCCGCACCGGATGCGGCGGTACCAGTGGTGGCACCGGTGTCGATCAGGAAGTAGTTTCGCGCAGTTGTGGTGGTTGCGTCAGGATCGAGTGCGTTGGCATCAATGTCCTTGGTCAGGATACCGAGGCTTTCGTTGGCAGCGCCGATCAACGTGGTCGAAGACGTGTCGACGTCCAGAGTGGTGATCGTCACCAGACCGTTGGTGTCGCGGTTGAAGCCACCAACCACGCTTTTGGTGCCCGCAGCCGCGGTCGAGGTGTTGTTGAGCCAGTTTTCACCGGAGAACGATGCCGATTCCGAGATGGAGACGAGCTGATTCTTGAGTTCGGTGATTTCCTTGTCGATCTTGGTCTTGTCAACGCCAGGTTCACGGGCCGCAACCAGCTTGGCCTTGATTTCCGAAACCACTTCAATGGCGGAATCCATACCGGTGTAGGCAACATCAACCTTGGCAGCGCCGAGGCCGAGAGCATCCTTGACAGTCGACATGGCCTGGTTGTCCGAGCGCATGGTGGTTGCGATCGACCAGTAGGCCGAGTTGTCTGCAGCAGTGTCGACACGATAGCCTGAGGAGATGCGGTTCTGGGTCATCTCCATGTCGGAGTTGATAGAACGCAGGGTCTGCAAGGCAGCCATTGCCGCCGAATTCGTCATAATGCTTGTCATTGAGGTGTCCCTTTTGACAGAAAACTATGGGACATACCGGACTCTACTACCGGCAACAGCGGCAAAGCATCATGCCCGTCACTGTCATTCCTTCCGGACAGCGACCCGCTATTTCTTGACAACAAAAATGACGGATCATGGTTACGGAAGGTTTAACTGCGGCAAGTTTCGGGCAAGCTTTGTCTCAGAATAAGAAAAACGCCGGGGATTGCTCCCCGGCGTTCTGATCAATTCAACCCGGTTTTCCGGGCTGTTGCGCCCCTTAACGGAACAGCGACAGCACGTTCTGCGAGTTGGAGTTGGCGATCGAAAGCGCCTGGATACCAAGCTGCTGCTGTGTCTGCAGAGCTTTCAGTCGCGTCGATTCCTCGTTCATGTCCGCATCAACCAGACGTCCGACACCCTTGTCGATTGCATTCTGGAGATTGGCAACGAAGTCTTCCTGCATCGAGATCCGCTTGTTGACAGCACCAAGGTTGGATGCGGCGTCTGTCATCTGCGTGAACATCGAGTCGACGGTACGGATCATGTCTTCCACCTGGGCATCGGTGGTTGTCGCCGTCAGGGAGATAGCCGTACCAGATGCCTGTGTACCGGTGGTCGAGCCGGTGTCGATCAGGAAGTAGTTACGAGCGGTGGTCGTGGTCGCGTCAGGATCCAGCGCGTTGGCATCGATGTCCTTGGTCAGGATACCGAGGCTTTCGTTTTCGGCACCGATCAGAGTGGTCGATGTGGTGTTCACATCGAGAGTTGTGATCGTCACCTGACCAGAGGAGTCACGATTGAAACCACCAACAACGTTCTTGGTGCCCGACGCGGCAGTGGTGGTGTTGTTGAGCCAGTTTTCACCGGAGAACGAAGCCGATTCGGCAACGGAAACGAGCTGGTTCTTGAGTTCCGTGATTTCCTTGTCGATCTTGGTCTTGTCGACACCCGGCTCACGTGCGGCGACCAGCTTGGCCTTGATTTCCGACACAACGTCGATGGCCGAATTCATACCGGTGTAGGCAACGTCGACCTTCGCGGCGCCAAGGCCGAGAGCGTCCTGAACGGTGGACAGCGCCTGGTTGTCCGAACGCATTGTCGTGGCGATCGACCAGTAGGCCGAGTTATCAGCCGCACTGCCGACCTTGTAACCGGAGGAGATGCGGCTCTGTGTGTTTTCCATGTCACTGTTGATCGAGCGAAGGGTCTGCAGCGCAGCCATCGCCGACGAGTTGGTCATGATGCTTGTCATTGGGATTGTCCCTTGTTTTTACGAGATACTATAAGAGGGACATACCGGGCTTATTGATTTACCGGTCACGGCGGTTCGGCTTCATGCCTGTCAGAATTCAAACGCTTCACGAAGAATTCTTTCCCGTCATGTTGGCAACAACATCCCATTCCAGGCTTTCGAATTGATTAATCGAAAGTCCGTTTTTTCGTTATTTTATATAGGGTTAATGGATACTTAATCAGTCTCAGACGAAGGATCGAACGAGACTCCCGACAAGCAGGTTCCACCCGTCAATCAGGACGAAAAACAGGATCTTGAACGGCAGCGAAATGGCTGTTGGCGGCAACATCATCATGCCCATCGCCATCGTGATCGTGGCCACCACCAGGTCAATCACCAGGAAGGGCAGCACCACCAGGAAGCCGATCTCAAAGCCCCGCCTGATCTCGGAAATCATGAAGGCCGGCACGAGGACCCGCATGTCGATCTTGCCATCGGTTTCGGTACTTTGCCCCCGTTCAGTTGCAAGATCCACAAACAGGGCAAGATCCTTGGGACGGGTGTTGACCAGCATGAAATCACGGAAAGGATCAGCTATCAGCTGAATCGCCTCCTCTTCTGTGATTTGATCCTCAAGCAGCGGCGTGACACCGTTTTCCCAGGCCCGGTCAAAAGTGGGCGCCATGACATAAAACGTCATGAACAGGGCGAGACTGACCAGGATCATATTGGCAGGGGTGGTTGCCAATCCCATCCCGGCGCGCAGAATGGCGAAAGCGATAATGAACCGCGGAAAGCTGGTGACCATGATCAGGATGCCGGGTGCGACCGAGAGCACCGTGAGCAATCCGAACGTCCGGATGATCCAGCTGGCCACAGACCCATCCACCGGCGCCTGCAGCAGGCCAGGGTCAAATGTTTGTCCATGCGCTGCCGTTGCGATCACCATCATGGCAGCAACGACGGATAGGAGTCGGATCATTCGATCACAAAGGTCCTGAACAGGATGTCATTAACGCGGCCCTCCGACCGCAATCTCACGCGTTCACGCAAATCATCGCGCAAATACTGAAACCCCCGCGGCCCCTCGATCTGTTGAAGAGACACGGTGCGCAGATAGGACAGCACGTCCTGATGGATCTGATCGGCGAGCGCCAGGTCCGGAGCCCCCCCGAACGCCAACGACACTTCGATTCGAATCCAACTGTCAGAAGGGTACGACAGGTTTGTGGTAATCGGGTCAAGCGGAATAACGTTTTCCCGGGGTTTGTGTTCTTCTTCTTCGTCTTTTCCGCCTTCATGGCCCTCGTCGCCACCGAGGTCCGCCTCTGCGGCGACTTCTTCTTCGACTGCGACCTGCGGTGCGAGCATGCCGCCAACGACCCATCCGCCACCGCCAGCCAGTCCGCTGAGCACCAGCACGACGGCGATGGTGACGATCATCCCCGACTTCTTCTTGCCCTGTTCCTCTTCCTCGCCTTCGCTATCAGCCATGGTTCACCTGTCAGATCGGTGACAAGATGTCGACGAGCTGCTGCCCCACCGGCGGCTGCTGCACTTCCATCAACCTGCCGCGACCGCCGTAAGACACGCGGGCTTCGGCAATCTTGTCGTAGGCTACGGTATTGTTGTGATCCACATCCAGCGGCCGGACAATGCCGGCAACATTGAGGATCCGAAGCTCCTGATTGACGCGGACCTCCTGGCTGCCGCTGATGACCAGATTGCCATTTGGCAAAATACCGGTGACAACGGCGGCGATGCGAAGCTCAAGCTGTTCGGAGCGTTCGGTGGTGCCCTGTCCCGAAGTTGAGGTGTTGGAACCGAACTCGACCTCACCGGAACCAACAGCGCCGATAACCGGAATATTAATCCCGGCTTCGATGCCGCTGTCGTTTTGACGACTGCGATCGGTGGCATTGTCGAAGCTTGCCTTGTCGTTGATGGCCAGATCAACCGTGAGAATATCGCCAATGCTCATCGCGCGGGCGTCCTGAAACAGTTTGGATTTTCGGTCATCCCAGAGCGAGAAACCCTGTGCCCGTGGCGTTGGCTGCTTGGGATAGGCCGCCATTTGCGGGGTCTCTCCATAGGCAAGACCTGCGCCCACCGGGCTCATTGAGGGCGCCCGGCCAACTTCCTTGAGAGCTTGCGAGCTGCATCCGCCCAGAGACAGCAGGAGAAAGGTGACAGCGGCAGCTCTGATCATGACGGGTCCTCGGGCAGGTCTGGCGCTGCCGCACTTGCAATAATTCCGGTAAGCCCGGCCGCCTTCTCCGCATCCATCTCGTTGAGAATGGAACTGGCAAGCCGCGGGCTCAATTTCATGATTATCGCTGCAGCGACCTGCGGAGGAAGGATTTCCATCTGAGCGGAGGCGGCATCCGGACGCATGTTCTTATAGATATCGACCAGCTGCGCATCAGCGACCCGTATGAACTCTTCCCGCTTTTTGAGCCAGTCGCGATACTGCAAAGAGCGTTCATCAAGGCGCTGGATTCTCTCGTCGACGCCTGCCTGGAGCTCTTCAAGTTCCTTTTTCTGCAGCAAGTAGCGCTGATCACGCGCAGCATCAGCAATGTTGCCACAAAAGGTTCTGATCTCATCCTCCATCGTCGACGATGATGTCTGCTGAGCCAAGGCGCCCGGTGCAAGCAGAGCCAGCACCAGAACACCCGCCGGGCCAAGCCGAAACAGCGGGCGTTTCAACGGGTGTGTCGTACGCTTAATCATTGCAGCACCAGTTCAGCATGCAGCGCACCGGCTGATTTGATGCCCTGCAGAATCGCGATGATGCCATCAGGCTTGACGCCGATCGAATTGAGGCCTGCGACAAGCGTCCTGAGGTCAGGCCCGTCGATAATGGCAACCTGGCCGCCATCAACACCTGCGGTGATGTCGGTCAGCGGTTCGATGGCAGTGACGCCATCCGAAAAGGGTGCAGGCTGAACCACGGTCGGGGTCTCATTGATCTGAACGGTCAATGTGCCGTGACTGACGGCGACCTTGGATACCCGGACATCATTGCCAATGACGATAGTGCCGGTCTTTTCGTTGATAACGACCCGTGCTGGCGTGTCCGTTTCCACAACCAGATTCTCAAGTTCGGCGGTTAACCGGGCAAGATCGGCATTCCCAGGTTTGCGCACCGCCACAGTGGTGGAGTCGCGGGCTTCCGCAATGGGCCCATCATAACGGGCCTCGGCATAGGCGTTGATCACATCGGCCATACCTACGGCGGTGGAGAAATCCGGATTGCGCAGCTGATAGACCAGCCCGCCAACGCTTTTGAATGTCGCTGGTATCTCGCGTTCGATTATGGCGCCACCCGGCAGTCTGCCGGAGGTCGAAATACCCTGTTGAAGGGTTGCCGCGTCGCCTTCTGCCTGAACACCCGACACGATCACAGAGCCCTGGGCCACAGCATAGATCTGGCCATCGGCGCCCGACAATGAGGTCATCACCAGTGTACCGCCGCGCAATGATGTCGCGTCACCCAGCGAAGACACCGTGACATCGACACGAGATCCGACGGACGCGAAAGGCGGCAAATTTGCAGTCACGATCACGGCGGCGACATTGTTGGCGCGCGACGCGCCGCCCTCTGTCGAGATCCCAAGGTTCTGCAGCATGGCCCGCAGCGACTGTTCGGTGAATGGCGAGTTGCGCAAGCCGTCGCCGGATCCCTGCAAACCCACGACCAGACCATAACCGATCAGCTGATTGTCGCGCGCGGCCTGAAGCGAAGCGATATCCTTGATCCTTGACGCGGCGGCGGCCTGTTGCGCAAAGCCGAAACCTGCCCCGGGACCAATGGTCAACAGGACAGTGAGGCAAATTGCAAAGGTGCTGGCGAGTTTTTGGATCATTTCGGCGCAACCCGGATTGTGCCGTCTGCCATCACCGTGCCTGCGATGACCACTCCGGACTCGATGTTGCGAACACGGATGAAGTCACCGATGGCGGCATTTTCAAGCGGCGTTCCCGCCGCAGTGATGGTCAGGCCGTTGCCCGAGAACACAAGAGCCACGGTTTTTCCACGCTCCACCGCCCAGGCATCGCGCAATGCGCCCGCCGGGATGGTGCGCCCGGGAAGCAGGGTTCGGGTCGTGACCTTGCCAAGCAAATCGCCGGTGGTGGTGATGTAGCCGCGGCGCAGGTTGGGATTGGTCACAACAACCTCGCGGACAAGATCGGCGCTCAGCTCTTCGCCAGGATAGATCGTGCGTTCCGGGACAACAGCGGTGCCCATGCCGGCCTGTGCTGCTGCGCTCAAACACAGCAAACCCGCCAGCACCAGAACGAGACGATGCAGCATGATGACCGGTAATGAAGGGCGAAACGTCATGTTTGGCCTTGTCCTTCGCTATCTCAAGTTCTTGGAAACGGTCGAGGCCATCTCATCAGCAGCCTGGATGATCTTGGAATTCATCTCATAAGCGCGTTGCGCAGAGATCAGATCGGTTATTTCCTTGATCGGATCAACATTGGAACCTTCGAGATAGCCTTGCTGGATGTGGGCAAAGCCAGGATCATCCGGCACGCCTACAATCGCAGGGCCCGAGGCGGTGGTTTCGCGGAACAGATTGTCGCCCAGGGGTTCGAGGCCCGCTTCGTTGACGAAGTTGGCAAGCGTCAACTGGCCAAGTTCCTGCATGTCGACGTCATTGCCGATGCGGGCAAAAACCTGTCCGGATCGAGAGATCACGACTTCGCTGGCATCCTGCGGGAAAGTGATTCCGGGAACAACTGTATAGCCGTCGATGGTTACCAGCTGGCCGTCAGCGTTGGTGTTGAAGGCACCGGCTCTTGTGTAATGGGTTTCCCCGTCAGGACTTTCAATCTGGAACCAGCCGCGACCGACCAGCGCCATGTCAAACTTGTTGGAAGTCCCTACCAGGCTACCCTGAATATGCAGGTTCCGCACCGCCGATGTCTGTACGCCAAGCCCGATATGGGCCCCCTCAGGAACAATGGCCTGGTTGGAAGCATTGGGAACACCCTGATTGCGCTCGACCTGATAGAGCAGATCGGCGAATTCGGCGCGGGCACGTTTGAATCCGGTGGTGTTGATGTTCGCCACATTGTTGGCGATCACTTCAAGATTGAGCTGCTGTGCATTCATGCCAGTTGCTGCGATGGCCAAAGCCTTCATGGCGGGCTCCCTAGATTTGCATGCGGGCGATTTCGAGATAAGCGGTCACCAGCTTGTCACGGATGGCGGTGGCGGTTTGCAGTGAGCGTTCAGCGGTCATGACCGCATCCACGACATCCCGGGTCACGGCCTCACCACGCACGGCCGCCAATGATTGTCCTTCGGCTGCCTTGAGATTGTTCATCGCTCCGACCCCCAGCGACTGCATGACCTCGGCGAAGGAGCCTGACGATGGGGGGGGCATCGCCGATGGCATCTGAGGCATTTGCGGCATAGCCGCAGCACCTGCCATGTCGGTTTCGCCAGGTCCTGATAGGCGAGACGCAGCTCCCGCGGCAGCTATTGCATCGATCATCCACCAGCCCTCAACAGATCAAGTGTCATAGAAACCAGTTCGCGGGTTTGCTTGACGGTTTGAAGATTGGCTTCGTAGGACCGGTTGGCCTCGCGCATGTCGGCCAACTCCACCAGCACATTGACGTTGGGCAGCTTAACCATGCCCTTTTCATTGGCGGCCGGGTTGCCCGGGTCATACTGGATGGCGAATTCACCAGGATCGAAATCGATCTTGGCGACCTTGGCGCGAGAGGCGCCGATCGAACGATCGAGTTCCCAGGAAAAACTGATGGTCTTGCGCCGGTAAGCATCGGCGCCTGGTGTGTCGCCAGTCGACTGGGCATTGGCCAGGTTTTCCGAAAGAATGCGCATCCGGGTTTCCTGGACATCCAGGCCCGAGGAGGCAATTCGGGACGCAAGCGAAAGGGGATCGACGACCGTCATTTCCGCACCGTAAGAAGCATCATCTTGTGAAAGGCTTTCACCATTCCGGTGTTGAGTTCGTACATGCGTTTGATCTCCCCGGTCTTGGACAATTCATCGGGCAAATTGACGGAGTTTCCGGAAGGCAACACCTCGACACCATTCTGGCGTTCGCTGCGAACCGCGCCGCGCATGGGATCTTCCTGGATATGCCCCGGATGGGTTGCGGCCATCCGCGTCCCGGTTTCCTTCATGACGGCCTCGAATGCCGCCACTTCCCGTGCGGTGTAGCCGGGCGTGTTCACATTCGCGATGTTTCCCGCGACTACACTCTGGCGCACTGTGAGCCAGTGGGCTTGTTTTGAGGTCAGTTCGAAAAGCTGGATCGGTTGCATGAGATACTCCGTCCTTTGCAAGTCAGGAGGCTATGCGGTCAATCTTGTGCGTGCCTTACGAATTCAGCCAGCGCCGCAATTGATATCAGCGCCGGGGGAAAATCCCGACGCTTGCGTCAACGGATAACCTGTCCGTTCGAGGTCACGATCACCCAGCTGCCGTCACGCTGTTCAAGCGTGGCAAGGCGGGAATTGTCCGGCAACACTGATCCAATGCGGACAACATACATGCCGGACTTGTCTTCAATGAGGGCACGACCGTTGGCGACATGCAAAAGCCGGTAGCGAGGCTTGCCGGGAAAGCTCTGATCCAGGTCGGTTTCTACACTGACACCAGAGCCAATGTCTCCACTCTGTTCGCTGGGAACCGTAGCGGTTATGATCGGATCGAAGGCTGAGGTTTGTGCCGACCCACCACCCTCATTGGGGATTGCCAGTGGCGAAACGCTGAAGACTGCACGACCCTGTGCGTCAGACAGATCCCGAGTTTCGGAGTAGCCTGCCATAGGTGCAATGCCAAAGCTCTCCTGATTGAAAAATACATACCAAGGGAAGAAAGCTGCGCCGGTGGCCAGAGCAAAGCCGAAGACCGTCAGCAACTTGTCACCAGAGCGCTTTTTGAGAGGGGTGCTTTCGGGCAGCTCATCAGATTCGTTGTCGAACATGTCGGACTCGAAATCCATTTCGGTGTCAGCCTGGCTCACGTTTTGGTCCTTTCATTCGCAGACTCCGCTGTCGGAATCCCTGCGGCCGCTTTCATGGCTTCAGCCAATTCTGCAAAGGCGTCGGCGCTTGGTGGTTGGTCCGGGGTTTGGCGCAGTGATTCATAAATCACGGGAGCCTGTTTGATGGCCATATCGAGCTCGGCATCCGTGCCGGGCCGATAGCCGCCGATGAGCCGCAGATCACGGGTTTCCTCATAACGATGGATCAAGGCCTTCAGCCGCATGACAAGTTTCTCTTCGTCCCCGCGCCAGGCCTTGCGGGCCAGTCGCGAGATCGATGTCAGTGGATTGACCGGCGGGTAGCGGCCTTCATCCGCCAGCGCGCGGTCAAGCACCAGATGGCCATCAAGGATGCCGCGGGCGGAATCGGCAACCGGATCATTGTGGTTGTCGCCATCAACTAGGATCGAGACAATCGCCGTGATCGCCCCGGCGCCCTGTGGCCCAGGTCCGGCGCGTTCTAGCAATCCGGGAAGTGCAGTGAAAACCGAAGCCGGGTAGCCACGTGCCACCGGTGGTTCTCCCGCCGCCATGCCGATTTCGCGCAAGGCGTGGGCAAAGCGGGTCAGGCTGTCAACGATCAACAGAACATTCTCGCCCTGATCACGGAAATGTTCGGCGACGGAGACCGCGGTCAACGGCGCGAGTTTGCGCAACATGGGGCTTTCATCGCTGGTCGCGACGACGGCGACCGTTTTCTTCATGTTTTCGCCGAGTGTGTCTTCGATGAACTCACGCACCTCGCGACCGCGTTCGCCGACCAGTGCAATCACGGCGCGATCGAAGTCTGCGGCCTTGGCGAACATTGACAGCAATGTCGACTTTCCAACACCGGATCCGGCGAAGATGCCCAGCCGCTGCCCCCGGCAGATCGGCGCGAACACATCGACCACACGGATGCCGGTACGCAATGGCGCATCGACCCTCTGTCTAAGCATAGAAGCCGGCGGCGATCCGGTGACCGCGCGTGATATGGTGCCCGGCTCGAGTGGCCCAAGCCCGTCAACCGGTTCGCCAAGCGCGTTGATGGTGCGCCCGCACCAGGTATGGTGGGGTGACAGGCGGAATGCACCCTGACGCCAGACCCGTTCACCGATAGCAGCCTGCGCGGCACCGTCAACCGGGCAGGCAATCAATTGATCCGGGCCAAGACCGACAACTTCAGCCAATTTGATCCCATCATCATGACGAAAGCTCACAAACTCACCAATTCGGACATGGCGTGAGAGGCCAGCCACAACACAACGGCCGGGAGCTACCTCGGTGACAATACCAGACACATCATATCCGCCATGGGGCCGCACGCGGCGCCGCACTTCACGCGCAAGCACAGCCAGCCCTTGACGCCCGCTCATGAGCGGGCCGTCCAGACAATCGGATCACCAATGGGTGCGTATCGATGCATCGGGATCATTGACCGCTGCCAAGCGTACGGATCGCTTCCTTGAAAACATCTTCGGTCGCGCGGGTCATGGCCGAAGTGTTTTCGAAGGCACGGGACACCATGATCAGATGGCTCATCTCCATGACCGGATTAACATTCGAATCCTCAATATAGCCCTGCAACAGGCCCGCCCCTGCCGTGTCAACGATCGGTTCAGGCGGCACGGTCGGCACCACACCGAGCGAACCCTGGCGGTAATAGCCTTGCGACAGATCGGCCTGATAAAGGCCGATAGCACCGATCCGGGCACCGTTCTGGGTCAAACCGCCATCGCGTCCAGCTTTCGGGGGATCGCCTTCAGGATTGAGCTGAATTGGCGCCCCACCAGGGTCAAGCACCGGGTAGCCGTCGATATTGACCAGTTCACCGGCCTGGGTGATCGTGAATCGTCCGTCACGGGTCAGCATGTTCCCGGTGGGCGTCTCCACCATGAACCAGGCCTCACCGCGGATCGCGAAATCAAGCTGGCTGCCGGTTGTGCGCAGACCGCCGTTTTCGGTCGACAGATAATCCTCACCCTGGTTGACGAATGAGACATTGGCGACACCGGTGTCTGCGAGAACCTCGTTGAACTTGATCTCGGTGGCCCGAAAGCCGGTCGTGTTGGCGTTGGCGACATTGTCGGCCAACGTATTCATCCGCCGCTCCAGTGCGATCTGCGACGACAATGCGACATAGAGCGAACCCTGCATCAGCGGCCTCCAAGCTTGAGATTGTTGATTGAAAGCATCAATTCAGGGGTGATGCCGAAGCCTGACGAGGAACCGAGCAGAAGGCTCGAATCCGCAAATCCCTCGGAGGGGTTTTGCAGCTCCCAAAGCGCGGTGAAGCGATTGAGGAACTTGTCGAGTTTCTCCGGATCCTTGAAATCTTCAAGGTCGATACGCGAATTGATCAGGTCGGCCTGCTTGTCGATGTCTGTGGCCGCCAGTTCCGAGGGGAGCCCCAGGGCGGTGCGCACCACATCGGCGAGCGCATTGTCAGCAAGAATTTCGTAGGCCGAGGTCAACTCAGGCGCGTTGCGTTCAAAATAGAGCGCCAGCCGGACGCCCGTGTTGTCGGCACCGGCCTCTTCCTCAAGGGTCAGGCGGTGGTACTTGTCGACAGTACCCTGCTGGGCACTGGTGAATATGGTTGCCGTTTCACCGTGGCGGGCAAAATTGAAGGCCTCGGCGAAATCGCGATACCTGGTGTCCGCCAATTGGTTGGCAAAGGCGTTGTCGTCGTCCGTGCCCTCGGTGAGCACCTTGCGCATGAACGCCTTGGCATAGGACATGTCCTCCAAGCCGTGTGCCTTCATGGCATAGTTGAACACGCGCGTGTCAGCCATAAACTCGTCGATCGATTTGATCTCGGAAATCCGCGACAGGTAGTTTTCGCTTTCGCGGGCGACCTGCGGCTGACTGGCAATGCGCTCTATGGACTTCGGAATGTCCTGCGCGATGAGGCGGTAGCTGGTGTAGGTCGAAATCACCGGATTGGCCCTTTTTGTGTCCATCGGGTCGATTCGCGGCCGAGATGGCACACTTTCCCCTATGCCTGTTCCGAATTAGGCCAACATGCTTGTGCGAAGCTGAAGGTGTTTACCGCGCACTTACAACAGGGTCAGATTCAGCTTCACACAAGGCTCACACCATAGGACTTGGCATGTTAGGAACCAACGCGGGCGGCTGTCATGAATATGATCATCGGTTTTGTTATCACCCTCGGGTGCGTCCTCGGTGGATACATGGCCATGGGCGGCAAGCTCGGCGTGCTCAACCAACCGTTCGAAGTTGTGATCATCGGTGGCGCCGGCATCGGCGGGTTCATCATGTCCAACCCGACCAAGGTCATCAAGGACACGATGAAGGCGCTGGGCGAGGCATTCAAAAACAAGGTCCCGAAGGAGCGCGAGTATCTCGATACGCTGAGCATCCTCTATGCCCTGATGCGCGACCTGCGGACCAAGAGCCGCAACGAGATTGAAGCCCACATCGACAATCCTGACGAATCCGAACTGTTCGTGCTGGCCCCAACCGTTCTTGAGAACAAGGAACTGACGTCCTTCATCTGCGACTATGTGCGCCTCATCATCATCGGCAATGCTCGGCCGCATGAGATCGAAGCCCTCATGGATGAAGAAATCCAAACCATCTCCACCGACCGTCTCAAGGCCTACAATGCCATGAGTACGCTCGCTGATGCCTTTCCAGCCATCGGCATCATCGCCGCGGTTCTCGGCGTGATCAAGGCGATGGGCGCGATCACGGAATCACCAGAGGTGCTTGGCGGCCTGATCGGTGCGGCGCTCGTGGGCACCATGCTTGGAATCTTCCTTTGCTACTGTCTTGTCAGCCCAATCGCCACAAACATCAAGATCGTGCGCACCAAGCAGAACCGTCTCTACACAATCGTCAAGCAGACCCTGCTGGCCTACATGAACGGCTCGGTGCCGCAGGTGGCTCTCGAACATGGCCGCAAGACCATCTCCTCTTACGAACGCCCGTCGATCGATGCTGTCGAGCAGGAAATGATGAACCCGGGTGGCGGCGGCCAGGCGGCGTAATGAAATGAGCAACGGCGCAACCGACCCAAGTGCTGATCAGTACCCTTTCGATCCGGAGCTTCTGGACCGGATGACCGGTGCAAAGGGCGATGCCGCCGTGATTGAGGCAAAATGCCATGCGCTCCAGAGCGCACTCTGCGTACCGCTCGAGCAAGCCTTCGAAAGGGCCACCAATATAGAGCTCACCGCCAGGCCGGGCGACATCCAGCAAGGGTCCCGGCGTCAGTTGCTTGCCGCGTTCGGTGAGGATGCGGTTTTCTGCGATGCCCGAATCGATGGCTGGTCCGAGGACATCTCTGCGCTGTGCGGCACCAAACTTGTCATCGCGATGGTGGAGTGCCTGCTTGGCGGCTCGGACCCCGAAGAGCTTGATATCGCAGCACGACCGCTTTCCGGTATCGAACTCGACATGTCGTTGGTGGTTTTCGAACAGCTCAATGACACGCTGAGAGACATTGCTTCGAAAGACCAGACCGCACGGGCCAGCGCCGGCAAGCCGCTGTCATCGATTCCGGAGGCAGAAGACGACCCGAAGCCCGATTTCCATGCAGCAGCCATTACACTCCATTTGCAGTTCGGGTCGGTGATAGCACCACTTACCCTGATCCTACCGCAGTCGGTTCTGCTCAAGACGAAGCCGATCTCAAGCAAAAATGCGAAGCAATCGGGCGCGGTCAATGATGAATGGGCCGAACGCCTCAACGCAAGGGTTTCGCGATCTGAGATCAATCTGCAGGCGGCTGTGGCGATGGCACCATTGCCGGTGGGCGAGATCGGACGGCTGCAAGTGGGCGATCTGATCGGCTTTGCCGACAGCGGGGACATCGAAGTTACGCTCAGCGCAAATGGCAAGGCACTTTACACCTGCGCACTGGGCAAATCCGGAGCGCGCTACATGGTCAAGGTCGAAAGAGATGCGGGGCCAGACGAAAACTGGAGATCGGAATTTTCATGAACCTGCATAAAGGAGCCGCTTGGAAGGCCCCGGGCAAGCTTGGGACGGGATAAGAAATAATGGCTGGTGAAAACGCAACAGACGACGATTTCAATCCAGCGCCGCTCGATGACGGTACCATCGACGACGCTGTCGGCGATCTGCGCGGAGTTTTGAAGCAGGACGCCGGAGAAGAACCGGTTCTCAACAATGAAAGCGTGGATGACATGGGAGGCGCAGCTTCTTTTGGTTCAGACTTCGGGGCGGACTTGGACGACGACTCAGCTGCTGGTGATCCGTTCAACATTGGTGATGCTCCGGAACCAGGCGGTCTCGAACTCGGTGGCGATGATCTGAGCATGGGGGCTCCCGATCTTGGAGCAACAGATTTTGGTGGTGCTGCCGATTTTGGCGGTGCTGCTGATTTGGGTGGTGGCTCGGATTTTGGCGACGCTGGCGGACAGGATTTTGGCGCAGCGCCGCAGAGCGCGCCAGAGCCGAAGCTCGGCTCGAGCGGAGCCAACACACGTGTTGATCTGGTTATGGGCATCCCCATTGATGTTCAGATCATCCTCGGCTCAAGCCGGATGGCAGTGTCCTCGCTGATGGAACTCTCCGAAGGCGCAACAATCGCACTTGATCGCAAGATCGGCGAGCCTGTCGAAATCATGGTCAATGGCAAGATGATCGGCCGTGGTGAAATCACGGTTCTGGAATCGGACGACACAAAATTCGCAGTCCGAATTATCGAGGTCATCGGCGCTCCACAGAAGAAGACAGACTGATATGGTCGGCTACAATGAATTTGATACTGCAGGATCCGACGCAGGCATGACTTTGTCACCATCGGAGAAGGCTGCTGCCGTGCTTCTCGCTATGGGGAAACCAGTTGCGGGAAAGCTCTTGAAGTTCTTTGAACAAGAAGAGCTTCAAGAGATCATCAAGTGTGCGCAGAACCTGCGAAGCATCAAGCCACAAGAGTTGATCGAGCTGGTCAACGAATTCGAGGAATTGTTCAGCGAGGGCACCGGCCTGATGGACAACGCCAAGGCTATGGAAGGCATTCTGGAGGAAGGGCTGACGCCTGACGAGGTTGACGGTCTTCTCGGCCGCCGCGCCCAGTTTCAAGCCTTCGAGACGACCGTTTGGGAGCGATTGCAGGATCTTGATCCAACCCGGGTCGGCAAGTTCCTTCAAGAAGAACATCCGCAAACAGCCGCCTATATCGTCTCGATGCTTCCAACCGCCTTTGCCGGCAAGACGCTGATGAAGCTGTCTGAGCAATCGCGGGTCGAGATCGTCCGACGTGCCGTTGATCTTAAAGCCGTCAACCCGCGCGCCGCAGAGATAATCGAGGCGCGGGTGCGCGATCTGGTTGATGAAATGGAAACCGAAAAGGCCAACACGGGTTCGGTCAAGGTTGCAGACATCATGAACGAGCTGTCCAAACCGGATGTGGAATCTCTGTTGGGTGCGCTTGAAACCGTATCGCAGTCCGCGGTTGACAAGGTGCGTCCGCGCATCTTCCTGTTCGATGACATCGCTCTCATGCCGCAACGCAGCCGCGTTACGCTGTTCAACGACATTGCTGGCGACGTTATCACCACCGCGCTTCGCGGCTCTGAAAATGGCCTGCGTGAGGCGGTGCTTTCAGCAATCGGCGCCCGGCAACGGCGCATGATCGAATCCGATCTGTCAACGGGGGAAGCAGGGGCCAGCACCAGGGAGATCGCCATCGCAAGACGCACCATCGCCCAGGAAGCGATCCGACTGGCCGGTCTTGACCAGCTGACGTTGCGTGAAGATGCTCCGGCGGCTGCAGCCGAAGCCGAAGCGGCCTGAGTCTGAGCCGACATGGCGGAAGGCGAAGATAAAGACAGCAAAACAGAAGAACCAACCGAGAAAAAACTCCGGGACGCGATCGACAAGGGCAACGTCCCTTTCAGCCGTGAGGTCCCGATTTTTGCCTCGATCCTCGGTACGTTGCTGTTTCTGGTATTCTTCCTGCCCGCCGCCGCAAGCCGATTTGCAAACTCCCTACGCGATCTTTTCGAGCAATCCGATGATTGGCGGCTTGAGACAGGCGGCGATGCCGTTGCGCTTTTTCAATCACTTTTTTTCGAGGCCGGGGTGGTTATGGTTCCCGCCTTTTCCTTGCTGATGGGGTTCGGTATCGCCGCCTCTGTTTTACAGAACATGCCAAGTCCGGTGCTCGACCGGATTCAGCCCAAGCTTGAGAGAATTTCGATGGTAAAGGGGTTTGGCCGGATCTATGGCGCCAATGGCATGGTCGAATTTGCCAAATCAATGTTCAAGATCATTGTGGTCTCACTCTTTGTGGTCATCGCCATGAAGAACGAATTTTTCCGGTCTCTTGATTTCATGTTCATGGATCCGAATCTGGTCGTTCCGGATATGGCGCGCATAGCCGGCAAGGTGATCGTGGTGGTGCTGATCTGTACCGCTGTGTTGGCAGTCCTGGACGTTTTGTGGACCCGCTACAAATGGCACCTTGATCAGAAAATGAGCAAGCAGGATGTCAAGGATGAATTGAAGCAATCGGATGGCGACCCAATCGTAAAGGCGCGTCAACGCTCGCTGGCTCGAGACCGCGCCCGGCGCCGGATGATTGCCGAGGTTCCACGCGCAACCATGGTGATCGCCAATCCGACCCACTATGCAGTGGCACTGCGTTATGTACCCGAAGAGGGTGGCGCACCGGTGGTCATCGCAAAGGGTCAAGACCTGATTGCTCTTAAAATCCGAGAGGTTGCCGAAGAGCATGGGATTCCGGTTTTCGAAGACCCGCCGCTCGCACGCTCCATGTTTGCGCAAGTCTCGGTCGATAATTTCATCCCGGCGGTGTTCTACAAGGCCGTGGCAGAACTGGTCCATCGCATCTACGCAGACAAATCGAAGTCCCAAACAGCAGGCGTCCGATCATGAAACAATGTGCCTACTCAACCGAACGGGAACGCATAATTGCGGATGCAATCTGCCCCGTTGCCAGTGAGCTGCGATTGATTGACGTGGCCGACTTGGTTTCCATGCTTCGTTTCGAGCGCAATGGCGATCTTGCTGATCTTGTGGCCTCCGCTGCTGAATTGTTTTTCCTGCCTGGAACCATCACACTTGGGATTGGCGGCGACTACTACCTCGACTGGAGCGGGCAGCCGCGGGTTGTCCTCGATCTGGAGATCCGGCCGAAAGGCCTGGTCGTATATGCAAGACTGACGCTCGAGCATGATTGCGGTGGTGTTGAAATCAACCACATCTCTTTCGACGAACCGAGCGAGAACCCACAGGACAACACCGCGTTCCTTGAGGAACGTCTGCTTGCTGCGGCCTACCGCCCGTTCATACCGGCGATCCAGGTTTCTCGTCCGGCTGCCTGACTGGCAGGCTTTGGCTGCGTGCATTGTCGCTTTGGACTTGTCAGGACAAGCGTCACATTCATGCGTGTCATGAACGGGCGATCACCTGCAGATTATCAAGCGATGATGCCGAGCCGGATGGACTTGGCGATCGCCTGGATGCGATTGACTGCGTCAAGTTTGGTTGTTGCCGATCCAAGATACGCATTGACCGTGTGAACCGACAAGTTCAGCCTTTCGCCAATGGCTTCGCTCTTCATGCCATTACCGACAAGCTGCAGGCACTCGATTTCACGTTCATTGAGCTTGTCCGCAACTGGTGCCGCACCGAATGCCAACCGCAAGGTTTCACGCATCAGCACCAATGATTTTCGGTGCAGATCGACCAACAAATCATTGTCGATGGCGCTCCCAACACCGAAAAATCCGATGTAGCCGTTGCCCATCGCCCCAAGACTGACGGGAAACAGAAGGTCGGTACGGCTTTCTGCAACCGGCAAGAGGGTCAGCACCGACGATGGCGTGGGCACCATATCTCTGTCATCAGTGAAAACAATCGGCCGCGGCGAGCTGTCCAGATGCTTCAGCAGGAAATCCTTCTGCGATGCCAGCAAGAAACTGGCCTTTTCCTCACATCCGGGACTTATCATGGAAATGTCAAGACTGCCGGCCGCCAGCAAGGTCTGCTCCCGGGCCGAAAAAACAACACACCCTGCGGCTGCGCATTGCCTCTGCATGGCCACCATCTTGGGGAACAGATCAGCGGTCGAGCCTGCCATAACGTCCACTCCGTTGCATATTTGAGGACGGGACCGGTTTTCCGGGCTATTCCGGCTTTGCAGTGTTGCACTTTCACTGTCCATGGAACCGCTTCCCTTCATCATATGATGCGCTGCCGAACGGCAAAGGCGACCGCCTCGGACCGGGTTCTTGCTCCGGTCTTGTTCATGATACTGGTAATGTAGTTGTTCACAGTGTTGCGCGAGATGCCAATGATCAGCGCGATCTCATCGCTTGTCTTGCCTTCGCCGATCCAGGAGAGACATTCAATTTCGCGATCGGTAAGGTCCGATAGACTGTCACTCGTCGTTGTGATTTCGGTAAAATGTGCCGCATGATAGGAAGCTGCCAAAGCCGCGTCTCTGATGCGATCGTGAGATACGAATGCGTCCTTTTCAAACAAAAGCGCCATCAACAGGCGCACCTTGCCGACATTATAGGGGACCAGGCAGACGCGTGGAGAAAGGTGTTCGGGCAAACTGACAGCGGCGACGTCAACATCCTGAAACGACGGTTCGAAAGCCTGCAGACAGCGACTGATCTCGCTGGTGCGCGCCTGCGCATCAACAAGCACCGCGCCCAAACTTCGAACAAGATCGAACGGCCAGTTTGATGTCAGAACAAAGTCGTGATGGCGGTCGGAATAGTGATCGTATCTGGCGACCAGGTAGCAGCTTGCCCCTGTGTAGTTGGAAATCAGATCAAACCCGTTTGAAATGCGCCCGCATGCTGCCCTGTCTTCCATTTGATGGATAAACGCTGCCCGCGCGATCATCACTGCCCCTTTTACATTTGAGCGTTCTTGATCAAAACACCCCTGCAACCATCGAACCAACTCTTCAAAGCCCGCATCAGCGAGGGTTGAACGCGATCTGGTTGCGCCCCTGGCTTTCTTGGCACCCGGGAAACAAGAAACAGCCGAATCACTCCCGGTATTTTCAGTTTGCAGCAGTCTCTCACAAAATAACATCGCCTCATTTTAAGACTTTACAGTTTTAGTAAATTATGAAGCATATTTTTAAATGATTCTCTCTCGGTTTCTTATCACATTGAAGAGTATGAATTCGCCTTGAAGGTATTTTTCACGGCTGCTGAAGTCCGGGGAACATGTTGCCACTGTGGTGCAACGCATCAAATTCGCTGCGCGGCGCTTGTCTTATGGCTATTGCTGCTTGTTGTGAGGCAAAGAAGCGCCGGAGAGGGTAGCCATCCCCTGCCGGCAGCGGGGGGATGGATCGGCTGTCACTGCCCGAATTCTGCAACTGCCTGATCAAAGCAAACGACATGCTGTCAATGAGGTCTGGTGAAACATGTCGGCCGATCTCAGCCGGGACCGTTCACGGATTGCCTACCCGCGGCAATCCATACGACGCGCTTTTATCGTCAGGCTGCCTCGCCTGACGCCCATTGCCTGAGAATCTTCGCGGCGCGCTCTTCGTTGATCTCGACCATACGGGCGAGACGACGCTCCGGCCCCTCCTTGACGCGACGGTTGAACGAACCGGACTCTTCCATTTCAAGTTCGGAATCACCATCCTCGCCAAACCCGAAGTCCGCCCCGAAGCCTTCCATTGGCATCGCGCCCGGCCCGCCCATAGACGCCGGGGAGAAGTCGGGCAGTTCAAGCCCGATATCATCGGCCGCATCATCCGCTTGCTCGGCAGGTTTGCCGGCACCAAGCAGAGGACGGAAGCCGAACATGATCAGCAGAACAGCGACCGTTATGAATGCAATCGCGTTGATAAGGGTGCCAATGTGGGTTTTCAGCGTGTCACCAAAACCGCCTGTAGCTGCATCGGCGGTGAGCAATTCACTCGCCATGAAGTCCATTACGGTTACGTTGGCGCGGTCCCCGCGTTCGTCGCTAACACCTGCGGCCACATTCACCAACTGCTGGACTTCACTTAGGAAGGCGGCAGTTTGCTCTTCTGTCGGCGATCCACCATACATGTCGGCGATCCGTGCACGATTGACCACGACAGCGATCGACAGTCCTTCCACGGTGTAACTGTTTCGCACCGTTGAAATCACTTTTGAATTGATTTCGTAGTTGGTCTGTTCTTCCTTGCGCTCTGCCAGTTCACTCGATTGCGGACCGGCTGCGCCGCCGGCGCCAGGTCCCTGATCCGGAATGTTCTGCTCGACCGTAGCGGGTGTTTCTGTTGCAGACTGATTGGAAGTCTGATTTTCACGCGTAATCCGGGTCGAACGCTCGACGCGGGACTCGGGGTCAAAGATGGTTTCCTGTACCTGCTGGCTGTCGGTGTTGACAGTAGCTGTGACACTTGCGCGGAAATTTTCTATCCCAAGAAATGGGGCCAGTGCCTTTTCGATGTTTGTTTCAACCTCATTTTGAACCAGTTGCACGATCGACAGGGACCGGTTGAGATTGGAATTTGAAAAGTCGTCGCCGGTGGCGAGCAATTGGCCTGACGAATCAAGCACCGTGACCTCATCAACATTGAGGCCAGGCACGGAGGATGCAACCAGATGCCTGATCGAATTGGCCGTGCGCGACGCCAGGTTGGTTCCCGTGCGCACCATAACCGATGCTGATGGCTGCTGTTCGCCGCGACGGAAATTGCCGCGGTCAGCCATGACTATATGAACCCTTGCGGCCGATATTCCGTTGATTGACTGGATAGTGCGGGCGATTTCGCCCTCAAGAGCGCGCACCCGGGTCACTTCCTGCATGAAACTGGTGAGACCCAGCGAGCCGACCTGGTCAAACAGCTCATAGCCGGCAGTGCTCGAGGACGGTAGGCCACGCTCTGCCAGCAGCATCCGCGCGCGGCTCGTCATGCCCGCGGGCACCGTGATCGAGTTCCCATCTACTCCAGAAGCAAAGTCGATGTTCGCTTCAGCAAGAACCAGGCTGATCTGAGTCATATCCTCACCGGAAAGACCAATATAGAGGGTTTCACGGGCGGGCTTGTTCAAGAAAAGTGCGGCTGCGATGATCAGCGCCACGGACGCTGCACCAATCCCGCCCAGAGCAAGCATCCTGGCCTGGCCAAGCGATGCGAGGTTCTTTCCGATCTGGGATAGCTGGTTCAACAGACTCATTCTGCATCCGCGCTTAAAAGGGTAAACCGGCCAGGCTGACCGGTCTGCTCAAGTTAGGCGGCGAAACTTGTGCGAAGGTGGTCTTCAACCTCAAACGGTCCGAGAACCCGAAAGGCTCCCGGACACAGCTTCGCATGCGTCATTGGCAGGATCAGAAGAAATCGAGGTCGCCAGAGGCTTTCTGGTAAATCTCAGCAGACGGTGCTTCGTGGATCGGTGAGCGCAAACGGCGCTTCATGTCCTCGAGCGTGATCAGGTTCAGCACAGTCGTGATATCGACAAGCTGATCAGGTTCAAGCCGGTCGCCGATCCCTTCTATAAATTGGGCAAGTCCACGTGCCTTTTGCACAGCCAGATCAATTCCTTGCATGACCCGCATGTGATCAGGCGACGCCAAAAACTCTGTCGAACGGCCATTCGACAGAAGCGGCTCGAGGCGTTCGATCAGTTCCGCGACATCAACCAGTTCATCGCTGATGCGCTCAAGCACATCATTGAGGGGTTCGCCAGGGTTCCCGCCGGGATCATGAAGCAAATCGGACATGTGGCGGTACTCCTTAGAAAAACTCGATCGATTCTTCGACGACTGGTTTCGGTGTGATGATTCTTGGCGGTGCCGTCTCAAGCGCCACTGTCTTCTGCGTTTCCGCGCCTGTCAGCGGATATTGCCTGGCGCGACCGCTTACCGGAAAATACTCCAGTTTCCGCCCGACATCACCGCCGACGTTGCTTCCGACGATACGAATGCCTTCATCGCTCAGGAACTGATGTGCGAATTCCGCATTTTTCTCGCCGACATTGGAGAAACCAGCAATGGTTTTCGCACCACCAATGATCTTGGCTTCGATGCGTTCGCGGCGGGCCCCCTTCTTGAGCAAGCCGTTGATCAGCAACTCCATGAGATGCACGCCATAGCGTGTGGCTTCGCCACCTCCACCATTGCTCTGGCCGGGCAAGAGGAAATGATTCATGCCTCCAACACCCGCCATCGGGTCACGCATGCACGCTGCAACGCATGAGCCAAGAATGGTTGAGAGAACCACGTTGGGATCATCAGAGACCTTGTACTCGCCCTGAATAACATGAACCCGTTTGACGGGGGCTTCGCCGGTCATTTCAGTGCTCCAAACACAGCCTCGATTGCCGCTTTCATTTTCTCGATGGTAAACGGCTTCGCGAGCACGTTGTTTGCGCCCAGCGCAGCAGCTTTCTGAACAAGGGCCCGGTCGCCCTGAGCGGTCAGCATGATAAATGCCGCCCGTTTGGTCGCCGGATTGCTCCGAACCGCCTGCAGCAAGCCGAGACCATCCATCTTAGGCATGTTGAAATCGGAAATAACAAGATGGTGTGGCTGCTGAGTCATGATTTTTGCACCTTGCTCACCATCTCCGGCCACCGTTATCTGGGTGAACCCGAGCTGCTGAAGTGCATCGCCGAGAAGCAACCGGCTGGTTACTTGGTCATCAACGATAAGTACCTTGATTTTTTGTGCAATAGACATCACGCGACCCTATCTTTGCGAGAGGTTGTTGTAGTTAACCTGAGAATTTCCTCACCAATCGAATTGAGAGGGAACTCGTGGCAGACGCCGCCAAGTTCCTTCGCCACCCGTGGCATGCCATAAACCACACAGGTCTTCTCGTTTTGACCGATGGTTTCGGCGCCAGCCTGGCGCATTCTAAGAAGACCTGCCGCGCCATCGCGGCCCATGCCTGTGAGGATTACGCCGACAGCCTTTTTACCGGCCACCTTGACGACGGAATCAAACAGGACATCGACTGACGGACGATGGCCGTTGACGGGCCCACCCTCAGACAGCAGGCAGCGTGGCGCCATGGCGTTGGCAATTTCCATATGGCGCTCACCGCCGGGGGCGAGATAGATCTGCCCGATCTGGAGCCGGTCGCCATCCTCGGCTTCCTTGACCTTGGGCGCACACAGCCGATCAAGCCGTTCAGCAAAACTCTTGGTGAAGGTTGACGGCATATGCTGGGTGATGACAGTCGGCGGGCAGTTCGCCGGAAATTTGGTGAGCACCGCGATCAGGGCTTCAACGCCTCCGGTGGAGGCTCCGATTGCGATGATCTTGCGCGAGGGCTGGTAATCGCTGGGTGCCGAATAGGCCTGCGCCGCTTCCCCCGAAGCCGCAGTATCCGGGAGGTGGCGCTGTGAACGCGCTGCCGCTTTGACGATTTCGGCGAGTTCACCGAAAGGTGCCGGATCGCCCGGTACCGGCTTGCCGACACAATCGAACGCTCCGATCTCGAGGGCAGCCAATGTCGCTTCCGCGCCGCGGTGGGTCAGGGTCGAGACCATGATCACCGGCATCGGGCGGAGCTTCATGATCTTTTCGAGGAACTCCAGGCCGTTCATGTCGGGCATTTCGATGTCAAGCGTAATGACATCCGGATTGAGCTGCTTGATGGCGGCGCGGGCCTCCATGGCATCGCCAGCTTCCCCCACAACATCGATACCGGGATCGCTTCGAAGCACGGCCTTGATCAGGCCACGCATCGTTGGGGAATCATCAACAACAAGTACACGTGCTTTTGGGGTCATGAGCGTCCGGTGCCCCCCTTGTGGCGATAGGTTGTGATGTTTGTATTGTCGAACCGATCCTTGCCATCACCCGACAGACGTTCGGAATGGCCAATATAGAGATGGCCGCCCGGCGGCAGAAGATCAGCGTAGCGAACCCAGATCCGCGCCTGGGTGGGTTCGTCAAAATAGATCACAACGTTGCGACAGAAGATCACATCAAATGGGCCTCGGAACGGCCATTGCGCCATCAGATTGAGCTCGCGGAAAGTAATCAGTTGCTTGACCTGATCATTGACTTGAAACCGTCTCTCATCGACCTTGGTGAACCATTGCTTGCGCATAGCGGGAGTGACGGTTTCAATCGCCTGCTCGTCGTAGATCCCGGCCTTGGCCTGGGCAATGATCTTCGGATCGATATCCGTCGCAAGGATTCGGATGTCGTAGGTCGCCGCATTGGGCACCATCCCCAGCACCGTCAGGGCAATCGAGTATGGCTCCTGACCGTCCGAGCAGCCTGCAGACCAGATCCGAACCCGCCCCCCAGATTTGGCGCGGGTTACGAGACCAGGCAGAACCTCGTCGCGCAGATGCTCGAAATGGTGGTTCTCGCGGAAGAAGCGGGTAAAATTGGTGGTGAGAAAGCTGAGCATTTCCCGCCGTTCGTCAGCGCCCTGGCTGGAGCTGACCAGTTCGCAATAATCCCTGAAGCTGCGCAGCCCAATCTGCCGAAGACGCTTGGACAGCCGCGAGTACACCAGCGAAGCCTTGGTTTCGTTCAGGGCAATGCCAGCGTCTGAATAGATCATCCCGGCAATATCCGACAGATCCTTACGTGTCAGCGGATACTCGCCATTTACGAGGCAATCGTCTGGCTTGCCAGATTGTAAAATTGCAGCGGCACTCATGCGGCCTCACTTCCATATGCGCCAAACATGGCGTCTAACTCAACTACACAGACCATTCGGTCTTCGATGATTGCAATGCCGCTGATGGCGCTGCTCTTGCTGTTGTCTCCAGCTCCGGCAACTGGCTGAATTTGCTCTGCGGGAACCGAAACCCGGCCAGAGACTGAATCAACCAGAAGCGCGGCAAGTCGGCCTCCGTGCAGAGCCACAATGACGGCGTGGCGCTTGATGGGGTCTGCCCGGCCGAGTCCAAGACAGTCCGACATGTCCATGAGCGGCATTGTGATGCCGCCCACCGTGGTTAGGCTGTGGACGTGGCGAGGCGAATGCGGCAACGGTGTCGTTGGCGTCCAAGCACGATTCTCAAGCATGTCTTCGCCATTGATGCAGAACTCACGTTCTCCAATTTTGAAGACGACCAGATCGCACATGATATCGTTACCGTCAGTTCTCATAACGCTCGACGCTCCCTAGCCAGTCGCGGCCAGTGTCATTTCAGGGCTCAGTTGTTGCCCGCGCGAAGCCGTCACCACCGCATCGACATCGAGGATCAAGGCAACCCGCCCATCTCCAAGAATTGTGGCGGCGGCGATACCGGGAACGTTGGTATAGTTGGCTTCCAGGCTCTTGATGACCACCTGACGCTGGCCTTGAATGCCATCAACCATAAGTGCACGCTGGCCACCACCTTCGGATTCCACCAGAAGCGCCACTCCGTTGATCGGGTCGGCAAGATCTGCGCGGAAATTGAGGATGTGCCCCACATCGACCAGCGGACAGAAGGTGTCGCGGATGGCGATGAGGCGTTGGTTTGCACCGAACGAGTGGATGTCGGCCTTTTCCGGCTGCAGCGTTTCGACAATTGCCGTCAGCGGTACAACCAGGGTCTGGTCGGCGACCGACACCACCATGCCGTCGAGCACCGCCAGAGTGAGCGGCAAGCTCATTGTAAACACGGAGCCCTGTCCCGGCTTGGAGGTGATCGAGATCCGGCCGCCAAGTTGCTGGATAGACCGTTTGACCACGTCCATCCCGACACCACGACCGGAAATGTCCGACAGTTTCTCCGCTGTCGAGAAACCGGGATGGAAAATCAGGTTGTCGATTTCCTCATCGCTCAAGTTGGTGTCTGCTGTAATCAAACCGTTTTCGATCGCCTTGTTGCGAACCCGCTCGCGGTTGATACCGGCGCCGTCGTCGGCGATTTCGATGACAATTCGACCGGAACGATGCTTCGCGCTCAGGCGCAGAATACCCTCGGCATTCTTGCCGATGGAGGTCCGTTTTTCCGGCGTTTCGAGACCGTGGTCCACCGCGTTGCGGATCATGTGGGTCAATGGTTCGGCGAGTTTGTCGATCACCGTCTTGTCGACCTCGGTGTTTTCACCTTCGGTGACCAGACGAACACTCTTGCCGGTCATGTCGGCAATTTCGCGGACGATGCGGCCCATGCGCTGGAACACCGGCTTGACCGGTTGAGCACGGATGGCCATGACGCTGTCCTGGATTTCCCGGGTCAGCTGCTGCAATTCCTCGAGACCGAGATTGATTGACGAGGCACCGCCGGTTTCATTCTCGACAACGCTTTGTGCCAGCATGGCCTGGTTGATGACGAGTTCGCCAACCAGGTTGATGAGGCGATCGACGCGGTCGAGATCCACGCGAATGGTCTGGGGAGCGGCCGGCACGGCGGCCACTGTCGCTTCCTTCTTTTCGGCTTCTGCCGCTATCGCCTTTGCAGCGCGCGGCAGGCTTGGCGGCGCAACCGGGGTTTCCGCATCAGGTGCAGCCGCGGCTGGTGCGGCGGGAGCGGCTGCTGCAGCCGGTGCAGACGTCACTTCGGCTTCAGGCTGAGCCTCCTCCGGAGCGAGACTCGGTGCATCGTCGAGCAGCGAAAGATCAAACGGCACAGGCGCCATCGGCTGGTCTTCACCAGATTCAGATTTTGCGGCGAACGCCTCTTCATCCGCTCCAGCGGTGATCTCAAGTGAGCAATCCCACTCCGCGAATTCAAACACCTGGCGAACTGCGTCTTCACCCTTGTCGGTTTCCACCCGGATCAACCAGGAGAAGTAAGCCCCTTCCGGATCAAGCTGCTCGATGCTTGGCAAATCCTCGTGCTCACAACGAACGAGAATGGTGCCGACTTCGGTGAGATCCCGAAGCAACAGAACCGCTTCATTGCCTTTGGCATAGAGATCGGAGCGGGGACGAAAACGAACGGTGAAGACATCGCCCGAGGGCCCGTCGCCGTCCGCCGAGGCTTCTTCTTCGCCACCGAATTCGTCAAAGTTGAACGGGACTGGCTCAAAGCCACTCTCATCGGTGGGTGCCGGAGCTTCTGCGGCCTCAGGCGCCGCTTCTGCGACGGGCGCAGGATCCGGTGCCGCAGCGGGTGCGGACTCAGGCTCCACAGCGGCTGCCGGTGCGGGTTCGGCACTGGCCGCGGGCAGCGGCTGCCCCTTGGCGAAGGCTTCGAGCTCAGCGACCAGACCCTTGGTGCGTGACGGATCCAGGCTGCTGCCATCCCGGGCAGCTGCGGTCAGATCCGCCAGGACATCGGCGGATTTGAGCATGACCTTAAGCAGCTCGGGAGACGTTTCGATCTTGTCGGATCGAACGCAATCAAGTGTCGTCTCAAATACATGGGCGAAAGCGACCAGGTCATCAAGACCGAAAGCACCAGCGCCGCCCTTGATTGAGTGGACCGCACGAAAGACAGCGTTCACTGTTTCCAGATCGGTGTCGCCGTCGTTGATGGCGAGTAGACCAGATTCCAGTTCGGCGAGTTGCTCCTCGCATTCCTGGAAAAAGATCTCCTTGATTTCATTCATATCCATTGGGCAGATCCTGTCAGGCGGTTACACGCTCTATCGCTGCGATCAGCTTGGAAGGGTCGAAAGGCTTGACAATCCAGCCAGTCGCTCCTGCTTCACGCGCACGGTTCTTCTTTTCCTGGTCGCTTTCGGTGGTCAGAACCAGAATTGGAATGGCCCGGTAGCGCTCGTTCTGGCGCACGCCTTCAATGAAACCGAAGCCGTCGAGCCTTGGCATATTGATGTCAGTCACAATGACATCGGGTTCGCTTTCCTCGAGGACTTCAAGACCTTCCATGCCGTCTTCGGCCTGAACCGTTTCGAAACCGGCGTTGTTCAGCGTCATCAGCAACATGTTGCGGATGGTTCGAGAATCGTCGACCGTGAGAACTTTCTTCTTCATTTCACCATCTCCTTGGGCAGGAGGGATTCATCCGAAATCCCCAGTAATTGCAGTGTTTTGATGTATGCATCGGAGGCTTGTGCGACCTTGAAACTCTGATGGTCGGCGTTCCAGCTCTGAACGGCAGAGAGCAACACCTGAACACACTGAGCGCCGAGGCGGCTCACATCCGAAGCGTCAACGTCAATACTCTCACCCTTGTGGGCGAGAACCTGTTCATGCAGCCGGTTTGCAGCATTGAGGTCGAGGACCTCCGGCAGCTTCAGGATTTTCGGTGCGGCGTCAGTAGACGACATTTCGATGTTCCTCACTGGTTCTTGACGTACGGGCAGAGGCCCAGGTCTTGTTCAACACCTGATGCATCAGCCGGACCTCAACATTGGAGAAGGTGATGAAACTTCCGGTGTCCAAGACTTGGCGCCAGAAATTTCGACGGTTTCAAATCCGGCGCTGCGATGATGCCGGTGCAATCTGATCTGTTCACCAAGCTCGGTGATAACGAGATGCAGGTCTGCCCCGGTCTCAACGAGCCCCGAAAATTGTGATCCACCGGATGCGACCTGCTGCGCGGTCTGGCCCAATGCCGAGACAGCAGCGGAAATCCGGATTGCTTCGGCATCGGACTGCGCGCTCACGCCCGCAACAGAGTTGGAAATTTCGCCCACTTGTTCGACCAAACCGGAAATCGCCAAGCGCGTTTTATCGACAAGCTCCACACCACGGCCAACCTGGGCCTTTGCATCTGATACAAGGTCCTTGATCTCACTTGCCGCACCAGCCGAACGCTGCGCCAGGGCACGGACTTCGGTGGCAACAACTGCGAAACCACGGCCGGCTTCGCCTGCGCGTGCCGCTTCGATGCCGGCATTAAGTGCAAGAAGATTGGTCTGGAAGGCAATTTCGTCGATCACCGATATGATCTTGCCGATTTGCTCGGCGGATTGTTCGACCCCGGCCATGGCGCCAATGGCGCTTTCAACAACGCGATCCCCGTCTTCCGCGCTCTGCCGCGCCTGAGCGATCAGTGTCTCGGCCTCGCGTGCCGTTTCGGCGCTGGCCCGGATGCGGTTTGCAACGTCATTCAGATCGTTGTGTTGCTCACCCAGTGCTGCGCCCTGACGGTCGATGTCTGTGCGCACCGTTTCGAGATCATCAGCCATGCGCCGGGCAAGCTTCTCGGCTCGCGAAAGACGGTCGATGGAGGACTTGACCAGATCCTCGAAACCGCTGACTGCAGTATTGAAATGTTCCGCCGTCTGCCGATGCACATCAATGCTGTCGGGATCAACGCGAACGCTGAGATCACCTTGTGCAAGCTGCGCAAGCGCCGCACCAAGGGTGCTTTCCACAAGCTCGCGTGCCTGCGCGACCTCATCCTTACGGCGCTGATCGAGTGTTTTCGACTGCACACGCAGGCGATGAGAAACCTGCATGTCAATGTCGATCAGCGCCGCCTTGACGACATCCACCAACCGGTCGGCCAGCAGGTCGCGGTCAGCGCGCCTTGAGAAATTCCTGAATATGCCTGTCCGGCTTTCCTCGACCAGGCGGCGGATCACACGTTCGAGAACCAGGGCGTGGCCGCCAATGGACCATCCGGCATCAAGCCCGATGCGCTGGCGCACTTCGCCGAGAATAACCGAGCGGTCGACATAAAGGCCATCGAAGCGGCCGTCGGAGAGAATCGACCAATGGGCAACCTCGAGCTCCTCAAGCCGATCGACCTGGCGCGCGGAACTGAAAAGGCCTGCAATCTCGGGTGTGTTCTGCAAGCGCTCGAAAAAGGCCTTGAGTGCGGTACGGGCTTCAGTTTCGATCATCGGGCGAATTGCGCGCAGGCGCTCACAACCCTCGGCATCGAGAGCTGTCAGGTCGAGGCGAGCACGCAGGCCATCAGCCGCCGTCGCATCTCTTACCCTTGCCTGGACATTCCCCACGCGCCTACCCCATTTTGCCGGCAATAGCCCCCGGCGATTTGAAAATGCTCCGTCGATAACCCTTACGGCTTGCCCGGATCCCCATGCGTACCTCGCCTGACGCGAAGCTGCGCATACCGGTCTCAAGCCCGGGCCCGACCCGGAAGATATCATTTGGAAGAAATCCGGCACCTTGTCCGGGTCGTCAAAGCGGCATCATGCCTTTGTGAGCCTTCGATACGCTTAGTGGCTACAATTCGACGAGGGTCAATTTTTACGGTTCAATCCTTGCCCGAAGGTTAACAAAGTGCGACCACTGTTAAACAATTATTGGCAATATATCTGGGGGTTCAATTGGTAAGGTTCGCACAAGTTACTTGTGCAAACTGATCAGGTATCGATGACAATGAAGTCACCAGGAACAGAGACATGACCGTTCTCGGATTTGGCGCAATCGCCATAGCTACTGCTACACTTGCAACCTTTTCGGTGCTTTTGCAAAAGAGCGACGCTCGAGAGCGGCAGACCCCGGTTTTCTGAACCACCCTACTTCTCAGACACTTTCTGGTCGACAGAGCTTTCCGCGTGCCCATCCCGGGATGTCAAAACACCTTCCAGGGCAGCTCAACCAGCTGGACGTCAAAAAACCACCCTACGGACCCGGAGCGTTATGCATTTACGCTATCGTTCAGATCAATCCATTTGAACGCGATTTGTGTCAGGGAAAGTGGGCCGGATGGTCGCCCTGCTGCCATTGCGGGTATTTGCGCATCACGATCTCAAAACGCTCCGAGATGAGGAATCCCGAGATCCAGGCATGTAGCTTTGGCCAAGGTTGAGCATCAAACCAGGCCTTATCTATGAAGGCGAACTGCCGCACGAATGGCAGGATGGCGAAATCGGCCAGGCTGGGTCGTTCATAGATCCATTCGCCGAGCGCCTGCTCCAATTCTTCCAGAAACACGCCAGCGATGCCACGCTGCTCAACCGGATCCGTCTCAGGATAGCGCGGAGGATACTTCGTGCGGTCGAGCGCCTGTTTGAAGGGGCCGTCCGCGCGGGCAATCCAGTCAAACCCCTTATCCGGCATCTTCAACCAGCCTTCAGGGTCATTTTGTTCCAACGCCCAGATCATCACATCGAGGCTTTCATCGATCACCGCGGGGCTTGCCGGGGCGCCATCACCGACGCCCTCACCGGCGCCTTCTGCCGGTGGCAGAACCAGACATGGCACGGTTGCGCTGGGCGAAGCGGACAGAAAAGTTGCCGGCTTGTCGCGCAACACGACCTCGCGCAGCTCAACCTTGACGCCTGATACGGCAATGGCCATCCGTGCCCGGATGGCATAGGGGCAGCGCCGGAATGAATAGAGTATCGCATATGTCACAGCGGGGTCCTGCCAAATCAACGTCATCAGGTTAGCGGGAATTCGTAGCGCAGCAAAGACGGAGAGCGAGACGGCGCTCAGCTGGCAAAGCCGCCCGGCCCGGACAGCCAACTGCGCATGAATTTGTCTCCTTGAGCCTTTTTGCAGGCAGTTGCCAATGCCCTGCGACTGGAAATGGCTTTCTCTCATTGCCGGATGCCAAAGCGCGCCTAGATCAAGAGGGTAGGGAAAACATCGCAGAAGCGAGAGTTTTCATCCGTCGCGCGGCTTAGAGAGAATTCCCCTTGTCCAATCCGAAATCTGTTTCGCCAGGCAGGCCCGTTCCCAGCAATCGCATGTCAAGACTTGCGCTGTTTGGCGGCATGGCTTCGGGGGTTCTGGGCGGGATGCTTGTGGATGGCGCGCGGCAGGTTGCGCGCGGCAGGCGACCCTCGGTCAGCGACCTGCTGCTGACGCCGCGCAATGCGCTCAGGGTTACCCAGCAGCTTGCGCATCTGCGCGGTGCTGCGATGAAGGTCGGCCAATTGATCTCGATGGATACCGGCGAAGTTCTGCCGAGTGAACTGACCGAGGTCTTGAGCCGCCTGCGCGAAGACGCACAGCCGATGCCGGCAGCGCAGTTGAACGCCACCTTGAAGCAGCAATGGGGCGCAGACTGGCGCAGCCGGTTCGCTCAATTTTCCGCAACCCCTATGGCTGCCGCTTCAATTGGTCAGGTCCACCGTGCGAAAACGCTTGATGGACGAGAGCTTGCGATCAAGATCCAGTATCCGGGCGTGCGCAAAAGCATCGACAGCGACGTGGACAATGTCGGCACGCTGCTTCGCCTGTCGGGCCTGTTGCCCAAAGGCCTCGATATTGCTCCGCTGCTCGCGGCTGCAAAACAGCAGCTTCACGAGGAAGCTGATTATGGGCGCGAAGGCGAATGCCTTATGACATTCCGGCAGCTGCTCGAAGGCTCACCGGAATTCCTGGTGCCCGATCTTGCGGCCGACTTTTCCACCGGACACGTGCTTGCCATGACGTATGTGAAAGGCGTCCCGATCGAAGCTCTCGCATCCCATCCGCAAGAGCTAAGAGATCGGGTTGCTACCACTCTTATCGAACTTGTCCTGCGCGAAATGTTCGAGTTCCAGCTCATGCAATCAGATCCGAATTTCGCGAATTACCGCTATGACCTTGCCTCGAGCCAGATGGTTCTGCTCGACTTTGGCGCGACACGCCACCTCTCAGCGAATGTGGTGCGCCAATACAGAGAGCTCCTCAAAGCAGGGCTTGCGGGCAACAGCGATGAGGTTCGAACCGCTGCACTGGCGCTGGGCCTGTTTGGCGAGCACATGCCACACCATCATGAGCGAAAGCTTCTGGAGATGGCGGAGCTGGTGTTCTGCGCCCTTCGCACAAACCCTGTTTTTGACTTCTCCGACAACACCCTGCTCTCGACGCTCCGCGACCAAGGAATGATGATGGCGGCGGAACGGGAGTTCGGCCACGTTCCTCCGATCGATGTCCTGTTCCTGCAACGCAAAATCGGTGGGATGTATCTGTTGGCAAGCCGCCTGAAAGCGCGCGTCGACATCGCGGGAATTCTGGAACAGTACCTTCAATCGCCAGCGCCGGTTGACTGCGATTGACGCGAGCACATCACAACACTCGAGAGACAAGCCGGATTGAGATTTTGAGATCACCTTCAATTGTTCTTATCTTGGGCAGCGGCCCGAGCGCCCCCCGCGCCCGGCACTGGCCAAAGTCCGACACCCTCACGATTGTCACCATCAACAATGCCTGGCAGGTGCGTCCGGACTGGGATTACCTGATCCATGCCGGGGATTTCCCAGAAGAACGCAGGCCCCGCACCCTGTTGCCCGGACAGGAAGTTCACAGCCATGAAAGCTATGTACCGGCTCAGAACCGGTTCGGGGGCTTCGTCTATGCCGGCGGGACCATGGCGTTCACTGCCGGATATTGGGCCCTCGATGCCTTGAAGCCCGACATTCTCGCCTATTATGGCTGCGATATGACCTATTCCGGCCCTGTGACCCACTTCTATGGCAAGGGGACGGCCGACCCTTTGCGACCGGATGTGACGCTTCAGTCGCTTGAGGCCAAATCCGCCCGGTTGATGGCTTTTGCACAGCAGCAAGGCTGCGCCTGCGTCAACCTGTCGAATGATCCCAAGACCCGGCTGGTGTTTCCCCGTGCACGGTTGAGTGATCTCGCATCCCGGCCGCTCACAACAGCAATTGATCACAGCACGGTCGAAGCAGCGCTCAAGGAAGAGGCCAGGCTCGGTTATAAGATCGAGGACGGAGAATACTGGCATCACACCGACAACTTCGACGCTGCAGCGCTGTCACAGCTTGATGATCTGTGGCTTGCAGCCTGCAACCTGGCGCCAGCACGCGTGCTTGCGGACCGTTCGCCAGACACAGCCCCGGACGGGATCAACAAAACGCAACAAATGCAGCGTGGCGACCGGGTACAGAGCGGCTAGGCATGGTGCGTGGGTGCGCACCGGATGGTGCGCCCGAGGTCACAATGTGGAAAATACCTTGTAACGGCGCGGGACCAATGTCGCTTTCCGACGAAAGCTGAAAACCCTCTGCGAAAGCCCAATTCCCGTTTTCATTGAATAGCTTAACAAAGCCCTTTCCAGTCCATTGCCGAGCAACATCGCGCCCGGCCATGCGGACGTATCTGCTTCAATTGGCAAAAGATCAATCTCAACCAGGTCTTTGCCGGACAAACCGTCGGCATCAAACAAACCGACGATCACATCTGGCTCGTAAGCTTCATGGACTATGATTTGGGATACTTCGATGATGAAACATGCGGACTGGAACCACTGCCTAGCCCATTCGGGCCAAAAGTGCCCCCCATGTCTCCAGTATAAACTGTAACCCATGTGCCCGGAACGGACCCGGGAAAAATGGTGCCCGGAGGCGGATTCGAACCACCGACACGCGGATTTTCAATCCGCTGCTCTACCAACTGAGCTATCCGGGCACTGATCCCGCGCGTTTTGGCGGTCTCAAGCTGCTTGACCGGCGGGATAATTTCCCGTCGAAAGCGAGCGGGTTATAGCATCTTGAAAGGCCCTGTCCAGCATCCTTTTGACGCTTTTTTGACAGCCGTGCAAAATCTCTTCGCGCCACTCAACCGCGGTCGTCAAAATCCTCGTCCTGATTGTCCTCGACCTCGGTCACCGGGATCGCGTAACTCCCGCTCAGCCAGCGATTGAGATCGACATTCCGGCACCGCTCCGAGCAGAAGGGATAGCTCTCGCGGGTCGAGGGCCGTTTGCATTCGGGGCAAGGCTGGGTCTTGCGAAGCGGGGTGACCTTGGCGTCGCCGACCATCTCAACCCTCCAGCCATTTGAAGTGAACATCATAGCCTTCGCCGGTCAGCAGTGCGACGGTCTCGTAGAGTGGCAGGCCAACGACATTGGTGTAGGAGCCAACGAGCTTGACCACGAAACTGCCCGCCAGGCCCTGGATGGCATAACCGCCGGCTTTGCCGCGCCACTGGCCCGAAGCCAGATAGCTCTCGATCTCGGTGCTTGAAAGGCGCTTGAAGCGCACCCGGGTCTCGATGATCTTCTGACGGATGGTGCGGTCGGGCGTGACAAGGCAAACGCCGGTGAACACCCGGTGATTGCGGCCTGAAAGCAGGTATAGCGCGTTGGACGCCTCGTCGATCAGTTCGGCCTTGGGCAAAATGCGGCGGCCGACAGCGACCACGGTGTCCGCGGCAAGAATATGGGAGCCACGCCATGCGGGATCATCGCGGATCGCGGCAAGCGCTGCTTCCGCCTTCTCGCGGGACAACCTTCTCGCCAGAGACCGCGGGTGTTCGGACCGCTGCGGAGTCTCGTCCAAGTCCATCGGCATCAGCCGGTCAGGCGTGACGCCGGCCTGCGCCAGCAATTCAAGCCGGCGTGGCGAACCTGAGGCCAGGATCAGTTTTTGCGAGCGGACCATGGGATGGTGTCAAACCCTCGCCTATTTGAAGCGATAGGTGATGCGGCCCTTGGTCAGGTCATAAGGCGTCATCTCGACGAGCACCTTGTCACCGGCCAGCACGCGGATACGGTTCTTGCGCATCCGTCCCGCTGTGTGCGCGATGATTTCATGCTCGTTTTCGAGCTTGACCCTAAAGGTTGCATTCGGCAGCAGTTCGGTGACCACGCCGGGAAATTCAAGAACTTCTTCTTTCGCCATTCAGTGTCTGTCTTTCTTTCAAATAGGGCGGCGCAGAATGCACAGGCCCCGAATTTCGCCGGAACCTACACAATGACGCGCGCTTTGTGAACACAATAGATTGAATGCAGTTCAGCCGGGTCCGGCCAGTCCCTGCCGGATTTTCTTCATCAGCATGTCGCGCACCTCGCGGTAGGCGTCAAGTATGCGCTCGCGGGTGCCGGTGGCCACTGTCGGATCCGGTGTGGGCCAGTAGACCACATCGACTGCGTTGCTGCGGGTCAGTTCCAGCGCCTGGTGATGGGCCTCAGGCGCAAGTGTGACGATCAGATCGAAATAATCATCTTCCAGCTCATCGAGCGTTTGCGGTTGACGGTTGCCAAGGCTCAACCCGATTTCGTCAAGCACCGTGTCGACGAACGGATCGCGCTCCCCGGGCCTGACGCCGGCAGACGCGACATAGGTGCCGGGCGGAAGCAGCGAACGGGCAATGACTTCGGCCATGGGCGAGCGAATGGCATTCATGCCGCACACGAACAGCACCGCGCCGGGTGCGCTGTTGCCGGAGACAGAGGCCGGGCCCACCACGCTCTAGCCGCGCCAGTGCAGCACGCAGACCAGCGTGAACAGCCGCCGCGCGGTGTCGAAATCCATTTTGATCTTTCCCTCCAGCCTGTCCATCAAGGTCTGGGATCCTTCATTGTGGATCCCGCGCCGCCCCATATCGATGGCCTCGATCTGGCTCGGCGTCGAGGACCGGATCGCCTCGTAATAGCTCTCACAGATCATGAAGTAGTCCTTCACGATCCGCCGGAACGGCGTCAGCGAAAGGATATGGGTGGCGATTGCCTCGTCACCCTGACTGGAAATAGAGAACACCAACTTGGAATCAACAAGCGACAGCTTGAGCTTGTAGGGGCCTTTGTCATGGCCCACGGGCTCGAAGCTGTTTTCCTCGATCAGATCGAAGATGGCGACAGCGCGCTCATGCTCCACATCGGGCGTCGCACGTCCAATGGTCTCGTCGAGAACGACGTCCGAGAGCCTTTGCGTGTCCGCCGCGGTCATGCGCCCTGTTAACTCCCCTCCCGGCGATTCATCCGGATCGATACCGAGCGCGCATGGGCATCGAGACCCTCGGCGCGCGCCAATGTTATGGCAGCCGAACCGAGCGACTGCAACTGCTCTGCCCCGAGCTTGAGCACCGAAGTGCGCTTGACATAGTCGAGCACCGAGAGGCCGGAGGAGAACCGCGCCGAGCGGGCAGTGGGCAGCACGTGGTTCGATCCGCCGACATAATCGCCGATCACCTCGGGCGTATGGGCGCCGATGAAAATCGCGCCGGCATTGCGGATACGGCCCGCAAGCTCTTCGCCGTTCTGGGTGGCGATCTCGAGATGTTCGGCGGCGATGCGGTCAGCGAGCGGGATAGCCGCCTCCCAGTCCGGCACCAGGATGACCGCACCGAAATCAGCCCAGCTCTTGCGCGCGGTGTCCGCCCGGCTCAGCGTTGCAAGCTGGCGCTCTACAGCCTCTACCACGGCGTCGCCAAAGGCTTCGTCTGTGGTCATCAGGATTGATTGCGCACCGATGTCGTGCTCGGCCTGGGCCAGCAGGTCGGCCGCGATCCAGTCCGGATTGTTGTCCGGATCCGCCATCACCAGAACCTCGGACGGGCCCGCGATCATGTCGATGCCGACCGTGCCGAAAACCTGGCGTTTGGCTGCCGCCACCCAGGCATTGCCGGGTCCCATGATCTTGGCCACAGGCTTGATTGTTTCGGTCCCATAGGCAAGTGCAGCAACCGCCTGGGCACCGCCGATACGGTAAATCTCCGTGACCCCGGCGATTTTCGCAGCCGCCAGCACCACCGGGTTGAGCGCGCCTTCGCGCGCCGGCACCACCATGACGATGCGTTCGACACCCGCCACCTTGGCAGGAACCGCATTCATCAGCACCGAGCTCGGATAGCTCGCTGTTCCACCTGGCACATAAAGACCGACCGCCTCGATCGCCGTCCATCGGGAGCCGAGCTCGACACCAAGCGCATCGGTGTAACGGTCATCGCGCGGCATCTGCCTTGCATGGTGGCTGGAGATGCGATCATGGGCGAGCTGCAGCGCCGCGATCACCTCAGGATCGGTGGCCGCAAAGGCCGCTTCGATCTCATCGGTGCCAACAGCAAGGCCCGTGGCGCGTGTGTCGAGCCCGTCAAAACGCAGGCTGAACTCGTGCAAAGCCTCGTCGCCGCGGGCGCGGACTTCCTTGATGATGGCGCGCACATCGGCTTCGACATCCTCGGAAACCTCGCGCTTGGTGGTCAGGAACGCCGCAAAACGGGTCTCGAAATCCACCTGCCGGTGATTCAGCCTCAGTACCACTCTTCTGCCCCTTCAGTTGCGCTTTTGATCATCTCAACCGCTGACCGGGTGGCGCGGCCGGAATTTGGTTTCCCACCCGCCGCCGACATCGGCGAGTTGCACTTCGATACAGTCCACCTCAAGCTGAATCGCCGCCCCGCCGGACAGCACCAGTTCAATCGCGCCCGCCGGCGCTTCCAGACCCGGGGCAAAGCGCACCGCGAGCAGCGAATGTACCGTGTCGGTGTCCTTGAGATCGAACCCGCGTGAACGAACCGCTGCGACCTGCTTCAGCACCAGAACCGCGCGCCGCCGCTCGAATGTCTTGCCAGCCCCCTCTTCCCAGACGAAGCGGTTGGTCTCGAGAGTAAAGCTGCGGTCCTTGCCGTGGAACGCGGTGTCACCGGTCTTGAAAACGGCATCCTGCAGACATGCGGAAATGACAGCAAGATCCGTTTCGTCAAGCGCGATCAGTTTGAGACTGTCCATTTTATCCTCGGAATGTGCTGTTTTCGGCCTTCAGGCATCATCGCCTGTTGTATTGCAAGGTAAGTATGGCCGGGCCAATGCGCAATGCGGCGAAAGAGGCAGTGGGCCCTTGCAGCCCGATCAGCCGCTGATGCGTTCGACCACCGCGCCGCAATTGGTGAGCTTCTCCTCGAGCCGCTCGAAACCGCGATCGAGGTGATAGACCCGGTTGACGGTGGTTTCGCCTTCCGCCGCAAGCCCGGCGATCACCAGAGACACCGACGCGCGCAGGTCCGTCGCCATCACGGGTGCGCCGTGCAGCGTGGGGACGCCTGTCACCGTTGCCGTCTGACCCGACAGCGAGATCCTGGCGCCGAGGCGGGCGAGCTCCTGCACATGCATGAAGCGGTTTTCGAAGATCGTTTCAGTGATGTGCGACACACCGTTGGCACGAGTCATCAGGCCCATGAACTGCGCCTGCAGATCGGTCGGGAACCCCGGGAACGGATCGGTGGTTACATCGACGGGCAGAATGTCGCCGCCATTGCGCCTGACGCGGATGCCATCGCCTTCCGGCGAGATCTCGACACCGGCGCGGCTGACTGCCAGCAGCGCATTCTGGAGAAGATCCATCGAGGTGTTCTCCAACAGCACATCGCCGCCGGTCATGGCCACGGCCATCGCATAGGTTCCGGTCTCGATGCGGTCCGGCAGCACCTTGTGGCGTGCACCGGACAAAGACGCCACGCCGTCAATCACCAGGGTCGACGTCCCCGCGCCCGAGATTTTCGCGCCCATGGCGATCAGGCATTTGGCCAGATCGGCGACCTCGGGCTCCTGTGCGGCATTCTCGATCACCGTCTGGCCGTTGGCGAGCGTCGCAGCCATCATCAGCACATGGGTGGCGCCGACCGAGACCTTGGGGAAAACGTAGCGCCCACCGATTAGGCCCTTGGGCGCGCGGGCATTGATGTAGCCGTTCTCGATCTCGATTTCGGCGCCCAGGTGCTCGAGACCGTCGATAAACAGATCGACCGGGCGGGTGCCGATGGCGCACCCACCAGGCAGGGATACCCGGGCTTCACCCATACGGGCAAGCAGCGGCCCGATCACCCAGAAGCTGGCGCGCATCTTCGAGACCAGCTCATAGGGGGCGGTGGTGTCGACAATGGTGCGGGCGGTGAAATGCACCGTCCTTGCATAGGCCTCACTCTGACGTTCGCGACGGCCAACAACGCCGATGTCCACTCCATGATTGCCGAGGATACGCTGCAATTGCTCGACATCCGCCAGGTGCGGAAGATTTTCGAGGGTCAGCGTATCATCGGTCAACAGCGATGCGATCATCAACGGCAAAGCCGCGTTTTTCGCGCCGGAAATCGGAATAACGCCATTGAGCGGGTTTCCGCCAACGATCCTGATGCGATCCATGCTGTCCTCTTGGGGTTTTGATCCGGGCCTGCATCGAGGGTGCAGGCAGGTCCTGAGAAATTCCTGCGCGGTGTTTAGACCATCTCAAAGAATGCGGCAACAAGAGGACCTTGGTCCAGTTAATCGGCGGACTTGGTATCATCGGTGACCACTGGCAGCCCATCGGTCTCGTCAGCCTCACCCTCGCGGCGGGCGCGATGCTGGGCTTTGCGCCGCTGGAGATTGGCGCGAAGCTGATCGGCCAGGCGTTGCGCCTTGCGCTCTGCCTGACGTTGAGCTTCCGTTTTTCTGTTGTTGTGTGTTTCACCGGTCATGATGAAAGCGAAATAGCGCAAATGAAGCCGCAGGTGAAGGCCGCAACCACATTGCCTTTCGGGCCTGCGCTACGCCAATTTCAAACTCGACTGAACAATTGCCCGTTTGTGCTTGCACTGATGCAAAACCTATGGCAATAGCGGGCCGCTTCAGCAGTTTGGAGGCCTTCGAGAAGATCGAAAGCGTCCCCCGAACCCCGATCGGCCACCCCAGAGCCGAAACCGGACTGAAGATCAGGGCTGCCGTAGCTCAGGGGTAGAGCACTCCCTTGGTAAGGGAGAGGTCGAGAGTTCAAATCTCTCCGGCAGCACCAGTCACTCGTCTATAAATGCTCTTCTGGCACCGGTTAAGCACCGGCTGGCGAATGCCGGTGATGTTTCTTGCGGATGCTATTTCTCATCAAACCGCAAGAGTCCCAGCCTTGCAGCCTTTGCGATTGCCGCCACCCGATTTGGGCAATTGAGCTTGATGACTGCAGTTGAAATGATGGAACATACTTCAGCGGGGCTGAGTTCGCACTCACTCCCAATCTCCAGCTCCAGCTTTGCTTCCGCGACGCCTCGAAGGCACTTCAGTTCGATTGTTGTAAGCCGATTGAAACCGACAGATTTTTCCATGGCCAGATAGTTCCAATAGTGGGATTGGAATAACCCCATTTCTGGAGCCTAGAAATGAACACGAAACTCTCTTTGATTTAGATCATTCTTTTTGAATATATAACAAGCAAGCCTTTAGCGGCCTTGAAGCAGGGGGCGCGCCGTTCCATCCGTCTAAGAACCGGCACCCCTGAATTTCGGTGCAGGAGTTTGGCCTGGCCGTCACCACGGCAAATGCTTCATCATCCGTGGTTCTTGCGCCCCAGATAGTCTTCCCAGGCCAGTGCGCTGGAAATGATTTCATCGAGGTCATCATGGCGGGGCTTCCAGTTGAGAACTCCGCGGGCACGGGTGGAATCGGCAACCGAGGTGATGATGTCGCCGGCCCGGCGCGGGGCATGGCGCACCTCGAAATCCCGGCCGCTCACACGTCTGACCGATTCCAGCACCTCGTTGACGGTGTAGCCGCGGCCATAACCGCAATTGGCGACCAGGCTGTCGCCGCCCTTGCGGAGATAGCCAAGCGCATCGATATGGGCTGCGACAAGATCGGCGACATGAATGAAATCACGCACACAGGTGCCGTCGCGGGTGGGATAATCGGTCCCGAACACCTCGATCGCCCCACGCTTGCCCATAGCTGTCTCGGTGGCGACCTTGATCAGATTTATCGCACCGCGGGTTGACTGCCCGGTGCGGCCTCTGGGGTCCGCGCCCGAAACATTGAAATAGCGCAGTGCCACATAGCGGAAGTCATGCACAGCGGCTGCATCCGCCAGCATGGTCTCGGTCATCAGCTTGGAGTTTCCATAGGGCGACTGTGGACGGGTCGGCGCCGTTTCCGAGATGGGCTGATCATTGTCCGGCGTGCCATAGACTGCAGCCGTTGAGGAGAAGACGAAGTTGCGGACACCGGTCTCGATTGCGGCGCGCACCAGTCCGAACGAGTTGACCGTGTTGTTCTGATAATAGGCCATCGGATCAGCGAGCGATTCCGGCACAGAAATCGAGCCCGCGAAATGAATGATCGAGTCCACCCCGTGGGTCTTGATGATGCCAGCCATTGCCGCGGTGTCGGCTATATCCGCCTGGATAAGCTTGGCCTCCGGCGCAACCGCCCACTCGAAACCGGTGGACAGGCGGTCGACAACGACCACGTCCTCATTGGCGTCAACCAGCGCCCAGACCATATGGCTGCCGATGTATCCCGCGCCGCCGGTGACCAGAACCGTCATGCCTTTACCTCTACCCGTGTCCAGTCACACACTATGAACCTGAAGTTTCAAGAAAGGCTGAACGGCGGCGCTACACTATGGGTGAGGTCCGCGGGCGGGGCGCAAGTTCCGGTTTGCGTCGCCTGGTGCGAAACTAGAGAGCGGAAATGTAGCTCGCCAGGCGGTTTGCGGCTTCTTCGATATGGTCGAGCCGGCGCAGGAAGCAGGCCCGCAGAAAACTCTCACCTCCGCGGTCAAAGGCAGTGCCCGGCGCCAGCCCGACACCGGCGCGATCCACGATGTCGATTGCGGCGGTTTTTGTGTCGCTCACGCCATCGATCCGGAAGAACGCGTAGAAGGCGCCGTCGGGTTTCTGGGTCACCACGCGGTTGGTGCTGGTCAGCGCATCGCAAAACAGGTCACGCGCACTCGCAGCCTTTGCGACCTGGGCATCGACATAATCATCACCCGATTGAAGCGCAGCAAGCGCGCCTTTCTGCATGAACTGCGCCACGCCGGAGGTCTGGTATTGCACGGAGTTCTCCAGCACCTGGATGATCGACGGCGGTGCCATGATCCAGCCGATCCGCCAACCGGTCATCGACCAGTTCTTGGAGAAGGTGTTGACGAAAAGGATCCGGTCATCGTCATCCATGATGTCGAGAAAGGACGGTGCACGCCGGCCGGCGTAGAAAAACCGGGTGTAGATCTCGTCGGCGATGATCCAAAGACCGTGCTTGCGGGCGAGTTCGAGAATCGCGATCAGATCCTCGCGGGTCGCGGTCCAGCCTGTCGGATTGGAGGGTGTGTTTATGAACAACGCCCGCGTGCGCGGCGTAATCACCGAAGCGATGCGGTCTGGATCAAGGCTCCAGCGGCCGTCGGCATAATCGAGTTCGGCTGCTACGGGCACACCGCCTGACAGCCCCAATGCAGCGGCAAAATTGGGCCAGGCGGGCGTGAGCTGGATCAACTCGTCACCGGGATCGACCACCGCCTCTATGGCAATCTTGATCGCCTGCATGCCCGATCCGGTGACGCAGAAGGCGTCAAGCGGCATCTGGCGGCCAAAATGGCGGGAATGGTAATCAGCGAGCGCCTGGCGCAACTGGGGAATGCCGCGCTGCCAGGTGTAGAAGGTTTCACCCGAGATCAGAGCATCAGCTGCAGGTCGCGCGATGAAGTCGGGGGTCGGCTGATCGCCCTCCCCGGCCCAAAGCGGAATGAGATCTGGCTTGAGGCGTCCGTGATTGACCACGGCAACGATGCCGCTTTCGGGGGCTTCAATGGCGCGGCGGCTGAGACTGTCGAACTGATTCATGAATGTACTCCGAGCACCACTTGTACCGGAAATCTTCGCTACCGCCATCCATGCAAGCCTGATCGAACCATCGATAATACTGATGGATAAAGCCCCTGAGATATGGCGTCATCCGGCACAAAGCAAAAACCCCGGCCAAGAGGCCGGGATCAGGGAAAGCCAACGGGCTTTGAGCCCAATTCCGGTCGGCATCCGACCGGCAAGGCGCGCGTGTTACTTCTTCAAGAGATCGCGAATTTCGGTGAGCAATGCCACATCCGCAGGCGGCGCAGCCGGTGCGGCGGGTGCCTCTTCTTCCTTCTTGCGCATGGAGTTCACCGCCCTGACCATCAGGAAAATGATCCAGGCGAGAATCAGGAAGTTGATCAACACTGTAATGAAATTTCCGTAAGCAAGCACAGCACCCTGCTCGCGGGCGGCGTCCAACGTGGTTGCGGAGACGCCTGCGGCGAGCGGAATGAAAAAGTTGGAAAAATCCAAACCACCGAAAATTGCGCCGACAATCGGCATGATGATGTCATCAACCAGCGAACTGACGATAAGGCCGAAAGCACCGCCAATGATGACACCAACAGCCAGGTCCATCACATTGCCCTTGGCGACAAACGCCTTGAACTCGTTCAACATGTCTCATTGCTCCATTGGGCGCGATGTTTCTCTCTGGTCCCCTCGGCGCGCGCCTCACCCGGCAGGTATAGTCAACTAGCATATATAAGGTGGTTATCGAATACTAAAACTCCTGGCCTTCAGCGCGCCAATCGCACGACCAAAGGCTGTCTTGTGCAACGGCATCCACGTACTATGCTGCAATCCGGAGGATTTGAGGGGAGCGGTCAACAATGATGCCCGGCTGGCTGGTGTTCGGATCAGCCCTTTTCTATCTGTTGCTGCTGTTCGCCATCGCAACCTATGGCGACCGCTCGACCAGGCAACGGCTGCGGCGGACCGCTGGCCGGCCGATCATCTATTCACTCAGTCTGGCGATCTACTGCACCTCATGGACCTATTTCGGCGGCGTCGGCCTGGCCGCCTCGCGCGGTCTTGAGTTCACGGCGATCTACATCGGCCCGATCCTGATGTTCACGCTGGGAATGCCGATCCTCACACGCATCGTGAACCTGGCCAAGGCGGAGAAACTGACTTCGATTGCCGATTTCATGGCGGCTCGCTACGGCAAGAGCCCGATGGTCGCGGCCATGGTCGCTTTGATCGCGGTGATCGGAACCATTCCCTATATAGCGCTACAGCTCAAAGCCGTCTCGTCATCGGTTGCGGTGATGGTCGATGCGGAACAATTGAGCCGTGTAACGGATACATTCTTTCTCTCAGATATTGCTTTTTTCGTGACACTGGTACTGGCCGCCTTCGCCGCGATTTTCGGCACACGACACACAGATGCAACCGAGCACCAGGATGGCCTGATCCTCGCCATTGCGATGGAGTCCGTGGTCAAGCTTCTGGCCTTCACACTGATCGGCTTGTCGGTCGTTTTCGTGATGTTTGACGGGCCTTGGGAGTTGCTCGCTGCCGCTGGCGAAAACGCCAACGTAATGGCGGCACTCAGTCACGAGACTCCGGTACAACGCTGGGTGCTTCTGGTCGTTCTCTCGGCCTTCGCAATCATCATGCTGCCGCGCCAGTTTCACGTCACTGTGGTGGAAAACCGGACACCGGGGGAACTGAAACTCGCAGGATGGCTGCTGCCGCTGTATCTGGTTGCGATCAACATTTTCGTGCTGCCGGTGGCCGTTGCCGGGCTGCTGCAGTTCGGATCGGGAGAGGCAAGCGATCTGTTCGTGCTGACGCTTCCGATGGCCAACAACATGCCGATGGTCACCCTGATCACCTTCATCGGCGGTTTCTCGGCCGCCACCGCAATGGTCATCGTGGCATCGGTCGCTGTGGCAATCATGGTGTCCAACGACATCATCGTGCCCGTGGTTCTCAGACGGCGCAACCGGCGCGGCCAAAGCGGCGATTTTGCGGGACTGATCCTGTTTATCCGGCGGACCGCGATTGTCGGTATCCTGCTGCTTGGTTTCGCCTATTACCGCGCAGCCGACATCAATGCCGGGCTGGCTTCAATCGGGTTGTTGTCCTTTGCCGCAATCGCGCAATTGGCACCCGCATTCTTTGGGGGCCTGTTCTGGCGTCAGGCCAATGCCCGTGGGGCGATTGCGGGTCTATCAGGCGGGATCGGGATCTGGGCCTATATGTTGCTGGTGCCGAGCCTCGGCGGACCCGACAACAGCCACGTCGCGGTCGCCGTCCTCGATTTCGTCATCCCCGGAACGCAGAATTTTTCCGGTCCCGGATCAGACCCATTGTTCAATGCGGTGGTTCTCAGCCTGATTGTCAATTGTATCCTGTATGCCATCGGGTCGCTGTCACGGCGGCCCAAGTCGATTGAACGGATCCAGTCCGCGATGTTCATTCCTCACAGCCGCCGCCTGACCACATCGGGGCGCAGCTGGAAAACCAAGGTGACCGTTGCAGATCTCAAACAGACCATCAGCCGCTATCTGGGAAAGGAGCGTACCGAGCGTTCGTTTCATTCCCATGAACGGGCAATCGGACGCTGGATCAATGACGACGATCCGGCTGACATGGGGCTGTTGCGGTTTGCCGAACAATTGCTTGGCAGCGCCATCGGTTCTGCTTCAGCGCGACTGGTGCTGTCACTGCTTTTCGAGCGTGCGGATGATATGCCGGGTGATACGGCCCGGCTTCTCGACGAAGCTTCCGAAGCGCTGCAATACAATCGGGATCTGCTGCAAACGGCGCTGGGCCAGATGGATCAGGGCATAACTGTGTTTGACAGCTCGAACCGGCTGACGGTCTGGAACAAGCGGTTTCGCGCTCTGCTGGAACTGCCCGAGAATGTCGGCCAGGTCGGTTTTCCGCTGGAAAGCATCATTGCCATCCTCGTTGCCCGTGGCGACATCGAGGCCGGTCAGGAACAGGCCGCACTGGCGAGGTTTCTGGTGATGGACGAAACCTTTTCGCTGACCATCGGTCCCGACCGCCGGATCATCGAGATCCGCTCCAATCCGATGCCTGACAGCGGGATTGTGACAACCTATGCCGACATCACCGAACGCGTTGCTGCTGATATGGCGCTCAAGCAGGCCAATGAAACACTGGAACAACGGGTCAGCGAACGCACCGCCGAGCTCACCAGGGTCAACCAGGAACTGGAGAAGGCACAGCTGACTGCGGAAGAGGCCAACATAGGCAAGACCCGCTTTCTTGCTGCTGCCGGCCACGACATCCTGCAGCCGCTCAATGCGGCCCGGCTATACTCCTCGACGCTGGTTGAACGGCTTGGCGATTCCGACAATCGGAAACTGGTTCAAAACATCGATTCCTCGCTGGAATCGGTCGAAACCATCCTCGGGGCGGTTCTCGACATTTCGCGGCTCGACACCGGCGCCATGAAACCGCAACTGACGACCTTCCCGCTCAACGAGCTACTGGCACGTGTGATGACCGATTTTGCCCCGGTGGCGCGGGAAAATGATCTCAGATTCACCGTGATGCCGACAAGCGTCTATGTCCGCTCGGACCCCAATCTCTTGCGCCGGCTGATCCAGAACCTGGTCTCCAACGCCATCAAGTACACCCGCCAAGGCCGGGTGCTCGTTGGCGTGCGTCGGCGCGGAGACAAGGTTTTCATCCAGGTGATCGACACCGGAATCGGCATTCCCTCATCCAAGTTCCGGACGGTGTTCAGGGAGTTTGCGCGGCTGGAGGAAGGCGCGCGAACTGCCTCGGGCCTGGGTCTTGGCCTGTCAATAGTCGACCGCATCGCGCGGGTTCTCAATCACTCGGTGGACATTGCCTCACAAGCGGGCAGGGGTACGCGCTTCCGGGTCGAGGTGCCGATTGAAACCAATGTAAAGCGCATGAAGTCAGCCCCGAAACGTGGCGTTGTCGACAATAAAGGCTTGAACCTGAACGGTTTGCGAGTTTTGTGCATCGACAATGAACCCAAAATCCTCGAAGGCATGACACTTCTGCTGACAGGATGGGGTTGCGAAGTGCTGGCGGCTGCATCGATGGCGGCAAGCAAGGACATCGCCGGAACTGAAAAAGCCGCAGACGTCATCTTCGCTGACTATCACCTGGACGACGGCACCGGCATCGACACCATCGTTGAAATCCGCAAGCTGTGGGACAGGGAAATACCCGCTCTACTGGTCACCGCCGACCGGACGCCGGAGGTCCGCGCGCGGGCCGATGTCGAAGGGATTGCTGTTCAGAACAAGCCGATCAAGCCGGCAGCGCTGAGAGCGTTCCTCAACCAGGTCTCGATCAGCCGCCGCAGTGCGGCTGAGTAGGAAATCCAATCCGGGTGCCGCAACGATCCTTGCCGCGGCAGGCACGATCAGGATTCGGGTCCCTCATTCTGGTTGAGAACTTCGGCTCCGATTTTGGAGAGTTGAATGACCGCCTGGGTGCGGCTGTCGACGCCGAGTTTCTGCAAAACGGCGGAGACATGCGCCTTGATGGTCGCCTCAGAAACGCTGAGCTCATAGGCGATCTGCTTGTTCAGCAAACCCTCAGCCAACATTCCGAGCACCCTTCCCTGCTGCGGTGTCAGGGTTTGAAGGCGGGCAATCAGACTGGCAATCTCGGCGTCATGTTCGGACCCTAGATCGATATCGGGCGGCGTCCAGATGCCGCCATCCAGCACAGTTCTTACGCCTTCTCGAATTTCATCAATGCTGGCTGATTTGGAAATGAACCCGGAAGCGCCGAGTTCAAGCGCGCGGCGCATGGTTTGCGGGTCATCGCTGGCTGAAACCACCACAACAGGCAGGCTGGAGAACTCGGCGCGAAAGGCGATCAGGCCTGAAAGACCAGACACGCCCGGCATTGTCAGATCGAGCAGGATAAGATCCGCATCGGGGTTGGCCTGGGCTTGTCGGCGCGCGCCCTCGAGATCGCCGGATTCCAGAATGTCGATGCTGGCATCAATTCCCGTCAACGCCTGCCGCATCGCCCCCCGAAACAACGGATGATCGTCCGCGATGATAAACTTCAATTGCGTCATGCATTTTTCCCCCTCCCGGTCGCAGGGATGTGGCTATTGCTCACACCAACGCGACTGGCTGGAGACACTTTAGCGGCGCGCCAACCGTTCGCGCAAGAGCGGCAGGCGGAGGATGAACCAAATCGCGGTCCAGACATTTCCCAGAAAGGGTATAGGCAGGATCCAGAAAAGAGCCACAACAAGGCGCCGCTCAAACCACCAGATAACCAGCGCAGAGAGGACAAAGCCGAGATAAAGGTCGGCAAGTGTGACTTGTCCCCAGGGTTGGGAAATCAGCCATGAGCCTGCCTGTGAAAATGAGCCATCAGCGATTGCGTAGGCAATCAGCCCGGCAAATCCCAAAGCAAGAACAGCCAGAACAAGTTGAAGCAGCCGCATGATCATATTCCTTTCCTGAACCGGCGCGCCACGCGGGCTTGGGGCCGATCGGGATTGCCATGGTCTTGTTTGCGTTCATACGCCGCCAAGCGCAGACAGATCTGTGTGCTCGATCAAAGGATATCGAAACGGCCAACCGCATGCCGTTAGGCGGGTGGTCAAGGCAACTCAGGTTCGATCCGGTATTGGCTCCGGTGGGACGCCAGGCACATTTGCCCCCTCGTCAAACTCCTTGCGAAGATCCTCCACCATTCCGAAAAAACCACGCATCATCTTGTTCATGGCGTCGAGTGCCCGGTTAAGCTCCGCTTCATCGGGAATGCCGTCCGATTTTTCTCCCGGTGTCTCTATCTCGAGGCGTTGTTCCAACACCGCGACCCGGTCTGAGAGGTCTGAAAGGCTTTCCTCAAATGCCCGGCGCTCATCGGCGGCCAGCCTGCAGACCAGTTGCCCTTGCTGTTCTGCGCAGATTGACATCTCACCGGTCTGAGTATCCATGCGGACAAAACCGTTTTCGGTCTTTTCCAGGGTGAAACGGTTTGCTATCGGCTCCTGTGCAACCGTCGGAGCGGCATCCAAAATGACCATAACGGCAATAGAAAGAACTGCAAAGCGGATCATTGACGGCATCCTCCTGTTTGAACTCCGGCAAGGAGATGTCATGACATGCAATTGCGACACAAACGAGAATGGATCGCTGTGGCCAGTCTCAGGCCCGGCATGCTCTTGAATCATTGGGACAAGGGCCTGACCCAAAGACAAAGCGGGAATTGAACCATGCATGCCACTGTTTACAAGATTGCCCCCGAAGCGCTCTGGCGCGCGGCCGAATTGGAAGGCCGGTTCGATGGGGCTCCGATAGATCATGCCGACGGCTTCATTCATTTTTCAACCCGCGAGCAGGCAATCGAAACCGCCAAGCGTCATTTTGCAGCTCAGACAGAACTGCTGCTGATCGCGGTGGATGCGGGGCAGCTCGGCGACAAGCTTGTGTTCGAACCCTCCCGCGGCGGGGCACTGTTTCCCCATCTTTACGGGCCGATGCCGCTGTCGGCAGTCAAATGGGTCAAGGCATTGCCGCTTGGCGATGATGGCTTGCACCAGTTCCCGGACATGGAACCATGAGCGAGTTTCTCGACACTCTGGCGCGCAACGCGCTGTTCAAATTCGACCCCGAAACGGCACATGGCCTGTCGATCAAGGCGCTGAAGAGCGGACTGGTACCAGGCTGCCGGCGCGACCTCGACAATCGTCTCGCTGTCGAAGTCGCCGGGATGACATTTCCAAATCCGCTGGGGATGGCGGCGGGCTATGACAAGAACGCCGAGTTGGCCACACCGCTTTCAAAGCTCGGTTTCGGGTTTGTCGAAGTGGGGACGCTGACGCCCAGAGCACAGGACGGCAACCCGAAGCCGCGGATTTTCCGCCTGCCTTCCAACCGGGCGGTAATCAACCGTCTTGGCTTCAACAATCGTGGTCATGCGGCGGCACTTGAAAACCTCTCAGGCCAGAAGCGCGCAGGCATTCTGGGCATCAATATCGGCGCCAACAAGGATGCCGAGGATCGTATCGGTGATTATGTGGCGGGCATCTCGGCCTTTGCCGATATCGCCAGTTACTTCACCGTCAATGTGTCCTCACCCAACACACCGGGCCTGCGCAATCTGCAGACACGTGAAGCGCTGTCAGAGCTGCTGACCCGGGTTCTCGCCGAGCGCGACCGGTGCGCCGGCAAGATTCCCGTTTTCCTCAAAATCGCACCGGATCTGACCGAACCGGATCTGAACGACATTGCCGCGGAATGCCTGGCGCAGAAGCTCGACGGGCTGATTGTGTCCAACACCACGCTTTCACGTGAAGGCCTTGGCGATGATGCCGGAAAGAACGAGGCGGGCGGACTTTCGGGGCGGCCGGTCTTTGAGCGCTCGACAATCGTTCTGGCCAAGATGCGGCAAAGATTGGGAGCCGACATGCCGCTGATCGGTGTTGGCGGGGTCGAAAGTGCGGAAACCGCGGCAGAGAAGATGCGCGCCGGGGCCGATCTGGTACAAATATATACCGGGTTTATCTATGGCGGGCCGCTGTTGCCGCGCCGGATCCTGCGTGGTTTGTCAAAGATCTGCGATCGGGAGAAGCTAAAACGGCTGCATGATCTGCGCGACATCAGAACCGCGCATTATGCTTCCTTGCCAATTCCGGCCTGAACCGGCCTGAACGTCCGATCAATGCGCCGCGGCAACAGCGCAAGCAGGGTGAAGCCGCGCGCGGCGAGGAAGATATTGAAGGCAATCCAGAGACCGAGATTGCCCCAATGGTCTGACAGGACAATCGACAGCGCAATGAACAGCGCCAGAGAGATCAACATCATGTTGCGCATGTCACGCGACCAGGTGGCACCGATGAATACACCGTCCATCTGAAAGGCAAGCGCCCCGGAGAGCGCCGTCAGCGCTGCCCAGAAAAGATACATCCCCGCTTCGGCACGCACTGCTTCGAGCGTCGTCATCAACGCCACGACCTCAGTGCCAAAAACCAGGAAGAAGGTTGTTGTGAAGGCGGCCAGTGCGAAGCCCCACAAGCTCGTCAGCTTCACGGCCTTGATCAGGGCCGGGCGGTGGCGGGCTCCAAGGGCACGTCCCGCAATCTGCTCGGCGGCGGTGGCAAAGCCATCGAGATAGTAGCCTGCGACCATGAAAAAGTTCATCAGGATTGCATTGGCAGCGAGCGTGGTTTCGCCGAAGCCCGTGCCCAGGCGGGTGAACCAGGCAAAGCCTGCAATGAGTGCAAAGGAGCGGATCATGATGTCGCCATTGAGCGCCATCAGTTTGCGGATCGACGCCTGATCGATGATTTGCGGCCAGGACGGCTTGAAAGCAGGATCGAAGCGCCACCTGATGATGATCAAACCGGCAGCGCAGCCGACGACTTCCGCGGCCACCGTTGCCCAAGCAACCCCCTCAAGCCCGTAACCAAGCCCGAGAGCGAACCAGACCGACAGCGCGATGTTGGTGCCGTTGATAATGGTTTGCACCAAAAGGCCGGTCTTTCCCATACCCCGGCCAAGGATGTAACCCAGGACAGTGTAGTTTGCCAGCGCGACCGGAGCGGACAACGCCCGGATCGAAAGATAGGTCCCAGCCGCCGCAGCCAACTCGCCCTCAGCCCCCATAAACCGAAGGCCCGTCGCGAGCAGGAGCGGCGTGGCGGCGATCACAACGATTCCTGCGACAACAGCGATCATCAAAGAGCGCCAGAACACCGCCTGTTCTTCTGTCGGGTCGTCCCGGCCCATGGCCTGCGCCACCAGCCCTGTGGTGGCTGACCTCAAGAAATTGAAGGAGGCAAAGATCAGGTCAAAAATAATCGCCGCAATCGCCAATCCACCAAGAAGCACGGCGTCACCCAGACGACCAACGACCGCAGTGTCGACCAGACCCAAAAGCGGCGTGGTCAGAAACGCAAGTGTCATCGGCACAGCGATCCCAAGAACCAAGGAATTGTTGACCTCGAAGGGCCGTGTCTGCGGCGCAATTGCCGCCTTGTCGGAAGGCATGGGAGGGTCCATTGGCTGGCGATGATTCGCACTGTTGTGATGATCAAACTATACCAAGTCTGGGTGAGCGGGCTTCAAATAATGCTCATAAGGGACATGGACGAAATGGCATTCATGCCCCACATCACATCCGATGCCAGATCTGCCAATTGTCCATGCCCCCGCCTATGACGCCGGATTTGCCCCGGGTCACCGGTTTCCGATGGGAAAATACTCGCGGCTCATGGAGCTGATTGCCGAGAGCGGGCTGAGTGCGCGCGCCAGCTTTCACGTGCCCGGCCCTGCCTCGGCGGAATGGTTGGCGATGGCTCATGTCCGGAGCTATGTCGATCAGGTGATTGCAAGCCGGGTCCCTGCTCCCATAGAAAGGGAGATCGGGTTTGCGGTTGATGAGCGGGTAAGCCTGCGTGCGCGACTGGCGACGGCGGGCACTGTGATGGCCGCAAGGCTGGCGCTTTCAGAAGGCCTGGCCTGCAATACGGCCGGTGGCAGTCATCACGCACGGCGCGATCAGGGGGCAGGATTTTGCACCTTCAACGACGTCGCGGTGGCTTCGCTTGTGCTGCTTGCCGATGGCGAGGCCGAGAAAATCCTCGTTGTGGATCTGGATGTGCATCAGGGCGATGGCACCGCGGAGATCTGCGGATCGAACGCGGCGGTTCGCACCGTGTCGGTTCATGGCGAAAAGAATTATCCGGTGCGCAAACAGACTTCGGACATTGATGTGGCGCTGCCCGACGGTGTGCGCGACGAAGCCTATCTCGAAACTCTGGACTGGCTGCTGCCGCAAACCATCGACAGTTTCGATCCGGATCTGGTGTTCTTCAATGCGGGCGTCGACCCGCACGAAGCCGACCGTCTTGGCCGATTGTCACTGTCTGACGATGGGTTGAAAGAACGCGACCGGCGGGTGTTTTCCTTCTTCCGAACGCGCGGCATCCCGATCGCGGCTGTGATCGGTGGCGGCTACAGCCATGACATCAACGCGCTCGCACGGCGGCATCTGGCGACGTTCGAGGCAGCGGCGGAGTTCGTTTGAACCGGGCGCTATTTGCGCATGTTGAGAAGGCGCAGCACGATGAAGACGGGGATCACAACGCCCGCACCGAGTGCAAGATAGGTCCCGAAACGCCCCAGCGCTGCCCAACCGTTCTCCCACAGCGTGACGACGAAATCGCGGATCCAGTAATAGACATCAACGGGATACCAGTTGAAGGCTGCCATCACCACACCAACGACAAAGGAGGCGACGAGCAGCTTCAATGCGGTTCGCCCGGGCGTGTCGCCCAGAAAACGTGTCAGACCGTTGCTCATGATATCCTGTCTCGCGTTGGCATCGCGTTTTCACATAAGCATCAAGGCGGCTTCGGGCAAGCCTGTCAGCGCGGCGCGTCGATCATCCGTTCCAAAGTTTCGAGCCGGTCTGCTTCCGCCGGCGGCTTGTCCCAGCGCAGACGGCTGATGCGGGGAAACCGCATTGCCACGCCGGATTTGTGCCGCGACGAGCGATTGATACCCTCAAAGGCCACTTCAAAAACCAGCCCCTGGTCCGGGCCGGCGCGCACGGAACGGACCGGGCCGAACCGCTCGACGGTGTTGTTGCGGACATATTTGTCGATCTGGGCCAGTTCCTCATCAGTGAAGCCGAAATAGGCCTTGCCGACCGGCACCAGTTCGCCGGTGTCACGCCAGACCCCGAAGGTGTAGTCCGAATAAAACCCCGAGCGCTTGCCATGCCCGCGCTGGGCGTACATCAGAACGGCATCAATGTGGAAGGGATCACGTTTCCATTTGAACCATTCGCCCTTCGGCCTGCCGGGCAGATAAGCTGCCTGTTTGCGTTTTATCATGACGCCTTCGATCACAGCCGATGGCGGGGCCGCACGACGCTCTGCCAGCTCGTCCCAGGTTGAGAACGAGAGCAGTTGCGAGCAATCGAACCGGTTGGGATCAAGCTCTTTCAGAAACCGCTCAAGCCGCTCGCGGCGGGCATGAAACGGCAAGCCACGCAAATCGGCTTCGCCATCCTGAAGCAGATCATAGGCTCTGAGAAAGGCCGGGTAATCGCGCAGTTGTTTGGCGCTGACTTTCTTGCGGTTGAGGCGTTGCTGCAGATCGGAAAAGCTGCCGGTCTCGACCTCCGTGCCCTGCGGCCGTGCCACAAGCAGTTCTCCGTCGATTGCCCCCTCGAAGGCAAAGGCATCGAGGAGATCGGGGAAGGCGTGGGAGATGTCGTCGCCGGTGCGCGAATAGAGCCGGTGCACCCCGCGTTCGGACGTGGCCTGCACCCGGATGCCGTCCCATTTCCATTCCGCGACAAAATCCGCCGGATCGAGCTTGTCGAAATCGGCCTCTTCGATGGCGTGGGAGAGCATTACCGGGCGGAACGGTGCGGCGGCGGCATTGACCGGCTTGTCGCCGGTGCCTTCGAGCCAGGCAAAAAGCTCGAGATAAGGCGGTGTCAGGCCATGCCAAAGCTCCTCGATCTCGTTGACATTGACCCCTCCGAAGCCAGCGAGCGCCTGTTTGATCAGGCGGCCCGAGATGCCCATGCGGAAGCCGCCAGTGACCAGCTTGAGCAACGCGTAACGGCCCGGCGCATCAAGCCGGTCGAGCCAACCCTCCACCAAAGCGGGACCCTTCGCACGGGAGGAGGCGATAAGGGTCTCGACCACTTCGGTGAGGCCGGGGGCATCGTTGCGGCCTGTTGCAACCGGGGTCTTTTCAGGCCAGGCCAGCGCGATGGTTTCCGCCAGGTCGCCAACATAATCATAGGAATAGGCGAAGAGCTCCGCATCCATGCGGGTGGCGATCAGTTCGCGCAGCTGAGCGGGCTTGACCGAGGGAATATCGAGATCGCGGGCAAGAGCTGCGAGCGCATAGCCGCGCTCAGGGTCCGGCACTGTGCGAAAATGCTCCTGCAGCAAGGCCAGCTTGGCGTTGCGCGAGGGCGTGAAGGCCAGCATGTCGAGAAGATCGGCGAAGCGGTTCATCGCTCAGTCCCCCTCGTCTTCATAGCCGACCAGATTGAGCGGTTTGGCCCGGATGCCCTCAAGCTCGCACCAGCGCACCAGTGCCTCTTCGCGGCCGTGGGTGACCCAGACCTCACCGGGCGAAACAGTTTTGATGGTGTCGGTCAATTCGTCCCAATCGGCATGGTCGGAAATGACCAGCGGCAGTTCGACGCCGCGCTGGCGGGCGCGGGCGCGAACCTGCATCCAGCCCGAGGCGAAGGTGATCAGCGGATCGGGAAAGCGCCTTGCCCATTTGTCGCCAAAGGCCGAGGGTGGGCCCAGCACTATGGCGCCGGCGAAATCGCCCTTGCTGCCGGCTGCCACAGTGGCGGGTAGCAGCTCTCCAAGATCCACGCCCTGCCCCTGATAATAGTCGCAGAGCTTTTGCAGTGCGCCATGGATGTAGAGCGGCCTGGTGTAACCCGCGTCGCGGATCAGGCGGATAACGCGCTGCGCCTTGCCCAGCGAGTAAACGCCCACCAGATGTGCACGATCAGGATTGCGGCCGAGCGACTTGAGCAGCTTGGCGATCTCGTCCTGCGCGTCGGGATGACGAAACACCGGCAGAGCGAAGGTCGCCTCGGTGATGAAGACATCACAATTGACCGGCTCGAAGGCGGTGCAGGTCGGATCAGGTCTCGGCTTGTAATCACCGGAAGCGACAATGCGCAGCCCGCCCGCCTCGACTTCTATCTGTGCCGAGCCCAGAACGTGGCCCGCGGGGTGGAACCGCACCGTCACATCCTTGATGCGGATCTCTTCGCCAAAATGCGCCGGCTGGGTTGCACCGGCGTGATCGGCGCCATAGCGGATTGCCATGATGTCGAGCGTCTGAGGCGTTGCCAACACATGGCCATGGCCAACCCGCGCGTGGTCGGCATGGCCATGGGTGATCAGCGCCCGATCGACGCCGCGCACCGGATCGATGAAGAAATCGCCGGGCGGACAGTAAAGCCCTTCGGGGCGGGGAATGAGCAACATTTCGGGACGCATCGACATGACGTCAAACTAGGGCGGCTGCGCGCATTTCGGAAGGGCTTGCGTTTCAGGCGGCCGATACGGCAACGGTCCGGCTAAACCAAGGCGGCAGCACTGATCCTGACCCGCCATCTTGGTGCAATCCCCGCGCTGCACTAGATTGGTTTCGTGAAAGCCGATTCCCAGCCCCTTGCCGCTCATCCCGGCTTTGACCTTCCCGAACCATTCGTCAGCTGGTTTGCCAGTCGCGGATGGCAACCGCGCGCGCATCAGCTGGAGCTGCTGGCGGAAACCGCGTCAGGACGCTCAATGCTGCTGATCGCGCCGACCGGCGCCGGCAAGACGCTTGCCGGATTCCTGCCGAGCCTGACCGATCTGGCCCCGCGCGGCAATCCCAAGCCGGGAGCGGCAAAAGGGCGGACGCTGCACACGCTTTACATCTCTCCCCTCAAGGCCCTCGCCGTGGATATTGAGCGGAACCTGGCCCGTCCGGTTGCTGAAATGGATCTACCAATCCGGATTGAAACCCGCACCGGCGACACGCCGCAATCCAAACGCGCCCGCCAACGCACCGACCCTCCCGATATTCTGCTGACAACGCCCGAGCAGGTGTCGCTGCTGATTGCGAACCAGCATGCGGAACGGCTGTTCAAGGATCTGCGCTTTGTGATTTTCGACGAATTGCACTCGCTCTCCAGTTCCAAGCGCGGACACCTTCTGGCGCTCGCGCTGGCGCGGCTGAGACGTCTGGCACCGGGGCTGCAGACGATTGGCCTTTCCGCGACCGTGGCAGACCCCGAAGAGCTGCAGCGTTGGCTGGTGCCTCAGGCCGGAGACAAAGAGAACCATGCCGGATTGATCCGGGTCGAAGGCGGGGCCAGTCCGATCATCACCATTTTGGAAACCGACGACCGGATTCCGTGGTCCGGGCATTCGGCACGCTATGCGATTCCCGATGTCTACGAGACCATCAAGACCCATCGCACGACATTGATCTTCGTGAACACCAGAAGCCAGGCCGAGCTGCTGTTCCAGGAGCTTTGGCGGATCAATGAGGACAGCCTGCCGATTGCTCTGCATCACGGCTCGTTGGATGCGGCCCAGCGGCGGCGGGTGGAGGCCGCCATGGGCCGCAATGAGCTCCGCGCCGTGGTTGCCACCTCGACACTCGATTTGGGAATCGACTGGGGTGATGTGGATCTGGTGGTGCATGTCGGCGCGCCCAAGGGCGCCAGCCGTCTGGCGCAGCGGATCGGGCGCTCGAACCACCGCATGGATGAGCCGAGCCGGGCGATCCTGACCCCCTCGAACCGTTTCGAGGTGCTTGAGTGCCAGGCGGCAATCGATGCCAATTATGTCGGTGCGCAGGACACCCCACCGGCGGGTGCAGGGGCGCTGGATGTACTGGCTCAGCACGTGCTGGGCATGGCGGCGGCGGGTCCGTTCGATGCCGATCACCTGTTTGAGGAGGTGACCAGCGCGGAGCCCTACCATTCGCTCAACCGGGCGCGGTTCGAGAAGATCATCGAGTTTGTTGCGACAGGCGGCTACGCGCTCAAGAGCTATGATCGCTACGCGCGCATCCGAAAACGGGCCGACGGGCTGTGGCGGATTTCAAACCCGCAGGTGGCGCAGCAATACCGGCTCAACATCGGCACCATCGTCGAGGCGCCGATGCTCAATGTGCGCATGGTCAGTCGCAAGAACGGCCGGAGCGGCGGGCGTGGCGGACCGCCGCTCGGTCAGGTGGAGGAGTATTTCCTCGAGACCCTGACGCAGGGCGACACATTTCTGTTTTCCGGCAAGGTGCTTCGCTTCGAGGGCATTCGCGAAAACGAGTGCCTGGTCTCACAGGCCTGGGATCAGGACCCCAAGGTGCCTGCCTATGCCGGCGGCAAGTTCCCGCTGTCGACTTATCTGGCCGACCGGGTCCGGACCATGATTTCAGATCCCGCGCTGTGGCCCGCCCTGCCCGATCAGGTGTCCGACTGGCTCAGGATTCAGCAGGATGTGTCGCAACTGCCGGGCCGCGATGATTTGCTGATCGAAACCTTTCCGCGGGCCGAACGCCACTTCATGGTGCTTTATCCGTTTGAGGGACGGATGGCACATCAGACGCTCGGCATGCTGCTGACACGGCGGCTGGAAAGGGTTGGCGCGCGGCCACTGGGATTTGTCGCGACCGACTATTCCTTGGCCATCTGGGGCCTTGAAGACATGGGCGCAATGATTTCAAGCGGGCGGCTCGATCCCGCCGCACTGTTTGATGAGGACATGCTCGGCGATGATCTCGATGCCTGGCTGGATGAGTCCTGGCTGCTCAAGCGCACGTTTCGCAATTGCGCCGTGATCTCCGGCCTGATCGAACGGCGCCACCCCGGAAAGGAGAAATCCGGGCGTCAGGTCACGGTGTCGGCAGACCTGATCTACGACGTTCTCAGAAGCCATGAACCCGACCACATTCTGCTTCAGGCCACCCGTGCGGATGCGGCATCTGGGCTTTTGGACATTCACAGGCTTGGCGCTATGCTCAAGCGAATCACGGGCCATATCAGGCATCGGGCGCTTGAGCGGATTTCACCGCTGGCGGTTCCCATCATGCTTGAAATTGGCCGTGAAACGGTTGTGGGCGAAGCCCATGAGAGCATTCTGGCCGAAGCCGCCGATGACCTTCTGGACGAGGCTCGCGCCGGCAATTGAGGAACGCGGACATGCAGGGCGCAAATGCGGCGCTGACATCCCGAGACGAGCTGCAAACGCTGGCCACAGTGGAGATCAAGGTCAATGGCACCGCGGTGATCTGCGACTGTGCCGGCGTGATGTTCATGCCCGACAGCAGTGTGCTGGTGGTTTCCGATCTGCATCTCGAAAAAGGTGCGGCCTTCGCCCGCCGCGGAATGATGCTGCCGCCGTATGACACGGCCGCGACACTCAGCCGCCTTGCCGGGCTGGTTGCCCGCTATAATCCGCGCATGGTGATCAGCCTGGGTGACAGTTTCCACGACCGGGTCGGCTCGCAGTTCATTCCGGAGACCTATCGTGACGCGCTCAAGACCCTGCAGCAGGGGCGCGAATGGACCTGGATTGAAGGCAATCATGACCCCGACCGCCCGGTGGGGCTGGAAGGTGCCTGGGCTCAGGAGCTGCATCTGGAAAGCCTGGTGTTCCGCCATGAGCCGACCTACGGCGCTTGTGACGGCGAGATAGCAGGTCACCTGCATCCGGCGGCACGAGTGGTGCGGCGCGGCAAGGCGGTGCGTCGTGCCTGTTTTGCAAGCGACGGCAAGCGGTTGTTGATGCCGGCATTCGGTGCGACGACAGGCGGGCTGGAATTGCGCCATCCGGCGATGCGCGGACTGTTCGAGCCGAGCGAACTGGTCGCGCATCTACTCGGACGCGATCGGATCTATTCCGTCGCTTTCAGCCGCATGAATGGCTGACAAGGAGAGATCAGGCTCAGGACCTACATGAAGTGAAGGCTGATTGGCTTCCCCGCGATCATCTGCACATCGATCCTGAAGCCGAACAATGCCTCCAGCGCCTCGGATCGCATTACGTCTTCGCTGCTCCCGTCGGCAATGATCTTTCCTTCACGCATCCCGATAATCCGATCCGCATGAACAGCGGCATGGTTAAGATCGTGCAGGACGATGATGATGCTGCGACCCGTCGTGTCAGCCACTTGGCGAAGGGTGCGCATCAGTTCACGTGCATAAAAGATATCGAGATTGTTCAACGGCTCATCGAGAAGCATGTAGTCTGTGCCCTGCGCAAAACACATCGCAGCCCGCACCCTCTGGCGCTCTCCACCTGACAGCGTGTCGACGAATTTCTCCCTGAGATCCCAAAGATCGAAGGTCTTGAGTGCATGTCCGACTTCGTCATGATCGGTCCGTGTTGGCCGACCCTGATGGTGCGGGTATCTGCCGAACTGGACAAGCTCGCCAACGCGCAAGCGGCTGGCGACGTTGTTGTCCTGGGGCATGACGGACAGGCGGCGGGCGAGAGCGCGTGATGCAGATTTGGTCACATCCAGATCATCCACTGTGATCCGGCCGGATGTGACAGGCACGAGCCGCGCAATGGCCGATATCAGTGTCGACTTTCCTGCGCCGTTCGGACCGATCAAAGCAGTGATACCGCCCTTGGGCAGCTCAAGACTGATCTCCTTGAGAATGGACGTGCCGGATAGTGAGACGGAAACACTCTCGATCTTGATCACCATTGCCTCCGGTGAAACAGAATGACGATGAAGGCAATGCCGCCCAGAAACTCGATCAGCACACCGAGCGGCAAGACATTGCCAAACCCGTGACCAATCAGGGTTTGGCCTCCAACAAGCAGAATGATGCTGACCAGGCAGCTTGCGATGATTGTGTGGCTGTGGCGGCTGGTGTCGACGAATTTGCGGCCAAGCGCGACGACCAGCAGGCCAAGAAAGGTCACAGGCCCGACGAGGGCAGTCGAGACAGCCGCCAGCGTCCCCACCAGAATGAGCATGACGACAGAGAAGACCCGCCAGTTGACCCCCAGGCCAATCGCTGTCGGCTTGCCCAGCAAAACAACATCGAGTTTATGGCGTGCCCGCCAGCAGATCACCATTGCTGCCAGGGTCAAGACCAAACACGGCAACAACAGATCCGCATTCACACTGTTGAAGTTCGCGTGGCTGGCATTTTGAACAATGGCAAAATCATTGGGATCGATCATGCGCGCAAGCAGGGATGACAGGCTTCTGAACAAGGTTCCCAAAACGATGCCGCCGAGCAACATCAGCACGAGTGAGTTGGAGAAGCGGAGCAGTGGCAGAAACAGGGCCAATGCCAATCCGGCCATTAACGCGACCTCGATCGTAAACTTTGCTTCCGGATTGAGCGCCGAATAGCCAAGCCCCCCCAGAGTGAAGACCAGCCCGGTTTGAAGCAGAATGTAAAGCGCATCCATTCCCATGATCCAAGGTGTCAGGATGCGGTTGGCGGTAATGGTCTGGAACACAAGAGTGGAGAGCGCCACCGAAACGGAGACGAGAAGCAGAGCGATCAGACGAACCGACCGCAGTTCCATGGCAAACAGGAAATCGCCGCGCACATTGATCGTCATGAACAGCACAACGGTGGCCATGGCCACTGTACCGAGGATCGCCAGCCGCCGGTCAAACATGCCGAGAGGAGCGGCTGAAGATGAGAAACAGGAAAGCCGCGGCGCCAACGACGCCCAGGACCGTGCCGGCAGGTATTTCGTAGGGAAAACGGATTATCCGTCCGCAGACATCGGAAATCAGCACAAGAACCGCTCCGCCAAGCGCCACCACCGGTATGGCCCGCCGCACATCATCGCCCAGAATGCGTGAGACCGAAGCCGGCACCACCAGGCCGACGAAGGGCAAGGCGCCCACTGTTGCGACGGTCAGGCCCGATACGACGGAAACGATGATCAGCCCGATCCGCAAGGTGGTTTTGAAATCCAGACCCAGCCCGGTCGCCGTTGCCTGGCCAAGCGAAAGGATTGTCAATCGGTCGGCGACCCACCAGGCCGCCAGCATCGCGGCGGTGATCAGCCAGAGGACTTCATAACGCCCGCGCATGATTCCCGAGAACTCGCCACTCATCCAGACGTCGAGAAACTGCAGAAGATCGAAATGCCAGGCGAGTGCGATGGCGATGGCGCTGACGACCCCGCCATAGACAATCGCGAACAATGCGACGACATAGGGATCTCCTGGCGGCAACCGTCGCACAAGCCCCAGAAAAACCAGCGTTGCTGCGCACGCCGCAGCGCTGGCCGCCAGAACTTTGAGAAAAACCGACGCGGCCGGCGCCAGGATTGTCATGCCCAGAATGCCGAGCGCGGCCCCCTGGCCTGTGCCCGCAATCATCGGATCGACAAAGCGATTGCGCACAAGACTTTGCATCACCAGTCCGGCGATCGCCAGGCTTGCACCTGTCAGCACGACCGCCAATGTGCGCGGCAAACGGCTGTTCATGACGAGATCCAGATTGGCTTCTCTGTCCGCGCCGACGACATCACCCACGCCGACGCCAAGACTGGCAAGGCACAAAGCCAGGAGCAGAACCACCATCGCGACGATCCACCCGTTGGCTGGAGACAGGCGATCCCGCTTCGCGCTCATTGTGTTTTGGAGAAGCCGTCTATCAGACTGTCGATGACCTCAATCGTCGCCTGTGCACCACCGGCGGCAATGTAGACGCTTGCCGATGGCAGATAGACAATGCGGCCGGTTTTCCAGGCTCTGGTTTCCCGGATCAGGACATTGTCCAGTGTCGCTTTTGCATTCTGTTCGTTTGATCCGACAGCGGCTGCCCGGTCGACAACGATCAGCCAGTCCGGGTCGGTCTCGGCGACATATTCGAACGAGACAGCATCACCATGATTGCTCGCATCGATGTTCGGGTCTGCAGCAGGCAGGCCCAGCACGGAGTGAATCCAGCCGAACCGAGAGCCTGGCCCATAGACTGAAATCTTTGGGCCATTGGTCATCAGAACAAGCGCGGTTCCCTTGCCTTCAAGTGCATTCTTGGCAGTCTCGATCTTGTGATCGAATTCGCTGACAAGTGCCTGAGCCTTGTGATTGAGATCGAAAATCCTGCCATAGTCGAGGATTCGCTGACGGACTTGCCCGATCAGGTCCTCGCCCCAGATGGTCATGTCTATGGAGGGAGCGACGCGGCTTGTCTCCGTCTGCTTGCCGGATGAGCGTCCACCCACGACAATCAAGTCCGGCGCAAGCGCATTCAAGGCTTCAAGGTCAGGTTCGAAAAGTGTGCCGACCACTTCCGCCTTCGCGTATTTTTCTTGCAACCGCTCAAGATAAAGCCTGTTTGGCACACCGTCGATCGTGACACCCAGCGCATCAAGCGTGTCGATTGCCGCAACATCGAACACCGCAACCTTCGCCGGATTGCTTTCAACGCTTTGCGGTCCCGCATAGGTTTGGATTTCGGCACCATGAACAGGCATGCAGCCCGCCATCATCCACAGCGCGATTGTGCTTAAATATGTGCTCTTGGCTTTCATCGGTCGAAGTCTTTCAGGGCGCGGATGCAATCATCCGCGCCCGGTGAAGAAGTCAGAATTGGGCTTTGAGGGACACTTTGAATGTCCGGCCCGGTTCACGCAGCTGAACAACCGAGGGGAATTCCCCGCCATAGGTTGCCCGTGAGGTGTAGGTCTCGTCGAAAATATTGTTCACAGAGGCCCGGAAAGTCAGGTTTTCGTGCTGCAATGGCGTGTATTCCGCATAGGCATTGAAGACCTCGTATCCGGGCAATGGCTCGCCGGCGCCGCCGGCCGAATCCGACGTGTCGCTTTCGGACAGCACGATCTGCCCGCTCGCCCCGATTGTTACGCCATGGTCGACAAAGGTGTGCGCGAACTCCAAGGTGAAGATCTCGCCAATCGGTGTCGTCAGATAGTTGCCGGTGTAGGAATCGGCGGTTGCGCCATCAATCGTGGTGTCGATGTTGGCGTAGCCCAATCGTGCAAAGCCACTCGCCCAGTTGTAGCCCAGCCCCAGTTCGAACCCGTTGCTCTTCATGTCCTTGGTCAATCCGGCGCCACCACCCCAACTGGGAGTACGGGCGTTCTTGATCGAAGTCTGGAACACCTTGCCGCTCAGCTCAAAGTCGCCCATGCGTGCAGTCAGACCTGCATAGACGTTGTTCGAGGTGACGGCCTGAACTCCCTCCGAATAACTCCATGCCGGGTTCTGGATGAAATTTTCAGCCAGTGGCACGCCGCCGAAGACATGCGAAACGCCAGCACTTGCGGTGAGAAAATCTGTCAGGTCATAATCGCCCGAGAGGTTGCCGGACAGACCGGACACATTGTCTGAAAATCCATTCATTCCTTCGAAGCGCTGGAAATCAGCCCGGCCGCCGAAGGAGGTGTGAAACCGCTCGGTCAGATCCAGCCGCGCCTGCGCATAGACACCGATATTGGAGGCTTTTTCTTGGCTGACGTAATCAGAAGTCGGGTCAGTCAGAAGCTGGTAGTCCATATCTGCCGTGTCGGAGTAGAAATCCACACCGGCCGTGACGGATCCGTTGTCGAGGCCGAACCGGTTTTCGATCTTGCCGTTGATGCTGTCGGTCTGGCCGTTGCTGTTCTGGGTCGTCTCAGGGATATCCAGATTGGTGACACTGTAGGACAGCTGGATTGTCGGGTCCCACCAGCCGGTTGCTGCCTCATTGGTGTAGCGCACAATCATGTTCTGGCGGGTCAGGTCATAGTTGCGGGTCAGCGGGACCGGGCGGCCGCCAAGAATCTGACCGATGTTGGCGCGATAGGGACGCGCTTCGTCATCGTTCACACGCTCATAGGAAAACTCCAGCCTGTGCCCCTCTTCGCTCTGATAGGCAACCTTGCCGAGTCCGCTCAACATTTTGGTTTTTGAGCCGTTTATGATGGTGTCTGAACCATCTTTTTGCAGCCCGCCTTTGGCGTATTTGAAGAAACCGAGATATTCGAAGCCGTCTTGCCGACCGTAGAGGGAATTGCTGGTCGAAAACACATTGCCATTGCTGCTGTATTCATTCCGCGTGAATCCGCCGAAGGATTTGCCGTCTTCGAGAAGGTCGCCGACATCCTTCGTTTCATATTCGATGGCACCGGCAAGAGCACCTGGACCTGCATCAGCGGGAGCAACGCCGGGATCGATGCTGACGGCCTTGAGCAGCGAAGGATCAATCAGGGTCGTCGAATTGTGGTGAAAGATCTTGTTGTTCTGACGGCTTCCGTCGATGCGGACCGACAGGTTGGTTTCCTCGACGCCATTGACATAGAGCTTCTGCGACATCGGAAGCGAGCTGCCGACAGCAATGGTAGGTTCGGATGCAAACAGATCCTGCAAGTCGGTTGGGTTGATTCGGACCAGATCTTCGTCGGTGACTTCAACCGAATTGTCGTCCGTATCGTTCGTGCCGATCACAATGCGGTTGAGTTCTGTCACATCTTGCGCCTGGGCATAAGATGCAAGCGAGAAAAGACTGACGGTGCTGGCCAGGAGAAGAGCGGATTTCGACATGATGCCTCCAAAACAAAACGCAAATTTGGTGGCTTGACTGAGTTCCGTCTGGCTCCCGTTTGGGTCCCAATTACATATATGATTGCAATACTCAACTTAAAAATCGTATTTCCCCAACGACTTGCAAAGTCGATATAGGCGCCGACAACCCTGGTGATGGCGTCAAGCTTCGGGTCAGGAGCTAGGCTGCCAGCACAATCAGGATTGAAGCCGCGACGATGGCGCTGATCACCATGCGCAGCTTTCCGAACCATGATGGCAAGCTGCCATTGCGCGCACTTGCCACATCCCACGCCCCCTGAAGAATAAATCCTACCAGCAACAGCAGCAGCGACCAGGGTCTGTCGATCAACAGCGCCAGCCATCCGGCCAAAGACGGCGCGACACTGAGGATCATGGTTTCGGCTGATGTCGGGGCTGAAGACGGTGCAAGTGCCGCACCCCAGCGCACGCCGCCCATGAATGACAGGATCACCGCGCCATAGCCAAGAAACGCCTGATCGCCGCCCAGATGCGCATTTGCAAAACCGGGCACAATGGCTTGGCCCAGCGCCATCGCGACAAAGGGCACCGCGCCGAGACCTGCAAGGAACCAGGCGGTGGCGATAGCGCGGGTCTGGTGGACATCTTGTGTCATCAAAGCCGCCTGTTCAGTCCTTGCGGAAAATCAAACTGCCGAGCCATCCCGTCAGTGTGGCGATCAGCACCGCAATCAGACCGTAGATGAAGGAATGGGTATGGGCCAGGTTGAAAATGAACTGCTCCAGACCGGTCTTGACGACCCTGAGCGGGATCATTTTCTCCATGACGAATTCGCCATTTTTGTAGAGCACGGCACGCACCCGGTGCTGGCCGATCGGAATGTTCGCCGGAAGCCGAACCGAGGCCTTAAACAGGGCCTTTGAGATAAATTGGACGCCAGTGGGATCACGCTGGTAGAGGCCGCTGGTTTGCTTGATACGGCGCAGCGCATCTCGAAAATCAGTCAACCGTGATCCATCACCTATATTGCCACTTGGGATGAGGCGCAGGTTGGCGATGCCGATGTCGCGCGACGAGAGCTCCATCAAGTTGGCGATGTCGGCCAAAGGTCTCGTACTCGACATAGAGTAGGATGCGGGGATCGGCTCAAACCGGATCGAATGACGGTTGATCCAGATACCGGCAACGCGTTCCTTGCGGCGCACAGTGGTCGATTTGCGCGGGCCTTCAAGTGCCACCACGACATCATAGGCGAAGGTCGACAGCAACAGCTCATCGGCCCGGTCGATGGCTCCGAAGACCGTAATATCGGCGCCAGAGAAATCTGACGCAATGGCAATCTCGTTGGTGGAAATGCCGATATCAATGCGCTCAACAAATTTGTCATTGATCGAAACAGTCGGATCGGCAAGCTGCGCAGCCGCAGGCCGCGTGCCCGTCGCAAGCGCAATCGACATCAGCAACAAGGACAACAACAGGAGCGCGCGCATCAGAACCCCGAGCTCCCGCTGACAACCGAATAGATTTCCTCGGGCGGCAGGATCAGCCCGATGCCCAGGCGGATCCCCACCGCGAGTACCAGAAGTGCAAGGCCCGCGCGCAGTTGCTCGCCGCGCATCTTCTGGCCGACCCGAACGCCATACTGCGCGCCAATGACGCCGGCAATCATCAAAAGCCAGGCCAACACGATATCGACAGTGTAGTTGGTGGTCGCCTGCACAACTGTCGTGAAAGCGGTCACGAATATGATCTGAAACAGCGATGTGCCGATAACCACATTGGTCGGAATGCGCAGCAGATAGATCATCGCCGGAACCATGATGAAACCGCCGCCGACGCCCATCACTGATGTGAGAATGCCGATCGCGAAACCCAAAGCGATCACAGGAATGATACTCAGATAGATCTTGGAGCGCTTGAAGCGCATCTTGAAAGGCAGCCGGTGCACCCAGTTGTGTTGACCAGGTTTACGCAGGGGAACCGGATTGTTCTTCGCTGCGCGACGCATGGAGTTGACGCTCTCCCACAGCATCAGTCCGCCGACCGATCCAAGAAAGACCACGTAGAGCAGCGAGATGATCAGATCGAGCTGTCCCAGCTGCCGCAACAGTGTAAATATCTGTATACCGATGGTTGCGCCGCCCAAGCCGCCGATCAGAAGGACGAGCCCAAGCTTTACATCGAGGGAGCCGCGCTTGAAATGCGCCAAAGCGCCCGAGATCGAAGACGCAACGACCTGATTGGCGCCGGTGGCAACAGCAACGGCGGGGGGAATGTTGTAGAAGATCAAAAGCGGCGTGATCAGAAAGCCGCCGCCAACGCCAAACATACCCGACAGGAATCCAACTGCTGCGCCCATCCCGAGGATGACGAAGACATTCACCGACAGTTCAGCGATCGGCAGGTAGATGGTCACCTTGCGCCCCCGGGCGTCAATGGCTGGGAAAAGGGTTCAAGACCGGGATGCACCCGATCAAGACGGTTTTGCGCGTTTCGTTCGTGCAAGTCAAATGACGAACAGCGCAAAAAGCAACCATTGATGCATTGCCGTTGCGCCTATGCCTCATCTTGCAAAAATGTCAGCGAAAAGCGCATCTTATCTGACGGCGACTGTATCCGTGAACGTGCGTTCGGATCAGATCCACTTTGGTCATGCAGATATTGCCAGGCCGGGTAGCGCCCGACCTGCTTGTCAACCGTTTCGCTCGAGCAATTCCTTGACCAGACGGTCGTCGATCTCACCGGTCGGCTCCATGCCGATCGAAGACTGGAAGGCCTTGATCGCAGCGACCGTGCGCTTGCCCATGACTCCATCGGGCGCGCCGGCGTCGAAGCCATTGTTGTTAAGGATCGCCTGGATGTTGCGGATTGCCTTGCCCATGTCGACGGATGCGGTTTCGGTGCTGTCACCGCCCCAGGCTGCCGGCATCTCGACCGCATTTGCCTCGGGGTTGATCGGCTGAGCGGTCCAGTTGGCAACGGCGGCACGCGCAGCTTCGGCCTGTTCGGGCCTGAGCGCATTGAAGACCTCGTCACGCTTGACGCCGGCATCCTTGTCACCGTCATTGGCGGCAATGGCAAACCATTTGTAGGACTGCACCAGATCACGGGCCACGCCGTCTCCGCGGGCATAGAGAATGGCGAGATTGACCTGACTGTCACGCACACCGATCTCAGCGCCGCGCTCGAACCATTCCGCCGCGTTGGTGAAATCCGGTGCAGGACCCGCAGTTGCATAGAGGACGGCCAGATTGTGCATGGCACTGGCGTTGCCCTGCTCGGCAGCCATCTGGTACCATTTCTTGGCGACGTTGAGATCGCGCTCAACCCCACTGCCCTTCTCATAGAGGTTCGCAAGCCGGTATTGCGATGGCGCATGACCCAGATCCGCAGCCCGCTGATACCAGCTGGCTGCCCTTTCAAGATCGACGGTCACACCACGCCCTTCGGTGAAACGGGCACCGATCTCATAAAAGGCGAGAGGGTTTGACGTAGCCGCTGCTGCTTTGAGTGCGGCAGGGGCAGCGCCGTCGGGAAGCGCATCAAGCTCTGCGGTCAGCGCGGATGTGTCCTGACTTTGGGCAGGGGCCTGAGTGTCCGAGGCAGTTTCCTGTGAGGTTGCGGCATCCTTCGAGATCGCGACGGGTCCAATCGCTGAAGTCTCCTCGAGCGAGGTCACATTCGGTGCAATGTCCGGCCGGGCTGCGGGTGCTTGCGATATCGTAACAGGTGTCTCCAACCCCTGGGCACTTGGCTCGATCACCCGGACCTCCGGGAGCCGGTTTTCGGCCACCTCTTCTGATGCCTGAATGTCTGCCAGACCGGTCTCGTCCATAGTCGGCACTTCGGACGTCCCGACAGGCGCAGCAGGCTCAACAATCGCCGGATCAGTGGCTGCCATATCATTGCCGCCGCCCGACAGGAAACCTGTAACAAGCGGATAGGACATGATTGCAAGCAAAACCGCACCGGCGGCCATCAGGATAGGTCGACGACGCGATTTGAGAACCGAGAGCAGGCCACCCTGTTTGCCGGTCCGGCTTTTGCCAATGGTTTCCACTTCCGCCGCCGCAGCCATTGCAGCACGACGGGCTGAGGCAAGAAATTCGACCTTGTCAGACCCATCTTCTCCATCACCACCGCGTTGGCGCTCTGCAGCCTGGGCCTCACGAACCTTCTTCAGGATCCGGTTGATGTCCGGCGCGCCTGAACCCGGCTCGAGCGGCATGTTTGCAGTTTCCGGATCGATATCCATCGCCGGATCGAGCGACGGGGAATCATTTTCAGCGAACTGCGGCTCGGTGACTGTCTCGGCCGGCGCCTTGCCCGGCCTGATGCGCGCGGCCAAGCCTGAAAGAAAGGATTTCTGTTCGTCGCCTGCGACATCGTCATCTTGCGCCCCGGCAGACTCGCTTACCGCGTAGGCAGCAGCAAGAGCTGCAGCCTCGGAAGGCGATTGTTGAGCCGGACGAGCGTGCGTGCCGTTGTGGGGAGCATCGTATTCCACCGGATCCGACTGATGGCCGGGTTGTGACTGCATCGCCTCATCAAGCACGGCAACGGAGGCTCCAGGCATCGATGCTTCGATACTCGACCTGGCATCGGCTACGGCTTCGCGCATTTCGCCCATACCGGCCGAACGATCCGATGCCGGAATGGAATCGAGTTTTTCCAGCCGGCCTGCGATCTTGAGCAGCGTTTCCTGCACCGCTTCGAATGCACGCCTGGTCCGGTCGTCACTTTTCCGGCTGATGCCTTCAAGCGCCTTGAGATCATCGGCCAACGCGGTGATCACCTCAATGTTGGCGATCGCCTGAGGTGACTGGGCATTCCCGGCCTGGCCAGAGTAAGCGCTCAGAGCTGCTTCAGCAGCCTGCCGGGCAGCCTCAACAATGAACTCGTCGCTGGTTGCCAGGTGCTCCTCGATGGATGCGAAGCGCTCATCAAAGGCCTCGGTTGCGGCAGACTGCGGCGCCGAGCTGACAAGCCGGGACAGATTTGCGATCTGGTCCTCAAGCCCACGCAATGCTTCATCACCTGGACCGGAAGGCCCGGCGCTCGACATATCAAGACGGTTGGCGATGTCAGCAAGGCGCGCTTCCAGGTTTTCAATGCCGGGGATCGCCACCGGCGCGGCTTCCATCGACCGGTCAAGACGCGCAGAAATCTCTGCCAGTTGCGCTTCAACAGTCTCAAGGCCGCCCGAAGGGTGCATAGCATGACCTGCGGCATTCACCTCTGCCTGCTGCAGCCGTGCCGCGATCTCGGAAAGCCTGGCATCAAGCGTTTCCAGACCTGGCAAGGGATCGATGTTGCGCGATTCCGATTGCTCGGCCCGGCCAATCAGCGCTTCCAGGCGGCCAATCACGTCATCCGGCATTCCGGCTGCCTGCGGCGGGTTCATGGAGAGGCTGTCGATCTGGGCAGTTAATTGGTCGAGCCGGTTGAGCAGAGACTGATCTATCCCGCGCGTGTCAAGCGCTTCGATCTTGCCGGAGATATCCGCCAAGTGGCTCGACAGGTCGGGCATGGCTTGGGTCTGTGCGCCGCTTTCCACGAGACTTTGGAGACGCTCAATCCGGGCATCCAGGCGGGCGACAGCTTCCTCGTCGGCGAGCTGTGCAACGCGTGCCGCGAGTCCCTCGATCCGGGCTCCAATGTCCACGCTGTCGGTGCCCGGTTCAAGCTGATCGATCTTCTGTGACACAGACGCAAGCCGGGCCTCAAGCCGCTCGAACGGCGCGCTGTCCATTTCCGGCACCATCGGTGCGGGAATTGCAGCGATGGCGCGGGTGATTTCATCCAGACGCACACCCAGCTGATCAAGCTGGCGCGGCAACTGCGGATCGGCAACAGTGGTTTCCCGCGACATCGCTTCGATCGCCGCAGCCAGTTCGCTGATCTTGTTCTCGATTGCCTGAACCTGAGCCGTTTCGGGTCTTGTCGACAAAGCCGCGCGAATATCGTCTACCCGGTAAGCAAGATTGACCAGCTCCTCACGGAAACCGGCGACATCGAGCCCGGAAACCTTCTCCTCCATCGTCTGCCAGCGATCTTCGAGCGCCTGGATACTTTCCTCGCGGGCAAGCCGCTCAACCATCGAACGTATGGAATCGAGCTCAAGCCGCAACGAGTCGGTGCCCGAGTCCTGCGAACCAAGGGCATCGATCGAGGCCGATATTCCTGCAAGATCCCGGCGCAAATCATCCGGAAAGGCCTGATCGCGAGCGTCGTTGCGCAAGACAGTCATTTCATTGCGCAGTGCGACCATTTCACGAAGCAGGGTCTCACTGAGTTCGGAAACGGGCGCGGGGCGTGGAGCCGATTCCGCCGTAGCGCCGAACCCGGCCTGTTGAACTGCACCACGCAATGCGGCATCCGGTTGTCCCTGACGGCCATGGCCACGTTGAACATTTTCGAGCGCCCGCTGACGTGCGCGAATTCCATCAAGCATACCGGATCTGCCGCCATGGGCCTGCGCGGCTTCGGACTGGTGATCAGCTGCCAAGCGCGAACCGCCGCGGCCAAGCATGCCTTCAACCCGCGCTTCCAGCCCTTCAATCGTGCGATTGAGGGCTTCCAGAGACGCGTCTCCGGCACCGTTCCGGCTTGAATATGATCGCGATCCGTTCATTTTCGTTTCCGCTTCGCGTTGTTGGGGAAGAGCCCTGTGCTCCAACCCGGCTGCTGCAACTCTACCGGCGGTTCTCGGTCTGCGCGTTCAAAGCCGGAGGGTCTGGTTCTCAGGCTTTACCGGCGGGATCCCGAAACAGCGTATCCGGAAGTGCTGCTCTCAGCCCGCACATTCTGCGAAACATGGTAAACAAGCCGTTAACCAAGGTTACTTTTCTTGTCTCCAAGCTTGATGAAGCGCGCGACTTGACGATACGGAAGGTTTAATGGCACACCGCAACCGTCGCATACGGCGCACCCGACCAACGACAGCCTTGGCAAACCATGAATCACATGACGGATACCAGCGCGGACCAGGACGAAGCGGTTTACAAGATCGGGGATCTGGCCGAAGAGTTTGGTGTCACATTGAGAACCCTTCGATTTTACGAAGACAAGGGCCTGCTCAAGCCAACGCGCGTCGGCGTCACACGCTTGTTTACAAAGCGTGACCGAGGCAGACTCAAACTAATCTTGCTGGGTAAGCGGGTCGGCTTTTCACTGACCGAAGTGAAGCGGATGATCGATCTTTATGATCCGCGCGGCCAGAACGTGACCCAGTTGAAGGTTGCCCTGTCCAAGGGCGAAGCGCAGATGCGGGTGCTCGAAGACCAGCGCGAAAGCATCAATACGGCGATCTCCGAGTTGGAGCGGACGATTTCGGTGGTCCGCGAAATGCTGAAAGAATCAGAGTAACCCTCTGACTGACCGCGCGGCCCTGATCCGCCGTCGCTGAAGACATCTCCTTTCCATGTCGCGCGCATCTCAGGCTCCTGCCACAAGCAGGCTGAGCTGAGCTTGTATGTGCTGGTCTGATCTCCGGCCGTTTCCTGCGCGCTAAATCGCTGCGGCCGTTTGTTGTTTGGAGCTCCATCTTTGGAACCGGCCGCGGTCTTTGCCGCAGATGAGCGATTTTCAGGAACATGCAAGCCGCAGTTTTCAACTTTTTTCTTCAATAGAATCACGAAAATTCGCCGTATTGGGGCTATTTCCACATCACAATAGATAAATATCCATTGGTGCGGCATTTTTTTACGTTTACGCAAACGTCAAAATTTTGTATGGAGAACCTCATAGGCTGATGCGCTACTCTGCGCCAGGCCATGAACGAACAAGGGATGAGGAAACATGCCAGTCTTCAAGGCGCCCGTCGACGACACGCTATTCATTCTCAACGATGTGCTCGGATATGAGCGCTACATGAATCTTCCCGGTTTCGCCGATGCGAGCCCGGACATCGTCGAAGCCGTCCTGCAGGAAGGCGCACGACTGTCTGAAGAGGTCATGCTGCCCCTTAATCAGGTTGGCGATACGGAAGGCTGCACCCGGCATGACGACGGGACGGTGACGACGCCGAAGGGTTTCAAGGAGGCCTATAAGCAATATTGCGAGGGTGGCTGGCTTGGGCTGGCAGCGCCGGCTGAATTCGGTGGCCAGGGCCTTCCCTACACACTGCATGTGGCTGTTGGCGAGTACATGTCGGCTGCGAACCTGTCCTTCATGATGTATCCCGGTCTGACACAGGGTGCGATTGCAGCCATCCATGAGCACGGCTCGGATGAGCAAAAAGCGAAGTTTCTGCCAAAGATGGTGGAAGGCACATGGACCGGCACCATGAACCTGACCGAACCGCATTGCGGCACCGATCTGGGCCTGTTACGGACCAAAGCCGTGCCGCAGGCTGACGGCAGCTACAAAATTTCCGGCCAAAAGATCTTCATCTCGGCTGGCGAGCATGACATGTCCGACAACATCATCCATCTGGTTCTCGCCCGCATCGAGGGCGCTCCGGATGGCGTGAAGGGCATTTCGCTGTTCATCGTGCCAAAATTCATGGTTGGCGATGATGGATCGCTCGGCGAGCGCAATCCGGTGAGCTGCGGCTCGCTCGAAGAAAAGATGGGCATTCACGGCAACGCCACCTGCGTGATGAACTATGACGAAGCCACCGGTTATCTGATCGGCGCGGAGAATGCCGGTCTCAAAGCAATGTTCGTGATGATGAACGAAGCCCGTCTGGGCGTTGGCCTGCAGGGCCAGGCAATGGGTGAGATCGCCTACCAGAACGCTGTCGACTATGCCCGCGAACGGCTTCAGGGCCGATCGCTTTCGGGTCCCAAGGCGCCGGAGAAGAAGGCCGACCCGATCATCGTGCATCCGGATGTTCGCCGTACGCTGATGACCGTCCGCGCCTTCAACGAGGCCGGCCGTGCATTCATGCTTTGGACTGCGCTGAAATCAGACATCGCCCACCGCTCCGAGGTGGAAGCCGACCGCCAGCAGGCTGACGACCTGCTGACTCTGGTGACCCCGGTGGTCAAGGGCGTGCTTACCGACAAGGGTTTTGACCATGCGGTGATGGCGCAGCAGATGTTCGGCGGCCACGGCTACATCGAGGAATGGGGCATGAGCCAGTATGTCCGCGACGCCCGTATTGCGATGATCTACGAGGGTGCGAACGGTATTCAGGCGCTCGATCTGGTGGGCCGCAAGCTCGGCCAGAACAGCGGCCGCGCGGTCATGGCCTTCTTCAAGGAAGTCGGCGATTTCTGCGAAGAAAACCGCAGCAACGAAGAGCTGGCGCTTTACACCAAAGGCCTGAAGAAGGGCCTCAATGACCTGCAGGCCTCAACCATGTGGTTGATGCAGAACGCGATGGCAAAGCCCGACAATGCCGGGGCTGCCTCGACCGACTACATGCATCTGTTCGGTCTCGTGTCGCTTGGCTACATGTGGGCCCTGATGGCCAAGGCTGCGGTTGAGAAGCGTGCCGCCGGTGCGGATGGCAAGGAGGAGTTCCTGGCCGCCAAGCTGCTGGTCGGCAAGTTCTACATGGAGCGTATCATGCCGGAAACATCACTGCGCAAGGTCCGTATCGAGACCGGTGCTGACACCATGATGGAGCTAGCAGAAGCAGCTTTCTAACCGGCAAGAGCCGAAGCTGGAGGCTTAGGCTCTTGCCGTGCATGCTACCGGACGGGCTGATCCGTCCGGTCTCGTTCTTGGGAGGACACCATGGCCACCATGCCATCGGAAGTGCTTGGCGTACCCCGTCCGGACTGGATGGAAGACGATGTCGCAATGCTCGCAGACATGGCCAGCCGCTGGCTGGAAGCCGAGGTCGCGCCGCATTACGACCGCTATGAAAAACAGGAGATGGTGGATCGCAGTGCCTGGGAAGACGCGGGCGCGGCCGGCCTGCTGTGCGCCGCGATGCCGGAGGAGTATGGCGGATCAGGTGGGACCTATGCCCACGAGGCGGCAATCATCGAAGCACTCGGACGCACCGGCACGGACGGATTCGGAATCGCATTGCACAGTGCCATCGTCGCACCCTACATCCTGCATTTCGGCTCCGAAGAGCAAAAGCAGAAGTGGCTTCCCAAAATGGCGACGGGCGAGTTGATTGGCGCTATTGCCATGACCGAACCGGGCGCCGGCTCCGACCTTCAGGGCATCAAGACATCGGCCAAGAAGGACGGCAATCATTATGTCATCAACGGCTCCAAGACCTTCATCACCAATGGCCAGCACGCCAATCTGATTATCGTGGTAAGCAAAACCGACCCGGCGAAGGGAGCCAAGGGCACCTCGCTTATGGTGGTCGAGACCGACGAGGTGGAAGGTTTCCGGCGGGGCCGCAATCTCGACAAGGTGGGGCTTAAATCCAACGATACGTCCGAATTGTTCTTCGACGATGTGCGCATTCCCACCGCCAACATGCTTGGCACCGAGGAAGGCCAGGGCTTTGCTCAGTTGATGACCGAACTGCCGCAGGAACGGCTGCTGATTGCCAATCAGGCGATCTCGATGATCGAGCGGGCGCTGGCCATCACCATTGACTATGTTAAGGAGCGCAAGGCTTTCGGCAAGGCAATCATCGATTTCCAGAACACCCAGTTCAAGCTGGCGGAACTGAAATCGGAAGCCACCATGGCGCGGGTTTTCGTCAATCATTGTGTCGGCGAGCACCTGAAGGGGCAGCTCAGCACGACCACGGCATCAATGGCCAAGTACCTGACCACAGATCTGCAATGCAAGGTGGCCGATGAATGCGTCCAGCTGCATGGCGGCTATGGTTACATGAACGAGTATCCGGTGGCGCGGATGTTCCGCGATGCCAGGGTGCAGCGGATCTATGGCGGCACCAACGAGATCATGAAACTGCTCATTGCAAGGAGCCTGTGAGAGATGGCCCGTTTCATCCTTGATTGCTTTTTGGAAAGCGGCAACGCCTACAAGACGGCCCTTATGCTTGAACTCAGCGGGGCTGACTGGGAGGCGCGCCGGGTGGCGTTCTTTACCGGTCAGACACGCTCGCCCGAATTCCGGGAAATGAACATCATGGGCGAGGTGCCGGTGCTCACCGATCACCGGCCTGACGGAGACCTGGTGTTGAGCCAGTCCGGTGCGATCCTCGACTACCTCGCTGCCACACTTGGTCAGTTTGGCCCGACAAACGACAGCGAACGTGGCGAGATCCTGCGCTGGCTGCTGTGGGACAACCACAAGCTCACCAGCTACACAGCGACCTACCGGTTCATGAGCTTCTTTCAGAAGAAGACCGACGATCCGGTGACGCAGTTCTTTCATGCGCGCGCCGAAAACGCATGGAAGGTGCTGGACGCACATCTTGCGGGCCGCGATTTCGTGGTCGCTGACCGCCCGACCATCGCCGATCTGTCACTGTGCGGATATCTCTTCTGGCCAGACCAGATTGGCATGGACCCGGACACCTACCCGAACTTGAAGGCCTGGCTCGGGCGCATCGCCGCCCTGCCCCGCTACAAACGACCTGAAGACCTGATGCCGAGCGGGATGGAGCCCGCGAAGGCAACCGCTTGAACAAGACCGAACACCAAAATCCTGGAGACACCGATGGCTGATGTATTTGTTTATGATCATGTCCGCACCCCGCGAGGCCGCGGCAAGAAGGACGGAAGCCTGCATGAGGTTCCCTCTGTCCGCCTCGCCTCACGCATGCTCGAAGCGCTGCGGGACCGCAACGGACTTCCCACCGAAAAGGTCGACGATGTGGTCATGGGCTGCGTCGATGCAATCGGGGAAGCCGGCGGCGATATCGCCCGCGCGGCCATCTTCGAGGCCGGTTACGCGACAGAAGCGCCAGGGATCCAGATCAACCGTTTCTGTGCCTCGGGCCTCGACGCGATCAATTTCGGCACTGCCAAGATCGCCCAGGGTGCCGATGATATCGTCATCGCCGGTGGTGTGGAATCGATGTCACGCATCGGCATCGGCATGCAGGGCGGTGCCTGGTTCATGGACCCGTCGGTCAATATCCCGTCCTATTTCATGCCGCAGGGCATTTCCGCCGATCTGATCGCCACCAAATACGGCTTCTCCCGTGATGATGTCGATGCCTACGCTGTCGAAAGCCAGAAGCGCGCCGCACACAGTTGGGAGAAGGGCTACTTCGACAAGTCGGTGGTACCGGTCAAGGACATCAACGGTCTGACCATTCTTGACCGTGACGAGCACATGCGCCCTGGCACCGACATGCAGGCGCTCGCAAGCCTCAACGCGTCCTTCGGCATGATGGCGGAGATGGGCGGCTTTGGTGCCGTGGCCGTCCAGGCGCATCCGGAAATCGAGAGCGTCAATCACGTTCACCACGCCGGCAACTCGTCAGGTATCGTTGACGGTGCCGGTCTGGTGCTTCTGGGCTCAAAGCGCGGTGGCAAGACCATGGGGCTCGAGCCCCGCGCCAAGATCCGTGCCTTCGCCAATATAGGCTCAGACCCGGCGCTGATGCTGACCGGTCCGGTGGATGTGACTGAGAAGCTTCTGAAGCGCGCCAAGATGAAGATCGAAGACATCGACCTGTTCGAACTCAATGAAGCCTTTGCCTCGGTGGTGCTTCGCTTCCAGCAGGCTTTCGACATTCCATCCGACAAGATCAACGTCAATGGCGGCGCCATCGCCATGGGGCATCCGCTGGGTGCAACAGGAGCGATGATCCTGGGCACCGTGCTCGACGAGCTGGAACGCCGCGACCTCAACACTGCCCTTGTCACGTTGTGCATCGGCGCGGGCATGGGCACCGCGACGATCATCGAACGCGTCTGATTTCGGAGAACCATCATGAGCAATGAGATTTACACCGTCGACATCGACAATGACGGCATCGCACTTGTCACCTGGGACATGACCGACCGGTCGATGAATGTCTTTACCCAGGCTGCGCTCGAGCAGCTTGACGCGCTGGTCGACAGGTTTGTGGCCAACGACGCTGTCAAGGGCGTGGTGTTCACATCGGGCAAGTCCACCTTTTCAGGCGGTGCAGACCTGACGATGATGAAGACCATGCTGGCCGGGATGGCAGAAGAAAAACGCACCAATCCGGACAACGCCCAGCAGATGCTGTTTGATCAGGTTGGCCGGATGAGCTGGCTCTACCGCAAGATCGAAACCTGCGGCAAGCCTTGGGTCTCTGCGATCAACGGCGTGTGCATGGGCGGCGCGTTTGAATTGTCACTCGCCTGCCACGGCCGCGTGGCCGCAGACTCGCCGTCTGTCAAGATGGCGCTGCCCGAGGTCAAGGTGGGAATTTTCCCCGGCGCCGGCGGCACCCAGCGGGTTCCGCGCCTGACCAATGCCCAGGACGCGCTGCAGATGATGACCACCGGCCAGTCGCTGACGCCCTCGCGGGCCAAGGCAATGGGGCTGATCCATGAAATTGTCGAACCCAAGAAGCTGATTTCGGCTGCAAAGGCGATGATCAAGGGTGGGCTTTCACCGGTCGCGCCCTGGGACGTCAAGGGTTTCAAACTGCCCGGCGGCCAGGTCTGGTCGGCGCAGGGCGCGCAACTCTGGCCTGCGGCTTCGGCGATTCTGCGGCGCGAGACGCAGGACAACTACCCGGCCGCCAAGGCGATCCTGCAGTCCGTGTTCGAAGGCCTTCAGGTTCCAATCGATACGGGGCTCAAGATCGAACAGCGCTATTTCAGCCATATCCTACAGACGCCTGAAGCGCAGTCGATGATCCGCTCGCTGTTCGTCTCGCTGCAGGAGATCAACAAGGGCGCGCGGCGTCCCGAGGGCATCAAGCCGACCAAGTTCCGCAAAATCGGCGTGGTTGGCGCAGGCTTCATGGGTGCGGGCATTGCCTATGTGACGGCGAAGGCCGGCATTCCGGTGGTTCTGCTCGACCGCGACATGGAAGCCACTGCCAAGGGTAAGGCCTATTCGGAAGAGCTCGTCAAGAAAGGCATCCAGCGGGGCAAGACCAACAAGGAGGCGGGCGAAAAGCTGTTGTCGCTGATCACTACGTCAACCGACCACGCCGATCTGGCGGACGCGGACCTGGTGATCGAGGCCGTGTTCGAGGACCGGGACGTCAAGAAGACGGTCACGGAATCGATCGAGGCACAGATCCGGCCGAGTACGGTTCTGGCGTCCAACACATCGACCCTCCCTATCACCGGGCTTGCGAAGAATTCGAAGCGACCGAAGAACTTCATCGGCATCCACTTCTTCTCGCCCGTCGACAAGATGCTGCTGGTGGAGATCATTCTCGGTCGCAAAACCTCGGACAAGGCGCTCGCCGTGGCGCTCGACTATGTTGCCGCGATCAAGAAAACACCTATCGTCGTCAACGATACCCGTGGCTTCTTCGTCAACCGTTGTGTGCTTCGTTACATGAACGAGAGCTACAACATGCTGGCCGAGGGTGTGCCGCCCGCGATGATCGAGAATGCCGCCAAGATGGCCGGCATGCCGGTCGGGCCGCTCTCGCTCAATGACGAGGTGGCAATTGACCTGTCGCTCAAGATCGTCCGCGCCACGATTGCCGATCTGGGCGAGAAGGCCGTTGACCCACGGCATCTGGAACTGGTCGAACGGATGGTCGAGAAGGAAGGACGTCTTGGCCGCAAGAACGGCAAGGGTTTTTACGATTACCCCGCCAAACCTGCCAAGAAGCACCTGTGGCCAGAGCTGAAGACGCTCTATCCGCAGCAGGATCCGGCAAAAGTCGACGTGCAGGAACTCAAGAACCGCTATCTGGCGGTGATTGCGCTCGAAGCGGTCCGCACCGTCGAGGAAGGCATTGTCACCGATCCGCGCGAGGCAGATCTCGGCACCATTCTGGGCTTCGGCTTCGCACCTCACACCGGCGGGGCACTGAGCTACATCGACAGCATGGGCGCACAGGCCTTTGCCGACATGTGCAAGGTTCTGGCACGCAAATACGGCAAGCAGTTCCGCGCACCGAAGCTGCTCGTCGACATGGCCGCGAAGGGCGAAACCTTTTACGGACGGTTCAATCCCTACAAGGATGAGAAGGCTGCCGCCTGATCAATATTCCCAAACACTGCAGACCAAAACGGGCCCTCGGGCCCGTTTTCTTTTGCATTTAGATGCCAGTCTGAAGATCGCCCCAGACCTTTCAGCCTCGCGCTCTTATCTCAAGCCTTTTCAGTGACCAGCGTGTAGCAAAGCGGCAATTGCGCTTCCCGTGCGACATATACATCATAGTCTACCTCCCGGTTGGAATGCGGGTATTCTGTCAATTCCCTGATCTGCAAACCCGCCGCGACACAGCCCGTGACAATCTCGCCCATGGTGTGGAAGTGCCAGTAGGATGGCGGCGCCTTGGCGGTCTCGGATCCGTCATAGACAATCTCTTCATCGGTGATGAAAGGCTCGGTCCGGAAATAGGAATAGGCGAGACGGTGCGGATCCTCCGCATGCGGTTCAAACATGTCGAGCACCGGGTGGGTTTCGTAGATCACCAATCTTCCACCGGGTTTGAGCAGTAAAGCCACATTGGCCAGAAAGCGCGCCAGTTCAGGCATCCAGTTGATGACCCCGATGGTGATCAGGGCGAAATCGAACGCGTTGTTGAGATCCTCCGGCAGTGCGTAGACATTGGCATTGACGAAACGGCAATTGTCCTTGTGCGGTGAGACCGCACGTAGCTGCTCGCCCAAGGACAGAAAGGCCGAGGACTGATCGATACCCACGGCTTCCCGCGCACCGAGCGCAAGCATCGAAAGGGTTTCGCGGCCATTGTTGCAACCAACCTGAACGGCCCGCGCACCATCAATTCCCTGCTTGCGAAGAACCTCGGTGATGACCGGATCAAAGGTCGCAAAAGCGGGATCCTTGAACCCCTCAATTTACCGCACCCACTCCGGGCTTTCCTGATGCCGGGCGGCGGAGGCGTCCCATGCCAGCCTATTGGCTTGGGTCGTGGCGTCTGTATCAATACTCATCGCAATCTCCTTTCCGCCATGGCGGCTCAAGACCGTCTCTCGGTAGCGCTGTTGGTCCCGATCAACCAGTGCCTCACGGCATCAGTGGTTGGAAAACAGCACGATTGGCCTTGCCGGAACCGTGTTTTGTGGACACTGTGGATTGCAAAGGGAGCCTGATCGGATGCGTGAGATCGACTATTATTTTTATTGTGCGTCGCCGTTTACCTATCTGGGTCACAACAGAATCTGTGATCTGGCGGAACAGCACAAGGTGCAGCTCAACTACAAACCGGTCAATCTGGCAGCGATCTGGGACATTTCGGGCGCGGTGCCACCGGGCAAGCGGCCACCAGTGCGGCAACGCCTGCGGTTGATCGAGTTGCAGCGGCTGGCCTATTGGCGCGGTCTGCCGATCAAGACCATCCCCAAGCACTGGCCCGTGGACCCCGCGCTGGCAGACAAGGTTGTGATTTCACTGGTCACCGACGGCCATGACCCCCGCTACTTCATTGGCAAGGTTCTCGCCGGGGTCTGGGCCCATGATGACGACATAACCGACGAGGCGGTGCTGGCCTCCTATCTCTCGCAGGTCGGGCTTGATCCCGGTCCACCATTGATCGATGCCAAGACCGAGGAGATGGCGGATATCCGTGAGCGCAACACGCGCGAAGCAGTCGCCGCGGATGCGGTCGGGGTCCCGACCTATGTCTACAATGGCGAACCCTTCTGGGGTCAGGACCGGATTGAAATGCTGGAACAGGCACTGGTCAGCGGTCGCGGGCCTTTCAGGCCTGACTGATTGATGCAGGGATCCGGCTTGGCAGCATGATCCGTGAGAGGATATTTTTCCTAGATCACTTTACTCGTCAGGCTCCCCTCATGTAAAAAGAAAAACCCGGTCTGTGCCTGCGTATCCGGGGGCTGTGCGTTCCGCCCACGGATCGGGTTTGGTGCCGCAGCGGCCATTGACACTCGAACCCCTGCCGCCCCCTTGCGCCTGCTCCGGCCTGGCAATGCGGCAGAGCTGAAACAGCGGGAAGACGCCCATGCTCTCGCATGAACGGATCTGGTCCGCGCTTGACGCGCTTGCGGACCGCCACGGGCTGACAGCCTCGGGACTGGCGCGCCGCGCCGGTCTTGACCCCACAGCCTTCAACAAATCCAAGCGGCGTGGCGCGGATGGCCGCGACAGATGGCCCTCGACCGAATCGCTGGCCAAGGTTCTGGATGCGACCGGTTCGTCACTGGATGATTTCATGAGCCTCGTCGGAGGTGGTCAGCGCAGCGATGCAAGTGTCATTCCCGAAGGCACCTTTCCACCGCAGGCCGGATCTATCCCGTTGCTGGGGTTTGCCCAAGCCGGTTCCGGGGGCTTTTTTGATGATGGCGGGTTTCCGGCGGGCCAGGGCTGGGATGTGGTTGATTTCCCCGCCCAGCCGGCGGAGCGACCGGGCGTCTATGCGCTCGAGGTTCAGGGCGACAGCATGTTACCGCTATACCGCGATGGCGACATCCTGATTGTCGAACCCGGCGCGCAGGTTCGCCGCGGTGATCGGGTGGTGGTGCGCTCGCGCGAGGGCGAGGTGATGGCCAAGGTGCTTAACCGTCAGAGCCCGCGCGCGGTGGAGCTGATCTCGCTTAACCCCGACCATCCCAACCGCAGCTTCGAGCTTTCGGAGATCGACTGGATGGCGCGGATCATCTGGGCAAGCCAATAGGGTCATCCAACCCAAAACCGGCAAGCCGGATCAGACTGTATACCGCCTTTCGCCAATGCCGCTGCGGCGAATTGGCTGACCCGTGCATCGGCGCTTGTACCGCCAAGCGGGACTTTCTATTGTCGGACGAAACCAACAGAGAAGCAGATCATGACCAGCTCCGTTCAGACCCACGACGCCCTGATATACCTGATGGTGACCATGTCCGCCGTCGACAAGGCCATGAACGATGCCGAACTGGCCCGGATTGGCCGCCTGGTCACCTTTCTTCCGGTGTTCAAGGGGTTCGACGAGGACCGGCTGATCGAGGTTACACGGTCGGCTGCAGAACTGCTCCAGGGGCCTGAAGGACTCGATATCGTGCTCGAAGTGGTGCGTGACGCCCTGCCCACACGCTTGTATGACACGGCCTACGCGCTGGCGGTGGAAATCGCCTCTGCGGATTACAATGTCCAGCAGGAGGAAATCCGGCTGCTGCAGATGGTGCGCGATCGCCTTGACCTCGACAAGCTGACCTGCGCAGCCATAGAGCGTGGCGCCATCGCCCGTTTCCGCAACGCCTGATCCCACGTCTGGCTCAACCACTCTTCGCGGGGGCTGCCAGTCCGAGCTGTCAATCACGGTCGGCACGGCAACGCTCACTTCAACGTGTTTCGCCAACACATGCACATTGTGGCATGAGAGTGCTTACGCTGAACGGAGGTGATGATGGAAGTTCTCGGCTTGCCCGAACCGGTCGTGCGATTGATGTCTTTTGCATCGATCTTCGTCATCCTGGCGGCTGTCGAGTTGCTTGCGCCAAGGCTTGAACGCGATGAAATGCGCGGCGCGCTCAAGTCTCGCCGCTGGATAACCAATCTGGCCATGGTGGTGCTGTCTTCCGTGGCGCTGCGGATCATATTTCCCGCCGCGGCCGTCGGATTCGCGATCTGGGCCGAGAGCAACGGGTTGGGCTTGCTGCCAATGGCCGGGATGCCGCTGTGGCTTGCGGGTCTGATTGCGTTCGTGGTTCTTGATTTCGCCGTTTGGCTCGAACATGTGGTAAGCCACAAATGGCCATTGCTGTGGCGCATCCACCGCATGCACCATGCCGATACCGGGTTCGATCTGACAACGGCACTCAGGTTCCATCCGCTGGAGATCGTGCTGTCGATGCTGTGGAAGGCTGCGATCATCATCGCACTTGGGGCGCCTCCGGCCGCAGTGCTTGTCTTCGAAATCGTGCTCAATGGCGCTGCAATGTTCAATCATGCGAATATCAAGCTGCCCAAGACGATAGATGCGCTGTTGCGGCTGGTCATTGTCACACCTGATATGCACCGGATCCACCATTCTTCCGACCCGCGCGAGACCGATACCAATTACGGGTTCAATCTGGCGCTCTGGGATCGGCTCTTTTCGACCTATACGCAGACGCCCCGGCTTGGTGAAACAGGGCTCGAAATCGGACTCAGGGAATGGCGCGATGAGCGTCCGGCCCGGCTCGGATGGGCCCTGGCCCTGCCGTTCAGATATCCGCCTTCAAAGCGAGCAGATGAAGCCATCGATCAATAAAGACCGTTGGGAAACCATCTCAGATAGAGTTCCGCAAAACGTCCGTTTCGATTAAGCGCTGCGAGCGCATGGTCAAAGGCCACAGCGAGCCTTGCATTGCGCGGGCTGACCGCGATTGCCAGGCCTTCACCCAGATGCGTCCGGGAGACGTAGGGGCCGTCAAGGAAACCGCAGCACGCCTCCGCAGACTGACTCGCCAGCCAGAACGATAACTGCAGACCGTCGCCAAACACCGCATCGATTTTCCCGGCCTTTAGCGCGTCAAGCATCCATTCATGACTTGAGAAGGTCACCGGCTTGATATCCGGGAACCAGTCTCTCAACATGGCCTCGTGGGCAGTGCCGTCGATCACTCCGACCCGCTTTTGTGCAAGCGTCTGAGCACTTGCTTCCGTGCCCGCGTCCTCCTTGCGCGCCGCAAAGCGCGCAGGCAGCGTCAGATAGGCCCGTGTGAAACGGAATTCCTCGGCGCTTTCGGGCGTCATGGCCATGCCTGAAATGATGGCTTCGGCCTGCCCGGTTTTCAATGCGCCGGGCAATTCTGTCCACGGCAACGCCTGAATCTGACACCGGGCAAGAACCTCCAATTCCGAGCAGATCGCGCGAGCGAGATCGACATGAAACCCGGCAAGCCGGCTGGTCTGATCGAGAAAGCTGAAGGGCGGAAAGTCCACTGTGGTGATGAAACGGATGCGGGGTAGCATCTGAATGTCAGGTGCAGCGATGCGTTCACGCGGGTCCATATAATTGGGAACAAAGACCCCTTCATCGGCCGAAACCGGCGCGAAAGATGCAAGAAATGCAACCAAAACACACGTACGGAGGGAAAATCCCTTAAATTTTAGGGGTGCATTCGGAGAGGCTTTCACTACCATAGATTTATTAACTCGCTGCAATCGTCATGTGTTTACCAGAGTCATGGCCCCAAGCAAAACCAGCAATATCCACTTGAGCGACAAACCGCAGTTGCAAGTGATCGGCGGCTCCGACATTCGGCCGCAGCTTACCAAAACGCTTGAACCGTTAAGCGCCGTGTCCTGTCATGATTACGAACAGCGATTTTTCATCGGTTGCGGAATCGGAAAGCCGCATGTGGCGGAGGCGCGGCAGGCAGCTGAAGCCAATGCCACAACGATCGAAAAGGAGCTGATTGCCCGGCGACTGATACAGCCGGAACTCTACTATCGCTGGCTGGCCGATGAACTTGGTCTTGAATATGTCGATCACATCAATCCGGACGAGGTTGTTCGCCTAACCTCAACCGATGTTCTTTTGCGCAGAGACGGACCGCTTCGGCTCTCGCGTGAAAACGGCCAGGTGACAGTAATCGTGCCCGAAGCCAGACGTTACGAAGCAGACAAAGGACGACTTCGGGCACGTCATGGTTTGCGCAGGCGGCTTGTCGTTGCTTCACCCTCGACCATCCGCCGGGCCGTCTGGCAGTCCGGCGCGGAGCAGCGGGTGCGGCAAACCACTTTCAGTCTCGATCAGGACCACCGCGAACACAGCGCCCGACAGGTGCTCACCGGAACTCAGGGCTTCGCTCTTGCTATCATCATCTGCCTTTGCATCGCTGCATTCGCTATCTGGCCTTTCTACGCTTTCACTGCACTGCATTTGGTTCTGACGATGTTCTTTTCGGGCGGCATCATCCTGAGGCTGAGCGCACTGATGATGGCGGTTCGTTGCCGGAAACCTGAGAAAGACAGACCAGACAACATAACGCCAATGCCTGTCTACACTCTCCTGATCCCGCTTCGCGACGAGGCGGCGATGGCCCCGGCGCTGGTTGCACGAATTGACGCACTGCGCTGGCCCAAAAGCCTGCTCGATGTAAAATACATCTGCGAAGACGGCGATGGCACCACGATAGCTGCGCTTGAAGCTCAAAATCTCGGCCCCGAGTGCGAGATTGTCAGAGTTCCCGCCTTCGGACCGCGGACCAAACCAAAGGCTTTGCAATATGCGCTCCAGGGTGCCCGAGGATCGCTGATTGCCATTTATGACGCTGAAGACAAGCCTGCGCCTGGACAACTACATGAAGCATGGACAGCCTTTCGCGAAGGCGACGATCAATTGGGCTGTCTTCAGGCGCCGCTGGCCATTGCAAACGTCAGTTCCAACTGGCTTTCGGGTCTGTTCGCACTTGAATACAGCGGTCTTTTCCGGGTGCTCATCCCGTTTCTCGCGCACACGCGAATGCCGATCCCGCTTGGTGGCACGTCAAACCATTTCCGCCGCACAGCTCTGGAAAAAGTCGGCGGATGGGATCCCTACAATGTAACCGAAGACGCAGATTTGGGACTGCGGCTCTACGCGCATGGCTACCGTACCGGGATCATCAAGAGTGCCACGGTGGAAGGTTCACCGGTTCAACTGGGCGTCTGGGTCCGGCAGCGCACCCGCTGGCTCAAGGGATGGGCGCAAACATGGCTGGTGGTGATGCGGCGGCCTGCGACAACTTTTGCCTCGCTGGGACTGGGAGGGTTTGTCATCTTCCAGCTGATGATCGCAGGCATGCTCATTTCTGCGCTCGCGCACCCGCTGATGTTCGTATTTATCGCGCTGACGCTGGCTTGGCTTGCCAGCGGAGGTCCGGCAGTGGTCTCTGCGGTGCATTCAGTTCTGATGTGGACCGACTTCACCAACATACTCGGCAGCTATCTGACCTTTGGCGCAATCGGCTGGTTTGGCTTCACGGCTTATGAGCGCAGATGTCTTAAGCGCCGCTGGCTCCTGCTTACACCGGCCTATTGGCTGTTGATGTCCTATGCGGGGTGGCGAGCTTTGCTGCAACTGATCAACAAAGCGCATTTGTGGGAAAAGACCCCGCATCCTGCCGATCCGAGTTGCAAAGGCGGGCAACCTCCCGCGAACCAGCAAGCGACAGAAGAAACCGGCGTCGCTGTCGCCACCATGACCATTGCAAATGCCGATGCGCGCAACGGGCTACCAATGGAGCGGGTGAAGGGAATCGAACCCTCGTCGTAAGCTTGGGAAGCTTCTGCTCTGCCATTGAGCTACACCCGCATCGTCTTGATCCATGGCGGCGTTCGGACAGACTGTCAAGCGCCTGCGCTTGGCGCTATGTTGCCAAACCGCCGGTGGGCTGATCAGACCGCCGATCCTTTCGCAACACCAAAAGACCTGACCGACGCCCGCTTGACTGGAAACCGGCGCGACCTCATATGACAGGCGCTCTCCTGCAACTCCATGAGACCTCCAATGGACCGATTGAAAGCCTTCCTTTCCTCGCGGCGCTTTGAAACCGTCATCAGCGTGCTGATTGTCATCAACGCGATCACACTCGGCCTTGAGACCGTACCCGCAGCCATGGAACGGTTCGGCGGCCTCCTCCTCATTCTTGATCGTGTCATTCTTGCGATCTTCGTCGTCGAGGTCCTGGCTCGGCTCCTCGCCTGGAGGCTCGATTTCTTTCGCGACCCATGGCGGATCTTTGATCTTCTGGTGGTGGGTGTGGCGCTGCTGCCGGCGACCGGGAACCTGTCGGTGCTCAGGGCACTGCGCATTCTCAGGGTGCTGCGCATCATCGGCATGGTGCCCTCGCTCAAGCGCGTGGTCGGCGGCCTGGTGGCCGCCCTGCCCGGCATGGGCTCGATCATGCTGTTGCTGACTCTGGTATTTTACGTGTTCTCGGTAATGGCGACCAAGCTCTACGGGAACAGCTTCCCCGAGTGGTTCGGCTCGATCCCCGCTTCGGCATACTCTCTGTTCCAGGTGATGACGCTTGAAAGCTGGTCGATGGGCATCGTCCGTCCGGTGATGGAGATCCATCCGATGGCGTGGGCGTTCTTCATCCCGTTCATTGCCTGCACCACCTTCACGGTGCTCAACCTGTTTATCGGCATCATCGTGTCGGCCATGCAGGAAGAGCATGAGGCCGAAGCGACCGCCGACCGCGAGGCCATGGCCAGCGAACAGGGCGAAATGCTGAAGGAGCTGAGAGAGATTCGCAAGGAGCTGGCTGAGTTGCGCGTCGCGCAGGGACGACAGCCGTCTGCTTAGGGTCAGGCGCGAAAATGCTTGGACAGCTTCAGGCCCTGGGCCTGGTAGTTCGAGCCCATGCCTGAGCCATAAAGTGCTTGAGGGCGCTCAAGCATCCGCTCGTAGACCAGTCGGCCAACAATCTGTCCGTGCTCAAGGATAAACGGCACCTCGTGGCTGCGCACTTCAAGCACGGCGCGGCTGCCCGCTCCTCCGGCCTCCGAATGACCAAATCCGGGATCGAAAAAGCCTGCATAATGGACGCGGAACTCACCGACCAAAGGGTCGAACGGGGTCATTTCGGCAGCAAAGAGCGGCGGCACGTGGACTGATTCACGGCTGACCAGAATGTAGAATTCATCCGGATCGAGAATGAGATCGGCCGAGCCGCGATTGTGGATCGGTTCCCAGAAATCAAACATGTCCTGGGCTGCACGCTTGTCGACATCGATCACCGCCGTGTGGTGTTTGCCACGATAGCCAACCAGGCTGTCAGGTCCCTGCCCGGCCAGATCGATCGACAGCGCGATGCCTCCGCCCGAGACATTGGGATTATCCGCTGCGACAAGTGTCTCCGCTTTGTGCAGGTCCAGCACTTCGGTCTCGTCCAGCAATGCCTGTCCCTGCCGGAACCGGATCTGCGACAGGCGCGATCCGGTGCGCGCCACAATCGGGAAGGTGCGTGGGCTGACTTCAAGCCAGAGCGGACCGTTGTAACCGGGGGCGATCTTGTCGAACTCCTGGCCGAAATCGGTCATCACCCGGGTGAAGATATCAAGCCGCCCGGTGGAGCTTTTGGGGTTGGCCGAGGCAGAAATCTCATTTGGAAGCGCCAGGTTTTCGAGCAGCGGTACGATATAGACGCAACCGGTCTCGAGTACCGCACCATCCGACAGATCGATCTCGTGCATGCTCAACCGCGCAAGCTTGTCTTCGACCGCACTCTTCGGACCCGGCAGAAAACTCGCACGGACGCGGTAGGCCTTGGCGCCTAATCTGAGATCAAGGCTTGCTGGCTGTACCTGATCGGCATCCAGCGGCCGACCGGCGGCAAGCTTTCCACCGTCAAACAGCGCGCGGATAGCGCGATCCGAAAGAATGCCAGCACTCAATTTGTATCTGCTCCTGTTGCCTGTGGGACTTGATGACAAGCCACAGCGATTGACGCAAGCGCCACAAGACAGTAAAGGAGGCTTATCCCGTGGTGATTTGGCCGACCGGCTTGCAGCCACGTTAAACAAGTCGCTAAAATGGTCGGGTTGCAAAACCGGCTGGCGACTGCGCAAGCCGGTATTTTTGTGACCTGGACCGAGACAATGACAAAAAACCGACTGCTTCGCCCCGCAACACAGCTCGTTCACGGCGGTGTAAACCGCTCCGAATTCGGAGAAACGTCCGAGGCGATCTATCTCACTCAGGGTTTCGTCTACGAAAGTGCGGAAGCCGCCGAAGCCCGGTTCAAGGGTGAAGATCCCGGCTTTATCTATTCGCGCTACGCCAACCCGACCACCGACATGTTCGAAAAGCGCATGTGCCTGATGGAGGGTGCAGAAGATGCCCGTGCCACGGCCTCGGGCATGGCCGCGATTTCGGCTGCGCTGCTTTGCCAGGTCAAGGCGGGCGATCATGTGATCGCGGCACGGGCGCTGTTCGGCTCCTGCCGCTGGGTGGTGGAAACACTGCTGCCGCAGTACGGCGTTGAATCGACCCTTGTGGACGGCCGCGACCTTGCCAATTTCGAGGCCGCCATCCGGCCCAACACAAAAGTGTTTTTCCTCGAAAGCCCGACCAACCCAACGCTCGAAGTTGTCGACATTGCCGGGGTCGCAAAGCTTGCAAACCAGATTGGCGCGACCCTGGTGGTCGACAATGTGTTCGCCACACCGCTACAGCAGAAGCCGCTTGAACTGGGGGCGCATGTGGTCTGCTACTCCGCCACCAAGCACATTGACGGTCAGGGGCGTTGTCTGGGCGGTGTGATCCTGTCAAGCAAGGACTGGATCGACGAGAAGCTGCATGACTATTTCCGCCACACAGGGCCGTCGCTGTCGCCATTCAATGCCTGGACATTGCTCAAGGGACTGGAGACCCTGCCGCTCAGGGTGCGTCAGCAGACCAGCAATGCCGGTCGTGTGGCCGATTTTCTCGCCGACCATCCTGCCGTAGCGAAGGTGATTTATCCCGGGCGGGCAGATCATCCGCAGGCCGATGTCTGCGCGCGACAGATGAGCGGAGGCTCAACTCTTGTCGCCCTCGAACTCAAAGGCGGCAAGAGCGCCGCTTTCGCCATGCAAAACGCGCTTGAAGTGGTGCGGATCTCCAACAACCTTGGAGACAGCAAGAGCCTGATCACCCATCCGGCGACAACCACTCACAAGAACCTCTCAGAGGAAGCCCGCGACGAACTTGGAATTGGTCCGGGCGTGGTTCGCCTGTCGGTCGGCATCGAGGACGTGGAGGATCTGATCGAGGATTTTGACCGGGCCTTGTCAGGTCTCTGATGCCTGTTCGCCAAACACCGCACGCGCCTGCATGATCCGGGAAAGCGCTGTGTAGAGGCAGATTGCTGCGAACCCCCAGGCAACCGGCGCGAACCAGCCTGGCCACAAGCAGAACACACCAAAGACAAAGAAGGTCTCGCTGGCTTCAGCGAGACCGGTGGTGAAGTAGATCGATTTCACGCCCCGGGCATCGGTCGAGAGTCCGCGTTTTTCTGCGACGATTGCATAGGCCAGGAAACTTGCGCCATTGACATAGAAAGAAAAGATCAGCCCTGCGCCGGCAAGCCCGTTTGCGGCAGGATCATGGAGCACAAACCCGAGCGGGATTGCGCCATAGAAAACGAAGTCGAGCGTGATATCGAGATAGCCGCCAAAATCGGTTCTGGTGGAAGCCCGTGCGACCGACCCGTCTAGACCATCGCCGATGCGGCTGATGACAATCAACACCAGCGCGGCAATCATGTGACCATAGGCAATCAAGGCTGCTGCCACGAGACCAATCAGACAGGACAAGATCGTTACGTGATCAGCCCGGACCCCTCGAGTGGCAAGCCAGGCTCCACTCCGGTCGAGGCCGGGCTGAATCAGTTTTCGTGCGGCGCCATCCAACATATTTCTCTCTCCATTCGAGCCGGATCGTGATACCGCGATGTTTGACATCCGTCACGTGCGGAGCGTTGCAACGCCAATCACAATCAGGTCAACATTCACCGGGCCTGTTCCGCGTCAAGGATGGCCCAAACACGCTTGACGCAAGCCCAGCACTGTAGAAAAAGTGGCATCAGGAGCAGATCATGTACCGCGCGTTGACACGTGATATCGAAGTAACGGTTGAGCCATACTATCTCGAGGACCAATCGGACCCCGAGGACAGCCGCTATGTCTGGGGCTACCGTGTTGTGATTTCCAACCGGTCCGACAGGATTGTCCAGCTGCGCAGCCGTCACTGGCAGATCACCGATGAGAACGGCATGGTGGACGAAGTTCGTGGCCCCGGCGTCGTTGGCGAGCAACCGGTGCTGGGTCCCGGCGACACCTATGAGTACTCCTCCGGCTGCCCGCTTGACACCCCCTCGGGAGTGATGGCCGGCAGCTATCAGATGCAATCGGCCGAGGGTGAGTTGTTCGATGTGGAAATCCCCGCTTTCTCGCTCGATCTGCCAGGCATGGCAAGAACGTTGAATTGAACGTGCTGTCGGAATTTCGACCGGTCATGCTGGTGACCGGAGCGCTGGTGTCGACGCTGGGCGTTGCCATGCTTCTGCCTGCGCTTGTGGATCTTGCTGCCGACAATGACGACTGGATGATCTTCGCAAGTTCGGCGATGGTGACGATGCTGTTCGGCTTCGGATTGTTCATCGCCAACCGCGGCGCGCCAAAAGGCTTGTCGACCCGGCAGGCGATGCTGATGACGGTTGTTTCGTGGCTGGCGCTTGTTGCGTTCGGTGCGCTGCCGTTCCAATGGTCGGGCATCGTGCCGAGCTACACCGACGCCTTTTTTGAATCCATGTCGGGCCTGACCACAACCGGAGCGACGGTGATCACCGGCCTCAACACTGCTCCGCCCGGCCTACTGTTCTGGCGCGGGCTGCTGCAATGGCTGGGCGGGCTCGGGATCATCGTGATGGCGATTGCGGTTCTGCCAATGCTGCAGATCGGTGGTATGCAGCTGTTCAAGGCAGAAGCCTTCGACACGGCGGAAAAAATCCTGCCGCGCGCAACCCAGATATCGACCTCGATCACGCTCGTTTTTATCGGCATAACCGGCGTTTGCGCCATAGCCTACATGGCTGTCGGGATGGCTGCGGATGATGCCGTGATCCATGCCATGACGACAGTGGCGACCGGCGGCTTTTCAACCAAGGACGCCTCAATCGGACATTTCGCCAACCCGGGCGTTGAATGGGTTGCCGTCCTTTTCATGATCCTGGGGTCGATCCCCTTCATTCTTTACGTGCAGATGCTGCAGGGGCGGTTTCGCCCTCTCTTCGTCGACCAGCAGGTCAAGGCGTTCTTCGCCTTTCTCGCGGCAGCGGTGCTGGCCGGCTGGATGATGGCCCATTTCGGGCAATACCATCTGGGTCTCGAGGGGTTGCGGCACGCGGCCTTCAATGTGGTCTCGATTGTCACGGGGACAGGGTATTCCTCCACCGATTACGGGCTCTGGGGGCCGCATGCGGTCGCCTTCTTCTTCATCATCATGTTTGTTGGCGGCTGTGCGGGCTCGACATCATGCGGCATCAAGATCTTCCGCTTCCAGGTGTTCTTCGAAGCGGTCCGCCAGCACATCGCTCAGGTGATGTATCCCCATGGCGTGTTCCGCGCCCAGTTCAACGGCAAGCCGATCGAAGGGCGGGTGATCTCCTCGGTGATGAGTTTCTTCTTCCTGTTCATGGCTTCATTCGTGGTTCTGGCGATTCTGTTGCGGCTCAGTGGCCTGGATGCCATCACCTCACTCTCGGGTGCCGGCACCGCGCTCGCCAATGTGGGTCCCGGGCTGGGCGAAATCATCGGGCCATCAGGCAACTTCCAGTCACTCAATGATGCTCAGAAATGGCTGCTCTCGGCCGGCATGCTGTTGGGGCGGCTTGAGCTGTTCACCGTTCTGGTGCTGTTGCTGCCACGGTTCTGGCGCTCGTAGACGAAATTTTGCTCCAGCGATAATCCTGGACGGACACGCGCTATGCCCGCTGCAAACTCTGGCGGCGACCGTATATGTAGGTGAGCGCCCGGGTGACATCGTTGCCGATGCCCACCAGAGCCGGCACCAGAAACAGCACCAGCAAGGTTGTCATGGCGAGGCCGAAGACGATCGTGATGGCCATGGGCAGCAGGAACTGGGCCTGAAGGCTCTTTTCATAAAGCAACGGCAATAGCCCGCCGATGGTTGTCAGCGATGTCAGGAGCACCGCCCGCAGACGGTCACGGCTCGCACCGATGGCAGCTTCGGCGATCGTATCGCCGGCGGCTCGGCGCTCTTCAAGCCGGGCCACCAGGATGATCGAATCATTGACCAATATGCCCGCGAGACCCAGCAGTCCGATGAAGGACAGGATGGTGAGCTGGTAGCCCAGCAGCCAATGACCGAAAATGGCGCCGACAATGCCGAACGGGATGATCAGCAGCACTGCGACAGGGCGCCAGTAACTGGCAAAGACCCAGGCAAGAATGATGTAGATGACACTGAGCGCAACCGCGACACCCAGCTTGAGATCCGCAAATGCGTTTTCCTGCTCCTCGGAGCGGCCGCCGAAGGAATAGGTGACCCCGTGATTGGCCGCGATCAGATCTAGCCCGCCGCTGGCAGTCAGCTGTTCGACGACCCCGCCAGTGGTGGTGACAGCAGTGTCGATGTCACCGGTCACGGAAATTGTGCTTCTGCCGTCGCGGCGCTGGATTGCGGAAAAGCCCTGCCGCTCGGTCATCTCGACCACCTCTGAAAGAGGCACGAAGGTTCCACTGGGACTTCTGAGTTCAAACTCCCTGAGCGCTTGCGAGCCAGGTGATGCAGGGGTCTGAACAAGACGCACGGTGACCTCGTCATCACCCCGCGGGAAACGGAACGGAATCGCGCCATCAAAGGCATTGCGGATCTGGCGGCCGACTTCCTCGATCGAGAAGCCGAGAGCAGCGCCATGAGGGGTCAGCTCCATCACCAGCTCGGGCTTGCCCCAGGGCAGATTGTCGTCGAGCCCGGTAACACCATCCACGGCGGACAAGAGTGCGACGACGTCGGCGGAGGCAGCCTTGAGATCGGCCACTCGTTGGCCTTGCAGACGCACTTCAATATCACGGCCGGGAGGCCCACCACGGGCCTGTGCGATGGTAAAGCGGGCAACACCGGCGACGTCCGGCGATGCCTGCCGCCAGGCGTTGACAATATCTGGCGTCCGCACATCGCGTTCCTCCGAGGTGGTCAGTTGCACCCGGATGCGGGCGGTGGCGCTGCCCGAACGACTGGAAGCGCCATAGGTGGTGAACACTGCGCGGATCGAGGATTTTTGCTCACCTGACAGAGCCTTGTCGGCACGGCGCAACGCCTTGTCATAGGCGGCGATGGCGGCAAGTGCCTGCTCTTCGGGCAAGCCGGCATTGAAGACCACCGTGCCGGTGATGTTTTCGGCTTCCGGCGAGGGAAAAAACACGAACTCCACCTGACCCGAGCGCGCCAGACCAATTGCCAGCACCATCACCATCGCCAAGGCGATGGAAAAGGTCACATAGCGCCAGTTCCAGGCCAATTGCACCAGCCAAGAGAAGGGACCATCGCGGAAACTGTCAAACCTGCGGTCAAAGCCACGCCGGAAGCGGCTTTCGCCTGCATGCAGATCGATCTGGACGGCGGTCCCTGCAGCAGCTTTGATTTTGCGACTGTTGCGGCGCGACAGAGCCAGCAGCGCCCATTCCACCAATGCAGCCAGCACAAGCGAGGCGGCCACCACAATCGCCATGCGCAAGAATGACGGAAGCTCGGCAAAGCCGCGGGCTCCTGCGCGCAAGCCGCTGTCATCGGCTCCGAGCGCCAGATCGACAGCGAGCCGCCCCGTCAGACCGGTGAGGAACACGACCAGAACCAGGGCAACAAGGAACTGCCGCCACCAGGACCAACCCGGCATCCTGCGACCGGCCAGCGAATTGGCCAGATGACCGGGCAACACCAGAAAGCACTCAAGCAGGCTGGCGATCAGGACCGCGACAACCACCAGCGGCAAGACGCCCATCATCTGGCCTATGGTGCCACCGATCATCAGGATCGGGGCAAAGGCGGCCAATGTGGTCGACATCGCAGCCAGAACCGGAACCAGCATCATCTGCACGCCGTTTTCGGCCGCCATGTGCGGATCGTCGCCCATCTCCAGACGGGTCGCCGTGTGTTCTCCAACCACAATCGCATCATCCACAATGATGCCAAGCATCATGATCAGCGAGAACAGCGAAATCATGTTGATCGTTTGTCCGCTGACATACATGAAGCCTATGGTGGCAAGCATCGCAACGGGGATGCCCGCGGCAACCCAGAATGCGATACGGGCATTGAGAAACACGAACAGGATCGCGACAACCACCAGCAACCCGCCAAGGCCGTTCTTGACCAAGAGCCAGATCCGGGCGGAGAGCGCATCGGCAGCTACTTCGTAAGTCGCGAGTTCAACGCCCGGCGGCAGCTGCGGTTTGATTTCGTCGACATAGGCTGAAAGGATCGCCGCGGTCTGAAGCGTATCGGCAGTGGGCGCGCGGCGCACATCAAGCTCGATCGCGGTGGATCCACCGGCCAGCCCGCGGGTCGCATCGGGATCAAAACCATCTTCGATCTTGGCAATGTCCCCAAGCAGAACTTTTTCACCGCCTGCAAAGGACTTGACCTCGACATGCGCGAGCTCGCGCGGCCCTTGAGCATCGGCAAGCGTACGCAGCTGGCGTTCGATCACCCCCTCAACGGTGCCCGACGGCAGATCACGGCTGTTGGCGGCTATCGACCTGGAGACCTCCGAAATGGTCGTATCCAGCCGCCGCAACTCGATCTCGGGCACCTCTATGCGGATTTCGGCATCGCGCAGTCCGGTAAAGTCGATCTTGTCTATGCCCCGATCAATCAGATCATCGCGCATCCGCTTGGCCCAGGCGCGTTTGACCGCTTCCTCTGCTGAGCCAAAAACCGCAAGGCGCGCGACAGAATCGAAGAAAACCGCACGGGTAATCGTCGGCTCCTCGGAATCCTCGGGCAGGTTGTTGACGGCTTTGACAGCTGTTTCGACATCTGTCATCGCCTGCGACATGTCGGTGCTCTCGGTGAATTCGAGGCGCACCGTCGCCGACCCCTCCGCTGCGGTCGAGGTCATCTGATCGACGCCGGAGATATAGCGGACCTCAGGCTCGACCAGCGCAAGAATGTTGGTCTCGACATCTTCGGCACTGGCGCCGGACCAGGCTATGCCAATGGTAATGGTTGGCCGGTCAATGGTGGGGAAGAACTGGGTGTTGATGCGCGCGATAGAGAACGCGCCGAACAGGATCATCAACACCATCAGCAGATTGGCAGCGTTGGGATGACGCACGAAGGTTGCGACCAACCCGCCCCTGGCCAGAATGCCCCCGCCCGGAAGGCCGGCAGCGCTCATTTGCCGATATCCGGGGTTTGAGCTGATGTCGCCGTTGAGGCGGCCCCCGCTGCAGTATCGCCCGCAGCTTCGGACTGGGTGGGCTTGCGAACTCTCACGCCTTCAGAGGCTTCGGTCAGCCGGGTGACGAGCACCTCTTCGCCATCCACAAGGTTGCCTTGAACAATCGCGTCCTCGCCATCCCAGGCAATCAGCCGCACCTCGCGGCGCACCAGCGCACCATCCACCACCACGAAGACATGGTCGGAAGACCGCACTGCGGTTTCGGGCAGACGGAATGTGGAACGCCAGATGCGGTCCGGTACGGTCAGCGCAACGAAGGCACCGGGCCGCAGTTGAACTGGGTTGTTGGCCGCTTCGATCCGGGCGAAGACCTCGACGCCGCCCCGCTCGGCAGCGACGCGCGCGCCGATCCTGTCGATGGTCGCCGGCCAGAGGTAGTCCGCGCCACCCACACTCCAGCTCACCTCGACCTTGCGCCCGAGCAGCGGATCATCGTCGGTCGCCATCCGGCCATATTGCGCGTTGGTAAGAGTGAAACGGGCTTCAAGCGCAGTGTCGTCATAGATCGAGGCAACCATCTCGTTTGCGTTGACCGTCCGCCCGGCTTCAATGCTCTCATCGGAGATCACACCATCGAATGGGGCGATCACGGCAGTGTCTTCAAGCCTGCGCTGCGCCTCGCGCAGCTTCCATTCGAGCCGCATAGCGTTGGCTTCCTGCTGGGTGCGCTGGGCTTCGGTGATGAGAATGTTGTTGCGGCGCTGACTGACAGCCTGATCGCGCTGTGAGAGGACCAACCTGCGGTCATCGACCTGCTTGTCGGTCAGCGTCCCCGACCCTGCCAGCGACATCGCCCGCTCGAGATCGGAGTTGGCGAGATCCAGCTGGGACTGGGCGGCCTGCAGCTGCTCACGTTCGGAGGCAAGGCGGGCATCCATTTCGGAAATTGCCGCACGCGCCGATGCCAGATTGGCCCGGGCTTCGACCACCGCGCCCTCATAAAGAAACGGATCGATGCGCAACAGGACGGTTCCGGCTGTGACACGGCGCCCGGCAACGAGATCGGGGTGAATTTCGACGACATCGCCGCTGACGGCTGCACGCAGTTCGACACTGCGGCCGGTGTCGACCTGGCCGTAAAGCCTGATCATTGGCCGATTGTCAGCCAACACCGCAGATACTGTATCAACCGTGTAAACCAGCGGCGTGAAAGGCTTGCGGACCGGATCGACCCGGGAATTTGCCAGGTACTGCATGCCGGCCCAACCGCCCGCGAGCACCGCGGCCATCAGAGCGATCTGGGCGATTGGTCGCACGAAGCCGTGGCGGCGAGGTGCTGTCCCCGCCGCTTCGTCGGTCAGATACTTCTCGCGATTGTCGGCCCTGTCGAGCATTGCCATCCTCCGTTGCCTCCAACAGGTAACGTATAGGCCGGACATGGCAAATTAAAGTTTTGTCATCTTGCGGCGCGCAAACCCCACGACCGGGCTTCAGCCGCCAAATTCGGCCGGATCGAACTTGTAGGCCGTCGAGCAGAACTCGCATTGTACGGTGATGGCACCGTCTTCCACACTTTCCGCGAGTTCCTCAGCGGAAAAGCCGCGCAGGACCTCGCCAAGCCGCTCGCGCGAACAGCTGCAGCGGTCAAACACCGGCACCGGTGGATACACCCGCGCCCCGCGCTCATGAAAGAGGCGATAGAGCAGACGTTCGGCACCGACGTCAGGGTCTGTCAGCTCGCCGGCATCAACCGTGGCGACTAGCGCCTTGGCTTCCGACCAGCTGTCATCCTCATCGTGGAGATAATCCTCGACACCCTCAGGCACATCCCCGCCCGGAAGGTCGGGCAGACGCATCCGGTCAGGGGCTTGCGGCAGGAACTGCACCACAATGCCACCAGCGCGCCAGCTTTGGCGCGGATTGCCATCGGCATCGCGGTCAAACAGTTCGGCAACCGAGAGGCGGACAAGCGTCGGGATCTGCTCCGACTGGCGGAAATAGGTCTCTGCCATTTCCTCAAGGGAACCACCATTCATCTCGACGATACCCTGATAGCGCTGCATATAGGCGCCCTGGTCGATGGTGAAGGCCAGGACGCCATTGCCCAGCAATTCAGCCGGACTGGTCATGCCTGTCTCTTGAGCGGCGTGCAGCCGTTCCTCATCAAACCTGGCATAGGCGCGCAGGTCACCGGGGGTGCTGAAATCAGCGACCAGCAGATCAACGGGCCCGTCACCCTTGGTCTGAATGATCAGCTTGCCTTCGAATTTGAGCGATGTGCCGAGCAGTACCGTCAGCGCGATGGCTTCGGCAAGCAGCCGGGCGACCGGCTCGGGATAGGCGTGCCGGCCCAGAATGGTGTCGATCATCGGGCCGAGCTGAACGATGCGGCCGCGCACATCCAGGCCTTCGACCTCAAACGGCAGCACACTGTCATCTCCGGCGAAGCCCGGCTCTCCGAGAGTACGGATTTCGGTTTCCATGTTCATTCCCGACTGTTTGGCACGATTTTTCAGGGGCACGCGCTCCGCGCCCAGGCGTTTGGCTGACTTCCAAACGGCCTATGTAGGCATTCGCCCGGCGATCTGCCAGAGCCCCGGCAAAGTGCCGTTACAATGCCCCCATGCACCAGCGCATGATTGCCTTTTGCGCATGCAGGCGGTTCTCGGCCTCATCGAACACCACCGATTGCGGTCCATCCATGACTTCGTTGGTCACCTCTTCGCCACGGTGGGCGGGCAGGCAATGCATGAACAGCGCGTCCTTGTTGGCCTTGGCCATCAGCTCCTGATTGACCTGGTAGGGCAGGAACACATTGTGGCCACGCGCCTTGTGCTCCTGGTTCATCGACACCCAGGTGTCGGTGATGATGCAATCGGCACCGCTGGCGGCGCGTTCCGGGTCGGCGCTCAGATCAATTTCAGCGCCCTGCTCCCGGGCCCAGCTAACGAACCTCATATCGGGCTCGGAGCCCTCTGGTGTGGCGATCTGCATGCGATAGCCGAACCGCCCCGCGCCCTCGACCAGCGAGTGCAGAACATTGTTGCCGTCTCCGGTCCAGGCCAGCGTCTTGCCCTTGATAGGGCCACGATGCTCCTCGAAGGTGAGGATATCTGCCATAATCTGGCAGGGATGGGTGTCATCGGTCAGTGCGTTGATCACCGGCACGGTGGCGTGTTCAGCCAATTCCAGCATGCGCTCGTGATCCATCGTGCGGATCATGATGATGTCGACATAGCGCGAGAGCACCTTGGCGGTATCGGCAATGGTTTCGGCACGGCCAAGCTGCATTTCGGTGCCTGACAGGAACAGGGTCTCGCCGCCCAATTGACGCATGCCGACATCAAACGACACGCGGGTACGGGTGGAGGGTTTTTCGAAGATCATCGCCAGCATCTTGCCTGCAAGCGGACGATCTTCGTCAGATGCCGACTTGGCGGCACGCGCGGCATCGATCATGGCCCGCAGCTCTTCGGCACCGACAGCTGAAAGATCGAGGAAATGCCGGGGACCGGCGGCTTTGGTCTCAGTCATGGTAATCGGTCCAGTCAGCTGGATTTGGGAGATAGCATTTCGAGCGCGGCCTCGATCTTGTGGAGCGCTTCGCGAACTTCCTCGACCGATACGATCAGCGGTGGCAGGAGCCGCACGACATTGTCGCCGGCGGGCACCGCAAGCAAATGCTCGTTGCGCATTGCCATGATCAGATCAGCGTTGGATTTGACACATTTGATGCCGGTCAGAAGCCCGATGCCGCGGATGTCTTCAATCAGATCCGGATAGCGGTCCTTGAGAGAGGCGAGGCCCTGGCGCAACACCAGCGTGACATCGTTGACATGGGTAAGGAAATTCTCCTCAAGAACCACATCGAGCACGGCGTTGCCAACAGCCATGGCCAGCGGATTTCCGCCATAGGTGGTGCCATGGGTGCCGAGCGTCATGCCGTCCGCCGCCTCGGCCGTAGCCAGACACGCGCCGAACGGAAAGCCACCGCCAATGCCCTTGGCCACGGCCATGATGTCTGGTGTGATGCCTGCCCATTCATGGGCAAACAGCATTCCGGTCCGGCCGACACCTGACTGAACCTCGTCAAGGATCAGCAAAATGCCATGCTCGTCGCACAGGTCCCGCAAGGCGCGCATGCATTCCTTCGGCAGAGGGCGTATGCCACCCTCACCCTGCACGGGCTCAACCAGAATGGCAGCGGTCTCGTCGGTGATCGCGGCCTTCAGAGCCTCGTGATCTGCGAACGGAACCTGGTCAAACCCTTCCGCCTTTGGTCCGAAGCCTTCCAGATATTTGGCCTGGCCGCCGGCTGCGATGGTGGCCAGGGTGCGGCCATGGAAGGCACCTTCGATGGTGATGATGCGATAGCGCTGCGGCTGGTCATTGACAAAGAAATGCCGCCGCGCGGTCTTGATCGCGCATTCCAGCGCTTCCGCGCCCGAATTGGTAAAAAACACCTTGTCGGCAAAAGTCGCCTCGGTCAAACGCTCGGCGAGCCGGGTCTGATCGGGAATTTCCTGCAGATTGGAAAGGTGCCAAAGCTTGTCGGCCTGGGATTTCAGCGCCTCGACCAGATGTGGGTGGGTGTGGCCAAGCGAAGTCACCGCGATGCCTGCCGCGAAATCAAGATAGCGCTCACCCTGCGGTGTTTCCAGCCAAGCGCCATGTCCACGCTCGAACACGATCGGTGAGCGGCTATATGTCTCGTAAAGCGGCTTGGCGTCAGCCATGGCGCCTGTCTCCCGTATGAACCCGGCGGGAAATTGAATGCCGGAACCTGATGATGGCTTGTGCCAGAAGGACCGGCAAAAGCCTTGCCGGAAAACCAAAACGCCGCCCTTCCGGGGCGGCAACGGCACTATTTACAATTCACGGTGTGCTGTCAATGAGACAGCGGTTTGCGGGGGCACCGGGGGCATGAAGTGCCACGTCGCCAGACTCCGACCTGCGTCGTGCGGATGGTTTGCCACACCCCAAAATTCAAGCTCGACTTTGACTGAGCGCCCGGCGGTAAGTTGGGGAAAACCAGAAAAAACGAATCACCGGGATTCCGACGACTCTTGTAACGGAGTCTGCCTACCTCTACGTTGAGCCTACGAATTAGACGTTCGCGGCGGACACTAATTTCCTCACTGTAACCGAGTGCTACAGCTCCGGCCATCCGGGGCGGCGAAGAGGGATTCTGCCATCCCAAGACACGGGGTAAATGGAGAGAGTGGCATGAACTGGACTGATGAACGAGTTGAAAAACTCACGAAACTCTGGGCGGACGGGCTCAGCGCAAGCCAGATTGCGGCGCAACTCGGCGGCGTAAGCCGCAATGCGGTGATCGGCAAAGTGCACCGGCTCAATCTTCCAGGCCGCGCCAAGAGCGGTGGACAGTCTTCGGTTCGCACCAAACGCACCACTGCAGCACCGCGGGCGCCAGCTTATGCTGGCCGGAACGCAGCGCAGACAACACGTACAGTCAGCCGTTCCAGTGGCGGAGCAGCTCTCAAGCAGGATGTCGACGCGGTGGCTGCGGAAGACCTCGACACCAGGCCGATGGAAGACGTTGTGGTGCCGATTTCGCGCAGGCTCACTCTGGTGGAGCTTTCGGAGCGGACCTGCAAATGGCCGATCGGCGACCCGTTGCTGGACGGCTTCCACTTCTGCGGCAATGACTCGTGCGACGGTTCACCCTACTGCAGCTATCACGCCAAGCTGGCGTTCCAGCCTTCAAGCGAGCGCAGACGGACCCGCTGAACCAGATCGGTTGAAAACGAGACAAAGCCCGGATCAAATGATCCGGGCTTTTTCATTTTGCAAACTGAATCATGCCTTTATCAGGCTTCAATCGAGTAGCCGGCGCCGCGGACCGTGCGAATGATGTCGCGCATTCCGGAAAGATTGACGGCCTTGCGCAGACGCCCGACATGCACATCCACCGTGCGCTCATCGACATAGACATCATGTCCCCAGACACCATCGAGCAGCTGCGCGCGTGAATAAACACGACCTGGCGAACTCATCAGGAATTCCAGAAGCCTGAATTCGGTGGGTCCAAGCTTGATGTCACGGGCGCGACGGCGGACCCGGTGGGTCTCACGATCGAGCTCGATGTCGCCAACCTTAAGCAGGCTGGAGATCACCTCCGGACTCGCGCGCCGCAGCATTGCGCGCACCCGTGCCAGCAATTCCGGCGTCGAAAACGGCTTGACGACATAGTCGTCAGCGCCGGTGGCAAGTCCGCGGACCCGCTCGCTTTCCTCGCCACGCGCCGTCAGCATGATGATCGGCAGACGCTCCGTCTCCGGCCGCGCGCGCAGCCGGCGGCAAAGCTCGATGCCGGAAATGCCAGGTAGCATCCAGTCAAGGATCAGAAGATCAGGTACGCGTTCCTGCAAGTGGATCTCGGCTTCATCACCGCGCAAGACGGCATCGACCTCGTAGCCTTCAGCTTCCAGATTGTACTGCAGCAGGACTGAGAGGGCCTCTTCGTCTTCCACCACGGTTATTCTGGGACTCATCGCCATTGCCTGATGATCTCCCTGAAACTACGCCGCGCCCGGCTCTGGCGCAATGACGCTGGCAGAGTCGTCGTCTTTCGGCCGGTCGCCCGCAAGCTGTTCACCAGTGGCCACGTAATACACGGTTTCAGCGATGTTGGTGGCATGATCGCCGATACGCTCGATGTTCTTGGCACAAAACAGCAGATGCGTGCAGGCCGTGATGTTGCGCGGATCTTCCATCATGTATGTGAGAAGCTCCCGGAAAAGCGAGGTGTAGATCGCATCGATCTCCTCGTCGCGTTCACGGATCGAATTGGCCAGATCCGGCGAGCGCGTCGAGAAGGCATCAAGCACTTCCTTGAGCTGCGTCAGCGCCAGTTCGGCCAGGTGCTCGAGTCCACGCACCAGCTTGCGCGGCTGCGCCATGGTGTGCACCGCGATCACCCGCTTGGCGATGTTCTTTCCCAGGTCCCCAACCCGTTCGAGATCCGAGGCGATCCGGATGGAACCAATGATTTCGCGCAGGTCGGATGCCATTGGCTGGCGCTTTGCAATCACCAGAACTGCCTTGTCGTAGATTTCGCGTTCGCCATTGTCGAGCAGCAGGTCCTCGGAGATCACCCGCTGTGCAGTGGCCGAATCCGCGTTGACCAAGGCGGCAACAGCATCGGCGACCATGCGCTCGGCGATACCGCCCATCTCGGAAAGGCGGCGGTTGAGAAAGCGCAGGTCATCATCATAGGCCGAGACGGTATGTGCATCGGGCATTGCTTGATCCTTCAATCCAAATATTGCGACGTGACCGGCAGTCGCAAGAAGCCGTGATTTAGCCAAACCGCCCAGTGATGTAGTCTTGGGTCAGCTTTTCATCGGGCTTGGTGAACATCTTGTCGGTCGGACCTTCTTCGATCAGCTTGCCAAGGTGGAACATGGCCGTGCGCTGTGACACACGTGCGGCCTGCTGCATCGAGTGGGTAACGATGACAATGGTGTAGTTGACGCGAAGCTCGTCGATCAGTTCCTCGACCTTTGCCGTGGCGATCGGATCAAGCGCGGAACAGGGCTCGTCCATCAGAATCACTTCCGGGCTGACCGCAATGGCGCGCGCGATGCAAAGCCGTTGTTGCTGACCACCGGAAAGACCGGTCCCTGCTTCATGAAGGCGGTCCTTGACCTCTTCGAACAGGCCAGCCTTAATCAAGCTTCGCTCAACAATCTCATCCATCTCTGCGCGGGTCGAAACCTGTCCATGGATGCGTGGTCCGTAGACGATGTTCTCATAAATCGACTTGGGAAACGGATTGGGTTTCTGAAACACCATACCGACGCGCGCCCGCAGTTCGACAACGTCAATCATCGGGGCATAGATGTTTTCACTGTCGAGTGTGATGTCACCGGTGACCCGGCAAACATCAATGGTGTCGTTCATGCGGTTGAGGCAGCGCAGGAAAGTGGACTTGCCGCAGCCGGAAGGGCCGATCAAAGCCGTCACGCTGTTCTGCCGGATGTCGAGATTGACATCGAAAAGAGCCTGCTTCTCGCCGTAGAAAACGCTAACGTCATTTCCACGCATCTTGATGACAGGATTGTCGACCGATGCGTTGACCGCGTCTTCCGTCGCCGCTTCAGACATGATGTTCATCTCCATGTTCCTTTATCCGTTCCGGATCCTTCGAACCCTATTGATTGTAGCCTGATGTCCTTCCAGCGCCTACCAGCGGCGTTCGAAGCGACGGCGAAGCAGAATGGCAACAGCATTCATTATGACCAGGAACACCAGCAGCACGATGATTGCACCAGATGCGCGCTCGATGAAAGCCGGGTCACCACGCTGGGTCCAGTTGTAGACCTGAACCGGAAGCGCAGATGCCGGGTCGAAGAAACCCTCAGGCGGCGCGCCGGGATATTCGCGAACAAAGGCCACCATTCCGATCAGGAGCAGCGGTGCCGTTTCACCGAGCGCCTGGGCCAGCCCAATGATTGCGCCGGTCAAGATGCCAGGGGCTGCGAGCGGCAGCACATGGTGGAAGATCGCCTGCATTTTCGACGCTCCGATACCGAGCGCGGCATCGCGGATCGAGGGAGGCACCGCCTTGAGTGCAGCGCGCGTGGCGATGATGATGGTTGGCAGCGTCATCAGCGTGAGCACCAGGGCGCCAACCACCGGAGCTGACTGCGGAAGGCCGACAAAATTGATGAACAGCGCCAGTCCGAGGATGCCGAAGACAATCGAGGGAACAGCCGCGAGGTTGGCAATGTTCACCTCGATCAGATCGGTCCAGCGGTTCTTCGGCGCAAACTCCTCGAGATAAATCGAAGCGGCAACACCAATTGGCAGAGACAACGCCAAGACAATCAGCATCATGTAGGCCGATCCGAGGATCGCCACACCAAGGCCGGCGGCTTCAGGCCGCGTATCAGACGCATCAGGTGCGGTGAAAAAGGACCAGTTGAAGCGCAAATCCATGATGCCGGCATCTTTCAGCCTATCGGCAAGGACCAGCTGTTCGGGCGAGATATTCCGGTCGAGCGCGGCGCTTTCCATCGTCACCCGCCCCTTGAAGTAGCCGTCGATGCGGCCGGACGCGAGAAGATCAAAGGAAATGGTTTCCCCAATCTGATCCGGGTTGGCCAGGACAAAGCGGCGCAGGTCAGCCGGAGCTTCCTTGGACACCAGCGCGGCCGCCTCCTTGGCGTTGACGCCTTCGGCGGCAAATCCGCGTTGTTCCAGCATGTCCTGCATTGCCGTCTTGATGAGCGGCTGGATCGTGAAGGTGGTGATCTTGCTCAGATCCTCAGGCGCGCGGTTGCCATTCTTGTCCAGCTTTGCCGGGTCAAGATAGACATCCAGCGCGATGTAGGTCTGGTTGAAGGAGGACAAGCCATTCGACAGGATCGAGCCCATGAGACCGACAAGCGCGAGCAGGCCGAAAATCACGGCGGCCAGTCCCAGCATGCGAAAACGCTTCTCAGCTGCATTGCGTTTGCGGGTGCGCTCCCCAACCTTCAGTAGCGAGCGTCCGGTTGCGGCGCCGGCCGCAGAGTGATCGGCGGGAAAATCGGTCAATCGTATTGCTCCCGGTATTTGCGCACGATGTAGAGCGCCAGAACGTTGAGGCCGAGGGTGAAGACAAACAGGGTCAAGCCAAGAGCGAAGGCCACCAGGGTTTCCGGGCTGGCAAACTCGGTGTCTCCGGTCAACTGGCTGACGATTTTCACAGTCACCGTCGTCATTGCCTCAAAGGGGTTGAGGTTGAGCCGTGCGGCGGCGCCGGCGCCCATCACCACGATCATGGTTTCACCAATGGCCCGGCTGGCGGCCAGCAGGAAGGCGCCGACGATGCCCGGCAAGGCAGCCGGCAGGATCACCTGTTTGATGGTTTCCGACTGGGTCGCGCCGAGCCCGTAGGAACCATCGCGCATTGCCTGTGGAACCGCATTGATGATGTCGTCTGACAGGGACGAGATAAAGGGGATCAGCATGATGCCCATAACCAGACCGGCGGTCATCACTGAAGACGAGGATGTCCCAATACCAAGCGGCTGGGCAATCCAGTCGCGCAAGAAGGGGCCTACCGTGATCAGGGCAAACAACCCGTAGACGATTGTGGGAATACCGGCGAGAACCTCAATGGCAGGCTTGGCGAAGCTGCGCAGTGCGCTGCCTGAATACTCTGCCAGGTAGATGGCGATCATGAGACCGACCGGAACCGCCACAGAAAGCGCGATGAAGGACACGTAAAGCGTGCCCCAAAGCAAGGGCAGGAAACCGAAATCGGAACCGCCGCGGAACTGCGGATTCCAGACGGTCGAGAAATAGAACTTGGTTGCCGAGTAGAGCTGGAAGAACTGGAGCGATTCGAACAGCAGTGATGCGACAATGCCCACAGTGGTCAGGATCGCGACCAGCGAAGACCCCATCAACAGCGCCTTAATGAAGGTCTCGGTTATGTTGCGGGCGCGCATTTTGGGGGAGATTCTCCGCCACGCCCAAAACCCCAAAGCGAGGGCCGTCAGGATCACCGCAATGCTGCGAACAACCGAAGCCGCGTTGTCAGCAGCCCGGTAGGACTTGGCCGCCTCGAAAACCGCTGGCTCTACATTCGAACCCAGCGCGACGCCGACTTCGGCAAGCCGGGAACGGACATTGGTCAGGTCAGCCCGCATGTCGACAAGATCGTCTTCTGAAAGGTCGCCTCGCTCGGTGAGAAGCCCGAGCCCGTCGGCAATCCTGCGCACGTCCACCATGACCAGACTTTTGGCCCCGCCTTCGGGAACGACAGAGTCTGGAATTTTGCCGCTGACGTTGCCTTCGATCACAATGGGCTGCACAAACAGCCAAGCAGCCATCAAAAAGAGTGCAGGTACGGCCGTAAACAGCGCGACCGACTCTCCATAATAACCTGGCAGTGAGTGAAGTTTCACTCCGTCCCGCTTCGCCGCCTGCAATGCCCGCCGCTTGCCGAGTACATAGCCAATCGCGGCCAATGCGAGCACGATGAGAACGATAGTGCCTGGAGTCATGTCGAAGTTGCCCTGTTCGCGAGAAAGGGCGGCGCCTTAAGCGCCGCCCCCTTAGCGTCTAATGGATCAGTTCATTGGACCCATTGGGGTACGGTTCTTGACCATTTCCTGGGTCTTTGCCAGCTCAGGATCGGAGACCAGGCCGTAAGCTGCCAGCGGACCATCAGGACCGGCAATTTCGTCAGAGACGAAGAACTCGACATATTCCTGAAGGCCAGGGATCACATCGAGGTGAGCGTTCTTAACGTAGAAGTAGAGCGGACGCGATACCGGATACTCACCCGAAGCGATCGAGTCTACGGATGGGACAACGCCACCCATGGTGCCGACCTGAAGCTTGTCGGTGTTGTTCTGGTAGAAGGACAGGCCGAAAACGCCGATGCCGTTCTTGTTGGCGTCAACGCGGGCGAGTGTTTCGGTGTAGTCGCCATCGATGTCGATCGAGACGCCATCGGTGCGCAGCTGCATGCAGTCGTCTTCGAAGTCTTCAGCACCAGCTGCCTCGTGGGCTGCTGCTGTGCCGTTGTCTTCACAACCAGCGATGATGACCTTCTCGTCGAACACTTCGCGAGTGCCGTGCTTGGTGCCCGGAACGAATGCGAGGATTTCTTCGGCCGGCAGATCGGCGCGGATTTCATTCCACATCTTGTAAGGATTGTCGACCAGTTCACCGTCCTTCAGAACCTTGGCGGCAAGCGCATTGTGCCAGTCCGAAGGGGTGAAGGCGTACTCTGGGCCATTGATGTCGGAAGCGAACACGATGCCGTCGTAACCGATGCGAACTTCCTGGATTTCGGTCACGCCGTTGGAAGCGCAAAGCTCAATGTCGGACTTCTTGATGCGCGAGGACGAGTTGGCGATGTCGATTGTGTTTTCACCAACGCCTTCGCAAAGCTTCTTGCGACCAGCGCCCGAACCGCCGGACTCAACAACCGGTGTTGGAAATTCAAAGTTTTCGCCAAAGGCTTCAGCGACGATCGATGCGTACGGCAGAACAGTGGACGAGCCGGCGATCTGGACCTGGTCACGGGCGACGGCAGCGCCGGTGAGAGCCGTGGAAGCCAGGATAGCGGCTGCGGCGAGTTTGATTGCGTTCATGGAAATCTCCCGTCATGGGTCAGGGTGTCTTCGCCCGTTGGTCGGGCCGTGGATCAGCCATCTGAGGCTGCCCCGTTCTAGGCCTTTCGAGATTCTGTTTTATGACAGTTTCGACACCGTTTTATGACAGTTTAATCACATGTTTTTATTGATATAATTCTGATGTTGATGACAAAGGCCCAGGTTTTTCGTCATTGAATTTGACAATGAAGGCCGATCCTTCGCCCAGATCCGAGCGGATCATCAGCCGAGCCCGATGACGGGTCAGGATATGTTTGACAATTGCAAGGCCCAGACCGGTGCCTTTTTTCGCTCGGCTGGTCTCCACATCAACACGATAAAACCGCTCGGTCAGCCGCGGAACATGTTCCTTGGCGATGCCGGGACCGAAATCCCTTACACTCACCTGGGCACCACCGGGCTCCACCCCAGAAACAGATACCTCAACCCGCTTGCCGGTCTGGCCATATTTGCAGGCATTCTCAATCAGGTTGGAAAAGACCTGAATCAATTCATCCACATCGCCGGGGAGCAGAACCGGCTCCTCAGGCGCGGTGAGAGCAATTTCCACACCCAGTTCGTTGGCCATCGGCCTGAGGGTATCAATGACATGGCCGACAGCGCCAACCAGTTCGACCTCGCCCTGTGGCGCCACATGGGCCCTCATTTCAAGCCGTGAAAGCGACAGCAGGTCATCAATAAGGCGTGCCATACGCTGAGCCTGTTCAAGCATGATGCCGAAGAACCTCTTGCGCGCCGCCTCGTCATCACGCGCCGGCCCCTGCATGGTTTCGATGAACCCCATCAGGGACGCGAGCGGCGTTCTAAGTTCATGGCTCGCATTTGCAACGAAGTCGGTCCGCATCCGGTCCATACGCCGGGCTTCTGTCAAGTCTCTGTAAGTGAGAACGAACAGTCGACGGCCGGTGTCGCTGCGCGCATCGACAGGTGCGGCGCGAACTTCATGCCAACGCTCGGATGGCACCCGCTCAGCATGTTCAACGCTTTCGGGTTGGCCCGTTTTAATGGTCCTGGCAACCAGCTCGAGAATCGCGGGCGAACGAATGCGGGCCGACAATTCACTTCGCTCGGGATAGGACCCAACCAGCACGATTGAAGCCGGGTTCTGACGAATGACGGCTGTGTCTTCATCAAAAAGAACCGTGGGAAAATCGAGAGCATCGACAATCCGCATGTCGCGCAAGCCGGCGGTTGCGGGTTTCTTCTGTGCTTTTGCCCGCACGCGAGCGGCAGCATTGGTGGAGGGCCAAACCAGCAAGGCGGCCAGAAACAGGCCATAACCCAACACAGCTTCCCAGATCTGCAATCCCGCCGGAATGGCAGCAACAGCAATCACAGCAGCAAACACCAATGGTCGCCAGGCAGCCGTTGCACGTGACGCCAGGGTGTCTTGCGAAGCATCCGATTTGGGATCTTGCATCATCTCAGCCATTGATCTCGCCTGCGTTTGGAAGCCCGGAAACAGTGGCACCTCAGGCTTGTTTATACGCGCTGCTTGAAATCGCAATGACGATGTGGCCCTTTCTATGACAACAGAATACAAAAAGGAGCTCTGTGATGGGTGAGCAAAAAGACAACCGGGCCGTAGAGCTCGAAGTGAACGGCAAGACGCGGCTGTTTGATATTGATGATCCAAAACTGCCGAATTGGGTCGAGGACGGCGCTTTCGGGTCCGACAACTATCCCTATGACAAGAAGCTCAATCGAAAGAAGTACGAGAAGACCATTGAAGAGCTGCAGATCGAGCTGGTCAAGGTGCAGACCTGGCTGGGGGATACCGGCGAACGGGTAATGGCGGTGTTTGAAGGGCGGGACGCGGCGGGCAAGGGCGGATCGATCAACGCCACGCGGGCGTATATGAACCCCAGATCGGCACGCGTGGTGGCTTTGCCGAAACCGACCGAGACCGAACGCGGGCAATGGTACTATCAGCGCTATGTCGATCATTTCCCGACATCGGGCGAATTCGTGATGTTTGACCGATCCTGGTACAATCGCGCCGGGGTCGAGCCGGTGATGGGCTTCTGCACACCCGATCAACACGCGCATTTTCTCGAGGAGACGCCGCATTTCGAGCGGATGCCGGTTAAGGCCGGCATCCATCTGTTCAAGTTCTGGCTCAACATCGGGCAGGAAATGCAGCTCAAGCGCTTCCACGACCGGCGGCACTCGAAGCTCAAGCACTGGAAGCTGTCGCCAATGGACATCGCGAGCCTGAACAAGTGGAACGACTACACTGAGAAGCGCAATCTGATGCTGATGGCGACCCACTCGGAGACCGCGCCATGGACAGTGGTGCGCGCCAATGACAAGCGCCGGGCCAGAATCAATATCATCCGCACCATTCTCGCCGGTCTTCCCTATGCAGGCAAAGACGAAAGCGTGATTGGCGAGATCGACAAGAAAGTGGTCGACCACGGTCCGGACGCCTTTTCCAGCTGATCCGGGTCGAACCCCATGATCTGCGGCTACTCTGAAGGACAAGCATGACACTCGCGCGAGAGCTGGACCGGGTTGGAATCGGACACACTTTCCCTGCCTGTTTTCCCAGCGGCCTCAATTGCGGCGTCTTTTCCGACAAAAAGTTACGTTTACGTTAAGGGAAGGTATTGCAACGATCTTTCCACCCCTTTAATTCTTACGTGGAACCGGAATGTGGGAAGAGGAGCCCGGCGGCAGTACGATCTGGCGCACGTGTCCGGAGAACAAGGGAGAGACCAACATGACCAACTCCGCCGCCGCAGACCGTATCTGGCTGTCATCCTACCCGCCCAACACACCCGCCGACATTGCGCCTTTGAGCTATGCCTCGGTTGCGGCTCTGATCGAGGATTCTTTCAAGCAATACGCCGCGCGCCCCGCCTATACCTGCATGGGAAAGACCATCACCTACCAGGAGATGGAAAGCCTTTCGACCAGGATCGGCGCCTGGCTGCAATCACTCGGTCTGGAAAAAGGTGATCGGGTGGCGATCATGATGCCAAACATCCTGCAGATGCCCGTGGCAATGGCTGCTGTGCTGCGCGCGGGCTACGCGGTGGTCAATGTGAACCCTCTTTATACACCGCGGGAACTGGAGCATCAGCTCAAGGATTCCGGTGCGAAGGCGATCATCATTCTCGAGAACTTTGCGCTCACGCTGCAGCAGGTGATCAAGAACACCGGCGTCAAGCACGTCTGTGTCGCATCCATGGGCGACCTCATGGGTCTGAAAGGCCACCTGGTCAACTTTGTTGTCCGCAAGGTCAAGAAAATGGTGCCGGAGTGGTCCTTGCCCGGACACACAAGCTTCAAGGCGGCACTTGCCGCAGGTACAGGAAAGACACTCAAGCCGGGCAACGTGCAAGCTGACGATGTGGCGTTCCTGCAATATACGGGCGGCACGACCGGCGTTTCCAAGGGCGCGACGCTGCTCAATTCCAACGTCTTGTCGAATGTGGCACAGAACGATCTCTGGCTCCCGGCCGCTTTCACAAAGAAGCAGGTGCCTGAAGTTCTGGTCTATGTTTGCGCACTGCCGCTCTACCACATCTTCGCGCTCACGGTGAACGCGCTGATGGGCATGTCGCAAGGCGCGCACAACATCCTCATTCCCAATCCGCGCGACATTCCCGGATTTGCAAAGGAACTCGGCAAATACGAGTTTCATGTCTTCCCCGGCCTCAACACGCTGTTCAATGCCCTTATGAACAATGAGGACTTCCAGAAGCTCAATTTCAAGCCGCTTCTGCTGACGCTCGGCGGCGGTATGGCCGTTCAGCGTCCGATTGCCGAGCGGTGGAAACAGCTGACCGGCTGCGTCATCTCGGAAGGTTACGGCTTGTCGGAAACCTCACCAGTGGCCACCGCAAACCGGTTCGACGCCAACGACTTTTCCGGCACGATCGGCCTGCCGCTGCCATCAACCTCTATCGACATCCGCGACGAGGACGGCGCTTCGGTTGTGCTCGGCGAGGTCGGAGAGATCTGCATCAAGGGACCGCAGGTGATGGCAGGTTACTGGAACCGGCCCGATGAAACTGCCAATGTGATGACGGAAGACGGCTATTTCCGTTCCGGCGACATGGGCTTCATGGACGAAAACGGCTACACCAAGATCGTTGACCGGAAGAAGGACATGATCCTGGTCTCAGGCTTCAATGTCTATCCCAACGAGATCGAAGAAGTGGCCGCCGAGCACCCTGGCATTGCCGAGGCTGCAGCTGTGGCGATGCCGGACGAACATTCCGGCGAGGCCGTCAAACTCTTCGTTGTCAGGAAAGATCCGGCGCTGAGCGAGGCGGACGTCAAGGCGCATTGCGCCAAGGGCCTGACCAACTACAAGCGCCCGAAGATGGTGGTGTTCAAGGACGAGCTGCCGAAGACCAATGTCGGCAAGATCCTGCGCCGCGAATTGCGCGACTGACGGAACCGTCACAACCAGACACGAACCAGTAGCAATACGACGCCCGCGGAAACTTGATTTTCCGCGGGCGTCGCCGCATAGCTGGCTGACAAAATGGAGGCCCAGCTGTTGAACCCGACCGTCCGAACTGCCCTTTCCAAATTGAAATCCCATCACGCAGACGCTGCCGTCAATGACTTACGCTCAGCCTTTGCCGCCGATCCTGACCGCGCGGCGCGATTTGTGGCCAATCTCGACGACCTGCTGATGGATTTCTCCAAATGCGCGGTCAATGACGAAACGATGGGGCTTCTCGCCGAGCTTGCTGAAAGTGCCGAGGTTGAGGCCAAGCGCGACGCGATGTTTGCCGGACAGGCAATCAATTCCACAGAGGGCCGAGCCGTGCTGCATACCGCGCTGCGGGCGGAGAAGACCGCCGATATCCGTGTTGATGGCGAAAACGTCGTTCCCGGCGTTCATGCCGTGCTCGATGCGATGGCGGCATTTGCCGAGGATGTGCGCGGGGGAACCCTGTGCGGGGCCACCGGCAAACCGTTTACAGATGTGGTCAATATCGGCATCGGCGGCTCCGACCTTGGTCCGGTGATGGCGACGCTGGCACTGGCGCCCTATCACGACGGTGCACGGTTGCATTTCGTCTCCAATGTCGATGGCGCCCATATCGCCGACACGCTCGCCGACCTCAACCCGGAAACCACGCTGATTATCGTTGCCTCAAAAACCTTCACCACCATCGAGACCATGACCAATGCCGCGACCGCGCGCGAGTTCATTGTCTCGCAGCTGGGCGAAGCGGCTGTTGCCAAGCACTTCGCGGCTGTTTCCACTGCGCTCGACAAGGTTGCGGCTTTCGGCCTGGATGAGACGCGCGTTTTCGGCTTCTGGGACTGGGTAGGAGGCCGCTACTCGCTCTGGTCGGCGATCGGGCTGCCATTGATGATCGCGATCGGCAGCAAGGCCTTTGGCGAATTTCTCGGCGGCGCGCGGGCGATGGACAAGCATTTCCGGAGTGCGCCAGTGACTGAGAACCTGCCGATGCTCCTGGGCCTTCTGGGTGTCTGGCACCGGCTGGTCTGCGGCTATCCGAGCCGGGCGATCATTCCCTATGAACAACGGCTGTCGCGGTTTCCTGCCTATCTCCAACAGCTCGACATGGAATCAAACGGCAAGTCTGTCGGGATAGACGGCCAGCCGCTTGAGACCGCATCTGGCCCAATTGTCTGGGGCGAACCCGGCACCAATGGCCAGCATGCGTTTTTCCAGCTTCTGCACCAGGGCAGCGACGTTATCCCGGTTGAGTTCATGATTGGCGCCAATGGCCATGAGTCTGAACTCGCGCATCAGCATCAGTTGCTGATCGCCAATTGCCTGGCCCAATCAGAAGCCCTGATGCGTGGCCGGACGGCGGAGGAAGCGCACGCTCAGCTGATCGGTGCGGGGGCTTCCGAGGCAGAGGCGACACGGCTTGCCCCGCACAAGACCTTCTCCGGCAACCGGCCCTCGATCACCCTCGTCTATGACCGCCTGACGCCGCTCGCCCTGGGCAGGCTGATCGCGCTTTACGAACATCGCGTATTTGTCGAGGCTCAGATCTTCGGCATCAACGCCTTTGATCAATGGGGTGTCGAACTTGGCAAGGAGCTCGCCACAGCGCTGTTGCCGGTAGTCAAGGGCGAGAGCACAGGTGAGGGCCATGACGCCTCGACCCTGAGCCTGGCGAAGACCATTTTGGCGATGCGTGAGGGCAGCTGATCAAGCTGGTGCGTTCGTTTCAGGGGCACGCCAGAGTCAGGATCTAGAAACCGATTTCGCTGGCCCAGGGCGGATTGGCGCCAGGCCGGGACACGGTCACGGCCGCTGCCTTTGCGCCCAGCCGCAATGCATTTCCGATCGCTTCCGCTGACAACGTCTTGATCGCAGGTTTGCTGAGCACGCCGTCGCGCTTGAGAGACGCCAGAATGCCTGCGTTGAAGGTATCGCCTGCGCCCACTGTGTCAGCGACCGTAACCGTCTGCCCGTCAACTTCGACCACATGGTCGTTGCTGAAGCCGATTGCGCCCTTTGCGCCGCGGGTAAACACCACAAGGCTTGGGCCTTGATCCAGCCAGAACCGGGCCGCCGTCTCCATGTCGGGCTGTCCGAACCATTCAAGATCCTCGTCGGACATCTTGATGATATCGCTCATGGCGATCATGCGGTCGATGCGTGCACGGTGCGCGTCCGGATCCGTGATGAAGCCGGGGCGGATGTTGGGATCAAGTGAGATGACTCGGGCTTCGTGTTCACGCCGCATCAGACTTTCGTAAGTCGATCCGCACGGATCCGGGATCAGGCTGATGGCGCCGAACTGCAAGGCCTCCACCTTGTCGTCAAGCACAGGCAAATCAGCTTCGGTGATCATCCTGCCCGCGGTGTTTTCATCGAAGAAGGCGTAGCTCGCCTGGCCATTGACGAGCCGCACAAAGGCAAGCGTGGTGTGCAGGTCCAGTGTTGCGCAATAGCTGTGATCGACACCGCTGGCGGTCAGCGTTTCACGCAGGATATCCCCGAACATATCGCTCGACAGACCCGTGAAGAAGCCCGTCTCAAGCCCGAGCCTTCCGAGCGCGATGGCAGTGTTGAACACCGCACCGCCGGCATAGGGCGCGAAAGCGTCTTCACCGTCGGTGGAGCTGCGCGGCAACATGTCTATCAGGGCTTCGCCACAACAGATGATCATCGGTGTTCCCCGTCCTTCAATTCCTGACCTAGCGGCTGACCGGCAATTCGGAGACACCGCCATGCTCGCCCGACCATTTCAGCGGCGCATCGAGGAAGTTGGCAACCGATTGCAGAGTCTCGGCATCGAAGGCCTTTTGCCGTGTCGCCGCTGCCAGCACATCCCGCCAGGTGGCGAGATAGTGCAGCTCGACCCCGCCATCGGCGAACCGCGCCTCTGCTTCTTCAAAGATTCCGTAGAAGAACAAGGCGATGCCATGATCGACGGTGCAACCGGCGGCGCGGATGGCGTCAATGAATTTGAACATAGACCCGCCGGCCGTGGTCAGATCCTCGATCACAAGAACCCGCGAACCCTCGCGCAGCTCACCCTCAATCTGGGCATTGCGGCCATGCCCCTTGGGCTGCTTGCGGACATAGATCATCGGCAGTCCGAGACGTTCTGCGAGGAAGGCCGCGAAAGGAATACCCGCGGTTTCGCCGCCCGCCACACAATCAAACTGCTCGAAGCCAGCTTCGGAAAGGATCGATCCGGCCGCAAAATCCATGACCGCAGCACGCACCCGCGGGTAGGAAATCAGCTTGCGGCAATCGATATAGACCGGGCTCATCATCCCTGAAGCGAGCTTGTAGGGCTCGGTTGCATTGAAGTGCACTGCCTTTATTTCGAGCAGCATTTTCGCAACGGTCTCGGCAACGAAGGCCTTGTCGGGGAAGGTGTTGGAAAACATGGACGTGGCCTCCGGGTCAGCGTTGAACACGGGGTTCGACGCGGGTCTCGCCGATCCGAATACCAGTTCGGACCGGCGGATTAAAGATCGCTAGGCAACTTCCCAGTGGACGGGGACCATGGGGTCAAACACCGTGACAGGTCCATCTCCGGTGTCGATCTTGGCAGGCCAGGAGACGGGCGAAGAACGCTTGCGCAGGGTGACTGTGTCCGTGTTTACGGGAAGCCCGTACCAGGCAGGACCGTTGAGGCTGGTAAAGCCTGCGAGCTTTTCGAGCGCGCCCTCCTCCTCAAACACATGTGCGAAACAGGAGAGCGTGTTGATCGCGGTGAAGATGCCCGCGCAACCGCAGCCGCATTCCTTGAGCGGATCGACATGCGGGGCTGAATCAGTGCCCAGAAAGAAGCGCGGATCGCCCGAGGTCGCCGCCTTGCGCAGCGCCAGACGATGGCTTTCGCGCTTGGCGACCGGCAGGCAGTAATAGTGCGGCTTGATTCCGCCGGCCAGAATGGCGTTGCGATTGATCATCAGGTGGTGGGTGGTGATGCTGGCAGCCAGATTTGTATCTGCGCCACTCACATAATCGATGCCATCCGATGTGGTGACATGCTCGAGCGTGATCCTGAGCTCCGGCAGACGCTTGCGCAGCGGGTCGAGCACGGTTTCGATGAACACGGCTTCGCGGTCGAAGATGTCGACGTCTGAACTGGTGACTTCACCGTGAATGCACAGCGGCATGCCGATCCCGGCCATTTTCTCAAGCACCGGCATGACCTTGTCGAGATCGCGCACCCCGGAGTGGGAGTTGGTGGTCGCTCCCGCCGGATAGAGTTTGACGGCGGTCACCAGCCCGGAGGCGTGTGCCGCGGCCACATCAGCCGGGTCGGTTCCTTCGGTCAGATAGAGCGTCATCAGCGGCGTGAAGTCGAGGCCCTGCGGCAAAACCGCCATGATCCGGTCGCGATAGGCTTGCGCATCCGCTGCCGTGACCACTGGCGGTACCAGATTTGGCATGATGATAGCACGCGCGAAATGCCGGGCGCTGAAGGGCAGAATGCCTTCGAGCATCGCGCCATCGCGCAGATGCAGATGCCAGTCATCCGGTTTTGGAAGGGTGATTTCGTCCAATTTGGTTCTCCCGCTCTAAGCCGCACACTCTGTCCAACTCTGGTTTGACCTTTCGGCAGACGGCATCAACTGATAATCACCCAGCCTTTAGCAGGCAAATCGCAGCAAGGGAAAGAGAGCATGGATCTTGGATTGACAGGAAAACGAGCACTGGTGCTGGCGTCATCGCGCGGACTGGGATTGGGAATCGCCGAAGCGATCGCAGCTGAAGGGTGCGACGTGATGCTAACCGGCCGCAGCGGCGACCGGCTGGCTGAAGCCGCTGAAGCGATCAATCAGCGGGGTGCGGGCAAGGCGCAGTTTGTTGTCTCAGATCTGTCGGACAAGACCACACCGGCGATGCTGGCGGACAAGGTGAAAGCGGAATTCGGTGGCCTGGACATTCTGGTCAACAACACCGGCGGTCCGCCCCCCGGAGCGATGGCCGATGCTGATCTTGAGGTGGTGCACCGCCAGTTTGAGATCATGGTGTTGAGCGTCATGGATCTGACCGCACGGCTGGTGCCAGGCATGAGGGCCCAGAATTGGGGCCGGGTCCTGACTGTTGCGTCTTCCGGCGTGATCCAGCCAATTCCCAATCTCGGGCTTTCCAATGCGCTCAGATCGACACTGGTTGGCTGGTCCAAGTCCATGGCCAACGAAATTGGCGGCGATGGCGTCACCTTCAACATGCTTCTGCCGGGACGGATCGAAACTGCGCGCCTCAAGGAGCTTGACGCCGCAAACGCCAAACGCTCAGGCAAGAGCCTTGAAGACGTCGCAGCAGCGGCAAAATCGCAGATTCCAGCTGGCCGCTATGGTGCCGTTGAGGAGTTCGGAGCAACGGCAGCGTTTCTGGTCAGCGCCAAGGCCAGCTACATCAACGGCTCGCTGATCCGTTGTGATGGCGGTGCGATCAAGTCGGTCTGACACCGTTTGAGAACCGGGTCGTGAAGATCCGGTTCTCCCTCAAGCACCTCGATCAGATCGCGCGCTTGAGACTCTCTTCGAGATAGGTCTTGCGCAGACCAAGCGTTACGGGACCCGGCTTGCCGCCCGAGAGCTCGACGCCATCAATCGAGACCACCGGACCAACAAAGACCGAGGCCGAGGTGATGAAGGCTTCGGCAGCGTCGCGGGCCTCGTCAATGGTGAATTCGCGTTCTTCGACCTGTGTGCCACTGGCAGCTGAATAGCTCATCAGTGCAGCACGGGTGATGCCCGGCAGGATGGCGTTTGACAACGGCCGCGTGACGATGGCGCCCGATTTGGTGACGATGAAGGCATTGTTCGAGGTGCCCTCGGTCACCACACCATCGCGCACCATCCACGCATCATCGGCGCCGCGCGATTTGGCTTCCATCTTGCCAAGCGAAGGATACAGCAGCTGCACGGTCTTGATGTCGCAGCGCCCCCAACGCAAATCCGGGATCGAGACAATCTTCATGCCATTCCTGGAGACTGCGGTGTCGACCAGAGGCCGGGTCTGGGTAAACAGCACCAATGTCGGTTTGAGCTTTTCGGTGTCGAACATGAAATCGCGGTCCACGGCACCGCGGGTCAGTTGCATATAGACCACGCCCTCCTCGACTTCGTTGCGGCTCACCAGTTCGCGGTGAATGGCCAGGATCTCATCGTCGCTGACATCGATCCGCATGCCGAGCTCGTTTGCCGAACGGTGCAGCCGCGCGATGTGGGCCGGAAAATCAATCAGCTTGCCGCCCAGAACCGAGGCCACTTCATAAATTCCGTCGCCAAACAGAAAGGCCCGGTCAAAGACAGAGACCTTGGCCTCGGTTTCCGGCACATAGACTCCGTTGACATAAACTGTACGCATGGCGATTCCCCGTTTGCTGTGTCTTGATCTCATGCCAGATATTTGGCGGCATCGCCAATGGCTTTTGTCAGGGATGCATACCTTTCCAAGCGTGCTTGTTGAGGACAAGCAGGTCCAAGCGAGCTTGTTGAGGACAAGCAGGCGCGGGCCGTGGCCGCAAACATTCATCAAGCATTGTTCCGGGCGCATGGCTTGCCTATAAGGATTGCGACTGCCTGCGCGGGGCGCATGCGAATACAAACCGCCAAGACAGGCGCCATGACGGGGATCCCATGCTCGAAGACGGCAAACTCTATATCGGCACCAGCCGCAATCCCGATGACAGCATCAACAAGGGCGAGTATCTGGACCTCAAATACGCAAACCGGCACGGCTTGATCACTGGCGCGACCGGCACCGGCAAGACCGTTACACTCCAGATTCTTGCGGAGAGCTTTTCCAATGCTGGCGTCCCGGTGTTTTGTGCCGATGTTAAGGGCGATCTGTCCGGCATCGCAACCATCGGCGAAAGTAAGGATTTTCTCGAGAATCGGGCTCAAACCATAGGTCTCGATCCCTATGATTATCAGGAGTTTCCGGTCATCTTCTGGGACCTGTTCGGGGAAAAGGGTCACCGGGTCCGCACCACCATTTCGGAAATGGGGCCGCTGCTGCTGGCGCGACTGATGGACATGTCGGAGGCGCAAGAAGGCGTGCTCAACATCGCCTTCAAGCTCGCCGATGACAACGGACTTCCGCTGCTCGACCTCAAGGACCTGAGATCACTGCTTGGCTACATGGCGGGCGAGACCGAAAGCCTCTCGGCGATGTACGGCAACATCACCAAGCAATCGCTGGCGACAATCCAGCGCGGGCTGCTGGTGCTGGAGCAGCAGGGTGCCGAACATTTCTTCGGTGAGCCGGCGCTGAAGATCTCGGACATCATGCGGACCACCAATGACGGGCGCGGTGCGGTCTCGGTGCTGGCCGCAGACAAGTTGATGATGAACCCGAGGCTCTACGCAACCTTCCTGTTGTGGCTGCTGTCTGAACTGTTCGAGGAACTGCCCGAGGTGGGCGACCCGGACAAGCCACGGCTGGTGTTCTTCTTCGACGAGGCGCATCTGCTGTTTGATGAGGCGCCCAAGATCCTGGTCGACCGCGTCGAACAGGTGGTGCGGCTGATCCGCTCCAAGGGCGTGGGCGTGTTCTTCGTCACCCAGAACCCGTTGGATGTGCCCGAATCGGTACTTTCTCAGCTTGGTAATCGCATCCAGCATGCACTTCGCGCCTATACGCCACGCGAGCAGAAGGCGGTGAAGGTTGCCGCGGAAACATTCCGGCCCAACCCGGCTTTCGACTGCTTTGAGGCAATCACGCAACTCGGCGTCGGCGAGGCACTGGTGTCGACGCTCGGTAAGAAGGGCGTGCCTTCGATGGTCGAGCGCACCTTGATCCGCCCGCCGTCGTCGCGGCTGGGACCGATTACCGAACCGGAGCGGGCCAAGGTGGTCGCTGTCAGCCCGGTTGCGGGTCAGTATGACGAAGACCTTGACCGCGACAGCGCCTTCGAAATGCTCGCGCGCCGCGCCGAGGAAGCTGCCAAGGCCGAAGAAAAGGAGCGTCTCCGCGAGGAAGAGGAAGACAAGGAACAGCCGGCAAGCCGCCGCTGGACCCTGCCCGGCTATGGCGACGATGATGACGACGATGATGATGATCGGCGCCGCCGTACTTCGCCCAAACGCAGGAAATCGCGTCGTTCCAGACCGGGCTATCGGCGTCAGACTGTGACCGAGGCTGTGATCAAGTCAGTTGCAAGGTCTGCCGCGACCTCATTGGGACGCGCCCTGGTTCGCGGGATTCTGGGCTCCATCAAGAAGGGCTTCTAATCCGCGCGCCGGAACCGCGCTCGCCACATCAGCACCGGATGAACCTTGGCACGGTACGGGATAGGTCATCGCAAACCGTGTTGTTTCGTAGGTTGCGGCAGGATCGAAACAGGTGACGCGGCCAACACCGTCAACCCAGAAGCGATGCGGGTCGGTTGGCGTAAGCCCGTCGCCATGGGTCTGCCGGTAGAGCTCGAAGTGCAGATGCGGAATTCCACCACCGAGCATGCCGGTGGTGCCAATTGTGCCGATCTTCTGGCCTCGGGCCACCACGTCGCCCTTGGAGACCAACCGTTTCTGCAAATGCTTGTAGACGGTTCTGGTCCGCTTGCCGCCTGCATCCGTTCCGTGGGCGATCTCAACCCTGTTGCCGTAGGCAGGTTCCGAAAAGGATCCTGTGACCACACCGCTAGCGACAGCGATGACCGGATCGCCGACCTTGCCGATCACATCGATCCCAAGGTGTTTCGCGCCGTTGGTGGTGAACAGAAACTGCTGGGAAATCGAAGGCGCACCGGCTGGCATCACCACATTGATCTTATTTTCCTGGGCGGGCCTGTACAGCGAGGCCCAACCATAATCTTGCGGAACGCATCCGAGAGCCGGCAGAAGCAATGCAAGGCCAGCCGCCATTGCAATCACGCGCTTGGTCTGCGTCATTCGCCCTACCCCCTACGGCAATCACAAACCCAACACGATGTGATGGCTGCTGCGCCGTTGTTTCGCTGTTAGCATGGCGGAAGCGTCATGCTCAAGCAGCCTCGCGTCCAACTGGATGCGATATGCATTGAGCCGGCTTGGCGTCAGACGACCAGGATGGGGGTACGCGTCGGCACACGGTCGTAGAGATCGCACACATCCTGATTGATCAGGCGCACGCAGCCGGAGGAAACAGCCTTGCCGATTGACTTGTACTCCGGGCTGCCATGCACGCGGTAGAGCGTATCCACTCCATCCTGAAAGATGTAGAGCGCTCTTGCGCCAAGGGGGTTGTCGATGCCGGGCGGCATGCCTCCATTTGCCGCCGACCAGCGCTCCAGCTCCGGCTGACGCTCGATCATGGAGGCAGGCGGCGTCCACTTCGGCCATTCCTGCTTCCACTGCACGATGGCCCGGCCCGACCAGGCGAATCCCTCACGGCCGATCCCCACGCCGTAGCGCATCGCCCGTCTATTCTCGCGCACGAGGTAGAGGAACCGGTCCGCCGTATCGACCACAAGGGTGCCTGGAACTTCACCAGTTGGATCGGCGACCTCCTGACGCAGATAGACTGGATCAATCTCCTCATAGGGGATGGCCGGTAGCGGGAACTGCTCATCAAGTTTTGCTGCATACATCGCATCATAATAGGGCGTCCGCCGCACCAGACCCGAAGCGGGATTGGCTGTTGAACGATAGAGCGGTGATGTTTCTGCGACGAATTGCTGTGTGGTGTGTGGCGGTGCGCACCCAGCCAGTGCCGCAGCGCTTCCCAACCCAAGCCCCAAAAGCCCCCGGCGCGTGTATCCCCTCTCGACGCTGGAAAGCTCCGTGTCAGGCAAACCGGCGGCAGTCATAGTGGTTTTGTCTTTGTTCGGTGCCTTCATGTGGCGGGATATCCTTGGGTCGCAGGGTCGGAAGCATCCTTGATGCGCGGGCGAAGGGCGTTGTTCCTGCCCGCCTCAACATGCCAGAAAACAGTTGGGTTCCGATTGTGACCATCCCACGTCTGGCTTGTGGCTAACTTGCCACATGGAAGCGAGATGAGATGACATCCGCGTGATCGGCAGCCGAACCTGGATGTTCCTAGCCGACGCCGTTGAGATCCGGCAGAATCAGCGATGGTGAGAGATCGAGATATTCATCCGGCATCTTGGCGCGATTGATCCAAACCGTGCGAAAGCCGAATTTGGTCGCTCCCGCGATATCCCAACGGTTGGACGACTGGAACGAGACCGCATCCGGATAGAGCCGGTAGCTGGTTGTCACCAGATCATAGACCGTCGGATCGGTCTTGAAGGTCTGCAGTGAATCAACCGAAAACACGTCATCGATCACGGCGTCGAGAGCAGCATTTTCCACCGCTGAGGCCAGCATCTCCGTCGAGCCATTGGAAAGAATGGCAACACGCGCACCTCCGGCCTTGAGACGCTTTAGCACCGCGGGAACTTCCGGGTAGCAGTCAAGCTTGAAATAGGCGTCCAGAAGCTGGGCACGCGCATTCTTGTCGGCACTGGGAACGCGTTCGAAGGCATGATCGAGTGCTTCTTCGGTCAGCGCCCAAAAATCGCGCCATTGTCCCATCAACGCCCGGGTCCAGGAGTATTCGAGCTGCTTGGCGCGCCAGATTTCCGACAGCAGCTGTCCGTCCGGGCCTACCGCATCGGCATGGCGGCGCACCGCCGCATGAACGTCGAACAAGGTGCCGTAAGCATCAAACACGTAAGCCGCATGTGCCATTTCAAGTTTCCCCCTTTGGCCGCCACACGATGCCCTTGTTGCACTGCAACAGTCAAGCTTGGCGCGGATAGACCGTTTGCCCCGAACCCTATCCCGGCGCAGTGCCACCCTCAAAGGCCGGATTGTTGCCCTTGGCAATCGCATGGCGCAATGATCGTGCGATTGCGCCGCTTAGAACTGAACAAGAGCCGCCTATGACTTGACGACCACCTTTGTGCCAGCCGATTGTCAGGTTCAGCAACAGACATCGCCTGGAGGACAAAATGGCCGTCAACACGCAAGCACGCACCAAGACCTGGACCTTTGTCGACGGCGAATGGCTGGAAGGGAACCCACCGCTTATCGGGCCGGTGAGCCATGCCATGTGGCTCGGGTCTACCGTGTTTGACGGCGCGCGCTGGTTTGAAGGGGTTGCCCCCGATCTCGATCTGCATTGTCAGCGGGTCAACCGCTCCGCCAATGCGCTTGGCATGCGAGCAACCATGGAAGCCGAGGCGATCGAAGCCCTGGCGCATGAAGGCCTGAAGAAGTTTGACGGCAAGACTGCGGTCTACATCAAGCCGATGTACTGGGCGGAACATGGTGGCTACATGGCAGTTCCGGCAGATCCGGACTCGACGCGCTTCTGCCTGTGCCTGTTTGAAAGCCCGATGATCGCCTCGACAGGGTTTTCAGTGACCGTCTCGCCGTTCCGCCGCCCAACTTACGAAACGGCACCAACCAACGCCAAGGCCGGATGCCTCTATCCCAACAATGGACGTGCGGTGATGGAAGCCCATTCGCGCGGCTTTGACAATGCGCTGGTGCTCGACATGCTCGGAAACGTAGCGGAGACCGGAACCTCCAATATTTTCATGGTCAAGGATGGCGTCGTGTTCACGCCGGCGCCGAACGGAACCTTCCTCTCCGGCATCACCCGGTCGCGGGCGATCAACCTGTTGCGCGAAGCGGGAACCGAGGTGGTGGAAAAATCCCTTTCCGTCGCCGACTTCATGGATGCCGACGAGATTTTCTCGACCGGCAACCATTCCAAGGTGGTGCCCGTGATCAAGATCGAGGACCGGGAGCTACAGGCCGGTCCCGTCGCGCGCGACACCCGGCAGCTCTACATGGATTGGGCGCACAGCTGACCATCGAGGCGCAGCAAGGCAAAGAGGAAAACGCGCGATGAGCGAACGCCGCAAGCATGCGACGGGTTCCCCGTTCGAGAAGGCCGCAGCCTATTCCCGCGCCGTCCGCCAGGGCCCATTCGTGCATGTTTCCGGCACCACCGGCTATGATTACGTGTCGATGGAGATGCCGACGGACGTGGCGGATCAGGCGCGCAATTGCTTCACCACGATTGCCGCCTCGCTTGAAGCACTTGATGCCAGCCTGAAGGACATCGTCCGAGTGCGCTATTACGTCACCAAGCCGGAACACTTCGAGGCCGTCGCGCCGGTGCTGGCCGAATTTCTGAGCGGGATCGATCCAGCCGCGACGATGATTGTGTGCAACCTGATCAAGCCCGAAATGCTGATCGAGATCGAGGTCACTGCACAGGTGGGCTGATTCCCACTGCGACGGGACATGCCCTGTAGCGTTCGCCCGTCTGGTGCTCGACATGCAGATCCGGGCCGCCTCATGGCGCGCACAGGATTCAGCAAATCGCTCTAGCCGATGGCGGCGATATGGTTGTCCCAATGCAGCGGGTAATCTGTGAGGCCAATCCGGCCATGCTCGCTGGACGCGATCATCCCCGACGCGGTTGCCGCTATGCCGCTGGTGCGCGGCAGCGTGGTCAGAGCCACAGCTTGTGTTGTAGCCACGTCGAAAACCACATAGCCACCGCCCTTGGGGCTGGAGACGCCGGCAAAGCGGCCATCGCGCGACACAGCGACCGCACCAACATAGTCCGCCAGCAGCGACCGGGCCTCGTCAGCCAGTGCAACGCTGGTGATCTCTCCCTCTCGATCAAGCCGCATTACCGGGGAGATTTCGGAGAGTGCATCGCCCTGAAACTGGCCGCCAATCCAAAGGCTTCCATCAGACGCGGGCACCATGTGGCGTAACGACATGCGCTGGTGATCTGCAGGCAACAGAACAGTCGACAAGAGCGCTCCGGTCTCGCTGTCGAGCAGGACAATGGTTGATTTCATTTCGGGCAGGTTGAGCTTGGCGCGACCAAAATCCGGGTGGGTGCGAATGCCGCCATTGGCGATGGCCAGTGTGCGGCCGTCAGGCATCAAAATGACTTCGTGCGGGCCAACGCCGAATGTATCGAATTCGCCGATGCGCCTGAAAGCATCGCGCACATCGTAAATGCCGATCTTGCCGATCCCGGCCTCAAAGTCATTCTCGGCCGCATAGAGCAGCCTGCCGTCCGCGGAGAAAACCCCATGGCCGTAAAAATGCCGCCCCTCAGGTGTGTGAAACAGCACCGGCTGCTTGTTGCCCAAAGGATCGAACGCGATGGCAAATGTCCCCGGCCGGCGGGCAAAACCGACCGCAAGGCCGGCTGCATAAGACCAGGTGAACCCATGCGCCCGGCCCGGCATGGTTTCCCGATGAATCAGCGCGCCGCGGTCGTTGACGATGGCGAAGCCATAGGTCTTCGCATCATCCATGAAGGCTGTAACGAACAGGTCTTCGGCGCCTGCCAGGGCCTCCGCCCGTTGCGCTGACAGACCAGACAGAAAGGCAGCGCCTGCACCGGTCAGAAATGTACGCCTGTCAAAGACAATGGCCATCAGTCGCCATCGCCGAAGGAAAAACCGGCCACCAGACCGGCGGCGGGCGCGATCTCATTATTGAGGCGCTGAATGATAAAGCGGATGGAGAGTTTCAGATAGGCAAGCCGCTTTCGCGATGTTTCATCCGCGAGCAGATCTTGCAAAGGTCCATCAAGACTTTGAGCCGTGCGGATCGACTGGTCAAACTCGAAGCGGACCTGATCAGCCAAATCGCGATCCTGCTCCGGCAGCACCTGCTCGATGCCGCTGGCATTGAACAAGTCCTCGAGTCCCTGAAGACCAGCCGCGATCGAGTCCATTGTCAGACCGGAACGGCGGTAGACAGCACTTTTGGGTCTGTCCATACCAGGTTCACGCAGAAAACTTCCGATGCGAATGTCACGAATGGCTTCGAGGCCATGGACCATGGTTCCAAGCACCAGATTGAGCGCTTCAGTGTCGTCACGAAACAGCGGATTGTCAGTGGCGGGTTTCACGAAAAGTGTTGCAGCCGGCGTGCCTTCTTCCCAGCCCTGCTGCAACTCGCCAGCTATGGTGATGAGATTGGACGCTACCGAATCTGCAAAGGCACAGCGAAAGGGCGCTTGATCAGTTGCCAGGGCCCCGGAGCCCTTGCCGAAAACCAGAAATTCGTAGGCCCCGAGCCCCTGCATCGCAACACTCTTGCTAGCAAGAAGGTCAGGCGAAACCACTTCAACATCTTCGCGGCCCAGCGCGCGCTGAACCTGTTTGAGCCCCGTGCTCTTCCGGTCGGGATAGAAAAGAATGCGCTCAAGCCGGTTGTTGGCCATCGCGGGTCCGGTGCGGAACCACTCGATTCGCGACCAAGTAAGTGTAGACTTACCATATGCAGAACGCGCCTCGCTTAAAGCCACGTCCGACGGCGTTTCGCAGAGTTCGGCGGTGGCCTTTTCAAGCACCTCGAATCCGGAAGCCAGCGCGTCATAGGATGGTCGTATGTAAGAATTCAACGTGTCCGCAAGCACCGGTTCGGCGTCGGGCATAACGGCCGGGACATTCTGGGCCCTGGCCTCGGGTGACAAGCCCCCCAGCAGGGCCATTGTGGCAAGGAGATAACGGATCCGCATCATAGACTTTCCAGAAACGCAATCAGGGTTACGCGTTGATCAGCACCCAAACCAGCGAAACCATCACGCGCAGCCTGCGCCTCGCCGCCATGCCAGAGAATAGCCTCGGTCAGGTTTCGCGCCCTGCCATCATGTAAGAAGAAGGTGTGGTCTGAAACCGTCTCGGTCAGTCCGATGCCCCAGAGCGGCGCCGTCCGCCACTCCTGACCATCGGCAGCACCGACCCTCTGTCCGTCGGCCAGCCCCTCGCCCATGTCATGCAGCAGAAAATCCGAATAGGGCCAGATCAGTTGGAACCGGTGTGCCGAGTTTTCAGCCACGCGAGAGGTCACGAATTTGGGCGCATGACATGACGCGCAGCCCAGGCTGTAGAATTTCTGCTTGCCGGCAAGCACCTCAGGGTCATCCACATCGCGCCGAGCCGGAACCGCAAGGTTTTCCGAATAGAAAGTCACGAGTTCGAGGATCGGATCTGGCGCCTCGGTATCGCCTAGATCTGCCTGAACACCGGTGGGCATGGTCAGGCATGCTGCCTCAGCTTCGGTGCAGTCGCCATAGTGGGTTGGCACATCAGGGGTGGAAACTCCAATATCGCCGGAAAACGCGCCTGCCGACTGCTTGCGAACACTCAAGTTCTGCGCCTTCCAGCCAAACCGGCCGAGCGCAAGGTTTCCAGACTCATCACGCACCAATGACAGCTTGCCGGATATACCGTCGCCATCCGCATCTTCGGGATCAGCATTTGCCAGCAGATCGGCAGGATGGATGGCTTGAATCAACCCCATGCCAATCATTTGCGGCGCAATACGCGGCGACAAAGTCGTGTCGGGATGGAGCGGGCCATAGGCAAGGTCAGTGACGGAATAGGTCGGCTTGCGCAGATTCACGATTGTGCCGTCGCCAAGGGTTACCGGCATCTCCTGATAGCGGATCTGCATGTGCCCTTCCGCCTTCATTCCGGGCACTGCCAGATCCTGCAACTGTCCGCCATAGACCGGGTCTGGATGGTTGGACAGCAGGAAATTCTCGAGTGCCGCGATGTCTTCATCCGTTGAAGCCGTGCGCGACACGCGCAGGAACATCGAAGTGGCATCGCTGTCGCCCTCGGGTGGGTGGCCACGGCCATCCTTCAGGTGGCAGCTCTGGCAGGCACGGGCATTGAACAGCGGTCCCAACCCGTCCGACGCCTTGGTCGACGCGGGCGATGACACCCAGAGTTTGCGAAACAGTGCATTGCCGAGCTTGAAGTCCTCTTCTTCCTCAAAGCTCAGGTTCTGATTGAAGTGAGAGAATGCATCACGGCTGACAATCTTGGTCGAGGTGCCTGCGCCACCCTGCATCTGCTCGAAATTTTCAGGCTTGCTAAAATCCGACGTCGGCCGTGTCACCGCCTCAACACGCTTGCGATCCTTGCCGGAGAGATCGTCCCGGTCGGCCCATTGCTTCAGGAAGGCTGCGACCTCCGCCTGAACGACGACTGGATCAGTACTTATGTCCGGCATGTCTCCGGCGAGAGCGTAGCCACACGCCAAACCAGCAATCAACGCGCCGATCATCACCGGCGCGCGGCGTGACCGGATCGACCATTCCGGGCCATGCGCGGGTTGTGTAAGGTATTGACGGGTCCAGCGAATCCGCCGTTTGATTTCAAATGCCAGACCCGTCATTCTCACTCTTCCTTATTCGGCCTCATCTGCCGAAGCGGCATTGAGCAGGCCGTAACGTTCCTCGCCCAGCTTCCCGAGCAGGTCGAGCTGGGTTTCGAGAAAGTCGATATGACCTTCCTCATCCTTCACCAGCTCTTCAAAGATGCCCATCGTTGTGTAGTCTCCGGCTTCACGGCAAATTTCGCGTGATTTGGTGTAGCTGTCCCAGGCATCCCGCTCACCGGCAAGATCACACTCAAGCACCTCCTTGATATTCTGACCGATGCGAAGTGGTGCAACATTTTGCGCATTCGGGTGGCCTTCAAGAAAGATGATGCGTTCCATGATCTTGTCGGCATGGTGCATCTCTTCAATCGACTCAGCGCGCTCCTTGCGTGCCAGTTTGGTGAACCCCCAATCATCAAGCAGACGATAGTGGACCCAGTATTGGTTTATGGCTCCAAGCTCGAGAAACAACGCCTCGTTGAGCCGTTCAATAACTTCCTTCTTGCCCTTCATGTGTCATAGCCTTTTCACGTTTCAATCAACTTAGGATCAAACGTGACGCTCAGGCAGCCCGCATGTTGGACTTGGCAAGCCGCATTTCGTTGCGCCGCGTTTCCTGCTCACTTAGCACGTCACGGGTGCGGGCGACAAATTGAAGGATTTCTGCTTCCGGTGTGGCATTCTCGCGGTGCCACACCTCTACGCAGTTGACGATCACTGCAATCGCATTGGGAAAACAACCGCAGCATTTGCCGCGTTTCTCCATCGCGTGATAGACCATGCCGACTGTGATCACCTGCCAGGAATCCCTTGCAAGGAACTCATCAACGACACTTTTGATGTCTTTCTCTGTAATGATGTTACACTGGCAGACGATCATTGTTCGATGCCTTGTCTTATTGGAAAACCGAACCGGGATTGTCGAGCGAGTCCGAACCTTCGAGCTCGATCGACCCCAGATCGAGTGCGGCGATGACCCGTTCGATGGCGCGGGTCTGCGTGACCAGACCGTCAATAGCGGCCTGAACCGTGGCATTGCCCTCGGTGTTTCCATTGGCGATCATCTGGTCGTAGGCTTCAGTTGTTTCAGCGCGTTTCGCCATGGCTTGCATAGCGCCGATCGTGGCGTCCAGATCTGCTTTCAACTCAGCATCGATATCGGGCGCGCGTTCCGCAACCAGCTCGGACAGCGAAGGGCCAGTCATTTTCGTACCGTCGACACGTTCATAGGTCCCCAGATAGGCATTGCGAATGCCAACTGCGTCATAGAGGTGGGAATTGTGAGTGTTGTCGGAGAAGCAATCATGCTCTTCCTCAGGGTCGCCCAGAAGAAGCCCAAGCTTCATGCGCTCGCCGGCGAGCTCGCCATAGGAGAGTGATCCCATGCCGGTCAAAATGGTGGAAAGACCACCTGAGACGCCCTTGCCCATGAGATCCTTGCGGGCAGCTCCGCCTTCTTGCCAGTTGGCGGCCATCTCTTCGAGATCGGCAACCAGGAGATCCGATGCAGCCGAAAGATACTGCCGGCGACGATCGCAATGGTCATTGGTGCAATTTTCGAGGCTGAAATCTGTATAGGGGCGATTGCCGGCACCGGCGTCATTGCCGTTGAGATCCTGGCCCCAGAGCAGGAATTCGATCGCGTGATAGCCCGACGCCACATTGGCCTCGATGCCACCGGCCTCCTGCAAGGTTTCCGAAATCAGTTCCGGCGTAATTTCTGAAGCGTCGACCGTTTCACCATTGATCATGATCGAAGGGTTGGCGATCACGTTGGCGGTGTAGAGGGTGTTTTCATCACTTTCATCGCCGTAGGAACCAGCATCGACGTAGTCAATCAAACCTTCGTCAAGCGGCCAGGCGTTTACGCGACCTTCCCAATCATCAACGATCGCATTGCCGAAGCGGTAGACCTCAGTCTGCTGATAAGGGACGCGGGCTGCCAGCCAAGCCTGCTTGACGGCATCCAGACCAGCGTCGCTGGGTGATGCCAAAAAGGCCTCAATGGCTGCATCCAGAGCATTCGCAGTTGTCAGCGAGTCCTCGTACTTGGCCTGCGCGATATCGGCATAATGCTTGATCACCGCCTCCGGAGTCACGTCGGCAAAAGCCGTTCCAGCAAAGCCAATCATGATTGCTGTTGCAGTAAGAAGTGACTTGGTGTTGGTCTTAATCGTCATTCGAAAACTCCAGAAACTCTAATGCAATGTTGAGTTTGGTGCGGCTTTGCCGCCCTTGATGATCCAGTGAACGGTGTCCACCGGGATAGGCAGCAACTGCTGCCCGGCAAATTTCAGCGCCATGGCGAATTCTCCCGCAGAAGCTACAACTTCCGGCGCGCGGGCTTCGGAGGAGAGGTTTCCTGCACTCAAATATGCAGATTCATCTTCACCATTCTGCAATCCAGAGATAAGGCCAAGGATCAGACATTCGTCACGGCACAGATGCTGGCTGCCCTGGCAGAAGCACCGCAGCGGACAGCCCGCGCATGTGCCCAGTTGACGGATCATGCTTTCAAGCCCTGCCATCGCAACAAGTGCTGTAGGTTTTCCGAGATGACAATCGAACCGACCCCGAATCCCGTCCAGACAGGAAGCGTTCCGCTCAATGGCAAAATGCAACCATGCTCGATATCCGCCAACGACCAGACTTTCGGGCGTGCGCGCCAAATAGCGCGATGCAGGGCATTGCCCGTCGGATTGCGGCCTCATCTGGTTCACCGATACACCTCATCTAAAGTTCAGCTTACGACTAAACAATTTGTAAAGTTCAGTCAAACACTATAGTTTAGAACGAATCCAAACAGGGACCTCGCCGATGAAGCTGACGAGCCAAACCAACTACGCTGTCCGAATGCTGATGTTTTGCCACTCGAAAGGAGACAGGGCGAAAGTCAAGGAGATCGCAGCCTTCTACGGCTTGCCTGAGCGGTTCCTGTTCAACATCCTGCAGCGACTGACTGCGGTGGGCCTGATGGAAACCACCCGCGGGCGCGGCGGCGGGATCCGGCTGGCGCGGCCTGCAGAGCAAATCATGCTCGGTGATGTGGTGCGCCTGGTTGAGGAGAATTTCGAAATGGCAGAGTGTTTCGAGGCTGGCGGAACCGATTGCCCGCTGATCAACACTTGCGGACTGAACAAGGCGCTCAGCGAAGCGCTCCGCTCATTTTTTGATTCGCTCAACCGCTACTCGATCGCCGACCTGACAGGCAGCGAGTTCAACATTGATGTGTTGATGCGGCTCAATCTGGCCATGAAAGACCCAGCTCAGGGCGAGGCCAATTGAGAACCCGGCGCACTTTGGCTAGCGCTGTGGATAGGAGATAATTGACAGGTAGCGCGCCGGAAGTGTGACCAAACGCTCCGGTCCATGTGGTGCATCCGCGTCGAAGAACAGGCTGTCGCCAGCCTGCATGGTGAAGAGCTGTTCGCCGTGGCGGTACACAATTTCGCCTTCCAGCATGTAGAGAAACTCCATGCCTTCGTGCTGGAAGGTGGGAAAGACGTCTGAGTCCGTCGTCAGGGTAATCAGATAGGGCTCAACCGTGACACTGCTGGTGTTGTTGTCGATATGGCCGAGAAGGCTGTACTGATGACCGGCACGTGTGCCTCGCCGCTCGGCATTGATGCCCTCCCCCGCTTTCACAAATGTCGCATTGCGCGGTTCCTCAAAGCCGCGGAAGAACGCCGTCACGGGAACCCCCAGTGCACGTGACAAGGATTGCAGCGTGGTCAGCGACGGCGAGATGTTTCCGTTTTCGATCTTCGAGAGCATGCCAATGGAGACACCGGTTGCTGCCGACAAATCGGTGACGGTGATACCGAGCTTCTTGCGGTAAGCGCGGACCTCGTGGCCGATGGCGCGCTCGAGATTGTTCTCGCGCGGCTCGCGCACGGCGTGCGGATCCTGCGACAGGATCTGCGGAAAGTCATCGCCAGGGCTGGTCTTGGTCATAACTGCACATCGCTCCTTCAACACCTCTTCCTTACAGGAATAATGTCAGGATTGAGAGGAAATTCTCGTGCGCATCGCGTTTGGCGTTGTTCCGAAGCTCTGACGGAAACATCGGGCGAAATGCCCGGCGCTCGAAAACCCGGTGGCATAGGCGACTTCGGAAACAGACAAGGGGCTCTGCTCGAGCAGACGTCTTGCATGGCCAAGACGAATGTCGCGATAGGTCTGAAGAAATCCCGCTTTCAGATGCTGTGCAAACAGCCGATCAAGATGGCGGACACTGATACCTGTAAGCCGCGCCATGGATTTCCGGGTCAGCGGTTTTTCGATTGTCGCCTCCATCTTCTCAAGCACCGTCAGCAGAGCAGGATGATGGGTGCCGAAGCGTTCGGCGGACGAGCCGCGCTGAGGGGCTTCCGGTTCGGACAGCAGCGTATGCAGATACCAGTCGCTAACCCGCCGGGCAAAATGCGTGCCCATGCGCTCGGCAATCAGCGAATGCATCATGTCGAGCGGCGCCACGCCGCCGGCACAGGTGATCCGGTCTCCATCGATCACATGCCGGGCCTGCCGCGGCGTCAGATCGGGGAAGGTCTCACGCAGGGCGGGTGCGTGTTCCCAATGAATGGTGAAATCACGATTGTCGAGCAGGCCGGCAGCGGCGAGGATGTAAGCCCCGCTGGAAATCCCACCAAGGCGCACCCCCTGACGCGCAAACCGTCTAAGCGCGCCGTATATGTTCTCCGGCATGCCCCAATCCCGGGGCGAGCCGCCTGCACAGACAAACAGGATGTGGCAACCGCCACCAAGCGCGGACACATCGCCGCATTCAACCGATACTCCAGACGAACTGGTGACCGCGCTTGCGTCGACGGAAAGCGGCATGATCTCATAGAGATCCGCACCGGCAATCAGGTTCGCGGCGCGCAGAGGTTCGGTTGCGGAAGCATAGGACATCAGCGCAAAGTTGGGCGCGAGCAGGAAGCCGATCCTGTGGACATTCTTGGTATCGAATACACTCATGTCTCTTTTCTATTCTCAAATGTCCTTATTGTGCAATCCAATCGGCAGATGTGGACATAGGCTGTAACCCTTGTTCAAAGGTTTGACCGATGCGCTATTCCGCCCTTTCCATCTTCACGAATGCCTTGCGTGGCAACAACAAGTGGAAGCCTGCCTGGCGTGCACCGGACCCGAAACCGCATTACGATGTCATTATCGTTGGTGGTGGCGGGCATGGCCTGGCGACGGCCTATTACCTGGCCAAGGAGTTCGGCATCACCAATGTGGCGGTGCTCGAGAAAGGCTATATCGGCTCCGGCAATGTCGGGCGCAACACCACCATCATTCGCTCGAATTACCTGCTTCCAGGCAACAATCCGTTTTACGAATTCTCGATGAAGCTCTGGGAAGGGCTTGAGCAGGATCTTAATTTCAACGCGATGGTCTCCCAGCGCGGCGTTCTCAATCTCTATCACTCCGATGCTCAGCGGGACGCCTATATCAGGCGCGGCAACGCCATGCGGCTGCACGGGGTGGATGCCGATCTTCTGGGTCGCGAAGCAGTCAAGGCCATGGTGCCGCTTCTGGATTTCGACAATGCGCGGTTCCCGATCATGGGCGGCCTGCTGCAAAAACGCGGCGGCACCGTGCGGCATGATGGTGTCGCCTGGGGCTATGCACGAGGAGCGGACAGCCGCGGCGTCGACATCATCCAGAATTGCGAAGTCACAGGGATCCGGCAGGAGAATGGTCAGGTCGTCGGTGTCGACACCACCCGCGGCTTCATCGGATGCTCCAAGCTGGGACTGGCGGCGGCCGGCAATTCCTCGCGTGTCGCGGAGATGGCGGGGATGACCTTGCCGATGGAAAGCCATGTGCTGCAGGCCTTCGTGTCGGAGGGCTTGAAACCCTTCATCGATGGCGTCGTCACATTCGGCGCGGGGCATTTCTATGTCTCGCAGTCCGACAAGGGAGGCCTGGTGTTTGGCGGCGATATCGACGGCTACAACTCCTATGCCCAGCGCGGCAACCTGGCGACGGTCGAGCATGTGGTCGAAGCCGGCAAGGCGATGATCCCCGCCCTGTCGCGGGTGCGGGTTTTGCGCGCCTGGGGCGGGATCATGGACATGAGCATGGATGGCTCGCCGATCATCGACCGTACACATCTCGACAATCTCTATCTCAATGCCGGCTGGTGCTATGGCGGATTCAAGGCAACACCTGCCTCGGGGTACTGTTTTGCCCATCTTCTTGCAAGCAACGCACCGCATCCGACCGCGACCGCCTTCCGGATGGATCGTTTCGCGCGCGGCTTCATGATCGACGAAAAGGGCCAGGGCGCCCAGCCGAACCTGCATTGACCATGCGGATCAAGGACCACTGATATGGCAAGCCTCGTTTCCTGTCCCTATTGCGGCACCCGCCCCAAGGAAGAGTTCACCATCAAGGGTGCGGCCCTGCCGCGTCCCGCACCGGATGCACCTGATGAAGCCTGGTTCGCTCATGTCTATCTGAGAGACAACCCGCGCGGTGGCTACGAGGAATACTGGCACCACACATCGGGTTGCCGCCGCTGGCTGGTGGTGACGAGAGACACCTCGACCCATGAAGTGGAAGGCGTGCGCGATGCCGCAGTTTCACCAAATCGGGAGGGTGCCGCATGACCTCGTACCGCCTGCCAACAGGTGGCCTGGTCGACCGGTCCACCCAAGTCAGCTTCACATTTGACGGCGCTCGCATGGAGGGCCTTGCAGGCGACAGCCTCGCATCCGCCCTGCTCGCGAACGGTCAACAGCTGGTCGGTCGCAGCTTCAAGTATCACCGCCCGCGCGGCATTCTGACGGCAGGCGCCGCTGAACCCAATGCGCTGATGACCATCGGCAGCGGCGGCCGCACCGAACCCAATACCCGCGCCACCATGCAGGAGCTCTATGAAGGCCTTGAGGCGAGAAGCCAGAACCGCTGGCCATCGCTCGATTTCGATCTCGGCGCGGTCAACAGCCTGCTGTCGCCGTTTCTGGGTGCAGGGTTCTACTACAAGACCTTCATGTGGCCCGCTCCCTTGTGGGAAAAACTCTATGAGCCGCTGATCCGCCGCGCTGCGGGTCTGGGCAAGGCGACCTATGATGCCGATCCGGATTCCTATGAGAAATGCTGGGCCCATTGCGATCTGCTGGTGATCGGCTCCGGCCCCGCCGGTCTGGCCGCCGCGCTGACCGCAGGACGTGCTGGTGCGCGGGTGATTTTGATCGAGGAGCACGCGGTTGCGGGCGGTTCGCTGTTGTCGGAAACTGCCACGATCAGCGGTCAGGCCGCACCTGATTTTGCCGCGGCGGCTGTTGCCGAACTTCACTCGCTCCCCAATGTGACGATCCTCACCCGAACCACCGCCTTCGGCTGGTATGACGGCAATGTCTTTGGTGCGGTGGAGCGGGTGCAGAAGCATGTTGGGGCGCCACTCGACCATCTTCCGACCGAGCGGCTGTGGCGCATCATTGCCAAACAGGCGCTGCTTGCGACCGGTGCGGAAGAGCGCCCGCTGGTGTTTGGCGGCAATGACATTCCCGGCGTGATGATGGCCGGCGCGATGCGCAGCTATCTCAACCACTACGGCGTGGCGCCTGGCAAGTCAGTGGCAATTTTCACCACCAATGACAGCGGCTATGCCCTTGCTCTGGATCTCATCGCGGCAGGTGTGCATCTTGAGGCAATCATCGACAGTCGGCCGGATGCAGGCAAATCCGCCGAGTTTGGAGCCACACGGGTTCTGACGGGGGCAGTGGTCACCGACGCCCATGGCGGCAAGAAGCTCTCCTCTGTCAGGGTCACAAAAGATGGAAGGAGCGATGAGCTGCAAGTCGATGCGCTTGCCATGGCAGGCGGCTTCAGCCCGATCATCCATCTCGCCTGCCATCGCGGCGCCAGACCGACCTGGTCCGATGAAAACGCCTGCTTCCTGGCGCCCGAAGGATTGAACGGTCTGACGCTTGCGGGGTCCGTCAACGCGACAGACGGCATTCAGGCATCGCTTATGGAAGGCGCAGGCAAGGCTGCGGCGCTCGTCGAAGGCCTGGGCTTCAAGCCGAGCCCTCAGGCGTTTGGTCCGGCCGAAGGGGATATGGCCTGCCCACCGTCGCGACCGCTCTGGTCCATTCCGGGCATCAAGGGCAAGGCCTTTGTCGACTACCAGAATGATGTCCACACGAAGGATCTGCGGCTCGCCGTGCAGGAAGGCTATGGCGATGTGGAACTGGCCAAGCGCTACACCACCAACGGTATGGCGACCGATCAAGGCAAGCTGTCCAATGTGAACGCCATCGGACTGCTCGCCGAGGCGCGCGGCACCACACCGGACGCGATCGGCACGACCACCTTCCGGCCGTTTTACACGCCGGTGTCGTTTGGAGCCCTGACTGGTACCTCGCATGGCAAGCATTTCCGACCGGTTCGCAAATCTCCTCTGCATGATTGGGCTGCCAGGAATGGCGCGACCTTTGTCGAGACCGGGCTGTGGTACCGCTCCGCCTGGTTTCCCCGCAAAGGCGAAACAACATGGCGTGAAAGCGTTGACCGCGAGGTGCTCAATGTGCGCCGGAACGCCGGGCTTTGCGATGTGTCGATGCTCGGCAAGATCGAGATCATGGGCGCGGATGCGGCAGAGTTTCTCAATCGGGTCTACGCCAACGGTTTTGTCAAATTGCCAGTGGGCAAGGCCCGCTACGGCCTTATGCTGCGCGAGGACGGCCACATCTTTGATGACGGCACCACCAGCCGTTTGGGCGATCGGCACTTCTTCATGACCACGACAACGGCCTACGCGGCCGAGGTGATGACCCATTTGGAGTTCTGCTCCCAGGCGATCTGGCCGGATCTTGATGTTCGCTTGGCCTCCGTGAGCGATCAGTGGGCCCAGATGGCGATCGCCGGGCCGAAGGCGCGGATCATTCTGCAGCAGCTGGTGGATGAGGACATCTCAAATGAGGCGTTTCCATTTCTGGCGGCGCGGACAGTGTCCCTGTGTGGCGGGCAATTGCATGGGCGGCTGTTCCGCATCTCGTTTTCGGGCGAGCTGGCCTTTGAACTCGCCGTGCCCGCTGGATATGGCGAGAGTATCGCCGATGCCTTGATGGATGCCGGGCGCCAGCATGGTATCCAGCCTTATGGCATCGAGGCGCTGAGCGTGCTGCGGATAGAAAAAGGCCACGTCACCCACAATGAGATCAACGGCACGGTGGTGCCGTCAGATCTCGGATTTGGGAAGATGGTCTCGTCGATCAAGACGGACTTCATCGGCAAGCACATGGTCGGTCGCGAGGGTCTGGTTGCCCCAGACCGGGCACAGCTGGTGGGCGTCATCCCGCTCGACCCGAAAGCGAGTTTCCGCACCGGCTCGCACATACTCGAGAAAGATGCTGCATCAACCCTTGAGAATGACCAGGGCTATGTGAGCTCGTCGGCCTATTCGCCACATGTGGGTTCGACTATCGGGCTGGCTCTGGTCAAGGGCGGGGCGAACCGTCACGGCGAGGAGATTGTGATCTGGGACGGTCTTCGCGACGCATTCACCCCCGGTCGTCTGTGCAGTCCGGTTTTTGTCGACCCAGCCAATGAGAAGCTCCATGTCTGATCAAGCCGCAGGCAAACCAGTCATCGCCCATCGCCCGGCGCTTGCAGCCAGGAAACCTCTTATCGGAACCGGGGTGAGCATTGAAGCAATGCCCGAGGGGCATGTGATCCACGTGCTCGCAGGGAACGGCGCGGAGGACCTTGCGCCGTTTCTGGCCCAACACGCGCCGGAGCAGGTACAGTTCGCAGTGCGTGCCGTCTCACCCGGGCAATGGTTTATTGCCGGGGACAAGCCGCTGTCCCATTTGGAGGTGACAGCACTCATCTCCACGCTTGCGCCGAAGGCTGATTGCGTTGATCAAAGCCATGGCCGGGTGCGCATCCGCGTCAGCGGTGCGAAGGTTGAGCAGATGCTCGCCAAGGGCACGGCGGTTGATCTTGCGCCCGTCGCCTTTCCAGTTGGTCATGCCACCACGACGCTGGTCGGGCACATCGCTGCGCACATCACGCGTACTGACGCGGACTGTTTTGAGATCATCGTCCTTCGCGGCTTCGCTGAAACCCTCTGGGAGGATCTCGAGACCATGGGCCGCGAATTCACCTGACCTGAGAGCCATTTGGCGCACTACACACACTCAATACGTAATTTTGCCTAATAAGAATATTTTTTTCTCTCAAGTTGATTTCTGTCTAACCGCATGATAGCCAAGGGTCCAAGTGCAAATGGAGACACCCTGGATGTGCGGAATTGTTGGATTGTTTCTCAAGGACCCAGCGCTTGAGCCACAGCTTGGTCAATTGCTGTCGGATATGCTGATCACCATGACCGATCGTGGCCCCGATTCCGCCGGGATCGCAATCTATGGCGCAGCTGATGACGGCCGCGCCAAGGTGACGGTTCAGTCCGCGGATCCCGACACGGATTTTCAAGGTCTGGAGACCGCGCTCAAGGAAGCAGGTGTCGAAGCGAAGATCACCATCAAGAGCACCCATGCGGTGGTTGAAGTGGCTGCAGCGGATGCTGCCCGCGTGCGGCCAGTGTTGGCTTCATTGCGCCCCGATGTGCGCATCATGGGGTCCGGAGACTGCGTCGAGATCTACAAGGAAACCGGTCTGCCGAAGGATGTGGTCGCCCGCTTTGACGTGCGTTCGATGCGCGGCACCCACGGCATCGGCCACACCCGGATGGCAACCGAGAGCGCGGTCACAACACTTGGCGCTCACCCTTTCTCGACGGGGTCGGATCAATGTCTGGTCCACAATGGCTCGCTGTCAAACCATAACAATCTTCGCCGCGAACTAACGCGCGAAGGGATCGCCTTCGAGACCCAGAATGATTCCGAAGTCGCAGCCGCCTACCTGACCGCCGAGATGGCAAAGGGCAAGGATCTCGGCGAAGCTCTGACTGGCGCGCTTGATGATCTCGATGGCTTCTTCACCTTCGTGGTCGGAACCAAATCGGGATTTGGCGTTGTGCGCGATCCGATCGCCTGCAAGCCTGCGGTGATGGCTGAAACCGACCAGTATGTTGCCTTCGGCTCCGAATACCGGGCGTTGGTCAACCTTCCCGGCATTGAGACCGCCCGGGTCTGGGAGCCGGAACCGGCCACCGTCTATTTCTGGGACCACAAAAATGCAGCTTGATATCTCTCACCCCAGCCGATCGGGAGCGCTCTGATCCATGCCCGTTTTCGATTTGTCACAAACCCCTCTGCGCGATCTCAATGCCGCTCTTCATGGCGTTGCGTCTGGCGCCAATGACACCGATTTCGAAGTTATCAACCCGCGCGGTCATCACGCTGTTGCCGTGGGAGTCGACAGCCCGGTCAACATCGCTGTGCGCGGATCGGTGGGCTATTACTGCGCCGGCATGAATGATGGCGGCGCGATCACGGTGCATGGCTCCGCCGGCCCTGGTGTTGGTGAAAACATGATGTCAGGCACCGTTGTCATCGAAGGCGACGCCTCTCAATATGCCGGCGCCACCGGCCATGGCGGGCTTCTCGTCATCAAGGGCAACGCGGCGTCTCGCTGCGGCATCTCGATGAAGGGCATCGACATCGTCGTCTATGGCAATATCGGCCACATGTCCGCCTTCATGGGGCAATCCGGGCATATGGTGGTACTCGGTGATGCGGGCGAAGCCTTGGGCGACAGCCTTTATGAGGCAAAGCTGTTCGTGCGCGGCAGCGTCAAAAGCCTCGGCGCCGACTGTGTCGAGAAGGAGATGCGGCCGGAGCATCTTCAGAAACTGGCCGAACTTCTGGAAAAGGCCGGCGTGAGCAATGTGAAGCCGGAAGAATTCAAGCGCTACGGGTCGGCCCGAAAGCTCTACACTTTCGATATCGACAACGCTGACGCCTACTGAGCCGAGGGACCACAATGAGCTACAAGATTCCCCCCACCCCTCCGCGCAAATCGGCGACCTTTGACGACGCCACAATGGCCGAGATCCGACGCGCTGCCGCCACCGGGATTTACGACATCCGCGGCGGCGGCACCAAGCGCAAGGTTCCGCATCTCGATGATCTGTTGTTCCTCGGCGCGTCGATCTCACGCTATCCGCTGGAAGGCTACCGCGAGACATGTGAGACGTCAGTGGTGCTCGGCACCCGCCATGCCAAGAAACCCATTCATCTGAAAATCCCGATCACCATCGCCGGCATGAGCTTTGGCGCGCTGTCGGGCAATGCAAAGGAAGCGCTCGGCAGGGGTGCGACGATTGCCGGAACCTCGACGACCACCGGCGATGGCGGCATGACCAATGAAGAACGCGGCCACAGTGAACTGCTGGTCTATCAATACCTGCCATCGCGCTACGGGATGAATCTCAAGGATTTGCGTCGCGCCGATGCCATCGAAATCGTCGTGGGACAAGGCGCCAAGCCCGGCGGCGGCGGCATGTTGCTGGGACAGAAAATTTCCGACCGCGTGGCGGAGATGCGCAATCTGCCCAAGGGCATCGATCAGCGTTCGGCCTGCCGTCACCCCGACTGGACCGGGCCGGACGATCTGGAAATCAAGATCCTGGAACTGCGCGAAATCACCAACTGGGAAAAGCCGATCTACGTCAAGATTGGCGGCTCCCGGCCTTATTATGACACGGCGCTGGCGGTAAAGTCCGGTGCGGATGTTATCGTGCTTGATGGCATGCAGGGCGGCACCGCAGCGACGCAGGATGTGTTTATCGAACATGTCGGCATGCCCACGCTCGCCTGTATCCGCCCCGCGGTTCAGGCGCTTCAGGAACTCGGCATGCACCGAAAGGTGCAGCTTGTTATCTCGGGTGGTATCCGGTCCGGTGCAGACGTTGCGAAAGCTCTGGCACTGGGTGCAGATGCTGTGTCGATCGGCACGGCTGCGATGGTGGCGCTTGGCGACAATGATCCGAAATGGGAAGCCGAGTATCAGGCACTGGGCAGCACTGCCGGCGCCTATGATGACTGGCATGAGGGCAAGGACCCCGCCGGCATCACCACGCAAGACCCGGAGCTTGCCGCGCGGCTCGATCCGGTTGCCGCCGGACGCCGTCTGGCGAATTACCTCAAGGTGATGACGCTCGAGGCGCAGACCATCGCGCGCGCCTGCGGCAAGAACCATTTGCACAATCTGGAGCCCGAAGACCTGGTGGCGCTGACAATGGAAGCCGCAGCAATGGCGCAAGTGCCGCTTGCCGGAACCAGCTGGTATCCCGGCAAGGCAGGATTTTAGGCATCGAATGTGGGGCGGTGCATGGGAGGATGTGGCCGGCTTATTTGAAAATGTGAACGAAGCAAAACAAAGGGGAATGACGTGACACTGGACCTCGCTGCATTCGCGGCCGAAAAGGGCGTGAAATACTTCATGATCAGCTTCACAGACCTGTTTGGCGGACAACGCGCCAAGCTGGTTCCGGCACAGGCGATTGCCGAGATGCAGGAAGAAGGCGCGGGCTTTGCGGGTTTTGCAACCTGGCTCGACCTCACCCCCGCGCATCCGGATCTGTTTGCCATCCCCGACGCGTCATCGGTCATTCAGCTGCCCTGGAAGAAGGACGTCGCCTGGGTCGCCGCTGATTGCGTGATGGAAGACAAGCCGGTCGAGCAGGCGCCACGCGTCATCCTCAAGAAGCTGATCGCGGAAGCTGCCGAGGCCGGACTTCGCGTCAAGACCGGAGTAGAACCCGAATTCTTCCTGATTTCCCCTGACGGTTCGGAGATTTCGGATTCCTTCGATACCGCCGAAAAACCCTGCTACGACCAGCAGGCGGTGATGCGGCGCTATGATGTGATTGCGGAAATCTGCGATTACATGCTGGAATTGGGCTGGAAGCCCTATCAAAACGACCACGAAGACGCGAACGGCCAGTTCGAGATGAACTGGGAGTATGACGACGCGCTCCGGACCGCCGACAAGCATTCCTTTTTCAAGTTCATGGTCAAATCCGTTGCCGAGAAGCACGGGTTGCGCGCCACCTTCATGCCCAAGCCGTTCAAGGGTCTGACCGGCAATGGCTGCCATGCCCATATTTCGGTCTGGGACATGGAGGGCAAAGTCAACGCCTTTGCCGATGATGCCAAACCTTTCGGATTGTCCGAGCAGGGCCGGACGTTCCTTGGCGGGATCATGAAGCATGCCAGCGCGCTGGCGGCGGTGACCAATCCCACCGTCAACTCCTACAAGCGTATCAATGCGCCGCGCACCATGTCTGGCGCGACCTGGGCACCAAACACCGTGACCTGGACCGGCAACAACCGCACCCACATGGTGCGTGTGCCGGGTCCGGGCCGCTTCGAACTCCGCCTGCCCGACGGCGCGGTCAATCCCTACCTGCTGCAGTCGGTAATCATCGCCGCGGGCCTCTCCGGTCTGCGCTCGAAAGCCGATCCCGGCCGTCATTACGATATCGACATGTACCGCGAGGGCCATACGGTCACGGACGCGCCAAAACTGCCGCTCAACCTTCTCGATGCCCTGCGTGAATTTGAAAGCGACAGCGGGTTGCAAGAGGCGCTGGGAACCGAATTCTCGCAGGCTTATGTGAAGCTCAAGACCGACGAGTGGAACAGCTACTGTGCCCAGTTCACGGCGTGGGAGCATCAAACCACGCTTGACGTCTGATACATGTCGCATTCAGACAGGTCTGCTGAAACAAAACAGGACATGCATTGTTTCCGGAGCCCAAAGCACCGTTGATTTCCGAATGGATTCATGGTGCTGGGCTTTTGGGTTGGCTTCGGCTATTGCCCGTTGGCCTTGCAAATTCAAAGACAGAAAGACTGCCGGATGAAGACCTTCGTTCTGACCGTAAGCTGCCCGTCCACCCGCGGCATCGTGGCCGCCCTTTCGGGCTTCCTGGCCGAGATGGGCTGTAACATTATCGACAGCTCGCAATTCGATGACCTGGAAACCGGCAAGTTCTTTATGCGGATCAGCTGCGTGTCCGAAAAAGATGCGACGCTCGAGACCCTTTCCGAGCAGCTGAAGCCGATCGCCGAAAAGTTCTCGATGGAAACCGGGATCTTCGACCAGTCAGAGCGGATGAAGGTGATGCTGATGGTGTCGCGCTTCGGTCATTGCCTCAATGACATTCTCTACCGCTGGCGCATCGGAGCCTTGCCGATCGAGATCGTCGGTGTGATTTCCAACCACCTCGATTATCAGAAGGTCGTGGTCAATCATGACATTCCTTTTCACCATATTCCGGTGACCAAGGAGAACAAGCCGCAGGCGGAAGCGCGGATCATGGAGCTGGTCGACAGCACCAACACCGATCTGATTGTGCTGGCGCGCTACATGCAGGTGCTCTCGGACAAGATGTGCACTCAGATGTCGGGCAAGATCATCAACATCCACCACTCGTTTCTGCCGAGCTTCAAGGGTGCCAATCCTTACAAGCAGGCCTATCAGCGCGGTGTCAAACTGATCGGCGCCACAGCGCATTATGTCACCGCCGATCTCGATGAAGGCCCAATCATCGAACAGGATGTGGTTGGCGTCACCCATGCGCAAAGCCCCGGCGATTATGTTTCGCTTGGCCGCGATGTGGAGGCACGGGTGCTCTCGCGCGCCATTCATGCGCATATCCATCGCCGCGTCTTCTTGAACGGCAACCGTACGGTGGTGTTTCCGCCAAGCCCCGGCTCCTATGCTTCCGAACGGATGGGCTGAGGCCTTTTCGGCCTTCGGTCATCGAGTTCGTGAGCTGCTCGCTTTTGCCTTACCAACTGCCGGTCTCCTGAAGCCCGGCAACCAGGGCCGCACGCCCCTCCATGCCTGCTTCGCCATCTGATCCCAACTGATCAGGTGGCGTTTGCCGTCTTGGATATGGACGAACAATTCCTGATCGATGCAGGCCTTTTCTACCTGGCGAACCGATCACCCCTGCGCCACAGAGCTGCCTGACTGACCCAGCGGCATTGAATTTGATATTGACTTTAGTTACATACGTAACCAAAACAGGTTTGTTGCATTTGTAACGAACTTGGTCCGTTATGGAGACGAAAAGTTCGCGAGAGGGAGAAGGATCGGCATGTCCAAGGCATTTGCGTCGCAAGGCGACCTCACCGAGAAAAAAACCAGCTTCACCGAAGTGGGCGAGGGCCTGTGGGCTTTTACAGCTGAGGGTGATCCAAATTCCGGTGTGATCATCGGCGACGACAGCGTGATGATCGTCGAGGCGCAGGCCACGCCGCGGCTTGCCAACAAGGTGATCGAATGCGTCCGCTCGGTCACCGACAAGCCGATCACACATCTGGTGCTCACTCACTATCATGCCGTGCGCGTGCTCGGTGCTTCGGCCTATGGGGCGCAGCAGATCATTATGTCTGAGAAGGCCCGCGCCATGGTCGCTGAACGCGGGCAAGAAGACTGGGACAGCGAATTCGCCCGCTTCCCCCGGCTTTTTCAGGGTCATGAGAGCATTCCCGGCCTGACCTGGCCCACCACCACCTTCAATGGCCGCATGGCGGTGTATCTTGGCAAGCGCCGGGTCGACATCATGCAGCTCGGACGTGCCCATACCGCTGGCGATGCGGTGATCTATGTGCCCGACCAGAACGTCATGTTCACCGGGGACATCGTCGAATACCATTCGGCCTGCTATTGCGGGGACGGTCATTTCCATGATTGGCCCGGTACCCTGGACAAGATACGTGCATGGGATCTCGACGCCATCGCGCCCGGCCGCGGCGACGCGTTGCTGGGACGTGAGATGGTCAATGCAGCCCTCGACAGCACGGCCGATTTTGTTCGGTCGACCTATCGTCCGGCAGCCCGTGTGGCTCTGCGGGGCGGCACTCTCAAGGAGGCATGGGACGCGGTGCGTGCCGAATGCGACCCGAAGTTCAGCGACTATGCAATCTACGAGCATTGCCTGCCCTTCAATGTCGCGCGCGCCTATGACGAAGCGCTTGATATCGATACGCCGCGCATCTGGACGGCTGAGCGTGACCGGGAGATGTGGGAACAGCTCCAGGGTTAAGGTCTGACAGGGAGGAAGGACCATGCTCGACGACCGGTATTCACTGGCATTCAAGCTTTACCCCTATGAGCGTTCGCCTGATCAGGATGCTCCTTCAACGGTGCGTCATCCTGTGGTGGTGATGGGCGGCGGCCCGATCGGGGTCGCCACTGCACTCGACCTGGGGCTGCAGGGAATCCCTGTCGTCCTGCTCGATGATCATGAGGGGGTCGGCGTGGGCAGCCGCGCGATCTGCTTTGCCAAACGGACGCTGGAAGTCGCCGCGCGCTATGGCTGTGGTGACGAAATGCTGGACAAAGGCGTCATCTGGAATGTTGGCAAGGTGTTCCACAAGGACCGCAAGGTGTTCGAGTTCAACCTGCTGCCCGAGGACGGACACAGATATCCTGCCTTCATCAATCTCCAGCAGCCCTATTTCGAAAAATTCCTCGTCGACCGGGTCCGCGCGACACAGGCCGAGGGCGCACCGATCGATCTGCGCGGCAAAAACCGCGTGGATACCGTCGAGGTCAAGGACGACCATGTGGTGCTCGACATCACCACGCCGGACGGCCCTTACCGGCTTGAGGCCGAATGGCTGATCGGATGCGATGGCGCATCCTCGCCGCTGCGCAAGATGCTGGATCTCGATTTCGAGGGACGGGTGTTTCAGGACAGCTTTCTGATCGCAGACATCACCATGACGGCGGACTTCCCAACCGAGCGCTGGTTCTGGTTCGAACCTTCCTTCAAGGATTCCGGTGCATCGGCGCTGCTGCACAAACAGCCCGACGGCGTGTGGCGGATTGATTTCCAGGTTGGCTGGGACGTTGACCGCAAGGAAGAACTGAAAGAGGAAAACGTCCGGCGCCGGCTCGATGCCATGCTTGGGCCGGATGTCGAGTATGAACTCGTCTGGACCTCGATCTACACGTTCCAATGCCGCCGTATGAAGAAGTTCCGCCACGGCCGGGTGATCTTTGCCGGCGATGCCGCCCACCAGGTCTCGCCCTTCGGGGCACGGGGTGCGAATTCAGGAATACAGGACGTCGACAATCTGGGCTGGAAGCTCGGTTTGGTTCTCAACGGGCACGCCCCTGAACATCTGCTCGACAGCTACGATGAGGAACGCATCCACGGGGCTGACGAGAACATTCTCAATTCCACCCGCGCGACCGATTTCATCACGCCCAAGTCGAAGGCCAGCCAGATTCTCCGCAATGCGGTGCTTGATCTTGCCGCCGAATATCCCTTCGCCCGACCACTGGTGAATTCCGGACGGCTTTCTGTGCCTTGCATCTATGACGGGTTGTCACTCACGGGAGCCGATACGCTAGCGGGCGGCCCGGCGCGCGCCCGCCCCGGCGCGCCCTGCCCGGATGCACCACTCAATGGCGGATATCTGCTTGACCGGCTTGGTGGCGATTTCGTGATCCTGGCGATCAACACTGATGCCCCCGAGGGCCTAGAGGTTGACGGGATCCCGGTTCGGACACTTCATCTTGCATCTGCCGATGACCCGACTGGTGCCCTTGCCGCCCGTTATCTCGGCACGGCCAGTGCGGCGGTCTATCTGGTTCGCCCGGATCAGCACGTGGTCGCGAGATGGAGCGATCTGGACGACAACGCACTTGCCGCAGCAATGCACAAGGCTTGCGGAAAGGAGCCTGCATGAGCGATCTGATCGTCAAGCCCAACATTCCCGATCCCGACGGCTTCTATGCCGAGCTTGTCGCTGCACATGACGGGCTGAGCGATGATGACAGCTCAGCGCTCAACGCCCGCATTGTGCTCATTCTTGCCAACCATATCGGGGACCGCGCCATTCTGGCCAAGGCACTCGACGCCGCCCGTTCCTCCAGCCCCTCAGGAGACCCTTCATGAACGAGACCGCACCCATCACTATGATCCAGTCCGACGGACGCGCGACGCATCCCGGATACATGCCCGGCTGGGCCAATGATTTCGAGACCGAGGCCTTGCCTGGGGCGTTGCCGCAGGGGATGAACAGCCCACAGAAGTGCGACTACGGGCTTTATGGCGAGCAACTGTCAGGCACCGCATTCACAGCCAACCCGCCGGAGCGGACTTGGTGCTACCGGATCCGTCCCTCAGTCAAGCACTCAGCTCGCTACACCATGCTTGAGCTGCCTTACTGGAAATCGGCTCCCAACGTGATTGAGGACGTCACATCGCTTGGCCAGTACCGCTGGGATCCGATGCCGCATTCCGAAACGCCGCTAACATGGCTTACCGGGATGCGCACGATGACGACAGCGGGTGATGTGAACACCCAGGTGGGCATGGCGAGCCACCTGTATCTGGTGACCGAATCGATGAAGGACGCCTATTTCTACTCCGCCGACAGCGAGCTTCTGGTGGTGCCGCAGGAGGGCCGGCTGCGCTTTGCAACCGAACTCGGAATCATTGACATAGAGCCCAAGGAGATCGCCATCATCCCGCGTGGCCTGGTCTACCGGGTAGAGGTGCTTGAAGGTCCAGCCCGTGGCTTTGTCTGTGAGAATTACGGCCAGAAGTTTGAGCTCCCGGGTCGAGGTCCGATCGGTGCCAACTGTCTGGCGAATCCGCGCGACTTCAAGGCCCCCGTCGCAGCCTATGAGGATCGCGAGGTGCCCTCGACCCTGACCATCAAGTGGTGCGGCCAGTTCCACGAAACCCGGATCGGCCAAAGCCCGCTGGATGTGGTCGCCTGGCACGGAAACTACGCACCTTACAAATATGATCTGCGCAATTATTGCCCGGTGGGTGCTGTCCTGTTCGACCACCCCGACCCATCGATCTTCACCGTTCTTACGGCGCCTTCGGGCCAGCCGGGAACCGCAAACATCGATTTCGTGCTGTTCCGCGAGCGCTGGATGGTGGCCGAGAACACATTCCGCCCGCCCTGGTACCACAAGAACATCATGAGCGAGCTGATGGGCAACATCTATGGTGAGTATGATGCCAAGCCGCAGGGCTTTGTCCCCGGCGGCATGAGCCTGCACAATATGATGTTGCCGCATGGCCCCGACCGGGAAGCCTTTGAAAAGGCCTCCAATGCGAACCTAGGGCCCGACAAGCTCGACAACACCATGTCGTTCATGTTCGAGACCCGTTTCCCGCAACATCTGACCGAATTTGCAGGCAAGGAAGCGCCGCTTCAGGACGATTACATTGATTGCTGGGAAACGCTTGAGAAGAAATTCGACGGGACGCCAGGCAAGAAATGACGCGATGCAGGTGGCGCCTGCACCTGCAACGACTTCGGTGCGGCGCTCTCACGCAGACCGGCGCAGCGAGGTCCTGTCAGATTGTGATTGCCGGGACGCTGCCCGCTGCGCCCGCAAGATAGCCTCAACCTCGGCACCCGGCCTCGGCTTTCCGAACAGGTAACCCTGCAACTCCTGGCAGCCATTGCGGAAAGCCCATTCGGCGGCTTCTTCGGTTTCTACGCCTTCGGCAACGATGGTGACCTGCATCAGATTGCACATGGCAATGACCATTTTGACCAGTGCCTCATTGCGCGGCAGCCCGGCAATAAGACTGCGGTCGATCTTGACGCAATCAATGGTCATTTCCGTCAGGCGTGCAAGATTGGAATAGCCGGTGCCGAAGTCGTCGATGGAGATGCGCACGCCAAGCGACCGAATCTGATCAAGATTGGCGGAGATGACAGGATTGTCTTCAAGCAACAGCGTTTCGGTAATCTCGAATTCAAGCCGCGCGCCCGGACAACCATATTCATCAAGCAGCTGCGCTACAACATTGCCGAACTCGGGCTCGCACAGTTGCCGCAGCGACAGGTTCACAGATACATTGACTTCGATCCCGGCTTCGGCCCAGGCACATTGTTGTGCCAAGGTTTGAGTGAGGATCGACAGACCGAGCGGATTGATCAGGCCAGCCTTTTCGGCAAGCGGAATAAACTGTGCTGGCGCGAGGAGACCGCGCTCGGGATGGCGCCAGCGGGCCAATGCCTCCACACATATGATGGCGCGGGTTTCTGCGCAGACGCGCGACTGGAAGAAAGCCTCTATTTCGCCCCGCGCCAGGCCCTCACGCAGATTGCCGAGGAGGTCAAGCTCCTCCTGGCGTTCGGACAGAATGCTGTCGTCAAACACACGGTACTGATTCCGGCCGGCCGATTTTGCGGCATACATTGCAAGGTCGGCACGCTGCATCAGGGATTGCGCATCCTCGCCGTGATCAGGAAACGACGCGATGCCGATGCTCGGCGTGACCGTCAACGGCTTGCGGTCGACATGGATCGGCAAGGAGAGATTTTCGAGAATTTCATCGGCAAGGCAAGGCACCCGGTCTGGCTCGCTTCCCGTGTCGAGTGCCACAAAGAGGAACTCGTCACCTCCGAGGCGAAAGGCGCAATCATCTGGTCCGCACAGAAGATCCAACCTGCGCGCCACCTCTTTGAGCACGACGTCCCCTTGCTCATGGCCCATCGTGTCATTGATCTCCTTGAACTGATCAAGATCGATGAACAGAACGCCGATGCGAGCGTCTGCCCGCTTTGCCGTTCGGCGCAACGCCTCGAACCTAACCGGCAGAGCCATGCGATTGGGAAGCGAGGTGAGCGAATCGTGATCCGCCCGCTTGCGGGCCAAAGCCTCAGCCTCCTTGAGGCCACTCACATCTGTTTCACTGAGCAGTATCGATGGAGAGCCAGACACCGGATCATGGCATGAGCGTGCCGTCAATTCATGCCACCGCTGACCGTTGACGGTCTGGACTTCGGCGATCAGGCTGGTCTCACCATCGCGACCGACCCGCTCGAGAAGCCGCTCAAAATCATCTGTGTAGACGAAACGTGCGCGAAGATTGCTGTGATGGTTCTCAAACGCTGTACGGGCAGCCGGATTGCTGTAAAGGGTCTCGCCATCACTTGCGTGCAACGAAATCATCAGCTGCGTATGCAGCAAAGCGTCGGCGCTGCGCACAGCCTCGGGAAGCAGGCTGGTCTCCTCGCGGCCCTCGCACAACATGCCCATGCGCCCATCGGCCAGTCTCACTCCGCGAAACCGAACGAGCATCGGCCGCGGCACGCCCTTCGGGTAAACTGTCCACACTTCGGTGAAAACCGCATCATCGCGTTCCAGGAAATCGGTCCGGTAATGCCGTAGTCTGCGGGCAACCGCTGGCGACATGTCCGTCGACATATCCCGCGCAGCGAGGTCCTCCACTGAATCGGCGGACCAGGCCGAAAGCGCCGACTTGTTGGCCCAGATGACCCTGCAGATGTCAAAATCAAAGACCCACACGGCGGAGTCGAGCCGCTCTATTATGTCGGCCGAGAATTCTGAGCGCACAGCCTTGTCCGCCAGATCCGGCTCGGTCGATACGATTGTCTCGGCGGGCTTCAACATGGCGTCACAGAAGATGCGACAGCGATGGTCTGCAGGCTTGATACCGGCACGAGGCATGTTGTTGACTTGATGCGCTCAACCAAACCCATTATGTCAGTCTTTCCACACTGCATCGGCATATCTATCCCCGCCAGTACCAAAACAGCCTTCCCGCGGCCCGTGGAATCAATTGCGAAACAGAGAACTCCGAAAACCACAGCCTTTAATTAGCAACTACTACCAAACACTGGTTGACAAACACTTTCCCGAATTGGGAGGAATTGGTGCGTCAATAACAATTGGTTCCCGGTGCTGATTGTGGGCTATAGCCGATGCTGGCTCACTGGGAGCGGCGAACTTGGCATTGGCCATTGGTCATGGCTTGTGGTTTTGTCTAAATCTGGATTCGCGGCGATTGAACAAAGACAATCAGGCCGCCAACCGCCGAGATCAGAATGCCAAAATCGTCATCCAATCAGATCGGCACCGCCTGGCACGAACCGCTCAAGCGGATGCGGACGGGTTCCGGCCTGTTTCTTTTCTTCTATGTGCTGGTGCATTTTACCACCCATAGCCTCGGGCTTGTCTCCCATGAGGTATTGAGTACTGCGGGCGAAGTCACAGGTGAATTCTGGGGATTCCTGCCAATTACCATTCTGCTCTACTCCGCTCTTGCAGTGCACTTCATCACATCGCTGGTTGGAATGGCGTTTCGCCACACCTTGCAGTTATCGTTGCGCGAATGGATCCAGGCCGGGCTTGGTCTGTCGATTCCTTTCCTGATGCTGGTCCATGTCATGGGCACCAGATTTGCTTCGGCCAAATACGGATTGGAGCCATCCTACTCCTATGTGCTGGTTTCAACATTCATTACCTCGCCAATTTACATAGGCATGAATGCCGCCGGTCTGATCGCGGCCTGGGTTCACGGTTGCATCGGGCTCTACATGTGGTCCAGGTTCAAGGACTGGTACCACCCCTGGTTTGAGCCGGTCGGACTTGTGCTGGCCACACTGATTCCAGCGACCGCGCTGGCGGGTTTTCTTTCTGCCGGCCGCAGGGTCGAGCTGCTTGTCCAGGATCCTGCATTCATGGAACACTACCGGGCGGAGTTGAATGTACCCGACCCCCGGACATGGACATCACTGAACGCGGACATGGATGCGGCCAGGTGGGGGCTGATTGCAGCGGTTCTGACGGTGATCATATTGCAGATCCTCCGCCGTGCGGCGCGGCGGCGCAGCAAAGAGATCACGATTACCTATCTCGACGGGCCAAAGGTTGTCGTCAACAAGGGAGGAACCGTTCTCGAGGCAAGCCAGAGTGCCGGTGTTCCTCATGCGAGCGTTTGCGGAGGCCGCGGACGATGCTCGACCTGCCGCGTACAGATAATCGAGTCGGCAGTGCCGTCCACACCTCCGCTGGAGGCCGAGAGTCGGGTGCTGGAGCGTATTCGAGCACCTGAGGATGTCCGCCTTGCCTGTCAGTTGCGCCCGGAAGGTGACATCAAGGTTCAGCGACTGCTGCCTTCAGACGTCACGGTCAAGACCGCGCAGACCCTTTCGCCCTGGTCGAACGGGCGGGAGAAAACCGTCACGGTGATGTTTGTGGATTTGCGCGACTTTACCAAGATGACTGAAACCCGATTGCCATTTGATGTCGTCTATCTGATTAACCAGTTCTCGAAGGCCATGGGTGAGGTGGTCGAAAGCCAAGGCGGCCGGATCGACAAGTTCCTGGGTGATGGGTTCATGGCGCTTTTTGGAGTTGACAGCGACGTCAAACCTGCAGCACAGGCCGCCCTATCCTCTGCCGGGGAAATGATCCTCCAGCTTCGGACTCTCAACCAACAACTGGCCGGAGAACTCGACGAGCCGTTGCGAATGGGCATAGGCCTTCACACCGGAACTGTGATTCTGGGAGAAATGGGCTATGGCTCGGCACGTGGCCTGACCGCGATCGGCGACACGGTCAATGTGGCAAGCCGGCTGGAAGCAGCAACGAAGTCACTCAGTTGCATCCTGTGTATCTCGGAAGACGTCATCACAGCCGCCGAACTGGACGTCCCGGTCTCCGCACAGCAGGAAATCTCCGTGCGCGGCAAACGCGCCAAAGTCAGCATTTTCGGGATCAATCATCCGGACGAACTGACCATCAAAGAGACCGCTGCGGGCCCGCCAGAAAGGAAACTTCCGGATGAATCGGATCCTGGTCCGCCAACACCTGGCCAGCCAAACCCTGCTTAGGCAGCCGTTTCAACAGGCGACGAAAACGAAGTGTCATAGGCGGGCTTGAGGGCGCGTCCTCCGTGTTCTCGCCTGAACGCAAAACGTGCTTCATGGTGCGCTTTGACAATGTGCGTGGATATTGGCTGCAGAGGTCAGATTGCATGCAATAACTCCTTGACGGTGGGGGAGAAACTCGCGCTGGCGGCAAGCCAGGGAGGACGCCGCATGCTGCGCGCGCCTTCGGTTGGCGGGGCCAGCAGCGCGGATTGTTGACCAGCTTTCATGTCTTGGAATGGGCTTCAGGGACCGGCTTGACGGAATCGTCGACGCGCTTTCAGGTGGCCAGAGGCAAGCGCTCGGGCGCGCCTCGACCGCCTCGCGTGTGCCGTAACACGGTACCATGAGACTCCCCGATAACCTTGGATCCGTCATTGTTCGCAACGGGCCGTCGAATGCGGCATGGTCTGTATGTACGATCATCTATTCCAGATGCTCGGCCGGCATCCGCTGGCCCAAATCACCAAAACCTGGCCGATCGATGCGATAGACAACGAATGGTATGAGCGATTTCCCCCATTTCTGGATGACGGTGGTTTCCGAAAGCGCATTTTGTCCTCGAACCCTGGCTCAAGCCGCAGAAGCGTTGCCTTGGAGGACAAAATAAGATATATTTGCATTATGCAATCATTTCGCAATAAAAAGTCAGATCAAGCCAGACGCGATATCGACCAGCACAAAACGGGTACCGACAAGCTGCTCCGGCTGGAGGCCTGGCTTCCCTACCGCCTGTTCCGCGTTTCCACGCGCGTTGCGGATGTGCTCAATGCGTTTTATGGTCCGAAGTTCGGCTTCTCCCGGTCCGCATGGCGGACTATGGCCATCATCGCCAACCACCCAGGAGCAAGCGCCAAGGAGATCTGCCAGGCGGGGGGGCTCGATCAATTCTCGGTCTCGCGCGCCATCAAGCAGCTTGTGGAACTCGGCTATGCACAGCGCCAGGCGGGACGCTCAGACCGGCGCTATGCGGCAGTTGAGCTGTCTGCCAGCGGCTGGACCGCCTTTACAGAAATTTCCGATCTCGCGAAGCGCCTTGATGCGGAACTCATCAGCGCCGTCACCGAGAATGAACTGGCCGTGCTCAATCGCATCCTTACCAAGCTCGACAATGCCAGTGCGGGCATTCTTGCCCGCGGGTGGCGCGGGGTCAGTGAAGATGACGCACCAAAACCCGACGAGTGAGCCAGATCTGACGCGACCTTGCGTGGCCATCCAAGGAATTGAAATCATGAAAGGCTGATATGCGCGCGTTTCTATTTGCAGCCACGGCCATCCTATGGGGCAGCAGCGCTATCGTGACTGGTCAGCAGGCAGTTGCGGGCGCTCCGGAGGTTTCGGTCGGATACCGTATGGGTCTTGTGAGCCTGGTCATGTTCGGCTGGAGTTTGGCGAGCGGCCAGAGGCTCTCCCTTCGTCTGGCGGACCACCCTTGGGTGGGGCTTCAGGGGGTGCTGTTTTTCGGCCTTGCATTCATTGCCTTCTATCATTCCACAACGATGATTACCTCAGGCATTGCAGCCTTGATCCTGTCGACTTCCTCCCTGTTTGCCGCGCTCGTGGGGTGGATCTTCCTCTCCATTCCCGTCACTCTGCACACGGTTGCCGGAATCCTTTTCGGCGTCACCGGTCTCGGAGTGATTGCGCTGCCGCAGCTCGCCGTACTTTCATCCAGCACCGAGACCATGGCCGGAGTGGCCCTCGGCCTTGTCGCCGCCGCCTGTACCGGAGGCGGCACAGTCGTTGCCATGCGCAACCAGCGCGCCGGCATACCCATTGCTGTCCTTATCAGTTGGGCAGCACTTTGCGGCGCCATCTTCTCCTTCACACTTGCCCTTTTCAGCGGCGTGAGTTTCCAGGTCGACGTCTCCGGTCCCTATCTTGCCGGGCTTGCCTATCTGGCGATCATCGCTTCCTGCGTGACTTTCTTTATGTATTTCAGCCTTGTTCAACGCATCGGCGCCGCCAGCGCCTCCTATACACTGGCACTTGTGCCGGTGGTTGCCTTGCTGCTTTCAGCGATTTTCGAGGACCTGATGATCGACGCCTATGTGCTGGGCGGCGGCGGCGCAGTTCTCCTGGGCAATATTCTCGTCCTCAGCTCCCAGGGAACGCGGACAGGTCCGCACCAGCCGGCACCAGGAAAGAGTGGCACTTTATGACCTCCCAGGTCTTCGGCACCCACCTTGCCCTGGACCTCTGATTAGACCAGAACGAACTTCAAACTGGATTAGATCGCGAGGGCTAGGTCACCGGTTCGGCAGGAGGTTGTTACCGATGTCCAAGGTACACTCTGTTACCGATGTGTCCGGGCTGTGTATTTTTTGATTTGTTTGCGGGGCAGGATTTGGATCTGCGACCCGGTGATCCGGCAGGGAATTGCGCAGCAAAGGCCGAGAGGATTTCAGGCTATGGTCCGGCAGGACGATGAGCTACCTCGCCAGCAAAGACGAAGTCTTTGCGCCCGGGACATGGATGGGTTTTGATTTGGTTGCGGGGGCAGGATTTGAACC
>CP121320.1:1217500-2180000 GCA_043585085.1 Hoeflea sp.
AAGCGGCATGCCGTCAGAGCGGCTCGCATCGGGTGAGGACCCTGCGCGGATGGCAGCGGGAATAGCCTGATTGCCCACCGAATTCAAGATCGGATCGGGAGCAGCTCGGCAATTTGCTCCCATAGCCGACCTTCCTGTCGCCGCCCGGTCGCTGCGAGCCTAGAGACTGGTGCTGCCCCCTTGCACGCGAGACGACATCAGGCCGTCTTACAGTGCCAGCCGCGCCCGCGCCGCCTTGTATTCACTGTCCAGCCGATCGACCAGATTTGCCACGGGACCAATGGATTTGACCGCGCCGATACCCTGGCCACAGCCCCATATGTCTTTCCAGGCCTTGGCACCGGATGCCGCACCATCGAAATTCATCTTGCTTGGGTCCGCTTGCGGCAGATCATCGGGGTCCATACCAGCCGCCGAGATCGAGGGCTTGAGATAGTTTCCGGGAATGCCCGTGAAGTAATTGGAATAAACGATATCTCCGGCAGCCGAGTCGACGATCATCTGCTTGTAGGCGTCCGCAGCGCGGGCCTCGTCGGTCGCAATGAAGGGAGACCCTATATAAGCCATATCGGCGCCCATGGCCTGGGCCGCCAGAACCGCCCCGCCGGTGGCTATCGATCCCGAAAGCAGGAGCGGGCCGTCGAACCATTCGCGGATCTCCTGGATCAGCGCGAAGGGAGAGAGTGGACCGGCATGGCCGCCTGCCCCGGCCGCAACCGCAATCAGGCCATCGGCACCCTTTCGGATCGCTGAATTGGCATGGCGGTTGTTGATGATGTCGTGGAGCACGATGCCGCCATAGGAATGGATCGCATCATTGACCTCGGGCACTGCGCCCAGTGATGAAATCACAACCGGCACCTTGTATTTCACACACATGGTCAGATCATGTTCAAGCCGCTTGTTGGAGCGATGAACGATCTGATTGACCGCGAAAGGTGCGGCCGGGCGGTCCGGATTCTTTGCGTTGTGGTCGGCAAGTCCTTCCGTGATCTCGGCCAGCCACTCGTCGACCTGGGATTCAGGCCGCGCATTGAGTGCGGGAAACGATCCCATGACACCCGCTTTGCACTGGGCCATGACCAGCGGGGGGTGCGAAATGATGAACAGGGGCGCAGCCACAACGGGCAGACGGAAATTGTCCTTGAGAACGGCAGGAAGGGTCATAAGGCCTCGCAAATCAATATGACGTTTACGCAAACGTCAATTTTCATAGCAGAGCCGATCTACGCTGAAAAGGCTTGTGGAAAGAGGATATCCTCCACCCATACTCCACCTGATGCTCATATGCTTGAGTTTTGGCGGCTTAGCCGCTACGCACGTCGCATATTCGGCGTTTTCGGTGCTTTAGGGCGCGCATGCGATGCGTCAGAACCGGGCTGAAACGGAGTCAGACTATTGAAGGGCATGGAAGCGGCAATTCGCGGCGCATTGGAGCGGGCCGGCATTCCCGGGGCGCAGGAACGCATCAGCATCTATGATTCCGCGCGGCTGGCGCTTGACCGGAGCCTCGAGCGCCAGGGAGTGCATGAGGTGGACAGGGTCGCGGCGCACCGGGCCCGGCTGGAAGAGCTGATTGCGGGAATCGAGGCCGAATGGCGTCCGCCAGCGGCCGATGCGCCGGTGCCTCCTCCGACAGCCCCGCCGTCGGTATCCGCGGTTTCCGCCCCCGATGAAACCATGCACTCAGCAGAGTTCGCAGAAATTGTTCATCCTGACAGGGTGGAAGCACCCGCATTACGGCAGACCCCGACGGCCGATTCGGCCCCGTCGGTGAACTCGCCGCTGGCTGATCCGGGTCACGTGCCCCAAGCAAAAGGCGGCGAGGCGCGCCTCGATATAGCTCCGGAAGCACGCGGCACAGCCGCACCGCACGACGACCGTCTGGATGATGTTGCACCGGTAAGGCCTGACAAGGTGTCAGCGGCACCTGTGGCGCCGGTGGCGCCGCCCGCCAGACCCGAAAGAGCTGCAAAACCGCAGAAGCCTGTAAAGAAGGTGAAGGTCCCGAAGGCCAAGCCGGAAAAACGCAAGCGGCCGGTGTTCGCAGCGATCTTCTCCGGCGCAGTGATGCTGTCATTTCTCGGCATCGGAGTCTGGTGGCTGATCGAAAGCGGCGCGCTGACCACGGCTGCGCAGCGCGATACCGGTGTTCCCAACCCGCCACCGTCTCTGACGCGTGACGATTTTGCAGGTGGTCCGCAGCAGTTGAACCCCGGCTCGGGCTTTTCGGGCGAGTGGGCCAACGTCTACACGCCTGGCCACGACGGCGCGCCGGTGACCCGGGCCAATGCAAGCGCAGAGGTGATCGAGCAGGAAGACGGCAATGTGCTGCGGATCATTTCACGGTCAGGCGACCAATCCGGGGAAGTGCTGGTCCCGCTTGGCGCGGATGTCATGCAGGTGCTGGCAGGGCGGCAATCGGCCCTGGCGATCTCGGTGCGCTCAGCCTCGTCTGAAACGACCCAGATCTACGTGACATGCGACTTCTCGGTTCTCGGCGATTGCGGCCGCCGCCGTTTCGATGTGACCTACGACACCTCCGACATCCTTCTGAGCCTCGATTATGACCGCGCACTGGCGCCCAACGAGGCAGGATATCTGGCGATCAACAGCGACATTTCCGGTGAAGGCAAAGGCATCGACCTTATGGCGATCCGCATTCGCCCGCTCAATTGAGGCTGCTCGCATACACAGGAAAGCGCCTGTGACGACACACAGCTGTCTGCCTGCGTTTGATTGGGCGGATGGCTGAAAATCAATGCCCGGACTCAACCAATCCACTCGCGAAAATCAATCGACCGCCAATGATACCCGTTCCCAGGATTGAGACGTATTGTGCACTTCTATTGCCGATCCAAGGCGAGCTCACAGACCGCCTGATGCTGGCTCAGGAACACCTGGCCGGAAAGGTGGGTGAGGAAGTCGCTGGTCTTGAGCCGGTCCATCACCGGCCCTTTGATTTCGCTGAGATGGAATTTGACGTTGAGCGCCTTTAGCCGATCATTGATCGCTTCCAGCGATTCGAGCGCGCTCATGTCGATCTCGTTGACCGCCGGACACATCAAGATGAAATGCTCGAGACCCGGACGCTGGGCCACCATGTCGTAGACCTTGTCTTCAAGATATCGCGCATTGGCAAAGTACAAGCTTTCATCGACCCTGAGCGTCAGTATGGCGCTGTCGGTTTGAACGGCGTGCCGATCGACATTGCGGAAATGCTCGGTGCCCGGCACCCGGCCGACCACCGCCATATGCGGACGCGACGACTTGTAAAGATGGATGAGGATCGACAGGGCGACACCTGCGGTGACACCGATCTCCACACCGAAACCAAGGGTGAGCAGGATTGTCACGCTGACGGCGGCGAAATCCGCACGAGAATAGGTCCAGGTCTTTTGCAGAATCGTCAGATCCACCAGTGACAACACCGCCACGATGATGGTGGCCGCAAGCGTGGCTTGCGGTAGATGGTAGATCAACGGCGTGAGCAGCAGTGCTGCCAGCATCAGACCCAGGGCAGTGTAGGCCCCTGCAGCCGGAGTTTCAGCACCCGCATCGAAATTGACCACCGACCGGGCGAAGCCCCCGGTCACCGGATATCCGCCGGTGAAAGCTGCGCCAACATTGGCTGCGCCCAAGCCGATCAGTTCCTGGTTGGGAACAATCCGCTGGCGTTTGCGCGCGGCCAGTGTCTGCGCCACCGAAACCGATTCGACAAAACCGATGATCGAAATCAGCACGGCAGAAGCGATCAAGGTGCCCCAGAGATCGGCGGAGAACGAGGGTATGGTTAGCGGTGGCAGGCCCTGAGGCACCTCACCCACAACGCGCACGCCGTAGCTTGCATTGAGATCAAGGCCCCAGGCAGCAATAGTGGTGAAAACAACTGCGGCCACCGGACCGGCCTTGGCGAGAACGCCGGCGAGTTTTCGGTTCATCCCGGTCGCCAGCAACAACGGCATCAGCCGCTTGCGGCCCCAGAACAGGAAAGCCGTTGCACTGACCCCGATCACGAGTGTCACCGGATTGATCCTACCGATGTTTTCGATCAGCGAGCCAATTTGTTCAGGCAGATTGGCGCCGCCACCAGGAATGCCCAGAACATGGCGCAACTGGCTCAGCGCGATCAGGATTCCCGACGCGGTGATGAAACCGGCGATGACCGGATGCGACAGAAAATTGGCAAGGAACCCGAGCCGGAGCAGGCCCAGCAGGATAAGAAAGAGACCTGAAATCAAGGCCAGCGTGATCGCCGCCACCAGCAGTTCGGGCGATCCGGGTTCAGCAAGGTTTCCGATTGCGGCAGCTGTCATCAGCGATACCACTGCGACGGGGCCCACGGCCAGGGCCCGGCTGGTGCCGAAGATCGCGTAGAGAACAATCGGCGCAATAGACGCATAGATGCCGGTTTCTGCCGGAAGGCCTGCGAGCAGCGCATAGGCCAGCGATTGCGGGATCAGCATGATGGTGACGATGACGGCGGCCACCATATCATTGCCGAGCGCGGCGCGGTTGTAGGTTCGCCCCCAGTCGAAGACCGGGATGAACCGGGCCATCCGATCGGCCAGGGTGTATTTCTCCTGCATCATGGACTCCTGGGGCGGAGCGGCGCTTCGCCGGCCCGCGGAATGTGAGAGGCACCGGTCCGCTCATGGCGAGCCGGATAAGCTTAGTGGCGCCTCGCATAGAGCCTTGTTTCACGCAGTTTCTTCCAGCCGGCTCAGCGGTTCCCGGCTGCACGCAATGGACATGTGGAAAGTATCAAGAGCCTGTGCCTGGACTGCATCGTTGAATGGCGGCGGCCGATCAAAGTCCGTTGACTGGAACCTTCAGCATCGGCCGCCCGTCCTTGTCGGTCGGCACTTCGCCAGCGCGCATGTTGACCTGCAGTGACGGAATGATCAGGCGCGGCATGCCAAGCTGCTTGTCGCGCTCGGTTCGGAACTTGATGAAGTCGTCGCGGGTCTTGCCGCCGCCGACATGAATGTTGTGAGTCTTCTCGTCGCCCACCGTGGTTTCCCACTGAATGTCGCGGCCATTGGGGCCATAGTCATGGCACATGAACAGCCGCATATCATCCGGCAATGTCAGCACCTTCTGGATCGAATCATAAAGCACGCCTGCATCGCCGCCGGGGAAATCGGCGCGGGCCGATCCACCATCAGGCATAAAAAGGGTGTCACCGACAAAGGCGGCGTTGCCCATTACATGCACCATGCAGGCCGGGGTGTGGCCGGGCGTGTAGATCGCAAAAGCGGTCATGCCACCGATCTGGTAGCTGTCACCATCCTTGAAGAGGGCATCGAACTGCGAGCCGTCGCGCTGGAACTCGGTGCCTTCATTAAAGATCTTACCGAAAGTGTTCTGCACGACCATGATCTTGTCACCGATGCCAATCTTGCCACCTAACTTGCCTTGAATGTAAGGCGCGGCTGACAAATGGTCTGCATGAACATGGGTCTCGATGATCCATTCGAGCTTGAGCCCGTTGGCGGTAATCCAGGCGATGATTTCATCGGCGTGACCATAGGTGATGCGGCCGGCGGCATAATCGATATCCATGACGGAATCGACGATTGCACAGGCATTGGAACCCGGGTCCTTGACCACGTAGCTGATGGTATTGGTGTCCGGGTCAAAGAAAGCCTTGACGTCCGGTGTTACAGACATGTCCACGGGATAGTTTGACATTTGAGCATCTCCTGTTGTCTGTCTTTGAATTCACAATGGCGTGCATTGTGTCTGTTTTCCAGAGACCTGGCGGGCCGCTCAGCCGCGGGCCGTGATGGTCACATTGATCTGTTCAGAACGCCTTTGCAGGCTTGTGTCGCAGAGCGTCCACCGAGCGCGCAAGCACAATCCCGATCACCATGGCACCGACAAAGGCGATCACTGGAACACCCCCAAATCCAATCGCGGGGATAGCGCCTCCGGGACAAAAGCCGGCGATGCCCCAGCCTGCACCAAAGACGGCTGAGCCTGTGATCAGGCGGGCATCGATGGACTTGTTGATCGGCAAGTGAAAACTGGCGTCAAACAGCGGGGCCTGGCGGGCCCTGAAGACCAGACGATATCCGATTGCAGTGGTGATCAGCGCGCCTCCCATGACGAAAATCAGGCTTGGATCCCAACTTCCGGCGAGGTCGAAGAAGTTGAGCACCTTGGCCGGGTTGGCCATGCCAGAGATGGCGATGCCAAGACCGAAGATCGCACCGGCAAGGCCTGAAGAAATGAGTTTCTGCATGGCTCAGGCTCCTGCGATGTGACGAACCACATAGACGGTGATTCCGGTCGCGATCATGAAGGTGACAGTGGCGGCAATCGAGCGCGGCGAAAACCGGGCCATGCCGCAGACACCATGACCCGACGTGCAGCCCGCGCCAAAGTAGACGCCGACGCCAACAATCAGACCGCCGAGTGCCAGAAGAGGCAGGGAAACCGGGACCGCATAGGCAATCTCGCCACCAGCGGCCAGATACAGCATCGGCGCGACGATGGCTCCTGCAAGAAAGGCAATGCGCCAGGGCCAGTCCGCTGAGAATGGCGGAATGGTACCAGTCATGATGCCAGTCATGCCTGCGATGCGGCCGTTAAGCGCCATCAGCAGGATTGCCGAGAGCCCAATCAGAACACCACCTGCCAATGACAGCCAGGGCGTGAATTCGGTTTCCATGGCCATATCCCTCTTGATCGTTTTCGCCTTCAACGAAGGCATCATTGTGCCTTGCGCTACATATATATAAGCGGTCATCCATATTCAAGAGATTAAATGTTTAAGTCGCCCGGCGGATTGCCGCGGGATATGAAACGCCAAAAGGGCGCCGTGTGGCGCCCTTTGACAATTGCACAGATGCCAGTCGGCTAAGCAGCCGGTTCCTTCGATTTGCGCACATAGGGATGCAGGGTCTTGCCCAGCATGTGTTCATCGGAGCCGATGACATGGTTGCTTGAACCAACGATCAACCGGTCGGGATGGTGCACGATCAGGTGATCCTTGTTGGGATAGGGCAGACTGGACAGGAAATGCTTCATGCAATTGAGCCGCGCGCGCTTCTTGCAGTCGGATTTGACAATGGTCCAGGGCGCATCTGCGGTGTCGGTGTAGAAGAACATCGCTTCCTTGGCTTCAGTGTAGTCGTCCCATTTGTCGAGCGACGCCTTGTCGATGGGAGAAAGCTTCCACTGTTTGAGCGGATCCTTCTCGCGCTGGCCAAAGCGCCTGAGCTGCTCACCTTGCGTGACCGAGAACCAGTATTTGAAAAGCAGGATGCCGGAGCGCGACAGCATGCGCTCGATCTCCGGCGCCTCGCGCATGAATTCGAGATATTCCGCTGGCGAGCAGAAGCCCATGACCCGCTCGACACCGGCACGATTGTACCAGGAGCGGTCGAACAGCACCATTTCACCGGCTGCGGGCAAGTGCTCAATGTAGCGCTGGAAATACCATTGCGAGCGCTCCCGATCGGTCGGCTTTGAAAGAGCCACAACGCGCGCCATGCGTGGATTGAGGTGCTCCATAAACCGCTTGATCGTCCCGCCCTTGCCCGCCGCGTCCCGGCCTTCAAACAGCATCACCACCTTCTGACCGGTGTCCTCGATCCAACGCTGGGCCTTTAGAAGCTCGACCTGAAGCTTGGCCTTTTCCTTCTCATAGGCGGTTCGGCGCATTCTCGTCTTGTAGGGGTAGACGCCCTGCTCGAAGAGCTGTGCGATTGCGGCTTCATCCTTGCGGATCTCTGCCGTGTTCAGACGAGGCGGTTTTGCCGGTGCCGCATCCGTCTCCACTGCCTGGGCAGTGTCGAAATTTTCATTGGCCACGGCCTCCGGATCAACTTCCGCAGTCACAACATCAGGTTTCATGTCAGTCTTGTTTTTGGCGTCTGTCATTCCGGCCCCTTTCCGGTGAAAGACGCACCATGACCGGAAAGCGGGCCGAGCGCTTTGACTCGTGTCAATTCACCGCAAACAAATGCGATCGTGATCGCCGCCGCAGGGATCAGCGCAGCTTCATATGATCCAGGAGGTGGACCAGAAGACCCGCCAGCAGCCCCCAGAACGCGGCCCCTATGCCAAAGGCTGCAACACCAGACGCTGTGACCGCGAATGTCGCGGCGGCAGCGAAACGTGTTGCCGGCACATCGAACGCAGAGACAAGCGCGCCGATCAGCGGCGGGATCAGCGCGAGACCGGCCACCACCGCAATGATCTCCGGCGGCATTGCGAGAATGGCCGGCACGATGACAGGGCCGAACAGGCCAAGCATGCTCCAGACCGCTGCATAGGCGAGGCCGACTTTCCAGCGCTGGGACTTCTCTGGGTGAACGTCGTCGCCCAAACAGATGGCGGCCGTGATGGCCGCCATGTTGATCGTAGGCGCGCCGAACAGGGCGAAAAACGAGGAGAGGATGCCAGTCACGCCAAGCGCTTCGGTCACCGGCGGCTCGTAGCCATGGGCGCGCAGCACGGCAAATCCCGGCAAGTTCTGCGACGCCATTGTGACGAGATAGAGCGGCACGCCAAGACCGAGCAGCACGGCGGGATTGAACTCCGGCCTGACGAAGGTCAGCAAGGTCCAGTCGACATCAGTCGAGGGCGGCGGCGCACCTCCATAGGTAAAGGCGATAGCCAAACCGGCCATCAGCGCCGCCAGAACTGCCATCAGCGGATTGATCAGGCGCATCACCACAAACACCGCAATCAACGGCAAGACCAGCGCGGCTTCATTGGCCGCATGCAGGGCCACTGCCATGGTGAAGGGCAACAGCACCCCCGCCAGCATGCCCGAAGCTACACCGGTAGGAATAGCGTTGACCGCCCGGTTGAGCGGACGGATGGCCGCAGTCAATGCAATCAGCAATCCGGCAAAGATGAACGCACCAACGGCCTGGTGGATATCGACCCCGGTGGAGGCTGCAATGAGTGCTGCGCCTGGCGTCGACCAGGCCAACAGCACCGGAATTTTCTTCCAGGTGCTCAAAAGCGCGGCGCCGATGGCCTTGGAAAAGCAGACCGCCGCCACCCAGGAGGCGGTCTGGCCTGAATCCGCGCCAACAGCGGCTGCGGCGGCGAGCACCAGGGCAATGGTCGAGCCGTAGCCGACAAGAGCTGCCACCAGGGCTGCGGAGATCATCGAAACGCGCACTCAAGCGCTCCTGAGACGAAGGGGCAATCTTCCGGTTCGGGCTGGTTCGGCGCCACCGTTCCAACACCAGATCGCGGCGATCATCAGCTGGCGGCCAGAACAGTTGTCACCCGGTCGATCGCCAGCAGATAACCTTGCGTTCCGCAGCCGGCGATGACGCCGTCGGCTCTCAGCGACACAAAAGAATGATGACGGAAGTCCTCACGTTTATGGACATTGGAAATGTGAACTTCGATCACCGGGCCCTCGAAAGCGTTGAGCGCATCAAGGATCGCCACAGAGGTATGGGTGTAGGCGGCCGGGTTGATGACGATGGCAACCGCACTCTCGCGAGCTTCATGGATCCAGTCGATCAGCTGATGTTCGGCATTGGACTGCAGGAAGCGGGTTTTCAAACCATGAACAGCGACGCGCTCAGCGCATGCGCTTTCCACGTCTGCAAGCGTTTCATGGCCATAGATGTCGGGCTGGCGCTTGCCGAGCAGATTGAGGTTGGGTCCATTGAGGACATAGATCGTGCCAGTCACTGCCTTGGCCTTTCGCTAGCTGGCCCCGTGATTGGGGCACTCAAATTCTCAGCCTGTTCCCGGTTCCTAACCTGCCCGGGCGGTCCGCTGCAAGTCTTGCGCAGGACAGTGCGCGCAGGATGGTTGTCACTCTAGATCATAGGGAACCGGCTTGCGGCTGTCGGGATCGACCAGCAGGCGGCGCTTGAGCGGCGGCACGGCGCGCTGATGGCACTCACGGCGCTCGCAGATCCGGCAGGAGACGCCGATCGGCTCAAAGGCTTCGGCGCGGGCGACATCAAGATCATCGGCATAGACCAGTTCGCCCGTGTGGGCGACCTCGCAGCCGAGTGCCAGGGCATAGGATTGCACCGGGTCGCGCCAGCCCCCCGAAGGTTTAGAGACTGCAGTGGCGAGGCAGAGATAGCGCACGCCATCGGGCGTTTCAGCCAGTTGCCTTATGATGCGGTTCGGAGTCTCGAAGGCCGAGTGCGCGTTCCACAATGGACAGGCCGAACCGAAGCGGGCGAATTGCAGCTTGGTCGCCGAGTGGCGTTTGGTGATATTGCCGGCCTTGTCGACCCGGGCAAAGAAAAACGGCACACCTTTCTGGCCGGGACGTTGAAGGGTCGATAGCCTGTGCGCCACCTGCTCCAGGCTGGTCGAAAACCGGTCGGCCAGAAGCACCAGATCGTGACGCAGCTCACGCGCTGCGGCAGCGAACGCGCCATAGGGCAGGATAGCGGCGCCGGCAAAATAGTTGGCCAATCCGATGCGGCAGATCGCGGCGGCATCGGCTGAGCGGAAGCGGGCTTCCTCGATAATCCGGCGCATCACCGCATCATGTTCGATCAGCGCAATCTGGCAGGCGATCTGGAAGGCTTGCGTGGAGACCGGGCTGCGCGGATTGAGCCAGAGCACGCGGCTGACCGGATCGAAGCGGCGCAGGCCAACGGCGTCACCCTCGCCCTGCCCGGCGCCTGCTTCACCGCCCGCACCGATCACCACCCGGACGCGGTGGCGGCGCTCGATGTGTTCGGCCAGAGCCTTGAGGCTGACGCCGTGGCTTTTTGCCAGCTCCTGGCTCAGCGCCTCGCCGGCCAGATCGAGCTCGTGGATGTAGTTGTCAACATAATGGAAGAAATCGCGGACCTCTTCATAGGGGGTGGGATCGGTGAGCGCGCCTGAACGTTCCAGCGTCTCGTCAAGCTCGGCCAGCTGATCGCCGGAGCGGCGCATGGCCTGGTGCAGGGCGACGAATGCGCGCGCGAAGGAAGGCGCGTTCTGCACCACCAGCTTGATGTCTGTGAGCGAGGGCTGGGTTCCGCCCGAGACCGGGTCGGCCAGCGCCTCGGACACATCGGCGAGCAGCCGGTCGGTGTCCTGATCCGACAAAGTGGTGATATCGACCGAAAAGGCTTCCGCCAGCGCCAGCAGCACAGACGCGCTGACATGGCGCTGGTTGTTTTCGATCTGGTTGAGATAGCTGGTCGATATACCAAGCTTGGTGGCAAAGCCTGCCTGCGTGAGGCCCTGCTCGCCGCGGATGGCGCGGATCTTTCCGCCAATGAAGAGTTTGCGTGCGCGCATCAAACTTCGCAATATTGCAAAAATACAGTTGCAAACATTGCTAGTGCAACATGCTTACCTTTTCAACCCTGTTGCCTTGGCTCCAATCGCGCTACCAATCATGGCTGCTGCTGCGGCCATACCGGGTTGGGCCTGCTTGGTGTTTCCGGCAATATCGGTGATGGTGGCAAAAAGGGGAGACTTGAATGCGCGACATTATCGAAGAGGTCGAACAGCGGCGCGCGGAAGCCCGTCTGGGTGGCGGGCAGAAACGGATCGATGCACAGCACGCCAAGGGCAAGCTGACCGCACGTGAACGCCTTGACGTGCTGCTTGATGAGGGGTCGTTCGAAGAGTACGACATGTACAAGACCCATCGCTGCACCGATTTCGGCATGGAGCAGCAGGTCTATCCGGGCGACGGCGTGATTACCGGCTGGGGCACCATCAATGGCCGCCCGGTCTATGTTTTCTCCCAGGATTTCACCGTGTTCGGCGGCTCGCTGTCGGAAACCCATGCGGAGAAGATCTGCAAGATCATGGATCTCGCGGTGCAGAACGGCGCACCGCTGATCGGCTTGAATGATTCCGGTGGCGCTCGGATCCAGGAAGGCGTGGCGTCGCTCGGCGGCTATGCCGAGGTGTTCTGGCGCAATGTCCAGGCCTCGGGCGTGATCCCGCAGATTTCCGTGATCATGGGCCCCTGCGCCGGCGGCGCGGTCTATTCTCCGGCCATGACCGACTTCATCTTCATGGTGAAGGATACAAGCTACATGTTCGTCACCGGCCCGGATGTGGTCAAAACCGTGACCAACGAGATCGTCACGGCGGAAGAGCTGGGTGGCGCGTCGACCCACACCAAGAAATCCTCCGTGGCTGATGGCTCCTACGACAATGATGTCGAAGCGCTGATCGAGATCCGCCGGATGTTCGACTTCCTGCCTTTGTCGAGCCGCGAGACGCCGCCGGAACTTCCGACCGCCGACCGCGCCGACCGGCTCGAGGATGCGCTTGATACGCTGATCCCGGACAACCCGAACAAGCCTTACGACATGCGCGAAGTGATCTTTCGTGTGGCCGATGAAGGTGATTTCTTCGAAATTCAGGCGGACCATGCCAAGAACATTCTGTGCGGCTTCATCCGGCTGAACGGGACCACCGTGGGCGTGGTCGCCAACCAACCGATGGTGCTGGCCGGCTGTCTCGACATCGACAGCTCCAAGAAGGCGGCGCGCTTCGTTCGGTTCTGCGACGCTTTCAACATCCCGATTCTCACCCTGGTCGACGTGCCGGGCTTTCTGCCGGGCGTGAGCCAGGAATATGGCGGCATCATCAAGCATGGCGCGAAGCTGCTGTTCGCCTATGCCGAGGCCACCGTGCCGAAAGTCACCGTGATCACCCGCAAGGCCTATGGCGGCGCCTATGACGTGATGGCGTCCAAGCACATCCGCGCCGACGTCAATTATGCCTGGCCGACAGCGCAGATCGCGGTGATGGGGGCCAAGGGCGCGACCGAGATCCTCTACCGCTCGGAGCTTGGCGATCCGGACAAGATCGCGCAGCGCACGGCGGACTACGAAGACCGCTTCGCCAATCCCTTCGTCGCCGCCCAGCGCGGCTTCATCGACGAGGTGATCATGCCGCATTCGACCCGGCGGCGCGTGGTCCGGGCGTTTGAGATGCTGAAGACCAAGAAGGTCTCGAAGCCCGACCGCAAGCACGACAACATTCCGTTGTGAGGGGCGCACGGTGTCGACAAAAACCAGCAAGTTTTTGAGCTACGTTTTGCGCCACGCGCCGGACAGCATCGGCATAACGCTCGATTCTCAGGGATGGGTTGCCGTCGATGAACTGCTTGCTAAGGCCAATGCAGCGGGCCGCGCACTTGATATAGAGTCGCTGAAACAGGTTGTTGCAACGAGCGACAAGAAGCGTTTCACCTTTAATGAGGACATGACCCGCATTCGAGCAGCGCAGGGCCATTCGGTGAAGGTGGATCTGGGAAAGCAACCGATCGCGCCGCCAGTTGTCCTGTATCACGGAACGGCAACGCGCCACCTTCCGGCGATCCTCCAAGAAGGCCTGAAGCCGATGTCACGGCAGCAGGTTCATCTTTCCACGGACATCGAGACTGCGACAAAGGTCGGCCAGAGGCATGGAAAGCCGGTGGTGGTGCGGGTCGCTTCCAGGGCAATGCACGAAGCCGGGCATGCATTCTGGCAGGCGGACAACGGCGTCTGGCTGACCGACGCGGTTTCACCGGAATTCTTGTCGCAAGAAACTGGAACATCACCATGAAGATCACACGTGCAGGATCGACGCCTTCGGGCAAGGGCCCGGAAGACTGGTTCACCGGCAGCGTGCGGATGGACAAATTGTTTGCCGCCGAGGCTCCGGGGCGGGTTCAGGGCGCATCGGTGACGTTCGAGCCCGGCGCGCGGACGGCGTGGCACACGCATCCGCTGGGCCAGACGATCATCGTCACCTCGGGTCTCGGCCGTGCGCAGCGCGAAGGCGGACCAATCGAGGTGATCCGGCCGGGCGATGTGGTGTGGTTCGAACCCGGCGAGAAACACTGGCATGGCGCCTCGCCCGATGTGGCGATGACGCACCTGGCCATTCAGGAGGCTCTGGACGGTGTTGCGGTGACATGGCTCGAGCATGTGAGCAATGCGGATTATGCCGGCTGATGCGGTGCGGGGGCGAACACGTGATTTTGAACAGGCCGTCAAGGTTTATCACGGCTGCAATTGGCGCCCGCTCAGCCTATATGCAAGGTGAGCTTTATCTCACCAACAAGGATTTGATTTCATGACTGATGACACAAAATTCCCGCCCGAGAACAATTTTCCTGCTGGCTATCAGCCGGCAAAGGTGTGGGAATGGCAGAAGGGCAATGGTGGCCAGTTTGCCAATATCAACCGGCCGATCGCCGGTGCGACCCACGACAAGGACCGGCCGGTCGGCAAGCATCCGCTGCAGCTTTATTCGCTGGCAACGCCCAATGGCGTGAAGGTGACCGTGATGCTCGAGGAGCTTCTCGAAGCCGGGCACAAGGGCGCGGAATATGACGCCTGGCTGATCAATATCGGCGAGGGCAACCAGTTCGGTTCGGGCTTTGTCGAGGTCAATCCGAACTCCAAGATCCCTGCCCTGATGGACCATTCCACACCGGAGCCGACCCGTGTGTTCGAAAGCGGCTCAATCTTGATGTATCTGGCGGAGAAGTTCGGGGCGTTCCTGCCGACCGATCTCAAGGGGCGCACGGAAGCCATCAACTGGCTGATGTGGCAGATGGGATCCGGTCCCTATCTCGGCGGTGGCTTCGGACACTTCTATGCCTATGCGCCGATCAAGATCCAGTACGCCATCGACCGTTTCGCCATGGAGGTCAAGCGCCAGCTTGATGTGCTCGACCGGCATCTGGCCGACAATGAATATATGGCTGGCAAGGAATACTCGATTGCCGATATGGCGATCTGGCCCTGGTATGGGCGCCTGGTGAAGGGCGGAGCCTATGAGGCCGGCGATTTCCTGGATGTCGACACCTACAAGAACGTTATCCGCTGGACCGACCACATCGCCAAGCGTCCGGCAGTCGAGCGTGGCCGCATCGTCAACAAGCCTTTCGGCGAATTGTCGGAACAGCTGCACGAGCGGCATGACGCATCGGACTTCGAGCTTCGCACCCAGGACAAGCTCGAAGCCGCCAAGGAAGGCGGGGCATGAATGGCAAAACTGCCTGAGATGACCAAGCATCGTGGAATCCCGTCTGGCCTGCCCGGCACGGGGTTCCAGTTCACCATCCGCCGCGCGAATCCGCGCGGCGTGACGGCGATTATCAAACGCCAGCGCATGGCGGACCGGACGCCGACGGAGAAGCTCGCCGACACCGCGTTCCTGCATGCGCTTTGGCACAAGTTCGGCGACGAACCCTTTGAGCGCGGCAATCTCGATGCCGGGCGGATCAGCTGGCTATTCGGCCGTGAAATCGTTCCGGCCGAACAGCCTTTCGATCCAAAATCCTATCAGGCGTTGCTCCGGATCGACGAGGACGCCGCACGGGCAAGTATGCCCGAGGCGCTGGAGGACGTGCTGGAGGTGTGAGAAACCTCTCCCCCCTTGAGGGGGAGAAAGCAATTTCGGTGGCTTAGCCGAAGGCTAAACGCCAGAAATTGCAAGAGAGGGGGCCGGTTGACCGAAGACAGGCTGCGCAAATTGCAAAAGCCATGCGGCACGATCCAACGGAGGCTGAATACGTGCTCTGGCAGTTGCTGCGAGCGCGCAGGTTGGGCGGAATGAAGTTCAAGAGGCAGGAACCTCTCGCCCCCTATATCTGCGATTTCGTCTGCCATCAGCGGCTGCTGATCGTGGAAGCGGACGGACCGAAGCACATGAGTTCGAAGCGCGATGCTGACCGGGATCGATACTTCGAAATGAAGGGCTACAGAACTCTACGGTTCTGGAACGAGGATATACAGGAGAACATCGATGCGGTCGCAGAGCAGATCATTCACGCAGCAGCGGGACGCTAGCCCCCCTCTCTTGCCTTTTCCAAGCACTTGCTCGGGCACAGCCCGCGCAAGTGCAGGAAAAGGCTTTCTCCCCCTCCAGGGGGGAGAGGGTCAATGATGTTTTCCAAAATCCTCATCGCAAATCGCGGTGAAATCGCATGCCGGGTGATCAAGTCCGCGCGGGCTATGGGCATCAAGACGGTTGCCGTCTATTCCGATGCCGACCGCAACGCGGTGCATGTGGAAATGGCCGATGAGGCTGTCCACATCGGACCTCCCCCCGCCAACCAGTCCTACCTGATCGCCGAGAAGATCATTGCCTCGTGCAAGGAAACCGGCGCAGAGGCCGTGCACCCGGGTTACGGTTTCCTGTCCGAGCGGGCTTCATTCTGCGAGGCGCTGGAGAAGGAGGGCATCGCCTTTATCGGCCCGAAGGTGAAAGCCATTGAGGCGATGGGCGACAAGATCACCTCGAAGAAGATCGCTGCGGAAGCCGGTGTGTCGACCGTACCGGGACACATGGGGCTGATCGATGATGAGGCGCATGCGGCGAAGATCGCCGCCGAAATTGGCTATCCGGTGATGATCAAGGCGTCGGCCGGCGGTGGCGGCAAGGGCATGCGGATTGCCTGGAATGATGCCGAAGCGCGGGAGGGTTTCTCCCGCTCGAAATCGGAAGCGGTGAGCTCGTTTGGCGATGACCGGATCTTCATCGAGAAGTTCATTGAGGAACCACGGCACATCGAGATCCAGCTGATCGCCGACAGCCACGGCAACACGATCTATCTGGGCGAACGCGAATGCTCGATCCAGAGGCGGAACCAGAAAGTGGTCGAAGAAGCCCCCTCGCCGTTCCTGGATGAAGCAACCCGCAAGGCGATGGGCGAGCAGTCGGTGGCGCTGGCCAAGGCCGTGGACTACCAGTCGGCAGGCACGGTGGAATTCATCGTCGACAAGCATCGCAATTTTTATTTTCTAGAGATGAACACGCGGCTGCAGGTGGAGCATCCGGTGACCGAGCTGATTACCGGGGTCGATCTGGTCGAGCAGATGATTCGGGTCGCTGCGGGCGAGAAACTCCCCTTCACGCAAGACGATGTGAAGCTTGATGGCTGGGCGGTGGAAAGCCGTCTCTACGCCGAGGATCCCTACCGCAATTTCCTGCCGTCGATCGGCCGGCTGACGCGCTACCGGCCGCCGCAGGAAGGCACCATCGACGGCGTCACCATCCGCAACGACACCGGCGTCACCGAAGGCTCCGAGATCTCGATGTTCTACGACCCGATGGTCGCCAAGCTGTGCACCCATGCATCGACGCGGCTCGAGGCGGTCGACGCCATGGCCGACGCGCTGGACCGCTTCGAGGTCGAGGGCATCGGACACAATCTGCCGTTCCTGTCGGCGCTGATGCAGCATCCGCGCTGGCGCGAGGGCCGGCTGTCCACGGGCTTCATCGCCGAGGAATATCCGGACGGCTTTGCGCCGGTGCCGCCCAATGAGAACAGCATCGAACGCTTTGCCATTGTGGGTCTCGTGCTCAGTCACATTCTGGGCGAGCGCAATGCGCAGATTTCAGGCGCGCGCTTCAGTCAGGCCGAAAAGCGAGCCCATGAGGACAAGGTGGTCCGCATCGCCGGGCAGGAAATCACCGGCCATATCGACGACACCGATGACGTCTTCATGGTGCGCCTGCCGGGTCGCGAGCCGCTGGCGGTAACCACCGACTGGATGCCTGGCGCAAAGCTCGCGATTTTCGACATCGACGGCGATCTTCAGGCGATCAAGGTCGAGCCCGCCGACGCCGGTTGGCGGCTGCGACAGTTGGGCGTCGATGTGCGGGCACAGGTATTTTCCCCGCGCGTCGCCGCACTGGCCCGGCTGATGAAGGAGAAGGTGGCACCCGATACGTCGAGCCTGCTGCTGTGCCCGATGCCCGGCCTGATCGTCTCGATCGCCGTCAACGAGGGCGACGAGGTGCAGGAAGGCCAGACCCTTGCAGTGGTCGAAGCCATGAAAATGGAAAATGTGCTCAAGGCCGAGCGCAAGGGCGTGGTCTCTCGCATTCCGGTGAAGCCCGGCGACAGCCTCGCCGTCGACGAGATCATCATGGAGTTTGCGAAATGAGCGCCTTGCTCACGTCGAAACACCCCTCCCCAACCCCTCCCCACAAGGGGGAGGGGCTAGGTGCCTGCTGCACCTTTTTTACTTCTACCGAAAGACCTATCCTGCAGCAGGCTCAAGGTGGTCCGCTGAACGGGCGGCAAGTTGAGCCCCTCCCCCCTGTGGGGAGGGGTTGGGGAGGGGACTTCTGCAAAAACACCGGCTCGCAAGGATCAGCACAATGAGCAAGACCAAACGCGACTGGCTCGATCTTGCCACCAAGGATCTCAAGGGTAAACCGATCGAAAGCCTGAACACCGAAACGCCGGAAGGCATTACGCTGAAGCCGCTCTACACGGCGGAGGACCTGCCCGAAGATGTGGCCTTCGAGCTGCCGGGCTTCGCGCCGTTTACCCGCGGCGTGCGCTCGACCATGTATGCGGGCCAACCCTGGACCATCCGGCAGTATGCGGGCTTTTCAACGGCAGAAGAATCCAACGCGTTTTATCGCAAGAACCTGGCGGCCGGCCAGAAAGGTCTATCCGTGGCCTTCGATCTGGCCACCCACCGCGGCTATGATTCCGACCATCCGCGGGTGACCGGCGATGTCGGCAAGGCGGGGGTGGCGATCGATTCGGTCGAGGACATGAAGATCCTCTTCGACAGCATTCCGCTGGGCGAGATGAGCGTGTCGATGACGATGAACGGCGCCATCATCCCGGTGCTGGCGATGTTCATCGTCGCTGGCGAGGAACAGGGCGTCGAACGGGCCAAGCTCACCGGGACCGTGCAGAATGACATCCTCAAGGAGTTCATGGTCCGCAACACCTATATCTATCCGCCCGAGCCCTCGATGCGGATCGTGGCCGACATCATCGAGTTCACGGCTAAGGAAATGCCGAAGTTCAACTCGATCTCGATTTCCGGCTACCACATGCAGGAGGCAGGCGCGACGCTGGCACAGGAACTGGCCTACACGCTGGCTGACGGGATGGAGTATGTCCGCGCTGCGCAAGCCAAAGGGCTCGATGTCGACGCCTTTGCCGGGCGGCTGTCGTTCTTCTTCTGCATCGGAATGAACGTGTTCATGGAAGCGGCGAAACTGCGCGCTGCGCGGGCCATGTGGTCGAAGATCATGACCGATTTCGGCGCCAAGTCAGAGCGCTCGAAGATGCTGCGCACACACTGCCAGACATCGGGCGTATCACTTACCGAACAGGATCCGTACAACAACGTGGTCCGCACCGCGTTTGAAGCCATGGCCGCCGCGCTTGGCGGTACCCAGTCGCTGCACACAAATTCGTTCGACGAGGCGATCGCGCTGCCGACGGAATTTTCCGCCCGCATCGCCCGCAACACGCAGCTGATCCTTCAGCACGAGACCGGCATCACCAATGTCGTCGACCCGCTCGGCGGCTCCTATTACGTCGAGAAGCTGACCGCCGATCTGGCCGGGAAGGCCTGGGAGTTGATTGCCGAGGTGGAGGCGCTGGGCGGCATGACCAAGGCGGTCGAGCAGGGCCTGCCGAAAATGCGTATCGAGGAAGCGGCCGCGCGGCGGCAGGCGCGGATCGATCGGGGCGAGGACGTGATCGTCGGGGTCAACCGGTTCCGGCTCGCCGACGAGCCGCAGGTCGACATTCTCGACATCGATACCGACAAGGTCCGCGCCAGGCAGATCGCGCGGCTCAAGAAGATGCGCGACAGCCGTGATCCGAATGCCCACGAAGCGGCGATCGCCACGCTGGAACAGGTGGCGAAATCCGGCAAGGGCAACCTGCTCGCAGCTGCCGTTGATGCTGCGCGGGCACGGGCCTCACTGGGCGAGATTTCCGACGCCATGGAACGTGGCTTCGGCGGCCGGCACCATGCCACGACCAAGGTGATCGGCGGAGTCTACGAGGATGTCTATCACGACGATCCGGAGTACAAGGCGATCCGAGACCGCATCGCCGAATACAGAAAAGAAAAGGGCCGTGCGCCGCATGTACTCGTCGCCAAGATGGGACAGGACGGCCACGACCGCGGCGCCAAGGTCATCGCCACGGCCTTTGCCGACATGGGCTTCAAGGTGGATTTGACCGACATGTTCGAAACACCGGCAGAAGTCACCGACAAGGCGATTGCGCTCGGCGTCGACGTGGTCGGCATCTCATCGCTGGCAGCCGGTCACAAATCGCTGGTGCCGGAGCTGATCGACCGGCTGAAGGACAAGGACCGCGCCGACATTCAGGTTGTGGTCGGCGGCGTCATCCCGGAACAGGATTATGCGTTTTTGCGGGAGAAAGGCGTTGCCGAGATTTTTGGACCGGGCTCGAATGTGCTGGATGCGGCCAATGCGGTGCTGGCGCGGGTGGCAGGGATGAGAAGGAACATGTGAGAGCGGCGCGGCCGGCTCATTCGCCCCAGTTCCGTTCCAACAACGCCACCCAATTTCCGCGCGCGATCTTCTCGATCAACGCCTCGCCATATTGCCGCGCCCGCATTTCCTCGATCAGCGCCTGGACGCCGGTGACGTCGCCGATGACGTCGGGGAGTTCGGCGCCGTCGAAGTCGGAGCCGAAGCCGACATGGTCTTCGCCGAGCTTTTCGATGAGGTGATCGAGGTGGTGCATCACCGGGTCCCAGCCGCAATCGGTGGATTTCCGGCCATCTTCGCGCAGGAACACGGTGGCATAGTTGAGGCCGACCATGCCGCCCGACTCGCGGATCATCTGCAGCTGGCGATCGGTCAGGTTGCGGGTCGATGGGGTGACTGTGTGGGCGTTGGAATGGGTGGCGACCAGCGGCGCGTCGGAGAGCTTCGCGACATCGTCGAAGCACTTCTCGTTGAGGTGTGACAGGTCGATCATGATCCTGAGTTCGTTGCAGGCCCTGATCAGGTCCTTTCCGGCGTCGGTCAGGCCCGGGCCGGTGTCGGGATCACCGGGAAAGCGGAACGGGACGCCGTGGCCGAACACGGTGGGACGGCTCCACACCGGACCGAGCGAACGCAGGCCCATGGCGTGAAAGGCGTAGAGCGCATCAAGGTCCGGGCCGATGGCCTCGGCGCCCTCCATGTGCATGATCGCGGCGATGGTTCCGGTTTCGATACAGGACCGGAGTTCGGCAGAGGAGCGGCAGATCTTCAGCGCCCCGCTGGAAGCCCGCTCCATCCACATCAGATGTCCGGCCATCCTGATGGCCACGGGCTGGGCCTGGTCGGCGTGGATGAGCGCGGGCAGCGGCAGGTCATAGGGCGGCTGGTCCATCATCGCCAGGTAGTCGGGGGCGTTCTCCTCATGCGGTGAGGGAATGTAGATGGCGAAGAAACCGCCCGCGAAACCGGCCTGTTGCATCCGCGGCAGGTCGAGATGGCCTTCCTTTCCCCTTTCGAGCCAAAGCGTCTCGCGCTGATCCGATGCTCCCAGCAGTCTGAGCAGAAAATCATTGTGACCATCGAAAAAAGGCACATGGGCCATGGTGCAAGATCCTTTGCAATCGCCTGCGGACCAGCCTGCAAAGCACCGGCTCACCGTTAGCGGCTTCCTGTCTACCGCTTTGCAGACGCGGGGTCCATCAGATCAGCAAGTTGGACGGCACCATTGCCGGATCAGCAGGCGGGGATAGATCAATGGTCAGTAGAAACCGACTTCACGGATTTCGACGTCGGCCTTGTGGTCACGTCCGAAGGCGACGATGCCGATCGATTTGAGGCTGGAGGCCTTCGGGGTTTTGCCGAGAAAGCGTCCCGAGCGTTCGAAGCCGGCAAGCGGCAACCGCACTTCGCGCCAACCACTCGTGGTGGCAAAACCTGCCTGATAGTATTGCCAGGGCAGGATCGTTCCCGAGGTTCTCAGATGCACGAAATAGCGCTCGCCATTGCCGCGGACCACAAGCCGCACGCCCTGAGTATCAGCCGGCACCGATGTCAGCTCGCGGCGGATCTGGATGAAGCCGCCATTGTTGGCCGTGGTGACATCGCCGGTGAGCTTGGCGTAAGCTCCGCCGCCGGTCTTGAACACGACCTGCCCTGTCGAGCGGCCGCCCATCACCGTGTCGGCGAAGAAGCGCCAGCGTTGCTCCGGGCCAGACTTAAAATCATCCACCGTAACCTGCCCTCCTGCGGCAGTCATGACGGCCGTCAGCGATATGACCAACAGGCCCGCAATCAATCTCGCATATATCATGGCCGCTGTGGCTCCCTGGTCTCGCGTGGTTGGCATCTTGTCGCGGGGTGAGCCGTGACATCTGGGCCTGCCGGATCCGTGCCCTATCTCTCGAAACGGGTTCTGCGGGCCCGACCGGTCTTGAAGTGCAAATGGCGCTCTGGCCGATCAAGACAACCGTTCCGTTCTAAATCGAGATCCTGGCGAAAGAGAGTTTGGCAATGCGCTGGTTTGTAGTTCTGCTGTTTCTGCTGCCCGGCACGGTTTCGGCCAATGACTGGGCGGCGCTGGAGCAGCCCGGCGCGATTGCGATCATGCGCCATGCGTTGGCGCCGGGCACCGGCGATCCGTCGACGTTGCAGGTTGGCGACTGCACGACGCAGCGCAATCTCGATGAGCGCGGCCGGGCGCAGGCCCGCGCCATCGGTGAGGCGTTTCGCAGCCGCGGCATCGAGTTCGACAAGGTCTTTTCAAGCCAATGGTGCCGGACAATGGAGACTGCAGAGCTGCTCGGGCTTGGTGCGGTGACCGCAGAACCGGCGCTGAATTCCTTTTTCCAGGATTTCTCGACACGCGACAGCCAGACAGCGGATGCGCGGGCCCTGATCAAGCGCGAACAAGGGCGGCTGATGCTGGTCACACACCAGGTCAATATTTCCGCGCTCACCGGACGGGCCACCCGCTCGGGCGAGGTACTGGTGATACGGGCCGGTAGTCAGGGCGTGGAAATCCTGGGCAGCATTCTTATCGCCCCATAAGCCCAAGCTTCTGATTGTCTGGACAATGACACGCAAGACCTTACTGTCGGCCTGACGGGTGGAGGCCGCATGACACAGACAATCGAATTGCCGGTATGGGTGATCGTCATTGCCTCCGTTCTGGCGGCCATCGCCATTGCCGACCGGCTGCTGTCGCCAGCCGTGCGCTGGTTCTTCCGGCGCCGGGTCAATCAGGCGATTGACGAGCTCAACACAAGGCTGCAGCTCAAGATCCGGCCGTTCGGCACCACCCGGCGAAGCATCCTGATCGACCGTGTGGTCAATGATACGCAGGTGGTGGACGCAGTTGCCGAACATTCCCGCGAGACCGGCGAGCCGATCCAGTTGGCGATGGCCCGAGCGGCGCGCTATGCCCGCGAAATCGTGCCGATGTTCAACGCCTACGCCTATTTCCGCATCGGCACACGGCTGGCGCGCTGGATCGCAACCGCGCTTTACCGGGTGCGGCTGGGCTACACCAACACCGAGGCTCTTTCCAAGGTCGAGCCGAATTCATCGGTGGTGTTCGTGATGAACCACCGCTCCAACATGGATTATGTGCTGGTGACCTATCTGGCCTCATCCTCGACGGCACTTTCTTATGCTGTGGGCGAATGGGCACGTCTGCCGGTGCTGCAAACGCTGATCCGTTTCATGGGCGCCTATTTCATTCGCCGCAATGCCCGCAACACACTCTATCGCCGGATCCTTGCAACCTATGTGCGGATGGCGACCGAAGCGGGCGTCACTCAAGCAGTGTTCCCCGAAGGCGGCCTGTCGCGCGATGGCAAGCTGCGGCCACCAAGGATCGGGCTGATTTCCTACATCGTGTCCGCCCATGACCACGTCTCTCATGACACGGTGTTCATTCCCGTCGGGCTGAATTACGACCGGGTTCTCGAGGACCGGTCGCTGGTGTTTGAAACCGATCATCAGGCAGCTCCCGCATCGACATGGGAGAAATCGACCCGGACGCTGGCCTTCCTGTTTCGCAATCTCAGGCTTCGGCTCGCGGGCAAATGGCACCGCTTCGGCTATGCCAGCGTCTCGTTTGGCAATCCGGTGTCCGTTGACCAATTCCTTGCCGGTCATGGGATTGGCAAGTGGGCCGCACTTGAGGAGACCGAGCGGAACCGATTGACAGAGGAACTGGCACATCAGCTGATGCGTTCCATCGGCGCGCTGATCCCGGTGCTGCCGGTGTCTTTGGTCGCGGTTGCGTTGCTTGAAAGTCCGGACGAACGGGTTGACCGGCTGCATCTGAAGGCAAGGGTCGGCGCGCTGATCGACCGGTTGATCGATGCCGGTGTCCACATCCATGTTCCGCGGCAGGACCGGGACTATGAAATTGATGTCGGATTGCGGATGCTGACCCTGCGCCGGATCGTCACCGAAGCGCCTGACGGAGAGCTTGTCATTGCCGACAAAGACAGGCCTTTGGTGTCCTACTACGCCAATGCGATCCAACATCTTTTTGACAGCATCTGAGTGACAGGCTGGGCCTTAACGGCGCCAGAGCGTGTTTTGCTCGTGCTTCATGATGGTGCTGCGCAGGTTCGAGAACTCCGCGTCGACAAACCGGCGGAACCGTCGCACAGAGGGGCGTTCGGCTTGCGTCGGACTCCACATCTGGCCGAGGCTTCGTTGCGGGTGATTGATCCTGATCGGCAACGCGGCAAGCGCCTGCTGCCGCCGCTGCATAAACACTACCGAGTAGGGCAGAACGGTCAGCGCGTCCGAGCGGGTGAGAATGTTGGTGATCGAAGCCAGCGTGCCGCCAGAGAAGCTGACCTTGAAATCGATCATCCCGATGCCTGCCAGAATGCTGCGCAGATCCTGATAGAGCGGGCTGTCCACAGGCGGCGCAATCCACGGATAGGGTGCGATTTCCGACAGCCGCAATGACGGCTTTCCAGCCAGGGGATGGGTCGGCGCGCAGGCAATCACATTGCGCCCATCAAGCAGCGGCGAAAAGCTCAGATGTTCCGGCAGCGCGCTTACATCCATGGGGCAGATCGCGACATCAAGGGCATTACTTTCAAGCTGACGAGAAAGCTCCGCCGCGTAGGCATAGGATTGCTCAATGCGAATGTCGGGAAAGGCGCGTTGGAATTCGGCAATCATGCCCGAAATGACGCCGTCCATGAAATACGGGCTGCCACCAACCCGGACCACGCCGGATTTACCATCGATGTAGCGTCTGACCAGCGCCGAGGCCGTCTTGTTGGCGGCAAGAACCTTGCGGCCCTCAACTGCCAGCGCGAGGCACAGATCAGTGGGTTGCAGAGGCCGGCGGTTTTTCTCGAACAGCCGTGCACCGACCCGCGATTCCAGCATCGCGACTGTTCGCGACACGCTTGGTTGCGACTTTCCGAGCGCCTCCGCGCCCTCCGTCAGACCACCGTGATCGACAATTGCCGCGATGATCTCGAGATGTCGTGCATCCAATTTCATAACGCAATGCTATATAGTCTTGCAGCAATTGGATCAAGATATCTCCCATTCAGTGTTAACTTCCTGACTGGCCCTGCACGCCTGAGGAGGTGAGCTGCACGGCTGGGGAGGAACTATGTCGCTTTTTCAGGCCAGCTTTGAGGTTCAGAGTGCCGCAGTCCGCGTGCGCTTCGGCGAGGGCATTCGGCGCCAAATTAGCTCTGAAGTCGAACGTCTCGGTTGCAAACGCGCCTTGGTGCTTTCGACCCCTCCGCAAGCCGATGTCGCGATGGAGGTGGCAGCAGATCTCAACGGGCTGGCCGCAGGCATCTTCACAAAGGCTGCGATGCACACACCGGTGGACGTGACCGCGGAAGCGCTTGAACACGCTGGCGCCGTTGAAGCCGACTGCCTTGTCGCACTCGGCGGCGGATCGACGGTCGGCCTTGGCAAGGCCATCGCCTATAAGACCGATCTGCCGCAGATCGTGGTGCCCACCACCTATGCCGGCAGCGAGGCAACGGCGATCCTGGGCCAGACAGAGAACGGTGTGAAGACCACCGTCACCGATCCGAAGATCCAGCCTGAAGTCATTCTCTACGACGCCGAACTGGTGCGCACCCTGCCGGTGGCGATGACCGTAACCAGCGCACTCAATGCGATGGCCCATGCCGCTGAGGCGCTCTATGCACAAAACCGCAACCCGATGTCGACGATGGTCGCCATTGAAGGACTGAAGGCGTTTGCCGCAGCGCTGCCCCGGGTTCTCGACAATCCTGGTGATCTCAACGCGCGCGGCGAAACGCTCTACGGGGCCTGGCTATGCGGCACCGTGCTCGGACAGGTCGGCATGGCGTTGCATCACAAGCTTTGTCACACCCTTGGCGGATCCTTCGATCTACCGCATGCCGAAACTCATGCCGTGGTGCTACCGCATGCGATCGCCTTCAATGCGCGCGCGGTGCCGGATCTGCTGGCGCCTGTCACCAAAATCTTCGGCGGCTCCAATGCCGGACAGGCGCTTTTCAGTTTCGCCAAATCCGTGGATGCGCCATCAGCGCTTAGCGAGTTTGGTCTGACACAGGACGACGTGCCGAAGGCCGCCGAAATCGCAACCCGCAAACCCTACTGGAATCCGCAACCGGTCACCCGGCCGGCCATCGAGGAGCTTTTGCAGGCCGCCTGGGCAGGAGACCCGCCGGCCGCATAGGAAAGCGATCTTTGTCATCAATCACTGGGAGGAAGCCATGATTACCCGCCGTACACTGTTGAAGACATCCGCCGCCACCGGCCTCACGCTTGCCGCAGGCGGTCTCGCTGCGCCGGCCATCGCACAGGGCGCCAAAATCAAGCTCGGCTATGTCAGCCCGCAATCGGGGCCGCTGGCCGCCTTCGCCGAAGCAGACAGTTTCATCCTGTCCAATTTTAGCGCCACCGAAGCCGCCAAGAATTTCGAAGTTATCGTCAAGGACAGCCAGTCCAACCCGAACCGGGCTGCCGAAGTGGCCAAGGAACTGATTGTCGATGACGAAGTCGATATGATCCTCGTGGCCTCGACGCCAGAGACCACCAACCCGGTAGCCACAACCGCGGAAGCCGAAGGTGTGCCCGTGATCTCAACCGTTGCCCCCTGGCAGCCATGGTTTATCGGCCAGCAAGGCAACCCGGGCGCACCGGACAGCTGGCAGCCGTTTGACTATGCCTATCACTTTTTCTGGGGTCTGGAAGACGTGATCTCGGTGTTCACCGCCATGTGGAGCCAGCTCGACACCAACAAGCAGGTTGGCGGGCTGTTCCCCAATGACGGCGACGGCAATGCCTGGGGCGATGCCAATGTCGGATTCCCGCCGGTGCTCAGCAAGCTCGACTACGGTCTGGTTGATCCAGGCCGCTATCAGAACCTGACCGATGATTTCTCTGCACAGATCAACGCGTTCAAACAGGGCAATGTCGAGATCGTCACCGGCGTGCCGATCCCGCCGGATTTCACCACCTTCTGGAACCAGGCCAAGCAGCAGGGGTTTGCCCCCAAGGCAGCGACAGTTGGCAAGGCGATCCTGTTCCCGCAGGCCGTCGAGGCACTGGGCGATTCCGGCAACAACCTGTCTTCGGAAGTGTGGTGGTCGCCTAGCCATCCGTTCAAGTCCTCGCTCAACGGATTGAGCGCCGGCGAAGTGGCAGCGGCCTATACAGAAGCGACAGGCAAGCAGTGGACGCAGCCAATCGGCTTTGCACATGCGCTGTTCGAACTCGCCACCGACGTCATGGGCCGTGTCAGCGATTCGGGCGATGGCGATGCGGTGGCCGAAGCAATCGCTGCATCCAATCTCGCAACCGTCGTTGGCCCGATTGCTTTCGATGGCAAAGGCCTGCCGCCATTTGCAGCCAAGAACATCTGCAAGACGCCGCTGGTCGGTGGCCAGTGGCGGTTGAAAGATGGCGGCGGCTACGACCTGGTCATTGTCGACAATTCCGACCAACCGTCGATCCCGACGGCTGGCACAATGCAGCCAATCGGCTGATCCCAAGACGGCTGGCCTGGACGATGTGTCGCCCGGGCCAGCTTTTCCTTTATCCTCCCGAGCGGCTGTTCAAATGACCATTCTCGCCCTCAAAAACGTTTCCAAGAGCTTTGGCGCGCTGAAGGTGACGGACGATGTCAGCTTCGAAGTGCCTGAAGGTATGGCATTGGGCATTATCGGCCCCAATGGCGCGGGCAAATCGACGCTGTTCAATCTGATCACCGGCAACATTGGAGCCGACAGCGGGTCAATCGAGTTTCTCGGCCGCGATGTCACCAAGACACCAGCACGGCAGCGCTGTGTGTCGGGCGTCGGGCGGTCGTTCCAGATCCCGCAACCGTTTTCCAAGCTGACAGTCTATGAAAACCTGCTTGTGGCGGGAACATTCGGGCGCGGCAAAAGCGAAGTCGAGGTCGCCCAGGCCTGTGCGGTGATCCTCGAGCGCACCGAACTGATTTCGAAAGCCAACACCCCGGCTGGCGGATTGTCGCTGCTTGAACGCAAACGGCTTGAACTGGCACGCGCCATGGCGACCGATCCGAAGCTGCTGCTGCTCGACGAGATCGCCGGCGGACTCACCGATGCCGAATGCCAGTCGCTGATCGAGACCATCAAGGCCATCCACGCGGAGGGTGTCACCATCATCTGGATCGAGCATGTCCTGCACGCCCTCAATTCGGTTGTCGAACGACTGCTGGTGCTTGATTTCGGCAAGGTGATCGGCATTGGCGATCCGGCGGAGATCATGGAGTCCAAAGAGGTCCGCGAAATCTATCTGGGGATCGAGATATGACAGCGCTTCTTGAAACCCGCGGCCTGACGGCCCGCTACGGTGATTTCCAGGCCTTGTTCGGCGTCGACCTGACGCTTGACGAAGGCGAGACTGTGGCGATCATCGGCGCCAATGGCGCGGGCAAAACCACGCTGATGCGCTCGCTTTCCGGAATTTTGAAAAACGCGTCCGACAGCATCCAATTCGAGGGCCGCGGCATTGGAGACAGGCCTGCAGACGAAGTCATGGCGATGGGCATCGCCATGGTGCCCGAAGGCCGGAAGCTGTTTCCCTCGCTCAGTGTCGAAGAGAACTTGCAGATCGGCGCCTATGGCAGAAAGACCGAGGGCTATTGGTCGCTCGAAACCGTTTACGAGCTGTTTCCAATTCTCAAGGAACGTCGGCGCAATCCCGGCACCGCGCTATCGGGCGGGCAACAGCAAATGGTTGCGATCGGACGCGCACTGATGAGCAATCCGCGGGTGCTGCTGTGCGACGAGATTTCGCTCGGGCTGGCGCCGGTGATCATCAAGGACATCTACAAGGCGGTGCCGAAGATCCGTGCCTCGGGCGCGTCGATGATCGTGGTCGAACAGGACATCGGACAGGCGATGGCCGTTGCCGACCGGGTCTATTGCATGATGGAAGGCCGGATCACGCTTTCGGGAACCCCTGATGCGTTGAGCCGCGAGGCCATCCACAATGCCTATTTCGGAGCTGCGGCATGATCTGGGTCGACACCATCATCCAGGGGATCCTGCTTGGCGGGCTCTACGCTCTGTTTGCCGCCGGTTTGTCGCTGGTGTTCGGCATCATGCGGCTGGTCAATCTGGCCCATGGCGATCTGATCGTTCTTGGGGCCTATCTGATCCTGCTCTTGGTAACGATGACAGGGCTGTCGCCCTTTGTTGCCGCTGCCGTGGCAATGCCGTTCATGTTCGCACTCGGTTACGGATTGCAGAAATTCATGCTCAACCGTGTGCTTGGCGACGATCTTCTGCCACCGCTGCTGGTCACGTTCGGTCTCTCGGTTGTGCTGCAGAACATGCTGCTGGAAGGCTTTTCAGCCGACAGCCAGCGGATTCAGTCTGGGTCGCTTTCTACCGCCTCGATCGAAGTCGCGGGCCTGAACCTTGGCGTCATGCCGCTTCTGACCTTCGCTTCGGCACTGGCGGTGATCATCGGGCTCAACCAGCTGTTCTACCGCACCTCGCTCGGCCGGGCATTCCGCGCGACATCTGATGATCCGACGACGGCCAGCCTGATGGGCATCAAGCCCGCCGGTATTTTTGCCAAGGCCACCGGCATCGCCATGGTCATCGTTACCATCGCAGCCCTTTATCTCGGCATGCGCTCGAACTTTGATCCGAGCATCGGCCCGGCCCGTCTGATCTATGCGTTCGAGGCCGTGATCATCGGTGGCCTGGGTTCACTCTGGGGCACCCTGACAGGCGGGGTGATCATCGGCGTCGCGCAAACCGTGGGGGCCGCGATCAATCCTGAATGGCAGATCCTGGCAGGGCACCTGGCTTTTCTGATCGTGCTGCTGGTGCGTCCTCGCGGCCTGTTCCCGAGAGCGGTGGATTGATCATGGCAAACGTGAAACTTGACTATTCGGTTCAAACGCGAACCCGGGCGTCATCCATCTCGGCGGTCGTGGCGCTGCTCCTCATCGTGCTGGCCATCGCCCTACCCGCCTTTGCCTCGCGCAGCCTGATCCAGGACATGTTCTTCATCCTCACAATGCTGGTGCTGGCGCAATTCTGGAACCTGCTTGCCGGCTATGGCGGACTGGTCTCGGTCGGCCAGCAGGCCTTTGTCGGGATCGGCGCCTATGCGATGTTCGGCGTGGTCATCCTGACGGGATTTGATCCGGTTCCTTCAATCCTGATTGCCGGTGTGGCAGCCCTGCTGCTCGCCATCCCAACCGCGTTTTTTGCCTTTCGTCTGCAGGGCGCATATTTCGCCATCGGCACCTGGGTGATTGCCGAAGTGGTGCGGCTGCTGGTGGCGCAATGGAAAGCAGTTGGCGGCGGCACAGGAACCTCGCTTCCGAGATCGGCCACCCGCGAGATGTGGCTCACGGAGGCGATCGAGACGCTTTTCGGGGTTCGCAACGCTGCCGCGCGCGACATTCTCGCCTATTGGCTGGCCGTCATTCTCGCAGTCGCCACGATCGCCGGGATTTATTGGCTGCTCAGATCCAAGCGCGGTCTGGGCCTGGCCGCTGTGCGCGACAACATCGAGGCCGCAAAATCGGTCGGCGTCGATGCCGTGCGGATGAAATGGACCGTGTTTCTGGTCTCGGCATTCGGCACCGGGCTCGCCGGCGGGCTTATCTACATGCAGAAAGCGCGGATTTCGCCGGATGCGGCGTTCTCGCTGCAGGACTGGACTGCCTATGTGATTTTCATTGTCGTGATCGGCGGCATCGGCACCATAGAAGGACCGATCCTCGGCGTGCTGGTGTTCTTCATCCTGCAATCGCTGCTGGCCGATTATGGCAGCTGGTACCTGATGGCGCTTGGCGTCATAGGCATCACCATCATGCTGTTTGCACCTCGCGGACTTTGGGGCCTTTTCACCGATCGCACCGGCATTGAACTGTTTCCGGTACGCCGTCGCCTGACTGGCGGTCCCCTATCCAACACACCACCATCATCGAAGGAGAGCTAAATCATGGCTGATATCGAAACCGACGTCCTGATCATTGGCACAGGCCCGGCTGGATCGGCTGCAGCGGCGCTGCTGTCGACCTACGGGGTCGAGAACATGGCAATCAACCGATACCGCTGGCTGGCGAATACGCCGCGGGCGCACATCACCAACCAGCGCACGATGGAAGTGCTGCGGGATCTGGGCAAGGATGTCGAAGACGAAGCCTACATGTTCTGCTCGCATCAGGATCTGATGGGCGAGAATGTGATCTGCGAGAGCCTGGTCGGCGAAGAAATCGGCCGGATGAAGAGCTGGGGCACACATCCGCTTTCAAAGGCCGAGCATCAACTCTCTTCACCAACCATGATGAACGACCTGCCGCAGACCTTCATGGAGCCGCTGCTGTTCAAGACCGCCTGTTCACGCGGCACGCAGGCGCGGATGTCGACGGAATATCTGAGCCACGTGCAGGATGCGGACGGCGTGACCACCACCTGCCTCGATCGCCTGACCGGCAAGGAAGTGACCATCAGGTCAAAGTACCTGCTTGGCGGAGATGGCGGGAATTCCAAGGTTGCCGAGCTGGAGAACCTGCCATTCGAAGGCCAGATGGGCGTCAGCGGTTCGATGAACATCATCTTCAAGGCGGATCTGAGCAAATATGTCGCCCACCGCCCCTCGGTGCTCTACTGGGTGGTTCAACCCGGCGCGGATGTCGGCGGCATTGGCATGGGACTGGTACGGATGGTCCGTCCCTGGAATGAATGGCTGATCGTCTGGGGTTATGACATCAACGGCCCCGCGCCGGTTGTCGACAATGAGTTCGCCACCAAGGTTGTGCGCGACCTGATCGGTGACCAGTCGCTGGAGCCTGAAATCACATCGGTGTCGACCTGGACGGTCAACAACATGTATGCGACCCATATGCAGGCCGGCCGGGTGTTCATCATGGGCGACGCCGCACACCGGCATCCGCCGTCCAACGGCCTCGGCTCCAATACCTCGATCCAGGACGCTTTCAACATTGCCTGGAAGCTGGCGGCGGTCCTCAACGGCAAGGCCGGCGCAAGTCTGCTTGATACCTACAGCCAGGAACGCGCACCGGTTGCCAAGCAGATCGTGACCCGCGCCAACCAGTCGATCGGCGAATTCGGCCCGATCTTCGAGGCTCTGGGGCTGACGGAGTCGACCGACCCCGAGGTCATGCAGGCCAACATGGACAAACGCTGCGATTCGACCATGGAAGCCGAACAGCAGCGTGCCGCAATCCGTGAGGCAATTGCCTTCAAGAAGTACGAGTTCGATGCCCATGGCGTCGAGATGAACCAGCGCTATAAATCGGACACGGTGGTAACCGATGGTCAGATGGAGCCTGCCTACGAGCTCGATGCTGAGCTGCACTATCAGCCGACCACATGGCCCGGTGCCCGGCTTCCCCATGCCTGGCTCTATGGCCGCAATGGCGACAAGCATTCGACACTTGATCTGGTTGGCCATGGCCGATTCACCCTGCTGACCGGCCTGAGCGGTGAAGCCTGGGCAAAGGCTGCGGAGAAAGTCGCCAAGGCGATGGGCATCGAGCTTACCGCCCACGTGATCGGGCCGCGCCGCGATATTGTCGACCATCATGGTGACTGGGCAAGGGCGCGCGAAGTTGCAGAGGGCGGCTGCGTTCTGGTGCGTCCCGACCATCATGTCGCCTGGCGCGCTGAAGACCTCGCTCAGAACCCGGAAGCCGAACTCACCCGTGTGCTTTCAACGATCCTGCACCGCGACAGCGAAGCGGCTCGGCAGGCGGCACAATAAGGAGCACAGCATGGAAACGCATGAACAGGGCTTCTTCACGGAAGAAAATTCGGCAGAGGTCGTCATCGGCCGCAACGCCAAGGCAGAGGATGCACGTCTGGCGGAGGTCATGGCGGTGATCACCAGGCACCTGCATGACGCAATCAAGGAAATCGAGCCGACCCAGGAGGAATGGTTCAAGGCAATCATGTTCCTCACCCGCACCGGGCAGATGTGCAATGACTGGCGGCAGGAATTTGTCCTTTTGTCGGATGTGCTCGGTGTGTCGATGCTGGTCGATGCGGTCAACAACCGCAAACCTACAGGCGCTTCCGAATCCACCGTTCTCGGCCCGTTTCACGTTGCCGATGCGCCGGAACTGCCGATGGGTTCGGATATCTGCCTCGATCAGAAGGGCGATCCCATGCTGGTCAGGGGCCGGATCACCGGAACCGACGGCAAGCCGATCAACCATACAAAGATCGACGTCTGGCAGGCCAATGACGAAGGCTTCTACGATGTCCAGCAAAAGGGCATTCAGCCGGATTTCAATCTGCGCGGGGTGTTTCGCACCGGGGCGGACGGGACCTACCATTTCCGCGGCGTGAAGCCGAAATACTATCCCATTCCCGATGACGGGCCGGTGGGGAAGATGCTCAAGACGCTGGGACGGCATCCCTACCGTCCGGCTCACCTGCATTACATTCTCGAAGCCGATGGTTTTGAAACTCTGGTCACCCACATCTTTGATCCGGATGACCCCTACATCAATTCCGATGCGGTGTTTGGCGTCAAGCAAAGCCTGCTCGCCAAATTCGACTGGATCGAGGACAAGGATCAGATTGAGGCGGCCGGAATGGAAGGGCCCTATTACGAAGTCGTCCATGACTTCGTGCTGGTTCCAACAAATTCCGCCGGCTGATCCAGGCAGCGGAACAGCAAAGCCTGGTCTCTTTGCCGGCAGATTGTGGGCCGCCAGTTCAACATTGGCGGTCCGGTTTCGTCTCGCACATCCTTGACACCTGTATTCATGGTTGATCAAACCTATGAGCAATCAGGGGAGAAGGAGCCGAGGCATGAACAAGATAGCATCGCCGGTCGATCCCGACGGTCTTATGGAATTTTCGGTGGTCTTTACGGATCGCTCACTCAATCACATGTCGAAAGCGTTTCAGGGGGTCATGAACGACCTGAATGCGCTCTTGCGCGAGGTCTACCAGGCCAATGCCGCGGTTATCGTTCCCGGCGGCGGCACCTTCGGCATGGAAGCCGTCGCACGGCAGTTTGCCAGCGATGCGAAAGTCATGGTGATCCGCAATGGCTGGTTCTCCTATCGCTGGACACAGATCTTCGAAAAGGGTGACATTCCATCGGAGACAACCGTCATCAAGGCGAGCCAGGTCGGCAACGAGAGCACCTCGGCCTTTGCGCCGCAGCCTATCGAGACAATCACCGCCAAGATCCGCGAAGAGCGTCCGCAGGTGGTGTTCGCGCCGCATGTGGAAACCTCTGCCGGTGTCATCCTTCCCGATGACTATCTCAAGGCCATTGCAGATGCGGCCCATGATGTGGGTGCACTGTTCGTGCTCGATTGCATCGCCTCGGGCTGCATCTGGGTCGACATGCAGGCAACCGGCGTCGATGTGCTGATATCGGCCCCACAAAAGGGCTGGAGCGCGTCGCCATCCGCCGGACTGGTGATGCTGAGCGAACGCGGCATCGCGCGCCTCAAGGAAACCGACAGCAGCAGCTTCGCCGTCGATCTGCGCAAATGGTTCGACATCATGCAGGCCTATCTGGATGGCGGGCATGCCTATCATTCGACCATGCCGACAGATGCCCTCACCGTGTTCAGAGACCGGATGATCGAGACCCGCGATTTCGGTTTCGGGCTTGCGCGCGAACGTCAGTGGGAACTTGGAACCCGGGTACGTGCATTGCTCGCCAGACGCGGGTTCAAGTCAGTCGCAGCACCTGGCTTCGAAGCGCCCGGCGTCGTGGTCAGCTACACTGCGGATCCCGAATTCCAGAACGGCAAGAAATTCGCCGCCGAGGGCATGCAGATCGCCGCCGGTGTGCCGCTGATGTGCGACGAGCCCGCCGATTTCCGCACCTTCCGGATCGGCCTGTTCGGACTGGACAAGCTTGGTGATGTCGACGCGACTGTCGCCAAGCTCGAAACCGTGCTGGACACTCTCGACACAGCCTGAGCAAATCGCGTTTGGGGCAATCGTCCTGTCACGAACAGAAAGGTAAGCTCATGCTTACCTTTCTGTTCTCGTTGGTTTCTATATTCCCGCAAGGCCGACCGACACCGCGGCCCAGGCCAGGCCTAGCAGGAACAGGGTTTCAGCCACGATCACAGCCACGTGCCGCCAGCCGAGGTTGAGCATCGCCTTCATGTTGGTGCGCACGCCAAGCGCCGCAATGGCAATCACCAGCAGCCATGACGAGGCATCCACCAGCAGTGCGGCCAGCGCAGCCGGGATCAGGCCGGTGCTGTTGGCAATGGTGACGATGCCGAAGCCGATGACGAACAGCGGCAGCCGGACGTGGGAAAACCCCCCGCTCTCGCGACCGGCTACAGACAGTGCCACGATAATCAGGACCACAGGCAGGAGGGTGACCCGCAGCAGTTTGACGATTGTCGCGGTGTCACCGGCTTCCGTCGAGATCGAATAACCGGCACCGACAACCTGCGCCACATCATGGACGGTTGCACCAATCATGAAACCGCTCTGGGCGTCACTCAATCCCGCCAGGCCAAACAGAACCGGATAGATGATCATCGCGATGGTCGACAATGTGGTGACCGCGACGACCGTGAACAGCACGTTACGTTCGGTTTTGTCGTTGGCGGGGATGACGGCAGCCAGTGCCAGTGCTGCCGAGGCGCCGCAGATCGCAACAGCTCCTCCGGTCAGGATGGCAAATCGCCAGCCGCGCGAGAACAGTTTTGCGCAGACAAAGCCAAAACCGATGGTCAGTGCCATCAGGCTGGCAACGGTCAGAAGTCCGGACGTACCGATACCGGCAATGTCACCAAGCGTAATCCGGGCCCCCAACAGAACAATGCCCAGCCGCAACAACGATTTGGAGGCAAACACCACGCCTTCACCCGTGTTTTCCTGATCTGCCATGAAATTGAAGGCCATGCCGATCAACAGCGCGAACAGCATGACCGGTGCCGCGTAATGCTCCGACAGGAATTTGGCAGCGGCCGCGATGGTCAGAGCCAGCAGCAGGCCGGGGAACAGGGTTTTCGCACGCAGTTGCAGGTGAGATAGAGATGCCATGAGCGAGAGGGTCCATTCGTCAGAAATGAAACCGCCCGGACACTGATGGTCCGGGCGGCCTTAGTGCGTCGTGTAACTCTTACGCCGAGCGATAGAGTTTTGTCATGGAGAACTCTCTGTGGCCGAGTGCTTCGGCTGCGGTTGCGCGGCCGTTGGCGGTGCGCGTGATCATCTCGATGAGGGCGTCGCCGGCCTCGTCGATGGTCATCTCGCGGGTCAGCACGCCGGTCACGTCAACATCGATGTGCTCGCTCATCGTCCTGAGCGTGCGCGGGTTGCCCGAGATCTTGACCACCGGCACGATCGGGTTGCCGACCACATTGCCCTGACCGGTCGGGAAGGTGTGGATCACCGCGCCGCCCGCCGCCATCAGCGTCACGCATTCCGCCGCCGCCGAGGATGAATCCATGAAATAGAGCCCGTTGCCCGAATTGGGCTCTTCGGCCGGATCCAGGATGTCGATGAATTGCGACGTCCGGCCGATCTTCTCGAGATTGCCCAGCGCCTTCTCCTCGATCGTCGTCAGGCCACCCTCGATATTGCCCTTGGTCGGCTGGCTGTCGCTGAGATCATCGGTCTGATGGGCGAAGATGACGTCGTCCTGATAGGCCTTCCACATCTTGTACCAGCGTTTCCCCACCTCCTCGTTGATCGCCCGCTTCTGGCAGATATGCTCGGCGCCGGTGATCTCAGAGGTCTCGCCGAAGAACCCGGTGATGCCCTCGGGCAGCAGCTTGTCATACATGTTGCCCACCGTCGGGCAGGAACTCAGGCCCGTCGTCGTGTCGCTCTCACCGCATTTGGTGGAGACCCACAGCTCCGAGATCGAGCATTCCTCGCGCTGCATCTCGGTGGCATGGTGCACGAATTCCTTGGCCTTCCAGCCCGCAGCCCGGATGGTCTCGAAATCGCCCTTCTGCTCGATCGAGAATTCGGCCACCGGCTTGCCGGTCTTGCGAATCCCGTCGGCGATCCGCTTGGTCCAGCCCGGCTCGATGCCGATCACCACCACGGCCGCCACATTGGGGTTGGCGCCGGTGCCGATGATGGTGCGGAAATGAACCTCGAGATCCTCGCCGAACTGCAGCCGCCCATAGGCGTGCGGGATCGCCATCGTGCCCTTGACGTTGTTGGCAACCGCCTCGCAGGCCGCATTCGAGATGTCGTCAACCGGCAGGATGATCACGTGGTTGCGCACGCCCACGCGCCCGTTCTCGCGCCGGTAGCCCATGAATGTCATGTTGGAATATTTCGATGCCATGATGAGAGCTCCTACCAGCGCTTGGTCTTGAGATTGTGGGTGTGGACGTGACCGCCCTTCTCGACGTCGGCCACGAACTTGCCGATGTCCTCGCCATACTTGATCGCCGTGTCGCCCGACTTGATGTCCGACAACGCCACCTTGTGGCCGATCGGAACATCCGCCTGCGAGACAAGCTCGAAACTCGAATTGTCATGCGTGACAACGCAAAGCATCTTCGTCCCGGCCTTAAGACCCTCAACCACAACAACGCCGACATTGTCCTTGTCTTCATGTACCAATAAATGGGGCGCACCCATATCGTGTCTCCTTCTGAGCTTTGAAAAGACCTGATTGGAATCAGGGTTTGAGTATGATCTTCGGGGCTGATGCCCGTCCGTTCAGAATGTCTGCAAATGCTTCCGCACCGTTTTCGAGGTCGCGGATTTCAGGCCAGTCGAGCGGCCCCAACCGGCCATCGAAGATTGCCGCCGCGGTGTCGCGGAAATCCTGAGGTGTGTAGGTGTAGGCACCGATGAAGGTGATTTCCTGAAGCGTCATGCGGCGGATATCAAGACCGCCATCGGCATCGCCCAGCCCGATATGAACGATGACACCGCCGGGTCGTGTGGCGCGGCTTGCGCTTGCCCGGGTCGCTGCGAAACCCACGCCGTCAATCACCATATCGTAGCCGCCTGCTTGCGCCGCCATGATGGCATCAGGAGAGGCAATGGTGAATTTTCCGGCCGATTTCAACGCCGGCAAGCGACGTGGATTGGCCTCGGATATGGTGACATCACGCGCACCCTGCGCCGTAAGCGCCAGAGCCGCACCAAGACCGATGGCGCCACCACCGATCACCAGACAACGGGCCTCGGCCAGTGGCAGATCAAGCGCCGCCGCCCCCAACCGCACACCGTGCCAGCCACAGGCAAGCGGTTCGGCCAGGCAGGCCTTTTCAAAGGAAACATCGTCCGGCATCTCGACCAGGTTTTCAGCCGGAATGGCGATCAATTCGGCAAAGGCACCCTGGCGCGGAACCATCGACAGGATCTGGCGGCCGGGGCAAAGATTGTTGCGTCCGGTGAGACAGGCACGGCACTTGCCGCAAGTGGCCAGCGGATTAACGGTGACACGCTTGCCCTGCAGTGGGCCTTCGACAACGACACCAGCGCCCTCATGGCCCAGGATCAACGGCGCCGGACGGCGCTCGTCATGGCCAAGATAGGCATGCATGTCGGAACCGCATATGCCGACGGCTTCGACTCGAACCAGGCATTCACCGCTTGGTACAAGCGGGCCCGGCTCTTCGCGATACTCAAGCGCTTTTGGCGATGTGTAGACCAGCGCTTTCATTTGGCTGTGTAACCTCCGTCAACAAACAGCACCTGACCGGTGACATAAGCCGAGGCGCCGGAGGCGAGGAACATCAGTGGCCCTTCAAGATCAGTCATTTCGCCATTGCGGCCGATGCAGGTGGCGCGGGCATGGTGCGAGGAGACGTCCTTGTCGGCAAAGACCGGTCCGGTCAGTTCCGTCGGGAAAAAGCCCGGCGCGAGCGCATTGGCAATGATGCCGTCGCGCGACCAGGCTTCCGCCATGGCGCGGGTCAACTGCTCGACCCCGCCCTTGGACGCGCCATAGGCGATGCCATTGGCAAAGGCCCTGCGTGATTGCAGCGAGGCAAAGTTGATAATCCGGCCCCAGCGTTTCTCACGCATCGCGGGCACCAGTGCCTGGGCCAGAAAGAACGGAACGGTGAGATTGAGATGGATGGTATCGCGCCAGCCTTCAGCTGTGACCTGGCCGGCGTTCTGGCGCAGATTGAGGCCCGCGGCATTGACCAGAATGTCCGGTGCGCCAAACGGTGCCGACACTGCAGCAGCAAGATCTTCGAAATCCTGCATCGCTCCAAGGTCGGCCGCGATCGCTGCAGTCTGACCTCCGGCTTCGACGCGCCAGGCGTCCAGCGCGTCAGCACGGCGCGCCAAGCCGACGACCTTTGCGCCAGCCTTGGCAAGAAAAGTGGCCGATGCACGCCCGAGTCCAGAACTCGCACCTGTCACGAGGGCAATTTTGCCCTCTACGCCAAACACAGATCCAGTTGTCATCTCAGATGTCCTGATCCGCACCCGACAGGTCGAAGTTCTCGAGCGGGAAATATTTGCGCAACCTGATGTCGGCGGTGCGGGCATGGCCCTCCATGCCTTCAAGCCGGGAGATCCGCGCCGTCGCTTCGGCAATCGGCCGGGATCCGTCCCTCGTGGCGCGCTGCCAGGTCACGATCTTCATGAATTTGTGAACCGACAGGCCACCGGTGTAGCGGGCGGCGCCTGAAGTCGGCAGCACGTGATTGGTCCCCGATGCCTTGTCACCGAATGCCACCGTCGTCTCCTCACCGAGGAAAAGCGAGCCGTAGCAGCTCAGCCGTCCAAGCCACCAATCCAGATCAGCGGCCTGAACTGTCAGGTGTTCTGGCGCATAATCATCAGAGGTCCGGGCCATCTCCTCACGGCTGTCGCAAAGGATGACTTCGGCAAAATCGCGCCAGGCGGCTTCCGCATTGTCGCGGTTGACCTGCGGCAGATCGGCGATCAACCGCGGGACAAGCGCCATCACGGTTTCCGCCAATGGCTTGTTGTCGGTGACCAGCCAGACAGGCGAGTTGTAGCCGTGCTCAGCCTGACCGACGAGATCAGACGCAACGATCTCCGGGTCGGCATCCTTGTCAGCCAGGATCAGACTGTCGGTGGGCCCGGCGAACATGTCGATGCCGACGCGGCCGAACAGGATGCGCTTGGCCTCGGCAACGAACTGGTTTCCGGGACCGACGAGAATGCCTGCCGGCGGCACATCGAACAGACCGAAGGCCATCGAGGCCACGCCCTGGACTCCGCCCATGGCAAGAATGGTGTCGGCACCGCAGATGTCGGCGGTGTAAAGAATGGCCGGATGGACGCCGACGCCAGGGCGCGGTGGCGAGCAGACAGTGATGTGCTTGCAACCGGCGACCTTGGCGGTGGTCACGGTCATGATCGCGGAGGCGACATGGCTATAGCGGCCACCGGGCACATAGCAACCGGCCGATTCGATGGGAATCGTCTTCTGCCCGGCAACGAGACCCGGCACGATCTCGACCTCAACATCGCCAAGCGTTCCCTTTTGCGCTTCGGCAAATTTGCGCACATTGTCATGGGCAAAGCGGATATCATCCTTGAGCTTCTGTGGCAGGCTTGCCGCGGCACGCTCGATCTCTTCCCGGGTGACAATGATGTTGCCGGTGTAGCGATCGAATTTCTCCGCATATTCACGCGCCGATGCTTCACCGCCCGTCTCAATGGCATCAAGGATCGACTGCACTGTGTCACGGACCGAACCGGAGTCCGTGGTTGAGGTCTTTTCGGCTTTCTTGAGATAGATGCGGGACATGGCCGCGGAACTCCTACTGGTAGATTTCGGGCAAAAGGGTTGTTGAGAGTGCCGGCACGTAGGCGATGATCAGCACCACGAGCAGCATGAAGAATACGAACGGGATCGCTTGCCAGGCTATTTTCAGAATCGACTCACCGGTGATGCCAGACACGACAAACAGGTTGAGACCGAGCGGCGGGGTGATGAAGCCAACACCGAGCGAGGTGATCATCATGATGCAGAACTGGATTTCGTTCATGCCGATATTATCGGCCAGCGGCTTGAGGATCGGAGCCAGGATCACGATGTTGGGGGTCGTTTCCATCACACATCCGGCAGCAATCAGAATGAAGATCATCAGCAGGATGAGGATATATGGATCCTCGCTGATCGATGTAACGGCAGCGACGAAGCCTTGCGGCACACCCATGATGGCGAGCGCCTGGGCCAGCGGCAGCGAGAAGGCGATGATGGGTAGGATCACGCCGACCACCTTGGCAGACCCGAGCAGCATGGCGGGAAAGTCCGACAGCTTCAGCGTCTTGAGGAAGAAACCCATTATGATGGTGACGATGACGGCCGTGGCACCAGCCTCGGTGGGCGTCAAACGCCCTGAGAAGATACCGTAGAAGATGATACCGGGCACCAGGAACGCATACCAGCCAGACTTTAGTGTCGTGCCCAGATTGCTGCCCCACTCGGCAAACGTCATCGGTTCACCGCCTTCATATTTGTAGATCCGGTTGACGACGATATTGGTGATCAGGATCGAAACCAGAATACAGATCCCGGGAATGAGAGCCGCGAGGAAAAGCGTGGACGCGGAAATGCCGAGCACCAGACCGATGATGATATAGGCGATAGATGGCGGGATCAGGATGCCGGTACAGGCACCGGCTGCAACCAGCGCGCAAGCGTAGGGCCGCGGATAACCGCTTTCCACCAGGCGGCCGATGGTCATCCGGCCGACAGCGGCAGCACCGGCAGCATCGGAGCCCGAGATGGCTGCGAACATGCCGCACACCAGAACTGTGGCCGACCCGAAACCGCCCTTGGTCCAGCAGGTGAGCGCTTCGGCCACATCGAGAAACTTGCGGCTGAGGCCGGTGCGAACCAGCACGTCGCCGGTCAGAATGAAGAGCGGGATCGCGGTGAGCGCGAAGTGATCAATTCCGTCAAACAGGGATTCGCCGACCAGAGAGAGCGGCAGCGCGCCGGACATGATCAACATGATGATCGCGGCCGAGCCGATTGCAGCCCACACGGGGATGGCAAGCGCGCACAGGATCACAAACAGGATCACCGGCGCATAGAAGTCCCAACCCAGTTCAACCGTATTTAATTGCTGATTCCACAACATGGCTGGTCCTCAATCAAAGAGCTGGTTGCCTTCGAAGACCGGCTTGCCGGTTCGAAGCGAGTTGACATCATGGATGAAGGATTGGATCAGCCGCACGATGAGAAGGGTGAAGCCAATCGGCACAGCCAAGAGGAACCAGACCATCGACAGACGCAGACCGTGACTGACGGAGCCAAACTTCCAGGAAACGGTGACGGTTTCGAAAGACCAGTACAGCGCAACCAGCGCCACCGACAACATGACCAGGTCACCCAGCATGTAGAGCAGAGCCTTCATCCGTGCGCCGAGGTAATGCATGATGACATCAATGCGGATATGCGCGCGCTCACGCACCGCGGATGCGGCACCGATCCAGGCGAGATAGATGAACGAATAACGGACAACCTCCTCTCCCCAGATTGACGAATAGGAAAAGACTTCGCGCCGAAGAACTTCAACGGCCATCGTCACCACAAGCAGAACGTAGAAAACCAGCAAGGCCCATCGTTCCGCATTTCTGTCCAATGCTTTGAGAAATCCTGGCACGTCTATCCCCTCCTGCGCGACCGCCAGGGAAACTCCCCGAGGTGCAAGCTGACATGAAAGACTTTCGAGTGGAGCCGGCGCCCCTTGGGGCGCCGGCCGAGATCAGGCGTTACGCGTCGTGGACGTAGTAGCGGCCCATGGTGCTTGCGGCTTCGTCAAGCTTGTTGAAGACATCCATCGATCCGGCCAGTTCCACCTTGAAGGTGTCCCAGTCGGACTTCTGGTAGCCACCGGCATCTTTCCATTCCGCAAGCTGATCATCGGTCAGCGAATGGAACTCGACACCGGACTTGCGCAACTCCGACATGGCATAGTTGCGGGCCGCAGGCACCTTGGCGAGGTTCTGCTGTGCAGTGATTTCGCCTGCGAACTCGATGCCTTCCTGCACGTCAGCAGGCAGGCCGTTGAACCATTCGAGGTTCATCGAAAAAACCTGGCTGTCGGGAACCGCCTGGGTGAAGGTCACGTGGCTGAGGATGTCCTTGAAGCCAAAGACATAGAGCGCTCCGACGGACGGATCGAGAGCATCGGCCACGCCCTGCTTGATGGCGGACGGGGTTTCACCCCAGGCCACCGGCGTCGGGTTCGCGCCGACAAGACGGTAGTATTGCTGCAGCATCGCCGAACCAGGAACGCGGAACTTGACGCCTGCCATATCGGCCGGCGACATGACCACATTGCCGCCCTTGCGCACAGCGACGACGCGCGGGTCGATCACGATGTAGAACAGCGGCTTGAAACCAGCGGCTTCAATCTTCGGATGAACTTCCGACTTCCAGGTATCGGAGGTTACCAGATTGACGAATTTTTGGTTGGCACCGCAGAAGTACGGCAGATTGATCAGGTCAGCGGCGGGCGCGAATGGCGCGAAGTTGGACAGCGAATGCTGTGCCGCCTGAATGGTGCCGCCCTGGACCTTCTGCACAAGGGCACCGCCGGCGCCAAGCTGGCCGCCAGGTGCAAGCCGGACATAGACCTTGCCGTTTGTGGCGTTCTGGATGTTTTCCTTCAGGTCCAGCTGCATGATCGGATAGCTGCGTGATGCACCGAGAATATAGGCGGTGGCAATGGTCATCACATGATCGGCAGCAGCCTCGCGCTCACTTTCTTCCTTGGCGGTCTGGGCCACGGCCTGATCCGACCACAAAGTTCCCGCAGCACCGGCAACCATGGCGACGGTAAATGCGCCTGCGCCTGTCAGCTTAAGAAAATTGCGCCTCTCCATTGAAGCCACTTCGTTCTGAATTGTCTTGTCATTCATCGGGTTTCCTCCTCCCCATTCGTGATTGAATTCTCGCCAGCCTTGTTGTGCGCCTCTATGAGAAGCAGGCCTGCGACAAAGAAACTGCAGGAGAGCGCAAGCATCGCCGCCTGCGCAACATCGGACAGGAATTCCGCGCGGAAAAATGCGCCGGCCACCACGTCAGCCGAAAAGACCACCGCAAACAGCCCGGATACCCAGAATGCTGATTTTCCTGATCGTGTCATGACCCCTCCCAAGGCTCCAACAACATCAGTGTAAGCGCTTACATGGTGATGCGCAAGCGCTTACAGTGTCTATTCTGCATTTTCTTCGTATAGTGCTCCGAGGAGCATTAATGAACGAAATTGCCAGACCAACACTCGACGATGTGGCCCGCGCAGCCGGAGTGTCGACTGCAACGGTTTCGCGTTGCCTCAATTCCCCCAACCAGGTGATCGAAGCCACGCGACAACGCGTTATGGAGGCCGTCCACTCGCTGGGCTACACGCCCGACTTCGGGGGGCGGGCGCTTGCCTCGCGGCGAACCAATACGGTTGGCGCGATCATCCCGACCATGGAAAACGCCATCTTTGCGCGCGGTCTGCAGTCCTTCCAGGAAGCCCTGACGAGATCGGGCAAGACCCTGCTGGTTGCTTCATCCGGTTACGATCCGGCGCGCGAGCGCGAGCAGATGGAAGCGCTGATCGGTCGTGGTGCCGATGGTCTATTGCTGATCGGTTCAGCACGGCCGGACTCCAGCATTGAGTATCTGCGCCGTCGCGGCGTCCCCTATATCGGCGCGTGGAACCTTGGCGGACCGGATGAGCATTTCGTTGGCTTCGACAATGCCGCTGCAGCCTCGAAACTGACCGAAATGGTGATTGCCCAGGGCCACCGCCGCATCGCCATGATCGGCGGTATCTCCCATATGAACGACCGTGCTGCCGCGCGTATCCTGGGTGTGGAGCAAGCCATAGCGGCAGCAGGAATCGGCGATGGTTCGCTTCAGGTGATAGAGGCACCATATGCGTTTCAGGATGGTGCTGACGCCTTCGGTTCTCTGATGGAAACAACCCCGCGCCCGACGGCCGTGATGTGCGGCAATGATGTGCTTGCCGTCGGCGCCATGAAGAAGGCGCGTGAGATGGGCTTGCGCGTTCCGCAAGATGTTTCGATCACCGGATTTGACGACATCGACATCTCTGCCGTGGTCGAACCTGGCCTGACCACCGTGCGGGTGCCGCACAGGCGCATGGGGGAAGCGGCGGCGGAGATGCTGCTCAGACTGATCAACAAGGAGCCGGTCGAGCGGCAGGTGAAAATTCCGACCGCGATCATCGAACGCGGGACACTGGGGCCGCCGCCTGCCGAGTGAGGGACCGGAAAATTCGACATTCCAGGTGTCTTGGACCTGCGCATTTCTCTCAATGGAAATTGCGGCCCTTGGGCAACGCGCGGCTTGCATTGCGGGAAACTGCCAGTTGCTCGTAGTCGCGGCGCAATTCCGGCGCATCGCGTATCAGCCGGACGATCTTGGCAGCGGGCTTTCGCTCCTGCGCCCGCGTGTCCTCGATCGGACGGCGGACCTCGTCGGCATTGGCGAGGCCGCCCATCTGCTCCGCCATGTCGGAAATCTGCGCCATGGCCGGGGTCAGGTCTTCAAGCTCATCGGCCACCACATGGATGACGCCCTCCTCATTCTGCAGCTTGCCGCGCACGCCGACGCAGCGGCTGCCAAGCACGATGGCGCGGAATTTCTCGAACACTTTGGGCCAGACGATGATGTTGGCGACACCGGTCTCGTCTTCGATGGTTTCAAACACCACGCCTTTGGCCGAGCCCGGCCGCTGCCTGACCAGCACCAGGCCCGCAACCTTGACCCTGACGCCGCTGCGGATGCCTGCCAGATCCACATTGGATCTGAAGCCAGAGCGGGCGAGATGGGTGCGCAGGAACGAGATCGGATGCGCTTTCAATGAGAAGGACAGCGACTGGTAATCATTGATCACCTGCTCGCCCAGCGGCATCGGCGGCAGATCGATGTCAGGTTCGCGCTGCAGGTTGCTTGCGTCAGCGATGGCGAACAAAGGCAGCCGCTCGGCGCTCGAAAGCGGGTCGAGCGCCTTGACCGCCCAAAGCGCGTCACGACGCTCAAGCCCGATGGAACGGAAACAATCAGCCTCGGCCAGTTGCTCGATGGCGCGCCGCGACAGGCCCGAACGCATCCATAGATCGCGCACGCTGTCATAGCCGCGGCCACGCTTGTCAGCCAGCATCACCGCATCTGCCTTGCCGAAACCCTTGACCTGCCGCAGCCCCAACCGCACGGCGTGGCTGTGCTTCATGACGCCTGCCATCTCCTGATGGCGCCGCGAGAGCGGCTGCGGGTTCGCGTCCGGTTCCAGCACAGCGTCCCAGCTTGAAAAATTGATGTCGACAGGTCTGACCTCGACGCCATGCTCGCGGGCGTCGCGGATCAGTTGCGCCGGGGCGTAAAACCCCATCGGCTGGGAGTTGAGAATGGCTGCGCAAAACACATCCGGGTAATGGCACTTGAGCCAGCACGAGACATAGACAAGCAAGGCAAAGCTCGCGGCATGGCTTTCGGGAAATCCATACTCGCCAAAGCCCTCGATCTGGCGGAAGCAATGTTCTGCGAACTCGTGCTCATAGCCATTCCTGAGCATGCCTTCGACCATCTTCTTCTGGAACGAGCCGATGGTGCCGACCCGGCGAAACGTGGCCATGGCGCGGCGCAGCTTGTCGGCCTCACCCGGCGAGAAGCCACCAGCGACGATGGCAATGTTCATCGCCTGCTCCTGAAACAACGGCACGCCGAGCGTCTTGCCAAGCACTGCTTCAAGCTCCTTCTTGGGGAAAGACACCGGCTCCCTGCCCTGCCTGCGGCGCAAATAGGGATGCACCATGTCGCCCTGGATCGGCCCTGGCCGGACGATCGCCACCTCGATCACCAGATCGTAATAGCAGCGCGGTTTCAAACGTGGCAGCATCGACATCTGCGCCCGGCTTTCGATCTGGAAGACACCAATGGTGTCAGCGCGGCAGATCATGTCATAGGTGGCGCGGTCGCCATCTGGCAGGGAAGCGAGCGTTTCGCGGCGGCCATAATGGGCGTCGAGAAATCCGAACGCCTTGCGGATGCAGGTCAGCATGCCCAGCGCCAGCACATCGATCTTGAGCATGCCGAGACTTTCGAGATCGTCCTTGTCCCACTCGACGATGGTGCGGTCCTCCATCGCCGCATTCTCGATCGGAATCAGCGAGGAGAGCCTGTCGCGGGTGATGACAAAGCCGCCGACATGCTGGGAGAGATGGCGCGGAATGCCGGTAATCTGGCTTGCCAGATCGAGCATCTGCGCCAGGTGCTTGTCAGTGGGATCAAGGCCGGCGCGGCGGGCGTCTTCCGGATCGACCTCGCGTGACCAACCACCCCATTTGGTGCCGGAAATCGCGGCTATGGCATCATCGGACAGGCCGAACACCTTGCCCACTTCGCGGATTGCCGAGCGCGCCCGGTAGGTGATCACCGTGGCCGCCAGCCCGGCCCGGTCACGGCCGTATTTCTCGTAGATGTACTGGATCACCTCCTCGCGTCGCTCATGCTCGAAATCGACATCGATATCGGGCGGCTCGTTGCGCTCCTCGGAGATGAACCGTTCGAACAGCAGATCCACCTTGCCGGGATCAACCTCGGTGATTTCGAGGCAATAGCAGACGGCCGAATTGGCGGCCGAGCCACGCCCCTGGCAAAGGATATTTTGCGAGCGGGCAAAGCGGACAATGTCATAGACGGTGAGAAAATAGGGCGCGTAATCGAGCTTGCGGATCAGCCGCAGCTCATGATCGATGGCCTTGAGCACTTTCTCCGGGGTGCCGTCGGGATAGCGTTTCCTCAGCCCGATGGCCGTGAGCTTTTCGAGCGCCTCCTGCGCCGGCAGCGGCTCGGGGCTGAGTGCCTCGAACACCGGCGCGTCGGGGTATTGGTAGCGCAGTTCATCCAGCGAGAACCCGATGCGGGCGAACAGCCTTGCCGCTTGCGCCACAGCCTGCTCATAGCCCTTGAACAGATGCAGCATCTCGGCGTGGGAACGCAGATGCCGCTCGGCATTGGGCTTGAGCCGGGTGCCGATCGTGGCCAGGGTCTCGCGCTCGCGGATGCAGGTCAGCACATCTTGCAGCGGCCGACGCTCGGGCGCGTGATACAGCACGTCGCCAATCGCCACCAGCGGCAGGTCGTGAGTTTGTGCCAGTCGGGCAACCGCCGCCATGTGGCGTTGATCGTCAGATCCGTGATGACGGATCAGCGCGAGATGGAGATGAGCGGGGAAGGCTGCGCGTAATCGCTCCATCACCGCGGTCAAGGCCTTCATCCGGTCACTCCCGGCTGAAGGCGGAACCAGGGCCATCAGCAGCCCGCGGCCATGGGCGAGGCAATCCTCCAGCGTGAGATGACATTCGCCCTTGGGCGCACGGCGCTTGCCCAGGGTCAGCAGCTCACACAGATTTCCGTAAGCCGCACGATCTTCCGGCCAGACCAGAATGTCGGGCGTGCCGTCCATGAAGACGAGACGGCAGCCCAGCGCGAAAGCCAGCCCCGCCTCCTTGGCCGCCATATGGCCGCGCACCACACCGGCCAGCGAATTGCGGTCGGTGATCGCAATCCCGCCAAGCCCCAGGCGTGAGGCCTGCACAACCAGTTCCTCGGCATGCGACGCGCCGCGCAGGAAAGAGAAATTGCTGGCGGCTGCAAGCTCGACATAGGCCGGGCCCGGGCCCGAGGCGTTATGCGTTGGCAATCTCGGGCTCATGCGAACAACCCGTGCATGTACCAGGCAGGTTCATTGGTTTCACGGCCATAGAGGCCATGCCGGAACATCCAGAAGCGATACCCCTGACGGTCCTCGACGCGAAAATAATCGCGGGTGCGCGCCCCGCGCCCGTCGCGCCACCATTCGCAGGCGATGCGCTCGGGCCCTTGCGCGCGCGCCACCTCATAGGCCACGCCACGCCAGCGGAACCTGAGCGGCGGGCCATCAGGCACCTCGGCGATGGTGCTGAGCATTTCGGGCCGGTCAAACAGGATCAGCGGCCGGGTGATGAGCGGATCGAGGTCCGCCTGATCGGGCAGCATGTCCATGGCCAGTGCCGTGGCATGGGCGCCTGACCAGCGCTCGGAGCCGCCTCTCGCGCTGCCGTTGATAAGGGAAACCGGCATTCGGGCAAAGCTGCGTTCGGGGATGTGAGTGTCGGCCATGACGAAACGCTGCACCCGGTCGAGGCCAAGCCTTGCACCAAGCCGGTCAACCAGCGCGTCATGGCCCTCGCTCGCGCTGCCGCCCGCGACCATATCGCCCTGCGCGGCCTCGAACGGATCGGCATGCAGGACATCGAGCCGGATCAGATCAAAGCCAAAGCCGGCATCGAGATCCTCATGCAGCCCGGCGAGGCGTTCGGCAAACAGCCGCTCGATCATGCGGGCGTCGCGCAAGGGCCGCGCCGTCTGCACCTCAAGGGCTGCAACATGGCCATCAACGCGGAACAGCCGGATCCGGCAGCGGCGGATGCCAAGGCCGCGGCGTTCAAGCGGCTCGATCATGGCGGCAGCAAGTGCGGCGATCACGTGACTGACCTCATCATGATGGGTCACGGGATCGGCGAAGCGGCGTTCGGTGGAAAGTTCCGCCACCGGCATAAGAGGCGAAATCGCCTCGGCCTCACGTCCCAGCGCCTGATCGAGCCGCTGCATCAGTCCGGCACCGAAGCGGGCGGCGAGCGGTGCACGCGGCAGGCTGGCGATACAGCCGATGGTCTTGAGCCCGACGCGCCCGAGCGAGGCAACCAGCGCGGATTGCAGCCGCAGACCGCTCAGGCTCAAAGGCAGGATAGCCTCACCATGACCGCCCTCGGGAATGATCTTCGCCGCACCATGGCGCGCCATCGCCCAGGCCGCGCCCGGCGTGTCGGCCAGGCAGAGCCTGACATGAAAGCCCTGGGCCAGAAGACGGGCCTCGAGGTCCGCAACAAGCGCTGCCTCGCCGCCCATGAGGTGGGCGCAGCCGGTGATGTCCATGAACAGGCCATGGTCACTTCCAACGCCCGCCTCCATCTCAGCGTCCGGGCTCACACCAAGTCCGACCAGCGGGGTGTAGCGTTCGCACCAGCTTGCGATGCGCAGCAACGCGGCATGATCGGCGTCGGCATCGAGCTGTTGGCAATCGAGATCTGGGGCCAGTGCACGGGCATCGCTGAGCGTCTGACCCTTGCGAAGGCCGCGTGCGCGGGCACGGCTGTCCAGTGCAAGAATGCGAATGGCGTTCTTGACCGTGCCGGTGACGACGACGGGCGGCGCCTCAGGATGCGCGTCCGAAATCCTGTCGGTGATCCAGGACTTGCCCCATCGCCCCCGCTGGATCCTGTCGGTTGGCAGATGGGTGAAGGCGATGGAGAGAATCCGCTGGCGGCGCGTCTCGGATTTCAGGCTGGTCTGCGGCATGGTCAAACACTCGGGTCTTGGGGTTCCAGGCTAAAAGCCAGTGGCCGGTGCATCCGGCACGGTTGCGTTCCAGCGTGAGGGACAGCCGCATTGCCCCCACGCCCTTTTGATCAAGTTCGTCCACCCCTGAAGCATGCGTCTGCACCCGCCAACGCGTCACCGCCGCCGTCGCTTCCTCCTCCCCGCTCTGGCGCAGGATCAGCGCCAGCACTCCGTTTTCGCGCGCGCGCAACAGCAGCCGCCGCGTTGCGGTCATGTCGAACCGCGCCGGATTGCCCCTTATGTGAAACACCATTGCCGCAAGGCCGGCGCAGCCCGCCGCCTCGTCAGCCGCCCACATCGCACCCTGCAGATCGCGCGGCTCGACCAGCGTCAGCGCCGAAGGATCAAGCCCGTATTGGGCAAGGCCCGCGGGAAACAGACCGCCGCCATCGCTGCGGGCTGCGGGATCATTGATCCAGACGATCCGGCCAGCGCCGCGCCGCGTTTTCGCAGAGGCACGCGCCGCAAGCCCGAGCGCAAACCCAGCGCCTGCGCCGATGTCGCGAGCCAGCGCACAGCGCAATTCATGCAATCCGCCACAGGCAAGTCCGCCTTCCAGACAGCGGTCGACCGCAGCAGCCCCCAGGGCCAGCTTCGACACCAGAAATGCAGCTTGAGACGAGCCATGCGCAGCCCGCGCCCGACCGTGCGCTTGCAAAATATCTGTCGCGGCTCGCAGCCGTGCAAAGTCCATGTCACACCTGATGTTCCTGTTATGTTCTAATAAACGATGAATCGATAGGGAGAGTCAATCTGCTGATTTGAAGCCTACCCGGGTCTCTTCAATCAACGCCACCTGGCAGCACCACTTGGCAACAGGACTTGGCAAAAGCACCCAGACTGCTCCACAATCGACACCTGGCGGGAGGAGCGTTTCAATGATCAAGCCGCCAAGGAGGAGAAACCCATGTGCAAAATGTTCGCAGGCCAGGACCCGACGCGTTATGAGCAGGTCACCCGACGGCTCCGGCTCAATGGCCAGAGCACGTCCATTCGTCTTGAACGAACCTTCTGGGGTATCCTAGATGAATTGGCGGAATCCCAAGGGATGACCACCCCGGTGTTCATGTCGAAACTGCATTCGGAAGTCCTGGAGCTGCATGGCGAACCAAAGAATTTTGCCTCGCTGCTACGCTGCTGCTGCCTCGTTTACCTTGAGAACAACAGCATGGACAGCGATCACCTGATCGCCGCGGAATGAAACCGCAGCCGTAGTATACAACTACTACCCACATCGCCTCGTACGGTTCCAGACTTGTCAGCAAGTTTGAAACCACACGGGAGCGACCATGGCGAAGGCCATCCACACCATGATCCGCGTGCTCGATGAAGTGCGCTCTGTCGAATTCTACAAAACCGCGTTTGGCCTCAATGTCGCCGAGCGGCTCGATTTCGACAATTTCACCCTCATCTATCTCAGCAATGCCGAAACCGGGTTCGAGCTTGAGTTGACTGTCAACAAAGGCAGGACCGAGCCTTATGATCTGGGCGATGGCTACGGGCATCTGGCGTTTTCGGTCGATGACGCCAACAGCGAGCATTCGCGCCTGACCAGACTCGACATGAACCCGCGCAAACTTGTCGACTTCGCCCCAGCCGGCGAGGTGATTGCCCGTTTCTTTTTCATCTCCGACCCGGACGGATACCAGATCGAAGTGCTTCAACGCGCCGGGCGCTATCTCTAGCCGGAATGCCGCGCTGAATTGAAAGGTCGAAAACTTGCCGGGAGGAGGTTCCGGCAACCAAGGCAGCACAGACGCCACCAAGGGAGGAAAACCATGACTATTCAATCCAAGCGGACCGGGATGACCCGCCGTCAGCTCTTGTCGCGATCCATCGCGGCCGGGGCGGCGTTTGTTGTCGGTCCCAACTTTATCGCCGGCGCAAATGCCGCGTGGGCAATGGAAACCACGGCACTCAAGCCCGCCTCGATGGCGACGCTGATCCAGATGGCACGCGATATCTACCCGCATGACCACGTGGCGGATGAATTCTATGCCCTTGCAGTCAAGGGTTACGACACTGCAGACGCTGCGCCGGATATCGAAGCCGGCATCGCGGCACTGGATGCAGCGGCGCGGGGCAAGGGGCACGCCTCCTATCTCGACGCCGGTTGGGAGCGCGACCGCGTCGACATTCTTCGCAACATGGAAGACAGCGCATTCTTCCAGCGCATTCGCGGCGGTCTTGTCACCGGCCTCTACAACCAGAAAGCCGTCTGGCCGCTGTTTGGCTATGAGGGCGAGAGTTACAGCCAGGGCGGTTACATCGACCGCGGCTTTGGCGACATCAACTGGATTTGAGGGAGGGGCAGGACATGGTTGCAAAGTTTGAACTGAATGACGATTCGGTCGTCGTGGTGATCGGCACCGGCGCCGGCGGCGGCGTGGTCGCCAATGAACTGGCCCAGAAGGGAATCAAGGTTGTCGCACTTGAAGCCGGCGGACGCTATCTGCCGGAGGACTACATCAATGACGAGTGGGAGAGTTTCGGGCAGCTGGCCTGGCTCGATGCCCGCTCGACCTCCGGTGACTGGCGTGTCGCCAAGGATTTCTCCGGATTGCCGGCATGGATTGTCAAGGCGGTCGGCGGAACCACAACGCACTGGGCCGGCGCCTCGTTGCGCTTTCAGGCCCATGAGTTCAAGACCAAGACAAACTATGGCGATGTTCAGGGCGCCAATCTGCTCGACTGGCCGATCGACCTGGCGGAAATGGAGCCCTGGTACGAGAAGGCCGAGACCAAGCTTGGCGTGACCCGCACCGGTGACCGTGCCGGTCTTCCCGGCAACAACAACTTCAAGGTGTTTGAGGCCGGGGCGAAGGCTTTGGGCTACAAGGAAGTCCATACCGGCCGCATGGCGATCAACTCCGCCGATTATGACGACCGTCTGGCTTGTCAGCAAACCGGGTTCTGCTTCCAGGGATGTAAATGGGGTGCCAAATGGTCGGCGGCCTACACCGACATCCCGCGCGGTGAAGCCACCGGCAATCTCGAGGTCCGCGAGCGGGCGCATGTGCTGAAAATCGAGCATGACAACAGCGGCAAGGTGACGGGCGTGCTGTATGCCGACAAGGACGGAAACCAGCAACTGCAAAAGGCAAGAATCGTCTGCGTTGCGGGCAACTCGATCGAAAGCCCGAGGCTGCTTCTCAATTCCGCCTCCGCGATGTTTCCGGACGGACTTGCCAACTCTTCGGGGCAGGTGGGCCGCAACTACATGCGCCACATGACCGGATCGGTCTATGCCGTCTTTGACAAGCCGGTGAAGATGTGGCGCGGCACCACCATGGCCGGGATCGTGCAGGATGAATCCCGCCATGATCCGTCACGCGGATTTGTCGGCGGCTATGAGCTGGAAACCCTGGCACTTGGCTTGCCATTCATGGCGGCGTTCCTTGATCCGGGCGGATGGGGCCGGGAATTCACCACAGCGCTGGACTCTTACGAGAACATGGCCGGACTGTGGATTGTCGGTGAGGACATGCCGCAGGAGACCAACCGGATCACGCTCAACCATGATCTGAAAGACCAAAATGGCCTGCCGGCGCCGAATGTCCATTTCGATGATCATCCCAACGACAAGGCGATGCGCGCCCACGCCTACAAGCAGGGCATGGCAATCTATGATGCGGTTGGTGCCACACGGACGTTCCCAACCCCGCCCTACCCGTCGACCCACAATCTGGGAACCAACCGGATGTCGGAAAATGCGCGTGACGGCGTCGTTAACAAATGGGGCCAGACCCATGACATCGCCAATCTGTTCATCTCGGACGGATCGCAGTTCACCACCGGGGCTGCGGAAAACCCAACGCTGACAATTGTCGCACTGGCGATCCGCCAGGCCGACCATATCGCAAAGGAAATGAGCGCCGGAAATCTCTGACCCCTCCATTCCACGCTTGCGAAACGGCGTCCTTCGGGGCGCCGTTTTCAATTGAGCTTCAAATGCAGAAGGACGTGCTGCCGGGCGCTACATTACTGCGCCCATCTGCCAGGGGACGAATTCCGCGCCGCCAAAGCCCAGTTCCTCGCTTTTGGTTTGCTCGCCGGAAGCCACGCGGAGAAACAGCTCGAAAATCTCGCGTCCCTTGTCCTCAAGACTGACGCCCTCGCTGACGATATCGCCGCAATTGAGGTCCATGTCGTCCGACATCCGGCTGTACATTTCGGAATTGGTGGCAAGCTTGATGCAGGGCGTCGGCTTGTAGCCTGACACCGATCCGCGACCAGTGGTGAAAACGATCAGATTGGCGCCAGAGGCGATCTGTCCGGTCACCGAACACGGATCATAGCCGGGGCTGTCCATGAACACGAAGCCGCGCTCTGTCACCGGCTCGGCGAACTTGTAGACCTGGGTCAATGGCGCCGTGCCGCCCTTGGCCACCGCGCCCAGCGACTTCTCCAGAATGGTTGTGAGACCGCCCTTCTTGTTGCCGGGCGACGGATTGTTGTCCATCTGACCACCGTTGCGGGCGGTGTACTCTTCCCACCAGTGGATTCGCTCGACGATCTTCGCGCCGACTTCGGGCGTCACCGCACGGCGGGTGAGCAGGTGCTCTGCACCATAGATCTCCGAGGTTTCAGACAGGATGGTGGTGCCGCCATGGGCAACCAGCATGTCCGACGCAGCACCAAGCGCGGGGTTGGCGGTTATGCCGGAATAGCCGTCCGAACCACCGCATTGCATGCCGACCATCAGATGCTCGAGGCCGGCGGGCGCGCGGACGCTTTTGTTGGCGACAGCCGCCATCTCCCTGAGCTGCTCCACACCACGCTCGATGGTCTTGCGGGTGCCGCCCGATTGCTGGATCGTCATGTAACGGAAATTGCTGTCAGACCGCATCCGGCCGCGGCCCACCAGATCGGGCACCTGCATCACCTCGCAACCGAGCCCCAAAAGCAGGATTCCGGCGAAATTGGGATTTCGGGCATAGCCCTGCAGGGTGCGGAACAGGGTGTCGTATCCTTCATCATTGCCGGACATGCCGCACCCGGTGCCGTGCACAATCGGCACCACGCCATCGACATTTTCAAACTCCGACAGCCAGCCCTGCTTCTCCAAGGCCTCGGCGATGAAGCGAGCGACCGACCCTGAACAGTTTACGGACGTCAGAATGCCGAGATAATTGCGGGTGCCGACCGTTCCGTCAGCCCGGTGATAGCCCATGAAATGGCGCTTCTCAGAAGGCGCAGGCAAAGGCTGGACCTGGGTGGAAAAGGCATAGTCCGCGCCATGGCCGCCCATGCCGAGATTGTGGACATGCACATGTTCGCCAGGTGCGATCGCGGATGTGGCAACGCCGATGGTCTGGCCGTAGCGAACAATTTTCTCACCGAGGGCGATGTCGCGAATGGCGATCTTGTGCCCGCGCGCCACCGGCTGGGGCAAGGGCTGATCGAGATCGGGCAGCTGCACGCCGGTCTCCAGATCCTTGAGCGCTATGACAATATTGTCATCGGGATGGAGGCGAATGGCTGCATTGAACTGAGTTGTCATGGTCAAGTCCGTCTGTATAAAGGTCGAAAACTTCAAACCGGACATCGGCTTGACACGTCCCACCTTCCATCTAACATGTTAGAATGCTACACGCTAAGGATAATCCACTGCGAGAATCCATGAATCCACGACCTGCTCTGCCACGCCTTGATGAATTTCCGGGTTCGCTTGCCCAAAAGGTCTACATGTCGCTCAAGCAGGCGATCCTGTCGCTGACCTTCCGGCCCGGCGAAATCATGCAGAAACCCGAGATCTGCGCCGAACTTGGCGTATCACGCTCACCGGTCGCCGAAGCCGTGGCGCGGCTGGCCGCCGAGGGCCTGGTCAATGTGGTGCCACAGGCCGGCACATTCGTCGCCAAATTCTCGATGGATGAGATTCGCGAAGGCGCCTTCCTGCGCGAGGCACTGGAACTGGCGGCCATCGAGATTGTCGCCAAGACGATCACTGAGGAGCAACTGGTGTTGCTCAGGCGCAATCTCAGGATTCAGCAAGCTCTGATGGAGGATGGCGACATCACCGGCTTCTACCAGATGGATGCCAAGATGCATGAGCTGATCCTATCGTTCACCAACTTCAAACGGCTGGCTGTGCTTGCGGACACCGCCTGGGTTCATGTCAATCGCGCCCGACAGCTGAACCTGCCCGCGCCAGGACGCATCGAGGCTACGCTCGAGGAGCACAAGGCCATTGTTGCCGCCCTTGAAGCCCACGATCCGGCAGCCGCACGGGCAGCCACGCAGCACCATTTGAGCCAGCTGATCACATTCCTGGAGCCGCTGGTCCATTCGCATCCGGAACTGTTCGACAACGGCTGATGGCAGTGCACCGCACTGCCAGCCTGAAAGGCCCCTAATGCCCGCACTGCCCAATCGCCCGCGCTACGCCGCGAGGCTCAACGCCTTCAAGACCGGGCTTCCTGGAAAACCAACCGCCGCAGACATGATAGCCCGCACCGCCCAGGTGGAAGGGCTCGACGCGGCGGACCTGAACTATCCCGACCATTTTGCGGATCACTCGCCGCAGGCGCTGTCCGAAATCCTGTCGGGAAGCGGCATGGCGCTCAACGGTTTGGCGATGCGCTATTACACCGATCCGGGCTTCCGGCTCGGTGCCTTCACCAATCCGGATCCGAAGGTGCGTCAGGCGGCGATCGACATCACCAAACGCGGGCTGGATGCGCTTGCGGCCATGGGCGGCAAGGTGATGACCTTGTGGATGGGACAGGATGGTGTCGACTATTCCTTTCAGGGCGACTACGCGCGGATGTGGGACGATACGATTTCATCGATCCAGGCTGTCGCAGACCACAATCGCGATCTCGAGATTGCCATCGAGTACAAGCCAAACGAGCCCCGCGCCTATGCGCTGATGCCCGACATCGGCACCACGCTGCTGGCAATCCGCGAGGCTGACCGACCCAATCTTGGCGTCACGCTGGACTTCGCCCATGTGCTTTATGCCGACGAAATTCCGGCCCATTCAGCCCGTTTGATCGAGCGACACTCGAAGCTTCTGGGCGTGCATCTGAATGACGGCTACGGCAAGCGCGATGACGGGCTGATGGTTGGCTCGGTCCATCCGGTGCAGACTGTGGAGCTGTTCGTCGAGCTTGACCGCATGGGCTATGACGGCGTGATTTATTTCGACACCTTCCCCGATCACGGCGGGCTCGATCCCTGCGCCGAGGCGTACGCCAACATCATGATGGCCGAGCGGTTGAGAGCCGTTGCGTCAGATCTGAGGGATAATACTGAACTGGCAGAAGCCATCACACGACAGGATGCAACGGCCTCACTTCACATCGTTGCAGATGCGCTCTACGGACCGCAGAAGTGAGCGTCTTTGTCTGCGGATCGCTGCATTATGATGTGGTGGTCGACGCACCACATCTGCCGCGCCTCGATGAGACGGTGACCGGGGCTGCCGTCACCTACATCATGGGCGGCAAGGGCGGCAATCAGGCTGCTGCCGCGGCCCGCATGGGCGCAAGGACCGCATTCGCCGGACGGATCGGCGATGACCCGTCCGGAGTGACCCTGCTCCAAGGCCTGGCGGACGCGGGCATCGATACCAGTCAGGTGCAGCGGGACAGCGGCGCATCGGGCATGAGTGTCGCCATCGTCGAATCGGGCGGTGGTTATGGTGCAGTGATCGTTTCTGCGGCCAACCTCAACATTGATCCAGGCCTGATCGACATGCCAACGGGCACAAATGTGGTGCTGCTGCAGAATGAAGTTCCCGAAGCGGTCAATCTTGCTGTGGCGTTCAAAGGCCGAAACATTGGCGCAAGCGTTGTGCTGAATGCCGCGCCGGCTCGCCCGATGGGAGCGGCGCTGCTGGGCGTGGTCGATGTTCTGGTGGTCAACCGTGTCGAGGCAGCAGACCTTTTGGCGACGACCGAAGCAGCACTTGATCCTCTTTCTGCAGCGCAGGCCCTGACAACGCTGGGTCCGCGCTCGGTGATTGTCACCCTGGGGGGAGAAGGTCTCGTTTTCCATGACCAGGGCACGACAAAGCATCTTCCCAGCCACCCGGTCACGGTTGTGTCGACACATGGCGCCGGCGACGCATTTTTGGGAGCACTCGCGGCGGCCCGTTCGCGTGGCGAAAGCTTGGCGGATGCGGCGCGTTTTGGACAGGCTGCAGCGGCGTTGCACGTGTCAACGCCGGTCAATGAGCGCGACGCCATTACCCGCGAAAAAGCGGAAGCGCTGATGGTTCAAAGATCGATCCGGTAGAAGCGCGCCGCCGTGCCCCCATAGATTTCGGCCTTCTCATCAGCCGTGAGCCCGATGGTGAGCGCCTCGGCAGCGGTGCGCCACGCCTCATAGCTGGCCGCCAGGCGGCAAACCGGCCAGTCCGAGCCCCACATCACCCGATCTGCACCAAAGGCCGAGATCACATGGTCCGCATAGGGTTTGAAATCCTCGACGATCCAGCCCGGATCGGCTTCGGTGACCAGCGCTGAAAATTTGCAGAAGGCTTTCGTGTCCTCAGCCAATCGCAACATGCCATCGGCCCAGAAGCGGAAGTTTTCGACCGAATGATCGCGGATCTGCGGCTTCATGCAGTGATCTATCACCACCCGCATGCTCGGATAGCGCTTGAGGATGGAGAGGAAATTCTCCAGATGAGGCGGGAATCCCAGCGCATCAAAGGTCAGATCGAGGTCACAGATCGCCCGAAACCCCCATTGGACATCGTCCCGGAGCATCCAGTTCACATCCGGAATGTCCTGGATCATCGGGCGCACGCCCTTGAATTTCGGATGCTTCGACAACCGTTTGAGCACCGCCAGGTCACCGGGGTTTTCGAAGTCCACCCAGCCGACAACACCGGCAACAAAGGGCGTGGAATCGGCAATGCCGAGCAGGTATTCGGTCTCGTGCACGGTGGCTGCAGCCTGCACCAGGATCGTGGCATCGATACCGTAACCTTCAAGATGCGGCATGAGATCAGTCGGCCCATAGGGCCGCGCAAGGATCTCGTTGTCCATTGGCATCCAGTCATAGTCACCACGGGTGGGATTCCAGAAATGCTGATGTGCGTCAATCTTCATGCGTTAGGCCCCACTTACGCTTATACCGGCGCATCTTCACGCATCAGGCCTTCGGATTTCAGATCAGCCCAAAGAGCTTCAGGGATGCTCGCCGTGGCAGCGCTCATGTTGGCCTCGACCTCCCAGACCCCCTGCCCGCCGGGAATCACCGACACCACCGCCGGATGCCTTAGCGGGAACTGGAAAGCCGCATCGACCATACGCACCTCATGCCGCTTGCAAACGGCCTCGATGCGGGCGACCTGATCGAGAATGTGCTGCGGGGCCGGATCGTAATTGTAAAACGCGCCGGGTTTGGGGCCTGTCGCAAGCACGCCGGAATTGTAGGGCCCGCCGATGATGATGCCGATGCCACGTTCGGTCGCCAGCGGCATAAAGCTCTCAAGCGCCTCCTGTTCAAGCAAGGTGTAACGACCGGCCAGCAGGAACAGGTCGAAATCGCCGCGCTCGGTCATCCACTGGCAGGGCTGCCATTCGTTGACGCCGGCGCCAAAGGCTTTGATCACGCCCTGGTCGCGCAGTGACATCAGCGCCTTGTAGCCGCCATCCATCAGCTCTTTGAGCTTGGCGTCGAGTGCTTCCTGGCTGCCATGGTTGAAGATGTCGAGATCGTGGGCAAACAGGATGTCGACCCGGTCAACACCCAAACGCTCCAGCGAGAATTCAAGCGAGCGCATCACCCCGTCATAGGTGAAGTCATAGACTTCTTTGCGCGCCGGCACATCGAAGAATTTGCCGATGCAATCGCGTTCTTCGCCCTGTTGGCAGGTCCGCAACAACCGCCCGATCTTGGTCGACAGCACATAATCATCGCGTGGCTTGTCGCGCAGGAACCGGTTCAGCCGGGTCTCCGAAAGCCCGAGACCATAAAGCGGCGCAGTGTCGAAATAGCGCACGCCCAGATCCCAGGCACGTGTGAGGACCGCATGCGCCTCATCATCACTGATGGTCTTGTAAAGATTGCCAAGAGGTGCCGTCCCGAACCCCAGTTCAGTGAATGTCAGTCCACCATTACCAAGCCTGTCCCAATGTCGTGTCTTCAATTGCATCTGCGCCTCCCTGCCTGCTAACATGCTAGTATATTTGCTGATCGGCTGCATAGTCCTGTTTCATCAAATGTGACTTTTGGGAGGAAGTGGATTGAAGAACTTCACGCGCGTTTTTGGATCCGGCAAGCCGGTCATTGGCATGGTTCATCTCGGCGCCTTGCCGGGCTCTCCGCTTCATGACCGCGCGGCCGGGCTTGAAGGGCTGGTCGCCGCTGCCCGCGCCGATCTTTTCGCACTTCAGGCCGCCGGATTTGACGCCGTGATGTTCGGCAATGAGAACGACCGGCCTTACGAATTTGAGGCCGACACTGCATCGACGGCCGCCATGGCCTATGTGATCGGGCAATTGCGCAACGAGATTACAGTTCCCTTTGGCGTTAATGTGCTGTGGGATCCAACGAGCTCGATTGCGCTTGCAAGCGCTACGGGCGCGCAGTTCGTGCGCGAAATCTTCACCGGCACCTATGCCAGCGACATGGGGCCCTGGACGCCGGATGCGGGCAAGGCGATGCGCTACCGGGATCGTCTGGGACGTGGCGATCTTGCCATGCTCTACAATGTCTCGGCGGAGTTTGCCGACAGCCTCGACCGGCGGCCACTTGCCGACAGGGCGCGAAGTGCGGTGTTCTCCTCGATCCCCGATGCGGTGCTGGTGTCCGGCCAGATCACCGGCGAAGCAGCGGCCATGTCCGATCTTGAAGCGGTCAAGAAGGCGCTGCCCGACACGCCGGTGCTGGCCAATACCGGGGTCAAGCACGCCACCATCGCAGAAGTGCTGGCGGTTGCGGATGGCTGCGTCATCGGTTCGGCACTGAAAATCGACGGTGATACCTGGAAGGCCATCGACCCCAACCGCGCTCAGGACCTGATGGACCGGGCCCGGGCTGCACGGGGTGGAGTGTGATGCGGCAACAGTTGAGACAAGATCTCCACGATCTGATGATGACGCCGGGCCTTTCCGGCCATGAGGAGCGGGTGGCAAAGCTGATCCGCGCAAGGCTATCGGACGCGGGCGTTGCCAGCCGCGTGGACCGGATGGGCAATGTGATCGCGCGCTTTGAGGGCGATCCGGCGATCCCGTCCGTGATGATTTTCACCCACATGGACCAGCTCGGTTTCTTCGTGCGCAAGATCGAGGATGACGGGCTGATCCGGGTGGAGCGCATGGGCGGTGTATCGGAGCGCGCCATGGCGGCGCAGGCTGTCACGCTGTGCGTAGGCGAAGACCGGGACGTGCCGGGCATCATCATGAACAAGGCGCATCACGCGACCACGCCGGATGAGAAATACAAGGTGGTAACCACGCCGGATATCCGGATTGACACCGGCCATGGCTCGAAACAGGCCGTGGAAGCGGCAGGGGTGAGGATCGGCACCCCGGTGGTCTATCAGCCGCGGGTGATCGAACTGGCGGGCGACCGAGTAGCGGGCACATCGGTTGATGACAGGGCCGGTTGCGCCGCACTCATCGAGATTGCCCGCGGACTTGCCAAACGCGAAGCAGCAGGGCCAACCGTGCATGTCGTCTTCAGTGTACAGGAAGAGTTCAATCTGCGCGGCGCGCTGGTGGCGGCGCAGGCCCTCAAGCCCGACATCGCCATCCAGATCGACCTGATGCTCGCCACCGACACGCCGGATATGGCCGAGCGCGGCGAGATGCGGCTTGGCGGCGGCCCGGGGATCAGCCTCTATTCATTTCATGGAAGGGGCACGCTCAATGGTGTGATCCCGCATCCGGCAATGGTCAGCCTTTTCGAACAAACAGCGGAGAGCCTTTCAATGCCAATGCAGCGCTCGGCTCAGGTCGGCGTACTGACCGATCTGTCCTATGTCCAGCTGGTGGGAGAAGGCGTTGCCTCCATCGATATCGGCTTTCCGATGCGGCATTCGCATTCGGCGGTTGAATCCTGTGACCTGCGCGATGTCGAAGCCATGACCCGGCTCGCACTTGCAGCAATCGCCGGCATCGGACCCGACTTCAAACTGACCCGGGAGACCTGAGATGGGATATACGCTCGGTGTCGATATCGGCACATTCGAATCCAAGGGTGTACTGGTGGAGGATGGCGGCCGCATTGTTGCGCAGGCCGCACGGCCACATGAGATGATCGTGCCGCGCCCCGGCTGGGCCGAGCACCGCGCGGAGGAAGACTGGTGGGGCGACTTCGTGTTCATCACCAGAAAACTGATCTCTGACAGCGGCATTGATGCGTCAGAGATCCGAGCAGTGGCGACCTCGGCGATCGGACCCTGCATGCTGCCGGTCGATCGGGATGGCGCGCCACTGATCAACGGCGTGCTCTATGGTGTCGACACCAGAGCGGCGCGCGAGATCGAGGACCTCAATGCCGAGATCGGTACCGGCACGATTCTTGAACGCTGCGGCAATGCGCTGACCTCGCAATCGGTCGGGCCCAAAATTCTCTGGTTCAGGCGCAATCATCCGGAGCTTTGGGAGAAGACAGCCAAGATCCTCACCTCCACCAGCTATATGACCTACCGGCTCACGGGAACCTACGCGATCGACCACTATACGGCTGCGAATTTCTCACCGCTCTACGACATCGCAAAGCAGGACTGGTGTTTCGATCTCTGCGATTTCTGTCCACCGGAGCTGCTGCCGAAACTGATGTGGTCGACCGAAATTGCGGGTCATGTCACCGAAGCCGCCGCGCGCGAAACCGGGCTGGCGCCGGGAACGCCGGTGACCTGCGGCACCATTGATGCGGCGGCGGAAGCCGTCAGTGTCGGCGTGCGGCAACCGGGCGACATGATGATGATGTATGGCTCGACCATCTTCATCATTCTGCTTTCCGACAAACCCCTGTCCGACGCGCGGCTGTGGCATGCGCCCTGGCTGTTCCCCGGCGAGCACGCGGCGATGGCGGGGCTCGCCACATCGGGCACACTGACCCATTGGTTCCGCGACCAGTTTGCCCGCGAGCTTACGCGCGAAGAAGCCTTCGGGGTGCTGGCAAAGGAGGCCGAGGCCTCACCGCCCGGCGCGAAGGGGTTGATCTGCCTGCCGTATTTCTCGGGTGAGCGCACGCCCATTCATGACACCAACGCCAAGGGCACCTTTTTCGGTCTCGACCTCACCCATGACCGGGGCGACATGTACCGCGCGGTGCTCGAGGGCATCGCGTCCGCCACCCGGCACATTGCCGACACCTATGCTGAGGCCGGACAACGGCCCGCGCGGGTGTTGGCTGTGGGCGGCGGAACCAAGAACCGGCCCTGGCTGCAGGCCACATCGGATCTCTCTGGCCTCGACCAGATCGTCTGCAGCGTGACCACCGGCGCCTCTTACGGCGACGCCTTTCTGGCAGCGCTGGCGGTCGGTCAGGCCGAGCCGGACGACATGGCCAAATGGAACCCGGCGGGAGAAATCATCAAGGCCGAGCACCACCCGGCCTATGCGCGGCAATATCCGCTGTTCCTCAAGCTCTATGAGCAGACCAGGGATATCATGGCGGAGCTGGGACGGGACACGTGAGCGCCCAGCCTTGGAGTGATGACGAAAATGATGCGATTGTCGCTGAATATTTCGGCCTCCTAACTGCGGAATTAATAGGACGCCCGAAAAACAAGGCGGAGGTACGACGTTCGATCCAAACACTTACCGGACGCGCAAAAGGTGCAATTGAATACAAAAATCAAAACATAAGCGCCATTATGCTTGCCCTTGGGCAAGACTGGGTAAGGGGGTACAAACCTGCGCACAATTATCAACACAGCCTAAGGGATGCAGTCCTGCGCTGGTTGAATACCTACCCTGAGTGGGCAAACCACCTCATAGAAAAAGATCATCAGGAACTGGGTTTTGCAGCTCCCGAACCTCTTTGGATTGGCCCGCCACCGGCGTTACAAAACGCACCTGAGCCGGAAGGTTTGGATTCAATATTGGAAACGGGGAAATTGTGCGACGTGGCCGCGCGCGATGAATCAAACAGGCGCCTTGGGGAAGCCGGCGAAGCACGTATACTGGCGCATGAGCTTTCAAATCTTCGGAATGCCGGTCGTGCTGATCTGGCTGAAAAGGTAGATTGGGTGTCAAAGACAAGAGGGGACGGGCTGGGCTACGATATCCATAGCTTTGAGCCTGATGGCCGCGAAAGGCTCATAGAGGTAAAGACGACCGGCGGTTGGGAACGCACGCCTTTCTACCTGTCAAGAAATGAGATCAGTGTCGCTGAGGGAAACCGTGAGCATTGGTGCTTGGTTAGAGTCTGGAATTTCTACAGAGACCCCAAGGCCTTCGAGATTAGGCCTCCTCTACAGGCACATATAAAACTCACTCCAAGCGTGTTCGAAGCCGGGTTTCACTGAGTTTCCACTCCCTATTTCACCGCGCCTGCAGCCATGCCCTTGATGATGTAGCGCTCGAGCAGGATGCCGATGGCGATCAGCGGCAGGATCGCCGCAAAGGACAGGGCGGCCATCGACCACCAGCTGATGCCCTGGCTGCCGGTCTGGCTCGCGACCATCACCGGCAACGTGTTGGCATGGGTCGAGGTCAGCAGGGCTGCGAAGAAATATTCGTTCCAGGTCAGCACCAGCGACAGGATAAAGGCCGCGACCATGCCCGGCAGCGCGATCGGCATGACGATGGTGGCAAAGGCGCCCCAGATCGACAGCCCGTCGACAAGTGCCGCCTCTTCGAGCTCCTTCGGGATGCCGGCAAACTGGTCACGCATGATCCAGATCACGATCGGCAACACGGTGAGTGTGTAGAGCAGGATCAGGCCGATGCGGGTATCGAGCAGCGCCAGCGATTTGTAGAGCACCAGGAACGGCAGCGCCAGAACCACCGGCGGCAGGATCAGCTGGCTCAAGAAGAAGAACGAGATGTCGGAGTTGCGCATGAAGCCGAAGCGGTAGGAAAACCTCGACAGTCCGTAGGCTGCGAGCGAACCCAGAAACACCGCAAGCGCAGAGGCCGAGAGCGAGGTGATCACCGAATTGAAGAAGCGCTTGAGAAACTCTTCACGCACAGTGGATTCGGCGTTGATTGTATCGGGTGACAGTCCGAGCGATTTCCAGCCCAGCCATTTCGGCTGGAAATCCCAGAACGGGATCAGGTTTCCGCGCATCACATCAGGCGCCATCTTGAACGAGGTGGTGATGGTCCAGTAGATCGGAAACAGGCAGATGATCGCCCACAGGATCAACACGCTGTAAACCGCAAAGCGGCCCGAGAACCATTTGACCTTGTGCGAAAGGTCAGAAGGGCTGTCGTGGAATATCTGCTGGCTCACTGTTTCCCCTCCCCGGTCAATAGCGCGGCCGCGCCCAGCGGTCGGTGAGTTTCATGACGATGGTGATCGCGATCACAATCAGCACCAGATAGACCATCGCGAGCAGCGTTCCGTAGCCGACATTGGAACGGTCGCGATATTCCCGGAAGATGAAACTGGTGACACTGTCGGTGGCCCCGCCCGGACCGCCTGCGGTGACGTTGATGATGATGTCGGCAAGCTTCAACTTGAAGATGATGCGGATCAGGATCACGGTGATCGAGACCGGCAGCATCAGCGGGAAGGTGACTTCCCAGAACCCGCGCCAGGATCTCGCCCCATCCACCTTGGCGGCTTCCTGGATGTCCTTGGGGATCGCCTGAAGGCCGGCCAGGATCATGATCATCATGAACGGAATATAGGTCCAGGCATCCATCACCATGATGGTGAAGCGCGCCATCTCGGGCGAGCCGAAAAATGAAGGGGAGGCCCAGCCCAGTTCGCGCGCCAGTCGGGCGATCGGGCCAAAGCGGATCTCCATCATCGACTTGCCGATCATCCAGCTCACTGCCACCGGCGAGAGCATCAGCGGCATCAGGAAGGCTACACGGAAGAACTTGCGGGCGCGGATCTGCGAATTGAGCAGCAGCGCCAGCCCGAAGGCGATGGCGTATTCAACAATAATCGCCAGCGTATAGCGCACCATGTTGGCCATTGCATTCCAATAGAAATCATCGGTCCACATCTGGCGGATGTTGTCGAGACCGTTAAACGTCCGGCCCGTCGGCGATGACAGGTTCCAATCGGAAAACGCGATCACCAGCCCGAACAGCAGCGGAAACACCACCATCGAGATCACGAACAGGGCCGCGGGCAGTACGAACAGCACGCGCTTGCCGCGCTCGCCGCGAATCAGCACTTGGCCCCAGCACAGGCAGATCGCCCAGAGCACATAGGCATAGAGTGTCGGCCGCCAGGTGGAGAAACCCAGATCGGCATAACCGGTTTCCTGAGCGATCTGTGCCAATGCAACCATCGCCAAGATCCAGGCTGAGCCCCAGATTAAGGTGCGACCCAGAGTAACCCGGCGATCAGTAAGATTATCGGTTGTGACAACGTGAAGGAAATCGCCCTGTTCGGCCAACTGCGCATGTCCCGTGTTTCATGGAAAACGCCGGCGATTCTCACCGCCGACGTCATTATCAGACTGGTAGACTACATACCCAGCGAAGCCTTGTAGAGCGCGATCTGGCTGTCCCGACCGATCTGGTCGGTGATCTTTTCCCAGGCGGCAGCGATTGCGTCTGCAGTTTCCTGTGCCGAGCCATATTGTCCGGCAAAGCCCTTGGCCAGTTCGTCCTCGGCCACGGAATAGTACTGGAAGATGCCAGGAATGCGTGGCTCGATCGCAGCGTTCGGGTGGTTGTAGCTGTCGCGGTTGGAGCCGAGATAGTCCTCGACAAAGGCCCGGTCGTACCCTGCCGCTTCCCATTCTTCGTAGTTGAAGTGGCTGTTGCGGTAGGGCTGGAAGCCGGACGGATAGGCCGACGTCCAGAGCGACAGGTCCTTGCCGCCCAGATGGGCTGCTGCCGACCAGGCTGCCTTGCGCTTCTTCTCGTCACCGGAGACGCGGCTCGTGACATAAACGCCCCAGCCGATGTATGCCATGCTCGGCGCCTCGTTCATTTCCTCTTCCCAGGTTTCGGAGCGCCAGTTGTAGCGCCGCTCCGAGGCCGGATTGATGCCGAAGCCAACCACATCGCCGACCACCGAAGTGTCGGAGGTGCGGGCCGACGAGCCCACATCGCCCCACCACATCAACATCGAGCCGGTTCCGGCGAGGAACTGGCTGAAGGCCGTGGTGCCGGGGTCAGCGTTGATCTGATCAGCCGGATAGGCGCCTTCGGTTGCGATCAGGTCCATGACGTCCTGGAACGCCTGCACCCAACCGGGATTGTTGACCAGCGGCTTCATGGTGTCCGGATCAAACAGCCAGGCGGCTTCATCAGGATGCTTCACATAGGCCGTCGCGCGGTTGGCGACAAAATAGAAGCCAAAACCACCCCAGCCCTTGAGCGGGTCAAGATAGCCGTGCGCGGGCAAACCGGTCAGCGGATCGGTCTTGCCAACAAGGTCCTTGGTAACAGCATTGATCTGCTGCCAGGTCTTCGGCACTTCGGTGCCGCCGATACCGCCTTCACCGAAATAGTCGGTTCGGTAGGCGAAGGTGTGGCAGTCGCCATCGATGGTCACCCGGTAGGTCTTGCCATCCCAGGTACCGACCGGCGCCTTGAGATAATCCACCAAATCGTCGGCTTCGATCTGCTCGGCCACCCAGGCGGGCATTTCGTCGAGCAGGCCGCGGCCGGCGGTGTCGCCTTCGAAGGGTGCACCCATCTCCAGGATGTCAAAATCCACTGTGCCAGTGGCGATCGACTGCTGAAGACGCGCGTTGTAATCGGCCTGCGCAAGATCGATCCAGTTGATCTTGGCGCCCGTGTAGGCCTCCCACGGCTTCAGGAAGCCGCGGAACAAAAAGTTGTGAAGGTTCTGGTTGTTAAGACCCATGAAGGTCAGTTCAACACCTTCGAACTCGCCCTCTGCAACATTTGCCTTGGTTGCGGCCAGGCACATCTCGCCGACCTTCTGCCAGTCAGCATCGGTCGGAGATCCCGCACCCACGCCGGGTATCTTGAGGATTTCCGCGCGGATATTGTCCTGCGCTGCGGCGGTTTTCACGCCAAGCCCACCCAATGCGGCCATGCTGCCAACTGCAGCAGTGCCCTGAAGCAGTCTGCGGCGGCTCATCGCCACCCGGACTGCATGTTCATACAAACCAACTTTCATGAAACACCTCCCAATCGTTATCCGCTCCTCCAGCGGTCCGGACCAGGGAGGCCAACCCGACCATGATCTTGGTCGTTTAACGCCTTGATTTTCCCAACGCCCAGGTCCGGATGTGCCGGACAGACTGAAAACATTTCAGCCTTCCACCAAGCTGTCAAGCATCTAACATGCTAGTATGACTAGATGATGGACAGAGCCGTGAACCTGGGTTACCACTTGGCCAAACAATGTCAGTGTAAAGCGGGGGTGGCATGGCAGACGTCAAGATCGAGAAACTCTACAAGGCCTATGGGGCGGTGGAAGTCATTCACGGCGTTGATGTCGATATTCCCGATGGCCGGTTTGTTGTTCTTGTCGGGCCTTCAGGCTGCGGCAAGTCCACCCTTCTGCGAATGCTCGCGGGCCTCGAAGGCGTGACAGATGGCACGATCAGCATCGGCGGACGCGTGGTCAACAATCTGCCGCCTGCCGAACGCAACATCGCCATGGTGTTTCAGAATTACGCGCTTTATCCACACAAGACGGTGGCCGCAAACATGGGATTTGCGCTCAAGATGCAGCGCATGGAGAAAGCCGAAATCGATCAGCGGGTAGACACAGCCGCGGAAATCCTCGGCCTCAAGCCCTATCTCAAACGCTATCCGCGCGAACTCTCGGGCGGCCAGCGCCAGCGCGTTGCCATGGGCCGGGCGATCGTGCGCGAACCGCAGGTGTTCCTGTTTGACGAGCCGTTGTCCAATCTCGACGCCAAACTCCGGGTGCAGATGCGCACGGAGATCCGCGAGCTGCATCAGAGACTGTCGACCACGACTGTCTATGTCACCCATGACCAGATCGAGGCGATGACCATGGCTGACCAGATCGTGGTCATGCGCGACGGCCACATCTCGCAGCAGGGCGCGCCGCTGGAGCTTTACGACCGGCCCGCCAACGTGTTTGTCGCAGGTTTCATCGGCTCTCCGTCGATGAACCTGATCGAGGGCGTGGTTGAACACAAGGATGGTCAGCCATTTGTCGTGGCGGAAGGTGTTTCGCTTGAAGCGCCGAAGATGGACGGGCTTGCTGAGGGCCGCAAGATAACCTTCGGGATCCGTCCGGAGCATCTGCTTCTCGATGACACAGGCTTTGAGGCAAAGGTCGCGGTGGTCGAGCCGACCGGGTCGGAAACCCATCTGGTGCTGCGTGCGGCGGGCCGCGAGATCATCGTGGTTCTGAGGGAGCGCAGACCGATCAAACCTGGTGACACAATCAGGCTGCGCCCCCAGGCCGATATGGCACACATATTTGATACGGACAGCGGATTGCGGCTCGAATAACGACTTGAACAACGCTCGCCCGGATCGCATGCTCCGGTGCGGAAATGGCGGACCAAAACAGCCATGTAAGGGAGGACATTATGCTCAAAGGACTTGATCCGCGATTGAATGCGGAGGTGCTTTATGCGCTTCGCGCAATGGGTCACGGGGACACATTGATCATCGCCGACACGAATTTCCCATCCGATTCGATCGCTCGCCAGACGGTAATCGGCGATCTGCTGCGGATGGACAATCTGACCGCCGGACAGGCTGCAGAAGCGGTTCTCTCAGTGCTGCCGCTCGATACGTTCGTTGATGATTTCGCCGGACGCATGGAAATTGTCGGCAACCCGGACGAAGTACCTGCGGTGCAGATGGAAGTGCAGCAGGTTATCGATGCCGCAGAAGGCACACCCCGTCCGATGGTCAGCATTGAGCGTTTTGCCTTCTACGATCTGGCGAAGCAGGCCTATGCGGTGATCCAGACCGGGGAACGGCGATTCTATGGCTGCTTCATGTTCCGCAAGGGCGTGATCCCGCCAGACGCCTGAAAACAGGAAACCTCTGCCATGTCGAAAGTCGTTGTCCTCGGTGTGTTCGTTGCCGACACTGCCTACCGCGCAGCCCGTGCACCACGCATGGGCGAAACCATCATGGGTGAAAACTTTGCGCTCGGTCCGGGCGGCAAGGGGTCGAACCAGGCTGTGGCGGCGGCCAGGGCCGGCGTGGAAACCCACTTCATCAGCAGGCTGGGGCGCGACACGTTCGCCGACATGGCACTTCAAACCTGGAAGGAAGCCGGCGTCACAGCGGCCGTCACCCAGCATAACGACAGCTACACCGGTGCGGCCTATATCTTTGTCGAGGCGGGAACCGGCGACAACGCGATCATCGTCTGCCCCGGCGTGGCCGGGCAAATCTCGCCTGCCGATATCGAGGCACGAGCCGATCTGATCCGCAGCGCTTCGGTGTTCGCCACCCAGCTCGAGCAGCCGATGGATGCCGCCTGCAGGGCCTTGGAAATCGCCCGCTCCAGCGGTGTCCAGACAATTCTCAACCCGGCCCCAGCCGCTGATCTGCCAGACGGCATGCTCACCTTGTGTGATTACGTGACACCCAATGAAACCGAGGCAGAAGCTCTGACCGGGCTTGCCGTGACAACACTCGAAGAAGCCGCCCTGGCCGGTCAGAAGCTGCTCGCGATGGGCGCCAAGGCTGCGGTGATTACGCTCGGCGAGAAGGGCGCGCTCTACCATGCGGGCAGTCAAAGCGTTCATGTGCCCGCCTTCAACACCGGGCCGGTCAAGGAAACAACCGGGGCAGGAGATGCGTTCAATGGTGGCTTTGCCGCGGCTTTGGCCCGCGGTCTCGATCCGGTTTCGGCTGTGCGTTATGGCTGCGCCACCGCATCGATCTCGGTCACTCGCCCCGGAACCGCACCGGCAATGCCATCCGAGGCGGAGATCGCGGCCCTTCTCGCCGAAGGCTGATGCCGGGCCTTCCGCCATCATCGACGACCGCAGAGCCTTGGATCTGATCGTTTTTCTTGCTGTAGCCAGGCGTCAGGCTTTACAGCGGCAGCCTCGTCGCGCAATAGAAGGGCGCCGCGTTAACGACAGCAAATTGTGGAACGGGGTGATCGAAACGAGGCGCAGATTGTGGCTGGACCAAGCTTAGACAAGACCTTGCCGGCGGGTATGCCTGCCATGCAGTATCTGTCATGGGTGACTTACGACGCAGAGAGAGCCGTGCCGTGCCGCCGTCAGGTGCGCTCATGAGCGGGCCGGAGTGGAAGCCACTTGACCAGCGCCGTTGGGTCGCAAAGGACGGTGCGGACGCCGCGGCGCCGGATCTTGAGGACAGCCGACCCAATCTTGTTCAGCGATGGCTGATCGCCTTTGCCCGCGCCACACCGCTGCGCCGTGGGGTGTTCCGCGAAACCGTCAGCCGTCTTGTATTCCTCCTGGGCGGAAACAGGCCCATCGACATGGGCTTCCGGGATGTGATGTTCCGGCTGGAAGGCGGCCGAAACCTGATTGAATACGGCATCCTTCTCAACCCCGCCTACAATGCCGAGGATATTGATTTTCTGCTCGACGGCCTGCCTCAAGGAGGGGTGGCGGTCGACATTGGCTGCAACATAGGGCTTTACAGCCTGCCACTGGCGCGCGCAGCCGGTCCAAACGGGCGATGCGTGTCCATCGATGCCAATCCGCTGATGACCGAGCGGCTCAAACGCAACGCTTCGCTCAGCGGACTGGGCAATGTAACTGCCCTCGCCTCGGCTGTCAGTGACCGGGATGGCTCGGGGCAATTGACGGTCCGCAAGAATGACGACGCGATTGTCGCAGTCGAAGAGACCGGCGACGGGCCAATCCCGGTTCGTCGACTTGCGTCATTGCTCGAAGAAGCAGGCATTACCCGCGTCGATGTGCTCAAGATCGACATTGAGGGGCATGAGGACAAGGCACTCCCGCCGTTCCTCGACCTCGCCGATCGGGCGATGCTGCCGCACCGGATCGTGATCGAACATCCCGGACCGGACGTGGATTACCCTGAATGCACTGCGGCGTTCGCGCGCCATGGATACCGCCTCACCGGTCGCACACGTAACAATTCACTCTACAGGATCGGTGATGACTGAAAGGGCCGGCGACGAACGCCATACCCCGGTTGTCGCCATCATCCCCTATGGAACCAAGCTGAACGCCCGCTTGGCAGACATGCCGCTTGACGATCTGTTGTGGCCTCTTGGCAGGCCCGTACGGCTGCGGCACGGTACCGTCGCGACCATGGATGTGGACGATCACCTCATTGCCTATGTCAGTTCAAAACTTCTCTACATGCCGCGACCCCGCGTGCGCGCCCGGGTGTCTGCCATGGTGGTCGAGCCGCAGGCCGTGCATGGCCGCAAGATGGCGTGGCTGAAAGTGTTGTGGTGGCGTTTCTTCCGGATCTTGACCTGCAATCCAGGCCTCCTTGCCAGGATCCCCAATGGAGAACGATACCTGTTTGGTTCCACATGGGTCCCGGAATATCGCGAGCTGAAGATCCAAAAGACCGCGATGATTTCGCTGATTGCCTCTGGCAAGACCTATTACCCGGGCCACAAGCTGCGCCATCAGGTGGTCACATGGATCCGCGACGAAGGTATCGACGCACATATCCTGGGGCGTGGTTACGCTCCGTTCGACAAGAAATCCGAAGGGCTTTCACCCTACCGCTATTCCGTAATCATCGAGAATGTGCGCGAACCGGGCTATTTCACCGAGAAGCTGATCGATTGCCTGCTGTGTGAGACAGTTCCAATCTACTGGGGCGCACCGGATATCGATGAGATTTTCAACCCTGACGGTATGCTCATTTGCAATTCCCTCGAAGAGATCAAGGTCGCCATTGGAACCACCTCTGAATCGGATTATCGCGCACGTCTTGAATTTATCGTCAGGAACAAGGAAAAGGCTGCCAGTTACGCCAACCATGAACTGGCGGCGGCGCGCATTGTGCAAACCGCGGCCCGAAGGAAAACCTCTCAGTCATGACCCAGAACTCTTCACGCAAGGTCGCCCTGATTACCGGTGTGACCGGACAGGATGGCGCCTATCTTTCCGAATTCCTGCTCGCCAAGGGCTACCAGGTGCACGGCATCAAGCGACGCAGCTCGCTGTTCAACACCGCCCGGATCGATCATCTTTTCGATGGGGAGTACGGTCGCTCAGGGCAGTTCGTGCTGCATCATGGTGATATGACGGATTCCTCCTCTCTCACACATATCCTGCAGCAGACCAAGCCGGACGAGGTCTACAATCTGGCGGCACAGAGCCACGTGGCCGTTTCCTTCGAGGAACCTGAATACACCGCGAACTCCGATGCGCTGGGAACGCTGCGGCTGCTTGAAGCGATCCGCATTCTGGGGCTCAAGGACAAGAGCAAATTCTATCAGGCCTCGACGTCTGAACTCTACGGTCTTGTGCAGGAAACGCCGCAGACCGAACGCACGCCCTTCTACCCGCGCTCGCCCTATGGCGTCGCCAAGCTCTATGCCTACTGGATCACGGTCAACTACCGTGAGGCCTACGGGCTCTACGCCTGCAACGGCATCCTGTTCAATCATGAAAGCCCGCTGCGCGGGGAAACCTTTGTCACCCGCAAGATCACCCGGGCGCTGGCCCGCATCAAGCTTGGCCAGCAGGACACGCTCAGGCTGGGCAATCTCGATGCGCTGCGCGACTGGGGCCATGCGCGCGACTATGTCGAGATGCAGTGGCTGATGCTGCAACAGGAAGAGCCGGAAGACTTTGTGATCGCTACCGGCGTTCAGTACTCGGTGCGCGACTTTGTTCTGGCAGCCGCCGAAGCTCTTGGCATGACCATCACTTTCGAAGGCAAGGGCGTCGATGAAGTGGGCCGCGACCCCTCCGGCAAGGTGGTGGTTTCGGTGGATCCGCGCTACTTCCGCCCCACCGAGGTGGAAACCCTTCTGGGCGACGCCTCGAAGGCCAAGCAGAAGCTCGGCTGGACACCGCAAACATCGTTCTCCGATCTGGTCGCCGAGATGGCGGAAGCAGATCTCAGGGAGGCCGAGCGAAATGGCTGAGGTGATCCACAGCCTTTCCAAGGATGCAAACGGATGAAGATACTTCTGACCGGCGGCAACGGCATGGTTGGACGCAACATCCGCGACCATTCTTTAGCGCGATCCAATGAGCTGATTGCGCCGCGCAGCACAGAGCTGGATCTTACCGACACGTCGGCCACGGAAGATTTCGTTGCTGCGCTCAAGCCGGAATTGATCATTCATGCCGCCGGCCGGGTTGGAGGCATCCAGGCCAACATGGCGAACCCGGTTGAATTCCTGGTCGAGAACCTCGACATGGGGCGCAACATTGTGATGGCGGCACGCAAAGCAGACGTGCCAAAGCTGCTCAATATAGGCAGTTCGTGCATGTATCCGCGCGCAGCCCCAAATCCGCTCGAAGAAGCATCGGTCTTGTCCGGAGAACTGGAGCCCACCAATGAAGGCTATGCGCTGGCCAAGGTGATGACGGCCCGGCTGTGCGACTATGTCAGCCGCTCTTCGCCCAACCTTGCCTACAAGACGCTCATTCCATGCAATATCTTTGGCATTCATGACAAATTTGACCCTGCGGTTTCACATCTGCTTCCGGCCATCATCCGCAAGGTTGACGAGGCCCTTGAACGTGGTGCACCGACAGTGGAAATCTGGGGCAGCGGCGAGGCGCGGCGTGAGTTCATGTTCGCCTCTGACCTTGCCGACGGCATCTGGACAGCCGCGGCACGATTTGACGACTTGCCGGGAACCATGAACATGGGGGTCGGGCATGATCATTCGATCAACGACTACTATGCATCCGTTGCCCGCGTGATCGGTTGGCACGGCAGCTTCACCCATGACCTGAGCAAGCCTGTCGGCATGCAGCAGAAGCTGGTCTCAACGGAGAAGCAACGCCAGTTCGGGTGGCTGCCCTCAACCTCCCTTGATGAGGCGATATCGCTGACATACACCCATTTCCAGTCGCTGAAAGCCGGATCACAGGAGACACATTCGTGAGCGAGAAAGCGTTCCCCCTGGCCACCAGCTCCTGGGATGAGAAGGAATACCAGGCGATCGACCGGGTGGTGAAATCGGGCTTCTTTTCCATGGGAAACGAAGTCGCCAGCTTCGAGAAACTGTTCGCTGAACAGATCGGCGCGCCCTATGCGGTCATGTCAAATTCGGGGTCTTCGGCAAACCTGCTGTTTGTCGCAGCACTGCGCTACCATTCCCGCTATGCACTTGCGCCAGGCGATGAGGTTATTGTGCCAGCGGTCTCGTGGAGCACGACCTATTCGCCGCTCTATCAGTACGGCCTGCTGCTCAAGTTCGTCGACATCGATCTGGACACGCTGAACTTCGACCTCGACAAGCTCGAATCCGCCATTACCGACAAGACCAAGGCGGTCCTTGCCGTCAATCTGCTCGGCAATCCGAATGATTTCGACCGGATACGGGCCATCATCGGCGATCGCCCGATCGTCTTGCTCGAAGACAATTGCGAATCTCTCGGCGCGACATTCTCTGGACAACAGGCCGGTACTTTCGGCCTGGCCGGAAGTTATTCGGCCTTTTTCTCGCACCATATCTCGACCATGGAGGGTGGGGTTACCGTCACCCATGACGAGGAACTCTATCACATCATGCTCAGCCTCAGGGCGCATGGCTGGACCCGCAACCTGCCGGACCCCAATCATGTGAGCGGCGCCAAGAGACCAGACCCGTTCGAAGAGGCATTCCGGTTCGTGCTCCCGGGTTACAATCTCAGGCCGCTTGAGATGAGTGGAGCCATCGGTGTCGAGCAGATGGCAAAGCTGCCAATGATCGTTGCGAACCGCCGCAGCAATGCCAGGCTGTTTCAACAGGTGATGGCCGGGTTTCCGCAGATCCGGACCCAGCGCGAAATCGGCGAAAGCAGCTGGTTCGGGTTCTCGATGATCATCGACCCCGATTGCGGTGTCAGCCGCAAGCAACTGGTCGCGTGCCTGGAACGGCACGGCATTGAATCGCGGCCGATCGTGGCTGGCAATTTTGCCAAGAACGAGGTGGTCACCCGCTATATGGATCACGAGATCCACGGTGGGCTGCCGAACGCGGAACTGGCTGACAGCAACGGCCTGTTCATCGGCAATCACCATTACCCCCTCGACAAGCCGATGGAGCAGCTTGGCGCTGCGCTGAGGGAAGCGCTGGGGTGAGGTTTAATCGATCCGCAACCAGCCCGGCGGCGTGATATCGGGATTGGACAAATCCGGATCGGAAAACCATTTTGCCGGCGCAACCACCACCTTTTCCAGCGACGGATTGAGCCACGCGCCCCACCAAGAGAATGTGGAGTTTGCGATGATGTTGTGGTTGCAGAGGCTCATCAGACGCAAATCCTCATGGGCAGTCTTGCCGTCATTGATCGCCACAGGGACGAGCTCCGCATCCATCTTCATGTTGTCACGCACCCAGTCGGGATCATTGGAAAACAGATAGACAATGGGATCGCTGCCGGATCTCTGGCGAACTTGATCGAGAGCCCGCTTATAGAATCCAAGGTCCGGGCCGCCGTGAACCGAGCGCCCCTTGGCAGAGTTCAGGTAATCGCCGCGCCGGATGTGCATCGAGACCGAGGGAGCGCTCCGGATTCGCTCTGCCATGCGGGCATTTTCACCACGGGGCTCCTGCTTGAATGTCAAATCCTGCCACAGCGTTGGTGCGATCTCGTCGAAATATCTCTGTGACTGGAAGTAGCCGTGCAGATAGCTGTTGGAGCCAATGGTCGCGATCCCCTCATTGTAGCCGAGGCCCTGCTCGCGGACGAAACGCGGCGCCCGTCCGAACCTGCGCCACCAGGCATAGGCGAGGGGCCGGTTTTTGGCCGGCGGCAGTTCGCGCTCGGTGGCGACCCTGGCCTGGATCTCGAAATGCCCGAGATCAAACTGAAACGGGTTGGCGCCTGTGAACGCGCGGGTGTCGAGCAGCAGTTCCGAGCCAGTGCGCAATGCGACAGCACGGCCAACGGCATACTGAAACAGCTGGTTGCCCAGCCCGCCATGGATTCTGGAAATGATCATTTGCGCGGCTCATGTTTGACGCAGGTTGAACGAAGGCCATGATGCTTGGCATCTTTTGACCCGATAGTACGCGGTCATAGATGGCAACCGGTCACCGGGTCAATCTCGAAGCGCAAGGCCGCGCCAGGCTCGTGTTTGTGTTCAGGCTCGTGCTTGTATGTTGTGAGGATCGCCCCTAAGACAGCCACATTCGCCAAAAGCTGCCGGAAGCGATGAATGCTGAAGAAAATACGCCGCCACTTCGCGGAGAAGCGAAACCCTCACTTGAAAGCCCAACGGCTTGCCTACCGCCGTTGGCGGGCAGACAAGGGAGAGACCCTGCGCACACGGTTTCCCGGACTTACACCACAATCTGTCGTCTTTGACATAGGTGGTTTTCGAGGCACCTGGAGTGATGCGTTGTTCGAGTATTACGGCAGCCAGATCCAGATCTTTGAACCGCACCCCCGGTTTGCCGCTGAACTGGAGTCGAAATATGCCGCCGTTCCCGAGATTTCAGTCAATGCATTCGCACTGGGGAAGCAGGATGGCTCGATGGCAATTTCAGACGCGGGCGATGCCTCCTCGGCGCTGAAAAGCGAAGGTGCCGCTCTGGCCGGACGCGTTGTGTCCACGCAGGATTTCATGGCCCGGTTTGAACCCGCGGTCATTGATGTCGCAAAGATCAACATCGAGGGTGGAGAGTACGAACTGCTTCCGGCACTCTACGAGGCTGATCAGTTGGGTCGTTTCAAGCTGCTGCAGATCCAGTTTCATTTGTTTGATACCGACCACATAGCTGCGCGCGACCGGATACGAGAGCAGCTGTCGGAAACACATGTTTGCGACTGGAGCTATGATTTCATATGGGAACAGTGGAGCCTCAAGCCCCAGCACGGGTAAAACTGGTTGCGCCGCGCGGGTCACAGACCGGGGATCGCTTATCGCTCCGTCAATCTTCTTTCCCACTCGATTGCATGGGCGACAATGAGTTCGAGATCTTCATATCCCGGCGACCATCCCAGTGTTTTGCGCGCCAGACCGGGATCGGCAACAATCATTGCTGCGTCGCCAGGCCGACGCCCCGCAATGAACACTTCGAAATCCACGCCAGAAACCGCTTTCACGGCATCGATGACCTGGCGCACCGAATAGCCTGAACCATAGCCGCAGTTCGCAACCAGCGACGCGCCACCGCTTCGCAGATATTCGAGCGTACGATAATGAACGTCGATAAGATCGGCGACGTGAATGTAATCCCGTACGCAGGTGCCATCAGGCGTCGGAAAATCGTCTCCGAAAATCTGCAGCCCTTTGCGCTTACCCAGCGCCGCTTCTGCGGCAATCTTTATCAGATGCGTGGACACCCTCGAAGACTGCCCTGAACGCATAAGAGGATCCGCACCCGCCACATTGAAGTAACGCAATGCCGCATAGCGAAACGCCGGATTGCTTGCAGCGACATCGCGCAGCATCCACTCAGCCACAAGCTTCGATGTTCCATAGGGCGACTGCGGGTCATAGGGTGCGGTTTCACGAACCGGTTCCATACCCGGGGCGCCGTAGACCGCAGCACTGGAGGAATAAACGAAATGCGGGACCCGCCTCGACACCATGAACTCTACAAGTGTCCGCGATTTGCATGCGTTCTGGAGATAGTATCTGAGCGGGTCTTCCACGGATTCCTGGACAATGATCGCACCGGCAAAATGCAGCACTGCCTCAATGTCATGGCGCGAGAACACCTCGGCAAGCGCATTCTGGTCGGCGACATCTGCCCGATAGAATGGAACGCCTTTGGGAACCGCCCACTCATGTCCAGTCGACAGATCGTCAAGGACGATGACGTCCTCATTCTGGTCCAATAGCTTGAGGACCATGTGGCTGCCGATATAGCCGGCTCCACCCGTGACCAGAATCGCCACCGCTAGCCTCCAGCCTGTCTTGCAAAGCTCTCGGAGCGGGACCGCACACGCTTGCGATAGACAAAACGCTTCACTTCGCGAACGAGATTTCCGGCAATGCTGTTCTTCTGTACCGATATGGTGCTGCCACCGGCCTGCATGGTGCGATCGCCAACCCCTGAAGGGACAGCACAACAAACGGGCAAAGAAGTTGCCCAGCTCAATTGCAGAAACCCATCAACCGGGCGGTCGATGCGAGCGGTCAGATCCAGCAAATGCCTGGCGTGCGCCGCACTTACGATCTGCGCAGAGGTCCTGAGAGGACAGATCAAAGGTTTGACCAGAGACGTCCCGGCGCTCTGGAAAACAACCTCGTAGTTGCTGCGAACCGGGCGCGTTTGAAACTGGATGTACCCCAACTCAGCCACATGTTGCCTGGCAAGCGCCAGTGCCGGCGGGAAGGCCTTTGGGTCAATCTCGACATCATCCTCAATCACCAGACCGGCGTCTTTGCCGGAATCCACAATCGCCTGCCAGGCCTTGCGGTGACTGAGAAAGCAACCGACCTCGCCGACGGTCATCTCGAAGGGATAATGAGGGGCATGCAGGCTATCGCGGGTGTAAACAGAATCAATCTCAGCCTGAGACAACGCCCGCCCATCAACCGCGTCGAGCACCTTGGCCGGTACCGGGCAGACCTCTAGCAACCGGTCGACGTGCGACCGGCGCCCGGTTGCCCGGGCCAAGTGAATGATAAATGCCTCAATGTCGCCGTTCATGTTCATGCTGTTCTTAAGCGCCCTTGCTGGCCCACGCGCGTCATAAGCCTGCGCTGACCTTCGGGCCGTGGCGCCTGCAAGACACCATGGAAATGCCGTGTGTTCTTGTAAACGACCGGCTTTGACCACGGCAAGTGCCAATCAGGCCCGTTTGCCGGTTGATAACCCTCGTCCAGCGGTCACATGAGTAAGCTTGACGTTGCGGATGGACTGCGGCTGGTGCATTTTCCACTCAGAAAAGCCAAATCGGTGCGATTCAGTCAGCCTGGCTTTGCCATTTTGAGCGGATCACGGCCCGAGGTCGGCGCAGATCGGGAGATGACGTGTCGTGTCACTGAAAGCAGTCATACTGGCCGGAGGTCTGGGGACGCGGATCAGTGAAGAGTCGCATCTCAGACCCAAACCAATGATCGAGATCGGCGGCAAGCCGATCCTGTGGCACATCATGAAGATCTATGGTGCGCACAACATCACCGAATTCGTCATCTGCTGTGGCTACAAGGGCTATCTGATCAAGGAGTATTTCGCCAACTACTTCCTGCACATGTCGGATGTAACGATCGATTTGTCCCAAAACTCGATGGAGGTGCACCAGCGCTATGCTGATCCGTGGAAGGTGACGCTTGTCGACACCGGGGCGGAAACCCAGACCGGAGGCCGGTTGCGCCGCGTGCGCGATCATCTCGACGAGACCTTCTGCCTGACCTATGGCGACGGCGTGACCGATCTCAATATCTCCGACGTGGTGGATTTCCACCGCAAGCAGAATGTTCAGGCTACAATCACCGCTGTACAGCCGACCGGGCGCTTCGGAGCCCTGGAGATCGAAGACAACCGGGTGGCGCAGTTTCTGGAGAAACCGCGAGGAGACGGGCGCTGGGTCAGCGGCGGCTTTTTTGTCTGTGAACCATCAATCATCGACCGGATCTCGGGCGATAGCGATTATCTCGAGGGTGCGCCAATGGAAAGCCTCGCGGCTGATGGTCAGCTTGCCGTCTGGAAGCATGATGGTTTCTGGGCCTCGATGGACACCTTGCGCGACAAGGAAAGCCTGGAACGGCAGTGGGCGACCGAACGGCCACCCTGGAAAATCTGGACATGACAGACTTCTGGAAAGGCCGCCAGGTGCTGGTCACCGGGCATACCGGTTTCAAGGGAAGCTGGCTGTCGCTTTGGCTGACGTTACTGGGCGCAGAAGTCCACGGTCTGGCGCTTGCACCTGACACAGATCGCAATCTGTTCGATATGATGAGCCTTGCATCCCGGCTTGATCATTGCCTCGGCGACATCCGCGACAGGATTGCCGTTTTGCGCCGCGTCGAGGAGGTCAGACCCGAGATTGTGTTTCACCTTGCCGCCCAGTCTCTGGTGTTGCGCTCCTATGAGGCGCCCGTGGATACCTGGCAAACCAATGTCGGGGGCACATTGCACCTGCTTGATGCGCTCAGACAGACAGGCAAGCCGGCAACCGTCATCGTGGTGACCACCGACAAGGTCTACGAGAACCGGGAGTGGGAGCATCCATATCGCGAGAATGATCGGTTGGGTGGCCATGATCTCTACAGCTCATCCAAGGCGGCAACCGAAATCCTGGTCCAGAGCTGGCGTGATTCCTATGGGGCAGAAGGCAAATTGCGGCTCGCAACCGCACGCGCAGGAAATGTGATCGGCGGCGGCGACTATTCGGATAACCGGATTGTTCCCGACATCGTCAGGGCGCTTGAATCTGGCGAGACCATTGAAGTGCGCAACCCCGCGGCCGTGCGGCCATGGCAGCACGTACTCGAGCCGCTGTCGGGATATCTCCGGTTGGCAGAGAGACTTGATAGCGACAAAGCCCTTGCACGGGCCTATAATTTCGGCCCGGCGGCGGGCAATTTGCGGACAGTGGCGGATCTGGTGAAACAGGCGCTGGGCGCTTGGCCTGAAGCCGCTGCAGATCAATGGCGCGATGTGTCGGACACAAAGGCACGGCATGAAGCAGGCTTGCTGGCGGTCGCCAGCGATCTGGCCCGGCAGCAGCTCGGCTGGTTTGCGCATTGGCCTTTCGAAACCGCCATTGACCAAACGATCGGCTGGTATCATGCCGTCCAGAATGGGGCCTCGCCGCTTGAAATCAGCCTCGCCCAGATCGCGGACTTTGAAGCGGCATGATCTTTTCCGCCCTACCCATCAGTGGCGCTTACCGGATTGACCCGGAGAAGATCGGCGACGACCGCGGCTCGTTCGCCCGCATTTTCTGCACCGAGGAATTTTCCGCGCACGGTCTGGCAACGAGCTGGGCACAGATGAATGTCTCGCACAGCGCGCGTGTCGGCACGTTGCGTGGCCTGCATTTTCAACGCCCGCCAGCTGCGGAGGCCAAGCTGGTGCGCTGTCTCAAGGGGGCAATGTTCGACGTCCTGGTTGACCTCAGATCTGGATCGTCCGGTTTCGGGCAGTGGACCTCGGTTGAGCTGACACCTGAAAACGGCGCGATGGTCTATGTTCCCGAGGGCGTGGCGCATGGCTTCCAGACACTGTTGCCGGACACGGAAGTGCTCTACTGCCATTCTGTGCCCTATCAGCGCGAGCATGAAGGCGGATTGCGCTTTGACGACGAGAGCGTGGGTGTGGCATGGCCACTGCCGGTCTCGACGCTCTCGGAACGGGACAAGACTCATCCCGGGCTGCATGATCTGGACCCGCTCACGACATGAAATGCCGTCATTGCCATGCTCTGCTGACGCAACGCTTTGTCGACCTTGGCAACGCTCCGCCATCCAATGCCTATCTGTCCGAGCAGGATCTTCAGAAACCGGAGACCTATTATCCGTTGCGGGTTCTGGTTTGCGGCGAGTGCCATCTGGTACAGACCGAGGATTATGTGGCGGAGGATACGGTTTTTGACGCCGACTACGCCTATTTCTCCTCCACCTCACGCAGCTGGCTGGCGCATGCGAAGAGCTATTGCGATCAGGTGACCGAACGGTTTGGCCTCGCCGCCAACAGCTTTGTCATCGAGGTTGCCTCCAATGACGGCTACCTGCTGCGCAATTTTGTTGAACGCGGAATTCCCTGTCTTGGAATCGAGCCGACCGCAAGCACAGCTGCGGCCGCAGAGGCGATCGGGGTTCCGACGCTGAGCGCTTTTTTCGGGTCTGACCTTGCCGCCAGACTGATTCGGGAAGGTCGACAGGCTGACCTGATCGTCGGCAACAATGTGTTCGCCCACGTGCCCGATATCAATGATTTCACAACAGGGCTCGCACGCGCGCTGAAGCCCCATGGCGTCATCACGCTTGAATTCCCGCATCTGATGCGGCTTGTGGAGTTCAGCCAGTTCGACACCATCTATCACGAGCATTTCTCCTATCTGTCGCTGATGGTGGTGGCGCGGATTTTCGCACAGGCAGGCTTGCGGATCTTCGATGTAGAGGAGCTTCCGACCCATGGTGGCAGTCTCCGAATCTATGGCTGCCACTCCAGAGCAAGCCATATCGAAACACCGGCCGTGAACGCCATCCTGGCAGAGGAAACAAGGCGCGGAATGGCGACTGGGGCTTACTATGAAGGCTTTCAGGCCAAGGCCGAGGCCGTCAAGAACGGGCTCATCGAGTTTCTTCTCAAGGCCAAACGGGAGGGACGCAGCGTGGCGGGCTACGGTGCGGCGGCCAAGGGCAACACACTGCTCAACTATGCCGGCATCAAGCCCGATCTGCTGCCCTTCATCTGCGACGCGGCAACGGCAAAAATCGGTAAATTCATGCCCGGCAGCCATATTCCGATACTCGACCCCGCCACTCTCGAAAGCAGACGACCGGACTATCTGATCATTCTGCCCTGGAACATTGCCGAAGAGGTCCAGGCCCAGAACGCGCATCTGGCCGCAAAAGGCACCAGGTTCGTTGTGGCCGTGCCGGAATTGACGATTCTGAAAGCCACAACGAACGCGTCCTGAATGTCATACGCAGATCTCGGGAAGCCCACCAGTCAAAGAACCGAAGCCTTGGCTGCTGACCAGGATCACCTGAACCAGGCCCTGACGGTGTCGAAAAGTTGCTTGATCGAATTGCAGATCGAAGATCACGTGCATCAGTCTTTCAAGTGAACGCAATGCGGCCGCTCAAGGATTTTCGTATTGGTTTTGCGAGCTTCTGCCATGCGCTTAGGATCTGGCATTGCGACAAACCGCCCAAATATCAAACACGCCTAAATATCAGGCATCAAGAAGGTGCGGCATTGCATTCCGAGCCAATTTTGAATGCAAATCACCACCTTCGGCAGATTTCGTTTGACATTCGATTAATCTTCGTTTTGTGTGACAGGGAGTTTCGCTTTGGAGGAGGCGGCACCGAATCCGGGAGGTTTTCTTGTCTGAAGTATACGATATCTTCGTTGTAGGCGGAGGCATAAATGGGTGCGGCATTGCGCGTGATGCGGCAGGCCGGGGCTATTCCGTATGCCTGGCCGAGATGAACGACCTGGGCTCCGGAACCTCCTCCTGGTCCACCAAGCTCATCCATGGCGGGTTGCGCTATCTCGAGCACTATGAGTTCCGCCTGGTTCGCGAAGCGCTGATCGAGCGCGAAGTTTTGCTGAAAATGGCACCCCACATCATCTGGCCACTGCGCTTTGTGCTGCCACACCACAAGGGCATGAGGCCGGCATGGCTGCTGCGCCTTGGATTGTTCTTGTATGACCACCTGGGCGGGCGGAAGATTTTGCCTGCGACCAGGGTTCTTGATCTTAGAAGCGACGCCGCAGGCGGACCGCTGAAAGACCAATTCACCAAGGCTTTCGAGTACTCGGATTGCTGGGTCAATGACGCGCGTCTGGTTGTGCTCAATGCCATGGATGCAAAGGCAAAGGGCGCGGAGATTTTCACACGCACCAAAGTTGTGTCGGCGAAGAAAGCTGGCGACCTGTGGGAAATCGATCTGCAGTCCACGGATACCGGGGCTACGCGCAGGGTATCAGCAAGGCTGATTATCAATGCCGGTGGGCCGTGGGTTGATGATATTCTCAGGACATCAATGGGTGAAAACCAAGCTCGCAATGTCCGGCTGGTTCAAGGAAGCCATATCGTCGTTCGCAAAAAATTCGCGCATCCGAAGGCGTATTTTTTCCAGAATTCTGACGAGCGGATCTTTTTCGCGATCCCCTATGAGCAGGATTACACGCTGATCGGCACGACGGATCAGGATTTTCAGGGCGACCCGTGCGATGTGAAGATATCGGATCAGGAAATCGCCTATCTCTGCGCTGGCGCAAGCGAGTATTTCAAAGAGCCGGTGACGCGGGACGATATTGTCTGGACCTATTCAGGTGTACGTCCGCTTTATGATGACGGTGCCTCCAAGGCGCAGGAGGCAACCCGCGATTATGTCTTGCGCACGGATGGCGCTGCAGGGCCGAAAGTCATCAACATCTTCGGCGGCAAGATCACCACATACCGACGGCTGGCGGAATCGATGCTGGCAAAGGTGGAAGAGGCGATCGGCCGGAAGGGCGCGCCCTGGACAAAGGCAAGCGTGCTTCCGGGCGGCGAATTCGGAGTCTCCGGATATTCCGGTCTTCTTTCAAAAGTGTGCTCTGACTATCCGTTCCTTGAGAGACCTCACAGTGAGCGCCTGGTGCGCTCGTACGGCTTGAAAGCGCTTGAAATTCTCGGTGAGTCCAAGTCCCAGGCGGATCTGGGCGAAGACTTCGGTCATGGGTTGACCGAGGCAGAGGTTCGTTACCTGATAAAGAATGAATGGGCTCAGACGGCTGCCGATGTGGTGTGGCGAAGGAGCAAGCTCGGGATTCGTTTCACACCGGAACAAACCGAGCGCCTGGACACGTTCATGCGCGAGCACAAGCAACTGCAGAATTTTGCAGCGGAGTAGGAAGTCTAGATGCTGGAACTGAAAAACGTCAGCAAGAAGGTCGGCCGGGATATGCACATCGATGATGTGTCGATGACGCTGGAGAGAGGTTCGGTGAACATTTTGCTCGGCCCGACCCTGTCCGGCAAGACCTCGCTGATGCGGCTGATGGCAGGCCTTGACCGCCCCACCTCCGGACAGATCCTGATGGACGGCACCGATGTCGTCGGCATGCCGGTGCAGAAGCGCAATGTGGCGATGGTCTACCAGCAGTTCATCAATTACCCGGCCATGACTGTCTATGAAAACATCGCCTCCCCGATGCGGGTCGCAGGCGTTGATGGCGCCACGATAGATCGCCGTGCGCGCGAAGCTGCCGATCTGATGAAGCTCTCTCCCTATCTCGACCGGACACCTCTCAACCTTTCTGGCGGCCAGCAGCAGCGCACAGCGCTGGCCAGGGCACTGGTCAAGGACGCCGGGTTGGTTCTGCTCGATGAGCCTTTGGCCAATCTGGACTACAAGCTGCGCGAAGAGCTCAGGGTCGAGTTGCCGAAGATTTTTGCCGAGACCGGCGCGATCTTTGTCTATGCCACCACCGAGCCTCAGGAGGCCCTGTTGCTAGGCGGCAAGACCGCAACCTTGAACGAGGGACGGGTCACACAGTTCGATCAGACCATCGATGCCTACAACCGGCCATCCGATCTGCTGACAGCGCAGACATTCTCGGATCCGCCTATGAACACTCTGCCGGTTCGGAAATCGGGCTCGGAGTTTGTCTTCAACGCCAGCCGCATCGACGTTCCCGACGCTGTGGCAAGCCTTCAGGATGGTGACTACACGATCGGCGTGAGACCGCACCACATGTCGCTGCACCAGCCCCAGGGCAAATCAATGAAGCTTGATTGCACAGTTTCCACCACGGAGATAACGGGCTCGGAGAGCTTCATTCATCTACAAAGCAAGGGCATTCACATGGTCGCGCTGATGCACGGCGTTCATCGTGTCGAAATCGGGGACGACATTCCCGCCTATCTCGACCAGGACCATCTGTTTGTTTTCGATCACAACAAGAACCTGGTTTCCGCCCCAGGTTCTGATCGTCAGAATTGAGGTCCGGTCATGGCAAGCATCACTCTCGACAAACTGGCCCATTCCTATTCTGAGAACCCCAAGACGGACGCGGATTTCGCTCTCAAGGAAATCGACTACCAGTGGGAAGACGGTGGCGCCTACGCGCTGCTCGGCCCTTCGGGCTGCGGCAAGACCACCTTGCTCAACATCATTTCCGGCCTGCTGGTCCCCTCAAAGGGCCATATCAAGTTCGACGGTCAGGACGTCACCCACTTGCAGCCTGAAGAGCGCAACATTGCTCAGGTTTTCCAGTTCCCGGTGATCTACGACACCATGACGGTGCGCCAGAACCTGGCCTTTCCGCTGATCAACCGGCGTGTGCCGCAGGATGAAATCACCAAGCGCGTCAATGACATGATTGAAGTCCTCGACCTCTCCGACAAGGCCGATCGCCGGGCACGCGGGCTGACCGCCGACGAGAAGCAGAAGATCTCGCTCGGCCGCGGCCTGGTGCGCTACGACGTCAACGCGATCCTGTTCGACGAACCGCTGACGGTCATCGATCCGCACATGAAATGGCAGCTGCGGACCAAGCTGAAAGACCTGCACCGGCAGCTGGGTCACACCATGATCTATGTGACCCATGACCAGACCGAGGCGCTGACTTTCGCCGACAAGGTGGTGGTGATGTATGAGGGTGAAGTGGTTCAGATAGGAACACCCGAAGAGCTGTTCAACGAGCCCGCCCATACCTTTGTCGGCTACTTCATCGGCTCGCCGGGGATGAATGTCATTCCCTGCGAGATCAATGGCAAAACCGCCAATGTGGGCAACATCCAGATTGAGCTCCCGGCAGGTTACAAAACCACGAGCACCAAAAGCGAATTGGGCATTCGCCCTGAATTTGTCTCCCTGTCATCGGACAAGAGCGGCCTTCCGGTCCAAATCGATACCGTCGAGAACATCGGCCGTTTCAAGATCGTGCGGGCGAACCTTGAGGGGCACGCCATCAATGCGCTGCTGAAAGAGAATGAGGAAGTACCCGCCGATCCGACGCTGAGCTTCGAAACAGCACGGATCAATGTATACGAGAATTCTCACTTGGTCAGAGCGGGAGCCTGAGGATGGATAAGCCCTACAACAACAAGGCCTGGTTCTTCGTCATTCCGGTGTTCGTGCTGGTGGCGCTCAGCGCCATCATCCCGATCATGACGGTGATCAACTATTCGTTCCAGGACACATTCGGCAACAATCAGTTCTTCTGGGCCGGCACCGAGTGGTTTCAGGATGTCCTGAGATCGGACCGGTTCTGGGATGCGCTGGCACGAAACCTGCTGTTCTCGTTCATCATCCTGTCGATTGAAATTCCTCTCGGGATCGCGATTGCTCTGACCATGCCGAAGAAGGGCATCTGGGTTCCCGTTTGCCTTGTTCTCATGGCTCTGCCGCTTCTGATCCCGTGGAATGTGGTCGGAACGATCTGGCAGATTTTCGGCCGCGCAGACATCGGTCTCTTGGGTTACGCGCTCGATCAGCTTGGCATTGAATACAACTACGCCAGCAATGTTTTCGACGCCTGGGCCACCATCATCCTGATGGATGTCTGGCACTGGACGAGCCTTGTGGTGCTGTTGTGCTATGCCGGTCTGGTTTCCATTCCGGAGGCCTATTATCAGGCCGCAAAAATCGACGGCGCATCGAAGTGGTCGGTCTTCCGTTACATACAGCTGCCGAAGATCCGCGGCGTCCTGATCATCGCCTTCCTGCTGCGGTTCATGGATTCCTTCATGATCTACACCGAGCCATTCGTCTTGACCGGCGGTGGGCCGGGCAACTCCACGACATTCATGTCGATTGACCTCGTCAAGCAGGCCATCGGCCAGTTCGACCTCGGGCCGGCCGCAGCAATGTCGCTGGTCTACCAGCTGATCGTTCTCACGGTTTGCTACATCTTCTTCACGGTCATGAGCAATGTCGGTGTCGATAAACCAGATGCGAGGGTGGAAGACTAATGACCAGTCAAACCAACCACTCCGGTGTGAATGAGGCTCGCGTGAACCAGAGTGCAAACGTCATCGACACCTCCAATGTGCGGGCCAGCAATCGCTTTGCGAAAAAGAGTATCTCGCGCTGGCTGGTGCCAGGCCTCTACATCTTTTTCCTGATGCTGCCGATTTATTGGCTGATCAATATGAGCTTCAAGACCAATCAGGAGATTCTGTCTACGTTCACGCTGTTTCCGGCAGATCCGACCCTGCACAATTACGCCGTGATCTTCACCGACGCGTCCTGGTACTCGGGCTACATCAACTCGCTGATTTATGTCGGAATGAACACGGTGATCTCGATTTGCGTCGCGTTGCCTGCGGCTTACGCCTTCTCTCGATACCGGTTTCTGGGCGACAAGCACATGTTCTTCTGGCTGCTGTCAAACCGGATGGCGCCGGCTGCGGTGTTTGTGCTGCCGTTTTTCCAGCTCTATTCGGCCTTCGGCCTGATCGATACGCACATCGCCGTCGCCCTCGCCCACTGCCTGTTCAACGTGCCATTGGCGGTGTGGATCCTGGAGGGCTTTATGTCCGGCGTTCCCAAGGAGATCGACGAGACCGCCTATATCGACGGCTATTCGTTCCCGAAGTTCTTCGTGAAGATCTTCATGCCGCTGATCGCGTCGGGCATCGGGGTCGCCGCCTTCTTCTGCTTCATGTTCTCATGGGTGGAACTTTTGATCGCGCGCACGCTGACCACCACAGACGCCAAACCGATCGCGGCCATCATGACGCGCACGGTCGGAGCATCCGGCGTCGACTGGGGCGTGCTCGCAGCAGCCGGGGTGCTGACCATCATCCCCGGTGCGCTGGTGATCTATTTTGTTCGCAACTACATCGCCAAGGGCTTTGCCCTGGGCCGGGTATAGGGAGGGAAGATCATGGACCTGTCATGGATGGCCTGGACCCTGCCCACCATGCTCTTCTGGGTGTGCCTGGTTGGGCTGCTGATCGGAATGGGCGTCTGGGAGTACTTCTCTCCGGGCGGCAATCCCAGGGTGGGGATCCTTCGCTTCGAGACGACCCGGGGCGACCGTCTTTTCATATCGCTGCTTGGCAGCGCCTTCATCCATCTCGCATGGCTGGGTCTGGTCGGACCCAACCTGTGGTGGGCACTTGGGCTCTCACTGATCTACGCCATTGGCGTGTTTCGGACAGTTTGAGCCCAAACGAAATGGAGATGCGGACCTTCCGCATCTCTTGAACTCGCATGATCTTTAAAGGGAGGATAATATGCGAAACCTACTACTGAACACGACGGCCTGTGCCGCAATCATGTTGGCGACGGGCTCGGCCCATGCTGACATGGCTGCCGCGGAAAAATTCCTGGCGGAGGAAATCGGCAGCCTCTCGGTTCTTTCGGAAGCCGATCAGAAAGCCGAGATGGAATTCTTCATCAATGCCGCCAAGCCGTTCGCCGGCATGGAAATCAAGGTGGTGTCGGAAACCATCGCCACCCACGAATATGAGTCGAAGGTTCTAGCACCCGCGTTCACCGCAATCACCGGCATCAAGGTCACCCATGACCTGATCGGTGAGGGTGATGTGGTCGAGAAGCTGCAGACCCAGATGCAGTCGGGCGAAAACATCTATGACGGCTACGTCAACGACTCCGACCTTATCGGCACCCACTGGCGCTACCAGCAGGTCCGTAACCTGACCGACTGGATGGCCGGCGAAGGCGCTGACGTGACCAGCCCGACACTCGATGTCGAGGACTTCATTGGCACGTCCTTTACCACCGGTCCGGACGGCAAGCTCTATCAGCTGCCGACACAGCAGTTCGCGAACCTCTACTGGTTCCGCTATGACTGGTTCAATGACGAGAAGAACAAGGCCGACTTCAAGGCCGAGTATGGCTACGACCTGGGCGTTCCGGTCAACTGGTCGGCCTATGAGGACATTGCCGCGTTCTTCACCAACCGCGATCTCTCGCATCTCGGCGTCGAAGGCACTGTCTATGGCAACATGGACTACGGCAAGAAAGACCCCTCGCTCGGCTGGCGCTACACCGATGCGTGGATGTCGATGGCCGGCATGGGCGACGTTGGTGAGCCCAATGGTCTTCCGGTCGACGAGTGGGGCATTCGTGTGAACGAAAACTCCCAGCCTGTCGGCTCCTGCGTGACCCGTGGCGGTGCGACCAACTCTCCTGCGGCCGTTTATGCGGTTGAGAAGGCCATCGACTGGCTCAAGAACTACTCCCCGCCAGAAGCCGCAGGCATGACCTTCGGTGAAGCCGGCCCGATCCCTGCACAGGGCAATGTCGCCCAGCAGATGTTCTGGTACACCGCCTTTACCGCAGCAACGGTCGAGCCGGATCTTCCTGTGATGAACGAAGATGGCACGCCGAAATGGCGCATGGCACCTTCGCCGCATGGCGTTTACTGGAAGGATGGTCAGAAGGTTGGCTATCAGGACGCCGGTTCCTGGACGCTGATGAAGTCGACTCCGGTCGATCGTGCCAAGGCCGCCTGGCTCTACGCACAGTTCGTCACCTCCAAGACGGTCGATCTGAAGAAGTCCGATGTCGGTCTCACCTTCATTCGTGAGTCAACCATCAATTCGGAACACTTCACCCAGCGCGCTGACAAGCTTGGCGGTCTGATCGAGTTCTACCGTTCGCCAGCGCGCGTCCAGTGGTCCCCGACCGGCACCAACGTTCCGGACTATCCGAAGCTGGCACAGCTGTGGTGGCAGAATATCGGTGATGCCATGTCCGGTGCGAAGAGCGCTCAGGAAGCGCTCGACAGCCTCTGCGAAGCGCAGGAAAAGGTCATGGAGCGTCTTGAGCGCGCAGGCGTGCAGGGCGACATCGGTCCGAAGATGAACGAGCCGCAGGATGCGTCCTACTGGCTTGAACAGCCGGGTGCGCCTTATCCGAAGCTCGAGAATGAAAAGCCCGCCGGTGAGACCGTGTCTTACGACGAGCTGATCAAGAGCTGGCAGTAAGGTTCTTCGGAACGTTTGAAACAGCAAGATGACGACAGGGGCCAGAACATACCGTTCTGGCCCCTGTTTTTATGCGGCATCGAGACAGTGAAGTGATCGCAGGGTCACCGCAAGTGCTCAAACAGACGTGCAACGGCTTCTGCGCCGGGATCGGTGTGACCCTCAAGCTGCTGCGCATTGATGTAGGCAGCACGGCCGGCATTTGCCTTGATCAGTGTCGCGGTATGGTTCGCACCGGCACGGGCTGCGTCGGCCGCCGCGGCCAGGCTTTCATCGAGCGCCTCCAGGGCCGGGTGAAGCGCATCCACCATGGTCCGGTCACCCAGATTGGCGCCGCCGATTTCCTGCATCCTGGCCAGACCCGCTTTCAGCGCACCGGTCATGGACAGGCCACTTGAGGCCGCGTCACCTGCCGCGGCAAAGAAGATTGCCAGCAGCACGCCGGAAGACCCGCCCATGGTCTGGCTCAGTTCCTGGCCCAGGGCCCGATAGAGCTGGGTGTGATCTGCCAGTGGAAGCGTATCCATCGACGCAATCAGGGCGCGGGCCGCTCCTGCCAGCGTCGAGCCGGTGTCGCCATCGCCGGATTTCGCATCCAGCACATTCAGATCGCGTTCGCATGCGATCAGGATTTCGCAGCAATTGGTCAAAAATGCGCGCGTTTCGGCATGCTCGGAGGGGAGCGGTTTGATCGGTGCAAGCCCGTCAGGCAGATTGAGCACCGTGACCTGGGTGATTTCCGCAACCCCCGGCCAGGCCGCAAGTGGAGTTGGCTGCGACAGGGCTTTCAGGTCCTCATCGGTGGCAGGATAGACCGAAACAGAGAAGCCGCGCATATCCAACGAAGTGACCATCGAAGCCGGGCCGACAATCCATTTCAGCTTCCCGGCAATCTCCGATGCTGCCAGCTCATTTGCCAGAACAGCCATTTCCAGAACAGACGTGCCTCCCAGATTGTTGAGCAGCGCAACATGATTGCCATCGCCCAGATGCGCGGCCAGCTTGGCGCAGACGGCATCCATCGCCTGCCTTGCATCGGTGTACTCAATCTGTTCGACACCGGCTTCGCCATGGATGCCAAGTCCCAGTTCGGCCATCCCTTTGGGAATGCGGGCTTCCTTGGGAGAACCCGGAACCGTGCAGGTGTCGAGCGACATGCCGATGGTCTTTGTGCCCGCGATCACCTTTTCGACGCGGGCGGTGATTTCATGGAGGTATGCGCCAGCTTCAGCCATCGCTCCGGCGATCTTGTGCACGAATAGAGTACCGGCCACGCCGCGTGCCTGCGGCAGATCCGGCAGGGCTACATCATCATCGACAACGACCATGCTGACATCGAGACCAAACGCCTTGGCCCGTTCGGCAGCCAAGCCGAAGTTCAACCGGTCGCCGGTGTAGTTCTTGACGATCAGCAGGCAGCCCGCAGGTCCGGTCACGGCGAGAATGCCCGCCAGAACGGCATCAACAGACGGAGACGCGAACACATCGCCGCAGACCGCAGCGGTCAGCATTCCCGCGCCGACAAATCCCGCATGCGCCGGCTCATGGCCCGAACCGCCGCCGGAAACCAGCGCCACCTTGGACTTGTCCCAATCATTGCGCACCACAACGCGGATGTGCGGATAGCCATCGAGACGGGCAAGCTTGCCTCCGGATGTCGCGACAATACCATCAACAGCATCGGTGACGATGCTTTCCTTCTGGTTCATAAACTGGGTCACTGAATGGTCCTCCGGGTATGTGTTCAGGCAACTAACGAATGGGTATTCCGTTTGAAAACAAGCGGTCGAACCTAAGTGATCCGATCACCCTGCCCATCGAAATAGAACGGCTTTTCCGGCCGTATCTTCACTGTGTCGCCTTCGCTGAGTTGAGTGTGCGCATCGGTCACCGTCACCAGGTCGTGGTTCTTGAAACTGAGATGCAACCGGGTCTGATCGCCAAGATGCTCGACACGGGTCACCAGGCTGTCTTCGCCCTCGCCCTGCACGATCTGCTCCGGACGCAGGCCGATCTTGTCGGCCTTAGCTGGTGCGCCGCCGAACAGCGAGGCCGGCACAATGTTGACCCTTGGCTGGCCGAGGCGGCTTGCGGCATAGATGCTGACCGGATTCTCGTAGATCTCGCGCGGGCTTCCGAACTGGACCAGCTTGCCGTGATCGAGCACGCCGACATGGGTGGCCATGGTCATTGCCTCAATCTGGTCATGCGTCACATACAACAGCGTCGCGCCGGAATTGGATTGGATGCGCTTCAACTCGATGCGCAGATCAGCACGCAGCTTGGCGTCGAGTGAACTCAGCGGTTCATCCATCAGGTAGATCGTCGGCGTTCTGACCAGCGCGCGGCCGATGGAAACCCGCTGCATCTCGCCACCCGACAAGGCGGTCGCCTTGTTGTCGAGCTTGTGGGAGATCTGCAGCACCTCGGCCACTTCGCTGACCTTGCGTTCCATCTCATCGGCAGGTGTCTTGAGCAGCGGCGACTTGAGCGGGAATTCCAGGTTCTCGCGCACCGTGAGATGCGGATAGAGCGAATATTGCTGGAACACCATCGCTACATTGCGCTGCGCGGGTGTAAGCCCGGCCATCGACTGACCACCGATCAGGATTTCGCCTGAATCCGGTTTGTCCAGACCTGATATCATTCGCAGCGTGGTGGTTTTGCCGGCGCCAGTTGGTCCCAGCAGAACAACGAAAGACCCATCGGGAACGGTCATGCTGACAGTGTCGAGCGCCACATCCGCACCGAAGCGCTTCGTCACATTATTCAAAACAACTTCAGCCATTTCGCAAGACCTCCTGATTGCCCTGCGACACCAGGGCTTGGCCTGTCTCGACATTGAAGATCGATATTGTGCGGGAATCGAATTCCAGCCCCGCGGTTTCCCCAACCGTGACAGGTTGCGCCGCGCTCATGCGGGATTTGATGATCCCGTTATGGGTGGCGATGGTCACGATCCGGGTGGTGCCGAGATATTCGGTCGCCAGCACCTCACCCTTGTAGGAACTTGAATCAGAGAACCGGACATGTTCCGGCCGGACCCCGAACGCAAGCTTGCCTTTGGCGCCTTCAAGCGCAGAGGGGATCTGGAACTCGCTGCCATGCATCTCGATGCTGCTCTGGTTTGGGTCGAGTGCGCCTTCGAACTCAAGGAAGTTCATCGCGGGCGAGCCGAGAAAGCTGGCGACGAACATGGTTGACGGCCAGTCGTAGATTTCCTGCGGCCGGCCAAACTGTTCGACGACGCCGTGGTTCATCACCACGATCTTGTCGCCCATCTGCATGGCTTCGAGCTGATCGTGGGTCACATAGACCGTGGTCGCGCCCATCCTGTCATGAAGCGCGCGCAGTTCTTCCGACATATGCTCGCGGAATTCGGCGTCGAGCGCACCCAGCGGCTCATCCATGAAGAAGGCCTTGGGATCGCGCACGATGGCGCGGCCCAGAGCAACCCGCTGACGATCACCGCCCGACAACCCGCCGACGGGCCGGTTGAGAATGTCGGTGATGCCCAGGATCTCGGCCACTTCCGCGACCTTCTTCTTGACCTGCGCACGGGGCATGCCCTGGCTCACCAGCGGATAGGAGATGTTCTTGCCGACATTCATGTGCGGATAGAGCGCGAACATCTGGAACACGAAGGCAATGTCGCGCTGGCTGGCAGGCTTCATTCCAACCTCTTCACCATCGATGTAGATTTCACCGCTGGTGGGCAGTTCAAGCCCGGCCATCATGCGCAAGGTCGTGGTCTTGCCGCATCCCGACGGCCCCAGCAGCATGAAGAACTCACCATCCTCGACGGTGAAGGTAGAGGACTTGACTGCCGTGAAGGTTCCGAAGTCCTTGCGCACATTCTTGATGATGATCTGAGCCATGGATTACTCCGGAAAATGGCTGACGATGATGAACATCACCGTGCCGATCAGTGTGACGATGAAGGAATAGCTGAACAGCCACAGCACGAAGGGCTGCATCAGCATAATCACGCCCAAGGCAATCAGGACCGATGCCAACATTTCCCAGGAACCACGCTTGAAGTGGAGCAGGCCGTTGATGAAGTTTGTCATTTGCGCACCGCGCCGAAGGTGATGCCGCGAAGCAGGTGCTTGCGCAACAGGATTGTGAACACCATCACAGGCACCAGGAAGATCGTTGCGCCTGCGGCAACCGCCGGCCAATCCTGCCCGCCAACGCCGATAATGGTGGGGATGAAGGGCGGCGCGGTCTGCGCCGTGCCCGATGTCAGAAGCACTGCAAGGGCATATTCGTTCCAGGCAAAGATCAAACAGAAGATGGCTGTGGACGCGATGCCGGTGGCCGCCTGCGGCAGCACGACCTTGTAAAAGGCCTGGAATCGGGTGTAGCCGTCAATCAGGGCCGCTTCTTCGTACTCGATCGGGATCTCGTCAATGAAGCCGTTGATCAGCCAGACCGCCAGCGACAGGTTGATTGCCGTATAGAGCAGGATCATGCCCGCATGGGTGTCATTGAGCCCGAGGTTCCTGAACATCAGGAAGATCGGAATGGCGACAGCGATCGGCGGCATCATCCGGGTTGAGAGGATGAAGAACAACAGATCGTCTTTCAGCGGGACCTTGAACCGCGAGAAGGCATAGGCTGCCGCGGTTCCCAGAACGATGGCGAAGAAAGTTGACCCGAAGCCGATGATGATCGAATTGAAAAAGCGCTCGGAGTAGCGAGAGGGACCGACAATCGTATTGCCCTTTTCGCGCACCAGCTGCTCGTACCATGGCAGGTCTTCGCGCGGTTCTTCCGCCATTTCATTGCTCAGCCGGGTCTGGGTGGTGAACACGTTCACGTAGCCCTCAACCGTCGGTGCAAACAGGACTTTTGGCGGGTAGGCGATCGAGTCGGTGGACGATTTGAAGCCTGTTGCGACAATCCAGAGCAGCGGCAACATGGTGATCAGTGCATAGCCGACAACCAGAATGCCGGCGACCCATTTTTGCCGCGGAGACGGCTCGGTGACTGAAAAGCTCATCTCTGTTTCACCTTGTTGAGCGCCTTCACATAGATCGACGCCAGTCCGAACACCGTGACGAAGAGAATGACCGCATAGGCCGAGGAATAGCCGGTCCGCCATTTCTCGAATGCTTCGCGCTTGAGATCGATGGAGGTCAGTGTGGTGGTGTTGCCGGGCCCGCCGCCGGTCAGTTGCACCACCAGATCGAACATCTTGAAATTCTCGATGCCGCGGAACAGCACGGCCAGCATCAGGAACGGCAGGATCATCGGGATGGTGATGGTCCAGAACTGGCGCCATTTGCTGGCACGGTCGCATTCGGCGGCTTCGTAGATACTGTCGGGAATGGACCGCAATCCGGCAAGGCAGATCAGCATGACGAAGGGCGTCCACATCCAGGTGTCAACAATGACGATGGCCCAGGGGGCTAGAGAAACCTCTCCGATCATGGAAAAGCTCGAAGGATCAGCGCCGGTGACAAAGCCGACGATATAATTGAACAGGCCGATTTGCGGCTGATACAGAAAGGTCCAGAAATTGCCGACCACGGCGGGCGAGAGCATCATCGGAAACACGATGATCGTCGTCCAGAGATCGTTGCCCCTGAATTTCTTGTTGATCAGATAGGCGAGCGTGAAACCGATCAGGACCTGGCAGACAATGGTCCAGATCAGGAAATGGGCGGTTGCCTGCATCGTGATCCAGACATCCGGATCTCCGAGGATCCGTTCGTAATTGCGCAATCCCACCCATTCGATGGCATTGTTCGGGCGGTTCACCCGAAAATTGGTGAAGCTGAGATAGATGGTCCAGATCAGCGGAAAAATATTGATCGCCAACAGGATAAAAATTGTCGGAGCAACAAAGATCCAGGCGATTGCCCTGTCGGAGAGCCCTTTTACCTTTTGCGCCATAACGGGCGGTGTAGCCCGAGCCGCACGGTCTATTACAGTTTCTGCCATTGCTTTCACCTAGTTCCCACATGCGAGGCCGAAACATTGAGGTTCCGGCCTCGCCACCCGTGGGAGGAGTATACGGGGTTAAGGCTTACTTCTTGCCCTCATCTTCAAAGACCTCATCCCAGTCCTTGACCAGACCATCGAGGGCTTCCTTGGCGGTTCCATTGCCGGCCACAACATAATTGTGGATCCGCTCCTGCATCGGCAGAAGCAAGGACGCATAGGCAGGTTCAGCCCAGAAATCCTTCACGATCGCCATAGAGTCGAGAAAGGTCTGCGCGAAGGGCTGGCTTCCGGCGAAACCCGGATCTTCCGCCACGGCACGCATCGCGGATGCACCACCCACGTCCCACCATTTCTGCTGGACGTCCTTCTGGGCAAACCACTTGATGTATTCCAGCGCCGCGTCCTTGTTGTCGGAATTGGCAACGACGGAGATACCCTGGCCACCGAGCTGTGCGTACTGCCCGGCAGGACCTGCCGGGTTGGCAAAGTAGCCCGACTTTCCACCGCCAACATTCGGATCCGCTTCCACGCCGGGCCAGATGAAGGCGAAGTTCATCTGCATGGCAACCTGTCCGGATTTATAGGCGTCGATGTTCTGCGACATGTAGGCATCGGACGCGCCGGGAGGCGTGCAGCAATCGTACAGCGCCTTGTAATATTCGAGGCCTTCGAACGCTCCGGCCGAGTTCACGAACCCTTCCAGGTCGTAGGGCTTGTCCGGATTTTCGTACTGGAACCCGTAATTGTAGAGCGCGTTGGTGACGCCCATGGTGATGCCTTCCGAGCCGCGCTCGGTGTAGATCGCGGCGCCATAGACCGTCTTGCCGTCGATATCCCGGCCCTGGAAGAATTCACCGATATCCTTGAGCTCTGCGAGCGTCGCGGGAACAGCGAGATCACGGCCGTATTTTTCCTTGAACTCGGCCTGCAGCTCAGGACGCTCGAACCAGTCCTTGCGATAGGTCCAGCCGACCACGTCTGCATAGGCGGGCAGCGCATAATAGTTCGGGGTATTTTTCGGCCATTCCGCGTAACCGGTGACGGTCGCGGGCAGGAAGTCCTCCATCTTGATGCCTTCCTGGTCGAAGAAGTCATTCAATTTGACATACTGCCCATTCTCGGCGGCACCACCGATCCACTGGCTGTCACCAATCAGCAGGTCGCACAGCTTGCCGCCGGAGTTCAGCTCATTGAGCATGCGATCGGCGAAATTTGGCCATGGCACAAATTCGAAGCTCATATTGTGGCCGGACTGGGCCTCGAAATCCTTGCTCATCTCGACAAGCGCGTTGGCCGGATCCCAGGCCGCCCAGCAAAGCGTCAGATCGGCAGCTTGCGCAGACGTCGTCGTCAGCGCCGCGCCAGCGAGACCCGCGCCGAATAGCAGGCCAATGTCGGCAGCAGAATTCATCATCCTGTTTTTCATGACTGGTATTCCTCCCATTTGAACCAACCCGCCAATATGACGGGAGTTTTCCTCTCCACAACCGTAATGAGGTGCGCACCTCATTGCAAGGTATTTTTGAGGTGCGCACCTCAAAAGTTGATTTCCTGCTCATTTTGTTGAACAAATCGGCTCAAGCCGTTCGCCGCGAATCCTTTTGATCGGAACCTTTGAGGCCTATGAGACCAACAGCAAAAGACTTGGCAGTTGAAGCCGGGGTCAGCCTCGCGACCATTGACCGGGTTTTGAACGGACGCCCCGGCGTGAAGCCGCGAACAGTCACCAAGGTCAACGAAGCCATTGAGAAAATTGGCTTTGTTCGCAACCTGGCCGCGGTCAATCTTGCCCGCAAAAAGAGTTACCAGTTCCGCTTCCTGCTTCCCGATCACGGCGACCAGTTTCTCGACGTCCTGGTCAAGCACATCGAAGAGGCCCGGAAATCCTTCGCCGATGAAATGGCGGATGTCGCGGCCATTCGCCTGCCGGTCGAGGATCCCTACAAGCTGGCAGCCTATCTGAGCGGGCTTGATGCGGAGACGACGCAAGGCATCGCCATCATGGCGCCGGAATCGCCGCAGGTTCGCGATGCCATCAACCGGCTGCTGGAGCGCGGCATAGAGGTGGTTCAGTTTCTGGCAGGCCAACCAAAGGCCGGCAGCCATGATTTCGTCGGGATCAACAACCATGCCGCTGGCGCCACGGCAGCTCAGCTGATCGGGCGTTTTTCAGGCGGTCAAAAGGGCAAGATCCTTGTCGTCGCCGAGACCATGCAGGCGCATGACAGCATTGAGCGACGGCTGGGCTTCGACGAGGTCATCAATCGCGAATATCCCGACCTTCTAACCCTGCCATCGGTCGAAACGCGGGGGGACACAGCGAGAACCAGACGTATTTTCGAGAACGTTTTCGCCAATCATCCGGACATTACCGGCCTTTATGTGATGAGCGCAGAAGCCCGCATTCCGGTTGGCGAGATATCCAGGATCGCGACGAAGCCGCTGGTGAGAATCGTTCACGAGCGGACGCCGTTTACCGAGACTGCACTGAGGAATGGCGAAATCGATGCCGTGATTTCGCAAAATTCAGGGCATCTTGTCAGAAGCGCGATCCGTATCCTCAAGGCCCGCAACGATCAGCGTATTCCGCTGGCTTCGCAGGAGAAAATCCGCATCGAAATCCTAATCAAGGAGAACCTCTGAAGCCGGTGGTAACATTCCGGTTCAAGCGGGCCGCTACGACAGCTGAGCCACTCCCCTGTGCTCAAGACCGGCAATCAGGCCACGCAATTCCGCCAGCCCCTTGAGCCGGCCGATCGAGGGGTAACCGGGTTGAGCCCGGCGATTGAGATCATCAAGAATGTCCTGGCCGTGATCCGGACGGAACGGGATTGACCAGTCGGCCCGCCCCTCGGCCTTGCGGCGCGCTTCTTCGCGCAACACGGTGGCAACCAGTTCGACCATATCGGTGTCTCCGGCCAGGTGCTCGTCCTCGAAAAACGAGACCTGAACACCACCTCCCTCGCGCTTGACGTTGCGCAGGTGCAGGAAGTGAACCCGAGAGCCGAGTCGCTCCATCATTCCGGGCAGGTCATTGTCAGGCCGGGCGCCAAGCGATCCGGAGCACAGGGTAATGCCGTTGGCGGGACTGTCGACCGCCTGCATCAGTTCGGCATAATGCGCCTCTGTCGACATCACCCGTGGCAGGCCCAGCAGCGGTACCGGCGGGTCATCGGGATGGCAGCACAAGCGAAGCCCCAACTCCTCGGCAACTGGTACCACCTGCTCCAGGAAATCCACCAGATGCGCGCGCAGCCGGGCTTCGCTGATCTGGGCATATTCGGCAATGTGCATGCGCACGTCTTCAAGCGTGAAATTCTCAGCCGCTCCCGGCAGGCCGAACACCACGTTCCTGGCGAGCTCTTCCCGCCTCCCCGGGCTCATGGACGCAAACCGCTCTGCCGCAGCCTCGCAAAGAGAGGCTTCAAAATCATCCCTGGCACCAGGACGCTCAAGGATGTGAATGTCAAAAGCTGCGAAGTCGACAAGATCAAACCGCATACAGGTGGCACCGCTGGGTCGGCGCCACGCCAGATCTGTTCGGGTCCAGTCCAGTACCGGCATGAAATTATAGCAGATCACCTCAATCCCAGCCTCTGCGAGGTGATGAAGACTTTGCTTGTAGGCCGACACATGATCGCGCCAGGCGCCCTTCTGCTTCTTGATATCCTCCGACACTGGCAGACTTTCGACCACATCCCAGGCCAGTCCGGACCGCGTCCCATCCCTCATGGTGGCAATCTCGCGCTGGCGCCGGGCAATCTCCTCCGGAGACCAGACAGAACCGGTCGGCACATGATGCAAGGCCGACACGATTCCCTCCACCCCGGCCTGCAGCGTGTCGTCAATGGATACAAGATCGCGGGGTCCGAACCACCGCCATGTCTGCTTCATATCAAGTCCTCCCAGTTGGGGCCGAGTCAGCCATGCATCACATTTAGCAGTCAAGCGCCTTGATGACTAGTATACTTGTATGGTAGTTAGTTTTCAGGAGGATCGGAAATTGAATATCGGCCGCATCACGACAACCATGCTCGACCCGGCTGCGGCAATCGCGCCGCAGGTCTATGCACGCTTGCGCGACGCGATCATCCGAAACCAGTTTGCGCCCGGCGACAGGATTTCAGAAAGCGAGATTGCGAAGGCCTATGCGGTCAGCCGACAGCCGGTGCGCGAGGCCTTTATCAAATTGGCGAGCGAGGGCTTGCTGGCGATCCTGCCGCAACGGGGCACAATCATTTCCAAGATCAGCTACGCCGCGGTTCTTGATGCCCGGTTCCTGCGCGAAGCCATCGAGGCCGACATTGTGCAAATCCTGACCACCGCACCGGACAAGGCTCTGGTTCGGGAATTGCGCAGTCAGCTCAAAACCCAGAATGAAGTGGCCAGCGCCGTCATTGAGGATTTCATCGGGTTCGACGAGCGCTTTCACCGCACCCTGGCGGATGCGGCCGGCAAGCGCGGAGCCTGGAAACTGATTGAAGGCCTCAAGTCGCAGATGGATCGTGTCCGGTTTTTGTCTCTTGGGCATTTTCCGATCGAGAAGCTGATCGCGCAGCACACGTCAATTGTTGATTGCATCGAGAAGGGTGATCGCGCCTGCGCCAATGCGGCCATCCGCGGCCATCTCCGCGAGGTCCTGCTTGATCTGCCGCAAATTCTCGCTGCAAGCCCCGATTTTTTCGAATTGCCGGGAGGGGATCTCCCCGAACCGGTCAATGCACCCATCCAAGGAGGAGAAGACCATGATGTTTAGTTGGAAAAAAACCCTTTTGGCGGCAACCGTCGCCACGCTGACCGCCATGCCTGCCCTGGCACAGGAAATGACCTTGAAACTCGGCCACCTCGCCAACGAGGAAAACCCCTGGCACCTGGCAGCGGTGAAGTTTGGGGAAGAGCTTTCGGGCCTGACCGATGGCCGCATTGCAGTCGAGGTTTTTCCCAATGAATCGCTCGGCAAGGAAATCGACCTGATCAATGGCATGCAGCTTGGCACGGTGGACATGACCATCACCGGGGAATCGCTGCAAAACTGGGCACCCAAGGCCGCTCTTCTGGCTGTTCCCTATGCCTTCAAGACCATCGAAGACATGGACGCTTTCGCCTCCGGAGCGGTTGGCGAGGAAATCAAGGCGCAGATTGTTGAGAAGGCCCAGATCCGGCCGATCGCCTATTTCGCCCGCGGCGCGCGCGACCTGACCTCCAACCGCCCGATCACCACGCCGGCAGACCTGCAGGGCCTCAAGATGCGCGTACCAAATGTGCCGCTGTTTGTGGATGTCTGGAAAGCGCTTGGTGCCAACCCCGGTCCAATGGCCTTCTCCGAAGTGTTCACCTCGCTGCAGAACGGCACCATCGAATCCCAGGAGAACCCGCTGGCGCTGATCCGCTCGGCGAGCTTCTACGAAGTGCAGAGCCATGTGAACCTGACCGATCACGTCCGCTCCTGGATCTATCTCACCATCGCGGAATCGACCTGGAACAAGCTGTCTGCCGAAGACCAGGCCGCCGTCACCGAGGCAGCATCCCGGGCCCAGGCCTATGAGCGTGACCTCTTCAACAAGAGCCTCGCCGATGACCGGGCCTTCCTCGAGAGCAAGGGCATGACCTTTGTCGAGGTCGACGCGGCGGCCTTCCAGGCTGCGGCAAAGGACGCCGTACTTGCCAATGTTAATGACGAGATCAAACCAATCGTCGAGCAGCTGTTCTCGCAGTAAACCTCCCAAGCAAAGAGCCGGCGCCGCCATTTGCGGCGCCGGTTCAACAATTTAACTGCCGCCGCCTTTGCGGCGATGGTTTGCCATTTCAGGTGACGCCCCATTGCGGCGCCGGTTCTCCATCTCAGGTGAGGCAACTCCCTTGCACGCTGCAAACAAGTTTATCCACACTGTCACCCGCATTGCACAATGGGGCGTCGGCCTCTCGTTCTCCCTACTGATCATGACCGTGCTGCTTCAGGTGGCAGGCAGACTGACCGACAGCTCACCTGTCTGGACGGAAGAGTTGACCCGTTTCGCTTTGCTTTTCACGGTGGCTTTCGGCACCGGCCTGGCCTTTCGCACCGGCAGCCTGGTCAATGTCGATATAATCTGCGAGGCGCTGCCCGGCCGCTGGCCCTGGGTGTTGCGACTGCTGGCCGCTCTCGCCACCGCTGGGCTGGCAATCTACCTGCTACCACATGCCTGGCGTTATGTCGCAATCGGCAAGATGCAGACTTCGCCTGCGCTCGGATTGCGAATGGACCTGGTTCACCTCACCGTCTTTCTGATGCTTCTGCTGCTTGCTGTCTTCGCCACACTAAGGGTCGTGGGCATGCTGACCGGTGCTGAAGACGGAACACCCGACAGACTTGAACAGGAAGACTGATCCATGGAAGTTGCCGTCCTCTTTGCGGTGTTTATCGGCGGCCTGATTGTGGGCATTCCCGTGGCCATCACGCTGGGCCTGTCCTCGCTTGCCTACATTCTGCTCGCCGGAATTCCACCCGTTGTCATGCCTCAAAAAATGTATGCCGGGATGGATGTGTTTGTGCTTCTGTCGATCCCCGGCTTCATTCTGGCCGGGAACCTGATGAACCAGGGTGGCATCACCACCCGCATCATCCGCTTTGCCAATTCGCTGGTCGGCTGGATCAGGGGCGGGCTGTGCCTGACCAATATCTCGGCCTCGATGTTGTTTGGCGGCATCACCGGAACCGCGGTTGCTGACGCAGCCTCGATCGGCGGGGTGATGATCCCGGGAATGAAGAAAGCCGGATACCCGGCGGACTTCTCCGCCGCCGTTACCGCTGCATCGTCTACCGTCGGACCGATCATCCCGCCCTCGGTGCCGATGATCATCGTCGGCGCGCTGTCGGGCATCTCTGTGGGTCAGATGTTTCTGGCCGGCGCTGTACCGGGCATCCTGATGGGTCTGGCGATGATGATCACCGCCTATGTGATCTCCGTGCGCAAGGGCTTTCCGCGCCAGCCCTGGCAGGGGGCGGGCGAAGTGGTGCGATCCTTCGGCGGTGCTTTCTGGGCACTGGCGATGACATTCCTGATCATCTACGGGCTGCTGTCAGGCCTGGCCACGCCGACGGAAACGGCGGTTGTGGCCAGTGTTTATGCTTTTGTTGTCGGCGCCTTCATCTACCGTGAACTGCCGCTGCGCAAACTGCCCGGCATCATTGTCGAAAGCGCTGTGGCCTCCGCAGGTATCCTGGCACTGGTCGGTTTCGCCAATGTCTTTGGCTGGATCCTCGTTTCCGAGCGTATTCCCCAGGCTCTCGCCGATGCCGTGCTGTCGATCACCGACAATCCGATCCTGGTGATCCTGCTGATCAACATATTGCTGTTGTTTGTGGGCATGTTCATGGAGACGATTGCCGCCCTGATCATCCTGTTCGTGCCGCTCTTGTCGCTGGCCACCGCGGTCGGTATCGAACCGCTGCATTTCGCCACCTTCGCCGTGCTCAACCTGATGATCGGGCTGACAACCCCGCCCGTGGGCGTCTGCCTGTTTGTCTGCGCCGGCATCGCTCGGCTGCCACTGGCACCGGTGGTGGTGGCGATTATGCCGTTCCTGCTTACCAACATCACGGTGCTGCTGCTGGTGTCCTACATCCCGGCACTGGCGACCTGGCTTCCCTCCCTGCTTACCCCTTGAGGTTCTTATGAAAACCCGTGTTTGCCGGCTCTACGGCCAGAACGACCTTCGCATCGAAACCGACGACGTCGCAGCTCCGCAGGAGGGCGAAGTTCTGCTGGCGATCGCCGCCGGCGGAATCTGCGGCTCGGACATGCATTATGTTTCCGATGGCGGGATCGGCACGATCCGTGTGCGCGAGCCGATCATTCTTGGCCACGAGGCTTCCGGCCATGTGCTTTCGCTGGGGCCGGGCGTTACGGGACTGGCAGCAGGCGACGGCGTTGCAATCAACCCGAGCCGGCCTTGCGGGGCCTGCAGCTATTGCGCGGAAGGCCTGCCGATGCATTGTCTCGAGATGCGCTTTAGCGGCTCGGCGATGCGCCTGCCCCATGAACAGGGCCTGTTCCGCGACAAGATCATCGTAAGAGCCGAGCAATGTATCCGTCTCCCGCAAGGCGCTGATCTGGGCGCCGTGGCCTGCGCAGAGCCGCTGGCGGTCTGCCTTCACGCCGCCAGGATGGCGGGAGAGATTGCCGGTAAGCGGGTGCTGGTCACAGGCGCCGGCCCGATCGGCAGTCTTTGCGCGGCCATTGCCGCCAATGCGGGGGCTGCGGAAGTTGTTGTCACCGATCTTCAGGATGCCGTGCTCGAGGTGGCGCGCCAGATGGGCGCGACCCGCACCATCAATGTCGCCCGCGATGGCGACGAGATGGAGCGCTACAATGCCGACAAGGGGTATTTCGATCTGGCCTTCGAATGCTCGGCGGCCGCACCGGCGATCAGGACGGCTGTGATGGCTTTGCGCCCGCGCGGCGTGCTGGTGCAGGTCGGTGTCGCGGGTGACACCCCGATGCCGGTCAATGCGCTTGTCGGCAAGGAAATCCGGCTGCAGGGCACACACCGTTTCCATGCGGAATTCTCCGAGGCTGTCGAAGCCATCACGTCGGGCCGCATCGATGTCAGACCGATGATCACCGGACGCTACCCGTTGGAACAAGCAACCGAAGCCTTTGAGGCCGCAGCCGACCGTTCCCGCTCGGTCAAGGTGCACCTCGAATTTGCCGACGCTGCCAGCGCCTGAGCGTTCAGTTCCTCCGGCTGCAGAGGCATCGGAGTTGCGGCATGAACACCCCGGTGTCAACAACTTCCGGCTTCAAAACCAATTCGGAATCGCATGAAACCGGACACATCCGGATTGCGTTGATCTGTGCGGCACGCTCCTCAAGAAGCGCAGTGCAGGACGGCCGCAACTGGCCAGCCCTCGAGGGTTTTTCGGAAGATCAGGTCGCGGGCTGTACAATCGAGAAATGGCGCACCTCCGAGGACAAAGATGCGAACACTTATGTGATTGAAATATCTATCTGAAAAGAGTGTGTTCGTAGTGCGACAGTACTCCAAGATTCCGACGGAGTAAGGCCGCCGGCGGCGGCTCGTGGTTAGGCAGAATCACTTTCATCTTGTCCCGCCCAAAGACCCAAGCAGTCGCATGATTGGGATTCGAAGGCCGATTGCGACGGCGCGGCAATGGCTGGGACTATGAAGAAGGCAGATCTGCAGATCGTTACGCACCCTGCTGGAGTTGAAGGCGGTGCCTACTGGCAGGTGCATGATCCGCTTCAACACCGCTTCTTTCGAATAAGCGATGATTCCAAACGAATTCTGGCGGTCTGACAGGCCTGCAAGACATTTGAAGAACTCATTGCCATAGCCAAGGATCGCGTCGGCATCGATCTCAGCCCATCGCGGCTGTCTCAATTCGTGCATTTTCTGCAAACAGCCAACCTGTGCAAACAGACGTAGGATGGTGCCTGGAGTGCAATGAAGAGCAGGCGGGACAACGGCCCATCGAAACTGGTCCGCCTTTTCGGATTGCTGATCCCCTTCAGGCTTCCTCTCATCAATCCGGAACCTTTCCTTCGAAGGCTCAGCCCCTGGACCGTCGTTGTGAAGGTCCGTCTGGCCTGCTCGGAAGGAGTGAGCCGGCGTCAGACTGCAAAGCATTTCAACATATCGCGCGACGGCGTGACCAAGATGATGGCGCATTCGACTCCGTCTGGCTACCAGCGTCAGTCACCGACCCGGCGACCCAAACTGGATGCGTTCGTGTCGACGATCCGACCTCAGGCCGCGAGCAATTCAAGCCGGTGGATCGGTCCGTGCCACGGGCAGCGCAACGGTCTTGGATCAGACAAAGTAGAAATCCGATTCATGTTGCAGATTGACTTTGGACAGATATACGAAGGGCTGCGCTGCGTTCAGCCCGGTTCCATCGTCATCGAAGAGCAGCAGTTCCTTGCTGGTGTCAAACAGGAGTGTGGCATCGATCTTTTCGGCAGCGGCGCTCAGCGTCAATCGTGGGGCACCACCGCCGTCATCCGCCGACCCGAAGTAGAGTTGGTGCAGGCCGATCGTAACCAGGCCGGATACGAAATCCCCTATTACATCCGGGTTCCGGTCCGAAGGTGCGGTGTTAAAGACGAAGCGGTCGGCTTCCGCTTCACCTAACAGAAAGCCGTTGCCCGCGAGGCCGTAGAGCGTGTCATTGCCGCCGCGCCCGTTGAGGTTATTGGCCGCGCCGTCGCCATAGACCACGTCGTTGTCGCTGGAAAGAATGCCCCCCTCGACACCGTGTGTATCTCCTGCGGCGACGCCGGTATGGTTTGCATCGTCGTAGCGTGCATAGTCGAAAGCGTCTCCACCCTCCCACGCCGCTGCCCTTTCGGCAGCGCAGACGATCGCGGATAAACGAGATCATGTCCGCTCGTGGATGCCTCCAAGACAGACATACTTCATCTCGAGATAGTCTTCGATGGCGTAGTGCGAGCCCTCCCGGCCCAGCCCCGACTACCTGACGCCGCCGAAGGGAGCCGTCTCGGTTGAAATCAGACCGGTGTTGACGCCGACCATGCCATACTCCAGCGCCTCGGCGACCTGCCAGACGCGCGACAGATCACGGGCATAGAAATAGGCGGCAAGCCCAAACTCCGTATCATTTGCCTGGAAAATCCCGTCGTCGACCGTATCGAAGGCAAAAATCGGCGCCACCGGGCCAAAGGTCTCCTCCCGCGCCACCTTCATTTCGCGGGTGACATCCATCAGGATTGTCGGCTTGTAGCCCAGCTTGCCGACATTGGAGCGCCTGCAGCCAATGGCGGAGCCATCTTGCGCGCCAGCATGGCATTGGGAAAGTTCCATGGCGTGATCATTCCGACCACACCGACAGGCTGCTTCATGATCAGGATCCGCTTGTCACGCTGGTGCCCGGGCAGAAGGTCGCCGTTGATGCGTTTCGCCTCTTCCGCAAACCACTCGACATAGGATGCGCCATAGAGGATTTCGCCCTTTGCTTCTGCAAAAGGCTTGCCCGTCTGCGTGGTCAGGATCGTTGCCAGATCGTCGATGCCGGACAGCATCATCTCATGCAACCGCTTGAGCACCGCCGCACGTTCCTTGGCTGAACGCGCAGCCCATTCTTTTTGCGCCGACCAGGCTGCATCGATGGCACGACGGGTGCCCTGGGCTGTCATCTCAGGCAATCACGCGATGACCGCGCCCGTCGAAGGGCTGTTCACCTCGAAGGTTGCCCCACTCGATGCGTCGGCGATCCACTCGCCGGCCAGAAATCAAGGCGGAGGCAGCAAATCCGGATCCGCGAGACGCGGCAGAAGCGATGGATCCATCACTGCTGTCAGGCTCTCCTCGCCTCTCTGATCGAGGTGTCGAGAATGTCGAGCGCTTCGGAGAAGACCTCGTCCTGGATGGTGATCGGAGACAGGAAACGGATCACATTGGCATGAATGCCGCAGGTGAGAAGGATCAGCCCCTTGGCAAGGGCTATCTCGCGTACACGGTTGGCAAATCCGGGGTTTGGCGTACCTGATGCCACATCCTTGAATTCGACCGCATTCATGAAACCGGGTCCACGGACGTCGCTGATCTCGGGAACCTCTGCGCGCAGGCCTTCAAGCCGCTGCTTCAACCGCGCACCAAGACGGTTGGCCCGGTCGCAAAGCCCCTCTTCCTCGATCACGTCAAGAACCGCATGGGCTGCGGCAATTCCGAGCGGATTGCCACCGTAGGTTCCGCCAAGGCCGCCCGGCGACGGCGCGTCCATGATGCTCGCCTTTCCTGTAACCGCGGCCAGCGGGAAGCCGCCGGCGAGGCTCTTTGCCATGGTCACCAGGTCGGGTTCGATATCGTAGTGTTCAATGGCCAGCATGGAGCCGGTGCGGGCAAAGCCGGTCTGCACCTCATCGACAAGCAGCAGAATGCCGTGCCGGTCGCAGACATCGCGCAGTTGGCGCATGAAGCCTTTGGGCGTGACATAGAAACCGCCTTCCCCCTGCACCGGTTCGATCACGATGGCCGCAACGCGCGCCGGATCGACGTCCGCCTTGAAAAGACGCTCAAGCGCGGCAAGGGACGCTTCCTCCGTGACGCCGTGCATCTCGATTGGAAACGGCACGTGGTAGACGTCTCCTGGCATAGCGCCGAAGCCTGCCTTGTAGGGAAACACCTTGCCGGTCATTGCCATGCCCATGAAGGTGCGGCCATGGAACCCGCCGGAGAACGCGACGACGGCATTGCGGCCGGTCGACGCGCGCGCGATCTTCACGGCGTTTTCCAGTGCCTCGGCACCGGTTGTGACGAAGATTGTCTTCTTCTCGCTCGGACCCGGCACGATCGCATTCAGGCGCTCAGCAAGAGCAACGTAGTTTTCGTAAGGCACGACCTGGTGGCAGGTATGGGTGAAGCGCTCCAGCTGCGCATGCACCGCCTGCATCACCTTCGGGTGGCGATGACCGGTGTTCAGCACGGCAATACCCGACGCAAAGTCGATGTAGCGGCGGCCTTCGACGTCCCAGATCTCGGAGTTTTCCGCCCGGTCGGCGAAAATCTGCGTCTGCACTCCGACGCCACGGGCGATGGCTTCTGTCCGTCGTCCTTCAACTGTCTTGTTCAACATGGGTCAACTCCAAAGGCTTTGACAGAGCTTGATCTTAAAGGGGTCACTGACGGCCGGAAGGAGCCAGTCAGTGGTTCAGCGTTTGGTCTAGCCGAGAGCCTACGCTGAGTCATCAGCTTTGGCGCCGGTCTGAGGACCAATCTACGTTTAGGCCAAGCTGACCGGCTTGTCCCTGGTCAGCTTGGCGCGTTTTCTCAACCACATTAATCAGTGGCGTAGTGGTCGTCCTGGCGATGTCGCGCCCATCTTCACGAAAGAGCTTCACGGATCGCATTGAGCAGCTTATTGCGGTCCTTGCGGGCCGCAAGGGCCGTAGCCATGTCGACCTTGATGAAGCGTGTTGGCGTGTTCGGCTGCAACTGACCAATCAGGTCCATATCGGCCGAAATCACGGTTCCGATCATGAAGTAGCCGCCGCCGGAAACAGCATCGCGGTGAAGGATGATCGGCTCGGTACCGCTCGGCACCTGCACCGAACCGTAGGGGTAGCAGGCATCGGTGATGTTGGACGGATCCGCACCCGCGCCGAAGGGCTGTTCGCGGTCCACGAACTCGAGCTTGCGCCCACCCTGGAACCGGTAGCCCATGCGGTCAGCCTCATTGGCCACCTTCCATGTGTCCTCGAAGAAGTCCTTCTGCGCCTGTTCCGTGATCCGGTGCCAATAGAGCCCCGGCAGGATTCGCAACTCGGCCGGATTGCCTGGCGTGCGCCGCAAATTGACCGGCACGTCCAATCCATCTTTGACCGGTTTTGACGCAGTTCCAAGCGGCAGCGTATCTCCTGGCTGAACCGCGCGACCATCGACGCCGCCAAGCGCGCCAATGGCGTAGGTGGACCGGCTTCCGAGTTTCGGTAGCGTGTTGATGCCACCGGAAATAGCGATGTAGGCACGGGCGCCGCTCTTGAGAAAATCGAAGGACACGACATCGCCCGACTTGACCTTAAAGGCGGTCCATGTCGGACGCGGCTCGCCGTTGAGCTTTGGCGGCAGTTCCGCACCGCACACTGCGACCATCGCATCTTGGGTGAATTCAAGTTCTGGCCCGACGAAAACGGATTCCAGCCCCGCTGCATCCTCGTCGTTGCCGACAAGGAGATTGGCAGCCCTGAGCGCCAGGCGATCCATTGCACCGCCCATCGGAATTCCGAGGTGATAATATCCCGGCCGCCCCATATCCTGGATTGTGGTGGCGATACCGGCGGAAATGACATTAATCGGCATAAAGGGCCTCCATCAGCTTGGCGTTGGTCCCGTCGATGTCCGTGTTGTAGTCATCCAGCGAGAAGCGGACATTCTTGATGCGAGGCACAAACGTGCCTGCCTGCACCTCGGCAATGGCGACATCGTATTCCTCGCGGGTGATCGGCTTCCACTTCACGATGTCTCCCGGCTTGAAGAAGACCATGAAGTCCTTGAGGTAAGGCACCTCCTGCTCGGGATCGAAAATCGGCATCGGCGTGATCCCGAACATCTGGTAACCGCCTGCGCCGCGCACGGAATAGATGCATGAAAAGCATCCGCCATATCCCACTGTGAGACGGGGTGTATCAGTGCGTGGGCGCAGATATTTGGGGACCTCGATCTGCCGGGGCTGATCGACCATCTGGTAGAGGAACGGCAGACCGGACACGAAGCCGACCATGGAGACAAACCAGGGCGCACCGGAATGCGCCTCGATGAATTTCTCAACGTTTTCATATCCGTTGATGCGTGCGGCATATTTGATGTCTGTTGTGTCCGGATCCTGGTGCCGCTCACGGAAACGCATCAGCGTTTCGTGGGTCCAGGGGTCCTGGTAGTAGACCGGGATTTCGATGATGCGGGTATCGAGAACCGGCTCGCTGCTTTCCGCAGTCTCTTCCAGCCGCTTCAATTCAGCCATCAGCTCATCCGGCGCAATCACGTCGGGATCGAACTTGATCTGGAACGAGGCATTGGCGGGACAGATCTCCGTGACCCCTTTGATCTTGGCGTCACGCACAGCGTTGGTCATCGATAGGCTGACAAAGAATGCCTCGAGCGACATGGATTCATCGACTTCGACGAAGATGTGTTCGTCGCCTCCAAATGTGTATCGGCTACTCATGTGACGGAGCCTCCTTTTTGCCTGATGAGGTCTAGGTTTTCCGCGAGCCAGGGTTCGAGCCAGCGGGTGTGCACGGTGCTTGTGCGAACGTCGTCGCTTTCCAGCAGCGCCTTGAACAACGGTGCCGTTGTCGGCAGGCCTTCGATCTGCAACTCGTCGAGCGCCCGCCCGAGGCGCATGAGCGCCTTGTCGCGGTCTTCGGCCCAGACAATCAGCTTGCCCAGCAACGAGTCGTAGAACGGCGGAACCGCGTAGCCCGGGTAGAGCATGTGATCGAAGCGGACGCCGGGACCATCGGGTGAAAGCATTTCACCAACCACGCCCGGGAACGGCATGAAATTATTGGCCGGATCTTCAGCATTGAGCCGAACTTCGATCGCATGACCGGCCGGGCTGATTTGGCTCTGATCGACCTTGAGCTTTTCGCCCCCGGCAATGGCGATCATGTCTGCAACCAGATCGACCCCGCAGATCATCTCGGTGACCGGGTGCTCGACCTGGATCCTGGTGTTCATCTCGATAAAGTAGAACGCGCCGGTCTCGTCATCATAGAGAAACTCGATGGTTCCGGCGCCCTTGTAATTGACGGCCTTTGTCAGGGCGACCGCGGCGGAACAGAGCTGTTCACGCACGCCGTCCTTCAGAGCGATGGACGGGGCTTCTTCCCAGACCTTCTGCCGGCGCCGCTGCAGCGAGCACTCGCGCTCGAAGAAATGAACCGCGTCTTCACCGTCGCCCAGAACCTGAACCTCGATGTGACGGGCGCGTTCGATCACCTTCTCGATATAGATACCGCCATCACCGAAGGCAGCCTTGGCCTCGGACGAGGCCTGTGGCGCGAGCGAGCGGAATTCGACTGCGTTATCGGCGATCCGGATCCCGCGGCCACCGCCTCCGGCGGCGGCCTTGATCATCACCGGAAATCCGATCTCTTCGGCCAGCAGAGCTGCGGCATCCATGTCAGTGATGATGCCGTCGCTGCCCGGCACTGTCGGAACATTGGCCTTCTTCGCCTCTGCGCGCGCGGCGGCCTTGTCGCCCATAAGCCTGATGGTGTCGCCGGAGGGACCGACGAAAATGAGACCGGCTGCCGCCACCGCGTCCGCGAAGTCGGCATTTTCCGCCAGGAATCCGTAGCCCGGGTGAATCGCATCCGCGCCCGTGTCCTTTGCCGCCTTCAGGAGAGCCGCCACGTTGAGATAGGATTTCGCCGCTGCTGGCGGCCCGATGTTGACCGCCTCATCGGCGAGTTTCACTGCCCTGCTTTCGGTGTCGGCATCACTGTGCACCTGCACGGTTGCGATCCCGAGATCCCGGGCAGCGCGAATGATGCGGACCGCTATCTCGCCACGGTTGGCGATCAGCAGTTTCTTGATGTTGCCTTTGGTCACGGCGAGCCTCAATCCAGCTCGGCAATGGTTTGGCCGGCCATCACCGGATCGGAATCATCGACCGGGAACGCCGAAATAGTGCCGTCCGCATCAGCCTTGACCTCATGAAAGGTCTTCATCACCTCAACGAGGCCGATTGTGTCGCCCTTGGAGACCTTGTCGCCAACATCCTTGAATACCGGCTGATCGGGCGCGGGCTTCCGGTAGAAGGTTCCGGGAATGGGCGATTTGACTTCGTGCTTTGCCATCGTTTTGTTTCCTTCTAGGTTTTCGCTTTGGGTCAGGCTGCTTCAAGTTTACCGAGTGCCTCTTTGACAGCGGCCGCAACGGCAACGGCATTTGGCGTGTCGGAGTGCACACAGATCGTCTCGGCTCGAACTTGCAGGGGAACGCCGTTGACGGACAAGATCTTTCCGTCACGCGCCGCGGCGGCGGCGCGTTCGCCTGCCGCTGCCGGATCGACGGCATCGTGCTCGCGCGTGATAATCAGACCGCCATTGTCGTCGTAATCGAGATCGGCAAAGAACTCCGCCTGAAATTCGACCCCTCGCTGACCGTAAATCTCTTCATGCAGCGTTCCGGCAAGACCGAAGACGGGAACCTTGTAGACCAGCGCAGCATCGGCCACGGCATGGGCAATGTGTTCCATGCGTGCGGCCATGCCGTAGAGCGCACCATGCGGTTTGAGATGCGACAACTCCACGCCTGCCTGATCCAGGAACCCCTTGAGGGCACCGATCTGGTAGATGATGATGTTCGCCATTTCATCGCGCTCGATTTTCATTTCGCGCCGGCCGAAACCGGGCAGGTCCGGCAGGGAGAAATGCGCCCCGGCTTTTACACCGTACTTCTTCGCAAGTTCGACTGTGCGGCGCATGTGATTGGGGTCGGAACCGTGAAACCCGCAGGCGATATTGGCCTGGGTGATGTGCGGCATCAGCTTCTCGTCATCGCCAAACTTGTAGAGGCCGAAGCTCTCTCCCATGTCGCAATTGATATCGACGATCATTCGAACAGACTCCTCAGTCTCTAAGGGATGCGACATAGCGCAGACGTATCTGGTCCGCGATGACAGCAAGGATCAGCAGGGCGCCGAGCACCACCGTCTGAAGGTAGGATTCGATGCGGGCAAGGTTCATGCCGTTCTGGACCAGGCCAATGAACAGGGCGCCGAGCACGACGTTTTCCAGCCGGCCGACACCGCCACGCAAGCTCACGCCGGCGATCACGCATGCGGCGATCGATTCAAGCGGCATCGACGCACCGATGTTCGCTTCACCGGTGTCCAGGCGGGCGGTTAGCAACATCCCGGCAACCCCGGCAAAGAAGGCGCACAGAACATAGGTGAAGAACAGCGTGCCGGTGGTGTTGATCCCGGAGAGCGAGGCGGCCTTCAGGTTGCCGCCGACCGCGTAGAAGTAGCGTCCCTGTGGCGTCCGGTAGAGAAATGCATAAAGCACCAGCACCAGAAGCACCGCAACATAGACGGGCGCAGGGATGCCAAACAGCATGCCGAAACCGAAGATATCACCAAAGGCCACCGGCATGCCGTAGACCGGTACTCCACCGGTCAGGTAAAGGGCGATGCCGAAACCGACGGACGCCATTCCGAGCGACATCATGAAGGGGGACACGTTGAAGAAGGCGACTCCGAGGCCGTTGACCGCACCGATCATTGTCCCTGCCACGATTCCGGCAAGGCACCCAATCGCGATCGCGAGGCCTGCCATCTCGGGAAACGCCGCATAGAACGCTGCCATCGCCATGGCACCCACCACGGATGCAAGGGCGACGGTGGTCCCGACCGAGAGGTCGAAGCCTCCGGTAAGCAAAGCCAGCATCTGGCCCAGCGAGACGATCATGAGATAGACCGACTGACGCAGGACGTTCATCAGGTTGCGCGCGGTCAGAAAGTTGTCCGACATCAGCGTGAACACGATCAGCGCGATCACCAGGAGGAACGGCAGAATGCCCAGTTTCACAAAAAGCCGTTTGATGAAGATTGCGGCGCCGGCTTCAGGCTGCGCCGTTTGAGAGTTGCTAGCCATCAGGCTGCCTCCCTTTCAAAGAAATGGGCAAGCACATTTTCCTCCGTCAGTTGGTCAGCTTGCAGTTCAGCTTGAACCCGGCCGCGATAAAACACGTAGGCGCGGCTGGTCAGATGCAGGATTTCGGCAAGGTCGGAGGAGACCAGCACGATTGCGGCTCCACTCTTGGCAAGTTCGACAATGAATTCGTAGATCGAGGCGCGCGTTCCCACGTCGACACCGACGGTCGGCTCGTCAAAAACGATCAGGTCGTAGTTTCGTGTCAGGCTGCGCGCCAGCATCGCCTTTTGCTGGTTGCCGCCGGAAAAATGGTCAACGGCGCGTTCGATGCGCGGCGGCGACAGGTTGAGACGTGCCGCCAGTCCCTTGGCTTTTTCCCGCTCGCCTTTGCGATCCAGAACGAATCCGTTGGAGAAGGGGGCGATGTCGAGCGACGCAAGGGCCATGTTCTCGCGCACCGACCGCATCATCATCAGCCCTTCATTTCGCCTGTCGGATGGCAGGTAGAGAAATCCGTCACGAATGTTGCGGCGCGGTGAATTGCCGGTGATGTCGCGTCCCTTCAGCTTCACGCTGCCCGTCTCGATACGGCCGGCACCGAAGCAGGCCTGCATCACTTCCGACTTGCCCGACCCCACGAGACCCGCAAGGCCGACGATCTCGCCCGCCCTGACATTCAGGGATGCGTCAATCACCGTGTCGCCGACGGTGGAAAGCCCGGCAACTTCGAGAACAGGTGCGCCTGTCCGGGCCAGATCAAGTGGAGGAAATATGCCGCCGACCACCCGGCCGGTCATCAGCTGCACGAGCTCTTCTTCGGAAGTGCTCTTGGCCTCCACTGTGTCGATGTAACGCCCGTCGCGCAGCACGGTAATGCGGTCACCGATACGTCGAATTTCGGCCATGCGGTGGGTGATGTAGACAATGCCGACGCCCCGCCCAGTCAACTGCCCGATCAGGTCAAACAGATGGTCGGTTTCGTGGTTGGTCAACGATGCTGTTGGCTCATCCAGAATGAGAACCGAAAGATCGGAGCGGAATGCCTTGGCGATCTCAACCATTTGTTGTTCGGCACGGGTAAGCTGATCTACCCGTTGTTCCGGCTTCAGTGCAAAGCCAAGATCATCAAGGATCGTAAGTGCCTCACGGCGAATACGGCTGCGGTCGATGAAGCCACTGCGCGTATGTTCGGCACCAAGAAAGAGGTTTTCTTCCACAGTCATCTGCGGGATCAGTGAGAACTCCTGAAACACAGCAGAAATGCCCAGGCTGCGGGCCTCATGCACGGAACCGAGCGAGACCGGCTTGCCGCGGTAGAGGATTTGGCCGGCGCTGGGTTGATTGGCGCCGGCCAGCATGGAGATCAGGGTCGACTTGCCTGCACCATTTTCGCCGAAGAGCACATGGACCTCACCCGGCCTGAGATCGAAATCCACCCCATCCAGAGCGCGAACGCCAGGATATTGCTTGGTGATGGCTTTCGTTTGCAGCAGGCTGGATACAACCGGTTGCTGCGTCTCTTTGCCGGGGGTGGCGGATGCGTTCGGCATGGAACGACAATCTCCTTTGATTACTCGACGGAGAAGACCGGACGGAAACCATCCGGAGCCAATGTCGAGGACGGATCGAAATCCTTGTGGTTTTCCTGGGTCACCACGTAAAGCGCCGGGCCGACATGCTTGAGATAGTCCTTGCCCTCAAGGATCCGCACTGCCTGATCGACAGCAATCCGGCCCTGTACCACGGTCGAGTCTGTCGGTGCTGCAAGGATCTGACCCCGGGCGATGCCCTGGTCCACACCCGGCGTGTAGTAGTAGGAGACGATCTTGATCTGGTCGGTCAGGCCGCGCGCGCGCAGGATCGGCACTGCGGCTTCGGCGGTGACCGCAGTCCCAACGATGTAGTCGAGGTCCGGATAGGCTTCGAGCGTGTCTTCGACAAGCTTGGCCTGGGCCTCCTTGCCGGTGTCGCCATACTTGGTGTCAACGAGTTCGACGGCACTGCCTTCGATGGCGCCCTGGAAGCCCGTGTTGCCGGCTTCAACCCAGCCGGCACCTGCCGGTCCGGGGAACCATGCTACCTTTACCGGCTCGCCGCCCGCAGGGTGCTGGGTTGCGAGGAATTCGCCTGCCTTGGCTCCCATTTCACCGAATGAGACCAGAGACTTGGCAGAGAGCTTGTCTGAAGACATGCCATTGATCACGTCGATGACGGGGATGTTCTTGCTGGCCAGTTCCGCGACCAGATTGTTCAGGCCGTCATAGGAGATCGCACCGATGATCACGGCATCGGCACCGGCGGAAACACAATCTTCGATCTGGGAAATCTGGTTGTTGAGCTCGGTATAGCCGCCGGCCTCGACGACGTTGGCCTTGACGCCGAGGCGCTTGGCTTCCTCGGTCACGCCATAGTCGACGCCGAGCCAGTAGGCATCCTTCATGTGCGGGAACGAAACGCACAGATCCCATTTCTGAGCAGCCGCTTCGAGAGGGGTGTAGTCAACTGAGGTCCGCGGGCTCGCCATGTCAAAAGGTGGATCCCAGACTTCAACCGGATAGGGATACCATTCTTCGGCGTTGGCGCTGCCGGACATAACGATCGCCACCGCTGCAGAAGCAGTCAATGCCGTGAGCATGTATTTCATATTTCTTGCCTCCAGGTAAGTGCGAACCGGCATGGCCCGCTTTCCGACCGCCAGCTGAAGGACGGTGCGAAAATCAAATAACGGAGAGGCGAAATTGTAAAATACGATTATTGAGTAGACGAATTCTGATTTTTCGAATTTACTCGTTGAAAATCAAGGCAAGCCTGTTTTTTAGGCAGATCAAAGGCGAAAAATTGATTAATCATATATTTTACAGATAGTTATGGGTATGATCCATATGATCAAACTGCAGAACTGCAGACGCTACCGCAGATGTTGCATCGAAACGATGCACAATTACATCTGATACCGAGATACAAGGCATCTGAATTATGAATGAGCCAACCTTTCGACAGATCCGCTATTTCATTGCGGTCGCCAACATGGGCCAGATCTCCCGTGCGGCGATGGAGCTGAACGTGTCGCAATCGGCTGTCACCACGGCCGTCAAGCAGCTCGAGGATATTGTCGGCGCGACGTTGCTCAACCGGCATGCCGGCGGCGTGGCGCTGACCTATGAGGGCAACATCTTCCTTGATCATGCGCGCCGTGTCATGACATCGGTCGAAGAGGCCGTTCGCTCGCCGCGGAGCTTGCGTGACAGTGTCAAGGGCACTTTGCGGCTGGCCATGACCTATACGGTCGCCGGCTATTTCCTGCCTCCCTACATCGAACGCTTCAGCCGCGCCTTTCCCAGTGTCCAGTTGCAGCTGACCGAGGCGCCGCGGCAAGTCATCGAGGATGGCCTCGTCTCCGGCACCTTCGATCTCGCGGTATTGCTGACGTCAAACATCATCGACCAGGAGGGGTTGGCCTACGAGACCTTGCTGCGATCACGGCGCAGGCTCTGGCTTTCCTCACAGCATCCGCTACTCGAGCAGCCTGCAATCAGCATGTCTGACGTGGCCAACGAACACTATGTCATGCTCACCGTCGACGAGGCCTCCAACACGGCTCAACGTTACTGGAACCAGAAGAGCTACCGGCCAAAGACTATTTTCCGGACGTCGTCCGTGGAGGCCGTCCGCTCGATGGTGGCCAATGGCATGGCTGTCACGATCCTCTCGGACATGGTCTTTCGGCCCTGGTCGCTGGACGGGCACCGAGTTGAGGTCAGGGCACTGGTCGATCAGATTCCGAGCATGGACGTGGGGCTGGCCTGGGCTGCCAATGTCGAGCAGAACGCCGCCGTCAAGGCGTTTCGCGAGTTCATGCACATCGGGGAAGCGACAGAGCGCGTTGACTGACCCTGCCTGGCGTTGCCGCAAGCTCCGGCTCGCGAGCAGGACCTGTCCTCAGGCGCGATGCCCCAAAACACCTGCCCTTGGAAGCATGTTCACAAATCCCATCGGCCTGAGTGACCAATGGCTAGCCAGTTCCCGGAGTAGACCCGCAGCGGACTGCTTTGGGCACACTTTTCTTCCTACGAAGCAGCCCCTTGAACGTTGGGGCGGACAGAAGGAAGGGGCCTATAGTGCTGACGGCTTACGGTAAATGGCGCGCCCGAAAGGATTCGAACCTCTGACCCCCAGATTCGTAGTCTGGTGCTCTATCCAGCTGAGCTACGGGCGCGCAAGTGGCAAGCGGTGTTCGCCTGCGAGGCGTTCTCCTAAAACGGACTGCGGGGGATTGCAAGCGGATTTGGCGAAAAAAGCAGCCGAAGGAAATTTCGCTGTCACTGTCCACATTCGAGCAGTCCCGTTGAGGCTTGGAGAAGGCTATGGCCGAACGTTTTCAAAGCATGGCGCGCAGCGGCGGCTGGCTTGAAGGCAGCAAAACGCGATCAGCATCACATTCAGGCGCGGGCCCGGAAGGTGTCGAGCGGGAGAGGCTGGTCTGGCAGTTCGATAAGGAACGCTGTGCCCTGGGTGACGCTCTCATCAAGCATGATCGAGCCGCCATGGGCCAGGATCAACTCCCGCGCGATTGCCAGGCCGAGGCCGGTGCCGCCGGATCGCGCCGAACCCTTGAACGGCTTGAACAGATGCGCCCGCGCCTGGGCGGGAAGGCCCGGGCCGGTGTCCGCCACGCGGATCTGGACCACCGAGCCTGTGCGGGTGGCCGATATCGCGATGCGGCGGACCAGGGCTGCATCATCACCAGGATCGGTCGCCAAGGCCTGGGCGGCGTTGCGCACAAGATTGTAGATGACCCGGAACATCTGCTCGCTGTCGGCCTCGATTTCCAGATCCGGGCTTACATCAAGCACGAAACTGATGCCGCCCTCGAACTCTTCCGCAACGATGTCGTGCACCTCGCCGGCCAGGGCCGAGACATTGATGAAGCGGCGCTTGGGTTGGGCCTCGCGGGCCTTGCCATAGGCCAGAACCTCGCCCGAATAGCCCACAGCCCGGTCTATGGTGCGCAGCAGCTTGGGCGCAAAGCGCTTGACCAGCGGGTCATCGACCATCGACAGCCGGTCCGACATCAGTTGCGCCGACGTGAGAATGTTGCGCATGTCGTGATTAATCTTGGAAACCGCCAGACCGAGATCGGCCAGGTGGCGCTGTTCCTTCAGTGTCTGCTGCAGCCGCGTCTGCATGTCCGCCAGATGGCCCTCGGCAACGCCAAGTTCGTCACCGACCTGACGCGGCAAAATGACCCGCCCGGGGTTTTCCGGCTCTTCCGAAAAGGCCTGCATGTTGTCGGTCATCCGTTTGACCGGCCGGATCATGATCCGATTGATCGCGAAAAACACCAGACCCGCGGTGATGATCGAAATCAGCACCGAGAGGAAAAAGACATTGCGGCCATAAATCAGCATGGCGTGACGCAGCGGCTGATCCTCAAGCACCAGATCAATGACCATGTCCGGATTGTCACCCACCGGTCCATAGACCCGGATCACCCGGTCGCCGCCGAACAGGATCGTGTCAAAGGCATCCGTCAGAGCCTGCAGCACCGTGGTCTCGGAAAGATCGTACTGATGCGTGACCATCGGCAGCGTGTCGACCGAGGCGATCATCCGAGACATGCCGTCCTTGCGCAGCGCAATGGCCTTGGTCCCGGTCGCCATCAGAGTGTCGTCCTGGATCATCTGCGGCAGCGACAGCTCGTTGATGCCCTCGATCACCACTGCGGCGGCGGCGGCAGTGTTGAGGCGGTCTTCCAGCCAGCGCACCCGCGTGTTGGCCACTGAAGGCACAAAGATCAGCACTTCGGCGATCATGACGAACAGGATGGTGAGCCACAGAAGCTTGGAGGACAGGCTTGATGCCCCGGGCTGGCGCAGCGTGCCGCGCCGTTTTTCATCGGTATCCGCCATTCCCTCTCCTCCCCGTTCCCCTCAGCCAAAGCGCCTGAGGAAACGCACGAGCCACCGCACGAACGGTTTGCGGGTCATGGGAGCATAATAGGTGATGGCGGCCCGTTTTCCAATCTCGGCCATGGTGGGATAGGGCGGCACATATCCGCGCACATCCTTGAGCTTCATGCCATTGGTGATGGCCAGCGCCCACATGTTGATCATTTCACCAGCACCGGCACCCGCAATGGAGACCCCCAGAATCCGGGCCTTGCGGTCGACCACCATCTTGATCAGGCCCCGGGTCTTGCGCTCAGATTGGGCGCGATCGTTTTCCGCATACGGCCAGCGCAGTACCGAGATGCGGCCGCCGTGGCGCTTGGCGGCCTCTTCCTCGGTCAGCCCGACATGGGCCAGTTCGGGATCGGTGTAGGTGGCCCAGGGAATGATGTCGCGGTTCTCCCTGGCCGGGGCGCGGAACAGGATCTGCTGCACCACCAGGCCCGCATGGTAACCTGCGACATGGGTGAACTGCAGCCCACCGGCCACATCGCCGATGGCATAGACGCGGCTGTTGGAGCTGCGCAGATTGGCCCCCACCTTGATGCCGCGGCGATCATGTTCGATCCCGGCCTTGTCCAGCCCAAGACCTTCGACATTGGCGAGGCGACCGGCAGCCACCAGCAGGTCGGAGCCGTCGATCTGACCGGCTCCGCTGTCGCTCTCGTAATGGACCCGGACACCGGTCTTGCCGCGCTTCTCGACCAGAGTAACCTTGGATCCTTCGAGGATCGCCACGCCTTCGGCGCGGATATTGTCGAGCACGATGGCAGCGAGTTCCGGATCATCCTTGCCAAGGGCCTTGAAGCCTTCGATAACGGTGACCTCGGCCCCCAGACGTCGATGGGCCTGGGCCATTTCCATGCCGATCGGACCACCACCGATCACAATGAGATGCTTCGGCGCGCGGGTGCGTTCGAACAGGGTCTCGTTGGTCAGATAATCGACCGTATCAAGCCCCGGAATCGGTGGCACGAACGCCGAGGACCCGGTGGCGATCACGAAACGGCGGGCGCGGATCTCGGTGTCACCGGCCAACACCGTGGACTTGTCCGTGAAATGCGCCGCGGCCTCAATCACATTGACGCCCATGGCACGAAACCGCTCGACGGAATCATTGGGGCCAATGGCACCGATGACGGAATGGACGTGATTGTGAACCTTGCGGAAGTCGACCTTGACCTCACCTGCCGAGACCCCGAATTGCGGTGCCTCAGCGATGGCATGGGCGTGCTTGCCCGCCGCGATCATCGCCTTTGACGGCACGCAGCCATAATTGAGGCAGTCGCCACCCATCTTGCCCTTCTCGATGAGAACCACTTCGACACCGAAAGCAGCAGCGGCAGCGGCCACTGAAAGGCCGCCGGAGCCGCCCCCAATTACGCAAATGTCTGGTGTCAATCGTGTGGTCATGGGATGGTTCTTTCAATTCCAGGGAAAGCTCAATGTGTTGCCGAGGCTATCGCGCGGTCGGCAACCGGCTTGATACTGTCCAAACAGTCCGTCTGTTACGCAGCCGGCGAGCGCCCGCGAATTTTGCGGACAATGGTGGGGATAGCGGCAACAATTGCAAGCCCGGCAAAGGCGAAGGTGATTTCGGGCGTCACCAGATCACTGATCGAGACCTCGCGGCCCGCCGCGGCAGCCGAAACAATGACACTGTCGAGACCCTGGCCAAGCCAGGCATAGGCGAAGGTGCCCGGCAGTATTCCGAGAAATGTCGCCGCCACATAGGTGCGCAGCTTGATGTCGAAAAATGCCGGCGCAATGTTCATGATGAAAAACGGAAACACAGGTGCGAGACGCAGCACAAAAAGATATCCGAAGGCATCCTTGGCGAACCCCTCGGCAAGCTTGGCGGCAAACGGCCCCGCACGTTTTCGCAGGACATCACCGAATGCGGACTTGGCTGCCAGGAAGATTGCGGCGGCCCCGATGGTCGCAGCAATCGCCGTCAGCGCACCGCCAAGCAGCCAGCCAAACAGGAAGCCTGCGAAGATCGTCAGGATGGACGCCGCCGGGAACGAGAACGCGACGGCAAGTGCATAGGCGACGACGAAGCCGATGGCCGACCCTACCTGGTTCTCGGCAACATAGGCCTTGAGGGTCTCGCGCTGCTCGGCCAGGGCCTGGAGCGAAAGATAGTCCTGCAAACCGGCGGCATAGCCCGCGGCGAGACCGGCGGCGACCACTCCAAGCGGCAGAAATTTACGCCAGACCGGTTTGCCGGTGGCTTGCGCGACGTCTTCTTTGTTGGCCATGGCTGATTCCAATTGGCTTGACGGGGAATGGACAGTCATCGGCTTTCTCCGGTTTCAGATCGGCGACATGACGCGGCCGATGCTCCTGAAATCTGGCTAGAGACTCGCTCCAACAAAGGCCAATGACAATTCCTCCCCAATTCCCAAACTCGCGTGAGAAACACGCGCCGCGCGATCACACGACTGTGAGCAACGCGTTGCAACACCTATACCGCGTTGATGCCCCAGTCATACTCATAGCCTGAAATGCGCGCATCTGCGATCAGCGCGGCCTTGTCGGGTGACGCGAGACTCATCCAATGGCTCTTGAGCTTGCCCTTGCCGCCGAAATCGCCTGCGTACCAGGAATAGATCTTGGAGGCGGTGATGCGGCCCTTGCTGACACTGACCCCGCGCGGATGATTGACGTAATCGACTCCGGTCTGCCTGAGCAACTGATTGATGTTGGCACCGGTATAGGCGCTGGTGGCCAGGTTGGGGCAGGAATAAGAGGCGCAGTTCAGTCCGTAATGGGACATCGGGTCATTGAAGAGGGCGCGAACAATCTCGTGCTCGACATCATCGAGTGACAATTCCATTCCATTCACACTCATCAATTTGGCCTTCCAGGGCCCTGATCCGAACAGAAACGACCCACCCAGATTGATCTTCTTGATCGAGGTGACCGGATAGGCCTCGGCAACCACGTCCAGGGTCTTGGCATTGTAGAGATTGATCCAGTAGGCATGTGCTTCATCGCGCGACAAAGACACCGGATTTACAGCCTGAAGTGCGGTGATATACGCGCGGAGCGCTCCAAGCTGTGATTTGACGCCGCGATAATCGACCCGGTTGTAGCGCTCGGCATCGGGTTTCACGAACGCCTTGAGCAAGGCGTCATAGGCCGAGTGATCAACACGGCCCTGCCCCGCAGGCCTGAAGCCTGTCAGCGCGGCAACTGCGGGCAATGGTCCGAGAGCCGGAGTAGTGGTTGCGAGACTTGCCAGTCCGAGCATGACGGTGCGACGGTTAAAATGCATGGCGATGGGCGTCCTTTCAGTCGGTCGAAGTCGGGCTAGGAGCCGACCCTGAGATCACCTTGCGCAGCCGTGCAATTGTGGCAAGTCTTGCAGCGCCGGTGTCACCGGCTTGTGAACGGAAGTGACCGTCTGAAGCGCCACCGCGGCTCAAACCCTGCAGCACATTGACTTTCGAGCTCGATTGCGATTATACCCGGCCCGTCCGTGGAAGCTTGCCGGTTTCCGGGAGCGTTTATTTGCGGACGAATATCCAAACGCCTACGTACCAAGAAGGGCCGCACACCGCGGTGTTAAAATAAATGACAAAGCGTACCTACCAACCCTCAAAGCTTGTTCGCAAGCGGCGTCACGGTTTCCGTGCACGCATGGCAACCAAGGGCGGCCGCAAGGTCATCCAGGCTCGCCGCGCCCGCGGGCGCAATCGTCTGTCGGCCTGATCGCTGACGACCGGCCCGCGAAGGAAGACGATCGCGTGGCGCAAGACGACCCCACCACCGAGAAACCCGGGCGGCTCAAAAACCGGCCGGATTTCCTTGCCGTTCAAAAAGGCAAACGGCTGCGCGGTCCTTATTTTCTGCTGGAAACCCTGGATCGCGGTCTCGCCAATGAGGCGCCTCGCATAGGTTATACGGTGACCAAGAAGCAAGGCAATGCGGTCGAGAGAAACCGCATGCGCCGCAGGTTACATGAAGCGGTGCGACATCTGGCAGGGGTTCCATTCAGGCCCGGACATGACTATGTGGTGGTCGCGCGGCGCGATACGCTCAAGGCGCCCTTCGACAGGCTGGTTCAAGCCTTGAGCGAACGGGTTCACGAAAGCACCACTCCACCGCGGCCGAGACACAAGCGCACGGGCACAGACCCGAGCGCTCAGGACAACACCAGAACACCAGGCTCAAAAGCCGGTCATCAGGAATGAGTGATGGAAACCAACCGTAATTATTTCGTCGCAATTCTTTTGTCGGTGCTTGTCCTTATTGGCTGGCAATACCTCTATGTTTCTCCGAAGATCGAGCGCGAACGCCAGGCTGCACAGGCGTTGCAAGCCGAGCAGGCAGCGCAGCCGGGTGCTACCGGTGCCGGTACGGCGACACCGGTAGCAGTCAACGGCTCCGCACCCGGCGGCGAAGCGGGCCTTCCCGGCGTAGTAGCTCCCAAGACCGGCCTGTCGCGCGAGGACGCGCTTGCCCAATCCCAACGGATTGCGATCGATACGCCAGCCCTGAGTGGTTCGATCAACCTGACCGGTGCGCGGATCGATGATCTGTTGCTGAGTGAATATCGCGAGACCATTGATCCGGAGAGCCCCAATATCCGGCTGTTCAATCCGGCGCAGCAGGCCGACGGCTATTTCGCTGAAGTCGGCTTCATTGCCGACGCGGATTCGGGCCCGGCCCCCGGGCCGGACACGGTCTGGAGTGCCGCGCCCGGACAAACTTTGACGCAGAACTCGCCCGTGACCCTGACCTACGACAATGGGGCAGGCCTGCTGTTTACCCGCAAGATCTCTGTTGACGATCATTTCCTGTTTCAGTTCGAAGATACGATCTCCAATTCGTCGAGCCAGACTGCCTCTGTCGCCGGCTATGGCCGGGTGACACGGTTCTTCCGCCCCCAGACAGCCGGTATCTATGTGCTGCATGAAGGCCTGATCGGCGTGATCGGTGAAGAGGGCTTGCAGGAAATCGACTATTCCGATGTCGAGGAAACCCCGATCATGGCTCAGCCCAAAGCCACCGCCGGCTGGATGGGCATTACCGACAAGTACTGGGCTGCCGCACTTGTGCCGCCGCAGGGTGCGGGCTTCGACACGCGCTTTGCGCATTTCACCGATGGTCGCGCACGTTATCAGGCCGACTTCCGCACAGATGCTCAGGCAATTGCCGCAGGCGGCAGCGTGACCTCGACCACGCTGGTGTTTGCCGGGGCCAAGGAAGTGCCGATCATCGAGGGCTATGAAAGCCAGTTCGATATCCTGAACTTCGATCTGATGATCGACTGGGGCTGGTTCTACTTCATCACCAAGCCGATGTTCTGGCTGATCGACTTTCTGTTCAAGCTGCTGGGCAATTTCGGCCTCTCCATTCTGGCAACAACCGTCATCGTGAAGCTTATCTTCTTCCCGCTTGCCAACAAGTCCTACGTGTCCATGGCGAACATGAAGAAGGTGCAGCCCAAGCTTGAAGAGCTCAAGGCCAAGCACGGCGACGACCGCATGGCGCTGCAGCAGGGCATGATGGAGCTCTACAAGAAAGAGAAGATCAACCCAGTGGCCGGCTGCTGGCCGGTGCTGTTGCAGATCCCGGTGTTCTTCGCGCTCTACAAGGTGCTCTATGTGACCATCGAGATGCGGCACGCGCCGTTCTTCGGCTGGATACAGGACCTGTCGGCGCCGGATCCGACCTCGCTGTTCAACCTGTTTGGCCTGCTGCCATATGATGTCCCGGGCTTCCTGCTGATCGGCGTCTGGCCGTTGATCATGGGCATCACCATGTTCCTGCAGATGCGGATGAACCCGACGCCGCCAGATCCGACACAGGCGATGATTTTCACCTGGATGCCGGTGGTGTTCACCTTCATGCTGGCGACCTTCCCTGCCGGTCTGGTGATCTACTGGGCCTGGAACAACACGCTTTCGATCCTGCAGCAGGGCTTCATCATGAAACGCCAGGGTGCAAAGATCGAGCTTTGGGACAATCTCATGGCCATGTTCAAACCCAAAGACAAACAGACCTAACCTGTGTCGCGCTCGATAGGATGCGCGACGCTTTAGAAAAGGAAGGTGGCCGGAACGATGACCACATTGTCAGCAGATCCGGCCATGCAGGCGGCGCGCGAGCTTTCGGCCACGCTGTTCGCCAAGCCCTGGGTGTTCATCCGCGGCGTGCCGTCGCTCAAATTCCTGCCGCCGGAAGGCCCGCCGGAAATAGCATTCGCGGGCCGCTCGAATGTCGGCAAATCCTCACTGATAAACGCGCTCGTCGGTGCGAAGGGACTGGCACGAACCTCCAACACGCCTGGCCGCACCCAGGAACTCAACTACTTCGTTCCGGGCGGCTACTCGGGCGCCGAGGATGACTTGCCACCCATGGCACTGGTCGATATGCCGGGCTATGGCTACGCCAAGGCTCCCAAGGACCAGGTCGATCTCTGGACCAAGCTGGTGTTCGATTACATGCGCGGCCGCTCAACCCTGAAACGGGTCTATCTGTTGATCGATTCCCGCCACGGCATCAAGAAGAACGACGAGGAGGTCATGGACCTGCTCGACAAGGCGGCGATGTCCTATCAGGTGGTGCTGACCAAGACCGACAAGATCAAGGAAGCGGGTGTGTCCCGGCTGATCAGCGAGACCTTGGGCAAGCTCAAACGGCGACCGGCTGCCTATCCGGAGGTGCTCGCCACCTCGTCGGAGAAATCAAACGGTGTCGACGATCTCAGGACCGCCATCGCTCTGGCGATCACCGTTTAACCTGTTCAAAAGCCGAGCGCGCGATCAACTGCCCTGTTCTGCTGCCGGATTGAAGCTCAGAGCAAAGCCATTGATGCAATGGCGCTTGCCGGTCGGTGGCGGGCCATCGTTGAAAATATGGCCGAAGTGGCCGCCGCAGCGCCGGCAGTGCACTTCGGTGTAGACGCCGAACAGGCTTCGGTCAGGCTTGGTGCGCACCGCATCGGCTTCCGCTTGCCAGAAGCTGGGCCAGCCGGTGCCGCTGTCATACTTCGTCTCGGATGAATAGACCGGCAGATCGCAGCCCGCGCAATGGTACATGCCCTTGCGCTTCTCATTGTTGAGCGAACTGGTAAAGGGCCGCTCGGTGTCCTCCTCACGCAGGATCCGATACTGCTTGGGCGTCAGTTTTGCGCGCCATTCCTGCTCGCTCAACACGTACTCGAATTCGGATGCATTCGCAGGCAGCCTGCGACCAAACACGGACAGGGCCAGTCCGGCGACACCGGTGGCCAAGAGGGCACGGCGGCCCAGTGCTTTTGTCAGCTTCATGAGTGTTCTCCTCGTCATGAATGCAAGTTAGTGCGGTGGGGTGAAAAGGCGAAGCACAAGAGTTCACTTGGGCGTGACGGGGCAGTGAGCCGGATCAATCGACGCGAAAATAGCGCTTTGGTTACAGGCCAGATTGAAGAAAGCTGTCTTTGCCGCTAAACAGCGCACGGAATTGCACAACACAGGCGAGCCGCCCCTGAGCATCTGAACCGATGCCGGGCGATGGTGCCGCAACGGGACGACGCGCACATGTCAGACACCACCAGCGAAAACGCTGCCACTCAAGCCCGCCTTCTCGCCGAAGCACTGCCCTTCATGCAGCGTTACGAGAACAAGACAGTGGTGGTGAAATATGGCGGTCACGCCATGGGTGACGCCGGTCTCGGCAAAGCATTTGCGCAGGATATCGCGCTTTTGAAGCAGTCGGGTGTCAACCCGATCGTTGTGCATGGCGGCGGGCCCCAGATCGCGGCGATGCTTGCCAAGATGGGCATCGAATCCAAATTCGAAGGCGGTTTGCGGGTTACCGACGAGAAGACCGTCGAGATCGTCGAGATGGTGCTCGCCGGCTCGATCAACAAGGAAATCGTGGCGCTGATCAATGCCGAGGGCGAATGGGCGATCGGACTGTGCGGCAAGGACGGCAACATGGTCTATGCCGAAAAGGCCCACAAGACGATGACTGATCCCGACTCCAACATCGAGCGTGTGCTTGATCTGGGCTTTGTCGGAGAACCGGTGGAAGTCGACCGCACCTTGCTCGATCTCCTGGCGAAGTCCGAGATGATACCGGTGCTGGCTCCGGTCGCGCCTGGCCGTGACGGCCACACCTACAACATCAATGCCGACACCTTTGCAGGCGCCATAGCCGGGGCCGTTGAGGCTTCAAGGCTGCTGTTCCTCACTGATGTGCCGGGCGTTCTCGACAAGAGCGGCAAGCTGATTGACGAACTGACTGTAAGCGAAGCGCGCGCGCTGATCGCCGACGGCACGATCTCGGGCGGCATGATTCCGAAGGTCGAAACCTGCATCGAGGCCATAGAGCGTGGCGTCAAGGGCGTGGTCATCCTCAATGGCAAGACGGCTCATGCGGTGCTGCTAGAGCTGTTCACGGCGCATGGCGCGGGAACCCTGCTGGTTCCTTAAGAAAAGTTACGATCAGCTCTTGACCTGAACTGCGCTCCAGCCGGTAGGCATGGTTCTGCTGACAACAGGAGAGCCGATTTTGTCGATAACAGAAGCATTTTTCACCACGCTTGAGACCGATGGCATTGATGCCGCACTGGTTCATGTCGATCCGGACGCGGTGTTTGTGGCATCGCGCCGCGAGCCCCATTCGGACATCCCGCTGTTCGGAGAGTTCAAAGGCCATGCCGGTGTACGCGACTTCGTACAGGCACTGGGAAGCTTTTCCAGGATGAACATGACGATCGAATCCAGGGCGCAAGATGGCGCGCTGGAATTCATGGCCGGGCAGCTGGATCACATCGTTGGCAAAACCGGCAAGCCGTTCAAGAGCCTCTTCGGTCTTGTCTGCACCATCCGCAATGGCAAGATATTGCGCTATGTGATCATCGAAGACACAGCGCGTCTTGAAGCCGCATTCGAGATGACAGAAGGAGCATCAGCATGAAAATCGGCAAGCTTTCGGAGCTGACCGGGCTGAGCATTGATACGCTCCTGTATTACGAGAAAATCGGGCTGATCGATCGGCCGTTCCGACAGGGCGGACAACGGCTCTATGATCCCGATGCGGTGCGCTGGGTCGACTTTCTCAAGGCGCTCAAGGCCACCGGCATGAGCCTGGAAGACATGAAGCGTTATGCGTTGATGCGGCGAAAAGGCAATGCCACTGCCGCCAACCGCCGCATCATGCTGGAAGCCCAGCACAAGCTGGTGCTGTAGCGAATTGAGGAACTTCAAGCCTGCGCCGAGCTCCTTGACTACAAGATTGCCAATTATCACGAGATCGAAGCCAAGCATGAGCTGGCCGACAAGAAGAGGTTTGCACGATGACTTCACAAACCAACTCTCCGCCTCAAGCCTCATACCAAAGCGCGCTGGAGCACGGCCGCGCGATTGTCGCCCGGATCAACCCCAGCTTGGAAAAGGCCCTCGCCGAGAAATATGACGGCTTGTTCCCGGACTTTGCAGAGACCCTTGTCGAGTTCGCCTATGGGCGGCTCTATGCCCGTGACGGGCTTGATCTGAAGACCCGGCAGATCGCCACCGTGGCGGCGCTTACGGCACTGGGCGGGCAGACAGGCCCGCAGCTGCGCGTCAACCTTGAACATGCATTGGCAGCGGGTGCGAAGCGGCGTGAATTGCTTGAGGTGATTTTGCAGATGTCGGTTTACGGTGGAATGCCGGCCGCTATCAACGCCATGAACATCGCCATGCAGCTGTTTGAAGAGCAGGACGCAGAGACGGCCTGATCTCGTCCAATGGATGTCGCGCTCAATTGGTTTTAATTGAACGCGACATCCATGCTTCAGGGGCAGCTGCTCACCCGCGGATTGCACTCATTCGCCCCGGGAAGAGTCCCGGAGAGGTTCGGGGTCAGGCCGGCCGCGCCTATCCCTTGGCCAAACCGCCTGGTCTGCGCATTGAGGGCATCGCGGGATTTCGGGTCAAGAATGGCGATCGGCGCTGTGACTGCCGCACCTGCAGCCGAGCCAAAAGTGTTGGAAAGCGACATTGCGGAAGCGCCGAGTTGCGTTCCCAGACTGACATCCTGATTGGTAACCTCCTGGCCATCGATAAGCCGTTGACCCAAGAGCCGCACAACTTCAGGACTTTCCGCAAACTTGGAATGGTTGAGCCCGTCCCTCACCTTCAGCGCGGAAAGGTCAAACACCGTAATCCCCCCGGCTTCGAGACCCGCGCGGTATTCGGGGTTGTTTATGTCGATCTGCCCGAGCCGATCAATGTTGCCGGAGATCCTCCGCGACAGCGTCAGGGCCCGGTCGTCCTTGGACACGAAGACCGTAATCTTGGGCCTGTTTGGCCCCATGTCGATGATTTGCTGACGGAAAACATCAACATCAAGATCAGGCGAAGCCAGGATAACATTGGCGATTTTTGACGGGATGGAACCGTTTCGGATGGCCATCTGACGCAGTGATTCCACCGTAAGCCAGGTGCCCATGGAATGCGCCAAAACGGTGATTTCCTTGATCTCTGGCACCGCCACGGCTCCGGTCAGCAGCATCTCAAGCGCCGAACGGGAGTAATTGGTGCTTTCCTTGTCATATCCGTAATCGAATACACTGCCGCGCGAAGGCCAGGTGAACAGCACCGGCGTCGCATCAGTGTTGCTGTCATGGGCAATCTGGGCAAACCGATAAACTGCGTCCTCATAACGCGTGTTGAAACCGTGAACAAACAACAACACCCGGCCGCTGGCGGACTTGTTGCGCTGGTACCAGGCCTTTACCTCGTCAACCGAATGAAACTGTTGGGCAGAAATCGTAGCAAAATCGCGTGCAGGGTCGGGCGGCATTTTTTTGGGCCATTGAATTTCGCCAATCGTTCTGTTCCGATCTGGCGGAATTGAAACGACCAGATCGTTGAAATCGATCTGGGCACCGCGTTCGCCACTGTAGAGCAAACCCGGATTGTCCGATGGCGCTCGTGTTGTTGCAACCAGAATCGAGACCTCGGTCGCATCGGGATCTGTCTCGGCGATGGGGACCAGAACGCCCTGAAGCGGACCGGCGCAACCGGCGATGAACAGCAGCAGAGAAACAGCTATCACCCGCACGACGGGATTGCTCCACCGCTTTTGCGCCTCGTTCCAACTTTGCATCGGTGCAGGTAATCCCAGGGGTTCAGAGGTTAAAAGGGCGATTGTCGTGCTGCTTTCCGTTTCGGCTCGGATATCACACCAGCAACAGCACGAGTATGCCTGCTACAATGAGGATACAGCCGATAATTTCAACCCTGTTGACGTGTTCGCGGAAAATCAGGACCGACGACGCGAAGGTGAAGATCATTTCGATCTGCGCCAGAGCCTTGACCACGGCCGCGGTTTGCAGGGTCATCGCCATGAACCAGCCGAAGGAGGCACCGGCTCCAACCAGGCCAACCAGCGCCGAAATTTTCCATGCGGCGCGAATGCGCCCAAGCTCGTCCGGTTCGCGCAACCGCATGAAAATCAGCATCACACAGGTCTGCAGGAAAATCGCCGCGAGCAAGGTGACAGCTGCCTGCATCATGAAGTTGGGGCCACCGAGCGCCAAGGACGCAGCCCGGTAGCTCACGGCCGCAAGACCAAAGGCAGAACCAGAGACCAGGCCAAGGGCTGCGGTGCGCGAAAACACCGAACGGATCAGCGCGGCAGCACCCGTCGCCGAGCGCGCCACGGAAATCAAAACCACTCCGACGAGACTGATCGCGATCGCGAGAATTGTCGCGAAGCTGATACGGTCACCAAGAAACATCAGTCCGAAAACCGCCGCCTGCGCCGGCTCGGTGCGGGAATAGGCGGTTCCGACGGTGAAGTTGCGATGACCAAACATCTGGATCAGCAGCGCCTGACCGGCGATCTGCGCCAGCCCGCCCAACGCGACCCAGAAGATGAAGGCAGGTGTCGGGGTGGGCAGCCGATAGCCCATCACCATGACAAACAAGGCAACAAAGCCAAGCGCAAAAGGCAGACCGAAGCCAAAGCGAACAAAGGTCGCACCAGTGGTGCCCATCACGCCCTTGAGATGCTTTTGAAGAACCGAGCGGATGTTCTGGAGGAACGCCGCAGCTATGGTGATGAGGACCCAGGTTTCCATGTCGAACCGCTTTTGCGGCGCGTCGCCCGATCATCAACCCCGCTTGACTCTGGCCGTGCGAGGAACAGCGGTCGACAGGACCACGGCATTTCGCCGGCAGGCTGGGATCAGTCCGGCAAGCGCCTGTGAACCGAGTGCCTTCCATAGGCGCATTGACCGGTGTTTGACAATACAATGAAGGTGTTAAATGAACAGACTGCCACTTGGCGCCAGACTTGTTGCGGCCTCAGGCGGCGCCTTGAAACGGCTTGACAACAGGTGTTCCCGCAATGGTGGGAGCGATGCGTTCGACTTCATCCGCCGTCTGTCCGGGCTCCCCCGCTTGCTGAGCCTGCTGGAGCTCGAGGTGAATGGCGAAGAGTTGGCGGCGTGCTTCGGCCAGGTCAGCATCGGCCTCATCCAGCTTGTCGACCTGGGCGAGGATGAAAAGCGTGACCGGCACTGTCAGCACGAGCGCAAAAATCGAGGCCGCAATCAGTGGCCTGAAAGACACTTCGCCCTCGAACCAGAGCAAGAAGGCAACGGTTGAAAGCAGCGACACGAAGATCGCCGCAGCCGTGACTTTCGCCACCTGGACTGTCCTTGATCCCCGAGTGCCCGCTAACGGCATTGCCTTGTTCCCCGAACGGGCCAAACGGCTTGACCCCTACAGATCAAAGCCTAGGTCAAAAGTCTTGCCATCCGGTTTAGCTTCGACACCAATTTTGTGTTAACCCGTCACCCAATAATTCAGCCCCGGACAGCAACCCACTCCGCACCGTACAATCAGGATCCTGCATGACCCTTCCCGCCGCCGCTGACTTCGCCCATGTAACGGAATGGGTGTTTGATCTCGACAACACCCTCTACCCCCGTCACACCGATTTGTTCTCGCAGATCGACAAGAAGATGACGCAATTCGTGCGCGAGCTTCTGTATCTCGAACACGACGCGGCGCGCTCCTTGCAGAAGAAATACTACCGCGAGCACGGCACCACACTGCAGGGGTTGATACTGCACCACGGCATAGATCCCAACGACTTTCTCGAGAAGGTGCACGATATCGACTATTCCTGGGTCAAGCCCGATCCGGAACTGGGCGAGGCGATCCGGGCATTGCCGGGCCGCAAGTTCATCTTCACCAATGGCGACACGCCGCATGCCGAGCGCACCGCTGCCGCTCTTGGAATTCTCGATCATTTCGACGAGATTTTCGACATCGTTGCTGCAGACCTGAAGCCCAAGCCGGCGCCTGAAACCTACCACCGCTTTCTTGCGCGCCATGGTGTGCACAGCGACCGGGCTGCGATGTTCGAGGACCTGCCGCGCAATCTCGTCGCGCCGCATCAATTGGGAATGCGCACGGTGCTTATCGTGCCGAGGAACCTGGATGTGGTGCTTGATGAGGTCTGGGAACACGAAGGCAAGGACGGTGCTCATATCCACCACATCACCGATGACCTGACCACTTTCCTAAAGGCCGCGGCAGCCTGATTGGGGGCGGGCCAGCAAGGGCGATTCGCCAACCTTTCCAAGATTTAATCTACATTACAGGGCTTTAAGTGGCGGTTACGGATGGCAGTGCGCACATTGGGGATGCAAACAGACATTCCCAATGAAGGACCTCCCAGATGAAAAAGACACTACTCACCACACTCGCCGCCATCATGGCTGCTTCAGTCGCCGTTCCGGCAATCGCCGCGCAGCAGAGCAAGGGGCACCATGGTGGCCCGCGGATAGAGCGCATCATCGAGCGCTTCGATGCGAACGGCAATGGCGCGATCGAACGCGAGGAAATCTCGGCACATCGCACAGCCATGTTCAAAAGTGTCGATGCCGATCAGTCCGGAACGCTCAATGAGGACGAACTGGCCGCACTGGCTGAAGTCCGCCGCGCCGAACGCGATCAGGCCCGTGAAGAGATGCGTGCCGAGCGCAAGAAGGAACGAGAAGAGCGCCGCGCCGAACGGCACGGCAAACGTGGCGAAGGCAAGATGGGCCGGGAGCATGCGGGCCGTGGTGACGGCAAACGCGGCGAAGGCCGGGGCATGGGACGCCATAGCGGACCAAGCATCGAGCGGCTTGATGCAGACAAGGATGGCGAAGTCAGCGCTGACGAGTTCGCCGCAATGGAAACCAGGATGTTCGAACGGTTCGACCGCAATGGCGACAACAAGATCGACGTGACCGATTTCTATCGCAACAAGGCCGGCAAGAACTAAGCCTTGAGGCGAACGACAAAAACGCTCTCAATCAACGCCGCCGGCCCGGATTCCAAAGTCCGGGCCGGCTTTTGTCATATGCCGGAATCGATAGGATCTACAGTCCGTAATGGCGCTCTATGATCGCCCAAGCCTCATCGGCCGTATCGACGAACTCCAGAAGATCCAGGTCCTCGGGCGCGATGGTTCCGAAATCCGCGAGCGCCTGAAAATCGACGATCGAGTTCCAGAACTCCGACCCGAACAGGATCAGCGGCACGTGCTCCATGCGTTTGGTCTGGATCAGGGTGAGCGATTCGAACAGCTCATCAAGCGTGCCAAAGCCGCCCGGGAAAATCGTGATGGCCTTGGCCCGCATCAGGAAATGCATCTTGCGGATGGCAAAATAGTGGAAGTTCAGGCTGAATTCAGGCGTCACATAGGCGTTGGGCGCCTGTTCGTGCGGCAGCACTACGTTGAGCCCGATAGACTTAGCGCCGACATCATGGGCACCGCGATTGCCTGCTTCCATCACGCCCGGACCACCGCCGGTGACGACAACGAATTCCCGCGCCTCTGTGGCCAGCGAATGGGCTGAGCACAGCCGCGCAAAGCTGCGGGCTTCCTCATAATACTTCGCCGCGGCGGTAAGGTTCTTTGCCTGGGTCTCGTTCTTGGCAGCCCAGGGCGCCTTGCCCGGCTCGGGGATCCGCGCGCCGCCAAACATGACGACGGTCGAGCGGATGCCCGCTTCGGTCAGTATCATTTCAGGTTTGAGCAGCTCCAGCTGCAACCGCACGGGCCTGAGTTCGTCGCGGCACAGAAAATCATCATCTGCATAGGCCAGACGGTAGGATGGCGAGGTTGATTGCGGTGTTCTGGGTTGCCGCTCGGCCCGGCGCCTGTCTTCACGGCTGTCGGAAAGGGGGTCCCAGGTCTGGTCGGTACGGTCAGCATTCATGTCAAAGTCCCCATCTTGTCGCTCCCAACCGCACCGGAATTGACCCCGCGGCCCGGCTCGCTTAGGAGAAGTGCATTGGCGCAGGCCGTCTGGCTCCCGGCGCCTTGTTTAGCCCACACTAGACGTCGAACCTTAAGGAATCGCCACGATGAAGCATGATATGGCAGCGCTTGCCTCCACCATCGAAACTGCCTTTGACAACAGGGACACGGTCTCGGTTTCGACACGCGGCGAGATCCGTGACGCAGTTGACGAAGCGCTCAATCTGCTCGATCGCGGCGAGGCTCGTGTGGCTGAACGCGGCGATGACGGCACGTGGACGGTCAATCAATGGCTCAAGAAAGCGGTGCTTCTGTCGTTCCGGCTCAATCCGATGGAAATCATCAAGGGCGGCCCCGGCGATGCGGTATGGTGGGACAAGGTTCCCTCAAAATTCGAAGGCTGGAGTGCCAATGAATTTGAACGCTCAGGCTTCCGTGCAGTACCGGGCTCAATCGTCCGGCGCGGTTCGTTCATCGGCAAGAACGTGGTTCTGATGCCCTCATTCGTCAATCTTGGCGCTTATGTCGATGAGGGCTCGATGGTCGACGGCTGGGCCACGGTCGGCTCCTGCGCTCAAATCGGCAGAAATGTGCATCTGTCGGGCGGCGTCGGCATCGGCGGCGTGCTTGAGCCGCTGCAGGCCGGTCCCACGATCATCGAGGACAATTGCTTTATCGGCGCGCGCTCCGAGGTGGTCGAAGGCTGCATCGTGCGCGAAGGCTCGGTGCTCGGGATGGGCGTCTACATCGGCAAGTCCACCCGCATCGTCAACCGGATGACCGGCGAGATCAGCTATGGCGAGGTTCCGCCCTATTCGGTGGTGGTGGCCGGCTCCATGCCGTCATCTGGCACGATGGGCAACGGCGCGGCCGCGCCAAATCTCTATTGCGCAGTGATCGTCAAGACAGTCGACGCCCAGACCCGGTCCAAGACCGGCATCAACGAACTGCTTCGGGACTGAGCCAAGAATGGCGCTGCGCCCGGTCCCTGGCATGCGCTGGCTGCTGTTCAGTGTGTCGGGGCGGCTGTCGCGCCGGACCTATGCCTGGGCTTTGCTGTTTTGGGCGCTCAGCCTCGGCATAACGGTGTCGGCTGCGGTCAACGCGCCTGATGACAGCACATCGCTTGCTCTGGCAGGCCTCGGATTCATTCTGGTTTGCCTGACCGGCGCCTGGTCGGTCGCCGTCATGTCGATCAAGCGGCTGCATGACGCCGGTCTGCCGGGGATGCTGGTGATCGGACTGGTGATCCCGGCCGCGTCGTTTCTTGTGCTGCTGGCTATCATGCTGTGGCGGCCTGACAAGGGCCCGAACCGGCATGGTCCGGCATCTGATCAGCCAGGCTACTAGGGTCAGGGCCTGTCAAGTTCATCCAATCGACCTGGCAGGTTGGGACAGGCGCGGAAATCGCGGCTGCAAGCACTGCAGTCTTTTGTAGTTTTTTTGCGCGGATCACTGTTGCTGCAGGCTGTGCTTTGAGCTGCACCTTTCACGTGTTTTCTTCCTGCTTTCTACATGAGACTTGAGGTCCAGATAGAGCAACCGGGAGAAACCGAGATGAATAATTTTTGGGTGGAGTTCAAAGAAGACACGGAAATCGGCAAGATCACAGCAGGGCTCGAGGCAGTCCCTGCGATCGACCCCACACTGGAAGAAGACACCTGGTTCTTCAGTGCCAATTGGGGGACAACGCGGCGCGACCTGAACAATTTGCAGGGAAGAATCGAAACCGGATCCGGCCGCGGCAGCGTTTCGGCCATCGGTGTTCAGGCAGACGATTCCTCATCGAGCAGCTCGGGCGACTCATCGTCGAGCGGCAGATAGGGGCCGCCGGGATTTTTCGGATCCATGACCTGCGGCAAGCCATGGCAATGTGGCGGACCAGTCGACAGCCACGGGGCAATCGTCTAATCACGACGCATGAACCTTACAGATCCGATCCAGACCCTTGCCGCGTTGATCCGCTGTCCCTCGGTCACCCCCGAGGAAGGCGGCGCGTTGACGGCGCTTGCCGGAATGCTCAGCGAATTGGGCTTTGCCAATGACCGGGTGACCTTCTCAGATGAAGGCACGCCGGATGTCGAAAACCTCTATGCGCGGCTGGGATCCGAAGGCCCGCACCTGATGTTTGCTGGACACACCGATGTGGTCCCGATCGGCGATGCCGAGGCGTGGACCCAAGGTCCGTTTTCTGCCGAAATTGTTGACGGTGAGATGTATGGCCGCGGCGCAGTCGACATGAAGGGCGGCATCGCCTGCTTCGTTTCGGCTCTGGCGCGACTGATTGCACGCAAGGGGTTGCCCAAAGGCTCAGTTTCACTGCTGATCACCGGCGATGAGGAAGGTCCGTCAATCAATGGCACCGAAAAACTCTTGGCCCATGCCGCGGCCAAGGGCGAGCGCTGGGATGCAGCAGTGGTTGGTGAGCCGACGAATCCCGATCAGCTCGGCGACATGATTAAGATCGGCCGGCGAGGCTCGCTTTCCGGCACGCTGACGGTGGAAGGCGTTCAAGGCCATGTGGCCTATCCGCATCTGGCGGACAATCCGGTTCCAGGCATGATGGCACTGGCTTCGGCGCTGATCGATCCGCCGCTTGATGCCGGCAATGAGCGCTTTCCCCCATCCAATCTGGAAATCACCTCGATCGACACCGGCAACACGGCCACCAATGTGATCCCGGCGCGCTGTACGGCGAAATTCAACATCCGCTTCAACGATCAATGGACGGCAGAAAGCCTGAAAGCAGAACTGCGTGCCCGGCTCGAACGCGCGGCCGCTGCCGATGTTTCCCGGACCCGGCGCGATGCGGTACGCTACACAGTCAATTTCGCCGACCGTCCATCGGAGTCCTTCCTTACCCACGACGCACCTCTGATCGAGGCGCTGTCCAACGCGGTCAGTGAAGCAACGGGGCGCACGCCGGCCCTGTCGACCACCGGCGGCACCTCGGATGCGCGGTTTATCAAGGACTATTGCCCGGTCGTGGAGTTCGGTCTGGTGGGCAAGACCATGCATATGGTCGATGAACGCGTTGCGGTCTCGGACCTGCAAGACCTGACCGGCATCTATGAGCTGTTCCTGGAGCGCTGGTTCGGCAAAGCAGGGGCTTATTGAGCGTGGCGGCGGCGCTGATTCCGTCACGGGTGGAAGCCGGGCGGTCCCTGGCAGGGTTGTTCTATTTGAGCCTCAAGCGCCCTGAAGGCCTGAAGCTGTTCGATATCTCTCCCGACGGGTTCTGGCGCTCCTTCGGCGCCTTTGCCTGGGCCTGGCCTGTGCAATGTTTCCTTTGGACCGGAATGTGGCGCGCTTCCCCTGACACCAAGCCGGAAAGCGCCGGCGACCATCTGGGTTTTTTCCTTACCTCGACTGCCTTTGATGTGGCAGCCTGGATACTGCCCGCGTTTCTGCTGCTGGCGGTTACGCAGTTGTTCGGCATGGCCGACAAGTTCACGCGGCTGGTGGTGATCAACAACTGGTTCGGACTTTTTTCGGCCTATATTGGCTTCTTCCCGGCCGCTCTTCGCTATCTCGCACCGGTGCCAGACGGGTTAAGCGCAATTATCTCGTTCGCGGTCTATGTGATCGTCATCGGACTGTACTACCGGGTCACCCGCATCGCCGTCGGTGGCGAGACGCTGATCGCCATTTTCATCACCGCACTCATGGTGGTATCCGGATTGACCATCTCCGAATTGGCATTCACGGCGCTGAGCGGCGCATAAAACTGAAACGCCACGCATCCAAACTGGACGCGTGGCGCTGCAAGCTATCTAAGGATTTATGTGCAGGCAGCCCATGCCTTGCGCCTGGGCCCGCCGGTCCGATGATCAGGCCGCTTCGTCTTCCGTGTCGGCAAACAGGGTGTCGAGATCGAGGTAACAGATCATCTGTTTGTCGACGGGAATGATGGCCTTGGTCAGTGCCCGTTCGGCTGCCGGGAGGACATCGGGAGCCGGCTGCAGTTCGGATTCGTTGACGGTGATCATGTCCGAGACATTCTCAACCAGCAAACCGACAAGTTTGCCGGCAATGTTGGTGACGATGATCGCCGAGCGCTCTGTCGGCTCGATCGGCTTCAAGCCAAGCCGGATCGCCATGTCGATAACCGGGATGACCGAACCGCGAAGGTTGATCACGCCCAGCACATGCGGAGGGGTGTGCGGCAGGGTGGTGGACGGGGCCCAACCACGAATTTCGCGGACTGCCATGATGTTGACGCAGAACACCTGTTCGCCAAGGTGGAACGAGATGATCTCCAGGTAACCGGACTGCGCTGCATTGTTGGTGTTTTCTGGCATCAAAATTTCTCCCAGTTGTCCTGAGACCCTGTGTTTGTTTCGGCAATCGCCACGTCAAATGTTCGACCGACCGGTTTGATCGCGTTCCTGGCTGCTAAAGCTTGCACAATCCTGTCATCCGGGACTGGTGCGGGGCTTTTGACGCTGTCACGCATCAAATTTCTCCACTGCAAGCGCCAACCGGCTCCCTTTTTCCCGTGTCAGCACATAGGCCACCGACATGCTTGTCAGCGAAATTGTCAGGAACAACAATGTGCACGATAGATCCATGGGCGTTCAGAAACTGGTTGTGAAGTCGTCGGCATGCCTGGCAACAGCAGGCTATCCAGAACAGCTTCATGCACGCAGCGAAGTCCTCGCAGCTTCTGGTAAAAGCAGCTTTCGCTGTTTCAGGTTATTATTCGGTTAAGCAAATGCTTGAATTCCGCTCTCACCCTTATTTTTTATGGTTTGAGCGGTACAGACTCCGGCTCATCGTAATCAACCTGACGGAAATAGAGCCCTTCGGGAGCAGCCACCGGTCCACAGGCCTTGCGCGAGCGGGCCTCCAGAGCGCGCTGAACATCGCCTGCCGTCCACTTTCCCTCGCCCACCAACCGCAAGGTTCCGGCAAAGGATCGGATCTGATTGTGCAGGAAGCTTCGCGCCGTTGCATGAATCTCGATCAGCCCGTCGGAGCCGCCCGTGATCACATCCAGGCGGTCAAGCGAACGAACCGGCGAATCGGCCTGGCACTGCACCGAACGGAAGGTGGTGAAATCATGCCGGCCGACCAGCCGCTGCGCGGCCGCGTGCATGGCTTCGGCATCGAGCGGACGCGGCGACCAGAGTGCCCGGTTCTTCTCGATCACCAGCGGCGCGCGACGGCAGATGATGCGGTAGACATAATGCCGCCTGGTCGCTGTAAACCGTGCATCAAAATCATCAGGCACCTCACGGGCGGCAAGGATGGCCACCCGCTCCCGCGCCATCTGCAGATGTGCGTTGATCGCGTCACGCACCGTGTCGTCAGGCCATTGCTTTTCGAGGTCGACATGGGCGACCTGACCCCAGGCATGGACACCGGCATCCGTCCGTCCCGCGCCGCGAATTGCGACTGTTTCACCGCAAAAGCCGTGGATGGCGATCTCGATGGCCTGTTGTATCGAAGGATGATCCTCCTGACGCTGCCAGCCCGCATAGCCGGTGCCATCATATTCGATGTCGAGTCGGTAGCGCGGCATCAGCCGATCACCGTGCCGGGTACAATGGGCGTTCCGCGCAGAAAGTCTTCAGCCGAGAGCGGCTTGCCTCCGGCTTTCTGCAGCCGGAGAAGCCGCACAGCGCCCTCGCCACAGGCAATGGTAAGATGGTCGTCGAGCACGGTACCGGGAGTCCCGGTTCCGGTCGCACCCGCAACCACTTCGGATGCCAGCAGCTTCACCCGCTCGGCGCGGTCTCCGTGCTGCAGTTCGAACCAGGCGCCAGGTGCCGGTGCGAGACCGCGAATATGATTGTGCACATCCCGAGCTGGCCGGGTGAAATCCACCCGTGTCTCCTCCTTGGAGATCTTTGCCGCATAACTCACGCCCTGCCCGGCCTGCGCACTGACCGGGAGTTGGCCACGCTCAAGCCGCGCCATGGCGTCCGTCATCAGCTCTGCGGTCACTCCAGCCAGAATGTCATGAAGCTCGCCGGTCGTCATGCTTGCGGAGATGTCCACGGTTCGGGTCAGCGCCACCGGACCGGTGTCGAGGCCCACATCCATCTGCATGATCATGACGCCGGTCTGAGTGTCGCCGGCCATGATTGCGCGCTGAATGGGCGCGGCGCCGCGCCAGCGCGGCAACAGCGAGGCATGGCCGTTCCAGGCTCCCAGACGCGGCGCATCCAGCACCGGTTTGGGCAACAGCAGACCATAGGCCACGACCACCGCCACATCCGCATCAAGCGCCTTGAATGCTGCCTGCTCCTCATCGGATTTCAGACTCTTCGGCGTGAACACCGGAATGCCAAGGGCTTCAGCCGTCTGGTGCACGGGCGATGGCTTGAGCTCGAGCCCGCGACGGCCGGCAGGGCGCGGTGGCTGTGAATAGACCGCAACGATCTCGTGTCCGGCGTCGTGCAGTGCCTGCAACGTCGGAACAGCGTAGGCCGGCGTTCCCATGAAGATGATGCGCAAGGGCAAGAGCGTTTGTCCGTGGCTGGCGTTGATCAACGCCCGTGTTCAAACGGGTTTTCAAGCTTGAGGTCAAGCCCGGCAAAGTCGCGGGTGTTGCGGGTGGCGAGGGTCGCACCATGATGAAGACATATCGCAGCAATCCACAAATCGCCAATTGCAATCGGCCGACCTTCAGCTTCGCGGCTGGCATGAAGCCTGCCTGCACGCTCGGCGACGCTGACATCAAATGGAAGGATTCGGCCCGCAAATGTCCGTTCAATGATCTGACGCAGGCCCAATGCCAGTCTGTCGCTGCCGGTTCGCAGCATCATTCGCTGTGCACCAAAAGACAGCTCGGCAACGACCGGCGCACACAGATAGAGATCATTCAACCGCTGGATCCGCATCCAGTTCTTGACGTGTCTGTCAGGCGTTTGTTTGGCGGCTTCGGAGACGATGTTGGTATCGAGAACAATCATTCGAATTCAGGCGTTTGCCGAGCGCTGGAACGGCGAGCTGCAGCGGATGCAACAAGCAAATCCTCGTTCTCGCTGTCGCTCAATTGCACCGCACCGATAGCATTGCGAAGCTCATCCCAAGCCGAATTGCCCGGCTCCGGTCCTTCGAGAGGTGCGGACAGGCCCTTGCGAATAAGGTGCTTGGCTTCATCAGACAGGCTGCGCCCTGAAGCGGATGCAGCCTTGCCTATGTCCGTCCGCAGTTGCTCAGGAAGATTACGAATTAGCAAATCTGGCATCTGAGCTTCCTAGTATCGATATCATTGATATCGCACACAAAGGACTGAATATCAAGGTCGCAATTAACTGCGAAGTAACTAAGTTTACTTAATGTTAACGTAGTTACTTTACACTCATCGTCTCGAATGGAGCGTGATGATGAAGAAACCGTACAAACGAAAATTCGGCCGAAAAACGCCAATTATCTACGAGTCGAGATCAACTGAGACGCGTAGTGAGCCTGGCAAGCCGCATACTCAAACAAGTCATAGGCGCATATTGTATCTGCCACGCGCATTGGCCTTAATTATTTTGGTCGGCTTTGTTGTACTCCCAAAGGAAAGCCGAGCCGTCATCTGGATTGCAACTGAATATCTCATCGAGATAGCCAACAATTGGGCCCTTCGAAAAGGCCTAAACTAATTTCAAGCCGTCATCCGCTGCTTGGCGAGCTTGGTGAACTTGCGCACCACCATATCGCGCTTGAGCTTGGAGATGTGGTCGATGAACAGGACACCGTTCAAATGATCGATCTCGTGCTGCAGGCAGGTGGCGAGCAGGCCGTCGGCCTCGACTGTGTTTTCCTTACCGTCGCGACCGAGATATTTGACCGTGATTGTTTCAGGCCGTTCAACATCGGCATAGTAGTCGGGGATCGACAGACAGCCCTCCTCATAGACGTTGACGCCGTCGCCCGTGTCAACCACTTCGGGGTTGATGAACACCTGCGGATTTCGCGGTTCGTCCTTGCCGGCCACATCGATCACTAGAAGCCTGCGCGGCACGCCGACCTGAATGGCCGCCAAGCCAATGCCGGGCGCGTCATACATGGTTTCGAGCATGTCATCGATGAAGCCCTCGAGCTCCGCGTCAACGCGCTCCACCGGCAGGCTTTGCTGGCGCAGGATGGGATCGGGCAAAAGGACGAGAGGCTTGATGGTCATAGGAGCTGAAATAATCACTGACAGGCGTCGCGTCAATCGCTCAAGGCCTTGCAAGAGGCGGCTTTGCATCGCGGTTGTTCCTGTTTTGATCTGGCAATCGGAACAGAATCAGCTAGGCTTGCGGAATGGAAAGTCCGGCAAACCCGTTTCTGACACCCGTTTTCGAGCTCAATGGCCACGCCATAACACTTGGTCAGTCTTTGATCGGTCTGGCGATCGCCGTGTTGTTGCTCATTGTCTGGCTGGTGCTGGCACTGAGACGCTCGAACCGGGAACGCGCGCAGATCAATACCGAGGCCGCAGCCCGCGCCGCCCAGGCTGAGGCACGGCTTGCAGACATCCTCAAGGCGCAGGCTGAAATGCAGGGCCGGATGGGAACCATGGCGGAGGTCTTCGGGGCCCGGCAGGCCGAACTTAACCAGGCCATCGGCCAGCGGCTGGACGGGATGACCCAGCGGATCGGTTCGACACTGACGGACCAGACCCGCGCCACCCATGAAAATCTGGCGCGGCTTCAGGAACGCCTGGCGGCGATCGACACGGCCCAGTCCAACATCCAGTCGCTGGCACGCGATGTGGTCGGGCTGCAGGCAATCCTGTCGAACAAGCAGACCCGCGGCGCCTTCGGCCAGTCGCGGATGGAAGCCATCATCCAGGACGGCTTGCCGATGGGGGCTTTCAGCTTCCAGCCGACCTTGTCGAACGGCACCCGGCCCGACTGCACGGTGAAAATGCCCAATGGCGCGCCGGATCTGGTGATTGATGCCAAGTTTCCGCTCGAGGCCTGGAACGCCATGCGCGAGGCGCAGGCCGAGGCGCTTGGCGATGAGGTGGTGCAGGCCGCGCAACAGCGCTTCCGCAGGGACATGGAGGTGCATATCCGCGACATATCGGAGAAGTATCTGATCGCCGGGGAAACCCAGGACACGGCCTTTCTGTTTGTGCCGTCGGAATCGATCTTCGCCGAGATTCACGAAACCTCGGAAGCGATCGTGCAGCGGGCGCAGCGAGCCCGTGTGGTGATTGTCTCGCCCTCGCTTCTGATGCTGTCGATCCAGGTCATTCAAGCGATTCTCAAAGATGCGCGGATGCGCGAACAGGCCCATCTGATCCAGGGCGAGGTGGTGCGGCTGATGGAGGATCTGTCACGGCTTGATGACCGCACCCGCAAGCTGCAGGCCCATTTCTCCATGGCGCAAAAAGATGTCGATCTGATCCTGACCTCATCAGACAAGCTCACCAAGCGCGGCTCGAGGATCGAGGCGCTCGAATTTGCCCAACTCAAGAGCGATGCCGAACAAGCGGGCTCGTCCCGATCCGAGGATCCTGCGCCAAAGTTCGAACCACGGTCCTCAACACTCAAGTTGCGGGTGGTGGAGGAGGACGAGTAAGACCTTTTCCCAGGGCTCGGCCTGTGACAAACAAACGATCAGGGATGCGATCAGCAATCATCAGCAAAAGGGGAGCGCCATGATCACGGTCATTGGTTCGATCAACATGGACCTTATCGGCACGACGGCGCGGTTGCCCGCTCCGGGCGAGACAGTGTCAGGGTCCGATTTCACCACGGCTCCCGGCGGCAAGGGTGCCAACCAAGCGCTCGCAGCCCGGCGCGCAGGCGCTTCGACCAAGATGGTGGGTGCCGCCGGCAATGATGCTTTCGCCGCAGAGGCGCTTGCGCTGCTTGAGGCCGCCGGAGCCGACCTTGGCAGTGTCCGCCGGCTTGAAGGTGCAACCGGTATTGCATTGATCCTTGTGGGCGGTGACGGCGAGAACGTGATCGTGGTGATCCCCGGTGCCAATGGCAAGGTGACGCCAGAGGACGCCGGTGACGCAATCGCCGCGATGTCTCCGGGCGACACCGTGCTGTTGCAGATGGAGATCCCCGAAGCGGCCGTGCGCGCGGCACTTGAAGCGGCACGGGCGAAAGGCGTGCGCAGTATTCTCAACATTGCGCCGCTGACAGATACGGTGGAGCGCCTTGCGCCTCTGGCCGATATCGTGATTGCCAATGAGACCGAATTCGCGCGGCTCTCGGGCCGTCCGGTGGAGGCATTGGATGAGGTAAAGGCCGAACTCGAAGCCCTGCACGCCAGGAGCGGGCAATGCCTGATCATCACGCTGGGTGGCGACGGCGTCCTCTGGGCCAGGGACGGCATCAGCGGTCATGTGCCGTCCCTGAAAATCACGCCTGTGGACACTGTGGGTGCCGGCGACACATTTTGCGGCTATCTTGCTCAGGGGCTCGACGCGGGCATGGCGTTTGAGCAGGCCGTGCGCCGGGCAGCCGCTGCCGGTGCGCTCGCGTGTCTTACGCCGGGCGCACAGCCGTCTATCCCGCTGGCTGAAGACGTCGACGCCCGGCTGTGATCCGCTTCAGAGCCGACCAAGCCGCTCAATGAACAGATCAAAAAACCGGTCGGCATCGACACCGCCGATCACCAGCGCGTTCTCCTTGCGGTCGGTGACCTTCCACCAGTCAACCACCGTGGCACCCAGGGTCAGGTCCGAACCGGTCTCGATTTCGACATTGCAGTTGCGCCCGGTGAACATATCCGGATCGATCAGCCAGGCGATTACGGTCGGGTCATGCAGCGGGCCGCCATCGGTGCCGTATTTCTGCTCGTCATAACGCTCGAAGAACTCAAGCATGCTGGCCATCTCCAGCGACGCCCGGTTGCCATTGGCCCTAAGACGGTCGACCCTTGTTCTGGTGGTGAGAACCTTGTGGGTGACATCGAGCGGCATCATGGTGATCGGAACGCCAGCGCCAAACACGATCTTCGCGGCTTCCGGGTCGACATAGATGTTGAACTCCGCCGCGGGCGTGATGTTGCCGCCCTCAAAATACCCGCCTCCCATCAGCACAATGTGCTCAACCCGCGCGATGATGTCAGGTGCGCGCTCGAACGCCATGGCGATGTTGGTCAGGGGCCCGAGCGGGCAAAGTGTCACAGTCTTTTCCGCATTGGCGCGCAGTGATTCAATGATGAAATCCACTGCATGAGCTTGCTCCAATGGCCGGCTCGGCTCGAACATCTCGACGCCGTCGAGACCTGTCTTGCCATGAACATGTTCCGCCGTCACCAGCTTGCGCTTGAGCGGCGCCTCGGCACCGGCAAAAACCGGAACATCGGAACGACCGCAAATCTCGGTGACAATTCGAGCGTTCAACGCGGTGCGCGAGAGCGGCACATTGCCGGCAACGGCCGTGATGCCGAGCACTTCCAGCTCCGAGCTGGCGAGCGCCAGCATGATCGCAGCCGCATCGTCCTGCCCGGGGTCGGTGTCGATGATGATCTTGCGTGGCGTCATGGCGGAGCTCCGGTAATGGCGATTCGATTTTGCGCCACACTATTCATCCCAACCGGGGGCGGGCAAGGTTCTTGCGCAGCACTGTTCAAGTTCCCATATTAGCGTCAGGCCGGATGCCAGAATGGGTCCGGTGCCTGTCGCTTGAGAACGAGGACAAGCCATGTCGCGTATGACACCTTTTTCGAGCCCGCTTCTGCTGGGCTTCGATACGATGGAAAAGACCCTTGAGCGCATCGCCAAGGGATCAGAAGGCTACCCGCCCTACAATATCGAGCGCATTCGCGCTTCCGCAGACGGTGCGAACGCCGACCGGTTGCGTATCACACTTGCCGTCGCGGGCTTCTGTGAGGAAGACCTGGATGTCACGACCGAAGAGAACCAGCTGGTGATCCGAGGCCGCCAGGCCGAGGTCGAAGGGCGGGAATATCTGCATCGCGGCATCGCAGCCCGGCAGTTCCAGCGGATGTTTGTGCTCGCCGACGGCATGCAGGTTGTCGGTGCGGAATTGAAGAACGGTCTGCTTTCGGTTGACCTTATTCGACCCGAACCCGAGCGCATGGTGCGAAAAATTAACATTTCGGTTCGAGACTGAGGTTCAAGGTTCGATTCTGCAGGATGCTTCCTGCCCCAAACCGAAGGAAATCGACATGATTGCCAAATCGGGAAAAACCCAACTCTCCGCCCAGGATCTGGCGCTGCTCGGTGCTGGAAAAGTTGGCTATATCCGAAAGATGCGCTCGGAAGACGTGCTCGCCAAGTTCCCCGAAGCGCCGGAACTGGATCCCGGCCTGGAGCTGTGGGCCCTGTTCGGTGCCGACGGCACGCCAATCCTGCTGACCGACAACCGGTCAAGCACGTTCTACCGCGCGGCCGAAGACGAGTTGAAAACCGTCTGCCTGCACTAAAGGACTCCGGCCGGCGAAAACCTCAGGCGGCGTTGGATTCCGGCTCTTCGGCAAGAAACGCGTAAAGCGACGCTGCGTTGTCGGTGGCGCGCAGCTTGGCCACCATCTCACTGTCCCGCATCACACGTGCGATTCTCGAAAGCGCTTTGAGATGGTCGGCGCCAGCGCCTTCCGGCGCCAGCAACAGAAACACCAGATCGACCGGCTGGTCATCCAGCGCTTCAAAGTCAACGGGCTGATCAAGGCGTGCAAACACCCCGACAATCCGGTCCAGTGACGGCAGCTTTCCGTGAGGGATGGCGATGCCATTGCCTACGCCGGTTGAGCCCAGCCGCTCACGCTGCAGGATCACGTCAAACACTTCACGCTCGGCAAGCCCGGTGACCTCCGAGGCCTTGACAGCCAATTCCTGCAAGAGCTGTTTCTTGGAGTTTGCCTTGAGCGCAGGCAGAACAGAGTTCTGCGCAATCAGGTCAGCAAGCGCCATGTTACATTCCTTGTTTCAAGCCTGGCTTTCAGGCGTTTTTCTTGGCTTTGCGAAGAGGTGTTGTGGCCGCACAACTCAAAATCCGACGCGACCAAAACCTCGTATCCCTCAGGCTTCCACCATCAGGATTTCACGCCACCGGCGTCGATCCACCCGATGTTGCCATCGTTGCGGCGGTAAACCACGTTGAGGGCATCATTGCCCGCATTGCGGAACATCAAGATCCGCTCGTCTGTCATATCCAGCGCCATCACTGCATTGGCCACACTCATGGTAACGAGCTGCTTGGTGCTTTCGGCGATAATCGCCGGAGCGTAGTCTTCCGGCACTTCATCCACGTCGTCATCACCAGAGCCGACAACCGCATAGGCCAACTCCGTCTGGCTTGGCTGGCTGTTGGCATGGTGGTCCTTGAGCCTGCGCTTGTAGCGGCGCAGGCGTTTTTCAATTCGCTCCGCCGCAGCGTCAAATGCAGGTTGCGGGTCCTGCGCTTCCCCTGTGGCGTGGAGCACCACGCCTGTGTCGAGATGTATCTTGCAATCCGCCTGAAACCGGGATCCCGATTTCTCGACGATCACATGACTTGAAAACCCGCCATCGAAGTACTTCCGCACGGCTCCTGAAACATGGTCATCGATCCGAGTCCGGAAGGACTCGCCAATTTCCATGTGTTTTCCCGACACTCGAACGCTCATGTGACATCCCTTCTTATTGTGACTTGGGGATTCAGTCTAAGCCAAGCGCCGCGCTCATCCAAGCGTCAGACGGTGGACAATTGATCCGGACCAAGCAATTTATCCCTTGACGAAACAGCTTTCCGATACGCCCTGACCATGTCCAATCAATGCGGGCGGCTTCTACGCCGCAGTGCCTCTGCTGTCAAGCTTTGCCTGGATTTCTGCCATTCCTGACGTGATTTCAAACTCTTGGCGGAGCCCGGATCAGACTCCCGCAGCGCGGGCGCGGGCGCGTTTTTCGCGGCGGCGCTGAACCGAGGAGGGAATGGACATGGCTTCGCGGTATTTGGCGACAGTCCGCCGGGCGATTTCCACACCCGACTGCTTGAGCAAAGTGACAAGATCATCGTCCGAAAGCACTGAAGACGGCAGTTCCTCGTCAATCAACGCCTTGATGCGATGACGTACCGATTCGGCTGAATGGGCATCGCCGCCCGCTTCTGCCGAGGCGATCGAGACAGTGAAGAAGTATTTCAGCTCGAACACACCACGCGGAGTGATCATGTATTTGTTCGATGTCACGCGGCTGACGGTCGACTCGTGCATGCCGATGGCGTCGGCCACCGCCTTGAGATTGAGCGGGCGCAGATGGTCCACGCCATGCAGCAGGAACGCATCTTGCTGGCGTACAATCTCGCTCGCCACCTTGGTGATCGTGCGGGCACGCTGATCGAGCGAACGAACCAGCCAGTTGGCGGTTTGCATGCATTCGGAGAGGAACTCCTGGCCAGGTGTATTCTTGGCCATCTTGCCCGAAACGTTAGCGAAATAGGATTGATTGACCAACACCCGCGGCAGGGTTTCCGGATTCAGCTCAACCACCCAGCCGCCATCTGCGCCTGGCTTGACCGAGACATCTGGGACAATGAGTTCGCTGGAGCCAGTCTCAAACCGGGTGCCCGGCTTCGGATCAAGCGCGCGGATTTCGGCGAGCATATCAAGAAGGTCTTCCTCATCAACTCCGCAAAGCCGTTTTAGGGTCGCGAAATCACGACGTGCGAGAAGCTCTAGATTGCTCACCAGCGCGGCCATTGCCGGGTCGAGGCGGTTCTTGCGGTCAAGTTGCAACGCCAGGCATTCCGAAAGCGACCGGGCAAACAGACCGGCCGGTTCGAATTCCTGAAGGCGCTCAAGCACATGTTGCAGCTTGGCCTGATCAATGGAAAGCCGTTCGACAGTTTCCGCCAGATCACCGGCGATATATCCGGCCGCGTCGAGCTGGTCGGCAATATCGGTGGCGACCAACCGTTCGACCGGATCGGCGAAGGTGAAGGCTATCTGCTCGGCAACATGGTCGCGCAAGGTCGGCGCTCGGGCTGCAAAATCATCGAGGTCATAGCCCTCGCCACCCTGCCCTCTGTCATTGCCGGGCATGGATTTCCAGTTGTCGACAAATTCGGGTGCTGATGACCGCTCAACGCCGTGATCGTCGGGGAACACATTCTCATAACGACCATCGATCTCTTCGTTCAGACGTTCTGTGGATGTCTCCGAAGAGGGAGCCCAGACACCATCAGCGCTCTCGCCGCCCTCGGGATAAGATGTGTCGGGTTTAGATTCTTGTGAGGCATGATCACGAGACGGGTCATTGCCCTCACCGTTGGCACCATCACTGTTGGCTTCAGATTCCGGCGTCACCAATTCGAGCAACGGATTGCGCTCGGCTTCCTGCTCTATGAAACGGTTCAGTTCGATATGGGAAAACTGCAGCAGCCGGATCGACTGCATCAGTTGCGGCGTCATGACCAGCGACTGGCTTTGGCGTAATTGGAGACTGGCTGACAAAGCCATGATAACGCATTACTCCGTTTGAGCCGTTCAGGAACGGCAGGCGGCGGCTGTTTCGATGGCCTGTGCCACCACAATGCCTGAAAGCGCCCTAATCGATCTGGCCCGAAAATTGCGTTTTTATTTCTTTGGGGTCAAGTGCGCCTAAAGAACAAGGTAAAAATGACTGTGTTTTGGGCACTCTTACCGGTGTTTTGACTCAAGCTTCGCAAAATGCCGCTTTCCCGAGTGGAGCGGCGGTTGGCGCTAAAGCGAGAACTGCTCACCCAGGTAGAGTCGGCGGACATCGGGATGGGCGACAATTTCCGAGGGCCGCCCATGGGTTAGCAACACGCCCGCGTTCATGATGTATGCACGATCAATCAGACCAAGGGTCTCACGCACATTGTGATCGGTGATCAGAACCCCGATGCCGCGACGAGTCAGGTGCCTGACCAGATCCTGAATGTCCGATACCGCGATGGGGTCAACACCGGCAAAGGGCTCATCAAGCAGCATGAAGGTTGGATCAGACGCCAGTGCACGGGCAATTTCCAAACGCCGCCGCTCGCCGCCTGAAAGCGAGATCGAAGCGGACTTGCGCAGATGTGAAATGTGAAACTCAGAGAGCAGGCTGTCGAGCTTTTCCTCGCGCAAGGCCCGGTTTTTTTCGACAACCTCAAGGACCGCGCGAATGTTGGCCTCGACGCTCAGGCCCCGAAAGATCGAGGCTTCCTGCGGCAGATAACCGACACCGAGCCGCGCGCGGCGGTACATCGGCAGATCCGAAACGTCATGTCCATCGATCTCGATCGTGCCTGAATCGACCGGAACCAGCCCCGTGATCATGTAGAAGCAGGTTGTCTTGCCGGCGCCGTTGGGACCGAGCAAACCAACGGCTTCACCCCTGCGAACACCCAGCGACACCCCATCGACAACCCGCCGTGACTTGTAGGCCTTGGTCAAATTGCGCGCGATCAGCGTGCCGTCGTACCGGCCCACATCTTCTCCGGCGACATCAGCGTCTCCCTTGCCGCCCCGGTTGCCCAGTGATGAAAAAAGCGTGCGGATCACTGTTCGGGTCGCGACTTCGGGTCGAGCTGGATCATCACCCGTCGACCGCAGCTGTCGAGCTTGGCCTGGCCGCTCTTCATCTCGACTGTCAGCTTGCAGCCGATGAACACATTCTCAGCATCGGTGAGGACAACCTTCTCTCCCGACAGCACCAGGACTTCCTTGGCCATGTTGAAATTGCCGGTATCAGCCGTGGCGGTCTGGGTGCCTGAGCGGATCAACACTTTCTTGAACAGATCGATTTCACGGATATCGGCGGCTCCGGAGGCCACCGATCCACCGTTTTTGGCATAGTGGACGATCATTTCGCCGGCCTGCAAAACTGTGTCGCCCTGCAGCACCCGGACATTGCCGCTAAAGGTCGCCTGACTGGTTTCCTCGTTGATCTGAAGCAGATCGCTCTCGATCTGGATCGGCTCATCACCGGAAAGCGCGAGGCCGGTCATTCGGCTTTGACTGGTTTGCGCCTGGGCCGGCTGTGGGCCGATCAGGACGGCAATCCCCAGAAGCGCGGTAAGGCCGACGAGTAGCAAAGGTGTCTTGGCCATGTCAGTTGGTCTCTCGGGCCGGCGTTTTGATCGCCGAAGGGTTGATTGTCATACGGACCTGATTTTCGAGAATGATGAGGCGGCCCTTATCCTGTATCTTCATTGATTTAGCAACCACCGAGGCATCATCGGAGCGGATAGTGACCGGGTCCAGTGTGATCATTTCACTGGTTGCCATATCAATGTCTGCGGACTGCATTTCCGCAAAGAAGCCACCCTCGCTGTCAACCTTGAACGGCTCCTTGAACACCAGCGTCTGGGCGCTTCGGTCAAAGGTGGCGCTTGTGGCCGTCAGCTCTGCGGTCTCGCCGGATGAGATCGGAAGTTCTGCAAGGATGTCCTCAAGCACGATCACATCCGGCGTTGCCAGATCCTGAACCGCCCGCAGCGCTTCCAACCTGTAAGGCCGTGCGTCCGAGGTCTGGCCGCTCATCACCGGGTTCTGCATGACCAGTTTCCCGTCACGCACCGCCACCGATTCGATCTCCACGCCCTCAGGCACCAGTGTGCCGACAAAGGATACTGCAACAAACCCGATCACGACCAGCACCGAAGCGAGCGGCAGCAGAATCTTGAGCGCTCTCACCCGGCGCGAATGGGTCAGGGCACGACGGTATTCGGCGTGGGACCGGCCCGCATAGGGACCTGATCGCGGCATTTCTGAAGCTGACGTCGTTGCCATGGAACCCCGTTTTTTCAAACCAGCCCTGCGCCTGGTCGATTGACCGTGACGACAGCACTGTTGCGACCGCTATGGCATGACAATATGGTTGCATTGCGAAGCAGTTGCGCAAGATTGCCATGCCTTGGCCACATTGGCAAAGATATCCAACGCAGGCGATGCCTCGACACCCCAAACCGGAGACCTGACCTTGATCGACCCCAATTCTCTCGCCGATCGCCGCCGTCTTCGGCGCAAGCTTGGTTTCTGGCGCATCTTTGCGGTTGTCGCGGCAATCGCCTTGGTCGCAGCGCTGGCGCTCAATCTCGGCGGACCTGATACGGGATCGGATCATATCGCGCGGATCGATATCAGCGGGGTTATCTCCGATGATGAAGACCTGCTTGAACTGATCGGGGACGCCGCCGCAAGCGAGACCGCAAAGGCGCTGGTGGTCAGCATCTCATCACCCGGCGGAACCACCTATGGCGGCGAACGCATCTATAAGGCGCTGCTGGAAGCCGGCAAATCAAAGCCTGTTGTCGCTGATGTGCGAACTCTTGCCGCCTCGGCCGGCTACATGATTGCCGCCTCGAGCGATCATATCGTCGCCGGAGAGAGCTCGATTGTCGGATCGATTGGTGTGATTTTCCAATATGCGCAGGCGCAGGACCTGCTCAACAAGATCGGGCTTCGGATCGAGGAGATCAAATCAGCCCCGCTCAAGGCCGAGCCCTCGCCTTTTCACGACACCAGCGAGGAGGCCAAGGCGATGATCCGGGCGATGGTGCTCGACAGCTATGACTGGTTTGTCGATCTTGTCTCCGAACGCCGCGGTATGGAACGCACTGATGTGCTCACCCTTGCGGACGGATCGATCTTCACGGGGCGTCAGGCGCTCGAAAACGGATTGGTGGACGCAATTGGCGGTGAGGCAGATATTCGAGCCTATCTCGAGAGCCGTGATATCGCGGCGGATCTGGAAATTATTGAATGGAAAAAGCAAAACGACCCGGCTCGACGGTTGATCGGGGCGCAAGCCGTGGACCTGGTCGCGAGCTATTTCGGCGTTCCCGTGCGCATCTCCGATGAAATCGACCGACTTTCGGGCGGCAAGTTGTTTCTTGACGGTCTGGTGTCTGTTTGGCAGGTTGGAGGAAGACAGGCGGCGGATAACTAGGGGAAATTTCATGATAAAGTCGGAACTGGTCCAGGCGGTGGCTGCGCGTAACCCGCATCTCTACCACCGCGATGTCGAAAACATCGTCAATGCGGTTCTTGATGAGATTACCGATGCTCTATCCCAGGGAACCCGGGTTGAACTGCGTGGCTTTGGAGCATTTTCCGTGAAAAACCGCCCACCTCGCTCCGGACGCAACCCGCGCACCGGCGAGCCGGTGTTTGTCGAGGAAAAATGGGTGCCGTTCTTCAAGACCGGCAAGGAGTTGCGCGAGCGGCTCAATCCCGACGACAAGGACTGAGCATCGAGGCGACCGGCACACGGTGCGCCCGGACAGTTTGACAAGATTGCATTGGCGCGGATTGACCGCGTGGCCCTTGCGGCGGCACTATGACGCTTTGAACGCCGCGCCCCGAAAGAGTAAAGACAGACCATGATCAAACGCATTGTCGCCCTTGCGATCCTTGTTCCGACGGCCATCGTTCTCGTCATGCTGTCGGTGGCCAACCGCGGGGCGGTGACGCTGGCGCTCAATCCGTTTGATCCCGCAGACTCGGTGCTGTCGGTGACGTTGCCGTTTTTCGTGTTCCTGTTTGCGAGCCTGATCATCGGCATGGTCATCGGCTCGCTGGCAACCTGGTTCAAACAGGGCAAGCACCGCAAGCGCGCCCGCGTCAACGCCAATGAGGCGGTGAAGTGGCACACCGAAGCCGATCGTGAAAAAGCCAAGGCGCAGCAGCTCGCCGCGGCCTTGCCGGCACCGGAGAAGCGTAACGCTGCTTGAGGCCGTTTTCGGTTGCGGCATTGCGCATTTCGGACGCTTGCAGAGATCAGGCACATCCAGATTTTCAACAGAAATTCCGGGGCCCGCTCTTCCTTCTTTGGGGCACATCATCGCCAGCAATCCCAAATCACTTGGAAAAGTGAATTACGGTTAGCCAACCGATTCGTCTGACGCTTTTCGAGAGTATCCGGACAAAGCCGGCAAAGACTCATCTCCACGGCAAGAAAATATGAGATTCACAATCTCAATGTATCAGGCGTCAGCAGACTGATAAGCGGGAAATTCAGCAGAAAATCGCGCGCCATAACTTGAGAAGCTTTCTCCTATTTCATACCTACGGTGAAAGACAAAAACTCCCTACAATTCATTGAGAGAAATAAACGATCAGATCAATACTCATTAGTGTTGCATTTATTTGACAATTCTATGATGCAATGTATAATTTGTGCTTCAATTTATAATATCGCGGCACTTAAATGGGAGTTTGATTGCAATGGCAAAGATCGGCAAAGCAGGCGTTAGCGCAAAGGATATTTCGAAATTTGCGAAGCTGGCAACAGCTGACACAAAGTCGAAAGAATTCAGTAAAGCATTTGCAGAAGACCCTGCGATGGCCCTGGCCGCCAAGGGTATCACCATTTCGGATAATCAGTCCGCCAAGATAAGAAAACAGCTTTCCAACATGAGTTCGGCAGACGCGAACGAAACTGAAATTGGCGTCACTGTTAAACACAAGTTCTGAATTGATATGGCAGTTGATTCTTGTCTCGCAGCCGACGCGCATGTCCCGTCAACTGAAGAGATTGAAGAAGCCGTCGAGATTGCTTTGGATGTATCCGATTGCAATTCTGCGGATCTGATCCTGCTTCTGCCGGCGTTCGCCAGTCCCGAATGGCCTTCGCTCGGGTTGCACATTCTCGCAGGTATTGCCGAAGCAAGCGGCCTGAAAGTACGTGTATTATATGCAAATCTGGCATTTGCGAGGACCATAGGTCCCAAATTTTACCGCGCATTATGCGTGACAAAAACTGAGGAACTGGTTGGGGAACGAATATTCAGAAATGCCTATCCTGTGGCTCCTGAAATCGACGCCCCACCCATTCCATCCAGTTGGTCACGGCTATGCGATAATGCGCCGCCCGAATTCCAGCAAATTTGCAATGCTGCGGAACAGTTTTCCTCCACACTTGCCAGAAAACTGGCAACTTTGCCGTTCTCCATTATTGGTGTCTCATCCACATTTGAGCAAACGTTTGCCGGGCTCTCCGTTATCTCCGAAATGAAGCGCATGGCTCCAGCCAAGATTACCCTTATGGGAGGAGCAAATGTCGATGGAGCAATGGCAAGCGGCCTCTGTCAATTCGACGGATTTGTGGATCACTTTTTCCAAGGAGAGTCCGAAGCAAGCTTCAAAGATTTTCTGTCCGATTACCTGTGCGATGAACATCACGGAAAACGTGTGTATTCCGGGTCACCAAATGCGAATTTGGACGCCATACCACAACCCGATTTCGAGACATTTTTCAAACAATACGAAGAGTTGGTCAGCGCCAAAAATTGTAAAAATGGGCTAGACCCAAAAGCGCTCCGAATTACCTATGAAAGTAGCCGCGGCTGCTGGTGGGGACAAAAGCATCACTGCACATTTTGCGGTCTGAATGCCAACGGGATGGAACACCGAACAAAATCTGCAGACAAAGTTCACCGCGAACTGAACGATATGCATGAAAAATATGGAGTGGCTGACTTTCTGATGGTCGATAACATCATGCCACACAGATATTTCTCAACCCTCTTGCCCAAGCTGCAGAAAACCGAAAATGAGCTGAAAATTTTCTACGAACAAAAATCAAACCTGAGCATGGAAAAGATGATTCTTTTGCACGGTTCAGGCGTCCGGTCGATCCAACCTGGAATAGAGTCCCTGTCGACGAGTTTGCTTCGGCGAATGAAAAAGGGCGCTACAACACGGGTGAACCTTGACTGCATGCGCAACGCGCGAGCTGTGGGCGTGAATATCGTCTGGAATTTGCTCTGTGATTTTCCCGGGGATTCCGTCGAAGACTACAAAGACATGATCCGGATAATTCCACAGTTGGAACATTTGCAGCCTCCAACAGGCATAGGGGGACTAAGCGTTGACCGCTTCAGTCCGTATTTCGACACCCCCGAAAATTTCGGGATCAGCTCTGTCGAAGTATTGGGCATATACGACTATCTTTTTCCCAAAGCGATAAACCGAGACATTGCCTACCACTTTCGGGGAAATTACTCATCCGGAGTAAGAAACCACCCTGAAGTGTTCGATGAATTGGAAGACCTAATCAAGGACTGGATAGCAAAGTGGGGACGCCCTGAAAGACCAAATTTTTCAGTTTTTGACCTGGATGAAGATAAGGCTTTGGTGTTTGACACTCGCAGCTTTGCGCGGGAACCGATCGAACTGGTGAATGACAAAACCAGGAAAATTCTGCTGACCGGAACAAATGAATTGGATACCGGCGCCAAAAGGCTTCTGGATGATGGTTGGCTTGTTCATTGCGATGAACAAGCATTGCCAATAATTTGCCCCACCGTGGAAATCCACGAAGGCAAATCACAAGATTTGGCAATGTTGGATATTGCCTGAACGGCTACCGGCAGGCCGGAAAAGCCGACTGCGAAGTGCTATCGAGACCGGGATGGATGGAGCTGCAAAGCACGAATATCGCCCTTGGGGCAGACTGTTTTCTTGTACGTATTGAAAACAAAGCACTGCATTAGCCAAGCAACTTTGGCCAATAAATGATCAGGCTGGGCTCGAAGCGGACCGTCGCGAAGGCTCCCCGCAACCACACCGCTTCACGCCCCGGCGGCTTTTTCGCTGACCACCTCGTTGAACCGGGCGAAGAACTGGCCCGCAAGCTTTTTCGAGGTCGAATCGATGAGCCGCGAGCCGAGCTGGGCAATCTTGCCGCCGACCTGGGCCTTCACCTCGTAGCTCAAAACCGTTTCGGCACCTTCCTCGACAAGTTTGACATCAGCGCCGCCATTGGCGAAACCGGCGATACCGCCCTTGCCCTCGCCTGAGATGGTGTAGCTTTCCGGCGCATTGATGTTTTCGAGCGTCACCTCGCCGGAGAACTTGGCTGACACCGGGCCGATCTTGACCTTGACGGTGGCCGACATTTCCGTGTCCGAGCTTTTTTCAAGCGACTGGCACCCGGGAATGCACTCGCGCAACACATCAGGATCGTTCAGTGCTTCCCAGACCAGTTGACGCGGGGCCGCGATGCGCTCTTCGCCGTGCATTTCCATTTGACAATTTCCTCCATGGAATCAAACCGCGGAAGCGGTCGATCTTCGTGCCTATCTAAGCAAACCGAAAACGGCTTTGCCAAGTGGATTTCTGATTGCTATGTCGAGCCTGCAATCCAACTAACACGTTCCGGCCGCGTTGTTCGCGCGGGAACAGCGACAGATCGGGCTTTTTTACACGTGGCGGACAAGCGCTCCCAGCAGGCAAGACGTGGTGGCCGGCCGACTGCAAAAGCAGCCGGAGCGCGCCGGGACGCGTCATCTGGCGGCAATGCATCAAAGGGCCCAGTAAAGGGTCAGCCAAAAGCGTCGCCCAAGGGAAATTCACGGCCCGGCTCAGCAGCGGGCGGTCAGCCCACATTCAAACCCGGACAAGGCGCACGCAAGGGCAAGCCATCCTTTTCCAAATCCGGGGCGCCGATCCGGGCTGATACCCGCCCGATGGAGGCAGGGCCGCAGACGAAGCGGTCAGCCAGCACCGTCACGCCACAAGCACCAATCCGTGCCTTGAGTGAACGCAGCGGCGCCTTGCCGCGTGAAAACGCACCGCTGATCCTGGAGATCGGCAACGAGGACGGCTACCGCCTGATCGACAGCGGGCGCAACGCCGAAGGGATCGGCGAAAAACTCGAACTTTATGGCGACTTGCGGGTGATCCGGCCTGAAGCCCAGGCACTGTGGCCGCGCGGATTGCCGGATGCAGACTGGGCAAAGGCCGATGCGCTGTTTACCGGTGATACCGACGAGGACGGCATCGGGCGCTGGGCGTTTCCCAATGCACCGATGGGTGAAACCTGGCCGATGCAGCTTCTCGGCGTCGATTTCTTCGGACGGCTGACCTCGTTCCGCCATGTCGGGGTGTTTCCCGAGCAGATTGCCCACTGGCGCTGGATGGCGGACCAGATCACCCGGGCCAGGCGGCCGCTGAAGGTGCTCAACCTGTTCGGCTATACCGGCGTCGCCTCGCTGGTGGCGGCAAAGGCCGGGGCCGAGGTCACGCATGTGGACGCCTCCAAAAAAGCCATCGGCTGGGCGCGGGAAAACCAGGTCCTGGCCGGGCTCGAGGATCGGCCGGTGCGCTGGATCTGCGAGGATGCGATGAAGTTCATCGCCCGCGAGGAGCGTCGCGGCAACCGCTATGACATCATCCTCACCGACCCGCCGAAATTCGGCCGCGGCCCCAATGGCGAAGTCTGGCAATTGTTCGACCACCTGGCGCTGATGCTCGACATTTGCCGTGAACTGCTGAGCCCCAAACCCGTCGGCCTGGTGCTCACGGCCTATTCGATCCGTGCCTCGTTCTATGCCATTCACGAGTTGATGCGCGAGACCATGCGCGGCGCGGGCGGCGTGGTGGAATCGGGCGAACTGATCCTGCGTGAGAGCGGCAAGCCCGATCCGGCCGCCTGCCGCGCCCTGTCGACCTCGCTCTATTCACGGTGGCTGCCTGCATGACCGACAAACCCTCTTCAACCGGTGCGGGGCGTGTCGGCCAGGTCAAGGAGATCACCAGCCTTTCCAATCCGGTGATCAAGGACATCCGCGCGCTGTCGATGAAAAAACATCGCGACGAGACCGGCACCTTCCTGGCCGAAGGGCTGAAGCTGGTGATCGACGCGATCGACCAGGGCTGGAGCCTGCGCACGCTCATCTATGCCAAGGCACAGCGCGACAAGCCACAGGTCGAGAAAATCGCTGCCCTGACCGTTGCCCGCGGCGGACTGGTGCTGGAAGTCAGCGAAAAGATTCTGACCGCGATCACCCGGCGCGACAACCCGCAGGCGGTGATCGCGGTGTTTGAGCAGAAACTGGCACCGCTCGACACGGTCGCGCCGAAGCCTGATGAAACATGGATCGCGCTGGACCGTGTCCGCGATCCGGGCAATCTGGGGACCATCATCCGCACCGCCGACGCGGCAGGTGCATCCGGTGTCATCCTGATCGGCGATACTGTCGATCCGTTCTCGACCGAAACCGTGCGCGCCACCATGGGCTCGGTCTTCGCAGTGCCACTGGTTCGCGCCACGGAAGCCGAGTTCCTCGCTTGGTCGAAAAAGACATCACCACTGGTGGTCGGCAGCCATCTCAAGGGCAGCGTCGACTACCGTTCGATTGGCTACAACGGCCAGCCGGTGGTTCTCTTGATGGGCAATGAGCAGGCAGGCCTGCCCGATACGCTGGCGCAAAGCTGCGGCAAGCTGGCCCGGATCCCGCAAACCGGACGGGCGGATTCGCTCAACCTGGCGATCGCCACCGGCGTGATGCTGTTTGAGGCGCGTCGGCATCTGCTGAGCCTTGAGGACAGCGTGGAATGAGTGCGGCCTCACTGAGCCGTGTGGGGCCAATGCTGGCCATGGTCACAGGTGCCGTGACGCTCGATCAGGTGATCAAATATCTGGTCGAGACCCGGCTTCCTTTCCAGGAGCTTATCCCGGTCATGCCAATGCTGGGGCTGTTTCGAACCTGGAACGAGGGTATCGCCTTTTCACTGCTCAAGGACCTGCCCGACACCGGGCTTTTGATCCTGACGGCGCTGGTGATCGTCTTTGTTGTCTTCCTGTGGTGGCGCACCCCTTCCAACCGCTGGATTGCTCATCTCGGCTTCGCCCTGATCATCGGTGGAGCACTCGGCAATCTGATTGACCGGGCAGTCTATGGCCATGTCGTGGACTACATCCTGTTTTACACAAGCACATGGTCCTTTGCTGTGTTCAATCTCGCCGACAGTTTCATCTCCGTCGGCGCTGGCTTGATCGTGCTGGACGAGGTGGTCGCGGCTTTGCGTGAGCGAAAAGCAAACAGGCAATCGGACTGAAGCGCTTCCCGCGCTCTTGATCTTCCCTCGGTCAAAGGCCAGTCTGCCGACAGAGGAATATGAGGAGTTTTCATGGACAATCGTTTCAAGGGCATCCAGCTCACCCGCGACGAAAACAAGGTGATGTCGGTCAATGTGGCCGAGCTCAGCCTGGACGACCTGATGGAAGGCGACGTTGTGGTCGAGGTCGAATGGACCACCGTCAACTACAAGGACGGGCTGGCAATCACCGGCAAGGGTCCGGTTGTGCGGCGCTGGCCGATGGTGCCCGGAATCGATTGCGCGGGCACCGTGGTGAGTTCGCAGAACGCCCGCTTCAAGGCCGGTGACAAGGTGATCCTCAACGGCTTCGGCGTTGGCGAGACCCACACCGGTGCATTTGCGGCCTATGCAAGGCTCAATGGCGACTGGCTGATCCCGATGCCGGACGGCATGGATGGCCGCTCATCTATGGCGATCGGCACCGCGGGCTACACGGCAATGCTCTCAGTGATGGCGCTTGAGCGCCACGGTATCACGCCACAGCGCGGGCCGGTGGTGGTTACCGGCGCCAATGGCGGCGTCGGCACGGTGGCAATCGCGGTGCTCGGCAAGCTCGGCTATGAGGTGATTGCCTCAACCGGCCGCACCGAGGAGGCCGATTTTCTCAAACAGCTTGGCGCCTCGGAGGTGATCCACCGGGATGAGCTCTCCGCGCCTGCAAAACCGCTCAACAAGGAACGCTGGGCCGGCGGCATCGACGCGGTGGGCAGCCACACGCTCGCCAATGTGCTGTCGATGACATCCTATGGCGGCGCGGTTGCGGCGTGCGGACTGGCGCAGGGCATGGACCTGCCATCCTCGGTGGCACCGTTCATCCTGCGCGGCGTTTCGCTGCTGGGCATTGATTCAGTGATGGCACCGCTGGCGCTTCGGCAAGAGGCCTGGGCGCGGCTTGTTGACGATCTAGATATTGCCAAGCTTGAGGCTCTGTCGAGTGAGGTCGGGTTCGACGGCATCATTGACGCCGCGCATTCGATCATCGACGGCAAGATCCGCGGTCGTGTCGTGGTCAATATGAAACACTAAAATGAGCAATCGATAAAATTCGATCTTTTCATTGAAGTCTTTGCTCACTGGGCCTGTGTTAATCACGGGTCCATGAGCACAGAACCGCACCGACTCCAGAGCGCGCTTTCACTGGCGCTGAACCAGCCAACCTCTCGTTCCAACGAAATTCCGCTGGTCGCCCCCGCCGTCAGATACCCGGTGCCCGGCGCGGCATATGCAGCGGCATCGAATGTCGGGGAACAGCGACCTTCAGCGCAGAGCATCACCTCAAAGCAGCAAGACGCACATGGCTTTGGCGGGGCAGCGCGCCCGCTGTTTGCAATCTCGGCCGCATTGGGCGCATCGGCGATATCCATCGCATTTGACGCACCCGCAGCCCTTCTGGCCTCCGTTGCAGGAATTGCCGTTGTTGCAGCAATGCCGCTGTTCAGACGTCCTGCGCGGGAACCACACCCTCCCTTTCTTGCGGACAGCCAATCAACCGACGTCAAAATGACTGCGGATGCAGATGCATCCAGGGCGGAGCACGACCACGACCGGACCTGGGAACTCGGTGAATTCACCAGCCATCTCGCGACGATGTTTGACAGCCTGGGCGATATGATCGCGGCCTGCGACCTTGAAGGCAGCATCGTGTTTGCCAACGAGACCTTTCGGACGACAACCGGCTGCGAAAACCCGGTCGGCCTGACCTTGGCACAGACCGGCATCAGACCAGTCCAAGCCGACGAAACCGGTGACCGGGAGTTGATCCTGGGCGAAGGTGCGGCGAAGACGGTCTGGACCTGGCGTGAGGCCATTGCCCGCGATCCGGCTTCGGGCAAAATGTTTGTCCACTATGTAGGACGCAATGTGACTTCAACGCGCGAGGCCGAGGCCGAGCTGGTAGAGGCCCGGGAACGCGCGGAAGCCGCAAGCCACGCCAAGACCCGGTTCCTGGCCACGGTCAGCCACGAGATCCGCACGCCGCTCAACGGCATTCTGGGGATGACCCATTTGCTCAGTCAAACCGAAACGACGCCTGAACAGGCGAGCTATATCCGGACCGCGCGCGAATCCGGGCAGTCGCTCTTGTCCCTGATCGAGGATCTGCTTGACGTCACATCCATCGAGGCCGGGCGGCTCAATCTGCGTCAGGAAGAGGGCGATCTTGACGAACTCGTTCACGGCGTGTGCGAGCTGATGGCGTCGAAGGCGCATGAGAAGAATATCGAAATCGCCGTCCATATCGCCGTCGATGCTCCGAAGAGGATCGCCTCCGACATCGGCCGTGTGCGCCAGGTTCTGTTCAATCTGGTGGGCAACGCCATCAAGTTCACCGAAACCGGCGGTGTTCTGGTCGAAGTGTCGCTCGAAAATGCCGCGCTGGTCTTCAGTGTCACCGATACCGGCCCGGGCCTGAAAGAAAGCGAGAAAGCCAAGATCTTCGGAGAATTCGAACGCGCAGACAACGGTCCGACCCGAAAGCATGGTGGTGCCGGACTTGGTCTGTCGATATCGGCTAGGATTGTTGAGGCGCTGGGCGGGGAGATCGGTGTCGAGTCCACGCCGGGCAAAGGCAGCAAGTTCCATTTCACCGTGCCGGTTGCAGACATCTCCAGCGGCGATCAGACCAACCCGCTGCGTGGACCGTTATCCGGGCGCGCAGTTCTGGTGATCGCGCCGCGCGGCCCGGTTTCTGCCGCCATGCTGTGGAGCATTCGCGACTTTGGCGGGTATGCCGAAGCTGCCAGCGATTCTGAAAGCATGATCGCAGCGCTTGCACGGCTCAACAGGACCGGTTTGATCCTGAGCGACATTGTCGTTGATCGCCGCATGGCCGGCCAGGCCGAAAGTCTGCTGACGGCAGCCCCTACGGCGCTCTCCGACAAGATTGCACGCACCCTGGTCATCGCACCGGAAGACAGCCGCGACCTGGAAGGCCATGGCGACCACGGGGCTGATGCCTGGCTGGTTCGCCCGGTGCGGAGGACCTCCCTGATCAATGTCCTGACCCGCCGCGACGACCGGGACGACCGGAACCGGCTGGCAAGCAAGCCAAGGCCACCGGTGCTGGAACGCACATCTGACAATCCGACACTTGATATTCTTCTCGCTGAAGACGACCCGGTCAATGCGCTTATGGTGCGCACCATGCTGGCGCGGCAGGGCCATCGCGTCACGCTGGTCGAGAATGGTCGAGCACTCGTCGAGGAAGCCATGAACCGTCCGGGTGGAAAGATGAATTACGATCTCGTCATCACCGATCTGTCGATGCCAGAGCTTGACGGCCGCAGTGCCATTGCCCGAATCCGCAGCGACGAAGACGTCAACCAGCTTGACCATCTGCCGATTATCGTTCTGTCCGCGGACGGCCAGGCCGCGACCCGCGATGACATTCTTGCAGCCGGCGCAGATGGCCATGCCGAGAAGCCGGTCGATCCGGAATGGCTCCTCTCACTGGTGACCATGACCGCACGCAAGAGAGCCGATGCAGCAGGCTGAACTTCCGGGCATTCGGCCCAGCTAGGCCAATTGGGAACAAAGCGCCACACAATCTCCCCGAAATGATCACATCCGGGATGGCAAATGTCACCGGGATGTCGCAGAATCATGGTTGATACCCGCCAACACCAAAGCGGGAGATGACCCATGGAAATGCAAGTGCAACAGCCTTCAGCAAAGTCGCTTCCCCTTCCCTTTACGCCCGGACAACGGGAGCCGCACACGTTTGGGAAAATCGGATCGCTTGAGGTCCGGTTGGCAACCACCCGGACTGAAGTCGAAGCAGCACAGGCGCTGCGATACAAGGTCTTCGTTGAAGAAATGGGGGCCCGGCTGCCGCTTGAAGCGATGCAGCAGAAGCGCGACTTTGACACCATCGACCGCTATTGCGACCACCTGCTGGTCTGCGATACCGCCCTTGGCGGAGAGCCGGAAACCCGGATCGTGGGGACCTACCGGCTGCTGAGGCAGGATGTGGCGGAGCGCCATGACGGATTCTACTCACAAAGCGAGTTCGATGTTGCCGACCTGGTCGGTCGGCATCGCGACAAGCGTTTCCTTGAGCTCGGCCGCTCCTGCGTGCTGCCCGCCTACCGCACGCGGCGGACGCTGGAAGCGCTATGGCAGGGCAACTGGGCCTATGCACTCGAGCACCGGATCGATGTGATGTTCGGGTGCGCGTCGTTTGCAGGCGACAAGCCCCATGCACATGCGCTGGCGCTGTCGTTTCTCAATGAAACCGTCGCTGCCCGCGACGAGTGGACCGTGCGGGCGATCCCCGGCCGCGGTCTTTCCATGGACATGATGCCGGTCGAGGCAATCACCCCGAGAGCCGCGTTGACCGCAATGCCGCCACTGGTCAAAGGCTACCTGCGGCTCGGCGCACTGGTTTCACACGAGGCCGTGGTCGACCGCGCTTTCCGCACCACCGACGTGCTGGTGATCCTGCCGGTCAAGCAGATCAGCGGACGCTACATCAACCACTACGGCGCCGACGCCTCACGGTTTGTGGCGTAAGGCTGGCGCCAGGCGCACTAAAAACTGCTGACGAAGATACCGGCATCCGGACGACATTCCGGGTGCCGTCTGAATCGTCAGAGAGTTGTCTTGCCGCTGAGAATGGTTCTATCAACTCGCCGCGTTGTAGGCGGCGATCGCCGCCATGTTGACGATGTCGGAGTCCTTAGCGCCCATCGAGACGATCTGAACCGACTTGTCGAGACCGACCAGCAGCGGGCCGATGACGGTGGAGCCGCCCAGTTCCTCGAGCATCTTGGTCGAGATCGAGGCGGAGTGGAACGCCGGCATCACCAGCACGTTGGCGGTGCCTGAAAGGCGGCAGAACGGATACTGCTCCATCACACTCGCATTCAGTGCCACATCTGCGGCCATCTCGCCGTCATATTCGAAATCGACCCGACGCTTGTCGAGGATCCTGACCGCTTCGCGCACCCTCTCGGACCGTTCGCCTGTCGGATGACCGAAAGTTGAATAGGCAAGCATCGCAACCCGCGGTTCGTAGCCCAGACGCCGGGCCATGCCGGAGGCTTCCTCGGCGATATCGGCCAGTTCCTCGGCATTGGGCATGTCGATAACGGCAGTGTCCGCGACCAGAACGGTACGGCCACGGCAGAGCGCCAGTGACACCCCGATCATCCGGTGACCCGGCTTCACATCAATGCAGCGCCGTACATCTTCGAGAGCCGTGGAGTAGTTGCGGGTGATCCCTGTCACCATGGCATCGGCATCACCTAGCGCCACCATGCAGGCGCCGAAATGGTTGCGGTCGGTGTTGATCAGGCGCTGACAATCGCGCTGCAGATAGCCTTTGCGCTGCAGACGGGCATAAAGATAGTCGGTGTAGGCCTCCACCCGGCGCGAGACACGGGCATTGACCAGCTCGATGCCGGGCCGGTCGAGATCGATGCCGGCGAGTTTGGCGGTTTCGCGCATCTGCTCCTCGCGGCCAAGCAGGCAGGCGGTGCCGAGCCTCTGGTTCACATAGGAGACGGCGGCGCGCATGACCTGCTCTTCCTCGCCCTCGGCAAACACCACACGGCGCGGATGACGGCGCACGCGCTCGTAGATTCGCTGCAGCGTCGAGGCGATCGGATCACGCCGGGCCGAGAGTTCATGGGCATAGAGATCCATGTTGAGGATTGGCTTCTGCGCCACGCCCGAGTCCATCGCAGCCTTTGCAACAGCAGCCGGAATGGCGGAAATCAGGCGCGGATCGAAGGGCACGGGGATGATGTATTGCGGACCGAAGCGCGGTCGCACCCCCTGATAGGCCGCTGCCACATCATCGGGCACATCTTCGCGCGCCAGATTGGCCAGCGCCTGGGCGGCGGCGATCTTCATGCTGTCATTGATCGTGGTGGCGCGGACATCAAGCGCACCCCTAAAAATATAGGGGAAACCAAGAACGTTGTTGACCTGGTTGGGATAATCGGAGCGGCCGGTGGCCATGATCGCGTCATCGCGAATGCCGGCCACTTCCTCCGGTGTGATCTCCGGGTCAGGATTGGCCATCGCAAAGATGACCGGATTGTCCGCCATCGAGCGGATCATGTCTTCGGTCAGCGCGCCCTTGACCGAAAGCCCGAAGACCACATCTGCGCCTTCCATAGCGTCGGCGAGCGACCGCGCCTCGGTCTCCACCGCATGGGCGGACTTCCATTGGTTCATGCCCTCGGTGCGGCCCTTGTGGATCACGCCCTTGGTGTCGCAGAGCGTCACGTTCTGGGGCGAAAAGCCCATGGCCTTGACCAGCTCGACGCAGGCGATGGCCGCAGCACCCGCTCCATTGCAGACAAGCTTGGTGGTTTTGAGATCACGTCCGGTCAGATGCAGCGCATTGATCAGGCCCGCAACAGCGATGATGGCGGTGCCGTGCTGGTCGTCATGGAACACCGGAATCTCCATGATCTCGCGCAGGCGTTGCTCAATGATGAAGCAATCGGGTGCCTTGATGTCCTCGAGATTGATACCGCCGAAACTGGGTCCCAGAAACCGCACACAGTTGACGAACTCGTCAACATTCTCGGTATCGAGCTCGAGATCGATGGAATCGACATCGGCGAAGCGCTTGAACAGCACCGCCTTGCCCTCCATCACCGGCTTGGAAGCCAATGCACCGAGATTGCCAAGCCCCAAAATGGCGGTGCCGTTGGAGATCACCGCAACCATGTTGCCACGGGTTGTGTAATCGAAGGCGCGCGAAGGATCCTCGGCGATCGCCTTGACCGGAACCGCGACGCCGGGCGAATAGGCGAGCGACAGATCGCGCTGGGTCGCCATTGCCTTGGTCGGGTTTATCTCGAGCTTTCCGGGCCTTCCACGGGCGTGAAAATCCAGCGCCTCCTGGTCTGTGACGGCTGAAAATGAGCGATCTGACTTGTCCGTGCCTGGCATAGCTTCCATCCCTTGTGGGCGACCTTGTTGACGGCGCCTCGTAACTGTTGTGTTCAACACAGTCCCACCGTTAGGGTGGAAGAGACGGCCTGTAAAGCCGCACCCCTGGCGAAGCAGACATTCCAAACCATTGAAACCGAGACAGGCATCCCCTCTTGAACGCAGAGACTCCGCTCCCCTCTTCGACGCTAACGACGGCCCAGCTGGCCACAGCGGAAAGCCGTGCAACTGCGACGCCGATGATGGAGCAGTTCATCGAAATCAAGGCGGCAAACCCGGATTCGCTGCTGTTTTACCGGATGGGCGATTTTTACGAGCTGTTCTTCGAAGACGCGATCGATGCCTCGCGCGCGCTCGGCATCACGCTGACCAAGCGCGGACAGCATCTGGGTCAGGACATTCCGATGTGCGGCGTGCCGGTGCATGCCGCCGATGATTATCTGCAAAAACTGATCTCGCTGGGGTTCCGCGTCGCCGTCTGTGAGCAGACCGAAGACCCCGCGGAGGCCAAGAAACGCGGCTCCAAATCTGTGGTCCGGCGCGATGTGACGCGGCTGGTCACGCCCGGCACGCTGACCGAGGAAAAACTGCTCGACCCCTCGCAGTCCAACTTCCTGATGGCACTGGCGCGGATCAAGGGATCGGGCGAAGCGCAGTTCGGACTGGCCTGGATCGACATCTCGACTGGCGCGTTCCATGTGGCTGAAAGCCGTCTGGCAAGGCTGCTGGCCGATATCGCCCGGGTCGAACCGCGCGAACTGATCCTGGCCGAGAACGTGTTTCACGATCCTGATATCCGGCCCCTGGTCGACCAGCTCGGGCGGGTGGCGACACCGCAACCGGGCGTGTTGTTTGACAGCGCCACAGCCGAGGGCCGGATCACGCGGTTCTATGACCTCGGTTCGCTTGACGGATTCGGCAGTTTCTCGCGCGCCGAGATGGCGGCAGCGGCGGCAGTCATTGCCTATGTCGAGAAGACCCAGATATCCGAGCGGCCGCCGCTTGGCCGGCCGGAGCGCGAAAGTGACGGCGCGCGGCTGTTCATCGATCCAGCGACACGGGCGAGCCTTGAATTGGTGCGGACGCTTTCAGGCGCACGGCAGGGTAGCCTTATCAAGGCAATCGACCGAACCGTCACCGCCGGTGGCGGCCGCAAGCTCGGTGAATGGCTGATGGCGCCGCTGACCGATCCGACCGCCATCAATGCGCGGCTCGACGGGGTGTCGTTCCTGATAGGTAATGACGCGCTTACGAACTCGCTCCGGCAGGCGCTCAAGGGGGTTGCCGACATGCCTCGGGCGCTGTCGCGACTGGCGCTCAACCGTGGTGGCCCGCGCGATCTCGGCGCAATTCTCGCCGGGGTCCGTGCGGCTGGCGAGATCGCCAATCTGTTTGACGGCACGGAGGTACCCCAACACCTGGCAGCGGCCGCCTCCTGCCTGCGCGATCTGCCCAAGGAAATCGAGGCACAGCTGTCGGCGACGCTTGATGATGAATTGCCCCTGCTCAAGCGAGACGGCGGCTTCGTGCGTGCCGGTGCCTCAAGCGAACTCGACGAATTGCGTGCCCTGCGCGACCAGTCGCGCCGGGTGATTGCCGGGCTGCAGCTTTCCTACGCCGAGGAAACCGGCGTGCGTTCGCTCAAGATCAAGCACAACAATGTGCTGGGCTATTTCATCGAGGTGACGGCGCTCAATGCCGGACCGCTGACCGAGGGCGACGAGGCCAAGGCAAAGTACATCCATCGCCAGACAATGGCCAACGCCATGCGGTTCACCACCACCGAACTGTCGGATCTGGAAACCCGCATTGCCAATGCCGCCGGAGAGGCGCTGGCGATCGAACTCGCGGCCTTTGACGAGCTGGTGCTTCTGATCGTCTCGCAAGCAGATGCGATCAAGGCGGCGGCTGATGCGCTGTCGGTGATCGACGTCACGGCAGCCCTTGCTGAGCTGGCCCAGGAGCAAGGCTATTGTCGGCCGAAGGTCGATGCGAGCCTTGCTTTCGAGATCAGCGCAGGTCGTCATCCGGTGGTCGAACAGGCGCTCCGGCGACAGGCCGAACAGCCGTTTGTGGCCAATGACTGCAACCTTTCTCCGCCCGAGGGCAGTGAAGACGGCGGCGCGATCTGGCTGCTGACCGGACCCAATATGGGCGGTAAGTCAACCTTTCTCAGGCAGAACGCCTTGATTGCGGTGATGGCGCAGATGGGTTCTTTCGTGCCCGCCGGTTCCGCCCATGTCGGTGTGGTTGACCGGCTGTTCTCCCGCGTCGGTGCATCGGATGATCTGGCGCGCGGGCGCTCTACTTTCATGGTCGAGATGGTGGAGACCGCAGCGATCCTCAATCAGGCCAGCCCGCATTCGCTGGTCATTCTCGACGAAATCGGTCGTGGCACGGCGACATTTGACGGCTTGTCGATCGCTTGGGCGGCAGTAGAGCATCTGCATGCGCAGAACCGCTGTCGGGCGCTGTTCGCCACCCACTTCCATGAACTCACGGCGCTGTCCGAAAAGCTGCCGCGACTGTCCAACGCCACCATGAAGGTCAAGGAATGGGAAGGCGATGTGGTGTTCCTGCACGAGGTCGGCCCCGGAGCTGCCGACCGCTCCTACGGCATTCAGGTGGCACGGCTCGCCGGCCTGCCTGACGCGGTGGTGATCCGCGCCCGTGAGGTGCTTGATCTGCTCGAAAGCAGCGAGCGGGAAAACCCCGCAGTCAGGCTGGTCGATGATCTGCCGCTGTTTGCCGTGCCGGTTGCCCGTGACCCCGCGAAGCCCGCCAAAGGACCATCGGAGTCGGACGCCTATCTGGGTGAACTGAACCCCGACGATATGACACCCCGTGAGGCGCTTGAGGCGCTGTATGAACTCAAACGGAGGCTCGAGCCATCCGGGAAAACATGATGTCGGTCTTCCGGTGTTCTTTTGTCGGGGTTTTACAAATCCCCAAAATCTGCCAATACAGCCCGGCTGCGCACCGGGTCGCAGGTTGGTTGAAGGAAATCTTATGAGCCGTTTTGACGTCCTTTGCATCGGCAATGCCATTGTCGATATCATTGCCCGCTGCGACGAAGCCTTTCTGACTGACAATGCCATCATCAAGGGCGCGATGAACCTGATCGATGCGGACCGCGCCGAACTTTTGTATTCTCGCATGGGACCGGCAATCGAAGCCTCGGGCGGCAGCGCCGGCAATACAGCGGCAGGGATAGCGAGTTTCGGCAGCCGCTCGGCCTATTTCGGCAAGGTCTCCGAAGACCAGCTCGGCAAGATCTTCAGCCACGACATCCGCGCGCTCGGCGTGCATTTCGATACAAAACCGCTTGAAGGCACACCACCAACCGCCCGCTCGATGATCTTTGTCACACCCGATGGCGAGCGGTCGATGAACACCTACCTCGGCGCCTGCGTCGAACTCGGCCCCGAGGATATCGAAGCCGATGTGGTGGCAGACGCCAAGGTCACCTATTTCGAGGGCTATCTGTGGGACCCGCCGCGGGCCAAGGACGCGATCCGGCTTTGTGCCGAAATCGCCCATAACAATGGCCGGGAAATGTCGATGACACTATCGGACCCGTTTTGCGTCGGGCGCTATCGCGACGAATTTCTCGAGCTGATGCGCTCGGGCACGATCGACATTGTGTTCGCCAATGCCGACGAAGCAAAGTCGCTCTATGAGACTGACAATTTCGAGCATGCCGTCACCCAGATCCGCAAGGATTGCAAGCTCGCGGCCATCACCCGGTCCGAACATGGATCGGTGATCGTGCGCGGCGACGAGCGGGTCGACATTGACGCCATCGACATCGACGAAGTGGTCGACACCACCGGTGCAGGCGATCTTTATGCGGCGGGCTTCCTGCATGGCTACGCCAACGGCAAACCGCTCGATGTCTGCGGCAAGCTCGGGAGCCTTGCAGCGGGCCTGGTGATCCAGCAGATCGGTCCGCGGCCACAGCTGTCGCTCAAGGACGCGGCGGCGAAGGCCAGCCTCGACTGAGCCGTTTCACGGGGTCAGGCGACAGGTTTCCAAGCGGAGTTGTCCACGCATTGAGACAGCCGTCTCACATCACGTCTTCGGGCGGACGCCCGGCGCGTGAGCGGTAGGGCGAGAAAGCCCAGCCGTAGCGGATCGCACCGCCTCGCAGCGCAAAGGCGGCAATGACACCCAGCGCGGACCCCAGGATCAGCGGCGCAGCCAGCATACTCGCCGCGATGAACACGGCAGAGCCCAGAAGCGCTGCAGAGACATAGATTTCCGGACGCATCAGCACCGAGGGCTCGCCCGAAAGAAGATCGCGCAGGATGCCGCCGAAGGTCGCCGTCATCATTCCGGTGACGGCAGCGACAATGGGAGAGCCGGTGAGTGTGAGCCCTTTTGCGGCACCCATCACGGCGAAGGCTGCAAGCCCGATCGCATCGAGCCAGATCAGCAGCCGGTAGCGTGATTCGACCAGATGGGCGGTGAAGTAGACAATGGCCGCGACTGCAACACAGACAACCAGATAGGCCGGTCTTTCCACCCAGAACACGGGCACATCGCCCAGAATGAGATCACGGATGGTGCCGCCACCAATGCCGGTGACCGCCGCCAGAAAGCCGAAGCCGATCAGGTCCAGCTGTTTGCGCGAGGCAGACAGTGCGCCTGTGGCGGCGAACACCGCGACGCCTGCATAATCGAGCCCTTCAAGCGGGGTCATGTCTACCTTCCGCCCGCCCCGAAAGCGGCGCTGTGATCAGGCGACCAGGTTGATCAGTCGTCCTTGCCGTCGTCCTGATAGGCCTGGGCAGCTTCGCTGACCGGAACATCCTTCGGCCCACCTTTGGCGACACCGACCATGGCCGGACGCAGCATCCGGTCGGCAATCACATAACCGGGCTGAACCACTTCGATGACCGTGTTGTTGGGCACCTCGGGATTGGGCACCTCGAACATCGCCTGGTGGAAATTCGGATCGAATTTCTGGCCCTTTGGCTCCAGCTTGCGCACGCCGTGGCGTTCCAGCGCAGAGAGCATTGCCTTGCCGGTCAGCTCGACACCTTCGATCAGGGTCTTGAGGCCGTTGTCGGTGGCACCTTCCGCCTGCTCGGGAACGGCAGCAAGTGCACGGTCGAGATTGTCGGAAACCTGCAGCATGTCGCGGGCAAAGCCGGAGATCGCATAGCTCTTGGCGTCCTTGACGTCGCGGGCCGTGCGGCGGCGCAGGTTTTCCATCTCGGCCGCCATGCGCAGTCGCTGGTCCTTGAGCTCTTCGATTTCGGCAGTCAACACGGCAATCGGATCGATTTCCTGCGCGTTTTCCACCTCTGCTGCAGTGTCAGCCTCTGGCTTGTCGTGTTCGCGGCCTTGGCTTTCATCGCTCATGGTGTGGATGTCCTGTCTGTTGAATACAATGTCGGTGGAGTTTGACCCGCATATCGAGGTTCAGGCGGCAAAAATCAAGGCCCGATCACCAAACAGGCGGGCTTGAGAGCCTATTTGCGCACCAGTCTGGACACCAGTTGGGCGGTGTAATCGACCATTGGCACGATGCGGGCGTAATTGAGCCGGGTCGGACCGATGATGCCGACGGCGCCAACCACCCGGTCCTCGCTGTCGCGCCAGGGCGCAACGATGACCGAAGAGCCCGAAAGCGAAAACAGCTTGTTCTCCGAACCGATGAAGATGCGCACACCAGAGCCCTCCTCGGCCAGCGTCATCAGCTCGGTTAGACTTTCGTTGCGTTCGAGCTCATCAAAGAGCATGCGCAACCGGTCAAGTTCTTCGCCCTCGCTGACACCTTCAAGCAGATTGGCGCGCCCGCGCACGATCAGCCGCGCTGCGCCCGAGCCATCCTGGCTTCCCGCCCAGGCCGCCAGCCCGCGTTCGACCAGGTCGTGCGAGAGCGCATCGAGTTCATGGCGCACCTCATCGGTGACCCGTTCAAGCTCGGCGCGGACCTCGGAGAGCGTCCGGCCGGCCAGATGCGCATTGAGAAAATTCGCCGCCTCCACAAGCTGTCCGGCTGTGACGCCATCGGGCAATTCCATGATGCGGTTTTCCACCTGGTCATTGCCGCCGACCAGCACCACCAGCGCCCGGGACTGGTCGAGCCTTATGAATTCGATGTGGCGGATAATGGAATCCTGCTTTGAAGCAATAACCAGTCCGGCGCCGCGGGTCATGCCCGAAAGCATCTGGCTCGCTTCTGTGAGCAGGGTTTCGACCGGGCGATGCTGGTCGTCGGGGCGCACCTGACGTTCGATGCTTTCACGCATTTCGGGCTGAAGGTCACCAACCTGCATGAAGGCATCGACAAAGAAGCGCAGCCCCTTCTGGGTGGGCAGGCGGCCGGCACTGACATGCGGCGCGTAGATCAGTCCCAGCTCTTCGAGATCGCTCATCACGTTGCGAATCGACGCTGGCGACAGCGACATCGGCAGCATGCGTGACAGGCTGCGCGACCCCAGGGGATCACCCGATTCCATATAGCTTTCCACCAGCGCGCGGAAAATCTCCCGCGAGCGGTCGTCAAGTGCACCGACGAGATCGGCAGGCAATGGAGTCCTGTCCATGCTCATAGTCTACCCTCAAGCCAGACTTACAAATGGCTTTTTGTGACGCGAATATAGGTACAGGCAGCGCTGCAGGAAAGAGGTTTCGGCAGATTCGCAAAAGCTCGCCACCGCCAAGTCATCGCGAACTGACAGCAGCTGCGCATCGTTTTGCTTTGCATATTTGCCGTCCGGTCGATAGAAGGCGGCTCAACTGGAATCAGGAGACACAGCATGCGTCCATCGGGCCGGAAGACAGATCAGATGCGGGCAGTCAGCTTCGAGCGCGGTGTGTCCAAACATGCCGAGGGCTCGTGCCTAGTCAAATTCGGCGACACGCATGTGCTGTGCACCGCAAGTCTCGAGGAGCGCGTTCCGCCATGGCTGCGCAATGGCGGCAAGGGCTGGGTAACCGCCGAATACGGCATGCTTCCGCGCTCGACCGGTGACCGCATGCGCCGCGAGGCCACCTCCGGCAAGCAGGGCGGACGCACACTTGAAATCCAACGCCTGATCGGCCGGTCGCTGCGCGCGGTTGTCGACCTGCCGGCGCTGGGCGAGCGCCAGATCACGGTGGATTGTGATGTTATCCAGGCCGATGGCGGCACACGCACCGCGGCCATCACCGGCGCCTGGATCGCGCTGCATGATTGCCTGAAGTGGATGGAAGAGCGCTCAATGGTCAAGACCGAGCGGGTGCTCAAGGATCATGTCGCTGCCGTTTCCTGCGGTATTTTCGCCGGCCAGGCGGTGACGGATCTCGACTATCTCGAGGATTCCTCGGCTGAAACCGATGCCAATTTTGTCATGACAGGCACCGGAGGCATTGTCGAAATCCAGGGCACAGCAGAAGGCGAACCGTTCACCGAAGAACAACTCGCGCAACTGATGGCACTTGCCAAGGCCGCAATCAACGATCTGGTGGCGCTGCAGAAAAGCGCCGTCGCCTGAGGCAAAGGAAGCACTGATCCGATGGCACACCCACCGCTCACGGAAATCCTGGTTGCGAGCCACAATGCGGGCAAGATCGCCGAGATCCGCGATCTGTTCGGCCCGCTCGGTGTGACGGTCACGTCCGCGGCGGAGCTCAACTTGCCGGAACCTGAGGAAATCGGTGACACGTTTGAGGCCAATGCCGCGACCAAGGCGCTGGCAGCCGCCACAGCGTCGGGCAAGATCGCGCTGTCGGATGACTCCGGCCTGATTGTCGATGCGCTTGACGGTGCGCCGGGCGTCTACACCGCGGACTGGGCCACCCTGCCCGACGGCAGCCGCGATTTCGCGGTCGCCATGCAGAAGGTCGAAGATGCGCTGCAGGCCCGCGGTGCGCTCACCGATGCGAAACGCACCGGACGTTTTGTCAGCGTCTTGTGCCTGGCGACACCCGAAGGCGACGTCAGTTTCTATCGCGGCGAGGCCGATGGCGTGATGGTCTGGCCGCCGCGCGGGACTTCGGGTTTCGGCTATGATCCGGCGTTCCGGCCTGAGGGACACACGCGCACATTCGGCGAAATGACGGCTGAGGAAAAGCACGGCTGGAGACCGGGTCAGGCGACGGCAACGTCGCACCGGGCACGCGCCTTCAAGCTGTTTGCCGAGCAGCGTCTGGGCGTCCCCGTCACGTGAGCGGCCTCGTCGATCAGGCCGAAGCTCCGGATCCACTGGCCGCGATGGCGAAGGCCCGCAGCAATGCGTTCAAGGACGGTCTTGCACCCGACACCGGCAAGCCGGGTTTCGCGGTCTATCTGCATTGGCCATTCTGTGCCGCCAAATGCCCCTATTGCGATTTCAACAGCCATGTGCGCCATGAGGGCATCGACCAGCAGGCCTATATCGATGCGTTTCGCGCCGAGATCGCTGTGATGCGGAAGCTGTCAGGTCCGCAAGTGGTCACCAGCATCTTCTTCGGTGGCGGCACGCCATCGCTGATGGAGCCGGAAACAGTTGCCGCCATCCTTGATGCGGTGCGCGAAACCTGGGTTGTCCCCGAAGGCATCGAGATCACGCTGGAGGCCAATCCATCAAGCGTTGAAGCGGACCGCTTCCGCGGCTACCGCGCCGCTGGCGTCAATCGGGTGTCGATGGGCGTTCAGGCACTCAATGACAGGGACCTCAAACGGCTGGGCCGGCTGCATGACCGCGGCGAGGCGCTCAGGGCCATCGGCCTGGCGCGGGAGATCTTTCCACGGATGTCGTTCGACCTGATCTATGCGCGGCCCGACCAGACTTCGCAGGCCTGGGAAGCGGAGCTCAAGGAAGCCATTTCACTCGCCGCCGATCACCTCTCGCTCTATCAATTGACGATCGAGGAAGGAACACCGTTTTACGGCCTGCACAAGGCGGGCAAGCTGATCGTGCCCGATGGCGATCTTTCGGCTGAACTCTATGAACTCACTCAGAGCGTCTGCGAGGCTCACGGGCTGCCTGCCTATGAAGTCTCCAATCACGCACGCCCGGGCACAGAAAGCCGGCACAATCTGACCTATTGGCGTTATGGCGACTATGCGGGCATCGGACCCGGCGCACATGGCCGGTTGACCACATCCGCCGGCAAGATCGCCACGGCGACGGAGCGGATGCCGGAAACCTGGCTCGCCAACGTGGCAGCAAATGGTCATGGCATGATCGAAAGCGAAGCGCTGGGCTCGGCTGAGCAGGCCGATGAATTGCTGCTGATGGGCCTGCGGCTGCGCGAAGGTGTGGACCTTTCGCGCTGGAAGGCCCTTTCAGGACGCGAGCTTGATGCGGAGCGGGTCGATTTTCTGGTCGGTCACGGGATGATCGAAAGAATGAACAAGGAGCGTATTCGCTGCACACCCCAAGGCATGCTGGTGCTCGATGCCGTGGTGGCCGATCTGGCAATATAGTCGGTCCGGTTGGCAGCAACCAGCATCCGCTGAACATGCTGGGCCTGATCTGAATCAGGTTGTACCCAGTCTCGGTGATAGAAAGTTCGATCGAACCTGTCCTATGGGTCCCTATCTCCGAGATTTGGTATTGGTCGATCACGACACACCCGGAGCCAATTTAACCTGCAACAGTTTGAGAGGAACGGCTCTGATGGAATGGTCCCAGATGCAATGCCAAAAAGAACACTCTTTTGGCAAGAAAATCTAAACATTTTCATCTTACAATAAAATTGCGGGAGAATGCCTGGAGTACCGACAGATGACAACCAAGAACTCGCTTCCCGGCAGTGCAACAGGACGCATTACAACGACCCTCGTTTTGGTCGTCGCCATATCTATCATGGTCACTGCAATACTTGGCTATGTCAAGGTGTCTGACTTAACCGCGGCCAACGCAGCCATTCGGATTGATCGCGCGGCACGCACGGCTGCCGCCGCTGTTGCACACGATCTCGAGAGTGAGTTCGAATCTGTTCTGGACAAAGAAGGCAGGCCGCTTGCAATTCGCCTCAAGGCGGACAATGCGGAGGTCGCTCTTTCGTTTCGCGATCAGCATGATGCGTTGCTCAAGGAGATCGCCAGGGTCAACCAGGGCGCAGCCAATCTTTTCAAATTCAATCGGCGAACTGGAGAGTTTGACCGTTTTGCGACCACATTCCGCAAACCGGACGGATCAATGCCTCCGCCGATGTCCATCGGTCCCGGTCATCCGGCGTATGACAATCTCGCAGACGCCAGACCGTTTTGGGGTGAAGTGCCGGTCATGGGGCGTTTGCGTTTGGCCTACCTCACGCCGATTGTCTCGCCTTCCGGCAGTGTTGAAGGTGCCGTTGCAGTTGATGTCGGCTGGGTGGATGATCTGATTGTCGCGCGAACGGAATTGCGCGGCGAGATGATGGTGGCCTCCGGTCTGATCCTGCTGATCGTGGCCTTCTTCAGTGCGATCTTCATGCGCCATCAGCTCAAACCCATCCGCATGCTGGCCCGCTACGCAGAGAACCTGGCAGACAACCCGCAGAAGATTGAGGTTCCGTACAAAGAGAGCAAGGACGAGTTCGGCGCGCTGGCGCTGGCACTTGAGCGGCTTGCAAGCCTTCAACGCAGACTGGCCGGCATCGCCTACACTGATGAAATCACGGGCCTGGGCAACCGCAGCCGCTACCTTGCCGATCTCGAAACCGCCGTAGCTGAGACCCGCTCCGGGTCTGCACAATGGACCCTGCTGCACCTGGATCTCGACAATTTCTGCCAGATCAATGATGCCTATGGGCCGGTCAACGGTGACAAGCTTCTGATCATGGTTGGGAAAGAGGTCAAGCGCCTTGCCGGCGACCGGGCAAAGCTCGCCAGACCGGGCAGTGATGAATTCACAATTCTGGTTGATGATCGACCCACAGCAGATGAAGTCGCCTGGCTTGCTGAGAGCGTGCTCGAAGCCCTGCGCCAACCTTTCCATCTGCCCTGTGGCGAGGTTCATACCTTTGGCTCGATCGGCATTGCTCTGCCAAGTGACGACGCCGATGACGCAGACACGATGCATCTGAATGCCGAGCTTGCACGTCGCAAGGCAAAGGCAAACGGCGGCAACCAGGCCCTTTTCTTCACCCCGGAACTCAACAACGACCTGCAAGAGCAGCTGGAACTGGAGGGCATGCTGCGTTCGGCAATCGCTGAGCGTGAGCTGGAGGTTCATTTCCAGCCGCAGATCAATCCAGCCAATCACCAATTGGCCGGCCTGGAGGCGCTGGCCCGCTGGATCCATCCCGAAAGGGGGCCGATTCCGCCCGGAAGGTTCATCCCGATTGCCGAATCCACCGGTCAGATCATGGAGCTGGGCAGCCTGGTTTTCGACCTCGCATGCGCCCAGGCCGCCAAATGGCGCAAGGCCGGTTTCGACTTCAAGCACATCTCGGTCAACGTATCGCCGATGCAGCTCGGGCAGGTCAATTTCATTGAGATGTTGAAAAGTACACTTGAGCGCCACAACCTGCCAGGCGAAGCCATTTGCATCGAGATCACCGAGAGTGTCTTCGTCGATCAGAACGAAGAGCGGGTTGCCAGGATTTTTGCGGATATCCATGCGCTTGGCTTGCGACTGTCACTGGATGATTTCGGCTCCGGTTATTCGTCACTGGGCTATCTCAACCAGCTGCCGTTGGACCAATTGAAGGTCGACCGCAGCTTTGTCTCCGACATTGACCGCGACACCCGCAAACAAAAGGTGCTTCGCGGCGTTCTGGAGCTGGCGCGCGGCCTCGAATTCGAGGTCATCGTCGAAGGAACCGAGACCTTCGAGGAGGTCAGTGTGGTCGAGGCGATGGGCTGCGATGCGGTTCAGGGGTATTATTTCGCGCGTCCCTCTCCGGCATTGCTGGTGCCGGACATGGTTGCGAAAATCGCACGTTCAAAGCCGCAAAAATCCGAGCTTCGGGCCTAAGACATCTCACTTTCAATGATTTCTTGGCGTCCTTTGCGCATCCATTTGGGTGCGCGGCTCGATAGCTCTGCGTGGATCGGGGCCGTCGGCAAAACGGGCCTTTGCATTGCCATCGCCGCCGATCCAAACTCAACGACACAGCAACAGGCGACACCATGATTCTCACACTGACCCAGCTCACCGGGCTTCCCGCCTCTCAGTTGGGATTCGTTGTCGCTGCCGTGTTCCTGGCCGGGCTGGCCAGAGGCTTTTCCGGCTTCGGCCTTTCGGCGGTTGTGATGGCATCGCTTGCCGTCATCCTTCCGCCCGTTGAATTGATTCCCGTGTGTTTCCTTCTGGAGTGTGCCGCCAGCGTTGCGATGTTCCGGGGCGGAATGGCGCCGGCTGACATGCGGGTTGTCCGGGCATTGGTGATCAGTTCGTCGATCGGCGTTCCGATCGGGCTTCTTGCAACCACGAGCCTCGATGTCGCCTGGTCCCAGAAAATCGCGTTGAGCATCATTCTGTGCCTGACCCTTGTACAGTTCTTCAATCTGCGGCCAGGTTTCCTGGCAACGCGGGGAGGCCTTTACATGAGCGGTGTCACGGCCGGCATCGCTACCGGCCTGGCATCCGTCGGCGGCATGGTGATCGCGCTTTACGTTCTCGCAAGCGGAGCCCCGCCGAAACAGATGCGGGCATCGCTGGTGATGTTCCTGGCGATCAGCATGTTCACCTCGCTGGTCTGGCTGATCGGCTACGACATGATGAGCATGCAGGCCGTCTGGCGCGGGGCGCTGCTGGCGCCTGTGGTTTTGCTCGGGGTGTTCTCGGGTGCCCGGCTGTTCCGCCCGGCCTATGAACATTTTTACAAGGCCGCATGTCTGGGGTTGCTCGCGTTGCTGTCCACTGTCGGGCTAATCAGCCAGGTGTTCTGACAAGCGTCCGGGAATCACCGTTCCGGTTGGCTTTCAGGGACCGCATATGCAAAGGCGGGTGTTCGTCTGGATCTTCTGGACAGCCCTATCGCGCATCCACTGCAATCTCTGCTACACCCACTTTGAGGACGAACGCGACACGGGCGCCGCCCGGTCCCAAAGCGAAGTGAAGATGGCACGCAGGACACCCAAGGATACAGGTTCCGATAACACCGCAGCCACGGGGCAAACTGCGCGCGGCTACCACATCGGCACGCACGAGATTGCCGCACGGCCACTGGCAGCGGGGCTTTATCTGGTGGCGACGCCGATCGGAAATCTCGGCGACATCACCTTGCGGGCGCTGGAGACACTTGCCGGCGCAGACATCATCGCCTGCGAGGACACCCGCGTCAGCCGGGTGCTGCTTGACCGTTTCGGCATTGCCAACCGGCCCTATGCCTATCACGAGCACAACGCCGAGCGTGTCGGGCCGAAGCTGATGCAGGCGCTGGAAGCGGGCAAGAGCGTGGCGCTGATTTCCGATGCCGGCACACCGCTGGTCTCCGATCCCGGCTACCGGATCTCGCAGACCGCAATCGAGGCCGGCTTGCCGGTAATCCCGATCCCCGGCGCCTCGGCGCCGATGGCGGCCCTGGTCGCCTCCGGTCTGCCCAGTGACACGTTCCTGTTTGCAGGTTTTCTGCCGTCAAAGGACAAGGCGCGGCGTGAACGCTATGCGGCGTTCGCCTCAACCGAGGCGACGCTGATGTTCTTTGAAAGCCCGAACCGGCTGGCGGCCTCGCTGAAATCCGCTGCCCAGGTGTTTGGTACTGAGCGACAGGCCGCCGTCTGCCGGGAGCTGACCAAGGTCTATGAAGAAATCCGCCGCGGCACGCTGGCAGAGCTTGCCGCCCAGTACCAGGACCAGAGCGTCCGCGGTGAAATCGTGCTGGTGATCGGTCCGGGTTCAACGCCTGTGCCCTCGGAGGAGGATGTCGATCAGGTGCTGACGCGGCTGGCGGCAGAGCTGCCAGCCGGAAAGGCCGCAACTGAGGCGGCACGGCTGACAGGCTTGCCGCGCAAGGAGCTCTATCAGCGGCTCTTGGAGATGAAAGACCTGTCTGCGAAAGGTGAGGCGTGAACGGGGCCGACAAGCTCACTCGAAAACGGCGTTCCGAACGCAAGGGACACCGTGCGGAATGGTTCGCAGCCTTTGCCTTGATGCTCAAGGGCTACCGGATTTCGGCACTTCGCTACAAGACGCCGCTGGGGGAGATCGATCTGGTGGCCCGCAAGGGCGATCTGATCGCCTTCATCGAGGTCAAGGCGCGGCGGGACCTTGCGGCCGGTGTGGATTCGGTGAGCTATGCGTCGCAAAGGCGGATCCGGGCGGCGGGCGATGTCTATATCAGCCGCCAGCCGGATGCAGAGCGGCTGTCCTGGCGTTTCGACATCATCGTCGTCAGCCCCTGGCGCTGGCCGGTTCATCTCAAGGACGCGTTCTGACAAGGCCGCCTGCAGCGCCGAGCACCCGAACGCCCGAAAGGATATGCAAGGCGCGCTCTAACACTTTGAAAAGTGCATGTTCACCGCACTCTCGTTCGTTCACCTGAAATCAAACGTTGTTGCGATCCCGGGGCGGGATGATCGGGCAATCCGCACAGGCGATTTTCTGTCATCACGTCTCGTGGCGGGGTCTGTTCGGAGGGCTTTGGGGGTACTTACTTTTTTGTGCGTACTTTCGTTTGTCTCGGCCATGGCTTACCTCGAATGGGTGCAACAGCAAATGTGAAGACTGCTGGCAGGAACCGCTGTTGCTGGAACCGGTGGAATGATGGGGCAATCCAGCCTGCAAGCCTCCAGGTTCCGCATTGATCGCATCGAGGGTGCCGCTTTCGCAAGATCCTGCGAACCGGCTTCGGCGCTCGCGACAGCCGCGGGGCTTTTTGTTCAAACCAGGCTGAATGAGGCGCGCTGCGCCGCCACTCCAGAGGATAGACATCATCATGAAACACACACTCAAGGCCGCCATTCTGACGCTCGCGCTCAGCACTGCCCCCATGGCAGCCCATGCGGAGACCGCAAAGGAGCTTGTCGTCAAAGCCATTACCGAGATCTTCATCGACGGCAACAGCGATGCAATCGACACCTATTTTTCAGAGGACTACATCCAGCACAGCCCGACCATCAAACCGGGCCGTGAGGTGATCAAGGAAATGTTCAGCAACATGCCGCCCAGTTACAAATATGAAATGGGAATGGTGATCGGCGAAGGCGATCTGGTCGCAGTCCATGGCCGGCTGACCGGCTTCAGCCCCAAGCCGCTGATCTCGGTTGATATTTTTCGCGTCGAAGACGGCCAGATTGCCGAGCACTGGGATGTTCTGCAGGAAGAGATCCTGGACACCGCATCCGGTGAGCCGATGTTCACACCAATGCAGTAGGACCTGTTGTTCGCAGCGTTTCAGGGGCGGGTCATCAGCTTGGTGGCCCGCCTTTTCTCTGTCTGGCCGCCGGCGCGACGGGTTTTCAGGATCCGCTTGAACGCGCGTCCTGGTGCCGGGATCCATGAAGAGATCCATTCCACGATCAGGTAGATAGCCCGGCTGCCGCGACCGCCATGCAGCTCCATGAAGGCGTCCTCCGCTTCCAGACCCGAGCTTTTGCGGGCATGGGGAAACGGGCAGCCACTGTCCGAACTGGTGTTCCCGGTTGTTCGCATCGCCATCTCCTTTGCGCGGGCTTGAGAGGCATGGCCTCTTTGATGGCGGGCTGTGTTTGAGCCGCCACCGGTCTGCTTGATCGCGGCCAGGCGCCAGACTTGACCTCGACCCAACTTAGTTGCTCTCTTGGACCCAGGAAATGAAACGGATTGAAAGGTTCTTTTCATGAATGAAAAGATCGTTTCCTGGGATGATCTGCACCTGTTTCTGGCCGTGGCACGGGAAGGCGGGCTATCGCCGGCGGCCCGGGTGACCGGACGAAGCGCGGCCACGCTCGGGCGGCGAATGCTGGCGCTTGAGCGCTCAACCGGGCGGGAACTTTTCATCCGTCATGAGCGCGGCTATGAGTTGACCGCACAGGCCCGCGAGCTGGTCGAGGACCTCACCGGGATCGAAGCCCGCATCGCCAGGCTGACAGCCCATCCGGGTGAGACCGAGCGGCCCTTAGTGAAGGTCTCCGCTGGCACCTGGACAACGCTTGCGCTGCTTGAGCATCTTGACGAGATCACCGGCACGCCCGCCGACATCCGGCTGCGCTTTGTCTCGGCAGAAGCGACGCTCGACATCGCACGGCGCGAAGTGGTGATCGGGTTTCGCAATGCTCGGCCGACGGGCGACAGCCTGGCGGGCCGAAGGCTCTCACGCGTGGAGTTTGCGCCCTATGCCATGCCCGGTGCACCCGAACGCTGGATCAAGGTGCTGGCCGACACGCCATCGGCGCGCTGGCTCGACAGGATGGTGGGCACCGACGCGGTCTGCGAGGTCAACGCGCCGCGCAACAGCCTTGATCTGGCGCTCGCCGGTCAGGGCATCGCGCTGCTGCCGAGCTTCATCGGCGACCGCCAGCCAGCGCTTCGCCAGACCGGCAGCACAATCCCGGAACTGGCGCACGACCAGTGGATCGTCACCCACCAGGACGACCGGCATCTGCCGGAAGTCCGCCGCACCATCGACCGGCTGTGCCGGGTGCTTGGGCGGCGGTGACGGGCAGCGTGCCCGGTCGCATGGTGCCCTCCGAAACTTCAAAGGCAGGACCGTTGGCATAATCTGTGAGGAGGCACTTGTGCCGCTTGCGGGACATGGCTGATCGACTATCATCGCCACGAAGCAAATCGAGGCACGACCCAAACAGGGGTGCCGCACAACCCAAAAAGGAGCACGACAGATGCGCAATATTCCTCAAACCCGCCCCTTCACCAATCGTTCCAATACAGGCACCCCGCTCAAGGGACTGGCGCGGCTCGCGCTCACCGCTTGCGTGCTTGCAGCCTCGCCAGCACTGGCCCATACCGGCGAAGGCATGACGGGCGGGTTTTTGAGCGGCCTGCTGCACCCGATCTTTGGCTGGGACCATGTGGTCGCCATGGTGGCTGTCGGGCTCTGGGGCGCGGTTCTGGGAAGTCCTGCGATCTGGATCCTTCCGATCACCTTTCCGCTGGTCATGGCGTTTGGCGCCGCGCTCGGCATCGCTGGCATTCCGGTGCCCTTCATTGAAGCAGGCATTGCGCTTTCGGGCATTGTTCTGGGGCTGCTGGTGCTGTTCCTGGTGCGGGCTCCGGTCGTGGTTGCAGGCGTGCTGGTGGCTTTCTTCGCAGTGTTTCACGGCTATGCGCATGGCACCGAACTGCCCACCGCTGCCAATCCCTTCGCCTATGCCATCGGCTTCGTGATCGCGAGCGGCCTGCTGCATGGCGTCGGCATCGGGCTTGGCGCACTGAATGGACTGGCATGGGGCAAGATGGCCATCCGCGCCGGCGGTGCAATTATCGCGCTGGTCGGAACCGCCTTCCTGACCGGCATTGCCTGACGGCTGACATTGATGAAGCCAGTAAGCATCCGGTTTGACCGACTGGCCGCCCGCCTTGTGCCCATGGCGCTTGCGGGCGGCCTTTTCACTGTCGTGCCGCTTGACGCCCAGGCCCATGAATTCGCCCTGGGCGGCGACGCCTATCAGGACTTCCTGGCCGGAGGCATGGCGGTCCTGATCGATCTGCCGGTGATGATCGCGTTGGCCAGCACAGGCATCCTGGTTTCCATGTGGAAGCGGGACGGGTTGCCACTGGTTTGGCCGGCCTTTCTGCTGGCCATCCCCGCAGGCTTTGTCATTGCGGCGCTTGTGCCGGTTGATCCGGTTCCGCTGCTGTTCGCAACGGCCATCGCATTGGGACTGCTGGCCGTCGTCGCAATACGCCCCGGGGTGCGGATCATGTCAGCCATCGTGTTCCTGACAGGCTTGCTGACAGGCTGGGGCATTCTGGCCGGTCACGCATGGGGAGAGGTCCCGCCGGGCGCCTATGCGGGCATCTTCGGGCTGTTCAATCTGGTGCTCGCCACATCCGCCACCATCGTGTCCACCGGGCTCAAACGCCTGCCCTATGGCTGGGTCGAGATCAGCTTCCGCGCGCTGGCCTCCTGGATGGTCGCCATCGCGATGATGGGCTGGGCCTTTCTGCTGGGGCAGACGGGGTGAGGTAACGCAGCCCCGTGTGCGGCTTTTCCGCCGTCACATCAAGTGTTTCAGTTTCGCTTCATTCTTCATGCTCCTCCGAGAGCGCTTCTGTGGAAACGTCTTCTGCCGTTTCCCGATCTTCCTTTATTCGTGGAGCGCTTTTCCGCCAAGGGGACAAATTTTGCCCGATCTCTCGATAGAATTCCGGAACCACCTCTTCCAAGTCCGAAACGAAATTTACTTGCTGAGTAAAGCGCGCACCAAGCCTCCGGGAAATGAAAATATGGAAACTAAGTACCTGCAGCCCTTCCTTGTCCCGATCGACAATCGAAGGGTCATCGACAAGCGCTGCGTGCGTAAACTGAGTAGCCTCACTTCGTCCAGGCCAGTTCAACCGAACCTGTAAGTCTGCAGGTGCATTGCTCTTTATCTGCCGCAATAACCAGCTAACCCTAGCCTTTGAGGATTTGCGGTCTTCCGGCGCACGCAGTGTCATGCCAACATCGACAGATCGTCGCTGTAAGTCTGCGACGATTTCAAGCGACGATGCAGCGTTCGGAATATCAAGAGAGGCAGTCAGCCGACATTTGTCACGGAGTTCTGCCAGTCCGTCACGTTGCCTAGTTGCCGGATCTCCGCGATGACTTCGTGGCAACCGTTCTGTGACAATCGCTTCGGTTTGCCTGCTGAGGATTAGCGAAAGGTCTCTGGTTTCCTGATGCCAAGCGGAGATCACTTCCATTGCATCGTCAGACTTGGCAGGTACTTTTCCTCCAGCCGATATCAGCTTGTTGAGCTCAGACCAGGCAGGAGGCATGCGGTCAAAGCCTTTTACGCCGGCGCTTTCATGAGAAAGAAATCTCAAGAGCTCCTCCATCAACCGGCTTTGATCACTGTCAACAATCTCGCTTTTGCTGATCAACAGGTCTCACAGGGTCAGGATGGACATCCATGACCAGTGGATCGTCACCTGCCGGAAGTCCGCCGCACCATCGACCGGATGTGCCGGGCGCTCGGGGGACGGTGACGGGCAGCAGGGCGTGCTGCAAAAGCTCGATCCCATCCGAGTTTCTACTTTTCTGAGAAGCATGATACAAATGCAACCGTCTTGGAACCCAGGAGAGAGCCATGTTCCGTTCGGCAACCGCAACCCTGTTCAGTTTGCTGATAATCAGCCACACCATCGCAGAAGAACATTGTGCAACTTTTGATGACCACTCGGTTGGTGCTGCTTTCCCAGCTCCAGGCGCAGTGCTGTTCAAAGATGATGTTTTAGAGATCCGTAGTGCGGGCTTTGCAACCGGTTATGGATCTGCCGAGGTCATTCCAGACAACGGAATTGGCGTTTCGCAGAAAGTGATTTCTCTCAACAACTCATCATTCCATCTCATCTCCAGGGTACCTTTTGCGGCAGCCAATGCGCAAGTGCGCGATCAAGGCGGCTTCTAGATGGTTGGCGTAACGGGTGCATTTCCTACTGATATAGAGCTTCACGATAACCCGAGTGTTTCAACACCACTGGCCAAAATCGAGGGAGGCATTAACAGCCCAAATGGCGTTGGGCGAATCCATTGGGAAACGACCACGGATCAACTTCTTTTCTCCCTGATCGCTGGTGGCCAGGAGTTTAGCGTCGGAATGGTTTGTATCGATAGCCTGTAGATAGGGGCGATCAATTTAGACAACAGCAAACTTGTGCAGCACATTTTTTTGCGCGCAGGCACCACCTTGCTCAATCGGTTTGAGCGCTGGCGATGCGCCATTACGAAGCCAACCAGCGGCAGTTGGCTTCGTGAATTCTACCCGCGATCTGAAGCGCTTGGGTGGGACATTAGGGTCTGTTTTTGAAACAAGCAGTACAATGCCGATCTGTTCAGTTCGTAGCCACACGCCGCCTCACCCCCATTTCCCATCCGCCCCCGTTGCAATCCCCCCCGTTCCCACCCTATGTGAGACGCATCAGAATGGCGGAGACACCTGACCCATGAGCAAGATCAAGAATGTTGCGGTCCAGATGGACCATGTGCGCTCGATTTCGATTGCCGGAGACTCCACCTTCGCCATGTCGATGGAAGCCCAGGCGCGCGGCTATCACCTGTTTCACTACACGCCGGACCAGCTGTCGATGCGCGACGGGATGATCCAGGCGGTGGCCGAGCCGATGATCCTGCGCGATGTCGAGGGTGACCATTTCGAGCTCGGGCCGCAGGAAACCATCAATCTGGCGGATATGGATGTGGTGCTGCTGCGGCAGGATCCGCCATTTGACATGGCCTATATCACCTCGACCCATCTGCTCGAACGGGTGCATCCGAAAACGCTGGTGGTCAATGATCCGGCCTGGGTGCGCAATTCGCCCGAGAAAATCTTCGTCACCGAGTTCCCCGACCTGATGCCGAAAACACTGATTTCACGTGATCCGGACACGATCAAGGCGTTTCGCGCGGAAGTCGGCGACATGATCCTCAAGCCGCTCTACGGAAATGGCGGCGCCGGCGTGTTTCACATCAAGCCCGATGACCGCAACATGACCTCGCTTCTGGAAATGTTTGCACAGATGTACCGCGAGCCTTTCATTGCGCAGGAATACCTGCCGCATGTGCGCGCCGGCGACAAGCGCATCCTGCTGATCGACGGCGAGCCGGTGGGGGCAATCAACCGGGTGCCTGCCGAACATGATTCGCGCTCCAACATGCATGTCGGTGGCCGCGCCGAACACAGCGAGCTGACAGACCGCGAGAAAGAGATCTGCGCCCGCATCGGCCCGGCGCTTCGTGAGCGCGGGTTCATTCTGGTGGGCATCGACATCATTGGCGACCTGATGACCGAGATCAACGTCACCTCGCCGACGGGGCTTCGCGAGGTCAAGCGGTTTGGCGGCGCCGACATCGCCGGCCTGTTCTGGGACGCGGTGGAAGCCAAGAAGGCCTGAGTCCGGTTTGTTCTCACGGGCGTGGCACAGTTGAACGGATTCTTGTCAACCAGGACGGCCAGACATCCTTGCTTGACACAGCGATCTTTCAGCAGCCATGGTTTTGCGGGATTTGTCCATCTCCGCAAGTCCAGCCTCAACATACCAGACTGCACCAGGAGCATCGGAATGGCCTTTCTTGAAGACGGCGATCATCTCTTTGTGATTGATCTGACTTACATAACGGCGCTGGAAAATGTTGATCCGCTGATCGAGCCGCACATGGCTTTCATCGAGCGCAACTATGACACCGGCAGGTTCTTGGCATCCGGGGCCAAGGTGCCGCGCACAGGTGGTGTCATCATCGCTCGGGGACAATCGCTGCAGGATATCCAAACCCTGATCCGCGATGACCCGTTCCACAGTGCGGGCATTGCCGACTACACCATCACAGAGTTTCGGCCCGGCAACATTGCGGCTGCACTGAAATAGCCGGACGCATCCTTCTGCCCGGATTCGAGCACGAAACGCTTCCAAACCCTGATCAACGGCCTGAAAATGCGCCAAACGGTGGCAATTGCCCCCGTTTTTGTTGCCAAAACAGCAAAATGCACGCATAGGGTGCGGCATTTCCTGTTCTCTTGATGCAATTGCATGCAACCTGCCATCCACTTTCCGTTGCATTTGTTTCTTTAATGTTCTTGTTTTATTCCCGTTTCTATGATTTCCTTTCCCCTATATCGTGTATTGTGTCAGCAATACCCCCAAGTCACTGCCTGGAGGAATAGACGTCATGGTTGCGCGGGTCAGCACAGTGGCATTTGAAGGCATCGAAGCGGTGCCGGTCGACGTTCAGGTGATGGTCGCGCCGGGCAAGGTCGGGATGCACATTGTCGGCCTGCCGGACAAGGCGGTCGCCGAAAGCCGGGAACGGGTGCAGGCAGCTCTTCACGCCTCGGGGCTAGCCCTGCCGGCCAAGAAAGTAACGGTCAATCTCGCCCCCGCAGACCTGCCCAAGGAGGGCAGTCATTTCGATCTGCCCATCGCGCTGGGGCTGATGGCCGCTCTCGGCGCGATACCCGGCGATGCGCTCAACGGCTATGTGGTGCTTGGCGAGCTCTCGCTTGACGGCACCGTCGCAAGTGTCGCTGGCGCATTGCCCGCGGCAATCGGCGCCAATGCGCTGGGCAAGGGCCTGATCTGCCCCGCAGCCTCGGGCCCGGAAGCCGCCTGGGCCGGAGAAGACATCGAGATCCTTGCGCCACGTTCGCTGATCGCCATGGCCAATCATTTCCGCGGCACGCAGGTTCTGGCCCGGCCAAAGCCTGCGATGCGGGCCGAGCCCGCCAACATGCCGGATCTGTGTGACATCCGAGGCCAGGAAACGGCCAAGCGGGCGCTCGAGGTGGCCGCTGCCGGCGGTCACAATCTGATCATGGTCGGCCCTCCAGGATCGGGCAAATCCATGCTGGCGGCGCGGCTTCCGTCAATATTGCCGCCCTTGTCACCGGCGGAACTTCTCGAAGTCTCGATGATCCACTCCATTGCCGGCCAGCTTGCGGGAGGTCAACTTTCCGACCGGCGGCCATTTCGCGAGCCGCATCACTCGGCCTCGATGGCGGCGATGGTGGGCGGCGGCTTCAAGGCGCGGCCCGGCGAAGTGTCATTGGCCCATCACGGAATACTGTTTCTCGACGAGTTTCCCGAATTCACCCCGCAGGTGCTCGATTCACTGAGGCAACCGCTGGAGAATGGCGAGAGCGTGATCGCGCGCGCCAATCACCGGGTCAGCTATCCAGCAAACATCCAGCTGATTGCGGCAATGAACCCTTGCCGCTGCGGCATGGCGGGCGAACCGGGGCACAGCTGTGCGCGGGGGCCACGCTGCCAGAGCGATTATCAGGCCCGGATTTCCGGACCGCTGATGGACCGGATCGACATTCGCATCGACGTGCCGGCTGTTACCGCGCAAGATCTGATCCGGCCGCAGGACGCCGAGAAGAGCGCAGATGTTGCCGTCCGCGTGGCGATGGCCCGAACCACGCAAAAACAGCGCTACCGGGCACTCGGACGGTCCGATATCCGCACCAATTCACAATGCACCACCGCTCTGGTCGAAGAGGTGGCAAGACCCGATTCCGGCGGGCAGGCCCTGCTTTCAGATGCGGCAGAGAAGATGCGGTTTTCGGCCCGCGCCTATCACCGCATTCTCAAGGTGGCACGCACGCTGGCAGATCTCGACGGAGCAGAGACGGTCAGCCGGATTCATCTGGCCGAATCGATCTCCTACCGCATGGCCGCCGAGCGGGTGACGAAGGCCGCGTGAGCGCAACAAGCAAAGGGCAGGCTCAAGCAGCCTGCCCTTTGGATCGAGTGCGTTCGGTCACGGCGAAAAGGTCGGGACGGGTGGTCAGTCGCCAAGCCCGTCAAACAGCGCGGTCGACAGATAACGCTCGGCGAAGGACGGGATGATCACGACGATCTGCTTGCCGGCATTTTCCTCACGGCTGCCAACCTTGATCGCGGCCGTCAGCGCAGCACCGGAGGAGATACCAACCGGCAGGCCTTCGAGACGCGCCACCTCGCGGGCCATGGCGAAGGCCTCGTCATTGCTGACCTGCACAACCTCGTCATAGATCTCGGTGTCGAGAATGGCGGGGACGAAGCCGGCACCGATCCCCTGGATCTTGTGCGGGCCGGGATTACCACCCGACAGCACCGGCGAATCTGCGGGCTCGACAGCAACCACCTTGACCCCGGGCTTCTTCGCCTTGAGCACCTGTCCGGTGCCGGTGATTGTGCCACCGGTACCAATTCCGGAGACCAGAATATCGACACCACCATCGGTGTCGTTCCAGATTTCCAGCGCCGTGGTGTTGCGGTGGATCTCCGGGTTGGCCGGGTTTTCGAATTGCTGCGGCATCACCGAATCTGGGATCTCACCCAACAATTCCTCAGCGCGGGCAATTGCGCCCTTCATGCCCTTGGGGCCTTCGGTCAGCACCAGCTCGGCGCCGAGCAGCGCCAACATTTTGCGGCGCTCGACCGACATGGTTTCGGGCATGGTCAGGATCAGCCGGTAACCCTTGGCGGCGGCGGCAAAGGCCAGCGCAATGCCGGTGTTGCCGGACGTCGGTTCGACAAGCGTGGTCTTGCCCGGCTCGATCTTGCCTTGCGCTTCGAGGCTTTCGATCATGGCAACGCCGATGCGGTCCTTGACCGAGGCGATCGGATTGAAAAACTCAAGCTTGCCCAAGAGGTGTGCCTTGACACCTTTTGCCTTCGCCAGCTTGTCGAGCCGCACGATCGGCGTGTTGCCGACGGTGTCGAGGATCGAATTGTAGATGCGGCCGCGGCCAATGTCTCGTGAATCCGGCATATCGATAGATCCTTTCCCATTATGTCTGAAATAAGTAGACGTCTTCTTGCATCAATGCCAGCCCGGGGCGTTCAGCCGAAGCCGCCAAAGAACAAGAATTTTCCTTTGAAGCGTCGATACATGAAATTGTATTCTCTCCACATGGGGCAATGGGCGACACAACGCAAACCAATCCTCAATCACCAAGAGCACTCTCAGCCAGGCCCGGCCTGATTGAGCGCCGTTTGAACATCTGTTTTCTGCTCCACGACAAATCGGCTTTATAGTGATTCCAACACGCCTATCGGAGGAGCAACATGCGTATCATTCTGGATCCCGACCCGCGCACAGCCGAGGAAATCTTCAGCAAAGCCAGCTATCGGGACCTGACGGACAATCACGATGTCATCGTCTGCCGCGGTGACGATCGCGAGGCTTTCTACACCCGGCATCTGCCTGACTGCGAGATCCTGCTGGGTCAGGCGGATATGGGGCCTGAGCGGCTTGCAATGGCCTCAAAGCTCAAGGCAATCATCAATGTCGAAACCAACTTTCTGCCCAATATCGATTATGAAACCTGCTTTCAGCGCGGCATCCATGTGTTGGCGCCAAGTGGCGTGTTTGCGCTCCCGGTCGCCGAGATGGGGCTGGGCATGGCGCTGTCGCTGGCACGTGGAATTCACTCCGAGCACAAGCGCTTTACAGAAGGCCGCGAGAGTTACGGGCTGAGCGGCAACCAGGACGCGGAGCTGCTGACCGGCAGTGATTTCGGCTTTGTCGGTTTCGGCGATCTCGGGCGGGCGCTTTTTGCCTTGCTGCCCGGCTTCAGGCCGAATTCCGTCAAGGTGTTTGACCCCTGGCTGCCGGATGCGCATCTTGAGCGAATGGGCGTTACACCGGCCAGCCTGGATGCGGTTCTGGAGCAATCGCGATTTGTCTTTGTGGTCGCCTCGATCACCACCGAAAACCAGCATCTTCTCAATGCCGGCAATCTTTCCCGCATGCAGGCTGGCGCTTCGCTTATCCTGCTCAGCCGCGCCGCCGTGGTGGACTTTGATGCGGTGGCGAAACTGGTCGGGTCAGGCAGGATACGCTTTGCCACAGATGTCTTTCCGGAAGAGCCCGTCGCCGCCAATGACCCGGTCCGGACCCTGCCCAACACGCTGTTTTCACCGCATCGCGCAGGCGCGCTGGAGTCCGCGTTGCAGGAGATCGGCAAGCGGGTGATCGAAGACATCGGCCAGATCGCGAAAGGCCTGCCGCCAGTGAGTTGCAGACGTGCCGAGCGCGAAACCGTGCGGCGTATGCGCAGCAAGCCGATCGACAAAACCTGAGACATTCCAGAGCGCTGCCAATTGCGGCCCGGTTTATCGATCCGGTTTTTCAGCGCACCAGAAATCCGTCGGCCAGAGGGTCGTCATCCTCGACAATAAATTCCGCCTTCCCGGAATAGTAAGCGCGGCCGGACACTTTGGCCGTGATCGCCGGATGCGGCCCGCAACTCGTCACCGAGGCCACGGAACCCGAAAACCGGCTGCCGATGATGCTTTCGAAAGTCCGCCGCTGCCCGGTTGCGATCTGGTCGCGGGCGTGCATCGCAGCGAGCCGCGCGGTGACACCGGAGCCGGTGGGCGAGCGATCCACCTGGCGGTCGGCAAAGACGCAGATGTTTCGGGTCGGCCGATCGGAGAAGGTGTCCTGCCCGTCGGTCAGGATAGAGCCGTAGAGAAACGCCAGATCTTCGGCATCGGGATGACTGAGCGGGATGGCCGCCTGCGCCGCTCGGGTCAACTCATCGGCTGCCTCGACAAAGGCGTCAACCGGATCACGGCCAAACTCAAGGCCGAACTGGCAGCAATCCGCCAGCGCATAAAACGCACCGCCATAGGCGATGTCGAAGCTGATCTCGCTGCCATTTTTGAGGCTGATTTTTTGATCCCCTGCAAACAGAAACGACGGCACGCTCTCAAAGCCAACATCGGCCGCCTTGCCGTCGCGGATGGTGACCTCGGCCCGCACCATTCCGCAGGGGCACTCGATGTTGACGACGGCGCGGTCGCCATCGGGCGTGACCAGCCCCTGATCCACCGCATAACGCCCGAGCGCAATGATGGCGTGGCCGCACATGGTGGAGTAGCCCTCATTGTGCATGAAAAGGACCGCTAGATCAGCGCCGGGCAGATCCGGCTCGACCAAGAGCGCGCCATACTGGTCTGCATGGCCGCGCGGCTCGAACATCAGGATTTGTCTGAGGTGATCGAGATGATCGCGGACATAGGCGCGCTTCTCAAGGATCGTGCCCTTGGGCAGATCGGGATAGCCGGAGGTGATGATCCTCAGCGGCTCGCCGCCGGTGTGCATATCGGTGACTTTGAGCGGGCGGCTCATGCGGTTCCGGTGGAGCCGAAGCCGCCAGCGCCGCGTGCGGTTTCATCCACCGCTTCGGCCAGCCGGATGCGGGCCTGGACCACCGGTGCGAGGACCAGCTGTGCAATCCGCATACCCCGCGCCACGGTGAACGGCTCGGCGCCGAGATTGGCAAGGATCACCTTGACCTCGCCGCGATAGTCGCTGTCGATCGTGCCCGGCGTGTTGAGACAGGTGATGCCGGATTTGAGCGCAAGGCCGGAGCGCGGGCGGATCTGGCCTTCAAAGCCCTGCGGGATCTGCATGATCAGCCCGGTGGGAACGGCGGCGCGGGCACCGGGCGCGAGCTCCACCGGTTCGTCTTCGGTCACCGCAGCGCGCAGATCCATGCCGGCGGCGCCGCTGGTTTCATAGGCCGGCAAATCCAGCCCCTCGCCATGGGCCAGCGGCAGGATGCGCAGTTCGGGCGCGGGCGGCGCGGCGGGGTGTGCGGCCATGTTTGCGGGGCGATCATGATGGGTCATGACCAAGCTTTTCCTGTCGCGAGGCCGAGGTCAATTGCATGGCGGGCGGCAAAACGATAGAAGGCAGCGCAATCAACAGGAATTCGCAATCGATGCCCGAACCACTTGCCGAGGAAGTCGGCCGCCGCCGTACCTTCGCCATCATCTCGCACCCGGATGCGGGCAAGACCACGCTGACCGAAAAGCTGTTGCTGTTTGGCGGCGCGATCCAGCTTGCGGGCGAGGTGAAGGCCAAGAAGGACCGGATCCAGACCCGCTCCGACTGGATGAAGATCGAGCGCGAGCGTGGCATCTCGGTGGTCACCTCGGTGATGACGTTCGAGTATGACAATCACGTTTTCAACCTGCTCGACACGCCGGGCCATGAGGACTTTGCCGACGACACCTACCGGACGCTGACGGCGGTGGACGCGGCGGTGATGGTGATCGACGCGGCCAAGGGCATCGAGCCCAGAACGCTGAAGCTGTTCGAGGTCTGCCGGCTTCGCGACATTCCGATCATCACCTTCGTCAACAAGATGGACCGTGAGGCGCGCAACCCGTTCGAAATCCTGGACGAGGTGGAACAGAAGCTGGCGCTCGACACGGCGCCGATGACCTGGCCGATCGGACAGGGCAAGAGCTTTTCGGGCACCTATCATCTGGCCAAATCGGCGATGCGCGGCGCCGACAAGGAGGTTGAGCTGACGCCGGTCAACGGGCCGGAATCGGACAAGGTGGCGGGGCTGTTGCCGGAAAACGAGCGCGAGACCTTCATCGAGGAGACCAGCCTGGCGGTGGAAGCCTGCCGGCCGTTCGATCTCGAGGCGTTCCGTGAGGGGCATCTGACGCCGGTCTATTTCGGCTCGGCGCTGAAGGCATTCGGGGTGCGCGACCTGATCAACGCGCTGGGCGAGCTGGCGCCGCCGCCGCGCGCCCAGGTGGCCGACATCCGCACGGTGGAGGCGACGGACGCGAAGATGACCGCCTTCGTGTTCAAGATCCAGGCCAATATGGACCCCAATCACCGCGACCGGATCGCCTTTGTGCGGGTCTGCTCGGGCAAATTGCAGCGCGGCATGAAGGCGCGGCTGTCGCGCACCGGCAAGCCGATGGGGCTGTCAGCGCCGCAATTCTTCTTCGCTTCGCAGCGCCAGATTGCCGACACGGCCTATGCCGGCGACGTGGTCGGCATCCCCAATCACGGAACCCTGAGGATCGGCGACACGCTGACCGAGGGCGAGGCGCTGGTGTTTCAGGGGGTGCCGAATTTCGCCCCGGAGATCCTGCGCCGGGTGCGGCTTGAGGATGCGATGAAGGCCAAGAAGCTGAAGGAAGCGCTGCAGCAGATGGCCGAGGAAGGCGTGGTGCAATTGTTCTCGCCCGAAGACGGCTCACCGGCGATTGTCGGCGTGGTCGGTGCGCTGCAGCTTGATGTGCTGAAGGAACGGCTGCAGGCGGAATATGGCCTGCCGGTGAGTTTCGAAATGGCCCGCTTCTCGGTCTGCCGCTGGATTTCGGCGCCGGAAAAGCCTGAACTCGAACGCTTCATCGACCGCCACCGCGGCGACATTGCCCGCGATCTCGACGGCGACCCGGTGTTTCTCGCCACCGACCCGTTCTCGCTCAATTATGAGGCGGAGCGCTACCCGGAAATCAAGATGGTGGCGATCAAGGAATATCACGTCGCCAAGGCTGCGTAATACCTGGGCGACTTGGGGAACTTGCGCAGGCTGGCCGCTCAGGCGCGTCGGTTGGGGCACAAGGTTTGGAACGATCCGTTTGCTGCATTGACCGACTGGGCCTTTGACGACATGCTGCGAAGACACCCCTTTCAGATGGAGTCCGAATTGAGCGCCAATCCGATCACATTGGAGCAATTGTACCGCTTTCCCGTCAAAGGTCTCAGTGCGGAACCGCTCGAAGCTGTCGATCTTACAGCCGGAGAAGGCATGCCGGGAGACCGGCTGTTTGGATTTGCCCGCTACAACTCAGGCTTCGATCCGGACAATCCCCGGCCGCTTCCGAAGGAGAATTTCGTTGTCTTGCTAAATGAGGCCGCGCTTGCAGGTTTGCAGACCAGTTTCGACGCAGCTACGCGAAGCCTTACGATTGCCGCAGGTGGCCAGAACCGCAAATTCGACATGCGTGACAAATTCGAAAGGGAAGAGGCTGCATCGTTTCTGAGCCGGCTCCTGAATCTGTCCGATGCGCAACCGCCACAGTTCGTTTCGTCCGCGCCGCATCGGTTCACGGACGTGTCGGTCATCTCACCTGCTATGATGAACGCCATTTCAGTCCTGAACCTAGCCTCTGTCCGAGCCTTCGAAAAGCTGACAGGTGCAAGAGTCCATTCCGGTCGGTTCCGGGCAAATATGGTGATCGACGGCTTGCCGCCATTTTCCGAACTGGATGCGGTAGGTTCATTGCTTTCGATCGGGGACCTTCAATTTCGCATCATTTCAAGAACAAAACGGTGTGCGGCGACCGAGGTTAACCCGGAAACGGCAGACCGGGACCTGAAAGTCCCCTACCTTCTGCGAAAATATCTGGGGCATATGGACATGGGTGTCTATGTCGAGGTTGTTGCAGGAGGTCATCTAAGCAAGGGCGACGCGGGGCAGATGGAAAACATCAGCGAATGGGATGGATCGCGAGGACCAGTCCGCTGATGGCGCGCCTTGCCTCTCTGTCACTTCGTTACCAAGGGATGCCATGGCTTCGCCCGTTCTCGGGACCTCGCGGCAAGGGGGCGAGCTGGCGCGCAGTGCCCCTTACGCCGCCCGCCCACTTAGCCTGACAAATCTGTCTCCCCTAACCTTTCCCTCACCTGATCACATGCACCGCGCACTTCGCATGGCGGACCACGCGGCCGGCGGTGGAGCCGAGGAAATAGTCCTGCAGGCCGGGGCGGTGGGAGGCGATGATGATGCAGTCGATGCCGTGGGCGGTGGCGTATTCGACGACTGTCGAGCCCGGGTGGCCGCTCAGGACGACGGGTTTGACACCGCTGACGCCGCCGAGCTCGGCCTTCAGTTCGGCTTCGGCCTCGATGCGGCGGTTGGATGTCTGCTCCACCGGGATGTAGTGGGCCACATAGGCGGGGATCTCCTCAAGCACATGCAGGGCGGTGATGGCGGCGTCCTTTGTGGCAAGCGTCCGTGCAATGTCGAAGGCGGCGGCGCTGTTGCGGGCGTGGTCGAGTGCGACGGCGACGAGAATGTTATTGTACATGGTCTGGTCCTCCTGTGCGGCAACAGTGGCACAGGTGGCGGGCGGGAGTGTTGACCTGCGTCAATGGCTGGCGGATCGGGTCAGCGGCTGCGGGGGCGTCGCGGGCTGGGGGTGCCGGGAGGGGTGCCTGCATCGGATGTGTGCGGAGGCCATTGCCTGCCCTCGCCGTTTCGCGGCCTGGATCTATATGCGGTGGAAAAGGGTCTGCGACAGGCACAAGGGAGAGCTTGATGATCAGAGGTTCGGGTTTGGCGGGTTTTATTCTGGCTGCGTCCATTGCTGCGGCTGAAGCGGGGTTGGACAAGGCGGATACGGAACGGGTCCGGATCGGCGACTTTTCGATCGACCGGAGCGAGGTGACAATCGGCGCCTTTGCGGCGTTTGCCGAGCGGACCGGGCTTGAGACCATGGCCGAGCGTGAAGGCGGCGGGTTTGAATGGGGTGCGGGATGGGAGCGGCGGCCGGGCTGGAATTTTCGCACGCCCTTTGGCCGCGCGGGCACCGACAGCGAACCGGCGGTGCATGTGAGCTGGGAGGAGGCGCAGGCCTTTTGCGCGGATGCGGCCGGGCGGCTTCCGACGCGCGAGGAATGGAGCCTTGCGGCCTACACCGAACAGCGCGCGGCGCCGACGGACGGGTTCGAGACCGGGCGGACCTATGTCTATCCGGTGGGCGATGCGCCGGACGGGATGAACAGCAACCGCAGCGCCCATGTGGCCGTGGGCACCACGCGGCGCGGGGTCAACGGGCTTTACGACATGGGTGCCAATGCCTGGGAGTGGCTTGCCGACCGGCGCGGCGATGATGCGCTGACGGCGGGCGGCAGCTGGTGGTACGGGCCGGGTGCGGCGCGCGCCGAGGGCATGCAATGGAAGCCCGCCTCGTTCTACGCGGTCTATGTGGGGTTCCGCTGCCTCTATGACTGAGCCGGGGCGGTGTTGACCGGGGCTTGCATCCTCCATTGATTCGATATAACTAGTTTTATCGAATCTTTTGGAGTGACGCGGATGGATGCGATCGAAGCAGCGCAGGGATTTTCGGCGATGGGGTCGGAATCACGTCTCGAAGTGTTGCAGACACTGGTGCGGGCCGGGGAGGCCGGGCTGCGGGTTGGCGACATTCAGGAGCGCACCGGGATCACCGCCTCGACGCTGGCGCATCATCTCAAATTCTTGAGCGCCGCCAATCTGATTGTCCAGCGCAAGCAGGGCCGGGTGATCATGAGCACGGCGAATTTCGCCCATCTCAATCTGCTTGCCTCATTCATTTTGGAAAATTGCTGCAGCGAACAGGGAGTTCAGCCATGAGCCTTGCAACCGAAACCAGCCGCCCGGGCGGCCAGGACCTGAAGGCCTGGCTGATGACGCCCTGGGCCTTGATGCTGTTGATCCTGGCCGGTGTTACCGTGCTGGACGGCGGGCGGTTTTCAGAGATTGTCAGCTTCGCGGTGGCAGCGCTTGGCAGCACCCTGCCCTACATCATCTTCGCCGTGGCGCTGATTGCCGGATTGAAGGCGGCGGGGGCGGAAGCGGTGATCGCCGAGGCGTTCAAGGGCCGCGAGACCAAGATGATCGTGATGGCCGCGCTGTTTGGCGGGCTGGCGCCATTCTGCTCGTGCGAGGTGATCCCGTTTGTCGCAGGCCTGCTGGCGCTGGGTGCGCCCCTGTCGGCGGTGATGGCGTTCTGGCTGTCGTCGCCGCTGATCGACCCGCCAACATTGCTGATCACGGCGGCAGCCCTGGGCTGGCAGTTTGCCGTCGGCAAGGCGGTGGCGGCGGTGGCGCTGGGTCTGTTTGGCGGGTTCGCCATCAAGGCGGCGATTGCCGGTGGCCGGTTCAGCGCGCCTCTGAAGATCTACACCAAGACAGGTTGCGGCTGCGGACCGGACCCGTTTACGGGCAAGCCGGTTTGGACATTCTGGCGCGAGGCAAGCCGCCGCGAAGCCTTCCGGCACGAGGCGATCGTTAATGGCGTGTTCCTGATCAAGTGGCTGGCGCTGGCCTATGTGCTGGAAGCGCTGCTGGTCACCTATGTGCCGGCCGACATGATCGCCGGTCTGGTGGGCGGCGAAGGCGTGGTGCCGATCGGCATTGCCGCACTGGTGGGGATGCCCGCCTATCTCAACTCCTATGTCGCGCCGCCGCTGCTGGCGGGCCTGATGGAGCAGGGCATGAGCCAGGGCGCTGCGATGGCGTTCATGATCTCCGGCGCGGTGAGCTCGGTGCCGGCGATGGCGGCGGTCTGGTCGCTGGTCAAGAAACCGGTCTTCGCTGCCTATATCGGGCTCGGGCTCAGCGGCGCCGTGGTGACGGGGATCGTGTTCCAGATGCTGGTGTGAGAGCACACCGCCGCGTCGGAATGTGCGCGCGGCGTACCCGCTTGACGACACGCGTGAAAGAGCATATCCCGTATTCAGGATTTTTTCCTGAATACGGGATTTTCTATGACTACACTCAACGACAGGCTGGCGGAACGGCTGAAACAGATCCGCACGGACCGCGGCTGGTCGCTGCAGGAACTGGCGGATGTGAGCGGGGTGAGCCGCTCGGCGCTGTCGCGGGTCGAGACTGGTGAGGTTAGCCCGACGGCGGAGACGCTGGGGGCACTGTCCGGCGCTTATCTCATGACCATCTCGCAATTGCTGGCCCCTGTCGAGGCGCCGTTTCAGCCGCTGGTGCAGGCGGACGAGCAGAGCCAGTGGCACGACGAGGAGAACGGGTTTTTGCGCAAGGTGGTGTCGCCGCCCGCAGGCGGGCTGAGCGCGGAGGTGATCCGCTGCACGCTCGAACCCTATCAGATCATCTCCTATGCGGGACCGTCGAAGCCCGGACATGAGCACCATCTGGTGATGCTCGAAGGCGCGCTGACCGTGACGCTTGGCGAGGCGGTGCATCAACTTCAGGCAGGTGACTGCCTGCGCTACCAGCTTTACGGGCCGTCGCGGTTTCAGACCGGGGTTGATGCGGCCAGCTATCTGATCGTGCTTGTGTGAGGGGTTTCATGGCTGAGATTGATGTTCAAACACTTGCCGCGGACGCGCTCGACGCCCAGGCGGAGGCGCTGGCCGCGATCATGGCCGAAACCGTGAACGACGGGGCGGCGATCGGCTTCCTCCAGCCGTTTTCGACGGCCGACGGGCTGGCGTTCTTCGAGGGGCAGGTGTTCCCCGAGGTGCGCGCCGGGCGGCGCAGGCTGATGATGGCCTGGCTCGATGGCGTGCCCGCGGGTTCGGTGCAGCTGATCGTGGCAATGCCCGCCAACCAGCCGCACCGCTCAGAGGTCGCCAAGATGATGGTGGCACCGGCTGCGCGGCGCCAGGGTGTGGGCCGGGCACTGATGGCGGCGGTGGATGCGGCGGCGCTCGAGCTAGGTAAGAAGCTGATTACGCTTGACACCAGGACCGGCGATGTGTCCGAGCCGCTCTACCGGGCGGCGGGGTTTGTCGAGGCCGGAGTGATCCCGGGCTATGCGCTCGACCCCGATGGCGTGTCGCTGCACGCCACCACCTATATGTACAAGACGCTGTGAGGGCGGGCATGGGCTTTTCCCTGCTTCTGGTTCTGGCGGTGATGCTGGGCGGTGTTCTGGTCGCCGCCCAGGGGCCGCTCTACGCGCGGATGGCATCGGGCCTTTCCGCCAATCCGCTGGTGGCGGTGTTTTTCGCCTTTGCCAGCGCGACACTGTTGCTGGGCGCCTGTCTGCTCATCGGCCAGATCCGACTGCCCGAGGCAAAACAGGTGCTGGCACTTCCCTGGTGGGTGTGGCTGGGCGGCCTGTTCGGCGCCTATCAGGTCATGGTCTCGGCGCAGGCGGTGCCGGTGCTCGGGGTGACGCTGTTCCTGATGCTGGTGGTGCTGGGGAACATGGCCGGTGCGGTGATCTTTGATCATTTCGGCTGGTTCGGGCTGCCGCGGCGACCGGTGTCATTTGCGGCTTTGGCCGGGATCGGGCTGATGCTGGCCGGGGTGTTTGTGACCGTCAGCCGGGGGTGAGACCCGACCGGCGCATGCAATAGCCGGCGCGTGAACAGGCCGCGTCAAGTGTCCACGCTCAGGCCCCTTTTCCCGCCTGAAGGATCTCGTCCTGCAGATCAGCATCCGAGACAGCGCGCGCCAGAATCAGCGTACCGACCATCTGGGCCATGGTGCGAATCGCATCCTCCCTGGCTTCCACCGAATCTCCAAGCTTGCCAGCCAAGGCGGAGACCTGCTGTTCAATTGCCGCGCCGAAGACCTGCTGCATTTCGCGCCCCTGGCGAGTGGCTTCCGCGCCAAGCGTTGCGTAGGTGCAGCCCTTGCCGACAGCGGACACATGCTGGGGCGAGAGATACCAATCCTTGAGCACCTGAATCGGATCCGAGGCCCCGTCCATAATCTGGGCCCATCGCTGATGGTTTTCCTGCAGCGCCAGCCGGGTGGCTTCGATTTCGAGCGCGTCCTTGCTCTTGAACTGCTTGTAGAAGCCGCCCTGGGTCAGGCCGGCGGCCTTCATCAGGTTGGCGATGCCAATGCCATCATAGCCAAGGGTTCGAAACTGCTCGCTTGCGGTACGGACCACTGTCTCGCGGTTTTTCTCTGCGGTTTGCCGGCTGACTCTCATCTGCCTTCGCCTTTCCCTGGAATGAGTAAGATTTCGATCGAACTCTAAATTTGACAAGATTAGATTGCAATCATAATCTATTTTTTATGCCGCTTACGGTACCCCAAACCAAGGAACTTGAAATGTTGTTCAGTGATCATGTTGCTCTCGTCACCGGCGCCAATCGCGGCCTCGGGCGCGCTTTTGCCGCAGCCCTCGTCTCTGCGGGCGCAAAGAAGGTCTATGCCGCCAGCCGATCCGGCGACCCCATCGGCCTTGAGGGCACGATCCCGGTCAGAATCGATGTCACCGATCCCAAGACGGTCCATGCAGCCGCGCAAGCCTGCCCGGACGTGACACTGCTGATCAACAACGCCGGAGTGGCCGGTTTTGGCGGACCGATCTCGGCCCCGTCGATGGACACCGCACGGCATGAAATGGAGGTGAATTATTTCGGCACTCTCACCACCACCCGCAGTTTCGCGCCGGTGATTTCTGCAAATGGCGGCGGTACCATCGTCAATGTGGCATCGATCCTGGCCTATGGGCCGATCCCCCAGGTTGGCACCTATTCCGCGACCAAGGCGGCCGTGCTGTCGATGACCCAGAGCCTGCGCGGCGAATTGGCGCCAAAGAACATCCAGGTTCTGGCGCTGTGCCCTGCCTTTGTCGACACCGACATGATTGCCAAAGTCGATCAGCCGAAAATGACTCCGGAAGATGTCGCAAATGCGCTTGTCGAAGGAGTGATTGCAGGAACCGAAGAGATGTTTCCGGGACCATCTGCAGGCATGGCTGCTGCCTTTCGCGCCGATCCCAAGGGCTATGAGCGCAAGATCATAAACTTCCTGGCCTGACACAGGCCGGTGTTTTCATCCGCCTGTTGTCACCGCACATGAGCAAGGAGCCACAGCCATGCCAGATCGATCCGCACCCGCCTGGCATTCCATCCAAGCCTGATATCCGATGTCCCTTTCGGCATTGCCCGCCCGGATCAGTCCATGGGGTTGAGATAATCCTGGGAGGAATCGGCACGGGAAGCACCAGGCCTAGAGATCGCGGTTGTCGTCCAGCAATTTGCGGATCGTGACCAGGCCCGGCATGGCCTGGCGCATGATCGCGACATGCTCATCCCCGATGATCCGGCCGAATGCGCGGATCACCCCCTCAATGGCCTCGGCATGAAAGGCGCGGCCTGAATCGGTGAGATAGATCAGCTTGGAACGGGCATCCTCGGGACTTGGACGGGTGACGACAAAGCCGCGCTTCTCGAGCACCGAGAGCGAATGGGTCATTGTCGCTTTGGTGATCTGCATGGCCGATGCAATGCGCACCGGCGGCTTGCCGTCGCCGCGGCGGATGAGGTGCTGGACGATGGCGAAATGCGACGGGTGCACGCCATCGGGCAGCACCTTTGCGAGCAGTGCCGATGAGAGCTGCGAAATGATGCCGATTTCAGTGAAATAGGCGAATATCTCACCGGGTTCGGGCTTCGCATCCTGGCTGTCGCCGGCACCCATTGGCGTTTACGCCTCCCTCAATTTGGCCTCCAGCGGCCAGCGCGGGCTGACCTGGATTTCAGGACCATAGCCGAGCCTGACCAGCATTTGAACTGTTCCGCCATCGGGCGCAAGCCGGGTGTGGACATCCTGATAGATCGCCGCCATCTCGGGGTACTCCTGAAGCGCCTGCGACAGGGGATGAAAACCAAGCCCCTGCGCTGTTGCGGCCAGGTTGGCGCGCAGCCAGTCGCGGCCAGCGGCGATCTGGTCGGTGCGGCTGTTGCCATCGGTGACCATCCAGACATGGGCCATGGCGGTACGGGTGTTTTCAAGCACGGCCTCCACGCCCTGTTTGAAGCCGGCGGAGGTCCGGTCAAGTGCCACCTCGCGGCTGAACTGGCCGAACAAGGCGAGGCTTTCAAACATCGGCCCCGAGAAATCAATGCCATCGGGATTGGCGTTGATCTCGGCCTTGCCGATGCGGAACAGATCGACGCTTTCCCGGTAGGTACGGGGCGTGTCGATCTCGATTTGCAGAGCCTGTTCCGTCAGCTTGCGCCAAGCGCCGACCTCTTCAGGCGCATTGGTGCCGCCGACACGACCGCTATGCCGGGGTGAGGCAAGCACCGCGGCGAGCGCCTGATCAGAGACCGGACGCGCGGTGTCAAAGGGTTCCTTGTTGGACCGCCGCGCCATGACATGGACAAACAGTGGATCAGGCTCGATGTCCGGATCTTCAACAAAACGGGCAATCGCCACCGGCGCGGTGGTCAGTCGCTCGCTGTCCGCGCCCTCCGGGAAGGGCTCGATCTCGACCCGGTGCCCGGTCTCCGCCGCCGCCATCACCATCAGTTCGAGAAAGCACCCCAGCCCGATGGTGATCTGGCGGCTGAACGGATCGGTGTGCGGCAGCAGACGCTCGAGGTCGACCCTGAGAACCACCGTGTCCTCGCCCTTGAGTTCGACCTGCCATGGCTGGCGGTTGTGCGGGTTGGGCGCAAGAATCGCATAGGAGAGTGCGCGCAGGCGCGGCTCGGCATAGGCGCTGCCGCCGGCAGCACTCCAGGGCGCGAGCGCATCTGTGGGAGTACGGGTAAGCGCAAAGCCGGTGCCTGCAGCGGCCGCCAGAACCACTCCGCCGCCAAGGATCGATAGAAACTGTCTGCGCTGCATGGTGATCTCCTTTATGGTTTGATGTCATACTATATATGGTTCGATATCATACTTGTCAAACCAGGAGTGCCAGACCGCGAAGCACCGGACCTGCCTGGTGGGGCTGGTCCGGCGCCAGTATCAATCTCGGGGTGTCAGCCTTTGGGTATCAACGTCAGGCGACCGCTTCCTCGACGCATTCGAGGATTGACGTCCAGCCGCCTCTATGGCTGTCGCGCGCCTGCTCACTGAGGAACCTGACCTGGTGCAGCGTGACGTCGGTGATGCCCGGCTCAGACTCCTTGAAATCGATGGTCACGACGCTGTCATCGGGGGAATGCGCCGATTCCCAGGTGAACGCCAGACGCGAATGGGGGTCAATTTCCAGATAGGTGCCGGCGTGCGGCATCTCTTTTCCAGCATCATTCATGATGATCGAGAAACGGCCGCCCTTAACCGGGTCGTTGGTGACTTTCGATGTCATGTGCTTGCCTCCGGGACGCATGATTTTCGCCAGGATCGGCGGCGACAGCCAGGCGTCGAACACCTTGTCACGAGGGGCCGGAATTCGGCGGCTTACGGTCAGTTCAAGCTCATTGATTGTGTCCGTCATTGTCTTCGTCCTTTGAAACGAGTGCCTCTTCGAGAGCCGCAAGGCGCAACTCCCAGATGGACTTGAGTTGCCCGAACCAGCTCTCAGTCAGCTGCAACGGTTCGAGCTCGGCGGCGATGAAATGCTCGCGGCCCACAGTCCGGCGGGTGACAAGCCCTGCCTCCTCCAGCACCTTGATGTGCTTGGAGACGGAGTTCAACGACATGTCGAAATGGGCAGAGAGTGCGGTCACCCTCAACGCCCCTTCCTGAACAAGAAGCGTCAAGATCTGCCGCCGGGTGGTATCACCGGCGGCCTTGAGAATTCGCGACAGAGCATCTTCGTCCATTTGTTCACCCTTATGGTTGAATATGCCAGTTTGTCGAAATAGTCAACCATAAGGGTGAATATTCTGGAGAGCGTACTGAACCATCGTTTCCCCACCCTCCATAGCGGTCTACAACTTTGAACACAAAAATGCCGGGACGAATCCCGGCGCCGCTCTATTTGCAGGATTAGCCGACACCGATCAAACGTCGACCATGTGTCGGTCAGTGGGCCGGGCGGATGAAGGTACCGTTCTGAAGCTCGGTGACGGCCTGGATCAGCTCCTGGCGGGTGTTCATGACGATCGGGCCGTGCCAGGCCACAGGCTCCTGGATCGGCTTGCCGGAGACCAGCAGGAAGCGGATGCCCGCGTCGCCCGCCTGGACGGTGATCTCGTCACCAGTGTCGAAGACGACAAGTGTGCGGTCGCCTGACATGTCGCGGATCTGGATTTCCTCGCCCTCGACCTCCTTCTCGACAAGAACGCCAAAGGGTTTGGACGCATCGCGAAAGCTGCCGGAGCCGGCGAAGATGTAGGCGAATGCCGAGCGGTAGGCGTCCACCTTGAAGGTCTTGCGCTTGCCCGGCGGCACCGAAATGTCGACATAGGACGGCTCGGCGGCGATGCCATCGACCGGGCCGCGCTTGCCCCAGAACTCGCCGCAGATGATGCGGGCTTTGGTGCCGTCATCATCCACCTCGACCGGGATGTCGGCGGCGGTGACGTCCTGGTAGCGCGGTGCGGTCATCTTCATCGACGATGGCAGATTGGCCCAGAGCTGGAAGCCGTGCATCTTGCCGGCAAAATCACCCTTCGGCATTTCCTGGTGCATGATGCCGCTGCCGGCAGTCATCCACTGCACGTCGCCCGCGCCCAGCGTGCCGGTGTTACCGAGGCTGTCGCCATGTTCGACGGTTCCGGCCAGCACATAGGTGATGGTCTCGATGCCGCGGTGCGGATGCCAAGGGAACCCCTTGATGTAGTTTTCCGGCTTGTTGTTGCGGAAATCATCGAACAGCAGGAACGGGTCGGTTAGCGTCGGATCGTCGAAACCGAAGGCGGGCCTGAGATGGACGCCGGCGCCTTCGAGATGCGGAACGGCCGAGATTTCCTGACGGACGGGTCTGATCGACATGGCGGTCTCCTGTTGCTACGGCTTCGACTGCCGGTGATCCGGAGACGTTTGCGCCATCCTGATATAGCGCCGCACGCCTTCTTCAGAAAGTGGCCCGGGCAGAACGGACTGTTCAACCTGTGCCCGAACTAGACCAGTCCGGACAGCGGGATGGCCGTGGTCTCCTTGATCTCCTCCATGACGAAGGAGGCCGAGACATCGGCGAGTTTCACCCGGGCGATCAGCCGCTGGTAAAGCCGGTCATAGGCCTTGACGTCGGACACCCGGGCGCGCAGCACGTAATCGAGATCGCCTGAGGTGCGGTAGACGCCGACAATCTCGGGGAACGTCCCGACGGCCTCGCGGAACGACTTCAGCCAGTCCGCATCATGGCTGGCCGCGCGCACGAAGATGAACACCGACAGGCCGCAGCCGGCGGCCTCGGCATCGAGGATGGCAACGCGGCCCTTGATCAGCCCGCGCTCCTCCATCAGCTTGACCCGGCGCCAGCAGGCATTGCGCGACAGGTTGACCCGCTCGGACAGCGCGTCGACCGACAGCGTGCCATCGCGCTGCAATTGACCAAGAATTCGGACGTCCATATCGTCAGTCTGATGCATATTGGGACATATATCTCAATATTTTCATCTTGAGAAGGACATTCGGGACATTTCCTCCTGCAAGGCGAGCTATTGTGACACTGACAGATCACACCGCGAGGAGCCCGCCAATGTCAAACCAGATCGCCCGCCTTTTCACCGACCATCCGCACTCGGTCGACGAGACCTATTTCGAGCACCTGGTTTTCGCGTGCAAGTTTTCGGCCAAGCTGTTTGCCGCGGGCTTTTGCGCGCTGTGTCATGCGATCCTGCCATTTACCTTTGAGAAAACTGCAAGCGGTATCATCAACGAGTTGCATCACCGGATGCACAACCGGAGCAAATAGAAGCGCATGTGCCGTTGGGCCGCCTATCGAGGAACGCCGATCCCGCTGGAGCTGATCGTCTCTGCGCCGGGTCATTCGCTGATCGAGCAATCGCACCACGCCACCCAGGCCAAGACCGCCACCAATGGCGACGGCTTCGGCGTCGCCTGGTATGGCGAGCACCCCGAGCCGGGGCTTTACCGCGATGTGCTGCCGGCCTGGTCGGACTGCAATCTGAAATCGCTGGCACGGCAGATCCGCTCACCGCTGTTTCTGGCGCATGTGCGCGCCTCGACCGGCGGTGCGACCAGCCGCGACAATTGCCATCCCTTCGTCAACGGCAAGTGGTCGTTCATGCACAATGGCCAGATCGCCGGGTTCGAGCAGATCCGCCGGCCGATGGAGGCTGCGCTTTCAGACAGGCTTTACCAGGCCCGCCACGGCACCACGGATTCGGAACTCTTGTTCCTGCTGGCGCTCGAATTCGGACTGGAAACGGATCCGGCGGCGGCCTTTGCGGAAGCGATCCGCTTTGCGCTGTCAGAGGCTGCCCGCGCCGGCGTGCGCGAACTGGTGCGGTTCACCGCAGCCTTCTCCGACGGTAACGCGCTGCACGCAATCCGCTACGCCAGCGACGAGCATGCGCCGACGCTCTATTCGGCACCGACCGGCAACAACCAGGGCCATTGCCTGGTCTCCGAGCCATTCAAGGACACCGACACCAAGTGGCACGAGATCCCGGCGGGCAGCTTCGTGACGTTGACGGCGGGCGGGATCTCGTCTGCGCGGTTTGATCCGGCTCAGACGGAAGCGGTGAAGGTTGCCGAGGTGGCTTGAGGGTGCGGCCTGCACTGAGTTTCGGGCCACCATGTCGGTCTAAGCTCAATTGTGATTTTTTCTGCGGCGTATCCGACGTCAGCTTCATGACTTCATGGTAGTTTTACGCATCGGTAAAAGCAGAACACTTTGGTGTTTCACCCGGACCGATGACTGCACGTAATATCAATGCGATCGCAACACCGCCGAGAACGAACAGGACGGTCGATTGAGCGAGCATCAACCAGCCATAAGGTGTCAAAACTCCACCAATTGATTCTACCCGGTCGCCACCGCCAACCTGACTTGAAAAGTTCGGGATGATGGATTCCAGCCAACCCAGAAAACGGCGGATCAGGATACCTGCGGCCGCGATCAACAAAGAAATTTTCGCTCCCGAGTATGCAGCATTTGCCCAAGAAATCGGGTGGCGCATGATCTTTCGGAGGATTGGCGCTACTACCGACCAGCACACCAAATAGGAGACCGGCAAGCCAACTACCGCGAACAGAAGCAATGTATCTGGGTGAAATTGAGGGGCTAGAATGTAAGGTGCGGCGACCATCAGCCAACCCAAAAAAGCCGACAGGTTTACCGCGCAGTACAATTGCTTTTGTGTGTATGCTTGAGGAGCAGCCATACGTCGAAGCATGCCAAGCTTTGCACACTTCAACAATACCAAACGAACAAGGATGGGGAAACAAGCCCCCATGAACCGACGGCGAAGTTCGACCTATCCGCCGTTCGCAATTTTAGGACGCCAGGACCGTAGCACAATCTAGCGTGTCATACTCTCCGCAATCCTTTCCGCCAGCCGTGCCGCCGTCTCGTCCTTGCTCAGATCCGGCCAGTCCTCGACGCCGTCCTTGCTTACGATGCGGACGCGGTTGCGGTCGCCGCCCATGATGCCGGTGGCGGGGGAGACGTCGTTGGCAACGATGAAATCGGCGCCCTTGCGGGCGAGTTTGGCCTGTGCGTTGGAAATCACGTCAGCGGTTTCGGCGGCGAAGCCGACCACCAGCTTCGGGCGGTTTGCATGATGGCCGACGGTTTTGAGGATGTCGGGGTTTTCGGTGAGTTCGAGCGGCGCCGGGCCCTCGCCTTCCTTCTTCTTGATCTTGTTGTCTGCCGAGGCTGCAACGCGCCAGTCGGCGACAGCGGCAACGAAGACGGCGATGTCGGCGGGTAGGGCATTGGTCACGGCATCAAGCATGTCGCGGGCGCTCTCGACATGGATGATTTTGACGCCCGTGGGATCGGGAATGGTGACCGGACCGGAGACCAGGGTGACGTCGGCGCCGAGCCGGGCGAGGTGCGCGGCAATGGCATGGCCCTGCTTGCCAGACGAGCGGTTGGCGATGTAGCGCACCGGATCGATCGGCTCATGGGTGGGGCCGGAGGTGACGATGGCGGTCTTGCCCGCCAGCGGCTTGGGGCCGTCATCGAGCAGCGCCTCAATGGAAGCCACAATCTGCAGCGGCTCGGCCATGCGGCCTTCGCCGGCCTCGCCGGATTCGGCCATCTCGCCTGACATCGGGCCTATGAAACGGATACCGTCTTTTCTAAGCGTCTCGATATTGCGACGGGTGGCGGGATGCGCCCACATGGCCGGGTTCATGGCGGGGGCTATCAGCACCGGCTGGTTGGTGGCGAGCAGCACCGTGGAGGCGAGATCCCCCGCAAGGCCATTCGCCATCTTCGCCATCAGGTCTGCGGTGGCAGGGGCGACGCAGATCAGGTCGCAATCGCGCGCCAGGCGGATATGGCCGACATCCTGCTCGTCCTCACGCGAAAACAGCTCGGTGTAGACATGGTCCGCCGCCAGCGCACCAACCGCCAGCGGGGTGACGAATTCCTGCGCACCGGCGGTCATGAGAGGCCGGACCTCGGCCCCGCGCTCGCGCAGGCGGCGGATCAGATCGAGCGACTTGTAGGCGGCGATGCCACCAGAGATGATCAGCAGGATGCGTTTGCCGGAGAGGGTCATGGGGCAGGATCCCAGGGGTTGATGAGGGTGACGCCGCACCCTTCGAAATCTCGGACATTGCGGGTTGCAATCGGCAGGCCGCGCCGGAGCGCGATGGCGGCGATTTGGGCGTCGACACCAACAATGCGTCGGCCCATGCGTTTTCGCCGGCTGACGATCTCCGCGTAGAAAGCAGCGTCCCCAGTCTCGAAAGGCAAGATACGGCCTTGCTCGTAAGGAACGAGAAAATTCTTCAAAAAAGCCTCCAGGATGGATTTCTTTCGGCCATCCGGAAGAAGCTCTATTCCCAGCAGGATCTCAGCTTTCACGATGGCCGGAACATAGAGCCCATCTTCCGGCACGGTACTGAACCAGTCGACAACTGTCCTGGAAGGATTAACCGCCACAAATTCCGAGATCACATTCGTATCGAGAATCATTGAGGTTCTTGCCAATCGGCAAACACTTCTCGTTCCCCGGCCAATTCAGTGCGATCCGGGATTTCCAGATCCGCGGCCCCGTATTGCTCACGCAATCTGGACACACGATCCCACAGGCTTTCCCTGGCGTCGGCAGACCCGGAAAGACCGGTGCGCAACAGCACCCGCGCCTCCTCCTCCATGGACACGCCATGCCGCGCCGCGCGTTCGCGCAGCGCCTGCTTGACGGAATCGTCAAGATTTCGGATGGTCAGCGTCGCCATGATGCACCTCCATGGACAGAGACCTTGCGATGACTGCAATGTAAGCATTGCAATCATCGCAGTCAAACACGGTTCCTTTCGGACGCGTTGAGGTTTCTGCCCGGGCGGCTGGTCGCGACGGAAGCAGGCCGTGGCGACGCAAAATGGCAACCCGGCTGACATCGGGCTGCCGCACTCGTATGGTCAGGCCGCCTTGACGATTTCGAGCATCTCGATTTCGAAAACCAGATCCTGGCCGGCCAGCGGGTGGTTGCCATCAACGGTGACTTCCTGCTCGCCGACACTGGTCACGACGAGCATCACCTGCCCTCCCTGCGGCGTCTGGGCCTGCAGCTGCATGCCTTCCCGGGGCTCGAGTTCCGGCGGCAACGCCTCACGCGGAACCTGCTGAACCTTCGCCGGATCGTGGGCACCATAGGCCTCTTCGGCCTGAATGGTGACGGTCTGCTTGTCGCCGACCTTCATGCCCTCGACTTCGCGGTCAAGACCGCTGATGATCTGGCCGGAACCAAGCTGAAACTCCAAGGGTTCGCGCCCCTCGGAGCTGTCGAACTGGGTGCCGTCTGTCAGCTTTCCGGTGTAATTAATCCGCACGGTGTCGCCCGGTTTGGCCTCACTCATTTGTCAATCCTATGCTGTAGCTGTCCCGGCCTGTCGAAGAAGGGAAACGCCTGTGGCATCCCGCTGCCGGTTTTGGTCGGGACGGCGCACAAAGGGCCGTCGGCGAAGGCTGGCCAGACCCTATGGCCGGCGCGCAACACAGGCTAGCGCGATACGGGCGTGAATTGCAAATCTGTGAGCTTTCGACAGCGCCATCTGTCTGGCAGATGCACCGGAAATACCGCCGACCGTGCAGGATCCAGTTCCGCAGCCTCTGCTGTCATTGCGCCGACATGAAATGCGTGTAGCTCCAGCGGTCTTGCCCTGCAGTACACCGGAATCATGGAAATGGAAGCGCCCGCACTGATGGTCATCGATCTGACCAATGACTTTCTTGCAGCCTGGGAGACCGGGCGGCGTGCGCGGCTGCTTGCGGCGACCAATGAGCTGGTCGCGCATTTTCGCGCGCGGGACCGCCCGGTGATCTGGGTCCGGCAGGATTTCCAGGACGATTTGAGTGACGCGTTTCTGGAAATGCGCGACAGAAAGGTGAAGCTGAACATCATCGGAACAACCGGTGCGGAGCTTGATCCGCGCCTCGATGTGCGGGACAGCGACATCACCATCGTCAAGAAGCGCTACAGCCCGTTTTTCGGCACCGGTCTGGATGCGGTGCTTGCCGAGAACGGCATTGGCTCACTGGTGATTGCGGGGATCAACACCCATGCCTGCGTCAGGATGGCGGCGATCGACGCCTATCAGCGCGACATGCGGGTGATCCTCGCCAGTGAGGCGATTGATTCCTATGATGAGGATCATGCGCGCGTGTCGTTGAGATATATGGACGGCAAGATCGCGCGGGTGCTCGGCACCGAGGCGATCAAGGCCGAGATTGCCTGACGGCTCAGACCAGTTTCCAGGCGATGTAGACCAGCGTTGCCGCAATGATCCAGAGCGCGATGCGGCCAGAGCGGGTGTAGCGGGCTTCGGCCTTGCCGATGGCCTCCGATGTGGCCGTGTCGAAACGAAGGCCGTTCTCGGCCATGTGCTCGACTTCCTGCGAAAGCCGCTCGGTGCGGACGGCAATATCGGGCAGTTGTTCAGCCAGCCTGAGCGCGGCAATCGCACCGGCCTTGACGTCGCCAGCAATGCGCTTGGGGCCGAGATTATCGCGGATCCAGTCGCCTACCACCGGTTCGGCGGCCTTCCACATGTTGAACTTGGGATTGAGCGTGCGCGACACACCCTCAACGACAACCATGGTCTTTTGCAGCATGACCAGCTCGGGCCGGGTTTCCATGTCGAACAGTTCGGTGACTTCGAACAAAAGCGTCAGCAGCCGCGCCATGGAGATGGTTTCGGCGGGCTGGCCGTGGATCGGCTCGCCGATGGCGCGGATCGCCTGGGCAAAGCTCGCCGGATCGTGGATCGACGGCACATAGCCCGCCTCGAAATGGACCTCCGCAACCCGGCGGTAATCGCGGGTGATGAAGCCATAGAGGATTTCGGCCAGGAACCGGCGCTCCTTCTTGCCCAGACGGCTGACGATGCCCATGTCGACGGCGACGATCATGCCCTGAGGATCAACGAAGAGATTGCCCTGGTGCATGTCGGCATGGAAGAAGCCATCACGCAGGGTGTGACGCAGGAACGACTGGATCAGCGTGTCGGCGAGCGCATCCAGATCGTGGCCTGCCGCCTTGAGACCCGCGACATCGCTCATCTTGATGCCGTCGATCCACTCCATGGTGACGCAATCGCGCCCGGTACGCTCCCAGTCGACGGAAGGCACCCGGAAGCCCGGATCGCCCTTTGTGTTGTCGGCCATCTCGGACAGGGCGGCGGCCTCGAGCCGGAGATCCATCTCGATGCGGGTGGTTTGCTCTAGCGTCTTGGTGATTTCCACCGGACGCAGCCGGCGGGAGGCGGGAATGAATCGCTCCTGCAGCCTGGAGACCAGATAAAACGCCTCGAGATCGCGCTTGAAGCGCTGGCGCACGCCGGGACGGACCACCTTGACGGCGACCTTGCGCGGGCCGTTTTCATCGGTCACTTCGGCGGGATGAACCTGCGCGATCGAAGCCGCCGCAATCGGCGGATCGAAGCACGAATACAGATCCTCGATCGGTCGGCCAAGCGAGGCCTCAATTTCGGCGCGGGCCAATGCCTCCGGGAAGGTCGCCATGCGGTCCTGCAGACCTGCGAGGTCGTCGGCAATGTCGGTTCCGACCACATCGGGACGGGTGGCAAGGAACTGGCCGAGCTTGACCCAGGACGGGCCCAGACGCTCCACCGCCCGGGCAAGGCGGTCGCTGCGCTCGACGCTTTTCGCGCGACGCTTGGCGAACAGGCCCGCAACACCATGGGCGAAACGCGCCGGGCCGGGCAGATCCTCCGCGGGCAGCGAGGACACCACGCCCTCACGCACGAGAATGAAGCCCGCGCGCATCAGGCGCAGATAGGTGCCAAGGCTTGCCATCAGTCTAGAGCTTCCAGCCGGAATGAAGGGCCGCAATGCCGCCGGTGTAATTGGTGTAATGGACACGGGAGAAACCGGCGCGGGTGATCATCGCCGCAAAATCATCCTGGCGCGGAAATTTGCGGATCGACTCGACCAGGTACTGGTAGGGCTCGGCATCGCCGGCAATCGCCTTGCCCATCGCCGGAATGCCGTTGAACGACCAGGCGTCATAGATCCGGTCCAAGAGCGGCATCTCGACCTCGGAAAATTCCAGACAGAGAAAGCGGCCGCCGCGACGAAGCACGCGGTAGGCCTCACGGAGCGCCTTGTCGATGTCGGGCACATTGCGGATGCCGAAGGCGATTGTATAGGCGTCGAAGCTCGCATCCTCAAAAGGCAGCTCCTCGGCATTGGCTTCGACGAATTCGAGATTTTCGGCATAGCCTTTCTTGACGGCGCGCTCGGCTCCGACGCCCAGCATCGAGCCGTTGATATCAAGCACCGTGCCCTGCGCCTGTTTGTCGGAGGCTGCAACAATGCGAAAGGCGATATCGCCGGTGCCGCCGGCCACATCGAGAAATCGGAAGCCAGAGCGACGGGACGGGTTGAGGCTCGCCACAAGCGCATCCTTCCAGACCCGGTGCAGCCCGCCGGACATCACGTCATTCATAATGTCGTAGCGCTTGGCCACCTTGTGGAAGACATCATTGACCAGGGTTTGTTTCTCGCCGTCATCGACGGTGCGAAAGCCGTAGGAGGTTTGCATTCCACCCTGAGTGGAGACGCGCTGATCAGACATGGCCGTTTCCTGTTGTTTCATTCCACGCCCGCGCAGCCATGCGCATAAAATGCACAACCGCGTTGGTGCCGGGCGACCATAGCGGATCACCGCAAGCCAGACCATCCGCTCCGGGACCATCTTGCTGCGGCAATAGAGCGCCGCCTTATAGGCCAGACAACGAAGAAATGCCATCGCGCGCCGGCGACGGCTGAGCTAAATCAGTTTGCTTCGCGATTGAAGCCAGGCCAACGATGCAATACATCCCGTCTTGCAATGCCGCACAGCACGCAATCTTCACCGGGGGAGGATGCGTCGAGAGGAGACTTGTTTGCCCGAACTGCCCGAAGTCGAAACTGTTCGCCGCGGATTGCAGCCGGTGATGGAAGGTGCGGTGGTCGCGCGGGCCGAGCAGCGCCGCGCGGATTTGCGCTTTCCCTTTCCGAAGGATTTCGCCGGCCAGCTTGAAGGCCGGAAGATCGTCGCGCTGGACCGCCGGGCAAAATATCTGCTCGCCGATCTCGATAACGGCATGGTGCTGATCTCGCATTTGGGCATGTCGGGCTCGTTCCGCATCGAGCCCGATGGCGATGCGCCTCTAAGCCCGGGGGTGTTTCATCACGAGCGTTCGAAAGACGACAAGCACGACCATGTGGTGTTTCACATGGATGGTCCTGCGGGCCGGGCGCGCGTGGTCTACAATGACCCGCGGCGGTTCGGTTATATGGATCTGATGGCACGCGCGGAGCTTGCCGATCATCCCTGGTTTCGCAGCCTTGGCGTCGAGCCGACCGGCAACAGCCTGCAAGCCGATGAACTGGCAAGGCGGCTGGCGGGCAAGGCCGCGCCCTTGAAGGCAGCCTTGCTCGACCAGAGGATTATCGCGGGGCTGGGCAATATATATGTATGCGAAGCACTTTGGCGCGCCCGGCTTTCACCGCGCAAGCCCGCCGGACGGCTGGTGACCAGGGCGGGCCAGCCGCGCAAGGCGCTGGAGCGCCTGACCGGTGATATCCGCGAGGTGATCAGCGAGGCAATTGCCGCGGGCGGATCATCTCTGCGCGATCACATCCAGACAGACGGGACGATGGGCTATTTCCAGCATGGGTTTTCCGTCTATGACCGGGAGGGAAAGGCTTGCCCCCGGCCGGGCTGTGGCGATACGGTCCGCCGCATCGTGCAAAGCGGGCGCTCGACTTTCATGTGCGCACGCTGCCAGAGAGATTGAAGCCGTCCTGCAGGAACCGCGGGTGGCAACCGGCTGACAAGGAGACAGGCAATGGCGCTCAAGACGCTGAAGACGGAAACACGCGGCCGGGTGGCCATCATCACATTGAACCGGCCTGATGCGCTCAACGCGCTCAACTCGGAGCTGCTTGGTGAATTGCGCGAGACCATGGCCAAGTTTGGCGAAGACGAGAAGATTGGCGCGATCGTTCTGACCGGGTCGGAAAAGGCCTTCGCCGCGGGTGCCGACATCAAGGAAATGCAGCCGCTCGATTATGTCGGCGCCTATATGAATGACTTCTTTGAAGGCTGGAGCGCGGTGGCCAACACCCGCAAACCGGTGATCGCTGCAGTGTCGGGCTATGCCCTGGGTGGCGGCTGCGAACTCGCCATGATGTGTGACATTATTATTGCGTCGGATACCGCCAAGTTCGGCCAACCGGAAATCACCCTTGGCGTGATCCCCGGCATGGGTGGCACCCAGCGGCTGACCCGCGCCATCGGCAAGGCCAAGGCGATGGATCTGTGCCTGACCGGACGGTTCATGGAGGCTGAGGAAGCCGAGCGCTCCGGCCTGGTGGCGCGCGTGGTGGCAGCGGACGAGCTGATGGCGACCGCGATCAAGGCGGCGGAGAAGATCGCAGGCTTCTCGCTGCCGGTGGCAATGATGGTCAAGGAGTCGGTCAACAGGGCCGACGAGATGACGCTCGCGGAAGGGCTCCGCTTCGAGCGGAGGCTGTTTCACTCGCTGTTTGCAAGCGAGGACCAGAAGGAAGGCATGGGTGCCTTTGTCGAAAAGCGCAAAGCCCAATTCAAGCATCGGTGAGGCGTCAAGGGCGGATGTGCTGTTGTTTGCAGGCAACAGCGGCGCGCAGCGCGGTTTTTCGCGTTGACGCCTGAGCAGATACAAGCTATACGCCCGCCATCGAATGGCAGCTTCTGGGCTCGCCGTGGTTTTTCCGCATCCCGGATATTAATGCGACACGCTCCGCGAGGAGACGCTTTTTTTGCCGGGCTCGCGATTTTGACAACTGAGAGGCATTCATGGCCAATACAACTTCGGCGAAAAAGGCGACCCGCAAGATCGCTCGCCGCACCGATATCAACAAAGCCCGCCGCTCACGCGTCCGTGGTTTCATTCGCAAGGTCGAAGAAGCCATTTCGTCCGGCGACAAGGACGCAGCAGCCGCAGCGCTCAAGGCCGCTCAGCCGGAACTGATGCGCGCAGCCACCAAGGGTGTGGTTCACGCCAATACGGCTTCGCGGAAGATTTCCCGCCTGTCCAACCGGGTCAAGGCGATCTCCGCTTAAGCGGCACAAACTTAATTAGTCGACGAAAGGCCCGGCATCTCCGGGCCTTTTTCGTTTTGCCCCAATGGTTTGCGGATATGAGCGAAATGCAGACAGGGAAGATCGTCACGGAACCGTCACAGCCGCAAAGATAACGCTGACTTTTCAGCAATTTAGCGGAGGTGGAAAATTAGCGCACGGCCACGGGCAAGAGAATCGGCAGAAGTCCTGTCAAGTCCCTTAATTTAATATTCACCGCAGTTTAGATGGGCCTAAAAACCATGAAGCCGCGAAAAGGCAATGAATCCAATTGCCTGCTGATGAGTGCCTGCGCGGGGTCGTTTTCAGCTTTTTGAGTCAAGCCCTAAAGTGTCAAGAATTCGTAAATAACCTGCTTGATCTGCCTGTCTCATCCTGCCTAAATACGGACATCAGAGAGCGCGGAACCTGAGGGTTTCGGAGAAGGCGAGGGCGCGATTTTTGTGTCCAGTTTCTCACCCGCTCGCTGGTGTCCGGCTCTCTAGCCAGGCGAACTCAAAAACAACTCTCCGAGTGCATCGGCAAGCGTTGGCGTGCGGAGGAATATTAACCGATGAATCCGGCAGATTCAACGGAACGGTGGAACTATGACGTGTTGGCGATACGAGGTCGGCATCACGTTGAGAACGAAGGAGGCAAGCAGGCGGGGGCGCCGATGAAGACAGTTAACGGGGGTCGGATTCTATTCGACCCACAATGGCGTCCGAAATGAATTCGGACGGATGCGGCAACAGGGGTATCGGCGGCGATGCAAGCACAGATCATAAAGACGCAGACGGCAGGGGCATGGAATAACAACAAGACCAGCACCGAACCGCAAAGCGGCGATGTTTGCCCGGCGACGGAAACAAGGGCAGACGGGGCAGACATGAAAAAAACCAATGATGTGTTTGAACGGGTTATGGCGCGCCTGAAGGCGCAGGTCGGACAGGAAGTTTTCACCAGCTGGTTTGGACGATTGAAGCTTCAGTCCGCTTCCAAGAGCGTGGTCCGCCTTTCAGTGCCCACGGCCTTTCTGAAATCATGGATCAACAACAAATATCTCGACCAGATCAGCGCGCTTTATCGCGAAGAGGCGCCTGAGGTCCTCAAGATCGAAATCATGGTGCGTTCGGCGACACGCTCGACTGCTGCTGCCAATGCGCCGGAAGCCGCCACCGCACCGAATGCCTCGCAAGCAACACCGGCCGCTCCGGCGAGCCGCAAGGAACCACATGTCTCGGTGAAGGGCGCCGCTGCAAAGTTCGGTGCCTTCAACAAGGGACCGCAGGCAGCCAATGCCGTTATCGGCTCCCCGCTTGACCCGCAATGCACCTTTGACAGCTATGTTGAAGGGTCCTCCAACCGGGTGGCGCTGGCGGCCGCAAAGACCATTGCCGAGGCTGGTACAGGAGCTGTGCGATTCAACCCACTGTTCATCCATTCCAATGTCGGACTGGGCAAGACCCATCTGCTGCAGGCGATCGCGGCAGCGGCGAGCAGTCATGCCCGCAATCCCCGGGTCGTCTATCTGACGGCTGAATATTTCATGTGGCGGTTTGCCACCGCGATCCGCGACAATGATGCGCTATCGTTCAAGGAATCGCTGCGCAATATCGATCTGCTGGTGATCGACGACATGCAGTTTTTGCAGGGCAAATCGATCCAGCACGAGTTCTGCCACCTGCTCAACATGCTGCTGGACTCGGCGCGCCAGGTGGTGGTGGCCGCTGACCGCGCGCCATGGGAGCTGGAATCGCTCGACCCAAGGGTGCGCTCGCGGCTGCAAGGCGGTGTGGCGATCGAGATCGAAGCGCCCGACTACGAAATGCGACTGGAAATTCTGCGCAAACGCCTGGCGATTGCACAGGCGGAGGATGCCACGCTCGACATTGATGAGACCATTCTCGCCCATGTCGCCCAGAACATCACCTCAAGCGGGCGGGAGCTTGAGGGAGCGTTCAATCAGCTTTTGTTCCGGCGCAGCTTCGAACCCAATCTGAGCATCGAGCGGGTGGACGAACTTCTCGGGCATCTGGTCAACGCGGGTGAGCCCAAGCGGGTGCGCATCGAGGACATCCAGCGTGTGGTTTCGCGGCACTACAATGTGACACGGCAGGAGCTGGTGTCCGATCGGCGGACGCGGGTGATCGTCAAGCCGCGGCAGATCGCAATGTATCTGGCAAAGACGATGACGCCGCGCTCGTTCCCGGAAATCGGCCGCAGATTTGGCGGACGGGATCACACGACAGTGCTGCATGCGGTGCGCAAGATCGAGGAATTGATCAACGGGGACACCAAGCTCGGTCACGAGATCGAGTTGCTCAAACGGCTGATCAACGAATAATCGCCAACTGCGACAAATTATCCCCAGAATCTCGGCCCGGGCAGCAATGCCCGGGCCGGTTTTAGTTGCATTGCCGTCCCATTATCTGCCATTTTGCCCGCCCGGGCCGGGCGTCATGTGCCAATCAGCAAGACGCCATCCAACCGGCCTTGCAAGGCTCAAGCCTGACAAGACAGAATTTGAACGGCCAGCGCACCACAAGCACTGGCCCCAGCCAAGCGGTAAACAGATCATGCGTGTCACCCTCGAGCGTTCAAACCTTTTGAAGTCGCTGAACCACGTCCACCGCGTGGTTGAGCGCCGTAACACGATCCCGATCCTGTCGAACGTGCTTCTGAAGGCCGAAGGCGCGACGCTTGACATGAAGGCGACAGACCTGGATCTGGAAATCACCGAAGCGACACCGGCAATGATCGAGCAGGCCGGGTCGACCACGGTGCCCGCGCACCTGCTTTATGACATCGTGCGCAAGCTTTCGGACGGATCGGAAGTGATGCTGGCAACCAACCCCGACGGGGCTTCGATGACGGTCGCCTCGGGCCGTTCGAAGTTCACGCTGCAATGCCTGCCCGAGTCCGATTTTCCGGATCTGACCGCCGGTGCCTTCAGCCACACGTTCCGGCTGCCGGCAACAGAGCTCAAGATGTTGATCGACCGCACGCAGTTTGCGATCTCGACAGAGGAAACCCGCTACTATCTTAATGGTATTTTCGTCCACACGATCGAAAGCGAAGGTGCGCTGAAGCTGCGCGCGGTTGCCACGGACGGCCACCGTCTGGCCCGCGCCGATGTCGATGCACCTTCCGGTTCGGAGGGCATGCCCGGCATCATCATTCCGCGCAAGACCGTGGGTGAAATCCAGAAGCTGGTCGACAACCCCGACCTGACGGTGACGATCGAGGTGTCTGACGCCAAGATCCGCTTCACCATCGGTTCGGTGGTGATGACCTCGAAGCTGATCGACGGCACCTTCCCCGATTACCAGCGCGTGATCCCGACCGGCAACGACAAGGAACTGACGGTCGATTGCCAGACCTTTGCACAGGCCGTCGACCGGGTGTCGACGATCTCTTCGGAGCGCGGACGTGCGGTCAAACTCGCCATCGCCGATGGTCAGTTGACGCTGACGGTGAACAATCCGGATTCCGGCAGCGCGACTGAAGAACTGGCTGTGGGCTATGACCGCGATCCGATTGAAATCGGCTTCAACGCCAAATATCTGCTCGACATCACCAACCAGCTTTCAGGCACGGATGCGGTGTTCCTGCTGGCGGATCCCGGCTCGCCGACACTGGTGCGCGACACCGCGGGTGATGACGCGCTTTATGTGCTGATGCCGATGCGCGTCTAGATGCGGGTCTTCGGCGCTTGATCCATTGCAGTGCAGTGGTCTGCCCGCCGCAACAAGCATATTGAGCGGAGACAGGGATGGCCCAGAAGGTGCACATCGAGCGTCTGAAGCTCACCGGATTCCGCAACTATGCCAGCCAGTCGCTGGAACTGAACGCACGCCATGTGGTGCTGGTGGGCGACAATGGCGCGGGCAAAACCAATCTGATGGAAGCGGTCTCGCTGCTCACCCCCGGGCGGGGCATGCGGCGCGCGCCCTACAGCGATGTCATCAAGACCGGTTCAGAACCGGCTTCCGGGTTCAGCATCTTTGCCAGCCTTGAGGGAATGGCCGGCCCCGTCGACATCGGCACCGGGGTGGACGGGCTTGAGGAGAGCGGCGCGCGCAAGGTGCGGATCAATGGATCATCCGCACGCGCCGCAGATGACATGCTTGAGCATCTGCGGCTGTTGTGGCTGACTCCCTCCATGGACGGGCTGTTTACAGGCTCTGCAGGCGACCGGCGGCGGTTTCTCGACCGGCTGGTTTTGTCGGTCGATCCGGCGCATGGAAGCCGGGCCTTGAGCTATGAGCGGGCAATGCGCAGCCGCAACCGGCTTTTGTCCGAAGGCCGCGCCGACCCGACCTGGCTGGACGGGCTTGAGGCGCAGATGAGCGAATTGGGTGTCGCCATGGCAATGGCGCGCAGCGAAGTGGTGAGGCTCTTGTCCGCCCTGATCGACGACAGCCAGGCCGAGAGCCCGTTCCCGGCAGCCAATGTACAGCTCGAAGGTTTTCTCGACGACCAGGGGCTGGAGACCGCAAGCGACATGGAGGTGGCGTTCATTGATCTGATGCGCCAGGGCCGCAGGCGTGACGCGGCGGCGGGACGAACCTTGTCCGGCCCGCACCGGATGGATCTGGTGGTGCATCATCGCGCCAAGGGAATGCCGGCGGCCTTGTCATCGACCGGGGAACAGAAGGCACTGCTGATCGGGATCATTCTCGGTCATGCGCAACTGGTGCGCAGCCTGACCGGCCATGCGCCGATCCTTTTGCTCGATGAGGTCGCTGCCCATCTTGACGAAGGCCGTCGCGCGGCGCTCTTTGACCTGATCGAGACGCTGGACTGCCAGGCCTTCATGACCGGCACCGATGCGGCGATGTTTGAAAGCCTCGGGCCACGTGGCCAGATGTTCGAGGTCAGCGAAGGCCGTGCCACGCCCCGGGGAGACGCGGCAGCCTGAACAGAACTTTCTGAACGGGCGCGTCCTGTCCAGGAACATGGAGAGAGACATGGACGACACCCATCTCAATGCCGATGAAATCGCCCGCTATGCCCGGCACATCGTGCTGGCGGAGGTGGGCGGCGCCGGACAGCAAAAGCTCAAGGCGGCGCGGGTGCTGGTGATCGGTGCCGGCGGGCTTGGGTCGCCGGTGCTGAGCTATCTGGCGGCGGCCGGGGTCGGCATTCTCGGTGTGGTCGATGATGACGAAGTGTCGCTGTCAAACCTGCAACGGCAGATCCTGCATGACACGGCAAATGTCGGGATGGACAAGACCGAGAGTGCGTCGCGCGCACTCAAGCGGCTCAACCCGCATGTCCGTGTGGTCACGCATCCACTCCGGCTCACGCCGGACAATGCAACGGACATCATCACCGCCTATGACATGGTGGTCGACGGCTCGGACAATTTTGAAACCCGCTATCTCTTGGCCGACACCTGCGAGGCACTTGAAATCCCGCTGGTGACGGCGGCGGTGGGACGGTTTGACGGCTCTGTGACTGTGCTAGCGCCCTATCAAATGAACGCGGACGGCAAGCCCTGCCCGCGCTACCGCGACCTGTTTCCCGAAGCCCCGCCACCGGGACTGGTGCCCTCCTGCGCCGAGGCCGGAGTGATCGGTGCGCTGACCGGGGTGATTGGAACCTTGCAGGCGATGGAGGTGATCAAGCTGATCACCGGCGCGGGCGAGCCGCTGATCGGACGGCTGCTGCTCTATGACGGGCTTGCCGCCAGCTTCCAGACCGTGCGGTACGGGCGAAAGGGCTGACGTTCTGATAGTAGAGGCGCAGGCGCTTTCAGCTTCTGAGCGGCAGCACGCGGTCGGGTGGGCGGTGACCGTCGAAGAAGGTACGGATGTTGATGATCACCTTGTCGCCCATATCGATCCGGCCCTCGATGGTGGCCGACCCCATATGCGGCAACAATACCACCTTGCCTTCCGTTGCGAGCTTGGCCAGACGCTTATCGACCGCAGGCTCGTGCTCGAACACATCGAGCCCCGCGCCTGACAGGTGGCCTTCGCGCAGCGCCTTGATCAAGGCGTCCTCGTCGATGATGCCGCCGCGTGCCGTGTTGACGATGTAGGCACCGGGCTTCATCAGCTGGAGCCTGCGGGCTGACAGAAGATGGAAGGTGGCGGGTGTCGAGGGGCAATTGACCGAAACAATATCGACCCGCGCCAGCATCTGATCCAGGCTGTCCCAGTAGGTCGCCTCAAGCTGATCCTCGGTGTCCGGATCGACCCGGCGGCGGTTGTGATAATGGATCGACAGACCGAAGGCCTTGGCACGGCGGGCCACTGCGGTGCCGATGCGGCCCATGCCGATGATCCCGAGCCGTTTGCCCCCAATTCTGTGACCAAGCATCCAGGTCGGCGACCAGCCCTTCCAGCTGCCATCATTGCCGATGAGCACATTGGAACCCTCGGTAAGCCGGCGCGGCACGGCCAGCATCAGCGCCATGGTCATGTCCGCGGTGTCATCGGAAAGCACGTTGGGCGTGTTGGTGACGGTGATGCCCTTTTTCTGCGCGGCGTCGACATCGATGTTGTCGACACCATTGCCAAAATTGGCGATCAGCTTCATCTGCGGACCAGCCTGTTCGATCAGCGCCGCATCGATCTTGTCGGTCACCGTGGGGACCAGAACATCCGCCGAGCGCATGGCTGCAACCAGTTCCGGCTGGGAACGCGGCTCATCGGTGATGTTGAGTTCCGCGTCAAAAAGCTCGCGCATCCGCGTCTCCACCTGATCAGGCAGGCGGCGGGTGATATAGACCTTCGGTTTTTTTCGATTTGGCATGTTGTTGCAGGTCCGGCGTTGAGAGCTCTTTAACCAAACTGAGCGACAGTGTCGCTTGCGTATCGCTTTTTCTATCAGACCCGCCGGGGATGACAATCCAAACGGCCAGGTTTGGTGCCGAAAAAGCTTATTGGTCGCTGCCCCCTTGCGGAATGGCGCAGACCATCAGAACGCTGCCAGTGCGCTGATACCCGCCGTACGGGATATGAGCCGTGCCTGGCGTGAGACATTCAGAGGCGCTCCGTTGAGCGCCCGAACCGAAAAGGTGTGAGTAATGCGTCGCCTTTCCTTTCTTGCCGCAAGCTGCCTCGTGCTCGCGGCCACAGCGATTGTGCCATCGGCCCCGTTCGGCGCGCCTGGCCTCGGTGTGGCGCATGCGCAGAGCGCCGGCAAGGGACCCAGCGGCCTGCCCCTGCCGCGATTTGTCAGCCTCAAGGCAACACGGGTCAATCTGCGGATCGGACCCGGGCGTGATTATGCCGTTGCCTGGCTTTACACCCGGCCTGGCGTGCCGATGGAAGTGATCCAGGAGTATGACAACTGGCGCCGGGTGCGCGACGCTGAAGGCACGGAAGGCTGGGTCTACCAGTCGCTGCTCTCAGGCGAGCGCACCGCAACGGTTGCCCCCTGGAAGGCGGCAAGCGGGCAGGAAGAGTTCATCAACATGCACCGCGAGGCGCGGACCAATGCAAGGATCGTGGCACGGCTCGAGCCTGGCGTGGTCGTCAAGGTCAAGGCCTGCAACGGCGACTGGTGCGAAGCCGCCGCCGATGGCGTGAACGGGTATCTGGCGCAGAGCGACATCTGGGGCGCCTATCCTGGCGAAGCCTTCAAGTAGGAAAAGACCGGAGCTCAGGACAAATCTGCCCGAAAGCTCCGCAAGTCTGCACCCATCGCGGGCATCAGACGATGCGCACCGCGCCCTTGGCCGCTGAACTGGTCATCGCCGCATAGGCCTTGAGCGCCGTGGAGACCTTGCGCTTGCGTTTTTCGGACGGCTTCCAGGCCTCGGCGCCACGGGCCTCCATCGCCGCACGCCGGTCTGCCAGGACGCTGTCGGGCAGGTCCACCTTCATGATCCGGTTGGGAATGTCGATGATGATCGTGTCGCCCTCTTCCACCAGACCGATGGCACCGCCCTCGGCCGCTTCGGGAGAGATGTGACCGATTGACAGGCCGGATGAGCCGCCCGAGAAGCGGCCATCGGTGATCAAGGCGCAGTCCTTGCCCAGTCCCTTGGATTTCAGGTAGCTCGTCGGATAGAGCATCTCCTGCATGCCAGGACCGCCACGCGGCCCCTCATAGCGGATCAAGACCACCTGACCCGGCTTGACCTTGCCGGTCAGGATCGCGGAGACCGCGGAATCCTGGCTTTCGAAGATGCGCGCGGGTCCGGTGAACTTGAGGATCGATTCATCGACGCCTGCGGTTTTGACGATGCAACCATCGAGCGCGATGTTGCCGAACAGGACGGCCAGGCCGCCATCCTGGGAATAGGCGTGCTCCCTTGCGCGGATCACCCCGGTCTTGCGGTCGAGATCGACGCCTTCCTCATAGCGCCGTTCCTGGGAGAACGCGGTCTGCGTCGGAACCCCGCCGGGGCCCGCGGAGTAGAATTTGTGTACGTCCTCGGAGTTGGTCTGGACGATGTCCCAGCGTGCCAGCGCCTCCTTGATCGTTGCGGCATGGATGGTGGGCAGGGAGCTGTCGATCAGCCCGGCGCGGTCCAGCTCGCCAAGAATTCCGAAGATGCCGCCGGCGCGGTGGACGTCTTCCATATGGATGTTCTCGACCGCGGGCGCCACCTTGCACAGCACCGGAACCTTGCGCGACAGCCGGTCGATATCATCCATGGTGAAGCCGACTTCGCCCTCGTGGGACGCCGCCAGCAGATGCAGCACTGTATTGGTCGAGCCGCCCATGGAGATATCCAGCGTCATGGCGTTCTCGAAGGCGGCAAAGCTGGCGATGGAGCGTGGAAGGGCGGTTTCGTCATCCTGCTCATAGTAGCGTCTGGCCAGATCGACGATCAGATGCCCGGCCTCGACGAAAAGGCGCTCGCGGTCCTTGTGCGTGGCAAGCGTCGAGCCGTTGCCCGGCAACGCAAGACCCAGGGCTTCGGTCAGGCAGTTCATGGAATTGGCGGTGAACATACCGGAGCACGAACCGCAGGTGGGGCAGGCATTCTGCTCCATGGTCATGACATCGGTGTCAGACACACTGTCGTCGGCAGCTAGAACCATCGCGTCGACCAGATCGACGGATTTGGCGACGCCGTTTTCCAGCACCACCTTGCCTGCTTCCATCGGGCCACCGGAGACGAACACCACCGGTATGTTGAGCCGCATGGCGGCGTTGAGCATGCCCGGGGTGATCTTGTCGCAATTGGAGATGCAGACCATGGCGTCGGCACAATGGCCGTTGACCATGTATTCGACACTGTCGGCGATAATCTCGCGCGAGGGCAGCGAGTAGAGCATGCCATCGTGGCCCATGGCGATGCCGTCATCGACGGCAATGGTGTTGAACTCCTTGGCGATACCGCCGGCCTTTTCGATCTCGCGGGCGACAAGCTGGCCGAGATCCTTCAGGTGCACGTGTCCGGGGACGAACTGGGTGAAGGAATTGACCACCGCGATGATCGGCTTGCCAAAATCTCCGTCCTTCATGCCGGTGGCCCGCCACAGGCTGCGCGCGCCTGCCATGTTGCGGCCATGGGTGGAGGTTCTCGAACGATAGGGCGGCATGTGTTTTCCTCTTAAGCTCCCGAAACATCGCTGTCCGGGCACGCGGGCGGGCCCGGACAGCGTGAGCAAGCTAGTAATGGGAAAACCACGACAATTCCAGAGCGTTCGGCCCAATATGATCAAGGCAGCCGGCAAAACCCCGGCTGCGGGAGATCATTGTCAGATTTTCGGGGGAATGACGGCAAAGATAGGCAATCACGAAGGCGCAGAGACAGTGACTGATGCTCAAAGATTGCCTTCGGCAGGTTTTTCTCAGCGCTTGGCGCGGACGCGAATCACCACATCGACATGGGTGATTTCCATGCCTTCAGGTGCCTCGGGCAAATCGCTGACCGAGATGTTGCCGACGGGAATGTCGAGCACGGTGTTCGATCCCTCGACCACGAAATGATGGTGATCGGACACGTTGGTGTCAAAATAAGTCTTCGCGGTTTCCAGAGACAGCACCCGGAGCATTCCCGCCTCGGTGAACTGATGCAGTGTGTTATAGACGGTGGCCAGCGAACAGGACACGCCAACGCCAACGGCCTCTTCGTGCAGTTCCTCGGCAGTCAGGTGGCGGTCGCCTTTTGCGAAAAGCAGATCTGCAAGGGCCACGCGCTGACGCGTCGGCCTGAGGCCGGCATCACGCAAACGCATGGCCGAATCGCGGGCAGCGGTTCTTGATCTCGTCGCGGGCTGCATGGTCACAACTGTCCAGACGTTAGAATTCCTCTCCTTCATATATCTTTTGTAGAGATTGCTTTCAATAGAGACGCCTAGCCTGTGACTTTCCGTACCGTCACCTCTTTCGTTCCTAGGCCGCTTCCGGTATTCGGGAGTGCCTCGCGGGTGCGGTTTCGCCCCACGGCGGTGGTGTGCTAGCGTGAGAGCGGTTTTCGCCTGGCATAAGGATAGAGAACCAAGGCCGCGCGGAAGACGGCGAACGGGGAGACGCAGTTTAAATGGTCGACAGGCAATCAAGCTACAGCTACGACGAACTCATCAAATGTGCCGAGGGTGATCTTTTCGGTCCAGGCAATGCGCAACTGCCGTTGCCGCCGATGCTGATGGTCAGCCGGATCACCGATATTTCGGAAACCGGCGGTGAATTTGACAAGGGCTATCTGCGCGCGGAATTCGACATCACGCCGGATCTCTGGTTCTTCCCCTGCCACTTCAAGGGCAACCCGGTGATGCCGGGCTGCCTGGGCCTAGACGGCATGTGGCAGCTGACCGGGTTTTACCTCGGCTGGCTCGGCGAGGAGGGCCGCGGCATGGCGCTGTCGACCGGCGAAGTGAAATTCAAGGGCATGGTGACGCCGGACGTCAAGAAGCTCGAATATGGTATCGACTTCAAGCGCGTGATGCGCGGCCGGCTGGTGCTCGGCATCGCCGATGGCTGGCTCAAGGCCGATGGCGAGACGATCTACAACGCCTCCGATCTGAAGGTCGGCCTTGCCAAGGACAAAACTGCCTGACACATCGGGCTGATACTCCTGAACCCGCCAGGCTGGCGCCGGGCGGACACCGGACCCCTCCACGCGAAAGGGCAATCACATGAGACGAGTCGTCGTCACGGGCATGGGGATCGTATCCTCGATTGGAAACAACGCGTCAGAAGTGACCGAATCGCTGCGCAATGCCAAATCGGGCATCAGCTTCAGCCAGGATTTCGCCGATCACGGCTTCCGCAGCCACGTCTGGGGCGCGCCGACGCTCGACCCCACGGAGCTGGTGGACCGGCGCGCCATGCGGTTCCTGTCGCGTGGTGGCGCCTGGAACCACGTCGCCATGCAGCAGGCGATCGATGACGCCGGCCTCAGCGAAGCCGACATCACCAATGAGCGCACCGGCATCGTTATGGGATCGGGCGGGCCGTCGACGCGCACACTGATCGATGCCGCCGACATCACCCGCAAGAATGGCAGCCCGAAGCGGATCGGCCCCTTCGCGGTGCCGAAATCGATGTCGTCGACCGCATCGGCAACGCTTGCCACCTGGTTCAAGATCCATGGCGTGAACTACTCGATCTCGTCGGCCTGCTCGACATCCGCACATTGCATCGGCAATGCGGCGGAGCTGATCCAGTGGGGCAAGCAGGACATGATGTTTGCCGGGGGTCATGAGGATCTCGACTGGACCATGTCGAACCTGTTCGACGCCATGGGCGCGATGAGTTCGAAATACAATGAGAGCTCACCGGCCACCGCAAGCCGGGCCTATGATACAACCCGCGACGGCTTTGTGATTGCCGGCGGCGCGGGCGTTCTGGTTCTGGAAGAGCTCGAGCACGCCAAGGCCCGCGGTGCAAAGATCTATGCCGAGCTGACCGGTTATGGCGCAACATCTGACGGCTACGACATGGTGGCGCCCTCGGGCGAAGGTGCGGTGCGCTGCATGCGCCAGGCACTGGCAACCGTCGAAGGCCGGGTCGATTACGTCAACACCCACGGCACCTCGACGCCGGTGGGCGATTCCAAGGAAATCGGTGCGATCCGCGAGGTTTTCGCCGAAGATCTTCCCTATGTGCAGTCGACCAAATCCCTGACCGGGCATTCGCTGGGCGCAGCGGGCGCGCAGGAGGCGATCTACTCGCTTTTGATGATGCAGCAAGGTTTTGTCGGCGAGAGCGCGCACATCACCGAACTTGATCCGGAATTCGATGGCGTGCCGATCGTGCGCGAGCGCATCGACAATGCAAATATCAATACGGCGCTGTCGAATTCCTTCGGCTTTGGCGGCACCAATGCAACGCTGGTTTTCCAGCGTCTTGACCGGTGAATGAGATGACTGGAATCATGCAAGGCAAGCGCGGCCTGATTATGGGCGTGCTCAACAACCACTCGATCGCCTGGGGCATCGCCCAGCAGCTGGCAGATGCCGGTGCGGAACTGGCATTCACCTATCAGGCCGAAGCGTTCGAGAAACGGGTCAGGCCACTGGCGGAAAGCGTCGGTTCGAAACTGCTCTTGCCGTGTGACGTTGAGGATGTGGCGAGCGTTGATGCGGTGTTCGACACGCTCAAGGCCGAATGGGGCACGATCGACTTTGTGGTGCATGCCATCGGGTTTTCCGACAAGTCGGAACTCAAGGGCCGCTATGCGGATGTGACGACGCGGGAGAACTTCTCCCGCACCATGGTGATCTCGGCCTATTCGTTCACGGAAGTGGCACAGCGGGCTGCACCCTTGATGAGCGAAGGCGGCTCTATCCTGACGCTGACCTATGGCGGCTCGATGCGGGTGATGCCGAACTACAATGTGATGGGCGTGGCCAAGGCGGCTCTGGAAGCGATGGTGCGCTATCTGGCCGCCGATTACGGTCAGGACGGCATCCGCGTCAACGCGATCTCCGCCGGACCGGTCCGGACCCTGGCAGGCGCAGGCATCGGCGATGCACGCGCGATGTTCAACTACCAGAGAAAGAACGCACCCTTGCGCCGCACCGTCGATATCGGCGATGTCGGCAAATCGGCGCTCTACCTGCTCTCCGATCTCTCGTCAGGCGTAACCGGCGAAATCCACTATGTGGATTCAGGCTTCAACATCACCTCGATGCCGATTGTCGAGGAGTTGAAGAAGGCTGACGAGGGGTAGCGGGGAGCCGAAAGGTTTGATGGGAATGGAAAGCCTCGGGCCGGATGGTTCGGGGCTTTTTTGTGTGAATGGATGAGGCGATGAAGCATTCTGCTGGGCAGCACACCTGGATGGGTGACCGATTTGCGCCCTCATGTTGTTCGTCGATAGCCTTGAACCAAACTTTCCAAAGCAGCCGGCCACAAGAAGGCTCTGACAGGGGACGGAGCGGACTTGGTAACTGTCGCTGTATCTCTCCAGAGGCTGCGTTCGGGCTACCTGGAGGCCAGCTCCAGTTGCTTGATCAGCAAATCTTCACCGTTGGATCCTTCACGAACGCCCTGATAGGCAGATAGAGCAATCGGCGAAAGCTCCGGGAGGTTGAGCGTTTCAGCCGCCGGAACAAGAGGCTGTGTGATGGTTCGAGACGGCATGATCGTCAGCGCCAGCCCAGCCTGTACGAGCGATCTGACGCCGATTGGATGCGGACTGAGATGCGATACCTGCCCCCGCAGTCCGGCAGAATCCAATGCCCTGAGAGCATAGTGCCTCAGATCACGGCCATCCGTGAGAAACGCCAGGGGGATCGGAGTGGCTTCAGGCATCTGGAAATGAGGGGCACAGACCCAACTCAAATCCATCGATTGGACAAATCTGCGCTGTCTGTGGCGGCCCTGATCCATCATGAAGGCCACGTCGATCTCACCACTTTCCAGACGTTGCAACAGCTGGTCGCTCCGGCTGCATTGAATCTGGATCTGGACATCCGGCCTCTGGAGGGCAAACGGCCTGAGAGCCTCGGCAACGATGGACATGGCCAGCGTGACGGTCGTTCCCAAACGGAGGATCTTCCGTGCATTGGTCGTTTGGACGGTTTCGACCGCCTCTTCATTCAGGGCAATGATGCGATGTGCATAGACCAAAAAGGCCTCCCCTTCCGGCGTAAGGCGCATGGCTTGCCCCCGGCCGCGCGACACCAGGCGCTGGTCCAGCGCCACTTCCAAATTCTTGATCTGCGTACTGATGGCCGATTGAACCGTGTTCCGCTTCTCCGCAACTGCTGTGAAGCTCAGTTCATCAGCCACCATGACAAACGTCTGCAGCTCATTGAGACTGTATGATATCTTCATTCCAGATTTATAGAACGGTATAAATTCGTTTCCAAGTTTTAAATCCGGACGCTAATGCGGTGACAGGTATTGGTTTTCCGGAGATCACATGGAATACACATTCGCATTCTACCTCGTCGCCACGGTTGCTGTTCTGCTGACAGGTCTTTCCAAGAGCGGGTTTGGCGGTGGCCTGGGCGTCATGGCTGTTCCCATGATGTCGCTCTTCGTGGCCCCGCAATTCGCAGCAGCCGTCTTGATGCCCATCCTCCTGACGATGGACGTCCTCATCGTCTGGCGATATCGCCGGACATGGGATCGCCGGATTGTCCTTAGCCTGCTGCCTGCTGCACTGGCTGGTCTGGTGATCGGGAGCATGACGTTTCAGTATATGGATGCCGATGTCATCAAGCTTCTTGTTGGATTGCTGGCGGCTTTTTTCGTCCTGCAGTTCCTGGCTACTCGACATGCTCAAGGCGAGGTCGGAACAAAATCGCGACCTTTGGTTTGGGGGCTGGGCTTGCTTTCGGGGTTTGCCAGTTTCATCGCCCATGCGGGCGGCCCGCCTGTGAAAGGCTACCTGCTACAGCAGCAGCTGGAAAAAACATGGTTCGTGGGGACAAACACCGTGTTTTTCTTTTCATTGAATTTTCTGAAGACGATTGCCTACGGCGCGTCCGGAACACTGTCCCTCGCAAGTCTGACAACCAGTGCACTTCTGGCGCCGGTTCTTGTTCTTGGCGTTTTTCTGGGTATCGGCCTCCACCGGTTTGTGGACCAGCATATCTTTGTGAAGGTCGTATATGGCTTCCTCGCCCTGACAGCGGCCAAGCTCTTGTTTGATAGTGCGGCGGCGCTTTTTCAGTGAAACTCCAAAGGTGAATGCAGACCTTAAAGTCCGCCTTGCTAACTGTCATTTGGAAACCGAGCGGCTCGTTCCCGGCTCACTTCCGGTCCTTCATTTCCAACGCGCCAAGCGACCGTTTTCCACCCAAATATGTCGACAAGCGATACCCGTGCCATGCACCAAAACAAAAAGCCCCCGGATCGTGAGATCCGGAGGCTTTTTCAGTTGTTGTCAGCCTTGAGACGGTTGTCTTCCCAAGCCTGAAATCCATGGCTTATTCGCCGGTGATTTCCTGGCCGGTTTCCTGGTCGACGACCTTCATCGACAGGCGGACCTTGCCGCGTTCGTCGAAGCCCAAGAGCTTGACCCAGACCTTCTGGCCTTCCTTGACCACGTCGGAGGTCTTGGCGACACGCTCGGCAGCCAATTGCGAGATGTGGACCAGGCCGTCCTTGGGGCCGAAGAAGTTCACGAAGGCACCGAAATCGGCGACCTTGACGACAGTGCCTTCATAGATCACGCCGACTTCAGGCTCGGCGACGATCGAGTGGATCCACTTCTTCGCGGCCTCGATTTCCTTGCCCGAGGACGAGGCGATCTTGATGGTGCCGTCGTCATCGATGTTGATCTTGGCGCCGGTCTTCTCGACGATCTCGCGGATGATCTTGCCGCCGGTGCCGATAACGTCACGGATCTTGTCGACCGGGATGTTCATGACCTCGATGCGGGGAGCGAACTCGCCCAGCTGGCCGCGGCTTTCCGACAGGGCGTTGCCCATTTCCTGAAGAATGTGCAGACGACCGCCTTCGGCCTGGGTCAGCGCGATCTTCATGATTTCCTCGGTGATGCCATCAATCTTGATGTCCATCTGCAGCGCAGTGATGCCGTCGGCGGTGCCGGCGACTTTGAAGTCCATGTCGCCCAAGTGATCCTCGTCACCGAGAATGTCGGAGAGGACGGCGAACTCGTCGCCTTCCTTGATCAGGCCCATGGCGATACCGGCGACGGGCTTGGCCAGCGGCACGCCTGCATCCATCAGCGCCAGCGAGGTGCCGCAAACGGTTGCCATCGACGAGGAGCCGTTGGATTCGGTGATTTCCGAGACCACACGCAGCGTGTAGGGGAACTGCTCGGCAGACGGCATCATCGGGTTGATGGCGCGCCAGGCGAGCTTGCCGTGGCCGATCTCGCGGCGACCGGGCGAACCGGTGCGGCCGGTCTCGCCGACCGAGTAGGGCGGGAAGTTGTAGTGCAGCATGAAGGTGGCCTTCTTGGTCCCCGTCAGGCTGTCGACATACTGCTCGTCCTCGCCGGTGCCGAGCGTGGCAACCACGATGGCCTGGGTCTCACCGCGGGTGAACAGCGCCGAGCCGTGGGTACGCGGCAGCAGGCCGACTTCCGAGACGATCGGGCGCACGGTCGAGAGATCACGGCCATCGATGCGGCTCTTGGTCTCGAGGATGGCGCCACGGACGACCTTGGCCTGGAGCGACTTGAACACCGCGCCGATGACTTCGGAGGTGAAGCGGGGCTCTTCGCCCTCGGCAGGCGCGAAGTGGTCCTTGACCTTGGCCTTGACCGCGTCGATCGCAGCGTAACGGGCTGCCTTGTCGGTGTTTTCATAGGCCTTGCGCAGATCGGCTTCGCACATGCCGAGCATTTCAGCTTCAAGCTCGGAGTGATCCGGAGCGGAGAAGTCGCGCGGCTCCTTGGCAGCGGCTTCAGCCAGCTTGATGATCGCGTCGATCACCGGCTGGAAGCTCTTGTGACCGAACATCACGGCGCCGAGCATGACGTCTTCGGCCAGTTCCTTGGCTTCCGATTCCACCATCAAAACGGCGTCATTGGTGCCTGCAACGACCAGATCGAGATCCGATTCAGGCATCTCGTCGACATGCGGGTTGAGCACATACTCGCCGTTGATGTAGCCGACACGCGCACCGGCGATCGGGCCCATGAAAGGAATGCCGGAAATGGTCAGGGCCGCGGAAGCTGCGACCAGCGCCAGGATGTCGGGATTGTTTTCCAGATCATGCTGCATCACGGTGATGATGATCTGGGTGTCGTTCTTGTAGCCATCGGGGAACAGCGGGCGCAGCGGACGGTCGATCAGACGCGAGGTCAGCGTCTCGTTTTCGCTCGGACGGCCTTCGCGCTTGAAGTAGCCACCGGGGATCTTGCCGGCTGCGTAGGTCTTTTCCTGATAGTTCACAGTCAGCGGGAAGAAGTCCTGGCCGGGCTTGGGGGCCTTGGCGGAAACGACGGTGGCGAGCACCACGGTCTCGCCGTAGGTGGCGATGACTGCGCCATCGGCCTGACGGGCAACCTTACCGGTTTCCAGGATGAGCGGACGGCCGCCCCATTCAATTTCGACCTTGTGGGTATCGAACATGTCTTGTCCTTCATGTGCGGATTTCGAGGCGGGCGGACAGTGGCCGCCGCGCGCATTGCGAAATCCGGTTGTTTCAGCACATCACGGGCAAGACAGCGGGAGGCTTTGTGGCTTTGCTGCGCGCCATTGCAGGCGGTCAAAGCATCCGGCAATCCTGCCCCATGACAGGCTCTCAAGTGTGCCGGGGACCTGTCTCTCAGGCCGCCGGACGGTTAAGGCGCTTGGACCGGTTTTGAACCGGTTCGGCGCGCGCCCGGACGCCGGTGCCCGCAACCCTGCGGGCCGTAGATAGCCGACCGGCGGGAAAGGTGTGCACCCTGCCCGCCGGAAGATGTGTTAGCGGCGGATGCCCAGGCGGGCGATCAGCGCTGCATAGCGCTCGTTGCTCTTGCCCTTGACATAGTCAAGCAGCGAACGGCGTGTGGCAACCATCTTCAACAGCCCGCGGCGTGAATGGTTGTCCTTCTTGTTGTCCTTGAAGTGACCGGTCAGGTTGTTGATCCGCTCGGTCAAAATAGCGACCTGGACTTCCGGAGATCCGGTGTCGCCGGGCTTGGTTGCATATTCTTCAATCAGCGCAGCCTTGCGCTCAGCAGTAATCGACATCGTGGATCCTTTCAGATTGGATGAAAAAGGTGCCCGCTGCCGGGATGTCGTCCAGCAAGGGCCTCGAAACAACGCGTTGCGTCCGCATGGGACCCAAATGGTCGCGTTGGCTGCGCTATAGGCCAATTTCATCGGAAATGAAAGGGAAATATGGTTTTGAGCCTCGGGCCCGGCGGCACGTATCGCCGCAGGAGCGGATAGGGTGCTCGCAATGGTGGATTTCAGCAGCCACGCTTGACGTAAGCGTCGCGCACCGCTTCGGACCAGGCGACGGACGAGGCTTCCGCCTGCGAGATGTAGGGGCCATCGGCGACACAGTAGAAACCGTTGCGGAATCCGCCGACATCGGATGTGTTGAGCACCCGGGACCCGGCACCGCCTCCGACCACGGGCCCGCCGAGTTGCCGGAGCGTTCGTTGGGCCTCCGAACGGCTCGTTGAACAGCCGAGAATGATGTACCAGCCGCAGCCACTGGCGTCATAGCCTGGCGTCTGGGCATGTGAGGGAGCCGTACCCATGGCACCAACTGCAGCAAAACCAAAGAGCGCAGCAAACGCTGTACGGTACACATTCTTCACGGCCTGATCCCCCCAATAATTCCGCTGCCTGCCAGCCGATTGCACTGAACAGCCTGCTGCGGGCGTTCACTTTGCTATGTTGGACAGCGGTGCGCAAGAAGCAAGCGAGAACAACGTCAATGGTCGGGGCCTACGGCTTGAACACCCGGCGCGGGCGGAACTCGCCACCGGCGACCTCTCCGATGGCCACCAGTTCGCCCGCATTGAAGGCGCAGGCGTCATCGGTGGCAACCGGCGCGTCGCGGCCGCGCAGGATGATCGGGTTGCCCATCCGGAGCCGGTGCGCCTGATCGCCAGAGATGTCGAGGCGTGGCAAGCCCGCAAGGGCTTCTCCCGCAGGCACCAGGAAGGCATCGAGAGCCGCAAGCCGCTCTGCATCATTCTCGATTTCCTCAAGGGCCGTAAGATCGGCGAGCGGCACCATCTGGTCTTCGCTAAAGGGAACGACCATGGTTCGGCGGAGCGCCGAGATATGGCCGAAGCACCCCAGATCACGGCCGAAATCACGCGCCAGGGCCCGCACATAGGTGCCCTTGCCGCATTCCACCTCGAAGATCGCGTGATCGGGGTCGGGGCAGCTGAGCAGGGTGATCCGGTGGATCTCGACCTCGCGGGATGGGATTTCCACCACCTCGCCGCTGCGGGCCATGTCATAGGCGCGTTCACCGGCGATCTTGACGGCGGAGAAGGCCGGCGGGGTCTGTTCGATCACGCCGGTGTAGTCGGGCAGCAAGGCCTCGATCGCGGCCTGATCGGGGCGCTGATCAGAGCTCTCGGTGACCTCGCCTTCAAGATCATCGGTGGTGCGCTGCTCGCCCCAGGCGACGGTGAATTCGTAAATCTTGCGGCCATCCATGACATAAGGCACCGTCTTGGTGGCCTCACCAAGCGCGATAGGCAACATGCCGGAGGCAAGCGGGTCGAGCGTTCCGGCATGACCGGCCTTGTCGGCCTTGAACAGCCATTTGATCTTGGAGACAGCCTCGGTGGATCCGAAATCCCAGGGCTTGTCCAGCACCAGCCAGCCCGAGACCGGGCGACCCTTCTTCTTGCCGCGGCGCCCCATCTCAGACGGTCCCTTCGCCTTCGGGTCCGGTTTCGGGTCCGGCATCCGGCTCGTCATCTTTCTGATCCAGATCGCGGGCCACCTCGGGCGAACGCAGCAGCGCGTCGATTTTCGAGTAGTTTTCGAAACTGGTGTCATCACGGAAGCGCAGTTCGGGGATGTTGCGCATCTGGCGCAGATCCGGCGAAACACGGCCGCGGATGAAGCGGGCGTTCTTGTTCAGCGCCGCAATTGTTGCGGCATGATCCTCGACACCCAGCGGCGTCACATAGGCCGTGGCAACCTGCAGATCCGGCGACATTCGCACTTCGGTTACCGAAATCAAGGTGTTCGAGAGAATCGGATCGCGGACATCGCCACGCTGCAGAACCTTGGTGATGGCAACGCGGACCTGCTCACCGACGCGCAACATGCGCTGGGAGGGGGCCGAGGTTGTTGGCTTGCTCATAAGTTTCCAACCGGATTTTCGGACGTAAACGCCCGTGGAAGAGACAACGGAGATGCGCCCGGCGGTTTACGCGCCGGGCGAAAGGTCCGGTCAAAGGGTGCGGGTGACGTGCTCGACGCGGAAGCACTCGATGACGTCGCCGGCGCGGATGTCTTCGTAGTTCTCGAAGGCCATGCCGCACTCCTGGCCGCCATTGACCTCAGCCACCTCATCCTTGAAGCGCTTGAGGGTCTTGAGCTTGCCTTCGTGGATGACAACGCTGTCGCGGATCAGGCGGACGCCTGCGCCACGCTCGACCTTGCCTTCGGTGACACGGCAACCGGCAACCTTGCCGACCTTGGTGATGTTGAAGACCTCGAGAATTTCCGCATTGCCGAGGAAGGTCTCGCGACGCTCCGGCGAGAGCATGCCCGACATCGCCGCTTTCACATCATCGACCAGATCGTAGATGATGTTGTAGTAGCGGATCTCGACACCGTCGCGCTCGGCTGCATCGCGTGCCTGCTTGTTGGCGCGGACGTTGAAGCCGATGATCGCCGCGCCCGATGCTTCAGCCAGGCTGATATCGGACTCGGTGATCGCACCGGCGCCGGAATGGATGATCCGGGCGCGGACTTCGTCGGTTCCAAGCTTTTCGATCGCGCCAGCAATGGCTTCGATCGATCCCTGCACATCGCCCTTGACCAGCAGCGGGAACTCCTGGCTGCCGGTATCCTGCAGCTGGGTCATCATCTGCTCGAGCGAGCCGCGCGAACCGCTCTGACGGGCAGCAGCCTTGTCGCGGGCCAGACGCTGGCGGTATTCGGCAATCTCGCGGGCACGGCCTTCATTCTCGACCACGGCAAAGCGGTCACCGGCCTGCGGCGTGCCCTGAAGTCCGAGAATTTCCACCGGAAATGCCGGGCCTGCGGATTTGACCTGCTCACCGCGGTCATTGACCAGCGCGCGCACACGGCCCCACTGATCGCCTGCCACGAGGATTTCACCGGGAGTCAGCGTACCGGCCTGGACCAGAACGGTGGCAACCGAGCCGCGGCCTCGATCAAGCTTGGCCTCGATGACCACGCCTTCAGCGGTGCGGTCAGGATTGGCTTTCAGGTCGAGCAGTTCGGCCTGCAGCAGGATCGCATCAAGCAGCTTGTCGAGATTGAGCTGCTTGAGCGCCGAAACCTCGACATCAAGCACTTCGCCGCCCATGGATTCAACGAACACTTCGTGCTGGAGAAGATCGGTGCGAACCTTGTTGGCATCGGCCGTCGGCTTGTCGATCTTGTTGATCGCCACGATGATCGGCACTTCCGCCGCCTTGGCGTGATTGATCGATTCAATCGTCTGCGGCATCACGGCGTCATCGGCGGCGACAACCAGGATGGCAATGTCGGTCGCCTGGGCGCCACGGGCACGCATCGCGGTAAAGGCGGCATGGCCCGGGGTGTCGATGAAGGTGATCAACTGATCGTTCTTCTCGACCTGGTAAGCGCCGATATGCTGGGTGATGCCACCAGCTTCGCCCGATACCACATTGGCGTTGCGGATCGCGTCGAGCAGCGAGGTCTTGCCGTGGTCAACATGGCCCATGATGGTGACCACCGGAGGCCGCGGCTTGAGTTCACCCTCGTCGCCCTTGTCGGCTCCGAAAATTCCCAGCTCGACGTCGGATTCCGACACGCGCTTGACCGTGTGGCCGAATTCGCCGGCGATCAGTTCAGCCAGATCGGCGTCGATGACGTCGCCCGGCTTCATCATCTGGCCTTCCTTCATCAGGTACTTGATCACATCGACCGAGCGTTCGGCCATGCGCTGCGAGAGTTCCTGAATGGTGATGGTTTCCGGCAGGGTCACCTCGCGGGCGATCTTCTCGCGGGTCTCCTGCATCATCGAGCGGCGCATCTTTTCCTGGCGGCGGCGCATCGCGGAGAGCGAGCGGCCACGGGAATTGCCGTCATCGTTGAGGGCTGCGGTCAGCGTCAGCTTGCCACGGCGGCGATCATCCTCGCCCTTGGTGCGGCTGGGCTTCGGGGTTTCCGGCCGTGCAACCTTTGCGCCCGGGCGCGCAGGAGCGCCAGAGCGTGCCGGTGCTGCGTCGGGTTCCCGGCGCCGGCCGCGCGCGGCTGCGTCTTCCGCCGGAGGCGGTGGCGGAGGTGCCACTGCCTCTTCCGGTGCATTCTTTGCCGCCTCTTCCTCAGCGCGTTTGCGCTCTTCGGCTTCCTTGGCCAGGCGCGCCTCTTCTTCGGCACGGGCCTTGGCTTGCTCAGCTTCCTCAGCAGCGCGGCGAGCTTCTTCCTCAGCGCGGCGCGCAGCTTCTTCTTCGGCGCGCTTGCGGTCTTCAACATCACGCACGCGACTGTCCTGCAGGGCGCGGCGGCGAGCCTCGACTTCGCTGGCGGACAATTCGTTGAGGACAACACCGCCACGCGCCGGAGCAGCAGGCGCTGCCGGTTTGGGTGCGGGTGCGGGGTCCGGCTTTTCAACGACCTTTTCAGGGGCCGGTGCAGCACGTGGCTTGAGCGTTACCGGCTGTACCGGCTTCTCGTCCTCCGGGCGATTGATGCGGCGCTTTCGCGTTTCCACCACCACCGCCTTGGTCCGGCCACGTCCCATCTCCTGGCGCACCATCCCCTGTTCCACAGAGGGGCGCTTCAGCGAGAAGGTCTTCTTGCCGGTAACACTGATTGTCTTGTCGTCTTTGCTGTCGCTCATTCCGTATCCGTTTCCGCGGAAGCCGCACTGCACAAATTCGCGCAATGGCTTCTTGATCGATCGCATCCGGGCGGTCGTGCCCGGTAGCCCGTCTTCAGTCCACGCCTTTGTCAGGCCCGTATCTGTAGCGCGCAAGTATCATTGCGCGCTTCACTACACCTTCTCCTGCCTGCCCTGCAAGCGCAGCGGCATGGATAAACCCGCCTTCGCCCATGGCAAGCGATAATTCCTCGGCTGAAAACAGCCTGAAGACAGGAATTAGAGCCTGTCTTTCACCTTTGGCCCGCGCCGTGTTGGCCTGACGCAACTTGCGCACGCCATCTTCAGCAGCATCGCTCGCATGCATCAGCGCGATTGCTGCGCCGGACCGGACTGCTTCTTCGACCTTGCCCGAGCCGGTGATGAACTGGCCCGATTTACGCGCCATGTTCATCATACCCAAAAGGCTCGCGCAAAGCAGCCCCTCAACTGCCGCCCCGAGATCAGGATCGACCACGACCTCGGTTTTCAGTGCCCGGCCGAAAAGCTTGCGTTTGACTGCAAGCTCGACCTTTTCACGCTCGGCCATCACCCAACAGCCGCGCCCGGGCAAATTCAGGCGCAGATCCGGGGTCAGCTGCCCGTCCGGTCCCGCTACGAAGCGCAGCAGACCGTCGGCCTGGCCGCGCTCGCGGGTGACGATGCACATGCGGTCGTTCACGGGTTCGATCCTGACCTTCACCGACACACCCCCGGGCGCGGACGCCGCTTCAGGCGCCCTCGCCGGAAATGATAACCGGGGTTTCTGTTTCGTCTTCGGCCTCACCCTCGCCCTCGGCATCAACCTCTTCGGGCTGCAGTTCGTCCTCGGTGATCCAGCCAACGGCCAGTCGGGCCGATAGGATCATCGATTCGGCTTCTGCACGGGTGATGTCCATTCCGGAGAACAGACCGTCGAAGCGCTTGGTTTCGCCGTCCTTGCGCTCCGACCAGCCGGTCAGGTCATCGACGGCACAACCGGCGAAATCTTCAACCGTCTTGACCTCGTCACCGCCAAGAGCAACCATCATTGCAGTGGTGATGCCGGGAATGGAGCGCAATTCGTCCTCAACGCCCAGTTCCTTGCGCTTGGCATCGAGTTCGGCCTCGACCTTGTCGAGATATTCACGCGCGCGGGTCTGCAGCTCTTCGGCGGTCTCGTCGTCAAAGCCCTCGATTGCGGTGATCTCACCCAGATCGACATAGGCGACTTCCTCGACCTGGCTGAAGCCTTCGGAGGCGAGCACCTGGCCGACCATCTCGTCGACATCGAGTGCTTCCATGAACAGTGCCGTGCGCTCGTTGAATTCCTTCTGGCGACGCTGGCTTTCTTCTTCCTCGGTGAGGATGTCGATGTCCCAGCCGGTCAGCTGCGAGGCGAGGCGGACGTTCTGACCACGACGGCCGATGGCCAGCGAAAGCTGTTCGTCGGGGACCACGACCTCGATGCGCTCGGCATCTTCATCAAGCACCACCTTGGCGACTTCGGCCGGCTGCAGCGCGTTGACGATGAAGGTCGCGGGTGACGGCGACCAGGGGATGATGTCGATCTTCTCGCCCTGCAGTTCGCCGACAACCGCCTGGACGCGGCTGCCGCGCATACCGACGCAGGCGCCGACCGGATCGATCGAGGAATCGTTGGAGATCACGGCGATCTTGGCGCGGCTGCCCGGATCTCGGGCCACGGAGCGGATCTCGATGATGCCATCGTAGATTTCAGGCACTTCCATCTGGAACAGCTTGACCATGAATTGCGGATGGGTCCGCGATAGGAAGATCTGCGGGCCGCGCTGCTCGCGGCGCACATCGTAGACATAGGCGCGGATACGGTCGCCATAGCGGAACGCTTCGCGCGGAATGGTTTCATCGCGCCGGACGATGCCTTCGCCACGACCCAGATCGACAATGACGTTGCCGTATTCGACGCGCTTGACGGTGCCGTTGACGACTTCGCCGATGCGGTCCTTGAACTCGTCGAACTGCCTGTCACGCTCGGCTTCGCGAACCTTCTGCACGATCACCTGCTTGGCGGACTGGGCGGCGATACGGCCAAAGTCCATTGGCGGCAGCGGATCGGCGATGAAATCACCCAGCTGAGCGTCGGGATTGCGGTCACGCGCCAGCATCAGCGGGATCTGGACCGAATAGTCTTCGGCATGCTCGACAACTTCCAGCAGTCGCTGGAGCTTGATTTCGCCGGTTTTGGCGTTGATGTCGGCGCGGATGTTGGATTCCGAACCATAGCGCGACCGTGCTGCCTTCTGAATGGCATCGGCCATTGCGGCGATCACGATCTCGCGGTCAATGGACTTCTCGCGCGCAACCGCATCGGCGATCTGAAGAAGCTCAAGCCTGTTTGCACTGACTGCCATGTCTGTCTCCATGTATCGGGCCGCTTTGGCTGGCCCGCTTTGGTTTGGGTCCGGATGCCGGACCTGATTGACTGCACACGCCACTCATGGCGCGCGAGGATAGTTGCTCAGCCCAGGTCTTCGTCCTGCGAAGGCTCTGCGCCGGTATCATCATTGGCCGCATCACGCGCAGCCTTGTCGGCACGCAGTGATTCGCGGATCAGCTCGTCGGTGAGCACCAGCTTGGCCTCGGCCAGGGCCGAAAACGGGATTTCGGCCCGGTTTTCCTCGCCATAGACCGGCTGATCGCGTTCGACCACAAAGCCTGTTTCGGTGACATCGCGGATGAACCCACGGAAGCGCTTGCGGCCATTGATCAGCACCGAGGTGTCGCAGCGCGCCAGATGACCCTGCCAGCGCTCGAAATCCGATTTTCGCACCAATGGCCGATCGATGCCGGGCGAGGAGATTTCCAGATGGTAGGCCTTCTCGACCGGATCCTCGACATCGAGCACGGGGGAGAGGGCTCGCGATGCCGCCTCGCAATCCTCGACCGTCATGGTGCCATCGGTCCGCTCGGCCATAATCTGCAATGTCAGGCCGTTCTGACCAAACAGCCGCACCCGCACCAGGCGCATATCGATAGATTCAAGCACCGGCTCAACGATTTCGGCAATGCGCGCGTCGACACCGGTCTCCGTGACCAGTCTGTGCTCATGGGGTGCTGCTGCATTGTCAGTCATCGGACGGTGTCCCGGTTTTGATGTGTCAGCCCTGCCTCGGCTCATCGAACGGCAACAAAAAAGAGCGGGTCCTGGCGGGCCCACTCTTGTTCATAGCGATCAAGAATTTGGTGACCATATAACGCGATTTGGCACCGGGGGCAAGGTGTTTTGGACCGCCGCCCCGATCAAACGGCCACTATCACGCCGGTTCCAGGAAAGGACAGACGGAACTGCAGATCAGCTCGACTTGACGAACTCGAGATACGCCGGCGTCCGGCCTTCCCGGATCGCCTTGGCCTCATAACGGGTGCCAGGCCAGCCGGACCAGGGCTCACGCCAGTCGTTTGCGGTTTTGGCGGTCCATTCAAAATCAGGATGAGCCGCAATATGGGTGAGCGTCCAGTTGACATAAGTATCTATGTCAGACGCAAAGCGGAACCGGCCTCCGGGCCTGAGCACTCGGGCAAAGCGGTCGAGATTGACCGCTGAGACGAACCGGCGCTTCCAGTGCTTCATCTTGGGCCAGGGATCGGGATAGAGCAGATCGATCCGGTCAATCACCGCATCGGGCAGCCAGTCGAGCACCTGCGTGGCGTCATCGTCGTAGACCCGGATATTGGTCAGACCATCGGCATCCAGAGAAGCCAGCATCTTGGCCATCGAGTTGACGAACGGCTCCACGCCGATGAAGCCGGCCTGCGGGTTTGCAGCCGCCCGGTGAAGCAGATGTTCGCCGCCACCGAAGCCGATCTCAAGGCGGACCTCTTCAACCGGATCAGGCCAAAGGCTTTTGAGATCGAGCGGCGCCGGCGTGGAGAGATCAAGCTTGAGCTCCGGCAGCCGACGGGCAAGCGCATCGGCCTGCGCGCTTTTGAGCGACTTGCCTCTGCGACGGCCGTAGAACGCCTCGGTTGAGCGGCTGCGCCGCGTCGGCTCGGTCATAACAGAAGCCCGCGAGTTGTTGCCTCAGCGCCTTATCGCAGCCTTCAGCGGCCTGACCAGGTCGAGCTTCTCCCAGGAGAAGGACCCGTCGCGGCCAGCCTTGCGGCCAAAATGGCCATAGGCTGCAGTGCGCGCATAGATCGGCTTATTGAGGTCAAGATGAGTCCGGATACCGCGCGGCGTCAGATCCATCACCTTGGGAAGAGCGTCTTCGAGAGCGGCTTCCGAGACTTTCCCGGTGTCATGGAAGTTGACATTGATCGACAATGGCTGCGCCACGCCGATGGCGTAGGAGAGCTGGATCGTGCAGCGGTCGGCAAAACCTGCAGCGACCGCATTCTTGGCCAGGTAGCGCGCAGCATAAGCAGCAGAGCGGTCAACCTTGGTGGTGTCCTTGCCCGAGAACGCTCCGCCACCATGGGGCGCTGCGCCGCCATAGGTGTCGACGATGATCTTGCGGCCGGTGAGGCCGGCGTCACCATCGGGACCACCGATTTCGAATTTGCCGGTGGGGTTGATGTACCACTTGCAGTCATCGGCGATGGACAAGCCTTCAAGCGCTTCGCGGATATAGGGCTCGACCACCTTGCGGACCTTCGCCGAATCCCAGCTGCCGTCGAGATGCTGTGTGGACAGCACGATCGAAACAACCTCCGAGGGTTTGCCATCCACATAGCGAACCGTAACCTGGCTCTTGGCATCAGGGCCAAGCCTGCCGGCATCGCCTTCGCCCTTGTGGCGGGCGGCTGCGAGCAATTCGAGAATCTTGTGGCTGTAGTAAATCGGTGCCGGCATCAGCTCTGGCGTCTCGTTGCAGGCATAGCCGAACATGATGCCCTGGTCGCCTGCGCCTTCGGATCCCTGCTGGTCGGCAGCATTGTCCACGCCCTGCGCAATATGCGCAGACTGGAAGTGCAGAAGCACATCAATCTTGGCAGTCTTCCAGTGGAAACCGTCCTGTTCGTAGCCGATCGCCCTGATCGCCTTGCGCGCCGCGGACTTGAACTTCGAAGGATTGATGATGTCCTTGCCGGCCTTGTCCTGTTTGATCAGCGAAGGCGGGACGCGAACCTCGCCCGCAATCACAACCCGGTTGGTGGTTGCCAGCGTTTCACAGGCGACGCGCACACTCCACGGGTCGATGCCGGTTTTCTTGGCCTCGCGATAGACCAGATCGACGATTTCATCCGAGATCCTGTCGCACACCTTATCGGGATGACCTTCAGAAACGGATTCACTGGTGAAAAGGAAAGTCGATCGCTCCATTACGGGCTCCATCATCACAATTGTACAGCCTGTTTAGTGCCAACATGCACAACTGACAAGGTCACAATGACATAAATATATCTTGATATGACTGGACCGCCGAGCGGCCTCCCGGGCCCGGCGGTCGCATGTCAAATCCATCCTGGCGATCAGTCGGTTTCGGGCTCAGAGGCCAGCGACTTGACAAGATCGACCAGTTTGCGGCGCACCTTGGGATCAGGGATCTTGATGAAAGCGCGGTTAAGCTGCAATCCTTCGGATGACGACAGGAAGTCAACCACATAGTTTGAGCTGTTGGCTTCGGCCATGCCTGGCTGGCCCGTCGCCGGATCGCCCGGCGCATCCTCGAAAAAGAAGCTGACCGGTACGTTGAGAATGGTGGAGATGTTCTGCAACCTGCTGGCGCCAACGCGGTTGGTGCCTTTCTCGTATTTCTGGATCTGCTGAAACGTGATGCCCAATGCTTCGCCGAGTTTCTCCTGACTCATACCAAGCATGGTGCGGCGAAGCCGGATCCGGCTGCCGACATGTATGTCGATCGGATTCGGCTTTTTCTTGTTCTCAATCATGTTTTCGTCCTGACAAGAGCCTATGACTCTTTGGTTGGTTTGCCCCGCATCGACGACAGCTCAGAATGCAAAATGCGCCGGATCGAAACAGAACGATCCCATCGCGGGGAGTGAGTTGACGAAAACACCTACGCAATTTTAGGGTTTTTCGTCAATCGGAGCTATACGATTTACTCCTGCGCGCAACCAAAGCCAGTAATACCATTATGACGACAATCAATCCAAAGATTATTTGGCGCGTTTGATTGTCCCAAAATGAGACACCCGCTGCCGGAAGTTCAATATCGAACACACCGGCATCACCAAGAGGCAAGCTTCCAACCATGCGGCCGGCCGGATCGGTCACAACGGATATGCCGTTGTTGGCTGCCCGAACCAGAGGCAAACGTGTTTCCACGGCACGAAGTTGAGACTGGCGCAAATGCTGATAGGGGCCGGGCGTAAATCCGTACCAGGCATCATTGGTGAGATTGAGGAGAAGCTTGCCGCGCTCGTCATCAATTTCGGCAAGACGCGGGAAAATGGCTTCATAGCAGATCAACGGAATTGCGTTGAGACCGCCAGGCAAAGACAGAAGACCGCGCCGTTCAGCGCCTGAAAAGCCCCCAAAGCTCTCCGCGACCGGCGTCAGGCCAAAACGTCGCAAAAGCCCCTCAAACGGTAGATATTCGCCAAAGGGAACCAGATGCGCCTTGTCAGCAGAGCCGATAATCTGACCTTCATCGTCAATGGCATAGATCGTATTGTAGAACCGGCGCGTGGCTCCTCCGACCCCGTCTTCGAGCCGCACCGCACCTGTGACAAGCGTCTGGCCCACCTGCAGCATGTCGGCCATGCGTGAGAGTGCACCGGGGTTTTCGGTGAGCAGAAAGGGCAATGCCGTTTCGGGCCAGATGATGTGGGTAGGCCGAGGCGCGCCTTCTGCGAGCGGAGATGCGCTCAGCTGCAACAGTTTGGAAAAGATGCGTTCACGCTCTGCAATGTCCCATTTGGCCGACTGATCGATTGCAGGCTGAACGATGCGGATCACCGCCCCGTCGGCAGCAACACCGGTTGTATCATAACGCGACAACACAACCCAGCCATAGCCAATATGGGCGCAAAAAAGAACCAGTGCGACCAGAATGCCGGGGACCGCGCCGCGCCGCGTACCGATCAGCGCCGGTGCAGAAAAAACAAGCACTGCGAGCGCCGACATGCCGTAAATTCCGACGATTTCCACACTCTGCATCATCAACGGCGCGGGCATCGCCGCATAGCCGATGGCATTCCATGGGAATCCGGTGAACAGATAGGCGCGGGCAAATTCGGCAAGCCCGAACGCGGCAGAAAGCGCGGCGATGCGGCCGAGACTATCCGACCAGAGCAGTCTGGCAACCGCGGCGGCCACTCCGTAAAACACCGCAAGCACGGCAGGCAAGCCGAGCACGGCAATTGGCAACGCCCATGCAAAGCTGTCCGCTTCGACAAGCAGGGCGTTGCCCAACCACCACAGGCCCGCAACAAAATAGCCGAAACCGAACCACCAACCGGTAAGAAAGGCCGGGCGCAGTCGTCCCAACGGACCTGCCTCGGCCGGGCCGCTGGCACCATCGAGCAACCAGACGAGAACCGGAAAGGAGACAAACAGAACAGCAAAGAAATTGAAAGGCGGCAAGGCCAACACGGCAAGAGCGCCAGCGAACATCGACAGCAAGATACGCTTGCCGCCCCAGCACAACATTATTTTTTCCGCAATCCGTTCCAAATCCTGCCCACTCCGCGCGATTGCCCGCCCGGTCCGGAAACAGCCGCGACCGATTGCGAATCAGATGACGCATAGTTTCAAAAAACCGGTCAGATGTCCGGTGTTTGCGGTGGCTTTTTTGCAAGTCCCGAAGGATTGTTCGCGTGCTGCCAGCGCCTAGAATGCTGATCAGCAATTGCTCCACAGGAGCCCCAGTAGAAGCGCTGGTTCAGACTGGGCAGAACACCCGGCAGTGAAAGATGGTTTCAGGCCGCGCTGGCGTCGCCGGGTTCGGTGATTTTCTTGGTGGGTCCGGCTTTTTTAGCCGGGGTTTCACCGCGTGCCGGCCGGCGCCGGGCACCAAGCCGCTTGCGAACAATGCGGACACGCTTGACCCTGCGCGGATCGGCATCGGTGACGTGGAATTCGAAACCGGGCAGAGCCTGCACCACCTCTCCGCGTGCTGGAACTCGCCCCAGCTCCGAGAAGATCAGCCCGCCGATGGTGTCGACGTCTTCGCTTTGCTCGCGCACATCGAAATCAGGGCCAATCTCCTTGGCGATATCGTCAAGTTCAGCCTTGGCATCAACCACCCAGATATCGTCACCGGTGCGGCTGATCAGCGTCTCTTCCTCGTCATCATGCTCATCGGCGATGTCGCCAACCACCATTTCGACGATGTCTTCCAGTGATACCAGACCATCGGTTCCGCCATATTCATCAATGACCAACGCCATCTGGGTCCGGTTTGCCTGCATGCGCTGCATCAGATCATTGGCGAGCATCGAGGCGGGAACGAACAAAACCTTGCGGGTGATGCCAGATTCCTGAAGGCTTTTGGACAGATCAACGCGGGACAATTCGAGCGCATTGAGCGATGTGCGCTTTTGCGCGGCGGAACTTGTGCCCTTGGCGGACGACCTGCGCTTGGCGCGTGCCTGTTTGGTTATCCAGGCCAGCAGATCACGAATATGGACCATGCCGCGCGGATCATCGAGATTGTCGGCATAGACCGGCATACGCGAACGTCCGGATTCCTCAAAAATCTCAAGCAAATGCCCCAGAGTGGTTGCCTGATCCACGGCCTCGACTTCTGCACGGGGAACCATGACATCCTCGACCCGCACTTCGCGCAGACGCAGGATATTGTGCAACATTGCGCGCTCGTCTGCGGAAAACGCCTCATGCAGCTCGCCGCCCGACTTTAGAGCGTCGGTCAGATCCTCGCGAATGGTTTCGCGATCAGACGGGGGGAACAAGGCGCGGCCCAGCCGCTGCCATAGGCCCATACCGTTGTGCTCGTCTGGCGCCGACGGTACGGGCACGGGAAGGTAACTGTCCACGTCTTCGGTAGATGAAGCGCTCTTGGCGCTGTTCGCGTCGCCGGGTTTTGCAGGCGTCGCGGCAATGGCATTGCTGTCGGTCATCGTCTCTTCGGTTTCAAACCGGCTCCATATCGCCGTAGGGATCAGATAGGTTAAGCGAAGTCAGAATGCGAGTCTCTATCGCTTCCATTTTTTCCGCATCTTCATTCCGGATATGATCATAGCCGAAAAGATGAAGAAATCCGTGCACGATGAGGTGCGTGATATGCTCGTCAACGGGTTTGCCGAGATCACCGGCTTCGCGTTCTATGGTTTCGCGCGCCAGGATGATGTCACCGAGCATCGGGCCGGGCATACCTCCGGGCGCGAGCGGAAAGGCCGGAAACGAGAGCACGTTGGTCGGCTTGGCCTGCGCCCGCCATTCGGAATTGATACCGGTCATCATCGCATCATCGGCCAGAACCAGCGAGACTTCCGGCGGTTCTGGAGGAAACGGTTGCGCCTCATTGCGCGTCAGATCCGCAGCCGCGGCTTCAAGCGCTGATTGCGCAAGCGTCTCGATTGCCGCCTCATCGCCCCATTCCCCGGCTTCAAGCGCAAGCGCCAGGCTGAACAGTGGTCCGGGGATCATGGCGTGGAATCGGCCTTTGGATGCTCCTTCCGGCCATAGGCCTCGACAATTCGCTGAACCAGAGGATGGCGTACCACATCGACTTCGCGGAAGCGGCAGGTGACCACGCCATCGACGCCTTCGAGAATGGACAGCGCCTCGACCAGACCGGAGGTAACGCCGCGCGGCAGATCAACCTGGCTCGGATCCCCGGTGATGATCATCCGGGAGTTTTCGCCCAGCCGGGTGAGAAACATCTTCATCTGCATCTGCGTGGTGTTCTGGGCCTCATCAAGAATCACAGCCGCATTTGCGAGCGTACGGCCGCGCATGAAGGCCAGCGGCGCGATTTCGATGACGCCGGCAGTGATCGCGCGCTCGACCTTGTCACCGGGCATCATGTCGTAAAGCGCATCGTAAAGCGGGCGGAGATAGGGATCGACCTTTTCCTTCATGTCGCCGGGCAGGAAACCAAGCCTCTCCCCCGCTTCCACTGCGGGACGCGACAGAATGATCCGCTCGACCGAGCCGCGCTCGAGAAGCTGCGCCGCATAGGCGACCGCCAAATAGGTCTTGCCGGTTCCCGCCGGGCCAACACCGAACACAAGCTCGGCGCGCTCCATCGCCCGCATATAGGCGTCCTGGGTGGGCGTGCGGGCCATAACCGTCTTTTTGCGGGTCGAAATCTGCGCCAGGGCCAGTTTGCCCTTGCGCTCAAGCGTCGGCAGAACCAGCTGGTCGTCAGCAGCCAGCGCCATGCGGATGGCGCCTTCGACATCCGAGGTTTCGACGGCCGACCCTTTGAGCAACCGGTCATAGAGATGGTCGAGTGCGCGCCGGGCCTGATTTGTGGCGAGCTCCTCGCCGCGCAGGCTCACGGTGTTGCCGCGTGAGCGGGCATCAATATTCAGCTTCTGTTCAATCAGGGCTAGGTTCTGATCGAATTGCCCGAAAAGTTCGCTGGCAAGCCGGTTGTTCTCGAAGGTGAGCGCGACGTGGGTCGCGTCGGACGCACCCGATGAGGGCGCTCCCGCGTCTGTCCGGGACAGGTGCTCAGCTGTCAAACGATGTCGCTCCTTGGTTGGCGCTTTCGGTCCCGACCGGCTCGGCGAAGAGTCCGTTCGAACCCGTTTGCTTGATTCGCACCCTGACAATGTCACCGATTTTGCCGGTCTTTGCATCAACAATTACCGGCTGAAGCCAGGGAGAGCGGCCAACAATCTGATCAGTGTTGCGTCCGGGCTTCTCCAGCAGCAGATTTGCGATCTTGCCGACGCATTGACGGCCGAAATCGCGGGTCTGTTCGTTGATCAGCGCCTGAAGCCGCGTCAGCCGCTCGGACTTGACCGCCTCATCCACCTGACCATCCATCCCGGCGCCCGGCGTGCCGGGGCGGATCGAGTATTTGAACGAGAATGCCGCGGCGTAACTGACCTCGCGGATCAGGCGCATTGTATCCTCGAAATCCTCATCGGTCTCGCCCGGGAATCCGACGATGAAGTCACCTGACAGCGCGATGTCCGGACGGGCCGCCCGAATGCGCTCGACCAGCCGGATGTACTCGGCGGCGGTGTGACGGCGGTTCATGGCCTTGAGAATCCGGTCAGACCCGGATTGCACCGGCAGATGCAGATAGGGCATCAGTTCGGGCAGGTCGCGATGGGCATTGATCAAAGCATCGTCCATGTCGCGCGGATGGCTGGTGGTGTAGCGGATGCGGTCAATGCCTTCGATGGCGGCGATGCGGTGCACCAGCTCGCCCAGGCCCCATTCACGCCCGTCGCTGCCCTGGCCGTGCCAGGCATTGACGTTCTGGCCCAGAAGCGTGATTTCGCGGACCCCGGCTGCCGCCAGGCGTTCGGCTTCCGACATGATGCGTTCAACCGGGCGGGAGACCTCCGCACCTCGTGTGTAGGGCACCACGCAGAAGGTGCAGAATTTGTCGCAGCCTTCCTGAACGGTGAGAAATGCGGTCACTCCCCGTGTCCGGATCCTGCCTGCGGTTGCGTCGGGCAGGCGGTCGAACTTGTCCTCGGTCGGGAACTCGGTCTCGACCACGCGCTCGCCATTGCATGCCTTGGCAAGGGCGCCAGGCAGGCGGTGATAGGTCTGCGGACCGATGACCACATCAACGACCGGCGCCCGGCGGACCATCTCCTCACCTTCGGCCTGAGCCACGCAACCGGCGACAGCGACCATCAGGTCGCCGCCTTCGGAATTGCGCTTCTTCTTGAGCTGGGCCAGACGCCCGAGCTGCGAATAGACCTTTTCGGCGGCCTTCTCGCGGATGTGGCAGGTGTTGATCAGCACCAGATCGGCGGCCTCCACGGAATCGACAGGCTGATAGCCGTCGCGGCTCAGCGCGTCGCCCATGCGCTCGCTGTCATAGACATTCATCTGGCAGCCATAGGTCTTCACAAAGACCTTCTTTGCTGCCGTTCCGGCGTCTGTGGTGGGCTTTGCTGCCGTTCCGGCGTCGGCAAGCTCGCCGGCTTGTGTCTTAAGTGTGGGTGTCGCTTGTGTCATGGGAGGGCTTTTAACCGCAAAGCTGTGACTTGAAAATGGCCATTCAGTCGGGAAGCGTTCCGCGCAACGCGGCAGCAACCGCAGAGCGGATCTGGGCTTCGACCTGACGGGCCGTCTTCTTTCTGTCAGCCGCGGCGTCAAAGGCGATGGTTTCGCCAAAAACCACGTCGACCTCGAGTGCCCCTTCCCTGACCACGCCCAGAAGGTGCGGACCCAGTGCCACATCTCCGGGCCAGGCAGCCACGGGACGGTGGTAGCGCCCCATTGGAAGCCCGTGAATGCCGGTATAGGCAATGGCGACGGGCTGGATGTAGACAGTGTTGTCCGGCGCGTGCGGCAGCGCTGCGCTGGCTGCGCCAAACAGTGAGGATTTGAACGGCAACACCCGGTTTCCGTCCGATGTTGTGCCTTCGGCAAACAGAACAACCGCCTCGCCGGCGAGCAGACGCTCGGAGACCTCAGAGGTCTGCGCACCGGTTTCGCGCGGCTTGCTGCGATCAACGAAAACCGAGCGCTGCAACCGCGCCAACCAGCCGAACACCGGCCATTGCCGGACCTCCGATTTGGCGATGAAGACCACATCGGCGACGGAACCCAGAACCAGAATGTCTTTCCATGAAATGTGGTTGGAGACGATCAGCAACGGCCGTTCGGCTGAAAGCTGACCTTGCACCACAACCTTGAGGCCGATGATGCGGCAGATCCTTCTGTGCCAGCGGCGCGGCAATCTGCGCATCAGCGAATGGCCGGTCGCCAGCGCAGCAAGCTGCACGGGAAGCAGGGTCAGGGTGACAATCAGAAACGCCGCAGCAACGAGAACAATGCGCAGGACAGCAATCATGCCGGGACTGTGCCCCAAGGGTCCCGGGGGCTCACAATGGCCACGGCAATCCCCTCACTGCTTGTCGCCCTTGAGCGGAACCCCATAGAGCTCGAGCCGGTGATCGACCAGCCGGAACCCGTGCTCACGCGCGATGCGCTCCTGAAGCGCCTCGATCTCGGGCGAGTGAAACTCGATTACCTGTCCGGTGCGCAGATCAATCAGATGGTCATGATGCTCTTCCGGCACGGTCTCGTAGCGCGAGCGGCCATCGCGGAAATCATGACGTTCGATGATGCCGATATCCTCGAACAGCTTGACCGTGCGGTAGACCGTGGACATGGAAATCCGCGGATCGACATCGACCGCCCGGCGGTGCAATTCCTCGACATCGGGGTGATCATCTGCGCCATCAAGCACGCGGGCGATGACCCGGCGCTGCTCGGTCATCCGCATGCCGCGCTCGGCACACCGCTCTTCCAGGGGCTTTTGTTCATCCAGCGGTTTTTGTTCGTCCATCGCCTGCCCCGCCCGTTCCGGTGGTGAGGGTCGCCACCTTCCGCCCGTCTGCATGGTCAGCACCGGGCCGAATTACACTCAAGGCGGGACTACCGAAGATCGCGGCGCATGACAAGCGCCGTCGTGCTCGCTGCGCCATCCTGCTTATAATAGGCACGGCGTTCCCCAACCTTCACAAAGCCCAGCCGGGTGTAGAGCTGGATCGCCGCGAGATTGGTTTCATCGACCTCGAGAAACATCTCCTCGGCGCCGCGACGTACAGCCTCCTGCAGGGCGCTGCGCATCAACCGCCAGCCAAGTCCCGTGCGGCGGTGGGCATTCAGGATCCCGATGGAGAGGATTTCCGCTTCCCCGGCGGCCTCGCGACACAGCACGAAGCCCGCGGCCCGGTCGCGGGCGCGTCCTTCAGGGCAAGCGAGATAGCCGAACACGGAAGCCTGCGAGATCAGGCTCTGGAACTCGCCATCTCCCCAGGCGCGCGCAAAGGCCTCGCCGTGAATGCGCGACAGCGTTGCTGCATCCTTGGTCTCGACTTCGAGTATCAAGCATTCGGGCGAGCGCGAGAACAGTCCGAACATGCCGGTCACGCCGTTGCGTGGGGCAGCGCGAAACCGGTCTGAGGCTTGGCATCGGCCTCACGCAGGTAGCGCGGCTCGGCAGGATTGGTTGCGGGGTCGAGCCCGGCTGCGAGCCTCGCCACCGCGGCGATGTCCGGAGCAACCCGATCTCCGATCTGCCTTTCCGCAAGGCCCGGATCAATGGCTGCCAGCAGGGCGCCGCTGCTGCCGAGGATATCGCAGCCGGTCTCAGCAGCCAGCCGGGCTGCAGCTTCAGGCGTGATTTCGCGACCGGCGTCGAGAACACCTGAATCCGGCGCAACAATCAGAGTCCAAACCCGATCGCGGCGGGCGTCAAGCACGGCCATCACCGGGCGGCCATGCACCAGAGCTTCAGGAATGGCCATGGCTTCAAGTGAACCGACGCCGATGGCGGGAACGCCGAGCGCCAGGGCCAGACCGCGAGCAAATGCGACACCGACGCGGATACCAGCAAAGGAGCCAGGACCAACGGTGACGCCAACACGTTCAATGGCTGAAAGATCGACATCCGCGGCATTAAGCACGGATTGCAGAATACCGGGCAGTTGCTCGGCATGGCCGCGCCCGATTGCAGGGCTTTGTTCGGCAAGAATGCGGTCGCCGTCACTAGCGTGAACAGCGACCGCGCAGTGAATGGCCGAACAGTCTATTGCAAGTGTAAGCACGTTGGCAGCCCGCCCGATCCGGCGCGTTATCCGCGCGAAATTGCGACATGAGGGTTTTAGCGCAGCAATCTGCCGAGGCAAAGCGGTCAAATCGGACTGAATGGTCCGAGCTCACTCAAAACGGAATTCCAAGCGCGTCGGGACAGCCTCAGACGGCCTCGACTTCGCGAACCTCGGGAACGAAATGGCGCAGCAGATTCTGGATGCCGTGCTTGAGCGTCGCCGTTGAGGACGGGCAACCGGCGCAGGCGCCCTTCATGTGCAAAAACACCTTGCCATCACGGAAGCCGCGGAAGGTGATGTCGCCGCCGTCCTGAGCGACAGCGGGGCGCACGCGGCTTTCAAGCAGTTCCTTGATAGTAGCCACGATGGTTTCATCGCCAGCTTCGAAAAACTCCTCTTCGCCGACCGGAACTTCCGCAGTGGCGCCGGACATGACCGGGGCGCCGGACATGAAATGTTCCATGATGGTGCCCAGAATAGCAGGCTTGATGTGCTGCCAGTCTGCATCATCCTTGGTGATTGTGATGAAGTCATAACCGTAGAACACGCCGACAACACCAGGGATGCCAAACAGCTTGGCCGCCAGTTGCGACGTCGCGCCAGCCTCATCGGCATCGCGGAAGTCTGCGGTGCCGCTTTGCATCACAACCTTGCCAGGCAGGAACTTCAAGGTCGCGGGATTGGGCGTGGATTCGGTCTGAATGAACATATGAGGTCTCCTGCAAGGTCTTCGCCCTGCCAGTTTAGAATTCTTCCAAACAAGATAAGCCCACGCGCCAAGACGATCAAGGGCAGAACTTGCATCAAATAAAGGTAAAGGAGCAGATTGTTCTAGCTCAGCGCATCAATTTCCTCATCGGAGAGCGCATCCGGGATCACGGTGACTGGAATCGGAAAGGCTGCGCCGCGCCCGGCAATCGAGGCCACCAGAGGACCCGGACCGTCCTTGGCCGACCCGGCGGCAAGCACCAGAATGGCTATATCCTGATCTTCCTCAATCGCCGCATGGATCTCTTCGGTGGTATTGCCCTGGCGAATGACCACTTCCGGATCGATGCCGATCAGCTGCCGCATTTTCTCGCTGGCCTTGGCAAGCGTTGCTTCGGCCTCTTCCATCGCCTCGGCGCGCATGATCTCCTCGACACCCAGCCAGTGCTGGAAATCACCGGGCTCGATGACATAGACCAGAACCAGTCCACCACCGGAATTGTGGGCACGCATGCCTGCATAGCGCATGGCGCGTTCACATTCCGGCGTATCGTCAATGACTGCCAGAAATTTGCGCCGATGACCGGCTTCGCGGGAACGTCTAGGTGATACCATGGCGGGACCATGCCATCACAGCCGGGGGTGCGGCAAGGATCATTTTCGCGAAGCTCACAGGAAGCCGATGATCTCACGAACGTCGCGCATGGTGTTTTCGGCAATCGCATTGGCACGCTCGGAACCGTCCTTGAGGATGGTATCGATATGGCTCGGGTCATCCGTCAGCCGCTGCATCTCGCCCGTAATCGGCGCCAGCACGGAGACCGCAAGCTCGGCCAGGGCCGGCTTGAAGACCGAGAACTGTTGCCCGCCATACTCCGTGATCACGTCCTCACGGGTGCGATCGCTCAGTGCGGCGTAAATGCCAACCAGATTGTCGGCCTCCGGCCTGCCCTTGAGTTCTTCAAGGGTTTCAGGCAGCGGCGCAGGATCGGTCTTGGCCTTGCGGATTTTCTTGACGATGGTATCGGCATCATCGGTCATGTTGATGCGCGAAAGGTCCGACGGTTCGGATTTCGACATCTTGCGTGATCCGTCACGCAGGCTCATCACCCGCGGCGCAGGGCCGTCAATCAGCGGCTCGGTCATCGGGAAAAAGCCGGTCACCTTCTCTTCGCCCACCATCATATCAACACCGAGACCGGCCGCCTTGATGCGATCGGAGAAATCGATGTTGAATTTCTGGGCGATGTCCCGGGTCAGCTCGAGATGCTGCTTCTGGTCATCTCCGACCGGAACATGTGTGGCGCGGTAGAGCAGAATGTCGGCAGCCATCAGGCTGGGATAGGCCAGAAGCCCGAGTGAGGCATTCTCACGGTCCTTGCCGGCCTTGTCCTTGAACTGGGTCATCCGGTTCATCCAGCCGATGCGGGCGACGCAATTGAAGATCCAGGCAAGCTCGGCATGACCCGAAACCGCGGACTGGTTGAACACAATATGTTTGGCCGGATCGATGCCCGAGGCTATGAAGGCGGCAGCGATCGAGCGGGTCTGGGCCTTGAGGTCCTCATGCACCAGCTGCGCTGTGATCGAGTGCAAATCGACGACGCAGAAGATGCAGTCGTGCTCGTTCTGAAGCGCCACGAATTTGCGGATTGCGCCCAGGTAATTGCCCAGATGCAGATTGCCGGTCGGCTGAACCCCGGAGAAAACCTGGGGCTTGAAAGTGGCGGTCATGATGCGCTCCTGACGGGCTGGTGGAGGGCCCGAATGCCTCGTTGAAATCGGGCGGGGTTATGCGGGGGAGCCACGTCCGCGTCAAGATCCACAGCCCGTTGAAAACCCGTTTCAGGTCTTTTTGCGGCGTTTGAACAGCCTTGCGAACTCGGCGCGGTCAAGTCCGCCTGTCAAAAAGGCAAAGCCAAAATAGACAATGACTGCCGCACTAACGGTGAGCAGTACCGACACCAGGCGGACCAGAAGCGTGCCCTCAAGCAGGAACTCAGCAAAGCTGGCTTCCACCCACCAAAGCAGCGCGCCCATCAATGCCGCGGCAACGAAAACCAGCCCCATCCGCTTCACCGTCTGCCCCGACGGACGGAACAACCCGCCTGAAACAAGTCTCTGGCCAAGAAAGAACACCGCGACCCAACCCGCGAAGCTGGTGGCAAGCGCGATGCCGGTTACGCCCAGGCGGGGAAACAGGATGAGACTGCCGGCAATGTTGAGAACCACAGAAATGATCGACGCCCAGAGCGGCGTGCGCATATCCTCACGTGCGTAAAATGCCGGCGTGAAGATCTTGGTCAGCACAAAGGCGGGAAGGCCCAGAGCGAAGGCCGCCAGCACTGTGGATGTCAGAAGCGTCGTTTCGCGTGTGAAGGCGCCGCGCTCGAACACCAGCGCGATGATCGGCTGGGGGAACAATGCCAGGCCAACCGCCGCCGGAACCGTAATCGCAAGGCCGAATTCGAGGCTGCGGTTTTGAAGGTGCTGCGCTTCCCTGGCATCGCCGGCCCGAAGTGCGCGCGACAATTCGGGCAGCAGCACCACGCCGATGGCGATGCCGATCACGCCAAGCGGCAGCTGGTTGAGCCGGTCGGCGTAGTTGATCACCGCAATCGCCCCGGCCTGGCCGGAGGCGATGATTTGACCGACCAGTAGATTGATCTGGGTGATGCCGCCGGTCACGGCTGCGGGAAGCGCCAGCCACAACAGCCGTTTTACCGCCGGGGTCAGGCGTGGCCGTGTGAATCCCAGTGTGAAACCTTCCCGCTTGAGCGCCCAGACCAGCAGACCAAGCTGCAACGCGCCCGAAATCGTGACCGACCAGCCCAGCACAACACCGATCTGGGGTGCGGCCAGATCAAGATATCCGGACATGCTCAACCCCGAGACGAGCACCACATTGAGCAGAACCGGGGCCAGGGCAGCGAGAAAGTAGCGGCGCAACGAATTGAGAATGCCCGCCAGCATTGCGACCAGGCTCATCGCTGCGAGATAGGGGAACATGATGCGTGCCAGCTGCACGGTGAGATCGAATTTGGCCGGATCCTCGGCAAATTTCGGAGCGATCACTGCGCCGACCAGGAACGGCATGAAAATCATCGCCAGGGCGCTCAGTGTAAAAAGGGTCAAAACCAGAACCGAGAGCACCTGTTCGGCGAAGCGTTTGGCGGCCTGTTGCCCGCCGCCTTCGATCTCCTTGGCAAAAAGCGGCACGAAGGCCGCATTGAAGGCACCTTCGGCAAACAGCCGGCGGAACAGGTTTGGAAAGCGGAATGCCGCATAAAAGGCGTCAGCCACCGGACCTGCGCCGAGAAAGGCCGCGATCATCGCCTCGCGCACAAATCCCAACACCCGGCTTGCCATGGTGGCCGAGCCAACGCTTGCGAATTTGCCGATCAGGCTCATGCGCCGGCTTCCACCTTCGTTGCCGCCGTGCGGGCGCGCCGGGTCGAGCCATGGGGTGCGATCATGCCGGGCGGCATCTTGTCACGCAATTCGTCATCCTCCTTGGCCAGAACCGCCTTGAGCCGGGCCACAATGTTGGTCTGGCGGTTCTCGTTGGTGATCTTCATTCCGACGAGGTCGCGGACATAGAAGGTGTCGACCACCTTTTCACCAAAGGTGGTGATGTGCGCCGAGGCGATGTCCAGCGACAGATCCGACAGCACAGAGGTGACCTCCGACAACAGGCCCGGACGGTCGAGACATTCGACCTCGATCACCGTGAATTTGTTCGACAATGCGTTGGAGATCGTCACCTGCGGCTTGACCGTGAACGGCTTGGTCTTGCGCTTGCCGCGATTTTTGCGGGCGATCACCTCCGGAATATGAGCCTTGCCCGCCAGCACGTCCTCGATCATCCGGCCAATCGACTTGGCACGGCGCAGCTCGTCTTCGTCATCGGGCAGTTCACGGTTGATCAGGATGGTGTCCAGCGCGCGCCCGTCGGAGGTGGTGAAGACCTGCGCATCGGCGATGTTGGCACCCGCAGCCGCACAGGCGCCGGTCACAATCGAGAGAAGCCGAGGATGGTCCGGGGACAAAAGCGTGATCTCGGTGATGGCATGAAACGCATGGGTGCGAACCATGGTGGCGAGCTGCTTCTTGGCCTTGTTGGCGTCGCGGACAAAGGCGGCGTGGCGGACCTGCTCCTCAAGCGGCACGGCCAGCAGATAGGGCTCATAATGCAGCTTGAGATAGGCCTTGCGGTCCTTTTCGGGCCAATCGCTGAGCGCCTCGCCGAGTGCCTCGCGGGCAAGAGCCGTCCGCTCCTTGCGCGAGACTTCCGAAAATCCGCCTGAGAGCATCAGTTCGGTCTCATAGTAGAGCGTGCGCAGCAATTGGCCTTTCCAGCCATTCCAGACACCGGGGCCAACCGCGCGGATATCGCAGACGGACAGCACCAGCAACATCTTGAGACGCTCCAGCGTGCGGACTTTCTCGCCGAAATCGGTAATCGTCTTGCGGTCATTGAGATCGCGGGTCTGTGCGACCATCGACATGGTGAGATGTTCCTCCACCAGCCAGGCCACCAGTTCGGTCTGATTGGGTGAGAGCCCGAAGCGCGGGCAGAGCTTGCGTGCCACTTTTGCCCCCGCGATCGAATGGTCTTCCGGCCGCCCCTTGGCGATGTCGTGCAGGAACACAGCCACATAAAGCGCTTCCCGCTCCTCGATACTTGGAAACAGCTTGGATGCCAGCGGATGCTCGCGCTCTTCCTGGCCCTTGTCGATGCCCGAAAGGACCGAGACCGTTCGCAGCAGGTGCTCATCGACCGTGTAGTGATGGTACATGTTGAACTGCATCATCGAAACGATCTTGCCGAATTCGGGAATGAAGCGGCCAAGCACGCCAGCCTCGTTCATGCGCCGCAGAATGATTGCGGGCTGACGCTTCGAGGTGAGCATCGACAGGAACAGCCGGTTGGCCTCCTCATTGTTGCGCAGCTCGGCATTGATCATTCTGAGCGAGCGGGTGACGCGTTTGAGCGCGTCCGGGTGAAACTCGAGTTCGCGGATATCGGCGACGTGGAACAGGCGGATGATGTTGACCGGGTCGCGCTTGAACACATCCGGGTCGGCGAGATTGATCCGGCCCTTGTCCTCGATGAAATCCAGGGTACCGGGGATCTTCCGGGGACGGCTGGCAAAACGGCTCATGACACCACTGAGGCCCGGGGCCGTCTTGGCTTGCTGGTCCTCAAGCCCGGCGCAGAAGATGCGGGTCAGGTCGCCAACATCCTTGGCGACCAGAAAATAGTGTTTCATGAACCGCTCGACAGCGGAAAGACCCGGATGGTCGTGATAGCCGAGACCCTCGGCGATATCACGCTGGATGTCGAAGGCGAGCCGTTCCTCGGCCTTGCCGGTCAGGAAATGCATGTGGCAACGCACGGCCCAGAGGAAATCCTCGGCCTTTTCGAACAGTTTGAGTTCGCGGCGTGAGAGCACACCAAGGCCAACCAGTTCGGCGGTGTCGCGGATATGGTAGAAATACTTTGCGATCCAGAACAGCGTGTTGAGATCGCGCAGCCCGCCCTTGCCCTCCTTGACGTTGGGCTCCACCAGATAACGTGTGTCCCCGGCCTTGCGATGGCGTTCGTCGCGCTCTGCGAGCTTCGCGCCTATGAATTCCGGTCCGGTTCCCTCGACCACTTCCTTGTCGAAGCGATCACCGAGATTGTCGAACAGGGTCCTTTCGCCGCAGAGAAAGCGCGCCTCAAGGATCGCGGTGCGGATGGTCATGTCCGAGCGTGAAAGCCTGATGCATTCATCGACATTGCGGGTGGCGTGCCCGACCTTGAGGCCCATGTCCCATAAAATATAGAGAATCCACTCGACAACCTGCTCGGTCCAGGGCGTCTTCTTGTAGGGCAACACGAACAGCAGATCGATGTCGGACCCGGGCGCCAGCGTGCCGCGTCCGTAGCCGCCGACCGCAGTCACGGTCATGCGTTCGGAGGTCGAAGGATTGTCGACGCGATAGACATGGATGCTGGCGTAATCATACAGCGCCTCGGTGATCACATCCTGCAGGTGGCAGATCCGCGTGGCGCAAAGTGTTCCGCCGCCGTCGTCAAACAGCATCGAACGGGCGCGCTCGCGGCCCTCGGCATTGACCCGCTTGACTTCGGCAAGAACCGCCTGACGCGCCGCCGGTGTCGCGCCGCCATGTTCGGCGGCAATGGCGTCGAGGCTTGCGCGCAAGACCGCCGGGTCAACGACATCTTTGAGGCGGAGTTGGCTTTCGAGGGATTCTGGCATTCTATCAGTCCTGGTCACGGGCATGGATCGGCTCGGCCGGCCTTGGGGAACATCGCGCCCGGTGGAATCAAAACTGCCGGCGAGGGCAGACCCGATGTCGCTGCCTTGTGTCCGGCACCGGGGCGATTCGAGCGAGCCCGATTTCATTGGCCGCGGCTGCTATAGCCTTTTTCTCAAGCCAGCAACAGTGGCGTGCCCCCGCCCGGGCCTTCAGCCGTCAATCCGCTCGATGAACCAGCTGGTGAGCCGGGTCCGGAGCTCCGTATCACAGGCAGCTTCCCCGGCCGCACAGGCATGATGCTTGCAATCCAGCCGGCAAGTTGACGCCGCGCAGGGCAATCCCCACATGCACCAAGGCCGCAAAACCGGCACGCAACATCGACCGGTTTCCACCCCAGCGGCGAAAGAAGGAACAGCCCGCCATGATCATTGAAGCCGCCAGACTGGCTGGATCCAACCTTCTCCTGCCCGCTTCGCGCTCGGTGCTGTTCAAATCGCTGGGCCTGACGATTCTGTTGCTGATCGGGCTGTGGTTCGGCCTCGGCGAGATTTTTGCCGTGGTGGCGATGCCATGGCTTGATGCGTTTTTGCCGGGCCTGCCGGACTGGGCAGGCTGGGCGGGCACGCTTGCTGCGATCATCGCCGGGATCGGGCTGGCGCTGGTGCTCGCGCTGTTCATCGCTCCGGTGACGGCGGTAATGGCCGGACTGTTTCTCGACGAGATCGCCGAGGTGATCGAGACCCGCGATTACCCCGGCGAGACGCCTGGACGCGCAATGCCGCTTGGCCAGTCGGTCAAGCAGTCGCTGGGCTTCCTCCTGGTCGTCGGTCTCGGCAACATCGTGGCGCTGCTCTTGCTCCTGGTGCCCGGCATCAACATCGCCGCCTTCTTCCTGGTCAATGGCTACCTGCTGGGCCGGGAATATTTCGAGTTCGCCGCCATGCGGTTCATGTCACCTGCCGACGCCAAGCGGCTGAGATCGCGCAACTCAACCACCATCTTCTTCGCCGGCCTGATCATAGCCGCCTTCCTGTCGGTGCCGCTCTTGAACCTGCTGACCCCGATGTTCGCCGCCGGCATGATGGTGCATCTGCACAAGATGGTTGCGGCGAAGGCTACAAATTTATCTAAGATCTAGCTTTCATTTTTTTCGACTATTTATAGCTCTCAGCTGGAAATAACTTTCTCGGAAGACCCTAGCTGCAGGATGGCCTTCGCCTTCGCTCAATACTCGGTTTTCCAAATCGCATGTTACGATATCGTATAGTACACACAGCGCATGAAGAGCGCGATTTGTGGACAAAAGTTTAGGGGATACATCCTGCGGCGGACTACTGCCATGGACCGCCACAGTTCGCATTTCGCTGATACTCTTAGTGAGAAGACCAATCTCAATATCTGCGCTTCCAAAATGCTTTTTGACTGCATTGAACATAAGCTTGACTCGATGTGACAGACTCTTCCGCTTCAATAGACTTAAGCAGCCGTGAATCCGATCATCCTGGAGATCTACACTGTGTTTGCTAGCTGCCTTCTTAGCGGCCGCTGTCATATCTCTAACAACATCGCGCCCTATTTCGTCGCCTCCCTTCAATTCTTCTAGGCTTTCGACTGCGGAACATAGCGATGCAAGCTGCTCAAGTGAGAATCTCTCCATAATCTCATCACCGACTGCATCTATCAGTATACGGTACCGCCGCCTTTGCTCTGCGTGCGCCAACCACTCTTTAAGCAGAGCTGTAAGTGACTTCCTTTGGCTCCATCTGTTTAACACTATCGACCCAGAATCGGAGTAATAGTTATCAGAAGAATTTCGCTTAATATTCGAAGCCTCGCCTGGAATATAAAAGCTACAAAACCTATGGGCTTTTCTCGATTTAGACCGCCCATATATTCCACTGAAGGACATTGAGCCCATTTGCTGCTGAGAGAAAAAACGCCTTATTTCATACACAGAATCAAGGGCCTCTTGAGGGGAAACAGGGGAATCGAATACGATTCGCAGAAATATTTTTGCCTTCAATTCAATCCCTTGCCAACCAAGACCTCGCTGTGAGTAACCATAAAAACATTCATACTTTTGAGTGCCGACCCTGAAACTGAATATCTTGGGATATCGGCGTAGCACATAAATTTCTGAGACTCTCCCGCCCGTTTCGCTGGCGTCAGTCAAATCAACTCCTATAAGGCTCCCCAACTGTTTCTGCTTTTTTGTTTGGTGTAATCTTAAAGAGCGAGAAAATTTATGATCTTCTCGATCAATATAATAATGATCCATAAATTTGTAGTAGAAATGATTGTTCAAACCTTCAAGTTCGAATTGGATCTCGGTAAGCGCACCTTCCTTGCTAAGGGCATCGCTATTGATAATCACGATGTTTGCATACACTTCGGCCCGACATTCACGTCTGTCATTAACTATGTGCGGATATATTTTGTAAAATGCATTCTCGAATCTGATTTGCGTAGTCCCATGAACAACGGTTTGGAAATCAAAGAAATTTTCTTGATCTTTCGGAAAATGTAGGAATTTAGCTGAATCAATTTTTATTAGGGTCGTGTCGCCGTTCAGACTCACGTGTCCTGATTTTTCTTCATCTCGAAATGTGAACGAACCAAATTCCTTCTCGATTTCTGAAAACGACTTCATCAAAGCACCTTTGTATCATCCCCAAAATTCCAAAACCTGTTATAGGCAATGCTAGAGTTTACTGTTCAAGCAACATATTCATTGTCCTGACACACCATTCTATTGATGGAGTAGTTCAACTATTTCAACCTGGATTTCTATCTCCAGCTTGAGGGAAACACATCATTTAGGCGCAACTTATATTCAATATCCACGGGACTTCCTCCGGTTCAATCTATTTAGGACACAACAAAAACAGCCGTCAAACCTCAGCAAACCAACGATACCTGCCCCAAGCACCCTAAATCGGCAGCTCCACCAGCGGCGCTGGCACATCGACGGTCTTTTCCGGTGACTTGCAGATATCGGCGATGACGCAGCGCTCGCATTCGGGCTTGCGGGCCTTGCAGCAGTAGCGGCCGTGCAGGATCAGCCAGTGGTGGGCGTGAAACAGATAATCCTCGGGGATGATCCTGAGGAAGGCCTGCTCGACCTCGTCAGGCGTCTTGCCCGGAGCGATGTTCAATCGGTTGCCGATGCGCAGCACATGCGTGTCGACGGCAAGCGTCGGGATGCCGAAGGCCATCGACATCACCACATTGGCGGTCTTGCGGCCGACGCCGGGCAGCGTGACCAGTTCCGTCTCGGTGCGGGGCACTTCGCTGTTGAAATCGTCCACCAGCTTCTGGCTGAGCGCGATCACGTTCTTGGCCTTGTTGCGGTAAAGCCCGATGGTCTTGATCAGGTCGCGGACCTTGTCTTCGCCCAGCGCCAGCATCTTTTCGGGCGTGTCGGCGAGCGCGAACAGGCCGCGGGTTGCCTTGTTGACGCCGGCATCGGTGGCCTGGGCCGAGAGCGCCACGGCGACCACCAGGGTGAACGGATTGACATGCTCGAGCTCGCCCTTGGGCTCCGGTCGCTGGATGGAGAAGCGGCGGAAAATCTCGCGGATTTCCTCGGGGCTGTAGGGGATCTTGCGTCTGCGGGTCGCGCGCCCGGTCTTGGCTTTCGGCTTTGCCCGGGGCTTGACGGCAGCGGCCTTTGGCACGCTGCCAGCGGGCGCTTTTGCCCTGGCGGCAGAGGCGCGCGGCGTTTTGGCAGATTTCGGGGTCTTGGGCTTTTCCATTCCTTGCCTATAATCAGGATGTGAGAAAGTGGCAAACCGCGAGCGGGAGTGCAGTGCGCGAATGAACGAGGAACCGGTTTTCGAGGCAATGTTGAGCCCGCACCGCTCGTTGGGGCGGAACGGATTCGTGGCGCTGATGCTGATCACCACGGCGCTGACAGTCGCGCATATGTTCCTGTTTGCGGTGATTGGCGCCTGGCCGATCATCGGGTTTTTCGGGCTCGATCTGGCTCTGCTGTTCGGCGCCTTCTGGCTCAGCTACCGCTCGGGCCGCACCCGCGAATTTGTCAGCGTGTCACGCACCGACCTCACCGTGCGCAAGGTCGCCCCCTCGGGCCGCGCCACCGAACACCGGTTCAATCCGTTCTGGGCGCGGTTCAATGTCAACCGGCACGAGGAGATCGGCATCACCAAGATGCAGATCACCGGCGAGGGCCGGCGCACCGATGTCGGCATGTTTCTCAATCCCGACGACAAGGAGAGCTTTGCCTCCGCCTTCCAGCGCGCGCTGGCCACCGTCAAGCGCTGACGGTCTTTTTGGGGGCATGGCGGGTTTCGGGTGGCGGGGCTGAGCGGCGCATGGTTGAGTGCGCTTAAGGAGACTTGCCATGACCATTACCGCACAGCTTGACCGCGACATCACCCCGCAGAACGGCGACTACGAGCTGGTGCGCCAGACCATCGAGCGGATCTCGCTCGATTACCGCGCGCAGCCTTCGCTCGAGGACATCGCCTCGGATCTGAATGTTGCGCCGGGAAAACTTCAGAAAACCTTCAGCCGCTGGGCCGGGCTTACGCCAAAAGCATTTCTGCAGGCGGTGACGCTCGATCATGCCCGCAGGCTGCTCGGGCATGAGGGCCTGCCGCTGCTTGACGCCAGCTATGAGCTGGGGCTTTCAGGGCCCGGGCGGCTGCATGATCTGTTCGTCACCCACGAAGCGATGAGCCCGGGGGATTTCAAGAGCGGCGGCGCGGGGCTCGAGATCCGCTACGGCTACCACCCCTCGCCTTTTGGCATTGCGCTGGTGATGGCAACGGAGCGCGGGCTGTGCGGGCTGGCCTTCGCCGATCCGGGCGAGGAGGCCGCAGCACTTGAGGACATGGCGCGGCGCTGGCCCGGTGCGGTTCTGAGCGCCGATCATGCATCCACGGCGGGCTATGTGGAGCGGGTGTTCTCGCCTGCGCAATGGCGCGCCGACCAGCCCTTGCGGATCGTGATGATCGGCACCGATTTTCAGGTCCGGGTGTGGGAGGCGCTTTTGCGCATTCCGCTGGGAACTGCGAAGACCTATTCCGATGTCGCAACCGAGATTGGCAAGCCGTCGGCCTCGCGTGCGGTCGGCGCAGCAGTGGGGCGCAACCCGATTTCCTTCGTGGTGCCGTGCCACCGGGCGCTGGGCAAATCCGGCGCGCTCACCGGCTACCATTGGGGCATCACCCGCAAACGGGCAATGCTTGGCTGGGAGAATGGTTGTGTGCAGGCAGGTTCTCAGCAGAAAACGTGAAGCCGTTCAAGAAATCCACCGGGCAATCGTATTTGGTAGGCCCCGGTGGATTTTCGATGGTTTTTACGACGTGTGATTTTGATGGCTTGGCTATGGCAGAAAGGTAGCGCGTTATCCGCTCTGAGCCCGATTGGGGCCTTTGATGTTTAGGACTGATTGTCACTTTCGGCCCTGAGCGGACATGCGCGCTCCATCTGTTAATGTCAGGTCTCATCCTCAAGTATCGAACGCAAGAATAACGAGTGGCACCGTGGCTCTAGAAACCAACCACTTCGCTTTGCGTGATAGGTTGATCTTCGATCTTCAGCTGATCACTATGCCACGACGGGTCGTGGCCGCAGATACCAGTACCAAATACGGTAGACCTCAAGCGCGCTCAGGGGGGCAAAGTGGACTAGGGCGGGTGCGGTGCCATTCCAATCATGCAATGCGGCCCAATGCACCAATGTCAGCACGGCGGCGGCGTAGGTCCAACGTTGCAACCACTTCCACCACGTACCCATTTTGCGCACGAAGTAATCCATGGACGTCAGAGCCAGCGGCACAAAAATGAGGAAGGCCACCCAGCCCGTCCAGATGTAAAGACGCGGCAGCTCATCAACGACTGTTGTCAGTGACGCCTTATCCAGCAGGTAGAAAATTGTGTGCAGCAGGGCATAGCCAAAAGAGGCCACGCCCAAATAGCGGCGGTTGCGTTTCAACCATTGCGGTCCGCGCCATCCTTTCAGCAGCATCGCCAGAGGGGTCGCCATCATCGCAACAATCAACAGCCTTGCAGAGGTTTCACCGGAAGGGTGGACAAGCTGGTGGAAAATCCGGGGATCATCTGATGTCAGTGCGGTAAAGGTCATCATGATCCCGAGGGAGGCAAGCACTGCCCATGTGAGGTAAGGTGAGGTCGCGGCGAAGAAACGTTGCATGTTTTGTCCAAATAAATGTGTTCGTTGAACCGACACGCCGAGCCATGATTTTCCGTCGCGTCTCGGGCGATATCTTCACTTCTTAATGGCAGGGATCATCCGCCGCAGCGTGCCGTCCTTACGGACGAACTGGTTGAAAATGGCGGCGGCAGCGTGGGTTGTGATCAGGCCAAAAAGCACAATGTTTAAAAGCCAGTGCACATAGCCCAAATCAGCGACACCGTTCCATGTCATGCCGCCCGTTATCACCATGCCAATCAACGTGGAATAAAGTGCCCAGTGAACAATTGTGGCAATCTTGGCTTGCGCCGGGGATGTGCCAGGGGCGTGACCGGGCGCGCCGTAACGGTAGCGCAGATAAAGCCGTGCCATCACAGCAATAAAGATCGTCGATCCAAAGCCTACATGAACCCAGGCCATGGTCATGTCGTTGCCTGCAGACGTAGCGCCAGTCTGCATCGCCTCTATGGTGCGTTTCATAGGCTCGTTGATAAGCCATTGCACCCAGATGGCCGCGAAAACGACCCAGTGCAAAATGGTCTGTGCGGGGCGGTAGGATGTCGGGGAATTTGTCATGAGGCGCCCCTATTTGGCACTGCGAAGGGTAACTGGGACGCCTGCGGGATCGGTTCCGCGCAAGGCATCGCCGTCTTGGTGCAGATGTGGTGAGGCGATAATCTCGCTGTGTGTGAATAATTCGTAGTGCACCAACCCAGCCATATTTTTCGGCGTAGGCGGGTTATTGGGCCCGGCCCAGATATTCATGGCCAAACGGTGGGTGTTGGGCGCGCCGGCGCCCATGTCGGCAAAGCCCCAAGCGTCCAGCGTCAGGTGACGCTCAAATCCAAGGGTCTCGTACCATTCCAAAGCAGGCTCAAGTGCTGGGACTTTGAAGTGCAGATGCGCGAGGTAGCTGTCGTCCGCCAAGGGTGCCATCGGGTCTGCGCCCGCCGCATGTGACAGTTCGGCCCTCACATCCAGCGGTCCGCGCCCAGAATGGGCTTCGCCGTTAACACTGTACAAAGTCAGGCCCTTAGACATATCGCCGAAATGGCCAAACCGTTCAGGTGTCTCATAGGTGATCTCAATCTCCAGGCCATCAGGATCTTGGAGATATAGCGATTTCGCCATCAAGTGATCCGTCGGCCCGACTTGCACGTTCAGTTGGATCAAACGGGCAAGCATGCGGGAAAATTCGGCCTGACTGCGCACGCCAATCGCGACATGATACATGCCCGTGTAAGGGGCTGCGACAGGGGTATCCGCGCCGGAATGAAGGACGATCAGTGTGCGATCCCTTGTTCCGAGTGCGATGCCGGACGCTGACTGATCGCGTTCGATCAACCCCAGGGCCGAGCTCCAGAATTCAATCGCACGATCAAGGTCGGTCACCTGAAGCTCGACCACCCCCCACGACACGCGGTCATATTGCGGGGAAAGGTTTGTTTTGGTGAGGGGCACGGAATTGAGCATGGGATGGCGACCTATTGCAGAAGAAAGGGCGCCCCGGCGGGAGAGGCCGGGGCGCGTCAGGGTGGATCAAGCGCGCGGTGCGATCGGTGCCTTCTTGGTGCGGCCCCAGATCACAAATGCGGTCAGTGCAAAGAGGATCACGTTGACCGGCACCACTTCGAATTCGCCGCGTGTGATGTGGAGGCCAGCGGCCAGAACCATAATCACGGCCAGACCGGTCGCGGCCAGTTTCGTCAGATGCGGCATGATGCGTGTCGCAGATGGCAGGATCAGGCCAAGCGCGCCTGCTACCTCGGCAAGGCCAATGAATTTGATCAGGAATAAGGGCGCGTTTTCCGCCCAGCCCATGCCCATCGCGACCAATTCGGCCGATCCGGACATCAGCTTTGTCGAGCCTGCCATCAGGAACATTGCGGCCAAAAGGACTTGGGCGACCCATAGGCCAATAGTCCAGCCCTTGCCGGCTTGTACGGGGTTCGTGTCAATCGTTGTCATGTCGTTCTCTTCCTAAAAACCGCTTCTTTAGCGTGTTGGGATGAGATCAGAAATAAAACATTCCCCTAGAGGCATCATTAGGCTATTTATTGGCCTACCGTTTACTGTGAGTTGATAATGGACACACTTCTGAGCCTGCGTGTTTTTGCTGAAGTCGCTGAACACAAAAACTTCTCTGCCGTGGCGGAGCGCCTTGGCCTCTCGCCTGCGATGACCAGCAAACACGTCAAACATGTCGAAGCGCGCGTCGGTGCGCGCCTGCTCAATCGCAACAGCCGGAACGTCAGTCTGACCGAGGCTGGCGCGCAGTACCTGCAAACGATCCGCCCTTTGCTTGACGAGCTAGCCAAAGCCGAAGCGCAATTGATCTCAAACAGTCTTTCGCCGCGCGGTACGCTCAGAATGTCGATGCCTGTCTGGATGTCCAATCCGGCCTTTGCGAGACTATTGACCGCCTATCATCAGCAAAACCCGCATGTGACTTTTGATGTCGACTTAAGTGGCCGCAAGATAAGCATGGTTGAAGAGGGTGTCGATCTGGCACTGCGTGTTGCGTTTAAGTTGGATGAGGGCTTGATCGCGCGAAAACTGGCAGATGTTACGTTTCAACTGGTAGCTGCCCCTGCTTTTCTGGATAACTTTGGCCGTCCCAAAACCACCGGTGATCTCAACAACGCGCCTATGCTTGCTTATGATCAGGTAGCTGCGGACGGCCGGATCAAGTTCGGCGGTGAAGACGGGGTAGATGTCAAACTCAGGCCAATCTTGGTGAGCGCCAACGAGAGCATTCTCCATCAAGCGGCTGTTGCTGGCATGGGCTTTGCTATGCTTCCAAACTGGGCAGCCCAGAACGATATAGAAGACGGCAGACTTGAAGCCGTACTGCCGATGATCGCGTGGCCGAAATTACATATTCAGGCCATCTATGCTGATCGCAGCTATCTGCCTGCGAAGGTGAGAAGTTTTCTGGATTTCTTGGCCGGACCCGATGGATTTTCCAGCATCTTGAAGTAGCCTATCGAAGGCCAGATGTGTGACTGAGAGGGTCCAGTTTGTTTGGTGTATTCTACATCGTCCGCACAGCTGACCTTTGTTCAATCCGCACTAAACGTCCGCTTCCCGCCCGAATTTCCAATTCGAAACAAAAAGGGCGAGGTCGGTTTGTCCGCAGCTCAAGCGTTCATGAGGCCGTTGTCAAAAACGGTCGTTACCGCTGCAAAGGCGCCTTAATGCGCCTTTGACATATCGCCCAGCACCTCTTTCGAGGCGACGGTGGAATCGGCGTTGAGCTTGTAGACCATGGGTACACCGGTGGCGAGGTTGACCGAAAGGATCTGCTCGCGGTCGAGGCGGTCGAGCACCATCAAGAGCGACCGAAGGGAATTCCCATGGGCTGCGACCAGAACGGTCTCGCCGCGCAGCACGCGGGGCAGGATCTCGGTCATGTAATAGGGCCAGACGCGGGCGCCGGTGTCCTTGAGGCTTTCGCCGCCCGGAGGCGGCACGTCGTAGGAGCGGCGCCAGATGTGAACCTGCTCCTCGCCCCACTTCTTGCGCGCATCATCCTTGTTGAGACCTGCGAGATCACCGTAATCGCGTTCGTTGAGCGCCTCGTCGCGGATCACCGGCAGATCGGTCTGGCCGATGCCGTCCATGATCAGATCGAGTGTGCGCTGGGCGCGGATCAGAACCGAGGTGAAGGCGACGTCGAATTTGAGACCGGTTTCCTTCAGCGCCTGGGCGCCGGTCTTGGCTTCCTCGACACCGAGCTCGGTGAGATCAGGATCCTTCCAGCCGGTGAACAGGTTTTTCAGGTTCCATTCGCTTTGGCCGTGGCGGACAAGGACGAGCGTTCCGGACATGATGATTTCCCTTTCTAAGGCGTTTGGTCTCAAGCGTTTTGGATCAATGATCGGACAGGCCGAGCACATCGAGCATCGTGTAGTAGCCGGGCTTCTGCGGACGCGCCCAGAGCGCCGCACGCACGGCACCACGGGCAAAGATCGAGCGGTCGGTGGCCTTGTGGGTCAGCTCAACCGTTTCGCCCTCGCCGGCGATGATCACCGAATGCTCGCCCACCACCGAGCCGCCGCGCAAGGTGGCAAAGCCGATGGTGCCCGGCTCGCGCGGGCCGGTGTGGCCATCGCGAACCCGGACAGAATGCTGTCCCAGACCGATATCGCGGCCCTCCGCTGCAGCCTCTCCCAGCAACAGAGCTGTTCCTGATGGCGCATCGACCTTGTGGCGGTGGTGCATCTCCAGCACCTCGATGTCCCAGTCACCGGCGGCAAGCGCCTTTGCCGCCTGGCGCACCAGCACCGAAAGCAGATTGACGCCGAGGCTCATATTGCCGGATTTGACGATGCGGGCATGGCGTGAGGCGGCATGCAGCTTGGCCTCGTCACTCTCGCCCATGCCGGTGGTGCCGATTACGTGGACAATGCGGGCCTGGGCGGCCAGCTCGGCAAATTCGAGCGTGGCTGCAGGCGCGGTGAAATCGAGCACGCCCTCGGCCTTGGCAAAAACCGGCAGCGCGTCATCCGTGATCGCGACCCCGTTCGCACCCACGCCGGCCAGTTCGCCCGCATCCTTGCCAAGGGCCGCAGATCCCGGCCGTTCGATGGCACCGGCGAGATGCGCACCGTCGATCTCGGTGATGGCGCGGGTCAGCGACTGGCCCATGCGGCCTGCCGCACCAACCACAATCAGACCCATGCTGTCCGGCATCGCACTCATGACTTGTTTCCCTTTTTTCCGGCCTTCTTTGCCTTGCCCGCATCCACCACGTCAGTCTCGCTGAAGGCCTGGAGCCTCGCGTAAAGGCCGTCCGTGGTGTCGCTCAGTTCAGCATGACTGCCGCTTTCGACCACCTGACCCGCCTGCATCACCACGATCTTGTCGGCCTTGGCGATGGTTGAAAGCCTGTGGGCGATCACCAGAACCGTGCGGTGCTGCATCGCGCTTTCGAGCGCCTTCTGGACCGCGGCCTCGGATTCATTATCGAGCGCAGAGGTGGCTTCGTCGAGCAGCAGGATCGGCGCGTTGCGCACCAGCGCCCTGGCGATCGAGATCCGCTGGCGCTGACCACCGGACAGGTTGGCGCCGTTTTCACCCAGCGGCGTGTCGTATCCCTGGGGCTGGCCGAGAATGAAGTCATGGGCATGGGCCAGCATTGCCGCGTCCTCGATCTCGGCATCGGAGGCATCGGGCCGTGCATAGCGCAAATTGTCACGAATGGTGCCTTCGAACAGCCAAGCCTGCTGGGAGACATAGGCGATCTGGTGGCGCAGTGACCCCTTGGTCACATCCGTAATGTCGACGCCATCGATCAGCACCTGGCCCGAAGACGGGTCGTAAAACCGCGGCACCAGACTGATCAGCGTGGATTTGCCCGCGCCGGAGGGGCCGACAATCGCCGTGGTCTTGCCCGCTTCGGCGGTAAAGCTGACACCATCGAGCACCTTCTCGCCATTGCCATAGGCAAAGCCGACATCGCGGAACTCGATCTCGCCACGTGGGATCTTGATTTGCACTGCGCCGGGCCGGTCTCCCTGCGTGGGCTCTTCATCGAGAATTTCGTAGATCATCCGCGCATTGACGACCGCGCGTTCGAGATTGATCTGCAGCCGCGCCAACCGGCGGACAGGATCATAGGCAAGCAGGAGTGCGGTGATGAAGGAGAAGAACGCGCCAGGAAGCACGTCGTCATAGATCGAGCGGTAGGCGGCATAGGCGATGACGCCCGAAATCGCCAGGCCCGCCACGGTTTCGGTCAAGGGCGATGTGCGCTCCGTGAGACGCGCGATGCGGTTGGAGCGCTCCTCCGCAGACCCGATCAGATGCGATGTCCGCTCGCTGATCTGGGATTCCATCGTAAACGCCTTGACGATGGTGATGCCCTGCACGGTTTCCTGCATGGCGCTGAGCACGCGGCTGTTGATGTCGATCGATTCCCGCGTGGCGCTTCGCAGGCGCTTGGAAATGTAGCGCAGCGCAATGAGAATCGGCGGCGCGCCGACAAACACGATCAGGCTCAGCACCGGATCCTTGGTGATCATGACCACAATCAGTGCAATCAGCGTCAGCAGATCGCGCGCGAAGGAGGTGATGGTCAGGTTCATCACATCGCGGATGCCGGCGACATTCTGGCTGATCTGGGCGGCGATCTGGGCCGAACGGGTTTCGCCAAAGTAACCCACACCGAGCCGCATCAGGTGATCGATCAGGCGCTGCTGATAGCGGGCAACGAGATTGTTGCCGACCTGCGCCAGCGCAACCGCCTGGCCATAGGAGGCCGCGCCCCGGATCACGAATGCAGCAAGCACCGAGCCGCAGATGAGCCAGATCACATCGGCGTTCTTCTTGGCGAAGGCCTCGTTGATGACGGATTCCATGATCCAGGCCATGAAGGCGGTGGACGCTGCGACCAGGACCAGGCAGAAGGCAGCGAAGATATAGGTCTTGATGTAATCCCGGCCGTTTTCGCGGATGATCCTGCGGATCACCAGCGTCAGCGATTCGACATCGTTCCTGATGTTTCTGCCGCGCGCCACGTTGCCTTGTCCTATCCGTCCGCCGGTCCATGCCGGGGCTTTGCCGCATTCGGACGAGGACCAGCCTGCCCGTTTCAAGCGGCTCTATAGCGGGTTGAAGGCAGTTTGCCTATGCCTTCCAGCGACTGCCTTTGGTGGAAACGCCGAAACGCACCGGGGTGCGCGCATAGGCCGCCAGGCCATGCAGCGCTGCAAGCGGATGGGTGATGACGAAGGTCGGGATCTTTTTCAGAATGTCGTTGTGCGGTGCCTTGTCCTCGAAAGCCTCGCGGAAGCGCGGATGATTGAGCGCCGGGATGATCTTCTGAACAATCCCGCCGGCAAGATAGACCCCGCCACGCGCCATGAAGACAAGCGCCAGATCTCCCGCAACCCGGCCAAGATAGGTGACAAAGAGCTCGATCGCCTCAACTGCGGCAGGATCGGACCCGGCAGACCATGCGGCGGTGACTTCCGCTGGGCCGGATGCCTTGGCCTTGGTGTTGCCGGCCTTGCAAATCGCGCGGTAAATGTTCATCAGGCCACGCCCGCACAAAAGCTGCTCGGCGGAAATACGGCCATCAATCGGGTCGTAATGCGGGAACAGCTCGAGATCACGGGGCGTTCTCGGTCCGATGTCGACATGGCCGCCTTCGCCGGGTACGGGGAACCAAGTGTGGCGGGCATGGACCAGGCCTGCGACACCCAGGCCGGTGCCGGGCCCCACCACCACACGCGAAGACCCCGGACGGACCTCGCCGCCACCGATCTTTTCAAGATGCTCCTGTCCGAGCGAAGCGGCAGCCAGGGCCTGCGCTTCGAAATCATTGATCACAATCACATCCTCGAAACCAAGGTCGCGGATCATGGCTTGGGGGCGGATCACCCAATCGCAGTTGGTCAGGTCGATCTCATTGTCTTTGATCGGACCGGCAACGGCGAGAATCGCAGACCGCGGCTGAAGCGAAGTCTTGTCGAGCACTCCGGTCTGGATCGCAAGATCGATGGTCTCAAAATCGGCTGTGGCCAGAACCGGGAACTCCTTGGGCTCGGCATAGGCATCCGTCAGAATTGCGAAGCGGGCATTGGTGCCGCCAATGTCGCCAATCAGAATCGGAAAGGCGATGGTGTGGTCGGAGTCGCTGGGAGTGGGCATCGGTTTGGTCCCTGTCAGGCCGGATCTGGTTCGAGCGCGACCGGGCTGGTCACGCAATGGGTGTATCGCCGCTCAATCGAGCGTCAGCAGAAGACGTTCCGCGGTGGCGCGGTTGAGCGCCATGGGGATATCGTAAACAATTGCGAGCCGCATCAGCGCCTTGACGTCGACATCATGCGGCATCGCCGTGAGCGGATCGACAAAAAAGATCACCAGGGCCACCTCGCCGGTGGCGATCATGGCCCCGATCTGCTGATCACCGCCAAGCGGCCCGCTCTTGAGCCGGGTGATTTCAAGATCCGGACAGGCTTCGAGAATGCGGCCGCCGGTGGTCCCTGTGGCAACAATCGGATAGGCCGACATCGCCTTGCGATGAGCGCGGGCGAAGTCCGCCAGATCATCCTTCTTCTGATCATGGGCAATCAGCGCGATGGCTTTGCGCTCAGTCATGACGGTCCAACTCCAGCGAAATGCGGATTGTGAAATTCAATCGATTTGATCAGTTTTCTATAGCGGCTCCATTCCGGTTCGGAAAGCCGCCCGCTCAAGGAAAGTTCAAGGAAAATTCGCGGCATGCACCCAGCGGATCGCCGGACGGCGGCCTCAACCACAAACCTCAGTCGCGCGGACGCCAGACCGGCAATGGCACCACACGTGGCAGGGGCGCAAAACCAGACATCGGGATATCAGAAATCGGGCGCGCAGCGGCGGACGCCGCAATGCGGCCAATCGGGTCTGCCCCCAAGGTTACCTCCGCCTCCGAGGCAGGGGCCGGTGCCGAAGCCACCACCGCGCAGGCGGCGGGCAGATCAGCCAGTTTGATTTCGCGTTTCTTGGGTTTGGGTTTGGTGTCTTTCTTGGGCTTGGCCGGGGCCCAGGGTTCGTCGCTGAACCACCAGGCCAGAGGCGCGCCACAGCCTGATCCGGCCGGCGGTGGGGTCTGGCTCTTGCATCCGGTGGCGCCGGGCGGACACTTGATGCGGATGTGAAAATGATAGTGATGGCCATAATAGGGCCTTATCTTGCCCATTGACGCACGATCACCCTGCCAGCTGTCGCAGAGCTTTTTCTTGATGCCGGGATGGACGAATATCCGTTCCACTTCGGGGTAGCTCGCCGCACGCATCAACAGCCGCGCATGGGCGGTGGTCCAGCGGTCCGGATCAACATAGAGCGTGTTCTTTTTGAGCATCGAAGTCGCAGAAACCTCTTCACGCTCCTGGGGCGAAAAGCGGCGCTTGGGCATCGGGGTCAGCCAGATGTCGGCATCCAGTCCCACCTGATGCGAGGCATGACCCGAAAGCATCGGACCGCCTCTTGGCTGGGCAATGTCACCGACGAGCAGGCCCGGCCAGCCGTCCTGGGCTGCCGCCTCGCGCGACAGCCGTTCGACAAGCGCAATCAGGTCGGGATGCCCCCAGCGCCGGTTGCGCGACAGCCGCATTGCCTGCCAGGTCTCGCCATCGGTCGGGATTGCGACACCTCCTGCAAGGCACCCTTTCGAGTAAAAGCCAATCGCCCGGGAAGGCAGCACTGCCGGCAGCTTTGCGGCACCAAAAATCTGCTTGGCGGGCTTGCCGGTCTCAGCAGCCTGTGCCGCGGATATCCCGGGACCCAGATCAGGTGCGACCAGGCCGAGAGCGAGAACCATGGCCATCACATAACGGGTGAACTTGAAAGAACGATGTCTGCTCATGCTCTGGCTCCATCAGCGAATCAGGCGCGCAAGACGCACAAATCATCACAGGAGATTAGCCCGGTGGCGCATGAAGGGGAACAGGCCAGAGCCAAATGTCAGGGGCTGGACGCCGTTGCTCAGCGCAAGACCCGGTAAAGCTGAAGCGGCGCGGACCTGGTTGCCGGCACCAGCTCGAGCCAATCGGGGACATTGCCCTTTGAAAGCTCGGCATAAAGCCCCTCGGGTGCGGCCGCCATGACTGTTCGCGTCTGAGGGTCGCTGAGGCAATAGGCCAGAACGGTGACGCCGGCTCCACGCAGGAACTTGACCGCGTCTTTGGGCTTGGCCATGGCGGCATGGAGTTCGGTCAGCATGCCACCCTGATTGCGGTGATAGGGGGCAGAAAGAACCCTGTGGGATGTGAACCGAAGAATATGGGCACCCAGATTGGAGGGGCCCGAAACCACGCCTGCCGGTTCTTGCGCCAACGGCGCCATCGCCACCGCATCCGTGCAGGTGTGCTCGCTTTTCGTTGACAGGGCTTCGGCTTCCTTGCCCATTGCCTTGTCAACGCCCATCGAGGCGAGTGCGCCGGCCGCGGCCCAGATGAAGGGGACGGCGACAATGGACGTTCCGGCGAAGGCCAGCCCCTTGCGCAGGTTCTTCGGGTCCGCATTGGCCCTGTCGCGAAGACCAGCGATCAATGCCGCCATCGGCACGGCCGACAAAAGATTGGCGAAGACCGCACCACGCACCTGCACAAGCGCGATCGACCAGGACACCAGCAGCAACACAAACAGCACACCATAGGCTTGGGCCTGACGGTTCTCGCGAATGTTCCACAGGCACAAGCCCATCGCCAGCACCGGCACCGCATAAAAACCGCCGATGCTCCAGGGGTCAACGCGCAGCTGTGACAGCACAGACTGTGCTTCGGTAACATGGTCGAGCCACATTGATTTGAGCAGCGGATCAAGCCCTGCGAGCGGATTGCCCAAACATTGGGGCGCGATCAACACTGCCAGGCCAAGCGTGGCGATACCCGCGAGGCCGAGCGCTGAAATGCGGACAGCCAGACTTTGATGCGAGGTGGCGGCTGCGGCGAGGAAAAACGAGCCCGCGCCAACAACACCGAGCGCGTAAAATCCAGTCGAGAGCGCATCACAGGCAACAAGGCCGTACTGCGACTGGGGCACGGTGGAAAAGAACACCGCTGTCAGCGTCGACGCCATGCTCAGCGAAAATGCAAGGGCTGCCGCGCGCGCGGGTTCGCCAAGCCAGAGCCATTGGAGCGCGACGATCAGCGCGATGACCGCAATATGTGGTGTGGTTTCAGCGCCAATGGCAATCGCCAGGGCTGCGGCAAAGCCGGCAACAGCATGTGCCAAGGCCGGGCGGCCCGGCATGATCAGGCAGGCGGCGATGACAGCGACAAGCCCCAGCTGAACATTGTGATGATCGATCGATCCCGGCTGGAAACGGTTGACGCTGAGCACGAACAGAAACGCCAGCGCCAGCGCGATCAACCGTCCCGAAGCACCGGCGAGGGTCTGGCCCGCCAATGCCAGGGCGTAGAAGATCGGCAGCACGGTGATCAGCGGCCAGACAAACAACGCCGTTGCCTCCGCCATCACAGGATCCATGACCAGCGAAAAGACCGAGATCAGGCCTGCAATCGGAAGATCCACGAGCCGCGACCAGTGCATCAGGGTTCCGCCCTCGAGACCGAGCCTTGTCTGGGTAAGATCAAACCAGCCCTGACCGGACAACAGATCGCGCACCTGGACCAGGCGCATCACGTCATCGTTGTCGGCACCGACATAATCGACATAGGAGGAAAAATGGATGATCGCGGTCAGCACGGTCAGAGCCAGCATCGCGAGCAGGACCGGATGATGCAACGGCGCCAGCGTTTTGCGGGCGATCGAAGGTGAAACAAACGCTTCAAGGTCCAGGCCTGCCGCACTCACCATCGGATTACTCTTGGTCAAAAGCAGGACTCCAAGTCACTCAATACTTCCGGCTCAACCTAGCCTTAACCTTCTCAAGAAATAGTAAAGCCAGAGCTGGGGATGGACCGCAGCAAACAGGATTTCCCATGTCAGACGGTGTTTTCGAAGATCTTGAAATCGCGGTGGTGCTGCCGTGTTACAATGAAGCCGAGACAATCGGCGCGGTTGTTGCCGGTTTTCGTGCGGCACTGCCAAGCGCCAGAATCTATGTTTATGACAACAATTCCAAGGATCAGACGGCAATGCGCGCCGCTCTTGCCGGAGCAACCGTGGTTCGTGAGACCCGTCAGGGCAAAGGTCACGTGGTGCGCCGGATGTTCGCCGATATCGAAGCGGATGTATTCCTGATGGCTGACGGGGATGGCACCTATGCTCCCGAAGATGGTCCGGAGCTGATCCGGACGCTGTTAACCCAGGGCTGTGACATGGTGGTGGGAACACGGCGCGGCGTAACCGATGACGCAGGCCGCCGCGGCCATGCTTTCGGCAACTCGGTCTTCAATGGGCTTTACAAAGCGCTGTTTGGAACCGACTTCACCGACATCTTCTCAGGCTACCGCGCTTTCTCACGGCGCTTTGCCAAGAGCTTTCCGGCGATCTCCGGCGGTTTTGAAATTGAAACCGAAATGAGCGTGCATGCGTCAGTGCTGCGCTTGCCGGTAGCCGAACTGCCGCTTGACTACGGACGGCGACCGGAGGGGTCGCATTCGAAACTGTCGACCTTCAAGGACGGAGCCAAGATCCTCTGGATGTTCGCAATGCTGATGAAGGAAACCCGGCCCTTCACCTTTTTCGGCTACATCAGTGTGATGACGCTGGCACTGTCGATGCTGTTCATGGTGCCGGTGCTGAACGAGTACTTCCTCACAGGCTTGGTGACCCGGATGCCGACCTGGGTTCTGGCAATGGCACTGATGATGATGTCGCTGATGATCTTCTCAGGTGGTGTGATCCTGGATTCGGTGGCCCGGTCCCGCTTCGAGCAGAAGCGGTTTCACTACATGTCAATTTCACCCTCGCGTGGGGAGCGACGCGGGATTTCCGGTCCTGGCCGCCGTGCCAGCGATAAGCCTTCCACCGGGATTGCGGCAAAGGCGGAAAAAAACCCCCGGAGCAAAAAAGCAACCTCATGAGACGTATGGGGCTTTTCCTTTTCGCTGGCGCCATCGGCTTTGCGGTCGATATGGCCGTGCTCTTTTTGATATTGCGGTTGGAGCTTCTTGATCCGTTCAGCGCGCGTGTGGTCGCAATCGCCACGGCGATGATGTGCACCTATCTGATCAACCGTACTTTCACCTTCGGGGCCTCTCACCGCAAAGTCAGCGTGGAAGGCACCCGCTATGGCGGGGTCGGGGTCGCGTCAGCCTTGATCAGTTACGCAATCTACTCTGCATGTTTGATCGTCCTGCCCAAAACCTCGCCCTATCTTGCTTTGGTCCTTGGATCAGGATCAGCAACCGTGTTTTCCTATCTCGGCTATTCGCGTTTCGTCTTTGGCCCCCGGCCTTAGATCCTGACCCTAAGCTCTACCCGTTTTCGAAAACGTCAGACCTGTTCCCAGCGATCATGCGTGGCGGCGCGGTAGACCGCGTCGATCAGTTTCTGGTTGAGGACGGACTGCTCCAGCGTGAAGACCTCTTCATCCGCACCCTCGACCTTGCGCACAAAGGCCTCGGCCTGAAGCCGGTATTGCCGGACGCCCGGGAAGCGGAAGGTCTCAGCGCCGTCATGCCCGCGATTGTGCAGCGTGACGACAGCATGGCCGTAATCACCGGCATTGAACGGGGCCGTAACCTCGATGTATCCGGCCTCGCCGTGGAACACCATGAGCTGGCGGAGCGCCATCTGCGTCGAGCAGTAAAAGCTCAGATCGAAGTCACCAAAGTCAGCCTTGACGCTGGCGTAACGGTCGGTGCCGAAGTCCGGATCACGCTCGACGGTCGCCTGCACCCTGACCGGTTCCGATCCGGTCGAAAACCGAGTCGAAACGGTTGGATACACCCCGATGTCGGGCAGCCCGCCGCCGCCAAGATCAGACTGGTTGCGCATGTTTTCCGGATCGGTGTTGAAGTAGGAGAACGCGCCCTGGACGTGGCGCAAACGGCCAATCGCGCCATTGGCAATGAGGTCGCGAACCTTGTGCCATTGCGGATGGTAGGTGACCATGAACGCCTCACAGACAAGCACATTTGCCGCGTCGCGCGCCTCAATCAGTGGGGCGATTTCGGCGGCGTTGAGCGCAATGGGCTTTTCACACAGAACGTGCTTGCCCGCACGCGCAGCCTTGATCGACCATTCGATATGCTGAGACGTTGGCAGCGGAATATAGACGCCGTCCACATCCGGTGAGCTCAGAAGTTCCTCGTAACTGGAAAACACGTGCGGTGCGCCGAACCGGTCGGCCACAGCGCGTGCGCGGGCATGATCCCGGCTGGCAATTGCAGTGACCACACCGTTCTCAGAATCCTGCAATTGCGGAATAACCTGGTCGCGGCCGATCTTGGCCGTCGACATGATGCCCCATCGAAACATGTTTTTCCTCCAGTTCCCGCGGATGTGCGGCAGCGATCAGCCTTGCCACGGATCAGGGCGCATTCAAGCCCGCCGGAGGCAGGGGATGTCAACACCCGGGTTGCATTCAATCATGGACACAATGGATGTGGACAGAAGAATCGTAACCAACCCGGTCACGGGCGGGTTGACCCTGGCACGGATGTAAGCGAGGACATTCCAACAAGCGACCGGACCAGAATTCCGGTTTCCAGAACCGAAAGCCGAAACCGCCCTGCATGAAAAGATTGTCATTCTTCCTGTTTGCGGGCGCTGTGGGTTTCGTGGTGGACATGGGCGTGCTGTGGCTGCTCCTGGAGTTGAAGATGCTGGACCCGTTCACCGCCCGGGCGCCTGCCATCGGCGCGGCGCTGGTGTGCAGCTATATCATCAATCGCACTTTCACCTTTGGCGCCTCGCACCGGAATGTGGCTGTCGAAGGTGTCCGCTATGGCGGCGTCGGCCTTGTTTCCACACTGATCAATTACTCGGTCTATTCCGGCCTGCTGCTGTTGCTGCCGAGCCTTTCGCCCTATCTGGCGCTGATCTTCGGATCAGGCTCCGCCACCTTGTTTGCCTATCTTGGCTATTCCCGCTTCGTCTTCGGTCCCGGGCCGGATGTGTAATCGCGATCACTTCTGAGCAGAGTTAACTGCTCGATGCAGCCCGCTCGCGGATCTGGGTGAGTGTCCAGTCGACCAGCAACTCGCCGTCGCGCCAGACCGGCTGCATCAGGTTCTCGCGCTCGCCGAGGTCCTTGAGTGCAACGCCAAGCGGACGCCCCTTTTCCACCACCACGGCCTGGCGGTAGCGCTTGGAGGCCTTGCCCGGATCGGTCTTGGGGTTCTTGTTGATCCCGTGCCACTGGCCGTCATCATCCTGGCGGGCATTGGCTTTCATGGCAAAGCGCAGCGTGTCGCGGTTGACCTTCTGCAACAGGCCAGCCCCCATGCCGAAGGCGATGTTTTCGGCTGACCAGCCGCGGTCTTCGAGGCGGCCCAGAATGACCCGGATGGTCTCAGGCGTGATCCCGTCACCCTGGATCACCCGCACCGCCGGGTTGAGCACCTTGTAACCCTTGCCGTTGAGCGAGAAGCCAAATATTTCTCCCAGCATTTCCACCGTGTCGACCGGGACCCGGGAGGCGTCACCTGAGTCCGGCCGCACCACCAGCGTGCCGCCCGAGGCTTCGACCTCGGCCTTGAGCTCTTCGCCCCAGATGTTCTTGACCGCGCGGTAGAGATCGTAGGAATCCGACACCACGGCCACCAGCTTGCCGGGGCCTGCGAACTGCTTGAGCATGTTGCGGTAGGCTTCGGTCTCGCGGTCCTCGCCCCAGCTGGTCATGGTCGAATGTTCGGCGGCAGGAATGGAAAAACCCGCCATCTGCTCGTGATAGAAGCGGCGCGCATAGACCAGCGCGCTCACGGTATCGGTGCCCATGAAACTCACCAGATGGGCAACACCGCCAATGCCCGCCTGCTCGGCAGAGGTTGCGCCGCGGGCGCCAAAATCATGAAGCCGGAACGGCAGAACCTCGCCGGGCGTGTCGCAGCTGCGCTCAAGCGATGCCGAGATGATCTGACGCGCGCCATGCGACACAGTGGCAACGGTCGAGGGATACCAGACCGCGCGCAGCAGCGCCGTCTCGATGAAGGTCGGCAGCCAGAAGAAATCCGGGTCGGTGTTCCTGACCTGCACCAGCGGCGTGCCGACTGGGGCGATCATGCCTTCAGGCAGCGCCTCGATCAGCAGGGGAAGATGTCCATCATGACGGGTGACGATCTTCTCGAAGCCCTCGCGGTGAAACGGCAGCCCGTGCGCCGTGATCATCGCTTCCGCCTCGTCGACATCGGCCATGGTGATTTTGCGGGAGAGATAATCCTTGAGGAACATCTGCAGACCGAAGAACAGCACATGGTCATGCGCCCCGCCCGGCCGGGCCTCTATATAGGCCGAGATCGCCTGGGTTTCTGGCGGGTACTGCGCGAAATGCGAATATTTGTAGCTGTCGGAATTCAGGATCAGGTTCATTGGCCCATTTCTCATGCAAGTTCGCTTCGCTTATAGACCGCCCGGCGGCCCTTCGCCTACCTCACTTGATGAAAATTCACTCAGCCAGTCTGTCACCGCGCAACCGGGACTGAGAACCTGATCAAGGGGGCTTGTAATCTGCAAAGGTTCTCGATAACTCGAAAACGTTACGTTATTACGTGACATTTTCATTGAAACAAATTCCCCACCAACGACCGAGGTATCGGCATGCATAACAATTCCATCATCCGTTGCGGCAGGGCTCTGCTGATCGCTTGCGCGGTGCTCATGGCAACGATGACACTGGCAAACCGCGCGGCAGAGGCCGCATCAGACAAGAGCCACGACCACGCCCATGAGACCAAGCAAAGTGACGACATCTATCGTGGGTATTTCGAGGACAGCCAGATCAAGGACCGGACGCTTTCGGATTGGCAAGGCGACTGGCAGTCGGTCTATCCCTATCTGCTTGACGGCTCGCTCGCGCCGGTGATGGCCCACAAGGCTGAGCACGGCGAGAAGACTGCCGAGGAATACCGCGCCTATTATGAAATCGGCTACAAGACGGATGTCGAACGCATCACCATCGATGGCGACACATTCACCTTCTACCGTGAAGGCAAGCCGGTGGCGGCGCAGTATGCCTCTGACGGGCGCGAGGTCCTGGTCTACAAGAAAGGCAATCGCGGCGTCCGCTACATCTTCAAGAAAACCAGCGGCGACGACGCAGCGCCGATGTTCGTGCAGTTCAGTGACCATGCCATCGCTCCGGGCAAGGCAGGTCACTATCACCTCTATTCCGGAAATGACCGCGCCGCCCTGCTGGAAGAGGTCACCAACTGGCCGACCTACTATCCATCTGACTTAACCGCAGATGAAGTTGTGAAGGAGATGCTGGCGCACTGAATGAGCGCTACAAGCGAACAAACATCTGAAAAAGGCGGCGCTCTTCACACAAGAGCGCCGCCTGATTTTGTCGTGGATCGATCGGGGACCGCAACCGGGTTTGAAACCTCTTACCCGCGAAGCACTCCGCCCGATGACTTCTCGACATTGGCGATCACCGATTTCGCCAGCTTGTCCAGATCTTCCTCGGTCAGGGTCCGATCGCGCGGTTGGATGATCAGCTCGATGGCGACCGACTTTTTGCCTTCGCCGAGCGACGGGCCTTCGAACAGATCGAAGACATTGACGCCGGTGACCAGCTGCTTGTCCGCTCCTTGCGCGGCACGGATCAGTGTGGCTGCGGGCACCGTGCTGTCGACCACGAAGGCAAAGTCGCGGCGCAGGGCCTGGAAAGCCGAAAGCTCCAGCACCGGCTTGGTACGAGTTGCCTTGCGCTTGGGTTCGGGGATCTTGTCGATGAAGACTTCGAAACCACAAAGCGGGCCGGACACGTCGAGTGCATCGAGCGTGTTGGGATGAAACTCGCCGAAATGGCCAAGCACGGTCTTCGGGCCAAGCTTGATCAGGCCGGAGCGGCCGGGATGGTACCAGTCCGGTCCGCCCTGCTCGATCTGGACATTGGCCATCGGCAGGCCGCAGGCTTCCAGTGCCGCCAGTGCATCGGCCTTGGCGTCGAACACGCCGACCGGCTTGGCGGCGCCAACCCAGTGGCGGCCTGAGCCTGCTAGACCGGCAGTGCCGCGGCGGATGCCGCCGGCAACCCGGCGCTGACCTTTGGGCGTGTCGTCCTCATAGGTGCCCGAAACTTCGAACAAAGCCACATCACCATAGCCGCGGGCGGCGTTGCGGCCGGCAGCCGCGATCAGACCGGGCAGCAGCGAGGGCCGCATGTCGGACATGTCGGCGGCAATCGGGTTGGCGAGCTTGAGTTCAGGATTGCCGCCGCCGAACAGCTTTGCCTGATCTTCCGGAATGAACGACCAGGTGACCGCCTCAAGCATGCCGCGCGCGGCAAGCGCCCGCTTGGCCGAACGGGTGCGGATCTGCAGCGTGGTCAGGATCTTCTCGTTGACCGCTCCGATAGAAGGCAGCGGTTCGGGCTTGATGTTGTCAACGCCATGGACGCGCATGACCTCTTCCACCAGATCGGCCTTGCCATCAATATCCGGACGCCAGGACGGGACTGCGACCGAAACCCGTTCGCCGGAGCCCGAGACTTCGAAGCCGAGGCCGGTGAGGATGCCAGAGGCTTCCTCGTTGGAGACGGAAAGACCGGTCAGGCGCCCGACTTCGGCGAAGGGGAAATCGACGATCTTCCTGTTGTGGCCCTTGTAACATTCAACACGCGCCGCTGCCGCCTTGCCACCGCACATCTCGAGCACCAGTTCCGTGGTGCGCTCTAGGCCGGGCAGCATGTATTCAGGATCAACGCCGCGCTCGAAACGATAGCGCGCATCGGTGATGATCGAATGGCTGCGGCCGGTCTTGGCGATGTTGATCGGGTCCCAGAGTGCCGATTCGATCAGAACATTGGTGGTGTTTTCGTCGCAACCGGAATGCTCGCCACCCATGATGCCGCCGATGGATTCAGGCCCGTTGTCATCAGCGATGACGACATTGGCCGGGTTGAGCGTGTAGGTGCGGGTGTCGAGCGCCAGGATCTCCTCGCCCTCCTGCGCACGGCGCACCACCAGATCGCCCTTGACCTTGTCGGCGTCGAAGACGTGCATCGGCCGGCCCTGATCGAAGGTCATGTAGTTGGTGACATCGACCAGCGCTGAAATCGGGCGCAGGCCGATGGCCAGAAGCCGCTGCTGCATCCATTTCGGGCTCGGGCCGTTCTTGACGCCGCGCACCAGCCGCCAGGCAAAGCCGGGGCAGAGGCTCTCGTCGTCGAGCACAATGCGGATATCTTGCGTGGTCTCGCCTTCAACAGGGAAACTCGGGGCTTTGGGTGTCTTGAGCTTGCCGAGGCCGGAGGCCGCAAGATCGCGGGCGATGCCGTAGATCGAGGTGCAATCGGGACGGTTCGGCGTCAGATTGATCTCGATGACCGGGTCATCCAGACCGGCATAGGCTGCAAAGGATGTGCCCACAGGCGCATCATCGGGCAGATCGATGATGCCGTCATGCTCGTCGGACATGTCGAGCTCGCGCTCCGAGCACATCATGCCGTGGCTTTCGACGCCGCGGATCTTGCCGACCGAAAGCGTCACGTCGATGCCCGGCACATAGGTGCCCGGACGCGCCAGCGCGCCGACCAGACCGGTACGGGCATTTGGAGCGCCACAGACGATCTGCACCGGCTTGCCCTCGCCTGCATCAACGGAAAGCACCTTCAGCCGGTCTGCTTCCGGATGCTTTTCGGCACTGAGCACCTTGGCGATGACGAAAGGCTGATAGGCCTTCTTGTCATCGACATCCTCGACCTCAAGCCCGATCGCAGTCAGGCGCTCGCAGATCTGATCCAGGTTCGCGTCGGTCTCAAGATGATCCTTGAGCCAGGAGAGGGTGAATTTCATGATTTTCGCTCTCTAAACAGGAGGCTGGTTGCCAAAATTCGGCACTCTTTTTGATTGGGTATGATCGCTTCAATTTCAGAGACGACTTCACGCGCCATGCCGACCAACTGTTCGGCGCGCTCGCGAGAAAAAAGGCCAGAGACAGGCGGCATGTAGTCGGCACGGTGGCGCTCGGTTTGCAAAGTTACCACGGTCGCACCAATCCGGCTCAATCGAGTGTTATCCTTTAGCGGCACTTGGCTAAATGCATTCTTCAAAGGAGCATGATCCAATGCCCTATATACGCGGAGGTACTCCGGAGATGATCTCCTCGCGGAACGGGTTACATAGTCAGCACATAGTTTGTCGATTGCATGAAAAACGGCATAGTAAGCCGTGCTTCGCACACCGGTTTGCAACAACAAATCGGCCGCATCCAGAAGCTTCGACGCCATCGTTGCGCTGGACACTAGCCAACATCCTCTTCGATCTCATCAGCTTCATTTGCCTGAGAAGCAACCGCAAGATTCACAAAGCGGTCTTCACCCAACGCCCGAAGCGAGGCGTGAATTTGTTGGGTTACATCGATGAGCAGTTTGGATGGAATTTTCCTGACCACATTTGCAGTGACCCTAAATATATAGGAGCCATCGAAGTCTTCCACCTCATCTATTTTTGAAGACGTGAAACCGTATGGTTCGAGCATCTGCTCCAGAATGGGATCACAGACCAGCTTCACTTCCGCCGCCGAAAAATACTTCTTTTCAGCCATTGCCATTCCATGTCTCCTTTTGCTTGCCGCTGAAAATAACAGCACCCGCTGGCTTCGTCACGCGCTCAGGCCGGCAAACAGTGTTGGCATGTCGAGCGGGCGGAAGCCGTAATGGTTGATCCAGCGCACATCGGCGTCGAAATAGTCGCGCAGATCGGGCATGCCGTATTTCAGCGTGGCCAGACGGTCGATGCCGATGCCCCAGGCAAAGCCCTGGTACTCGTCGGGATCAAGCCCGCCGGCACGCAGCACGTTGGGGTGGACCATGCCGCAGCCGAGGATTTCCATCCAGTCGGTGCCTTCGCCGAACTTGACGATCGGGCCGGAGGTGCGGTCACACTGGATATCGACCTCGAACGAGGGTTCGGTGAACGGGAAGAAGGACGGCCGGAAGCGCATCGTGACCGTGTCGACCTCGAAGAAGGTCTTGCAGAACTCTTCCAGTGCCCAGCGCAGATTGCCGACATTGGCGGTCTTGTCGATCACCAGCCCCTCGAGCTGATGGAACATCGGCGAGTGGGTGGCATCGGAATCCTGCCGGTAGGTCTTGCCCGGAATGACAATGCGGATCGGCGGCTGCTGAGCCTCCATGGTGCGGATCTGAACCGGCGACGTGTGGGTGCGCAGCACCTTGCGCTCGCCATCCTCATTGGGCTGGAAGAAGAAGGTGTCGTGCATCTCGCGCGCAGGGTGGCCGTCGGGAAAATTGAGCGCGGTGAAATTGTAGTAGTCGGTCTCGATGTCCGGACCCTCGGCAATCGAGAAGCCCATGTCGGCGAAGATCGCGGTGATTTCGTCGACAACCTGGCTGATCGGGTGAATGCGGCCGCGTTCGGCCGGCGACGAGCGCACCGGAAGGCTGACATCGACGGTCTCGCGCGCCAGCCGCTCGGTGATGGCTGCATTGCGCAACTCGGTTTTGCGGGCAGCGACCGCATCGGCAATGCGGGCCTTCAGCCCGTTGATCGCGGGACCTGCCTCCTGGCGTTCCTCGGGCGTCATCTTGCCAAGGCCCTTGAGCAACTCGGAAACCGAGCCTTTCTTGCCAAGGGCTGCAACCCGCACCGCTTCGATGGCGGCTTCGTCGGAAGCGCCCGAAATCTCGGCCATGATGGAAGTTTCAAGTGTCTGGTACTGGCTCATGACTTTACCTGTTGTGATCCTGCACGATGGCCGTTTGCGGCAATTGCGCTGTCCATATCCGAAATAGCGGCGACGAGAAACCGTGCCGCGCCAAGAAATCGCCTGAGATCGCCGCCCTGGAGCGACACCGGCACAAGCCGGGCCAATCCCAGCACGGGCCTGCAGAATCCGAGAAAGCGCCGCAACGCCAGGATTGCCGCAACCGGGGCGATGTCCAGCCAGGCCCGCAGAAACAACCGGCACTGATCCGCATCAGGTTCCGCAGCCACCACCGGCAACATCACCAACCAAAGATCACGGGCCTGGGCGTCGGCGAGCGGCATGGTGGTTTCCGGCGCCTCCTCGAAATCGAAGAAGAATGTCTTCCCCTCCCTGATCGAGATGTCGCGCAGATGCGGACGGCCATGAACCAGCCCGGCGCCGTGAATCCGGCCAAGGGCGGCAAACAACACCGGCAGGAGCTCACGCCGCTCCTGCTCGCTCGCCCCTGCCAATTGCTCGGTCAGCACCGGAGAGACGTCTGAGAGGATCAGGGTTGCGCCCGAGCGGTAGATCACGTCCGGCGTCTGAAAACCCGCGGCCTGAAACGCAGCCATCTTGGAACACTCACGTTCGACACCGGCCTCGCCCAGCGCCGGCTTCGAGCCGCGCAGGAACACCGGAAACAGAACCGGCGAGACCAGCCAGTGCAGGCGCTTGGCAAATGCCAGTGGCTCAATGTCGAAACGCTTGATCCAGACACGCCGTCCCGAGACATTGATCGACGTGATCCGACGCCCCGGCGAGCTGGCAAGTCCGTGCAGGACCGATGCCAGGTCGTCCGCTGATAGTGCCTGATCCTTGTTTGTGTCGTCGCTCATGCTTCATCCAAAACGAAAGATCCCGCGCCAGCCCAGGCCAGCGCGGGATCCCAATTGGTCAATTCAGACTGTGTCGAGGGGAAAACGCTGGCTTAGGCGACAGCGCTTTCAAACTCGTTCGGGGTCTTGTCCTTGAGGTATTCAAGTTCTTTCTTCGCGGCTGCAACCAGCACGCCGAAGGCTTCCGCATCATGGATCGCCATGTCGGAAAGCACCTTGCGGTCAACCTCGATGCCGGCCTTTGTGAGGCCGTCGATGAAGCGGCCATAGGTCAGGCCGTGCTCGCGGACAGCGGCGTTGATGCGCTGGATCCACAGAGCGCGGAAATTGCGCTTGCGCACCTTGCGGTCGCGATAGGCATACTGCATCGACTTGTCGACAGCGGCCTTTGCGGCGCGAATGGTATTTTTGCGGCGTCCGTAAAAGCCCTTGGCTTTCTTCAGGACCTTCTTGTGTTTTGCGTGGGCGGTAACGCCCCGTTTTACGCGTGCCATCTCATGATCTCCTTAAAATCGCTGGTCCCGGCTCTGCTTACAGGCCGTTGGGGAGGAACTTCTTGACGATCTTGGCGTCAGGTTCAGCCAGAACCATGGTGCCGCGCGCATCGCGAATGAACTTGTTGGACCGTTTGATCATGCCGTGGCGCTTGCCGGCGGCTGCGGATTTGATCTTGCCGGTGGCCGTGATCTTGAACCGCTTCTTGGCAGACGACTTCGTCTTCATCTTGGGCATTTCGCTACTCCTTGTCAGGCCTTTAAGCGCCACAATGACGCCTGTGCAGCCATCTTCTTGTTGGGTGAGATGTTCCGGGGCGAAGCACCCCCGAGCATCAAGCGTTGAAAACCGCCTCGGCATGCCCTGCCGGCCGGTTTGAACGCGCGCCTTATAGACCCCGCTCGCCAAAAGCGCAACGGCCCAGTCTCGAATTTGCGCATTTGCAGCAAAAAACCGGCCCCGCGACAGCAGGACCGGTCAATCATTTTGCCAAGAAGGCGTTATTTCGGAGCCAGAACCATCATCATCTGCCGGCCTTCGAGCTTCGGCTCGGCTTCGACCTTGGCGATCTCGATGGTGTCATCCTTGACCTTCTGAAGCAGCTTCATGCCCAGCTCCATATGCGCCATTTCGCGGCCGCGGAAGCGCAGGGTCACCTTGACCTTGTCGCCTTCATCAAAGAAGCGGTTCATGGCGCGCATCTTCACCTGATAGTCATGGGTGTCGATGTTCGGGCGCATCTTGATTTCCTTGACCTCGACGGTCTTCTGCTTCTTGCGCGCCTCGGAGGCCTTCTTCTGCGACTGGTATTTCAGTTTGCCCAGATCGACGATCTTGCACACCGGCACATCGCCGTTGGAATTGATCTCGACAAGATCGAGGCCTGCCTCTTCCGCCATGGCAAGCGCCTGGTCGGTTGGCAAGACGCCATGGTTCTGGCCGTCGGCGTCGATGAGCTGGACCTGTGCGGCCCGGATATTCTGGTTAGCGCGGGGGCCTTCATTGGTGGTCGGCGGCGCTCTGAAAGGTCTGCGAATGGCTTTGGTCTCCTGAATAATTGGTCCGGTTCCGCAGATCGCGGAGCGCGAGCACAGATGTTTTCGCGCAATGTCCTGATCAGCGGGCGGCTGTCAATAGCATGACTTTGCGAAAAAATCACCACAGGTTACGCCGATCAGCGCCGAATCTTGTAAGAGAACGAAAACTTCTTGAGAAACGGGGGGATGACAATGGACCCAATTGCCAAAGAACTGAGTGTCGGCGAAGGCGAAGCAGCAAGACCAATCGCGGCGCTGGTGCGTGCAACCACCGAGACTGGGCGCGGGCTGCCAGGTGTTGTCTGGCTTGGCGGTTACCGCTCCGACATGACCGGCTCCAAAGCCGTGGCGCTGTGTGACAAGGCTGGAGACGAGGGGCGGGCTGCGCTCAGGTTTGACTATTCCGGGCACGGCGCATCGGGGGGCGAATTCCGCGAGGGCACGATTTCGCGCTGGCTTGAGGAAAGCCTCGCTGCTTTCGATGCCTTCACCTCCGGCCCGCAAATCCTGGTCGGCTCGTCCATGGGCGGCTGGATTGCACTCAGGCTGGTCCAGGAGCTTCGCAAGCGCGGTCAGGGCGAGCGTATCGCCGGACTTGTGCTGATTGCACCGGCACCGGATTTCACGCTCGAACTGATGGAGCCGGAACTGACTGCAGCACAACGCGAGGCGCTGGAACGGGATGGCTATTTCGAGGAGCCGACGCCTTATGGCCCTGACCCGAACGTGTTTACCCGTGCCCTGTTCGAGGATGGCCGCAAGAACCGTGTTCTCGACGGTCTGATTGAAACCGGCGCGCCGGTCCACATCATTCAGGGCATGGCCGACCCGGACGTGCCCTGGCAGCACGCGCTCAAGCTGATGGAGCATCTGCCATCGGAGAATGTCACGCTGACGCTGATCCGCGACGGCGACCACCGGCTGTCCCGCGATGAGGACATTGCCCGCATCCTCGCTGCAGTGGACAGCATTCCGGGAAACACCTGACGCTGAGAACTGTCCACGCACACCGGCATCGCCCGGGAAGTCACCCACATTTCGGCCGGTAACCATATCGGGAGATGCAGGAATCCCGGAATTGACTCTTCTCGCCAACCGTTCTTAACTCTTTGTTAACGAATTGGGACGGCGTGGGGTGTACCGGAAATGTTGCGCGGACCGGGAAAATTCAGGGCTATGATGGTCGCTTCTGCGGCGTTTTTCGCCTTTGCGGGTGTCAGCGGTTCGACCGGCCTGTCGATGCAGACCGGCCGGATCACCTCTCAGCCCATCGGCCATTATGAATTCTGCAAACAGTTTGTTTCCGAGTGCAAACCGGTCGAAGGATCAGGTGCAGCGCCGAAAGTGACCGACTATGGCTGGGACGTGATCCGGGAGATCAACCGTGCGGTCAATTTCTCGGTGATGCCCAAAACCGATCTGGAGCTGTTCGGCAAGGAAGAGGTCTGGACTTATCCGGAAATCGCAGGCGACTGCGAAGACTATGTGCTGCTCAAGCGCCACATGCTGATGGAACGCGGTTTTTCGGCAGCAGATGTGCTGATCACCGTTGTCCGCAAACCGGACGGTGAAGGCCATGCGGTGCTGACGCTCAGGACCTCCGAAGGCGATTTTGTACTCGACAATCTCGAAGACGATGTGAAGCTGTGGCGCGACACGCCCTACAGCTATGTCAAACGCCAGGCCTCCAACAATTCGGGCCGCTGGGTGACCATCGAGAACAGCGCAGATGTCATGGTCGGCGCGCTGCGCTGAGCCTCCGGGAAAGCCGACACATTATCCGGCTAACCGGGCTTCCGCCCCTCCATCAATCGCACCAGCGCAAGCAACGAGAGCATCGAAAGCAGCGACAGGGCGATCAGACAACCGATCGCGGTTGCCGTCCCGATGCGTTCATTGAGGAAAATGATGGTGACAGGAGCCGCCGCCGACAGCACCATACGGAATCCGGACAGGGCGCCGGTGCGGCGGCCATAGCCTTCCGGACCGAAATAGTGCAACGGCAGCATGCCGCGCACAATCGATGTCAGACCCTGGCCGACGCCATAGCTCACGGCAAACGCAAACAGAAGCGCCGGAACCAGAACCACCAGGGTTGCCCCCAGCAGCGCCAGTCCGAACACCATGGCCGATGCCGCTATCATTGCCGTCATCGGCGGAGAGAAATGACTGCGGCGCGCATATTCGAACAGACGCGCCGCCACCTGGGACGGGCCGATACAACTTGCCGCGATGGTGGCCGTCGCTGTTGCAAAGCCGATGTCGTCCAGAAGAACCAGCAATGACGCGCCCATCGCCGACAGCACGAAGCCGCCACTCGCCAGGCTAATTCCCAGCAGGATCATTGGACGGCTCCCGGTCACATGAGCATAGGACTGGACAATGGGGTCGACCTTCGCGTCCGAGGGCATCACTGTCGGCATTTGCCGTCCCTTCGGCATGGTCAGGTGAATCGGCAGGGCGATCAAAAGGTTCATGGCGGCAAGAACCAGATAGACCTCGCGCCAGGTCATCTGTGTCAGGAGCCATTGAAGCAACGGCCAGAAAATGGTGGAGGCGAAACCGGCGATCAGGGTCACCAGGGTGATTTCCGCACGGGCATTGCGACCGTAACGCTGGGCGAGCGCGGCAAAACCGGCTTCATACTGGACAGCAATCGCAACGAACTCAGCCATCAAGGCGAGGATGGTGAACTGCCAGGCATTCTGCATCACTGCAAGCAGTGCGAGTGTGACCGCGGCAAAGAGGGATCCAGCACTCATAACCCAGCCTGCGCCGAAGCGGTCAATCATCCGACCGATGATTGGCGCCGAAACAGCACCGGCCAGGAGGCCAATCGAGAAGATGGCAAAGACAAAACTTTCATCCCAACCGAATTCCCCCGCAATCTCAGGTGCGAGAACGGCGAACGAGTAATAAAGCGTCCCATAACCGATGGTCATGGTGACACCCAAACCGATGGTTGATGGGAAAATTTTCATGGGCCGCGATTAGCTTGTCTGGTTGGCAGTTTGATGACACTCCAGCCACCTGAAAACATCAACCCCAAGCCAGCTTGGCCGAAGGCGACGTCACTATACTGTGCTGGGATCCCGACCCGAAACAGTCTGAGGGCGTAACGCATCAGTCTTGCTGTCTAACCCTGGCTCCGGGCGCTCAAGACCTGTGACACGAGAGAGCAGCTCGATGAGCCGGTCATGGTCCTGCGCCAGAGCAACCTCTCTCAGGTCGGAATAGAGCTTATCGAAATCCAGCGCCTCTGCCGGAGGTTCGGACGCAACCGAAATTTTCGGATGTGCCGTCGCACTTGGCGCCTCAACCGAATAGCGCAAGGCCTCGTGAAGCTTCTCACCGGGGCGCAAACCGATGATTTCGATGGCTATATCCCCTTGCGGATTGCCCTCATCGCTGACAGTCAGGTTTGAAAGCTGGATCATCTTGACGGCCAAATCCCTGATCAGGACCGGTTCGCCCATATCGAGGAGATAAATATCCCCCTCGTTCTGTTCGCTTTTGTTGCCCTGCCGGGCGATACTGCCGGCCTGGATCACCAGCTGCGCGGCTTCGGAAACGGTCATGAAATAGCGCGTTGCGGCAGGGTCCGTCAGGGTCAGCGGACCACCATTGCGGATCTGCTCACGAAACAATGGGATGACCGAGCCGCTCGATCCGATGACGTTTCCGAAGCGAACGGCACAGAACGTCTTTTGTACGTTCGAACGCTTCGCCCTTGCGGCGAAATCCTGAATGATGAGCTCCGCAATCCGCTTGGATGCCCCCATGACGCTTGATGGCCAAACCGCCTTGTCTGTGGAGACCAGAACCATGACCTCGACATTGGATTCGAAGGCTGCGGTTGCGACAGACAATGTTCCGAGTGCATTGTTGATCACACCCTGAAACGGATTGTCTTCGACCAACGGGACATGCTTGTAGGCCGCAGCGTGAAACACCGTGTCGACGCCATGCTCGTCAAAAACCCGCTTTATCAGTGGCTGATCCGTTACCGACCCCAGAATCGGCACGATTGTGGCCACACCCCTCTGGTTGAGCTCACGGACGATCTGATAGAGCGCGACTTCGCTGCTTTCCAGCAACACCAGCTTTGATGTGCGCAGCGAGACTGCCTGGCGGCAGAGTTCCGATCCGATCGATCCGCCCGCCCCCGTGATCAGCACCACTTTGTCGCGGGTATTCGTTTCCATCAACTCCTTGTCAGGTGTCGCCATTTCGCGGCCGAGAAGATCGCCGATCTCGATTTCGCGGATCATGTTAACCGCGTGCTTGCCGTCCACGATATCAGCGAACGGCGGCAGAATGCGTACCCTGAGACCCTGTTTGCGCAGGGATTCAACCACGTCCATCCGTTTTGCACTGCTCTGGTAGCGAAGTGTGATGATCGCATCCTTGATATCATAGCGGCTGACCAGATCAGGGACATTCTTCGCAGGGTAGACCGCGTTGCCTCCAATAAGGCTGCCAATCAGGCTGGTATCATCGGTCACATGAACCACCGACAATCGCGGATGCTGGCTTTGCAACGTCGCAGCAATCTGCCTGGCAGCCTCTCCGGCCCCGTAAATGAGGAAATGCCGGCGGGCTACAGAGCCACTGCTTTGCACTATGAGAAACCAGCGTGCCAGCAACCGCACACCCACAACCATCAACAGCATGAAAAGCCAGGTCAGTACGAGCACTGAGCGCGGAACACCCTCGATGCCATAGGCGCGCGTCATGAAGGCAAGCAATCCCCAGATCAGCGCTGTCAAACCGACGGCCTTGAATGCCGACCAGAGTGCCTCGTGGCCGACATAACGGATCAGCGAGCGATAGAGACCGAAACCGAAAAAGAGCGGAATTGCGATAAATGGCGCGGCAAGAATCAGAATCAGCTGAGACTGATTGGGAACATAAATTGTGTCCAAGCGGATACAGTAAGCCAGCCATGCTCCGAACACGACAATAAATGTGTCCGTAGCCATCAAGAGAAACTGCTTTGCACGCCGGTCCCACCCCAGCAACCAAACAACCAGATTTCGCAAGAAGAACCCACTTTCCCAATCTGCCAAAACCTTACAGATCTGACAGTCTTTCAATGAGGGCGCACATATCCTTCAGATCTTCAGTGTTGGCAATAGCCAGCCTAGGCGTTTCCAATCAAAAGGCCAGCTGCGAAAACCAGAGCGCCGCCCAGAACCACCTGGAAGACAGCCCTGCTCCATGGTGTATCCATCCAATGATTCTGGATCCAGGCGATGGCCCACAGCTCGACGAACACAATAGCAATGGCAACAGTGGTCGCCACGGTAAAGTCAGGGATCAGATAGGGCAGCGCATGGCCGAGACCGCCAATTGCGGTCATGATGCCGGAGGCCAGCCCGCGCTTGAGCGGTGACCCCCGCCCGGAAATGACGCCATCATCATGCGCCGCCTCTGTGAAACCCATCGAGATCCCGGCGCCCACGGATGCCGAGAGGCCGACCAGGAATGTGGTCCAGGTATCGCCGGTCGCGAAAGCCGTTGCAAAAATTGGCGCCAGGGTCGAGACCGAGCCATCCATCAGGCCTGCAAGACCTGGCTGGACATAGGTGAGAATGAATTTGCGGCGCGCAGTCTGGTCTTCCTCGGACTTGATATCTTCAGGCGTATGCTCAATCCCAAGCCGCTGAGCCCATGATTCATGGCTTTTTTCGGCCATTGCCAGGTCGCCAAGCAATTGCCGCGTGTCGGCATCGCTGGTCCGCTGGGCGGCCGCGAGATAGAAATTGTGGGCCTGCGCCTCCATGTCCTCGGCAGTCTGGCGGATCTTTTCGAGAGACTGATTCTTGATCAGCCAGTCCGGTTTGCGCTCATAATAGCCGCGGACATGTTCGCGCCTGATCAGCGGAATGCGGTCTCCGAAGCGGACCTTGTGGCGGTCGATCAGCCGGGCACGGTGCCCTGCCTCCTCATCGGCCATCTCCTCGAACACTTTTGCGGAGCTCGGGTAATCCTCGCGCAAATGATCGGCGTAGGCGAGGTAGATACGTGCATCATCCTCCTCTGACGAAATTGCCAGAGCCAGCACCTCTTGTTCACTCAACGAACTGAAGGGTCGACGGTTGAATCCGATGAGACGTGACAGCATGGAGGCCTCTTGTTTAGAATTATTCTAAACTATCCAATTCCACCGGCTTTTTCAAGCGTGGTAAACGCAAAGTTGAAGCAAAACGGGTTGATCCCGTCCGGTTCAGCGGCCAAGTGTTCCAATATGACCGAAGCACGCGAAGCAACCGAAACCCTGATGGATCGCCTGGGCCGTTTTCTGGCCCGGCGGCTGAACTCACCCAATGTGGACTATGAGCCGTATACGCCATCAGACCCGGAAACGCTGTCGCGAACGCTCGAACCCGGGGACATTCTTCTGATCGAAGGCAACCAGAAGGTTTCCGCCGCGATCAAATATCTGACCCAGTCCACCTGGTCACACGCAGCACTCTATGTCGGAGATGCGCTCGAGCCAGATCCAGCCAAAGGGTCCGAAGACGCCGAAGTTTCAACCCGACCATCCGGAACCACAGAGCGGCCGCAACTCGTCGAGGTCAATCTTGGCGAAGGATGTGTCGCCGTCCCGCTGTCGAAATACGCCCGGTTCAACACGCGCATCTGCCGCCCCGTTGGCCTGACCCCGCAAGACAGAAAAGCCATCGTGACCTACATGGTGGAGCGTCTGGGCGTGCGCTACGACATGAAGAACATCTTCGATTTGATGCGGTACTTTTTCCCCACACCACCGGTGCCGGTGCGCTGGCGGCGACGCATGCTTGCCTTCGGATCGGGCGATCCGACCCGGGCAATCTGCTCCTCAATGATCGCCCAGGCCTACCAATCGGTTCAATATCCGATCCTGCCGGAGACGACGCGGATACCGGGCCGCCAATGTGCAGATTCCGACTATTCGCGCCGGGAGATCCTGCATATCCGGCATCATTCACTGTTCGCCCCGAGGGACTTTGATCTCTCGCCCTATTTCCGGGTGGTCAAGCCGACGCTGGAATACGGTTTCGATTACAAGCAGCTTCATTGGAGCAAGAAGACCGACGCCAGCAGCGATCATTCCGGACACATACCGCAATCAACCAACTGACATCCGCCGTCGTTGAGCAGAAGTGCGCCGTCTGGCGGAAATGATTGTAAAGGCCCGGCCAGTCACACCACTCCGCGACACAAGCAGGACGGGCTTGTTCAGCCGAAGGTCCTGACGACGCTGCCCAGCTGTTATGTTTTGAACCCCGGCGGTTGATCTGGGCGCTGGGTTCAGCGCAGTTATCGGCGCAGGCTTTGCAATCGGCCTGATGCTTCGGCTGCATCGCCGCGGCTGACCGGAAGCCGACTGGCAGGCTCCGGACAGTTAGACTGGCAAACACGGCTGCGACCGGAAGCCGTTCGCCAGTTCGCTCTGCCGCCTGTGCATTCAGGACAAAATCGATGTATGGGCTTGTGCCAGACCGAAATGTACGGCCAGGAGTTGGCTTGATGAAGATCGTGGTAACAGGCGCAAGCGGATATGTTGGCCGCCATATCGTTCCGTTGCTCGCGGACCGGGGCGCGGACCTGTTGCTGGTCGGACGCGATCAGACCAAACTTGGCGAAGTGTTTCCCGGCCATGCTGTGTGTGGCTATGGCGAACTCGCCAAGGCGGCTCAGGGCTACTCCATGCTGTTGCACCTGGCCGTACTGAACACCAATTCCGACGCGTCGCGGGACGAATTCATCAAGGTCAATGTCGGGCATATGCTTGACATGGCGGAGCTGGCGCGAAACGCCGGCATAGGAACATTCGTCAATGCATCATCAATCCATGCGCTCGATCCGGCGAACCAGTCGCCCTATGCGCTCAGCAAGAAAATGGCGGCCGAGAAACTCGAAGCCGTGGACGGGCTGAACACGATCAACCTGTATCTCCCTTACGTGTATGGTACGGATTTCAGGACCCGGTTCCGGTTCGCCGCAAATCTGCCCGGACCGGTCGGTCAGCTGGCGTTTCAGGCAGTCACCTCCCTGAAGCCCTCGGTGAGTGTGTCCCGCATTGCAGATTTCATCGTCAGCCTGCCGCACCGCGGCCCATCCGACCTGCCCCAACCACTGATCCTCTCCGAGGGTCAGCGCAGCAATTTCGTCTTTCGATTCATCAAGCGGACGATCGATCTGGGTTTTGCCGTTTCTGTCGTCTTGCTGTTCTGGTGGCTGCTGATCGCGACCTATGTCCTGATCCGGCTTGATTCCGAGGGGCCGGGGCTGTTCCTTCAGCAACGCGTCGGCAAGGACGGGAAGGTCTTCTCCTGCTACAAGTACCGCACCATGAAAACCGGAACAGCGCATGTGGGGACGCATGAAGTCAGCACCAGTGCGATCACAAGACAGGGTCAATGGTTGCGCAAGAGCAAACTTGATGAGCTGCCGCAGATCATCAACATCTTCCGCAACGAAATGAGTCTTGTCGGACCGCGACCCTGCCTGCCCAGTCAGAGCGAATTGATTGCCGAACGAGACCAGCGCGGTGTCCTGGCGGCCAAACCCGGAATCACCGGCCTGGCCCAGGTCAATGGCGTCGACATGCGCTTGCCTGCAAAGCTGGCCCAATGGGACGCGCGATATCTGGCGCTGCAATCCCTGCTGCTGGACCTGCGGATTCTGCTGGCGACCCCGTTCCGGCGCGGATGACCGGCTGTTTATCAGACAACGTCGGCCCATGACGGATGACCGGCTGTTTTCCGCCTCCCGAAGACTTGCCTTGCCTCCCCCAAAGCAGCGCTTTGTGCTGCAACCCGCGCCAACAGCAGATGCGCAATATTGCAGGTCGCAAGGGCCGCGCCACTTTACCTGATTGCCTTTTTCGCCGGTCCTGCTACATCGCGCATATGACCAACACGCCCCTCTCCCATATCCGCAACTTTTCGATTGTCGCCCATATCGATCACGGCAAGTCGACGCTGGCCGACCGGTTGATCCAGACCTGCGGCGGCCTTGCCGACCGTGAGATGAGCCAGCAGGTTCTCGATTCCATGGACATCGAGAAGGAGCGCGGCATCACCATCAAGGCGCAGACAGTGCGTCTGCACTACAAGGCCAAGGATGGCGAGACCTATGTTCTCAACCTGATCGACACGCCGGGCCATGTCGACTTTGCCTATGAGGTGTCGCGCTCGCTGAAGGCCTGCGAAGGCTCGCTGCTGGTGGTTGATGCCAGCCAGGGCGTGGAAGCACAGACCCTTGCCAATGTCTATGCGGCGCTCGATGCCGACCACGAGATCGTGCCGGTGCTCAACAAGATCGACCTGCCGGCGGCCGAACCCGACCGGATCAAGGAGCAGATCGAGGAAGTGATCGGTCTTGATGCCTCCGATGCCGTGATGATCTCGGCCAAGACCGGCATCGGCATTCCCGATGTGCTGGAAGCCATTGTGACGCGCCTGCCCGCGCCAGAGGGCGGCACCACCAAAGATACGCTGAAAGCCATGCTGGTCGACAGCTGGTACGACACTTATCTCGGCGTGATCGTGCTGGTGCGGGTGATCGACGGCGAAATGAAGAAGGGCCAGCAGATTCGTCTGATGGGCACCGGAGCTCGCTACACCGTGGAGCGGATCGGCATCATCACGCCGAAGCTGGTGACGGTGGACTCGCTCGGACCGGGCGAAATCGGCTTTATCACCGCTTCGATCAAGGAAGTTGCCGACACCCGGGTGGGCGACACCATCACCGAAGACAAACGCCCGACAGCCGAAGCATTGCCCGGGTTCAAGCCGGCACAGCCGGTGGTGTTTTGCGGATTGTTCCCCGTCGATGCGGCGGATTTCGAGGATCTGCGCGCGGCAATGGGCAAGCTCAGGCTCAATGACGCCTCGTTCTCCTTTGAAATGGAAACCTCGGCAGCGCTCGGTTTCGGCTTCCGCTGCGGCTTCCTCGGACTTCTGCATCTGGAAATCATCCAGGAGCGGCTGGAGCGCGAGTTCAATCTCGACCTGATCGCCACGGCACCTTCGGTGGTTTACCGGATGAACATGACCAATGGTGATGTGATCGAGTTGCACAATCCGGCCGACATGCCCGATGTGGTCAAGATCGCCAGCATCGAGGAGCCCTGGATCAAGGCGACAATCCTGACGCCGGATGACTATCTGGGACCGATCCTGAAGCTGTGTCAGGAGCGCCGCGGCATCCAGACCGATCTGAGCTATGTCGGCAAGCGCGCGATGGTGACCTACCAGCTGCCGCTCAACGAAGTGGTGTTCGATTTCTACGACCGTCTGAAATCCATCACCAAGGGCTATGCGAGCTTTGACTATCAGATCACCGGCCATGAAGCGGGCGATCTGGTCAGGATGTCCATCCTGGTCAATGAAGAACCGGTGGATGCGCTTTCGATGCTGGTGCACCGCTCGGCGGCGGAAAAACGCGGCCGCGCCATGTGCGAGAAGCTCAAGGACCTGATCCCGCGGCACATGTTCAAGATCCCGATCCAGGCCGCCATCGGCGGCCGGGTGGTGGCGCGCGAAACCATCTCTGCAATGCGCAAGAACGTCACCGCCAAGTGCTACGGCGGCGACGTCACCCGTAAACGCAAACTGCTCGAAAAGCAGAAGGCCGGCAAGAAGCGGATGCGCCAGTTCGGCAAGGTGGAGATTCCGCAGGAAGCCTTCATCGAGGCGCTGAAGATCGGCGATTGACCTGGCTGGTTCCGCCCGGGCGGAACCGGTTTGTGAAAAAACAATGGCTTTTGCGAATTAAATCCCGCCGGGGGCGATGACTGCCGTTGACACAGCCGCGCAGACCCCCTAAATCCGCGCCAATGCCCAGATGGCGGAATTGGTAGACGCGCCAGCTTCAGGTGCTGGTACTGGCAACGGTGTGGAGGTTCGAGTCCTCTTCTGGGCACCACTAATTGGTGCTAATGCATTGAAAAACCGTCGTAACCTGAAATGGGTTGCGACGGTTTTTTACTTTTGCGAAGCGGAGAACAGCATTCTGCCGGATTGATTCCGATACATATCGGATACAGAAGCTATATCGCCAATAGTGCCCTTTTCCAGCTTTTCTGGTGGCATATGGATATTGTCCCGGCGGGCTGGCAAGCTGTCTGCAATTGGTATCCAAAGCATGCGGTCGATGCCTGGCAGCGGCCGTGCGACAGCGCAAGGCCTATCGACCATGGATGTTGTCGAACTCATTTCACGCAGCTTGTTGAAAGCCCGCTCGGCAGCATGATGTTGTGCCGATTCCTGGATTGATGTCGATCAAGGCAACAATCGATTTAAAATTCTAGGTTCGCCAGCAAGAGGAACGGTTGAAACCGGGTGGCGGGCGAATCGGTGGACATGATGTTGGAGCTTGTCCCCCATGCACGGACTCGGGCGTCCTGTGCTGATTGCAATTACAGGCTAGCTATTTTCAGGCCAGTTAATAAGCTTGATCCGGCCGGCCAAACGCGAGGGAACATCTGATCCATGAGCAGGCAATCAACCGAGAACATCTTCCCGGCATGCGATGTGCCGCAAGTATCGGAAGCCGGCGTCGTCGCGATCTGCGACGCCTATGGCAACGACCCGCACCGGATGCTGGATATCCTTCGCGACATGCAGGACCGGTACCGGTGCATATCGCCCCAGATCATGACCATCGTTGCCCGGCAAACCGGTTTGACGCGCGTTGCCGTGGAAGGCGTCGCGAGTTTTTATTCCTTCCTGTCGCTCACTCCGAAGGGCCGTGTCACGATCCGTCTTTGCGATGACATTGTTGACCGCTTTGCGGGTCTGGCCGACGTGGTGCATGCGTTTGAAGACGAACTCGGCATCAAAATGGGACACACCTCTGGCGATGGCGCATTTTCGCTGGAGTATACGCCCTGTATCGGCATGTGCGACCAGGCACCTGCCGCAATGATCAACGATATTGTCGTTACCAGCCTGACCAGGGACAAGGCCCGGGAAATTGCCAGATCGCTCAAATCCGGAGAGACGCCTGAGCAACTGGTCAGCAATCGCTTTGCCGAGCTAACCGCCCACGAACGCGCCACCCGCATGGTGGAGAACAACATCAGGCACGCGGGCGCGGTGTTGCTCGGACCGGTTCCGGACAATGCCGGATTGAATAAGGCGCTCGACCTGACGCCCCTCCAGATCATCGACATCATCGAGACAAGTGGCCTTCGCGGCTGCGGCGGAGCGGGATTCACAACCGGAAAGAAATGGCGGTTTGCCGCCGGCGCGCCCGCCGAGCGGCGCTATGTGCTCTGCAATGCTGACGAGGGTGAGCCCGGTACGTTCAAGGACCGGGTCCTGCTGACCGAGCGGCCGCATCTGCTGATCGAGGGCATGACGATCGCAGCGAGGGCGGTTGGGGCAACCGAAGGGCTTGTCTATCTCAGGGGCGAATATGCCTATCTGCGCGAGCTTCTCGAAAGCGTTCTTGAGGACCGCCGCGCGCGCGGGCTTCTTGGCAAGCAGATCATGGGCGTCAAGGGCTTCGATTTTGAGGTGCGCATCCAGATGGGGGCCGGGGCCTATATCTGCGGCGAGGAAGGCGCGCTGATCAGTTCCTGCGAAGGGCTGCCCGGCGAACCCAAGACCCGTCCGCCATTTCCGGTCGATCGCGGTTACCTGGGCTATCCGACAGTGGTCAACAATGTCGAGACGTTTTGCCATGCGGCGCGAATACTCGACCGCGGGGCGCCATGGTTTTATGGGATGGGCAGCAGCGGCAGCCATGGAACCAAACTCTTCAGTGTTTCCGGCGACTGTTTCAATCCGGGGATCTACGAGCTTCCCTACGGCCTGCAAGTGCGCGAACTGCTCGAAATGGTTGGCGGCCAGGACGCGGCGGCCGTGCAGGTTGGCGGACCAAGCGGAACCATGATCGCGCGGGACAGTTTCGAGCGGCGGCTGTCTTTCGACGATCTGGCAACGGGCGGGGCGATCATCGTCTTTTCCGGCGAGCGCAACATTCTCGAAATCGTCGAATATTACATGTCGTTCTTCGTCCATGAGAGCTGCGGCTATTGCACGCCCTGCCGGGTCGGCAATGTCTTTCTGCAGAAGGCGATCGGCAAGTTCCGCAAAGGGCTCGCCGACCCGGAAGACATTGATTATCTCAAGGATCTCTCAGCCACGATCATCGAAACCAGCCGCTGCGGCCTGGGCATGACATCGCCCAATCCGATCCTGTCGACGCTCGAGAATTTCCCGCTTGTCTATTCCGCGCTCGCCAAGCCCTCCAACGACCGGGTGCGTGCAACCTTTGACATTCAGTCAGCCATCGACAGCGCGCGCAAGCTGGCCAAGCGCAGGTCCTATATCTACGACAAGGATTTCAGCCAATGAGCGGATCTGAATTCACCATAACAATAGACGGTGTCGAGGTGGCGGCTGCGCCCGGCCAGACGATTATGGAAGCAGCCGACGCCGCCCATGTTTATATTCCCCGGCTGTGCGATCATCAGGGATTGCGCCATCAGGGCAGTTGCAGGGTCTGTACGGTCAAGGCGGACGGACGAAGTGTTTCGGCCTGCACGCAGCCGGCGGCGCAGGGCCTGGTTGTGGAAAATGAAACCGCTCATCTCAACAAGTTGCGCAGGGATCTGGTGGAAATGCTGTTCCATGAGGGCAACCACCTTTGCCCGATCTGCGAGGCGAGCGGCAATTGCGAACTGCAGGCGATGGCCTACCGGCTGGACATGACGACGCCGACCAAGTTTCCCTATCTCGAGCCCAGCCGCGCACTTGACGCTTCCCATCCCGATATTGCGCTTGATACCAATCGCTGCATCAGTTGCGGCCGCTGCATCCGCGCTTCGCAGGATGTCGATGGCAAGGGCGTGTTCGGCTATGTCGGCCGCGGCATTCACCGCCGCGTCGCGGTCAACGGGCATGACCTCGCCCATACCGATGCCGCCCTCACCGATGAAGCGATGTCAGAGGAGGTCTGCCCCGTCGGCTGTATTATCCGCAAGGGCGTGGGCTTTTCCAAGCCGATCGGCGAACGCGAGTTCGACAAGGGGCTGATCGGCTACAAGATCGAGGGCAAGCGCGATGAGTGAGCTCAGGAAGGCAAGGATCGCAACGACCTCGCTGGCCGGTTGCTTTGGCTGCCACATGGCGATCCTTGATATTGACGAGCGCCTGATCGAGCTGATGAAGCTGGTCGAGTTCGACCGTTCGCCGCTCACCGATATCAAGAAATTCACGCAACGTTGCGATATCGGCATCATCGAAGGCGGTTGCTGCAACGAGGAAAACGTCCATGTGCTGCGTGATTTCAGGCGCAACTGCGATGTCCTGATCGCCATCGGCCAATGCGCCATCATGGGTGGCCTGCCGGCCATGCGCAACGCGATCATGCACTCCAGAACGCCGCTGCGCGACTGTCTCGAGGAAGCCTACATCACGGGAAAATACATCCGCAACACCACCCACAATATCCCCAATGACCCGGCTTTGCCGCTGCTTCTTGACGAGGTGTATCCGTGTTCGGAAGTGGTGGAAATCGACTACGAAATCCCCGGTTGCGCACCTTCGGGCGACATTATTTTCAACACGCTGGCCGGTCTGCTGACGGGCAAGTTTCATGGTTTTGACCGTGAGATGATCAAGTTTGACTGAGCAAGCGGGAGCGACAGGGCATGGTTGAACCAAGATTGATCGAAATCTCGCCGGTGACGCGTGTGGAAGGCCACGGCAAGGTCACCATCCATCTCAACCACGATAACGAGGTTGACGAGGCGCGTCTGCATATCGTCGAGTTCCGAGGCTTTGAACAGTTCATTCGCGGCCGCCTTTTGTGGGAGGTTCCCGTTATCGTGCAGCGGCTTTGCGGAATCTGCCCGGTGAGCCACCACCTGGCAGCCGCCAAGGCGATGGACATGATCTGCGGTGTTGATGTGCTTCCGCCGACAGCGGAGAAGATGCGGCGTTTGATGCATTACGGGCAGGTGATGCAAAGCCATGTGCTGCATTTTTTCCACCTTGCCGCGCCCGACCTGCTGTTCGGCTTTGGCGCAGCGGCGGAGAAGCGCAACATATTCGAGGTGCTTCGCGAGCACCCGGAACTTGGCCGCCGGGCGATCATGATGCGCAAATTCGGCCAGGAAATCATCGAGGCGACAGCCGGCAAGAAAATCCACGGCACCGGTGCCATCCCAGGCGGAATCAATCGCAATCTGCCAATCGAAAAGCGCGATGCGTTTTTGAAGCAGATCGACGAAATGGAGCAATGGGCCAGCGATGCCCTGGCGCTGGCGCGCGACTATACGCTGGAGCATGCCGAGCTTATAGAGAGTTTCGCGTCCTTCCCGTCAAACTACATGTCGCTTGTGCGCTCCGGGGATGGCGCGCTTGATCTCTATAACGGGCGGATGCGGGCGCTCGATTCTGAAGGCGCGACAATTTTCGACGAACTCGACTATTCGAAATATCACGAATTGCTGGTCGAGGATGTCCGCACCTGGTCCTACATGAAATTCCCGTTCATCAAGTCGCTCGGACCGGAAACCGGCTGGTACCGGGTCGGCCCTCTGGCCCGGATGAACACGGCAAGCTTCATCGATACGCCTCTGGCCAATGAAGCCCACAAGGTGCTCAAGGCCGAGACCGGCGGCGCGCCCAACAATTCGACGCTGACCAGCCACTGGGCACGGATGATCGAAGTCCTGCATTGCGTCGAGAAAATCCGCGAGCTGCTCAACGATCCGGATCTGCAGGGAACCGATCTGGTGGCGACCGGTGACCGGCGCCAGGAAGGGATTGGCGTCATCGAGGCGCCGCGCGGCAACCTCATTCACCACTACAAGGTCGATGAAAACGACCAGGTGACCTATTGCAACCTGATCGTCTCGACCACGCACAACAACGAGGGCATGAACCGCGCGGTCAAGAATGTGGCCGTGCAGTATCTCTCCGGGCAGACCACAATCACCGAGGGCATGCTCAATCACATCGAAGTGGCGGTCCGCGCCTACGATCCATGCCTGTCATGCGCGACGCATGCTCTGGGCCAGATGCCGCTGCAGGTCGAACTGTTCGATGCCGGCGGGCAATTGATCGAAAGCCGGACGCAGTCCTTCTGATGGGATCGCAAGCGCTGCTCATAGGTTATGGCAATCTGGGCCGGGGCGACGATGGCCTGGGACCCGCCTTCACAGACAGGATAGAGAAGCACAATCTGCCGTTTCTCGACATCGACACCGACTATCAACTGACCGTTGATCACGCCCTGGCGGTGGTGGACGCGGATCTGGTGATTTTTGCCGATGCGTTGATCGACGGTGACGGGGCGTTCAGCTTCACCAGAACAGAAGCTGGAACCGATGCGGAGCTTTCCAGCCACAGCCTGACGCCGGTCTCGGTGCTTTCGCTTGCAGGAATGCTCTATGGCAGGAGGCCTCAAGCCTATGTTCTGGGGATTGCCGGATATGAGTTCGGCGAGGTCAAGGAAGGGCTGAGTGCAAAGGCGAAGCACAATCTGGAACTGGCCGAGGCGTTCTTCGTCGACTGGTATTCGAAGGCGAGCGCCTAACGAGGAAATGCCTCAGGAAACAGCTCAACGGTGTGGTAATGTACGCAAACAGGAAATTTCCGCAGGCATCGCCGTCACACAGTGCGCTATGCTTATGGTGCGCTTTTGACATCAGGCTGAAGGAAACGGCCGATGCATGAAATGTCACTGATGGAAAGCGTGCTCGAGATTGCCTGCGAAACGGCGCTGAAGAACGGTGCGGTCAGGGTGAAATCGATCCGGCTGGATATTGGCATGCTCAGCCATGTCGACCCCGAGGCACTGATGTTTTGCTATGATGCGATCCGGAACGGCAGCATTGCCGAGGAGGCCGAGCTCGAGATCAACAGGGTCCCCGGGATGGGCTGGTGTATCGATTGCGCCAAGACGGTGCCAATAACGGCACGTTTCGACCTGTGCCCTGAGTGCAGCAACGCCCATGTCGAAATGACAGCCGGTGACGATATGAAAATCCGGGAACTGGAGGTCATCTGATGTGCACGATATGCGGTTGCGGAACCGGCCCCGATAATGAGCAAGGCGAAGGCCATGACCATAGCCACCATCAGCACTCGCACAAACATCAGAGTGGCCATACCCGTGACCATCATGATCATGGGGACAACGCGTCGATTCACTATGGCGCCGGGATCGCAGGCGTCCACATTCCGGGCATGAGCCAGCAGCGGATCATTCAGGTCGAGCGCGATATCCTGTCCAAGAATGATGGTTTTGCCGCGGACAACCGGGACCGCTTCGCCGCGAACGGGATTTTCGCGTTGAACTTCGTTTCCAGCCCCGGTTCGGGCAAGACCAGCCTGCTGGTCCGCGCCATCACGGATTTGAAAGACCGGCAGGTGATCAGCGTGATCGAGGGCGATCAGCAGACGTCCAACGACGCCGCCCGCATCCGCGAAACCGGTGCCACGGCCATTCAGGTCAACACCGGCAAGGGCTGCCATCTCGATGCCCATATGGTCGGCCATGCGGCAGAGGAGCTGTCACCGGCCAGGAACAGTGTTGTCTTCATCGAGAATGTCGGCAATCTGGTCTGCCCCGCAGCATTTGATCTCGGCGAGGCCCACAAGGTTGTCGTTCTCTCGGTGACCGAGGGCGAGGACAAGCCGCTCAAATATCCCGACATGTTTGCAGCCAGCGATCTCATGCTGCTCAACAAGGCGGATCTGCTGCCGCATCTGGATTTCAATGTCGGCGAGTGTATTGCCAACGCATTGCGCGTGAACCCGAAGCTGCAGACGCTGCTGGTTTCGGCCAAATCCGGCGAAGGCATGGAGGCCTTCTATTCCTGGCTGCAAGCCAACGCCGCAATGGCTGCAACCCGCGCAATGGCGAGAGCAGGCTGACCATGCCCCGGCAGACGCTCGCCCTTGATCCCGATATCCGGCCGCGCCGACTGAAGCTGCGGGTCCGCGGTGTCGTGCAGGGTGTCGGGTTTCGTCCATTCGTCTTTGCCCTCGCCAGGCGTATGGGTCTCACGGGGTTTGTGCTCAACGACCGCGAAGGCGTGCTGATCGAAGTGGAGGGGACGGAGGCCGCGGACTTTGGCGCATTGCTGCGCGCACAAGCTCCGCCACTGGCGCAAATAGATACAGTGGAAACCGGGGACATGCCGCTTGCCGACAGCACCGAATTTCTCATCGCCGACAGCGTGGGTGGCAAAGCGGCAACCCGGATCGGACCGGATGCGGCCGCCTGCAAGGAATGCCTGCTTGAAATGCGTAACCCGCAGAGCCGCTTCTTTGGCTATGCCTTCATCAACTGCACCCATTGCGGCCCGCGCTACACGATCACGCAGTCTCTGCCCTATGACCGCAAACAGACTGCGATGGCGGGGTTTGCCATGTGCCCGGCCTGCGCCGAGGACTATCGCAACCCGGGCAACCGCCGCTTCCACGCCGAGCCGATCGCCTGCACCAAATGCGGGCCGGCACTCAGCCATTCAATCGGTGACATCGCCACCGCCATCGGTGACGGCAAGATCGTCGCGCTCAAGGGCATCGGCGGATTCCACCTGATCTGCGATACCCGCAACAGTGCGGCAATCGACATGTTGCGCCGTCGCAAGGCACGGGATGAAAAACCGTTTGCGGTGATGGTCGCCGATGTGGAAGCCGCCCGGCATTTCGCTGATACCAGCACACAGGAACAGCAACTCCTGGCCAGTGCGGCACGGCCCATCGTGCTGGCGGCAAGCCGGGGCAATTTGCCCGAAAGCCTGGCTCCGGGATTGAACCGGATCGGCATCATCCTCGCTTATGCGCCGGTTCACCATCTGATTTTCGATGCGCTTGCGGAGAACGGCCTTGAGTTGCCCGTTGCGCTTGTCGCCACCAGCGCCAATCCCGGCGGCGAGCCACTGGTCGCCGGTAATGTTGAGGCGGAAAGGCGGCTGGCAACGATTGCCGACATGATCGTCACGCATGATCGCGATATTGTGGTCCGGACCGACGATTCCGTCATGCAGGTGATTGCCGGCGCGCCGGCCTTTGTGCGCCGGTCGCGCGGCTTCGTGCCGGAGCCCGTCGACCTAGGGTCGGATGGCCCGTCAATCATCGCCCTTGGCGCCGATCTCAAAAACGCGATCTGTGTGACGCGAGGCCGTGAGGCTTTCCTCTCCCAGCATGTCGGCGGACTGGGCAATGTTGAGACGATCCGCTTCCAGCACGAAACTGTGGCGCATCTTTGCCGTATCCTCGATGTGACACCGGACTATGCGGCCTGCGATTTGCACCCTGACTTCCGCTCGACGCGGCTTGCCGAGAGCCTGGGGCTGCCGCTGGTGCGCGTCCAGCATCATCTTGCCCATGCCGCCGCCGTCGCCGCCGAACATCAGCTGCGCGGTCCCTGTCTCGGTCTTGTTCTGGACGGACATGGTTATGGCGCCGATGGCGGCATCTGGGGCGGCGAGTTGCTGGATATCGATGGCTGCAGATGGCGCCGGGCAGGGCATTTGTCGCCGCTGCCGCTTGCCGGTGGTGACAAGGCCGCGCGCGAACCCTGGCGCATGGGCATCGGCGCGCTGCATTCGGCAGGCCGGGCGGATCTTGCCCGCAGCGTCTTCGCAGATATGGATGGGCCGCAGAGATTGCTGGCCATGCTGGAGCGCAAAATGAAAGTCGCCACGACCTCAAGCATGGGGCGCCTGTTCGATGCGGCAGCCGCGATTTCCGGCACCCGCATGGTGCAAAGCTTCGAGGGCCAGGCGGCGATGGAGTTCGAGGCCCTGGCCATGGACACAGCTGCGCTGAAGTGCGGATACCGGTTCGAGAACAGCGTGCTCGATTTCGGACCGCTGCTGGTTCACATCGCAGAACGCGGGCTCAGGGGTATGCAAGCGGCAAGCCTGTTCCACGCCACGCTGGTCGAGGGGCTGGCCGAATGGGTCATTGCCGAGAGCCTCAGACAAGGGACTACGCAGATCGTGCTGTCGGGCGGCTGCATGATGAACCGGCGGCTGGCTGAGGGTCTACCGGACAAGCTCAGATCATCCGGCCTGACAACGTTGCTGCCACAAGCCATGCCTGCGAATGACGGCGGGCTCTCGCTGGGCCAGGCAGCTCATGCACGCCAGGTCATTGATAACGACAGATCCCAGATAGAGGAGCTATAGGCCATGTGTCTCGCGATCCCGGTTCAGGTAACGGAAATACTGCCCGACAACATGGCGAAAGTGACGCTGGATGGCGTCTCGAAGGCGATTTCCACCGCATTGATCGACGACGTGCAACTGGGCGATTATCTGGTGCTGCATGTGGGCTATGCGCTCACAAAGATCGATGCCGAGGAGGCCGAGCGCACGCTTGAGCTGATACGCGAAATGGCGGAAGGGGCAACGGCGTGAAATATATCGACGAATATCGCGACGGAGCGCTCGCCAAGGACATTGCCAAGCGGATCGCCGCCGAGGCCAGACCCGGTGAAACCTATCACTTCATGGAATTTTGCGGCGGCCATACCCATGCCATTTCGCGCTATGGGCTGGAGGACATGCTGCCGGAAAATGTTGAGATGATCCACGGGCCCGGCTGTCCCGTCTGCGTGCTGCCGGTCGGCCGCATCGATGCGGCGATTGCGCTCGCGCTTCGCCCGGGAATCACGCTGTGCACCTATGGCGACCTGATGCGGGTTCCCGGGTCCAGCGGATCGAGCCTGCTCAAGGCCAAGGCTGCGGGCGCGGATATCCGCATGGTCTACTCGACGCTCGATGCGCTGCGCATTGCCGAAGCCGAGCCAGACCGCGAGGTGGTGTTCTTTGCCATCGGCTTCGAAACCACAACACCGCCGACGGCATTGGCGCTCAAGGCCGCCATTGCAAAGGAGCTGAAGAATTTTTCGATCTTCTGCAATCACGTGCTCACTCCCGCCGCAATCCAGACCATTCTCGAAAGTCCGGATGTGGCCAAAATGGGCACCATCAAGATCGATGGTTTCGTCGGTCCGGCACATGTCTCCACCGTGATCGGCACCAGACCTTACGACGCATTTGCCGAAGGCTTCCGGAAGCCGGTGGTGATTGCCGGGTTCGAACCCCTCGATGTAATTCAGGCGATCCTGATGCTTCTCAGGCAAGTCAATGACGGCCGCCACGAGGTTGAAAACCAGTATATCCGCGCCGTCACCCCCTTCGGCAACGAGAAGGCGCAGGCCGAAGTGGCGACGTATTTCGAGGAGCGCGAAAGTTTCGAATGGCGCGGACTGGGCGAAGTGCAGCACGGTGCGCTGCGGTTGCGGCCGCAATATGCCCGTTTCGACGCCGAAACCCGGTTTGCCATGGTCACGCCGGAGGCCCGGGACAATCCGGGTTGCGAATGCGGCGCGATCCTGCGCGGGGTGAAGAAACCAGTCGAGTGCAAGCTGTTCGGCACGCTGTGCACGCCAGACACGCCGATGGGCTCCTGTATGGTGTCATCGGAAGGGGCCTGTGCTGCGCACTGGACCTACGGCCGCTTCCGGGAGAACGCCAGGCAGACCGATGCCGGAAGGGCGGTTGCGTGAGCGGTGTGATGAGGGTCCGCAAGCGCAAGCTTGATATCAAGAACGGACGGGTCGACCTGTCCCATGGCGCCGGCGGCCGTGCCATGACGCAGTTGATCGAGGACATCTTTGTCGAGGCCTTCGACAATAAATGGCTGCGCGCCGGCAACGACCAGTCGGCTTTCGACGTTCCGGCTGGGCGAATGGTGATGACGACGGACGGTTATGTCGTGACACCGCTGTTCTTTCCGGGCGGCAATATCGGCTCACTGGCCGTTCACGGCACCATCAACGATGTGGCCATGGCGGGCGCTGTACCGCTATACCTGTCGGCGAGTTTCATCATCGAGGAAGGCTTTGCCTTCGCCGATCTTCAACGTATCGCGCAGACCATGGGCGACGCCTCGCGTGAAGCCGGAGTCCCGATCATCACCGGAGACACCAAGGTCGTCGAGCGTGGCAAGGCCGATGGCGTCTTCATTTCCACCGCTGGTGTCGGCATGGTGCCGCAAGGATTGGATCTCCGCTCGGATGCCGCGCGACCGGGCGATGTAGTTATCGTTTCCGGATCCATTGGTGATCATGGCGTGGCCGTGATGTCGAAACGCGAGAACCTTGAATTCGACACTGCGATCATCTCCGATACGGCCCCTCTGCACCGGCTTGTTGCCGCTATGGTAGAGGCTGGCGGAAAGCACATCAGGCTGATGCGGGACCCGACGCGCGGCGGCCTCGCCGCCACACTCAACGAGATCGCCCACCAATCAAAACTCGGATTCCGGATCGACGAAGAAGCCATTCCGATGCGGCCCGAAGTGGCGGCGGCATGCGAGTTCCTCGGCCTCGATCCGCTCAATGTGGCAAATGAAGGCAAGCTGGTCGCGGTGGTCGCCCCGGAAGGGGCGCAAGCGATTCTGGCTGCGATGCGCAGCCATCAGCTCGGACAGGAGGCGGCGATTGTCGGGGTGGCAATTGCCGATGATCATTGCTTCGTGCAAATGGAAACCTCGTTTGGCGGTGGACGGATCGTCGACTGGCTGTCGGGTGAGCAATTGCCGAGAATCTGCTGACGGACAGATGTCTTTGGCCCCGGATCGCGAATGGACAGAACCGCGCCGCCAATCCCGCGCGCTTTATCAAAGAACTTTCCGGTTCTGACATCGCGGCGACGCTTGTTGGATCGGCATTCCCGTTGGACAATTTGCCGAACAGGTCAAAGCGCAAAGCACCGGGGATTGATGCTGCCGTTGGGTTATCCTGACTGACCGGCGGTGTTGTGTTTCACAAGCGCCATGGTCGCCGCAATCAGGGCATGGGCTTCCGGTTCGGTGGCTGCCTCGGAGTAGACCCGCATCTCCGGCGCGTTGCCGGAGGGCCTGAGGTGTACGATCCGGCCGTCTTCGAGCGTTACCCTGAGACCATCGGTCCGGTCGATGTGGCGCACCGCCCCCAGAGTGGCAAAGAAATCGGAGCAGGCTGCAGTATCGCCCGAAAGCCTGGCCACCAGCTGCTGGCTCTGCGCGGTTGGAAAATTCTCGATCCGGTCGCTGGCGGCAACCGGCAATGCCAGGCCCGCCACATCGGCCGAGAGGCTTAGTCCTGCCCGCCGCGAGGCCGCCAGGGCGCACAGGATCGGCAGCACGCTGTCACGGGTTGGCAGCGGCGCCAGACGGGCTGCTCCCGATACGATCTCATTGCCGGTCAGCACGCCGCCATTGGCTTCAAAACCGATCACCAGGTTTCGGCCTGCCTCAAGCGCTGCATTCATGCCTGCGATCACAAAGGGGGAGCCCACCCGGGTCCGCTCAACCTGCGCATCACAATGGCTTTCAATCCCGGAATTGGATGTGACCGGGGTGACGACCGCATCCGCTCCCAGATACCGCGCCACAATCAGGCCCAGGGCATCACCGCGCAGCACCGTGCCGGTTTCATCGACAACCAGGGGCCGGTCGCCATCGCCATCGGCAGACACCAGCCCATCGAGTGTCTCGCTTTTCACCCAGTCCGCCGTCAGCGTCCGGGTCTCATCGGAGACGGCTTCGGTATCAACCGGAATGAACTTTTCCGAGTGACCCAGCCGGACAACCGTCGCACCGGCTTCGCTCAGAATGCGCGCCAGGGCCTCACTGGCGGCCGAGCTGTGCTCATAGAGCCCGATGCGCAAGCCAGCCAGTCCGTCCCCCGCCACAAAGCCGTGATAGCGCGCAACAAAGGCGTTCAGCACCGCGTCCTGCTCGTTCTTCATCGGCGCCGCCTCGGCCAGGGTCTGGCCGGCGAACTCAGGCGCCAACGCCGAAATCGCAGCTTCATCGGTCTTGTCGATCTCGCCGTCTGGCCGGTAGAACTTCACGCCGTTGCGGTCATCGGGAATGTGCGAGCCGGTGATCATCAGCGCGGCCGCACCATGGCCCATCGCATGGAGCGCCAGCGCCGGGGTTGGAACCACACCGCAATCCACAGGAACGAGACCTTCCGCGCTCACAGCTGCCGCGCATTGGAGCGCAATCTCGGGGCTTGAAGCGCGCATGTCGCGGCCGATGAAAATGGGCGAACCCGGCGCAGCCATTGCATTGGACACCAGATGGCGGGCAAAGGCACGGGCATGGGTCGATGCGGTCCCGTCGGTCAGCTCACCGACCAGACCCCGCAGGCCGCTGGTGCCGAATTTCGCAGCCATCATCACCTCTCCTGATTGCCCACCGCGCTGCCACTCAGGGCAGCAATTCCTCATGGCGGAGATACTCCACCAGAGCGCAGAACACATGATAGAAACTGCTCGTCGGCATGTCTTTTGAAATCACCCGGCCATTGGGGTCGATCTGATCATACCAGCCACCGGGCGTGGGCGCGGTGAGATAGCGGTTGAAGATCACATCGAGCATCCGGATGAACAGGGTCTCGTCGCCGGGCAGACCGTCCGCGCGCGCCAGCAGCCCTGCTTTGAGCGCCTCCGTCTGGCACCACAGCCGGGCCGTGCCGATCATCTTAGAGCCATCCGGCGCCATCGAATCACACACCGCATCAGTGCCACGGGCGTGGCCGAAGGCATGGCTGGTGGCGTAGAGCTTGCGGCAATATTCCTTAAGCTCGGGCTGGTCGGCAAAGCGGGCCTGGCGCAACAACAGCCAGACCCATTCATAGTGATGGCCCGGTTCGATCCGCGCCGGCTTGTCGGTGCGCACCGTCCAGTCACGGTTGAAATGCTCGGTCACGCTCCAGCTTTCTGGATCAAAGAACACGCTGGTGAACAGATCAACCGAGGTCCGGGCCCGGTCGAGGAAAGCCCGCTCGCCGGTGACTTCGTACCAGGCCTGCATCGCCTCGAGATAATGCATGTGCGGATTGGCGCGGCGGTAGTCGAGCCTGAGGCTTGATTCGTAAAACCCGCCATTGGCGCGATCGACCAGATTGTCGTCCATATAGGCGATCGTGCGTTCGGCCCAGACGCGCGCTTCGGGCCATTTGGTGGCGCGCCAGAGCCAGGCGAGCGCCAGCAGCACAAAGCACTGGTCATAGGTGTCGCGTTGCGCATCCTTGACCGTGCCATCGGGGTTCCACAGATGGATCCAGCCGCCACCCTCGTGCCATCCGGTCTCGATGAGGGTCCTGAAGCAATGCTCCAGCAGATCCTGCGGGCCATCCTGCCAGCCCAGCAGCCTCGCATAGGAAAAGCAGTAGATCTGCCGCGCCAGCACACGCAGACGCTTGTAACCAAGATCCGCCGGGCTGCCATCGTGATTGAGGGCCTCATGCACGCCGCCATGAACGCGGTCCACACCGGCACCCGCCCACAGCGGCAACGCGGTGTCGAACAGCCATTTGCGGATCAGGCGCTCCGAGGGAACAGGTCTGCCCGAGTGGGCGACGGCGAGTGGCGGCCATTCACCCGACTGCTTGACCTCATTGGCAATGTCCTTGACCAGATGTGACTTGTCGCGATGCACGATGAGAAGCGCATCGGGCTGTGAAACCACGATAATGTTCTCAAGCCCCGCCACTGCAAGCAGCCTGTCCTCGGAGCGCAGGTAGCTGTTGTTGACATCAATGGCGAGCACATCGCCAAAGCGCGCATTGCCGGCTTCGTCGAGCGGCGACCCGTCATGCAACTGGTTCCATGAGCCCAGATCATTCCAGTCAAAGGAAGCCGCCACCACGCCAATCGTTGGGGCGTTCTCCATCACCGCATAATCGATCGAAATCTTGGGGCTCGCAGCAAAGGCGTCAGCATCGAGACGGCAGCACTTTCCGTCGATGACGGCATTCTCGACCGCCCGTTTTGCCTGGGTCCAGACCTCGGGTTGCTGACGGGCCAGTTCGGCCGCCATCTCGCCGGCCCGGAACATGAAAATTCCGCCGTTCCAGAAAAACCGTCCGGACTGCAGAAATGTCTCCGCGGTTTCGAGATCAGGCTTCTCGCGAAAACGGGTGACATCGTAGACGGGGCCATTGCCCTCGCCGCGCTCGATGTAGCCATACTGGGTTTCAGGTCGGGTCGGCGTGATGCCAATGGTCATGATCCCGCCACGCTCGGCCAGCGCATCGGCGCCGGTGCGGATCACCTCGAAAAACGCCCTGGAATCCGAAATCTGGTGATCGGAGGGGAGCACCAGCACCATGCGCTGCGGATCGCTCTCGGCGAGATCGGCAATGGCTGCCGCAATGGCTGCTGCGGTGTCGCGAATGAGCGGCTCGAGAACATAGCGCTCAACCTCGACCGAGCCGGTTTCCCCCTGCTCGACCAGCAGCGATTCAAAGGCCACGCCGCCAACAATCCGGGTCGGCAGATAGCGCAGGCCTTCACCTTTCTGGTCAACCCGCTCCAGCGTGTTGGTCAGCAAGGTCTTGTCGTTGACCAGCTTGTGAAACTGCTTGGGTTTGGCATCGCGGGACATCGGCCACAGCCGCGAGCCTGCGCCGCCGCACAGGACAACAGGCGTTATGGTGTGGCTTGAGCCCATGCAATGCTCCAAAAAGGCTTCGCCGGATAACCGGCCCGGTGACTGGCCGCATTAGACCGCCAAATGATGAAAAATGCCCTATGGTCGGGCAGGAATACCCCGCAATATCCGATATGGGTTGCAAATGCCAAGACGCTGATGCCTGCAAATGATCGAGACGCGTTTTGAAACAGGTGTTCAGGCCTCAACCTTGAGAGGACGCGACATCAGCGCTATGCGCGCCTCATCGGCCGACATTCGACCTGCAAGCACATCTCCGGCGGTCTGCATTACCGGGCAGACAATCTGGTGTTTGGCGGCGATCTGGTTGGCGATGGCCACGGTGTGAACCCCTTCGGCGAGTTTGAGGCCCGTCACATCGCGGCCACTGCCCACAGCAATGCCATAGGCAAAATTGCGCGACAGCTCCGATGAGCAGGTCAGCACCAGGTCGCCAAGACCCGAAAGGCCCATCAGGGTCTCGGGACGCGCACCCATGGCAGCACCTAGCCGCACCAGTTCGGCATAGCCGCGGGTGATCAGCGCAGCCTCGGCACTGGCCCCCATGCCGCCGCCCCGGCAGATGCCGACAGCAATCGCCATCACGTTCTTGAGCGCACCACCGATCTGGACGCCAATGACATCATCGGAGGCATAGATCCGCACGGTGCCGCCGGACAGCGACTGGGCCAGTGCCTGGGCCGCTTCGCGATCCAGCATCGCCAGGGTCACTGCCGTGGGCAGGCCACGCACCACATCGGCCGCAAAACTTGGGCCCGAAAGAACTCCAACCGGATGATCAGGGAGGTGATCGGCAATCAACTCGCTTTGCATACGGCCGCTCTGGCTGTCGATGCCCTTGGCGCAGGCAACCGCAATTGCATCTGATCGCAGCGATTGCGCAGCGCGCGCGGCGATTTCGCCGGTGGTTTGCGCGGGGGAAACGAAAAGCACGATCTCGGCATCAGACAGCACGGCGCTCATGTCCGTGCTGGCCGTCAGTCCATCCGACAAGGGCGCCGCATCGAGATAGGCCCGGTTGGTGTGGTGACGGTTGATTTCGTCGCAAATCTCGCCGTTGCGGCCCCATAGCTGCACCGCATGCCCCTGCAGCGTAAAGGCAGCGCCGAGCGCTGTGCCCCAGGCGCCAGCGCCCAGAATGGAGATGCGGGACATGGATTCGCGGCCTTTCGGTTTGCTCTGGGACCTGCTCGCACCCGGATCATGACAACAGGCGCTGCAACGGGCTGTTCCCAGTTACTAAGCGGCGAAACCGCGTGCAAGCTTTAAGCTTGTCTGACAGCCCGCACCGGCGCTTCGGCATTCCCGGCAGGATCGAGCTGCATGGCGGTCCGCCGCCAGGAATCCGACATCAGGGCCGGGTCGCGAATCGCTTCAAGCTCCCGCCAGTTCGGGAACGAGGCCTCGAACATGTCAGCCGACATGCGCTGGTCCTTGTAGGGATTGAGCGCGCCGCCGGCGGACAGGACGATCTTGTCGAGCGCGTCGAGCATCTTGAGCGTCGCGGGACCGGAATTGGCAAAATCCAGCGTCAGGGTGAACCCCGGACGCGGGAACGACAAGAGGCCCGGGGAGGGCACATCGCCAAAACGCTTGAGCACGGTCAGAAAGGAGGCTGCGCCATGGTTCTGGGCGCATTCGATCAGCCGAACCGTGGTCTCGCGCGCGGTCTCAGCCGGATAGACGCTCTGATGTTGAAACAGCCCGCGGGGGCCGTAGAGCCGGTTCCATCCGCGGATTGCGTCGAGCGGGTAGAAGTAACTGCTCCAGGGGACGGTTGCCGTGGTCGGCGATTTCGGCGCACGGCCGTAATAAAGCGCGTTAAAGGCTTTCAGCGTCAAACGGTTGAGCAGGTTGACCGGCGGCGAGAACGGCACCGCGAGGCGCGGCGGCGAAGGCAGTTTGGCTGGTCCGCCATCCTCGGCATGGTCGCCTGCCATCAACACGCCGCGGCCAAGGTTTGCACCGCGGGCAAGCTGATCGATCCAGGCGACGGAATATTCGTGCCGGGCATCGATGGCATCAATCGCGTCGAAGTAACCGTCGATGGAGCCGAAACGGAAGGCGGTCTGGCGGACATTTGCCGATGGCACCTTCATCAGCCGGATGGTGGCTGCTTCTATGACGCCGGTCAGTCCCATGCCGCCGATGGTGGCCTCGAACAACTGCCGGTTCTGATCAGGCGAACAGGTGATCCGGCGATCATCGCTCATGAACAACTCGAAGGCGATGACAGAGCGGCCGAAGGTCCCCCGGCGATGGTGGTTCTTGCCGTGGACGTCATTTGCGATGGCTCCGCCGAGCGTCACCTGCGCGGTGCCGGGGGTGACCTCGAGGAAACAGCCATGCGGCATCACAAGGGTCAGGATTTCCGACAGCAACACGCCCGCATCCGCGGTCAGCAGGCCGGTATCGGGATCGAAGGCACGGATTGCAGATCCCGGCCGCATTGGAACCAGACGGCCGGCATCATTGTGGCAGCTGTCGCCATAGGAGCGGCCATTGCCATAGGGCAGCATGGCTCCTGCCGCGCTGCAGGTCAGGCTGGCGAGGCCGGTGGTCGCGCGCGGACATCGGACCACCCGGCCCCAGCTGTTGAGTTCGGATTGCATGTTCACCACACATTCAGCGTCGCAAGAATGACCAGCGCAGCACCAACAGAGGTGGTGACCTGGCTGCGCCAGTCACGCATGATGAAGACCACCGGATCGTCATGCATCTGCGAACGCCGGGCCAGGATCCAGATCCTGAGCAACATGTAAAGGATCAGCGGGCAGAGCGGCCACAGCAGCCAGGGCTGGGCGTACATCGAAGTGACTTCATCGCTGTGCACATAGAGCGCCAGAACCATGGCAGCCGAAAATGCCGAAGCGACGCCGGCCTGCCCAATCATGTCCTTGTCAAATCCGACATAGCTGCGGCCCTTGAGTTTCACATCTTCGCTGTCTGCAAGCTCGTCAAGCTCGACATAGCGCTTGACCAGCGCAAGGCTCAGGAAAAAGAAGATCGAAAAGGCAAGAAGCCAGAACGAAAGTTCGGTGCCGGTTGCGGCCGCACCAGCAATGATGCGCAATGTGTAGAGAGCTGCAAGCGTGAACACGTCGACCAGAAGCTTCCGCTTGAGCACAAAGGTGTAGGCTGTGGTTATGGTCGCATACATGGCCAGAACCGCCCAGAACAATGGCGGCAGAAGGCTTGCAAGCCCAATCGAGGCGGCAAGCAGGGCGACAGCAGCAACGCTGATCACCGGAACCGACACAGCGCCACTTGCCAGAGGGCGCAGGCGCTTGCGCGGATGCTGCCGGTCATTGGCCAGATCCGAGATGTCGTTGACGACATAGACCGCCGACGCAAGGAAGCTGAAGGAAAAGAAGGCTGCGATCACAGCCAGCACTAGATTGGTGTTGGCAAACTCATGATTGAGCACCAGCGGGACCGCAATCAGCACATTCTTGAGCCATTGATGGACGCGGATCGATTTGAGAATTGCAAGCGATGAAACCTTCGCAAGCGGCAGGAACTCAGCCCGGTTTCTCGCGCCCCACTTCCTGGCAGCCGCATCCGGCGCAACAATGATGGCACGGCGGGCCGCATCAAAAACAGCCAGATCGTCGCGGCTGTTGCCGGCATAATCAAACCCTGCGTCGCCGCAGATCGATACCAACCGGTCACGCTTGCGCGATGAAGTGAGGTTTTCAGCATCGGTGGAATGGAGCACCCGGTCGAACAATCCGAGATGGTCAGCGATTGCCGTGGCGGTGGATTCGGCGGCGCCGGTCACCAGCCAGACCGGTTGGCCTGCCTCACGCGCCTGCTTGATCCGGGCAATCACCTCTTCGCGATAGGGCCAGTCTGCACCATCATGGGTAAGCCTGGCCGCAACTTCGCGCTTGAGAACCGCCTTGCCGGACAGCGTCCAGAAAATGGCTGCAAAAAACAACCAAGGACGCCTGATCAGCACCGAAACCAGCCCTTCCCACAGGCTGTCGGTTGCGATCAGTGTCCCATCGAGGTCAATGCAAAGCGGCACATGCCGGTTGTCGCTTACAGCATCCATGATTGTATCCCCTGTTTATTCCAGGCAAAGAATAGGCAGGCAAACACTGTTTTTTGGTAATAGGGATCGATTTGGGGGCCGTTTCGTGGCCAAAACCTGACAGCTTGGTTAGCAAATTCTTGAATAGGTTGCGCAAGAACGGGCAGGCAGCGCTCTTGTCGTGGCTGTTTCTTCAAGCAGGATGTTAATCGCCTCGACAAAGAGGAGATGGTGGAGGTGAGAGGAGAAACCTTCAACCGGAACCGCGCGGGTAGGGTTGGCTTGGCGGCTACCCGTAACAAGAAAATGGTGGAGCCAAGCGGGATCGAACCGCTGACCTCCTGCATGCCATGCAGGCGCTCTCCCAGCTGAGCTATGGCCCCGGGACGCAAAGGGACGAAACAAGTTCGGTGGCCTTTGCGAAACCCCGCCGCGTCTGGCGACGGGCAGGTGCGGCTTCATACTTCCCAAGCCGCACAAGATCAAGACGAAAAATCATGCCTGTGGCAGTTTCCGGACCCGGCTGGTCCCGAATGCCGCCGCCGCGTTGATTCTATGTCTCGTCGTCGTCGTCGTTCACGCCGATGATGTCGCTGACATCATCATCGTCATCATCATCGTCATCGGCGAGGAAAGTGTCATCGTCATCGTCCAGGTCGACATCATCATCGTCATCGATATCGGGAATGTCGTCAGACTTGCCGGTCTTCGTGGTATCCTCGTCCGCCTCTTCAAGCGACACGATTTCCACATCAGCCGATTCTTCCTCGGTCTCGACCTCGGCCACTTCCGCCTCTTGCTCTTTTTCGACAGCAACGGCTTTCGACGTTTCCTCGAAGAAGGAGAGTGGATAGGACGTGCCGGTATAGGGCGACACGATGGGGTCTTTGTTGAGATCGTAGAATTTGCGCCCGGTTTCGGGGCAAACGCGTTTTGTTCCAAGTTCCGGTTTTGCCACTGTCGAAGCCTCATATACTGGCGGGAAGATCAAGGCAGGTGTGCCCTACCTCCCGTTTCGGCGGGTCCGGTCCCCATAATGATGTTGGGCCCGGCTGTCAAAGCCATTCTGACGGATATTTTGAAGCAAGCCGGATGACGCAGGCCCGGGGCCTGTGGTAGTCAGCCAACCGCATCGGTCCACAACGCGGCCGAACCGAGTTCAACAGCCTGGAAACCGACAATGGGCCACGCCGAAACATCCTCTCGCCCCGCAAGCGCTTCAAGAAGCAGTTCATTGAGGGGAGATATCCGAATCCCGGGCGACAAATCGATTTCCCACAGATCCTTCATGTTTGGCGGGCTTGCCAGCGGTGAAACCAGAATCACCGGCCTGCTTGAAGGCGAGGATGTCATCAACACGGGCAAGGCCATGCAGGCCATGGGCGCCTCGATCCGCAAGGACGGCGACGCCTGGATCATCCGCGGAGTTGGCAATGGCTGCCTGCTGGCGCCGGAAAAACCGCTTGACTTCGGCAATGCCGGAACCGGCTGCCGGCTGACCATGGGCCTCGTCGGTCCCTATGATTTCGACACGACCTTCATCGGTGATGAATCACTGTCGCGCCGGCCCATGGGCCGGGTTCTCGATCCGCTGCGGCTGATGGGCGTTCAGGTCCGGTCCGAAGACGGCGACAGACTTCCCGTGACATTGCGCGGACCGCTGGCGCCCGCCCCGATCAGCTACCGGGTGCCGATGGCCTCGGCCCAGGTCAAATCGGCTGTGCTGCTGGCCGGGCTCAATGTTCCGGGCATCACAACCGTCATCGAACCAGTGATGACCCGCGACCATACGGAAAAGATGCTCGCCGGCTTCGGTGCCCGGCTTGAGGTCGAAACCGCCACTGATGGTGTGCGGACCATCCGGCTTGAGGGCCGCGGAACGCTGACCGGCCAGACCATCGACGTTCCCGGAGACCCCTCCTCGACCGCCTTCCCGCTGGTCGCGGCATTGCTGGTGCCCGATTCGGACGTGACAATCCGCAACGTCTTGATGAATGAAACCCGCACAGGGCTGATCCTGACGCTTCAGGAGATGGGCGCCAATATCGAGATCCTCGACCCGCGTCAGGCGGGAGGAGAGGATGTGGCCGATCTCAGGGTGCGTTCATCCGAACTCAAGGGTGTTTCCGTCCCCGCCGATCGCGCGCCGTCGATGATCGATGAATATCCGGTTCTGGCGGTCGCCGCCAGCTTCGCCGAGGGCGAGACCATGATGACCGGACTGGACGAATTGCGGGTCAAGGAAAGCGACCGGCTATCTGCTGTGGCGCGCGGGCTCGAGATCAACGGCGTCGACTGCACCGAAGGTGAAGACTGGCTTTCGGTGCGTGGCCGGCCCGACGGCAAGGGCTTGGGCGCGCCGTCAAAACAGGCCGTGGTCAAGACCTGGCTCGATCACCGCATTGCCATGAGCTTTCTGGTGATGGGCCTTGCGAGCGAGAAGCCGGTCCATGTCGATGACAGCGCCATCATCGCCACCAGCTTTCCCGAATTCATGGACATGATGACCGGGCTCGGCGCCCGCATTGACATCGAGAGCGCCCAGGGATGAGCGACCGGACCGTCGAGTTCTGCTATGACATTCTCTCGCCCTTCGCCCATGTCGCGCTGAAGCGGTTTGTGGAACTTCCCGCCGATGTCACAATCAGACCGGTGCCGGTGTTGCTTGGCGGCATTCTCGCCCATTGGGGTCAGCGCGGCCCGGCGGAGATTTCAGCCAAGCGGCTTCACACCTACCGGCTGTCGGTGTTTCTTGGCCAGAAATACGGGCTCGATCTCCGCTTCCCGCCACGCCACCCCTTCAATCCCCTCAAGGCACTCAGGCTGCTGGCGGGTTCGGACGCGGACCTGACACGCGTCCAGACCGCGTTTGATTTCGTCTTTGAGCAGGGCCGGGCACCCGACACCGGGGAAGAGCTCGGTGCTTTTGCAGCTGAAATCGGCGTTCCGGTGTCGCTCGCGGAAGATGATGCGGCCAAATCGGCGCTGCGGGGCAATACCGACCGGGCCATCGCGCAGGGCGTGTTCGGTGTGCCGAGCTTTGTCGCCCCCACGGTTTCTGGCCATGAGATGTTCTGGGGCGTGGATGCTTTCGATATGCTTCTCGCTTGGCTTGACGATCCAAGCCTGTTTGAACATGAACCTTTCCGGCATCTTGATGATGTCAGCATCGGGATCGCGCGCAAATAGCGGCAATCGGGTCCCGAGTCCTTCAAGAGCCCGATCCCTTCAGGAGCCTGTGACATGTATCTTCCGCCGCAATTCGCCGAGAGCGACGAGAGCGTCATGCGGGCGCTGATTGCCGCGCACCCGCTGGGCCTGCTGATTTCAGCCTCTGAAACCGGCGTCCAGGCCAATCCGGTGCCGTTTCTGGTGTCGAACGAGGATGGCGTAACACGGCTGCGCGCGCATCTTTCGCGCGCCAACCCGCAATGGCGCCATGTGCAGGACGGCGCTTCGGTGCTGGTGGTGTTTCAGGGGGACGACACCTATGTGACACCATCCTGGTATCAATCAAAGGCCGAGCACGGCAAAGTGGTTCCAACATGGAACTATGCCATGGTGCAGGCGCGCGGGATCGCAGTGGTGAAAGAGGATCCGCATTGGCTCGGCAACCAGGTGAATGCACTCACCGACCGGCATGAAGCGGACCGGGCCACGCCATGGAAGGTGAATGATGCACCGGATAAATTTGTCCAGGCGCAATTGCGCGGGATTGTCGGCATCGACATCACGGTGAGCGAATTGACCGGCAAGTGGAAAGTCAGCCAAAACCGGCCCGAGGCCGACCGCCAAGGGGTGCACGCGGGCCTGACCCAGGATGGCGCGGTGGAAATGGCCGAGCTGGTGCGGCGCTATGGCGGGCTGTAAGACAGGCAAGAGGCGGACGGTTACTTGAAAGACACACAGATCATCATCGCGATTGATGGCCCCGCGGCGGCGGGCAAGGGAACGCTGTCGCGGCGTCTGGCGTCCCGCTACGGGCTTCATCATCTCGATACGGGCCTGACCTACCGCGCCACCGCCAAGGCGCTGCTGGACCGCGGATTGCCGCTCGACAACGAGGAACTGGCTGCTGATGTGGCCCGCAATCTCGATCTTTCCGGTCTCGACCGAACCGTGCTTGCGGTGCATGCGGTGGGCGAAGCCGCCTCCAGGATCGCGGTGATGCCGAAGGTCCGCCGGGCGCTGGTGGAAGCCCAGCGGGACTTCTCCCAAACCCCGCCCGGCGCGGTGCTGGACGGACGCGACATCGGCACGGTTGTCTGCCCCGATGCGCTGATCAAGTTCTATGTCACCGCCAGCCCCGAGGTCCGGGCACAACGTCGATATGACGAGATTCTCGGCCAGGGCGGCAGTGCCGAATTGTCCGGAATTCTCGCAGATCTGAAGATACGCGATGCCCGCGACAGCGAGCGGGCAGATTCGCCGCTCAAGCCCGCGCCCGATGCACACTTGCTAGACACGAGCGAAATGGGTATAGAAGCCGCGTTTGAGGCAGCCCGCGTCCTGGTGGATGCTGCGCTTCAGACCTGAACTAAGCCAGCGAGCCTGTCCCGCGCCGTACTTGCCCTGCCTCGGAGAGGTTCAGGGCAGACAGGCATCGCCGGTCCGATCAACACCAGCCAGGCGCATCTGATCGCAGGATTCTTGCGGTCGCCAGGAGAATTCATGTCACAAACTGAAACCATGACAGAGGATTTCGCATCCCTGTTTGCTGAATCGCTTGCCACGCAGGACCTCGCCGAAGGCTACGTTTCCAAGGGCACCGTGATGGCCATCGAGAAGGACGTCGCCATCATCGACGTCGGCCTCAAGGTCGAGGGCCGCGTGCCGCTGAAGGAATTCGGCGCCAAGGCCAAGGACGGCACGCTGAAGGTCGGCGATGAAGTCGAAGTCTATGTCGAGCGTATCGAAAACGCTCTGGGTGAAGCCATGCTGTCGCGCGAGAAGGCTCGCCGCGAGGAAAGCTGGGTTCGTCTCGAAGAGAAGTTCAACGCGCAGGAGCGCGTCGAAGGTGTCATCTTCAACCAGGTCAAGGGCGGCTTCACCGTCGATCTGGACGGCGCCGTGGCGTTCCTGCCGCGCAGCCAGGTGGACATCCGCCCGATCCGCGACGTCTCGCCGCTGATGCACATCCCGCAGCCGTTCGAAATCCTCAAGATGGACAAGCGCCGCGGCAACATCGTGGTCTCGCGCCGCACCGTGCTCGAAGAGAGCCGTGCCGAGCAGCGTTCGGAAATCGTGCAGAACCTCGAAGAAGGCCAGACCGTTGAAGGCATGGTCAAGAACATCACCGACTACGGTGCGTTCGTTGATCTTGGCGGCATTGACGGCCTGCTGCACGTCACCGACATGGCCTGGCGCCGCGTCAACCATCCGTCGGAAATCCTGTCGATCGGCCAGACCGTCAAGGTCCAGATCATCCGCATCAACCAGGACACACACCGCATCTCGCTGGGCATGAAGCAGCTGGAAAGCGATCCGTGGGATGGCATCGGCGTCAAGTACCCGGCCGGCAAGCGCATCACCGGGACCGTGACCAACATCACCGACTACGGCGCGTTCGTCGAGCTGGAGCCGGGCATCGAAGGCCTGATCCACGTTTCGGAAATGTCCTGGACCAAGAAGAACGTGCATCCGGGCAAGATCCTGTCGACCTCCCAGGAAGTCGATGTGGTCGTTCTGGAAGTCGACCCCAACAAGCGCCGCATCTCGCTCGGCCTCAAGCAGACGCTCGAGAATCCCTGGGATGTGTTCGCCCAGAGCCACCCTGCCGGCACCGAAGTCGAAGGCGAAGTCAAGAACAAGACCGAGTTCGGCCTGTTCATCGGCCTGGAAGGCGATGTCGACGGCATGGTTCACCTCTCCGACCTCGACTGGAACCGTCCGGGCGAGCAGGTCATCGAGGAGTACAACAAGGGCGACATGGTCAAGGCCGTCGTGCTTGATGTCGATGTCGACAAGGAGCGCATCTCGCTGGGCATCAAGCAGCTTGGCAAGGACTCGATCGGCGAAGCCGCCGCATCGGGCGAACTGCGCAAGAACGCTGTCGTCTCCGCCAAGGTGACTGCAGTCACCGATGGTGGCCTCGAAGTGGTGCTGGTTGATCACGAGGACCTGTCCTCGTTCATCCGCCGTTCGGATCTGTCGCGTGACCGTGACGAGCAGCGCCCCGAGCGCTTCTCGGTCGGCCAGACCCTCGACGCCCGCGTCACCAGCTTCTCCAAGAAGGACCGCAAGGTCGGCCTCTCGATCAAGGCCCTGGAAATCGCCGAAGAGAAGGAAGCCGTGGCACAGTTCGGCTCATCCGACTCGGGCGCCTCGCTCGGCGACATTCTGGGCGCTGCGCTCAAGAAGCAGAACAACGACGACTGATCCTTTACGGATCTGACGTCAAAAACACGAAACCCGCCGGAGCGATCCGGCGGGTTTTCTGTGGAGCGAGTACTGTTTGGTTCGTCGACTACGCCCCACCGTCGTCATCCTAGGGCGCAGACCCTAGGATCCATTCCGCGATCTTCCCCAATCCCTGCAGTGCGCGGATGGATTACGGAATGGATCCTCGGCTCGGGGGCCGAGGATGACGAAATGGGAAGGTGCGACACCTCTCCTCTCCCCTCGTGGGAGAGGAAGAAAAATCATGGCCTTGGTGCGTGAGCGCCAAGTCATAGATTTTTCAGGTGAGGGGGAAGTTTCCTGTGTCGAATCCAACCCCCTCTCTTGCAAAATCTATGACTTAGCTGACGCTAAGCTCATGATTTTGCATTCTCCCCCACCAAGGGGGAGAAGGTGCGCCCCGCACCATTCATCAAATCCCACCCCCTTTTTATCCCCACCTTCCAACCCCATGCCACACTTTCCGTGCTCCCGCTGCCGGATGGATCGCGAACGTGTCGGACCAGGCGGGAGGAAGGCCTTTTGCGGGTTTGCCGTAACGTGCGGCAGGTCGTGAAAGGAGGCGGATACCATCGGAGCTCCGCTGGCGGGCGGTCCTTGATTAAGGAGCGTGCAAAGCCAGCCACCGGGCCGGGTTTCGCGTCATGTCGGCCTCACGGCTGGATGTGCGGGGCACCGGTGCGGGCCTGTGGCGGACATGAGGCGCCCATCGTGGCGTGTCAGGGTCCGTGCCGGACTCCGGCAAAACCATTCCCGCGGCCCGTCCAGGCTGCGGCCGGAGCAATCCGGGCGGGGGTTGAAGCCCGGGGATGGGAGGATCTGCCTGTCGGATGCGGACATCATCCGGCGAGCTTCGGGCCGCGCGCGGGTTGCGCCAGCTTGACCATCTAACCACTTTCCGAACGGCAATGCCCACGGGCGGCCCTCCGGACTGCAAGCCTGATGTCACACCCCGGCCGTTTCCGGCGCGGGATCGTTTCGGTGTGTCGGCAGATTGAAAAGGCTGTGAGGGGACAGTTTACTTTCGGCACCATCCCCGGGAGCAGGCACATTGCCAAAAGTAAACTGTCCCCGATATCCGATATCCCAATCCGCTCAGCTATGGGCGAAAATGTCGGTTTCTTCCCAGCCCATGAGATCAAGTTTGGCCCGGGTCGGCAGAAACTCAAAACAGGCTTTCGCATGGGCCTCGCGCCCATCCCTTCTTAGCCGCTCGGTCAATTTTTCGCTCAGCGCATGCAGATGCAGCACATCGGAGGCGGCGTATTCGAGCTGCGCCGGTGTCAGCGTTTCCGCAGCCCAGTCAGAGGATTGCTGTTGCTTGGACAGATCCACCTCCAGCAGCTCCCTGGTGACATCCTTGAGCCCGTGCCGGTCGGTGTAGGTGCGGGTCAGCCGCGAGGCGATCTTGGTGCAGAACACCGGCTGTGTGGTCACGCCAAAGGCATTGTAGAGCACGGCAATGTCGAAGCGGCCATAGTGGAACAGCTTGCGCCGTTTCCTGTCCTTGAGCAGAGCAACCAGATTGGGCGCACGCTTCTGACCGCTGGCGATCTGTACCACATCGGCGGAGCCGTCTCCCGGGGACAGCTGCACCACACACAGCCGGTCACGGCGCGGCACCAGGCCAAGTGTTTCGGTGTCGACGGCGATATCGCCTGTGTAGAGCGCCATTGCCTGATCGGAGATGTCGCCCTTGTGGGTTCGGATTTCGGCCATTGGAGGTGTCCCTGGTTCGAGCGCTTTGGCTCCTGCACGTCGGTTGCCGCAGAGCCGGCGGCAACACACAAGCAAACGGCCAGACAATTGCTTGCCTGGCCGCCCTGATCTTCAACCGGCCCGAAGGCCGTCATCTGCCTCAGTAGGGGCAGTTGTTGTCCGACATGTAGTCATGAACAGTGATCTTGCCGGCAATGATGTCAGCCTTGGCAGCTTCCACTGCGGCCTTCATGTCGTCCGACACAAGCGGTGCATTGTTCTCGTCCATGGCGTAGTCGACGCCGCCCTCGGCCAGTCCGAGCACGCTGAAGCCGTAGCTGAAGCTGTCGTTTTTGGCATCCATGAAGGCGTTGTAGACGGCCACATCGACACGCTTGAGCATCGAGGTGAGCACCTTGCCCGGCTGCAGGCCGTTCTGGTTCGAATCAACACCGATGGCGAGCTTGCCGGCGTCGGCTGCTGCCTGGAGCACACCGATGCCGGTGCCGCCGGCTGCCGCATAGACAACATCCGAGCCCTGGTCGATCTGCGACTTGGTGATTTCGCCGCCCTTGACCGGGTCGTTCCAGGCTTCCGGTGTGGTGCCGGTCATGGCTTCAAGCACGGTGGCATCGGCATTGGTGGCCATGACGCCGCCCTTGTAGCCGCAGGCGAACTTGCGGATCAGCGGAATGTCCATGCCGCCGACGAAGCTGACGGTGCCGCTCTCAGACGCCTTGGCGGCCATCACGCCGACAAGGTAGGAGCCTTCCTGCTCCTTGTAGACGACCGAACGCACGTTGGGCTTGTCAACGACCATGTCGATGATGGCGAAATCGATGTCGGGATATTCGGCAGCGACCTTGTCGAGCGCGTTGGCCCAGGAGAAGCCGGCCATGACGATCGGGTTGTTGCCGTCGCGGGCGAAGCGGCGAAGGGCCTGCTCGCGCTGCGCGTCGTTGCTGATTTCGAATTCCCGGTATTCAATGCCGGTCTCGGTCTTGAATTTTTCAGCGCCGGTGTAGGCGGCTTCGTTGAAGGATTTGTCGAACTTGCCGCCAAGGTCGTAGATGATGGCCGGCTTGATGTCTGCGGCCAAGGCGGACGCCGACATGGCGGCCAGTGCGACAATGCTCAAAAGCGTGCGTTTCATAATGTGCAGCCCTGTAGGTTGATTGTTGATCTTATTGGTCCTCCCGCATGCCCGTTGCCGGGCAGACCTGCGGTGTGTGCCGACTGCAGGGAGCCGGATTGATGCATCCTTGCATGGCTTTCCGCAAAAACCAACGCCGAATTTTCGCACGCGGCGCCTGGTCGCAAACTGACGCAACGTCACTGTCCGCAAATGCTCAATTTGGGGTCAGGACCTGGCTTGACGAAGCGCGCGGATACGGGACCCCGGATGGCTTCAAACCGCTCTGTCCGCCAGGGTTCCTGACAAGGTATTGCTGATGGTGGGATTCGGCGAAAAAGAACGCGCCCGCCGGCATGATTTCCGTGGTGAGGCTCGCCGTTCGTCCGGCACCCGCAAGGGCTTGCTGATAGACCCCGGCAGCAGCCTTGGCCTGTGATGCCTGCGCATCATCCATGGCAAAGATGGCTGAACGGAAAAATGTGCCGATATCGGAGCCCTGACGCATCCCTTGAGTCGGATCATGGCTTTCGAAAAAGACGGCCAGCAGATCCGCATAACAGAGCTTGACCGGATCATAGACCACCATCACGCTCTGGGCATGTCCGGTCAGCCCGGTCACCACCTCCTGGTAGGTGGGGTTTGGCGTGGTGCCGCCCGAATAGCCAACGGCCGTGACGTGAACACCATCAAGCGACCAGAAGCATTTTTCCGCGCCCCAGAACTTGCCCATTGCAAAGCAGGCGGTTTCAAACCCGTCAGGATATGGCGGCGTGAGCGCCATGCCGCTGACCGCATGCACTTGTGCAACCTCCATCGCCTCGGCACGGCCGGGAAGGATTTCAGCCGGTGCCGGCATGGTGGTCTTGCGGTTGAACATGTCGATCAGGAACAAGGCAACACCTTCTTTGCCGGGTTTCGCTTGGTCAGGCTTCGCTTAATCGGGATTCGAGGCGCTCGACTGGCACCAGCCTATGCCTTCGCCTGCCGATCATGCAACGGGCTTGAGCCACCCGGTGACAAGGAAGCCGGCCGGCACTTGCCGAAACGGACCACTCAGGCCGCAAACCGGCCGGCCGGTTTCTTCCGGCGGTAGCCGATGATGTAGAACAGCAGCGACAGCGCGAGAAACACCGCAAAGGACGGTTGCGCCATGACCCAGATCGCCGCCGGGTCCCAGACCCAGAGCGGCAGGTGGCCGGCAAACAGATCGGCAACCAGATCGAGCGTGCCGGGGCTTGCTTCGCTCCAGGACTGGATCAGCGGGGTGAAAATCAGCTGATGCGCGGCAACGGATTGAATGGCGTCGACCAGGCCGGCGATGACCGCGACCACCAGAAAAATCAGACTCATGACACGGGCGACAAAACGCATTGGTTCCTCCGGCCTGCTTTCTGCCCCGGATCGGGCTGTGGGGCTGCCCACATCGCCCTCACATAAAGGTCTCAAAACATTCCTGCAATGGCTGCGTCGACAGCCGTGGGAAAGGCACGCTCAAGGCGTGCTGAAACATTGTATGCGGCGGCAATCAAATAGCGGTTGCCAAGAGGGGCTTCTTGGCTATAGTGCCGCCCGATCCGGACCGGGGGAACGCAACTGCTTTGCGGCGTCTCACCGGGATCGGGCGAAGGCCCAGAATGGCCACCGGCCAAGCCGGACAATCGCCCTTAAAAACGGATATGCGGAGAGGTGGCCGAGTGGTCGAAGGCGCACGCCTGGAAAGTGTGTAGGCGGGGAACCGTCTCGAGGGTTCGAATCCCTCTCTCTCCGCCATTTTTGTTTGCGCCTTGCCGCCCGCCAACCCAAGCCGCAGTGGCTTCGGGTTCGGATTTCGTCCTCTCTCCTCCGCCATTTTCCTTCATGTTTTGCCTCCATCCAACCCAAAGCGCGATGGTTCCAGGTCCGGACGTTGTCCCAAGCCCTCCGCTATTCCCGCAACTGGTTCAGGCACGGTTTCGAACGTGGGCACAGCGAGCTCACAGCGCGGCGTGGCTGCCGCGGCGGATTGGTGTTGCCGCATCTTTCCTCGCCCACTTCGTTGACAATCTTCAATGACTTGCGGGGAGATATCCTGCATGGTCCGGGGATGACGCGGCGGTTCTTTGCCGGACTGGAACGCGTTGCTTGAAGCCGGGATATGTATCAGATGAATTCTTTGTTTCATGATCGGCTGAACCTGGCTTTGCTCGGCCTCTCCCTGTCCGGCCTGATTGGCGGGCTTGTCCTTTGGCTCACGGGGCAGCAGGATCTTGCGAAAATCATCTGGACAGCCGGTGTCCTTCCCGTCCTTGCAGCGCTTTGCATCGAGATCGTTCGCAGCCTGATGAAAGGCGAGGTCGGACTTGACGTGGTGGCGGCGCTGTCAATGTCAGCGGCGCTGCTGTTTGGTGAAACACTCGCGGCAGCGGTGGTCGCGCTGATGTATTCCGGCGGAACCTTCCTTGAGAGTTTTGCCCAGGGCCGCGCCCGGCGGGAGATGAGCGATCTTCTCTCACGCGTGCCCAGGACGGCCACACGTCATTGCAACGGCGCCCTGGACGAAGTGCCTCTCAATGACATCGTTCCGGGCGATCTGCTTCTAATCCGGCAGGGCGACGTGGCCCCGGTTGACGGCACGGTCGACAGCGCAGGCGCCTTGCTCGATCAGTCGGCGCTGACGGGCGAATCGATGCCCATTCGGCTCTGCAACGGGCAGGATGTGATGAGCGGCTCGACAAATGCGGGCGAGGCCTTTGATCTGCGGGCAACACGCCGGGCTGCCGACAGCACCTATGCCGGGATCGTCAGGCTGGTCGAGGCTGCACAGGAGTCAAAGGCGCCAATGGCCCGGCTTGCCGACCGCTATTCGCTGGTGTTCCTGATCGTGACAGTGGTGCTGGCAACTGCGGCGTGGTGGTTCACCGGCGATCCAATCCGTGCGGTTGCGGTTCTGGTGGTGGCAACGCCATGCCCGCTGATCCTTGCGGTTCCGGTTGCGCTGGTGGCCGGGCTCTCCCGCGCCGCCCATTACGGGGTTCTGATCAAGGGAGCCAAACCGCTCGAAGCACTGGCGCGGATCAACACGCTGATTCTCGACAAGACCGGCACGCTGACCGACGGGCGGCCACAGATCGTGTCGATCGACACCCGGGGCGGCATGTCCGAAGACGAGGTTCTGTATTTCGCCGCCGCACTCGATCAGGCATCAAAACACCCGATTGCACAGGCGATCATCGCCGCGGCGCATGCGCGTGGCTCCACCTTGCCGGTTCCTCGGAACCTGGTGGAGACGCCGGGCGACGGCGTCGCGGGAACCGTTGACGGCAGGAAGGTCGTCGTCGGCGGTACGGGATTTGTCGCAGCACAGGTCGGTCTCACCGGGCCTCAGAGCTCGACTGTCGAGGCAGGGTCTGTGGTGGTGGCTGTTGCCGTGGACGGGCAGCTCAAGGGACATCTGGTGATGGCCGACGCCTTGCGCGCAGGCACGGCGGATCTGCTGGCGGGTCTTCGCAAGTTGAAGATCGGACGCATTCTGCTGGCCACCGGAGATCGCCGCGCCGTGGCTGAAGCCGTCACGAAGGGGCTGGATCTCGACGGTGTAAGGACCGACTTGACGCCCGATCAGAAGGTGCTTCTGGTCCTCACAGAGCGCAAGAATGGCCCGGTGATGATGGTCGGCGACGGGGTCAATGATGCGCCTGCGCTGGCCGCGGCCGATATCGGGGTCGCGATGGGCGCGCGTGGCGCCGCGGCCTCGGCGGAAGCTGCCGATGTGGTGCTGCTGGTTGATCACCTCAACCGGCTGCTGCCGGGCATCGAGATCGCGCAGCGTTCGCGCCGGATCGCCATTGAAAGCGTCGTGGCCGGGATCGGCCTGTCGATTGTCGGCATGATCGCCGCGGCATTCGGATATCTGACGCCCGTGCAAGGCGCACTGCTGCAAGAGGTGATCGATGTGGCGGTCATCCTCAACGCGCTTCGCGCACTCAGGATCGTGCCCGGACAAAAGGATGTTCAAGCAGCATAGCTCATCAGGCCTTGTGCAACGACGCCGTGGTCTGAGCGCGCGGATCTCCGGGCACTGCGCTGATGACCTGGGTGGGATTCAACCGTGTGATGCGGACGACCATCACGGTGACGCTTCCTTCTCTCTCGCAGGCAGCAACGGGGTCCGGGCTCACCACTGGCGGTTTGGCGACATGCCTCCAGTCGAGGGCCTTGCCGATACCGACATCGCCAAGATCGTTTTCCATGTCCGCGAGCTTCAAGGTGCGAACGGCATACACTGACGTCGGCGGCGCGTATCAATAGGGCGCGACAGGTATCGGGCTTCGGCCCGGAATGCCGTCAGATCCGTTCTGTTCGGCTCCTGCGCCGAGCCCGCATTGGCGCCGGGCCGTCAGGTAGATCCACGGTCATGCGTGACAGTGGCTGGATACATTTTCAAGAGTCCTGAGCAATCCGGCAACCCCGCCACCCTCTTGCGCTGAGAATTTCCGCTTCAAAAGAATAGCGAGCCGCATCTCGCCACATTGGCTTTGAAGATTCCCGCCCGCCGGCTGAAACATATTCAGCGCACGCTTATCTATACTTTTTGATCTGTTGAAGTCTATTTTCGCCTTTTTTGCGTAAAAGGGAAAAATTGGGGGCGATTATGACCGCATTTTTTAAATCTTCATTGCGGTTGTTTACAGTCGTCGATACAATATCCCTGGCACGCACAAACTGAATTGATAGAATCGAACCTGGGGCCAAGACTCATCCTTGAGTCAAGCGGCCATTTCTGGGGCTACGTTGCGGGCGGAGTCCTTTGCACCGAAAGTAGTATGGTAAAATTCCCGGTTGTTTCTAATTCTTAGATGCCGCCACTTATGGCGTTTGCCGGCTGCAGTGAGGATTGGCCGGTGCTCACACTGGGAGGTTTTCTATGAGCAAATTCTCGATTTCACGCCGGGGTTTGATCAAAACCGGCGCATATGTTGGCGCCGGCTTGGCCATGCCAACAATTTTCACCCGGAGCGCGAACGCGTTCACCAATGAACCAACAGGCTCGACTGTCACGCTCGGCTTCAACGTTCCGCAGTCCGGCCCCTATGCTGACGAAGGCGCAGATGAACTTCGCGCATTTGAACTGGCTGTAGAGCACCTCAACGGCGGTGGCGACGGCGGCCTGCTCAACACGTTCTCGTCCAAGGTGCTTGAAGGCAACGGCATCCTCGGCAAGAAAGTCGAGTTTGTCACCGGTGACACCCAGACCAAGTCCGACGCAGCCCGCGCATCTGCGCGGTCGATGATCGAAAAGGACGGCGCAGTGATGATCTCCGGCGGTTCGTCCTCCGGGGTTGCCGTGGCGGTCCAGGCGCTCTGCCAGGAAGCCGGCGTGATCTTCATGGCTGGTCTGACCCACTCCAACGACACCACCGGCAAGGACAAGAAGGCGAACGGTTTCCGTCACTTCTTCAACTCCTACATGTCTGGTGCTGCCTTGGCTCCGGTGCTCGGCAAAGCCTACGGTATGGACCGCAAGGCCTATCACCTGACCGCAGACTACAACTGGGGTTACACCACAGAAGAAGCTGTCCGGAACTCGACGGAAGCCATGGGCTGGTCAACTGTGGAAACGGTCAAGACGCCGCTTACGCAGACCGACTTCTCGTCCTACATTACGCCTGTTCTGCAGTCGGATGCCGACGTGCTGGTTCTCAACCACTACGGCGGCAACATGGTCAACTCGCTGACCAATGCCGTTCAGTTCGGCCTGCGTGACCGTATGGTCAATGGCAAGAAGTTCGAGATCATCGTGCCGCTCTACTCCCGCCTGATGGCGAAGGGTGCAGGCGCCAACGTTAAGGGGATCTTCGGCTCCACCAACTGGCACTGGTCGCTGGCTCAGGGCTTCACCACGCCGGATGGCACCCAGGTGGCTCCGGACGCCGCTTCGGCTGCTTTCGTCAAGTCGTTTGGTGAAAAATACGGCTTCCCGCCAAGCCAGGCAGCCCACACCTGCTACGTTCAGACCCTGCTTTATGCAGACGCCGTGGCGCGTGCCGGTTCGTTCAACCCTTGCGCAGTGGTCGAAGCTCTTGAAGGCTTCGAGTTTGACGGCATGGGCAATGGCAAGACCCTTTACCGTGCGGAAGACCACCAATGCTTCAAGGATGTTCTGGTTGTGCGCGGCAAGGAAAACCCGACGTCCGAGTTCGATCTTCTTGAAGTGGTTGAAGTTACGCCGGCTGCGCAGGTCACCTATGATCCGTCAATCTTTGGCGGCGATCTGGGCTCCTGCAATCCAGGCGCATGATTGACCATACTTGCTGACTTGCAGCCCGCACCCAATCAGGGTGCGGGCTGTCTCAGACTATAGCGAAGCACGCGCCGTTCACAGCCGGCGCCCAACAGTGGCGTGACGTCTTCTCACGTGGGATAGGCCATGGAAGCGATTCTATTACAGGTATTGAACGGGCTCGACAAAGGCAGCGCCTATGCGCTGATTGCCTTGGGGCTTACTTTGATTTTCGGAACCCTGGGCGTCGTCAACTTCGCTCATGGCGCACTGTTCATGATCGGCGCGTTTTGCGCCGTTACGTTCAGCCGGTTGTTGTCGCTTTCCTATGTGACGGAAGATCCGACACAGAAGGATTTTCTGGGCAACCCGCTGAAGGTCGAGACGCCTTATGTGGAGAGTTGGCTCGGAACCGATCTGGGATCGGTGATGATAGATTGGTCCGTGCCTTTGTCGATCCTGTTCGCCATTCCGGTTATGATTGTTGTCGGGCTCGCCATGGAACGCGGGCTGATCAAATATTTCTACAAACGCCCCCATGCCGACCAGATTCTCGTCACCTTCGGCCTGGCCATCGTCTTGCAGGAAATCGTCAAATATTTTTTCGGCGCGAACCCGATCCCGACACCAGCTCCCGCGGTGTTTGCCGGCAGCTTTGACTTTGGCGCCCTTGTCGGACTTGAAGCGGGCCAGATCATCTATCCCTATTGGCGGCTGGTGTATTTCGCCTTCGCCACGGTGATTGTCGCAGCAGTGTTTTCCTTCCTCAGGTTCACCACCTTCGGCATGGTGGTCCGCGCCGGCATGGCCGACCGGGAAACCGTTGGCCTGCTGGGGATCAACATCGACAAGCGGTTTACCATCATGTTCGCAATCGCTGCCGTCGTCGCGGGCCTGGCCGGCGTGATGTACACGCCGATCAACTCCCCCAATTACCACATGGGCATGGACTTCCTTGTGCTTAGTTTCGTGGTCGTCGTTGTTGGCGGGATGGGATCCCTTCCGGGCGCTGTCCTGGCTGGTTTCCTGCTCGGTATTCTGGAGAGTTTCGCCTCCATGGCGCAGGTCGTCTCGTTCATCCCTGGCATCAACCAGATCATCATTTACCTCATTGCGATCGTCATCCTGCTCACCCGCCCACGCGGGCTGATGGGCCGCAAAGGCGTTATGGAGGAGTAACCAGATGCTTGGTTTGGAAAAGAAAGACCTCGCCCTTCTCGTGCTAGTGGCAGTGCTTACAATGCTGGCGCCGTTCCTGCTTAATCCGTTTCCGGAGAATTCCGCGCTGGCGCAGTTCAATGCCGGTTATCCGGACCTGATGCAGCGGTTTGTGATCTTCGGCATCTTCGCGATTGGCTTCAACGTCCTGTTCGGTCTGACCGGGTATCTCAGTTTCGGGCATGCCGCGTTTCTGGGCGTCGGCAGCTATGCCGCCATATGGTCGATGAAGCTGATGACAATGAATGTCATCCCGGCAATCATCCTCGCCATCATCGTGGCCGGCCTGTTCTCGCTTCTGGTGGGCTGGATCTCGCTGCGCCGGTCAGGCATCTACTTTTCGATCCTGACGCTGGCTTTCGCCCAGATGTCCTACGCGCTTGCCTATTCCGTGCTGACGCCGATTACCGGTGGCGAAACCGGTCTCCAGCCAAAGGTTTCCGACCCACGGATTTTTGACCCGGCGCTTGCAGATGGCGCAACACCTTCTGCCAGCCTGTTCGGTCTGACAATGAAGACCAGTTATGAGATGCAGCTTGGTGGCTGGTTGTTCACCTTCAATGTCGGCTACTATGTCGCCGCTCTGGTAATGCTTCTCGCATTTTACCTCGCGATCCGGATCTTCCGTTCGCCGTTCGGCATGATGCTGCGCGCCATCAAGACCAACCAGACCCGAATGAACTACACCGGCCTCAATCCAAGGCCTTATACGTTGGCTGCGTTTGTGATTTCGGGAATGTATGCCGGCCTGGCCGGTGGACTGATGGTCGCCATGGACACTCAGGTTGGACCAGAGCGTATGTTCTGGACCGCGTCAGGCGAAGTCGTCCTTATGACGATTCTGGGTGGCGCGGGCACGTTGATCGGTCCGGTTCTCGGTGCAGGCATGATCAAATACATGGAAAACATCATTTCCAAGATCAATGACGGCATTCTCTACCAGTGGTTCTCATGGATGCCCGAGACGCTTCAGGACATTCTGGTCACGATCATTCATCCGTTCATTGGCAAGGGCTGGCACCTTACTCTGGGTATCGTGTTCATGCTGGTCGTCATCTTCCTGCCCGGTGGCCTGCTGGAAGGCGGAGAGCGTATTCGCAATCTGTTCTCACGCAAGAAGAAGACAGAAACACCCGGCAAGGATCCCGAGCATCACCCCAAACCTTCACCGCATGTGGCTTGACCGGAGACATTTCGACAATGGGAATTCTTGAAGTCAAAAACGTCAACAAACGCTTCGGCGGGTTGCAGGCCTTGGGCGATGTGAACCTCTCGGTGGCGGAAAACTCGGTCCACGCCATTATCGGCCCCAACGGCGCAGGCAAGTCGACCTTGCTCAACGTCCTGGTTGGCAAGCTGGTGCCCGACACCGGAACCGTAACCTTTGACGGCAATTCGGTGCTCGGACGGACACCGTTTCAGATCAATCAGATGGGTATCAGCCGGGTGTTTCAGACGCCGGAGATCTTCGGCGACCTGACGGTGATGGAAAACATGCTGATTCCATGCTTTGCCAAGCGCGACGGCTCGTTCCGGATGCATGCGATTGAAAGCATCGCCTCCGAGCGTGGCATCATCGAGCGCGCCGAGGAAATGCTGACGGAAGTCAACATGATCGACAAACGCGAGATGCATGGCGCATCGCTGTCACGAGGCGACAAGCGCCGGCTGGAAATGGCCATGTGCCTGGTTCAGGAGCCGCGCTTGCTGCTGCTCGATGAGCCAACCGCCGGAATGTCGCGGGCCGATACCAACAACACCATCGAGCTGCTCAAGGAAATTCACACCAAGCGCAGCATCACCATGGCGATCATTGAGCACGATATGCATGTGGTGTTCTCGCTGGCGCAGCGGATTACGGTGCTGGCCCAGGGCACACCGCTGGTCGAGGACATTCCCGAAAACATCAAGGGTCATCCGAAAGTGAAAGAAGCTTATCTGGGAGAAGCGGCATGAACGAGGTCGTTGCAGACACCAGCACATCTGACTTCTCAAAACACAGGAACCATGCGGCAACCGCACCGGCTTTCCTCTCGGTTCACGATATCCATGCCTATTATGGCGAGAGCTACATCGTGCAGGGCGTTTCGTTCAATGTGCACGAAGGCGAGATCCTGGCGCTGCTCGGCCGCAATGGCGCGGGAAAGACATCGACGCTGCGGACACTGGCACGGTTGTCAAATCCGACGCTGACCCATGGTGAGATCTGGCTTGACCACCAACGGCTGCACACCATGGCAAGCCATGAAGCCGCGCGGGCGGGCCTCGTTCTGGTGCCCGAAGACCGCCGCATCATTCCCGGCCTGACGGTTGAGGAAAACCTGCAACTTGCGCAGATCGTCGAACCGATCGGCTGGTCAATCGAGCGGCTGTATGAGCTGTTTCCGCGGCTTGGAGAGCGCCGTCAACAGGAAGGTGTGACCCTGTCGGGCGGCGAGCAGCAGATGCTGTCGATTGCCCGTGCCCTGGCGCGTGACATCAAGGTCCTGCTTCTCGACGAGCCCTATGAAGGCCTGGCGCCGGTTATCGTCGACGAAATCGAGAAGACGCTTGCCATCATCAAGGCGCAGGGCATCACGACGATCCTGGTGGAGCAGAACGCGGTGCGTGCGCTCAACCTGGCCGACCGGGCGGTGATCCTCGACACCGGCAGCGTGGTGTTTGACGGCACGGCAAAGGAAGTGCTCGACAACAAGGAACTGCGCGAAGAATATCTCGCCATCTAGAGCGCCGTGCGTGCAATCAAGGGCTGGCATGTCCCGGTGGCGCGCTTCAAATCACGGCTTCAGAACGCGCTCAGATGGATGCATTTGAGCGCGTTTTGCATGCGATCCGGGCGCAACATTCGGAATCAATCGACCGCCCGGCAAGAAACGCAGAATCCCAACCAACTTGCGTTGCAACCGCTTGTGTGGCGGAACCGGCCAGATAAAACTGTCATCAGAACTGAAAGCGGAGACCTGCTGATGACACTTCCCCAATTGCGGGCCCCGCTGGCTCTTCTGGTCGCCGTGCAGGCCGTGGTTTCAGGCTCAAGCCTGGTGGTGGAGATCGTTGCGGGTCGGATGCTCGCTCCCTATGTGGGCATGTCGCTTTACACCTGGACGTCGATCATTGCTGTGGTGCTGGCAGGGTTCTCGGTCGGCCATTGGTGGGGTGGCCATGTGGCCGAACGCCCGGCCCGTCAGGCCTTGGTCTACACTGGATGGGTGCTGCTTGCTGCAGCTGTGACGACCGGATGCGCGCTGGTGCTGCTGCGGCTTGCGGGCGGTCCGGTTCTGGCCGGTGTCGAGCATCCGGTTGCAAGCATCGTGATCCTGACGGTCTGCGTCTTCTTCCTGCCCTCGGTCTTTGCCGGAGTGCCCGCCCCGGTGCTGACACAGATCGCCGTTGCAACGCGGGCAAGCCGGTCCGGTCGGGCGCTGGGAGCGATGTTCGCTGCCGGTGCTGTGGGCGCCATCGCCGGAACGGTGCTGGCCGGCTTTCTGTTCATCCCGCGGCTTGGTACGGCGATCACGCTGGCGATTGTCACCATGGTGTATATCGCCTCGGCTGGTCTGTTGCTCCTCATGGCGCGGCCGGTTCAGCGCCCGGGCCTGCCATTGCTTGTTGCAGGCCTTGCTGTCGCAATGAGCACGGTCACACTCACACGCCTTTCCTACTGCACGCTGGAAAGCCGCTATTTCTGCATCAAGGTGCTGGATGTCTCGGCGGACCCGGCATCTCCGGTTCGCCGCCTGGTGCTCGACCATCTCTCACATGGAACAAGTTCGCGGGATCAGCCGCGGCTGATGTTCTCCGAATTCACCGCCATGATTGACGAGATCGGCAGGGGGCGGATGGGCGCAAAGCCTTTCTCGACGTTCTTCATCGGCGGCGGGACCTATTCGGTGCCACGCGCCTGGGCCGATCGTGGCACCGGACCGATCAAGGTCGCCGAGATAGATCCGGACGTCACCGCCATTGCAATCCGGGATTTCTGGGTTGCGGCAGATCAGTTCGAGATCCTGCACGAGGACGCGCGCCGGGCGCTGCTCAGCCGGCCTGGGCAGCGTTACGACGTGATCGTCGGGGATGCCTTCGGTGACATCGCAGTCCCCGCACATCTGGTCACCCGTGAGTTCTTCACGCTGGTTCGAGACCGGCTCAGCGACGACGGCGTGTTCCTGATGAACGTGGTGGATTTTCCCGAGCGGCTTGAGGCGCTGGGGGCGATCACCGCGACGTTGCAGTCCGTCTTCCCCAGCGTCGAGATCTGGACCACCCAACAGCCGCCCGTCGCGGGTGAGCAGCGCGTTTTCGTGCTGGCGGCAGGCTCACATCCCACACCGTTCTCGACGATTGTTGCCGATGCGCCTGAACCGACCCGGTTTGCCGCTCTGGCAGACAGTTTCGTGCAGCGGCTGATCGAACGTGGCCCGGCACCCGTTCTGACCGATGATTACGCGCCGATTGACCGGTTGCTGGCGGGCAATCTCTGGGGTGGTTGATGCGGTCTGCCTTGCTGCGCTGATAACCGTTGGGGCGCGGGCTCTGTCAGGCGGTCGTGTCGGAGAGGATGTTGAGCACAAAAACGCCGGCCACGATCAGCGCAATGCCGAGATAGGCGTAGAGATCAAGCTTCTGCCCGAACACGAAGACGCCGATCATTGTGACCATGGCGACGCCGGTGCCTGACCAGATCGCATAGGCGACACCGACTGGCATGGTCTTGAGCACGATCGCAAGAAAGTAGAAGGCGAACGCATAGCTGACGAAGGAAAATCCGGCATAGCCCCAGTGGGTAAAGCCGTTGGATGCCTTGAGAGCCGTGGTGCCAACCACTTCACCGGCAATCGCGATCAGCAGATAGAGCCAGACCATAGGTGGTCTCTCCGTGCATGAGTTGAATGAAGCCAACCATGGACCACGCCTGGAGGGCTGTGGGCGTGATTGGTGGTTTGCCCGGAACCATATCTGTCAGGCGGGTTTGATCAAGCCCGGTCTTGCGCCAAACACTGTTTGTTATGCTGAGCTGTGGTTCCGCTCTTGCCTTGACAAGGGTAGACGGTCTCTATGCGCTCAGACCATTGGAGAGGACTTGAGATGAAAGCAATGTTTTGCGTCGCCCGCGGCGCTGCCGCCGAAACCCTTGAACTGCACGATGCTGATCCGGCAGAGCCGGGACCCGGCGAGGTTCGCGTCGCGGTGCACGCGTCAGGCGTCAATCCGTCGGACGTCAAGCTGCGCAGCGGGGTTCAGGGACCGATGGTTGCGGACCGGGTTGTGATTCACAATGACGGTGCGGGGGTGATTGATGCGGTCGGCAAAGGTGTGGAGCCGTCGCGCGTCGGCGAGCGCGTCTGGCTCTACAATGTCAATCGCTCACCTGACGGATTGGGTCAGGGTGTCTCGGGAACCGCGGCGGAACTGACTTGCGTCCCTGCCGCCCTCGCTGCGCCGCTGCCTGATGCAGCAAGTTTCGAGGCCGGGGCCTGTCTCGGTGTCCCGGCAATGACGGCGCATCGTGCGGTCACATGGGCCGGGCCGGTGTCAGGCAAGACGCTTCTGGTGACCGGAGGTGCCGGTGCGGTGGGTCATTCGGCCATCCAGATCGCCAAGGCGATGGGGGCACGGGTGATTGCGACAGTCAGTTCCGAGGTGAAGGGCGAGATCGCACGTGACGCAGGCGCTGATGTGGTGATCAACTATCGCAGCGAGGATCTGGAGGCACGCATCAACCAGGAAGCCGGCCGGAACGGAGTGGAGCATGTGGTGGAGGTGGATCTCGCCGCGCATGTGAACCTCTATCCGAAGATCCTCGCTTTCGATGCGACAGTGGGCGCCTATGCCTCATCGAGCGACATGACCCCGAAGCTGCCATTTTATCCGCTGGCCTTCCGGAACATCTGTCTTCAGCCGGTGTTCGTCTATTCGATGTCCAACAAGGCAAAAGGCCAGGCTATCACCGACATCAATGCGCTTCTCACAAGTGGTGCACTGACACCGCGCGTCGATGCCCGTTTTGCGCTGGCTGACGCAATCTCGGCACATCAGGCGGTGGAAGGCGGCAAGCTGATGGGCAATGCGATCCTGACGATCTGATTGCCTGTCAAACCACCCGGGAAAGAAAACGGCCCGCTTCATTATGAAGCGGGCCGCCAATTGCAATGATCCGGTGTGGGCTGGCCTATTCGGCAGCCGGGTCCCAGCCGGAGATGGCCTTGGCTTCGAGGAACTCATCGAGCCCCCAGACGCCGCCTTCGCGGGCCCGGCCGGATGTCTTGGTGCCGCCAAAGGGTGACCCGGCGCCGCGCGGCTGGCCGTTCATCTCGACCATGCCGGAGCGCAGCCGGCGGGCCAGGCGGTTGCGCTTGGCACCATCCTGGCTCTGGACGTAGTTGGTCAGGCCGTAGATCGTGTCATTGGCGATGGCGACCGCCTCTTCCTCGGTGTCGAACGGCATGATTGAAAGCACAGGACCGAAGATCTCCTCGCGTGCGATGGTCATGTCGTTGGACACATCGGCAAACACGGTCGGGCGCACGAAATAACCGCGGTTGAGGCCGTCGGGGCGGCCCAAACCGCCCGCGACCAGTCTTGCCCCTTCATCAATACCCTTCTGGATGTAGCCCTGGATCTTCTCATACTGGGCTTCTGAGACCACCGGCCCGATGTGATTGCCATCCTGGTGCGCACTCGCAACCCTGGTGGATTCCGCGACCTTGATCGCGGTCTCGACGGCCTGTTCATAGACGGGGCGCTCGACCAGCATGCGGGTCGGTGCGTTGCAGCTCTGACCGGTGTTGTTGAAGCAGTGACGGACACCGCGCGTCACGGCCTTCTCGTCAGCATCGGCGAACACGAGATTTGCACCCTTGCCGCCAAGCTCAAGGCAGACGCGCTTGAAGGTGTCCGCTGCAGCCTTGGAGATCGCGGCGCCAGCACGGGCTGAACCGGTAAAGCTGATCATGTCGACATCGGGGTGGGTTGAAAGGTCGGTGCCGACACCCATTCCATCGCCATTGACCATATTGAACACGCCCGCCGGAACGCCTGCGGCATGAACAATCTCTGCAAAGACGATCGAGGACAGCGGCGCGACTTCCGACGGCTTGAGCACCATGGTGCAACCTGTCAGAAGTGCGGGAATGGCCTTCAGCGCAACCTGGTTCATCGGCCAGTTCCAGGGCGTGATCAGCCCGGCAACACCGATCGGCTCCATGGCGATCCGGTCATTGGGCGCATGGGCGCCGAGCGGGCGCAAAAACTTGAAGTTTTTGAAAGCGGTGATGAAATTGTCGATGTGCCAGGTGCCCGACGTGGTCTGGCTGGCGCGCGACATCTCGATCGGCGCGCCCATCTCAAGGCTGATCGCCTTCGACATGTCCTCGGCACGCTCGACATAGATCTCGCGGATTTTCCTGACATAGCCAAGACGGATTTCAGGGTCGGTCTGTGACCATTCATCAAAGGCAGCCTTGGCGGCGGCGACAGCAGCATTGGTGTCTTCGGTCCCGCCCAGCGAGATCACCGCGCAAGCTTCTTCGGTCGACGGGTCAATCACTTCGCAATCGCGGCCCGCACGCGGGCTTACCCATTCACCACCAATGTAGAATTCGCGTTTCTCGATCATGAGTTTCTCCAAACAGTTTCACCGGTACATATCGCCGGAAACATTGACTGCCCGATCTCTAGGGGGGGAAGGGGTTGGATTGCAACCTTGTTTCCGTATCCAGCTGGCACTTGTGATCACGGACATGGAAATTCAATGGCGATGCCGGCAGATTGCAAGAGCCCTGCATGTCCGGGGATTGACCGCAGCGGCCTTTTCACACCAAGCATTTCAGCGTATTGGAGCGTCAGATTTCGGCGCCGGTTTCGGGCGCTGGGGACATCTAACATCGGGCCGACTTCATGAAGTACAGTATCCTGTCATTCTTCCTGCCGTTCACCGGCTACCCGTATCAGGGCCATGATGTCGCTTGCCCCGGATGCGGTCATGACAGTTACACGCGCATTGCCGGGATTGATCGCAGGCTCAAACGACTCCAGACCGTGGCGTGTGATCGCTGCGGGCTGCTTTACACCAATCCGATGCCGACCGACGCGGAACTTGCCACCTACTACTCGGATTTTTACCGCTTCGACTATCAGGCCGCCGATACCGCGCCCAAGGAAAAGCACCTGAAGAAGCGGCACAAAGAAGCCAGCGACAGGGTGAGCCAGCTCGAAGGGCTCCTGCCCGCTGCCGGGCGGACGCTGGATTTCGGCTGTGGGTCCGGAGAGTTCGTGGGCGCGATGCTCGCACTTGGGCATGACGCGCACGGCTTTGAGCCGGGTGACACCTATGGCAGCCACGCCAAGTCCCTTTATGGCGACAGGATCACGGTCAATGGCTGGCAGGACTTAACCTACACGGACCAGTTCGATCTGGTTACCTGTTTCCACGTGCTTGAGCACCTGAGCAATCCAGTGGAGGCCTTGCGCCAGATGGCGGCCTGGGCGAAACCGGACGGGTTTGTGTTCATTGAGGTGCCGGATCTGGGCAAGCCCCATCCCAACAAGGGTTTCGGCGCGCTGCATTTCGCCCATCTTCTGGGCTTCAACCAACACAATCTGATTGTCGCGGCGGCAGAGGCCGGACTGGTTCCTGAGCGGATCGTCGAACCAACCGGCATCATTTTCCGGCACGGGACTGTCGAGCCCGACAGCGTTGAGGCTGAAGCGGCCAAGGGTCGTGCTCTTACAGATCAGCTCTATGCTGGCGGCAAGATGGTCTCGAACTATTTCAGATATCAGATCGGCAAGCTGACCGGTGCCAACAAACGGCCCCGCTGACAAAGACCCGACCAAGCGGTTCCCGGTGCAGGCGGGCCCCAAAGATCAGGTCAGCGCAGGCTCTTGAGCAGTTGAGACGTCGGGAAGCAGGTGGGCTGCGCGCCGTTCCTGGCCTGCCATTCGCCGATCGAGCGCCGGGTCTTGTAGCCGGGCAGACCATCCGCACCGCCGACATCATAGCCCTGCCGCTCGAGCACTGTCTGCAGCCTGGCGATGTCCGAGCGAAGCATGTCGCCAACATTGCCCCAGGGTGTGATAAATGCGCCAACGCCGTAAGCCATGCGATCGGCAAGGTTGCCGATGAACAGCGCGTAGAGATCGGAGTTGTTGTACTCCTTGATCACATAGAAATTCGGCGTGACGACGAATTCAGGGCCGTAAACGCCTGCTGGCACCAGCACCATGCCCGGCTGTTTGCGCTCATGTTCCGGAAACGGCCGGCCGGAGATCCGAATGATGCCCATCGCGGTGAGATCATGGATCGGCCGGGCCCGGTCCGGTCCTTCAAGGGCGCAGGTGGTGCCTTGCGGGATCACCGCCTCAAAGCCCCAATCCCGGCCACGGACCCAGCCGGACTGCGCGAGATAATTGGCAATCGACGCCAGTGAATCAGGGATCGAATTCCAGATATCGCGCTTGCCGTCGCCGTCAAAGTCGACGGCGAATTTGAGATAGCTCGACGGCAGAAACTGGGGCTGTCCCATTGCGCCGGCCCAGGAGCTCTTCATGGCGGAAGCGGCAACATCGCCGCGTTGGAGGATCTGAAGTGTGGCGAGAATTTCCGCGCGAAACAGATCCGGCCGGGTCGACATGAAGGCCTTGGTGACCAGCACACGCACCGCGGAGTGAGGGATTTTGGCACGGCCAAAACCGGATTCGCGGCCCCAGACCGCGACGATGATCGAGGCCGGAACACCGTATTTGCTCTCGATCCGGCGCAGCACATTTTGATGCTTTTGCATGAGCGAGCGGCCAGAGGCGGCAAGACCTTGCAGCCGTTTCTCGCTGAAATAGGCGCCGGGGCTTCTGAACTCGGCCTGGCTCTGGGTGCGTTTTTTCGGCTTGGGGAATCCCGGAGGTGCGAGGTCGGGCAGCTTCCAGTTGAGTTGAACACCCTGGAAGGCGCGGTCAAAGACCGGTTTGGTGACACCCCTTGAACGGGCCTCGGGCCAGAGGTCGGTCTCAAGCCAGCGGGCGAACTGAGTTTCGACCTGCGCTTTTGTGGCAGCCCATGCCGGAGCGATACCGAAGACGGCAACCAACAGGCTCAGGACTGCGAAGACGGAGGTGCGAATCATGGCGCAATGCTAACGCGCCAAAGCTTGCCAGAAAATGGCGTGGGCAGCTTGTTGCCGCTGATCAGCTTGCAGCGAAAGCCTCAACCTCGATTTCCGTGAGAGAAACCGGCGAAATTGGGAACCGGTTTCGCCGGAATAGTTCTAGAAAGCGGTTCGGGCGCGAATGGCCGCAGCCAAGGTGCCCTCGTCGAGATAATCGAGCTCGCCGCCCACCGGCACGCCATGGGCCAGCCGGGTGACCTTGAGGTCGAAGCCTGAAAGCTGCTCGGTGATGTAGTGGGCGGTTGTCTGTCCCTCAACCGTCGCGTTGACCGCAATCAGGATCTCGCGCACGCCGCCCCCGGCGACACGGTCGACAAGACCCGCGATCGACAAATCATCCGGGCCGACGCCATCAAGCGGCGACAGGGTGCCACCCAACACGTGATAGCCGGCATTCATCGCCGCGGCCCGTTCCAGCGCCCAGAGGTCGGCCACATCCTCGACGACGATGATCACGCTCTGATCACGGGTGACATCGGTGCAGACGGTGCAGGGATCGGAGGTATCGGCATTGCCGCAGGTCGAGCAGATGCGGACCTTGTCGAAGGCCTCGTTCATGGCGAGGCCCAGCGGGCCCATGAGCTGATCCTTCTTCTTGATCAGGTGAAGTGCCGCACGCCGGGCCGAGCGCGGCCCGAGCCCCGGGACACGGGCGAGCAGCTGGATCAGCCGTTCGATCTCAGGGCCGGTTACACGCTTTTGCACGGATCCATCCTATTGGAAGTCACTGCGCTGGTCGCGCAAATGGTTGAAGTTGGTTGCCTTGAAGCTGCTGTATGCAGCCGCGAGATAGAGATCATTATCGACGGTCAAGAGTGTGGCATGCGGGTTCTCTTCCAGAATATGGAGCAGACCCGCATCTGTAAGCCCCAACCGGACAAATTCTCGTCTTTCTGTAACATCTTTGCTTGCCACGTAAACCTCGATGAGACTTCGCAGCAATTTGCCAAAAACCAATGTCACATGTTCCTTGATCGGGCTTTGTGCCTGTCTGGACAGATTGGAAAACTCGGTAGCGATGTTTGGCGAAATCATAATGGACGACGCCTTATCGACATGGATCGACAAAATCTCGAAATCCGTTTCATCGTAAGCGCGCAACCGCTTGTGTTGTCTAATATACTGGGTACCGGCCAAGCCAACGCACAAAAGAACGAGCAAATTGGAATCAATCAACAGAGTGGAGTGAGGGGACGACTCCAGGCTCATGCTATTTCGCGATCTTTCATTGAAAGGACGCGACCTGTCTCCGCACTTATCTCAAGTATCTTATACCAGCGATCCGTCATCCTCGGCGTCGCGTAAAGTTCTGATAAAGTCGGTGAAAGCCCTGTCAGCGATTTTTTCCACGACCTCTGAAATCCAATTGTCACGCGCCAAACATCATCAGATTCGTCATATTCGACCTCTTCGAGGCCGATATGACTGATATTTTCATCCATAAAAATGTCGGCAATATAGGATTTCGCGAGTTTTACTGCGTCTTTGACTTCCATTTCACGTTCCTCCTTTCAAAGGAAACGATGATCATACATCAGAACGGCAGCTTCATGCCGGGAGGAATCGGCAGGCCGGCGGTGAGTTCCTTGGTCCGCTCGGCCATCATGGTCTCGGCCTTGGACTTGGCGTCATTGTGCGCGGCGACGATCAAATCCTCGAGGATCTCGACATCGTCTTCCTTGAACATGGACGGATCAATCTTGAGGCCCAGCATTTGGCCCTTGCCCGAGAGCTTCACGGTGACCATGCCACCGCCGGACACGCCTTCGCATTCCATCGCGGCGATTTCCTCCTGCATGCTCTCCATCTTGGCCTGCATGTCCTTGATCTTGCCCATCATGCCCATGATGTCCTTCATCGGCGTCTCCTTTTCGGTTCGAGAGTCTCGTAAACGCGGTCGTCGCGCAGAATTCAGTCTTGGTCGTCGTCCGGGTCGATTTCGGCCGGAAGGATGTCGCCATCCTCGCTCGGCGACAACGCTGCGCCCGCCAGCTCTTCCTCGGTGGCAGATATGCGCACATCGGTGATCTTGGAACCCGGAAACTTTGAAAGGATGGCTGCCACATCGGGGTCCTGCCGGGCGTCACTGACCAGCGCATCACGCTTGGCGGCCTCGCGCTCGGATATGGTCGGAGCGCCTTCCTCACGGCTGAGCGCGACCGACCAGTTGGCGCCTGTCCAGTCTTTGAGTTTTTTGACCAGTTCTCCGGGAAGGCTGGGGCTTGCATCGGGTGCCAGGCTGATTTCAAGCCGGGTCTGCTCAATCCTGACCAGACGCACACCGGTGCGGATCTGAACCTTCATGGCGATGTCGCGGTGCTTTTCTGCCAGCGCCACCATGTCTTCCAGGCTTGAAACCGCAACCTGCTCGACCGCTTCGGCAGCCGGCGATGCGACCGACGGCTCGGCAGAATGGGCGAGGCGCATGGACGGTTGGCCAGTACCGGTTTGCGGCATGTGCCGTTCGCCAACGGCCCGGGCCATGACATTGCCGCCCGACGAGGTGCCGGTTGGTCCGCCATGACTGCCGCCGTGACTGCCGCCAGCGCTTGTCTGACCGGAACCGGCGTCAGTTCCACCAGCGTTCTGGAACGCCTTCAGCGCCTCCTCTGGCGAGGGCAGGCTGGCGGCATGGGCGATCCGGATCAGGGCCATCTCGGCAGCCGCTGCCGGACGGCTTGATTCGTCTGTCTCGGAAATGCCCTTGAGCAGCATCTGCCAGACCCGGGAGAGAATGGCGGTCGACAATTTGCCGGCATATTCCGCCCCACGCTCACGCTCGGTTTCGGTCAGGGACGGGTCGTCAGCCGCTTCGGGCACAAATTTGAGCCGTGTGACGAGATGGGTGAAATCGGCCAGATCGGTGAGAATCACCGATGGGCCTGCGCCTGAATCATACTGATCGCGAAACGCCGCCAGGGCCGCGGCCACGTCACCAGCCATCAGATTGCCGAAGAGTTCAACCACACGCGAGCGATCCGCCAGGCCAAGCATCGCGCGCACGGCTTCTGCATCCACCTGGCCACCACCATGGGCAATCGCCTGATCGAGCAGCGACAGCCCGTCACGCACCGAGCCCTCGGCGGCGCGGGCGATCATGGAAAGCGACTCCTCATCAATGCCGATGCCCTCCTGAGCGGCGACATTTCTGAAGTGGGCGGCCAGCGCGCCGGTTTCGATCCGGCGCAGGTCAAAGCGCTGACAGCGCGACAGCACAGTGATCGGAACCTTGCGGATTTCGGTGGTGGCGAAGATGAATTTCACGTGGGCCGGCGGCTCTTCAAGCGTCTTGAGCAGGCCGTTGAAGGCCTGCGTCGAGAGCATGTGAACCTCGTCGATGATGTAGACCTTGTAGCGCGCCGACACCGGACGGTAGCGGACCTGCTCGATGATCTCGCGGATGTCATCGATCCCGGTGTGCGAGGCTGCGTCCATCTCGATCACATCGACATGGCGGCCTTCCATGATCGCCGGGCAATGCTCGCCGGGCGTTGTCAGATCGATGCTCGGCTGATCGATTTCGTCAGTCTTGTAATTGAGCGCACGCGCCAGAATGCGCGCCGTCGTGGTCTTGCCGACACCACGCACGCCGGTCAGCATCCAGGCCTGTGCGATGCGGCCTGTGGAAAAGGCATTTGTCAGCGTGCGGACCATCGGCTCCTGGCCGATCAGGTCGGTGAAATCCTTGGGGCGGTATTTGCGGGCGAGAACGCGATAGGGCGCCTGTTCTGGGCCGGCTGTCGCCTGGGATGCAGCCGGACCGGCCGGGTTGGCGCTGGTTGTGTCATCCATGATCTCTGTGCCGCCCTCGTGCTGTCCCAGCCTGTCCGTCGCGTTCATCGCACCCCATAGAGTTGGGTGCCAAGAGCGCGACAGTGGATATCTTGCACCGGGGCCGGACCCCGTCAATGACGCGATATGTCATTTGCAGCGCGGGCAACGGGGCTACGGCGCGAGAATGGGGTGGGAGGCTGGCACGGTGACCCGTGCCGGGCTCGTTAGGGCTGCTTCCTTCCGGACCTGACCCGGTTGGCGAGTGGCTCGTCCACCACCAACCTCCCGAAGGAACATATCGTCAATCGCCCCGGTAAATGCAAGCCAGAGCGGCAAAAAACTGCTAAGGTTTTTGCCCGACACTCGAGATACGGATCTAGAATGGCCGATTTCAGCCTTGATGAGCGTTTGGCCCGAGACACGACCCTGCTGATGCAGCTGGGCCTGTGCCAGTTGCGGCTGATGCATGACAGCCGCTGGCCCTGGGTCCTGCTGGTGCCTCAACGCGACGGCATCAGCGAGATCTTCGAGCTGACACCGCTGGACCAGACAATGCTGACATTCGAGACTGCGATCACCGCCAAGGCAGTCAAACAGGCGACTGGCTGCAACAAGATCAATGTCGGCGCGCTCGGCAACCAGGTGCGGCAGTTCCATCTCCACATCATCGCCCGCAACGAGACCGATCCGGCCTGGCCGGGACCAGTCTGGGGCCATGGCAAGGCCGTGCCATGGGAGGCAGACGCACAGACGAACTTCACAAACCGGCTGCTTGAAGCCCTGTAGAACGGCAACATGGAGCGACGACGCAAAACTGCTTTATCCGCAATCCCACCCCTGCTAGACCAAACCCATGTCTGTTTCCCTTTTCGAGCACAATGCGCCGCACGGCGAAGCCAGCAAATTGGTGGCGTTCTCCAGCAACCGGCTTGACCGGCGATCCGAACATCGCAGCGAAAGTGAGCTCGGCGAGGCCCTGGACGACCCGCGGACGCGCTATTTCGGCATCACCCAGGGACGGCTGGCGATGCGGATCAACGGCGGGGCGCCGGAAGGATTGTTGACCGGGGATGACCTCTCCGGCTTGAAACCAGAGCACAAGAACGCCGTTCTGATCGGCTGGGATGCGGACAATGCAGCCCGCATCGCGGTGCCGCTCGAAATTGCCGCAGATGATCTGCCTGATCCGTTCAAGGCGATCGACACGCGCTCGGTCTACCGGCAGGCGCTTCTCAACGAGGAGACATTGGGGGCCTATGCGCAGGGCAACAGCCTGGTGGCGTGGGCGCTGGCTAACCGGTTCTGTGGCAATTGCGGCGGCCCGATGACGCCCGAATCGGGTGGGTACCGGCGCAAATGCCAGGCTTGCGGGCACACAGTGTTCCCGCGCACAGATCCCGTCGCCATCATGCTTGCCGTTGACGAGACACGTGACCGCTGCCTGCTGGGCCGCAGCCCGCATTTTCCACCCGGCATGTATTCCTGCCTTGCAGGCTTCATCGAGCCCGGCGAGACCATGGAGGATGCGGTGAGACGTGAGACGCTGGAGGAATCCGGCATCCGTATCGGCCGGGTGCGCTACCATGCAAGCCAGCCCTGGCCAATGCCGCATTCGCTGATGATCGGCGTTTATGCGGAAGCCAAGAGCCTGGAGATCGCCCGGGACACCAACGAGCTTGAGGATTGCCGCTGGTTTGACCGTACCGAGACTGAGGCCATGCTGGCGAATGTGCTGGGGGAAACCAACGCGTCCGCACCGCCGCCCGGTGCCATCGCGCACCGGTTGATGCGCGACTGGCTCGACTGGGACCGTTGAGACGCTCCGCGTGATTTGGTGTCCATGACCGACACTGGATCGAGCTGATCTTGCAGAATCAGGGAATGCGGCCTCGTTCAGCGAGAAAATCGAGAAGAACCCTGACCCTAAGAGGAAGCGGTCCACCCTGCCCGGCATAAACAGCGTAGAATGTTTCATAGTCTTCCGTATCGAGGTGCTCGAGCACCCGAAGCAACCGGCCCGCGGCAATGTCCTCCCTGACAGTGAATGCGGTCAAGCGTGCCAAACCGACCCCTGCCAGGGCCATGTTTCGCATGGCTTCACCATCGCCTGCCTGAACCCTGTCGCCGGTGCTGATGACGGTTTTCTGCCCCTCAACGAGCAATGGCCACCCGCCCATGCTGCGTGCGTAACCGAAGCCGATGCGGATGTGAGAGGCCAGATCAGCGGGAGATTGCGGCGTTCCGAATCGCTCAAGATAGTGTGGCGAGGCTACAATCACGAGTTGGGTCTGCCCCAGCTTGCGCGCCACAAGGCTGGAGCTTTTCAAAGGTCCGGTTCGGATTGCGACATCGGTGCGCTCGGCCAGCAGGTCGATCACCAGATCCGTCTGCGCCAAATCGATCCGGATCTCCGGGTAGAGGGCCAGAAAGTCCGGTAACAGCGGGATCAGGACGTGATTGGCGTAAGAAGCACTCGTGGTAACCCGAATCAGGCCTGCAGGTTGCTGGCCGATCCTTGTCCGGCTTTCCGCGTCATCAATGTCAGCCAGTATTTTTGTAGCGCGTTCATAATAGACGCACCCTTCCGGTGTCAGCTCCAGGCGACGCGTAGACCGGTTGAACAGCCGGGCGCCGATCCGGTCTTCCAGCCGGCTGATCAGCTTGCTGACGGCCGATGGCGTCAGGCCAGTCTTGCGGCCGGCCTGTGAAAAGCCTCCCTGCTCGACCACCTGAACAAAGATTTCCATTTCGCCTGAACGATTGATGATGGATCGCGACATATGAATTCAAATCACAAATGAGTTTCCACAACGCAATCTAATTCGCAGCAGGCCTCAGGTCCATCTTGCACTCAACGGTTCAAGCAAAGGAGTGTTTCGATGGACTATCGTCAACTTGGAGAATCCGGGCTCAGAGTCTCGGCCTTGAGTTTTGGAGCAGGCACATTTGGCGGCTCCGGCCCGCTTTTCAGCCATTGGGGAACATCAGCTGGCTCCGAAGCCAGGAGGCTTGTCGAAATCTGCCTGGAAGCCGGCATCAACCTGTTTGACACTGCCGATGTCTATTCCGATGGAGCCTCGGAAGAAGTGCTCGGCGAGGCGGTGAAGGGACGGCGTGACAAGGTGCTGCTTTCGACCAAGTTTGGCCTGCCGATGGGCGACGGACCGAACCAAAGCGGATCGTCGCGCCTCCGCCTGATCAAGGGGGTTGAGGATGCGCTGCGCCGGATGCGCACGGATTACATCGACCTGTTTCAACTTCACGCCTTCGATGCCTTCACGCCGGTAGACGAGGTGATCTCCACACTTGATCGCCTGATACAGGAAGGGAAAATCCGCTACGCGGGTGTCTCCAACTTCGCTGGCTGGGAAATCATGAAATCGCTCGCTGCGGCGGACCGTCATGGCCGGCAGCGTTACGTGTCACAGCAAGTTTACTACTCGCTTGTCGGACGGGACTATGAATGGGATCTGATGCCGCTCGGGCAGGATCAGGGGCTCGGGGCGCTGATCTGGAGCCCGCTCGGCTGGGGCCGCCTCACCGGTAAGATCCGGCGCGGCCAACCGATCCCCGAAGGTAGCCGGTTGCACGAAACTGCCAGTTTCGGCCCGCCGGTGGACGAGGCACGGCTTTATCGAATCATCGATGCAATCGACGAAATTTCAGAAGAAACCGGCAAGAGCGTGCCGCAGATCGCACTCAACTGGCTGCTGCAACGCCCGACGGTTTCGTCTGTGATCATAGGCGCTCGCAACGAGTCGCAGCTTCGTGACAACCTCGGCGCGATCGGCTGGTCGTTGACGCCAGACCAAATGGCCCGTCTGGATCAAGAGAGCGCCGTCACCGCTCCATATCCGCATTTCCCTTATCGCATACAGGAGGGCTTTGCGCGCCGTAACCCACCTATGACGCTGTGATTGGATGGGCATTTGTTGACGGGCGCCGGCGCCCGTCAATGCACTTCATGCTTCACACCACAAAGGATCAGCCCTCGGCATCTTCGGCGTGCGATCCGTTCTGCGCCAGGCGGAACGGATGGGCCGGGTAAACGCCCAGAATCCGCAGTTCCTTTGAAAAGAACTTCAACTCCTCCAGGGCACGGGCCACCGGGGCTTCGTCGGGATGGCCCTGGATGTCGGCATAGAACTGGGTTGCGATGAACTTGCCGGCAAGCTGATAGCTTTCCAGCTTGGTCATGTTGATCCCGTTGGTCGCAAAGCCGCCCATTGCCTTGTAGAGCGCGGCCGGAATGTTGCGCACCCGGAAGACGAAGGTGGTGACAACCACCTCGTCGGCCACAGGCCGCGGCGGGGTCTTTGCTTCACGTGACAGCACGACAAAGCGGGTGACATTGGTTTCCGTGTCTTCGACATTTTCGGCCAGGGTCTCCAGCCCGTAGAGATCGGCCGCAAGCCTGGGCGCCAACGCCGCCATGGTCTTGTCCCCGCTGTTCGACACCAGCTTGGCCGCACCGGCGGTGTCACCGGCAACAACGGCTTTCCAGCCATTGGCGCGAACGATCTTGCGGCATTGCCCCAGTGCGTGGACATGGCTGTGCACGGTCTTGATATCCGAGAGCTTGGTGCCCGGCAGGACCATCAGCTGGAAATGGATCGGCATGAAGTATTCGCCGATGATGTGGAGCTGCGATTCGGGCAGCAGATGGTGAATGTCCGCAACCCGGCCGGCGATGGTGTTTTCAATCGGGATCATCGCCAGATCCGCCTCGCCCTGGTCGAGCGCATTGAACGCATCCTCGAATGTGGCGCAAGGCAAGGGTTCCATGTTCGGAAACATGTCGCGACAGGCCATGTCCGAGTTTGCGCCATACTCGCCCTGAAAGGCGATGCGATTGGTGGAATAGGTCATTGGAGTTGTCCGTTCAGAATACAGCGCTCTTAGTCGTCGGCCAGAATTTGCCGCGCGCGCTCAAGGTCGGCGGGAGTATCGACACCCAGGGGAACCGAGTCAACGATTGCGACATCGATGCGCATGCCAGCCTCAAGCGCGCGGAGCTGCTCAAGCGATTCGCGCTTTTCGAGCGTTGACGGCTTAAGCGAGACAAAGCGCTCGAGCGCCGAGCGCCGCCAGGCATAGAGCCCGATATGATGGTAAAGCGGGCCTTCGCCATAGGGCGCGGTGGCGCGGGTGAAATAGAGTGCGCGCAGAATGCCGTTTCCGACCGGGCTGCCGACCACCTTGACGATGCTCGGGTTGGTTTTCTCGGCCTCATCGGTGATCTGAACCGCGATGGTCGCAAGATCAGCCTCCGACGATTTCAGCGGCAAGACCGAGCGCCGTATGGTCTCGGGTTCGATGGCGGGAATATCCCCCTGAACGTTGAGGATCACGTCGAACTGGCCCTCGGGATCGAGTTTCATCGCCGCCTCGAACACCCTGTCAGATCCGGACTGGTGATCATCCCGGGTCATCACCGCGACCAGGCCCGCTGCCTCGACCACATCGGCGATCTGGCGCGAATCAGTGGCCACCGCCACCCGGCCGACACCGGCACGTTCGGCCTGGCGCGCAACCCGGACAATCATCGGAACGCCATTGATGTCGGCCAACGGTTTTCCCGGCAGCCGGGAGGCCGCCAATCTGGCCGGAATAATGACGAGCACGGGCTCCTGATCCTGTTTCATTGTGGCTCCTATCCGGGGCTCTGGATTGCGGGCGGCAAAAAGTCTCACAGCAACAGCCACAAACAGTGTTGCAACAAAACTGCAAAAGACATAGGTTCCGCGCGATTTCAAGGCTGGTTCGGCTATTGCGGGAAACTGGGCGGGAAGCCGGACCGAAACGGAGCGACGGAACATGAACTCCTCATATTTCAATTCGGGCGCAGGTGCTTTTCTGGGCATCGTGTTTGTACTCATGACACTTTCCATCGTCTCGGATGGAATTTATCACGCCGCGAAACCGGAAACCGAAGGCTTTGCCATCGAGGTGACCGAAGCCAGCACGGACACAAGCGCACCGGCTGAAGAGGCCGCGCCGGAACTCGTCGAGCCGCTGCTGGCGAGCGCGGATGCCGCAAAGGGTGAAGGCATCTTCAAGAAATGTGCAGCCTGCCACACCAATGATTCCAGCAATGCCAACAAGGTCGGACCTGGGCTCTGGAACATCGTCAATCGCCCGGTGGCGCAGCATGCCGACTTCAAATATTCCTCTGCCATTTCGGAGTATTCCGAAGGCGGCACCGTGCAGTGGACCTATGAGCGCCTGAGCAACTTCCTGGCGGCTCCGAAGAAGTACATCTCCGGCACGACGATGGGCTTCGCCGGTCTGAAGAAAATTGATGATCGCGCAAACCTGCTGGCCTATCTTCGCACTGTGGCCGATACGCCTGCGCCCTTGCCGGGCGAGTGATCGACAGCGCAAAACAGCAATTGATGAAGAGCCGGGCCCCTGCCCGGCTTTTTTCGTTCCACGAGACAGTCTCACGCAGTTTTTGCCTTGCAACCCTGTAAGCCCTGCGGAACTGTCCTATTCTCCATAGAATGCACGTGGATTTTCGAGGACAGCAACAGATGATCAACCGGTTCCAGACGCTTCTTGTTACACTGGCTCTTCTGATGGCAGCCATATCGCCCGGATTGAGTGCGGAGCCCACCTGGCGGCACGCGACCGCCATGATCGGAGAGCCGAAGTACCCCGAAGGCTTTGAACGGTTTGACTATGTGAACCCTGATGCACCCAAAGGCGGCACGCTGAAACTGTCCGAAGATGGCTCGTTCGACACACTCAACCCGATTCCGGCGAAAGGCGATCTCGCGGTGGGACTTGATCTGGTGTTCGAGACGCTGATGACCTCGTCCGAAGATGAGATCTCCTCCAATTACGGATTGCTGGCAGAGGCCGTTCGCTATCCGGACGATTACTCCTGGGTTACCTACCGTTTGCGCGAGGGCGCCCGCTGGCATGACGGCGAACCGGTCACCGTGGAAGACGTTGTCTGGAGTTTCGAGCAAACGGTCGCCAACAACCCGCAACGAGAGTTCTATTACAGGCATGTGATCAAGGCAGAGGCCACCGGACCGCGCGAAATCACATTCACCTTCGATGAGAAGAACAACAAGGAACTGCCCAAAATCGTCGGTGAGTTGATCATCTTACCCAAACACTGGTGGGAATCAGAGAGCGGCGAACCTCGCGCCATCGATGAAACCACATTGCAGCCGGTTCTGGGGTCCGGACCCTACCGGATCGCCAATGTGCGACCGGGCGACAGCATAACTTTCGAACGGGTTGAGGATTACTGGGGGGCGGACCTCAATGTGAATGTGGGGCAGAACAATTTCGATGAGATCGAGTACACCTATTTCGGGGATCGCAATGTCGAGTTCGAGGCCTTCAAATCCGGCAATGTCGACTTCTGGCAGGAGAACGAGGCCAAACGATGGGCCAACGCCTATGATTTTCCCGCCATGGAGGAAGGCCGGATCACCCGCGAAGAGCCCGAGAACCTCTATCGCTCATCGGGCATTCTGGTCGGCTTCATTCCCAATCTGCGGCGTGAAAAATTCTCAGACCCAAGAGTACGGCAGGCACTGAACCTCGCCTATGATTTCGAGGAACAGAACCGCACCCTTTTCTTTGGCCAGTATCAACGGATCAACAGCTTCTACTACGGCACCGAACTGGCCTCGTCGGGCTTGCCGCAGGGCCAGGAACTCGAAATCCTCGAGCGCCTGCGCGACAAGATCCCGGAAAGTGTCTTCACCACACCCTATGAAAATCCTGTTGCGGGCGACCCGACAAAATTGCGCGCCAATTTCCGCAAGGCCGTCTCGCTCTTCGAGGAAGCAGGTTACACACTTCGGGGCAATCAGATGGTGAACGCCGAAACCGGAGAACCCTTCACCTTCGAGATCATTCTGAACGGACCGATCATCGAGAAGGTGGCGCTTCCCTTCGCACAGAATCTCAAGCGCATCGGCGTTGACGTCTCGGTCCGGGTTCTCGACTCCTCCCAATACACCAACCGGGAGCGCTCGCGGGATTTTGACATGATTTACTACGGCTGGGCGCAGACACTTTCTCCGGGCAACGAGCAGGCCGAGTTCTGGGGCTCCCAGGCTGCGGCACGGGAGGGATCAGCGAACTATGGTGGAATCGCCGATCCTGCCATTGATGAACTGGTGCGCGAGGTCGCGTTTGCCAAGGATCGTCCAACGCTGATCAATACGGTAAGGGCGCTTGACCGGGTGCTGCTCGCCAACCATTTTGTGATCCCCACCTACACCTTCCGGAAATCAAGGCTGGCCTACTGGAACCGGATCACCCACCCTGAAGAACTGCCCTATTACGGGTTGGGATTTCCCAGTGTCTGGTGGCTCAAAGGTGACGAATAGACCATATCAGCCTCTGAGGCCTTGCATGGAGGCGGACATTCGATTCTGAATTGGCGAACCGCGAATCACCTTGGAACCCAGACCCAGATTTGGGGCCGCAGGGCCAAAAAAGGACAGCAGTTGACGATAATCGCCTGCGACATGGACGGTCCGACCGTGAGACGCCACAGGCTTGAGGGCGCGCGCTGATGGGTGTCTATATCCTCCGGCGCCTGCTTTTGATGATTCCGACGATCATCGGGATCATGGCGATTTCGTTTGCGGTGATTCAATTCGCTCCGGGTGGTCCGGTCGAACAGGTGATCGCGCAGTTGACCGGTCAGGGCGATTCCGCAACCGACCGGATCTCCGGAGGCGGTGGCGACCAGGGGCTTGAGCCGCAGCAGTTTGGCGACGATATCTCGTCGCAGTACCGCGGCGCCCAGGGGCTCGATCCGGAGTTCATCGCCAAGCTTGAAGCCCAGTTCGGGTTCGACAAGCCGCCGCTCGAGCGGTTCTTGACGATGATGTGGAACTACATTCGCTTCGATTTCGGCGAAAGCTATTTCCGCAGCATCGATGTGATCGACCTGATCGCCGAAAAGCTGCCGGTTTCCATTTCACTCGGTGTCTGGATCCTGCTGATATCCTACATGATCTCGATCCCGCTGGGGATCAAGAAGGCGGTGTCCGATGGCTCGCGCTTTGATGTCTGGACCTCGGGCGTGATCATTGTTGCCTATGCGGTTCCTGGCTTTCTGTTCGGCATTCTGCTGATCGTGCTGTTTGCGGGCGGATCGTTCTACGACTGGTTCCCGCTGCGCGGCCTGACATCGGACAATTTTTCCGAGCTGAGCCTGTTCGGCAAGATCGTGGATTATTTCTGGCACCTGAGCCTGCCGCTGATCGCGCTGTCACTTTCCGCCTTCGCCACGACGACGCTTCTGACCAAGAACTCCTTTATCGACGAAATCCGCAAGCAATATGTGACCACGGCAAGGGCAAAGGGGCTGACCGAGCGCCAGGTGCTCTACCGCCATGTGTTCCGCAACGCGATGCTGATCATCATTGCAGGCTTTCCAGGGGCGTTCATCACGGCATTCTTTTCGGGCTCGCTGTTGATCGAGTATATCTTCACACTCGACGGGCTTGGACGGCTTGGTTTTGATTCAATCACCAAGCGTGACTATCCGGTGGTGTTTGCCACCCTGTTCATCTTTTCCCTCATGGGCCTTGTGGTCGGACTGATCTCGGATCTGATCTACACCTGGGTCGATCCGCGTATCGATTTCGAAAAGAGGGATGTCGGATGAACGCGCCGGCCTCCACCACCGATCAGAGCTATGATGCCAAGGGCCGGCCCAAGGGCTGGCTGTCGCCGACCAACAGGCGCCGCTGGGCCAATTTCAAGGCAAACCGGCGCGGGTACTGGTCGCTCTGGATCTTCATGTTCCTGTTCATTGCCAGTCTGCTGGGCGAGTTCATCGCCAATGACCGTCCGATCCTGGCATCCTACAAGGGCGAGATCCTCTATCCGGTGCTGATCGACTACCCGGAAGAGAAATTTGGCGGGTTTCTGGCGCGTACGGATTATCGCGATCCCTTCATTCAGGAGGAAATCGAGACCAATGGCTGGATGATCTGGCCGCCGATCCGCTACTCCTACACCACCGCCAATTCCTACATTCCCCATTCCGCCCCCACCGCGCCGTTCTGGCTGATGGACCGGCAAACCCGCTGCCAGACCTATCCGCTGAAGGAAGAGGATCCAGGCTGCAGACTGGGCAACATGAACTGGCTTGGAACCGATGATCAGGCCCGCGACGTGACCGCACGGATGATCTACGGATTCCGGATATCGGTGCTTTTCGGGCTGACACTGACCATCCTGTCGGCACTGATCGGTGTCGCCGCGGGTGCGGTGCAGGGCTATTTCGGCGGCTGGACGGACCTTCTGATGCAGCGCTTCATCGAAATCTGGTCGTCGATGCCGGTGCTCTACATCCTCCTGATCATCGCCGCTGTGCTGCCGCCGGGTTTCTGGATCCTGCTCGGAATCATGCTTTTGTTCTCCTGGGTTTCCTTTGTCGGCATCGTGCGGGCAGAATTTCTGCGGGCGCGCAATTTCGAGTATGTCAACGCGGCCCGCGCACTGGGCGTGGGCAATGGCACCATCATGTTCCGGCATTTGCTGCCCAACGCCATGGTGGCGACGCTGACCTTCCTGCCGTTCATCCTGTCCGGCTCGATCACCACGCTGACCTCGCTCGACTTCCTCGGCTTCGGCCTGCCCCCAGGCTCGGCCTCGCTGGGAGAAATGATCGCCCAGGGCAAGCGCAATCTCGATGCTCCGTGGCTCGGGCTGACCGCCTTCTTCACCATCTCGATCATGCTGTCGCTGCTGATTTTCATTGGCGAGGCGACGCGCGATGCCTTTGATCCGCGAAAGACCTTCCGATGAACCGGACGGCGCACCCCATCACCACTGCGGACAAGAACGGCGAGCCATTGCTGTCGGTGCGCGATCTGTCGGTGGCGTTCCATCAGGGCGGTGACAGCCAAATGGCGGTCAACCACATTTCCTTTGACATCAAGCGCGGCGAGACCGTGGCGCTGGTGGGGGAATCGGGCTCGGGAAAATCGGTGTCGGCATTGTCAGTGCTGAAATTGCTGCCCTACCCGGCGGCGAGCCATCCGACCGGGGAAATCCGCTTCAAGGGTCAGGACCTGCTCTCAGCCCCCGAAGCCGCGATCCGCGATGTGCGTGGCAATGAGATCGCGATGATCTTCCAGGAGCCCATGACCTCGCTCAATCCGCTTCAGACGGTGGAACGGCAGATCTCCGAAATCCTGCATCTGCATCAACCTATCAATGCGGACGAGGCGCGAAAGCAGGTTCTCGAGCTGCTCGACCAGGTCGGCATCCGTGATCCCGAGCAACGCCTCAACTCCTACCCGCACCAGCTGTCGGGTGGACAGCGGCAGCGTGTGATGATCGCCATGGCGCTCGCCAACCGGCCCGAGCTGCTGATTGCCGATGAGCCAACCACGGCGCTTGATGTGACCGTGCAGGCGCAGATCCTTGAGTTGCTGCGCGATCTGAAGACAAAGCACGGCATGGCGATGCTGTTCATCACCCATGATCTCGGGATCGTTCGCAAATTTGCCGACCGCGTCTGCGTGATGACCAAGGGCGAGATCGTCGAGACCGGGCCAACGGCCGAGATTTTCGCCAATCCGCAGCACAGCTACACAAAACACCTGCTCGCCGCCGAACCCAAAGGCGAGCCTCCCTCGCGGGCTGAAAATGCTCCTGAAGTGATGCGCGCCGAGGACATCAAGGTCTGGTTCCCGGTCAAACAGGGCTTCCTGCGGCGCACCGTCGATCACATTAAGGCGGTGGATGGGCTGTCGCTTACGCTCAAGGCAGGTCAGACGCTGGGCGTGGTTGGCGAATCCGGATCCGGCAAGACGACGTTGGGACTGGCGCTGATGCGCCTGATTCGCAGCGAGGGCCGAATCCTCTTTGACGACAAGCCGCTGCATGAGTTGAGTTTCAAGCAGATGAAGCCGCTTCGAAGCGCGATGCAGGTGGTGTTTCAGGATCCGTTCGGATCACTGAGTCCACGCATGTCGATTGCCGATATTGTCGGGGAGGGTCTTGCAATCCATTCCAGTGGCCTTTCCGCCAAGGAGCGTGACCGGCAGGTGGCCAATGCGCTTGAGGAAGTGGGGCTGGATGCGGCGACGCGCTGGCGTTACCCGCATGAGTTTTCAGGCGGTCAGCGGCAGCGGATCGCCATCGCCCGGGCGATGGTGCTCAAGCCGCGCTTTGTGATGCTGGACGAGCCCACGTCAGCGCTCGACATGAGCGTTCAGGCGCAGGTGGTGGACCTTCTGCGCGATCTGCAGGCACGGCATGATCTGGCCTATCTGTTCATCAGCCACGATCTCAAGGTGGTGCGGGCGCTGGCCAATGATGTGATCGTCATGCGCGCCGGCAAGGTGGTTGAGCAGGGCGTCGCGGATCAGATATTCGATCAGCCGAAGACCGATTACACAAAGGCGCTGATGGCGGCCGCCTTCAATCTCGAAACCGCTGACAGCGGCGTGGTCAGCGAATAGGACTCTCATGAACGATATTGCATCCAAGGGCCATATCCTGCTCTCGCTGACGGGTTGGGACCCGGACGTGTGGATAGAGGAGCTGTCCAAGACAGCACCCGAGCGCCCCGTCAAACTTGCACCCGATGGAGATACGGACCCAGATATCGAATATGCCGTGGTCTGGAAGCCTGAGGCTTCGGCCCTGGCGAAACTGCCAAATCTGAAGGCGATTTTCTCGCTCGGGGCAGGTGTCGATCATGTCTTCGCAACCCCCGGGCTGCCGGACGTGCCGATCGTGCGGGTGGTGTCGCCGGATCTGACAACACGGATGAGCGAATATGTGGTCTGGCAGGTGCTAGACCATCAGCGTCTCGGCCCCCGTTACCGGGCGCAACAGGCGGCCCGGATCTGGGAGGAGGATCGCGGACAATGCGCAGCGGCCGATATCACCGTGGGTATCATGGGGATTGGCGAACTGGGCATGGACGCGGCACGCAAACTGCGATGCCTCGGCTTCAATGTCTCGGGCTGGTCGCGTACGCCGAAGCAGGCCGAAGGCATAACATGTTATGCCGGACCGGATGGGCTTGGTGAGTTTCTCGCATCTGCCGACATCTTTGTGGTGCTGTTGCCACTGACACCGGACACACGCAAGGTTCTCGACAAGGATCTGTTTGCCCGAATGACCAAGCGGGGGCCGCTTGGCGCGCCGGTGCTGATCAACGCCGGGCGTGGCGGCCTGCAGAACGAGGTCGACATTCTGAGCGCCCTGGATCAGGGCCTGTTGTCGGCGGTCACGCTGGATGTCTTCCAGCAGGAGCCATTGCCGCCGGAGAGCCCGTTCTGGGGTCATCCGAAGGTCATGCTGACACCACATTCTGCGGCAAGCTCGGTGCCATCGTCCCTGATTGCGCCGATGACAGCCCAGATGGATGCCTATGATCGCGGTGAACCGCTGATCAATCTGGTGGACCGCAAGGCCGGCTACTGAGTTTTCTTCTACGGCCTGCGATAGGCGGTTGGATGGCCATAGAGCTTTGCGATCCGCTCAATGGCAACCTGAAGCGGCTCGCGGGTCACCGACATGGTGCCGCCCGAGGCATGCAGCAGCGTGTGCGGATCCTCGAGAAATCCGACATGACCTTTCCAGAACACAAGATCACCTCGCTTGAGGCCATCCCGGGCCGGATCAATGAGCTCACCGAGGCCTTGCGCCTGCTGATCGGAATCGCGCGGGGCATGTTTGCCGGTCATCGCAAGCGCCATCTGCACCAGGCCAGAGCAATCAATGCCGAAGCCTGACCGTCCACCCCAGAGATAGGGCGTCTCAAGGAACATAGCGGCCACTGCGACTGCATCCTGGTTTGTGGTCTCCGCCAGTGGCTTGAGATGCGCCGCGATCATGGCGGTGCCGTCACCCAGCAGCGCGTAGGTGGTTCCCCTGGTCTCGGTCATGCCGGTGACACGCATCCGGCTCGCCATTGACAGGGCATGCACCACAGGAAAACGCAGATCCGCGCCGTCATAGACAAATGTGCGGGGAACGCAGACGAGATGCGTGGGCGCGCCCGCACAGTCTCCAAGCATATGCTCGCGCAGATAGCCGACATAGCCGTCAGCATCCAGCTGCACCCACGCCCAGCCATCCCTGCGGTCAAACACACGCAGCGTCTCCCCAAACAGGGCCTCTGTGTCGATGGCGCAACCGTGGTCGGGTTTCGGGTGAAGCTTTGCCAGCGGCACTTTGATTTCAGCTTCCATACCATGGGTATAGCGCTTGGCAGAGACTTTCTGTTCGAGCCGGATATCGGCCAGATCCGGCCGATAGGCATGCAGACGGCGGTCAAGCGTACCGGTCATGGCTTCGCCGGCTCGGCAGCTGTGAGTTTCCGGCCCTCGGTGATGATGATGTCGCCAAGTTTTTCGACAAACAGCGCGCCTTCGACGGTTCGCTTGATCACCACGTTTCGGCGGTCGCGCTCGTCACGCACACGGCGCACCAGCCCCATATGGCCCATCGTGTCGAGTGCCCGCGTGATCACCGGCTTGGTCACGCCGAGCATGGCCGCAAGGCCACGCACCGTGTGCGGCGGCGCGGCCAGATAGATGTGCAGCAGGATCGCCAATTGCCGTATCGTCAGGTCAGGCCCGATCAAACGAACATGTTCGAGTGTGGCAGCATGCCAAAGACCAAGCGCCTCGGAGGGTCTGAGATCAACTGACATACGCACGCCTTGGTCGTTACGGAACCGAATTACTTTGAACGAAACTCTAATGGCATGCAAGGCAAGGCAACGACGTCAGGCCGGGTAGCGCTGACTGACGACATCGAACAGGGCGCGGATGGCCTGCGCTTCGCCGCCAATTGGCCCATGTGGCCTTTCCTTTGGCGACCAGGCAAAGATGTCGAAATGCGCCCAGCTCACATGCGGCTCGACAAAGCTCTTGAGGAACAGGGCTGCGGTGATCGAGCCCGCAAAGCCGCCAGACGGCGCATTGGTGAGATCGGCAATCCTTGCCTTCACATCCGTTTCATAGGGCTTGTAGAGCGGCATCCGCCATATCGGATCGGCAACTGCGTGGGACGCTGCAGAAAGATCATCGGCCAGGGTTTCGTCATCGGTGTAGAACGGTGGCAGGTCAGGCCCCAGCGCCACGCGCGCGGCACCGGTCAGGGTCGCCATGTCAATCATCAGATCCGGCTTGTCCTCGCAGGCGTAGCTCAGTGCATCGGCCAGCACCAGGCGGCCCTCAGCATCGGTGTTGTCGATCTGGACCGTCAGGCCCTTGCGGCTGGTGAGCACATCGCCGGGACGGAAGGCGGAGGCGGAGATGGAGTTTTCGACGGCGGGGACCAGGACCCGCAAATCAACGGTCAATCCGGCATCCATGATCATCATCGCCAGCGCCAGCACGTTGGCTGCCCCACCCATGTCCTTCTTCATCAGCAGCATCGAGGATGCTGGCTTGATGTCGAGGCCGCCGGTGTCAAAACAGACACCCTTGCCCACCAGCGTAAGCTTCGGCGCCCCCTTCTTGCCCCACCGCATTTCGAGAAGCCGCGGCGCCTGTTCCGCCGCCCGGCCCACTGCATGGATCATCGGGAAATTGTCCGACAGCAGCGCATCGCCGGTGACCACTTTCGTCTTTGCCTTGTAATGCTTGGCAAGCGCAAGGAAGACGGCCTCGAGCGCGTCGGGCCCCATGTCGTTGGCGGGCGTGTTGACCAGATCGCGCGCCAGCGACACCGCTGCCACCGTCCGGGTGATCGCATCTGCATCCGCATCGGCGGGAATCACCAGGCGCGGACCGGCCGGAGCCGGTTTCTTGTAATTCTCATAACGATAGGACCCCATGCCGAAGGCCATCGCCATGGGAGCGCCCGGGATCGATGAAGTCTCGATGTGCCAGTCACCGGCGGGAAGCGCACGGGCAAGCTTGCCGCCAATGAAGGGGTTGCACTCGGTTTCATCGCCGAGTCCGAACAGCGCGCCGGCGAGCTTGCCATGCCGCGAGGGGGCGAGCAGCAGCGATCCTTCAGCGGCGTTGAAACCAGCGCTTGTGGCCCAGGCCAGCGCGGTCTTGTCGAATTGACCCCGTTCCAGATCCGCGCGGGAGATGGCCCAGACAGGCAGGGAGTCCGAGGACATCGGTGCAAAGGGCGAGGGTCTTTCGATGAACTGATACGGCGGCATGGTTTCTCCTTGCGTCTTCTTTGGTCTCTGCCCGGTTAAAGCCTGTCACGAAGAATCGCTTGTTAACGGTTGATTAGGGTTAACAGATTATTGCTTGAGTGAGTATTGCAGCGGTCCCGGATACGGGTTGCCGCAGCCCACAACCCTCGGGATCAGGTCAATGTTGAAGCCAGGTATCCGCTCAAATCTCTCCCGTCGACTGCTAACAGCCGTCTGTGTCGCGGCGATTGGCGTGTCTCTCGCCGGCTGTGCCTCAAAAGGCCGTTTGACCACCGGGTCGATCCCTTCGGCGAACAAGCCGCTTGAAAGTATGAACGCAGCCGAGCTGCATTCCGCCGCCGAGCAGGTTGGTCGGGCCTATGACCGCAATCCGAAGGATGCAGCCATTGGAATGCACTACGCTTCGGTTCTGACCATGGGCGGTCGGTCTACGCAGGCGCTTGCTGTCATGCAGCAGGTGGCGATCCACAATCCGACCGACCGCACCGTTCTTGCCGCCTATGGCAAGGCCCTGGCGGGAGACGGTCAGCTTGACAAGGCGCTCGACGCGATCCGGCGGGCGCAAACGCCGGACCGGCCGGATTGGCAGTTGCTGTCGGCTGAAGGCGCCATCCTTGACCAGATGGGTGATCCGGCAGGCGCACGCGACCGCTACCGCAAGGCGCTCGACCTCAAACCGAATGAACCTTCGGTTCTTTCCAATCTCGGCATGTCTTATCTGCTGCAAGGTGATTTGCGAACCGCGGAAACCTATATGGCTTCAGCATCCCGGCAACCCGGTGCCGACAGCCGTGTACGGCAGAACCTTGCCCTGGTCGTGGGCCTTCAGGGCCGCTTTGCCGAAGCAGAGAAGATCGCCAGTGCCGAGTTGTCGCCCGAGCAGGCGCAGGCCAATGTGACCTATCTGCGTGGCATGCTGTCCCAGCAAAATGCCTGGAACAAGCTGAAAGACGACGACCGGAACAACACGAACTAGGCCTTGCGCCTTCTGATCGATCGACCGGGAAGTCCCCTCGTTTGACTGAGCCCGCGGCCCGCTTCAATTCCGTTTCAGCTGCATTTGCGATTTTCTCGTCAGACCGGCTTAGATCAAAAGCACCGCTTCATGACAAAAACTGTACCAGCTTCCGGATTGGCCGGCGGCCTTGGGATTGATCGGTCGCAACGCACTCTCAGCGCTCTCACACCACAGCGAACCGCGCGCACCCAAGAGCCGAGACTTAAAAAGATCTCTCCGAAGCCAGCCTCGACAGCATTCGACGTGATGCGAACCCCCGGCCTTGGTTGGCCTAGATTTCGCTCATGAGCGATCAGAATCTGTCCATCACCTGGATCGCTGCGGGGCCGAGGATAACACCGATCAGGACCGGCAGGAAGAACAGGATCATCGGCACGGTCAGCTTGGGCGGAAGCGCGGCTGCCTTCTTCTCCGCCTCGGTCATTCGCGCATCACGGCTCTCCTGAGCCAGCACGCGCAGTGCCTGCGCAATCGGCGTACCGTAACGTTCTGACTGGATCAGCGCCTGAGTGACGGACTTGACGGCCTCCAATCCGGTGCGGTTGCCGAGATTTTCGAAGGCTACGCGCCGCTCCGGAAGATAGGACAGCTCAGCCGTTGTCAGCACAAACTCTTCGGCCAACGCCGTCGACTGGATGGCGATTTCTTCGGCAACCCGCTTCATTGCGGCTTCAATCGAGATCCCGGATTCAACGCAGATGAGCAACAGATCAAGCGCATCCGGCCATGCCGCCTTGATCGACTGCTGGCGCTTGTTGGACTGGTTGGAGATGAACATGTTGGGTGTATAGAAGCCCGCATAGGCTGCAACAACACAGGCCAGAATACGCACCGTCGTCGGCTTGTCCGTCATGTTCTCGAGAACGAAAACATAAACCAGCGCCGCAACAAGGAAAAAGAATGGCAGCACAAAGCGCGCCAGCAGGAACATGTTCAACGCGTTCTGGGTTCGGTATCCGGCAGCGCGGAGCTTGGCGACTGTCGCATCATCGGCCAGAGCTTTACGCAAATTGAGCTGTTCAACAATGCCGCGCACTGATGCATTGTTGTGCGCACGCAATCCAGCGCTCTTGGAGCCACCACGCGATTGTTCTGCATGCAGGCGAGCCCGTTCCCGGGCCCGAATTTCATCCCGCTCCAGAGCCGCCGATTTCATACGCGCATCAAGATCGCCGCGCTCGAAATACGGAGCCATAATGGTGAACAAGGTGGCAAAGACCGCAACAGAGACAAGGATAGGAACCAGAAAGGCCGGATCGGCAAGGGAAGACGCAATATCAGAAAGCATGGTTTGTCCGCCCTTAGACGTCGAAGTTGATCATATTGCGCATCACCAGAATGCCGATCGACATCCAGATTGCCGATGCACCGAGAATGAGATGCCCGCGGGAGTCGGTGAACAGGATCATGATGTAATCGGGAGAGGTTAAGTAGACCAGAAGGGCGACAATAAACGGCAATGCCCCAATGATTGCGGCCGAAGCCTTTGCTTCCATCGACAAGGCGTTGATCTTGGCCTTCATCTTCTTGCGGTCCCGCAGGACCCGGGACAGATTGCCCAACGCTTCGGACAAATTACCACCCGCCTGGGCCTGAATCGCAATCACGATGGCAAAGAAGTTGGCCTCGGACAGCGGAATCCTGTTGTAGAGTCTGCCGCATGCCTCCGGTATATTCAGGCCCATTTGCTGCGCTTCGACAATGCGTTTGAATTCGGTCCGGACCGGCTCCTGACCTTCAGCGGAGATCATCCGGATCGCATCATTCAATGGCAGACCGGATTTGATCGAGCGGACCATGACATCGAGTGAATTTGGAAACTCGGAAAGGAAGGCCTTGAGCCGCCGGTTGCGCAGATAACCGATGATCCAGCGCGGCACGCCGGCGCCAAAAACGATTGCGATACCCGCAGCAACAAGGGGGCTGCCATAGGCAACGAAACCCACCAGACCCGCAGCCAGGCCAACAAACAGTGAGATCGTGTAGAACTGCTTTAGCGACAGTGACAATCCCGCCTGACCGATCTTGTCCTTGAACGGCGGCGACGTCCTGCGATCGTTCTCCTTGTTTTTCTCTTCCAGCGTCTTGAGCGAGTCCTGGACCGACTTCCGCCGCTTGTTCGCCTCGTTGAGCCGGTCGCGTGCCGCAGACGCCTTGCTGCGGTCGGTTTCTGCAGCCTTTACCCGCTTGACCCGGTTCTGCGCCTTCCGTTCACCCTCGATACGGCTGTAGAACACGCCGTAACCCAGCGCCCCGGCCGACAGTGCAGCCAAACCGATGATTGCGACCACCACTGTATCCAGACCAAACACGCTTGCGTCTCCTTACGACGTAATTTTTTCCATGGCGTCGAGGGCCGCCGCCAGACGTTTGTCCTCGCCGTAGTAGCGAGCCCGGTCCCAGAAATGGGGGCGGCCAATGCCGGTGGAACGATGTTCGCCGATGATTCTGCCGTTGGCATCTTCGCCAACCATTTCATACTTCATCAGATCCTGGGTGATGATCACGTCGCCTTCCATACCGACCACCTCTGTGATGTGGGTGATGCGGCGCGAACCATCGCGAAGACGCGTGGCCTGTATCACCACATCGACCGAACCGGCGATGATTTCGCGAACGGTCTTGGCCGGCAGTGTAAACCCGCCCATGGCGATCATGGATTCCATACGGCTGAGGCATTCACGCGGGCTGTTGGAGTGGATCGTTCCCATCGAACCGTCGTGACCGGTGTTCATTGCCTGAAGAAGATCGAACACTTCAGGGCCACGAACCTCACCCACGATGATCCGCTCGGGCCGCATGCGCAGACAGTTCTTGACCAAGTCACGCATGGTGATCTCACCCTCGCCCTCAATATTGGGAGGACGGGTTTCAAGTCGCACCACATGGGGCTGCTGCAACTGCAATTCAGCAGAGTCTTCGCAGGTGATTACCCGCTCGTCGGCATCGATGTAGGCGGTCAGACAGTTGAGCAGCGTCGTTTTACCGGAGCCCGTGCCGCCGGAAATGACCACGTTGCAACGAACCCTGCCGATAATCTGCAGCAGAATTGCGCCTTCCGGCGTGATCGCGCCGAATTTGACAAGCTGATCCAGCGTCAGTTTGTCTTTCTTGAACTTACGAATCGTAAGCGCGGTTCCATCAATAGCAAGCGGCGGCGCGATAACATTGACGCGCGAGCCGTCGGGGAGACGGGCGTCGCAGATGGGGCTCGATTCGTCGACCCGGCGGCCGACCTGGCTGACAATGCGTTGGCATATGGACAGAAGCTGACCATTGTCGCGGAACCGCACATCGGTTTCCTGCACCTTGCCGGAGACTTCGATGTAGGTCTTGCCAGCACCGTTGACCATGATGTCGGCAATGTCATCGCGCGCCAGCAACGGTTCCAGCGGTCCATAGCCCAAGACATCATTGCAGATATCGTCAAGCAGCTCTTCCTGCTCGGCGATGGACAGCGCGAAGTTCTTGATGGTGATGATATCGTTGACGATATCCCGGATTTCCTCACGCGCGCTTTCGGCGTCAAGCTTGGCGAGCTGTGAAAGATCAATGGTATCGATCAGTGCAGAGAAAACCTGGCTCTTGGTATCGTAGTAGGCCTCGTTGCGTTTTGATTTGCGTTTCGCGGGAGGTTCGTCACGGCGCGCAGGTGCAGCCGCCTCCGGTTTCGGCGCAGCCGCAGGTGCCTGCGTGGAAGCGGGAGTTGGGGCGATCGGTGCCGCTTCCGCTGGCGCAGTCTCGACTGCGGCCGGCGGCGTTGGCATTGGAGCCATCGGCGCCTTGGCGGATCCATCATTGCTGCGTTTGCCGAACATGTTGTTGCGAACTCCAGTCTGGCTGTTACTTGCGGCCGAGCATGCCCATAAGGGATGAGAGGCCCGCTTTCTTGCGTTTCTTCACTTCAGCCCGCCCGGTGACCACATGCGCGATCTGTGAAAGGGATTCCGACACTGGCGACTTGGCCGCTGATTCAGCGATCATCAAACCGGAATTGGCCGCCTCACCGAACAGCGGAGCGTCAAATGGAATAATGGCCAACGGTTCGACCTCCAGAGGGTCGCAGAAGACTTCCGGGGCGATCTCCGGCCGCTTGGCCATGCCGACCTGATTGAGAATCAGGAACGGTGGATGGTCATTCGGCCGCAGCTTGCGCAAGGTGTCGAAGAGGTTCTTGGTGTTGCGGAGGTTGGCGAGATCCGGTGTGGCGGTGATAATGACTTCATCCGCCGCGCCAAGAACCTTGCGGGTCCAGTCGGACCAGATATGCGGCACATCAAGCACCGAGACCGGAGCGTTGCGCTGAACGATCTCCAGGATCGGCAAGAATGCGTCGCCCGAAAAGTCATAGGTCCGGTCGAGCATCGATGGTGCAGCCAGCATCGAAAGATGCTCGGAACACTTGGCGAGCAGGCGGTCAAGAAACACTTCATCGAGGCGGTCGGGGGAAAATACCGCTTCTGCAATGCCCTGGGTCGGATCATTGTCAAAATTCAGGTTGGCGGTGCCGAAAGCCAGATCAAGGTCAGCCAGAATGACCTCGCTCGAGAAGAGGCTAGAAATGCTCCAGGCGCAATTGTGTGCGAGCGTTGACGACCCGACACCACCCTTGGCGCCAACAAAAGCAATCGACTTGCCCAGAGGCGCGGCGTCGGGATCAACAAAGATCGAGGAAATCACACCAATCACATCAGCCATGGACACCGGCGCGACAATGTACTCGGACACGCCATTGCGCACCAATTCGCGATAGAGCGATACATCATTGACGTGGCCGACCACCACGACGCGGGTGTCAGGATCGCAATACTCGGCAAGTTCACCGAGCTCCGCGATCAGGGTGGCACCATCGGCGCTGGTTTCCAGGATCAGGAGGTTTGGCGTCGGAGAAGACGCAAACATATTGGTCGCCGCTGATACGCCGCCTGAGTTCACACGGAGATTGACCTTGGACATGCGACGGTCCTCGTCGCAACGTTCCATGGTCTTTGCCAGTCCTTCAGTCTCGTAAAACGCGTGGACCGAGATTCTCGGAAGGGGCCTGATCCGGTCAAAGTCTCCACGTGCAGGTGTATCCTCTGCTGTATCGGCTTGCCTGGGCTGTTCGAGCGAATAATCTAGATCTGTCATTACGATTGTCCTGCTTCAGGGGTCGCGTACCGTAATACGGTCATCAAAGCGCTCCGAGACCGGCGCCAGATTCGCGGTAAGTCTCAATGACCGCCGAGCGACGCTCTGCGTCGATCGGCGACATGCCGCGCGGCGCAAGAAGATCACCGGGGTTGGCGATCTGGGCAGCCAGATTGCTTTGGTTTGCGCAGCCGAAATTTGCCCAGTTCCTGTTCTCGGAGGTCTGCGAGGCGAGATCTTCCGGCCAGCGCCCACATTTTCCAGTCGACGCGGTGATGGCCAGATAAGCGATGCGGATTGGTGCCGCGTCATCGGGCGAGCTTACACTATAGGGTGAGGACAGAATGCGATCCCGCGGCACGCCTTCCTTCTGCAAAATCTTGGCGACCTGGCCGGAGAGAACCGAGGCCGCACCCGCATTGGCCGAACCGACTGGTACCATAATGCGGATTGCACCAGACGCACTGGAACGGTAGCTGTCAGCGGCGCCGCGGACAATTTCGCGCATGGAGGTTGTCAATTCACGGTCGCCGGTGCCCACGGGGATATCCACAGTGCGCTCCTGCTCTGAGACAACAATCGGGTGATTGGTCCTGTAGTCTTGGGGGACAGCACCGACGACTACGCTCTTGCCGCCCCATGCCGCACAGCCGGACAACACAGACGCAGCGGCCAGCATCGAAACGGCGAGGTACCGGACCCTTGGAAGATCAGGAGTAACGGGAACTGAAATCTTGCTCGACATTGTAGGATTCCTGATCACTTGTAAATGAAGCCGACTGCGCCGTGATAGCGGCCGGGTGGCAACTTGGTTTCCATCTGGCCATAGACACGGTTGACACGGCCAAGAAAGAAGCCGGCGCCATCGCTTGGCGCATTGAAGTTGTCATCCGGGCGGGAAAGCTTGTTGCGAGCAACGGGCTTGACGAGATAGGGGGTAGCGATGATGACCAATTCAGTCTCGTTGCGCAGGAATTCCTTTGAGCGAAACAGGGTTCCCAGAACCGGGATCTTGGAAGCGCCTGGCATACCCGAAATGGTCTGGCGATAGCTGTCGCGCACCAGACCGGCGAGGACCATCGATCCGCCCGACGGGAGCTCAACAGAGGTTTCGGCTTCACGCTTCTGAATGGATGGCAGCGGGCTTTGGCCCTCGAATGTCGGCTCGGAAACCTCGGTCTTGATGCGAAGCGAGATCCGCCCCGGCGCCAGAACCACAGGAGTGAATTCGAGCTTTATTCCATATTCCTTCTCCTCGAAGATGGTTGAGTTATCTTCACGTTCACTTTCGATCTCGAACGAACCGCCAACACTGAAGCGGGCAATTTCTCCGGAAATGGCCGTCAAGCTTGGTTCGGCAAGGGTACGGATGACACCGGCGCGCTCAAGGGCGCTGATATCAGCTGAAATCCGGGCACCCGAAATGGTGCCGGCGACGGATCCAACGGATGCAAGACCAGGAACCGAGAGCCAGGGCGATGGGCTGTTGCCAAAGCGAGATGAAGCATCCCCGCTTATGGTTGTGTTGAAACCAAGTTGCTTGAGCACCTGGCGGCTGACCTCGGCAATGGTTACCTTGAGCGTGACCTGGTCCTCACCATCAATCTTGAGAAGATTGACGATCTGGGACTGTTGGCGGGCTTCCAACGCAATATCGGCGTCACCATTGTTGCCTTGTGCGACGATCGTGCGCGTGGTTGCTTCACCACCCGTCAGGAAAATATCCGCCAGCCTGGCAGCCTGCGCAGCATCTTGTGGCGTCCGCACCGAGCCGGTGAGCACGATGTTGTCCGAGATGATCTCAACGTTGATGTTGGAATCGGGAAGGAACCGGGCCAGATGAACTTCAAGGCCGGCAACATCCCGCTCGATCTCGAGTTCAATCGCGACAATTTCCTCGCCGCTGGGCCCGAACACAAAGATGTTGGTCTGACCAACCGTCTTGCCGAACAGATAGAGCCTGCGCGATGTCCGTGTCACGGCATCGGCAAGCGCCGGGTCGGCGACAAGGATATCATGGGCATCGGTCGGCAAATCAACGACGATCGCCTTGTTAAGACCAAGCTTGACGCGCTTGGAGACACCGGGGCCGGACTTCTTGATCTTGATGATGTTCTGCGCGGCCTGGGCTGTTGTTGCCAGCCGCCCTGTGGACGGATCGACAAGCACTCCGGTGACCAGGACCGAACCAACCAGCGCAATACCGGCAATGGAAGACAAAAGCGATTTTGCTAGATGACGCACGTTCATTCTCCGCTTCAGTTGGTGGCGCCAACACTGGTGATTGCGCCGGAGCGGATCAGCTGGATGGCCGAGGTGCCGTCTTCGCCGCTCAAAAGATATTTTGCACCGTCGGTGTCCGGCTCCTGAACGTCCGCTACACTGCGGAGTGCAAGTGTCAGACGATCCGCCATTTGCTGGGCGACGGTGATGATTTTTGATTGGTCCGGAGTCAGCTCGAGCGTTGCTGTGGTGCCAACGGCGGTCCGGTTGCCCTGTGCGTCTTCCTCAATCCGCTGGTCGATCGCCAGCACCCGGATGTTGGAAAGGATGACCTCGGTGAAGAAGCCTTCTTCCGCTGTTTTGCGGCGAACCATGATCACATCGACCCGGTCGTTGGGCAGGATGAAACCGCCGGCGCTGGTGGCGACAGAGATTTCAGTCGCAATCGCGCGCTTTCCTGCGGGAAGCAGGGAGGACATGATGCGCGATGACGAATCGACGATTTTCTCAGGCCGAAGCGGTTCCCCGGTGAAGAGCGGGAGCCGGACGATCGAGCCGGTCAGCTCCGAAATGGCATCCGGGCGGTTCTCACGGCGGATCAGTCCTTCGGTGACTGCATCCTCCGGCCAACCCTTCCACTCCATGGTCTCTTCATTTAGCCGCGCACCCACCGGAAGGCTGGCGCTGACCACCAAAACGTCGAGGGTAGGCATTTTCTCGATCACTGGGCTTGATGAAATCTCGTTCACCTGAACCGTTGGCGCGGTTAGGTTCATAGCGAGATATCCGGCAAGGCCGGCGGCCAGGACTGCCACTGCCATGATGACGACGCGGGCGGGTTTCATGCGGTTTCCTCACCGTAAATTGGATAGGCTGGCCGCAGAATGCATTCGCAATCGTATAATTATGGTTAATGGTCCGATAGCGAACAGGGTTAATGTTTGGTTTGCTTCATGAAGCGGTATGGCCCCTTCAAGGTTGCGGGACAATTTCGGCCAACGAATATCGCGCGCACCTGAATTCAGGTGCGCGCGAACGTGGATGCATGATGAAAAAGCGCTAAAGCGGCCTTTGTGCGTCCTGTTGGATGCACGAGCATTTAGAACGGTTCGGGCAAAACCAGAATTGCCTGCAACACTCTTTGCAATTGCCTTGGACTGATCCCGGACGCGAGCCCTTCTCAGGCTTTCGCTGGAAAGCCTCGAGCGTCACCGCACCATATACCAGCGCATGTCCGCATCGAGTTCGAAAATTCAATGAAGATGGTCGATCGCATCAAGGAATATCTGGCTTTGGGGGAAGGTGGAGAAAGCCGCCGCCCCAATGGCCACGCCGTAGGGAATTCCCGCGCGGTTCTTGAAAAAGTGCATTGGAATAGGCACCGGCGAAACAAGCAGGATGTTCTGGTTGGCACGAATGACAAGCACCACAAAGGCGAGGAGCCCGCCATAGATGCCCGTAAAACCTAAGAATGCGACCAGATCCGTGCTAAAGCCGTACCACAGCGCCGCCGCACTTAGAATCTTGGCGTCTCCACCACCCATGACGTTAACTGCGAACAGGGCAAAGCAAGCCGTAAAGACCATCAGAGCCGCAACAATTGACCAGCCAAAGGTTACAAGGTCCATGCCGCTGAGCGGCGCAACCACAAAAAAGGAAAGTGCCAGGATGACAGAGACCCTGTTCGGGATCTTCATTGTCAGAATGTCCGTGAACGCCGCCATTGCCAGGCAAAGCGGAAGAACAATGAAGATTGCGGCCTCAACCATCGAAAAGCTCCTTAATGCGCTGCCCACCGTGATGACCGCACCATTCGTGCGCTTCCCCGATCTGTGGCAGTCCCACCCGGAAGACCAACTTCCGCTGTCTGACGAAATTGCTCCAACAAGTCTGCCAAACCTAGTCCGAAGACCTTAAGAAACCGCAACGGGAACATGTCTCATCAAAAAACCGCCAAAACGGCGGTCTGAATATCCGAGATGCGCAGTACTGGGTTCTGCGACTAGTTATGAGCGTTTTGGGCGTCATTCATCTTGTCCGCCAAACTTTGGAATTCGTTTTCAAGCGTATTTCCAAGCGTCATTGCTCCAGCAATAATAGATACAGAAATCAATGTTCCAATCAGGCCATATTCAATGGCCGTGGCACCGGATTCATCTTTGATGAAACATTCAAGAATTTTCAGCACGGAATGTTCCTCTGCTCGGGCATCTAATGACGTCAACTCTCAAACTGGCAATGCATTTCTATCAATGACGCCGCTACAGAAAGGCAAACAATCGAAACAGCAACCAGTCATTCTTTTATATCAAGACTTTATTAGCGATTGGTTTACGTTGTTCCGCAATTCAAACTGATTAACAGTGGATCACTCTATTTCGCTGGGCAAAAAAAAGCTGCCCCATTTGTGGGGCAGCTATTCTTCATCCGACGCTGTTTGGGGCTTCAATCAAGCACCGTCAGAACCGGCATCAGCAGCGATTAGTCGCCAGCGTCGTCCAGAGCGGTCGCCAGATCCGAGAACTGGTTGTCCAGCGCGTTGCCAAGCGTGGTGGCGCCAGTGATCAGTGCGACCGAGATAAGCGCAGCAATCAAGCCGTATTCGATTGCGGTTGCTCCGGATTCGTCTTTGACGAAACGATCAAAAATGGTCTTCATGGGATACTCCTTCATCCACATATTGGTTTCAGCACTCCGTCAACCGTTACCGTTGATCAGATGAAAAGACCCTAGAATGGAAGTTTTTCGATCTGCTTAAGAGACGTGGTTAGCAAAATCTTGTAGTTCAGATAGCGGTCCATGCCCGGCCCAGGCCGGGTCCAACACGCCGGATATTCAGCTGTACATTATAATGGAAGGAGCACATTTTCCGGCCGCTCAGACAAAGACAACGGCGTGATAGCGAGGAAAAAGCAGGCTGAATGAAGAACTCCGGCCTCGTCTTAAGGCTTCATTCACCAATCCAGGTGATTTTGAGGTGTGACCCCCAGACCCGAGGAAACGGCATGACCCACTCCACCCCTGTTCGACGTCGGCTTGCGATTGCTGCGTTCGGCATGGCTATAGCCGCGCTCTCTCCGCTGTCTGCAGTCGCGAATGAAGATGTGATCCGGGTGTTCATGGATCATGCACGTATCCTCAAGCTCGACCGGACAGTCAGCAAGGTGATCATCGGCAATGCCGCTGTGGCAGATGTGACAGTGTCAGATCCGCGAACAATCGTGCTAACCGGTAAGTCCTACGGTACCACCAATCTCGTTATCCTTGACCAGGAAGGCGAGGCCATTGTTGACGAGCGGATTCTTGTATCGGTTGACGAGGCCAACACCCTTAGGGTTTTCAAGCAGACAGCCCGCTCGGTATATTCTTGCTCACCCTCCTGCGAAGAACACAAGCCCGGCGCGGTATCCCCCTAGGTGCGGTCAGCTGCGGCACCACGACAGGTAACGATCCATTCACTAGAATGACGATCTTTTCACACTGTCCGTTACGAATGATCAACTAGTTCATCATAATCTGCGCCCGTGACAACAATTGTCCGGGGGTTCGATGATGATTATCGATGAGCAAGATCAGAAGCAGCCGCGGAAACGTCAGCGCCGAATTTTTGGACGATTCCGCAAATCGCAGGATGGTGTGGCCGCCCTTGAGTTTGCCATGCTCGCTTTCCCATTCTTTATTCTGATCTTCGCCACTCTTGAAGCCTTCATAGCGTTCGCGGGTGAGCAGTTGCTGGAAAATGCTGTCGACACCATGAGCAGGCAGATCCGCACCGGGCAGATCACTTTTGGAATGGGGCGCGCTACCGACAAGAGTGAGGCCGAGTTCCGGGCGTTGTTGTGCGAAGAGATCAGCCTGATGATCAAGTGTCCCGAGAACGAAGACCCGAATGACAGAAAGCTCTATCTTGATGTCAGGGAATTCGCGAATTTTGCGGCGATCCCAAATTTTATCCCACGCACGAGTAATGCGAAATACGCCGATCTCGACCCTTCCAGCTTTGACTATGACCCCGGTGGTCCGGGCACGATCAATATCGTACGCGCTTACTATCGCTGGGAAGTCATGACCGACCTTATCCGTCCCTTCATCACCAACATCCGCAAGGATGGTGAGATGCCGCGCGATTATCTGATGGTGGCAACCGCGGCGTTCAGGAACGAGGAATACCCATGATGGACGCCTCGACAACGGCCCTCGTGTCTAAAAGTGAAGGACAGCGATCATGACCGGTATTCTGATTGGAATGATGGAAACCGCGCGCAGGCTGCGGGGAAACCGGGACGGCGTGGGCGCGGTTGAATTCGCTCTCATCGCGCCCGTGCTGATCATTCTTTACATAGGGTCCGTTGAAATCTCGGTGGCTATGTCGGTAAACAAGAAACTGGCGCGCGCCTCCAGCACCGTGGCTGATCTGATTACCCAGGAAGAGGCGGTCGACAAGGACTTTCTCACCTCGATGATGAATGTGGCCGAGAGCGTCATGACCCCATTCCGCTCCAATGGAGTCAAATTGAAGGTCACCGGAATTGCGATCAATGCTGCGGGCCAGGCGACGGCGTCATGGTCATGGCAGGATGATGGCTCGCGGCCCTACAGCGTCGGTTCCACTCAAACACTGCCGAACGATCTCGCAATTCCGAACACCTTCCTGGTTCGCACAGAGATCGAGTTCGACCATGAACTGCTTGTGGTGCTGCCGGGTGTCGAATCCATCAATACCCGAACCCTGAAGATGTCGAAAACCTATCATCTGCGCCAGCGAATGAGTAACACCGTTTCCTGCTCGAACTGCTGATCCGAGCTCAGCCGTTGCCGCTATCAGATTGAGTTACCACAAGCCCACGCAAGTTCTCGTAATCCTGCGGGTCAGCGATCACGTACCCCCCGGCAAAGAACGGCTCGAAAATGTCCAATAGTCCGGGCGCACTCGCTGGCATCTGATCAAGAAATTCCCCCAATGCAGCCACCAGATCGTCAGGCAGCGACCGGTGGACGGCATGAGGACCGTAGGGAATGCGCTGCGATGACCAGATCACGCGAACCGGATCATTCTCGAGCGTCGCTTGCCAATCCCAGCCACCGAACAGCCGCGATGGGTCTGATCCGGCTGCTGCAGGAATATCGGGCACCCATCCGAAAAAGCCATCGGCACCGCCTTTGCCATACAATTCGATTGTCGCTTCCACGGTGCCGGCACGGACCAATCTGGGGGAATCAAGGCTTCCAGCCTGCATTGCCTGATGCGGAATCTGCCAGCCGGAGACAGAATCTTCGTTCGAATAGGCAATCCGGAGTTCGCTTATCGAGCTTGTGACGCCATCACGAACGACAAGGACAGATCTGAATCCGGTAGACCCATCGCTGGCGACCGGTGTTCTCAAGGGCTTCACACACCCACAAGCCGCAGCGGTGGCGGCGTAGGAACGGGCAGAGTGGACAGCGTACCCTACCCGCCCGCTGGCATGTGCATCAACCAGGGCGGCGTAACTGCGCATCCTCATGATTTCGACGGGGATTCCAAGCGTCTTGGAGAAGGCCTGCTGCACGGCCTGGATCTTGAGGGGGTTTGTAAGGCCAACGTGGCTCTCGACCACCCCAATTCGCAACACCGGGACAGTTTCGCGATACTCCGCAAATGCCGCACCTGCCCCCAAGGAGAGAACGACAACCGCGGTCCTTAAAGTGGCGAACATACAGGCGGCCATCGCCGCAAGAGGCTTGGTCACGATCATAATCTGTATGTAACATGTTCAGCCTGGTTTGTGGGGATATGGTGAAAACAAGGTTACCGGGCAAGATCGATGATGACCCTTCCGGCGAGATCAGTTTCCGGCTAACTTCCGGATCACTTTGGAGAACTCTGCATGGCTCGCGCATTTTTGTTCGTTCTTGATTCATTTGGCATCGGAGGCGCTCCGGATGCAGAGGCCTATGGCGATCTCGGGGCCAACACGCTTGGCCACATAGCCGAGCAATGCGCCGCCGGCCTTGCCGATCGTCAGGATTTGCGCAAGGGGCCGCTGGCGCTGCCGCACATGCAATCTCTCGGCCTTGCCGAAGCCGCGCTTGCTGCATCGGGCGAGCTTCCCTCGGGCTGGCAACTCGCCGCCAGGCCCCGCGGCATACATGGTGCATCGGGTGAAATCTCCCACGGCAAGGATACTCCATCCGGCCACTGGGAGATTGCCGGTCAGCCGGTGATGTTCGACTGGGGCTATTTTCCGGATGACGGCGCGGCCTTCAGCCATGAGTTGATTGCCGCAATCATGTCGCAAGGCGATGTTCCGGGGATCCTGGGCAATTGCCACGCGTCGGGCACAGAGATTATCGCAAGCCTTGGTGCCGAGCACATGCGGACCGGAAAACCGATCTGCTACACATCATCGGACTCCGTGTTCCAGATCGCGGCGCATGAGAAGAGCTTTGGTCTCGACCGGCTGATCAAGCTGTGCGAGACCGTCCGCGGCCTTGTGGATCCTCTCAATATCGGGCGGGTCATCGCCAGGCCCTTCGTCGGCACCCCTGAAACCGGTTTCGACCGCACCGGAAACCGTCAGGACTTTTCGGTGCCGCCGCCTGCTCCGACGCTGCTTGATCAGATCAGCGACAACGGCAACCGGGTGTTCGGTGTCGGAAAGATCAGTGATATCTTCGCCCACCAGGGCGTCACCGATCTTCGCAAGGCCAGCGGCAATGCAGCGCTGTTCGAAGCAACCCTGAAAGCTGCCCGCGAAGCCAAGGATGGTGATCTCGTGTTCACGAATTTTGTCGATTTCGACATGTTGTATGGCCACAGGCGCGACGTGCCGGGCTATGCTGCGGCACTGGAAGCCCTTGATGCGAAACTGCCGCGTTTTGCAAAAGTCCTCAAGCCCGGTGACCTGGTGCTGATGACCGCAGACCATGGCTGCGACCCGACCTGGCGCGGGACAGACCATACTCGAGAACGTGTTCCGATCCTCGGATTTGGACCGGGTATTGCCGCACGGGACATTGGCATCCGGAAGAGCTTTTCAGACATCGGCGCAACGGTGGCGGCGCATCTTGGCCTGCCGCCATTGGCCAATGGAAGGAGTTTCCTTTGACAGCCAACGTCAAGAAGGCAGAGCTTCATTGCCACATCGAGGGTGCCGCGTCACCGCAACTGGTCAAGGCCCAGGCCCGCAAATACGGCACAGATGTTTCAGCGTTTATCGCTGAGGATCACTATGTCTGGTCCGATTTCACCGAGTTTCTTGGGGCCTATGACGGAGCGGCGGCGCTGTTTCGCAGCGAGGAAGATTATGCGCTGCTGGCCCGGACCTATCTTGAAGGGATCGCGGCTCAAAATGCAATCTATGCCGAAATCTTTGTTTCCCCCGATCATGCCGCAGCTGCCGGGCTGACAACCGAGGCCTATTTCAACGGCCTGGGCACGGGGATTGAAGCTGCCCGGTCCGCGACCGGCATCGAGTGCCGGATGATCGTTGTCGGCGTGCGGCATCTGGGGGCAGAGAAGGTGGAGGCGGCGGCCCGGCTTGCAGCCAGCAGACCGCATCCGATGATCACCGGATTCGGGATGGCGGGAGAAGAGCGCTTTGGCAAGGTTGCGGATTTCGCCCGTGCCTTCGATATTGCCCGCGAGGCGGGCCTCGGCATTACCATTCACGCCGGGGAACTGGCTGGTCCCGAAAGTGTTCGCGATGCGCTTGACCATGTCCGCCCGTCACGCATAGGCCACGGGGTTCGCGCCATCGAGGATCCCGATCTGGTCAGGCGCCTGGCCGATGAAGGCGTGGTGCTCGAAGTCTGCCCGGGATCGAATATCGCGCTCAATGTCTATCCAGACATTACCAGCCACCCGTTCGACGCTTTGCGGCGCGCCGGGGTAAAGGTCACGCTGAGTTCGGATGATCCTCCGCATTTCCATTCGTCGATCGGGCACGAGTATCAACTGGCTGCCGATGCCTGGGGTTACAGCTTCGCCGAGATGACCGGCTTTACCAGGACTTCGATCGAAGCCGCCTTTGTTGATGAACCAACCCGCGCAATTCTCTTGGGACAGCTTGACTGAAAGCGCCCCCAAAGGTTGCCGCGGCTTCCCAATCGGTGTCTAAATCAGGCTTAGCTCGTGCCGCGCTGTCTGCGATCTCTCGATGGCAGCATCGGCGGAGCTGAATTTGATCAGCAGGCGAACCAAAAACATCGGCCAGGAACTGGCAGTGCTACGTCAGCTCAGAGCTTCAGGGGCGGAACATTATGGACGGCGTTACAGTTATCGATCACCCTCTGGTGCAGCACAAGCTGACCATCATGCGCAAGAAGGAAACCTCAACAGCCGGTTTCCGGAGGTTGCTTCGGGAAATCTCGACACTGTTGTGCTACGAGGTCACGCGTGATCTTGAACTCACCATGGAGCGGATCGAAACTCCGCTGACCGAGATCGAAGCCCCGGTGCTTGAAGGCAAGAAGCTGGTGTTCGCGTCCATCCTGCGGGCAGGCAACGGTCTGCTCGAAGGCATGCTTGATCTGGTTCCTTCAGCACGTGTCGCCCATGTCGGTGTCTACCGCGACCACGAGACGCTGGAAGCGATCGAATACTATTTCAAGGCGCCCGAGGATGTGAGCAACCGGCTGGTGATAGTCGTCGACCCGATGCTCGCCACCGGCAATTCGTCGATTGCCTCGATCGACAAGCTGAAAGAGCGCGGCGCGCACAACATCCGGTTCCTTTGCCTGCTGGCAGCGCCAGAAGGCATCCGCAATTTCCAGGCAGCGCATCCGGATGTGCCGATCTTTACTGCGTCGATCGACAGCCATCTCAACGAAAAGGGCTATATCGTTCCCGGGCTGGGCGATGCGGGCGACCGTATGTACGGAACCAAGTAAGTCGAGCGTGATATCCGGCAGAGATGCGGGCTCTGCCCCAACGGCTTTGAGAATTGCTTAACCATGGGCTCAAATCCGTGGGCCGATAGCATCATGATCACCATGCGTTAGGAAAGACAGTGTTCAATGGACCCGAGATTTCGGAGTTCATGAATGTTCAAGAAAGTCTTTCTGATTTGCTGCGCCGTCCTGGGCATTGCCGGACTGCCGCATTATGCGCAGGATATCTCCGAACTTGCCGACGCCATACCTTCCCAGGAACGATCCCAGGCGCCTGTGCCGCAGCCCGAAACCGCTTCCGCGTCTCCGGCAAAACCGCTTGCGCATTATGCGACCGGTGTGCGTGCTGCCAGCATTCCCATGGACAGGAGCGGGCACTTTTCCGCTGACTTTCGGGTCAATGGCCGCAATGTAAAAGGTCTTATCGACACCGGGGCTACCTATGTGGCGCTGAATGTTTCAACCGCGCGCAATCTTGGCCTGGGTCTGGTTGGATCGGATTTCAAGCATCAGGTGAGCACCGCCAATGGCAAGACCAGTGCAGCCCTGGTGATGCTTGACCAGATGACTGTTGGATCCATTACGGTGCGCAATGTCGAGGCGTTCGTGCTGGAAGACAGGGCCTTGTCGTCTACGCTGATCGGCATGAGCTTCATGTCGAAGCTCAAATCCTATCAGGTCAAGGGCAACCGCCTGGAACTGATCAACTAAAACCTGCAGCGTCAGGCTTCACGCCCGGCAATGACCGGTCCGAGGTCCGGGGCACTGTCGCCGGTCCGGATCGCATTTTTCAACTGTGCCTTCGCCCGCTCGATCTGAGCATGGGTTCGGGCATTGATTACTGCAATCGGACGGCCCTTTTCCAGACGCGTTCCAACCGGCAATAGACCTGTAAGTCCAACAGCGTGGTCCACGGGATCGCTTGGGCGCACTCGTCCGCCGCCTAGCTCGACGACGGCCAGGCCTATGCCACGGGTGTCGTAGCCGGTCACAAAGCCTTCGGTGTCGGCCAGGCAATCCACCACGATTGGTGCCTTTTCCATGTGCCGGGCCGGATCGGCAAGGAAATCCGCCGGACCGCCAAGGGCTGCCACCATCCGGTTGAAATGTTCGGCGGCATGGCCTTCTTCCAGAGCCCGTTTCGCCTCAACCACGCCGGCTTCAGGATCTGGCGCCAATCCGCCCGAGACGAGCATTTCCGCAGCGAGCGCGATTGTCACCGCTTCAAGCCGAGGGTCGCGAGCACCTCCGGTGAGAAAATCAGCTGCGTTCTGCACTTCCACAGCATTGCCTGCGGCACTGGCAAGCGGCTGGTTCATGTCTGTGATCAGCGCTGTGGTGGGCATTCCGGCTCCGGTGGCGACCTCCACAAGCGAGCGAGCCAGTTCGGTGGCGCGGGCGGGATTGTCCATGAAGGCACCGTTGCCGCATTTGACATCCAGAACCAGTCCACCGAGCCCGGCAGCGAGCTTTTTCGACAGGATGGATGCGGTGATCAGCGGCACAGATTCGACCGTCGCGGTGACATCACGAATGCCATAGAAGCGCTTGTCCGCCGGCGCCAGATTGCCGGTCTGCCCGATGATCGCGCATCCCGCGGATGCGACCACCTTTCGGAACAACGCATTGTCCGGCATCGCCTGATAACCGGGGATCGCTTCCATCTTGTCGAGCGTACCCCCGGTATGGCCAAGCCCCCGCCCCGATATCATCGGAACGGCAAGCCCGCAGGCCGCGGCAATCGGCGCCAGCATCAGCGAGACATTGTCACCGACACCGCCGGTGGAGTGCTTGTCAACGACCGGACGATCCAGTTCGGGCCAGGAGAGAACTTCGCCGGAATCGCGCATCGACAACGTCAAGGCCACCGCTTCGGCGCGAGTCATGCCGTTGAAGAACACGGCCATCGCAAGGGCCGCCACCTGCCCTTCGCTGACGCTGCCATCCGTCAGTCCGGCAATGAATGCCGCGAGCTGCTCACGATCAAGTTCACCACCGTCGCGCTTGGTCCGGATGATCTCCTGGGGAAGCATGATACGCCCTTACACGCCGAACGGCGTCCAGATGGTCTTGATCCGCACCGCGTGGAACAGGAACTCCTCGCCCTGGCCCTGAACCGGGTCGGACCAATCGCGCGCCTTGCCATTGCTGGCCCAGACCGGCTTGAGATTGCCCGCGGATTCGCGCTCAACCAGCGCGGTTCCGACCTGACCGCCGAAATACCACAGGGCGGCGATGTCATCATGTTTGGCCATGGTGTCGGCCAGGGTGTCGCGATCACCGGTGACGATGTTGACCACACCGCCAGGCACATCGGAGGTGTCGAGCACCTGGTAGAGATCCAGAGCCGAAAGCGGCTGGCGCGGCGACGGCGTCACCACAACCCGGTTGCCCATCGCAATGGCGGGCAGAACCAGCGAGACGAAACCCAACAGCGGGGCTTCATCCGGGCAGGAAATCCCCATCACGTCCCAGGGCTCGTTGAGCGCCAGTGTCAGCATCCGCTTGTCAGGCGCGCGCACAGCGCCATCATATTTGTCGGCCCAGGCGGCATAATGCATGATCCGGGCAACCGATGCTTCAACCTCGCGCTTGGCCGCGGAAGCCGAAGAACCGACATCGACCAGACGGGAAACGAATTCCGCGCTGCGCAGTTCAAGATTTTCGGCCAGGAAATAGAGCACCTGCGCACGCTGATGACCGGTCATTGCGCTCCAGGCAGACGCCTTGTGCGCGGCTTCGACGGCATTGCGAATGTCCTTGCGGTTGCCAAGCCCCACTTCGGCGAGATGTTTGCCGTTCTTGCCGCTAACCGGGTAGGAGTAACCCGAATCCGGCCTTGCCTGCTTGCCGCCAATGTAGATCTTCACGGTCCGGTCGAGGCCCGAAGCGTCACTGCCGGGAACGGGGGCCGGGGCCGGAAGTGGTTCGCCGTCGGCCAGCAATTTGGCCTTTTTCTGCCAGGACGGGACGAGATACTCGCGCATGCCCTCACGGCCACCCTCGCGACCGAAGCCGCTTTCCTTGTAGCCGCCAAAGCCGGCCGAGGCGTCAAACAGGTTGGTGGCGTTGATCCAGACAATGCCCGATTTGATCTGCCGCGCTGCATCGAAGGCCTCATCGAGGTTTTGCGACCAGACCGAGGCGGCAAGACCGTAGCGCGAATTGTTGGCAAGCTGCACCGCCTCGCCCGGTGTGCGGAAGGTCATCGAGGCGAGCACCGGCCCGAAGATCTCTTCCTGGGCGAGCGTCGAGGATGGGGCAACGCCGGTGAAAAGGGTGGGCGGGAAAAAGCAGCCATCCGCATTGGCGACCGTCTTGGCCCAGCTCGGCTGCCACATGCTGCCACCCTCGGCGACACCGGCTTCGACCTTGGCCGTGATTTCGCGAATCTGGACCGGCGCAACAACCGCACCCATGTCCATGGATTTGTCGAGCGGGTTGCCGACGCGGAGTTTCTCCATGCGGGCACGCAGCTTGTCGTGAAAGCGATCGGCAATGCCTTCCTGAACGATGGCGCGGGACCCGGCGCAACAGACTTCGCCCTGATTGAACCAGATCGCATCCACCACGCCCTCGACGGCGGCGTCGATGTCGGCATTCTCGAACACGATGAAAGGCGACTTGCCGCCCAGCTCCAGTGACAGCTTCTTGCCAGAACCGGCAGTCTGGCGGCGCAGCACCCGCCCGACTTCGGTGGATCCGGTGAAGGCGAGCTTGGCGATGCCATCATGACCAGCGAGCGCGGCTCCCGTCTCGCCGGCGCCATTGACGAGGTTGAAGACACCGGCGGGAAGGCCGGCTTCGGCACAGATTTCCGCAAATGAAATCGCCGTCAGCGGCGTGTGCTCGGCGGATTTGAGCACCACCGTGCAACCGGCTGCCAACGCCGGCGCAACCTTCCAGGCGAGCATCAGCAGCGGGAAGTTCCACGGGATGATCTGACCGCAAACCCCGGCCGCCTCATAGCCGGGGAACTCAGTCTCGCAGAGCTCGGCCCAGCCGGCATGGTGGTAGAAATGGCGAGCGACCAGCGGAATGTCGATGTCTCGCGTCTCGCGGATGGTCTTGCCATTGTCGAGGGTTTCCAGCACCGCAAGAAAGCGGGCGTGCTTCTGGATATGACGGGCGAGTGCGTAGATATGGCGGGCGCGGCGGTTGCCGGAGAGGGTCTGCCATTTCTTCTGCGCTTTCTGAGCCTCGCCGACGGCGCGGTCGACATCGTCGGAACTGGCGATGGCCACACGACCAAGGGTCTCGCCATTAGCCGGATTGTGGACCTCGAAGGTGTTCTCGCCCGGTTTTGTAAAGCTGCCGCCGATGAAGTGGCCAAAACCGTCCTTGTGCCTTGCGAGCCAGGCACGCACATCCTTGTCGTCTTCCGGCGCGGGTCCATAATCCATCGTGTTCAGAATATCCCTGATCTCGTTCATGGAGCGCTCCTCACGCCATGCCGTGACGGTCGGACGCGGAGTACCGGCCGGTCACGTGATGTTCAATCTGGCGCTCGATGTCGCCAAGCAAAGCACTGGCGCCGAAGCGGAACAGGTCGGGCTTGATCCAGTCATTGCCGAGCTCCTCCTTCATCAGCACCAGCCAGGTGATCGCGTCCTTGGCGGTGCGAATGCCGCCTGCCGGTTTGAAGCCGCAGATCTGCCCGGTGAATTCGAGATAATCGCGCACCGAGCGGACCATGGTCAGGCTTACCGGCAGTGTTGCATTGACGGCCTCCATGCCGGTCGAGGTCTTGACGAAATCCGCACCGGCCATCATCGAAACCATCGACGCCTTGTAGACGTTGGAGAGTGTCTTGAGTTCGCCGGTGGACAGAATGGCCTTCATGTGGGCCTCACCACAGGCCTCGCGCATCAGGCGAACCTCGTCATAGAGTGCCGACCAGTTGCCGGTCAGCACATGGCGACGGGAAATGACGATGTCAATTTCCTCAGCCCCTTCGCCGACCGCATAGGTGATTTCCGCAAGGCGATCCTTCATCGGGGTGAGGCCTGCGGGAAAGCCGGTCGCAACAGAGGCGACCGGAACTCCGGAACCTTCAAGCGCGCGCACCGCGATCGACACCATCATTGGATAGACGCAGACCGCGCCGGTGGTCAGGGCGTAGTCCTCGAGGCCCAGAGCCTTGCGCAGATCGGCACGCAACGGATTGCGCGCCTTGGCACAAAGCCGCTCTACCTTGCCCGGCGTGTCGTCGCCGGCAAGCGTGGTCAGGTCAATGCATTCGATCGCCCGGATCAGCCAGGCGGCCTGCCAGTTCTTCTTGACGGTGCGGCGCGCGCCCAGCGTTGCGATCCGACGTTCGGTGGCGGACAGGTTGACCGACATGTTTTCAAACATCGCGGGCAGAAACTCCGTGCCCATATTGCGCTTGTGCGCCGGGGTGAGTGAGACCAGTTGTGATCCCGTCCCCTGCCTGTCTGTTGCTGCCAGCGCAGCGGTCTTGTTGCTCATGCCTCTCCTCCAAGGGCGTTGGTCAGGATGGCTGCGAGCCGCTTTCCACCGATCGGCGCCATGTCCTTGGTCTCCTGATGGGAAAGCTCGCCGCCGGTCATCCCGGCCGCATAATTGGTGATTACCGAGGCCGCGGCGACCTTCATTCCCAGAAACCGCGCCAGGATCACTTCGGGAACGGTGGACATGCCGACGGCGTCCGCACCGACAATCCGGGCCATGCGGATCTCCGCCGGGGTCTCGAAGCTGGGGCCCGAAAACCACATATAGACCCCCTCATGCAAGGGCGTTCCGGTGGCGTCCGCCGCGGCCTTCATGCGGGCGCCGAACTCGGCATCATAGGCATTGGTCAGGCCAACAAACCGGCGGTCGCTGGGCTCGCCGAACAACGGGTTGGAGCCCGAGAAATTGATATGATCGGTGATCCGCATGACCGATCCAGGGGGCATGTCCTCGCGCAGAGAACCGGCAGCATTGGTCAGGATCAGACTGGTGACGCCAATCCCCTGCAGCGCTTCAAGCGGTGCGCGCATCGCATCAGCACGGGCATGCTCATAATAATGCGCGCGGCCCGACAGCATCATCACCGGGGTCTTGCCGATCAGACCTGCCACCAACTCGCCTGCATGGCCCGAAACGCCGCTGACGGGAAAACCCGGCAGATCGCTGTAGGGAATGCGCACCGGGTCGCTCACAGTCTCGACCAGAGAGCCCAGTCCGGACCCCAGAATCATCGCGTGCCGCGGAACAAGCCCACGCAAACGGTCGATCAGAACATCTGTGACAGTTTTCATCCGATGACCTCCGTCTTGAAGCCGAAGGGGAGCAACTGGTCCATGCGCAGGGTCTGTTTCACACCCTGAGCATCGCACAGATGAATGAGCGTATCGGGATCGGCAAATTCCGCGAGGCGCTGACGGCAGCCACCACAGGGCGGGCACAGTTCGAGCTTCTCCGCAATTACGGCGACTTCGCGGATCCGCCGGGCGCCGGCCATCACCATGTGGCCAATGGCGGTCGTTTCTGCACACCAGCCCTCAGGGAAGGACAACACCTCAATGTTTGCGCCGGCATAGATCTTCCCGTCTTCGGCGCGGATCGCCGCGCCCACAGGAAACTTCGAATAGGGCGCATGGCAGAGCGCCATCGCGTCACGGGCTGCCTCGAACAGATCCTGAGACATCTCAACGCTCCTTGACATAGGGTACACCGCCAGCCTTTGGCGGGATCGCCTTGCCGATGAACCCGGCGAGCAGGATAACGGTCAGAATGTACGGCAAGGCCTGCATCAGCTGCACCGGAACCTCGCCGATCACCGGCAGCGCATTGCCCTGCATGCGGATCGACATGGCATCAAGAAAGCCGAACAGCAGGCAGGCGAACATGACATTCACCGGCTTCCATTTGGCGAAGATCAGCGCCGCCAGCGCGATGAAGCCCTTGCCAGCCGTCATGCCCTTGACGAAGCCCGCAGTCATGGCCATCGACAGATAGGCGCCGGCGATGCCGCAGAGGATGCCGCAACAGATGACGGCGCGGTAACGCATCCAGGTGACGGAAATTCCCGCTGTGTCGACCGCACCGGGGTTTTCACCCACGGCGCGAAGCCGCAAGCCGAAGCGGGTGCGGTAAAGCACCCACCAGGTCAATGGCACCAGCGCAAAGGCGAGATAGGTCAGCAGAAAATGGCCAGACAGCAGGTTCGCATAGATCGAACCCAGGATCGGCACATTGGCGATCTCGGCAGCGAAGGGCAATTCGACGGTCGAGAACCGCGCACCATCAACCAATTGCGGGGTCCGGCCGCCCTGCTGGAACCAGGCCTGACCAAGAATCACGGTGGCGCCGAGCGCGATGAAGTTGATCGCGACGCCCGAGACGATCTGGTTGCCGCGCTGGGTGATCGAGGCGAAAGCATGCACCAGCGCCAGGCAGACCGAAACGAAAATCGCTGCCACGAGGCCGATCAACGCCGAGGCGGTGACTGCGGCGGCGGCACCGCCGGCAAAGGCGGCCGCCAACATCTTGCCTTCGAGGCCGATGTCGAAAATGCCGGCCCGTTCCGAATAAAGGCCTGCGAGGGCAGCAAGGATCAGCGGTACGGAGACCCGCACCGTCGACTGGAGGATAACAATAAGTGTGTCGAAGGTTTCCATGATGATCTCACTCCGCCGCTGGCGCAGGTTTGGCGTCGCTGGCGGACCCCAATGTGGCAAAGAAGGTGGCGATAGCCGGGCGGAACATGTTCTCCAGCGCACCGGCAAACAGGATCACCAGACCCTGGATAATGGTGATCATGTCGCGCGAGATCTGCGGCATCTCGAAGGAGATTTCCGCGCCGCCCTGGTAGAGCATGCCGAACAGGATCGCTGCGGGCACGATGCCGACGGGGTGGGAACGGCCCATCAGCGCAACCGCGATACCGACAAAGCCGGCACCGGTGACAAAATCCAGCTGCATGCGGTGCTGGTCGCCCATGATCGGGTTGAGCGCCATCATGCCTGCGAGCGCACCGGACATCAGCATGGTGATGATGATGATCCGGCTTTCCTTGATCCCGGCATAGCGTGCGGCCTTGGGGCTGTGCCCCATGGTGCGGATCTCGTAGCCAAGCTTGGTGCGCCAGATCACCGCCCAGACCAAGAATGCAACGACCAGCGCCAGCAGGAAGGATAGGTTGAACGGAGCGTTGCCGATGTCGAGTCCGAAGGATGACATAAGCCAATCGAGCCGCGGCAATTGCCCGCCATCGGCAAAGCCCCGGGTCTGCGGCGCCATCGAGCCGGCCGGCTTGAGAACATCGACGAGCACATAGACCATCAGGCTCGACGCGATGAAATTGAACATGATCGTGGTGATAACCACGTGGCTGCCGCGCTTTGCCTGCAGCCAGCCGGGGATAAAGGCCCAGGCCGCACCGACCAGTGCAGACCCCAGAATGGCCGCAGGAAACACCACATACCAGGGCATGATCTGATCGAGCCAGAGGATTGGCAGCGCCACACCGAGGCCAGCCACATAGGCCTGCCCCTCGCCGCCGATGTTGAACAGCCCGCAATGGAACGCAACGGCGACGGCAAGTCCGGTAAAGATGAAGTTGGTGGCGTAGTAAAGCGTGAAGCCGATGCCCTCGCCATAGCCAAAGGCGCCCTGGATCAGCAGGCTCGCGGCGCGCAGCGGGCTTTCGCCGACAGCCAGAACCACAAGTCCTGCGACCATGAAGGCCACCACAAGATTGATCAGCGGGATCAGGCCGTAATCGACCCAGGCCGGCAGTTTTGCATAGGGCGCGCTCATTGTGCCGCCTCCTTGGTATCTTCCACACCGGCCATCAGAAGGCCGAGTTCGCCTTCGCTGGCCTCTGGCGATCTCTCGCCAACGATCCGTCCGTCAAACATCACCAGAACCCGGTCGGCCAGCGAGCGGATTTCGTCAAGTTCGACTGAGACCAGAAGCACAGCTTTTCCCGCGTCACGCATCTCGATGATGCGCTTGTGAATGAACTCAATCGCGCCGACATCGACGCCACGGGTGGGTTGGCCGATGACAAGCACCGGAGGGTCGCGCTCCATCTCGCGGGCCAGGACAATCTTCTGCTGGTTGCCGCCGGAGAAATTGGCCGTCTTCAGGCGCGGATTGGGAGGGCGGATATCGTATTTCTCGATCTTTTCAACAGCGTCCTGCCGGATCGCATCGGTGTTGAGAAACACCCCATTGAGATATTTCGGATCGTCATGATAGCCGAGGATTGAGTTTTCGCTCTCATCGAACTTGAGAACCAGGCCCATATGCTGGCGATCCTCAGGCACATGCGCCAGTCCGCGATGGCGCAATTCGGCAGGATCGGCCTCGCCGGTGACGTGGATCGGCTGACCCTGAAGCAGCACCCGCCCACTGACTCCGCGGCGGATCCCGGTGATCGCCTCAAGCAGCTCCGACTGGCCGTTGCCGGCAACACCGGCGATGCCGACAATTTCACCGGACCGGACCTGCAGGGACACGTCCTTGACCATATCGACACCGCGGGAATCGCGAACTGTCAGGTTTTCAACCGACAAGGCCACATCGCCGGGCGAGGCAGGTCCCTTGTCAACCTGAAGCAGCACGCGGCGGCCAACCATCAGCTCGGCCAGTTCCTCGACCGAGGTTTCGGCAGTGGTGCGGGTGGCGACCATCTCGCCACGGCGCATCACCGAGACCTCATCGGTCACGGCCATGATCTCCCGCAATTTGTGGGTGATCAGCATGATGGTTTTGCCTTCGGCCTTGAGCTGTTCGAGAATCCTGAACAGGTGATCAGCTTCGGCCGGGGTGAGAACGCCGGTCGGCTCATCGAGAATCAGGATTTCAGCACCCCGGTAAAGCGCCTTGAGGATTTCAACACGCTGCTGGATGCCGACAGGCAGTTCCTCGATGATGGCGTCGGGGTCCACCTCAAGCTCGTACTCTTCTTCAAGACGGGCGAGTTCATCTCGCGCCTTGGAAATACCGGCCGTCAGGATCTGACTTTCCTCGGCTCCAAGCATGACATTTTCGAGAACGGAGAAATTTTCGACCAGCATGAAATGCTGATGGACCATGCCGATGCCTGCGGCGATCGCCGCATTGGGATCTTTGATCACGGTCTTGCGGCCATCGACGAAAATGTCGCCCCGGTCCGCCTGATAGAATCCGTAGAGGATCGACATCAGGGTCGATTTGCCGGCACCGTTTTCTCCGATAATGCCGTGAATGGTGCCTTTGTGAACAGTCAGATTGATGTTCTTGTTGGCTTGAACGAGCCCGAAGCTCTTGTCGATGCCCTTGAGTTCAATGGCAATATCGTTCATGTGCCCTCGTCATTTTTTTATGGTTCGCCATGGCCCGGCCCTGTCGCGGGTTGGGTCTTTGTCCTAGTCTCGACAGTTCTGAAAGCAAAGTCCAGATTCAAATGAGGAGACGATCTTGCAGCCTTTTGTTTTCAACACCACTGCACGGCTTGTGTGCAAAGCGGGTGCGGCAACCGAGCTCGGACATCACACCGCCGCGTTGCTGGGAGGCACGGTGCTGTTTGTCACCGATCAGGGCTTGCGGGCCATTGGCCTGGAAAAAGGAGCGATCGCGAGCCTGGAAGCCGCAGGCATCAAGGTGAGCGTATTCGATGGTGTCGAAGCCGATCCGTCGCTTGCCACATTGCTTGCAGCTGTTGAAATGGCGCAGGCCACCGGCGCGACCGGAATCGTCGGCTTTGGCGGCGGCTCCTCGATGGATGTGGCAAAGCTTGCCGCGCTGATTGCCGGCTCCGGCGAAGACATCAACGAGGCCTGGGGTGTGGGCAATGCCAAGGGCCCAAGGTTGCCACTGGTTCTGGTCCCCACCACCGCAGGCACCGGCTCGGAAGCGACCCCGGTCTCGATCATCACGGTGGGCGAGAATGAGAAACGAGGCGTCTCGTCACCCTTGCTGCTCCCGGATATCGCGATTCTCGATGCGGAGCTGACGCTGGGGCTGCCCGCACCCATCACCGCGGCAACCGGGATCGACGCGATGGTGCACGCGATCGAGGCCTATGCCTCCAAAAGCGCCAACAACAACCCGGTCTCGGCAATGCTGGCGCGCGAAGCACTCACCCTGCTGGGCGCCAACATCGAAACCGTGGTGCGTGAGCCCCGAAACCATGCGGCGCGGCAATCCATGCTGCTGGGCTCGATGCTGGCCGGCATGGCCTTTGGCAATTCACCGGTGGCTGCGGTTCACGCGCTGGCCTATCCGATCGGCGGGATGTTTCACATTCCACATGGGCTCTCCAACGCACTGGTGCTGCCGCATGTGCTCAGCTTCAACATCGAGGATGAGAGCAACGGGAGCTGGCAGCACTATGGCGAACTGGCTCCGCTGGCATTTCCGGCACTGACCGAACCGCCATCGCCATCGCTTGCGCGGGACTTTATTGCGGAACTCTCGGCGCTGTCGGCCCGGCTTGGTTTGCCCCAACGCTTACGTGATTGCGGCATCGGCGAGGAGGCGCTGCCGGTAATGGCCGCTGACGCCATGAAACAGACGCGGTTGCTGGTCAACAATCCACGTGATGTTTCGGAAGCCGATGCGCTTGCGATCTACCAGGCCGCCTGGTGAGGAGTCCGTCATGAACCGTCTCCCGCCATCAGAGCGTTCCCGGTTCGCAGCATTCCTTGAGCTGCAAACCCGATGGGAAGACAATGACATTTACGGCCATATGAACAATGTGGTGCACTACAAGCTGTTCGACACGGCGATCAACAGCTGGTTGATCGAGGCCGGCCTGCTTGATCCGCTGAACGGATCAGTGATCGGTCTGGTGGTGGAAACCGGATGCCGGTATCACGCTGAAGCTGCGTTTCCCGACCGGATCACCGCCGGAATCGCAGTGGAACGGCTGGGCGGTTCTTCGGTCACATATGAAATCGGCCTATATCGCAACGACGCGCAGACTGCCTTTGCCGATGGCCGGTTTGTTCATGTCTATGTCGACAAGGCCAGCCGGCGGCCGGTGGCCCTGCCCGGGCCCTGGCGCGAAAAACTTGCGGAGATTTGCCAATGACCCCGGATGACGAAGCGCGGCTGGTGCGGCTTGAAGAGCTGGTGGCGCATCAGCAGGCGGCAATCGATGAGCTTACGCGTCAACTTACGGAAGGCTGGCGGGAAAGCGAGAAGCTGCGGCGGGATCTGGCGCGTCTGGCCGACCGGTTCGATGAGCTCGAGGATGGCGCTGACGCCCCGGCCGCCGACCAGAAACCGCCGCACTGGTGAGGCGCCTATAGCTGTCCCTCGTCAGGTGGCTTCAACAGGCTGATAGCGAACGAACGCAAAGCGTGAACCATCGGGCGACCAGCAGGGGACGTTGATGGTTCCCTGACCACCGAACAGCGGCAGCAGGGTGCGGACCGATCCGTCACCCAGATCAAGCAATCTGAGCTCGACATCGCGGTCGCGCGGATGGCCCTCAGTCTGTGGCGCATAGCTGAGATAGAGGACCGAACGGCCATCAGGGGCTGGATGCGGGAACCAGTTCACCCGGTCGTCATCCGTCATCCGTTCGGGCTCCCCACCAGCCGAGGGGATGCGCCAAAGATCCATACTTCCGGTACGGTCGGAGTTGAACCAGATGAAAGCGCCATCGGGTGTGTAATCCGGGCCATCATAGTGACCGCCGCCGCTGACCAGATGCTGCTCATCACCACCGGCCACCGGTATTGTGTAGATGCCGAAACCACCATCACGACGTCCCACAAAAGCAAGCGTGCCACCATCCGGCGACCATCCGTGCCACCATGACGGGACATGGCTTGTGATCCGTTTCGGAACGCCACCGGCCAGCGGAAGGATCGAAATGCAGGATTGGCCGGTCTCCGTCGAATCGCTGATGACGAGCCATTCGCCATCGGGAGAAACGCCGTGGTCATTGTTGCAATGGACCGCAGGTCCAGTGTCGATCGGCATCAGATCCGGCGCATCCAGCGGCACTTTGAACATGCGGCCATCACCATTGACGATCAGCGCCGCGCCATCGGGCGTCCAGTTTGGCGCCTCGATCAGACGGGGTGTTGAGAGCACCTCCTCGACCGTGCCGGTGGCAAGCTCATAGATGCAAAGGGCGCTGCGCATCATGCCTCTTCCGGTATGTAGCCAAACTGTTTGAAATCCGCAGCGATCGCACTGCCGGACGTGTCGAAAGCGGCCATGCCGACGAAAGCGCCGGTGAAAGAGGCATGCTCGCCGCGGCCGCCTTCATCGGAAATCACACTGGCGTCAAGCACAGGACCAATCCGCCGCCAGTCTCCACCCGCTATTCTGCAGGAGAACATCAGCTGCGCGCCGTCGACATCCATGGCGAGATCGACCGGTCCGTCTCCGGGAAGCGCCACCGGGGCCTCAAGCGGAAACTCCATTTTGCTGTCCGGCCAATCTCCGGGGCAGCTCAGAATGGACAGCGACCGCCCCAGCTGTTCATGCCAGGTGACGGCAAGGAAATGAAACTTGTGCCGGTTGTAGTAGTGAACCAGACCGGCTGCCTGCTGAAAACTCTCCGGTTCAAAGCGCAACGTGGTTTCGGCACGGAATTTGAGGTGCTCCTGCCGCCTTGCCACCAGCGCCTGCTCGAACCAGCTGCCGATCGATTCGCGTGCATGCAAACGCAGGGCCGAACCGGTCAGTGTGAACAGACGGTGCGGATGGGGTGTCCTGAGCCACTGGAATTCATCGGGAAGCCGCTCACCGGCGAATGTTCGGTGGACGGCCACCGGTGGCGTTCTGCGGCTTTCGGGATCGGGCGATTGGACCGTCACTTCGGGCACAAGCCCCCCCTGGGCAAGCCGCAGCCAGCCATCCTCACCCCAGACACATTTCTGCAATCCGGTTTCACGACCCAGCGGCGAGCGCCTGAGCCCGGGCAAAGGGCGCGAGCACAGATGTGTGTGATAAACCTCTCCATCCGGCGTCTCGACCATCTGGCCATGGCCCGCGCGCTGCAGGGACGCGTCGGGCGCGTCCTTGGAGGTCATCAGGAAGGTGTCGGGATGCAGCCCGTAAGGCCCGGCCAACACGCGGGACCGCGCCATGGTCACCGCATGCTCATAGCCGGTTCCGCCCTCGGCGACAGTCAGATAGTACCATCCATCACGCTTGAAGACGTGCGATCCCTCGACGAGACCATGATCGCTACCGGCAAAGATGTTTTGAGGCTCGCCTATCAGCTTGCCCGAACCAGCGTCATACTCCTGAAGCAGAATGCCCGCAAAGGCCGGGTGTTTGGGGTTTCCGCCGACGGAATCCGTGCGGTGATTCCAGAGCATGTTGAGGAACCATTTGCGGCCATCATCGTCGTGAAACAGCGACGGATCGAAACCCGACGAATTGACATAGACCGGATCGGACCAGGGACCGGTGATCGAGGGCGCGGTGACGATGTAGTTGTGGGCGTCCTTGAAGTTGCCATCAAGCCGTTTGACGTCGGTGTAGACCAGCCAGAACAGCCCATCGGCATGGGACAGGCAGGGTGCCCAGACGCCGCAGGAATCCGGATTGCCGCGCATGTCGAGCTGGCTCGCGCGGTCGAGTGGACGACAGACCAGACGCCAGTTGACCAGATCCGTCGAGTGGTGGATCTGAACGCCCGGGTACCATTCGAACGTTGATGTGGCGATGTAGTAATCCGATCCCGCCCGGCAAATCGATGGGTCGGGATTGAATCCGGGCAGAATCGGGTTGGTGATCATTTTCTTTTGGGCCCTTTCCGCTCGGATGACGCCGCCCAGAGGTTGATGTCGGCATCGCGGGCAAAAACATCGATCTCGCTCAACTCGGCCTCGGTGAAATCGAGATTGTCGAGCGCGCCCACGCAGTCGATGATCTGTTGCGGACGGCTCGCACCGATCAACGCCGTGGTCACCCGGCCACCGCGCAGCACCCAGGCAATGGCCATTTGCGCCAAAGTCTGGCCGCGGCGCTTGGCGATTGCGTCGAGACCGCGGATGTTGGCCAGATTGCGCTCGTTGAGAAACTCCGAATTGAGCGATTTTTCCTGCGCTGCACGGCTGCCCTCGGGGATGCCACCAAGATATTTGTTCGTCAGCATGCCCTGGGCCAGCGGCGAGAACACGATTGAGCCGATGCCTTCTTCTTCCAGCGTGTCGAGCAGACCGTCATCCTCGACCCAGCGGTTGATCATCGAGTAGCTCGGCTGATGGATCAGGCAGGGTGTTCCAAGTTCCTTGAGGATGGCGGCGGCTTCCTTTGTCCGCTTGGAATTGTAGCTCGAGATCCCGGCATAGAGCGCGCGGCCGGAGCGGACGATGTAATCCAGCGCCTGCATGGTTTCTTCAAGCGGCGTGTCCGGATCGAAGCGGTGAGAGTAGAAGATGTCGACATAATCGAGGCCCATGCGCTTGAGACTCTGGTCGCAGCTGGCGATCAGATATTTGCGGCTGCCCCATTCGCCATAGGGGCCGGGCCACATTCCATAGCCGGCTTTGGACGAAATGATCATTTCATCACGGAAACCGTGAAAATCGGTTTTGAGGATCTGGCCAAAGGCCTCTTCGGCAGATCCGGGGGGTGGGCCGTAATTGTTGGCCAGGTCGAAATGGGTGATCCCCAAATCAAACGCGGTGCGGCACATCTCGCGTTTGATCTCATGGGGGGTATCGCCGCCGAAATTGTGCCAGAGGCCAAGCGAGAGCGCCGACAATTTGAGGCCGGAGCGGCCGGTTCGGCGGTAAGCCATCTTGTCATATCGGCCGGGTGCGGGTGTCCACATGGTGATTTACCTTTCTGTCTGGCGTCAGTTTTGCAACAACGCTTGAGCCTCATCCAAACCAAGTGGATCCGGCTGCGCGCAGCTTGTGGTCAGGGTTTTGAATTCGCCATCCGCCCCGGAGTGCAGGATGGCGGTCATCACGTCAACCACATGCAGGGCGAAGTCCAGAGAACAGCGGTGAGCCCGGTTCTCCATGATCGCAATCGCCATATCGGCGAGGCCGGCCGTGCGGTAGTTGGCCATCATGCCCTGGCCGTGTTCCTGATTCGGCACGCCAAGCGGATGCGTCCAGGCAAACAACGCCCTGGTCTTGCCGCCCTGCTCGACCACCTGGACTTCGCCGCCGAAGAAATTCGGATCGGGAACGATCAGGCTGGCCTCGGTGCCATAGAGTTCCATCGGCCGATGGCCGTGCGCCTTGACGTCCCAGCTGGCTCCGAGGGTCACCAAGGCACCATTGGCAAACTCCAGCACTGCGTGGATGGTGGTCGGCGTCTCGACGCTGATCATCTCGCCATGGCGTGGCTTAGAGGTGATCTTGCGCTGGGGGCTGGGGATCGATGACATCGCCACAACACGGCGGACCGGGCCGATGAGCTGGACCAGATTGGAGATGTAGTAGGGGCCGAGATCAAGCACCGGCCCGCCGCCGGGCTTGAAGAAGAAATCCGGGTTGGGGTGCCAGTGCTCCATACCCGGGCTCAGGACATGGCAGGTGCCGCCGGTAATCCTGCCGACATCACCATGGTCGACCAAATGGCGCGCAAGCTGATGCGCGCCGCCCAGGAATGTATCGGGCGCAGAACCAACACGAAGGCCCTGCTTTTCCGCGCGAGCTGCGAGATCGCGGCCTTCCTCGACGGACAGCACGAAGGGCTTTTCCGAGTAGACGTGCTTGCCCGCATCCAACACCCTGGCCGACACCTCGTAATGCACTGCTGGCACAGTGAGGTTGACGATGATGTCGATGTCATCGGCTGCAAGAAGGCCGTCCACCGTTTCGGTGCGGATGCCATATTCCTCAGCCCGCGCCTGGGCGGCTTGCGCATTGATGTCCGCGCAGGCGCGAATTTCGAAGCCCCGGAACATTGGAGCGAGGCCAAGATAGGAGGTCGAGATATTTCCGCATCCGATGATGCCGACGCCGAGTTTTCCGGTCATGCCTGTTGCTCCAAAGTCTTGCGCACCCAATCGATTGAGCGCGTTGCGAAACGGGCTGCGTCCGCAGGGTTGTCATGTTCCATGATGAAGAGCCTTGCAGGTGTCCTGGCGCGCAGCTCGGTGAACAGCCGCGCCCAGTCGACCGTGCCATGGCCGACATCGGCCCAGCCGTCCTCATCCTTGGCTTCGCCTTCGGCAGCGATGTCCTTGACGTGGACCGCGGTGATGCGATCACCATGGCGCTCGATCCAGTCGAACGGATCGGCGCCGCCGCGAATGATCCAGGCGATGTCAGCTTCCCATTCAATCGTTGGCGCCGTGTCGAGCAGGATTTGCATCGGGACCGTGCCGTCGGGGAGAGCCTGGAATTCGAAATCATGATTGTGCCAGCCAAAACCGAGGCCTGCGGCGCGGAGCTTCTCTCCCGCAGTATCCAGCCGGGCGGCAAAGGCCTGCCAGCCGGCGTGATCCGTGGGACGGAGTTCGGCGGCGATATGGGGGCAGTAGACCCGCTCGATACCCAAGGCCTTGGCAATCCTGATCACCTTGTCGGGATCGCTTTCCAGCATGTCGAGACCAAAATGCGCCGTCGGCATGGTCAGGCCGTTGGCGTCGAGATCGGTCTTCAACGCCTCGACAGCTGCGTCATCAAGCTCCGAATAGATGCCGCCATAGCCCTCGACAGAATCATAGCCGGCGGCTGCCAGGACGGGATAGAACGCACTGAACGGCTGAAAATTGCGTGCACTGTAAAGTTGGAAAGCTAGTCTGTTCATGGGTACTCCTCCCCGTGACCGGCCCGCACCGCGGGAGGTCTGTTGTTAGGTTGCCCTAATCCGCCGACTGGCTGGAATAGAGATTGTGAAGTCGAAACGCCGGTGGCTGGTCCGATGGAACTGGCTTGCCGGGTGTGAAGATGATCCGGCGGCTCTCGCCACGCGCCAGATCGAAGGCGTTGTCAGAGTAGCGACCGGGTGTTTCACTCTCGATCATGATGAAAAGCGCCAGTCCTGATGCGGTGACCGTCAGCTCAAAACTGCCGTCAGGCAGAGCCGAGACTTCGGTTTCGAGGCCGGGTGGCAACAGATCGAGTGCCTTGTAGGACCCGTGCAGAAAATGGCCCTCGCCACTCATTCCGTTGGATGCGATGAAACTCCAGGCGAGCAATCCGCCGACCAGGATTTCCGTGCTGTCGAGACGCAGCATGACCTCCGCACGGTCAGGCGGGCAATCGCCCTGAACAGTCTTGATTGGCACGCGATCCCCCGATGTCGAGAGAGCAAAAAGGTTGACGTCGATTGTCACAGTCTCGGCGGTGTCGTTGACCATCGACAGCGTGATGCTTGTTGCGTCTTCGGACGGAATGGCAGCGACCCAAACGGGCTGGAAAAAGCGCCGCGCCATATAGTGCAAAGCCTTCCAGCTGCCGCCATAATCAAGGCTCGACCAGGAGGCGACCGGCCAGGTGTCGTTGAGCTGCCAATAGAGCGTCCCCATGCAATGGGGCTTGAGCGAGCGCCAGTAGTCGACCGCAGTGCCGATCGCCAGCCCCTGCTGGATCTGACTTAGGTAGACGAAACTGGCAAAGTCCGAGGGAAAGCGGAAATAGCGGAACATGGTGCCCGCAATCCGCTCGTTGCCACCTGCATTTTTCTGATGCAGCTCGATCACCGGCGAGGAGATGTTCATGTCCGCCTTGTCGGCGAAGCTCTCGATCACCGGCAGAGAGGTGTAGGACTGAAAGCCGAACTCGGAGCAGAAACGCGGCTTCACCGTGCGGTAATTGTCGAAGCTCTTGTTCTCGTGCCAAACCGACCAGTAGTGCATGTCGCCCGAACCGTCTGCATGCCAGGCGTCGCCATAGTCAAGATAGCCGGAGGCCGGGCTGGAGGGCCACCAGATCGCCTGTGGGCTGGCATTCCTGACGCCTTGCTCAATCACCCGGTTTAACCGGTCATAGGCGACGAGATAGCGGTCACGGTCATTGACCGATTCCTCGAACCAGGTCAGCGCGCCGACCAGCTCGTTGTCACCGCACCACAACACAACCGAAGCATGAGAGGCGAGCCTGCGGACCTGGTAATCAACCTCGGCGGCGACATTTTCCAGAAACTCGTCGGTGCAGGGGTAAAGATTGCAGGCGAACATGAAGTCCTGCCAGACCATCAGGCCGAGCCGGTCACAAAGATCATAGAACCAGCCCGCCTCATAAAACCCGCCACCCCAGACGCGGATCATGTTCATGTTCGCCGCGACGGCGGAGATCAGAAGGTCTTCGGTCTTTTCAGGCGATGTGCGGGAGAACAATGCATCGGCGGGGATCCAGTTGGCGCCACGGCAGAAGATCTCCCGGCCATTGACCTTCAGTGCAAAGCGGCTGCCCGCCTCGTCCTTGTCGGTGAGAAGCTCGACGGTGCGAAGGCCGATCTGCCGGGTGATGCTTTCGCCAGCGATCTCGACCTTCAGCGTGTAAAGCGCCTGCTCGCCGGAACCGGACGGCCACCAGAGCCTCGGCTCGTCGATCTCGAACACATGGATGATCTTCGTCTCACCGGCCTGGGTCCCGATATCAAGGCGGATGCGTTCACCATCGAGATCCAGATGCATCTGGATGACGGAGGGATCAGCAGAGTAGATTGTGGCAGTCACCTTGAGGTCGACCCGCCCATTCGCATGGTGGGTCTGCTCGGTTTCGACATGTTCGATGCGCGCGGGATCGAGACGGCGCAGCGCAATTGTCCCGTATAGACCAAGCGGGCCGACGGCGATGTTCCAGTCCCAGCCGAAATGGCATTGCGGCTTGCGCAACATGTTGCCATTGGGCAGCGGCGAATTGCCCTTGTGATAGGGAACGTAGAATGGCTGACGGGCCTGCCGGTCGGCGCCCGCGCTCAGGCTCGAGTGAAACACGATCCGGATGGTGTTTTCGCCCGGCTGCAAGGCATGGCCGACATCGGGCCTGTAGCGGCGGAAACAATTGTCGGCTGAAAGCACCGGCACATCATTGACGAACACGACGGCAACAGTGTCGAGACCATCGATGTCGAGATACCAATTGCCGGAGGGATCGGGCAGCATGAAGGTCCGTTCCACCACCCAGTCACGCTCGGCGACCCATTGAACCAGCTCTTCACTACGCCCGGCATAGGGATCGGGGATCACACCGGCATGTTCCAATGCCGAGTGCACATCGCCTGGCAGGGTGATCACCGCGCGATGTTCACCGTCGGCAGAATGGAGGTTCCATTCTCCCGCGAGCTCAACGCCCATCGCGGCTTCAAACTGATGCATTGTGTTCATCTCGCAAGGTCATGTGACGCGCCGAAAACCCCCGGGGGAAATGGGGTTCGAAACACAGACAGTCTTTCAGATGCGCAGCTCCGAGGTTGCGTCAAACAGAGAAGCAACGGACATGTCGAAGCCAAGCCGGACCGGATCGCCGTGCTTGTAGCGTCCGGTCGCCGCAGTCCGCACGGACATGGTTTGCCCCGCATATTTCAACCAGAGAAGATTGTCCGATCCCATTGGCTCTTCGATGTCGAAGACCGCTTCATGGGTTTCGCCACCGGTCACCTCCTCATCAACCCGAATGTGTTCGGGCCTCAAACCAAGCACCACCTTGCGGCCGGGCTCAAGCGCTTCGCCGGTCTCGTAACCCCGGAGCGAAAAGGTTACTCCGTTGGACAGGAACACGGTGTCTCCGGACTGCTCCGCCAGTTCGCCGTGCAGGAAATTCATCGATGGCGAGCCCATGAAGCCGGCAACATAAAGATTGACCGGACGGTTGTAGATCTCGTGCGGACCGGCGAGCTGCTGAATGATGCCGTTGCGCATGATCGCGATCCGATCGGCCAGCGTCAGCGCCTCGATCTGGTCATGGGTGACGTAAATCATGGTGTTCTTGAGGCGTTGATGCAGCCGCTTGATCTCGACGCGCAACTCGGCGCGCAGCTTGGCGTCCAGATTGGACAGCGGCTCGTCGAACAGGAACACATCCACATCACGGACCAGTGCCCGCCCGATGGCAACGCGCTGCCTTTGACCGCCGGAAAGCTGCGCCGGTTTGCGCTGAAGCAAAGGCTCGATCTGCAGGATCTCGGCGGCACGGGCGATACGCTTGGCGATTTCGTCCTTTGGCATCCTCGCATTTTTCAGGCCGAATGCCAGATTGCCTTCAACCGACATCTGCGGATAGAGCGCATAGGACTGAAACACCATGCCGATGCCGCGATCCTTGGGTTCCTCCCAGGTGACATTCTTGCCTTTGATGAAGATCTGGCCTTCAGAGGCATCCAGAAGACCCGCGATGCAATTAAGCAGGGTGGACTTGCCGCATCCCGAAGGTCCGAGGAGAACCAGGAACTCACCTTCATCGATGTCGATGTTGAGGTTCTTGAGAACTTTGACCGAGCCGAAGTTCAGGCACAGGTCCTTGATAGCAACACTTGTCATGGATCAGCCTTTCACCGCGCCGGCGGCTATGCCGCGGACAAACAGTTTGCCAGATATGAAGTAGACGGTTAGCGGCACCAGGCCGGTGAGAATCGTTGCGGCCATGTTGACGTTGTATTCTTTGACGCCCTGCACCGAGTTAACGATGTTATTGAGCTGCACCGTCATCGGATAGGTCGCCGGTTTCGTGTAGATCACACCGAACAGGAAATCGTTCCAGATGCCCGTAACCTGAAGGATGATCGCGACCACAAAGATCGGCAGGCTCATTGGCATCATGATCTTGAAGAAAATGCCCCAGAAACCCGCCCCGTCGACGCGCGCCGCCTTGAACAGCTCTTCAGGCAGCGAGGTGAAATAGTTGCGGAACAGCAGCGTCAGAATCGGCATGCCGAAGATGGTGTGCACAACCACCAGACCCCATAGCGTGCCATAAATGCCCATCTCCCTGAGCAGGATGACAATCGGATAGAGCATCACCTGGTAGGGAATGAAGGCTCCGAAAATCAAGATGGTGAAGAACACATCCGCGCCCTTGAAGCGCCAGTTGGCGAGCGCGTAGCCGTTCACGGAGGCTATGGCGATCGAGACAATCACCGACGGCACGGTGATTTGCACCGAGTTCCAGAAGCCACGCGAAAGCCCGTCGCAATTGAGCCCGGTGCAGGCTTCCGACCAGGCCTTGACCCACGGTTCGAAGGTGATTTCCACCGGCGGCGCGAAGATATTGCCGAGACGGATTTCGGGCATGCCTTTGAGAGAGGTGACGACCATAATGTAGAGCGGCAGAAGATAGTACATCGCCACCATGATCAGCGTGCCATAGAGAAAGATATTGCGACGCGAGAGCGTCTTGCGGGGCTTTCGCCCGCTTGGGCCGGGTTCAAGAACCGGCGAAACTGCAACAGCATCAACCATGCTTCTTGCCTCCGAACTCGAGATAGGCCCAGGGAATCAGAACAATGAGAACGGTTAGCAGCATCATGGTCGATGCGGCGAATCCCTGACCAAGGTTTTGCGCCTGGAACATGTAGTCATAGACATATTTGGCCGGCACTTCGGACGCGTTGCCAGGCCCGCCGGAGGTTTGGGCAACGACCAGATCGTAAAGCTTGACGATGCCGGAGGCGATGATCACCAGCGTGGTGATGAACACCGGGCGCATCATCGGAATGATGATAAAGAGGTAGGTCTTCCACATCGGAATGCCGTCGACCCGCGCGGCCTTCCAGATGTCCTCGTCGATACCGCGCAGGCCCGCGAGCATGAGACACATGATAAAGCCGGTGCCTTGCCACAGCCCGGCGATCAGCAGGCCGAACATGACGATATCGGGATTGTAGAGCGGATCGAAGGTGAAGCTCTCCCAACCCCAGCCGCGGACAATGGCCTGAATGCCAAATTGCGGATTGAGAAGCCATTGCCAGACGAGACCGGTGACAATGAAGGACAGGGCGAATGGATAGAGCAGGATTGTCCGGAAAGTGTCCTCAAAGCGGATCTTCTGATCAAGCAGCGCGGCCAGGCAAAATCCGATCACCAGTGAAAAGATCAAAGAGAACACGCCATAGAGCATCAGATTCTCGATCGAGATCACCCAACGGCTGGTCGACCAGAGACGCTCGTACTGATCAAAGCCGACAAATTTCTCGCGTGGCAGCAGCTTCGAGTTGGTGAATGAATAGAACACCGTCCAGAGCGTCCCGCCGACGAAGACGACAAGAGCTGTAAATATCATCGGCAATGCCGCGATCTTGCTGCTGAGATTGCGGAACAACCGCTTGGGATGCCGGACCTGCGACATGAATATTGCCTCCCCCAATGTCTTCCAGGATTGCCCGGACCAGCAGGTCCGGGCAATCCGTGATCAGATGAGAGACTTAGCTGCCGCTTTTGAGGTTGTTCACCCACTGAGCGTGCGCATCTTCCGGCGCCATGTCAGTCTTCCAGAACTCGACCATCAGGTCTTCGTTCTGCTTGATGATATCGGGAGACCAGACCATGTCACCGGTCGGCACCAGATTGCCGCTGGCGAGGATCTCAAGCCCCTTCTTCATGCAGTCATTGGCCGCTGCAAGATCGACATCTCCGCGGATCGGCAGCGATCCTTTTTTGAGATTGAAGGCAACCTGGACCTGCTTGGAAACCATCATCGCCGCCAGCTCTTTCTGCGCCTGTTCGATTTCCGGATCATCAATCTTGGGGAAATAGAAGGCATCGCCACCAGTCGAGAGATAGGCGTTCACACCGAGTCCCGGCAGGCAGGTGTAATCCTGGCCGGCAACCTTGCCGGCAACCGCGAATTCACCCTGTGCCCAGTCGCCCATAATCTGCGCGCCAGCCTGACCGGTGATGACCAGATTGGTCGCCTGGTTCCAGTCCTGCACGGTCGACTTGGCAGCAAGCTTGCGGGCATCGGCAGCAGCCTGGAAGACCTTAGCCATTTCCGGGCCAGCCGCAGCATCCATGTCTTTCCCGACATTGACCTGTTTCCAGACATCCAGACCAGCAACCGCAATGGTCATTGCTCCGAAGGCCAGGTTGGATTGCCAGGGCTGATTGCCGAGCGCGAGCGGAATTTTGCCGGCAGCTTCAAGCGCGGGGGCAGCGGCGACAAACTCATCCCAGTTGGTGGGGACCGGCACGCCGGCATCCTCAAATGCCTTGTTGGACAGCCACAGCCATTCCGGTGAGTGAATGTTCACCGGCGCGCAATAGATCCGGCCATCGACTGTGCAGGAGTCGAGAAGGGATTGGGGGAAGATGACATCTTTCCAGCCCTCGGCCTCGGCCACATCGGTCAGGTCGAGCATCAGGCCGGCCTCGACCAGTTCCAGCGCCTGCTGGCCATGGTTGAACTGGGTGGCGCCCATCGGGTCACCACCGGTGATGCGGCTGATCATGATCGGACGGGCCGTGCCGCCGCCACCGGCGATGGCGCCGTCGACCCATTTGTTGCCGGTGGCATCAAACGCCTTGGCGAATTCGGCAACGGCCGCGGCTTCACCACCGGACGTCCACCAATGCGTGACTTCAAGTTCTGTGGCCTGAGCCGAAGCAGTCAGCGCCAGCACCGAAGCGCCAGCAAGAATTGTTTTGTAAATATCCATCACTTTCCCTCCCAGGATTGTTCCTCCACCCGGGCTTCGCCTGCTTGGCGCAGCGCTCCGGGAACCATTGTTTTTTCAAAAACCAGACTGGATCCTCACAACAGCCAGACCGGTATTTGCAATCGATTACATTTTCCTCACATGTTGCGCTGCAATCGATTACATGAAGGTTGACCGCGATGGGTTTTGGAGTCAAGTGGTATTTGCCTCGGCGCGATCAGCGTCACACGGAATGATAAGGACTTACAGGCCACATGCAGAAGCGGGCGCCGAGAATCACCGATGTCGCAAAGCTCGCAGGTGTGTCGACCGCGACCGTGAGCCGCGCGCTCAGCAAGCCCGATACCGTCGCTGAATCAACACGCAACGCAGTTCTCGCGGCCGCCCAAGAAAGCGGATACCGGGTCAATCTTTCAGCCCGCAATCTAAGGCGGCAGCGAACCGGGGCCATCGTCGTGATGGTGCCGGATCTGGGCAATCCGTTTTTCTCCCGGATCCTGTCAGGCATTGAGGAAGGGCTGTCGAAGGCAGATCTCAACATGTTGGTGGTCGACACACGGCAGGCGCATCCGAAGCCACAACTGCTCTTGAACTATCTGCATGCCACCCGTGCTGACGGTATTATCGCACTCGACGGTTCATTGCCCGACGCCGTTCTCTCCGCAACGCTGTCAGGCCCCGACGCCCCGCCGATCATCTTCGCTTGCGAATGGACCCCAGCCGACCGCTTTCCCTCTGTCCGGGTCAACAACGAGCGCGGCGCGCGGCTGGCGATCGCGCACCTGACCGATCTCGGCCACCGGTCTATCGGAATGATCAGCGGCCCCCGGGGAAATGTCCTGACCGGCGCGCGCAGCCAGGGAGTTGCCGCCGAGATGGCCGCACGCAATCTTGCGCTTGATCCTGCGCATGTGTTTGACGGTGATTTTTCCATTGAGGCCGGCGCCAAAGCGGCTGCCGCATGGCTGGACCTGCCCAACCGGCCCAGCGCCATGTTCTGTCAGTCAGACCAGATGGCGTTCGGCTTCATCTCGGAATTGACCCGCCTTGGTATCTCGACGCCGGAGGACGTTTCCGTCGTCGGATTCGATGACATCGATATTGCACGACGGTTCATCCCTGCCCTGACAACGGTCCATCAGCCGCGCACGGCACTGGGACTTGCCGCTGCGGAAATCATCATCCGCCATATCGGGGCGCCTGATGACCGCAGCTCCAAACCCAACATCCTGGATGTGGAACTGATCGCGCGGGACAGCACCCGCAGGGTTATCGATTGAAACTGCGTTCAAGATCATTTATATAAGAGCCTATTAATGTTTGCGAAAGGAACACGGATCGATGCCGGACGCCCTTGATATGCTCGAAATGGAGCCGCGCATGAACGAAGCGGCAAAGCTGATGGAGATGCTGTCGCAACCGGTTCGCTTGCGCATTCTTTGTATTTTGCTTGATGGCGAGCAGAGCGTTTTGAGGCTTGCGGACATGGCCGGCCTTTCGCAACCAGCGATGTCGCATCATCTGCGTAAACTGCGTGACGCTGACCTGGTCAACACGAGGCGCGATGCACAAACCATCTACTATTCACTCAAGGGCCAGGAAGTCTCGGCAGTGCTCGATGTGTTGCACGGGCTTTATTGCAGGCCCCGCGTCGCGGACGCTGATTGATCGCATCTTTAAGTCAGATCGGCCGGGACCAGGCCGGTGACGTCAGGTCTGGCGCACCCTTTCTTCCTTCATGTGTGGCCTTGTTCACGGAGATAAGCCAAGAGCGCCATGCGCTCACCCCTCTGCTTTCAATAGCCATTGGCCGGCTTCAAACTGGCCTTAGAAGATGTCGAACTGGCGCTAGCTCCCAGCCTTGACATTTGTGGGGCCGCGAGGTCCGTTTGCAGAGGGTACGGCTTTGCTTGCCGGATCGCCAGCAATGGCACACAAAGGCCGTGGCACAACCGTCATGGCGGGCGTCGCGGAGGCGGGGGAGCGCATGAACCATATCAGCCGGGCGGAGGATGCCGGCGACGGCAACACCGAAATTCGCAAGACCACGTGCTACATGTGTGCCTGCCGCTGTGGGATCAACGTCCACATGAAGGGCGAGAAGGTTCACTATATCGAAGGCAACCGCGACCATCCGATCAACAAGGGCGTACTTTGTGCCAAGGGATCGGCGGGAATCATGCAACACTACTCGCCGGCACGGCTGAATAAGCCGCTGTTGCGCAGCGGAAAGCGCGGCGAGGGCAAATTCAAGGAAATCGAGTGGGATGAGGCCCTGGGTCTGGCCACGCAATGGCTTGGCAAGGTGCGAAGCACCGATCCGCGCAAGCTCGCCTTCTTCACCGGACGTGACCAGAGCCAGTCGATGACCGGCTGGTGGGCGCAGCAATACGGGACTCCCAACTACGCGGCGCATGGCGGTTTCTGCTCCGTCAACATGGCTGCGGCCGGCATCTACACCATGGGCGGCGCGTTCTGGGAGTTCGGCGCCCCGGACTGGGAGCGCACCGAGCTGTTCATGATTTTCGGCGTCGCGGAAGACCACGATTCCAACCCGATCAAGATGGGACTTGGCAGGCTCAAGGCGCGTGGCGTCAAGGTCATTGGCGTCAATCCGGTGCGCACCGGCTACAACGCGATTGCCGATGAATGGCTCGGGATCACGCCGGGCACCGACGGTTTGCTGATCCTGGCCCTGGTGCATGAGCTGATGCGCACCGGACAGATCGATGTCGACTACCTAATCCGCTACACCAATGCGCCCTGGCTGGTGATTGACGACCCCGATGCTTCCGACCACGGATTGTTTGCCCGTGACGCGCAAGGCGTCGCAATGGTCGCGGATCGCAAGACCGGCGCGATCATCTCTTCCGCCGAACCTGGCATTAAACCCGCAATGAAAGGCCAGTACACCCTGCCTGACGGGCGTAAGGCAACGCCTGTGTTCGAGCTGCTGGCAAAGGCCTATCTCGACCCCGAATATGCGCCTGCCGCCGTGGCGGAGCAGACCGGGATCGCAGCTGACACCATCACCCGGATTGCAGGCGAAATTGCCGATGCCGCTTTCAAGCGCGAAGTTGTTATCGAGCGCCCGTGGACCGATATGAAGGGCGAGCGGCACGAGCGGATGATCGGCCGCCCGGTGGCATTTCATGCCATGCGCGGAATCTCCGCCCATTCCAACGGCTTCCAGACCTGCCGGGCGCTGCATCTTTTGCAGATCCTGCTCGGTTCGGTCGATTGCCCCGGCGGTTTCCGTTTCAAGCCACCCTATCCGAGGCCGGTTGCCGGCCAGCCGCGGCCCCATGGCGGGGCCTGTGCAGACGCGGCGCTGGCAGGGCCGCATCTGGGCTATCCGCGGGGGCCGGAAGATCTGCTGCTGGAAGCCGATGGCGAGACTGCACAGCGCATCGACAAGGCATTTTCCTGGGATGCGCCACTGTCTGCGCACGGGTTGATGCACATGGTGATTTCGAATGCCCATGCGCGCGATCCCTATGGCATCGATGTGCTGTTTCTCTACATGGCCAACATGGCGTGGAACTCGTCCATGAACACCACATCGGTGATGGATATGCTTACCGACACCGACGAGAATGGCGACTACGTGATCCCCAAGATCATCTATTCGGACGCCTATTCCTCGGAAATGGTGGCTTTCGCGGATCTGATCCTGCCTGACACCACCTATCTCGAGCGCCATGACTGCATCTCGCTGCTCGACCGTCCGATCAGCGAGCCCGAAGCGATGTGCGATTCCATCCGCTGGCCAGTGGTCGAGCCGGATCGCGATGTCCGGGGGTTCCAAAGCGTGCTGCTGGATCTTGGCGCACGGCTGAAATTGCCTGGCATGGTCAATGAGGCCGGCGAAGCGATCTACAAGGACTACGCCGATTACATCGTCAATCACCAGCGCAAGCCCGGGGTTGGTCCCTTGTCCGGATGGCGCGGTGAGAATGGCAAAAAGACCGGGCGCGGCGACCCCAATCCCGACCAGCTCAATCGCTACATCGAGAATGGCGGGTTTTCGATGGTGCATGTGCCGGAAGAGGCGCAGTTCTTCAAGCACGCAAACCGGGCCTGGAGCGACTGGGCAATCGCCAACGGTCTGCAGGACGGGCCGGTCGAAAACATCTTCCAGCTCTATCTCGAGCCGTTGCGCAAGTTTCAGCTGGCCGCCGAAGGCAAGATCAAGCCATCGCCGCCCGAGCATCATCGCGCACGAATCCAGCGCTGCTTCGATCCCCTGCCCTGCTGGTATCCGCCGTTTTACGAGGACGGGCTTGAGGCCGAGGCCTATCCGCTGCATGCGATCACCCAACGTCCGGCTGCGATGTACCATTCCTGGGGATCGCAAAATGCCTGGCTGAGACAAATCCATGGCGAAAACGCACTTTATGTGCCCGGTGATGTCTGTGATCGGGAGAAACTCAGCGATGGCGACTGGGCTCTCGTGACTTCACCATCCGGCGAAATTCGGGTTCAGGTGCGGCGTATGGATGCGGTCAACGGTTCGACTTTGTGGACCTGGAACGCAATCGGCAAGCGGGCAGGTGCCTGGGCGCTGGGCAAGGATGCGCCGGAGGCCAGCCGCGGGTTCCTCCTCAACCATCTGATCGACGAATTGCTGCCGCCAAAGGGGGACGGCCGTCGCTGGGCCAATTCCGATCCGATCACAGGTCAGGCGGCGTGGTTTGATTTGCGGGTGTCCATACGGCGCGATCCGGACCAGTCCGGCGGCCGGAGCCAGCCTTCGCACGGTGCGCAACGGAGCCCGGTGGGGTCCGGTCCCGACCAGGTGGCCTTCGGGCGGGAGACTGCCGAATGACCTCGCTTCCGCAGACAACCGAAAAACGCCTTGGGCTGGTGATTGATCTCGACACTTGCGTCGGCTGTCACGCCTGCGCGGTCAATTGCAAGGAATGGAACACTGGTGCGGGTGCTTCGCCACTCGGTGATGTCGATGCCTATGGCGCGGATCCATCCGGGGCCTGGCTCAACCGGATCCATACATTCGAAGTCACACCTGCAGACGCGCCGGCGCAGATCGTTCACTTCCCCAAATCCTGCCTGCATTGCGATGATGCACCTTGCGTCACTGTCTGCCCGACGGGCGCCAGCCACAAGCGAACCGAAGATGGCATCGTGCTGGTCACCGAAGACATGTGCATCGGCTGCGGCCTGTGCGCCTGGGCCTGCCCCTACGGCGCGCGCGAGATGGATCCGGTCGAGAACGTGATGAAGAAGTGCACGCTGTGTGTGGACCGGATCTACAGCGACACCCTGCCGGAAGAAGACCGGGTTCCCGCCTGCGTGCGGACCTGCCCTTCCAACGCACGACATTTCGGGGATTTCAATGATCCCCAATCGGATGTGTCCATGCTGGTCGCGGAGCGCAGCGGCATTGAACTGATGCCGGAGATGGGAACCAGCCCGGTCAACAGGTATTTGCCGCCACGACCAAAGACCCGCTCGCATCCTGCGTCCTCGGCGCCGGTCGCCGCGGATTCGCCAAAGGCTGAAGGCGGCTTTCTTGGCTGGCTTGATGCCGCACTCGATAAACTCGGATAGGCCCATGCATCCTGCTGTCTCCGTCATCTTCTTCACCGTTACATCGGGCGCCGGGCTGGGCATGATCTTCCTGCTGGGTCTCGGGTTTCCTGTCGACGCCTCCGGGCCGTGGGTGTTCTTCGTGGGACTCGTCGGTGGTGGACTGGCGGTGGCGGGTCTGCTGGCCTCGACCTTTCACCTCGGCCATCCGGAAAGGGCCTGGCGGGCGCTGAGCCAATGGCGCTCGAGCTGGCTGTCGCGCGAGGGTATTGCGGCGATTGTGACGCTGGTTGTTTTTGGAATTTACGTCCTGATCTGGCTGGCGACAGGTTCCCGGCATCAGCTTCTCGGTCTGATCGCAGCTCTGGGCGCTGCGCTCACCGTGTTCACCACCTCGATGATCTATGCCCAGCTGAAAACCGTGCCGCAGTGGAACAGCCGCCTGACACCGCTGGTTTATGGCGGTTTCGCACTCGGATCCGGCTGGCTTCTGGCGTCAGCGCTGGGCACTCATGAAGCGCCGGAACTCTGGGGCGTGCTGCTGATTGCCCTGGCCTGGGGCGCGAAATGGTTCTGGTGGGTGCGGGCCGGGCGGAGCCGACTCGGCGATGCCGGATCATCACCCGAAACAGCCACCGGACTGGGTTTTATCGGCAAGGTGCGATTGCTCGAACGTCCACATACGGGCGAGAACTACCTGACCAGGGAAATGGTTCACAGGATCGGCCGCAAACACGCCCACCGTTTGCGCATGCTGGCCCTGCTGCTGGGCGGGGTGGTGCCGATCGTCGTTCTGGCGATTGTCGGCCTGAGCGGTGCGCCGGGCGTGTTCAATCTCATCGCAGCCGTTTCGATGCTGGCCGGCCTTCTTGCCGAACGCTGGCTGTTTTTCGCGGAAGCCGAGCATGCGGTGTCGCTCTATTACGGACACCGTTGAGCAACGAACGGGGCTTTGGTCAGTCCTCCAGTGCGCCCTCATAGCCTGAGACCAGCGCTTCATCACCGATGATCTTGAACAGGTTGTCGCCCATGCGGATGAAGCGCCTTGCCCGCCGTGTGAGGACAAATCCGCCCTGGGGTGCGCGCACTTCAACCGAGCCACCTGGACGACCCGGATTGACGACAATCTCGGCAATCAGCTGACCGGCCTCGACTCGGTCACCGGGTTTGGCGTGAAACAGAATGGTGCCGCCTGCTGGCGCCTCGATCATATCGACATGGCGGATCGGCTTGCCGACAAATCCGTCACCAAGATCTGGCGCAGTATCGCCGCCGGCAACCACACCACGGACCTGCAGGAAACGATAGATCCCTTCGGCATCCCTCCGACCTGTCACGGCATCGACATCCAGTTGCCCGCGCAGCTCGACCGTGGTCACACAATGACCCGACAGATCACCGTCCGTAGCGCTCGCCCGCATCTGCTCGAACGCGGCCTCTTCAAAGGCACGATCCGAGCCTATGTCCCACAGCAGGGCCGCTTCGGCATCGAGACAGGCGGCGAGATCAGCCATCTCCGGCCAGAGGATTTCCGGTACGTAGAGATACTGAACGCCCTCATCGTCGCAATGCAGGTCGAGAACGATGGGGCATCCATCGGCAAGCTCGAGCAACCGGCTCTTGAGGCGGCGCTCGGCGAAGGTGGCAGAGGTTGCGTCATCCAGATGCCGGACGCCATCCTTGCCGGGAACCGGGAAGTCACGGTTGAAATTGACCCGCGTGGCGCCGGAAAACCGGCCCATGTGATTGCTGAAGAAATGTTGGGCCGCGCCGATGGGATTGGCATGCGGCACCAGGGTCAGCGATCCGAGAAGCCGGCCCTCTGATTCAGCCTGTTCCAGCATCGGGATAAGATAGTGCATGGCAGCCACGCCCGGACGCTCGTCAGCATGGAGTGCAGACTGAATATAGACACGCGGGGCAGCGGGATCAGAGCCGTTCAGGTGGTGGACAAACAGCTCATAGGCAACGCCGGGCGTTTCGCCGCGGATGGTTTCGATCTCGGTTTTCATGGACCCTCACTTCGAGATGCGATCACGCTGCCCTTTGCGAAAGCGACAGCCAGTTGATTAGCACGGTTACACCCGGCGCGCGCAGATGTCGCTTGGAAATTCCGGCGAGCACAGTTTTCCTCTGCACATGGCATTGTCGTTAGCGGACATGCGGGCGGACCTTGACGGGCGGCGCTGCATCATGCCGAATCGGGCATGACCTCGCTTCTCGATGATTCGCCCACAAATGCTGCCGAGTTTACAGTCAGTGAGCTGTCCGGCTCGATCCGCCGCACGGTGGAGGATGCCTTCGGAAACGTGCGGGTGCGGGGCGAAATTTCAGGCTATCGGGGTCCGCACTCCTCGGGGCATGCCTATTTTTCGCTGAAAGATGATCGCGCCCGCATCGAAGCCGTGATCTGGAAGGGTGTCTTCTCTCGGCTCAAGCACCGGCCGGAAGAAGGCTTGGAGGTGATCGCCACCGGCAGGATCACCACCTATGCCGGGTCATCGAAATATCAGATCGTGATCGACTCGATCGAGCCCGCAGGCGCCGGCGCGCTAATGGCACTGATCGAAGAGCGACGGCGAAAGCTTGCCGCCGAGGGGCTGTTCGACGAAGCGCGCAAGCAATTGTTGCCGTTCATGCCGATGGTCATCGGCGTTGTGACCTCGCCCACAGGCGCCGTGATCCGCGATATTCTGCATCGGATCGAGGACCGCTTTCCGGTCCATGTGATTGTCTGGCCGGTGAGGGTTCAGGGCGACACCTCCGGCGATGAGGTGACCAATGCCATCGCCGGTTTCAATGCGCTCGCGCCAGATGGACGGATCAAACGGCCGGATCTGATCATCGTGGCGCGCGGTGGCGGCAGTCTTGAAGACCTCTGGGGGTTCAATGATGAAGCCGTGGTTCGGGCTGCAGCGGATTCGGACATCCCGCTTATCTCGGCTGTCGGGCATGAGACCGACTGGACACTGATTGATCACGCCAGCGACCGGCGCGCGCCGACGCCGACAGGGGCTGCGGAAATGGCGGTGCCGGTCAAGGCGGATCTTGAGGCTCATCTCGCAGGCCTGGCTGCGCGGCTTAAATCGGCGCAATCGCGCATGCTCGACCGGCGACGCGAGGCGCTGCGGGGATTGTCGCGCGCACTTCCCACGCTCGACAGCGTTCTGGCCTTGCCGCGGCAGCGGCTCGACCGGTCCGGACAGGGGCTTGGGCAGGCGCTTCAACTCAACACCGCGAACCGCCGGCGCGGTTTCGAACAGCAGGCGGCGCGGATCACGCCGATTGCCCTGGTCTCGGCCATTCGGGAAAAACACCAGGTGCTGCGCGACAGAGCCACACGTGCGGACCGGTCGTTGGAGCGCCGTTTGGAGATGCTGCGATCACGGCTTGAACGCCACGCGCTGGTTCTCTCAGCGGTTCCGCGGCGGATTTCTGAAACCCAAACCCATGCACGCGAACGCCTGACCGGACTGAGCCGGCGCGGCGAGACGGCCTTGAGCCAACTCATCGGACAACACAAGCGAGCGCTTGGTGCGCAGGCCAGAATGCTCAAGTCATTGTCCTATCAGAGCGTGCTTGGACGCGGCTACGCAGTGGTGCGCAATCAGGACCGAAAGCTGTTATCGCGTGCGGAGCAAGCCCAATCTGGTGAATTGATCGGCATTGAGTTTGCCGATGGCGAAGTCTCCGCGCTCGTCAATGGAACCGGTGCCACAGCGCTGCCATCCAAGCCCAAGAAGCAGGCCCGCACCAAATCTGCCAAGGCTCCCGAGCCCGGCCAAGGCAGCCTGTTCTAAGGCGCATGAGGCTGAAGCGCGTCGCAGTCCGAACCTAAAGACAGCCAGGCATACGACCCGTTCGCCAGATGCTGCCTATTCGGCAATCAACCGGGCGGCAGCCTGTCCAGACAGATAGGCTCCGTGAACCGTTGCAGGGTGGTCTTCACGGGTTGCTTCACCGGCAAACAAGAGCCGTCCACCCCAGTCCGCGCCCGCCAATGCCCAGCGCGAATTACGGTCGCTGCCAACGGCTGCAAAGGAGTATGAACCCAGAGCGAAGGGATCGGAATTCCAGCGGCTGATTTTCGATGCCAGGGGGTCGGGAATGCTGGAGCCAAAGATTGACCGCAGAACCTCCATCGCCTGATCGACAGTCTCACGGTCATCCAGTTTCTCGATCTCCCGGGCAGCGGTGCCGGCGTTGAAGCCGAGCAGTGTTGGCTCTCCGGTGGCCCGGCTCAGCGAAAGCCATTCCGCCCAGTGCCCGTCAAGCTCTCCGACAAAGCCGAAGGCGTCGGTGCTCGTCGGCCAGAAGGCGCGCTCGAAACGCAACCAGCATTTGTTGAGAAGTCCCATGCCGATGGAATCAATTGCATTGCTCCGGCTCCGCTCAAGGGGATGGCTGAAGGCCACTCTGCCAGCCTTGAGCACCCCAAGCGGGACAGTGAGAATGACATGGGCTGCCTGGTAGGTCCCGCCCGAATGGGTGAGAATCTTGATGCCATCGCCGCGGCGCTCAAGGCCCGTGACAATTTCCCCGGTGGCAATCGAAAGGCCCTTCGCAAGATGGCTTGCCAGGTTTCCGTAGCCGTCGGGGAAGATGACATCGGGTCCATCATAGTCGCCGCTGTCGTCATAGTACCAGGCTGAGAGGTCGTTCCAGTCTGCCGCAAATTCATGCTCGATGTCGCTGTTGGCGAGATGGCGAACCAGCCGCCGGTCGGCAGAATTGAGCCCGCGCCAGCCAGCCGTTCCCTGCACCGCATCTGCAAGAGAGACATCATCGTCACGATCTTCGACGCGGTCGCGACCGGCTTCCAGCAGCTTTTCGGCGAGTTCGCTTGCTTCATCGAGATCGATACGGACACCACCGGGACCGAATGTCGGCCGTGGTTCCCAGCTGGTTTCGATCCTAGCGAGTCCGGCCTGATCCGCGAGCTTGGTGAGTGGATTGCCGCGGGTGCCATGGATCCAGCTGGCACCCATGTCCACCGACCAGCCGGGTACGTCGCGGTTGGTGAAGACCCGCCCGCCAATTCGGTCGCGCGCCTCGAGAACATGCACCGAGATGCCCCGGGCCATGAGATCTCTGGCGGCAGCAAGCCCTGCCATGCCGGCTCCAATCACAACAACATCCGGATTGCGACCGGCTCGCGCAAGGCGCGGGACGGCGGCCACCATGGCCAGACCGGCGACCATCTGACGGCGCGTGGGCATAATAGCTTCACTCCCGGTTGTTGAGCGACTGGCGCGCTCCAGTCGCTCAAGCGAGGCCTGGGCAGATGACCGCGACCTCAACCAAAGAATTGAGCGTAGAGCTCCGGCTTGAAGCCCACAAGCACGCGATCGTCAGCCTCGACCACCGGGCGCTTGATCATCGATGGCTGGGCCAGCATCAGGCGGATCGCCTTGGCCGGATCGAGATCCTGCTTTTCAGCCTCATCAAGCTTGCGGAACGTTGTGCCCGCTCGATTGAGAACCGTTTCCCAACCGGCAGCCGCGCACCAGCGTTCAAGATGCTCTGCATCAATGCCGGAACTCTTGTAGTCATGGAAGACAGCTTCGACACCCTGGTCGGCAAGCCACTTCCGCGCCTTCTTCATGGTGTCGCAATTCTTGATGCCGTAGATCGTGACGGTCATGTCTGGCTTTCTCTGCAGGGTTGGACTCACAGTTCAGCGGGCAATCAGAAGCTCGATGCCGCGCGCTTCGATGGCCTGGGCGTCCTTGTCCGAGATTCCGTCATCGGTGATGAAGGTCTGAACCAGATCGAGATCGCCCAGGCGGGTGAAGGAGGGTTTGTTGATCTTGGACGCATCGGCGACGAGATAAACATGCTGAGCCGCACGGATCATCGCCTGTTTGAGCTGCAGGTCGGCGAAGCTCGGATAGGTCAGCCCCAGCTCCACATCAACGCCGGCCGTGGCGAGGAACAGTTTGCCGGCAAGAATGTCGCGGAAGTAATCCACCGACTTGTCCCCGGTGAGCGACAGTGTGGGCGGTTTGAACTCACCGCCCGGCATATGCACGAAGAAACCGGGAACCGAACCAAGCACCATGGCAATGTTGAGCGCATTGGTGATGACAGTGAGGTTCTTGCGGACCGTCAGCCGCGTGGCGACTTCCGTCGTCGTGGTCCCCGCATCGAGTATGATGGTTTCATTGTCCGCGACCAGGGAAGCGGCGAGCGCGCCGATCTTCTGTTTGCGGTCCATCTCGATGCGATGGTGGAGTGCATGAGAGGCGACCTGACTGGGCACGGAATTGAGAAAGGCTCCGCCATGTTCTCGGGTAACCTGGCCTGCCTTTTCCAGCCGTTCGAGGTCCTGCCGGATGGTGGCCTCGGTGACCTCGAAAGCAGCAGCGAGATCCCGCACCCGCGCCGACCCTTCTTCCTCTATCCAGTCAATGATCCTCTTGCGCCGCACAGTCGAGAGCATTCCCGTCAACGTTCCCGACGCTCCTTGATCCTTTACCGCTTTCTTCCGCGCATCTGCCAATCAGTCCAAGCCTCTTGCTTGCGGACTAACGCCCGCCTTCCGTTTCCTGAGCCAAAGCAATACGCGACTGGAGCCGACTTTGGAACTGGTCAATCACAACTGCGGCAATGATCACCAGGCCCTTGATCACCATCTGCCAGAATGACGAGACACCCATCATGATCAACCCGTCGGCGAGGATGCCGATAACGAAGGCACCGACAATGGTTCCCCAGATCCGTCCGCGTCCGCCGGCCATCGACGTGCCGCCAAGAACCGCCGCCGCGATCGCATTGAGTTCGAAAAACTCACCCGTGGCCGGATGGCTGGCCTTGAGCTGGGAAGCAATGATGATGCCGACAATCGCCGCCATCAGCCCGGAGAACATGTAGACGAAGAGTTTGGTGCGATCGACATTCACACCCGAGAGCGCGGCGCTGCGTTCATTGCCACCGGTGGCATAAATGTGTCGGCCGAGCGGTGTACGTCTGGATATGTAGATTGCCAGCAGCGTGACGCCGATCAGGGCCCAGATCATCACCGGCAGGCCAAACACTGTGCCCGATCCGATTATCGGAAAGGTATGGGAGCCGTAGTCCGGATTGCCATTGAGATTGGGAAAGGTGCGGCCATCTGACAAGAGCAGCGAGGCTCCGCGGGCGACATACAGCGTGCCGAGCGTGGCGATGAACGGAGCCACTTTCAACCGTGTGATCAGGATGCCATTGATCCAGCCAACGAAGATCCCTACAAAGCAGACGATGGCAACGATCTCGATGGTGTTGAAGTAGACCGTGTAGCCGCCACCGATGTAGATGCCGTTGAGCACCAGATAGCCCGCGACCATGCCTGTAAGGCCAACAACAGAGCCGACGGACAGATCGATCCCGCCGGTGATGATCACGAAGGTCATGCCGATCGCCAGGAAGGCATTGATGGCGACGTGCTTGGAAATCAGCACCGCATTGTCAACCGACAGGAAGTTCGGCGCCATGATCGCGAAATAGGCGAATACCAGGAGCAAGGCGAGATAGGTGCGCATCTCGAGCACGAGGAGAAGAAAATTGGGGCGCGCGGCCGGGCGCGGTGCAGCGGTGATCATCTCGCTCATGCGGCGGTGTCCTTTTGTTTTCTTGGCGTAGCAGCTGCAATGATGTCGGCGGCACGAGCCGTGTTGGGAAATTCCCCGGTCTTGTGGCCATCCGCCATGACGGCGATCCGGTCAGCGAGAGCCATCACTTCTTCGAGATCGGAGGTCACGAAGAGGATCGCCAGACCTTCGGAGGCAAGCTTGCGGATCAACCGGTAGATCTCCGCCTTGGCACCGATATCGATGCCGCGCGAGGGCTCGTCCATCAGCAAGATGCGCGGCTGAGTCATCAGCGCCTTGCCGATGACCACCTTCTGTTGATTGCCGCCGGACAGTGACGAGACCGGGTTTTCGGGGTTCGACACCTTTATCGTCAGGCGCTTGATGTATTCAGCGGCCTTTTTGATCTCGTGGGCCGGATCAAGATGGAACAGGCGGGCGATCCGGCGGATCGACGACAATGTCAGGTTTTCGCGGATCGACATGATCTGGACCAGGCCGTCACGCTTTCGGTCCTCGGGCACCAGCGCTATGCCCTTGTTGATGCGGCCCGCGACATTGTGCGCGCGCAGCTCCTCTCCGTACACATAATAGCGCCCGGTCGAGCCGTGGTGCTGGGCCATGACACATTCGAGAAACTCGGTGCGGCCAGCCCCCATGAGGCCATAAAGCCCCAGCACTTCTCCGGCCCGAACCGAGAGCGACAGGTGGTTGACAATGTAGCCGCCACCAGGCCGTGGCAGGCAGACATCTTCGGCGCGAAAGGCTTCGACGCCGAACTCGTGATTGGTGGCGGAAGCGAAATCCTTCGACTTGTCGCCGATCATGGCGTGGACGATCCAGGGAATGTCCACGCCCTGCATCGATCGCGCGCCCGTGATTTCACCATCTCTAAGGACGGTGATGTAGTCGCCGACGCGGATCAGTTCCTCGAGCCTGTGTGAGATGTAGACGATCCCGACGCCCTGGCGTTTGAGATCCTCGATCACCCGGAACAGGACATCGACTTCGTGCGCGGACAGCGCCGATGTGGGCTCATCGAGGATGAGAATGTTGACGTCCTGTGCCAGCGCCTTGGCAATCTCCACGATTTGCTGCTGGCCGATCCTGAGATGGCCGAGCACCGTATCGGGCGCAATTGTCTGCTCGAGGCGCTTCATCAAACGCGCTGTCTGTTCGGTTTCGGCGTCGCCATCGATGTCGATACCCATACGGGCTCGCTCGCGGCCGATGAACACATTTTCGGCCACTGTCATCTCGGCAAAAAGATTGAGCTCCTGGAAAACAATCCCGATGCCCGCCCGGACCGCATCATCCTTGGAGCGGAAGGTGACCGGCTCACCGTTGAGCAGAATCTCGCCCTCGGTCAGTTCCTCGACACCGGCGATGATCTTCATCAGGGTGGATTTGCCGGCACCATTCTCACCGACAAGCACGTTTACGGCACCCATGCGGATGTCGAAATCCACACCCTTGAGCGCGCGGGTACCTGGATAAACCTTGACGGCCCCGCGGATCGACAGCCCGATGGGATGGTCTTCGCTCATTTCGTGAAACCCATCTCAACCGGCGTTACAACCATGGTCTCCTGAGGAGACTTGAGAGGTGTCACGCCAACAAAGGACATGGTCATGCCCACGAGATCGCCGTCCGGCACCTCAAGCCGCGGCTTGATCCGGTCATTGACGGCACGGGCCAGCTTGGCGAATTCGATCTGATCGCGGAAATCATCAAAATTGTAGAAAGGCGCGACATCCCGCAATGCAGTGCCGCGGATTACCGGTCCCAATTGCACGGTCACGTCGCCCTCGCCGTCTTTATCGACATCAACGGACACGGTGCGCGCGCTAGTGTCGAGTTTGGCTGCGACGATGATGCCGTCGCCGTGAACGGGGAAGTTCCAGGCCGCGCCCCGGCCAGAGCCCTGGTTGCCGTGGGCGGAGCCTGCGGCTTCGAGCCCCTCCGAGGCAAGTGCGGCGCGAAGCCCGGCAACATCGAGCGGCCCGGTCGTTATCAATGGCAGAAGCTGACTGTCGAATGTCTCTTCGAGACGCGCCTGATTGCGCGCAGCATCGCCCTCAGGCCCCGCCGAAACCACCACCGCCTTTTCGCTCTCATGAATGATCTTGCAGCCTGGCAAGGCTGCAAGACACAAAACGAGAATGACAGGAATCGCCTGTTTCATACACGCACGCCTTCAAAATCACCAGGGAGCCTGACGCCCAAGGCTCAGGCTCCCCGGGGAGGTTAGCTCAGCTGGAAATTGTCGAGCTGTCCCGCATTGTCGGCGGTGATAAGGACACAATCCATCAGCTGCTTTTCATCAAGCCCTGTCGATCCTTCAGCCAGGTACTTGTCAGCCTGCTCCACGGCAAGCTGGGCTTGCTGATAGGCTGGCTGAAGCACGGTGGCCTTGATGCCGCCACCGAGGATCGAGTCCCGCACGTCGTTGGAACCGTCGAAACCGACGACAATCACATCGCTGCGGCCCGCGGCCTCCAGTGCGGCCATTGCCCCCATTGCCATGGTGTCGTTGCCGGAGATCACACCCTTGATATCGGGGTTTGCCTGCAGCATCGATTCCATCACCGAGAAAGCCTCGGTCTGCGACCAGTTGGCGGTCTGCTGAGCGACCATCTCAAGGTCCGTGAACTGATCGATCACATCGTGATAGCCCTGGCTGCGAATGCCGGCATTGGTGTCGGACTCCTTGCCCAGAAGCTCGGCATATTTGCCGCTCTCGCCCATCTGGACGACGAACTCCTCGGCCCCGAGCTGAGCGCCCTGATAGTTGTTCGACACGATCTGCGACACGGCAACGCCGGTGGCAGTGATTTCACGGTCGATGAGGAACGACGGGATGCCCGCATCCTTGGCGCGCTGGACCGCTGCAACGGATGCGTCCGCGCCGGCATTGTCAAGGATGATGGCCACCACGCCTTGGGCAATCACGGTGTCGAATTGCTGTGATTGCTTGTTCGGGTCATCATCATGCACGAGAATGACAGTGTCGTAACCAAGCTCCTTCGCCTTGGCGTCAGCACCATCGGCTTCCGCCTTGAAAAACGGGTTGTCATGGCTTGGTGTGATGATTGCGATCGTGCCCTTCGATTGGGCCCAAGCCGGCTTGGCGGCGACGACGGCTGCGACCGCGACGCTTCCAAGGAACGTACGACGCTTCAAAGTCAGTTTCGACATTATGTCTCCTCCCAGATTGACGAAAACGCGCTCTCTCCCTGCGCGACCCCTCGAAATCGTCATATTTTGCTGCGCTTTGTCAACTTATTTTTTTGTTATATTTTGTTTTTTTTCATTTGAACGACTCTGATTCAACATTATTCACCACTAATACGCCTTTCCTTCAGATGCGGCGGAAACTGGGGGTTGCCACAGATCAGCAAACTATATATTCAAAAATAATCGAAAGTTTTCGCAATCTTTGGGAGGAGGAAACCATGGATCGCACAGTCAACCGGCCGGTGTCACTCGGCGTCGTCATCGGCAGCCGGGCATTCTTCAGTCCAGCGCCCTGCAAGCAGGCGCGCGATGCCGTAATGGCGCAAATGGAGAGGCTCGGCATCAATGCCGTAACGCTCCCTTTTGAAGCAACGGACAATGGTGCAGTCCAGTCAATCTCCGACGCCAAGCTCTATGCAGAGCATTTTGCGGCCAATCGGGACAAGATCGACGGACTTGTGATCTGCCTGCCAAATTTCGGCGACGAGATCGCGGTGGCCGAACTGGTGAGCCGGGCGAAACTCGATGTGCCGCTCCTGCTCCAAGCCTGCAATGACGAGATCACCAAGGTCGACGTGCATTCACGGCGGGATGCCTTCTGCGGCAAAATCTCGATCTCCAACAATTTCTGGCAATATGGCGTCCCGTTCACGGAAACGACCAGCCATACGGTGGATATCGAGTCGAACGAATTCGCAAACGACCTTGATCGTTTCGCGCGCGTCTGCCGGACAGTGGGCGGACTCAAGGGTGCACGGATCGGCGCGATCGGCGCGCGCACCGGACCATTCCAGACCATGCGCTATTCAGAGAAACTGCTGCAGTCGAGCGGTATCACGGTGGTCACGGTCGACCTGTCGGAAATGATGTATGCTGCCGGGCAGATCGCCGACGACGCTCCTGAATTGCTGGAGAAACTCCGCAAGATCGAGGCCTACGGGACCATTCCGGCCTATATCAAGTCTGAGCAGGTGCTGACCCAGGCCAAATGGACGCTGGCAGTCAACCGCTGGATTGACGAGAACGAGTGCGACGCCTCGGCGATCCAGTGCTGGCGTTCGCTGCAGGACAATTTTGGCTGCGCAACCTGCCTGACCATGTCGATGATGGGCGAGGAGCTGATGCCGTCTGCCTGCGAAGTGGATGTGATGGGAGCGGTTTCGATGTATGCGCTCACCCTGGCGTCCGGCGCCCCGGCGGCCATTCTCGACTGGAACAACAATTACGGCAATTCGCCCGACATGTGCGTGTGCACCCATTGCGGCAATTATCCCAAGAGCTTTATCGGAGATACCCCGGAAATCTCGGAACTCGACGTGCTTGGCGAAACCATCGGGCGCAGCAAGTGCTTCGGCGCGGTCAAGGGCAAGGTGAAAGCAGGCGGCATGACCTATTTCCGCCTGTCCTCGGACGACAGCGCAGGCCGGCTCAAATGCTATGTCGGTGAAGGCGAATTCACCGATGACCCCTTCGGGATGGATGGCGGAATTGCGGTCACACGGGTCAAGGACTTGCGCCGGCTGATGCGCTTTGTCACCCAGAACGGGTTCGAGCATCACGTGGCGATGGTCCGGGGCCAGCATGCCGACATCGTCAACGAGGCCGTCACGCGCTATCTCGGCTGGGCAACCTATCATCACGGCGGCGATCCCGAGCCGCAGCTTTTTGTTCCAAACCGTTTCTGAGGGACCAGCATGGCGATGCCGCTTGAAGACGAAGATACGCGACTGCCGCAGATCCGGCAGAAAGCAAACTGGATGCGCCGCAGGGCGCTGGAGATGGTGCACGGCAAGAAGCTGGGGCACATCGGTGGTGATTTCTCAGCCGCCGATATTCTGGCGACGCTCTATTTCGGCGTGCTGCGCTATGACCCTGCAAAGCCGGACTGGCCGGAGCGGGATCGCTTCGTGATGTCAAAAGGACATGCCACCGGCGCGTTCTACACCGCCTTGTGTGCCGCAGGCTATTTTTCCGAGGACTGGCTCGAAACCTATATGGGGCCGGGCTCGCGCCTGAACGGGCATCCAAACCGGAATTATCTTCCGGGCGTGGAAGCCAATACCGGGCCACTTGGCCACGGCTTCCCGATCGCTTTGGGCATGGCCATTGCCGGCCAGATGACCGGCTCCACCTACCGCACCTTTGTGCTCACCGGAGACGGCGAGCAACAGGAAGGCTCGAACTGGGAAGCCGCGATGACCGCAGGTCACAGGCGGCTTGAAGGGCTGACGCTGATTGTTGACCGCAACCGGCTGCAGCAGGGCGCACGCACCGAGGACACCGTCTCGCTCGATCCGCTGGATGAAAAATACCGGTCATTCGGCTGGGACGTGATCATGGTTGACGGACACGACCATGCGACGCTGCTCACCACACTGGAAGCCGCGCCGGCAAATGGCCAGCCCCGCTGCATCATTGCCAATACGGTCAAAGGCAAGGGTGTCTCGTTCATGGAAGACAAGGCCAAGTGGCACCATGGCGTGCCCAATGACGACGAATTCGAACTGGCGATGAAAGAGCTCAGCCGATGAGTGCAATGGAAAAAGTGGAAGGTCTGTTCGACTGCCGAAAGGCCTGGGCGACGACACTCGAGACGCTGGCTGCGGAAGACGAACGCATTGTGGCGGTGGTCAATGATTCGGTTGGCTCGTCCAATCTGGGCGGTTTTCAGAGCGCTTTTGCGGACCGGCTGGTCAATGTTGGCATTGCCGAACAGAACATGGTTGGGGTCAGCGCAGGACTGGCCAATGGCGGGCGCATCCCGTTCGTGTCGGCCGCCTCGTGTTTTTTGACAGGGCGCGCGCTGGAGCAGATCAAGGCGGACATTGCCTATTCCGGTTACAATGTGAAACTGGTCGGCCAGTCCTCCGGCATCGCCTATGGCGAGCTCGGTGCGACCCATCATTCGATCGAGGATTTCGCGTGGCTTCGCGCGCTTGAGCCGCTGACGGTGATCGCACCGGCAGACCCCTGGGAAACCGAGATGGCGGTGCGCTGGGCAGCAGAGCATGAGGGCCCGGTCTATTTGCGGCTGTCGCGCATGAAGGTTCCAGACCTGGGGCCTGACGCGGAGGGCCGCCGCGATTTCACACCCGGAACCGCACGACTGATGCGAAAAGGGGATGACCTGACGATCCTTGCCGCGGGCACCATCGTTCATATTGCCCTTGCGGCAGCTGATGTTCTGGCAAGTGAAGGAATCTCGGCACGGGTTTTCTCGGTCCACACGCTCAATCCGCTCGACAAGGCAGCCATTCTGGCCGCAGCTGAGGAAACCGGCGCGATCGTGACTTGCGAGGAGGCGCTGGTGCGCGGCGGATTTGGCGGCGCGGTTGCGGAACTGACATCGTCCAACCGCCCTGTTCCGGTCGAGCGGGTCGGCTTCAAGACTTTCCAGACGACCGGTTCGGTGGACTGGCTGTTCGAACAGAACGGGCTGACCCCGAATGGCATCGCTGAAGCCGCGCGGCGGGCTCATGCCCGCAAAACGGGCTGAGCATGTTTGTTCTGGCCATCGATCAGGGCACGACCAACACCAAGGCACTGGTGTTTGCGCAAAACGGCGAGGTCGTACGAAGCGCTTCAGCATCCTGCCATACGGATTACCCGCACCCGGGATGGGCGGAGCAATCTGCCTCGGAGATCTGGGCCACCACGCGCCAGGTCATTGGCGAAACCTGTGCCGGTATCGAGGCCGAGATCGAGGCCATCGGGATATCCAACCAGCGCGAGACCCTGGTGGTCTGGGACGCAACAACCGGGGAGCCGGTCGGGCCGGCGCCGATCTGGCAATGCCGGCGCACAGCTGATGAATGCGCCGCGCTGATTGAAACCGGCCATTCCGAGGAGGTCAGCGCATTGACCGGGCTCGGGATCAACCCCCTGTTTCCCGCATCCAAACTTGCCTGGGTTCTCAAGAACCGGCCCGAGGCTGAAGATCTCTACCGGGCCGGGCGGCTTCGTGCCGGAACCGTCGATTCATGGCTACTCTGGAACCTCACCGGGCGACAGGTGTTTGCCACGGATCACTCAAACGCCTCGCGCACGCTACTCTTCGACACCGCAAGGCTCGCATGGGGTCCAAGACTCGGTGAAGTTTTCGGTGCGCCGCTCGATTGCCTGGCCACGCCGATGCCCTCCGATTCCCGGTTTGGCGAGACCGCCGAGGGTGCAACGACCCTGCCTGCAGGTATCCCGATCCACGCCATAATGGGCGACAGCCATGCAGCACTCTTCGGCCATGGCGTGCGCGGGCCGGGAAAGGTCAAGGCGACCTACGGAACAGGGTCATCTCTGATGACCCTGACACAGCAACGCACCGTGTCGCGCCACGGCCTTTCGGGCACCATTGCCTGGACCCAGAACGGCAAGACCGCCCATGCGCTTGAAGGCAATATCACCGTGTCCGCACAGGCGGCAGCATTTATGGCAGAGATGCTTGGGTTGGACGGACCTGCCGCGCTTTCGGATCTCGCGCAACAAGTGCCTGACAATGGCGGGGTCTGTTTCGTGCCGGCATTGGCTGGACTCGGGGCACCGCACTGGCAGGATGACGCGCGCGGCCTTGTGAGCGGACTCTCTCTGGGCTCACGGCCGGCACATCTGGCGCGCGCGACCTTCGAGGCGATCGCGCATCAGGTCGCCGATGTGTTCGAGGCAATGGAAGAAGATCTCGGCCACCCGCTTGACGGCCTGAGCGCCGATGGCGGAGCATCCGCAAATGCATTCCTGATGCAGCTTCAGGCCGATGTCATCGGCAAAGCGGTCGAGCGGCGCAAGATTCCCGAGATCGGTGCTTTCGGGGTCGCCAGCATGGCTGCCGAGGCGCTTGGAAAGCCGATTGAGGCCGGATCACAGGAAATCCAGATCTTCCACCCGGCTGCCGATTCATCAGCGCGATGCACCTTGCGCGACCAATGGAAGATCACCCTCGCGCGGGCCTGCCTCTAACCGATCTGACGTGAAGGCCCGGTCGGTGCCTGTTATTCCCACTCGATGGTGCCTGGAGGCTTCGATGTCACGTCGTAGACCACGCGGTTGATGCCCTTGACCTCGTTGATGATCCGGGTCGCAGTCTTGCCGAGAAAATCCATGTCGTAGGGATAGAAATCTGCGGTCATCCCGTCGACCGAGGTCACCGCGCGCAGCGCACAGACGAATTCGTAGGTCCGGCCATCGCCCATCACGCCAACGGTCTGAACCGGCAGCAGCACAGCAAAGGCCTGCCAGATGGTGTCGTAAAGCCCGGCCTTGCGGATCTCGTCAAGATAGATGGCGTCAGCCTGACGCAGAATATCGAGTTTCTCGCGGGTGATGCCACCGGGGCAGCGGATCGCCAGACCAGGTCCCGGGAACGGGTGGCGGCCGATGAAGCTGTCAGGCAAGCCGAGTTCACGGCCAAGCGCACGGACTTCGTCCTTGAACAATTCCCGCAAGGGCTCGACCAGCTGCATGTTCATGCGCTCGGGCAGGCCACCGACATTGTGGTGCGACTTGATCGTCACCGAAGGGCCGCCGGAGAAGGAAACGCTTTCGATCACATCCGGGTAAAGCGTGCCCTGAGCGAGGAAATCCGCGCCGCCGATCTTCTTCGCCTCTTCCTCGAAAACCTCGATGAACAGCCGACCGATGGTTTTGCGCTTGGTCTCGGGGTCCGCCTCGCCCTCAAGAGCGGAGATGAAACGATCCGAGGCATCGACCAGTTTGAGGTTGAGATTGTAATGCTCGCGGAACATCGCCACCACATCAGCGGCCTCGTTCATGCGCATCAACCCGTGATCGACCAGGATACAGGAAAGCTGATCGCCGATCGCTTCGTGGATCAAGAGCGCTGCGACGGAGGAATCGACGCCACCTGACAGCGCGCAGATGACTTTTCCGGAACCGACCTGATCGCGGATCTTCTGCACCATTTCGGCACGGTAGGCAGACATCGACCAGTCGGATTTCAGCCCGACAATCTTGTGCACGAAATTTGACAGCAGCTTCGCACCATCGGGCGTGTGCACCACTTCGGGGTGAAACATTGTGGTGTAGTAGCGCTTGGCTTCATTGACGCAGATGGCAAAGGGCGCATTGGGCGAGGTGCCAATCACCTCGAAGCCATCCGGTGCGACGGTGACACGGTCACCATGACTCATCCAGACCGGGTATTTCTTTCCGACCTCCCAGATCCCCTCGAACAGCGGACTGGGTTTGAGGATCTCGACATCAGCACGGCCGAATTCGCGGTGGTGACCGCCCTCAACCTGGCCACCGATCTGCATACAAAGGGTCTGCTGACCGTAACAGATGGCAAGAATCGGTACGCCGGACTCGAAGACAGCCTGCGGTGCGCGCGGCGAGCCTTCGCGGGTGACCGAATCCGGTCCGCCGGAAAAGACAACGCCTTTCGGCTTCATCCGGGCAAAGCCGTCATCAGCCAGCTGGTACGGCACGATCTCGCAATACACGCCGGCTTCGCGAACCCGGCGGGCAATGAGCTGCGTCACCTGACTGCCGAAATCGATAATCAGGATGGAATCAGGATGGGTGGTGTGGAGGATCTCGTTCATGGCGAGCGATTAAGCCAAAGCCGCGCCGGATGCAATCGCCGCCTCGACGCGATCCACCGCTTGCGCCAGTTTTTCGTCGATGATGTGCAGATATTCGGTCCAGTCATCGATGTGATTGAGCTCGGATTTGCCATCCGAGATGCCGCGCAGCCCGAGGACGGGGACTGCGAAACGGCTTGCCGCGCGCAGCACGGCGAAGGTTTCCATATCCACCATCTGAGCATCAATCTGGTCATAGGCGGAGCCGGAAACGATGTTGGCACCGGTGGAAAGGCTGGCCGAAGCAATACCGTCGGCGATTACGGGAAGCGGCAGCACCGCAGGCAGATCCAGAAACGGCGTCCGGCCTTTTTCAAAACCGAGCGGGCTCGCATCCATGTCGCGATAGCTCACCGATGAGACCTGATAGATGCCGGCCTGCTCGAGTACGTTGGAGCCGGCGGAACCGAGACAGACGATGCAATCGGGAAGGTCGGGGCCGCAGTGCGCCAGCCGGGCCGACACCGCGACCGCGGATTCCACTGGCCCAACACCCGTCATCAATGGCGTAAAGCGAGCCTTGAGATGCGGACCATACTCCGCTTCCGCCGCCATTACATACAGGATACGGCGGTTGCCCGCCTGTTTGATTTTGCCGTTCATCCCTCAATTCCTTCACGCCCGCGGACAACCATCATGCTGCCCGTCATCGATGCTATAAGTTTCGCCGGTCCATCGCCGACGGCATAGGCACGGCCGTCGGTGACAATGATGGTGCTACCCGGCTTGGTGACCTCGCCACGATACAGGAAGCGGTCACCGCGACCGGGCGAGAGCAGGTTGATCTTGAATTCTATGGTCAGCACCGCCGCGTCGTGCGGCATGACCGACAGGGCCGCATAGCCGCAGGCCGAATCGAGCGCTGTTGAAAGAATTCCGGCATGGAGAAATCCATGCTGCTGGGTGAGATCGGCACGAAACGGCATCTCGATCTCGATGACGCCATAGTCGACCTTGGTGAGCTCTGCGCCAATGGTGCGCATGACTTCCTGTCTGGCGAAGCTTGAAGCAACGCGGTTGCGGAAATTCTCGTCCGGTTTGTCCATCATGCGTAAAATCCTTTTCGCAGTTGCGAAGGTGCCAAGCAGCACGGCAAACCGCAAGCGCTTTGTAAAAAGGTCTGTTGGCGACGCGGGATCCCGTCAGGCCCGGTTGAGCCACCAGATGGCGCCATTCAGAAGTCCGGCAAAGCTTACCCAGGCCGCATAGGGCACAAACATCAGCGCCGAAGGCCGGTCACGGCGCCAGGCCAGAGCAATGAACCCGAGGATCATGATCAGCATGGCAATCAGCACCGGCAGCGCCAGATCAGGGCGCTGCGCCGTGAAGAACACCAGTGGCCAGAGGTAGTTCAGCCCCATCTGGGCAAACCAGAGCTTGGGCAACGAACTGTCGCGATGATTGAGCCAGACCCGCGCGCCGGCAATGCCGATGAGGATGTAAAGCACGGTCCAGACCGGTCCGAAGATCCAGTTCGGCGGATTGAAGGCCGGCTTGTTGAGCGCCGCATACCACGAGCCTGGGATGGAGAAATAGCCGATTAGGCTGCCGCCAGCCACGGTAAAAACCACAAACAGCAGCAAGGTGAGGGCGTTGGATCTGCTCATCATACCGTTTCCTGTTGTTCCGCGAACCGATGCTCGGACAAGGTCTGCCAAGCTGCGCGCGATGCTCTAGGCCTTTCGCCGGAAGCCGGCAAAATAAAATCCGTCCGTTCCCGTCCGCCTTGGCGACAGAACCAGCCCCATGTTCTGGTCTGCATAGGGAACCGGCGCCTCCGGGTCCACCGTGGCCGAGCGCCAACGCTGCTTGAGGCTTATGGTTTCAAATTCCGGATGGCGCTGCAGGAACGCCTTTGCCCGGTCGGTGTTTTCTTCAGGCAGCAGGGAACAGGTGACATAAGCCAGTTCTCCGCCGGGGCGAACGTAGCGACTGGCGTCTTCGAGCACCTTGTCCTGATCGGCCATGCGATCCGCGATGTTCTTTTCCGAAATGCGCCATTTGGCATCGGGCCGCCGGCGCCAAGTACCGGTTCCGGTGCAGGGCGCATCAATCAGCACCCGGTCCATCTTGCTCTCCAAACCATTGAGATCGGCGGCGCGCTCCCGGATGTCGATGATATCCGCACCGGCGCGCCGCATGCGCTCAACCATCGGGGCGAGCCGGCGCCGATCTGCATCGTAGGCAAAGATCCGGCCTTCGTTTTTCATCATTGCCGTGAAGGCCAGGGACTTGCCGCCGCCACCGGCGCAATAATCCAGCACGTCCTCACCGGGCTGTGCATCGACCAGTCCGGCGGCGATCTGCGACCCCTGATCCTGGATTTCAAACCATCCGCGGGCAAAGCTCACCTCACTCGCAGCCGCGATCTGACGTTGAGGTCCTTCGCCGGCTTCAAACCGGACGCCGAAGGGTGCCAGATCAGTGGGTTTGGAATCCCGGTCGGAAAAAGCCTTGAGGACCTGCTCGCGATTGGACAGGAGCGTGTTGACCCTGAGGTCGAGCGGCGGCCGAGCTGTCATTGCGCGAGCCTCAAGCTCCCATTCCGGCCCGAACGCCCGCTCGAAGGAGCCCGTAAGCCATTCCGGAATATCAGCGCGGACATGGGCAGGCGCTTGTGTCAGATTCCTTGCGAGACAAGCGGCTAGGCTCTCCGCCGAGGGGATTTCGGGGGCGAAACGATCACCATCGAGTAAGGCAGTGAGTTCCTCGGGGCTGATCCGCCATTGCCTGAGCAAGGTGGCAACCGCCAGATCGGCCGGCGTATCGGCATCCATGATGAAACCATGCGACAGTTTCATTCTGAGCGCGTCATACACCAGATTGGAAATTGCCGCACGGTCTCCGGATCCCGCGAAGCGATGTGAAAGGCCCCAATCCTTGAGCGCATCGGGAACCGGCCGGTGGCGGGTCTCGATCTCGGTGAGAACTTCGATGGCTGCTTGCAGACGTCCGCCAAGGCGCATGGTGATAACTCCAGGGTTGGCTTCTGCTACAGGCTTGGATGGCGCATAGCAAGCGGCGGAGCGGCTTGCTCAGATGCAGCGGCCACCATCCACTTCCATCGCCACGCCGGTGATCATCGCCGCTTCATCGGAACACAGGAAGCAGGCGGCATTGCCCATGTCTTCAGGCGTCGAGAACCGGCCGAGTGGAATGCTGGAGAGAAATTTGGCGCGGATCTCGGGCGTGTCCTCGCCCATGAAGGATTTGAGCAGCGGGGTTTCGCCTGCCACGGGGTTGATGGCGTTGACGCGAACACCTGCCGGCGCCAGTTCCACAGCCATGGTTTTGGTCGCCGTGATCATCCAGCCCTTGGAGCAATTGTACCAGTTGAGCCGCGGCCGCGGACTGACACCGGCAGTCGACGCGACATTGAGAATTGCGCCTGCACCTTTTCGTTTCATGGCCGGAACAAAGTGTCGCGCTGTTAGGTAGACCGACTTCACATTGACGGCCAGCACCCGGTCGAACTCTTCCTCGCTGACCTCTTCCAGCGCGGTTGGCAGATGGGTCACGCCGGCATTGTTGACCAGGATGTCGAGGCCGCCAAAGCGCCCCAGCACCGCTTCAGACATGGCGCCGACGCTATCATTGCTGGAGACATCAACGCATACCGCGAAGGCCTGATCGCCAAGCTCCGAAGCGAAGGTCTCCGCCGCATCGGCGTTTATATCGGCAATGGCGACGCGGGCCCCCTCAACAAGAAACTTGCGAACAATGCCTGCGCCGAAGCCCGATGCGCCGCCGGTTACCAGCGCGGTTTTGCCTTGAAGTCTCATCGAACTCTCCTCCAGAGATTATTTGCCGTGCCAGACAGCCACAGTTTTGAGCGCGGAGAAACCGTAGAGCGCCTCAAAACCCTTTTCGCGGCCATGGCCGGATTTGCCGACGCCACCAAAGGGCAGTTCGACCCCGCCGCCGGCGCCATAATTGTTGACGAACACCTGGCCTGAGCGAATCGACCGCGCCATCCTCATCTGCCGGCCACCATCCTGGGTCCACACACCGGCGACCAATCCATAATCGGTGCCGTTGGCGATGGCGATCGCTTCATCCTCGTCGCGGAACGGAATGATCACCTGCACCGGCCCGAAGATTTCATCGCGAGCCAGCGCGTGGCTCGGGTCGACATCACCATAGAGCGTTGGCCGGACATAATGTCCGCCCATCGGCGCCGATTTCGGCATCTGACCCTCGGCAACAGGGGCCAGCCCGTCTTCATCGGCACTCGCGAGAAAGCCCTGGACGATGGTTTTCTGACGCGCGGAAATCAAAGGGCCGACCGACTGGTCCTCGATGGCCGCACCGACCGTGAGCGAGCGGTAGCGCTCGCTCATCAAACGCACCACTTCGGCATACCGCGAGGCTTCGACCAGAATGCGCGAGGATGCAGAGCAGGTCTGGCCGCAATTCTGGATGCCGGCATTGACCAGGAACGGCAGCGCACGGTCGAGATCGGCGTCGGCAAAGACAATCTGCGGTGATTTCCCACCCAGCTCCAGCGTCACCGGCACGACATTCTGCGCGGCAGCCTGTTGTACCTTGCGGCCGGTCTCGAGCGAACCGGTGAAGGAGAGATGATTGACATCGTGATGGCCACAGAGCGCAGCACCGGCTTCCTCGCCGAGGCCGGGGACAACATTGAGCGCCCCGTCGGGCAAGCCGCAATCACTGGCGATGCGGGCAAATGCCAGGGCCGTCAGCGAAGCCTCCTCAGCCGGCTTGAGAACCGCCGCGTTGCCCATCGCCAGCGCGGCTCCGACCGAGCGGCCCAGGATCTGCATCGGATAGTTCCAGGGGATGATGTGGCCGGTCACGCCATGGGGCTCACGCAGGGTATAGACCGTGTAATCGTTGAGATAGGGAATGGTCTCGCCATGGATCTTGTCACAAGCGCCGCCATAGAATTCGAGATAGCGGGCCAGGGCGCGCGCATCTGCCCGGGCCTGGGTCAGCGGCTTGCCGACATCATGGGCCTCGAGATTGGCGAGCCATTCGATGTGCTCCTCCACCGCGCGGCCGATTTTGGCGAGCAGTCGGCCACGCTCGGCGGCCGGCATTCCGCCCCAGTCACCCGACAGCGACATGCGCGCCGCGATCACTGCAGCCTCGATGTCATCGGCAGCACCGCGAGCAATACGCCCGATTTCCAGTCCGGTGGACGGATCTTCCACCGGCAGGGTGAGCCCGCTGCGGGTATTGATCCAGCGCCCGCCGATCAGGCATTGGCGGGTGTCGAAGCCAGCATCCAGCGTGGCGGTCATGGCAAGTCCTTTCGGCAGTTTGGGGTCGACGGCTCGTGTCCGGAGGCCTGATGGGAACCACTCATCGTGCGGGTTCCGCAAGCGCGGCTTCCAGCGACGGCGTCGCCGAAACAAGGGTCTGTGTATAGGGGTGCTGCGGATTGCGAAACACGGCTTCGGTGTCCCCCTGCTCGACGATACGACCATCCTTCATCACCAGAACCCGGTCGGTGATCGCACGGACCACCGAGAGGTCATGGGAAATGAAGAGATAGGACAGATCCAGCCGGTCCGACAGATCTGCCAGAAGATCCAGCACTTGCGCGCGGATCGAGACATCGAGCGCGGAGACGGCTTCATCGAGAACGATCAAAGCCGGCTCAATAATCAGGGCGCGGGCAATGGCAATGCGCTGGCGCTGGCCGCCCGAAAATTCGTGGATGTATTTGTCCGCATCCGCTGAAGACAGTCCGACCTCGGTCAGAGCGCGATCGATCCTGCGCTCAAGATCAATGCCCTGAGGCCCGTCTTTCACGAGGTGGAACGGTTCCGTAACAAGTCGTTTCACCTTGTGGCGCGGATTGAAGGACCCGTAGGGGTCCTGAAACACCACCTGCATGCGGGCACGGAGCTCTGGGTGTGGGCCGTCACCAGCACTTGAGAAGATATGGCCATTGAGCTTGATTTCACCGCCCTGCAACGGGTCGAGCGCCAGTATGGCGCGGGCAAGTGTTGACTTGCCGCACCCGGATTCCCCGACCAGTCCGACATTCTCTCCATGAAAAACCTCAAATCCGACATGGTCCACGGCGCGAAACGGCTGCGGGCGGACGAACAGATTGCGGCGCGGTTGCTGGTAGTCGCGCACCACATTGCTCACCGAAAGCACCGGCACTTGCGCCGGCTCCGCCCGGCGGCGGCGTTCGGGCACATGGGCCGAAGCTTCAAGCAGCGCGCGGGTATAAGGGTGGTGCATGTCCTCGAAGATCTCGCGAGTGGGCCCCGATTCGACCACCGCACCGTCTTTCATGATGGCAATCGTATCGGCAAGACCTGCCACCACCGCGAGATCATGGGTGATCAGCATCAGCCCCATGTCTTGTTCATGCACGAGCTCCCTGAGCAGCTCGAGAATCTGCGCCTGGGTGGTGACATCAAGCGCTGTGGTCGGTTCGTCCGCGATCAGGACTTTCGGCCTCAGCGCGATCGCCTGGGCGATGACCACGCGCTGGCGCTGGCCGCCGGACAGATCATGGGGGAACCGATCGAGCGGGAACCGGTCTTCCGGCAGACCGACGCGATCGAGCATGGTTCGGGCGATGGCCAGTGCCTCGCGGCGACTGGCGGATGTATGCACCATCACGGTCTCGGCCACCTGATCGCCGATGGTGCGCACCGGGTTGAGTGCGGTCATCGGTTCCTGAAAGATCATCCCGACATCGCGCCCGCGCATCCGGCACAGCGCCGGCTCATCCATCGTGCCAAGATCATTTCCTGCGACCTCAAGCCTGCCCGACCACTGGCTGCCGCGCGGCAGGAGCTGCATGACCGACAATGCGGTCATCGATTTTCCTGAGCCGGATTCGCCGACCACACCGAGGATCTTGCCCGGCTCCAGTTCGAGGTCGATGTCGTGCAGCACGGTTTTGCCATGAATGTCGACGCGGAGGTTGGAAATCGAGAGCGCGTTCATCCCCGCCCCCGCCTGAGTTTCGGGTCGAAAAGATCGCGCAGGCCGTCGCCCATCAGGTTGAGGCCAAGCACGGTGATGATGATTGCAAAGCCGGGAAACAAAGCCATATGCGGTGCCAGTGAAATCAGGGTCTGTGCATCCGCCAGCATCCGACCCCAGCTTGGCAGCGGTGGCTGCGCGCCAAGCCCAACATAGGCCAGCGCCGCCTCGGCCAGAATTGCCAGCGAAAACTGGATGGTGCCCTGGACGATCAGCAGATTGGCGATGTTGGGCAGGATATGCTCGGTCGAGATCCGCGCATGACCCTTGCCCGCAACCCGAGCAGCCAGAATGTAATCCCGGGTCCAGAGCGACAGCGCTGCGCCGCGCGCGAGCCGCGCGAACACCGGAATGTTGAAAATGCCGATGGCAATGATGGCGTTGATGGCCCCGGGGCCAAAAACGGCGGTAATCATGATCGCCAGCAAGAGCGAGGGGAAGGCAAAGACCAGATCATTGCCGCGCATGATGATCTCGTCGATCAGGCTGCCACGATGGGCGGCCGCATAGAGCCCCAGCGGCACGCCGAGCAGCATACCGACGCCAACGGCAACAAAGGCCACAGCGATCGAAACACGCGCGCCAACCATAATCATGGAAAACATGTCGCGGCCGAAATGATCTGTTCCAAACCAATGCTGGAGCGATGGCGTCTGCAGCTTTGCGGCTATGTCGAGCTTGGTTGGATCAAACGGCGTCCAGACAAAGGAAAGCAGCGCCAAGATCACGAAAAACACCGAGAGCACAAAGCCGGTGACGAAAGCCGGATGGCCCAGCGCCATGCGCAGGAAGCTGTGATCGGTCGGGTTGGTGCTCATGTGCGCCGCCGCCTCAGCCTTGGATCGGCAGCTGCATAGGCGAGATCAACCAGGAAGGTGACGACAATGACGGCAAAGACCAGCAGGATCACCACCGAGCGCACAACGATGAGATCGCGCTGCGTGATTGCCTGAAACACCAGTCGGCCAAGGCCGGGCAGATAGAAGACATTCTCGATGATGATGCCACCGGCCAGCAGGAACGAAAATTGAAGACCGATGATGGTCAGCACAGGAATCAACGCATTGCGCAGTGCATGCCGCCTGAGCGCCTGCCCCCGGCTCAACCCCTTGGCGCGAGCGGTGCGCATGAAGTCTTCATCGAGCGTGTCAATCAGCGATGATCGCATCACCCGGGCGAGGATCGAGGCCTGCGGCAGCGCCAATGCGATCGCCGGCAGAGTGAGCGCCTTGACCGCAGGCCAGAAGCCGGCTTCCCAACCGGGAAAGCCACCAGCGGAAAACCAGCGCAGATTGATCGCGAAGACCAGCACAAGGATCATTGCGAACCAGAAATTGGGAATGGCCACACCAAGCTGGGTGGCACCCATCACCGAGACATCGGCGGCGGAATTGCGCTTTGCAGCAGCCAGGATGCCGGCAGGAAAGGCGATCAACGTCGACAAGGCCAGGGCATAGAGTGTCAGTGGCAGCGAGATCGCCACCCGTTCCGAAATTAGTTCCGAAACCGGGACACGGTAGGTGTAGGAGACGCCGAAATCACCTTGCAGAAGGCCCGCAACCCAACTCAGATAACGCACCGGCAGCGGATCATCGAGTCCGAGCTGGGTGCGCAAAGTTGCCACTGCGGCCGGATCGGCATTGATGCCCATCATGAAGGACGCGGGGTCTCCGGGCACCACCTCCATGACCAGGAAGATCACCAAGCTTGCCGCAATGAGGCTGAGTGACAGCGACACAAAGCGCCGCAGGAGATAGGCGGTCATCAGGCGGGATCCAACGGGATTAAGACCCGAAGGCCGGATGTTTCAGCGGCCTTCGGGCGGTTCTCGGGTCTCACTCTTCCCAGGAAACCCCGGTCATGTCATTTGCCTGGGTCGGCGAATTGGGCCAGAGGCCCTTGAGCTTGGCGTCGGCGACGCCGGTGCGGGCGAGCTGGAACAGATAGCCGTTGACATAGTCATCGGCGATCTTCTTCTGGGCTGCCTGCATCAACTCAGTGCGCTTGGCCGGGTCGGTGGCGCTGGCTAGATCCGCCATGATCGCCTTGAAGTCCGCATCGCCATACTGGAAATAATAGTCCTCGCGGCTATAAATCCCGATGTCCATCGGCTCGGTGTGCGATACGATGGTCAGATCGAAGTTCTTGGCCTTGAAGACGTCATCGAGCCACTGCGCCCATTCGACATTCGTAATTTCAGTGGCAATGCCAACTTCGCGCAACTGTGCTGCAATGATCTCCCCGCCGCGGCGGGCATAGCTCGGTGGCGGAAGCTTCAGCGTGAGCGTCAGATCGCTGACGCCAGCTTCGGCGAGCAACGCCTTGGCCTGTTCCGGGTCATAGGCCGATTGCCCGGTCAGATCGACATAGGCCGGATTGTGCGGGGCGAAATGGGTGCCGATCGGGGTGCCATAGCCGAACATGGCGCCATCGATGATCGCCTGCCGGTCAATGGCATGGGTGATCGCCTGGCGAACCTTGATGTTGTCGAGCGGGGCCTTCTTGTTGTTCATGGCGAGAATGGTCTCGCCTTCGGTTGACCCGATAATCACTGAAAAGCGCGGGTCGGCTTCAAACTGAACAAGGTTTTCAGGCGCCGGGAAAACAGGAAAGGCGTCAAGGTCACCAGCCATCATTGCGGCAAAGGCCGCAGTCGGGTCGGAAATGAACTTGAAGGTCACCTTGTCGAGCCCCACGGCCTCGCCCCAATAATCGGGGTTGCGGACGAGATCGACACGGTCGCCCTTGACCCACTCGCCAAAGCTGAAGGGACCGGTGCCCACAGGCTTGGCGGCATTGTCGGCGGCGGTTTCCGGCGCGACGATAACCGCGTCACCCCAGGCCATGTTGAAGAGGAACGAGCCATTGGGCTTTGACAGTGTGACCTTGACCGTGACCGGATCAACCACATCGACCGAAGCGATATCGGCAAACAGGGCCTTCTGGGCATTGGTGGAATCGTCGGCACGCGCGCGGTCGAGCGAGAACTTGACGTCTTCGGCGTTGAAGTCCGATCCATCGTGGTACTTCACACCCTCGCGAAGCTTGAAAGCGTAGGTCAGTCCGTCATCCGAGATCTCCCAGCTCTCAGCCAACGCTGGCAGGATTGAGCCATCGGACCCAAAACGGGTCAGGCCCTCGAACACGTTGGCGTAGACCACTTCGTCAATTGCCGCAGCGGCTCCCCCGGTCGGGTCGAGATTCGGTGGCTCGAGCTGCATGCCGATGGTTGCATCCATTTTGGCAGCCATGGCGGGCGCGACACCCAGACCAAGACCCAGGGCCAGGATCGAGACGGCGGCTGCCATAATCGGGTTCTTTGTCATTGCGATTCCTCACTCACGTTGAGACGGTTCCCTGTCAGGTGCGCCCGTACAAAAGGTCATCCAGGGCAAAGGCCATCACCTTCGCTGAATCCACCATGTCGTCGATCCCGACATATTCGTCAGGCTGATGCGCCAGATCGAGAATGCCGGGTCCATAGGCGATACAGTCTTTCAAGCGGCCAATACGGTCAATATGTTTCTGATCATAGGTTCCGGGCGAGACCACATGCACCGGTTCGCAGGAAAGTGCCGAACGGATACCGTGCTCCACCGCCTTGACCACCGGGGAATCGGCCGGCGTCATGGTCGGGCTGACTTGCCAGAGCTCCTCGAAATCATAACGAAAACCCGGCCGTTCCGACTTCACCCGCTCCAAGAGCGTTATGATCTCCTCACGCACCTCGTCGGCCTGCTCTTCGATGAGATAGCGCCGGTCAATCACCATGCGCGCCTCATCAGGCACGCAGGCCGAGGGAAAGCCGGTGAAATCGGGATCCGGTTCCGCCTGTCCACCGTGCAGGGAGTTGATGTTCATGGTCGATTGCCGGGCTCCGTCCGGCACCACCGGCATGGAGGTGTGTTTTCGCGCCAGCGCCGGGAACAGGGAGGTTTCCATTTCGGAGATGACAGCGCCCATGTGGCGCACGGCGCAATCGCCCAGGAACGGCATCGAGCCATGGGCGATGCGGCCATGGGTCTTGATCTCAGCCCACATCACACCGCGATGACCCAGACAAATCCGGTCCTTGTTGAGCGGCTCGGGGATGATGACATGCTGCACCCGTTCAGGGGAGAAATAGCCCTGCTCCGCAAGCCAGGCGACGCCGCCATAGCCGCCGGTCTCCTCGTCAGCCGTGCCGGAAATTTCGATCGCGCCAGGATGTTCGGGCCACAAGGCGATGAAAGCCTCCGCGGCAACAATCGAGGCAGCCAGCCCGCCTTTCATGTCGCAAGCGCCGCGACCATAGATCTTGCCGTCCGATACGGTTCCGCCGAACGGATCGAAGGTCCAGCCGGCACCGGCTTCAACGACATCGGTATGGGAATTGAAGTGCACGCAAGGGCCGGCATGGCCACCTTCTCTGCGTGCGACAACGTTCCAGCGTGGATAGCGGGTGCTGTCCCCCGGCGTGCCTTCTGCGCGCAGCAGCTGAACCTCGAAACCTGACCCTTTCAGACGCCGGGCCAGATACTCACAGATATCGCGGTAACATTCGCCGGGAGGGTTGAGCGTGGGGATGCGGATCAGATCCTGGGTCAGCGCAACGAGGTCATCGCGCCGCGCGGCAATCTCACGTGTCAGAGCGCTTTGACGCGTCTCTATGTCCTGACCCTCAATCATCACAACGGCCTCCAGGTGAACCGTGCTTCACCATAGCGGGGCGGGTGGATCTGACAAGCAGTTTGACCGAAATTCGGGAAAGAGTCGCGCGGCTAAGTATCTGATATTTTGTACATTAACAGGTGATCATGAAAGACCGTTGCACCTTCGCCGTGTCAGGAAACAACCTTATAGCAGACTTTTGCAACACCTGAGCGAATCATTCCCAATTCCCTTGCAGCCGCCTTGGAGACATCGATGATGCGCCCCTTGATGAAAGGGCCGCGGTCATTGATGCGAACGACCACGGATTTGCCATTGCGCGGATTGACCACCTCTACCCGCGTCCCGAACCTGAGCCGGGGGTGTGCGGCAGTGAACTTGGCCGGATCCATGCGTTCACCGGATGCGGTTTTCGAGGTCAGAGCATACCAGGAGGCGCGGCCGCAGGCTTCGGTGGATGCACTGGCTGGCGCCGCAGCTGAAACGGCGATTGTCGAGGCAAAAAGCAAGGCGCCAAGCGGTGCTCTGGGGGATTTGAATTTCATAGTGTCGAGGTCCTTGTGGGGCAGACCGCGTGTTGCCCCTCAAACAAGGCACGACAATGGATGGCAACATCACTTTTTGTCGCCGATTGTTGCACCGCGGCAGATCAACCCTTCCAGGTCCCTTCCTGCCACAACACTCCAAGGCCCTCCTTGTAATCGGGATAGGCAAAACGGAAGCCCGCAGCCTTGATTTTGGCGTTGGCAACGCGCTTGCTCTCGCCATAGAACGACCTGGCCATAGGGCTCAGATCCGCAGTTTCGAAATCCGTTTCCGGCGGCGGCGCTACGCCCATCAGCTCTGCGGCATGGGAGACCACATCCTGTGGCGGTGCAGGCAAATCATCCGTGACATTGAAGATGCCGCCGAGCGTGCCACGCGCCAGCAATGCGGTCGCGGCACCGATGTCAGCGACGTGAATGCGGTTGAACACTTGTCCGGGCTTGATCAGCCGTCGCGCCTTTCCGGCATCAAGCGTCCTGAGTGCATTGCGGCCCGGTCCATAAATGCCTGATAGTCGGAGGATCGCCAGCGGCACATCAGCGGCGTCGGCAAGTGCCTGCCAGCACTGCTCGGCTTCCACCCGGGCGACGGAGCGTTTCGAAACCGGCTTGCAGATGGTCTCCTCGTCAACCCAGCCACCGCCGTGATCCCCATAGACGCCGACTGTGGAAAGATACCCCGCCCATTCGAGCGCAGGAAGATGGTTCTTGAGACCATCGGAAAAGGCGGCAAGCAGAGGGTCACCCTCGGCATCGGGCGCAATCGACATCACCAAATGGGTGATGCCTGACATATGGGTGCGCAGATCCCCATCCGGAATACCGCCCTGGTAGATCAAGGGAGCAAGGCCGGCAGCCTCGAGCTTCGCGAAACGCTCCTCGCTGCGGGTGGTGCCGCCGGCAAAATCACAATCGCTTGCCAGAGCGCGGGCAATGGCGAGGCCGGAAAACCCGGCACCGAAGATCATCAGTCGCATTTCATTCCCTGTCTATCACGCATGGGGCCGATTGAGAGCAAGGTCCCATTCGGCGCGAACTTCCGGATCATCTTCCAGCGCAGCCCCATCCTGAAACTTGGCTTTGGCCAATTCGCGCATTCGTGCGGGCGGTGTCAACCGTGACAATGCCCAGACAGCAGCGCCGCGCACCAGTGGTGAAGGGTCGCTCAACAAACTCTCGCAAAGCGGAACAAGCGTCTGATCATTGCTGTTGCCGGTGGCTATCAGAACATTGCGCAGGAACCTGTTGCGGCCAATCCTCTTGATTGGAGAACCGGAGAAAAACGCACGAAACCCGGCATCATCCAGCGCCAGAAATTCAGCAAGGCTTGGCGATTGCAGATCTTCGCGGGCGATCAGCTTCATCTCGCTCGCGAATTGGGCGTATTTGTTCCAGGGGCACACGGCCAGGCAATCATCGCACCCATAGATCCGGTTGCCCATGCGCGCGCGGAATTCATGGGGAATCGGCCCCTTGTTTTCGATGGTGAGATAGGAAATGCAGCGCCGTGCATCCATCTGATAGGGTGCAGGGAATGCGTCTGTCGGGCAGGCTGAAAGACAGGCCCGGCATGAACCGCAATGATCCGTCTCCGCCACATCGGGCATCAGCTCAACCGTGGTGAAGATCGAACCCAGAAACAGCCAAGAGCCATGGCTGCGGCTGACCAGGTTGGTGTGCTTGCCGATCCAGCCAAGTCCGGCGGCCTCGGCCAGCGGTTTTTCCATCACCGGTGCCGTGTCGACGAATACCTTAACGTCGCCACCAGCCCGCGCGCCGAATTTGCCGGCAAGCTGCTTGAGCCGACCCTTGATGATGTCGTGGTAATCCCGGTTGCGGGCATAGACGGAGACCGACGCCCGCGATTTTTGCGCAAGCCCTTCCAGCGGGTCGGACCGAGGCCCGTAGTTCATTGCCAGCATGATCACCGAGCGGACCTCCGGCCATAGGCTCTGAGGAGAGGCGCGGCGATCTTTGGTTTCAGCAAGCCAATCCATTGAACCGTGACGGCCCAGTTCGACAAATCGTGCCAATCTGGCGGAAGCTTCGGGACCGATATCGGGCGGAGCAACCGCGAGATCCGTGAATCCGAGTGTTGCCGCTTCCTTTTTCAGAAAGGATTTGAGGCGGCCGGCAGCATCATTCCTGGCGCTCCGGCCTTCGCTGTCCTGCGCGGGGGAGCGATCGGAAGCCACGGCGCTAGAAGTCGAGATCAGCGTAGTGGGAGACCGGTGGAATGTTGCGGACCCTGTCGCTCAGCAGCGGTCTGAATGAGGGGCGCGATTTCACCCGCTGGTACCAGTCCTTGGCCTGCGGGCTCTCATTCCAGTCGATCTCGCCGAGATAGTCCATGACCGAAAGTGCCGCGGCGGCGGCGAGGTCGGCATAGCTCAGACGGTCGCCCGCAAGCCAGGCACGTGATCCGGCGAGCCATGAAAGATACTTCATGTGCTGACGGATATTGGCGCGGCCTGCGCGCAGCATCTTGGGATCGGGCGCCCCGCCGCCGTCCTTGACGGAGAGCTGCACCTTGAAAATGCGTTCACGCACAAGCGGCCGCACGACGTCCTGCTCGAACTTGATCAGGAACCATTCCATCAGGCGCCGGGTCTCGGCGCGCTGAAACGGGTCTTCAGCAAGCAGACGGCGATCGCGCTTGAACACACCGAATGATTCATCGAGCCATTCGGCAATGATGTGCGGGCCACAAAGCGCATAGTCGTTGTCGCAGACGCATACCGGCAGGGTTCCGGCGGGGTTGATCTTGATGAACTCCGGGCGCTTTTCCCAGGGCAGTTCCTCAACCAAGTCGGCGGCATAATCGACTTCACCAAAGCACAAGCGGATGAATCGTGACGCTGAAGAAACCGTATGGTGATAGAGAACTGGCATGGTGACGCAAACAAGGATCGGGTTGGCGCTGGTGCGCAGGGCTGGTCAGATTCCGGAAAATAGAGCTATACGGATTGGCCCGCGGCAAGACAAGCGAATCACGAGCCATTTGCGGACCTTGTGATTTTTTGCCGAAGCGGACATGACAAAGCTCTACATCAGCTCTCAGGCGAAACAAAGGCGCACCTGAATGGATGGAACAACACTTGTGGGCGCGGCCCTCCTGGGTCTGCTCGAGGGCCTGACAGAGTTCATTCCCGTCTCGTCCACGGCCCATTTGTTGCTGGCAGGGCATTTTCTGGGTTTCAACTCCCCAGGCAACAGCTTTGAGGTGCTGATCCAGCTGGGTGCCATCCTGGCGATCCTGTCTGTCTATTTCGCACGGCTTTGGAAGCTTGCAATGGACCTGCCGACCAGCGCCGAGGCGCGGCGATTCGTCGGCGCAATTCTGCTGGCATTTCTGCCTGCTGCGGTGATCGGGGTTATGGCCCACGGATTTATCAAGACCGTGCTGTTCGAATCAACTGGGTTGATCTGCTGGGTACTGATCGGCGGCGGAATTGTCCTCCTGATCATAGACAGGATGCCGCTCAAGCCGAAATACACCAATGTGATGGATTATCCGCCGTCGCTTGCCTTCAAGATCGGGCTGGTCCAGTGCCTGGCGATGATCCCCGGCACGTCGCGTTCGGGAGCAACCATCGCGGGCGCTTTGTTGCTGGGCGCAGACAAGCGATCGGCGGCCGAGTTTTCGTTCTTTCTCGCCATGCCGACGATGGCCGGTGCCTTTGCCTATGATCTTTACAAGAACTACGACAAATTGGGCACGGAAGATGTTACGGCCATCATCATAGGCTTTGTCATGGCTTTCATCGCCGGCGTGATAGTGGTGCGCAGCCTGCTTGATTTTGTGTCAAAGCACGGGTTTGCTCCGTTCGCCTGGTGGCGCATCGCAGTCGGCACACTTGGCCTGATCGGATTGTGGTTGTTCTGAGTCGCTTACTTGCCGACCTGCATGGTGCACGGGTCCACTCCATAAGCCGGGGCGCAGCCCTTGGAACCGGCCACGCTACCGGGCGCAAACGCCGCAGCAGAAAGAATTACAACAACCGCGAAAGCAAAAGCGGTTACAACAGTCTTGGCCATTTCATATGTCCCTGGCGTTCACAGTCACGATACCAACCTCTCAAGATCAGAGGCCTCCTGCACGTGAAGAAGCTGGAGCGATTTACCCGGACAGCCCTGCGCAATCAAGTGCCGGGCCGCTGATCGGCATATAAAAACCCATGATTCTTTACCGATGGTTAACTATGCGCCATTCCGGCAACACCTTGGCTAAGGAGGTCGAGCGCCAGGAGCGTAAGGCATATCCGGAAGATCAGCCTGAACCGGCTTTCAGGAGTCCGCCGCAGAACATTCGTTCCAACCCAGGTTCCAATCAGGCCCGTCAGAATCATCAGGGCGATCAACGGAACCCATGGCGCAAAGGCAAAACCAGCCAAGCCGAAGGCAAGGGTCTTAACCAGATGCTGCGTGCTCATCACTGCGGCTGTGGTGGCCTGAAAGCCCAGACGTTCAGGGAACGTCTTGGACAGCACCACTGCATTCAGCGGGCCGGTGGCACCGAACAGCATGGTCAGAAGTGTTGTGATCAAGCCAGTCAGCGTAAAACCTGGTAGGCTAATGGCGGCCAGTCTGGGCAGGCTTGCCCAGGTGATCACAAGAATGAACCCGCCCAGTGCAGCCTTGAGCACATTGTCCGAAAGGGCGCCGACGGCCAATCCGCCAATCCAGGCGCCGGGTATGGCGCCAACCAGGAAGGCTGCAAGACAGGCCCAGGCGATATGATCGCGCAAGATAACCGACCGGCCAACATTGGACCCCAGTTGCACCACACCGTGGATCGGGATGATGGCGGCGACCGGGACCAGGTATCCCATCAATGCAAGCAGGGCCAAGCCACCGCCGATGCCGGCAGAAGCCGTCAGCGCTGATGTGAAGAAACTTGCGAAAATCAGCGCCAGGGCTGACCAGCTTTCCATTCCCTGCGGCGCCAGCGCGGCAAGAAAGGAAGTCAGGTCAACACTCAGGCCTCGCTCCCCGTCCCGCTGTACTGCCCGTGCGGCCGATAGCGGCCAAGATAGGACGGAAGGATCGCCTCAACCGTTGTTGGAGAGATGCCGATGCCGGCGAGTGTGCGGTTCTCGCTCTTGGCCTCATCGGAGACAACATTGTCGGACTTGAGCAGCTTGACCTGGTCGGCGGTCAATGGCGGTTCGATGAACGGTATCAGCGATGTGAGCTTGCCGATCATCGATGCGATGCCCCAAGGCAGGGTCACAAGCGCGCGCTTGCGGTGAATGGTCTCGAGCATCTCCTCAAGGCACTGCTTGAAGCTCATCACCCGAGGGCCCCCGAGTTCGTAAACCGCGCCAGGCACAAGTGTGCCGTCCACGCTGCGTGCCACTGCTTCAGCGACATCGCCGACATAGACCGGCTGGAACCTGGTTTCCCCTCCTCCGACCAGCGGCAATGCCGGTGCAAGACGGGCCATTTCAGCAAATTTGTTGAAGAAGCCGTCTTCCGGCCCGAAGATTATGGAGGGGCGCATGATCTGCGCATCCGGGACAACTTCGGCCACGGCCATTTCGGCGTAACCCTTGGTCCGCGCATAATCCGAATCCGAGTCCGGATCTGCGCCGATGGCGGAGATGTGGGTGAGGCCCGCGCCTTCCGCACGGGCGGCTTCGGCCACTGCACGGGCGCCGAAAGCCTGCACCGAATCAAAGTTGTTGCGACCGCTCTCAAACAGAATGCCGACACAGTTGATCACATGATCGGCGCCTCTCACCGCACGGTCGACCGAATCCCGGTTACGAAGATTGGCCTGAACGGCAACAATCTGACCGACACCGCCGAGCGGCTGCAAGTGGCCGGCAAGATCGGGACGGCGAACCGCGACGCGAATGCTGTAGCCACGCCGGGCCAGCGCCCGCACCACATGACGGCCCACGAAACCTGACCCGCCGAATACAGTGACGAGCTTGGGTTGGTTCTGCGTTGACATTGATGCACTCCCTGAAAGGATCCTGGTGCTGCCCGGCAATGCCAGACGATTTGTTCCGCGCGCGGAATTTAGCACGCTCTTAGTCAAAAACCATCGCAAGGTGAAGGGCCAAAAGCTCTGCCAAGCCGGCCATGACGACTTCAGGCGGCAGGCTTAGCCTTCATAGCCTTCAACTATGATGATTTCACCTTCCGAAACCTTCTGCCGAATTGCCCGCGCCTTCTGATAGGTTTCTGAATGGTAGCACGCTTTGGCCGCTTCAACACTCGGGAACTCGATCACCACATTGCGGGCGCGGCCTTTGCCTTCGACAGCGTCACAAGCACCACCGCGGACCAGAAACTGGGCTCCAAATTCCTCAAAAGCCGGTTTCGCGGTTTCGACATACGCCTTGTAGTCCTCCGCATCATGAACGTCGACACGTGCAATCCAGTATGCTTTTGCCATAATCAAACCTTCTCCTGATGTTGAAACATTTCCAAGCGAATGGCGCGCGCCGCAGCGGCTGGGTCGGCAGCAGCAACAATCGGTCTGGCCACGACCAGGTGGGTGGCGCCTGCCGTGAGCGCATCCGCCGGGGTCATCACCCGCTTCTGATCCCCGTGATCGGCACCGGCGGGCCGGATGCCCGGGGTGACAATTGCCATGTCCGGGCCGATCACCTTACGCACAGCCGCAGCTTCGGCCGCAGCGCAGACGATACCGCCCATACCCGCAGTACGGGCCTGCGCCGCCCGGCGCAACACCAGTTCCTCAGGCGAGACCGCATAACCCGCATCCTTGAGGTCGCCGGCATCCATTGATGTGAGAACCGTCACGCCCAGCAGGCAAAGCTCGCTGCCTCTTGCGGCTTCCACCGCAGCCTTCATTGCCTTCGGATAGGCATGAAGTGTCAGCATATCGACGCCCATCTTGACGATGTTTTCGACACCCTTGGCCACCGTATTGTCGATGTCGAGCAGCTTCATGTCGAGAAACACCTTGCGGCCCGAAGCCTTGAGATCGCGCGCCAGCGACAGACCTCCCGCAAATGCGAGCTGATAGCCGATCTTGAAGAAAACGGCTTCATCGCCGATCTGCGCAACCTTCTTTTCGGCTTCAGCAACAGTGGGAACATCCAGCCCCACGATCAGCCGCGGGTCGGCAATCTGGTTTGCAGACACACTCAAATCAAGCGCCTCATCTGACATGATTCATCCCTTCTATCGACACGGTCCTCGCACGATGCCGCTGCGACCGCAAGAGTTCGGGACTGCACAGTGGTCAACGGCGGGTTGCTTGGCTGACGCTACGCGGTCGATGCCAAGGCGCAATGCGTGATCAATGACTGGCATGCGCCAACAAGCATGCTGTTGGTGCGTTTATCAATCAGTCGGCCGGATTCATCAAAGGCACTGGCAGCACCGCCGACGGAACACTGCTGGGTAACCACCTGCGCCCCCACATTCATCATCACCGAGCGCACGTGGTAGAGGCCACGAATGCCTGCAAATGTGCCATTCGAAGCGGAACCGAGAGCCACGTAGCGTCCGGCCCAGGGCTTGAGTGGCTTGTCCCCATCCTTGGAAATCAGGCTGACCCAGTCGATCATGTTCTTCAACAATGGCGGAATCGACGAGTTGTACTCTGGGCAGCACAGAAAAACCCCGTCGTGAGCGGCGATCAGCCGGCCCAGTTTCATTGCATTCTCCGGAATTCCAGATTCGTTCTTCAGATCCTCGTCAACCAAAGGCAGCGGGTAGTCGATCAACGAAATCCGGGTGACGTCGGCACCTTGTTGCACCAGCTCGACGGAAACGGCCGCGGCCAGCGCCGCGTTGAACGACCCGGACCGGTTGGAACCAGGAATAACAAGAATTCTCGAGGTCATGGGATCTCCGATTTGGCAACATGATGGTGGGCATAAAAAGCACACCCTGTATATAGGCCTCATGTTGAAGCGGTAAACGGATGGCAGGGTGCCATCCATCCCATCTGACCAAAGACTCAATACCGGAGGTCCGGCTGCGCGGTACTACGCTCCCCTGCGATAGACCCAGATTCGCGCAGGTGGGACGTTGCGCATGACGAAGTCATGATGAATGACCTCAAAGCTACCTGTTCGCGCAGGCACCGGCGATGCCAGACCATAGGAAAACTGCACCACCGGCCGACCGGCGGGGACGCGGTCAAGCAAATCCTCAATCAACATCACACGGTCAGAGACCGGAAAATTCAACAGCGGTATGCCGGAGATGGCACAGTCGAATACGCACGCGCGGCTTCTGCCAAGCGTTGTGTCCAGATCGAAAGCATTGCCGTGGACAAAATTGACCTGTGGCAGGTCAAGCGTCAGGCGCGCATGAAACTCCGCACAAAACTCGACCGAGACAACATTGGAAGGTTTTACGCCGCGATCGAGAATGGCACGTGTTATAACACCTGTACCGGGGCCAAGCTCAAGCACAGGCAGGCCTGAAGCCGGCTCGACAAGAGACGCCATGGAGCGGGCAGCAATGGTGGAAGTGGGAAGGATAGCACCGGTGCTTCTGGGCCCGCTCATCCAGGTTCTGAAAAACCTGATTTCCTCATCAAAGTGTTCTGCAAAACGCCGGGGAAAGTTCATGGTCACGCGCGGTGCCCTCCAAAGCAGCCCCAATACGGCATCGGAAAAATGTTCCCGGTGCCCAACCCACCCAGTACATAAGAAATGCTCAGGAGCAGTTCTGTCAATCCGTCAGCGTGTCAAAAAATCCCTTCATCCGCGAGAAGAAGCCAGCCGATTCGGGGCTGTTCTCCTTGGATGAGAGCTCCTGGAACTCTTCAAGCAATTCACGCTGGCGCTTCGACAGTTTCTGCGGCGTCTCAATTGTGATCCGGATATAGAGATCTCCGAACTGCGCCGATCGCAACACCGGCATCCCCTTGCCACGCAGCCTCAGCTCCTTGCCGGGCTGGGTGCCTTCCGGAACAGTGACACGCGAGCGGGCTCCGTCCATCGTGGTGATGTCGAACTTGCCGCCAAGTGCCGCCGTGGTCATCGAAATCGGGACTGTGCAGAACAGATCGGCACCTTCGCGCTGGAACACACCGTGCGGCCGTACCGACAGGAAGATGTAGAGGTCGCCCGTCGGTCCGCCGCGCATGCCGGCTTCACCTTCGCCTGCAAGCCTGATCCGGGTACCATCCTCAATTCCGGCAGGAATGTTGACAGACAGTGAGCGCTCTTCCGTCACCCGTCCCTGACCGGAGCATTTGGTGCATGGGTCGGTGATGGTCTGGCCGCGGCCATGACAGGATGGACAGGTGCGCTCTATCGAGAAAAAGCCTTGCGCAGCCCGCACGCGGCCCGATCCACCACAGGTGGAACAGGTTGAAGGCTGGGTGCCGGGTTTTGCTCCTGATCCGGTGCAGGCATCGCACGTGATCGAGGTTGGAACCCTGATCTGCGCGGTCTTGCCGGCGTATGCCTCTTCGAGCGAGATTTCCATGTTGTAGCGCAGATCGGCTCCGCGCTCACGTCCACCAGACGAACGGCGCCCGCGGCCACCACCCATCATCTCGCCAAAAATGTCCTCGAAAATATCTGAGAACCCGCCGCCGCCCCCGGCACCAAATCCACCACCGCCCATACCACCGGGACCGCCCTGCTCGAAGGCAGCATGGCCGAACCGGTCGTAGGCCGCACGCTTCTGGGGATCCTTCAAGAACTCGTAAGCCTCGTTGATCTCCTTGAACTTGCGTTCGGCCTCAGCGTCGTCCGGATTCTTGTCCGGATGGTATTTCATTGCAAGCTTGCGGAAGGCGCTCTTGAGCTCCTTCTCATCGGCGCCGCGCGCCACACCAAGCGTTTCATAGAAGTCTGGCTTGGCCATTGTATCCGTTATCTCTTTTCCGGGGCGTCCAGCAGATGAACCGTGAGGCAACCGGGACGCAGAGGACTCTTGTTGTTTGAAGCCGCTACTACGCGGGCGGGGTTCTTACTTTGAGCGAGATGTAATCATTGGCTGGAAAAATTTCCAGCCCTGGTATCGAACGGATCGAAGATAATGCGGGATTTCAGACAGTTTTCCGGTTCAGCACGCGCTCTGACCACGCTTTGGTAAGTGTGATTTCAATCCATTTGCCAGCCGGCCGCTCGAAGCAACGGGCGGAATACATGGCAACCATGATCGTAGCCAAAGCCGGGAGAGGCATGAACAACCAGAATAGAACCGGATCGTCGAGACCAAGCATACGATTCCAGACCAGCGAATAGGCAAACAGCTCGATTACCGGATGCCAGAGGTAGATCCCGAAGGACACAGCCATCACGGAGGCGGCAGGATTCAACCAGGCGGTTTCATCGCCACCTGTCTTGTCCGCCAGGGCAGCCAGAACGATGGCAACGCCGAAAAGCCCGAGGATGAGATAGATGTTCGCGTCTGAGAACATGGCGACGAAAACCAGGCCCAGAACGCTCCATGCCAGGAGCTGGCAATGGCGCGGCACACCGAGTTGCCTTGCGATGGCGCACAGCATCGCTCCGAAGACAAAGGCTGCGGCAATACGGTAGGCGGCCCAAAGCTTGGTGTTGAACCAGAAGTCGTATTTTTCAGTTGCCCCTCGATCCAAGAATTCGAGGATCGCGATCAAAAATGCCAGCAACAGGGCAAGCCCCCAAACCCGTCCCGACGAGAAAGCCAACAGCACCAGCGGGAACAGAAGATAGGCAAACCACTCCCCGGACAAAGACCAGGAAACGTAGTTGAAAGTAAGCTCCGAATTGACGCCCCAGGCCTGCAGCAACAGCAGGTTCGACGGCAGCGCCATCAGATTGTAGCGGCTGTCCGCCACCTGTGACGAGAGAAACCCCGCATGGATGGCAATAGCAAACAGGACAAAGACTGACAATGTCGCCAAATGCAGCGGATAAAGCCGGGCCAGACGCTTGATCAGGAAGCGGACGTAGTGGTCCCGGTCGTTCTGCATGGCTCCATAATGCTCGAAGATCAGGAACCCTGACATGATGAAAAACATGTCGAGCAAAGGAAGCATATGCTCGAACCAGTCCGTAATCGGATCGGGGTTGGGAGCATGATGGGCAAAATGATAAGCCATCACAAGCAACGCAGCCAGCAACCGCCATGCGCCAAACAACCGATAATTCTGTTTCATCCCGTCCGCCCCACAAGTCACTCTATGAGCAAGCGAGATCAGTAAGTCAGGAGAGGTTCATAAACCAACCAATCGCTGCGAATTATCGTCTGTTAGTATTAACGCAGAAGGGCGCCCATTCGGGCGCCCTCTAGCTGTTTTCTTCGATTGATCAGGGTCAGGCCGACTTCTGTTGATCGTCGTCGTCCTTGACCTCTTCGAAGTCCGCGTCGACAACCTTCTCGTCGGCGCCAGCCTCGGAACCGTCCTCGGCTTCAGCTTCGGCCTGATTCTGCTCGTACATCGCCTGGCCGAGCTTCATCGACACTTCCATCAGCGTCTGGCTCTTGGCCTGAATGTCCTCGGCGTCGGGCTCTTCAGCCTCCACCGCGGCCTTCAATGCAGCGATCGCATCGGCGATCGCTGTGCGATCCTCTTCGGAGACCTTGTCGCCATAGTCCTTCAGCGATTGCTCCGAGGAGTGGACCAGGCTCTCGCCCTGGTTCTTGGCTTCCACCACAGCGCGGCGCTTCTTATCTGCCTCAGCGTTGGTTTCGGCTTCCTTGATCATCGCCTCGATGTCGCTGTCGGACAGGCCGCCAGAGGCCTGAATGCGAATTTGGTGCTCCTTGCCGGTACCCTTGTCCTTGGCCGAGACGTTGACGATGCCGTTGGCATCGATGTCGAAGGTGACTTCGATCTGCGGCACGCCACGCGGTGCGGGCGGAATGCCGACCAGATCGAACTGGCCCAGCATCTTGTTGTCGGCAGCCATCTCACGCTCGCCCTGGAAGACCCGGATCGTCACTGCATTCTGATTGTCGTCAGCAGTGGAGAAAACCTGGGACTTCTTGGTCGGGATGGTGGTGTTGCGGTCGATCAGACGGGTGAAGACGCCACCCAGCGTTTCGATGCCGAGCGACAGCGGGGTCACATCAAGCAGCAGCACGTCCTTGACATCGCCCTGGAGAACGCCGGCCTGAATGGCAGCACCCATGGCAACGACTTCATCCGGATTGACGCCCTTGTGGGGCTCCTTGCCGAAGAACTGCTTCACCACTTCCTGGATCTTGGGCATGCGGGTCATGCCGCCAACCAGCACCACTTCGTCGATTTCTGCAGCCTGCAGACCGGCATCCTTGAGTGCGGCCTTGCATGGCGCGATGGTGCGCTGGACAAAATCGTCGACGAGGCTTTCGAACTTCGACCGGGTCAACTTCAGCGTAAGGTGCTTCGGACCGGACGCATCGGCGGTGATAAAGGGCAGGTTGATTTCGGTCTGTGAAGCCGAAGACAGCTCGATCTTGGCTTTTTCCGCAGCTTCCTTGAGGCGCTGCAGCGCGAGCTTGTCCTTCTTCAGGTCAATGCCCTGATCCTTCTTGAATTCGTCGGCCAGGTAACCCACCAGACGCATGTCGAAGTCTTCACCACCGAGGAACGTATCGCCATTGGTGGATTTCACCTCGAAAACGCCATCGCCGATTTCGAGAATGGAGACGTCGAAAGTGCCGCCGCCAAGGTCATAAACAGCAATCGTCTTGCCTTCGGTCTTGTCCAGACCATAGGCAAGTGCTGCAGCGGTCGGCTCGTTGATGATGCGCAGCACTTCAAGTCCGGCGATCTTGCCCGCATCCTTGGTGGCCTGTCGCTGAGCATCGTTGAAGTAGGCAGGAACGGTGATAACAGCCTTGTCGACGCTCTCACCAAGATAGGATTCGGCGGTTTCCTTCATCTTCTGAAGGATCATGGCCGAGATCTGTGCAGGCGAATAGCTCTCGCCATTTGCTTCGACCCAGGCATCGCCATTGTCGCCGCGGCTGATCTTGAACGGGACAAGTTCCTTGTCCTTGGTCACGGCCTTGTCTTCGTAGCGGCGGCCGATAAGGCGCTTGACTGCAAAAAGGGTGTTTTCCGGGTTGGTGACCGCCTGCCGCTTGGCCGGCTGGCCGACGAGACGCTCTCCATCTTCACTAAAGGCCACCATCGAGGGCGTGGTACGGGAGCCTTCCGCGTTCTCAATCACGCGGGCATCCTTGCCATCCATCACTGCGACACACGAATTGGTGGTTCCGAGGTCGATTCCGATTACTTTCGCCATGTTACTTTCTCCTTGAAGCGAGCTGCCGGGACCCGGTCAGGCGTTCCATTCGACAGCCCCTAACGGGACAATACTAAGAAGCGGACACCATGATTTGCCATGTCTTGTCCGTTTGCGCTGCCTGGGCACAGTCTGTTTCCATAACACTGATGCTGGAAGCGTTGCTGGGTATATAAGAATGTCACTTCCAGACTGCAAGCGCCCGCAATGGGTCTGGTTATTGATGATGGTGTGTTTTTTGGGCCCGGGCGCACTTTTTTAAGGACTGATGCGCTTCATCGGCGGCATTCGGCGACAATGGCCTCGCTGTCCCGGCGCTAGAGCCGTTCATCTTTAACTGGAAGCAGTTTGATGGAATGGATTTTTCAAACCAGCCAGGAAAACATCGCAGTCACGATGCGGTGCATCGTGCGAGGATTTTGACGACGCTGGTGCGGAAAAGACGTCCAAGCGAGGCAGGTGCGGTGCTTGCACCGCGTCGCCCCTCGCTCCTTGCCGGATTGCGAAATCCCGGCGCTCAAACGATACCAGTTAAAGATGAACGGCTCTAGTTCCCCAACAGGATATCAAGCAGGGTTGTGCGGCGAGCAATGCCGCCTGGTTGCGGAGCAGCGCCCAGATCAGCCGGCGGAACCGGCAAGCCTGCTCCGGTCGCTCCGGTCGAATCGCGCGACAATGGGATGGGAACCAGATCGCGCACCAGACCGGCCACCGGGTCATCCTCACCCGCAGCTGGTCCTTCAATCGAAACCGGCGGAACAGGACCTGCCACCGGCAAGCCCACAGACGGCAGGCCCTTGTGAGCGGCCTGCATGAAGGTTTTCCAGGTTTGGGCCGGAAGAGCACCTCCGGTAACCTTTTTCATCGGTGCGCCATCATCATTTCCGAACCAGACCCCGGTTGCCAGATTTGCCGTGTATCCGACAAACAGCGCGTCGCGAAACGACTGGCTGGTGCCGGTCTTGCCGGCTGTCATCCAGCCATCAAGCCTGGCGTTCTTGCCGGTGCCCTCGTTCACGACCCGGACCAGCATCTGGTTCATCATAGCGGCGACCACCGGGTCGACCACCCGGGGCGGATTGTCGTAGGTGTTTTCGTAAAGCACCTTGCCGTCCTGCGTCGAGACGCGACGGATCACATGCGGAGTGGCCTTGTAGCCGCCATTCATGAACGGGGCATAGGCCGCGGTGAGCTCCATCAGGGTGACTTCGGAGGTTCCCAACGCGATCGAGGCGTTGGCCTTCATATCGGCCTCGATCCCCAGCCGCCGCGCTGTCTGCACCACCGTCTTGGGTCCGACCTCCATCGCCAGCTGCGCCGCGACGGTGTTGAGTGAATAGGTCAGCGCATCCGACAGCGTGACTTCGCCGCGGTAATTGCCATCGTAGTTTTCCGGCGTCCATTTGCCGATTCTGACCGGCGCATCGTTGCGCACCGAAAGCGGTGTCCGGCCTTGTTCGAGCGCCGCGGCGTAGACGAATGGCTTGAAGGCCGAACCCGGCTGCCGTTTGGCCTCCGTGGCGCGGTCAAACTGGCTCGTCGCATATTCACGGCCACCGATCAGCGCCCGCACCGCACCGGTTCCATCAACCGAAACCAGCGCGCCCTGACTGACCGCAAGCTTCGCACCATTGGCCTCGAGGCTCGCACGCAGGGCCTTTTCGGCCTCACGCTGAAGGTGGAAATCAATCGTGGTGTCGACTACCAGATCTTCGGTGACGGGCCCGACCAGGTCCGGCAGCCGCTTCATGACCATATCAGCCACATAATTTTCTGACCCGGTCCAATAGCTTTTGGCGCGGATCTGCGGACTGGTCAGCGCGGTGGCAATTTCACGGTCACTGACGACACCATGTTCGCGCATCGCGACAAGAACCACCTGCGCGCGCTCTTCCGCGCCTTTCGGATTGCGTGCCGGCGACAACCGCGATGGCGCCTTGAGAAGGCCGGCAAGCAAAGCCGCTTCGGCCAGCGTCACATCACGGGCCGGCTTGCGGAAATAGCGACGCGACGCTGCTTCGACACCGTAGGCACCGGAGCCAAAGAACACCCGGTTGAGATACATTTCCAGGATCTGGTCCTTGGCAAACTTGTGCTCGAGCCACAGAGACAAGAGAACTTCCTGGACTTTGCGCTCAATCGTGCGCTCAGGCGACAGGAACAGGTTCTTGGCCAATTGTTGCGTCAGGGTCGAACCGCCCTGGACCATACGCCCAGCGGCCACATTGGCCAGCATGGCGCGCGCCAATCCGATTGGATCAACACCGAAATGCGAATAGAAGCGACGGTCCTCGATGGCGATCACCGCTTGCGGGATGTAGGGCGACATGTCTCCCAGAAGCAGCGCTTCCCCGCCGGTTGCGCCGCGATTGGCCATAACCTCTCCGCGCACCGAGACGATCTTGACGTTGGGCGGACGATCGGGGATCGACCAGGTCGCCGCACTTGGCATGCGCGCCCCGTAATAGGCCACCACCCCGGCAATCGCGATGCCGCCCCAGATGGCCAGAACGAAACTCCAATAGACCAAACCACGAAGCGCGCGGCCGACACGGCTTCGGCCGGTGCGCGCCTTGGGTTTGCGCGCCTTGGACGCTGGTTTCTTGCGGCGCTTGGCTGGTGCTGATTTACCGGCCACGCGCTCGTCAGCGACGGTCCGCTTTGCCGATTTCGATCTGGTCTTTTTGAAAGACGGTTCGATGCGGCTTTGTGGGGTGATCTTGCGCGGCATGAAAAGTCCGGTTTCCGTTTCGGGCAGGTCTCAAACCGGATCGTCTCCGCGGCAAATAAACTGCGCACACCGTCCGGGCGTTTGACATCTCCGCGAAGCCGGATGGCGGGCGTATGTCCCGTTCCGGCACCACTGGGCGACTGCCAAACACCCTAATTGCGACGATTTAAGGGGTGGTTAAGGAATTTCAGAAGACGGCACCAGACACTGTCCCGCGTCACCGGAAACATCAGCGCTGCGAAAGCGCATCCAGAATGCGCACCCAGGAGCGAATGCCGCCGGAAAATGAAGTCAGGTCATATTTCTCATCGGGCGAGTGGATCCTGTCATCGGTCAGGCCAAAACCGCACAACATGGACTGAAGCCCGAGAATGTTCTGGAAATCCCCGACAATCGGAATGGATCCGCCCATGCCGATCATCACCGCCGGGTTTGGCCATTCGTCGGTGAGCGCGTTGCGGGCCTTGGTGACAACGGGCGAATCAAACGGCAGCTGGATCGCCGGCGAGCCGCCATGCGGCGCAAAGCTGGCGTTGCAATCAGATGGAAGCCGTGCCTCGACATGGGCCCGGAAGGCGGCACGAATCTGCTCGGGATCCTGTTTGCCGACAAGCCGGAAGGAAACCTTCGCCGAGGCCTCAGCAGCAATCACGGTCTTGAAGCCTTCGCCAGTGTAGCCGCCCCACATGCCGTTGACCTCCGCGGTGGGACGCGCCCAGGTCTGCTCGAGCACCGACCGGCCGCTCTCGCCCGCGGGGACCGAAAGCCCAACCTCGCCCAGGAAGCTTTCTGCCGTCTTGCCAAGGCTCTCCCAGCTCGCGAGCACCTGTGCAGGGGTGTCAGTTACGCCATCGTAAAAACCTTCGAGCGTCACCCGACCGGTTTCGTCATGAAGATCGGCAAGAATTTTCGACAAGATATGCAGCGGGTTGGCCGCAGCACCACCAAACAGGCCGGAATGCAGGTCTCGGTCTGCAGCATGGATGGCGACTTCTTCGCCAACCAGACCGCGAAGTCCGACCGAGATCGCCGGTGTTTTCGCGTCCCACATCCCGGTGTCGCAAACCAGCGCACATTCCGCCTTCAGCTCTTCCGCATTGGCCATAAGGAACGGCTTCAGCGAGGGGGAACCGGACTCTTCCTCGCCCTCGAACAGAATGGTGATTCGGCAGGGCAGCGAACCCGAAGCCGCTTTCCAGGCGCGGCAGGCCTCGACAAATGTCATCAGCTGGCCCTTGTCATCGGCCGCACCGCGACCTGTGATTGCCTTGCGGCCCGGTTCGATTTCCTTGATTGCAGGCTCGAAAGGCGGATCGGTCCACAAGTCGAGCGGATCGACGGGCTGCACATCGTAATGGCCATAGAAAAGATAATGCGGTGCATCGGGCGTGGCGCCATCGTGATGAGCGACGACCATTGGATGGCCAGGGGTGTCACGAAGGCTGGCATCAAAGCCCAGACCATTGAGTTCTTCGACAAGCCATTGCCCGGCGCGACGGCACTCGGTCGCATAGGCGGGGTCGGTGGAGATCGACTGGATACGCAACAGTCCGAACAGCCGCTCGAGACTTGCATCGAGGTTGGCGTCGGCTGCGGAAAGGGCGGCATTAAGGTCTGTCATGGAAGGGTCCAGGCTCCGGGATGGGGAATCAGAAGCGTTGATCTTAAAACCCGGTCTCAGCAAAAGAAAAGCCGCCATGGCCGGAGGGGAAGGGCCATGGCGGCATATTTGTTGGACAAGGACCATAAGAGGGGGCGGGGAGGCCCTTGTCCTTCGTCTGGAAGCGGCGGGGGACGAGCCGGAAAGTCCAGACAACGGCTTGTTTGTGCGCCGATGATTTGGAGTTGGCGCTGAGAATGTGGCTTTTCAAGGACACGAAGTGTTTCCGAAGATTACAAATTGGTAACCATTTCGTGAGCAGCGGACAGAACCAATCTCCATCGCAATGAAAAACCATGATGGACCTTGCGCCAGCTGCGCGCTAATCCTTGCGCCATGAAAAAAGGTGATCATCTCTTCCTCGTCGACGGTTCGGGTTATATCTTCCGCGCCTATCACGCGCTTCCGCCGCTGACCCGCAAATCCGACGGCCTGCCGGTCGGCGCGGTTTCAGGTTTCTGCAACATGCTCTGGAAGCTAGTGTCGGAGGCGCGCGACACCTCGGTGGGCGTGACACCAAGCCATTTCGCGGTGATTTTCGACCATTCGTCAAAGACCTTCCGGAATGAACTGTACCCCGAGTACAAGGCCAACCGCTCAGCTCCGCCAGAAGACCTGGTGCCGCAATTCGCGGTTATCCGCGAGGCGACGCGGGCGTTCGATTTGCCCTGCATCGAGATGGAAGGCTTTGAGGCGGACGATCTGATCGCCACCTATGCCCGGCTTGCGCGCGAAGCGGGGGCAGATGTCACCGTGATCTCGTCGGACAAGGATCTGATGCAGCTCGTCGGTCCGCAGGTGTCGATGTATGACAGCATGAAGGACCGGCAGATCGGCGTGCCGGAAGTGATCGACAAATGGGGCGTTCCGCCCGAGAAGATGATCGATCTGCAGGCGCTGACCGGTGATTCGGTCGACAATGTGCCGGGCATCCCGGGGATCGGCCCGAAAACTGCTGCACAGCTGATCGAACAATTCGGGGATCTGGACACGCTTCTCGAGCGGGCCGGCGAGATAAAGCAGAACAAGCGGCGCGAGAACATCATCGAGTTCGCCGACAAAGCGCGGATTTCGCGTGAACTGGTTCGATTGCGGGACGATGTTGAGGTTTCCGAGAAGCTTGAAGAGCTGGTGCTCAACCCGCTCGATGGGCCAAAATTGGTGGCCTTCCTCAAGGGCATGGAATTCACGTCACTCACACGTCGGGTGGCTGACGCGACCGATACCGATGCCGCTGCGGTGGATGCCACAGCCGTGGCCGTTGATGCGGCAGCCGAAATGCGCGGACCCGATCTTGATCCTGGTGATGCGGCAAAGGCCAGCGGATCCGCTGGCGGCCAGGATACCGACACTCCGCAAGGTCTTGCCAAACAGCGGGCGGCCGCTTTGGGGTCTGCCAGGATCGACACCACGGCCTACGAAACCCTCAGCGACATTGAGCAGCTCAAGGCCTGGTGCGCCATGGCACGCGAGACCGGTGTTATTGCTTTCGATACCGAAACCACATCGCTTGATGCGATGCAGGCGGAGCTGGTGGGTTTTTCATTCGCCGTTCCGGAGACCGCGCCCGATACCGGTGAATTGAAGGTCAAGGCCTGCTACGCGCCACTGGCCCATTCCAACGGGATCGGCGATCTGCTTGGCGGCGGCGGTTTGCAGCAGGGCCAGATGCCGATGCGGGCCGCACTTGGTGAACTCAAGGCGCTGCTCGAGGACCCTGCGGTTCTCAAGATCGGACAAAACCTGAAATACGACATGCTGGTGATGGCGCAGCACAACATCGAAATTACGAGTTTCGATGACACCATGCTCCTGTCCTATGTGCTCGATGCGGGCCAGGGCGGACATGGAATGGATGCGCTCTCCGAGCGCTGGCTGGGTCACACGACCATCGGCTACAAGGATGTGACCGGTTCGGGCAAGAATGCGATCCCGTTTGCGGAAGTGGCCATCGACAAGGCAACCGCCTATGCGGCCGAGGACGCCGAAGTGACGCTCAGGCTTTGGCATGCGCTGAAAGTTCGGCTGGTTTCTGAAGGCATGACAAGTGTTTACGAGCGGCTCGAGCGGCCGCTGGCACCGGTTCTGATGCGCATGGAGCAACGCGGCATTAAAGTTGACCGGCAGATCCTGTCGCGGCTATCGGGCGAACTGGCCCAGGGTGCGGCAGCGCTGGAAGCGGAGATTCAGGAGCTTGCCGGAGAGAACTTCAATGTCGGATCGCCCAAACAGCTGGGCGAGATCCTGTTTGACAAGATGAGCCTTCCGGGTGGTTCGAAAACCAAGACCGGGCAGTGGTCGACCTCGGCACAGGCGCTGGAAGACCTGGCTGCCGCCGGACATGAACTGCCGCGCAAGATCGTCGACTGGCGGCAGCTGACAAAGCTCAAATCCACCTACACCGATGCACTTCCGGGCTTCATCAATCCCGACACCAAGCGGGTGCATACGTCCTTTGCTATGGCTGCCACAACGACGGGCCGGCTGTCCTCCTCCGACCCCAACATTCAGAACATTCCGGTGCGCACGGCGGAAGGGCGCAAGATCCGCACCGCCTTCATCGCCGAGCCCGGCAATGTTCTGATTTCAGCCGACTATAGCCAGATCGAACTTCGGGTGCTCGCCCATGTCGCCAACATTCCGCAGCTCACACAGGCCTTTGCCGATGGCGTGGACATCCATGCGATGACCGCATCGGAGATGTTCGGCGTGCCGATCGAGGGCATGCCCTCGGAGGTCCGCCGCAGAGCCAAGGCGATCAATTTCGGCATTATCTACGGGATTTCCGCCTTTGGGCTCGCCAACCAACTCGGCATCGAGCGTTCCGAGGCCGGTGACTACATCCGCAAATATTTCGAGCGCTTCCCGGGCATCAAGGATTACATGGACGCCACCAAGGCCGAGGCCAAGGAGAATGGCTATGTGACGACCATATTTGGCCGCCGCGCCCATTACCCGGAAATCCGCTCCTCGAACCCGCAGGTTCGCGCCTTCAACGAGCGGGCGGCAATCAACGCGCCGATCCAGGGGTCTGCCGCCGACATCATCCGCCGTGCGATGGTGCGCATGGAGCCCGCGCTTGAAGCGGCCGGAATGCAGGCCCAGATGCTCCTGCAGGTTCATGACGAATTGATCTTCGAGGCCGCAGAAGCGCATGCAGACAAGATCATTCCCGTGATTGTCGAGGTGATGGAAAACGCCGCCATGCCAGCCATCGACATGGCGGTGCCTTTGAAGGTCGACGCGCGTGCGGCGCAGAACTGGGACGAAGCGCACTGACGGCATGAAGGACCACTCGGCTCTTTTTCAGCCGGTCTGCAAGCCGCTTGCTCAACCGAATAGCGACCCCTCTTACCCGATTTGCGATCGGCAGCTCCGTGCGCACAGGCGAATCACCAAATTGTGACGCCACTGAAAAGCCGCGACAATTGACGGAGTTCCTCCCCTGTGGTGTTTGGCTTTTCAAATTGCTTTTGGTGAGGACAGTCATGATCAAGATTTCGACCCTGTTTGCCGGCGCTTTGACTGCCGCCTTGGCGCTGTCTCAACCAGCCCGGTCTGCTGATCCGGATCCGCGCAATTGGGACGCCGTGCTTGAGGAAGCGCGCGGTCAGACCGTCTATTTCAATGCCTGGGGCGGGTCGGAGAACATCAACAGCTACATCGACTGGGCCGGCAGCGCACTCAAGGAGCGCTACGGGGTCAACGTGGTTCACGTGAAACTCGATGACACGGCGAATGCTGTGGCCAAGGTTCTGGCGGAAAAGGCCGCCGGGAAGAACGAAGGCGGATCGGTCGATCTCATCTGGATCAATGGCGAAAACTTCGCCTCGATGAAACGGCAACAATTGTTGATGTCGCCGGACTGGACGACGGGGCTGCCCAACTGGGCCTATGTCGACCATGAGAACAAGCCGACAATCCTGACCGATTTCACCATTCCCACCGATGGGCTCGAAAGCCCATGGGGCGGCGCCAAGCTGGTGTTTTTCCACGACACCGCGCGCACGCCTGCCGATAACGTTCCCCAGTCTTCAGCCGATCTTTTGAAATGGGCCAAGGCTAATCCAGGGCGCTTCTCCTACCCGCAGCCACCGGATTTTATCGGCTCATCATTCCTCAAGCAGGTGCTGTCGGAAGTGATCATCGACAAGTCCAAGCTTTCACAGCCGGTTGATGATGCGAGTTTCGCCGAAGACGTTGCACCGCTGTTTGCCTATCTTGATCAACTGCATCCCAATCTGTGGCGCGGCGGCAAGGCCTACCCGCAGAACTATCCGGATATGAAGCAGAAACTTGCTGATGGCGAACTCGACATCATCTTCGCCTTCAATCCATCCGAGGCCTCGGCCGGGATCGCCGCGGGCGAATTGCCTGATACCGTGCGCTCCTTCACCTATGCCGGCGGCACGCTCGGCAACACCCATTTTGTCGCCATCCCTTACAATGCAGCGGCCAAGGCAGGCGCGCTGGTGCTGGCCAATTTCCTGATTTCACCCGAGGCGCAGGCGCGCAAGCAGGATCCTTCCATCTGGGGTGATCCGACCGTGCTCTCCATGGACAAGCTTTCGGATGAAGACCGCGCCGCGTTTGATGCACTTGATCTGGGCATTGCAACCCTCAAGCCCGACGAACTCGGTCCGGCCCTTGATGAGCCGCATCCCGACTGGATGGAGCATATCGAGGGTGAATGGGTTCGCCGTTATGGGGCGGCCAACTGAGGCCCGTGCGCTGACGCGGCGAACGTCATGATACCCAAAGGACGTCCTGTCATCCCGAGCTTTGGGCCCTATGATCCAAACCACTGCTTCTGGTTCGGTTGGATGGTGTATGGTTGCCTTATGGCGAATGACGGAGCATCAAAACGATGAATTTGGGCGGTGTTCGCCTGGCGCGCGTGGCGCCACCGCTCACGCTCGCCGTCCTTCTGGGCCCGTTGGCCTTCGGATTGGCGGGAACTGCACTGCCTGCCTTTGGCTATCTGCCGGAACTGGGTGGCAAGCATTTCACCACGGAGCATTTCGGTGAGCTTGGCGCACAGCCTGGAATCGCCCGTTCGGCGCTGCTGTCGATCCTGATTGGACTGGTCACCACGCTGGTTTCACTTGGCGCGGTAGCGGCATTTGTCGCCAGTGACCTGGGAACAGCAACATTCTCACGAGTGCGCCGGCTGATCTCGCCATTGCTGTCCGTGCCTCATGCCGCGGCGGCTTTCGGGCTGGCCTTCATGATTGCGCCATCGGGCATGATCATGCGGCTGATCTCGCCATGGGCCACCGGACTGGAGCAGCCACCCGATCTGCTGATCGTCAATGATCCGATGGCGCTGTCGATGATGGCCGGGCTGATCATCAAGGAAATCCCGTTCCTGTTTCTGGTCACACTGGCAGCCCTGCCACAGACCCGGCATTCCGAGACAATGCGGCTTGGACGCTCGCTCGGCTACGGTCGGATCGCCAGCTTTACATTCCTCTTGTGGCCGCCGCTCTACCGGCAGATCCGGCTCGCAGTGTTTGCGGTGGTCGCCTATGCCACATCGGTGGTTGATGTGTCGCTGATCCTCGGGCCGCACCTGCCACCGACTCTGCCGGTCCGGTTGATTGACTGGATGAACGATCCCGATCTTGAAACCCGCTTTCTGGCCTCGGCCGGCGCGGTGATGCAATTGGGCGTCACTCTCGCCGCACTGCTGATCTGGGTTGTGATCGAGCGCATCGGAGGTATCTCTGTGCGCCTTGTGCGCGACCGGGGTGCGCGCATGCGCCGGGACTTGATTGTTCGATTGCTGGCGCGGCTGATGATGTCTAGCTCGGCGCTTGTGGTGTTTGGCGGCATTGCGATCCTGGCGCTTTGGTCTGTTTCCGGGCTTTGGCAATTCCCCGATGCATTGCCTGCGAATTTCAGTTCGCGATCATGGATGCAGGCCCTGCCCAGAATGAGTGGACCGCTTGCAACGACGCTGGCCGTGGCCGGTCTGTCGATGCTGATCGCGCTGGTGCTGACCATCCTGTGCCTGGAGCGCGAATATGAAACCGGACGCGGGCGGGGACGTGATGCGCTGCTGCTGATCTACCTTCCCCTGATCGTGCCGCAGATCTCCTTCATGTTCGGCCTGCAGGTGCTTTCAATCTGGCTCGGTGTCGATGCGAGCTTCGGCGCGCTGGTGCTGGCGCATCTGGTGTTTGTGCTTCCTTACGTGTTCCTCTCGCTCAGTGATCCATGGCGCGCCCATGACCGCCGGCACGACCAGATCGCAGCCGGCCTTGGCATAAGCCGGGGCCGGGCGCTGTTGCAAATCAGGTTGCCGATGCTCACGCGCGCGATCCTGACCGCAGCCGCGGTGGGATTTTCGGTCTCGGTCGGCCAGTATCTGCCGACCTTGCTGATCGGCGCGGGCCGATTGACCACAGTCACGACTGAAGCCGTGGCGCTGGCTGCGGGTGGCAACCGCCGGGTGATCGGCGTCTATGCCTTCATGCAGACTCTGCTGCCGTTTGTCGCCTTCGCCATTGCCACAGGCCTGCCAGGCTTGATATTCCGCAACCGGCGCGGCTTGCGGGTGTAATTATGGACGTCATGACGGACAATCAGGGACTGGTTCTGGACAATGTGCGCATCGCACTTGAAGGCCGGGACCTGGTTTCGATCAACGCCCGCGTGACGCGCGGCGAGACCCTGACCGTTATGGGGCCCTCCGGATCGGGCAAATCAACCCTTCTTGCCTATCTCGGCGGGTTTCTCGACCCGGTCTTTACAGCGAGTGGCGGCATCTTTGTTGATGGTGTTGACCTGACGGCGCTCGAGGCCGAGGAGCGCCATGCCGGCATCCTGTTTCAGGACCCGTTGCTGTTTCCCCATCTCAGCGTCGCCGACAACATCGCGATCGCCATCCCAGACACGGTGCGCGGACGCAAGCAACGCCGGGCCATGGCCGAGGCGGCACTTGAGGACGCGGGCCTTGCAGGCTTCGGCGACAGCGATCCCGATACGCTGTCAGGTGGGCAGAAGGCGCGGGTGGCCCTGCAACGGGTACTGCTGTCGCAGCCGAGATTGCTGCTGCTCGACGAGCCGTTTTCCAAGCTCGATGCCAATCTGCGCGACCAGACCCGGCAAATGGTGTTCTCCAAAGCCCGCGATGCAGGGCTGCCGGTGGTTCTGGTGACCCACGACGAGGCCGACGCTGTTGCGGCTGGCGGAGACATCCACAGGGTTGGCCAGTCGTGAGCGACATTGCCAGGCGTTTTGCCTCCCTGCCGGTCTGTGACGTTCTACCGGCACTGTGCGAGGCGCTGACAGATAACTCGCGTGCCGTTCTCGCCGCACCGCCCGGTGCCGGCAAGACCACACTAGTTCCCTTGGTCTTTCGCGAACAGACCTGGCTTTCAGGCAAGATCATTCTGATCGAACCCCGCAGGTTAGCAGCACGCGCCGCCGCAAGGCGGATGGCCTCCATGCTTGGCGAGGAGGTCGGTGGGACGGTGGGGTACCGGATGCGGCTCGACACCAAAGTCTCACGCGACACCCGCATCGAGGTGGTCACCGAAGGTGTGTTCACCCGGATGGCGCTCGATTCGCCCGACCTTGAAGGCGTTGGCTGCGTGATCTTCGACGAGTTTCACGAGCGCGCGCTGGAGGCTGATTTTGGTCTGGCGCTGGCACTCGATATCCAGTCGGGGCTGCGCGAGGACCTGCGCATCGTGGTGATGTCGGCAACACTCGACACGGCTCGGGTTGCCGCGCTGCTTGAAAACTGCCCGGTGGTCGAGAGCCAGGGGCGAAGCCATCCGGTCGAGATCCGACACATCGATCGGCCCGCTGGCGAACGTATTGAAATCAGCATGGCCCGCGCGATCGAGAGCCTGCATCGCGCCGAAAGCGGTTCGATCCTCGCATTTCTGCCGGGGCAGGGCGAAATCAAGCGGGTGGAACAGGCGCTTGAGGGCAGTTTCGGACCTGATACTGATGTGCAGCCGCTTTATGGCGGACTTGGATCGGGCGAACAGGATGCTGCGATCCGCCCCGCTCCAAAGGGGCGGCGCAAGGTGGTGCTTGCAACCACAGTGGCTGAGAGTTCGATCACAATTGACGGTGTGCGCATCGTTATCGACAGCGGCCTTGTGCGGCAACCGGTCTACGAGCCATCGACCGGGATCACACGGCTCGAAACCGTACGCGCCTCGCGCGCATCTGTTGATCAACGGGCAGGCCGGGCCGGGCGCACCGAACCGGGCATCGCCGTCAGGCTCTGGAGAGCGGAGCAGAGCAAGGCGCTACCCGCCTTCGCCACGCCTCAGATTCTGGCCAGCGATCTTGCCTCGATGGTGCTCGATTGCATTGCCTGGGGCGTCACCGATCCGCGCGACCTGCGCTTCATTGATGCACCGCCCGGGCCGGCGATCGATGAGGCACGCAGCCTTCTCACCGGGCTCGGGGCACTTGATGCAAAGGGCACGCTGACACCACGTGGCCAACAGATGCGGGCGCTGGCACTGCCGCCGCGACTGGCAGCCATGGTGATTGCGGGGCGCGAGCAGGGTCAAGGATTGGCAGCGGCAGAACTGGCGGTTCTGCTCACGGAACAGGGGCTCGGCGGCAGCGATACGGATCTCGATGTTCGCTGGCAGCGCTTCCGCAGTGACCGCAGTCCGAGGGCGTCTGCTGCTAGGGCACTGGCCGGACGCCTCGCCGGATCGGGGGGCAAGGCGGACGGAGCCGCACCGCCCGGCGCCGCGGGATTGCTGGCCACCGCCTTCCCGGACCGGATCGCCAGGCAGCGCGGCGGGCGGGGACGCTTCGTGCTTGCCAACGGGCGAGGGGCAATGATTGACGAAGCCGATCGATTGGCCGGGGCCAGCTATATTGTTGTGGCTGATCTGACAGGCAAGGCTCAAGCAGCGAGGGTTCTCGCCGCCGCCGAGCTTGCCGGATCAGAGCTTGATGTGCTTCTGGCCGAAAAAACAGAAACAACACAGGAATGCATCTTTGACGAGGCAAGCGGCACGGTGCGGGGGCGACGGGTCACCCGGCTGGGCGCGATCACGCTTGCAGAGACGCCACTGCCAAAGCCCGAAGCCAGCGATGCAATGGCTGCACTTTGCAACGGCGTTCGCAAGCTGGGGCTAAAATGCCTGCCGTTTTCGGCGGCAGGGCAGCAATTGCGCGGTCGGATCAGCTTTCTGCACCAAAGCCTTGGCGATCCCTGGCCGGATGTGTCAGATCCAGCCTTGCTGGACAGTCTCGAAACCTGGTTTGCGCTGTTTCAGCCCGGTGTGACAGCCCTGAAAGCCATTGATCGGGACGGGCTTCACCAGGGCTTGCTGTCGCTGTGCGGACCCGGCGCCCAAGCAGAGATCAATCGTCTGGCGCCAACCCACTATGAGGCGCCCACAGGCTCAAGGCTTCCGATCCGCTATGATGACCAGGGACCAGTGGTGGCGATCCGTGTACAGGAACTGTTCGGCCTGTCCCGGCATCCCTCAATCGGTGGCGGGCGTTTGCCGCTGACGCTGGAACTGTTGTCACCAGCGCAGCGGCCAATCCAGACCACTCGTGATCTTCCGGGTTTCTGGAAAGGCTCCTGGGCCGATGTCCGCAGCGAGATGCGTGGCCGCTATCCGCGCCATCCCTGGCCCGAAAATCCGGGCGAAGCGGAACCGACACGGCGGGCCAAACCGCGCACCCCCTGAAAACCGATTGCCCGCTGTTCCCGGGCTGGGCTACATCAGGCGCATGACTGTGTTTCCGCCCTTCCTTGAAGATCAATCGCTCCGCCACCGGCTGCGGTTGCAAACGCTGACCCGGCTGCGCTGGCTTGCGGTTGTCGGCCAGAGCCTTGCAGTTGTTGTCATCGCCCATGGGTATGGTTTCGACTTTCCCGAGGTGATCTGTTTTGCACTGATCGCGTGTTCGGCCTGCCTCAATGTGTTTTTGTCGGTCCGCTTTCCCGCAGCCCATCGGCTGCCGCCGCTTGGCGCCATGACGGTGCTGTCCTTCGATGTACTTCAGCTTTCGGGCCTGCTGTTCATGACCGGGGGCCTCGCCAATCCTTTCTCTGTTCTGCTTTGTGTCCCGGTCATCATCTCATCAGCATCGCAGCCGGTTCGCCATACTGTGGGTTTGGGCGCGCTCTCGGTTGCAGCGGTAACGCTGCTTGCCTTCTATTCGCTGCCGCTGCCCTGGTATCCGGACAGTGATTTCCAGGTTCCGTTTCTGCTGACCGTTGGAGTCTGGATCGCCATCGTCTCAACGACCGTGTTTGCGGCGGTCTATGCCTATCAGGTCTCGGCGGAAGCGACGCAGCTCGCCGATGCGCTGGTTGCAACCGAGCTGGTGCTGCAGCGTGAGCAGCATATCTCGGCACTTGACGGCCTTGCAGCTGCCGCTGCGCATGAGCTGGGCACGCCACTGGCGACGATCTCGGTGGTGGCACGGGAAATGGAAAAGGCTTTGGCGAGTGACCCGCGATTTGCTGATGACCTGATGCTGTTGCGCAGCCAGAGCGAACGCTGCCGTGATATCCTGCGGCGGTTGACCACCCTTTCCACTGAAGACGAAGTGCACATGGCGCGGTTACCGCTCGGATCGCTGATCGAGGAGATTATCGCTCCGCACCGGGAGTTCGGCATCGCAATCGAGGTGGTGAGTGGTGGCTCTGATCTCAGAGAACCCGTTGGCCGACGCAACCCAGGTATCATCTTCGGCCTTGGCAATCTGATCGAGAACGCGGTCGATTTCGCCACTGACCAGGTTACAGTTACCGTGTCGCATGATGCTGATCGGGTCAGCATCACGATCGATGATGACGGCCCCGGATTTGCGCCCGATGTGCTGACACAGATCGGGGTTCCATTCATGAACCGGCGCAACCGGATGGATCGGGAAAAAGCCGGGGGGCTAGGCCTCGGCTTGTTCATTGCCAAGACCCTGCTTGAGCGCTCCGGGGCATCCCTGACCTTTGCAAACAGAGCGTTGCCAGCCACCGGTGCACATGTGGAAGTTGCCTGGCCGAGAGAGAAAATGGACCTTTTGGGTGCAAATTCTAACGGGTATGCACCGGTTGGAACTGGATAAATCGCCTGAACGCATTAAATCGGGTAGTAGATCATGCGTTTTCAGCGCCCTTGAGGTGAAATATGACCGGCGACACTGTCAATCTGACCGAAACCCAATCCATCGGACCGGATGCATCGCTCCTGCTTGTCGATGATGACGGACCGTTTCTAAGGCGTCTGGCCCGCGCGATGGAAGCGCGCGGTTTCACCGTCGACATCGCCGAAAGCGTCGCTGAAGGCCTTGCGAAGGCGCGCCAGCATCCACCGAAATACGCCGTGGTCGACATGCGGCTGCAGGATGGAAACGGCCTTGATGTGATCGAAGCGATCCGCGAGCGGGGCGATGATACCCGAATCATCGTGCTGACCGGATATGGCAATATCGCAACGGCGGTGACTGCTGTAAAGCTGGGGGCAATCGACTACCTGGCGAAACCCGCCGATGCAGACGAGGTATTCGCCGCCCTGACCCGCAAGCCGGGTGAGCGGGCGGAAGTTCCCGAAAATCCGATGTCGGCAGACCGGGTTCGCTGGGAGCACATCCAGAGGGTCTATGAGATGTGCGAACGCAATGTGTCCGAGACCGCGCGGCGGCTGAACATGCATCGCCGGACGCTGCAACGCATTCTCGCCAAGCGCGCGCCGCGCTGAGGCCCCGCCGGAAACGTCATACCGTGCATCGCTGATGGGCAACACCGTCAGATCGTGTTGGCCGCCAATTCGGCTTGCAGCAGACGGTCTGCAGCAGCGCGCGCAAAGCGCAGCAGAACCGCTTTGCGCGACGCGGCCGCCAGGCGATGCTCGGGCGCCTCGCGCAACAGATCCGCGGACCAGCCATCGGATATGATCAAACCGCAGTCTTCGGGAAACAGCTCCGGCGGAACACCGGAATGGGTGGCGAAAAACAACCGGTCGCAGTGCGCCCGATAGTCGGGCCATTTCCGGTCTGTCCTGAAATCCTCGACCGAGGATTTGATTTCAACGATCCAGATTTCACCCTTGTCGCTCAGCGCCATGAGGTCGGCCCGGCGCCCTGAAGCAAGTGCGATCTCCGGGACCATCGAGAGCCGCAAATCCGAGAAAAAACGCTGAACCCCGCGGCGCACCATCAATGCCCGGTCCGATTGACGTCCGTCGATCAGCGGGTTGTCATTGTGTGGCGAGACGATTGGCATAACCAATAGGTGGCACGGCATCGAGCTGATCGCAACGCACGGCTGCTTCTTTGTTGCACAAAAGCAATGTGTGATGACAAAGCGCTTCTCTTGGCCGTGTTTTTCGAAGAAGCCGATTGCATGGTTAAGATTTGTTTAAAATAAACCGGGTCAAGGTGCGCGCGAATCAAATGGCGCAATTTCCTTCGCTTCGGAAGAGACCATCTATGACACCTCGTTTTCTGCTCACCCTTGCTGGCATGATCACTGCGCTTGCACTCGCAGGCTGCTCAAGTTCTCAGGAAGGCGTTTCAGGCACCACGACGCAAATCTTCACGTCCGAATATGGCAGTGTGAAGGATGCCGGATACAGGATTCCGGCAGTCCCGATCAGCAAGGTCAAAGATCGTTATCATCGTCAGATTGTGAGCTACCGCACGCGGGAAAAGCCGGGAACGATCATTGTCGATACGCCCAACCGCTATCTCTATTTCGTTTTGCCGGGCCGGAAAGCCGTCCGCTACGGAATCGGCGTCGGCAAAGCTGGATTTGCCTGGGAAGGCGAAGCCTATATCGCGTGGAAACAGGCTTGGCCGAAATGGACACCGCCAAAGGAGATGATTGAGCGCAAGCCGGAACTGGCGCGCTATGGCAAGGATGGCATGAAGCCAGGTCTGAGCAATCCGCTCGGGGCCCGCGCCCTCTATCTCTTCAATGAAGATGGCGAGGATACGCTGTTCCGCTTGCATGGCACACCGGAGTGGAACTCGATCGGAACTGCAGCCTCATCAGGCTGCATCCGGTTGATGAACCAGGACATCATCGACCTTTATGATCGGGTTCGTCCAGGCAGAGGCGCCAAGGTTGTCGTCAAGCAGTGAGCGTCTGCGATACTCATGTAAAAACCCGCCTGGTGCGAACCGGGCGGGTTTTTGTGGAGACGATTCAATCAGCTAGGAGCGGCTCAGGCAATATTCGCCTTGAACTCGAGCCGGCGGCGATGCAGCACAGGCTCGGTGTAGCCATTGGGCTGTTCACGGCCTGCCAACACAAGTTCGAGTGCTGCCTGGAACGCCACTGAGCCGTCAAAATCAGCCGCCATCGGCCGGTAAGCCGGATCACCGGCATTCTGGCCGTCCACCACCTCGGCCATGCGCTTCATGGTCTCGACAATCTGCTCACGGCTGACAATTCCATGGTGCATCCAGTTGGCCATGTGCTGGGCCGAGATCCTGAGTGTGGCGCGGTCTTCCATAAGGCCGACATTGTTGATGTCAGGGACCTTGGAACAACCGACGCCCTGATCGATCCAGCGGACCACATATCCGAGGATTCCCTGCGCATTGTTGTCGATCTCAAGCTGGATCTCTTCGGGGGTCCAATTCGGATTGCGCGCCACAGGGATAGACAGGATGTCATCGAGGCTGGCGCGTTCGCGGGAACGCAGTCCGGCCTGAACCTCGGCCACATTGACCTTGTGGTAATGTGTGGCGTGCAGCGTGGCAGCCGTAGGCGAGGGAACCCAGGCTGTGTTGGCCCCGGCCTTGGGATGGCCAATCTTCTGCTCAAGCATGGCCTCCATCATATCCGGCATGGCCCACATGCCCTTGCCGATCTGGGCGTGACCGGCAAGACCACACTCAAGACCGATATCGACATTCCAGTTTTCATAGGCTGCGATCCATGCGGCCTGCTTCATGTCGCCCTTGCGGATCATCGGGCCGGCTTCCATGGAGGTGTGGATCTCATCGCCGGTGCGGTCGAGGAAGCCGGTGTTGATGAACACCACCCGGTGACTTGCAGCCCGGATGCATTCCTTGAGGTTGACGGTGGTGCGGCGCTCCTCGTCCATGATGCCCATCTTGATGGTGTTGGGCGTCATGCTGAGTGCAGCTTCAACGCATCCGAAGATCTCGACCGCAAATGCCACTTCTTCCGGGCCGTGCATCTTCGGCTTGACCACATACATCGATCCGGTGGCGGAGTTTGCGCGACGGCCATTGGGTCCGATGTCATGAAGCGCAATCAAACCGGTCATGAAGGCATCCATGATGCCTTCGGGAACCTCGTTGCCATGAGAATCGAGGATCGCTGGGTTGGTCATCAGGTGGCCGACATTGCGGACCAGCATCAGCGAACGGCCCTTGAGCTTTGCAGGCTTGCCGTCCGGTGTGGTGAACTCGATGTCGTCCTTGAGGCGGCGGACAAAACTCTTGCCGCCTTTGTGGACCTCCTCTTCGAGGTCGCCCTTCATCAGACCAAGCCAATTGCGGTAGACCAGCACCTTATCCTCAGCATCGACGGCGGCAATCGAATCCTCGCAGTCCATGATGGCCGTGACGGCCGATTCCAGGGAGATGTCGCCGATACCTGCGGGATCGGTCTTGCCGATCACGCTGCCGGGATCAACGGACACAACCGCATGCAGGCCGTTTTTGAGGAAATAAAGCCGGTACGCATTATCGCTGTCGCGCTTGAAGCCGGCATATTGAGCCGGATCCGCCATAGTTGTTGCGCCAGCAGCCGTTTCGATCTTCAGCTCGCCGCTTCCAAAGTCGAAACCGGTCACATCGGCCCATTTGGCATTGCCGAGCGGAACGCTGTCATCAAGGAAGGATTTGGACCAGGCAATGACCCGCGCGCCACGGGCCTGGTCATATCCACCTGCCTGCGGCAGGTCGCCAAGCGCATCTGTGCCGTAGAGCGCATCATAGAGCGAGCCCCAGCGTGCGTTCGCGGCGTTGAGCGCAAAACGCGCGTTCATCACCGGCACAACAAGCTGCGGACCGGCAATCGAAGCAATTTCAGGATCGACATTCTCAGTGGACACCTGAACGTCGCCACCCTCCGGCAAAAGGTAGCCAATCGACGCGAGGAAATCCTTGTAGACATCGAGATCCGCCGGAGCGCCGTTTTCACGGTGCCAAGCGTCGATCTTCTCCTGCAAGGCATCCCGCTTGGCGAGCAGCGCGCGGTTTTTCGGCGCCAATTCAGCGATGGCAGTGCCGAGTGCCTCAAAGAACCGGGCTGCCTCGACACCCGTGCCGGGCAGAGCTTCCTTGACGATGAATTCATGCAGGTCGGCACTGATTTTCAGGCCATTTATCTCAATTCTGTCCACGCTCGATCTCCATTCTTTGGGTGAAACCCAATCCTCCAAATTGTCGCCGGAACCTGACCTGCCCGGCATTCCCTGTCAATTCATCTAAGGTGCAAATGATTTGTTCCGTATTGGAATAGGTGATTTGCCGTTGGTTCATTTTCCGGCGATACGGGGCCTGCCCGACGCAATGGCTGTGAACCGGGCTTCGACCAATTTCTCAAGCCCTTCGATGAGCGGCATGTCGATATGCTCAAAACTCTCGATGACAGGGTTTACCGCACCACTGCGGATGGCGGCATCGCATGCCTGACTTCGTGCCAGCTCGCGGGCCAGGGCAAAAGCCTCATCAAGATTGCGGGCAATCCGGGCATTACCAGCACCGTTGACCGCAAAGCAGCCCTCTTCGGGTTCCGTGACGAAGGCAATCACGGTTTCACGCACCTGGCCTACGACCGCGCCAACGGCATTGGCAACGCCGGCATGAACGGGAACGAAGCTCTCCGCATCGAGCAGCGCCGTGATCGCCGGATAGTGAACCGGCGCCGAAGCGCCAAGCGCCACCAATGGACGGTCAAGACCCAGGCCGAAACGAACGAAGCCCGTTGCGCGGTTGAGGGCGCGGTCAATCAGAACCGAGCGGGCCGGATCAATGCCGTGAACCCCCTGATCTGCAAACAGCGCAGTCAGAATGGCTTCGGCGCTTTGCCTGGTCAGCCGCTCTGACACCATATTTGCGAGGTCCGCGGGTGTTTCGGCGAGCGCCTTGCCGGACCCGGCCTTTCGCCGGGTGAACAGTTCCGCACCCAGGCGCGCAACCTCGGCGTTCCACTGATCCTGCCGTCCAAGCACATGCATCGCATCAGACGGCGTGAAGCCGGCAATCATCACCAGACCCCGGGCGACCAGTCGATCCAGCGTTGCGCGCTGCGAGGTGCCGCTGAGCACGGATTCCAGCGGCTGGGGTTCGGCTGCAATTCTCGCGTAAAGCGCGCTTTCCTGCGCAGTAAGGCCTGCGGCAAGCGCGTCGGGAAGACCGGTGCGCAGTGCAAAGCGACCATCCAGACGGCCTGGAAACGCGGCGCGCAATTGCCGTTCCAGCGCCGGCACCACAGTATCAGGCCAGAGGTGTCCCGCCAGGCTCAATGGCATCAATCGGCGCGGCCCCAGGATCAACCCGGCTTCAAGGCCGGCCTCCTCGGTCCGCACTTCGGAATCGCCGCCCAGACCGAATGTGTGCATGGCCACGGCTTCGACCATGGTGCGGTAGCGGCCAACTGTTGCGCCTTCGGTGTCCAGTCTCGGCCGGCCATCCTCAAGCACGGCAACATCGGTGGTGGTGCCGCCAATGTCGGAAACCACCGCATCGGAAAGCCCGGTGAGATGGCGGGCGCCAACCAGACTTGCCGCAGGACCCGACAGAATGGTTTCAATCGGTCGCAGCAGCGCCTCCTGAGCCGAGATCAGAGCACCGTCACCGCGCACGACCATCAACGGCGAATCGATGCCGCGCTTTTCGAGATAACCGCCGGTGGCATCGATCAGCCGGGCCACCATGGAGATCAGCCGGGCGTTGAGCAAGGTGGTCAAGGCGCGGCGCGGGCCGCCAAGCTTGGATGAGAGATCGTGACTGCAGGTGACCGGCAATGCTGTGCGGGTGCGGATTAGATCCCGCGCTGCGATTTCATGGGCGGGATTGCGTACCGCGAAATATCCGGCAACCGCCACCGCAGAGACCTCATCAGGCAGCGCGGCCAACCGCTCCTCCAGCATGGTCAGATCGAGTGAGGTTTCGCGTCCGTGGACATCATGTCCACCGGGAAGGTGGATCACCGGATCATTGCCCAGGGCCTCGGCAAGACCATCACGGTCAAGATCCTCCGGCGAAAAGCCGATCATAACCAGTGCGGCGCGCCCGCCCTGCCCTTCGACCAGCGCATTGGTGGCAAGTGTGGTGGACAGGGAGACCAGCGAGATGCGGGCTGCTGCGCCCTTCAGGTCAGCAAGCACCGTTTCCACTGCGCCGGCCACGCCGACAGCCAGATCATGACGCGTGGTCAGCGCCTTGGCGGAGGCGAGAATGCCCTCGCTTTCGCTGTAGAGCACAGCGTCGGTGTAGGTGCCGCCGGTGTCGATCCCGAGAAAAAGCGGTAACGTCATTAGGCCCTCAATTCCCGCACATTCCGGGTCTGGCCCGGTTCACCCGATGTCATACTGCTGTTTGAGCGGCGGCGCTATCGGCTTGCGTAGTCCTGTCGACGGCTGACGCGCATCGGCAGGCCACCTTCGGGCTGGGTGGTGAGTTTCTGCACCGGCCAGGGCTTTGTCTCGGCAACGCAATCGAAGCGAAACTCCGAGAGCAGCGCCCCCAGCGCGATCACAGCCTCCTGCAGCGCGAAGGTCGCACCAATGCAGATCCGGGGCCCGACACCGAAGGGCAGATACTGGTAGCGATCGATCGACCCACGGTTTTCCGGCAGGAACCGCGCCGGAACAAAGGCTTCGGGGCGATCCCATAGCAGCGTGTGGCGATGCAGGGTCCAGGGCATGACCAGCACCGTCGTGCCTGCCTCGATATTCACTGTCTCGCCGTTTTCATCCTGCCACGAATCATCCTTGATAGCGGCACGGTTGATCGATGGCGCGGGCGGATAAAGCCGCATCGCTTCTTCGAACACTGCTCGGGTCCAGGGCATCACATCGAGCCATTTTACCGGATCAGGTTCACTCGCCATGACAGCATCGATTTCCGCTTCAACCTTCTCGCGGTCCGCAGGCGAATTGGCCAGACAGTAGAGCGTCCAGCCAAGCGCACGGGCCGTCGTCTCGTGGCCAGCGCCGATGAAGGTGATGATGTTGTCCTCGATTTCGTCCAGACTGAGCCCGGCTGGATGATGCAACCGAATCAATAACGTCAGAAAATCCTCCGGCACCGCTTCTGGCTCATCGCGCATCATCTTCTGCCGGTCATCCATGGTCTGCTTGACGATAGCACGGAACTTGTCGAGAACCTTCTGACCGAACATCCGGCGGATCCGTGGTATCCAGCTTGGCGCTTTGAGGAGATCCATCGGGTCAACTCGTCCCATTGTCGACAACAGGCGTTCGATGTCACCGGCAAACTCTTCCTCGGATCCGGCGACATGGCCGGAAAACAGTGTCGCGGACAGGATGTCAAAGGTCAGTTCGGTCATGTCTACCGCAATGTCGCGGACGTCACCGGTGCCGGAATTGCCGTCTACAGCGGCCGCATAGCGGCCCTTGAAGGCCAGTGATTGCTCCAGCATCTGTTCGGCAAAACCCCTTGCGTGACGCGGTGTGAACACCGGTGCCATCGCCTTGCGGGAGCGTTTCCAGATCTCACCCTCGGCGGTCAGCAACCCATCGCGCAGGATCGGGCGAAGAATGAGCTGCCGGATCGTCGCCATGCGGTAGTTCTGGGCATTGTCGACCAGCACATGGCGGACCAGGCCGGGATGGTTGGCAATCAACGTGCGCTCATTGAAGAACTTGGTATTCATCCATTTGAGCCGGAACGAGGGCTCGCCCCAGAGTTCCAGTGGATTGCGCATCACCGTGCGAATGATCTCGAATCGCGAGGGCGGCTTGGTCCGCGGAACGGGGGCCGGCGGTACAAATGGGCTTGCAGATGCGAGCATGGTTTTTCCCTCAAAGGACGATCATCTGGAATGCGACCTGTCGATACCCATATATGCACTCAAATACCCACAATTCCATGGCTGCGGCGATTTGGTTTTCGTCAGGCAGACGCCTATAGTGCAGCATCCAAACTGCGGTGATTCGCCACCGTGTTTTCCTGAATTTCCGCCCGGCTAGGCCGATTTGGACTGAAAGACCCTGCATGATGACTGATACGCCTGAGACAGACCCGACCGTAGAGGCCGAATATGGCGCCGATTCGATCAAGGTGCTCAAGGGCCTGGACGCCGTTCGCAAACGGCCCGGGATGTATATCGGCGACACCGATGACGGCTCCGGACTTCATCACATGGTCTATGAGGTGGTCGACAATGCCATCGACGAGGCGCTGGCCGGTCACGCAGACCGCGTCACAGTAACGCTCAATCCCGATGGTTCGGTCACAGTCACCGACAATGGCCGCGGCATTCCGACCGACCTCCATCCGGGCGAGGGTATTTCGGCCGCCGAAGTCATCATGACGCAACTTCATGCGGGCGGCAAATTCGACCAGAATTCCTACAAGGTGTCTGGCGGCCTCCACGGCGTCGGGGTTTCCGTGGTCAACGCCCTTTCGGTCTGGCTGAAGCTGGTTGTCAGGCGCAAGGGCAAGATCCATGAAATCCGGTTTAGCCACGGCGTGGCGGATGCTCCGCTGCAGGTGCTGGGCGATTGCGGCGACGAGACCGGCACCGAAGTGACGTTCATGCCGAGCAGCGAAACCTTTACGATGATCGATTTCGACTTCGGTACGCTCGAGCATCGTCTGCGGGAACTGGCGTTCCTGAACTCCGGGGTCCGGATTCTGCTTGCCGACCGGCGCCATTCCGACGTCAAAGAGCTTGAATTGTATTATGAGGGCGGACTGGAAGCTTTCGTGCGCTATCTCGACCGCTCGAAAAAGCCACTGGTCAATGATCCGGTGACACTGATCGGCGAGAAGGACGGGATCACCGTGGAACTGGCGATGTGGTGGAACGACAGCTACCACGAGAATGTGCTCTGCTTCACCAACAACATCCCGCAGCGCGATGGCGGAACCCATATGGCGGGCTTCCGTGCCGCGCTGACACGCCAGATGGTGTCTTATGCTGATGTTTCAGGCATGACCAAGAAGGAAAAGGTGTCGCTGACCGGCGATGATTGCCGCGAAGGATTGACAGCGGTTCTTTCGGTCAAGGTGCCGGATCCGAAGTTCTCCTCGCAGACCAAGGATAAGCTTGTTTCCTCTGAAGTCCGCCCGGTGGTGGAAAACCTGGTCAACTCGACACTGAGCACCTGGCTTGAGGAACACCCGACCGAAGCCAAGACCCTGGTGGGCAAGGTGATTGAAGCCGCTGCCGCGCGCGAAGCCGCGCGCAAGGCGCGTGAATTGACCCGCCGCAAGGGTGCTCTCGACATTGCCTCGCTCCCGGGAAAGCTTGCCGATTGCTCCGAACGCGATCCGGCCAAGTCCGAATTGTTCCTGGTGGAGGGTGATTCCGCTGGCGGTTCCGCCAAGCAGGGCCGTTCGCGTGAAAATCAGGCGATCCTGCCGCTGCGAGGCAAGATCCTGAACGTCGAACGGGCACGGTTTGACAAGATGCTGTCGAGTCAGGAAATCGGCACCCTGATCACAGCGCTTGGCACAGGCATCGGCAAAGACGAGTTCAACCCCGAGAAGCTGCGCTATCACAAGATCATCATCATGACCGATGCTGATGTTGACGGCGCGCATATTCGCACCCTGCTGCTCACTTTCTTCTTCCGGCAGATGCCGGAGCTTATCGAACGCGGGCATCTCTACATCGCCCAGCCGCCGCTCTATAAGGTGTCGCGCGGCAAATCGAGCCAGTACCTCAAGGACGAGAAGGCCATGGAGGAGTATCTGGTCAGCTCCGGACTCGAAGAGGCGGCGCTCGAACTGTCAACCGGCGAAGTGCGGACCGGTGCAGATCTCAAGGACACCATCACCGATGCGCTGCGCATGCGCATGCTGCTCGAAAGTCTGCACTCGCGCTACGACCACACCGTTGTCGAGCAGGCGGCGATTGCCGGTGCGCTCAACCCGGAACGGGCCACTGATCCGGCATCTTCAGATGAAATGGCCGCAGAGGTGGCGCGACGGCTTGATATGGTCTCTGAAGAATCCGAACGCGGATGGACAGGTGCGACCACTGACAATGGCGGTTTCCGTTTTGAACGCATGGTACGTGGGGTCAAGGAATCGGTGCTCCTCGACGCTGGCCTTATCGGCAGCCAGGATGCACGCATGATCGACCAGATGAACGCCAAGCTGCGTGACGTCTATACGGAACCGCCGGTGCTCAGACGCAAGGAAGGCGGTTTGCAGGTCTCGGGACCGCGCGAATTGCTCGATGCGGTGTTCAGCGTTGGCCGCAAGGGTCTGGCTTTGCAGCGCTACAAGGGTCTTGGCGAAATGAATGCGGAGCAGTTGTGGGAAACCACGCTGGATCCAAATGTGCGCTCGCTGCTGCAGGTCCGTGTCAATGATGCGGTGGATGCTGACAGCCTGTTCTCGCGCCTGATGGGTGACGAGGTGGAGCCACGGCGCGAGTTCATTCAGGACAATGCACTCTCGGTGGCCAATCTGGACATCTAGATCGATTGGGAGCAGCAAGCTCTGCCAATTGAAAAGCCGCCAATTCGTGTGAATCGGCGGCTTTTTTATTTCGGTAGAACCAGTCCAGTCCTGACTGATTCAGCCGCGGCCCTTCCAGGGAACCAGCCATTTCTCGGCCATGCGCATCAGGATATCGATGCCGTAACCGATAATGCCGATCAGGATGATGCCGAGAATGACGATGTCGGTAAGCTGGAACTTCGAGGCGTTGACGATCATCATACCGGCACCGCGGTCGGCGGCGACCAGTTCGGCGGCCACAACTGTGCCCCAGCACACGCCCATCGCCACCCGCGCACCGGTGAAAATCTCCGGTAGCGAGTTGGGCAGGATCACATGTCTGAGAATCTGCCATTTGGAGGCACCCAGCGAGTAAGCCGCATGCACCTTTGATATTCGAACCCCGGACACGCCGGCGCGCGCCGCAATCGTCATGATCCAGAGTGCCGCCAGGAACAGCAGGATGACCTTGCCTTCCTCACCAATGCCGAACCAGATGATGATCAGCGGGATCAGTGCCAGAGGCGGAACCGGGCGCATGAACTCGACAATCGGATCAAACCAGCCACGGAACCAGTTCGACAGGCCCATGGCGTAACCAAGTGGAATGCCGACGATCGACCCAAGCAGGAAACCAGCAATCACGCGACCCAGCGAATACCCCAAATGTTCCCAGAGCGAGACATTTTTATAGCCTTCAGTCGCGATCTCGCCCAGCCGGTAGACCACGGCTTCGGGAGCAGGAAGCCAGATCGGCTCCATCTGCCAGCCCTTATCGGGTTTGACCGAAAGGCTTCCCTTTGCGGTCATGGTGATCTCGCCATCGCTAAAGCGAACCGTATCGCCTGGCGCAATCGGTTGGCCATCAATTGCGATCACCGAATAACCATCTTCATTGCCGCCGAAGTCATTTTCAAAGGGGCGACTCAGGCTGGAACGCCATGCGCCGATCTTCATCGCATCATTAACTGCAAAGCCGTCGCTGTCGGTGGAAACCTCGGGCAGCGGAACGTCTTCACCAACCTTGTAGACCCGGACTGCAACAGTCGCGTCATCGGTTTCACCCTGTGCATTGCGGGCTGTGTAGGTGAAGCTGGTGTCGCCGACAAAGGGGCCAGGCACATGAAGGGGGGTGATCACGGAGCCGGTGAAAGCGCCCCAGATTGCAAACAGCGCGACAATCGACACGACCGAGGCAAACCGGTTTGCGCTAACTGCGCTTTCATCACCGAACGTCACCGTTTTCAGGCTGACAAAGTCATGCCGGTGCTCTTGCGAACGGTCCCAGGCACGGTAGGCAATATAAGCTAGAAGGAACAGCGCGACATAAATGGAGAGAACGATCATGCCGGCTCCTCCTGTCGACCCATGATTTCCTCTTCCATGTCCCAGATCATGCCGAGAATTTCTTCGCGGCGCTCACCAAACGTGGGCTCTTTCTTGACCATGCGGAGATCCTGGCCGACGCCCATTTCGGCAAAGGGAAGACGATACTCCTTGTGAATGCGGCCTGGTCGCGGCGCCATTACCAGCAGTCTTTCGCCAAGCAGCAAGGCTTCTTCTACCGAATGGGTGATCAGAATGATGGTTTTGCCGGTTTCCTTCCAGAGCTTGAGCACAAGACCCTGCATCTTTTCGCGGGTCAGGGCATCAAGCGCGCCGAGCGGTTCATCCATCAAGATGACATCGGGATCATTGGCGAGACAGCGGGCCAGCGCCACACGCTGCTGCATGCCACCTGACAATTCGTAAATCATCTTTTCGCCGAAATCCTGAAGACCCACGGTTCGCAAGAGCTGATCGACAATTGGCTTCGTTTCCGAGGCAGGCTTTCCTGCCATGTCCGGTCCGAAGGAAATATTCTGCCTGACATTCATCCACTCGAAAAGCGCGCCCTGCTGAAACACCATGCCGCGCTCCGGACCTGGGCCCGAAACGACTTCACCATTGAGCGAAACCGTTCCGTCTGTTGGCGCCAGAAATCCGGCAACGATGTTGAGAAGGGTGGTTTTGCCACAGCCTGACGGGCCGAGAACCGAAAGCAGCTCACCCTTTGCAAGGTTTAGAGAAACATCTTGAAGTGCCTGCACCGAGCCGCCATCAGGCAGGTCAAAACGCATGGATAGTCTATCGATAACCAGGTCACCCATGGTTGCTCCAATCGCACGGAAGAGGAATTGCCGTGGTCGGATGGCCGGGCCAATTGGCCCGGCCGCCCGTCGTGGATCATTGTCTTGACTTACATCTGCGCCGCAGCTGCAAGGGCATCCGTTGTCACGGCACCGTCATAGGTGTCACGGGACTCGGGAATATTGCCCTGGGCCTTGAAGAAGTCGCCAACACCCTTGAGGAACGTTTGGGTCGCGCCGCCAAGCCATTTGTCGGAAAGCTGTTCCTCAACAGTGGGGAACTGGAACCCGGCAAGGGTTGCTGCGGTGTCCTCTTCGGACATACCTGCATCCTTGGCGATCGCCGGCAGCATTTCTTCTGAGTCGGTGAGCCATTTGGCGTTCATGTCCGCTGTCACCTTGAGGAACTTGGCCAGAACATCGCTGTTTTCTGCAGCGAAGGACGCAGGAACCGAGGTGACGTCGTAGACAGAGATGCCAATTGCGTCCTTCTCCGCACCCGTCAGCAGCACGTTGCCGTGTTCCACCATGCGGCGCAGCGAACCGCCCCAGCCGCAGACCATATCGAGGCTTCCCTGAGCGAAGGCGGCAGCACCATCCGGCGGAGCCATGTCGACAACTTCCATGGTCGACACATCAACGCCGAAATGTTCCATCTGCTTGAGGAAGCCGTAGTGAGCTGCGGTGCCGATCGGCACGCCGGCCTTCTTGCCTTCCAATTCCTTGGCATTTTCCTTGGTGATTTCCAGCTCTTCCTTAACCACGCAATTGTCGTTGTCATTGTAGACCACAGCAATATCGGCGATCTGAAGATCCTGGCCCGCTGAGGTTGCGACCACGAAAGGCGGTACGCCCTGGCTGACCGAAATCTGCACATCACCGGAGGCCATTGCAGCCGACATTGCGGTTCCGGCATCGAAAGATTTCCAATTGACCTTCATGCCAAGCGCTTCGTCATAAAGACCCTTGGCCTTGGCGTACTGAAACGGCATCGGCCATTCCAGGAAGTAGCCGACGGTGATCTCTTCGGCCTTGGCAGCCGAGGCTGCCGCGACCATGGCGATACCGGCCAGCAATGAGGACATTCTTGAAGCAAGTTTCATAAGGATACTCCCTTGTCGTCGCCGGACCAGTACCGGCGGACTTCTGCACATGTTTGCCGTCATCGCTGTCACGACCGGCGCTGTTCCCGTTTTCTTTGACGATCTTAGACTTTGTTTTTCGCGTCAAGAGCCCAAAGTCGATCAACCAAAGGGCGAAAGCCATAGCGCCAATTCCGCACCGTCCACGGTACCAGTTCCGATTAAGCGCCTAGTTCTCTGGTTTTGCTGGGCTTATTGGCTGGCTCTATGGGTCGGGATTCACTGGCCCTATCGAAACGCCGGAAACCGAAGCGATTGTTCGGGCCGGGCGAGTTTTTTCGTCAGCCTCGCAAGGAAGAGGGTCCCGCCATGAACATGCCCATACAATCCGGAATTCAGCCCAACGACATCCAGGCCGTCATCGATGCCGACAGAAGCCATGTCTGGCATCATCTGATCCAGCACAAGCCGTTCGAGACAATTGATCCGAGAATCATGGTGGAAGGCCGCGGCATGCGGGTATGGGATGCGACCGGCAAGGAGCATCTCGATGCAGTCTCGGGTGGGGTGTGGACGGTCAATGTCGGCTACGGGCGTGAAAGCATCGCCAACGCGGTGCGCGACCAGCTGGTCAAGATGAACTATTTTGCCAACAGCGCCGGATCGATCCCGGGCGCGCTCTTTGCGCAGAAGCTGATTGGCAAAATGCCGGGAATGAGCCGGGTGTATTATTCCAACTCAGGATCTGAGGCGAATGAGAAGGCGTTCAAGATGATCCGCCAGATCTCGCATCGTCATCACGGCGGCAGGAAGTACAAGATCCTCTATCGCGACCGCGATTATCATGGCACCACGCTCGCCACGCTTTCAGCCGGTGGACAGCCGCAACGGGCGGAGCAGTATGGGCCGATGGCGCCTGGCTTCGTGAAGGTTCCGCATTGCCTTGAATACCGCAATCAGTTTCCGGACGCCGAGAGCTACGGCGAAGCGGCGGCCAATGCCATCGAGGAGGTAATCCTTCGCGAGGGTCCAGACACGATCGGCGGGCTGTGCCTGGAACCCATTACCGCAGGTGGCGGCGTCATCACTCCGCCGGAAGGCTATTGGCCGCGGGTTCAGGAAATCTGCCGCAAGTACGATATCCTGCTTCATATCGATGAAGTTGTCTGTGGTGTTGGCCGGACAGGCGAATGGTTCGGCTATCAGCACTACGGTGTAAAGCCGGATTTTGTCACCATGGCCAAGGGCGTGGCGTCCGGCTATGCGGCCATTTCCTGCACCGTTACCACCGAGGCGGTGTTCGAACAGTTCAAGGATGATCCGTCAGACCCAATGTCCTATTTCCGGGATATCTCCACCTTTGGCGGCTGCGCGGCCGGCCCGGCAGCAGCGCTTGAGAACATGCGGATCATCGAGGATGAGAACCTGATCAAAAACACCCAGGCCATGGGTGCACGAATGCTGGACAATCTTCGTGCGCTCCAGGACAAGCACGCCGTGATCGGCGATGTTCGCGGCAAGGGGCTGTTCCTGGGTGCCGAATTGGTCTCCGACCGCACCAGCCGTGAGCCTGCCGAGGAGAAGCGGGTTCAGGCGGTCGTTGCCGATTGCATGGGACAGGGCATTATCATCGGTGCGACCAACCGCTCGCTTCCAGGCTTCAACAACACGTTGTGTTTCAGTCCGGCGCTGATTGCAACCGCCGATGATATCGACAGGATCACCGACAGCGTGGACCAGGCATTGACGCGGGTGTTTGGCTGACCAAAGGATACACGGATCTGACCACCGGAATATCAAAGTCGCGCGCCACGCGGGCGCGCGCTTCGCGTGCACCCCTTCCTAAGCGGCAAGTCGAGGGATATGCTGGACAAAACCGGCTGGATGTTTGCATGTCGATCCCGATAGATACGTTTTTTCTCGACCCCAAATTCGAAGGCACGCTGCAACAGAAGATCCAGCGGATGATCAGCGAAGGCGTGCTGTCGGGAAGGTTCAATCCCGGCTCCAAACTGCCCTCGAGCCGCAAGCTTGCAGCCCATCTTGGCATCAGCCGGATTACTGTAACACTGGCCTACAGCGAACTGGTTTCCGATGACTACCTGATCGCCAAAGGCCGCTCAGGCTATTATGTGTCACCAACCGCACCGCAACGCACCCGTTTTGAATCGCTGACGGGTGTAACATCAGATTCGGTTGACTGGGGCCGGGCGATTGCCCAACGCTATTCGGGCGAGGTGCTGGTCGAGAAGCCGGTCGACTGGCGCAGCTATCCCTATCCCTTTATCTATGGCCAGGCTGACGAAAAAATCTTCGATCACAGCAACTGGCGGCAGTGCGCACTACAGGCGCTGGGCAAACGCGAGTTTGAAACGGTAACTGCCGACAGCTACGAGCGCGATGACCCGGAGCTGGTCAAATACATCGCTCTGAACACCCTGCCGCGACGCGGCATTCAGGCAAAGCCCGAACAGATTCTCATCACCATGGGAGGCCAGAACGCGCTGTGGATGGCCGCCAAGGTGCTGCTCAATCAGCGGCGCACTGCAGTGATGGAAAATCCCGGCTATCCGGGCTTGAGGGCAGCGCTCAATCTGGCGCGCTGCAATGTCGTCAATGTGCCAGTCGATCATGCCGGTATGTGTCTCGATGCGGTTCCACCGGAAACCGATGTTGTGTTCACCACACCAAGCCATCACTGCCCAACAAGTGTGACGATGCCACTGGAGCGTCGGCAGGCGCTTCTGGAAATGGCAGCACGCAATGACTTTATCGTGGTTGAAGATGACTACGAGTTCGAAATGTCGTTTCTCAACCCGCCTGCCCCGGCGCTCAAATCACTCGATGAGGAGGGCCGGGTGATCTATGTCGGTTCCTTCTCCAAATCCCTGTTTCCCGGCCTGCGGCTCGGATACATCGTTGGTTCGGAGACCTTCATCCGCGAAGCGCGGGCACTGCGCATGGTGGTCGTCCGGCATCCGCCGGGCCATCTCCAACGGACTGTGGCGAACTTCCTTTCGCTTGGTCATTTTGATGCGCTTGTGGCACGCATGGGCCAGACCTATAGGCGGCGGCGCGATGTGATGCAGGAGGCGATTGACCGGCGCGGGCTGCAAATCGCAGGTGCGGATGTGTCAGGCGGTTCCAGTTTCTGGATGAAAACACCGGATCGTATAGATGCGAGGGCGCTTGCGGAGGCTGTGAAACAACGTGGCGTCCTGATCGAACCCGGTCACTTCTTCTTCGCAAATCCTGAAGACGGCAACCGGTTCTACCGCATTGCCTATTCCTCGATCGACAGCGCTCGGATCCCGGTCGGGATCGACATAATCGCCGATACGATCGCCAGCATCTGAAATAGCCGCCGTCACTTGAATCTGAATGAGACCCCGCCTTGGCGGGGTCTCTAGCGGGCTCATTCGCTTTGGATCAAACAGCGCCCTGCTGCGGGCGCATGTCATCGCGACTGATACCGGCCACCACGACCGGCTTCTTCATGGCATCGCGCCGGAAAGGCTCGCCAAGTTCCTGGTTGAGGATTACCTCGATAAAGGTGGTTTCTCCATCTTTCATCTGCCGCTCAACCGCCTTGGCCAGCTCCTCACTGAGGCCCTGCTGGGTGTTGACCACAACACCCGTGGCGCCACACGCCTCGGCAATTGCGGCATAGGAGGTATCACGGTCCAGCTCGGTGCCAACGAAGTTGTTGTCATACCAGAGCGTCGTGTTGCGCTTTTCCGCACCCCATTGGTAGTTGCGGAAGATCACCATGGTGATGGCAGGCCATTCATCACGGCCGCAAGCGGTCATCTCGTTCATGGAAATCCCGAAGGCGCCATCACCAGAGAACCCGATCACCGGGACATCAGGTTGCCCGATCTTTGCACCGAGGATCGATGGGAAACCATATCCGCAAGGACCGAACAGTCCCGGAGCAAGATATTTGCGGCCCTGTTCAAAACTTGGATAGGCGTTGCCGATCGCACAGTTGTTGCCAATATCAGAGGAAATGATTGCGTCCTTGGGAATCGATGACTGGATCGCCCGCCAGGCCTGACGCGGTGACATAAGATCGGCATCGCGCTTGCGCGATTCCTCGTTCCAGAAAGTACCCGGATCGTCTTCCTCATGATCGAGGGACGACAATTCCTGCGCCCAGCGGGACTTGGTCAGCGAGACCAGGTTGCGACGGTCTTCCCGGCCGACGTCGCCGGCATCATCGGCGAGCTGGGCCAGGATGGCGCGGGCGACTTTGGTTGCGTCGCCTTCGATACCGACCGTAACCTTCTTGGTCAGACCGATGCGATCGGCATTGATATCGACCTGAATAACCTTCGCATCCTTCGGCCAGTAGTCGATGCCGTAGCCCGGCAGGGTCGAGAACGGATTGAGCCGGGTTCCGAGTGCCAGCACCACATCAGCCTTGGCGATCAGTTCCATCGCCGCTTTCGAGCCATTGTAGCCGAGCGGACCGACGGCAAGGCGGTGAGAGCCGGGGAAGCTGTCATTGTGCTGATAGTTCGAGCAGACCGGGGCATCGAGCCGCTCGGCCAGATTGACCAGATCCGGGATTGCGCCCGAAAGCACCACGCCGGCACCGGACAGGATCACCGGGAACTGCGCTTCGGACAAAAGGGCGGCGGCCTCCGAGATGGCCTGTTCGCCACCGGAGGGCCGCTCGAAGCGGACCATCTGCGGCAACTCGACATCGATGACCTGAGTCCACATGTCGCGCGGGATGTTCATCTGCGCGGGCGCCGATCCGCGCCAGGCTTTCATGATCACCCGGTTGAGTACTTCGGGAATGCGGGAAGCATCGCGCACCTCTTCCTGATAGCAGACGCAATCGGCAAACAGACGCATTTGCTCCATTTCCTGAAATCCGCCCTGGCCGATGGTTTTGTTGGCCGCCTGCGGCGTGATCAGAAGCATCGGCGTGTGGTTCCAGTAGGCAGTCTTCACAGGAGTAACAAATCCGGTGACGCCGGGACCATTCTGGGCAATGGCCATGGCCATCTTGCCGGTGGAACGGACAAACCCGTCACACATCAGGCCCGCATTGGTTTCGTGGGCACAGTCCCAGAAGGTGATTCCGGCGCTGGGAAACAGATCGGAGACCGGCATCATGGCCGAGCCGATGATGCCGAAAGCATGCTCGATTCCGTGCATCTGCAGAACTTTGACGAAAGCTTCCTCGGTGGTCATTTTTGGCATGGGACACTCCTCTTGATGACGAGTTAAAAACCACATCTGGCATGATTGTCTCTAGGGCCAGTTTGACCGCGTCGCTACGCCAGTTTGCCGGGCCGACCAGCTCGGTTCAGAGCGTGCGCTTCAGGAGGCCTGGGCCATAACCCGCGGAGCGGCGCAGTGAGCAATGATCGCGGCAACATGACGGCAATCCTCGAGCGAAAAGGTCAATGGCAACCGCATGTCGAACAGGCCCGCAAGAATCCGGTCAGTACCGGGGAGTTGCTGTGCCTCGACATAACGCCAGCTTTTATGGTTCGAGGTGAAGCCGACCGGATCATCATTGCCAAACCACTTCAGCTCGACACCGAGTGCCTTGGCATCCGCGATGAAGGCGCGTGCTGCGTTAGCATCTATTCCAGGCAGACGGAACTGAATGGAGCTGCCGACAAAGCTTTCCTGATCGCACCGGTGGCGAAGGACAAGCCCATCGACGCCCGCAAGACCCTTTTCGACCTCACGGTATCGCTGGTTCCAGCGCTGGATGGACTCATCAAGCCGCGCGAGCTGGGGCAGCAGGATTGCGGCGCGCAGATTGTCCATGCGGCCCGACATGTTGGGGGTCTCGAGCCGAACCCGTTCAAACACCTGCGGTGGTGGCGCAGCACCATGCCGCTCATAGAGCATGTAGGAACCTGACAGGATGATGGCGCGGGCCATGAATTCCGGATCATCGGAGGTCAGCAACCCGCCCTCACCTGAATTGAGATGTTTGTAGGTCTGGGTGGAGAAGCAACCCGCCAAACCGAAATTTCCGCTTTTAATACCATTCCAGGCCGCGCCCATGGTGTGGGCGCAATCCTCGATCAGGATCAGGCCATATTTTCGGACTATCTGTGACAGGCGGTCCATATCGGCGAGATGGCCCCGCATGTTCGACAACAGCAAGAAGCGTGCTTTGCTTTCAACCGCCTTGCACTCGAGGTCGTCCAGGTCGATCACCATCTCCTCGGTGATTTCCACCAGAAGCGGTTTGCCACCAGCCGCCGTGATGGCACCGGGCACCGGCGCAAGAGTGAACCCATTGGTCAGCACCGCTTCACCCTGCTGGAGGCCTGCGGCACGCAGGGCAATCGCCATGGCATATCCGCCGGAAGCGCAAGCCAGGCAATAGTGCGCACCCTGATAAGCTGCAAAGGCCTGCTCCAGTTGCGAGGCCAGCGAGAGTTCTTCCCCAACTGTGTTGTAGCGATGCAGACGGCCCGAGCGCAGCACATCTGTTGCAGCCAGAATGGCGTCGTCGTCCAGCGCTTCCTGCTGCGTGAAACTGCCAGTGAATGGTTGCAACGCTATCGCTCCTCAGCTGCACCGTGGTTCCTTGCTTTAGCTTTGGCGCCGCCGAAACACTACAGCCAGTTCCACCCCATGGATAAGGACAATGGCCGTTTCAGGTTGAGAGCCTCCCGACAGTCAGCCGGTTGCGAGTTCCGTTTCCACCACTTCAACCAAACGACGCGTAATCGCGCATGGCCTTGTAGAGATAATCCGCAACATAGCGTATGCGCGGGCTGTGACGCAGATCGCTATGCAGGGTCAAATAGGTCTCAAGCCGGGGAAGCTCCATGTCTTCGAGACATGTTTCAAGATCAGGATCACTTGCCACCAGAGGCACTTGCGCAAAGCTGATGCCAGCTCCGGCACGCAGCGCCTCCCACAATACCAGATGATTGTCTGAACGGACCTTGAAGGACGACCGGTTCAATTTGATTCCGGCTTTGGCCATTGCGGCAATGATTTGATCGGAACGGTCATAGCCTATCAATTCATGCGCGATGAGATCCTCCAATCGCTGCGGCTTGCCGGCGCGGGCGAAATAGTCCGAACTGGCGCAGGGCACCAACGGAATGTCGCCGATATGGTGCATCACCAGATCAAGCTGCTGCGGCCTGGTCATGCGAATGGCAATGTCAGCGTCTCGTCTCAACAGATTGCCAAGACTGTTCGAGGCGACAATCTCGACCTCTATCGAAGGCTCCTGCCGCCGCAGCTGAGCAACAAGCCGGGGAAGCACCAAAGCACCAATCACCTCACTGGCGGTTACTCTCACGGTACCGGCCAGGCTTTGGGAATGTCCAAACGCTATGCGGGACAGAGCGTCAGCTGCATCGCCCATACGCCGCACCTCGCTCAGCAGATCCAGGCCCCGCTCGCTGAGTTCCTGCCCGCGCGGGCCGCGCCGGAACAATTGCATATCCAGCAACCGCTCCAGCTCGGTGATATGCCGTCCGATTGACGGCTGGCTCATACCAAGCCGCACCGCTGCAGCCGTCAGGCTTCCGGTCTCAGCCACAGCCAGAAAGCTACGCAAAAGATTCCAATCCATCGGTTCGATATCCTCATACCCATTCTTTTTTGTATGGCTATCTTACATTTTTGGTCAATTTTCAAAATAATATGAATGAATGAAGATGGCATCATCCATTCAACACAGGAGATGATGATGAAAACCATTGCAGTTCTCGGAGCGCGCGGCCGGGTGAGCCGGGTTGTCGCGCGCACTTTTCTTGATCGGAGCTGGCAGGTCATCGCCGTGACCCGTGACGGCAAGGTTCCCCAGGGTTTGGCCCGGGCGGAAGGCCGTGCTGCCGACGCGATGGATCAGGCCGCGCTGATTGCCGCCTGCCGCGGCGCAGATGTGATCTTCAACGGCCTCAACCCGGTCTATACCGACTGGGCGGAAAAAGTTCCCGTGTTCACCGCCAATGTGATTGCGGCAGCCAAGGCGACCGGCGCGCTGCATCTGCTTGCAGGCAATATCTACAATTACGGCCGGAGCATTCCTGCCATCGCCGACGAGACCACACCGATGCCAGGCGATACTGGCAAGGGTATGATCCGCAATGCCATGGAGAAGGCTTTTGAAGAGGCTGCGCAAGACGGCGTCAAAACCACGATCGTGCGCGCCGGTGATTTCTACGGCGGCGACGGACGTGGCGCCTGGTTCGATCTGGGGATCACCGGAAAGCTCGACAAGGGCATTTTCACCTGGCCGGGCGCGATGGATATCGATCATGCCTGGGCCTACCTGCCAGACCTTGCGGATGCCTTCGTCAAAATTGCGGAAACGGGGGGCGATGAAAGCGGCTTTGCGACTTACACGTTCGAAGGTCACACCTTGAGCGGCACGCAAATGAAAAAACTCATCGAAAAGGCTCTTGGTGGCAAGTCGCTGAAGCGTTCCAGCATTCCCTGGCTGCTGTTGCGCGCGGCCGGGCTGGTGGTCCCGAAATGGCGAGAGGTCGTCGAGGTGTCCTATCTCTGGTTCACGCCGCATCGCCTATCGGGCAAGAGGCTGGAAGCAGCCATTGGCCCGCTTGCAAAGACCTCGCCGGACACAGCGGTTGCCGAAGCGCTGGCGGAATTGGGTTATGCCACAATGATATCGAGCCGGGCTGCCTGACAATCCGTAATTGGCTGCACAATGGCTTCATCAGATGATCATGGTTGGCGACTTCGAATGGCCTTGTTGTTGCAATGCAGCAAAAGCATGGTAGGTTCTGTCTTTGATTGCGCGCTGCAAGAGGTCAGGCTCCGTAAAGGTTATGGCATGCATTATGGCGGGAGCAGGCAGTCATCCTGGCGGAAATAGGGGCGATTCATCATGTTCTATCAGATGTACGAGCTTAATCATGCAGCAGTGGCGCCTATGCGCGCCTATGCCGATGCGATGCGACTGGCGTTCAGAAATCCGATAAACCCTCTTTCCCATACCCCTTTCGGCCGCGCCATGGGTGCCGGGTTTGAGTTGTTCGAGCGTACGACACGACGCTACAGCAAACCGGAATTTGGCCTCAACGAGACATCGCTGAACTCCGGAAAAGTGTCGGTGCACGAGAAAGTGGTCTGGTCACGGCCATTTTGCAATCTGGTCCATTTCGAACGAACTTTGCCGGCCAACCATCGCCCGGACCCGAAGATCCTGATCGTTGCGCCGATGTCAGGTCACTACGCGACCTTGCTGCGCGGCACCGTTGAAACACTTCTGCCCAAGGCGGAAGTCTATATCACCGACTGGACCGATGCCCGCATGGTTCCGATGTCCGAGGGACGCTTCGACCTCGATGATTACATCGACTACGTTGTCTCCATGCTGCACGCTCTCGGCCCCGATACCCACGTGCTGGCGGTGTGCCAGCCCTCCGTTCCGGTTCTGGCAGCGGTCGCGATCATGGAAGAGAGCGACGACAAGTTCGCGCCTTCCTCCATGACATTGATGGGTGGGCCGATCGATACGCGGATCAACCCGACCGGCGTCAATGAGCTGGCACAAACCAAACCACTCGAATGGTTCGAGGAAAATGTCATCATGCAGGTGCCATGGCCGCTGCCCGGGTTTACCCGCGCGGTCTATCCGGGCTTTCTGCAGCTCTCGGGCTTCATGACGATGAACCTCGACCGCCATATGATCGCGCAGAAGGATTTCTTCCTGCATCTGGTCAAGGACGATGGCGATTCGGCCGAGCGTCATCGCGATTTCTACGATGAATATCTCGCGGTGATGGATATGACTGCCGAATTCTACCTGCAGACGGTCGACACCGTCTTCATCAAGCATTCGCTGCCCAAGGGTGAGATGATGCATCGCGGCCGCAAGGTCGACACCACGGCAATCCGCAATGTCGCACTGCTGACCGTTGAAGGTGAGAACGACGATATTTCCGGACTGGGCCAAACCGAAGCGGCACAGACCATCTGCCCGAATATCCCTGACGAAATGCGCTACCATTATGTGCAGCCGAAGGTCGGACATTATGGCGTCTTCAACGGGTCCCGGTTCCGCGCCGAAATCGCACCGCGGATCCTCGATTTCATGCGCTCCCACGGCAAGGCAAACCGCGCCAAGCGGGCTGCACCGAAGCTGGTCAAGGGCGGAAAGGGCGCCTGAACCACAACTTCCTCGGCATTTTAATCATCGAATTACTCTTTGTTATTAGAAAGGGTTATTGGAATCGTGCGGCTGATTTCTTGAATCGCCGCCCGGGCAATACCACATCAAATTCACAAGGGAACGATCCCCGCTTCCCTTTGACTGAATGAGGTTTACCCGATGACACAAACCGCATTGATCCGCCCGGCGTGGACGCCGGCAACCATTGCCCTGATGGTTCTAGGCTTCATGGTTTTCTGGCCGCTGGGCCTGGCCATGCTGGCCTATATTCTCTGGGGTGACCGGCTCGACGCGTTCAAGGCTGACGTGAACCGCGCCACCGATGATCTTGCATCGTCGTTCCGCAAGAAGAGCGGCCATGGCGCCTATGCAAGCAGTGGCAATGCAGCGTTCGACGAGTGGCGCGACACCGAATTGTCGCGGCTCGACGAAGAGCGCAAGAAGCTCGATGAAATGCGCAAGGAGTTCGATCAGCACATGCGCGATCTGCGCATGGCGCGTGACCGCCAGGAGTTCGAGCAGTTCATGGCTGACCGCCAGGCGCGCCAGAGCAAGGGCAAGAAAGGCCGGTCGGTTCCCGAAATCGATGGCTGAATGCCGGTCCCCACGGTATGAATGGCGGCGCTCCTTCGTGGGCGCCGTTTTTGGTTTTGGCTCAATCAGCAAAAACCGCTCAATCCTGCAACCGAATCGGGTAGAAACCTTCTTATGTTCGGATTGGCCCGCACTCTTCAAAGATCGTTTGCCCAACGGCCTGACAGTGTCACTGTCAATGGCCGTGAGTTGCCATTGACCATTCGCGAGAATGCCCGCGCCACCCGCATGACACTGCGCATCGAGCCCGGCGGCCAGGCACTCAAGCTGACGATCCCACGCGGGCTGGCTGTCCGGGAAATCGATGCTTTTCTGACCCGGCACCATGGCTGGCTGATGACCCGGCTGGCCAGCGTGAGCGACACAGGTCCGTTGATCGAAATCGGCAAGATTGCCATTCGCGGCGTCGTGCACCGGATCGAGATGACCGGTAAGTTGCGTGGATTGGCGGAGGAGACCGAGATCGACGGCGTTCCAACACTGATGGTGTCGGGAAGCCCGGAACACACCGGACGCCGCGTTGCCGATCACCTCAAACGGGTCGCCAGACGGGAACTGGAGCAGCTGGTTGCCAAACACGCCGCGACCCTGGACAAACCGGTGCGTTCCATTTCCTACAAGGACACCAAAAGCCGATGGGGCTCCTGCACATCGGAAGGCAATCTGTCGTTTTCCTGGCGGATTGCGATGGCGCCGGATTTTGTCATCGACTATCTTGCGGCCCATGAGGTGGCACATCTCAAGGAGATGAACCACGGACCGGATTTCTGGGCGACCTGCAAGGCGCTTTGCCCGCGCACCAATGAAGCAAAGCGTTGGCTCAAACAGAATGGTTCCCGCCTGTTCGCCGTCACTTTCCAGTAAGCCGACAACCACCGCCGGTCCGCAAAATTACCCCACACACGGCTTTCAGGCTGCCGGGCAAGACTCCACCATCTCGACTCTGACGCCGATTTGTGCGAGGTCAGCCGCCATGACGATACCGATCAAAATCTGCGGCCTGAGCACGCCGGAAGCGGTGGATCGCGCGGCCGATCTCAAGGCCGATATGGCGGGTTTTATCTTTTTCCCGAAAAGCCCGCGCCATGTTGCCATCGACGCTGCTCGACAGCTTGCCGAGCGAGCCAGGGCGCGCGGGCTGAAGACCGTTGCCGTGACCGTCGATATGGACGATGCGGGGCTTGATGAAATCGTTGAGCAGATGAAGCCGGACTGGCTGCAGTTGCATGGCACCGAAACCCCGGAACGCCTCTCCATACTCAAGGTACGGTACGGTTTGCCTGTCATGAAGGCGCTGGCGATCCGAGACGCTGCCGATCTTGACCGGGCTCAAGCCTACACCGGCATTGCCGACAGGATGCTGTTTGACGCCAAGCCACCCAAGGGATCGGACCTTCCAGGCGGCAATGGTGTAAGCTTTGATTGGCGATTGCTTGCCGGGCGCGACCTTTCCTCGCTTGACGGGGCCGCTAGTTACATGCTTTCCGGTGGACTGACGACGGAGAATGTCGGCGAAGCTCTCCGGATCAGCGGTGCACCGGGTGTCGATGTTTCATCCGGTGTTGAAAGCGCACCAGGCGTCAAGGATCTCGCCATGATGGACGCCTTCGTCCAGGCAGTTTCGAACGCACCGAAGTGACGTTCTTGGGAGTAAGTGAAGTGAACCAGCCATCCAATCCGAATTCCTTCCGTACCGGACCTGACGAACAGGGCATGTTCGGCATTTTTGGCGGACGTTTTGTCGCCGAAACCCTGATGCCGCTGATCCTCGAACTGGAAGAGGAATGGACCAAGGCCAAGGCCGATCCTGCCTTCCAGGCCGAGCTTGAGCACCTCAACACCCATTACACCGGACGCCCATCGCCGATGTACTTCGCCGAGCGGCTGACCGAGCATCTGGGCGGGGCGAAGATCTATTTCAAGCGTGATGAGCTCAACCACACCGGTTCGCACAAGATCAACAATTGCGTGGGCCAGATCCTGCTTGCCAAGCGCATGGGCAAGACCCGGATCATCGCCGAAACCGGCGCTGGCCAGCACGGCGTCGCTTCGGCCACCGTGGCGGCCCGCTTTGGCTATCCTTGCGAAGTCTATATGGGCGCCACCGATGTCCAGCGGCAGGCACCGAATGTGTTCCGCATGAAATTGCTCGGCGCCAAGGTCAACCCGGTGAGCTCCGGTCACGGGACGCTGAAAGATGCTATGAACGAGGCGCTCAGGGATTGGGTGACCAATGTTGAAGACACCTATTACCTGATCGGCACCGCCGCAGGTCCACATCCCTATCCGGAGATGGTCCGCACCTTCCAGTCGGTGATCGGCAAAGAGACCCGCGAACAGATGCTGGCTCTCGAAGGACGCCTGCCGGACATGCTGATCGCTGCGGTTGGCGGCGGTTCCAACGCAATCGGGCTGTTTCATCCGTTCCTGGACGACAAGGATGTGCAGATCGTCGGCGTCGAGGCCGGCGGCAAGGGCCTGGAGGGCGAAGAGCATTGCGCATCGCTAACGGCAGGCTCACCCGGAGTGCTGCACGGCAACCGCACCTATCTGCTGCAGAATGGCGATGGCCAGATTGAGGAAGGTCACTCGATCTCCGCGGGTCTTGATTATCCCGGCATCGGTCCGGAGCATTCGTGGCTCAAGGATTCGGGCCGCGTCGAATATGTGCCGGTCATGGATGATGAAGCCCTGGAAGCCTTCCAGCTGCTGACCAGGCTTGAAGGGATCATCCCGGCACTTGAACCAAGCCATGCCCTCGCGGAGGTGATCAAGCGCGCCCCGAAGATGGGCAAGGACCAGATCATCGTGATGAACCTATGCGGACGTGGCGACAAGGACATCTTCACCGTCGGCAAGATCCTTGGCGTGGAGCTCTGATCATGACCACTCGCATCGATACCCGTTTTGAAAAACTCAAAGCCGAAGGCCGACCGGCGCTGGTGACCTATTTCATGGGTGGCGACCCGGATTATGACACGTCGCTGAAGATCATGCAGGCGCTGCCCGGGGCAGGGTCCGATGTGATCGAGCTCGGCATGCCGTTCTCCGATCCGATGGCGGATGGTCCTGCAATCCAGATGGCCGGACAGCGTGCGCTCAAGGCGGGCCAAACGCTCAGCCGTACGCTGGATATGGCGCGGGATTTCCGCAAGGGCGACAATGAAACCCCGATCGTGCTGATGGGTTACTACAACCCGATCTACATCTATGGCGTCGAGCGTTTTCTGGTGGATGCCCGCGAAGCCGGCATTGATGGACTGATCGTGGTTGATCTGCCGCCGGAGATGGACGAGGAGCTTTGCCTTCCTGCGCTCAAGGCTGGGCTGAACTTCATCCGGCTGGCCACACCGACCACCGACGACAAGCGTCTGCCGCGAGTTCTCAGCAACACTTCAGGCTTTGTCTATTACGTGTCGATGACCGGGATCACAGGTTCGGCGATTGCCGATACCACCAAGGTGAACGCGGCGGTTGAGCGGATCAAAAGCCACACCGATCTTCCGATCTGCGTCGGCTTCGGGGTGAAAACCGCCGAACAGGCGCGGGCAATCGGCAAGTCGGCCGACGGTGTTGTGGTCGGCACCGCGATTGTCAACCAGGTTGCCAACACGCTCGATGCCAACAACAAGGCGACCAGCGATACGGTCCAGAGCGTCGCCACCATGGTGCGCGGGCTTGCAACCGGGGTTCGCGAAGCACGGCTTGCCCCAGCCGAGTAACACCCCCACATAACAACATTGGTAGCATTGGAACCCCGGCTGTGCCGGCCAGACCATCAAAGCCAAGTCAAACCGGAGACTACGCCGTGAACTGGATCACCAATTACGTCAGGCCCAAGATCAATTCGATGCTCGGCCGCCGCGAGGTGCCGGAAAATCTCTGGATCAAGTGCCCCGAAACCGGGGAAATGGTGTTCCACAACGATCTGGAAGAAAACCATTTCGTGATCCCGGCCTCGGGCTACCACATGAAGATGTCGGCCGAAGCCCGGCTCAAGCACATGTTCGACGACAGCAAATACGAGCTGCTGCCGTCACCGAAGGTGCCGCAAGATCCGCTGAAATTCCGCGATACGAAGAAATATGGCGACCGGCTGCGTGAACACCGCACCAAGACCGGTCTGGAAGATACGATTGTCTCCGCCCACGGGACGGTCCGCGGCGTCAAGATTGTCGCCTGCGTGCATGACTTTTCCTTCATAGGCGGATCGCTCGGCATCGCCGCCGGCGAAGCCATCATCCAGGCCTTCGAGGCAGCGATTGCCCGCAAGTGCCCGCTGGTGATGTTCCCGGCTTCGGGCGGTGCCCGCATGCAGGAAGGCATCCTGTCGCTGATGCAGCTGCCGCGCACCACCGTCGCAGTGGAAATGCTCAAGGAAGCGGGCCTGCCCTACATCGTGGTGCTAACCAATCCGACCACCGGCGGAGTTTCCGCCTCCTACGCGATGCTTGGCGATGTACATCTTGCCGAGCCGGGTGCGGAAATCGGCTTTGCCGGCAAACGGGTGATCGAACAGACCATCCGCGAGAAACTGCCGGAAGGCTTCCAGACATCCGAATATCTGCTTGAGCATGGCATGATCGACATGGTGGTGCACCGCCACGACCTGCCCGAGACGATCGCCCGTCTGCTCAGGATCTTCCTCAAGCTCGATGCCCCGGCTCCAGCCGCATTGCCAGCACCCGTGGCTGAAGCTGCCGAAGAGGCACCAGCTGAAGCTGCGGAATAGCATCTCCCTGAAGCGGTTGGATTTGAAGGCCGGTATCCAGAACAGGATCGATAACCGTGGAAAAATCGGTGGTGTCTGCGACAGAGCAGGAAATCAACGCATTGATGGCGTTGCATCCGAAAGGCTTTGACCTTTCGCTGGGCCGCATCACCCGACTTCTGGAGCGCCTCGGCAACCCGCATGAACGGCTGCCGCCGGTGATCCACATTGCCGGCACCAATGGCAAAGGCTCCACCGGTGCCTTTTGCCGCGCGATTCTCGAAGCGCATGGCCTCAATGTTCACGTTCATACCTCACCGCATCTGGTCAACTGGCATGAACGCTACCGCCTTGGTGCGGAAGGCGGCGGACGTCTGGTATCCGATGATGTTCTCGCAGATGCGGTCCGTCGGGTGGCCGAAGCCAACCAAGGCGAGACGATCACTGTTTTTGAGATCCTGACTGCGGTGATGTTCGTGCTGTTCTCCGAACACCCCGCGGATGTGGCAATCATCGAAGTTGGCCTCGGCGGCCGGTTTGATGCCACCAATGTGATCTCAAGTCCGGCCGTGGCCCTGATCATGTCGATTTCGCTCGACCATCAGGCCTATCTTGGCGACCGGGTGGAGCTGATTGCCGCAGAGAAGGGTGGGATCATCAAGGCAGGGGCACCGGTGGTGATCGGCGCACAGACCGAAGAAGCCGCCCGTAACGTGCTCGTCAGCATCGCGGAGCGACTGAGATGCCCGATCAGTGTTTATGGTCAGGATTATTTCGCGCAGGAAGAGAACGGTCGTCTCGCCTATCAGGATGAGGAGGAACTGATCGATCTGCCGCTGCCGCGGCTGGCGGGCCGGCATCAGCAGTCCAACGCCGCCGCGGCAATCCGTGCGCTCAAGGCAGCCGGCTTTGAGCTTGATGATACGGCGATCGCCGCGGGCCTTACCCAGGTCTTGTGGCCGGGCCGGCTGGAACGGCTGCCGCACGGGCTGCTGGCCGAAGCCACCATGGACGGGGTCGAGCTGTGGATTGATGGCGGCCACAATCCAGGTGCCGGAAAGGTGATCGCCGAGGCCATGGCCAATCTCGAGGAACGGGACTCGCGACCACTGTTCCTGATCACCGGGATGATCAACACCAAGGATCCGGTCGGCTATTTTGAAGCCTTTGCCGGCATGGCGCGGCATGTGTTTGCGGTCCCGGTGCCAGACTCGGATGCGAGCATTGATCCGGAGCTTCTCGCCGATGCGGCTGACGAGGCCGGTCTGACAGCGGAGTCTGCAGAAAGTGTGGAAGCGGCGATCGAAGCGGTGACGCAGAACTGGAATCGGCTCGAACCGGCCCCACGTATTCTAATTGGTGGCTCACTTTATTTGCTTGGCGATGTGCTCAAACGCAATGGAACGCCACCGAAATGAACTGAATGAATTGTTGTCAGAATCAAAAAACCCGCCCAGTGATGATACGGGCGGGTTTCTATTTCGTCCAAAACGATCAGGCGACGGCGCCGCTGATCCAGGTCGAAAGAGCTGTCTTGGGCGACGCGCCAACCTTGATATCGGCAACGGCGCCGCTCTTGAACATGGCGAGCGTCGGGATCGAGCGAACGCCGAATTGCGATGCAATCTCCGGGTTCTCATCGATGTTGATCTTCGCGACCTTCACCTTGCCTTCCATCTCGTTGGAGATTTCCTCAAGGCTGGGTGCAATCATTTTGCACGGACCACACCATTCCGCCCAGAAATCGACGACAACCGGGACGCTGGCATCGAGCACTTCGCTCTGGAAATTGGCACTGTCTACTTTCACGGTGGCCATGGCGGGCACTCCTTTGTGAACATTCCTGGATGGTCCCAATGTGATGATTCGCCCTTCGGTATTCAAGTGTTTTCGAGCCTCATCCAGTGTCGGCCTCAAATCGTGATCACGGCTCCAGTGCTACCATCGCCGCATCAAGCACCGTTTCGGGAATTGGCAGCAGAACGGGACCGGAAACATAGATCAGCGCCGCCTCGATTTTCCGGTCCGGATAGAGCGGAGTGAGCAGTGCCCGATAGATGGCGAGCTGGGAAACGTGACTGTGGGGTGGTGCCTCCCCGGAGCGGGGCGCAAGACCGGTCTTGTAATCGATAATCAGTACCCGATCCGCCAACACCGCGATCCGGTCAATGCGGCCCGAGACGGCGCGCTCCTCTCCGGCAATGCGCAAGGTCCCCATTACCGAGACTTCGGCTTCTCCCTGCGCTTCGAAGACGCCGGCGAACCGGGTATCTTCAAGCACCGATCGGACCTGTCCAGCGATCAAACCGGCCTCCGATCGATCGGCGCCCAGCAGCGCCCGCTCCAGATAGCGGTCAAGTGCGGCATCGCGATCCCCTGCCGGGAACGAGGGCAACACCTGAAGCAGGCGGTGGATCATGCTGCCGCGTTCGAGAGCCATGCTGGAGCCTGCGGGTTTGTCCGTAAAGGGCGAGCGGGTGGCGAGACTGGTACTGTCTTCAAGGACCGCTCCCACACCCGATGGCGCCAAAGGCCGCGGCAAGCGCGTGGGTGGCGGCAATGGGGCGCTTGGGATCAGAGCCGGGCTTGCGGCTCTTTCTGATGATTCTGCCGCAGGCTCACTTGGCGCCACCGGTGCCGCTGCCGCGCGTTGCAGTCGCAATACGGGAAAACTGGCGGTGTCAGCTTCACGTTCGATCTCGGCGACCGCATAGTCGCCTGCTGTCGCTGCGCGCTCGAAGCCCGCCGAGGCCAGTGTGTGCCAAGTGGGCGATTTGGCTTCCTTCACACCCCGGTAGCCGCACACCACCAGCCGGTCAGCGGCCCGGGTGAGCCCGACATACAGGAGCCGCCTGTACTCTTCCTCAGCCTGCTCCTTTGCGAGCTCGCGCAACGGATCGGTTGCACCATTGTTGTAGGTCTTGTCGGGCAACCAGATCGGGACAGATGGCGCATCAGACCCCTGCAGGGGATCTTGGGGGATCAGCCACAGATTGGGCTGATGGCTTGTCTGAAATGCTTCACCGCCCGAATCGACCAGAAACACGATCGGTGCCTCCAGACCCTTGGCGGCATGAACCGTCATGATCCGCACCGCACCGGATCCGGCCTCCATCTCGCGCTTGATCTCCGGTGTGTCACTTTCAAGCATCGCAAGAAAGGCCTGCAGGCCCGGAAGGCCCGCCTGTTCATGGTCCAGCGTCAGGCCTAGAAATTCGTCAAGGACGTCGCCGGCTTCATGGCCAAGCCTTGAGAGATAGGCCTGACGGCCGCCGCCAGGGCCGAGAACAGCGGCATAAAAATCATGCGGCTGCAGCCTGTGCGCCATCGCGCGCCAGCGAACCAGGCGATCACGCGCTGTGGCAAATGCGAGTTCGACCTCTGCCAATTCGAGCAGGTGGTTCCAGACAGACATGCCTTCAGGCCGTCTGGCCGCAAGCGTGAACAGCGCATCTTCATCAAGCCCCAAGAGCGGGCTCTTGACCAGAGCCGCGAGCGAGAGATCATCCTCGTCGAGCAGGACGAAATTGCCCAGCGCCATCAGGTCCTGAACGGCGATGTGATCGGTCAGCCGCAAGCGGTCGGCGCCAGCGACCGGAATACCGGTCATTGCCTTGAGTGTGCGCAACAGTGTTGGCACGAAGCCATCGCGCTTGCGCACCAGAACCAGAATATCGCCTGGCGTTATCGGACGCAGTTTCCTCGTTCTTTGATCCTCGATCAGCTCATGGTCGATCCAATCGCGCAGGACCGTGGCGATGCGACGGGCCAGTTGCGCCGCCGGTGCGGCTTCGGGCACATCATCAAAGGCTGCGGTCCAGTCGTCGTCATCATCGGATTTCTGTTTGGCGACCATGGGCCAGAGTTCGACCTGGCCAGGCGCACGCGCACGCGCTGTTTCATGCAGAACCGGCTCGTCCGGATCGCCCATGCCGCGCATTGCATCGGTTGAGGCAAAGACGTGATCAACCAGCTTGAGCACTTCGGAGGACGAGCGGAACGAAACCCGAAGCGGTACATGCTCAAAGATGACGCCGGCGGCTTCGGCCTTTGCCTGCGTGTTTCGCCGCTCCTGAGCAAAACGTTCGGGCCGGGCGCCCTGGAACGAGTAGATCGACTGTTTCTCGTCGCCAACCGCAAACAGGGTGCGCCGCGCCTGGCGCGCTCCTTCGCCGGCAAAGAACTCTTCGGACAGTTTTCCGATCACGCTCCACTGCAGCGGTGCCGTATCCTGCGCCTCATCCACCAGAATGTGATCGATACCCTGATCAAGCTTGTAGTGCACCCATGCGCTGGCACCGCTCTTTTCGAGCAAGGAAGATGTGGCTGCGATCAGATCATCATAATCGAGCAGCGCCTGACGGGATTTCATCGCAGCGAACCCGCCGATGTAGCGCCGCGCCAGATGGTAAGCGATCAGCGATGCATCCAGCGCCTTGAGCCGTGACAAGCGGTCAAAAACGCTGACAATCTGCTCTTGGGCTGCCTGAACCCGATCCCCAAAATCATGGTATCGTTCCGAAACCGATTTTGATGCGACACTGCCCAGCCTAGAAGGCAAGCCGGACTTGGTGAAAAACACCTCGCGCAAGAGATCAAGCCGGTCTCGTGGATCAGTTTGTGCATGAGCCGCAACAAGTCCATAGGTGAGATCATAGGCCTTTGACGCAGATTTGGCCGAGCCGGCAAAGGCAAAAACGTCCTTGATGTAGTCAATCGGCAGTGCTTCCAGCGGCCAGGCCTGAGCGGTGATCGCGGCTTCATCTTCGTCCGGCGAAAGACCGAGAGCTGCGCGGATCATGGCCTGCGCGCCACCTGCTTTGCCGGCTTCCGCATCAAAGGCAAGATAGTCTCGCCGCCGCGCATAGAGCCCGGCCAACAGCTTCTCAAAACCGCTCTCACCGCCGATCTCGAGAGACCTCGTGACAGCATCGGCCAGCATCGGATCTGATTCAAAGGCTTGCGCGGACATCAGTTCACGGCGCGCTTGCGAGAGAAGCTCAGCTGCTTTCTGGTCGTCGAGCACGGAAAAGTGGCCGGGAATGTTCGCTTCGAGCGGAAAACGGTGCAGCACGGCCTCACAAAAGGCATGGATGGTCTGGATCTTGAGCCCGCCAGGGGTTTCGAGGGCGGTGGCGAACAGTCGACGAGCAAGGATCAATGTTCCGGGTTCGGCCGGTGCACCCTCCAACTCGGCGAGTTTTTCAGCCAGCGCCTGATCGTCAAGCAGCACCCAGTCCGCCAGCGTCTTGAACACCCGGTTTGACATCTCCGCGGCCGCAGCCTTGGTGTAGGTCAGGCACAGGATTGCTGACGGGCGCGCACCTCGCAGCAGCAACCGGATCACCCGTCGCGCCAGCACATGGGTCTTGCCGGAACCGGCATTGGCGGACACCCAGGCCGAGAGCTGCGGCGTTGCCGCGCGGTTCTGCCGCAAGGTGGTTTGAGAGATGACGTCTGTGTCGCTCGCCTCAGTCATCGCCATCGCCTCCCTCTGCGTCGACCACGGTCTGCCATTCAGCCACGCGTGCCAGATGATCATAGTCGCCGGCAAAATCGCGTACACTTTTGGGGATGGCGCGGGAGAGGAAGCCACGTTTGCCGCTTCGGAGCAGGGTCACCAATCGGGTCAACTCGTCGGCTGCCTTTTGCGCCAGGTCATCAGGACCGAGAAACTCGTCGCGGCCGGGTTTTACCGGGTCACTGTCGACGCGTTCGGCAAAAGGCTGCTTGCCGGTCAGGCGCAGATACAACAAGGCGGAGGCGGGCAGGGCGCCGAGATCGGCAAACCCACCCTGACGCAAGGCATGGGCCTCCAGCGCCAGTTGTGGATCGAGCAGCGTGCGGGCCTGTTTGCGCGATGGCGTGCCACCGGTCTTGTAGTCGATGATCCAGGCCGTGCCGTCCGCGCGCAAATCGATCCGGTCGGCCATGCCGGTGAGCCGGATTCCTGCCAGCGGCATCTCGAGGCTGGCGCGGGCCTCGACCACAGAGCGGCCATGCTCACCGGCAACTCCAGCCTCCCAATCGGCAATTGCGTCGGCTGCCTTGTCAAAGCGCGATTGCCAGATCAGCGCAGTGGCATCCGGCAGCTCTGCTTCCAGGAAATGCGCGGCAGCAATCTCGCGTAGTGCTTCAAGCGTGCGACCTCCCGGCGCGTTTTTGGCGATGAACTGTTCCAGAATTGCGTGATAGAGCGTGCCCCGCTCGCGCGGCCCGGGATCTGCCAGGAACGGCTCCAGCGGATCAAGACGCAATATTCGGCGCGCATAGATGGCGTATGGGTCGCGGCGCAGCGTTGCGACCTCCGAAAAAGAATAGCTTTCGGGCTGAGTGTCCGAAGGTGGTTTCGGTTCCGGACGGACCGCAGGCGAAACTGGCATTGCCTGGTCGAGACTGCCGACATGATCAAGCATCCCATCGCCTCTGCGGCGAAGCGCAGCGGCTGTTTCCGTTCCAGCCACAGCAAGCAATCGCTGCAGCCAGCGTGAGGCAACGGTTGGCGCCTTGCCCGAACGGTTGGCCCGTGACAGCACCACATGCGGTGCGCCCATCGCCATCTGGAAGTCATGCGCCGCCTGGCCGATCCGCCGTTCCGGCGGTTCCAGACCCATGGCGGCCTTCATCGAGCGCGACAAGAACGGGTCTTCCTGACCCGTTTGCGGCCAGACCCCTTCATTGAGCGCGCCCAGAAGGATGGTGTCGACATGCTGCAGCCGCGCCTCGAGCGCACCCCATATAAAAGCGCGTGGATGCCCCCCGGCGCGTGGCTTGACCATCCGGCCAGAGATCAATGCATCAAGCGCACCGATCCATTCATGGCCGGTGATGGCAAGCGCGGAGCCGCTGTCCCTGGTCTCAAGCAGCAGCTTCGACAAATCTTCACCGGCCTCGTCACCCCAAAGGGCTTCGAGGCTGCCAGTCTCATCGGCGCAGATCTTTTCAAGCACCTCGGCGGTCAGTCCGGCCAGACTGCCGATGCCGACGAGGTTGGAAAATTTGTCGCCCTTTGCCTCAACCAGGATCGATGTCAGCGGGGACATCGCCGCTGAAATACGGGCGGCAAAGTCTTGCGCCTGTCCTGCCTCAACGTCTGAAATCCTTGCCAACCAAAGGGGAGCATGACGCTTTTTGCGAAGCTCTGAACGCTGGGAAACCAGAGTCTCAAGCTGATCAATATCAGCCTCGCCGCTTCCACCTCTCAGCGCAATGCGTTCAACGATGCCTGCCAGCCGCCCGGCCGATTTCTGATTGAGGCCGAAACGTGCCAGCGGATGCTTGATCAGAGCCGCGATCGCCACCGCGTCGCCCGGTGCAAACGCCACCTGTACCGCAAGCCGCACCAGCCCGCCCTGCGGGCTCGACATCAGCGGGATACCACCCGAATCATTGGCCTCGATCCCGTAACGCTGCAGCTCCACCACCACGCGGCGGGCGAGATTGCGATCGGGCGTGACCAGCGCGACAACGGGTTCTGCACTGCCGGGACGGGGTTCAAGCGCCTGACGCATCGCTGCGGCCAGTGCGGCGGCCTCTTCCCGTTCATTTGCGGCCTCGATCAGACTGACCGGTTCGAATGCCTGCCTGAGAGCGGTGGCATCCGGCAGAAAACCCGCCTCTCCCCAGGCCTCGGTGGCGTCGGCCGGGAGAAGTGCGGCAGAAACCGCAGCACGCCGTACGGTCATAGACCCGTCAAGGCGCGCGATCTCCGGAATATCGCCGAGGCTCAAGATATCAACACCGCAGCTTTCAACCAGACGCAGCAGGCCATATTGCGGATGACTGCGTGCTGCGGGATTGAACGAAATGGATGCGTCTGGAGGAGACACAATGGAAGCCGCCTTGGCCAGATCCTGCCAATGGGACAGGCGCATGACGTGATCGAGGCCGGGCAACACAACCGCGCCCTTGGGCAGATGGGCGATGGCGGCGATCAACCGTGCGGTCGAAGGCCGCGTACCGGTGGATCCGGCAACGATCACCGGGTGATCCCGGTCACCCGATGTCAGTGTCCGGGTAAAAACATCGATCATCGCATTATGATGGCCCGCCGGACTGGAACGGGAGATCTCGGTGAGCAGCGCTGGCCAGTATTCCCGGGCGATCGCCAGGAATTCCCGGGTGAGCTGCCACCATTGCTGAAGATCTTCAGACACGACCTGATCGAGGCCGGCAAAGTCACATTCCTCGGTCTCAATGGCCTGGATAAGATCGAACAGGCTCCGCCCGAGCCAGATCGCATCAGCCGGATTGGCCGGGGCAACCAGAGGCGCACCACCGAGATGATCCAGAACCGTGCGCGGCAGTGCCTTTTTCCAGGCGAGCACCAGATCGGCCAACCGCAAGGTTGCAGCCGTTTGCGGGATCGCCGGATCAAGCGTCAGGGTGGCAGGATCGGCTGAATCAAAGAAGCCCGCATCATCATCAGTCTCGCCCAGAGGCCGGATCGAGGGCAGGATCGCAGAGCCAACGCCGATCCGGTCTGTAAGTTCGGAACGGAGTGCACGGGCAGCTCTACGTGTGGGCACGAAAACCGTGGCGCGGGCGAGCGAAAGCGGATCTTCCGCCCGATAGGCCAGGCCCTCAATCAGACCGCCTCCGTATATTCTCTCGGCCAGAACAGACAGAAACGGCGCGCCGGGCGGAATTGTCACGATATGCGGCGCGGATCCGGTCATCGGTTTGACCGATGGCCGGTTCATGCGGCTGAACCGTTGAGATAGGCGCTCATGGCAGCCTCCGCCTCGCCGATCGCTTCGGGCGTACCGACGGTCAACCAATGGCCGCGCATCGGCGCACCAAACAGGCGTCCGCTCTCGATGGCTGCATCAAAACAGCGGTTGAGCGAGAACCTTGCTTCGGAAATGGCATCGAAGACATGGGGGCTGAGCACCAATGCGCCGGCATAAATCACCGGGTCACCGGTGCCGCGGTAACGTGCCAAGCGCCCTTCCGGATCCATGGTGAAATCACCTGATCCGGTGTGCCCGGTAGCCTGATCGAGGCGCGCGGTCATCATCATGATATCCATGCTGACCGGATCAAACTGGTCGGCCATGCGCGCCAGATTGTCAGACCCGAAATCCGGATCCTCCAGCCAGAAGGTATCGGCATTGAGAACCAGAAACGGATCCTGACCAAGATGCGGCAGCGCCTTGACGATGCCACCGCCCGAATCCAGTAACTCTTCGGTTTCATCTGAAATGGCAATCTCAGCACCGGGCCAGTTCGACAGCCATTTGGTGAGTACGGGTGCCAGGTAATGCACATTCGCGACAATGTTGGTCACCCCGATCCGGTCAAGCGCCTCGAGGCTGTAGGCGATCAGCGGCTTGCCTGCCACCTCGACCAGCGGTTTTGGCAGGGTCTCGGTGATCGGCCGCATGCGGGTGCCGAGACCGGCAGCGAGGATCATGGCTGAATTTATGCGCATTGGATGGCCCGGACTATGATTCGGTCTCACCGATACCAACGCGTGTGAACCAGGATCGCAAGGGCTGCAGGGCCGGATGTTTGAGAGATTGGGCGATATAGGACTCTATTCGCGGCAGATGGCGCAGATAAACCGGTTTTCCGTCGCGCTGGTCAAGCCGCACAAAGATACCAAGAATCTTTGCGGCTCTTTGCGCGGCCATGATCGCATAGGCTTCGCGGAACGCCGACACATCAAATGTCCGATCGGCGTCAAGGCGTGCAGCGATGTAGCGGGCGAGGAGCTGTTCGGCGAGCTCGGGCTCAATGGTCACCCGCGCATCCTGACACAGAGAGGCCACATCATAGGCCGATGGCCCTATCATCGCGTCCTGGAAATCTATGATGCCAAGACGGTCGAAGCCCTGGCGGTTGTTCCGCCAAATCAGGTTGGGTGAATGGTAGTCCCGTAACACAAGGGCCTTTTCGGCGGTTTCAAGCCGGGAGAAAAGGGCCGACCATGTGGCAAGATAGTCTTCGCGATCAGCGTCAGGTACGGGAAGTCCGGTGCGCCAGGGCAGATACCAGTCGGTCAGCAGCTCCACTTCAATCTGCATGGCCCGGGAATCATAAGCCGGCACAGGATGTTCAGCGCCAACGATTGGAATTGTTGTTGGCGGAGTCTTGCCATGCAGCGCCGCCAGACAGTCGATAGCAAGCTGATAGCGTTCGGCAACCGGCGCGCCTCGTCCATCAAGAAGACCTTCGGAGCCAAGATATTCGACCAGCAGGAAGCCTTGATCAAGATCTTCTGCAAGGATTTTGGGGGCCGAAAACCCCTGCTGACGCAACCAGCGGGCAATGGCGACAAAAGGCACAACGTCTTCTGCTAGATGGGCGATTTGCGAGTAGGGAAGCCCATCGCGAATGGGTGGACCATCGGGCCGCTGCGGCGCATTCATCAGAATGACCGGATCCCGATCCTCACAGCGCACCGTTTCGTAGGTTCGCGATGAGGCATCACCCTGAAGATGACGGCGTTCGGCCCCGGTCAGACCCGCCTTGTCGATAAATTCCCGGACAGCGCGCGACCGGCAAAAGCGGTCAAGAAAGTCTGCGCCAGCGTTGATGGTCGCCGCTCGTTTGCTGTCGAGACCTTCAAAACTTATCTCGACCGGGTTTTGCGGAAGCCGTTCCAGTGCCCGCTCGGGCCATTCAATGAGTGCTACGCCATCAAGAAGAGCATCTTCCAGGCCAAGTTCATCCAGCTCGTCAGCATGTCCAAGGCGATAGAGATCAAGATGAGTAACCGGCAGGCGGAGTTCATAGCTTTGCACAAGGGTGAAGGTCGGACTTGGCACCTCAAGGTCCGGATCATCTGCAATCGCGCGTATCAGGGCACGGGCAAAAGTGGTTTTTCCGGCACCCAGATCACCTGAAAGGCACAGGCAGTCTCCGGGCATTAACGACAACGCCACATCCTCGGCAAACCGTGTGGTCGCCGCAAGATCAGCCAGTCTGAGGGTTAGCGGAGATGGTGACACCAGCGCTCACTCTGCCGCATTTCGCGCCTGCGGAATGTCAGTGGGAAAACGGCAACAGATAGTGGTGCCGTCACCCTCACCGCCTTCCACCGAAACCGAGCCCTTATGCAGCGAGACAAAGCTCTGGACTATGGACAGCCCCAGACCGGCGCCACGACGGCGGCCGCCCTGGCCGTGGGTTTCGAAACGGGCAAACACATCCTTGCGCGCACTCTCGGGAATCCCGGGACCGGAATCGGCGACAGAGAAGAGGACCGACCCCTCCTCCATTGCACAACAGAGCCTCACTGCCGAGCCCTCAGGCGCAAAATTGGCGGCGTTCATCAAGAGCTTGAACAGGATCTGGTTGAGCCGTTGGTGATCACCCATCATCGTTGCCGGGGCGTTGGAAGACTCGATCTCCAGGTTCAGGCCATTCTCCTTGAACCAGTCGGCGGTCTGATCAGCGACCTCCGACAAAAGGTTATCAATGTTCACCTCCGCAACTTCCAACTGCATGATCCCCGCGTCTACTGTGGCGAGATCGAGAATGTCGTTGACGAAAGTCAGGAGCACCAAGGACGATGTCGAAATATGATCTAGATACTCGATCTGGCGCTCATTGAGTTCGCCGACATCCGGCGTCTTCAACAGATCGGTGAAGCCAATGATATTGGTCAGCGGTGAACGCAACTCGTACGAGACATGATTGACGAAATCGTTCTTCAGCGCATCGGCCTTGCGCAACGCCTCATTGTTTTCGGTCAACATGCGCTCAGCACCGACGCTGTCGGTGACATTGACGAATGCAACCATGGTCTGGCCGTTAGGCAACGGGACCACCGCATAGTCGAGGATCAACCCGGTGACCAGTTCAATGCGACCACTGCGCGAACGGCGTTCTTCATCGAAAGAGGTAATTTCGCCGGCAAATAGCTTCCAGCCATCCGGCTCGCGGTAAGAAGGTTCGCATGCGGCGGTGATATCGCGAATGTGAGTACCGGGCTTTACCTGGTCTTCGGTCAAACCCCACAACGCGCGGAAAGAGGGATTGGAGAGACGAATACGACCGTCAGGGCCAAACACGCCGACACCTTCGGCCAGATGGTCAATCGTTTCGCCCTGAACCTGGAGCAAGGTGTTGTATTTGGTTTCCAGATCGACCTTTTCGGTCAGATTCTCGAACACCCAGGTCACACCGCCCTGCGGATGGGCATTGGCAAAGACATTGAGGGTCTGACCATCCGGCAGGTGCCACAGATGCGGGGTGGTCTCGACCGCCCGATAGACCGACAGCATCTGTTCCTTCCAGTCCCGCCACGCGTGCGGTTCGGGCAATTTGCCGTCGGCACGCAGACGTTCAAGGAATTCGCCATTGTCGGGCCTGCGGGCCAGGAACGGAATGTCGAGTTCCCAAAGCTGCTGGAAGGCCTGATTGTGAAACTGAAGCCTCTGGTCACGATCGAAAATCGCCACCGGGGTCGCAAGGTGGTCAAGTGTTTCAGCATGACTGCGAATGGTGCGGCGAAGCTCCTCACGAAGATCTTCTTCCACCGAAACGTCGAGCGCAAGCCCGGCACAGCCAGCGGGTGTCTTGACATCTGCAACTTCGAGAAAGCGCCGGTGGCCTTTGATCACCGTCGAAACCCGGTCCAGGAAAGGCCGTTCCGGGGTGGCGGTCGCACGGATTTTTTCCCGCGCGGCAGTTCCCAGGAGCTCCATGCCCCGCTCAAGTGCGTCTGACCGGTCTGCGCCTTCAACAGCGCGAATATAGGCATTGTTCACCCAAAGCAGTTTGGAGTCAGACCCCCTGAGCCAGGCCGGCATATCGATCACATCGAGCAGGGTCTGAAAGGTGTCGAGCGACGCCAGCAGACGGTCGCGTTCGGTCTTCAGTTCCGCAAGTTCGGCACGGACATTGGACAGGGCTACAAACCGCACAAATGCGCGGCCGCCGGATACCCGGCCCTGGGCCTCGATGACATGACCGCGCACTGTCTCGACAATCAGATCGAAACGTTCGGCCTGGGCGCGAAGCAAATCGATGGACTCATCGAGGCTGGCTGCCGAACGGGGCTCGAGCCAACGGCTGAATGCTAAAAAATCCTGAGGCTTCTGGGGTGCCCCGGTCGCCGGGGAGAGGTTTCCCAAGACTTCGGCGGGGACCCCGACGCCGTCCCAGACGACGATCTGTCGGTCGCGGTCGACGATGAGGGACTGATAACGCGACAATTGCGCATGGGCATCCGCCAGGTTTGTGCGCAGGGAAGCGTTCTCGGCATCAATTTTGGCGCGTTCCCGGATCAACCAGATCGCAGAAATCATCGCGGCCGAAATGGCACCGATGACCATCGCGAAATTGACCACTTCGAGAGAAGAAATTTCAAATCCACCAGTGCTCTGGGCAAGAGCTCGTGAAGCAGGGAGAAAAAGGCCTCCTGCAACAAGCGCCGTTCCTGCCAAAAGCCACCGGGACAAACGCCTGAGGGCGCCCGTCAATGCGTATCCCAAACCAGGTCTGCTGTCGTTTTGCTGTGAATCCGCCTTCACTGGCATGTCTACGTCCCCTCGCCGCCTGTTTGACAAGACATCGCCGATCCACTTGCCGCGCCGCCAAACACGAAAGCGAATCATTGTCTGAAAACATACAGGCTTCACGAATCACGGTGAAGAGGACGGAGCGCAAAAAAGAAGCCGCGTCCTTGTTGTCAAGAACGCGGCATCAATATCTTGTGGGTATTTATTGAGAGATCAGTACCTGTAGTGTTCAGGCTTGAACGGGCCTTCGACGGTCACGCCGATGTATTCGGCCTGTTCAGGCTGGAGGTTGGTCAACTTCGCACCAATCTTGTCGAGATGCAGGCGCGCCACCTTCTCATCGAGGTGCTTGGGCAGAACATAGACTTCATTCTTGTACTGATCGCCCTTGGTCCAAAGCTCCATCTGCGCCAGCACTTGGTTGGTAAAGGACGCGGACATGACAAAGCTGGGGTGACCGGTTGCGTTGCCCAGATTAAGAAGTCGGCCCTGGCTCAACAGGATCATGCGGTTGCCCGAAGGCATCTCGATCATGTCGACCTGATCCTTGATGTTGGTCCATTTGTGGTTCTTCAGGGCGGCGACCTGAATTTCGTTGTCGAAGTGGCCGATATTGCCAACAATCGCCATGTCCTTCATCTCGCGCATGTGCTCGAGGCGGATCACGTCCTTGTTGCCGGTTGTGGTAATGAAAATGTCAGCGCTCGACGCAACATCTTCCAGCGTCACCACTTCGAAACCGTCCATGGCCGCCTGCAATGCGCAGATCGGGTCGACCTCGGTGACCTTGACCCGGGCGCCTGCGCCGCGAAGCGAGGCAGCCGAACCCTTGCCGACATCGCCGTAACCGCAAACAACCGCAACCTTACCGGCCATCATGGTGTCGGTGGCACGGCGGATACCGTCGACAAGGCTTTCCTTGCAACCGTATTTGTTGTCAAATTTCGATTTGGTGACCGAGTCATTGACGTTGATGGCCGGGAAAGGAAGCAAGCCCTTCTTGTGCAGTTCATAGAGACGGTGAACCCCGGTCGTGGTTTCTTCGGACACGCCAAGGATCTGATCGCGCACCTTTGTGAACCAACCCGGCGAAGCTGCCATGCGCTTCTTGATCTGTGCCTTGATGACTTCTTCCTCTTCGGAAGCGGGAACGGGGATGATGTCTTCGCCAGCTTCGGCGCGGGCACCGAGCAGCACATAGAGCGTGGCGTCGCCGCCATCATCGAGAATCAGGTTTGGGCCATCGTCAAACATGAAGGACTTGTCGAGATAATCCCAATGCTCCTCAAGGGTCTGTCCCTTGATCGCAAACACCGGAACACCGCTCTTGGCGATCGCGGCAGCTGCATGATCCTGAGTGGAGAAAATATTGCAGGATGCCCAGCGGACATCGGCACCGAGTGACGTCAGGGTCTCAATCAGCACGGCTGTCTGAATGGTCATGTGCAGCGAACCGACGATGCGCGCGCCTTTGAGCGGCTGGCTGGTGGCATATTCTTCGCGCAAGGCCATCAGGCCGGGCATTTCGGTTTCAGCGATATCAAGTTCCTTACGGCCATATTCGGCCAGCGCGATATCGGCGACAACATAATCGTTGGTTGCGGTCATGTTCATAATCCCACGGTTCTACCCGCCCATCACGGGCATGGCGTGTTTGTTTGGGCGTGCAATAGCAGGAAACAACCCAAGTGGCAACACGATATAAAGATGTCTTTATGTGTGCTTAATCATTCGTCTTCACCGAAACGATCCTTGACCAACGCTTCCAACGCGTCGAGGATTTCGGTGGCCTGACGGCCATCGGCCTCTACCAGGATCGAGCAGCCGGGGCTGGCCGCGAGCATCATTAATCCCATGATCGACGTTCCGCCAACGGTTGAACCTTCACGGGTCACCCGGACGATCGCATCATACCCTTCCACGGTCTGCACAAACCGGGCTGAGGCGCGTGCATGCAGGCCGCGTTTGTTGACGATTTGCAGGGTTCGGGACTGAATTGTGGCTTTTGTGGTCATTTTCCTGCCAGCAACCGGCTGGCGACATTTATGTATTTGCGTCCAGCGTCCTGAGCCTGGGCCAATGCACTGTCAATGTCATTTGCGCCGCGAATCCCCGCGAGCTTGATCAGCATCGGCAGATTGACCCCGGCGATCACCTCGATACGCCCGGAATCCATTACCGAAATCGACAGATTTGAAGGAGTTCCACCGAACATGTCTGTCAGGATGATGACGCCCTGACCACTTTCAACACGCGAAACAGCACCGACAATGTCCATTCGCCGCTGGTCCATATCGTCTTCAGGACCGATGCAAACGGTTTCGAGTGCAGTCTGCGGCCCAACCACATGCTCAAGGGCATGCCGGAACTCCTCAGCGAGCTTGCCATGGGTGACAAGCACCAATCCGATCATATTGCCTCCAGATGCATGCGACGTGCCCATCCCGGGACATACCCACGCCGATTGCTTCGCACTTGCGAATAACACGAAAATTCATCTTGGACAGAAGAGGACGAAGTTCAAGCCAAAAAACGCCCGGAAGCCCGTATTTACGTCACAAGAAGGCCTCAATTGCTCAAAAAGCGATCAGGCCACAGGGCACATAAGGCAGTCAGGGGATCTGTTGCGCCGTCACGCCACAACCTCTGAAGAGGCAATTCCACGCCATCACACGTGAAAATTTCATTGTCGGGAGGCAGTCGGCTTTCGGCAGATGGTGGCACCGGCGCGACTGCAAGGTGCATGACCGCGTGACTGATGTGCGGCAGTTGCGCGATTCCTCCACCCCTCAGTTCAAGCTTTCGCCTTATGGGCTCGGGGCAGGATGCAATGCATCTGCACGAATGGACGGTCAGGCAGGTCCGGTCATCGGCAACCAGCGCGGCGTTCCAGCCACGAGAGACAGCGGCTCCAAGACAGGTGAAGGCCATGCTGCTCTTGCCCGCGCCTGACGGACCAACAAAAAGGATCCCCGTTTCGCCCACGACGATTGCCGTGGCATGCGTGGTCTCGCCATTAGCTGACAACCAACTGCTCAAAGCTGTTCCGCCGGCAACTCGATGATGAATCGCGCACCAGCCCATTTTCCCTCCTTTTGCGGAGGAATGTTCTCGGCGGTCAGCGTCCCGCCATGCGCCTCGATGATCTGCCGGCTGATGGACAGACCGAGGCCGGAGTTCTGGCCGAAATCCTCGCCATCAGGGCGATCCGTATAGAACCGCTCAAACACCCGCTCGATAACCTCGGCACGAATGCCCGGACCATTGTCCTCGATCAGAACCCGCACCGAGCCACGATGGCGCGCCAGTCGCACCGTAATCCGGCCCTTGGTTTCCGGGACAAAAGAGCGCGCATTCTCAATCAGGTTGGTCACAACCTGACCAAGCCTGAGATCGTGACCGACAAGGATGAACTTCTTTTTGTCGCCGGCTTTGCCGTCGACCTTGAGATCAATGTCAACCTCTTTGCTCCCGGCCCGGACTTGGCGGGCAATAGCAACGAGATCGGTGAGCAGCGTGCGCATGTCGACGGTCGCGCCATCCTGCCGCGCCAGTTCGGCGTCAAGCCGGGAGGCGTCGGAGATGTCGCTGATCAGGCGATCCATGCGCCGGACATCATGCAGGATCACATCCAGAAGCCGTTTGCGGGAATGCTCATTGCGCGCAAGCGGAAGTGTTTCGACAGCGCTGCGCAATGATGTCAGCGGGTTCTTGAGTTCATGGCTGACATCGGCTGCAAAGCTCTCGATGGCGTCAATGCGGTCATAAAGCGCATTGGTCATATCCCGCAGCGCCACGGAAAGATTGCCGATTTCGTCCTGTCTGTCGGAGAAGTCAGGAATTTCCTCGCGTGCCTTGACGCCGCGGCGGACGCGCACCGCAGCGGCCGAAAGCCGCCTGAGCGGTGTGGCAATGGTGCTCGCAAGCAGAAGTGACAATACACTCGACACCATGAAGGCGACACCGGATACACGGAAAATTGCCATTCTTTCCGCATGAACGATCTTGTCGATGTCGCCGGCCTGGGTCGACAGCAGCAGCACGCCCAGAACCGCGCGGAAGCGCTGTACCGGTACCGCCACCGAAACGATCAATTCGCCCGCTTCAGTGACCCGGACGACCGCACCGCGCCCTCCGGCCAGTGCATTCATCACTTCCGGATAGATTGACCCGTCGGCGCCAGGCGGCTCGCGGTAAAGCGGCAGGTCGGAGCGTTGGAAGAAGCGATTGAACCATGCACCAAGGGATTCAGTGAGGCTGCGCTGCGTGACCTCATTGGAGGGCAGGTCGTAACGCAGGACCTGCCCGCTGGTGTAAAGGTAGCGCGAATCAAGAATCAGGCTGGCGTCATCATCATAAATACGCGCACGGGTGCGGGTTGGCGAAATCAAACGCCTGAGCACCGGTGCGACACGCTCCGGGTTGATCGGAAAATCAAGATTTTCGTTTGAACTGGTAGGTGAAATCGTTTGCCCGGCCTGCAGCTCCAGGAGCTTTTCGGGATCAATGGTGATGGAGTTGGTTTCAACGCTTGCAGAGGCCGCAACCGCGCCGGCGATGATCTCGCCCTGGGTAAGCAGGCTTTCAACACGGGCGTCAATCAGGCCCTCGCGAAACTGGTTGAGATAGAGAATACCCGAGACCAGTACAATCAATGCCGCAAGATTGAGGAACAGGATACGCCTGGTCAGGCTGGAGAATATCAGGTGCCCGAAGATACGGCGCACCAATGTGACCGGATGTATCCAGTTCCTGGGTGGCGTTGCCGCAGCTGACTGATCAGCCTCGTTGCGCAAATTGTCTTCGGTTTCAATCGCCATGTCACTCTTGCCGCGAACGGCTTGATATTAGAGCTTCAACCCGAACCTGGTGATCGGTCTCATGCGGCTTCGCGAAAACGATATCCTACACCATAAAGCGTTTCGATCATGTCGAAATCATCGTCGACCATCTTGAACTTCTTGCGCAGCCGCTTGATGTGGCTGTCAATGGTCCGGTCATCGACATAGACCTGATCATCATAGGCTGCATCCATCAGCGCGTCACGGCTCTTGACGACGCCGGGGCGCTGCGCCAGCGACTGGAGGATCAGAAACTCGGTGACGGTCAGTGTAACCGCCTCATTCTTCCAGGTGCAGGTGTGGCGCTCCTGGTCCATGACCAAATTCCCGCGCTCCAGCGACTTGGTCGGGGTGGCAGCGGCACGGCCCGGTGCGGCGGCAGCAGCTTCGCGGCTGGCCGCTCGGCGCATCACAGCTTTGACACGCTCGACCAGCAAACGTTGGGAGAACGGCTTGGTGATGAAATCATCTGCGCCCATCTTGAGGCCGAACAACTCATCGATTTCCTCATCCTTTGAGGTGAGGAAAATCACCGGAATATCTGACTTCTGACGCAGGCGGCGCAGCAGTTCCATGCCGTCCATGCGCGGCATCTTGATGTCAAAGATTGCCAGCTGCGGCGGGCGGGCCAGCAACCCGTCCAGTGCAGACGCGCCATCGGTGTAGGTTTCAACACGATACCCTTCCGTTTCGAGCGCAATCGAAACCGAGGTAAGGATGTTGCGGTCGTCATCGACGAGCGCGATTGTCTGCATGATAGTCGTCTCCGTCATGGTCTTGCTAGCCTCTGGGTAGTGCCCCCGCTTCAACCCGGTCCAGACCATACGTTTGTCTTTTCCGGGCCCCGCCGCCACGTCCATGAGGATAAAGTGAGAACAAAATGTGGCACAGATCTCCCTAAGTGTCATTCCATCATTGTCTAAGAGGCTGGTCCTTCAATTCAATTGAACCGATTGAAATTTTGTGCGATTTTTTTAAATCGATTAATACTTTGTTTTCATTGAATATTCGTCTTATTAGCTGTTGTTTTTTTAAAAAGCCGTCTCTATGGTCCGGCGAAATTCGAACCTGTCCCGCGCCTGTAAGAAAAGGAATCCGAAATGAGTAAGGATTTGGGAGTGCGTAATCCGTCGGCCGGTCTGGTCCTGTGCGGCCTCGAGACAACTGGCGTGGTGCGCTACAATCTGGGCGAGGCGGAACTGGTCGAGCTGGCAGTGGCAAACGGGGAAGCAACCCTGACAGCCCATGGCGCGTTGCGCGCGCTCACAGGCCAGCACACCGGCCGGTCGGCCAAGGACAAGTTCGTGGTTCGCGATGCCTCGACCAAAGACCAGATCTGGTGGGACAACAACAAGCCGATGGCTCCCGAAGCGTTCGAAACGCTGCATGCCGACATGATAGCCCATGCGCGTGCGCGTGATCTGTTCGTTCAAGATCTGGTTGGCGGGGCCGATAGTGCCCATGCCCTGCCATCGCGGATCGTCACCGAATATGCCTGGCATGCATTGTTTATTCGCAATCTGCTGATCCGTCCGGAGCGCGCGACACTCACCGAATTTGTGCCTGAGCTGACCATTGTCAATCTGCCCTCCTTCCGCGCAGATCCGGCTCGGCATGGCTGCCGCAGCGAGACTGTGATCGCCGTCAATCTGGCCAAGGGCTTGGTGTTGATCGCTGGCACGTCCTACGCTGGCGAAATGAAGAAGTCTGTGTTCACCGCGCTGAACTACCTGCTTCCGGCCAAAAACGTCATGCCAATGCATTGCTCGGCCAATGCGGGACCGGATGGTGATACGGCCGTGTTCTTTGGACTATCGGGAACCGGCAAGACAACACTTTCGGCAGATCCCGCCCGCACCCTGATTGGCGATGACGAGCATGGCTGGGGCGAAGACGGCGTCTTCAATTTCGAAGGTGGCTGCTATGCCAAGACAATCCGGTTGTCACGCGACGCCGAGCCAGAAATCTTCGGAACCACCGAGCGTTTCGGCACCGTACTTGAGAATGTGGTTCTGGATGAAAACCGTATTCCCGATTTCGATGATGGGTCGCTGACCGAAAACACCCGCTGTGCCTATCCGCTGCATTTCATTCCGAATGCAAGCAGCACCGGCCGGTCAAATCACCCGCGCAACATCATCATGCTGACAGCCGATGCTTTCGGCGTAATGCCGCCCATCGCCAAGCTGACGCCGGAACAGGCAATGTACCACTTCCTGTCGGGCTACACCGCCAAGGTGGCAGGCACGGAAAAGGGCGTCACCGAACCTGAAGCCACGTTCTCGACCTGCTTCGGCGCACCGTTCATGCCGCGCCATCCGTCAGAGTATGGCGCGCTTCTTCGCACGCTGATCAACGATCATCAGGTCAATTGCTGGCTGGTCAACACCGGCTGGACCGGCGGCGCCTATGGCCAAGGTCAGCGCATGCCGATCAAGGCCACGCGCACGCTGCTGACCACAGCGCTTAACGGATCATTGGAAACCGCCGAGTACCGCATCGACCCGAATTTCGGTTTTGCTGTTCCGATCGCAGTTTCTGGCGTCGACAGCACCATTCTTGATCCGCGCTCAACCTGGGCCGACAAGCCGGCCTATGATGCGGCTGCTGATCGGCTGGTGGGGATGTTCATCGACAATTTCGAGAAATTCGAGACCCATGTCGATGGTTCGGTTCTCAGCGCTGCGCCTGGTTTCAAGGTTGCTGCTGAGTAATCTGGCGCCGTCTTCGGCCAGGATTTGACCATCAACATTGACCGAACCTGTCCGGTCACGCATTTTCTGCCGACAACAATCGCCGCAGGGAATCCGTTTTATGGCCAAATCCGCCGAGACCATTGCGCTTTCGCTGCCGCGACTGAGTGAAGCGGACATGCTGGCGAAAGCGCGCGCTTTTCATGACCGGATGCAATCGCGCCGGACAGTGCGTGACTTTTCGCCCGAACCGGTTGATCCGGAACTGATCCGGATTGCTGTCCGTACTGCGGGTACGGCACCCTCGGGCGCCAACCAGCAACCGTGGAGCTTTGTCGCCATAGGCGATCCGGACACCAAGCGCGCAATCCGACTTGCAGCCGAAGAAGAGGAGCGAAGTTTTTATGCAAACCGTGCCGGCGAAGAATGGCTCGACGCGCTGGCCCCGCTTGGCACAGATGCAGACAAGCCGTTTCTCGAGACCGCACCCTGGTTGATCGCTATCTTTGCACAGCGATGGGGCATTGGTGAGGATGGGCAGAAGATCAAACACTATTATGTGCCCGAATCGGTCTCCATCGCCATTGGTCTGCTCATCGCCAGCCTGCATTCCTCCGGGCTGGCAACCTTGACCCATACGCCGTCGCCGATGGGTTTTCTCAACCAGATCTGCGGCCGCCCGGACAATGAAAAGCCACTCGTGCTTCTGGTGGTCGGGCATCCGGCCAAAGGCGCTCGGGTGCCGGCGATCAGCCGCAAGGACGAAAGCCAGATTCTGTTCTGGAAGGTGGACAGATGAGCACCGACGCCCTTTATGCCGCGCGCGGCATCGTGATTGCCAACTGGGAGCTGAGCGAGAGCTTTATTCGTGCCTCGGGCCCCGGTGGTCAGAATGTCAACAAGGTCGCGACCGCAGTCCAGCTGCGATTCGACATCGCCAATTCCCCATCTCTGACCGATCGGGTGAAGGCCAATGCCATTCGGATTGGCGGCAGCAGAGTGTCCAAGGAAGGCGTTCTGATTCTCGAAGCCAACCGATTCCGAACCCAGGAGCGCAACCGGGCTGATGCCCGCGAACGGCTGGTCGAACTGCTAGACAAGGCATCCACTCCGCAGCCACCGCCACGGCGCAAGACCAAACCGACCCGCGGTTCGGTGGAGCGGCGGCTGGCTGCAAAATCCGGGCGGGCAGTGATCAAGAAAGCCCGGCAGAAAGTGCGCGACGATTAAATTAGCGGGTGCTTTTTCTTGGCACGGCGAATTCTCCGTGCTTATGTTGAGTTCTATTCATTCAGGGAGAACAAGACCTATGGGCATTTTCGATTTCATCAAATCTGCGGGAAAGAAGCTCGGTATCGGTGGCGATGACGACGCTCCGGAAGCCGATGCCGTCAAGAAAGAGCTCGATTCCTTCGGGCTCGGCACCGACAAGGTCGATGTGAAGGTCGACGGTGACAAGGTGGTGCTGTCGGGCGTGGTCGAGGATCAGTCGATCTTCGAAAAAGCCGTCGTTGCAGTGGGCAACACACTTGGGATTTCCAAGGTGGAAGCCTCCGAACTGAAAGTGGTGCTGCCCGAATCCGGTCTCAAACTTGCTGATGTCGACATGACCGCCCTGGTCGCAGCATCAACGCCGGCAAATGAGCCGAAGTTTCATACGGTTCAGAAGGGCGACAATCTCTGGAAAGTCGCCGAAGCGGCCTATGGCAAGGGCAAGGGCGGAAAATACACGGTGATCTTCGAGGCCAACAAGCCGATGCTCTCGGATCCCGACAAGATCTATCCAGGTCAGGTCCTGCGTATTCCCGACCTCGAAACAGCCTGAACCACCACAGCGCCAGAAAGGCTATAAATGCTCGTTCTGCCCAAAGGGGTGCGCCACATTCCAGGCCATCTCGACCGCGACGGACAGATCTCTCTGGTTGAAGACATCCGGGCGGTGGTGCGGCAAGCTCCGCTGTACCGCCCGGAAATGCCAAGAACCGGCAAACCCTTGAGCGTGCGGATGACCAATTGCGGGGTACTGGGCTGGGTTGCCGACAAGGCAGGCTACCGCTACCAGGACAGCCATCCGGTTTCAGGAACGTCCTGGCCATCAATCCCCAACAGATTGCTGGAATTGTGGACCGACCTGACAGGCGAGAGCCGACCGCCACAGGCCTGTTTGGTCAATTTCTATGATGTGTCCGCGCGTATGGGCCTGCACCAGGACCGCGATGAGAGCGATTTTTCCGCGCCCGTGCTGTCAGTCTCGCTGGGTGACACCTGCCTGTTTCGCATCGGCGGAACCGAGCGCGGGCAACCAACCAGATCATTCCGGCTTGATAGCGGCGACGTGGTCATTATTGGCGGAGAAAGCCGGCTTGCCTTTCATGGCGTCGACCGGATTTATCCCATGACCTCGACACTGCTCAAGGATGGCGGGCGTATCAACCTGACACTGCGCCGCGTCACCCCCTGAACCAAACCGCCAAGCTACAGTTTGCGCAAGGCAACCTGCTCAATGAGATGGTTGGGCGCCTTGCGCAGGATCAGATCGGCCCGGGGACGCGTCGGCAGGATGTTCTGGCGCAGGTTCTTCAGGTTGATGTTTTCCCAAAGGCTCTCTGCGATCGCCAGTGCAGCATCCTCGTTGATCGTCGCATAGCGATGAAAAAAGGAATCGGGATCGCGGAACGCCGTCTGCCTCAGATTCATGAAGCGGTCCACATACCATTTGTGGATGTCCGACTCCTCGGCGTCGATGTAGATCGAGAAATCGAAGAAATCCGAAACGAACGGAACGATCTTGCCATCTTCGGGCAAATCCCGCACCTGAAGCACATTGATCCCCTCGAAGATCAGAATGTCTGGACGGTCGATCACTTTGAATTCGCCGGGCAAGACATCATAAGTCAGGTGGGAATAGCAGGGTGCCTTCACATTGTGCTGACCCGCCTTGATGTCGGAGAGGAACCTCAAAACTGCGCCAACATCGTAGCTTTCGGGAAAACCCTTGCGATCCATCAGGTTTTCACGCCTCAGCACCTCGTTGGGATAAAGAAAACCATCGGTGGTGATCAGATCGACCTTCGGGCTCGAGGGCCAGCGGGAAAGCAGTTGAGCCAACACACGCGCGGTGGTGGACTTGCCGACAGCCACGGATCCCGCGATCCCGATAATGAACGGGGTTTTGACAACGTTTGAGAGATTGAGGAATTGCTTGCGTTGCTCAAAGAGCAATTGCGAGGATTCCACATGCGCCGACAGCAGCCGCGACAAGGACAGATAGATCCGCCGCACCTCATCAAGATCAACGGGATCATTGAGAGAGCGCAGCCTGCGGACCTCGTCTTCGCTCAAGGTGAGCGGCGTGTCAGCACGGAACTCCGCCCAATTGTCCGCGGAGAAAAACCGGTAGGGCGAAAAATCATCGCCGGCGAAATGATCCAGAGGGCGTGGCTGAATGTCGGTCTGGTCCATAATTACTCCGCCGGACGCCCGGCTTTCTCGGCCAATCCCGATTGCGCGGTACGCCGCTCAAGTTCTGCCATGACTTCATTCAGCGGGATATTACCAATTCTGAGCACGACCAACAGATGATAAAGCAGATCTGCGGACTCGCCCACCAGTTCACTTCGGCCTTGAGACGTTGCGGCGATCACCGTCTCGACAGCCTCTTCGCCAAGCTTCTTTGCGGCCTTGGGCATGCCGGCGGCGGCAAGCTTCGCAGTCCAGGACTCTGCGGGATCAGCCGCAGCGCGTTCAGCAACGATCTTTTCGAGATCGGCGAGATTGAAACTGGTCATCGCCCTGTCTTTCCTTCACTTGGTTGGAGACCGCTCGATCACCGAGAACCGGTCAATCCAGACGCATGTCCAACCCTGCTGCAGCCATATGTTTTTTTGCTTCCCCGATCGTATAGGTTCCAAAGTGGAAAATCGAGGCGGCAAGAACAGCGGTGGCATGACCATCACGAATGCCCTCGACCAGATGATCGAGCGTGCCGACACCTCCCGACGCAATCACCGGAACCCGAACCGCATCGGCAATGGTACGGGTCAGGCCGATATCGAAGCCGGCTTTGGTACCGTCCCGGTCCATCGAGGTCAGCAACAGCTCGCCAGCGCCAAGCTGGACCATCTTTTCAGCAAACCCCACCGCATCGATACCTGTGGGCGTGCGGCCGCCATGGGTGAAAATTTCCCAGCGATCTGTTTCATTGGGTCCGGAAACCTTCTTGGCGTCAACCGAGACGACAATGCACTGATTGCCGAACTTGTCGGCGGCTTCGGCAACAAAATCGGGATTGTTAACGGCGGCGGTGTTGATCGAGACCTTATCCGCGCCCGCCAGAAGCAGTTTGCGGATATCGGCCACTGCCCGCACACCACCACCAACGGTCAATGGCATGAAGCAATGCTCGGCGGTCTGTGCCACGACATCGAAAATGGTCTCACGGTTGTCCGACGAGGCGGTGATGTCGAGAAAGCATAGTTCATCGGCACCGGCTGCATCATAGGCCTTGGCCGCCTCGACGGGATCGCCGGCGTCGATCAGATCAACAAAGTTGACGCCTTTGACAACGCGACCGTCCTTGACGTCCAAACAAGGGATGACGCGGGATTTGAGGGTCATGAGCGATCTTCCTGCTCGAATTTTGCCGGCTCAACACTCAGCGTTCCGTTGAGAACGCCCAGCGCTTCAGTCGGATCAATGCGCCCGTCGTAGAGCGCCCGACCGGAGATCGCGCCTTCAAGTTTTGCCGCATCGGGCATTTTCATGCGCACTATGTCGGCGATTGAAGCCAGACCGCCCGAAGCGATCACCGGGATCGACACGGCTTCTGCCAGTTCGACGGTTCTTTCCCAGTTGATGCCGGTCAAAACGCCATCGCGGTCAATATCGGTGTAGATGATCGCCGCAACACCGGCGCCTTCGAAACGCTTGGCCAGTTCGATGACACCGAGCTCTGAGGCCTCGGCCCAGCCTTCGACGGCCACCTTGCCACCCTTGGCATCAATGCCGACAGCAACACGTCCGGGAAATTTCCTGCAGGCCTCGCGGACCAGATCTGGATCACGCACAGCAATGGTGCCCAGAATCACCCGGGCGAGACCCTTGTCGAGCCAGCTTTCGATATGGGCCAGCGTGCGGATGCCTCCGCCGAGTTGGACCGGATTCTTTGTGGCTTTCAGGATCGCCTCGACCGCCGCACCGTTGACCGACTGTCCTTCGAACGCGCCATTGAGATCAACCACATGCAGCCACTCAAACCCCTGATCCTCAAAGGCCTTGGCCTGGGCGGCAGGATCTTCGTTGTAGACCGTCGCCGAGTCCATTTCGCCCAGCTTGAGCCTGACGCATTGGCCGTCCTTGAGGTCGATTGCGGGAAACAGGATCATGTCAGGGCTTCCATCTAAGGAAATTGGCAATCAGGGCAAGACCCAGTTTCTGGCTCTTTTCGGGATGGAACTGTGTTCCGGCCTTGTTGTCATGGGCAACGACTGCCGTGACCGCCCCGCCATAATCACAAGTCGCAATCACATCCGCGGAATTCTTAGCCGCCAAATGATAGGAGTGAACGAAATAGGCGTGCAGTCCGTCGGGACCGGTTGGGATGCCGTCAAACAGCGGGTGCTGTGTTCTCAGATCCAGCGTGTTCCAGCCGATCTGGGGGATTTTCAAAGCCGGATTCGATGGTGTGATCTCCACCACATCGCCGGCAATCCAGTCAAAACCTTCAGACGTGGTCTTTTCCAGGCCCCGGCTCGACATCAGCTGCATGCCGACACAGATGCCCAGAAACGGCCGCGCCTTGTCTTCCACGGTGTGGCGAAGCGCGTCATTCATGCCATCAACGGCGTCCAGACCCGCACGGCAGTCGGCATAGGCGCCGACACCTGGCAACACAACACGATCAGCCTTTGCCACCTCGTCGGCCTCGGCGCTCAGAATGATTTCGGCAGACACGCCGGATTCACGCGCGGCGCGCTCAAAGGCCTTTACTGCCGAGCGAAGATTTCCCGACCCGTAATCAACCACCACAACCCGCATTACATTCAGCTCCTTTGAACCGGCACAAGGCCGATCGCACCCGAACCGCTCTCACCGGCGCGGCCGAGTTGCGGAAAATTCCGCAATGGCATGGCTTTGTCTTTGGCGGTGGCGGTCTCGTCAGCAGACGCTCTCAAGGCATGGATCTCAAAAGCGGTCTCAGCATCATCGGCCTCGATAAGGTCGACCATATGCCAGCCGCGGCGCACAAGTGCTGCCGCACGCCAATGGCGTCCCTCCATCGCCGTGATCGCGGACAGCGCCACACCCAAAGCCAGACCTGGCCAAAACAAAGCCGGATTCGCGATCATCATCGCGGAGGCAGCAGAAACCACAAGAGCAAGCACCGCCTCGATCCAAAGCCGGTTGAACAGCAGCCACAGAACAGGAAATGCAAAGGCCCAGGGCGCAAACCGATCGGCAACAAGCACCGATCCCTCATCGGGGACCGATGCGCCCGGCCTGGCGAAAACTAGATAACTGCTCATCACGGCTCTCCGATTGTCAGCCGATTTGGCCCGAACGCCTGAAAGACTCTAGGCAAGAGATCCCTTGGTCGAGGGAATGCGATCCTTCTGGCGCGGATCAACCTCACAGGCCGTACGCAGCACCCGCGCCACTGCCTTGAAACAGGTCTCGGCGACATGGTGATTGTTGGCACCATAGAAATTGGTGACATGCAAGGTGATGCCGCCATGCTGAGCCAATGCCTGAAAGAACTCGCGCACCAGTTCGGTGTCGAATGTCCCGATTTTCGGGGCCGAGAATTTCACGTCCCAGACCAGAAACGGCCGGCCGGAAATATCAACAGCGGCACGGGTCAGGGTTTCATCCATCGCCAGATCAAGCGAGGCATAGCGGGTGATGCCCTTGCGATCGCCCAGCGCCTTTGCCAGCGCCTGGCCAATGGCAATGCCGGTGTCCTCAACCGTATGATGGTCATCAATATGCAAATCACCCTTTGCCTTGATCTCGAGATCGATCAGCGAATGGCGCGAAAGCTGCTCGAGCATGTGATCAAAAAAGCCAACTCCGGTTGAGATCGATCCGGTTCCGGTTCCGTCAACCGAGAGGCTGACAGAAATGTCGGTTTCGTTGGTCTTGCGGGCAATCGAAGCGGCGCGCGCGCTCTCGGTGGTGGCCATCGGGCGTCTCCGGGCAATGTGATTGGCGCTCAATACCAGTCTGCAACTCAAATATCCAGATCGGGTTGCGGTCCAATGTACAGGTGGACCGGCTCCCGGTTGGGGAGCGATTTGCATTTGCCCTCAACGCGCTTACATAGAATTGACTTGATTGCACGGCGTCCAATGCACGCCGTTTGACGGAAAGGACGCGCCATGAGCGAGCACAATCCCTTTGGCCAGATGCACGCCACCACAATCATTACCGTGCGCAAGGGAAACCAGGTGGTTATGGCCGGCGATGGGCAGGTCAGCCTTGGTCAAACCGTTATGAAGGGAAATGCCCGCAAGGTCCGCCGCATCGGCAAGGACAATTCGGTTGTTGCCGGATTTGCCGGAGCCACAGCGGACGCCTTCACGCTGCTAGAGCGACTGGAAGCCAAACTCGAGCAATATCCCGATCAGCTCACCCGCGCAGCAGTGGAACTGGCCAAGGATTGGCGCACCGACCGCTATCTCCGGCGACTTGAAGCGATGATGCTGGTGGCAGACAAGACTGTGACTTTGGCGATCACCGGGAATGGCGATGTGCTCGAACCCGAACATGGCACAATGGCGATCGGTTCTGGCGGAAACTATGCCTATGCTGCCGCACGGGCGCTGATGGACAGTGACAAGAGCGCCGAGGAGATTGCACGGCGCGCCATGGAAATCGCCGGCGATATCTGCGTTTACACCAACACAAACATCGTGATTGAAACCCTTGAGCTCGATTGAGCCCGACCGGATAGGTTTCCGGGCCGTAACAGCCGATGATTATGGTTTGCTCGAAAACTGGATGCAGCAGCCACACTGGCAGGAATGGTGGGGCAATGTTGAAACCGAACTTGGTTACATTCGCGACATGGTCGAAGGGCGCGACACCACACGCCCTTATCTTTTTGCCCTGGAAGGCCGGCCCGTCGGCTATATTCAGGCTTGGAGCATCGCTGACCACCTGAGCGAGCCGTGGCTCAGCAAAGCGCCATGGGTTCGTGATGTACCGGCCGACAGCATCGGTGTGGATCTGGCGATAGGTGACGTTGAAAATCTCTCCAAAGGGCTGGGAACAGCCGCTCTGGTCGCATTTGCAAGAATGTTAAAGAAGGAAGGCCATCGCCATATCCTGATCGACCCGGACGCGGCCAATCTTCGAGCGATCCGAGCCTATCAAAAGGCCGGCTTTGAAGAGCTTCTGATCGCACCAGATCCCGAGCAAGGCGGCCGGTCCATCATGATCATGCAGCTGGCAATTGAAGATAACCGGGCTCAATCAACCAATCAGGCGGGGATTAAGGGATGATCGACGAAACCACACTCGACCTCGCCGTTGCCAGAGGCGTCCTGGATGAAGGTCAGCGCCAGGCGCTGCTCGCGCTGGCTGAGGAAAACCGGCCCATCGCCAATGTTGAGCGAAGCGATGCGAAACCCTCCGTCGACGATCAGATGCGACTTGTTGGCGGCGGCAACGATATTTTTGTCACCGTCGGCATCATTTTGCTGTTCTCCGGAGCACTTTTCGCATTGCAATCGGTTTTTGCACCCGGCGACAACCTGATCTGGGTCATCATGGCCATAAGCAGTTGGCTGGTCGCAGAAATCGTCACGCGGCAAAAGCGTATGCGGCTTTCAAGCACCCTGCTGGCTCTCGTTTTCATCGTTGCAGCGTTCTCGCTGCTTACTGAAACATTGTCGGCAAGCATCAGTGTTCCGAGCCAGATCAACGCTTTCTCGCTGATGGCGCTGAGATCAGATGCAGGCCAGATCGCCTTGATCCTCGGTGGAGGTCTGATCGCTGCGGCAGCGGTCTACTTCTTCCGGTTCAAGGTTCCCGTGCTGGCGGGGGTGATCGCAATTGCTGTGACCGGCCTGGCCTTTCTCGGGGCAATCGTGTTTTACCATGACCAGCTGATAAGCGGGGCAGTCGCGGCACCAATACCCGAACAACTTGCAGATGTTGTCGCCAACGCGCTGATCATTCCATTGATTTGCGGGCTGGTGATTTTCGCCGTTGCCGTTGCGCTCGATCTGCATGACCGGGAACGCCAGACCGTTTGGTCGGACTGTGCGTTCTGGCTTCACGTCGTCTCGGCACCACTTCTGGTCCATCCGCTGTTCATTCTCTCTACCGGCCAGGAAGTGTTGTCAGGGCAGATCGAGCCGGGCATCAGCGCAAGCATATTGCTTGGGTTGATGATCGTCACTTTCGTGATTGTCGCGCTGGCAATCGACCGGCGGTCCCTGCTCGCACCAACCCTGGCCTATTTCGGCTCGGTCGGAATCTACTACTTGATTAACGGCGCGGCAAACACCACCGGCATTCCACCCTTTGCGTTAATCCTGATCGTGATCGGCGCGGTGGTGATCCTGTTCGGCGCCGGCTGGCAGCGAATCCGCCGCTTGATTATCAAGCCACTGCTTCCCACATCGATCCTCAACAGGCTTCCACCGATAAAGGCATAATTTCAACATGACCATTTTTTCCCCTCGCGAGACCGTATCGGAACTCGACCGGTTCATCATCGGTCAGAAGGACGCCAAACGGGCGGTCGCGATTGCCCTGAGAAACCGATGGCGACGTCAGCAGCTGAAGGGGCCGCTGCGCGATGAGGTGACGCCCAAGAACATTTTGATGATCGGACCGACGGGCGTCGGAAAAACCGAGATCTCGCGCCGCCTGGCGCGGCTCGCCGGTGCACCCTTCATCAAGGTGGAAGCCACGAAATTCACCGAGGTTGGCTATGTCGGCCGCGATGTCGAGCAAATCATCCGCGATCTTGTGGAGGTCGGGATCATGCTGGTGCGCGAACGCAAGCGCGGCGAAGTCGAGGCCAAGGCGCGGCTCAACGCCGAGGAGCGGGTGCTCGATTCCTTGGTCGGCGCCACGGCATCGCCCGCGACCCGCGAATCATTCCGCAAGAAACTCCGCGACGGTCTGCTCGACGACAAGGAAATCGAGATCGAGGTCGCTGACAACAGCTCCGGCGGCATGCCACAATTCGATCTGCCCGGAATGCCGGGCGGCAATATCGGTGTGCTCAACCTGAGTGACTTGTTCGGCAAGGCGATGGGCGGGCGCACCCGCAAGATCAGGACAACGGTTCGTGATTCCTACGACACACTGATTGGCGACGAATCCGACAAGCTCCTGGATATGGACCAGATTCATCAGGAGGCGCTGAAATCCGCTGAAGATGACGGCATCGTCTTCATCGACGAGATCGACAAGATCGCCAACCGGGAGGGCGGCATGGGTGCAGGGGTTTCGCGCGAAGGTGTTCAGCGCGATCTTCTTCCTCTGGTAGAGGGAACCACTGTCGCAACCAAATACGGTCCGGTGAAGACTGATCACATCTTGTTTATCGCATCAGGTGCCTTTCACGTGTCCAAACCATCGGATCTGCTTCCCGAGCTGCAGGGCCGGTTGCCGATCCGGGTTGAATTGCGGGCGCTTACAAAAGACGATTTCCGGCGAATCCTGACGGAGACCGAGGCCAGCCTGATCAAGCAATATGTGGCTTTGATGGGAACTGAAGAGCTGACGCTCGAGTTCACCGAGGATGCGATCGATGCTCTGGCCGAAGTCGCAGTTCATCTCAACAGCAGCATTGAAAACATTGGTGCGCGCCGTCTGCAAACTGTAATGGAACGGGTTCTGGACGAGATTTCTTTCACTGCGCCGGACCAACCGGGCTCGACAATCACAATTGATTCGGACTATGTCCGGAAGAACGTCGGCGACCTTGCACAGAACACGGATCTGTCCCGTTTTATTCTTTAAGCGGCACAATCAATTGGTCTTGGCAGTTGGCTTTGACCCTGGGTCAGCGATGGTGTGTTGTGTTTGGTGTGAGGCCGGATCCCGGAGGCGCTGAGGAGAAGCATGATCGTGACCCGCAATATGCTCAAGACAGGGATCGCTATTTCGGCAGCATTCGTTATGAGCATGGTCGCATTGTCTTCTGCAATCGCGATCGAAGTGGTGCCGACCGGGAACCGCAATGCCAAGCAGCCCGATATTCCTGGCGCTTCCAAGCGCCGGACCCAGGCAACCAAATCAAGTTTTGATGAGAAGTATGAGAAAATCCGGGATCTGATCTCCGAAGACGACAAGTTGAAGCGGAAGATCCGAAGTGTTTCGAAGCTCTACAAGATCGATCCAATCCATATCGTCGGGGCGCTGGTAGGGGAGCACACCTACAATGTCGACGCCTATGACCGACTGCAGACCTATTACATCAAGGCTGTCTCTTACGCGGGTGAGAGGTTCCGTTTCGAATATGATGGGGAGGCCGTCCTCAAGTTTGTCGAGCGGCCACAGTTTGAATCCTGTGATGAAGACGCTGGATCAGCGGAACTCTGGACCTGCCGTGAGGACGTTTGGGAAAATACCTTCCGGGGCAAAACGGTCGATGGGAAGAAGTTCCCCGATGACCGTTTTGGCGCGGTGTTCTTCCAGCCTTTTTATGCCGGCCAGACCTTTGGTCTGGGACAGCTCAATCCGCTGACAGCACTGGTGCACAGTGACAGGGTGAGCAAGGTGTCGCGCTATCGCAAGTTGAGCGCCGCAAATGCGGCGCGAGTCTATGAAGCCATCATGGAGCCTGATTCGACCCTTGCCTTCATGGCTGCCTCGATCGTCGAATCCATTGAAAACTATCGCGACATTGCCGGATTCGATATCTCCAAGAACCCGGGCGTGACAGCAACACTCTACAATGTCGGCAATTCTGCCAAGCGCGCTCGCGACTTGGCCGACACCAACCGGAAACGTGCAAGCCGTGGACAGAAGCGGATCTTGCCTGCTGAGAATTACTATGGTTGGCTGGTCAATCATCATGAAGACGAGCTGCGCGAAATGATCAGCAACTAACCAAGCAACCCCAATTTACAGAGATTTACCGCGGAAGCTTGTCACCATATCCTGACCTGATGGGGCGATATCCCGCCGGACTGGTTTCCCGCTCAACCGGTTCGATCAGCTTTCCAATACTATCCAGCGTCTCGGGCTCCAACCTGCCCATCACGGCAGCCAGCCGGTTGGCGATTTCCGTGGCCTTGGATGACAAGCCAGCCGTATCGATCACTACCTTCGGACGGGAAAGGCCGGCAAGCATCTGCAATTCCTCCGCCTCGTCCCAGATGATGTTAAAATAGCCGATGACGCGTTGGATGAATTCCCAACTCGGCTCGGAACGCTTTCCATGTTCGAGCGCGGATAGATAGGCCGGTGAAACCCCCAATGCCTCAGCCATCTGGCGCTGGGTCACACCACGTTCTGCCCGAAGTTTGCGCACGGCCTCACCAAACGGGGTCATCGCGCTCCACCTCTCTCGCGGCGCAAGCGGATATAGAGCGCCCCTTCACCGCCATGGCTTCGGGCAGCATCCTCATAGCCGGAAATCAGAAACCTGAACTCGGGCTTGGAAAGCCACTCCGGAACCGACCGCTTGAGAACACCCTGGCTTCCGCGCGAGGAGCCCTTGCCGGTGATGACAAGGATATGGCGAAGCCCGCGTTCATGCGCGCGGGCGATAAAATCGAACAGCAGATTGTGCGCCTCGGACTGGGTCAGACCATGAAGATCGATACGGCCATCGATTGGCAGGCGTCCGCGCGCGAGTTTGCGCACCACAGGCTTTTCAATCGGATGAGGTTTGGGCGTTGCCGAACCATGTGGCTTGGGAGCAGACACGGCAGGGGAAGTTGGCGGAAGGTCACGGCGGTCAGGTTTTCCCGGATTGCCGCCGACAATCGGCTCTTCCTTCAGAAACCAATCATCTTCTTCGACTGCCTTGCCCGGATAGGCGTCGATTGTCCGCGCAACCTTCGCCCATATGATTCGATCCTCATGGCTGAGATTGCGCTTGTCATCACTCATCAATGAGCCCGCCTTGCACAATCGGACTCTTTGGGCGCAAGAACGAAGAACCGCGCCTCGGTGTTGATTGACCCCGCCTTGTCACCAGCTTGTGGGCCACATCCGGCGAACAGGTCTCCGCGTGCTGCGCCCACAATCGCTGTTCCCGTGTCCTGCGCAATCATCAGGCGGGAAAATGACAGGGGTAAATCAAAATCTTCAAGATCAGGTGCCGAGACAAAGATCGGCGTTCCGAAGCTGTGAATATGGCGGTCAACCGCCAGAGACCGGCCCGGTTCAAGCGGGACCTTGGCAGCCGCCACCGGACCAAGCCGCTCATCCGTAACGTCCGCCTCCCGGAAGAAGATGAAGGACCGGTTCTGCCACATCAACCCATCCGCAGACTCCGGATGTTGCCCGAGCCAGTGGCGGATTGAGGCCATCGAGATGGCATCACGGGAGATCTCGCCGCGCTCGACCAACAAGCGACCGATTCCCGTGAATGGGTGTCCGCTCTTGCCGTCATAGGTGATTCGCCGTGTGGGTTGCCCGCGGCATTTGAGCCGGGCACAGCCCTGGACATGGGCAAAGAACACATCCACCCGTGAAGCCGCCCAGGCGATCTCGAGGCCCTGCCCATCAAATGCGCCCGATTCAATCTCACGGCGGTCCGGGCACGGGCGGACCCCACCATCGCTTTCAAGCATGAACGCATAGCCCCACGGGATGCCAGTAGGAGGATTTTCCGGGTCAGGAACCTTGGAAAGCGCTGCAGGCTTTCGCAGAAACGGATAGCGGAAAACGCTGTCCGGCTCGATCCGGATCTCGATTTCCGGCTCATAATAGCCGGTCACATGGCCCGAGGCCTCATCAGTGAGGATTTCCAGCGGTTGAAACCAGTCTTCAAAAAAAGCACGGACTTCCTGGTCGGGCAGACACCCGCTCTGACGACTTTCGACTTCCAGGGCGGCCTGGTAGACCGGCTCGAATTCAACAGCTGACAGACCCAGCGAGCCTGTTTTGTAAGGCGTCACCTCAAGGGCATATCGGGCAGAACGGCAAAAGGCGACGAAAGCTGCGGCAGGAGAATCAGCTGCCCAACCGGGCAGCTGGCTGAATTCCTCTCGCCGCAGCGAAAACGGCATTACTGATCGGCTTCCGTCGCAATCAGGCGCCAGTTCGGATCACGTGACCGGGTGTCGCGTGCAAAGGTCCAGACGTCATTGACGTCTGTGACCTCCACCAGATCGCCCTCAACCACCTCGCCATCCTTGTCGAGCGTGGCAGAAATCAACTGGCTGATGATGCGAAGCGTGACATTGGCCTCGGTGCCTTTCATTTCCGCCTGAATGATATTGGCCTTTTCAATTCCAACAAAATTCGACCGGACGGTTTCGCCGCGGGCTTCGCGTTCATCTATGGCTGCAACAAAGCCGTCAAAGACTTCCCGGGACAAAAGTGACTTGAGCGTCTTGCGGTCGCCATCGGCATAAGCGGACACGATCATCTCGTACGCCATGCTGGCACCGCCGATGAACTCCTTCGGATTGAAGGACGGATCTGCCTTGACCAGTTCGCGCAGACCCTTGTTGAGTTCGGTGCCGGCATCCGCATATGCATCCACGGCGGCGAAAATGTCAGGTTCAGCAGATTCACGCCCACGGCGCGGCAAGGTGACCACTTTCGGATCATCAATGCCATCCTGTGCGGCAGTCTGGTCGCGCCGCTCCATCTGCTCGCGTGGAGGTCGTTCATGTCCCGTCCGTTTGCCAAGCACAGCCCGGAGCTGGATGAACACAATCACCGCCGCAACGAAAAAGAAGAACGTCACAAAATCAAAGGAACCCATTCCCGCCTTCTTTCGGTTTCATCCTCAGTTAGGATGCATATAATCCTCTCAGGCCCATCAATCAAAGGGTCCGACCTTTCTATTTGTCGCAGCCGGTTGATCCGGCGCTGATTCAGCATCCGGATTCTCATCATGCGCTTCTCCTTTATCCCGTTTTTGCTGTTGGTCATACCGCTGGCCGAGATCGCTGCCTTTGTGGTTATTGGCGGCCAGATCGGCGTCTGGGCAACGCTTGGCATGGTGTTGCTCACAGCGGTAATCGGCAGTTTTCTGCTTCGTTGGCAGGGTGTTGGCTTGTTCAACAAGATCAACACCGAAATGCGGGCAAACCGGGTACCCGGCCGTGAGCTGGTGCATGGGGTTATGATCCTTGTTGCTGGTGTGTTGCTGCTGACGCCTGGCTTTGTTACCGATTCGCTTGGGTTCCTATTGTTTGTTCCCCTGTTTCGCGACGTGGTTTGGGGATTGGTGAAAGACCGTATCGTGGTTCAGACGATGTCGGCACGACATGGTGGAGACCCAAGAGGAGCAACGGGAAAGAGTGATGACGTGGTCGATCTCGGAGAAGATGAATTCGAGCGGCAAACCGACCGATCGTCACCATGGTCTGAAGATCGGCAATCCAGCATTCGGGATCAACTTCCTGGCGACCATACAAGGAAGGGCGAATGAGCAAACGGGTTGTAACAATCGTGGTGAAATGCTAGCCCACCCCCGAACAATTTACCGGACCACCGCTCTTGGCGGACGAAAACAGGGAAGAGCCATATGGCAAAGGAAACAACTGGCGTGGGCGCCGCAGCACCCGCAGATGCAAAAGGCAATGGTGCAGCGCCAGCGCTCAACATTCTGGCACAGTATGTGAAGGATTTGTCGTTTGAAAATCCCGGCGCACCCAAGTCGCTTGGTCCACGCGACAAGGCTCCAGAGATCAACATTAACGTCAATGTCAACGCCAACCCGCTTGGTGAGACCGAGTTTGATGTGGTGCTGACCCTGAATGCCGTGGCCAAGAACGGCGAAACCGTGGTTTTCAATGTCGAGCTGGTCTATGGCGGTGTTTTCAGGGTTGCCAATTTCCCGCAGGAGCACATGCTGCCGCTGTTGTTCATCGAATGCCCGCGTCTGTTGTTTCCTTTTGCACGGCAGATCGTTGCTGACGCGACCCGCAATGGCGGTTTCCCACCGCTGTTGATTGATCCGATCGACTTTGCACAAATGTTCCAGCAACGCATGGCGGAAGAGAAAACAAAGGCTCAGGTGGATAACCCGGTCAATTGATGATCGGCTCTGCTCGATAGAGTATCTGGGAAAGCCGCCTGCGGGCGGCTTTTTTGTGTTTGGAAGCTTAGGCCCCTCTTGCGAGGGAAGCAATTGGCGTCAGGTTCGGTTGCCCTTGAGCCAGAGCGCATCAGCGCCGATCCGCTTCACCAGTGTTGAATGAGCATCTAGATCGCAAGCGGTGAGCCGCTCAGGCAGTTGCGCGGGCCTCTCGCCGATCTCGGCGACAACAGTCTCCGATTCCTCCGTCTTGTTGCCAGCTTCATCCGAAGACAGACCCAGCGCGGCCTGTCGGCCGCCACGCATCTCGATATAGACATCGGTCAACAGTTCGGCATCAAGCAGCGCACCATGCTTGGTGCGGTGGGCGTTGTCGATGCCATAACGGCGGCACAAAGCATCAAGCGAATTGGGGCCCATCGGATGCCGCCGGCGGGCAAGTGCCAAGGTGTCGATGACCAGTCCTGGATCGACAGGTGGCAACCCGATACGATCAAACTCGGCGTTCAAAAATCCCATGTCGAAATTGGCGTTGTGCGCGACGTAATGGGCACCATCGAAAAAGGCGGCTATTTCATCGGCAAGGTCGGCAAACACCGGCTTGTCAGCCAAGAACTGATCGGTGATGCCGTGCACTGCCAAAGCATCGGGATGAACAGCCCGGCCATCGGGATTGATGAACAGGTGCAGGGACCGGCCAGTTGGGAACTGGTTTTCAAGCTCAACGCAGCCAATTTCGATAATCCGGTCGACCTTGTTGTCGAGGCCCGTTGTTTCAGTGTCGAAAACGATTTCGCGCATGGCGTTGTCCTAGTCCTGACGGTGTTTACCAAGCTGGCTGATGATATCGGCAACCTGTTCCCGTGCGGGCTCAAGGCCGTTTCCCGTATCGATTACGAAATCAGCACGGGCGCGCTTTTCGGCGTCCGGCACCTGCCTGGCAATAATAGAGTCGAACTTGTTCTCGGTCATCCCCGGCCGGGCCATGACACGCTGACGCTGGATATCTTGATCACAGCTAACGACAACCACGGTATCTACCCGCTTTTCTCCTCTGGTTTCATAGAGCAGCGGGATGTCGAGCAGCGCCATGGTATGGCCTTCGTGCCGGGCCTTGTTGAGAAATGCGTGTTCACGTTCACGCACCAGCGGATGAACGATGGCTTCAAGCCGCTTGAAAGCGGCCGGGTCGCGCAGAAGAACAGCCGACAGCGCCTGACGATCAACGACACCGTCTGAGGTGGAACCCGGGAAAGCCGCCTCGATCAGCTCGACTGCGTCCGTGCGATAAAGTTCATGAACAATCTCATCGGCACTGATAACCGGAACACCGGCGGCCTTGAACATTTCCGCTGTGGTTGATTTTCCCATACCGATTGAACCAGTGAGACCAATGACAATCATCAGTGGGCCTCGATGTCAGCGATGACAAGGTCGCGCAGGGATTTGGTCACGACTGGCGTCCTGCCAAACCATTTCTCAAAACCGGGAACGGCCTGATGTAGCAACATTCCGAGCCCATCAACCGTTGCGAGACCCTGGCTAGCAGCCATTGCCATGATTGGGGTGACCAATGGCACATAAACAATGTCGGTGACCAATGCACCGTCCGCCATTTTCGAGAAGCCGATGTCAGGAACCGGCGTCCCGCCCATTCCGAGCGAGGTCGTGTTGACAAACAGGTTTGCACCATCTGTCACATCGTTTAGCTCATCCATTGTGTGGGCGGAGACATCGTCGCCAAAACGGTCGGCCAGTTCTTTTGCCCTGGCAAGGGTGCGATTGACGACCCGGATGGAAGTGAATTCGCGCGCCTTAAGTGCATGAAGGATAGCGCGACTGGCGCCACCTGCCCCGAACACCACGGCCGCTTTCCCGCGATCCCAGCCGGTCGCCAGGTCATCGAGGTTTGCCGAAAATCCATGTGAATCCGTGTTGGTGGCAGACAACTGGCCGTCTTCAAGCCAAACCGTGTTGACCGCTCCGATTTGCGTTGCGGTTTCATCGATAACGTCGACGAGTTCGGCGATCGACTGCTTGTGCGGAAGGGTGACATTTCCGCCGGTATAACCCAACGTCCCGTCCTTGATGCCAGAAACAAAGCTCTCGAGATCAGATTCGGGGATGTGCACCGGGTCATAGGCGCCGCTGATCCCGGCCGTTTGGAGCCAGTACCGGTGGATCAATGGTGAGCGGGAGTGGCTGATCGGATCGCCAATCACAAAAGCACGAGGACGTTGCGTCTCTTGGTCAACCATCAATCACCCCCAGACTGCGCAGTTCAGCAAGAAGCGGCAACATAGGTAAGCCTATGACGGTGAAATAATCGCCATCAATCCGCTCGAACAGTTGTATGCCCTCACCTTCATACTGATATGCTCCGACCGAGGACAAAACAGAATCGCCGACACTGGCAAGATGACGGCCGACAAAGCCTGGATCAAGCGCGCGCATGGTCATATGGGCCACTGCCACGTGCCGCCAAAGGGTCTCGCCATCACGCGCAAGCACCACAGCACTGTTGAGCTGATGCGTCCTGCCTGAGAGCTTCAGCAGCCGGCGTCTGGCATCTTCCATGTCTTTCGGTTTGTGAAAGACTTCGCTTTCAAGCGCCAGTGTCTGGTCCGATCCGATGACAACGCAGCCCGGGTGCCGGGCTGAGACATCCTGGGCCTTCGCTTCGGCGAGGATGGTCGCAACATCTTCTGGGTCCATCGCACCAAGCGTATCCTCGACGGCGCGTTCATCAATGTCGGCGGCTTGCGCGACAAAGCTGAGCCCGGCATTTTGCAGGAGCGCTTTTCTGAATGGGCTTGTGGAGGCGAGAACAAGCTTGGTCGTCATGAACGCTCCCAATGGCGGTTCGAGGCCGGGTTGAGTTAGCGCCACTTTGGACGCAAGGCAATAATCGCTGCAGCGGTCTCTTCGATTGAGCGGCGGGTCACATCGATCACCGGCCAGTTGTGCCGTTCACACTGGGAACGGGCATATTTGAGCTCCTCACTGATCAACGACCGGTCGGTATAATGCTCGCCCTGATAGCCGGTGGTGGAACCAAGAACACGGTTCTGCCGGACCTGGGCGATGCGGTCGACCGATGCAATGAGTCCGACGATCAGCGGTTTTTTTGCAGCAATCAGGCCCTCGGACAAGGGGACGCCATGAACGATTGGAATGTTGGCGGTCTTTATACCGCGGTTTGCAAGATAGATTGATGTGGGCGTCTTGGATGTGCGGCTGATGCCGATGATGACAAGATCGGCTTCATCAAAATCCGCCGGCAATTGTCCGTCGTCATGATCCAGGGTGAAATTCAGTGCATCGATGCGTTTGAAATAGTCTTCACCCATGGTGTGCTGTGCGCCAACGCGGCGGCGTGATGGTGCGCCAAGATAGGATTGAAACACATTTATGACCGGCTCGAGAACCGACACACTTGGCAGGCCCATATCGCGGCATTTGAGCTCGATGATGGCGGCAAGTTCCGAGTCAACGATGGTGTAGAGCACAATTCCAGGCGCTCCATCGATCGCATCAAGAACCGCAAAGAGCTGCTTGCGGGTCCTGATCAATGGATAGACGTGCTCGAGGGCTTGCGCGCCCTGAAACTGTGCTGCAGCAGCACGTCCAGCCGCCATCAGGGTTTCTCCGGTCGAATCGGAGATCAGATGCAGATGGAAATAGTTTTTGACCTGCTCCACAGATATCTCCCGGGTCTGTTGATAAGAGGGGACAGGCACGAGGTAAGGGGTGAGGCGCTGCGAAAGCAAGGGAAAGGGTAGAGGGTTTTCCACAAAACCGATTCTGGGGAGAGTTTGCTGAGGTGGCTTTGGGATTTTGAGGACAGGATTGCCAAATTGATTCATAGCCGACTTGGTGGCTGTATAAAAAGCGAGTTTTCAAAAAGGCTTGGCTACCACAAAGCCTGCTGAGCGGGTGGCGGATTGTTCTTTATGGACTGACCGGTTTATATGAACAGCCTGTGGATGGACTGTGGACAAAAGAGAATCCCCTGAAGTCACAGAGTCATAGAATCAGAATCCTTTTCCATAAGGATTTATTTAATAGGGATGGATGATGACAAACATCGGGGATCGCAAAGTGATGAAGGTCTTGGCAGGGGAAACGGTGTTTCCACCTCCGGTCTGGCTCATGCGTCAGGCAGGGCGGTATCTGCCGGAATACCGGGAGACACGGGCTAAAGCCAAAGGCTTTCTCAATCTGTGCTACACTCCAGACCTTGCTGTTGAAGTGACACTGCAGCCGATCCGGCGTTACGGCTTTGATGCAGCGATCCTGTTCTCCGATATTCTGGTGATTCCTGATGCGCTGGATCGCAATGTTCATTTTGTCGAGGGTGAGGGACCGAAGATGGATCCGATCGCGGCTGAGGCAATTGCAGGGCTGGATGCATCCGGGATGCATGATCATCTTGCACCTGTCTATGAAACTGTGCGGCGATTGCGGGCGGAACTGCCGCTGGAGACAACCTTGCTCGGGTTCTGCGGGGCACCATGGACAGTAGCCACCTACATGATAGCAGGGCATGGAACTCCCGATCAGGCGCCGGCACGATTGTTTGCCATGCGGCATCCCAAAGAGTTCAAAGCGCTTATCGACACATTGACGGAGATCTCGACTGACTACCTGATTGCCCAGATTGATGCGGGAGCGGATGCGGTTCAGATATTTGATTCCTGGGCTGGTGTTCTCAGCGAAGTGGATTTTCAAAGATATTCGGTACAGCCGGTGAAACGCATGGTGGAACGGATCAACAAGGAGCGCCCGGGCGTTCCGGTGATCGGGTTTGCCAAGGGGGCCGGCGCATTGCTTGAAAACTACCGCGAGGAGACGGGTGTCAATTGTGTTGGCCTGGATTGGACGGTGCCAGCCAGCCTGGCGCGCAGGATCCAGAAAGGTGGCGCAGTACAGGGCAATCTCGATCCGCTGAGGGTGATTGCCGGTGGCAGTGCGCTGGATGAAGGCGTCGACCTGGTGCTTGAAACGCTTGGTGACGGCCCTCTGATCTTCAACCTTGGCCACGGTATTACGCCACAGGCCGATCCGGAAAATGTGACACGGTTGTTGAATCGCATACGCAGTGTGGGGAAGTCTTGAGCACCGACCCAGCAACCAGCGCCAGCGAGGGGGAAAAGGCACGTGGAAAGGCCTATTTCTCCATAGCGGTGGTGGGCGGTCTTGCGGCCCTCGGTTTCTGGTATGACCCGCCCTGGCTCTATGACTGGCTGAAGGTGCTGCACATCGTTGCGGTGATTTCCTGGATGGTCGGGTTGTTCTACCTTCCGCGGCTGTTTGTCTATCATACCGATGCTGAGGCCGGCTCTGAGCCGTCCGAGACTTTCGTGGTCATGGAAGGACGGTTGATCAAGGTGATCATGAATCCGGCGATGATGCTGTCCTGGCTCGTTGGGTTGTGGCTTGCCTGGAGCGGCTTTGCGTTTCTCGGCTTGTGGCTCTGGATCAAGATCGCGGCTGTGGTCGCTTTGACCGGGTTCCATGTCTTTCTCAGTCGCGCCGCACGCCGGTTCGCCAGTGGATCGAATCAGATGACCGCGCGGCAATGGCGGATGGCCAATGAAATCCCGACAGTTCTGATGATTCTGGTAATCATCATGGTGATCATAAAACCTTTCAGCTGACCTCCGGCAGACGTTTCAGGTCGTTTTGTCGCGAAGAGAGGGCTTGCAGCGTTTCACGTGAATCGCTATCTAACGTTCAACGCCTTCCATGGCGGGCGCCAGTATCTCTCTGGTCGGCATATATTGTCGTGTTTCTTTTGCCCGCCTCTCCCCTTTTGTACAATCTAGACTTGGATTTCCCATGCAGGAAATGAAGCTTCAAGAGCTTAAGAACAAAACCCCTACGGATCTTCTTGCCTTTGCTGAATCAGTTGAGGTCGAGAACGCCAGTGTCATGCGCAAGCAGGAATTGATGTTTGCAATCCTCAAGCAACTTGCGGCACAGGATGTTGAAATCATCGGCGAAGGTGTCGTTGAGGTGTTGCAGGACGGTTTCGGGTTCATGCGTTCTGCCAACGCGAACTACCTTCCGGGTCCGGACGATATCTACATTTCGCCTTCGCAGATTCGTCGCTTCTCGCTCAAGACCGGAGATACGGTCGAAGGTCCGATCCGTGGGCCCAAAGAGGGTGAGCGGTATTTTGCGCTTCTCAAGGTCAACACCATCAACTTTGAAGATCCCGAGAAGATCCGCCACAAGGTGCATTTTGACAATCTGACACCGCTTTATCCAAATGAGCGGTTCAAGATGGAGATCGACAATCCCACGAGCAAGGACATCTCCTCGCGGGTCATCGATCTTGTTGCACCTCTGGGCAAGGGACAACGTGGGCTGATCGTGGCGCCACCGCGGACGGGTAAAACAGTCCTTCTGCAGAACATTGCTCATTCCATCACTGCAAACCATCCTGATTGCTACCTTATTGTGCTTCTGATTGACGAGCGGCCCGAGGAAGTGACTGACATGCAGCGTTCGGTGAAGGGTGAGGTTGTGTCTTCGACGTTTGACGAGCCGGCTGTCCGCCACGTCCAGGTTGCCGAGATGGTGATCGAAAAAGCCAAGCGCCTGGTGGAACATGGCCGGGATGTGATCATCCTGCTCGATTCAATCACGCGACTTGGCCGTGCCTACAACACTGTTGTTCCGTCATCCGGCAAGGTTCTCACCGGTGGTGTGGACGCGAATGCGTTGCAGCGGCCTAAGCGCTTCTTCGGTGCGGCACGAAACATTGAAGAGGGTGGCTCACTTACCATCATAGCGACCGCGCTAATTGATACGGGTTCGCGCATGGACGAAGTCATCTTTGAAGAATTCAAGGGCACCGGCAACTCTGAAATTGTTCTTGATCGCAAGGTTGCCGACAAACGAATCTTCCCGTCGATGGACATTCTCAAATCCGGCACGCGCAAGGAAGACCTTCTGGTGCCGCGTCAGGACCTGCAGAAGATCTTCGTGCTGCGCCGGATTCTCGCGCCGATGGGTACAACCGATGCAATCGAGTTCCTGATCGACAAACTCAAACAGACCAAGACGAACAGCGACTTCTTTGATTCGATGAACACGTAAGAATCGCTTGATCGGCCGATTCGATTCGGAGCCGGTATCTTTATGCGTGATACAATCTTTGCACTGTCCAGTGGCAACCCTCCTGCGGGGGTTGCCATTGTTCGTATATCTGGACCCGGTGTTCGATTCGGACTCGAAATATTGGTTGGTCATGTCCCCACGGCGCGCATGGCAACTTTCTGCGATATCAAGGACAAGAACCAACTCAGGCTTGACCGCGGGTTGGTCCTTTTCTTTGCAGCACCGAATTCCTTCACCGGTGAAGACGTCGCTGAATTGCACATTCACGGCAGCCGCGCATCAGTTTCTGCGGTCCTCCTGGCGCTTAATGACCTGGATGGATTCAGGTTGGCTGAGCCCGGTGAATTTACCCGGCGAGCGTTTGAGAACGGCAAGCTTGATCTGACGGAGATTGAGGGACTTTCCGATCTGATCCGGGCGGAAACGGAATCGCAAAGGCGGCAGGCTTTGTTACAGGCCGACGGCGCACTGCGGATATTGTACGAGGGTTGGGCTCAGCGACTTACCCATGCCCGGGCGATGATTGAAGCCGAGCTGGATTTCTCCGATGAAGATGACATTCCGGGATCTGTATCTGACCATGTTTGGAAGGATATGGATTTGCTGAGCTTTGAAATCAGGCAGCATCTGGACAGCGCATCGGCAGCTGAGATCGTCCGGGAAGGGTATCGGATTGCGTTGATTGGGCCACCGAATGCCGGTAAGTCTTCGCTGTTGAATTACCTTTCCAAGCGCGACGTGGCTATTGTATCGGATGTTCCTGGCACGACACGAGATGTGGTTGAGGTTCGTCTGGATATCGCAGGCTATTTGGTCATTGTCCAGGATACAGCGGGTCTGCGAGAATCGACTGATCAAATCGAGATCGAGGGAATCCGTCGCTCTCTAGTTGCAGCGGAAGATGCTGACCTTGTTCTGGGGCTCAGAGAATTGGATGGCCCTGAGTATGAATTTCCGGCAATAGGCAACCAACGGATTGGGATCACAACCAAGATTGATAGGTTGGATGCACCTTTCACCGGGGATGGTGATTCAGTTGGAATATCCACAAAGACAGGTGCCGGGATTGAGGGATTGCTTGAGAATATCGCCAACCGGTTGGGGGAATTGGCTCCGAACGTTGCGTTGGGGCTGCCGACACGCGCCCGACACGTGGATTTGCTTGGCAAGTGCGTTGCTTCAATTGAAGATGCCAGGACGAGCAAATTGGTGCCGATAGAAGTGCGGTCCGAGTTTCTAAGGCAAGCGGCGAATTCGATTGGTATGATTACCGGAGTTGTCGATGTTGAGGATCTGCTCGGTGTGATATTTTCAGAATTCTGCGTAGGGAAGTGATTCACGTGAAACACTCTGTGACGAATATCGTCCGCTGTGATTCACGTGAAGCAATCGGAGCTAATTGCGACCTGTTTGCTGATGGTCTTCACCGATGTCTGGCTGCGGAGAATTGGAAACGGCGCGATTGGGTTCAGGGATAGGTTATTAATCCAAAGGCTGTTTCACGTGAAACGTCTGTACCGGAACTTAAGAAGACTCATGGCAATCAACACGGCCTTGGAGACATGCTATGAACTATGATGTCATTGTGATTGGTGGAGGACACGCCGGGAGCGAAGCCGCGGCGGCGGCGGCTCGTCTTGGTGTTCGAACCGCACTCGTGACGCACAAGCGTGAAAATATCGGCGTGATGTCCTGCAATCCGGCGATCGGCGGTCTTGGCAAAGGCCACCTTGTTCGAGAGGTGGATGCCATGGGCGGCCTAATGGGCCTCGCTGCCGACCAATCCGGAATCCAATTCAGGATGCTCAACCGCCGCAAGGGACCTGCGGTCTGGGGACCGCGAACCCAGGCGGACCGCAAACTTTATAAAAAGTCCATTCAGGCGCAACTTGGTTCAATCCAGAACCTGGATGTGATCGAGGCCGAAGCCGATGGCTTGATACAAGATGGCCTGGCGCCCACCTCCGTTTTGCTCAAGGACGGCCGACACATCGGATGCAAGGCTGTCGTGCTTACGACCGGAACCTTTCTTCGCGGCCTCATCCATATCGGAGACCAACGAATCCCGGCAGGCCGTATGAACGAAGCGCCGGCGTTAGGATTCTCCAAAGTTCTCGAGAACGCAGGATTTGAGCTCGGTCGTTTGAAAACCGGAACGCCGGCTCGCCTTGACGGGAAGACGATAGATTGGGATCAAGTTGGGTGGCAGGATCCCGACGCCGAGCCAATCCCGTTCTCGTTCATGACGGAACGTATCGAGGTGCCGCAAATCCGGTGTGGGATAACACGGACAACGCCAGCGACCCACAAAATCATTCAGGACAACATCCATCGCTCTGCGATGTATTCTGGCCAGATTGAAGGGGTAGGGCCTCGCTATTGCCCCTCGATCGAAGACAAGATCGTTCGGTTTGGAGAGCGTGATGGCCATCAGATTTTTCTTGAACCTGAGGGACTGGACGATGATACGGTCTATCCGAACGGTATCTCGACATCCCTTCCCGAGGATGTGCAGGATGCGTTTCTACGCACTATACCGGGATTGCACGACGTCAGAATAGTCCAGCCAGGTTATGCGATTGAGTACGATCATGTCGACCCGAGAGAATTGAGCCATACATTGGAAACACGCCGGATCCCGGGATTGTTTCTGGCAGGCCAGATCAACGGTACTACAGGATATGAGGAAGCAGCAGCCCAGGGTCTGGTTGCCGGCCTGAATGCCGCTCTGTTGATAAAGGGCGAACGACCTTGCGTGTTCAGCCGTACCAACTCCTATATTGGTGTGATGATTGATGACCTCACCACAAAGGGTGTTAGCGAGCCGTACCGGATGTTCACGTCCCGGGCCGAATACCGGTTGTCATTGCGAGCGGACAATGCCGAGCGGAGGTTGACGCCAATGGCGGTCGAACTCGGGTGCGTAACTTCCGATCGAGCGGATAAATACAATGCCTATTTCGATTCGCTTTCGAAATGTTTGTCCGATCTGACTGCGCACAAACTGACGCCGAATGAAGCCGCGCTGCAGGGCATATCTCTGAACAAGGATGGGCTACGGCGCAGCGCCTTCCAATTGCTGTCTTATCCTGAAGTTTCTTTGGAACAGATACTCTCAGTATGGCCGCATCTTGAGGTGTACGGAGACAAGGTGCTTGCGGCGGCAGCGGTCGACGCCGCTTATGCGGTGTACCTTGATCGGCAGCAGCAGGATATTGCGCAGAGGCAGAAAGAAGAGGCGCGAGTGATACCGGCAGATTTTGACTATGGTGTGCTGGATGGCCTGTCGAACGAGTTGAAGCAAAAGCTTGAGCGTGTTCGTCCTCCGTCGATTGGGCATGCGGAACGGATTGAAGGCATGACTCCTGCTGCGATCGCGCTTTTGCTTGCCAATCTTCGCCGTTCTGACATGGCGGTTCGGCCAGCGAAAGCGAGTTGAGAATTTGACAGAAACAAATGATATGATCCAGGTCCCTGTGGATTCTGGGTTTGTTTCACGTGAAACACGTGAACGGCTCGAAGCCTATGCGGACCTCGTCCGGAAATGGCAATCGCGAATCAATCTGATCTCCCCAAAGACCGTGCCGGACCTGTGGAGCCGCCATATCCTGGACAGTCTTCAGCTGTTTGCCTTGAGACCTCAACCGATCAATTGGATGGATATTGGCAGTGGTGCCGGATTTCCGGGTCTGGTAACCGCAATCTGTCTGACTGAGATCGGTGAGGGTTGGGTCCATCTGGTGGAAAGCAACAACAAGAAGGCCGCCTTTCTGCGCCAGGTGATTGCGCAGACGGGTGCGCGTGCAAGCGTTTTGCCAATTCGCATTGATGCAGCAAGGGCAAAGGTCGGTTTGATCGATGCGATTTCGGCCCGTGCGTTGGCGGCTTTACCGGAATTGGTCGCCCATTGTGCGCCTTTTGTCGAAGACAATCCAAAAATTGAAATGTGGTTTCACAAAGGGTTGGATTATCCCGATGAAGTGCGATCGGCGCGTGACCTTTGGGCCTTTGATCTGGTAGAACACAAGAGCCGGTTGCAGGATGGTTCTGTCATTCTGAAGATCAGCAATCTTTCCCAGCTTACCTGACCTTGCGGACTTTTTCCGATGCCCCATGCGAAGAACCGGATCATCACCATCGCCAACCAAAAAGGTGGCGTCGGCAAGACCACGACAGCGATCAATCTTGCTACAGCCCTTGCCGCAATCGGTGAGGAGGTGTTGATTGTTGATATTGACCCCCAGGGCAATGCCAGCACCGGGCTAGGCATTGATCGCAAGGACCGGGGTGTGTCCGCCTATGATCTGCTAACGCAGAGCGCCAGCGTGTCGGACACCGCGGTTGAAACCGCGGTTCCACATTTGAGCATCATTCCCTCAACGATGGATTTGTTGGGTGTGGAGATGGAGATTGCCGGAACTCCGGACAGAGTATATCGCCTACGCAAGGCCTTGCAGGCTGAGGATGCGAAAGCCTTCAGCTACGTCCTGATCGATTGCCCGCCGTCTCTCAACCTGTTGACCATGAATGCAATGGCAGCGGCCCATTCCATCCTGGTTCCATTGCAGTGCGAGTTCTTTGCGCTCGAAGGCCTCAGCCAGTTGCTGGAGACAGTTGGCCAGGTGAGGGACACGCTCAATCCAACACTGGATATCCAGGGTATCGTGATGACCATGTTTGATGCGCGAAACAATCTCGCTCTCCAGGTTGTCGACGATGTGAGGGAACATCTTGGAGAAAAGGTCTACCGGACGCTGATTCCGCGCAATGTCCGGGTGTCCGAAGCGCCGTCCTATGGCAAGCCGGCAATTCTGTACGATTTGAAGTGTGCCGGCAGTCAGGCTTATCTGCAGCTGGCCTCAGAAGTCATTCAGCGCGAACGTAACCGTAAGGCGGCCTGATCCAGAAGCGGCTGGCGGCAAGAGTGGAAAACGACATGGCAGAAGATGTATCCAAAAAACGGCTCGGACGCGGGCTTGCGGCTCTGATAGGCGAGATCGATCAACCGGTTTCGCCACAGGTTAAACCCTCGGTGTCAGCTGACAGGATGGTGCCAATCGAGCATGTGACCCGCAACCCACGCAATCCGCGGCGCAATTTCGCACCCTCGGATCTGGAGGATCTTTCCCGCTCAATCCGTCAGCATGGTGTGGTGCAGCCGGTAGTGGTGCGCACTGCAGCTGAAGGTCGCTATGAGATTATTGCGGGGGAACGGCGCTGGCGTGCCTCGCAGATGGCTGGACTGGTGGAAGTCCCGGTTATTGTGCGCGATGTGGATGACAAGACGGCGCTGGAAATCGCGATTGTTGAAAACGTACAGCGTGCCGACCTGAATCCTCTCGAGGAAGCGCAGGGCTATGAACAGCTGATTGCGCAATATGGCTACACTCAGAACGATCTGGGCGAGGTGATCGGCAAGAGCCGCAGTCACGTCGCCAATTCGCTGCGTCTGCTGAAATTGCCCGAAGATGTGCGTACGATGTTGTCTGATGGTGTGCTTTCGGCCGGTCACGCCCGGGCCATTGTATCAACATCTGATCCTGCCGCCCTTGCCAAGCTGATTGTTGATGGAGGGCTATCGGTTCGCGATGCAGAGCGTCTGGCTCAGAAGGATTCCGAGAATGGTGCGCAAACAGGCAGTCTCGAGACCAAATCTGCGCGGCAGCCCGACAGCAAGGATGCTGATACGGTGGCCCTGGAAAAAAGCCTGACTGATGTGCTTGGCCTCAAGGTCCAGCTTGCTCATAAGGGACAGGGTGGTCAGTTACGGATCGATTACAAGACTCTTGAACAGCTGGATGAGCTTTGCCGGCTATTGGGCGATAATCGATAGATATATCAATAGGTTATGTGCTATCGGCTGAGCAAACAAGTGCGTAATAGCGCCTGGCGCGCAATCGATGCTTCCAACTGTGGCCGTTTCCGTGTCTCTAGAACCGCCTGGGCGAGGCGGTACATCTCAGCGTTGATCGCCTTGAGCGTCCAGTGCCTGAGAGCGCGTTCAACAATCGGTTTGCGCTTGAAATGGATCCCACGGCCCTTCTCCGCCATGACCTGGGCTGGCTGGCGCGATTGACCCTCCACCAGAGCGCGCATGCCGTCCAGCTGCTCCAATTGAACCATGCAGCCGCGCAGCACCAGATACACCGAGGTCTTGGAGGCCAGAATGCGCTCAAGTGCCGCTTCGAGCCGTGAGGCATCGCCGGAAAACACCGCCTCAATGGCGTCGTCCACTGACAGTGCGGCCACGTCACCTATTGCTTCGACCACATCAGCGTCGGTGACCGTGCCGGTACCGTGGCAATAGAGTGCGAGTTTCTTGAGTTCCCCGCGGCTTGCAAGCCGGTCGCCGCCGAGTAACTGGCTCAACCGCTGCCGGGCTTCACCCTGAATTGTCAGACCGGCGCCGCCAAGCTCCTCATCAATCAGTGCCTGAACGCCGCGGGCGTCATCTGCATAACAGGGGATCGCCAAGGCGGTTTTCGCTGCCTCCACGGCTTTGCGCAATCCGGCGCCCTTTTTCAGATCGCCCGCCTCGATGAGGAGATGAGATGCACCGGGATCAGTCTGCGACACCGCGGTAACGGCATCAACCAGTCCACGCTCATTGCCGGCATTCTTGATCCAGACCAGCCGATCACCACCGAAAAGACTGATTGCACTGAATTCATCGGCCAGACGCGCGGGATCGCCGTTCAGATCGGACGCCTCGAGTTTGAGAACTGAAAAATCATCGGTCAGGTCTACACCGGTCTTGGCGGCGATCTGCGCTGCGCGCTCAGATACCAGTCCCCGGTCAGGGCCGTACACCAGCACGATCCGAAAGGGTGTTCCCTGGCGGCGAACGAAACCGGAGAATTCGTGGTTCTTGATCTGAGCCATCGCGTCCCAGCCGCCTATCGTCTGCTAGCGCGGCAGCGCGGCAGCGACGTCGGCGAGAACCAAAGCCGCAACAGCACGCGCTGCGCGGGTTTCGGCATTCAGTTTTGCGCGCTCACCGGCAAAGTTTTGCGAAGGCAGATCAAGTTGCGCTTCGGCGGAGCGCGTTCCGGTTTTGATGGTATCGCCGGTTTTGCTGGCCTTGAGCGCGTAATTGGCAATCACTGTGGCCCGTGCAGCAGAGAACTCATTGTCCAGACCGCCAGGCAGAATACCGGCAATGCTGGAAGTTGCTGATATTTCAAGGGTATAAACTCCTGCGGCTTGCTCGCCGCCAAAGCCAAGCACCAGGTCGTTGCGAACGATTTGTTCAACACGAGAATCGGCCTTTGAAACAGTCACCGACCGTGGTTCGCCTGAAAGGTTTCCATACAACGGTTGAGCCTGACAACCCGCCAGAAGCGCTGTGCCCAGAGCAATGGCCGCTATACGCGCCGCCAGTTTGGCAGACCGTGATGGCCGAGTGACTTCAGATGACAACATTCACGATCCTCCGGGGAACGATGATGAGCTTGCGGGGCGGATTGCCGCCGGTGGCAGCTTTAACGAAATCGAGGGCCAAGACAGCCTGTTCAACAGCAACTTGGTCGGCATTGGCATCAATTGTCAAATCACCTCGCTTCTTGCCATTGATCTGAACCGGCAGGGAAATCTGATCATCGATGACGAGTGCAGGATCATAAGTCGGCCAGGGGCTGGTGGCCACCATGCCGTCATTGCCAAGAAGGGCCCAGCATTCCTCCGCAAGATGTGGCATCATCGGCGCAAACAGCTGTACCAGATGACCAGTGGCTTGTTTGCAGGAGCTTGTCAGGCTTGCGTCTGCTTTTCCGGCCGCGACGTCTGACAATGGACCTGCGAGTGTGTTGACCAGTTCATAGAGCCGAGCAACCGCCTTGTTGAAAGCCAGCTTTTCTATATCTTCGCCAACTGCCTTGACGGTCTTGTGTGACGCGCGGGAAATCTCGAGTGCGGGACCATCTGAGCCGGTTGCAGCTTCGGCAGTTTTGAGGTTCGCTGCTGCTTCGCCGATCAGGCGCCAGATCCTCTGGACAAACCGGTGGGCACCTTCAACGCCGGCTTCGGACCAGATCACATCGCGATCGGGCGGAGAATCGGACAACATGAAGAAACGAGCCGTGTCAGCCCCGTAGCCATCGATGATGTCGTCGGGATCGACAACATTCTTTTTTGACTTCGACATTTTCTCGATCGAACCGATAGAGAGTACTTCGCCGGATTCAGAATGGCGCGCATGGCGCTTACCATTCTGCTCTTCGATGATAACATCGGCCGGCGCAACCCACTCGTTCTTGCCATCCCGTTCCGCACGATAGGTCTCGTGCACCACCATGCCTTGGGTGAACAGTCCGCGGAATGGTTCCTTGAGATCGACATGACCGGTCTTCTGCATCGCCCGGGTAAAGAAGCGCGAATAGAGCAGATGCAGGATCGCGTGCTCGATCCCGCCAATATACTGATCGACCGCAAGCCAGGCATTGGCTGCATTCGGATCAGTCGGGGTATCACAGCGTGGTGCTGTAAAGCGGGCGAAGTACCAGGATGAATCGACAAAAGTGTCCATCGTATCGGTTTCGCGCCGCGCTTCCTGGCCGCAGGTCGGGCAGGCGACGTGACGCCAGGTCGGATGATGGTCGAGCGGATTGCCCGGCTTGTCGAGCGTAACATCATCCGGCAGTTTGACCGGAAGGTCCTCTTTGGGCACAGGAACCACGCCGCAGGTGTCACAGTGGATGACCGGGATAGGTGCACCCCAATAGCGCTGACGCGAAAGGCCCCAGTCACGTAGCCGGAAATTGGTCTTGCGCGCAGCCTGCGGAGCATCTCCGAGCTTGCGTGCTTCCAGAAGGCTCGCAACACGATCGAATGCCTGGATGGGTGTCAGGGCATCGAGTTCGCGGGAATTGATCATGACGCCGTCGCCGACATAGGCCTCGTCAGTGATGACAAAACTTGCAGCATCTCCGTCTGCCGGCATCACCACAGGTGTGACCGGCAGATTGTACTTGCGGGCAAAGTCCAGATCGCGCTGATCACCGGATGGGCATCCGAAGATTGCTCCGGTGCCATAGTCCATAAGCACGAAATTGGCGATGTAGACCGGAATGGTCCAATCGGGATCAAGCGGGTGGGTCACGTTGACCGGTGTCTTGAAGCCGATTTTATCGGCCGTCTCGAGCGCCGCAAGCGAAGTCCCCGCCCGTCTGCATTGGTCGCAGAAATCTGCGATTTCCGGATCTTTGGCAGCCAGGTCCTTGGCAATCGGGTGATCGGCGGCAATTGCCAAGAAGGATGCGCCATAGAGCGTGTCGGGGCGGGTGGTATAGACTTCGATTTCGCTGGCTCCGCCGGCGGTTTCCGGTTCAACGACCTGCCAGCGCAGCGACAGTCCTTCTGATTTGCCGATCCAGTTCTTCTGCATCAACCGGACCTTCTCGGGCCACTGATCCAGTCCATCGAGGGATTGCAACAAATCCTCGGCAAAATCCGAAATCCGGAAGAACCACTGTGTCAGCTCGCGCTGTTCAACCAGGGCACCTGATCGCCAGCCGCGACCATCTATAACCTGCTCATTTGCGAGCACGGTCATGTCGACGGGATCCCAGTTGACTTTGGAATTTCGGCGATAGATCAGACCTGCAGCGAGGAAATCGAGAAACAGCGCTTGTTGTTGCTTGTAGTAATCGACATCACAGGTCGCGAATTCGCGGCTCCAGTCGAGCGACAGGCCCATCGACTTAAGTTGTTTGCGCATGGCGTCAATGTTGGCGTAGGTCCATTCACGCGGATGCACCTTGTTCTGGATTGCGGCGTTTTCTGCCGGCATACCAAACGCATCCCAGCCCATGGGATGCAGCACATTGAAGCCGCGGGCCCGCTTGTAGCGGGCGACGACGTCGCCGAGCGCATAGTTGCGCACATGGCCCATATGGATGCGGCCCGAAGGGTAGGGAAACATTTCGAGGACATAGTATTTGGGGTCCGGACTGTTATTGTCCGTCTCGTAAATCTTCGCCTCATCCCATCGGCGCTGCCAGCGGATTTCCGCCTGTTTGGGATTGTACCGTTCAATTGCCATATGCGATCACCATAAACCTCTTCGGATTTTGCCGCGACCTTCACCATGAAACCCGGCAAGCGTCAACCATTGAGCTGCTCTGAAGGCGCGGTTCCGGCCGCTTGGGGCCAGGATTGGTCCCTGATTAGGGCCGGATCGAACAATGGAGTGACAATCGGAGATCAAGGCCGGGGGATGATGCCGCGACACCCCACCCTATCGCGGGCTTCGCATTGGCAAGTCTACCCGGCTGCGCTAACACCTCGTGATAAACCGATCCCAACAGATGGAGCGCCAGATGGTCGCCACCGAAAATCTCACGAAAGTTCTTGCGGACATTGCCCAAGCTGAGACAGGTGCAGGACGTCCTGCCGGATCGGTGGGACTGGTGGCGGTCTCCAAGACCAAACCCGTCGAGGAGATCCGGCCTGTCATTTTGGCCGGGCAGCGGGTGTTTGGTGAAAACCGTGTTCAGGAAGCGCAATCGAAATGGCCGTCGCTCAAAGCTGAAACGCGGGATCTGGAATTGCATCTGATCGGACCGCTGCAATCCAACAAGACTGCCGATGCGGTGGCGTTGTTTGATGTGATCCAGACCGTGGACCGTGAAAAAATCGCGCGCGAAATTGCCCGGGAAATCAAAAAGCAGGGTCGCGCCCCTGGTTTGTTCATTCAGGTCAATACGGGGTCTGAACCTCAGAAAGCAGGCATTGAGCCCGATGCCGCCGCGGATTTTATCGATTTGTGCCGGAATGACCTTGGCCTTCCGATCCGCGGTTTGATGTGCATCCCGCCAATTGATGAGAATCCTGGGCCCCACTTTGCTCTTCTGGCAAAAATCGCCCGGGAAGCCGGGCTGGACGGCTTGTCGATGGGCATGTCCGACGATTACCCGATCGCAATTGCCTTCGGCGCGACGCAGGTGCGTGTGGGCTCGGCGATATTCGGCGCGCGCGACACGCACTAGATGTATTCAGGGCAATCAATGGTCTCCGAATTCCATACCTGGAGTATGGAATTCGGCTGGCATGCATCTGAATGAGTGATTTTGCCGCTAACGTCTCGAATCGGTCATTGATCGGACCGACCAGATTGATTTCATGTATCGTTCTAGCCGAATGTCTAGTTTCGGAGGCTTGTGCGCACAAATAGGGTGCGGCCAAAGCAGAAGATCGGCACCGTTGGAGGAGGTCACCATGACGAGCAGCTATGACGAAGTCTATGGGAGTTGGCGCAAGGACCCTGAGGGATTCTGGATGGATCAGGCGTCGGGGATTGACTGGTTCGAAAAGCCCAAGACTGCCTTTGACCTTGATCAGGGTGCGTACGGGCTCTGGTTTCCCGATGGCGTGACCAATACCTGTCACAATTGTCTCGACCGGCATGTGGAGAGCGGCCGCGCTGATCAAGCTGCGATCATCTATGACAGCCCGATCACCGGTGCCAAGCGAACAATCAGCTACCGCGATATGCTTGCTGATGTGGAGGCTTTTTCGGGCGCACTTTCCGACCGCGGCGTGACCAAGGGCGACCGGGTGATCATATACATGCCGATGGTGCCTGAAGCACTGGTGGCGATGCTTGCTTGCGCGCGTCTGGGTGCTGTTCATTCGGTGGTGTTTGGCGGCTTTGCGGCTTCCGAGCTTGCGACCCGGATTGAAGATTGCCAGGCCAAACTGGTGGTGTCCGCTTCCTGTGGCATCGAGCCGGGTCGGATCGTTGCCTACAAGCCGCTGCTCGATGCGGCGATCGAACAGTCTTCCCACAAGCCCGATATCACCATCATCCTGCAGCGTGAGGAACATCGCTGCGATCTGATCAAGGACCGGGATTTTGATTTTCATGCCTTGCTTCAGGCAAATGCCGGCCGAAAGATGGCTTGCACGCCGGTTGCGTCGACAGATCCGCTTTATGTCCTTTACACATCCGGCACCACCGGCCAGCCCAAAGGCGTGGTCCGGGACAATGGTGGCCACATGGCGGCACTGCATTGGTCAATGCATTCAATCTATGGCGTTGAACCGGGTGAAGTGTTCTGGGCAGCGTCCGACATCGGATGGGTGGTGGGCCATTCCTACATCGTCTATGGGCCATTGTTGCATGGCAACACCACTATCCTGTTTGAAGGAAAGCCGGTCGGTACGCCGGATGCCGGAACCTTCTGGCGGGTGATTGACGAGCACAATGTCGCGGTTTTGTTCACCGCACCCACTGCGTTCCGGGCGATCCGTAAGGAGGATCCACAGGGCAGCTTGATTTCCGACTATGACCTTTCAGGTTTTCGCGCGCTGTTTCTGGCCGGTGAGCGGGCTGATCCGGACACCATCCAGTGGGCGGAACGGCTGCTCAAGGTGCCGGTGATTGACCATTGGTGGCAGACCGAGACTGGCTGGACCATCGCCGGGAACCCGATGGGGCTCGGGCTTTTGCCGATCAAGCATGGATCGCCGGCTGTTCCCATGCCGGGGTATGATGTTCAGGTGATTGATGACGCCGGGCATCCGGTTGAGGCCGGAACCCTGGGCAACATCGTCGTCAAACTGCCGCTGCCGCCGGGCTGTCTGCCGACCTTGTGGAATGCAGATGAGCGGTTTCGCGAGTCCTATCTCGCGGAGTTTCCGGGCTACTACAAGACTGCGGATGCCGGTTTCATCGATGATGATGGCTATCTGTTCATCATGGCGCGTACCGATGACATCATCAATGTTGCCGGCCACCGTTTGTCCACCGGGGGCATGGAGGAAGCCGTTTCCGGCCATCCCGATGTGGCTGAATGCGCGGTCATTGGCATTGCCGACAGCATGAAGGGCCAAATCCCGGCAGGGTTCATCGTGATCAATTCGGGCGTCGACCGCTCTGATGACGAGATCGAAAAGGAAGTGGTCAAGCTGGTACGCGATCAGATTGGTCCGGTTGCAGCGTTCAAGACGGTCATGGCCGTCAAACGGCTTCCCAAGACCCGCTCGGGGAAAATTCTGCGCGCTACCATGCAAAAAATCGCCGATGGTGAGAGCTGGAAAATGCCGGCCACCATTGATGATCCCGCTATTCTTGACGAAGTCACCGAAGTGCTGGTCAAGCGGGGACTCAAGAGCCGTGACTCGTAAATTCTGCTGCTGAATTCGACTTGGAGCGCAAATGCGCCAGGATCGCCAAATCCCGGTTCATCCGATCAAAACCCGGTGGACGTCCGTGCTGATTGATTCTACGGATCGCACTGATCAGATGCGGACACTGGCCTGCTGGTTTACCAGCCTATCCGGGCCTGCCCGCACAATTTAGAGGGAAGCATCATGAGACTTGACGGACGAACAGCGATTGTCACTGGCGGTGCCAAGGGGATCGGGCTTGCGATTGTCCGCCGGCTGGCGAGCGAAGGTGCGCGGGTCATGATTGCCGATATCGACGAGGCGGCCGGTGTCGCCGCGGTTGAAGCGGCATCAGGCGACGGAGATGTCCGTTTTACCGCCACCGATGTCTCCGAACGGCTTGATGTCCACAATCTCGTGGCGAAGACGATTGACGCTTTCGGAGCGATCAATGCGCTGGTCAACAATGCCGGTATTGTTCATGCGGCGGACTTCCTGGATCTGGAAGAGGCTGATTTCGACCGGGTCATGAGCGTGAATCTGAAGAGCGCGTTTTTGTGCGGGCAAGCCGTGGCGCGCCACATGGTCGAACAGATTGCGGCGGGCGATGAGCCTGGCTCGATCGTCAACATGTCATCGATCAATGACACGTTCGCGATTGCCAATCAGGTTCCCTATTCGGTGTCGAAGGGTGGCGTAAGCCAGCTGACCAAGGTCATGGCACTGTCGCTTGCGTCACATGGCATTCGGGTCAATGCGGTTGGTCCCGGCTCGATCATGACTGACTTGCTGGCTTCGGTCGCTGAAAATCCGGACGCCCGCAGTCGTATACTTTCACGTACGCCGCTCGGGCGTATTGGAGAGCCGGCTGAAATTGCCGCAGTGACCGCGTTTCTCTTGTCCGGGGATGCGAGCTATGTGACTGGTCAGACCATTTATGCCGATGGTGGCCGAATGCCTCTCAATTACACGGTTCCAGTCAAGGAATAGGGTTGTTTCAAGATCAAAAAAGGCCCGGCATTGCCGGGCCTTTTTGTATCGGGAGCATCGCTTTGATGCTTAATTGCTGTTGCTGTCGTCTTCTTCCGGTTCGGCTCGCTTCATCGATGTGAGCTTGGCGAAAACGGCATCGGCGTCGATTTCCTTTTCGTCATTTTCTTCCACCGGCTCCGTTGATTCGGTTTCTCGGGCGGAGACAAGCACGCTCCCCTGTTGGTCTTCGGTCACCGGGCCACGGTTCTTGGCGGCGCGTTCGACCTCAAGGTCGAGATCGATCTGGGTGCAAAGGCCCAGCGTCACCGGATCCATCGGCGTCAGGTTGGCGGCATTCCAGTGGGTGCGTCCGCGGATCTGCTCGATGGTCGACTTGGTGGTGCCGACCAGCCGTGAAATCTGCGCGTCCTTGAGTTCGGGATGGTTGCGCACCAGCCAGAGGATTGCGTTGGGGCGATCCTGACGCTTTGAGACCGGGGTGTAGCGCGGACCCTTGCGCTTTGTTTCGGGCACCCTGACCTTGGGTTCGGACAATTTCAGCTTGAGTTCGGGGTTGCCTTCCGCAGCTGAAATTTCCTCGCGCGAGAGCTGGCCGGTGGCCACCGGGTCGAGTCCCTTGATGCCTTGCGAGGACTCGCCATCGGCAATCGCCTTGACCTCAAGCGGGTGCAGTTTGCAGAACTGCGCGATCTGATCGAAGCTCAACGCCGTGTTGTCGACGAGCCATACGGCTGTCGCCTTTGGCATGAGAAGCTGCTGTGCCATGAATACATTCCTCCTGTACGTCCGCGCCGGGGTCGCGGGCCGTGGATGAAACCACCATTTCCGGGAATTCGGCGCCGTTATAACCGCAAGCCTGTGCAAATGCAATTCTTGCGTTTGGGATTTGCCGAACCGGTCCAAGGTCTAATTGCCGCAAGCAAATGCGCTGATATTAATGGTCGTCATTCAAAACAGGCTGCGTTTATGATGATTTGCAGCAAGTACCCGTTTGGAGGAGGTTCAAATGTCGCAAAAATCCTACAAGGTCCTCAAGGACGCCAAGGCAAGGGCTTTGATCGATGATGAGACCTACGAGAAATGGTACAAGCAGAGCGTCAAGGATCCAGAGAAATTCTGGGCCAAGCACGGCAAGCGAATCGACTGGTTCAAGCCTTATACCAAGGTGAAGAACACCAGTTTCGATGGCAAAGTCTCGATCAAGTGGTTTGAGGACGGGGTCACCAACGTCTCCTACAATTGCATTGACCGGCATCTCAAGAAGCGTGGTGATCAGGTTGCCATCATCTGGGAGGGGGACAATCCCTATGATGACAAGAAGATCACCTATCGCGAACTTTACGAGCAGGTGTGCCGCCTCGCCAATGTGATGAAATCCAACGGGGTCAAGAAGGGTGACAGGGTCACCATCTACATGCCGATGATTCCGGAAGCTGCCTATGCGATGCTGGCCTGCACCCGCATCGGCGCGATTCATTCGATCGTGTTTGGTGGATTTTCCCCTGATGCGCTTGCAGGCCGAATCAGTGATTGTGAATCAACATTTGTGATCACAGCCGATGAAGGTCTGCGCGGCGGCAAGAAAATCCCGCTCAAACACAATACCGACCTGGCGATCGAAATTGCCGCGCGCGACGGCGTGGTGGTCAAGAATGTGCTCGTCGTGCAACGCACAGCTGGCAAGGTCGAATGGTTCGAAAATCGTGATATTTGGTATCACGAGGCGATTGCCGCGGCGAAACCGGATTGCCCTCCGGCCAAGATGAAGGCCGAGGATCCGCTGTTCATCCTTTACACGTCGGGCTCAACCGGCAAGCCCAAGGGCGTGCTGCACACCACCGGCGGCTATCTGGTCTATGCCTCGATGACCCATGAATATGTCTTCGACTACCATGAAGGGGACATCTACTGGTGCACGGCGGATGTGGGCTGGATCACAGGCCATACCTACATCGTCTACGGACCGCTCGCCAACGGTGCGACCACGCTGATGTTTGAAGGCGTGCCGAACTACCCTTCGCCAAGCCGGTTCTGGGATGTGGTCGACAAACACCAGGTCAATATCTTCTACACCGCGCCCACCGCCATCCGGGCGCTGATGGGTGCGGGTGATGCTCACGTCAAGAAATCCTCGCGCAAATCATTGAGGACGCTGGGTTCGGTGGGTGAGCCGATCAACCCGGAAGCCTGGGAATGGTATTACAATGTGGTGGGCGAGAAGAAGTGCCCGATTGTCGATACCTGGTGGCAGACGGAGACCGGAGGGATCCTGATTACGCCGCTGCCGGGCGCGACCAAACTCAAACCCGGTTCGGCAACACGGCCGTTCTTCGGCGTAAAGCCGCAATTGGTCGACAATGAAGGCGCGGTGCTAGACGGTGCTACAGACGGCAACTTATGCATCACCGACTCCTGGCCTGGGCAAATGCGCACGGTCTACGGAGATCACGAACGTTTCATCCAGACCTATTTCTCCACCTACAAAGGTAAGTATTTCACCGGTGACGGCTGCCGCAGGGATGAGGACGGGTACTACTGGATCACCGGCCGGGTAGACGATGTGATCAATGTGTCCGGTCACCGCATGGGGACGGCGGAAGTGGAAAGCGCTCTGGTCTCGCATGACTCTGTGTCGGAGGCCGCCGTTGTTGGCTATCCGCATGATGTCAAGGGCCAGGGGATCTACTGCTACATCACCTTGATGGAGGGTCAGGAAGGCGGTGACGAGTTGCGCAAGGCGCTGGTCGGCCATGTTCGCCATGAAATCGGCCCGATTGCCTCGCCGGACAAGATTCAGTTCTCGCCGGGTCTGCCGAAGACCCGGTCAGGCAAGATCATGCGCCGGATTCTGCGCAAAATCGCCGAGGATGATTTCGGCGCGTTGGGCGATACCTCCACACTTGCCGATCCAAGTGTGGTCGATGATCTGATTGAAAATCGTCAGAACAGGAAGAGCTGATTGCGAACGCAAATCCAGCGAAAGCGGGAACCGATTTCGTGTCCGGAATTGCGTCCAAACAATAGGCTGGGGCATTTCGGGCGGCGGCGTTGTTGACCGAAATTCTCTGTTTCTTTGATTTGGAGGCCCGTTTGACCAAGATCAGCCGGGCCTCTTCGATCGACACTGCAGCGCCGCGCGTCCAGTCGGATGCGCACGGAACTTTGTAGGGCTTTGGAAGAACGCAATTAAGTTACCGCACATTCGTATCCAATTGAGAGCGACATGCATTGTGTTATTTGCCAACCATTTCGCTTAGCAACTCACTATAGAGCCCGGGATCCAGGATCGGTTCTCCGGTCTGCAAAAGCCTGAGTTCGATTTGCTGCCCTTTGTCCCGCAGGATGGTGCCGCAGGCGTCCACGTAGCCGCCGAATATACGGTGCGTATCGCACTCACCCACAAAGCCGGTGATCTCGAAACCGCGATACCCGAGATCAGGCAAGGGAGGCATCTCGCCGGGTTCGGTTGCCGAAAGTCCCGACACCAACGTGATAATTGCAAGTGATTGTTCCCCCTCGAGCTGCCATTGCGGATTGGGCATGCCCGAAAATATGTCGAGAATGACGCGCAGGTTCATAGGGTTGCCCTGAACCGGAGCCCGGCATGGCCGGGGTCCGGATACTTCTGTTTGCGATACTATTTAATCGTAACCGAATGATTTGTGATCATATAGGTGCAAAAATCGATGTACGGCCCCCGATCACAGGTCTTCGGATCAGTGATCTGATTGCCGCTGCTATCGGTGTTGCGCGCAGCTGTCTGGCCAGGTTTATGTGACCAGCATCCGACATTGTCCTGCCGGTACCAATGATAATCGCGACCGGGCCATATCACCAGGGCGACATACCAGCCCTGTCCCGCTTTCAGGCTGCCCGAAAAGTTTGCGCAAGGTTTGAGCCCGTCACTCTGAGCAGATGGTTGTACACCTTTGCAGGACAGCGCGGTGATCGGTTTGCCTGTTGCCCGGCCGGGCTGAGCAAATGTGTTGGTCGCCTGATTGTTGGCGTAGTTGTAACAATTGTTGTGTGGCTGTCTGGCCGGCGTGTTCCAGAATGCGGGATCATAGGCCGGAGCGTCAGCTGCATTGCACGGCGGACATTTGACTTTGGGGCCCGCCAGGGTATCAGCCCAACCGGTGCGGGACGTGCGTTCGAACTCGGAAGACAGAAGTGCTTGCAGATTGTCATCCCGTAGGGCCTGGCCGGAAAGCTCCATGAGCTGTTTTTCGATATCGGGGAGATCGTAAACCTGGTAGCTTTCCTCCGGCCCACTCGCGGTAAAAAAGTCCGGGGCTTGGCGGTTCTGACCGGCAATGTGAGTGACCCGAAAACCACGATACCCCAGAACCGATGGACGCGGCAATTCAGCCAACCGGCTTTGGTTGGCTTCAAGGTTCGACAAGATGGTTCGGCTTTCGTCATCACCAATCACGAAACTTGGGTTTTCCCGACCCGAAAACAAATCGACGGTTACTAGCAATGGCATGGCGGTCTCCTTTCCGTCTTGTTTGCCAATGAAGAACAGTAACCGAGATATGCAATCTATAATTTTGACTCTTTCACTATATCCGTTATGCGCGTATTTAATTTATTTGGGAGTGGTGCGCTGTAGTCTCTATGTATCTGAATTGACAAGCAACTTGGCGATGACCGTGCTTCGACTGGAGGCCTGGCCTGGCGGAGTGAAAAATTGTCGGGCATAGGGTTGGCAAGCACGAAAGTTTGTCTCACACTGGCCTTGTCATTAACAATTGAAAGGAGGTGATCCGATGTCGAGTGATTCCCAAAAGCCGGTTCGTACGATTCGGATTGCCGGTCTTCGGAGCAGCCTCTGAAGAGCCGGTGATACTGGCAAGTCCTGATCCTTCGCGAAGTGATCGGGCAGGCGTCCAACCGGCGCTGGAATTCACGAAGGCCACCCGAAAAGGGTGGCCTTTTTGACTTTGGTGAGGGTTCTTTACGCGCCTGCACCACTGATTTTCTGTTTTATGAATCGCACTGTGTTTTGGATTTTGTGCGCTTGCCGCCCTGATAAGGTGTTGCCAATCCACTTTCGAGCATGGCGGCTGCTACATCGCGTTTGCCAGCCTTGAGATCGGCAAGGACCCGTCCGTAGTATTTTCCCCCCGATACATTGACCAAATTGACTGTCGAATATCCCGCGACGAGCCGCTCAAGTTCAATTCGCGCGCTGTCTGCTGCCAACCGCTCGCGTGAGCATTTTGAGCGGCGCTCCGGGGTGTCGATGCCGCGCAACCTTACCGAAACCCGAACCGCGTGACCCGGCCACGGGTGGGCATCGACCAACAAGGTATCACCGTCAATCACTCTCACGATGCGGGCCAGGACCGGCCCTGCAACGGTGCGCCAGGCATTCTCTGCCGCGAGTGCTGGTGCGCTGATCAATGGTTCCGTAGCCACAATGGAAAGGAGCACCAGTGCTGCAGCGATTTCGAAAGGGGATCGGGTGTTCATGGCAAAGGAATATATTCCTTTGTCTGTCGAAGATCAACAGTCTGCCGTTTTAAAAGTCAATGGCTCGGCCATCGATCTCCCAGTCGCCATAGCGCGCGGGATCAGCGCCTCCGCGACCACCGATTTCCTTTTCGGCCGCGTTCTGGGCTGCGTCGCGCGCTTTGCGGCGCGCGTCCGCTTCAGCCAGTGCGCGTTTGGCAGCCGGGCTCAAATCCCGTTTGGGGGTATCTGTGTTATTTGTGTCTGTCTCGGATTGTGCGCGTTGCTGGCTGTCTTGGGTCATCGGCATGGGTCCGGTTGAACGGTGTTTTGTTGAACAATGGCTTGAAACTCCCCATCTTTAAAGCGACAAGCGGCGAAAACAAAATCCGGCCGGGCATTTCCGACCGGGCGCGGACAAAAAACCTATATGCAATTCAGGCCGCCAGAAAGGACATAGCGCATGAATCTCATTCGTACAGCCATGCTTCTGGCGCTGCTGACGGCGCTGTTCATGGGTGTTGGTTTTCTGATTGGCGGGACCGGGGGGATGATGATCGCCTTGGTGATCGCAGCCGGCATGAACCTTTTTTCCTACTGGAACTCGGACAAGATGGTGCTCAGGATGCACAATGCTGTCGAGGTCGATGCCAAAACCGCCCCGGAATTCTATCAGATGGTTTCCGACCTGGCGCAGAACGCGGGTTTGCCGATGCCGCGTGTCTATGTAATCAAGAATGCCCAACCCAATGCCTTTGCCACCGGCCGGGATCCGGAAAATGCCGCGGTCGCTGCGTCAACGGGTTTGCTTGAAAGCCTCACCGAGGAAGAAATCGCTGCGGTGATGGCGCATGAACTCGCCCATGTGCAACACCGCGATACGCTGACGATGACCATCACGGCGACCTTGGCCGGCGCGATCTCGATGCTGGGCAATTTCGCGCTGTTTTTTGGCGGCAACCGCAACAACAATCCGCTCGGTTTCATCGGCATTCTGGTGGCGATGATCGTTGCTCCGTTTGCTGCGATGCTGGTTCAGATGACCATCAGCCGGACCCGGGAATATGCCGCGGACCGGCGCGGCGCGGAAATCTGCGGCAATCCCCTGTGGCTGGCCTCGGCGTTGCGGAAGATCTCCGCTGGCGCGGGCCGGATTGTCAATGAGGACGCCGAACGCAACCCGGCGACGGCGCACATGTTCATTATCAATCCTCTCAATGGTCAACGCATGGACAGTCTTTTCTCCACCCATCCGGCAACGGAAAACCGTATCGCCGCACTGGAATCGATGGCAGGTGAGATGGCGGCCCCGTCAGCCCGCCGGCCCAGTGACCGGCCGGCTCGCCCGACCACCACGTCGGTGCCCCGGACGGGTCCCTGGGGTCGTGACGGATCGACCCGCAAGGGGCCGTGGTCTTGACCGGTGCAAGGCCGGAGAGAGATCGCAAGAGACCTCAAAAGATTCGCAGCCGATACGATCCGCGCGATCTGAAGCCCGGTCTTGCCGCCCGGCAGGCAGCGACCCGTCTTCTGGCTGCGGTCACCGAAAGCCGCGCCTCGCTTGATGGCCTTCTTGATCCTGCCGGTGGCAATCCCGCCTTTACAGGTCTAGGTCCGCAAGACCGGCTGCTGGTGCGGGCGATCCTGCTGTCGGCCTTGCGGCACTTGCGGGTGATTGACGCCTATATTGATAAGCTTGTGACCTCTCCACTGCCTGAAGGGGCCAAGGCGCTGCGCCAGCTTCTCAGGGTTGGAGCGGCGCAGATCCTGTTTCTTGATGTGCCTGATCGCGCAGCCGTCGATCTCGCCGTCAGCCAGGCCAATTCGGATCCACGCAACCGCCGCTTCTCCGGCCTGGTCAATGCCTTGCTGCGACGCATGGGCAGAGAAAAGGAAAGCCGGCTTTCTGAACTCATCTCGACCATTCCCCCTTTTCCGGACTGGTTCGTAAGCCGGATTCAGGATGCCTATTCTCAGGATGCGAATGCGATTCTATCCATGCTTTCAGTTCCGCCGGCAATCGACCTGACAGTTAAGACCGACCCGGAAGGCTGGGCCACACGGCTGGGCGGAACCGTTTTGCCAACCGGCAGCGTTCGGATCGCCAGGCCCGTTGGCCCTGTTACCGACCTTGAAGGCTATAATGACGGTGCCTGGTGGGTGCAGGATGCCGCTGCAAGCATCCCGGCGCAGATGTTTTCCAGCCTCGATGGTTTGGAAATCGCGGATCTGTGTGCTGCTCCTGGCGGCAAGACTGCACAATTGGCTCTTGCAGGAGCTCGCGTCACGGCCTGCGATCAGTCCGCCAACCGGCTGGAGCGGCTCAAGGGCAATCTTTCCCGGCTCGGCCTGGAAGTTTCCACGCATCTTTCCCGGGCACAGGATTTCAAGGCACCGGAAGGATTTGACGGCGTGCTGGTCGATGCTCCCTGCTCTTCAACCGGGACCGTGCGACGGCATCCGGACATTCCTTACACCAAGGGACCGGAGGACATCACGCGACTGGCGCAAGTGCAGCGGGCTTTGCTTGATCACGCGGCAGGACTGGTTCGTCCGAAGGGCGAACTGGTGTTTTCCAACTGCTCGCTTGATCCTGAGGAGGGCGAGCTGATGGTGCAGGGCTTTCTTGCCGATCATCCAAGCTGGCGTATCAAGCCGGTTGATGCTTCGCGTTGGCCCGGAATGGAGGCGGCAATCACCGAACTGGGGGAAGTCCGGACTCACCCGGCGATGTTGAGCAATGATGATCCTGCACAGGCGGGACTTGATGGTTTCTACGCGGTGGTGTTGACGCAAGAGTAAGCATTCCGTACCCCTAAAAACATAGGGGTCGTCCATCTGTGGTTCTGCCGCTGCAGGTTGAGTGCGCATATGATTAAATGAGCCGCTGTGCTACGATTCGGGTCCGGTGGAGGACCGGGACCGGTTTTCAGGAATTCCCGCTTGGCATTCTCAATCCTTGATTCGCAGCGCTCGGCATCGCTTTACGCCGCAGAAATATGGCGCCGGCTTACGCGCCGGGCGGCTCTGGGGCGAATCAGTGCCATGCGTTTTGCCGGGTCAACGCCAGACCGGCTGGTGGTTGCGCCAATCGATTTGCGGATCGCCGATGCTCATATGGCATCGGAGATTTATGCCGGTCGCTTTGCGCTGGCTGGCCGCATGGTCGACACCGATGGCCAGAGTCCTTTTCACATGGACATGTTCGACGAAGCTTTCCTGCGCGCTCTGCATGGTTTTGGCTGGCTGAGACATATGCGGGCCGCTGACCATGAACTGGCTTTTGCAAATGCTCGGGCGCTGGTTGATGACTGGGTGACTGTTGAGGGCCGCCGTCTTGGCGGGCTGCCTTATGAGCCGGATGTCGTTGCGACAAGATTGATTGCCTGGTTTTCGCATTCGCCAATTGTGCTGCGCGGCGCCGATCACGGGTTTTACCGGCGGTTTCTCAAAAGCATTGCGCTGCAGACGCGCTATCTTCGGCTTGTTTCGGCAAGTCTTCCCATGAGTGCAACCCGTTTCAAGGCCAGAATTGCGCTTGCCATGGCGAGCCTTTGTCTGCCGGCAAGCAGCGGGACCATTCGCGCTGCGGCGCGTAACCTTGATCGTGAGTTTCAGAATCAGGTGCTTGCCGATGGTTGCCATGTGTCCCGCAATCCAATGGTTTTGATCGAACTTCTGATGGATCTGCTGCCCCTCAGGCAGACTTATGTGAATGTTGGACACACCCCCCCGCATAACATGGCTGCGGGCATGGACCGGCTGTTTTGTGGTTTGCGCTTCTTTCGGCATACCAATGGTGAGTTGGCACTGTTTAATGGGGCATCTGCTGTTTCTGCGGACCGCATGCTTGCAGTGCTGCGTTATGATGAGACCTCGGGAGCGCCATTTCGCGAAATGACGCACGGACACTATCAACGGCTTGCGATCGGCGATGTGGTTTTGATTGCTGACACGGGGGCCCCGCCCCGCGGCGTTGCGTCCCAAGCCGCCCATGCGGGATGTTTGTCCTTCGAATTGTCTTCGGGGTCCAACAGATACATCGTCAATGCAGGTGCGCCGGTTTATGCGGATTCGGACCACACCGGCTTCGCCCGGATGACAGCCGCGCACAGTACGGTCACGCTGAATGATAGCTCATTCCTCCGCTTCTCCCAATCGGAGTTCCTGGGGCCGATCGTTGCGGGTGGTATGCGCAAGGTAAGCGTCGAATCGCTGGATGAGAACGACAAACAACTCGGTTTCAGTGCGACCCACGATGGCTATGCATCAAGCTTGAAGCTGCTGCACCGCCGCAAGGTCCGGCTTCTCGTTTCAGGCCATGAGCTCCAGGGCCGGGATCAGATTCTCGGGCTTGATGAAGCCCCTCCAAAGCCGGGGAACCAGATTGTTGCCGTTGTCAGGTTTCATGTTCATCCGTCCATCAGGATTTCGCAGTCTGAGGATGGCGTGGTGCATCTGAGTGCAGTGGACGGCGAGACCTGGGCTTTTGTGGCACGAGACCTCAGACCAGAAATTGAGGAGGATGTGCACTTTGCCGATCTCGCAGGTGCACGCGCAAGCAAGCAAATCACCCTGACAATCAAGGTTGGTGAAACCTCTCAGATTGACTGGAAACTTGTCCGCACGGCTTTGCCCCGCGCTGCCAGCTGAAACAGGCTGGGAAAGCCCTGTTTGAACATTTCAACACGCACCCGCTTGTGGTACCGCATGGCCGGGCCGGCCAAGACCTCTGCCGGCGGTTTTGACGAGGGATTTCCATGGCCGTTGTTTCCAAACATCACCCTGCACCCGATATGGTGCGGATCCGCCGCGCATTGCTGTCTGTTTCCGACAAGAGCGGACTTGTGGAATTTGCGCGTGGTCTGGTGGATGCCGGTGTTGAGCTTGTCTCCACGGGCGGGACACGGCTGGCGCTGGAAAAGGAAGGGCTCGCTGTCCGTGATGTGTCTGAACTGACCGATTTCCCCGAAATCATGGATGGCCGGGTCAAGACCCTGCATCCTGGAGTGCATGGCGGATTGCTTGCCATACGTGATGATGCCGAGCATCAGCAGGCGATGCAAAGCCATGGGATTGCGGAGATCGATCTGGCAGCGATCAATCTCTATCCCTTTGAGGAAACGGTGGCGCGCGGCGCGGATGCCGCCACGACGGTCGAGAACATCGACATTGGCGGCCCGGCGATGATCCGGGCGTCGGCGAAAAACCATGCCTATGTGACGGCGGTGACGGATCCGGACGATTATGGACGAGTGCTTGAGGCTCTCAAGACCAATGACGGCTGCATTCCACTTGCGCTTCGCAAGGAACTTGCGGCACTCGCCTTTGCCCGTACGGCAGCCTATGACGCGGCGGTGTCCGGATGGTTTGCCGACGAACTCGAGCTGGAATCGCCGCGGCATCGTGCCTTTGGCGGACGGCTTCATGCGGTCATGCGCTATGGCGAAAACCCGCATCAGCAGGCCGCGTTTTATACCAATGGCAGCAACAGGCCGGGGGTTGCCGGTGCACAATTGCTGCAGGGAAAGCAACTCTCCTACAACAACATCAATGACACCGATGCCGCTTTCGAGCTGGTGAGCGAGTTCGACCCGGCCGCGGGCGCCGCCTGCGCCATCATCAAGCACGCCAATCCTTGCGGAGTAGCCGTCGGCGATAGCCTGGCGGAGGCCTATGGCCGGGCACTGGCATGCGACCAGACTTCGGCCTTTGGCGGCATTCTCGCCTTCAACAACACTCTGGACGGAGCAACGGCACGTGAAATCGTCAAGATTTTTACCGAAGTCATCATTGCACCCGACGCCAGTGATGAGGCACGCGAGGTCCTGTCGGCCAAGAAGAACTTGCGTTTAATGATCACCGGTGGCCTCGCCGATCCGCATCAGCCGGGTATGATGGTCAAATCGGTTTCGGGCGGTTTGCTGGTGCAGAGCCGCGACAACGGCTCGCTGACGGCTGATGATTTCAAGATCGTGACCAAACGTGCGCCGGATGCACGCGAACTGGCCGATATGGCCTTTGCCTTCCGGGTGGCCAAGCATGTCAAATCCAATGCCATTGTCTATGCGTTCAATGGTGCAACGGTGGGGATCGGTGCGGGACAGATGAGTCGGGTGGACTCGGCCCGGATTGCGGCTCGCAAGGCGGTTGACGCAGCCGAGGTGCTGGGGCTCGACGCGCCACTGACAAAGGGCAGTGTCGTGGCCTCCGATGCCTTCTTCCCATTCGCCGATGGTCTTCTCTCCGCCATTGAGGCGGGCGCGACCGCCGTGATCCAGCCTGGCGGATCCATGCGCGATCAGGATGTCATCGACGCTGCCGATGAAGCGGGTGTGGCCATGGTGTTCACCGGCATGCGCCATTTCCGGCACTAACATAGATACATCGTTGATATGGGGCCGGTGGCGTTTTTCCGCCGGGCTTTCTCAGAGGGCGCTCGCTGGTTTGCCGCTTGACTGATCGGCCGGATAGGGTGTTGTCCACAGCACATAAAGACCAACCGCAAAGAAAATGGCGATGGTGGCAATGCCAAGACGCGGGGACCCGGATGCCGCCGTGACGCTCGCCACCATGAAGGGGGCAAGAAAACTGGTCGCCCGGCCCGCCAGCGCGTAGATGCCGAAATACCGTCCGGCCTCTTCCTTGCTGACGCTGCGCGCCATATAGGCCCGGGAAGAGGCTTGCACCGGCCCGAAGGCAATTCCTATCAGCAGGCCGAAGGCGATATAGGCTTTCTCCGCCTGGGTTCCGAACAATCCGCCCGAATCCGTTCCTCCAAAGCCGAGCGCTCCGAAGAATGTGTAGCCGGGTCCTGTGGAAACTATCCCGACCGTCGCCACCAGCAGCATGATGATTGCGATCATCACCACACTCTTCGATCCGAGCTGTGTGTCGAGGCGGCTTGCATAAAGGCATGAAAAAATCGCCACGACGTTGAGCAGAATGCCGTAAACGCCGATTTCGGTGATCGACCAGTCAAACATAGCGGCTGCAAAACCGCCGCCGAGCGCCAGCAAGGCGTTCACGCCGTCCTGATAGATCATCCGGGCGATCAGAAAGCGGAAAATACCGGCGCGCTGGCGCACCTCGGAAAGTGTGGATTTGAGCTCCTTCAGCCCGTCGCGGACAGCGGTACCCATGGCACGGCGCTCTCCTGCATCGGGCGTGAACAGGAACATCGGCAGGATGAAGACCGCATACCAAAGGGCGGAAATCGGTCCAGACGCACGTGCATCCTCGCCCTTGGATGGATCAAGCCCGAACAAGGGTTCGATGCCGATCAGGGTCTTGCCGGTTTCCGGAGAGGCTGCGAGAAACGCGATGATGAAAATCAAGACGATCATGCCACCAAGATAACCGAGACCCCAGGCCAGGTTGGAAACCCGGCCAATATCGGCCTTGGGCACTATACGCAGCAGCATTGAATCATTGAACACGATGGAGAATTCAGCGGCCACCGCCGCAAGTGTGAAAACGGTCACCACAAGCACGAGATTGGAGCCCGGCGCTGCAAACCAAAGTCCGCAAAGCGCCGCAATCTTGATCATTGCGAAGAACCCGATCCAGGGCTTGCGCGGCCCGGTCTGATCGGCGATGGAGCCCAGGACCGGTGACAGAACGGCGATCAGAAAACCACCTGCGGCTATGCCATAGCCCCAGGCTGCCTGACCGGTTGCTGCATCACTTGCCATACGGCTGATGAAGTAGGGTCCGAAGATGAAGGTGGTGACGACCGTGAAGAACGGTTGCGCTGCCCAGTCGAACATCATCCAGCCGTATATACCGCGCCTGTTTACGCCCGCGCCACTGTTTGTGGCACCGCTTTGCGTTTGATCATGCACTATCGTTGTCCTCGTTTGGCTGATCCTGTCACGGCCGCAACGAACGAGCAAGATCGCTCATCATGCCAGCGGCCACGGTCAGCTTTGCGAGTGTGAGCTCGCCGCTATCTGTCAATGACAGGATCTGACTGCCAACATGGCTGATGCGATCCCTGTTGTCAGCAAGCCAGGTTCCGGCCGGGTCGGCAGCGTCGGGGTTGCTGTCGAGCGCAGTGCTGGAAATGGTCCGCCGGGCCTCGGAAATCTCGTCGAGACTGCGTGCCAAAGCCAGGCCTTCGAAGTGATCCGACACTGGAATTCGGTCGACGGCAGCAACGATACGTCCGATTCGAAACGCTTCCGTAACAGAGAAGAAGGCACTCATTGCACGCATGAGATCGGTTTCTGAGGCGGCAGCAACATGACAGATGTCCGGCGTAAGTATTGTGCCGCCGAGCGCAGCAATTTCGCCGGCTAATTTTTCTGGGACGGCATGGGCTATGAGGTCGGCCTTGGCGCGTTCGGCCTCTTCACGCATAAAGTCCGGCATCACGCTTTGGATCGCGGATCCGAGTTTGCCGACACCACTGCGCATGGAAGTGACGGCCTCACCGAGATCCCCGTGGGTGGCGCCGGTCTTAAGGGCCCAGCTGGAAACCGTGCGCAAAGCGTCGCCCACACGGGCATAGAGCTGGTTCTGTACAAGGCCTGGAATTCTTGTGTCGAGGCCATCAATCTCGCCATAGAGCCTGTCGAGTGACAACCCGTCGCGCGCAAGCACAAAGGCCTTGACGATTTCGGCTGCAGTCGCGCCCGATTTGTCTCCCAATCCGATAACAAAGGCCGGGCCACCGCGGTTGATGGCGTCATTGCCGATCAGGGTTGAGATGATCTCCCGGCGCAGCCGGTGGCTGATGATGTCCGTTTCATGGGATTTCAGCATTTTTTTGGGGAAATAGGATTTGAGGGTGTCGCTGAAATAAGGATCGTCGGGCAGCGAGCTGGCGACAATTTCGTCAAAAAGAACCAGTTTCGCATAGGACAGCAAGACGCCGATCTCCGGTCTGGAGAGTGCCTGCCCTGATGCCAGCCGTTCGGCAACCAGCGTATCGTCCGGCAGGTCCTCGACTTTCCGGTCCAGCAGTTCACGGCCTTCCAGGTTGGTCATCACCCGGTTCAATTCGCCGACACCGGATGCGCCCTGAGCTTCAGCCAGCGAGATTGCCAGAGTCTGCAGATAGTTGTTGCGCAGCACCAGCTCCGCGACCTCATCGGTCATCGAGGCAAGCAGTTTGTTCCGCTTGGGCCGGGTCAAACGGTCCTCGCGCATGGCGTTTGCCAGTGCGATCTTGATGTTGACCTCGACGTCGGAGGAGTTGACGCCGGCAGAATTGTCGATCGCGTCGGAGTTGCAGCGGCCGCCCGCGAGCGCATAGGCGATGCGGCCCTTTTGGGTGACTCCCAGATTGGCCCCCTCGCCGATCACCTTGGCGCGCACCTGACGGGCGACGATCCGGATCGGATCATTGGCGCGGTCGCCAACATCGGCGTCATTCTCACGGGCATCCTTGATGTAGGTGCCGATACCGCCAAACCAGAGCAGATCGATCTCCATCGCCAAGATGGCGATCATGATCTCCTGCGGTGTCGACTTCTTGCCAGACAGGCCGATGGCTGCTGCGGCCTCGGGCGTCAGATCGACGGATTTGAGTGTCCGCGGGATGATCATGCCGCCCTTGGACAGTTTCGACGTGTCGTAATCCTGCCAGCTAGAACGTCCCATATCGAACAATCGTTTGCGTTCGGCAAAGCCAGTGTCGCAATCGGGATCGGGGTCGATGAAAATGTCCCGGTGGTCGAAGGCGGCAACCAGACGGATCTTCTCGGACAAGAGCATTCCGTTGCCAAACACGTCGCCGGACATGTCGCCCACTCCGGCTGCAGTGAAGGGCGTGGTTTGGATGTCGATGTCCATCTCGCGGAAATGGCGCTTGACCGCTTCCCAGGCACCGCGGGCGGTAATGCCCATCTTCTTGTGGTCGTAACCTGCCGAACCGCCCGAGGCGAAGGCGTCATCCAGCCAGAAATCTTGTTCCTGGCTGAGTGCATTGGCGGTGTCGGAGAATGTCGCTGTGCCCTTGTCGGCCGCCACCACGAAGTAGGGATCATCACCGTCATGACGGACGGTGTTGGCCGGCGGCACAACGTCGTCGCCGACGATATTGTCGGTCACCGACAGAAGTGTCCGTATGAAGAGCTTGTAGGCATCTCTCCCGGCTTCGAAAACGGCGTCGCGGCCACCATCAACCGGCAGCTGCTTGGGATAGAATCCGCCCTTCGCCCCGACCGGCACGATCACCGCATTCTTGACCTGCTGCGCCTTGACCAGACCCAGCACCTCGGTGCGGTAGTCCTGCGCCCGGTCAGACCAGCGCAAGCCGCCGCGGGCAATCGGGCCAAACCGAAGATGGACGCCTTCCACTTCCGCGCCATAGACGAAAATCTCGCGGAAAGGCCGTGGTTCGGGCAATCCGTCGAGTGCTTTCGGGTCGAGCTTGAAAGCCAGTGCGGGGCGCGGGGCGCCATCCGGACCGGTCTGGAAGAAATTGGTTCTCAGCGATGCCTGTATGGCGTTCATGTAGCGCCTGAGAATCCGGTCATCATCGATGTTTGGAACTTCGGCCAGTGCAGACTCGATCGCTTCGATCAGATCCGATATCTGCTTGGTGCGATCCTTGTCACTGGTACCGATTTCAAACCGGATACGAAACAATTCAAACAATTGGGCTGAAATGGCGGGATGCCGATTCAGGCACTGGGCCATGTATTCTTGCGAATAGGCAATGCCTGCCTGGCGCAGATACCGCGCATAGGCGCGCAGTACCATCGCCTGACGGACCGACAGGACGGTGTTGGCGACCAGCCGGTTGTAGCTGTCATTGTCGGTCTCGCCGTGCCAAACTGACAGGAAAGCCTCCTCGAGCCGTGCACGATCGGTGTCGAGATCGACAATCCGGTTGCTCTCGTGGACAATCTCCATGTCATGAACAATAACGGCTCTGGATTGTCCGCCCTGCTCATCGAGGAAAATCTCGTGGGTTTGCTCGCTGATCACCTTGAAGCCGAGATTTTCAAGAAGTGGCACCCGGCGAGACAGCGCCACCGGCGCGCCGGCATGGAAGATCTTGAGCGCCAGATGATCGTCTGGTGTTTCCTGGCTGCGATAGAAGGCAATGCGAATGGTGCCCGCTTCGCCGCAGGCGAGAATGTCGTCGAGGTCGGCAAGCGCCTCGTCGGGGCGGAAACGTTCCTTGTAGGACTGGCTGACACTTATCCGTGCTGCGCCATCACCACCGAGCGCGCCGAACTGGTCTTCCCAGCGGGTTACGATCGAACGCACATCACGTTCGAGCTGTTCCTGGGCTATCTGCGGTGTTCTGCCTTCGGAACGGCCGATGATGAAATGCACCCGCGCCACGCCGCCCTCGGGAAAAGCGGGATAGTAAGCCGACACCCGGCCATTGTATACGGTCTTGAGATAATCGCCGATGCGCTCGCGGGCGATCGAATCATACTGATCGCGGGGCACGTAAACAATCAGCGATACAAAGCGGTCGAAGCGGTCGATGCGGGGCAAAACCCGGACCCTGGGCCGATCGGAGAGTTCGTTGATCTGCATGCAAAACCGCACCAGCAGCGAGACATCGATCTGGAACAGATCATCGCGCGGGTAGGATTCCAGCGTGTTTAGCAGCAGCTTGCCGGAATGGCTTTCCGGGTCATAGCCGAATTCCTCGGTCACAGCCTGGACCTTGGAGCGCAGCAGCGGAATGTTGGCGACCGAACGGGTGTAGGCCGTGGAGGTGAACATGCCGACGATGCGAAGTTCGCCAATCACCCGGCCCTTGAGGTCGAACCGCTTGATGCCGACATAATCCATATAGGTGCGGCGATGGACGACGGAGCGGACATTGGCTTTGGTGACGATCAGGAAATCGGGTCCGTGGAGAAAGTCGAGAATCTCCGGGGTGGTGGTGACCTGGTCCTTGCCCAGCCGCAACACTCGCACGTCGGGGTCGGCGAGAATGCCAAGACCCTCCGTCTGGGACCGGCTCAGTTCGGCCTCTTCGCCTTCCCCGGAATAGACGTATTCCCGCATTCCAAGAAAGGTGAAGTTGTTGTCGCGCAGCCAGGCGATGAAGGCCAGGGCCTCCTGTCGGGCCGGTTCGGTCTTCTTGTCGACATCCAGCGCCACCAGATCCGCGGCCGCGTGGTCGATCATGGCCAGCATCGGTTTCCAATCCGAAACCGCGGCCTGAACCTGGTCGAGCACATGGCGAACCTGAGCGGTCAGCTCCTTGCCCGCGGCGGGACCAAGCCGTGGCATATGGATTTGGATATGGCTGATGCGGTGTTCATGCTCGCTGCCGTCGCCATGGGAAAACAGCGTTGCCGGCGCTTTGCCATCAACGACCAGGATCGGATGCAAGGCCATCAGGATGTCGCGTACCTGCGAGGTGACCTCGCCCATCACCGAATCATAGAGGAATGGTTTGTTGCGTGTCGTGATCGCCAGAACTGAAATATCGTGGCCATCGCTCGTGGCCGCGTCGACCTCGACCAGGCTCATGCGGGCATCGTTGCCGTCCCAGGCGCGAATCTCGGCCTCGGCCAAAATCGCTGCTGCTGCAAGGCTTTCGGGCACCATCAGCTCCAGATCGTCTTCGCTGACGCGCGAAAACAGAACCTCCGGATTGATGTGCGGTTTCTTGCTGTGCTTTGCAACCGATTCGGCCTCCGCAAGCAGCGAACCTGACTTCCGGGTGTTCTTGACCCCCATTCCCGTCCCTCCAAGACTTGATCTTTGGCCAAAACCTATCAGAAGTGTCAGGCAATGCGACTGTATTTCGCACATATGGAGGATTTGTGATGACAAAGGGGCCAGAAGCCGTAACCGCGCTCAAGCTTGAGCAGGAAATGCCGCTGAGCGAGGCCATGCAAGCGTATTTCTCCAAATGCGACGAAAAGCTCGGCATGGTACCCAACGTTCTCAAAGCTTATGCCTTCAACACGACCAAGCTCGAGGTTTTTGCAGCTTTCTACAACGATCTGATGCTGGCGGATTCCGGTTTGTCCAAGCTTGAGAGGGAGCTGATCGCGGTTGCAGTGTCTGCGGTCAACAAGTGCTTTTACTGCCTCACGGCTCATGGAGCTGCAGTGCGCCAGCTTTCCGGCAACCCGGAACTTGGCGAGCAGATGGTGATGAATTACCGGACCGCTGATCTTGAACCGCGGCAACGGGCCATGCTCGATTTCGCCGTGCTGATGACAGAGGATTCGGCCAGGATCGGGGAAGAGGATCGCCAGTCTCTTCGCGATGCAGGATTTTCGGACCGTGATATCTGGGACATTGCTGCCGTGGCTTCTTTTTTCAACATGACCAACCGGATGGCTTCGGCGACGGATATGCGGCCCAATCCCGAGTATCATGGCCTTGCGCGCTGAAATGTTTCTTGATGCCTTCCGTCTGAAAGGTCCGGAGAGCCCTGTATTTCGGATAGGGCAAATGCAGAAGTCAGTGAGCGGTGCTAAAGTCGATCAATCTCGCTAAGGGGCCGATAACAGGCAGGGAATTGTTTGCATGAAAGATGATGACGAAAAAATGCGGGAAGCCAGGCGGACACTCGACCGCATCGGTCAGGAAGGCGGCCTGTCAGCAACCCCTGCAATGAAATCCGCCGCCAACAGCGTCCGGGACCATTTTTCTGCAGCTGACGCGGACAAAACTGATTCGGTTGAAGTCTGGGGCACCCGGATTGCGCGTGGTCTGGCACTTCTGGCGCTGGTTGGGCTGGTCTGGTTCCTGTTCGGACAGCTTACGCAATGACCAGTGAAAATCGCAATGGGCCGGACATTCTTCCGGCGGTGATCGTGATCTCAAGTCATGTGGTGCGTGGATCGGTAGGCAACCGTGCGGCAGTTTTCGCACTGGAAACACTGGGCTTTCCGGTCTGGGCACTGCCGACAGTGGTTCTCCCCTGGCATCCCGGCCATTCCCGCGCGACCCGAATCGTGCCGGGAAAAGAAGAATTCTCCGCACTGATTGATGATCTTTGCGGGTCGCCCTGGCTTGGCGAGGTTGGCGCGGTGCTCTCGGGTTATCTTGGCGATGCGGGCCAGGCAGAGGACGTGGCTCGTTTGGTGGGTGCTGTGCGCGAGGCCAATCCGGATGCGCTCTACATGTGCGACCCCGTCATTGGCGATGCCGGCGGGCTCTATGTCCCGGAGGCATTGGCCGGGGCGATGCTTGAGCGTCTGATTCCGATCGCCAACATCGCGACTCCAAACATATATGAGCTTGGATGGCTTTCCGGAGCCGAACTGGTCGATTCGGCTTCCGTGGTTGCCGCCGCAGAAACCTTGGGTCCCGCGCGCGTTCTGGTAACCTCTGCCCCTGCAATGATGGCCGGAAGCACCGGCAGTCTTCTGATCAGTGGCGGCGCGGCGCGAATGGCGGAGCATCGGGTTATTCACGACGCGCCGAATGGCCTGGGTGATTTGATGTCGGCGACTTTTCTGGCGCGTCTGCTCGAGGGGTTGAGTGAGGAGAAGGCCTTGCAAATGGCGACAGCGGCGGTCTTTGAAATCCTGGCAAGGACTGCACGGCGTGGAGCCGACGAACTGATGCTTGAAACCGATGCGCAAAGTCTTCGCACGCCGATGGCCATGGTGAACATGCGCCGGTTGGTATCTGCAGCAGGCCGCAAGAAACCTTGATCCCGGACCTTGCCGGCGTTGATGGTTGCCGCGCAGGCTGGATCGCCTGGATCCGGACCGCCGGCAGTTCCGCTCCGGATTTGCGAATCTACAGCCGTTTTGCCGATCTTGTTGAGGACCTTGGTCCTGATGCGGTGATTGCGGTCGACATGCCCATCGGATTGCCGGACCGGATCTCGGGGTCTGGCCGGGGCCCGGAACAGGCGATCCGGCCGTTTCTCGGTCCACGGCAATCCAGCGTGTTTTCAATCCCGGCCCGTGTCGCGGTTGAAGCTCCGAACTACGGTGAAGCCTGCGCCCGGGCGTTGGAAACATCTGACCCGCCGAAGAAAGTCTCGAAGCAGGCCTTCTTCCTGTTTCCCCGGATACTGGAAATCGACAGGTTGCTGCAGGCTGACAAGCAGTTGCGGTCCCGGGTTTTCGAGTGCCACCCCGAATTTGCCTTTAGTCGGCTCAATAACGGGTTGGCAATGCAGACACCCAAGAAGATCAAGGGCAAGGTCAATCCCGCAGGGATTGCCGAGCGGCTTGAAGTCCTTGCCCGGCATGGTTTCGATTGCGAGGCCTTCCGGAATGGGCCGCCACGCGGTGCAGCGATGGATGATGTGATTGACGCAGCGGTCAACCTTGTGATCGCAGGCCGGCGGGCGGCGGGTTTGACGAGCACGTTTCCGGCCAATCCCGTGGCTGATCGGCATGGAATTCCAATTGCCATTCATGGCTGAACGGAACCTCTGGTGGCTTGGCTGGATACATCTTCAGGCAAAAGCCTGATTGATCTTCGCCGTTGCCCGGTTTATGTGGCTTGGTATGTCGCTATTTCCGACCCGTCTTCTCGAAGGCTATCAATCATTCATGTCCGGCCGTTACACCGCCGAACGAGACCGCTACCGGGATCTGGCCGAGGCGGGGCAGGAACCGCATACGCTGGTGATCGCCTGCTGTGATTCGCGTGCAGCCCCGGAAACGGTGTTTGATTGCGGTCCGGGTGAACTTTTCGTTGTGCGCAATGTCGCCAATCTGGTGCCGCCCTATGCGCCCGACGGCAATTTTCACGCCACATCTGCGGCGCTCGAATTTGCAGTTCAGTCATTGAAGATCCGGCAAATCGTGGTCATGGGGCATGGTCGCTGCGGCGGCATCAAGGCTGCCCTGGATGTCAATGCTCAGCCCCTCTCTCCAGGTGATTTCATTGGACAATGGATGGGTCTTCTCAAACCCGCCGCCCAGCAGATCAAGGACAGTGTGTTGCTGACCAGTGGCGAACGGCAATTCGCGCTCGAGCATATCTCGATCCGCAATTCGATTGCCAATCTGCGGACATTCCCCTGTGTGAAGATTCTTGAAGATCGTGGAAAGATGGCTTTGCACGGGGCCTGGTTTGATATTTCGACCGGCGAATTATGGGTAATGAATACCCAAACCGGCGATTTCTTCCGTCCCGAGACCTCGCCTGCTTGACATCCGGCCCTGCTGTCCGGTTCCATGACTGCGCTTGGTGGTGTCTGAGGCGGTTTTGGAGCTTGTTATGGGTGCAGTCCGGTTTCTGATTGTCATGCTGATTTGCAGTCTTGCGGTTGGAACGGTGCCCGCCCGTGCCGACAGCGCGCTTCTGGACCGATGGTATTGGGCCTTGTTCAATGTCGACCGAGGGGTGATCACTGAGCTTTTGAGCGACACTGCAACGATTCAGCTCGAAGACCTTGGCGTGACACAGACCAAAGCGGAATTCGTCGCCGCTTTGGACGAGTGGGAAGAGATTGCCCAGACCGCCAATTTTGCCTGGCAGCTCGATTCCGAGGCACCTCAGGATAGCAAACAGGCGACAGCATTGGTTTGTTACCAATTTCCCGGAAATGACCTGATGGTTCGGGAGATTTTCACCTTTGATGCAGGTAAAATCTCCGACAGTGTTCAATCGACCGTTGGTGACACCTGCGACGATTTCTAACGCAGGTGCCTCACTTCAAAGCGCTTTAGCGTCCGCCCGTATGGAACAGCTGCGAGGCAGGAACGCGTTTTGTCCGTCCTTGATCACCTGTCGATTTCGGCGCCAATCTTGGCAATTGCCTTTTGGTAGACTCCAGCTGCGTTCCAGCCCTTGATCGCGCGGAAATTGGTTTCGCCGGGCTGATAGCCACCGCCGCGCTTCCAACCATGGCCGCGCAGAAAGTTGGCGGTGGAGGCCAGCGCATCAGCTTTTGAGCCAAGATTGATCGAGCCATTGCGGTCGCCATCGACTCCGAAGCGCACCACATTGGCTGGCAGGAACTGGGTTTGGCCGATTTCCCCATGGGCTGCTCCCTTGAAATCGGGGCTGAGCCAGCCTTTCTGGATCAGTTGCAGCTGAGCATAGAGCTGCTCGGTGAAAAAGGCCGAACGGCGGCAGTCATAAGCCAGCGTCGCGACTGCAGACATCGTGTGCTGGTTGCCGGTAAACCGCCCAAAACCTGACTCCATGCCCCAGATGGCGATCAAAGGACCCGCAGGGACACCATATTTCCGCTCAAGCGCATTGAACAGCCGGGCATTGCGCTGCTTGAGCTTCTTGCCCTGGGATATGATCGAATTTGCGCCGCGCTTCCGCATGAACTGGTCGAATGACAGCTTGAAACTGCGCTGGTTGCGATCAAGAGAAATCGTTTTCTTTGCGTACCGGACGTTGGCAAATGCCCGGTTGATTGTCCTGTCGGAAATACCGGCCCTCGAGGCGTCTTTCTTGAACTGTTCGATCCAGGCCGGAAAGCCGCCCGAGTTGTTACCGCATTTTGCCGCCATCGCCGGTGTGCTCAGGCCCATGGCGAGAAGCGCGGCAGCGCTCCAAAGCATCACTTTTCCGTTTTTGATGGTCATGCGTCCTCACCCTCGTATCGCGTCAAATCGGCCCGGGCGGGAGATTGCCAGCGATTCGGTGAAAAGTCACGTTTGAGAACGGCAAGCGCCAAATCAAAAACCCGGCACCGCTGGGGCAATGCCGGGTTGTCTTGAAGATCCGTGAAGCCTTCAGGCGGCCGTGCGTGGGGTTATCAGGCGCCGGTTGACCATAAGCTCTGCGATCTGGATCGTGTTCAGAGCCGCACCCTTGCGCAAATTGTCTGAAACCACCCAGATGTTGAGGCCGTTTTCCACCGTTGCATCCTCGCGGATACGTGAAATGATGGTTGCGTCTTCACCGGCGCATTCGTAAGGCGTGATGTAACCGCCGTCCTCATGCTTGTCGACCACCTGGCAACCGGGTGCATCGCGCAGGATGTCGCGCGCCTCATCGGCGGTGATCTCGTTTTCGAATTCGATGTTGACCGATTCGGAATGCCCGATGAACACAGGGACGCGCACGGCTGTGCAGGTGACCTTGATCTTCGGGTCGAGCATCTTCTTGGTCTCGGCCAGCACCTTCCATTCTTCCTTGGTGTAACCGTCTTCCATGAACTCATCGATGTGCGGGATCACGTTGAAGGCGATGCGCTTGGTGAATTTCTGGCTGGTGATCGGATCTGCGACAAACACCGCGCGGGTCTGGTTGAACAGCTCGTCCATGCCATCCTTGCCCGCACCTGAAACCGACTGATAGGTCGACACCACCAGGCGCTTGATCTTCGCGTGATCATGCAGCGGCTTGAGGGCCACCACGAGCTGCGCGGTCGAGCAGTTCGGGTTGGCGATGATGTTGCGGTTCGTGTAGCCGGAAATCGCGTCCGGGTTTACTTCCGGCACAATCAGCGGCACGTCGGCGTCGTAGCGCCAGGCCGAGGAATTGTCGATGACGATGCAGCCCTGTGCGCCGATTTTGGGGGACCATTTCTTGCTGATGGCCCCGCCGGCCGACATCAGGCAGAGATCAGTGTCCGAAAAGTCATAGGTTTCGAGATTCTTGACCTTGAGGGTCTTGTCGCCGAAGGACACTTCGGTGCCCACCGAGCGGCTCGATGCGAGCGCGACGACTTCACTGACAGGAAAGCCGCGTTCAGACAGGATATTGAGCATTTCGCGGCCGACATTGCCTGTCGCCCCGGCGATTGCGATTTTGAAACCCATGGTTCCCGTGCTCCTCTCTCCCCTTGTTGCGGTCAAGCGCCACTCTTCCCGCCCCGGGGAGAGTGAGGGGGCGGAACGGGTCAGATCGTGGTTTTGGTTTTGATCGTATTGCGCATGGTGGCGGTGTTTTGATGGAAGTGGGGGCAAAAGTCAATTCCATCCCGTTGCCCGATTCTCATCCGGTTCGTGCAGTGAAGGATCTGCTCAGCCGTGCATGATTGTCTGGAAGAAGCCGGCGAACCTCAGCCCAGCTCATATCGGCTTGAGATTTGCGCAAAGCCGCGTTGTAGGCCTTCAACTGGTTCCATTTGTAACCGGGAGCCGGAAAGAACACTTCCTTGCCCGCCTGACCGTCCTCATACCAGCCCAGAAACAGATCGATCCAATGAGCGCGATGACCGATAACATCCTTGATCGAGGTGTCGTCATCGTCCTTCATGGTTGCCTGTTCACCCGACAGGTCCGCGATCAGTGCTTCCAGCTTGCCATATTCCTTGAGAGTCACAGTCAAGAGTGCGTCTCTGGACGTTGCTGCCATCGCTCGTCTCCGCAAACAGTCAGGACGCAAACCAGGTCCTGACCCTAAGCCTGCGAAGACCATCCCAACTGCCTACCGGCATTGCACTGATCAGGATCAAACGGGACGCAGCCTCTCTGCGTCCCTTGATGATCTTACGGGATATTGACCGTCTCTTCTATGGTGTGTGCCGCGCCCGATACACGGATTGGGCTGCCGCGTTCATCTGAAAATTGTGCGTTGATTACGGATTTTGCGCCCATGTCTTCGCCCTGGGTGATCTGTATCTGGTTTTGGTGCGGCCAACCAAGATCACGCAGATATCCGGAAAAGGCTGCCGCCGCGGCTCCGGTGGCCGGATCTTCCAGCACGCCACCCGAGGCAAAAGCATTGCGCACGTCAAATTGGGTATCGCTGCGAACGAAAACCAGCATGATGGTAACGAGGCCGTATTCGCGCATCAGAGATCGGCCTGCGTCGAGGTCATAGGTCATGGCAGCAAGGTCACCGCGATGCTTGAGCGCCAGGACCAGATGATCTGCACCGCCATGGATCTCGGCTGGTGGCAGTGACGGATCAAGCTGATCCTGGCGGAAGCCAAACAGTGCCAGCGCTGCGTTCGTCAGCTCCGGGCGTGCGGGCTTGCCGCGGGTGGGAGGCGACCGCAGGGCAGCGCGCGCGGTTTCAGCGCCTGCGGTGGCTTCAACAGTGATATCAGCCTGATTGAGCTTGAGCCGGTATTCGCCGTCCCCTGAATGGACAGCCAGTGCCGCACCGAGCGCGATGGTTGCGTGACCGCAGAAGGGGACTTCAGATTCGGGTGAAAAATAGCGCACCCGCCACTGGTCTGGCTCGCTGCCAGGGACAGCAAAAGCGGTTTCTGAATAGCCCACCTCGGCAGCGATCCGGCGCATCTCGGCTTCCGTGGGAAATTGTTCGGCGATGACGATCCCGGCAGGGTTTCCACCCGCATTGGAATCGGAAAAGGCGGCAATGCGTTGCACAGTCATGGTGTCTTCCTTCACGGTTCACATTGAGTGCAGGATAGACGATCGGTTGACACTTGGCCTTGTATTATTTCAGGAGTAGGGATCATAGTACCTGCGAAAAAGAGCGAAACGGTAATTGGGACCTTCGATATGAAATTGGATGATACAGACAGGCTGATAATCAAGCTTTTGCGGGAAGATGCCCGGATGCCGGTCAGTGAACTGTCCCGTCACGTCGGTTTGTCGAGTCCATCCACGGGCGACCGGATGCGGCGGCTTGAAGCGCAGGGAATCATCTCGCGGTTTACGGTCGAGCTTGATCTCGAAGCCCTGGGCTATCCGCTGCAGGCGATTGTCAGGATCAAGCCCCGGCCCGGCAACATGCATATCGTCGAGGACATGATCCTCAACGAGCCGGGATTTCTCGACTGCGACAAGGTGACCGGCGAGGATTGTTTCGTCACGCGGCTGGCGTTGCGCTCGATCGCTGATCTCGATCCGGTTCTCCTGCCGTTCCATGAAAGGGCAGAGACCAACACAGCCATCATCAAGTCATCGCCCTTCAGGTCGCGGATACCGTTGTGACACCGGCACGAAAAATCCGGCCGGGTTCTGGGTCCGGCCGGGTTGAAAAGTGAACCTTCGGCGTAGGCATCTCAGCAGGGTATGTCAGCCGGCGTAAGCAGCCAGAATCGCGTCGCCCATTTCAGTTGTCGTGATCTGCTTGCAGCCATCGGACATGATATCGCCAGTGCGCAGGCCCTGATCGAGCACATTGGCGATCGCGGCTTCGAGGCGATCGGCCTCGGCAACCATGTTGAAGGAGTAGCGCAGGCACATTGCAAAGGATGCGATCATGGCGATCGGGTTGGCGATGCCCTGGCCAGCAATGTCCGGCGCCGAACCGTGAACCGGCTCGTAGAGCGCCTTGCGCTTGCCGGTCTTGGCGTCCGGCGCGCCCAGCGAGGCCGAGGGCAACATGCCGAGCGACCCGGTCAGCATGGCGGCGATGTCCGAGAGCATGTCGCCGAACAGGTTGTCGGTAACGATGACATCGAACTGCTTGGGCCAGCGAACCAGCTGCATGCCGCCGGCATCGGCCAGCATGTGGCTGAGCTTGACATCGGAAAAACGCTCTTTGTGGGTGGCGGTCACCACCTCGTTCCAAAGCACGCCGGATTTCATGACATTGCGCTTTTCCATCGAGCAGACTTCGTTGCGGCGGGTGCGGGCCAATTCGAAGGCGACTGCGGAAATACGCTCAATCTCGTAGGTGTCGTATACCTGCGTATCGACACCGCGTTTCTGGCCGTTGCCGAGATCGATGATTTCCTTGGGTTCGCCGAAATAGACGCCGCCGGTCAATTCGCGCACGATCAGGATGTCGAGGCCTTCAATCACGTCCTGCTTCAGCGATGACGAGTTTGCCAGCGCGGGATAACAGATTGCGGGGCGCAGATTGGCGAACAGTTCCATATCCTTGCGCAGCCGCAGCAGGCCGGCTTCCGGGCGCACTTCGTAAGGAACGGCATCCCACTTCGGTCCGCCGACAGCGCCGAACAGCACGGCGTCGGCTGCAATCGCCTTGTCCATGTCGGCATCGGAAATCGCCTGGCCATGAGCATCATAGGCAGAGCCGCCGACAAGGCCCTCGTCGGTTGCGAAGCCGGCAGCTTCCTTTTCATTCATGTGAGCGATGATCTTGCGAACCTCGGCCATGGCCTCCGGTCCGATGCCGTCGCCGGGAAGCAGGAAAAGAGAGCGAGTCGTCATGGATCAGGCCTTTCGAGTGAGACGTTAAACTGTGGTGGGCGAGCAATAAGGCGGGTGGTGGGGATTTTCAACCAATGTTGTTGCGAAGTGTCGGCCGGGCGTGCGCTGATTGCCTGAAGCTGTGTCAGATCCGCTTGACCCCAACCACTGCATTGGTGCCGCCGAAGGCGAAAGCATTGGAGATCGCCATATCGATCTTGCGCTCGCGTGCCTCGTTGGGAGTTACGTCAAGATCGCAGGCGGGATCGGGTGCGGTGTAATTGATTGTGGGCGGAACAACGCCCTCGCGCACCGCATTGATGCAGGCAATCAGTTCAATGGCGCTCGAGGCGCCCAGGCAATGGCCGTGCATGGATTTGGTCGAGGAGACAGACACCATATTGGCGTCCGCGCCAAGGACGTCGCGGATGGCCTGGGTTTCGGTCTTGTCATTGGCCTGGGTGGCGGTGCCATGGGCGTTGATGTAGCTGATCCGGCTTGCTGGCAGACCCGCATCCGACAGGCAGTTGCGGATAGCCGTCGCCGGGCCCTCGACCGTCGGATTGACGATGTCGGATGCATCCGCGGACAGGCCAACTCCGGCGATTTCGGCCAGAATATTGGCGCCGCGGGCCTTTGCATGCTCATAGTCTTCAAGCACCACGATGGCCGCACCGTCACCCAGCACCAGCCCGTCGCGATCCGCCGAGAACGGGCGGCAGGCGGAACGGGCGAGAACCCTGAGCGATTCCCAGGCCTTGAGCGGACCATAGACCAGTGCGAGTTCGGCACCGCCGGCAAGCATCACATCGGCGCGGCCAAGCCGGATCTGATCGACAGCGGACGCAAATGCATGGTTGCCGGATGCGCAGGCTGAAGACACCCCATAGACCGGCCCCTTGAGGCCGAGCGAGATCGAGACATGGCTGGCCGGTCCGCTGGGCATGACCTTGGGAACGGTGAACAGCTGGGTGCGTTTCTTCTTTTCGAGAAAAATGTCGATGTAGCTCTCGTCGAGCGCATCTGTGCCGAAGGTTCCGACGCCCACGATGCTGCCTGTGCGCTTGGGATCGGTTGTCTCCATCGACAGCCCGGATTGGGCAAACGCCTCGCGCGCCGCAATCACCGCGAGCCGGCTGATCGCGCTCATGGTCATGCCCTGACGCTTTTCGATTCCGTCGTCTTCCGGGTAGTCGATGATGTTGAAGCCGATATTGGTCTTGAGATCGCGCTTTTCGATCGTCAGCGGCCGACAGCCATCGCGACCCTGCTTCATGGCTGTCCAGATATCGGTCGCGTTTCCGCCCAATGCGCAGATGCCGCCAATGCCGGTGATGACGACGCGCCGGTGATCCATGGTCAGTGCTGCGCCGCGATGATTTTCTTAACCGTGTCGATCAGGTCGCCGACGGTCTTGAGCGTTTCCCACGCTTCTGCGGTGTTCAGATCGATCTCGATATCGTGCTCGTCCTCGATTTCCATGACAATTTCGGTCAGGACGAGGGAATCGATTTCGAGTTCCGAAAGTTCGGTTTCACGGCTGATCTTGCCGGGCTCGGCTTCCCCCGCTTTGGCGATCAAGGCGATCGTTGAGGCTTCGACAGTGTCCGACATCAGTGTTTCCTCCCGCGTGCGCCTCAACGCATTTTCTTGTTGTATCGATGTTGAGGCTGGCTGACAGCCTAGAGCCAGGGCCGGTTTTGATCGGCCTTGGTTTCATAGCTGTCGATGGCGCTGGCCTTTTCCAGCGTCAGACCGATGTCGTCGAGACCATTGAGCAGACAGTGCTTCTTGAACGCGTCGACGTCAAATGTGATCACACCGCCGTCAGGGCCATGGATTTCCTGGGCTTCGAGATCGATCGATATGGTGGCGTTGGCACCGCGGCGCGCATCATCCATCAGCTTGTCGAGATTTTCCTGGCTGACGACAATCGGCAGAATGCCGTTCTTGAAGCAGTTGTTGTAGAAAATGTCGGCGAAGCTGGTCGAGATCACGCAGCGAATCCCGAAATCGAGAAGCGCCCAGGGCGCATGCTCCCGCGATGAGCCGCAGCCGAAATTGTCACCCGCCACCAGGATCGAGGCGTTGCGCCACGCGGGCTTGTTGAGCACGAATTCGGGATTTTCGGTGCCATCTTCATTGTAGCGCGCTTCCGCAAACAGGCCCTTGCCCAGACCGGTGCGCTTGATGGTCTTGAGATAATCCTTGGGGATGATCATGTCGGTGTCGATATTGACGACCGGGAGAGGGGCTGCAACGCCGGTAAGGCGGTCAAATTTCTGCATGGCTTGAAGATCCTGTCTGTCTTTGCCGGAGCATTTAACAAACAAAGAGCTGAAAAAGAAGAGGCACGGCGTTACTTCCCGCCAATTGCAGGTTCAGCACAGTTTTGCTGACCAAGCTCGATGGGCAAAAACACCGGAACAATTGCAAATAAAAAGCTTCAGCTCCGGGTCATTTGCCCCTTCGGACCGCGGCACACCCTGATCATCATCAAGACAAGACTGCCTCACATGTCGATGATGGTGCCGCGACCGTCGTTCCAGACCCGGTAGTCCTTTGTATGGGACTTGGGCCCACCAGCCGCAGTATGTTGCCTGGCTGCGCGCCAGGAGGGTGCGCCCGTCCCAAGCCGTCCGGTCAAGCGTGCAACCAGCATGACACCCGTGGCAGCGAGGCCGAGCACAAAGGCCAGAGCCAGACCAGCAAAAGCTGCGATGATCAGGCCAAGGCCTGCAAAGACTGCGACGAGCTTTCTCATAACGTTTTTCCCTTGTTCATGATGATCATGTGGGGATTTGAATTTACCTGTTCAATAGCCTCTGGACTCCGTTCGGCTTGCACCGGCTCTTGCAAGGCGATGCTGGCGGGGCAATAAACTGTTCGGGAACATAGGGAAGTTGGATCTCCATTACGAAAATGCACAGAACCACACTTCCCGGCCACCCAAGTGATTCTGGTCAACCCGATCCCGGGACCAATTTCACAAGCCTTTGATGGGCCTACAAACCGTTTTCGAGACCGCATGACCCAGACATCTCCCTCAAGACCCATTCGCCCGCGCCGCTCGGTGCTTTATCTTCCGGCGGGCAATGCCCGTGCGCTGGCAAAGCTGGCGGGTCTCGGCTGTGACAGTGTGGTCCTGGACCTCGAGGATTCCGTCGCTCCGGGCGCCAAGGACGAGGCCCGGGAGGCCGTCCGCTCCTTTTTCAGGGATGGCCGCGCGGCACAACTGCCCGATGGCATGGAAAAAGTCATCCGCATCAACACGCTGTCCTCACCTTGGGGCGGGGAGGATCTGCTTGCCGCGCGTGGCTGCCGGCCGGATGCGATCCTGATTCCGAAGGTGGACTCTCCGGAAGACATCGTCGCCGTCGAGGATGCGTTGGAACAGACAGATGCCCCCGAAAGCCTGCGCCTCTGGGCCATGATCGAGACCCCGCTTGGGGTGATGAATGCCGGCCGGATCGCTCAGGCTGCACGCACCGACGGCGCGCGGCTCGACTGTTTTGTGGTGGGCGGCAATGATCTGATCAAGGAAACCGGGGTTGCCAACCTGCCCGGCCGGCCCTGGCTTGGCACATGGCTGATGCAAATCGTGCTCGCCGCGCGCGCCTTCGGGCTTGATGTGCTCGATGGCGTCTACAATGATTTCAGGGATCTCGACGGGTTGGCGGCTGAAGCCCGCGATGGCCTGGCCATGGGGTTTGACGGCAAGACGCTGATTCATCCCGGGCAGATCGGTCCGGTCAACGAGATCTTCGGTGTCGATTCCAAGCGGCGCGCTGAAGCCAAAGCCATCATCGATGCCTATGCACAGGCTGACAATCGTGATCGCGGTGTCATCAGCCTGGACGGGCGGATGGTCGAACGGCTGCATCTGGAGATGGCAGAACGGTTGATGGAAAAGGCCCGCCGCATTGATCTCAGGGACCAGGGAGAGGGAAACACATGAAGCTCTATCGATTGCTGACAGGACCCGATGATTCGGCGTTTTGCCACAAGGTCAGTCTTGCATTGTCAAAAGGCTGGGACCTCCACGGCTCTCCGAGCTATGCCTTCAATGCGGAATCCGGGCTGATGCAATGCGCCCAGGCTGTCACCAAAGTGGTCGAGGGCAAGGACTACAGCCCGGACATGAAACTGGGAGAGCAGTGACCTTGACAGCCTTGCTGAGACGAACCGCACCAGCCGAACTGGTCACCCTGCGGCATGCCCTGCACCGCCGTCCCGAACTCTCGGGCGAGGAACGCGAAACCGCAGCTTATATTGTTGCTGAGCTCAAGCGCCACCGGCCCGACGAGATCCTGACGGACCTGGGCACCCACGGTGTGGCGGCTGTCTATGACAGTGGTGCGGCTGGTCCGACGGTTCTTTTCCGCTGCGAACTGGATGCTTTGCCGATCACCGAGATCTCCAATTTCGGCTGGCGCTCGGAAATCGACGGCAAGGGTCATCTGTGCGGCCATGACGGGCATATGGCGATCCTGTGCGGGCTCGCGATGCAACTTGCCAAAAACCGCCCGGCGCACGGCAAGGTGGTTCTGCTGTTCCAGCCTGCGGAAGAAACCGGCGTTGGGGCAGCCGATGTGATTGCCGATCCGCGCTTTGAGCGAATCAGCCCGGATTTCGCCTTTGCGCTTCACAATCTGCCCGGTTTGCCGCTGGGTGCGGTGGGCGTGCGTGCGGGTCCGTTCAATTTTGCCTCCGAAGGATTGGCAGTCCGGCTTTCAGGCCGTACGGCCCATGCGGCCCAGCCCGAGGCGGGGTTGAGCCCCGCAGCAGTGATGGGACGGCTGATGGATGCGCTTCCGGCGCTGCCCGAAAGCCTCGGCCACGCACCGGGGGAATCGCTGGTCACCCTGTCGCATGCGCGGCTTGGCGAGGCGGCCTTTGGCATTGCTCCGGGTGAAGCAGACATCTGGGTAACCATCCGCGCCATCGATGACGAGATGCAGGCGCAGCTGATGGGTGAGGCCGAAAAACTGGTCCATCGCCTGGCGGAGGCCGGCGGGCTGGGCGTTGCGCTGGACCGCCACGAGGGTTTTGCCGCCGGCCACAATCACCAGGAAGCCGTCGCCAGCATCGAAGCCGCGGCATCGGCGCTCGGGGCGGGGCGTGTCGACGTTGGCGATCCCTACCGCTGGTCGGAAGACTTCGGCCGGTTTGGCAGTGTCGCGAAAGCAGCACTTTTTGTGCTTGGCTCGGGTGAGGACCATCCGCGGCTGCACAATCCCGATTTTGATTTTCCCGACGAGTTGATCGGCCCCGGAGTGGCTATGTTCGAGCATATCGCCCGTGACCTCTGCGGCGAGCAGAAAGGGGGGTGACGCAAGGTCTTGCTATTCTGCCGCGGCCTCGATGCGCTCGATATCATCGTCTGACATGCTGAAATGGTGGCCGATCTCGTGAATCAGCACATGGGTGATGATGTCGCCCAGTGTTTCGTCGTTCTCGGCCCAATAATCGATGATCGGACGCCGGTAGAGCATGATCCGGTTGGGCAGTTCGCCGGTTTCGATGGTGAAACGTTCCGAAAGGCCGCGTCCCTCAAACAGGCCGAGCAGGTCGAAAGGCGTTTCCAGCCCCATATCCTCGAAGATTTCGTCATCGGGGAAGTCTTGCACCACGATCGAAAGTTCGCCGGTGAGCGCGCGAAAGTGGTCGGGCAGACGCGCATAGGAATTGATTGCAATCGATTCGAAAACGCTCAGGCTCGGCGCATGCCGTCCCTGCCAATCTCCGGTCTGATCGCTGCGCGCCATGGAATGTCCTGTCACTTCGGGTGGGCCGCAAAGGGCGCTCTAGAGGCTCATATAGGCAAATGATGACACGCTTTCGAGTGGGAGGCGGCCAAATGCCTTGCAATCGCGCGGGTTCAACCCCGCGGCATGTAACGGTTCGACAGGCTTCGAATGACCTCGATCAGCACCGCGGTGAAGATGCCAAAGGCCAAAAGCCCATTGACGGCGACGAAGCCTGAGAGAATTCGCCAGCCCTGATCCACCACAACATCGCCGTAGCCGACCGTGGTGAAGGACACCATGGAGAAATAGACCGCCTCCTCGAGCGTCGCAAACACGCCGAGACCCCGAAACAGCCCGGCCCAAAGCCACACACAGATGGTGTTGGTTACAAGCACCAGCGCCACCGTGCCGGAAAGCAGCATGAAGAACTGCCACAAGGTGAGCCGGTGATCAGCATAATTGTCTTCCGCATTGCGCACCAGCCGCAGCACGATGAGGATGAACCCAACCATGATCGCCATCGAGGCGATAATCGTCAGGGTGCCGATGACGAGCTCAACTATCATGATGCGCTGTCGAGCCCTTGCCGGAACTGACGAAATTGATCTGCACGTGTCTGCTCCTTCCGCCTGGCCCGGGAGAGCCGGCCACGTTTGAATGGCGCGCAGTGCGTGTTTGACTGCATACAGCATTCGCAATCGGGATGAATCGCGCTTTGATGTGATCAAATCAATCGCGGCCGCACAAGGCGGCCAGACCAAAATGATGCTTCAATCTTTGGAAAAACTGGAGCGGGCGAGGCGATTCGAACGCCCGACCCCAACCTTGGCAAGGTTGTGCTCTACCCCTGAGCTACGCCCGCTCATCATCTGATCCGTGGGTGGCTGGACCAGAGTTCCGTTCCCCGAAGGGCTCGGACCGGCGCTATATGGCGCAAGCCGAAATGAAATGCAACAGGGAAATTTCAACGCCGTGCATGCGATGTCACAAGAGCGCTGTAAAGTGTCCGGTTGAGGATTGATTTGGCGTCAGGCTAAGGCCGCAAAGACGCCTGCAGCCGCAAGCGAGTGCGGTTCCCGCCATTGCGAAGCATGGCCGGGTTACCTATCAAGAGATCCAGCGAAAGCACGCGATTTTGCCAATCGTGGTGAAATCCGCCATCTTCGCGCCTGAAACTCTCAGAAATTGTCTTCCGAATTGCCCAAGAGCCACTGCCCATGACATCGACGCCCAAGACACGCCAGGATCTGTTTGATCGCCTTGATGCGCTCAATATCAACCACAGCACCATGGAGCATCCGCCGGTGTTCACAGTTGCCGAATCCCAGGGACTGCGCGATCAGATTCCCGGCGGTCACACCAAGAACCTGTTCCTCAAGGACAAGAAGGGGCGGTATTTCCTGGTCACCCTGGAAGAAAATGCCGAGGTCAATCTGAAAACCATCCACACGCTGATCGGGGCCAGCGGACGGGTGTCTTTCGGAAAACCGGAGGCGCTGATGGAAAAACTCGGGGTGGCGCCGGGCTCGGTGACCATCTTTTCCGCCATCAATGATCCCGACCATGACGTGACGATCGTCATTGACGCGCCGTTGATGGAGTATGACATTATCAATGCACATCCGCTGATCAATGAGGCGACCACGTCAATCGCGCGGGAGGATCTCAAGCGATTTCTCGCCGATACCGGCCACGAACCGATGATCTTGAAAGTGTCGACCTGAAACACGACGTCTAAGCCTGAATAACCCTATTCAATGCACGGAAGCAGACCATGAGTGATTTTGAAAATCCCTACGCGCCGGCAGCTGGCACCCAGATGAGCGGGAATGTGACATTTGGCAACCAGCCGCAGACGGCATCCCCGGCGCCAGCGCAACCCGGCCAAGCAGCTGGCGGCGACCTCATCAAGGACACAACAACCGCCAACTTCACCGCGGATGTGATCCAGGCTTCGCAGAATGTCACGGTGCTGGTCGATTTTTGGGCGCCATGGTGCGGTCCCTGCAAACAGCTGACCCCGATTATCGAAAAGGCCGTTCAAAAGGCCGGAGGCCGAGTCAAGCTGGTCAAGCTCAACATCGATGACCATCCCGCCATTCCGGGGCAGATGGGCATTCAATCTATTCCCGCCGTTGTTGCCTTTTCCGGTGGCAAGCCGGTTGACGGGTTCATGGGTGCTCTGCCTGACAGTCAGATCCGCGAATTTATTGAGAAGGTCGCCGGGCCTGCGGGTGCTTCCCCTGCCGAAGCCCAGATAGAAGCTGTTCTGGAGCAATCGCGGGCTGCGCTGACGGATGGCAACATGGAGCAGGCGGCGCAGGGCTTTGCCGCCATCTTGCAGATGCAGGCCGATCATGCCGGTGCCGCGGCTGGTCTTGCGGCCTGCATGATGGAAATGGGCGACCTTGATCGCGCCGAACAGATGCTGGCTGTGATTGATGCGGAAGGACGCAAGGATCCAGAGGTTGCTTCGGTGATCAAGCGGCTGGAAATGGCCCGCGAAGTGGCTCAGCTGGGCGACCCGGTCGAACTCGAGGCGCGGCTTGCGAAAAACCCGGATGACCATGAGGCGCGGCTGCAGTTTGCCAAGATCCTCAACGCCAAGGGTCATCGCGATGCTGCCGCGGAGGAATTGTTCACGATCATGCGCAAGGATCGCAAGTGGGAAGACGAGGCGGCGCGCAAGGCCCTGCTTGAATTCTTCGAAGCCTGGGGCCCGGTTGATCCGGCGACGCTGGCGGCGAGGCGGCAACTCTCGTCGCTGCTGTTCTCGTGATACCGGGAATCGCCCGAAGGCCCTTGAGAAACTCGCGTTTCGCTCCACATTCACAGTGGTAGAACAAGCAAGGCGGACAGGCATGCAGGTTGGCAACAAATCCTATCGGACGGCAGCGGATATTCCGGAGCAGGTGCCCGTATTCCCACTTTCCGGTGCCCTGTTGCTGCCCGGTGCGCAGTTGCCGCTCAATATTTTCGAACCGCGGTACCTGGCGATGTTCGATGATGCGCTGATTTCCGACCGGGTGATCGGCATCATCCAGCCTGCGCTCGAGAATGGCGGCAACAGCCCGGGGCCGGTCAAGGATCTGTGTTCAGTCGGGTGTCTGGGGCGGATCACATCGCTTGGCGAAACCGGAGATGGCCGGTACGTAATAACGCTGGGCGGCATCTGCCGGTTCCGTGTGATTGAGGAGATGAGCCAGGACGGCAGGCCCTACCGGGTCTGTGCGATCGCCCCGTTTGGGTCTGATCTCGACGCCGCCGATGATGGCGCAGATGTGGATCGAAAGGCGCTGCTCGACAGTTTCAGGGCCTATCTCGACGCCAACAATCTGGAAGCAGACTGGAGTTCGGTCGAACGTGCCAGCACAGTTTCACTGGTCAATTCGCTGTCGATGATGTCACCCTATGGACCGGCGGAGAAACAAGCGCTTCTGGAAGCCGGAGACACCAAGACCCGCGCCGAAACGCTGGTCGCAATCACCGAGATTGCACTGGCGCGCGATGGCGATGATTATGACCGGGTCCTGCAATAGGAATATGATACCGGAATGAGCAAGAAGAGCGAACCGGCCCGGGCTGTGCGATCCGTTGGATCTGTGGACGTCAAGATGCTAGAGCTTCTGGTTTGCCCGCTCACCTACGGTCCTCTGAAATATGATCCTGAACGGGATGAGTTGCTCTCCGAACATGCACGGCTTGCCTATCCGGTGCGAGATGGCATTCCGATCATGCTGGTCTCAGAGGCGCGCCAGCTTCCCGACGAAGACTGATAGCTGTTGGTTCAAAGAGGGCGTTGAAGGCCCGATAGGGACGTTCTGTGCGGGTGGCGGGATTGACCAACTTCGCTTCTAGGCGCGTGCCTGCGCGTCCATTATAAGTCATCTGACCAAATCAGGCAGACTGGAATTATGTCAAAAAAAGGCGATCAGAGGCGCGAGGCCATTGTTGCGGCGGCGGCCCGGATGTTCTGGGAAAACGGCTTTGCCGCGACCAGTATCGCAGAGATTGCCGGGGAGGCCGGTGTCCCGCAGGGCAACATGTTCTATTACTACCGGACAAAGGCGGATCTGGCGCTGGCGGTCGCGGATGTTTTTGTCGAAGAAACCCAGTCACTGATCACCGAAGCGGAATCGGCGGCGGTGGAGCCGCGACAGCGCATCCGGTTTCTGCTTAACAGGCTCGGCCAGTCAAACCAGAGCCGGGTCAAGAATGGATGCCCGATAAGTGCGGCGGTGCGTGATTTCCGCCGCGCTGCGCCTGAAGCCTCAACGCGAGCAGGCCAGAGTTTCGAGCTGATTGTCAGTTTCATTGCGCGAGAACTGCAAAAAACCGGCCCGCGCCCATCGATTGCGCTCGCCCGCGCTCGCTCCATGGTGGTCGAATGGCAGGGCGGGATCGCGCTGGCGCACGCATTTTCCGACATGACAGTCCTGGCCGAAAGCCTGCGCCGTGCCGAGCAGAGTCTGCAGATCGGGCCATAGGCCCCAAAGGCGTGCGTGCGTCGTTCGCCGTAGCCGGGATTTTACCCATGAAGGGTGTCAGATGGCTTCGCCGCGCAACAGCCGCGGACCCGAGGAATCGGGAATGCCTGCGGCCTGATCAATGAAATAGCGCTTCATGGCAGGCATGCGGTCCACCAGGCTTAGCCCGAAATCACGAACCATCCGAAGCGGTGTGATGTCGTTGGAGAACATGCGTGTGAGAAGATCACTGGTTACACCCATGCGCACCGTATCAAACCGTCTCCAGGTCTGGTAGCGCTCAAGAACCGCCATCGAACCGATATCAAGACCAAGACGGTTGGCCTCCACCACGGTTTCCGCCAGTGCCGCGACATCGCGAAAGCCGAGATTGAGGCCCTGGCCGGCAATCGGATGGATGCCATGCGCCGCATCGCCGGCGAGTGCCAGGCGCGGCTTTATGAATTCCCGCGCCAGCGTCAGGCCCAGCGGGAACGCGCGGCGCCCCCCCTCGATCCGGAGCTCGCCCAGATGATGGCCGAAGCGGCGCTCAAGTTCCGCCTCGAACACGAAATCATCCTCCTTGATCAGCCGCTCTGCATCAGCCGTGCGCTCGGTCCAGACCAGTGACGAGCGGTTGCCGGTCAATGGCAGGATGGCAAACGGGCCGGATGGCATGAAATGTTCTTCGGCACGGCCATTGTGGGGACGTTCATGGGCAACCGTGGTGACAATGCCGGACTGGCCGTAATCCCAGCGCTGGGTCTTGATCCCGGCCATATCTCGCAGGCGTGACTTCACGCCGTCTGCAGCGACAACCAGCCTTGCGATGAGCGTGCGCCCGTCGGCAGTTGCGACGCACGCCTCCTGTTCATCGATCTCCAGCCCGGAGGCAGCAGAGGACTGGTGGATTGCCACACCGATTTCATCGGCCTTGCGGCGCAGGGCGCCTACCATGGCGACGTTCGGCAGCATGTGGGCAAAGGGTTCACCATCCTCGATGGCGCCGCCGAATGTCAGGAACACGGGCCGGACCGGATCCGAGGTGCGCGAATCGGTCACCACCATGTCGTTGATCGGCTGCGCTTCACTGGCAATCTCATCCCAGACACCCAGTTGCGACAACAGCCGTTTGGCGCCGGCGGCAACCGCGGAAGCCCGCTGGTCCTTGCGCCAAACCTCGGGTGGCGCGGCATCGATCACGGCAATGTCGAGCGAAGGGGCGGCAAGCTTCAGGGCCACGGCTGCCGAAAGGCCGACATAGCCGCCGCCGCATACCAGAATGTCCATCGTGGTCTTGGTCATCATACTCGTCCTTGCCTTTTTTGGGCAGCGCCGCGGGGAATCGCTACCGCGGGCCTCTGCCGGGCGGCTGGTCCGGTAGTTTTGCCGGACCATGTCATGCTGGTCTTTGCAGCCGCTTTGAGAGCGCCTATACCGCATCTTATATCGCTTTGTCGCCCATGAGCCACACCCGCAAGAGAACCATAATGTCGCGCACCACCCCCTCCGCCATGCAGCAGCTGGTCAGCAGCCTCGATCTCGAACCGCTTGAGCAGGATCTTTTTCGCGGGACCAGCCCTCAAGTGGGCTGGCAGCGGGTTTTTGGCGGTCAGGTGATCGGCCAGGCGCTTGTGGCGGCTCAGCGAACCGTAAGCGCGGACCGGCCGGTGCATTCGCTGCATGCCTATTTCATGCGGCCCGGCGACCCTGCGGCGCCGATCATCTACACGGTTGACCGGATTCGCGATGGCTTGAGCTTTGCCACCAGGCGAGTGGTCGCGGTTCAGCATGGAAAAGCGATCTTTTCGCTCTCCGCCTCATTTCAGAAGGAAGAAGCGGGGCTCGAGTATCAGGCCTCCATGCCAGAAGTTACACAACCGGAGAACCTGCCCGGCAAGGAGGAGATGCGCGCTGCATTCCTGACCGGGGCTCCCGACCACATCCGCAGCTATTGGGAAAGGGAGCGGCCGATCGAGGTGCGACCTCTGGCGCTCGACCATTATGTCTCCAACCGGAAGCTTGATGCGGAACAGAAGGTCTGGGTGCGGACGACCGGTCCGGTGCCGGATGACCGGATCATCCAGGCGGCCATCCTGGCCTACCTTTCCGACATGACGCTGCTTGATACCGCCCTTTTCGCCCATGGCCGCTCAGTGTTTGACCGGGATCTTCAGGTGGCGAGCCTCGATCACGCGATGTGGTTCCATCGACCTTCCAGGCTCGACGACTGGCTGCTCTACAGTATGGATTCGCCCAATACCAATGGTGCGCGCGGATTCACCCGTGGCAGCCTTTACCAGCGTGATGGAACGCTGATTGCGTCGGTTGCGCAGGAAGGATTGATTCGAGATCGGGCAAATGCCTAAATAATGTGCAAATATTTACAAATGGCTAATTTCTAGACCTCTGCGCTGCTGCAATTCTGCGCAATTTTTCAGCGCAATCTATTTTTCCCATTAAATACAATGCTTTGTGCGGTTTTTTCGAATCTGGCACGACATTTGATTGCATTGGTTCGAGCGGGGTGGACTGGCTTTGCCTTCTGCTCGTTCCTCTCAGGCGGTTTTTCCGCAGACAAAAAGGATGGGAAACCAGATGAAAATTGTGATGGCCATCATCAAGCCGTTCAAGCTCGACGAGGTGCGCGAAGCGCTCACGGGGATCGGCATTCAGGGCCTGACCGTCAGCGAAGTCAAAGGCTACGGCAGGCAAAAGGGGCATACGGAGATTTATCGCGGGACAGAATACGCGGTGAGCTTTCTGCCAAAATTGAAGATCGAGATCGCGGTTGCGTCTGACCAGGTGGACAAGGCGATCGAAGCGATTTCGTCGGCTGCCAAGACCGGCCAGATCGGCGACGGCAAGATCTTTGTCTATTCGATTGACCAGGCCATGCGTATCCGCACCGGCGAAACCGACGCGGACGCGTTGTAAGGCTCAAGGAGTTACCCCAATGACAGTATCGATGTCACTCAAGTCCAGTTTGCTTACCGGCCTCACAGCCGCGGGCGCACTGGCCGCATGCGCAGTTCCTGCGCTCGCCCAGGACGCTGCAGTTGAATATGCGACCGCTGCGGAAACCGCATTCATCTTCAACACGCTGCTGTTCCTCATCGGCGGCTTCCTGGTCATGTTCATGGCTGCCGGCTTTGCCATGCTGGAAGTCGGCATGGTGCGTTCCAAGAACGTGTCGATGCAGTGCCTGAAAAACGTCGCCCTTTATTCGATCGCTGGCATCATGTTCTGGGTTATCGGCTATTCGCTGATGTACACAGACGTGAACGGCTACTTCGGTACACCGGTGCCCTACAGCTGGCCTGACGCCGGCGCCGCCAATGAGGGCGACTACTCGGTTGCTTCCGACTGGTTCTTCCAGATGGTGTTCTGTGCTGCAACTGCCTCGATCGTTTCGGGCACACTGGCAGAGCGCATCAAGCTGTGGCCATTCCTGATCTTCACTGCGGTCCTGACCGGTATTCTCTATCCGATCTCGGGTTCCTGGCAGTGGGGCGGCGGCTGGCTCAGCGAAGCAGGCTTCTCCGACTTCGCCGGTTCGACCATCGTTCACTCGGTCGGCGGTTGGGCTGCCCTCGCTGGTGCAATCATTCTCGGCGCTCGCAAGGGCAAATACGGTCCTGACGGCAAGGTCAACCCGATCCCGGGTTCGTCGATGGCTCTCGCCACACTCGGCACATTCATCCTCTGGCTCGGTTGGTTCGGCTTTAACGGTGCATCGCAGCTTGCCATGGGCAGCAACGCCGATGTGTCCGACATCAGCCGCATCTTCGCCAACACCAACCTGGCAGCGACCGGTGGTGTGGTTGCAGCGGTCATCCTGACCCAGGTCATGTACAAGAAGGTCGATGTCACCATGGCGCTCAACGGCGCTCTGGCTGGTCTCGTCTCGATCACCGCTGAGCCGCTGATGCCTTCCCCGCTGGCGGCCATCTTGATCGGTGCCGTCGGTGGCGTGATCGTAGTCTTCTCCGTGCCGATGCTTGACAAGCTCAAGATCGACGACGTCGTTGGCGCCATCCCGGTTCACCTTCTGGCCGGTATCTGGGGCACATTGGCTGTTCCGCTCACCAACGACGGCACTTCCTTCGGCACACAGCTGTTGGGCGTTGTTGCCTATGGCGTCTTCACCTTCGTGCTGGCCGGCATCGTCTGGTACATCCTCAAGGTGACCATCGGCATCCGTCCGACCGAAGAGGAAGAAATGATGGGTCTCGACATGGCGGAAGTCGGCGTCGAAGCCTATCCGGAATTCACCAAGGCGTAATTTACGCCCTGGATAACAATCCCGTCGGGGTGAGTTTCATCCCTGCCTTGGGGCCCGGTTTTCCGGGCCCCTTTTTATTGCCTGCAGAAATGCCCGCCGGCGTTTCATGTTTGCCGGGGCGACGCATTTTGGCGGACCACCGCAGGTGCCAGTTGGCTCATGATGTGGCTGGTACAGGGCCTTAAGCCTTCGGGAGTTGAGGCGGAATTGCGGCCTGCGCCCCGATCCACCCTCAGCATTCCGGCAAAAAAATCGAAAATTCCATGGTTAATGCGGTATTAACCCCGCGTCGGGTAGGTTCGGGCCTCCATGGGCCTGCAAGGGCCCGAAAGCAATTCGGACATGTTGTGACCATGCAGACAGGCTCACCCACCCTTTCGTCAGGCACTTCCGCCCGCAGCTCGATGCTCGCCGGCCTGTTTCAGCGGCAGCTCCGCTTCGCCATGGGAATGGCAATCATCACTGGACTGGCGCTTGCAGTGGCAGCTCTTGCCACTTGGAACGTGACCGACCCAAGCTTTTCCAATGCCAATGGTGCGACCCCGAGCAACGCTCTTGGATTCAGCGGCGCCGCATTTGCTGATCTGGTGATGCAGTTCTTTGGTCTCGCCGGTGTCATCGGGCTCCTGCCGGCACTCGCCTGGGCCGTGCAGCTGATGCGCAACCGACCAATTGACCGGATTTCGAAGCGAGCTCCGGCTTGGTTCTTCGGCGCATGGTTGACTGCTGCGTTTTTTGGCTTGATGCCGCATTCGCAAGGATGGCCGCTGCCCAATGGTCTGGGTGGTGTGCTTGGTGACATGGCACTGAAAATCCCGGCCACATTCATCGGTGGGTTTCCCACCGGCATCGTGGCTGTGATTTTGGGGCTTTTGCTGCTCACGCCGGCGCTGTGGCTGCTTGGTTTCGGTGCCGCCCTTGTCGGCCGCCCGTCAACCTTGGACAGCGATGCGGAAGAACAGATCGAAGAGTTCGATCACGACGAGGAGACGATGTCGCGCAGCGAGCTGCTTCTGGGAGCGCTCACCCACGGTTGGTTTACGTTGCGTGGCCGCGTCCGCCGTCTGGTGGGACTGGGGGCATCGAGAGGTCAGCGCGCCATGCCGGATGAACCCTTCGATCTCAATGATGATTTTGATGCGGTTGATGTCTATGCGGATCCACGCATGTCCGGTGCGCGCGTAGAGCCCGGCTTTGCGGCTGGGTCTGCTGCAGCGCGCGCGCGCTCTCTTGACGATGCCCCTCCATTTGACATCGATGACGAACCCTTGCCCGAGGGGTTGCTTTCCGGCGACATGGATGATGACCCGGCTGCCGATTGGCGCGAGCACCCTGCCCCGCAGCGAGCGCCGGCCCAACCCGACAGCTCCCGCCAGGCTTCGCCGCGCGTGTCCGCGCCTGCCGCCCGGCCGAAGCCAGGTGAGCGGGTGCACCGCGATGCCCAGACATCGATGCTCGATGAGCATGGCTTCAGCCTGCCATCGGTGCATCTGCTCAACGAAGCCAAGAATGTGGTCAAGGATGCAACGCTGTCACCGGAAGCGCTTGAACAGAATGCCCGGATGCTCGAAGGCGTGCTTGAGGATTTCGGGGTCAAGGGCGAGATCATTCATGTCCGCCCGGGACCGGTCGTCACCCTTTATGAGCTGGAACCTGCACCCGGTATCAAATCTTCACGCGTGATCGGCCTTGCCGACGACATTGCGCGTTCGATGAGCGCGATTGCCGCGCGTGTCGCCGTGGTACCCGGCCGGAACGCCATCGGCATCGAACTGCCCAATGAAAAACGCGAGACCGTGTATCTGCGCGAGCTGATCGGCAGCCGCGACTTCGACAATTCCAAGGCCAAGCTCGGGCTGGCGCTCGGAAAGACCATTGGCGGCGAGCCGGTGATCGCCGATCTGGCCAAGATGCCGCATGTGCTTGTGGCCGGTACCACCGGGTCGGGTAAGTCGGTGGCGATCAACACCATGATCCTGTCGATCCTCTACCGGATGGATCCGTCCAAGTGCCGCTTGATCATGATCGATCCGAAAATGCTCGAACTGTCGGTCTATGACGGCATTCCGCATCTTCTGACGCCAGTGGTGACAGATCCGAAAAAGGCGGTTGTGGCGCTCAAATGGACCGTCCGCGAGATGGAAGACCGCTACAAGAAGATGTCGAAGATCGGTGTGCGCAACATCGACGGCTTCAACTCCCGTGTGGAACAGGCTGCGAAATCCGGTGAACCGATCACGCGCACGGTGCAGACCGGTTTTGACCGCGAAACCGGTGAGGCGGTCTACGAGACCGAGGAATTCGATCTCACACCGCTGCCTTACATCATCGTTCTGATCGACGAGATGGCGGACCTGATGATGGTTGCCGGAAAGGATATCGAGGGCGCGGTTCAGCGACTGGCACAGATGGCGCGTGCGGCGGGCATCCACGTGATCATGGCCACGCAGCGTCCGTCTGTCGACGTCATCACCGGTACGATCAAGGCCAACTTCCCGACCCGCATCTCCTTCCAGGTGACCTCCAAGATCGACAGCCGCACCATCCTGGGTGAACAGGGTGCGGAACAGCTGCTCGGCATGGGTGATATGCTCTATATGGCCGGCGGCGGCCGCATTCAACGTGTCCACGGGCCGTTCGTGTCCGACAAGGAGGTGGAAGACATTGTCTCCTACCTCAAAACACAGGGCGTGCCGGAATATCTCGACGCGATCACCGAGGATGATGGTGAGGATGACGACGGCGGCGGCGGCCCGGCCGGGACATCCAACCTGGCGGACTCTGATGATCCCTATGATCAGGCGGTTGCTGTGGTGCTGCGCGACGGCAAGGCGTCGACCTCCTACATCCAGCGGCGGCTGGGCATTGGCTACAACCGCGCGGCTTCGCTGATCGAACGGATGGAAAATGAAGGCGTGATCAGCGCGGCGAACCACGCGGGCAAACGCGAAATTCTCGTCCCGACCGAAGACGATATCGAGCCGCGATGATTCGGTCAGGCTTACAGGCGTCACACTGGCGCCGCAGTCTTGGGCGAAGCCAAGCCTCGGCAGGGTGAGACCACCAGGGCGAAGATGGAAAAGGTTGATGGAGATCGATATGGCAAAACAGAACCCCGCCACCGTCGTTGACCGGGATTCGGACGTCCCTGGGATGTCCCGGCGCAAGGCGCTGGGAGCAGGGCTTGGCCTTGGTGTGTCGCTGATGGCGGCTGCAACAGGGCTGTTGGCTTTCCCCGGCGGGGCCCGGGGTGCCGACGCCGCCCAGCGCGTGGCCGATCATTTCGCATCGGTCAAGACCATGACCGGCGAGTTCATCCAGTTCGGCCCCAATGGCGAGCAGACCGGTGGCAAGTTCTTCATCGATCGGCCCGGCAAACTGCGTTTCAACTACGAAGCACCGTCCGCTGTCCGGGTGATCGCCGATGGCAAGGCCGTGGTGATTGGCAACAGGAAACTGAGAACCTGGGATCTCTACCCGCTCAACAAAACGCCGCTCAAGCTGCTTCTGGCCGACCGGATCGATCTGTCCGCTGACATGGTGCGATCGGTCAAGGAAGATCCGGACCTGATCACCATCGTGCTGGGCAACAAGACCATCTTCGGCGATTCGACCATCAGCCTGATGTTTGACCCGAAGAGCTTCGAGCTGCGGCAATGGACGATCCGTGACGCTCAGGGCAAGGACACCTCGGTGATGATCTTCAACGTTCAGACCGGGGTCAGATTTGCCAGCAATGTCTTCAAGGTTCCCTATGACCAGGTGCACAAGCGCCAGCGCGGCGGCGGCTGAACCCCTAAGTCACTCTTGCAAAGCAAAATCATGATGCTTGTGGATGACGTCTCGGCCTGGTCGTAAGCTTCGGGCAACGGGTTGCCCCGCCAGGGCTTATCGGCCAGATAGAAGCAGGGCTTCATCCGAAAAGGCGATCTGACTTGGCGTTTTCCGTTACCACCTGGAACATCAATTCCGTACGGCTGCGACTGCCGCTGGTGCTGCACTTGCTTGAGACGGTGCAACCTGACGTGCTCTGCCTGCAGGAAACCAAGTGCCCCAATGATGCCTTTCCCTCCGCTGCATTCCGCAAGATCGGCTATGAGCACATGGCGATCCACGGCCAGAAGGGCTATCACGGCGTCGCCATCCTCTCGCGGCTGCCGCTGACGGGTGATCAACGTCTTTCCTATTGTGGCATTGCCGATGCACGGCACATCTCGGCAGTGGTGGAAGCGCCCGGCGCACGCCGGATCCGGCTGCACAATTTCTATGTGCCCGCCGGTGGGGACGAACCGAATCGCGACATCAATCCGAAATTTGGCCACAAACTCGATTTCATCGAGGAAATGCGCGGCCTTCATGCCGAATCCGAGCTCAAGGACGGCATCTCGTCGATTCTGGTCGGTGATCTCAACATTGCGCCGCTTGAAACCGATGTCTGGTCACACAAGCAACTTCTCAAGGTGGTCAGCCACACCCCGGTGGAAACCGAGAATCTCACGGCCATGCAACAGGCCGGGGCCTGGGTCGACCTGATCCGCACCCATATACCCCCTGAAGAGAAGGTCTTCACCTGGTGGAGCTACCGGGCCAAGGATTGGACCGCTGCAGATCGTGGCCGGCGGCTCGACCATGTCTGGTCATCGGCCGATCTGGCTCAAGGACTTTCGAAAATCGATGTGCTGCGCGAGGCACGCGGCTGGGAACGCCCTTCGGACCATGTTCCGGTCACGGCGCATTTCGATTTCTGATCCGGTTTCCTGATTGAGGGCTGTTCACTCGCCCGCGAAACGATCCGCCATCTTGCTCAGACCCTTGTTGAGATCGGCCAGATTGGCGGATATGCGCTCGCGCACGACATCGGCGATTTCGGGATACTCTTCCAGCATGCGCCGGAACAGAGGGCGGTTGATCCGGATCACCTCGGCAGCATCAAGCGCGATCGCCGTCATCGTGCGATCAACAGCGGTGACCATGGCCAGTTCGCCCAACAATGCACCACGCCCGGCGCCACCGATTGTTTCGCTCTGTCCATTGCGGTTGGTGCGGCTGAGCTCGATGCGACCACCAGCCACCACGAAAGCACAATCGGCAGGCGTGTTCTCGCGAAACAACATCTGTCCCGCCTGAAGCTTGCGCCGTTCCGCGCCGAAGGCGATCAGGCGAAGCTTGTCCTCACCGATATCCGAAAACAGCGAAACACTGGAGAGCAGGTCGATGTCGTCATTCAGCGCCACGGATGCGCTCCTTGTCTATCGTTCGGCATTCCGTTCCGACCTTATGGAATGATCTTGTAACCACCGCTTTCGGTGACCAGAATTTCGGCATTGGACGGATCGGCCTCGATCTTCTGACGGAGGCGGTAGACATGGGTTTCCAGCGTGTGCGTGGTCACGCCTGAATTGTAGCCCCAGACCTCTTCGAGAAGCACATCGCGGGTCACAACCTTCTGGTCCGCACGATAGAGATAACGGATGATCGCGGCCTCTTTCTCGGTTAGCCGGATCTTGCCGCCCTTGTCGTCAAGCAGGAGTTTCTGGCTCGGCTTGAAGGTGTAGGGGCCGACGGTGAAGGTGGCATCCTCGCTCTGCTCGTGCTGGCGCAGCTGCGCCCGGATCCGGGCCAGCAGGACAGCGAAGCGGAACGGCTTGGTGACATAGTCGTTGGCACCAGCCTCGAGACCAAGAATGGTGTCCGAATCGGTGTCATGGCCGGTCAGCATGATGATCGGAGCCTTGAAACCGCCCTTGCGCAGCAGTTTCACCGCCTCGCGCCCATCCATGTCCGGCAAACCGACATCCATGATCAGCAGATCGATGTGGTTGTTGCGGGCGGTCTGGACGCCTTTGGTGGCCGAGGCTTCCTGAAGAATCGCGAATTCCTCATAGAGTGATAGCTGCTCGACAAGGGTCTCCCTGAGATCCTCGTCGTCGTCCACAAGCAGAATCGAGCGGGCTGTCATACGGCATTCCCTCACCAGTTTGTCGTCTTGCTTTCGCGGCCGTGGCGTCGCGTGGCTGACTGTGTCGACAGTCATTGTGTCCTTGTTTAGGCACTTTCCCTGCACTGGCAAAGTGATAAATACCACCCGAGAGTAACAGAGGGCGCACTTGATCGTGAAATCGGCGTTACACAGACCGGCCAGAAACAGCATTGCTCCCAACATGATTGTGGTGCGGCGCTCACCGCTTGACCGCTTGCAGGCCATTGTTCGCTGCGGTCCTCTGGTGTTTCGCGCAGCATTGGGGCGTGGCGGCATCACAAGCCGCAAGCGCGAAGGCGATGGAGTGACGCCAAGGGCGCAGATGCGGGTGCTGGCCGGGTTCAGGCGTGGCGGCATGTTGACGACCGATCGTTGCGGGATCGCCCTGTTTCGCGCCGGTCCAAAGGATGCCTGGTGCGACGCGCCAGGCCACGGCGCTTACAACCGGCATGTCCGGCTGCCGTTTCGCGCCAGTCATGAAACGCTGATTCGCGACGATGTGCTTTATGATTTCGGCTTTGTGCTCGACTGGAACATCGTCTCAAGACGGCGCGGCGCAGGCAGTGCGATCTTCCTGCATGTGGCCCGGCCCGGCTTTCCACCGACTGAAGGCTGCGTGGCCCTCAAGCGCCGCGATCTGCTGACCTTGATGCCGCATATCCGGCGGGGAACCCTCGTGCGCGTTGTCTAAGGCCTCATACGCCTGAGCCATCAAACCCCAAACAAGCCGATTGTCGCGCCGATGCCAACCATCACCAGAAGCCAGTGCAGACCGTCAATCAGGGTCAGGTCCCAGCCAAAGCCCTGATAGCGGTTGTTGATGGTCATGGTGGTGAGAATGATGCCGGCCCAGATGAACAACCCGGAGATCACCCCGTTCGTCAGTGTCACTTGACCCGTGCCCAGATGTCCGATCACACCGGCGGTCACGAAAGCCAGAATGAGTTCAAGCACAAAAGTGGTGATCATCAGCGGCGCCATTGCCGGTTTCGGTCCGTTGGGATCAAGCCGCGCGGCTTTCATCCAGGGCTTGCTCAGTGCGCCGTAATAGATCGCACCGATGACAAAGGCGACGATGGCAGCGATCAGAATCGCCAGATAGTTCATTCCCGCGAACTGCATGTGCTCTCTCCCGATTGAACTCGAGCATACCACTGATTGGCATTTTGCTGAGAGATCAGCAACGCGGTGCCTTCGATATTGAATCTATTGCAAACGGTAGTTCGAGCTGCCTTATTGATGGGTCTTCGATCGCTGTGCCTCGACATAAGAACGTAGAACAGCATTCATCCTCGTGAGATGTCCTTTTCCCTGAGCTTTGAAAAACTCAAGCACATCTGCATCAACACGCAAGCTGATCGGCTCTTTGGTTACGGTGCGATTGACCATTTCGGCATCATCCCAAAACCCCTTTAGTAGCTCGGGCGCGGGTTCTGCGTTGACGGTTGGGTTCGTTTCGCCCCGTTCCTTCATCTTGCGCAGGTCGTTAAGGCCGCCTCTTTTCATATTCTTCCCGGTCAAGCTGACCTCCTTTCCACGCTGTAATGAGGCGATAGACTTCATCTCTCTTGGTATAAACGACGATGTAAACCTCGCCGTCGGCCATACCCAAAGCGATCATGCGTTTCTCGCCGTAATCCTTGCGTGTGTCTTCCTTCTCCAACACGTCATTTTCAAAAATCAGAGCTGCTTCCAAGAGATCGACGCCATGCTTCCTGTAGACTTCAGCGCGTTTGGTTTCGTCCCATTCGAATTCCAATTTCAGTCCTCGGCATAGAGTCTTCCAAGCATAGCGTGTTTCGAGGTCACTCTGTTGGCTGCAATGTGTAATGTATATACGTAGTGTATATACGGTACAAGGGGAGGCGTTTCCCGTTCATGCCGTAAAGCGAAACACCGAGGTGCGCTTGATCTCATTGTCCTCAAGCGCCCGTGTTACCGGCACCATGTAGGTTGCAAGCAGCTCAAGCTGGTCTACCGGGCAATAGGCCCGTCCGGGATCGCCCACCAGAACCTGACAGCCGCGTTTGGCCAGGGCGGAAAACCAGGGCTGAATCAAAGCGCTCATGGCCTGATCGTAAAACACGTCGCCTGCAAGAACCACATCCCAGCCTGCGTAGGTTCCTACGAGGTTGGATTGGCTGATCCCGAACCCGACCTTGTTGGTCTCGGCGTTAAGCCGCGCCGCAGTGGCTGACCAGGGGTCGATGTCCACAGCATTCACCCGGGCGGCGCCGCCAAGACAGGCCGCGATGGCCACCAATCCCGATCCGGTGGCGAAATCGAGCACGTGTTTGCCTTTGACCAGATCCGGATTGTCTAGAACGTGACGCGCCAGCCCCTGGCCACCTGCCCAGGCAAAGGCCCAGAACGGCGGCGGCAGACCGATTTCCTCAAGCTCGTCTTCCGTCCTCAGCCACAGATCATGGGCCTCGTCGGCAAGATGGAGCCGGATTTCGGGCACATGCGGCGGCGTGCCAAGCGTGGTGTTTGCGCGGATGAAGCGCTCCGGGTCGGTCTTCATCCGGCCGCCTGCGGGATTTGTATCACGCGGCTCAGCGGGGTGGATTGTCGAGACCGCCCATGCGGCAGACCTCGAGATATTCGGCTTCGGTCACCGGTTGCACAGACAGCCGCATCGAGGTGACAAGACTCATCTCGGCAAGCTTCGGGTTCGCCTTGACGTCTTTCAGCGTTACAGGTTTCGGCATGTCGCAGACCGCGCGAATGTCGACACACTCCCAACGGGGATCGTCGGTCGTGGTGTCGGGATGGATCAGTGCTGAGACCTCGACAATGCCGACCACCTCGAGCCCCTCATTGGAGTGGTAGAAAAACCCCTTTTCGCCCAGTTTCATCGCCCGCATGTTGTTGCGCGCCTGGTAGTTGCGGATTCCATCCCATTGCTCTCCTTCCGCGCCCTTGGCCTTCTGCATCTCCCAGGACCATTTGAAGGGTTCGGATTTGAACAGCCAATATGCCATGTCAGGCCTCCGGATTCTTGAACACCCAGTTGAATGCGCGAATTTCGACCGTGTCGAAAAGGCCGGCGATGGCGTAGGGATCGCGTGCGGCAAGCGCCTCGGCTGCAGCCATGTCGTCCGCGGCGATCACCACAAGGCTGCCAATCGGCTTTTCGTCATCGCCAAGAAGCGGCCCTGCCATCTTCAGGATTCCCTGCGCTTCGAGATCCTTGAGGAATTCGACATGGGCAGGGCGCTCGGCCATGCGCTTGTCGAGAGAGGCGGGCTTGTCCTTGCACATCAGCGCGTAAAGCATGAGATCTCCATCCGGTGCGTGGCGGTCCCGGTGCGGAAACGCCGATGCCGCCTTCTATGCCCCGGCGAGGCGCGGGTTTCAATGCCCGTTGTGTGCGGCCTGTTCCTGACTGGTGATGTGGACCCGGATCAGGCCTTTGCGCCGCGCTTGCCGTGGCCGATTGCTGCGGTGGCTTCGGCATCAAGCGGCCAGCGCGACCGGGGCGCCATGTCCAGCGGGCTTGCAGGCAATCCTTCAGCCATGCGCTCCGCACCGGCCCAGGCGATCATTGCCGCATTGTCGGTGCACAGATTGAGCGGCGGGGCGATGAAGCGGAACCCGGCTGACTGCGTGCGAGCCAGAAGACTCGCGCGGATTGCCTTGTTGGCCGCCACACCGCCTGCGACCACCAGGGCCGGGTCTTCGCAATCCGGGAAGCGGGCCTTGAACCGTTCAAGCGCCATCGATATTCGGTCATCCAAGCTGGCGGTCACAGCGGCCTGAAACGCCAGGCAGAGATCAGCAATGGTCTGCCGGGACAGCGGTGTTTGCTGTTCGGCCATTTGTCTGACTGCGGTCTTGAGGCCGGAGAAGGAAAACACCAACCGCGGATCGCGCCGCATCGGCACCGGCAGCTTGAAACGGCCCTGCTCACCTGCCTGCGCCGCCTGCTCCACTGCGGGGCCGCCGGGATAGGGCAGGCCGAGCAGTTTCGCGGTCTTGTCAAAGGCTTCCCCGAGCGCGTCATCAATGGTCGTGCCCCAGCGTTCGTATCGGTCGACCCCTTCAACGAGCACAATCTGGGTATGGCCACCCGAAACCAGCAGCAGCAGATAGGGAAACGCGATCTTGTCCGTCAGCCGCGCGGTCAGGGCATGGCCCTCCAGATGGTTGATGCCGCAAAGAGGCTTTCCTGCGGCCATCGCGATGGCCTTGCCGGTCATCAGCCCGACCATCAGGCCGCCGATCAGGCCAGGGCCAGCCGTGACTGCGACGGCATCAATGTCACCAAGCGTGGTTTCGGACTGTTCGAGCGCCTGATTGATCAACCGGTCGAGCGTTGAGACATGGGAGCGGGCGGCGAGCTCGGGCACCACGCCGCCAAAGGCCGCGTGGACATCAAGCTGGCTGAGCACCACGTCGGAGAGAATGTCGCCCGATCCATCCGGGGCGCGGCAGACCACGGAAGCCGCAGTTTCATCGCAGCTGGTCTCGATTCCCAGAATGGTCAGGCGGCGGTTCATCCGTGCAGGGTCCCTGGATCTGTCGGTAGCATGCGTCTGTGGCCTTCGCGGCTTGCATCCATTGTGGCGCAATAGCCTGTCAGACGCTGCTTGCCAACACTGCGATATCGATGGCGCGTCGGGTGATGTTGCGCTGGTGGTGTGATCCCGGTACCTGTTTGTCGGTCACAATGGAATGGATGTCTTGGAAATGAAACCTTACCGCATCGGCACCCGAGGCAGCCCGCTCGCGCTGGCACAGGCCCATGAAACCCGTGAGCGACTGATGGCGGCGCATGATCTGCCCGAATCCGCCTTCGAGATCGTGGTGCTGTCGACCAAGGGCGACCGCATCACCGACCGTCCTCTGGCGGAGATCGGCGGCAAGGGACTGTTCACCGAAGAGCTGGAAGAGCAACTGAGCGACGGCCGGCTCGATCTGGCGGTGCATTCCTCGAAGGACATGCCGACAGCGCTTCCCGAGGGGCTTGGCATTGTCACCTATCTTGAACGTGAGGATCCCCGTGACGCCTATATCAGCAGTGCCGCGCCGCGGCTCGAGGATCTGCCGCAAAACGCGGTTGTCGGTTCATCGTCACTGCGGCGTCAGGCGTTGATCCGGCGGCTTCGGCCCGACATTTCGGTGATCACCTTTCGCGGACTTGTCGACACCCGTCTGCGCAAGCTCGCCGATGGTGAGGTCGATGCCACAATGCTCGCCTTTGCCGGGCTCAAGCGGTTGGGCAAGTCCGCGGTGGTGACCAATCTGATGGATCCGGAGAGCTTTCCGCCGGCACCGGGCCAGGGCGCGATCTGCATCGAGGCGCGGCTCGGCGACGAGCGGATTGCAGAACTGCTGGCGCCTATCGACCATTCCGACACCCATGCGGCTCTTAATTGCGAGCGCGGGTTTCTCGGCGCGCTGGATGGCTCCTGCCGCACGCCGATTGCCGGTCACGCCACCTTGGAGAATGGCCAGGTGTCATTTTACGGAATGATCCTGACACCGGACGGGACCACATTCCATGACATCCGGGTTCAGGGACCAGCGGCCGACGCGGCGCAGCTTGGAGCGAATGCGGGCGCAGAGATACGGGCGCGAGCCGGATCAAAATTCTTCGAAAGCTGGAGCTGAGCGCCGGGCGATGCGGGTGCTGGTGACACGACCGGAGCCGGGGGCAAGCCGTACCGCGGAACGGCTTCGCGCGCTTGGTCATGAGCCGGTCATTCTTCCGCTGTTTGAAGCTCAGATCACCGCAAGCGCGCAAGACCTGCCACCGGCGAAGCAGATAGGCGGATTGATCGCCACCAGCGCGCGCGCCTTCTCGATGTTTGGCGGGAAAACAGCACCGGCTGCGTATCTTGAACTTCCCGTCTACACGGTCGGACCGGCTACGGCTCAGGCGGCGCGGGATGCCGGGTTTTCTCATGTTCATGGGGGGGCCGGATCAGCCCGTGACCTCGCCAGCACCTTGATGGCGTTGCCCGACAAAGCGAAGGATGGGACTGGTTTGCTCTACCTTGCGGGGTTGCCGCGCAAACCAACACTCGAAGCGGCATTGACCACCGCCGGACTCGCTTTCCAGGTTCTTGAAACCTACAGAATGGATAAAATAAGTTATCCAACTGACTCTTTATTTTTGGACCTTTTGTCGCCTGCCCCGGACGCCGTCCTGTTCTATTCAACCAATGCGGCTTTGGGCTTTTGTTCAATTGTCAGTGCGAAAAACCTCGACGAATCCCTGCATTCAACATCCCTTGTGTGTCTGTCGCCTGAAATCACCCGCGCTTTCCCAGAAGACTGGACCGCGCGTGTGCTCTCGGCCGATCACCCTGATGAGGACAGCCTGCTTGCATCCTTGGCCGGGTTGGGCTGATTTGGTGGAACAAAGGCGGCATCTTGCGAATTGACTGCGCGCAACATCCTGCCGCCCCCACCAGATCCCTCAGGAGACGCCATGAGCAAGGGCCCCACCCCGCGACATTCCAAATCGCCCAAGCCGCTCACCATTGATCTTGATGCCAAGGATGTGACGCCGCAAAGCGCATCTGGCGCCGAGACCAAACCGGCCACGGGCAAGCCAAAGCCAGCGGGAAAGCCTGCCGAGACAGCACCGTCCAAATCGTCTAGCAGCACCCCCAAGGTTTCCGCTGCCGCAGCCACGAAACCGGCCACAAAAACCGAAACTGCGACGGACAAGAAGCCCGCCGGGTCTGGCGTCAAGCCGGCATCTATCGATGTCGGCACCAGCACCACTGCCAAATCAGGGCCTTCCACCTCGGTTGCAGAAGGCAACGCATCCAAATCAACGCCGGACCAAGCCCAGGCACAGGGGGAAGCTCAAGCAAAGACCCAAGCACGGGCTGAGACAAAGCGATCCGAGTCAAAGCCGACCCAGCCTGCACCATCCAAACGGGGCGGTGGGCTTGGTATGGTGGCGTCCGGGCTGATCGGCGCCATCATCGCCCTGGGCGGGGGATATGGCTTGCAGACAACAGGCTTGTTGCCGGCTCCCGGCGTGTCACCGGATTCGGCTGATCAGCTCCAGTCCCTGGCGTCGCGCGTGGATGGGCTTGCCGGCACCGTCAATCAGCTCTCGGCTGACTTGTCCGCCCTTCCTTCAGATGGCGATAGCGGATTGACCACCGAATTGCAGGCCCGTCTGGCGAGCCTTGAAGCGGCCATTGCCGGAGGGGCGGCTGCACCGGGGGATGGCGGTACCGTGGATCTGGCACCTCTCAACGCAAGACTCGATGCGCTTGAGGCCAACGTCGCGGCTCTGGGCGAAAGTGACGCCAATGCCTCGGCCGACCCTGAGCTTGCTGCAGCGGTCACGGAGTTGAAGGCAGGACAATCTGGCGTCAATGCCGCTGTGAGTGAACTGCAGTCGCAATCTGCGGCATTGTCGGATTCAGTTGCCGGGCTCGAGCAGCGTCAGGACACACTGGAAGCACGGCTTGATGAGCCATCGCGCCAGATTGACCTGGCCCGCGCCATCGCGGCAGCAGGGCTCAAGACGGCAATCGACCGTGGAGGCCCCTTCATGTCCGAACTCGAGGCCTTCGCTTCGGTGGCGCCGGATGATCCTGCGGTTCCCGAGTTTCGGGATCTGGCCGCAAGCGGTGTGCCCAGCCGTTCTGATCTGATGGAGGCCTTCCCGGATGCCGCCAATCAAGCGATCGCGGCTGCCAACCCGATTGATCCCGATGCCGGTCTGGTGGATCGGCTGATGTCGAGTGCGCTGTCGGTGGTCAAGGTGCGGCCGGTCGGTGAGGTCGAGGGTGACACCGCGGAGGCCATCGTTGCACGCACCGAGGCTCGGCTGCTTGACGGCAATCTCGATGCGGCGCTGAGCGAATGGAACACTCTTCCGGAAGCCGCGCTGGCGGCCACGTCGGATTTCGGTGATTCGCTTGCAGCACGGGCGCGCGCCGAAAAGCTGATAGCGTCGTCGCTGACCAGCGGGTCATCAGCTGCCGCGCCAACGCCTGAATCCTCACAAGCACCGGCCAACTAGGAGATCGATGATGATCCGTCTGCTATTCTTCGTCGCGCTGGTCTTGGTGCTGGGTTTCGGCTTTTCCTGGCTGGCCGACCGTCCCGGTGATCTTTCCATCGTCTGGCAGGACCGTCGTATCGAGATGTCGCTGATGACCGCCGTCACCGCGATGGTGTCGCTGGTCGCAGCTTTCATGATCAGCTGGTGGTTGATCCGGACCATCTGGTTGTCTCCACGTTTGGTCAGCCGCTATTTCCGCGCCAACAAGCGCGATCGCGGCTATCAGGCGCTGTCGACGGGGCTTCTGGCCGCCGGTGCCGGTGATGCCATGATGGCGCGCAAGATGAACAAGCGCTCGAGAGGTCTGCTCAGCGCCGACCAGGAGCCCCTGATTCATTTGCTTGATGTCCAGACGGCCTTGATCGAAGGCCGCAACGATGACGCCCGCAAGCAATTCGAGGCCCTGGCCGAAGATCCCGAAACCCGCCTCCTGGGTCTGCGCGGGCTCTATCTCGAAGCCCAGCGCCAAGGAGCCACCGAAGCGGCACATCACTATGCAGAAAAGGCCGCCGAACTGGCGCCACACCTGCCGTGGGCGGGCGCTGCGGCCCTGTCCTTCCGGACCCAGGAGGGCAAGTGGGACGAGGCGCTCAGGCTGCTCGACCAGCAGCGACAGGCGGGAACCCTTGAAGCCGCGGAGGCTGATCGCAAGAAGGCTGTGCTGCTCACCGCCCGCGCCCGTGACCGGCTTGATGCCGATCCGCTGCGTGCCCGTGACGATGCCTTGGCCGCTCTCAAGATCACGCCCGGCTTTGCGCCTGCGGCGGTGATTGCAACCAAGGCGTTGCTGCGCAATGACAATCTGCGCAAGGCTGCGCGGATCCTTGAAACCGCCTGGAAGGCCAATCCGCACCCGGAAATTGCCGACGCCTATGTGCGGGCGCGCGTTGGCGACACCGCGGCCGACCGTCTCAAGCGCGCCGAAAGGCTCGAGAAGCTCAAACCGCTGACTGCCCAGGCCTATGATGCCGTTGCCAGAGCGGCTCTCGAGGCGCGGCGGTTTGATCTCGCGCGCCAGAAGGCTGAAGCCTCTGCGCGTCTGCTGCCATGCGAGGGCATCTACCTGCTGCTCGCCGATATCGAAGAAGCTGAAACCGGCGACGAGGGTCGGGTGCGGCATTGGCTGAGCCAGGCCCTGCGCGCGCCGCGTGATCCGGCCTGGACGGCTGACGGCTATGTGTCGGAAACTTGGGAGCCGGTGTCGCCGGTCACCGGCAAGCTCGGTGCCTTCGAATGGAAGGTGCCGGTCGAGCAACTCGCAGGCCCGCGCTATGATGCGGATGTGGCGGAAAAGTCCTTCGACCGGGCCATGGCCAGCCTGCCTCCGGTGCGTGAAGTGCCTGAACCAGCGGCTCCTGCACGTCCGGTTGTACATCCCGAACCGGCAGCACCTGTGGAGGGCGCCTCTGCAGAGACTGTTACGGTGATCGCACCTGAGGCACCGGTCGGAGCGTTGGCTGACCCTGTGGCTGATGCTTTGGCACCGGTGGCAAGAATCGATGATGTTCCGCATCCCATGCCAACCCCGATTGCCGATGCTGATCCGGTACTCGAGACTGAGGCGGCTGCGGATGCAGCCAAGGCCGACAACAAGATTGCAGCCATCGTGGATGACAAAACAGGCCCTTCGGCTTCAGAGGGCACGGCAGCCGAGCCGGCTAAAGCCAACGGAGATGATACGATTGCCGCTGCAACCGCAGCCAAACCGGATCCTCAATCCGAACCGGAGGCCAAGCTCGATCCGGAAGAGGAAGCACGGGCCAAGGAAGCGGCGTTCCTGACCCACCGCCCCGATGATCCGGGCGTTGACGAAGATGCGGAGCCTGAAAAACCGGGCCGCTTCCGGCTGTTTTGAGACGATTGAGAAGGATGAGGCATGCTTGAGCAGATACGGGCTTTCCTGAGCAATTTGCAAGGCGATAACCAGCGCTCGGGGCCTGACGCCAGCGATCCCGACGTGGCTGCGGTCGCACTTTTTTATCATGTGATTGGCGCTGATGGCGTCGTCGATGAGGCTGAGGCGGAAGCCCTAAAGACCATGATCGCCGAAGAATATGCCGACAGCGGCAATTCGGCCAAGGTCTTGCTCGAGGCCGGTGAGGCGGCCGACCGGGAATCGGTCGACCTCTATTCCTTCACCAGCGTGCTCAACCGCAGCCTCGATCCTGAAGCCAAGGTGCATTTCATCGAGCTGTTGTGGCGGCTTGCCTATGCGGACGGGCACCGCCACGAGCTGGAGGACCATGTGGTCTGGCGGATTTCAGATCTGATGGGCGTCTCGAGCCGCGAGCGTGTCCTCGCGCGGCAACGTGCGCTCAAGGATGCAGGCATTGTGGATGGGGAGGCCGAGAGTGACGGGGTTTGAATTCAAGCCTGGCTCACGGAGCGGCCGCATTCTCATCATTCTGCATCAGGAAACGTCGAGTTCCGGACGGGTCGGCCAGATCCTCGCCCGCATGGGCTATGAGGCTGATATAAGGCGTCCGGTGCTTGGTGATCCATTGCCGGATCATCTCGATGATCACGCCGGCGTTGTTGTCTTTGGCGGACCGATGAGTGCCAATGATGATGATGAGGGCATTCGCCGCGAGACCCGGTTCATGGATGTGATCCTCAAATCAGACAAGCCGTATCTCGGGATCTGTCTGGGCGCTCAGATCCTGGTCAACCATCTGGGCGGCAAGGTCGCGACCCGCGATGACGGACAGGTAGAAATCGGCTGGTACGGCCTTGAGGCGACCGATGCCGGTCAGGCGATGATGGATTGGCCGCCGATGGTCTATCAGTTTCACCGCGAAGGTTTTGATCTGCCACGTGGCGGAGAATTGCTGGCCACCGCCGAAACCTATCCAAACCAGGCATTCCGCTATGGAGACAACGCGTGGGGCATCCAGTTTCATGCCGAACTGACGCTGGCGATGATGCATCGCTGGGCCGTGCGCGGTGCGCATCGCTTCGTTCTGCCCGGTGCGCAGCATGGCCGGCAGCATCTGGATGGCCGCCTGGTTCACGATGCAGCATTGCTTGACTGGCTCAAGCGGTTCCTGGACCGGATTTTTCCTGCCGTTCCAACTCTGTCCTGAGGGCTGCCCGGCTTTCCTCGGCATCCTTGTCGAGTGACTGGATCTGTCTGAGTGCAGGGAAGCCGAAACTCCACGCCAGTGCCACGGCGAGCGTTCCTGCACCACCGATCACCACTGCGGCCACCGGCCCGATAAGAGCTGCCATGGTGCCGGCGCGGAACTCACCCAACTCGTTGGACGCGCCGATAAACACCATGTTGACGGCGCTGACACGGCCGCGCAGTTCGTCGGGTGTCCACAATTGCACCAGGCTCTGGCGGACATAGACCGAGATCATGTCGGACGCGCCCATGACGATCAGTGCCGCGATCGACAGCAGCGGCGATGTGGACATACCAAAGATCATGGTGGCCGCGCCGAAGACGCCAACCGCGATGAACATTGCCCTGCCTGCGTGACGCTTGACCGGGTGTGAGGCGAGATAGATCGCCATGCCGATGGCCCCGATTCCCGGTGCGGCCCGCAGCCAGCCGAGCCCGGTCGGGCCGAGGTCGAGCACGTCGCGGGCAAAAACCGGCATTAGCGCGATCGCCCCGCCCAGCAGCACTGCGAACATGTCGAGAGAGATGGCTCCGAGCACGATTTTCTGGTTGCGCACATAACTGAAGCCCGCCATCAGCGTGTCCCAGCTCTGGGCCTCGCTGCGCGAGCGCCGCAATGGCGGAGGCACAAGGGTGATGAACACAGTGGCGAGTGCAAAAAAGCCGACAGCGGTCAGATAGGGCGCCATCGGACCGAGACCGTAAAGTAGGCCACCTGCCACCGGGCCGACGATGGTTGCCGTCTGCCAGGAGGTCGAATTCCAGGCAATCGCGTTGGGCAGGTCACGGGCCGGCACCAGATTGGGCGCCAGCGACTGCGAGGCGGGTGCAAAGAACGCTCGCGAGATGCCGATGACCAGCAGCACGGCGAAAATAGGTAGCGGCGAGACCAGTCCCTTCCAGGCGAAATAGACCAATGCCAGCGCGCAAAAGCCGATGATGATTTCGCAAATCATCATGATCGTGCGGCGGCCATAGCGGTCGGCGGCGGAGCCGGTGAGCAGGATCAGAACCAGCGCCGGCAGGAACTGGATCAGCCCGACAAGTCCCAGGTCGAAAGGGTCGCGGGTCAGATCATAGATCTGCCAGCCCACCGAGACGCTGATGATCTGCAGGCCGAAGGTCGAGAGAAACCGGGCAATGAAATAGAACGCGAAAGCACGATGACGAAAAGCTGCGAATCGGTCATCCGCATGAACGGGGATCTGCATTGTAAATGTCCGGCTGCGCGCTCGTTTAAAGGATGAGGCCGGGAGCGCGATGGGGCTGGCAATCGGGATGGACGTGCACCGTTATACACCGGTCAGCTGCTGACACCAGAGAGGCCGTGGTGCGAGCATGTAATTGCAGCGTGGTTGTACTGGGCGGTTTGCTTGGGCGGTTTGCTTGGGCGGCTTGCCCGGATAGCTTGCCAGGTATCGTTGGCTGACGTCGTGACCTGCGGTAACCTTGCCGCACGGTAGATGGTGCAACGCCCTTGCCGCCCCGGGTTCGAGTGTCTACATGTCGCTCACGCGACGAAAAGCCGGAGAGCATTATGATTGCAGTCTTTCAAACCATCGACCTGGCGCTGGGTATTTACACCTGGATCATCATCGGCAGCGCCATCTTCTCCTGGCTCTATGCCTTCAATGTGATCAACGCCAACAACCGCTTTGTCGGAATGATCGGCGAGTTTCTCTACAAGGCGACAGAACCTGCGCTGCGGCCGATCCGGCGGATCCTGCCTGATCTTGGTGGCCTGGACATCTCGCCCATCGTGCTGCTGATCGCGATCTTCTTCGTGCGCACCTTCATTGCAACCTCGATTGCGCCGATGTTCCTGCGCTGAGCACCTGGTTCAAGCCATCAGACAGCGGAATTGATCTCGCTGTCAGGCTCACGCCATCCGCGGCGTCGGATGCTGTTGATGGACTTTTCACCGATGCCGCTGGCGAGACCCGCCTAAAGATCAGGGTGCGCGCGGTGGCTGAGAACAACAGGGCCAACCGGGCGCTTGAGGCCTTTCTCGCCAAGCGCCTGAAACTCGCGAAATCCAGGGTTCAGATAATTTCCGGCGCGACCAGCCGCAGCAAAACCGTGCGGATCGAGGGTGACCCGCAGGAGCTCTCGGCAAAACTTGAAGCTATAATCTGAAAGCCTATGGCTTCACCGGGAGAGGCTCGCCGGGGGCGGGCCCTTTGACCCGGCGCTCTGATCTCAACCCTTGGTCTTGGCCCGGTCGATCGCTTCAACAATCAATTTCCGTGCGACTTCGGCATCGCGCCAGCCGCCGATCTTGACCCATTTGCCGGGCTCGAGATCCTTGTAGTGCTCGAAGAAGTGCTCGATCTGCTGCAGGGTGATTTCGGGCATGTCGGTGTAGTCGTTGACACCTTCGTAACGCTTGGTGAGATGCGCCGATGGGACTGCGATGATCTTCTCGTCCTGACCGGAATTGTCTTCCATGATCAGCACGCCGATCGGACGGACATTGATCACGCAGCCGGGGATCAGCGGGCGCGTGTTGCAGACCAGCACATCGATCGGATCGCCATCATCAGAGAGCGTATGCGGAACGAAGCCGTAATTGCCCGGATAGGTCATCGGCGTGTAGAGGAACCGGTCCACCACCAGGGTGCCTGCATCCTTGTCCATCTCATACTTGATGGGATGACCGCCAACCGCCACCTCGATGATCACGTTGACGTCGTGTGGCGGGTTTTCGCCAATGCTGATTGCGTCTATGCGCATGATCGCTCCATTTTTAATGTCGCCCGCATTTCAGCGCCATGCTTGGGTCATGAGCCGTGGTTGCGCGCTTGAAACTGCTTGGTGGCGCAGTGCAGGGTCAGATGTCTGCGAACGCCACTTGCGGCCTCGGGATTAAAGCCAAAGCTGCCCGGACGCAACCGGACTTTAGGTCATGATGCTTGGCACTGACTGTTGATGAGATTGTAAGGCTGAGGTCAGGCCCAGATGAAGGCGATTTTCTTGAGTGTCTTGCCGTCAAAGGTCTCATGACCTTCGGCAACATCGCGACCGCCCTGGAAACGATAGAAATCCACGGATGGATGATTTTCCTCGAGGCACCAGATCGCCATGCCCTTGCAGCCGAGCGAGGTCAGCAACTGTCTGGCTTCATTAAACAGTCTTTTGCCCAGGCCCACGCCCTGGAATTCAGGACGGAGGTAGAGCTCGTAAATCTCGCCTTCCTGCGGCAGCGACCGGGCACGATTGAGGCCAAGGGTTGCGTAACCGGCAATGGTGCCACCGACATCGAGCACCAGGATGGATGTGGAACCGCGTATCGCGCGGCGCCACCAGGCAACATTTCGACGTTCCAGCATCTGGCGCAAAGCCTTGTGCGGCAGGATCCCCGTATAGGCCTGACTCCAGGCCGCCCGGTGTGCCCCGGCGATGGCTTCGGCGTCCTGGGGTTCGGCATGCCTGATGTCAATGGTGAGTGTCTTGCTCATATATCCATACTACTGATCCCGGGTCTTCCGCATAGGTGGTCAACGCCGGGCTTGCAGGTCTGCCCACAGCATTGTTTTGTGGACGGCGCCAAACGAGTTAACCGTTTGTTAAGAATTAATGCAAGGGCGCAACTTTGCTGTAACCCGGCCATTTCCGGCTCTGGAGCTGCCAGTTCAAAGGGCGCTTTGGTGTCAAATCGGATCAGACAATGTCTGTGCGCGTATCCGCAAACTGGTCAAGGCAGGCCTGTGCAGCCTGAAAAAACTGGCCAACCTGCAATCCATCCACCAGGGCATGATGAACCTGCACTGCGACCGGGCAGCTCCAGCGGCCGTCATGGCCTTGAACGATTTTTCCCCAGGAAAAGCGGGGGATACAGTCATCCGGTCCCGGCAACGCGTTGTCGAGCGCGGTGAAATCGATCCACGGCAGGCAGGAGAGATAGGCCAGATCAAAGCGCTGGCCGGTGTTGGCGCCGAAGTCGGTGCCAGTTGCGGTTTCCTCGATGATCGCCTTGCAGCTGCGGTCAAATTCCGCCCAATCCGCAATATAGGGGATATAGGCGTAGCCGAAGGTGTCGCCGGGGCGCGGGACCGTCGCCGACAGGGCGATCGCGCGGTACTCGAAGACCTGATCACCGATGAAACGCATCTTGAGTGCGGGAACGGCGTGCACCCCCGCGCCAATGGCATGAATGAAAGCCCGATAGGGCGATGCACCTGCAGACTTGCCCTTGGTCATCAGGGCGGAAACATCGATGCGCGCGGTCGTGGCGAAATGGGGCCGGTCATAGCTCCGGAACAGGTGGAACTGCCCCGCCCGTGACCAGCTTTCCAGATCGATCTCGCGCGCTTCTGTCATATCAGGCTGCGCTGGCGCCGGCTTTTGCAAACCGCTTGCGGTCGTTGGCGTCGAGGTAACGCTTGCGCAGGCGGATCGACTTCGGCGTCACTTCCATCAGCTCGTCGTCCTGGATCCAGGACAGCGCGCGATCGAGCGTCATGCGGATCGGCGGCGTCAGCTTGACGGCCTCGTCCTTGCCAGCCGAGCGGATGTTGGTGAGCTGCTTGCCCTTGAGCACATTGACCTCGAGGTCATTGTCGCGGGAATGGATGCCGATGATCATGCCCATATAGACCTTGTCGCCCGGTTCGATGATCATCGGACCGCGGTCTTCGAGGTTGAACATTGCATAGGCCACTGCCTCACCGGACTGGTTGGCCAGAAGCACACCGTTGGTGCGTCCGCCGATCTCGCCCTTGTAGGGCTGATAGTCATGGAACAGCCGGTTCATCACGGCAGTGCCGCGGGTGTCGGTCAGAAGCTCCGACTGGTAACCGATCAGACCACGTGTCGGCGCATGGAAGACCAGGCGGACGCGGTTGCCGCCCGACGGGCGCAGTTCGGTCATCTCGGCCTTGCGCTCGGACATCTTCTGGACGACGACGCCGGAGTGCTCTTCGTCAACGTCGATGACAACTTCTTCGACCGGCTCCATCAGGGTGCCGCTTTCGTCCTTGTGCATGACGACGCGCGGACGCGAGACGGCAAGCTCGAAGCCTTCGCGGCGCATGGTTTCGATCAGAACGGCCAGCTGCAATTCGCCGCGGCCGGAAACGTAGAACGATTCCTTGCCTTCGGATTCCTCGATTTTCAGCGCCACATTGCCTTCGGCTTCCTTGAGCAAGCGGTCGCGAATGACGCGGCTTGTGACCTTGTCGCCTTCGGTGCCTGCCAGCGGAGAATCATTGACCAGGAAGGTCATGGTCACGGTTGGCGGGTCGATCGGCTGCGCGGTCAGCGGCTCGGTGACGGCAGGGTCGCAGAACGTATCGGCGACCGTGCCCTTGGACAGGCCAGCGATCGCGACTATGTCGCCGGCATGGGCTTCATCCACCGGCTGACGCTCGAGGCCGCGGAAGGCGAGAATCTTGGAGATGCGGCCGTTCTCGACCAGCTCGCCCTCACCGTTGAGAACCTTGACGGTCTGGTTCGGCTTGATCGAGCCGGAATGGATGCGGCCGGTGATGATGCGGCCCAGGAACGGGTTCGCCTCCAGGATCGTGCCGATCATGCGGAACGGGCCTTCGGCAACAGTGGGTTCGGGGCAATGTTCAAGGACCAGATCGAACAGTGGTGCCAGCGATCCGCCATCGGCGGGGCGATCAGGGCCGGCATCCATCCAGCCGTTGCGGCCCGAGCCATACATAATCGGGAAGTCGAGCTGCTCGTCGGTGGCGTCCAGCGCTGCGAACAGGTCGAACACCTCGTTGATCACCTCGTCGACGCGGGCGTCGGGACGGTCGATCTTGTTGATCGCGACGATCGGGCGGAGACCGACCTTGAGCGCCTTGCCGACCACGAACTTGGTCTGCGGCATCGGGCCTTCGGCAGCGTCAACCAGAACGATTGCGCCGTCCACCATCGACAGGATGCGTTCCACCTCACCACCGAAGTCGGCGTGGCCTGGGGTGTCGACGATGTTGATGCGGCTGCCCTTCCATTCCACCGAGGTGGCCTTGGCGAGAATGGTGATGCCGCGCTCCTTCTCGATGTCGCCCGAATCCATTGCGCGTTCCTGGACGCGCTCGTTTTCGCGGTACACACCGGACTGCTTCAGGAGTTCGTCGACAAGTGTGGTCTTGCCATGGTCAACGTGGGCGATGATCGCAATATTGCGCAGGGACATGGGTCAGGTCTCATTCTGGAGAATACAAAAGCGCCGGAAACATGCTCCCGGCGCGGGCCGGCAAATACCGGAATTTGGGCGGCTTATACAGGGTTTATTGCGGTTGCGAAAGAGGTGAAGGCAACTCAGTCTTAACGCACGCAAGAAAGGGCGCAGAGCGCCCTTTCTGACCACATCATACCGGTTTCGCAACAAATGGTCAGGCGTTGCGGACCGGATCCAGAGTCTTGCTCCAGAGTTCCTCGTCGTCGCGATTCATCAGCCGGACGGTGAGTTGTTCGGTAGTGCCGTCAATGTCGACGAGGCCGAAAAACTGCAGACCCATGGACGGTGGAAGGTTGGCACCCTGTTCCTCGGTCGGTGCCGCGACGAACTGGACCTCGGGACCGAACGTCATGTCCAGCGCGTTGGGGCCGAACGTGCCTGCATGCAGCGGACCGGAAACGAATTCCCAGAACGGTTCGAAATCCTGGAACTGCGCCTTGGACGGGTCATAGTAATGTGCCGCAGTGTAGTGAACGTCGGCGGTCAGCCAGACCGTGCTGGTGATGCCGGCGTTCTTGATGTAGCGCAGCAGGTCGGCGATCTCGAATTCACGGCCTTTTGCGGCACCGTCATCGGCATTGGCGATGGCTTCGAATTTTGTATCGCCGTCGCGGACCACCAGACCGATCGGCATGTCGGCCGCGATGACCTTCCAGGTCGCCTTGGAGTTGGCGAGTTCACGCTTGAGCCAGGCGATTTGCTCCTGACCCAGAAAGGTGGTCGCATCGCTTTGGACATCCTGAACATTGCCGCTGTTGGCGGCGCGATAGGACCGCATGTCGAGGAAAAACACATCGACCAGTGGACCATAGGCGATCTTGCGGTAGACACGGCCCGGTTCGGCCGGGGTGTAGCTGATCGGGGTCATCTCGTGGAAGGCGCGGGCGGCGCGGGCGGTCAGCAAGGGCACCGATTTCTCGGTATACCGGTCATCGCCGCTCAGGTCCTTGGAGGCCGACCAGTTGTTGACCACCTCATGGTCGTCCCACTGAAAGAAAGTCGGGCAGATGGCGTTCATGGCGCGCACATGCTCGTCCAGCATGTTGTATTTCCATTGGCCGCGAAATTCGTCGAGCGTTTCGGCAACCTTGCGCTTCTTGTCGGGCAGCACCTTGTTGACCCATTTGGCGCCGTCCTTGAGCTCGACTTCGTCCTGCATCGGGCCGTCCGCATAGATGGTGTCGCCGGAATGGAGGAAGAAATCCGGCTCATGCTTTGCCATGGTGGCATAGGTTTTCATGCCGGTCTCGTCGATGCCCCAACCTTGGCCGGCGGTGTCGCCCGACCAGGCAAAACGCACCGAGCGCTTGGAAGCGGGTGCGGTGCGGAAGCGGCCGATGATTGGCTCCGATACAGTGTTGATGTCGGACAGGTCGGCGGCGGAGAAGCGGTAGAAGATGTCCTGGTCGGATGGCAGGTTTTCGATCAGCCGCTTGGCGGCGAAATCGGACTCGGGCAGAGCGGTCATCGGCGGCAGCTTGATTGCGTTCTTGAAGCTCTCGACGGTGGAGATCTCCATATTGATGCGCGACGGACGGTCGACGCGGGTCCAGATCATGCCGGAATTGGTATTCACATCTCCGGACTGGACGCCATGGGTGAAGACGGGGCGCTGAGCGGCGCGCACATAGGATGGTGCGGCAAGGCCGGAAGCGGTTACCAGAGTGGTGGCGCTCGCTGAAACAAGGAAGCTGCGGCGTGACAAGGACATTCTATCTCTCCTGGGTGAGTTTGCCTTGGGGGAATGGCGGCTGGCGCCATTCCGGATGTCTCGCAGGGAAATGTGACGCCGCCTTCTCACGTTGATGAACTCTTGGCCAAGCTTTGATGACAGGCACGGTTTTGCTGACCGTTCCGGAATGGGGTATCACTGTGAAGAAGGCATTTGACAGGCAGCGGGAGGCGACGATGCGAAGATTGCAGGCTCAAGGTATCCACCACATTACGCTGGTGGGGGCAGACCGGCAGACTTCAATCGACTTCTGGGAAGGCGTGCTTGGCATGCCCTTCGTCTTCGAACAGCCAAATCTCGACAGAGCTTCGGAAAGCCACCTCTATTTCGATCCGGGCGATGGGCGGCTGATCACCGTCTTCACCGATGAGAGCCGCAAGCCCGATCCCGAACGGACCTCGACCGAGCCCGGTGCCGTGCATCATCTGGCGATCAACGTGTCGAAAGCGACGTTCTCGCAAGCTGTCGAGCGGCTGGATGAACGCGGTATCAAGCACAGCGGCGTCAAAGACCGGGGCTTCATGGATTCGATCTATTTCACCGATCCGCTGGGCTTCCTGATCGAGCTCGCCGCTTACCGGTTCGAGCCACCTGCCGGCTCATCTTATGCCGAGGTGCTGCTTGAAGCACACAAGATCCGGGTCGCAAAAGGCGACTACAATATCGCCGAAGTTCACCTGGCCGACGCGATCGAGGTGATCATCCTGAGATCGCAGCAGTCTCTGTCAGACGACCGGACGCCGAAAAAGGCCTACTGACGCCTGGCTCGCGGTGGCCCGGCATGGGATGAGCATGCCGGGTAACGGATCAGGCGAGGCCGCGCTTTTCCAGCATCGCCGCAGGGTCAGGCATGCGGCCGCGGAAAGCTTCGTAGAGCTCAGCCGGATCGCGTGAACCGCCGGCGGAATAGATGTGGGCATGGAGCTTTGCAGCTGTTTCCGGGTCAAACGGATTTCCGGTTTCCTCAAATGCCGCAAAGGCATCGGCGTCGAGCACTTCCGACCACATGTAAGAATAATAGCCGGCGGAATAGCCTTCGCCTGAAAACACATGCAGGAAATGCGGGCTGGCGTGGCGCATGACGATGGCTTCGGGCATGCCGAGCTTCTTCAAGGTTTCAGCTTCAAATGTCGCCGGATCGACCTTCTCGCCGCCCGTGTGCCAGGCCATGTCGACCAGCGCGGAGGCGGTGAATTCGACAGCGCCGAAACCTGCGTCGAAAGTCTGGGCGGAAAGTACCTTGTTGAGCAAGGCGCGCGGGATCGGCTCGCCGGTCTTGTGGTGGCGGGCGTGTTTTTCGAGGATTTCCGGAACGGTAAGCCAGTGCTCAAAGAGCTGCGATGGCAGTTCGACGAAATCACGGCTGACCGAGGTACCGGAAAGCGACGGGTAGGTCACATCCGAGAGCATTCCATGCAGGGCGTGGCCGAACTCATGAAACAGGGTGCGGGCGTCGTCGAGCGACAGCAGCGCTGGTTGTCCCGCAGCAGGTTTTGCGAAATTCATCACATTGGTGATAATCGGTTTCTCGCCAAGCCTGCCATCAGGCATCGGGAGCTGGTGCTGGCTTTGCATCCCGCTCATCCAGGCGCCGGAGCGCTTGGAGGGCCTGGCGAAATAGTCGGCGATGAAGGTCGCAAGCGGCGCACCGTTTCTGTCCTTCACCTCAAACACCCGGGCATCGGGATGCGGGCCCTTGACGTCCGGACGGGGGATCATGGTGATGCCGAACAGCCGGTGTGCGACGTCGAAACAGGCGTCAATCATCTTGTCGAGCGAGAGATAGGGCTTGAGTTCGGCCTCGGAGAAATCGAATTTCCGGGCTTTCAGTTTCTCGGCATAATACCGCCAATCCCAGGCGGCCACATCGTGATTGCCCCCCTCCTCGGCGATCAATCCGGCCAGATCGAGCTTGTCGGCTTCGGCACGTTCGACCGCGCGGGTCCAGACATCGCCGAGAAGCGCTTCAACCGCATCAGGGGTCTTGGCCATGGTGTTGTCGAGCTTGAGCGCGGCGTAGCTCTCATAGCCCAGAAGCTCGGCTTTCTCGGTGCGCAGGGCGATGATCTCGGAAATCAGCGCGGAGTTGTCCGTTTCGCCGCCATTTGCACCGCGTGCGGTCCATGCGCGGAAGGCCTGCTCGCGCAAATCGCGGCGGGCGCTGCTGGTCAGGAACGGTTCGATAATGGACCGCGACAGGGTGACGGCGAATTTGCCCTGGTGGCCACGATCGGCGGCAACGGCTGCCATCGACGCGCGCAAATCAGCGGGCAGTCCGTCGAGATCAGCTCCATCGTCGAGCAGCAGGATCCAGTCTTTCTCGTCCGCCAGGACATTCTGCCCGAACCGGGCCCCGAGCCCGGCCAGTTTTTCGCCGATCTCCGCCAGCCGCGCCTGACCCTCAGGGTTGAGCCCCGCACCCGATTTGATGAAGGACTTCCAGACCCGCTCCAGAAGGCGATCCTGCTCCGGCGTCAGGCCGATATCGTTGCGGTTCCGGTACAGCTCATCGATACGGGTGAACAGATCGCGGTTCATGGCAATCTTCGAGTAGTGCCGTGACATTTGCGGCGCGATCTCGCGCTCAAGAGCCTGGATCGTATCGTTGGTGTCGGTTCCGGCGCGGTTCCAGAAAAGCGAGGAGATTTTCGAGAGTTTGTCTCCGGCCAGTTCCAGAGCCACCATTGTGTTGCCGAAATCAGGTGCAGCGGGATTTTTCGCAATCGCATCGATCTCAGCGTCGTGTTCAGCGAATGCCAGCTCGAAAGCCGGCTTGAAATCCTCGTCGGCAATGGCCTGAAACTCGGGCAGGCCAAGGGGTGCTGTCCAGTCGAAAATGGCGGTGTTGCTCCGGTCGTTCATGCACGTGGTGTCCTCTCTGATCTTCTGGACTTAGTCACGACCGCCTCTCTCGGCAAGGTCCGTGAGAGCAATGGTCGGTTTGGCCTCTGACTGCATGGCTTACTCTGCACGTTGATGTGCGAAACCTGTCTCAACCAAAGCGAGAAAAATTATTCATTAAATTTGAGATTACTAATACAGTAATTTTTTAAGCCTGCTGGCCAAGATTGTATGCGGTTCAAAACACAGCCGGAGCATGCATTCGTCTGGTTCGCCGTTTGTCGTTGCACTAGTATAGGCCCTACAACCATGAAGTCATTTCGCGTGTCTACCAGGGTGGCAGCTGCCGCCGCGCTGCCTTTCCTCATTCTTACAGCATTCATTGCATTCGAGATCTCATCTCTCTTGAAACAAGAGGCTGAGGCGAAACGAACCCTGGTCTATGCCGAGCAAATGGGCGCAATCTATGGCCTGGTTCATACCCTGCAGGTTGAACGTGGCATCTCCGCGGGCTTCATCGGTTCAAAGGGTGCCAGCATGAGCGAGGCACTGGTCAAGGCAAGAGAAAACGTCGATGCGAGACTTGGCAATCTGGCCATTGCCAGTGACGCTCTGGGAGCGAAGGGCGGCGAGCGGATGCGCGAAATCTTTGCGGCCTCTGCGGAGAAACTTGCGAAGGTTCCAGAAATCCGCAACCATGTTGATCGCTTTGACATGGCCACCGGCGAGGTGATCGCGTTTTACTCTGATCTGATCGCAACCATGTCCCGCATCCCCAATGAGGTCGTCGTGAATGTCGAGGAACGGCATGTCGCCGTCATGCTTTTGGGTTACGTAAGCATCATGGAGGCCAAGGAACTGGCTGGTCAGGAACGCGGAATTGGTGCTGGTGCGATTGGTGCGGGTGCCTTCACACCGGCAAGCTTTGCTGCATTTGCGGGCAAATCGGCATCCCAATCGGCGCTTATCGGCCGGTTCATGGCACTGATGCCGGAGTCGGTTGCGACGGCGGCCGAGCCGGTTCTTGCGACAGGCATATCGGATGAGCTCAAGACCAAGCGTGCCAGCCTGATGGCACAGAATTTCGATGGTCTTGTTGCTTCCGAATGGTTTGCCGACATGACTGTGTGGCTTGGCCGGCTCAACGAGGCTGGCGGAATAACCGCCACCGTGATTGTCGAGGAAGCGCGCGCAATGGTTGCTGACAGTCATCAGCGACTTCTCCTCCTTGGTGCAATCTTGGCCGGTCTCATCGTCGTGCTTGCCGGATCGGTTTTTGCAATCGTTCGATCCATCATCAAACCGCTTGCTGCCATGCAGAGTTATCTCAAGAAGATGGCGGAAGGAGAATTTGACATCCAGATCCCGATGGCATCGCAACGCAATGAAATCGGAGAAATGGCGCGCGCTGTCGGCGATCTTCGCGAGGCGCTGCGTGAGAAGGCGGCCGGCGAAGCCCTGGAACGGCAACGTAGAGCCGAACAGGAAGCGCGCGAAGAAAGGCAGCGCGCTCAACGCGCTTGCCACAGGCAATCTCGCCCACCGGATTGAGTTTCATTTCCCCGGTGACCTCGACCGCCTGCGCACAGACTTCAACTCGGCCTCTACCAAACTGTCAGCAACCCTTGGTGAAATCGGTGAGTGTGCGCATGGCATGGATTCAGTGGCCAACGAGATTCGCCAGGCCTCCGATAACCTCTCCCGCCGTGCCGAACAGCAGGCGGCGGCGGTAGAGCAGACGGCTGCCGCGATCGAACAGCTCAAGACCAATGTCGAGATGGCCACAAAGACGGCGAATGAGGCCAAGGAACGGACGGCAACAACCACTGTGACCACCAAAAAGTCGCAGGAAGTCGTTCTCAACGCGATTGCTGCAATGTCCGAGATCGAGGACTCTTCGAACGAGATCGTCAAGATCATTGGCCTGATCGATAACATCGCCTTCCAGACCAACCTGCTGGCGCTGAATGCGGGCGTGGAAGCGGCGCGTGCCGGAGAAGCCGGCAAGGGCTTTGCGGTGGTTGCTCAGGAGGTGCGCGAGCTGGCGCAGCGTTCCGCGGATGCGGCGCGGGAAATCAATGAACTGATCACCAATTCCCGCGCCAAGGTCACGCAAGGGGCGCAGCTTGTCGGTGAAACCGGCACGTCTCTCGAAGGCATCGGATCCGATGTGGTGTATCTGAATGAACTGATCAGCACCATGGCATCCTCCACCCGAGAGCAGTTCACCTCGATGCAGGAGATCTCCTCGGCGATCGTTTCCATCGATCAGGCCAATCAGCAGAACACCGCCATGGCCGAAGAAACCACGGCGGCGACCCATACGCTGACGGGCGATGCCGCAAACCTCAGGATGCGCCTGTCCGAGTTCAAAACCGAGGAACGCAATGCCGCTGCTCAAGAACAGCCTGCCCTCGCCCGGGCTGGCTGACGGCCGGGAAAGGGCGGGCGGTGCCCGGGACTGACGTAAGCCGTCCCGGTCGTGTCGCTCAGCTGTTGCGGTCGCGTGCGCCCAGGGTCCGCAGGCGGAGGGCGTTCAAGCGGATAAAGCCTTCGGCATCCTTCTGGTCATAGGCGCCGCGGTCATCTTCGAAGGTGACAAGCGCGTCGGAATAGAGCGACTTGTCGCTTTCGCGGCCGGTGACCATGACATTGCCCTTGTAGAGCTTGAGGGTGACTTCGCCTTCAACGTTTTTCTGGCTAAGGTCGATGGCCGCCTGCAGCATTTCGCGCTCGGGCGAGAACCAGAAGCCGTAATAGATCAGCTCGGCGTAGCGCGGCATCAGCTCGTCCTTGAGGTGAGCTGCACCACGATCCAGCGTGATCGACTCCATTGCCCGGTGGGCGGTGAGCAGGATGGTGCCGCCGGGGGTCTCGTAGACGCCGCGCGATTTCATGCCGACAAAGCGGTTCTCGACCAGGTCGAGCCGGCCGATGCCGTTGTCGCGACCATAAGTGTTGAGTTCGGCCAGGATGGTGGCCGGGCTCATGCGAACCCCATTGATGGAGACGGCGTCGCCTTGCTCAAAACCGATCTTGATGATGGTGGGTTTGTCGGGCGCTGCTTCAGGCGAAATCGTGCGCATGTGCACATATTCGGGCGCCTCGACCGCAGGATCTTCCAGAACCTTGCCCTCTGAGGAGGAGTGCAGCAGATTGGCGTCGACCGAGAACGGGGCCTCGCCCTTCTTGTCCTTGGATACGGGGATCTGGTGCGCCTCGGCGAAATTGATCAGGTCGGTGCGGCTCTTGAACGACCAGTCGCGCCAGGGGGCGATGATCTTGATGTCGGGGTTGAGCGCATAGGCCGAGAGTTCGAAACGAACCTGATCGTTGCCCTTCCCGGTGGCGCCATGGGCAATCGCGTCGGCGCCGGTTTCATGGGCGATCTCGACCAGCCGCTTGGAGATCAGCGGACGGGCGATCGAGGTGCCGAGCAGGTAGACGCCTTCATAGACGGCATTGGCGCGAAACATCGGGAACACGAAATCGCGGACGAACTCCTCGCGCACATCCTCGATATAGATCTCCTTGATGCCAAGCATCTCGGCCTTCTTGCGGGCCGGCTCCAGCTCTTCGCCCTGGCCGAGATCGGCGGTGAAGGTGACGACTTCGGCGCCGAACTCGGTCTGCAGCCATTTGAGAATGATCGAGGTGTCGAGGCCGCCTGAATAGGCGAGAACGACCTTCTTGACGTCCTTGTGCGTTGCCATGATTGAATTCCTGTTATGGTGTCTGGCCCGACGAGATCGCCGAGGGCTTTGAATTTGGCGGCACTTTTAGCCGGTTTGCAGCGCCATGCAAGGGTCAAGCCCTTCCCGGGCAAGCAACGCTCATAGGCAATTGGCCTGACGGGCGGCCGTTGCGGGGTATTGTGGCAAAACGGGTGTACACGCAAAGGGAGGATGAAAATGGCTGATCTGCAATCCATACTCGGTGAGGGAAAGGTGGCGGTTGTGACCGGAGCCGCCTCCGGCATCGGCCTTGCTGCGGCGAAACTCTTTGCGGCGCGGGGCATGAATGTGGTTCTCGTCGACAATGATGGCGGCAAGCTTGGGGATGCCCGGTCAGTCGTGGCCGCGCAGTCCGGAAATCCGGATGCCAAAACCGTCTCCATTGCAACCGATGTCAGCGACCGGGAGGCTGTCACGGCCCTGGAGCAGACGGTGTCGGGGCAGTTTGGCGATGTTCATGTGCTGATGAACAATGCCGGCATCCAACCCGGCAGCAGCCTTTTCGGTCCGGAGGAGAACTGGGAACGTGTCTTTAACGTCAATCTGATGGGCATCATTCACGGCACCCGATTGTTCGGGCCGAAGATGATCGCCCATGGCGAGCCGGCGATGATCATCAACACCGGCTCCAAGCAGGGCATCACCACGCCGCCGGGCGATCCCGCCTACAATGTTGCCAAAGCCGGTGTGAAGGCGTTTACCGAAGCCCTGCAGCACGAGTTGCGCAACACAGAGGGTTGCCAGGTGAATGCGCACCTTCTGATTCCGGGGTTTGTCTACACGCCTCTGACGGCAAGAGGCCGGACCGAGAAGCCGGAAGGCGCCTGGACTCCGGAGCAGACGGTGGATTTCATGATGGAGAGCCTTGCGAGAGGCGATTTCTACATTCTGTGCCCCGACAATGATGTTGACCGGGCCACCGATGAGAAACGCATCGCCTGGGCGGCGGGTGACATCATCGAGAACCGCCCGCCCCTGTCGCGCTGGCATCCCGATTGTGCGGAGAGTTTTGCGGCGTATCTGAAGACATAGGCGGCTTCCCTGAAAGCGCCTTGGCTCGTTCACCGGCTTTTCAATCGCGCCGATTGGCAGCCAGGTGAAACCAGCTTAGAGATAGTGCTCCTCCCATCCGGATTCTCGCCATGCTTTCTGACTTCATCCCCGGACTGCCCGTTCTCGCGGCGTTCAGTGTTGCCGTGCTTTTGCTGGCGATCACGCCCGGACCCGACATGACGCTGTGGATGAGCCGGGCGATCCGCGATGGCAAAGCCATCGGGATGATGGCGATGCTGGGCACCAATCTCGGGATTGTCATTCACACGCTGCTTGTTGCCTTTGGAATCTCGGCGCTGGTCGTCGCGTCACCCGTCGCGTTCCTGGTTCTGAAAACCGGTGGCGCGGGCTATCTCCTCTGGCTTGCCATCCAGGCGCTGCGCAACCGCTCGGTGCTTGCCGTCGAGGCGACGGGCAAGAACGATGCGTCCTATTTCAAGGCGTTTCTCAACGGGTTCTGGGTCAATCTTCTCAATCCCAAGGTCATCATCTTCTTCATGACCTTCCTGCCGCAATTTGTCAGCGTCAATGATCCGCATGTGACCGGAAAGCTGATCTTTCTCGGTGTGCTGTCGATCATCATTGCCTTGCCGGTTGCCATTGTGGTTGTTCTCGGCGCCAACGGACTATCGGCCTGGCTCAAGCGCAAACCCCAGGTGATGCGTGTTGTGGATTATGTCTTTGCGGCGGTGTTTTCGGTGTTTGCGGTGCGAATTCTGCTGACTCAGAGCCGCTGATCAGGCTTCGATGTCGCCGGTTTCGTTGGCTTTCGCGCGCTCGCTCGGCAGCCAGCGTCCAGCGTTGCGGCCGGCAATCAGCCAGTAGAGCGTGGCGCCGATGATTCCGCAGGCAATGCGGATGGCGATGTCCCAGGCCGGGTTGGCTGCATCTGCACCACCGGAGCTGCCGGTGCCCGCCAGTGGCAGGCTGGCTGCCGCCAGAGCCAGCAACCCGCCGGCCAGTGCGTGGCTGAGCCAGTCGCGCAGCTTTAGAAACTCGAAACCCGCAATCACGGCAAAGGCCGGCAGCAGCAACGCGCGGGCAAACAGGCTCGATACTCCGAGTATGCCGACGGCCAGTGTGACGGTCAGCTCAAGCTCGTCTATACGGCCGAAATCTGCAGGCACCACCAGCCGCGCCAGAAACACGAAGGCCGTGCCTGAGGCCAGGCAGGCTGCGAAAAACCCCAGCGAAATGGCGAACATCCGGACAATCAGGCGCAGGATATCAGCCATGCCGTACCGTCAATCCGCGCCGTGGCCAGCGATCATCATCGCCTCGAGCGCCAGCCGCTCGGTCTTGCGCATGCGCTCGGATTCACTCTTGAGCTGACCGCAAGCGGCGAGAATGTCGCGGCCGCGCGGGGTGCGGATCGGCGAGGCATAGCCATTGGCGTTGATGAAATCGGCAAAGGTCTCGATCGTCTCCCAGTCCGAACACTCATAGGCCGAACCGGGCCATGGATTGAACGGGATCAGGTTGATCTTGGCGGGAATGCCCTTGAGCAGGCGCACCAGCTCCTTGGCATCCGAAAGGCTGTCATTGACGCCCTTGAGCATCACATATTCAAAGGTGATGCGACGCGCGTTGGACAGGCCGGGATAGGCGCGGCAGGCGTCGAGCAGTTGTTTGAGCGGATACTTCTTGTTGATCGGCACCAGCTCGTCGCGCAATTCGTCACGCACGGCATGCAGCGAAATCGCCAGCATGACACCGATTTCGGTGCCGGTTCGGGCGATTTCAGGCACCACGCCGGAGGTCGAAAGGGTGATCCGGCGTCTTGAGAGCGCCAGCCCGTCGCCGTCGGAGGCGATCAGCAGCGCCTTCTTGACGTTTTCGAAATTGTAGAGCGGCTCGCCCATGCCCATCATCACGATATTGGTGACCTTGCGGCCTTCCGTCGGCACGATGGCGCCCTGAGGCGTGTCTTTGTGCGGGAAATCACCGAGCCGGTCGCGGGCGACCAGCAATTGCGCCAGGATTTCCTCAGGCGTCAGATTGCGCACCAGCTTCTGGGTGCCGGTGTGGCAGAAGGTGCAGGTCAGCGTGCAGCCGACCTGGCTGGAAATGCAAAGCGTGCCGCGGCCTTCCTCGGGAATGTAGACTGTTTCGACCTCAACCGGTCGGCCGGCGCCGCGCGGCGGAAACCGCATCAGCCATTTGCGCGTACCGTCCGACGAGATCTGCTCCTCGACGATTTCCGGGCGGGCGACCGAGAAATGTGCGTCAAGCTTGTCGCGCAGGTCCTTCGAGATGGTGTGCATGTCGGAAAAGTCTGACGAGCCTCGGACATAGAGCCAGTGCCAGAGCTGGTTGACGCGCATCTTGCGTTGGCGCTCCGGCACGCCGATCTCTGCCATCGCAGCGATCAGCTCGCCGCGGTCCATGCCGACAAGCACAGGCTTGCCGTCCGCGGCAATTGCAGTTGGGCGGAGGGGACGTGCGGAAGGGTCTGTCAGGTCAAGCGTGGCTGGCATTGCGGGCTCGGTGATGGTTCAAGAGTGGCCGCCTCGTACCAGCTTTTGACGCTCACGTCACCTCTGGTCTCGCATCCCGGTGTTTTGCCTGCGTCAGGGCGGGTCGGCGTTTGCCAGCCAGCATGGTGCGAATTCGCAAGACCAGCTTTCGCAAGCAAACCGGATGGCGGCTGCGTGGACCACAGCTGTCTGGCTTGGCGCTTTGAGGATCGGGTTTTCTGCGGATACGTGTGGGGGTGTGGAGCCTGGAATGCCTCGCCGGAACATCAAATGGGGGCTCGGGCTGTTGTTGCCAAGGTCCCAACCGGTGGGCGATCATGGTTGCGTGGTCATAGTAGCTCATGGTGTTGTCTCCTGTTTCCATGAGCAAAGCAGACTGCTGCTGACACTACGGTGTCAGTAGGGGGTGTGTTAATGTCAGCAGCAATGATCCCTGCTGACGACGGAATTCTCACCATGCGCCGCTCCGACCGACTGTTCGAAATCATCCAGATTCTGAGATCCGCCCGGCAACCCGTGACTGCGGAGGCGATTGCCCGCCAGCTTGAGGTGTCCACGCGCACGATCTACCGGGATATCTCCGCACTGCAGGTCATGAACACGCCGATCGAAGGGGAATCGGGCATCGGCTACATCATGCGCCGCGGCTATGATTTGCCGCCGCTGAATTTCGATATGGAGGAGATCGAGGCGCTGCGGGTTGGTCTGGCGCTGCTGTCGCGCACCGGCGACAGCGCGCTGCAAGGTGCGGCCCGCCGGATCCATGAAAAGGTCGATGCACTGCATGGCCCCGCCGACTGGCTGCAGGTGGCGCCATGGGGCGCGGCACTGGATGATCCTGCAAAGGGCTGTGTGTCCAAGGCGACGCTCCGGGATGCCATCCGCGATGAACGCAAGCTGGAGCTGATCTACCAGGATGAAAAGGGGCGCGAGACGGTGAGAACGGTGCGTCCGCTGGCGCTGGTCTATCACCTTGAATGCGTGATGCTGGCAGCCTGGTGCGAATTGCGCGGCGCGTTCCGGCATTTCCGCGCTGACCGGATCTATGGCTGCGGCGTGCTGGAAGAGCGGTTTACCGGACAGGCCGGGGCGTTGCGGATGATCTGGCTCGAGCAGAACCCCTTGGGAACGGCTGAGGTGGAGCAGGTTAAAAGCCGAGCCTCTTTGGATGGAATCGTTTGATCGCAGGGATTTTGCGATCTGTCTGCGGATCAGCCGCCGGGCGTGAGGGCTGCATCGATGATTCCGGCCATGTTGGACGGGGTCAGGGCCGGCTCGCCGGCCAATTGCTCCATGCCGATCAGGGCTGCGTAGACAAAGGCAGCGCGTGAGCGTGCCTCGCCGCCGGTCAATCCGGCTGCCCGCATCTGGGTTGTCAGAAAGGCCAGCCGCTCATTGTCCGCGTCACGCACCAGCTTCAGCACGCTCGGATCGGCTCCGGCCCATTGCCTGAGTGCGGTTTCAGCCAGAGCGCCGCCCCTTGCCCGGCGTTTCTGGACTTCTTCAAAAAGCGCGATGATAAGATCGCGGGGCGAGAGTTCGGTTTGGGTGGCCGTGGCAATCAGATCGCGCGCCGCCGCCTGCCGCCAGCGCTCGATCATCGCCGCCTTGAGTGCACCGAGATCAGCGAAGTGCCAGTAGAAAGAACCCTTGGTGACGCCAAGGGCCTTGCACATGAGATCCACCCGGATCGCCTTGGGGCCTGCATCAGCGAGCAGGCGGAAGGCGGCGTTGATCCAGTCGTCGGGTGTGAGGGATTGCTTCGAAACCATGCCGCACCATACCTGGAGTATTGCCAAAATCCAGAGGGTTTCAGAGCTTGTCATGCGAGCCGGATCCAGCTTCGGCGATCGCTGGTTAAGACTGCGCCAGCTCGACACAAAAAAGGCCGGCGATTGCCGGCCTTTTTTGTGTCCATTGCTGGCTGGACGCAGTGATTACTGACAGGTTGCGATCTTGTTCAACGCCGCTGTCACGCCCCTGAGCGAGTAGCTGTAGGAGGTGTCGGTGCCGCGCCGCGAAACCGCCTTGACCGTCATGTCGGAGCCGGCCTTCATGGCTGCCACGAGTTGCGGTTCCTCGGCTGCGTTCTCGACCCAGCCGGAATTGCCGCGGCTGAACAGGACGAAGTTGCGGCCATCGACATTGACGTTGATCTTCGAGGCTTCCTTGAGCGGATATCCCATCATCGCCTGCGGCTCGTAGCTCACATTCTGACCCGGGCGCTGCGAGATCAGGAAAAAGATGTCACCGTGATTGACATTGGTCGGGGCCGAGCTGATCGGCACGGAAAGGACGTAGCAGACCTTGCCGCCTGCGGAATCATAGGAATAGGCGCCCCAGGCGTCAAACTGTTCGATTCGGTTGGGCGATTGCGCCCACGCGGCGGCGGTCAAAGCAAAAAGCCCCGTCAGTACGGTTGCGATTGTCTTCCCAAGCATGGTTTTCCTACCGGTTTGTGGTCGGGTGTTAAGGGCCGATGGCCCAAATGAGTCCCTCGGGTTGCGAGGTGATGAGTTCATTTTGACTTAATCCTGGTTACCAAAGCGTCAAGATTTTCCACCTTGGATGTGCAATCTTGGGATGCCGCCTGCTGGAGGCTTCCCTCGTGTCACCTTTTGTAACAGTCTGAATCCGGCAACAGTTTGACCTTTGCCATTTCCGGTGTAGGTGTTTGGTGAAGATTCGCGTGGCGGCGGTTGGATGTAATCAGGTGAACGGGGTGCTGCGACGTCAATGTCGGGTGATTTGAAAGAACGGTTTGCCCGTCTTGCCGAGGCGGTGGCCACGAGGCGGGATCAAAAGGCATTCGGGGAGTTGTTCGACCATTTCGCGCCGCGCCTGAAATCCTATCTCCAGCGGCTTGGGCTGGAGCCATCACAGGCAGAGGAATTGACCCAGGAGGTCATGATTGTGCTGTGGCACAAGGCCAATTTGTTCGATCCATCCAAGTCGTCATTGGGAACCTGGCTGTTCAGAATTGCCCGCAATCGACGCATTGATGCACTCAGGCGTGATCGTTCCGGTCTGCTTGATCCCGAAGATCCGGCATTGCACCCCTCGCAGCCGGAAGCCGCCGATGACATCGTCGAGGCAGAGGAGCGCGATGAACGGGTGCGCCTGGCGATGCTCGATCTTCCCGAAGAGCAGGCCATGCTTGTGCGCCAGGCGTTCTTCCTTGGCCGGTCACATTCCCAGATCGCCGATGACACCGGCCTGCCGCTCGGGACGGTCAAATCGCGAATCAGGCTAGCCTTTGCGCGGCTGCGGCGAACGCTCGAAAGCGGCGGCGGCGACATCACCTTCCATTGAGAGCGCAGGCTGCAAGGCGCTTGAAATGATCAGAAACAGATCAGTCTGATGCCTTGTCCGATGAAAAATCGGCCAGTGCCTTTTTCGCGGCCATGCGATGGGCCTCGGTCATGTTGGAACGAACGGTGGCGATCGCCAGCGTGAGCACCGCGATGTCGTCGGAAAACCCGACCACGGCGAGAAAATCCGGGATCGTATCGAACGGCATGATGAAATAGGCCAGCGCCCCGAGCAGAACCGCCTTGGCCTTGCCGGGTGTTTCAGGATCAAGCGCGCAGAAATAGGATGCGACCAGGTCTTCTGCGAAGGGAATCTGTCGAGCCGCCTTGCCGAAGGTCTTCCAGAATCCGGCACGCACCGAATCCTCATCAGCGTTTTCAGCTTTTCCGTCCCGGATCTTCTCATCCGGTTCGAGAATCTCACCCTCAAGCGTTGTCAATTCATGGCCTCCGCTCCGCGTTGCCCTGCTTTTCGATATGGGCGCTTGATTATCGGGGTTCAATATCAATGACCGCTTTGGGGGCCCGTCGAGGCGGCAATTGCGTCCATCGCGGCTGCCAGTTCGAAATCCAGTTCCGTGAGGCCACCGGCGTCGTGGGTGGTCAGGCGGACATCGACGGTCCGGTAAACATTCTTCCATTCCGGGTGATGGTCGAGCTTTTCGGCCACCAGTGCCGCGCGTGCCATGAAACCGAAGGCCTCGCTGAAATTTTTGAACTTGAAGTCTCGCGACAGGGCTGTTTCGCCCGCATCGATGGTCCAATGGGATACGGCGGCGAGCTTTTCTGAAATCGCTGTGCTATCGAGTTTTTGGCGTGACATGGCATACTCCGTGGTTCAACAGGGTGACTTCACTATGAACACTAGCGTTTCAGACGGCGGAGAAAAGGCACAGCTTTCGGTGCTTTTTGTCTGTATGGGCAATATCTGCCGGTCTCCGCTGGCCGAAGGCATCTTTCGCAAAGGTCTGGCGGACGCAGGACTGGACACCTTGGTCAAGGTCGATTCCGCCGGAACCGGGAACTGGCATGTTGGGGATCCGCCCGACCCCCGATCGGTGGAGACAGCGGCTGAAAACGGAATGGACATATCGAGGCAGCGGGCGCGCCAGGTGTCCGACGATGATTATGACCGCTTCGACCTGATCTTCGCCATGGACCGTTCCAACGAGGCAACGCTGAAAGCGCGGGCACCGTCTTCACGCCATGACCGCATCCATCTTTTTCTCGACTATACTTTGGGTATGCGGACGGATGTTCCCGATCCCTACTACGGTGGTGCTGATGGTTTCGATGCGGTCTATCAGTTGCTGCGCGAGGGTTGCCAGGCGCTGCTCGACAGGCTTGGAACGGAATTACGCCAGCCCAGAGGGTAGGCTTCCTCCACCAGATAGGGTCCGCCGCCGACGGAATCGCGCGCCGACATCACGACAAAACGCCCCACATCAAAGGGTTCGGTGCGGAAGTCGCCGCGGCCCGACAGATAGGACACCACATCGGACACCCGTGCATGCCGCAGCCTTGCCAGTGTGACATGCGGCGAGAACCGCCGTGGGTCGGGTGCGAGGCCTATGCGCTGGCAGATTCTTTCGATCTCTGACTGCAACGCCATCAACTCCGCGGACGGTGACACGCCTGCCCAGATCGAATGCGGCTTCTTCGCACCGAACGAACCGATGCCGGACAGCGACAGCGAGAAGGAGGATCGATCGACCCGATCGAGCGCGTTGATCAGTTCGTCGGCTGTGGGACCGTCGACATCCCCGATGAAGCGCAGCGTGATGTGGTAATTCTCGACATCAAGCCATCGAGCCCCGGGAAGGCCGCCGCGCAAAAGCGAAAGCGAGAGCGCCGCGTCGCGCGGTATTTCGAGAGCGGTAAAGAGCCTTGGCATCGCTAGTCCCCCGAATCATCGATCTGGTCTGAGCGAATCACGCCATGGACAGCAGGGCAAGCGCATAATTCTTGCAGGTGCGTTCTGACCCGGTTGCTACTGGGTTTTGAGCCCGGCCAGGAAAGTCTCGGCATAGGGCAGAATGCTTTCCACCATCCTGTTGATTCCATTGGCGTTCGGGTGCATTCCGTCGCTCAGAAGCAGGCTTGGGTTGCCGGTCACGCCATCAAGGAAAAACGGATAGAAGACAACATCATGCTTCTTGGCGAGGTCGGGGTAGATGGTGTTGAACTTGGTTTCGTAGTCTGCGCCCATGTTGGGAGGCGCCAGCATCCCGGCGAGCATGACGGCGATGCCGCGCTGCTTGAGCCGGGTGATCATGGCGTCAAGGTTTTCCCGTGTCGTTTCGGGTGGCAAGCCGCGCAGTGCGTCATTGGCGCCAAGCTCGAGAATCACCCCGTCGACACCATCCGGGATTGACCAGTCGAGCCGTGCCAAGCCACCCGAGGTGGTGTCGCCTGACACGCCGGCATCGGCGATTTCCACCCGGTATCCCTTTTCCACAAGCGCCGCCTGAAGCCGCGCCGGAAAGCCTTCCGCGCTGTCGAGATTGTAGCCTGCCATCAGGCTGTCGCCGAATCCGACAAGACGGATCACGTCGTCCGCCCTGGCCGAAAAGGAACCAGCTGCAAAGGTCAATGTGGCGAGCGCTGCCACAATCAGATTCCTAAAACGCATGGCGCAAACCTTTAAAATGCATGGTGAGGCTCCTAAGTTTCCCGCAACACTCCCGTTGCTGTCATGCTTCCATATAGGATTTCCCGACCGTGTCTCAATCAACTGACCCTTCGATTGTTATCTTGAGAAAAGCCAACCTGACGCTCGGCAACGGGGCTTCCTCGGTTCACGTGCTCAAGGGCATCGATCTCGATATCGCCAAGGGCCAGTCGGTCGGCATTGTCGGCCCCTCGGGGTCCGGCAAGTCGACGCTTCTGATGGTGGTGGCGGGTCTCGAGCGGCTCGACAGTGGCGAGGTCCACATTGCCGGCAGCGCGCTGCACAAACTCAGCGAGGATGCGGTGGCTGCGGTGCGCGGCCGGTCTGTCGGAATCGTGTTCCAATCGTTTCACCTGATTCCCAACATGACGGCGCTGGAAAATGTTGCCGTGCCGCTCGAGCTTGCAGGCGAGCCCGACGCGTTCGACAGGGCACGGGAAGAGCTGATCGCCGTTGGTCTGGGCGAGCGGCTGACCCATTATCCCGGTCAGCTTTCGGGCGGTGAGCAGCAGCGCGTGGCAATCGCCCGGGCGCTGGCGCCCAATCCGGCGTTGATCGTTGCGGACGAGCCGACCGGTAACCTCGATGGTGACACGGGCCGGCAGATCGCCGATCTGCTGTTTGCCAAGCAATCCGAGCGCGGAGCGACGCTTTTGCTCGTCACCCATGATCCAAGCCTTGCGGACAAGTGCGACCGTCAGGTTTCAGTGCGGTCTGGCGAGATTGTTGGTGACAGCTCGGTGGCGGATGCGGCAGCCGCGAAGGTTCCCGCCTGATGGCCGCGCCCAACCGTGTCCGGCTTGGTCTGGCGCTGCGGCTGGCCCTGCGTGAACTGCGTGGTGGCTTGTCCGGCTTCTATATCTTTCTCGCCTGTGTTGCGCTGGGAACAGCTGCGATTGCCGGGGTCAATTCCGTCTCGCAGATGATGACCGGCTCGATCGCTTCGGAAGGCCGTACCATTCTGGGTGGCGACATCCGGTTCGAAAGCGAGAATCAACCGTTCACCGACGCCGAAAGCGGTTTCGTTGAAAATTTGGGTGATGTGTCGATCGGCGCCAATCTGCGCACGATGGCGCGAACCCAGGATGGATCAGACCAGTCTCTGGTCGAATTGCGTGCAGTTGATGACGCCTACCCGCTTTATGGAAGCTTCCTGGCTTCGCCCGCCATGCCGCTCGAGGCCATCTTTGAAGAGCGCGACGGCGTTTTTGGTGCGGCGACGGCCCAGATCCTTCTCGACCGGCTCGGCCTGTCACTTGGCGACGAGGTTCTTGTCGGCCAGGCGCGGTTCGAACTGCGCGCGATCATCGTGGCGGAACCGGACGCCTTGTCGGAAGGTTTCGGCTTTGCGCCACGGTTCCTGATCTCCCGCTCGTCGCTTGACGCAGCAGGCCTTATCAGGCCCGGGAGCCTGATCGAGTACAGCTACCGGGTGCGAGTCGATGGCGGTGCCGATGCCGGTCAGCTGGCCGGTATTCGTGCGGATCTGAGAGAGCGGTTTCCCGAAACCGGCCTTGAGGTTCGCACAAGCCGCAATGCGGCTCCGGCACTCACCCGCAACATCGAGCGCTTCTCGCAGTTTCTCACTCTGGTCGGGCTGACCGCCCTGATTGTCGGCGGCGTCGGCATCGCCAATTCGGTGCGTGCCTGGCTTGACGGCAAGCGCGGAGTGATTGCCACGCTCAAGTGTGTGGGTGCGCCGTCGCGGCTGGTGGTGGCGATCTACCTCATCCAGGTGATGCTGATTGCCGGTTTCGGCGTGTTTCTGGGGCTGCTTCTGGGGCTCGCGACACCGTTCCTTGCTGCCGGGGCGTTGTCTGGCGTGATTCCGATCGCGGTGCAGGCCTCGGTCTATCCGGCCTCGCTGATCATTGCCGCAGGCTTTGGTCTGATGACGGCTTTTGCCTTTGCCGTGCTGCCGCTCGGCCGGGCAGGCGAAGTGCCGGCCACAGCATTGTTCCGCCAGCAGGGCTTTGAGGGAGGCGGACTGCCCCGATGGCCCTATCTGCTGGCCGCCGGGATCACGCTGGTTGGCCTGTGCGTGGCGGCGATCTGGTTTGCCGATGACCGCCGTATCGCCTCAGTTTTCGTGGCCGCCGTTGTCGTTGCCTTTGGTGTGCTCAGGCTGGTGGGCTATGCCGTCCAGATGATTGCCAGAAAGGTGCCCACCGTGCGTTCCACGCCGCTGCGGCTTGCGATCGGCAATATCCACCGTCCCGGGGCGTTGACGCCGTCGGTGGTGCTGTCGCTGGGTCTCGGACTTGCGCTTCTGGTGACGCTGGCGTTGATCGACACCAATCTGAGGCGGGAACTCTCCGGCAATCTGCCGGACCGGGCGCCCAACTTCTTCTTTGTTGACATCCAGTCGAGTGAAATCGACGGATTTGAAAACATCCTCTCCGAGGTTGCGCCTGAGGGCAAGGTGATCAAGGTTCCGATGCTGCGCGGCCGTATTCTTGAGCTCAAGGGCGAGCCGGTGAATGAGGAAAACGTGCCGGCGGAAGCGCGATGGGTGCTTCGCGGCGATCGCGGCGTAACCTACACGAAAAACCTTCCGGAGAATTCGCGATTGTCGGCCGGCGATTGGTGGGCGCCTGACTATCAGGGCGAGCCACTTGTCTCCTTCTCTGCCGAGGAAGCCGGCGAACTGGGCCTGAGCGTTGGCGACACCATCACGGTGTCTGTTCTTGGCCGGTCGATCGTTGCCCGGATCGCCAATCTGCGTGACGTGGAGTGGGAATCGCTGTCGATCAATTTTGTCATGGTGTTTTCGCCCAACACGTTTGCTGGCGCTCCCCATTCCTGGATGGCGACGTTGCAGGACCCTGATGCCACTGCGGCGGAAGAGGGCGAGGTGCTGCGCGCCGTGACCCAGGCCTATCCGACCATCACCAGTGTGCGGGTCAAGGATGCGCTCGAACTGGCCAACCGCGTCGTGGGCCAGATCGGGATCGCTATTCGCGCGGCAGCCCTGGTGGCGTTGATTGCCTCCGTGCTGGTGCTTGCCGGCGCGCTGGCAGCGGGCAACCGCTCGCGGATCCATGATGCGGTGGTGCTCAAGACGCTGGGGGCGACACGGGTGACGCTGATCAGGGCCTATGTCTATGAATATGGTCTGCTTGGCCTTGCCACGGCGGTGTTTGCGCTGGCCTTTGGCGCTGTTGCCTCCTGGTTCGTTGTCAGCCGGATCATGACCCTTCCCTCCAGCTTCATGCCCGATATCGCGGCTGCAACGCTGGTTGGCGCGCTCGTGGTCACTGTAGGCATCGGTTTGCTTGGCACCTGGCGGGTCCTTGGACAAAAAGCCGCACCTGTGCTTCGCGAGCTATAGTGGCGTCAATTCAGGCCGATCCGTTAAGCAATCGGCGGTAATTCGTACCATCTTGATCTTTTGGGGGGCTTGTCGTGGGGCTTGTTCGTCCTCATATTATCCACAGGCATGCTGGAGCTCCGCAGCGGCGCCTGGGAATTTGAACCCGACACCGTAACCCATACCGGAGCTTATAAAGAGGGAAACATGGCTGACTTTCGCAATTCGAATGTCCGCGCAACGCATGGCGTACAGGCTGATGCCTATATTGACGAGGGCCTCCGCGCCTACATGCTGCGCGTCTACAACATCATGGCAATGGGTCTGGGCATCACCGGCGTAGCTGCTTACGGCACCTATATGCTGGCTTCGACCAACCCGGCCTTTGCACAACTGCTTTATGCGAGCCCGCTCAGATGGGTGGTCATGCTGGCACCGCTGGCAATGGTCTTCTTCCTGAGCTTCCGCATCGAGAAGATGAGCGTCTCTGCCGCGCAGACGACCTTCTGGGTCTATGCAGCGCTGATGGGCCTTTCGCTGTCGTCGATCTTCATCGTCTTCACCGGCGCGTCGATCACCCAGACGTTCTTTGTCACTGCAGCTTCTTTTGGTGCGCTGTCGCTTTATGGCTACACGACCAAGAAAGATCTGTCGGGCATGGGCTCGTTCCTGATCATGGGTGTGTTCGGCATCATCATCGCGATGATCGTCAACATCTTCCTGCAGTCGAGTGCGCTTGAATTCGCCATTTCGGCAATCGGCGTCCTGGTGTTTGCCGGTCTTACCGCCTACGACACCCAGCAGATCAAGGAAATGTACTATGAAGGCGACGGCGCAGCGACTGCCGGCCGCAAGGCGATCATGGGCGCGCTGCGTCTGTATCTCGACTTTATCAACCTGTTCATGTTCCTGCTGCAGTTCCTCGGCAATCGCGAGTAGCAGCGGTTTAATACAAAGCACGAAAAGGCGGCTCTCGGGCCGCCTTTTTTGTGCGTGAAAATCTGGTATTGAGGTTCAAGCTGATCCGTGTCGGGCCAGTGTGTGGATCTACCGGAAGCCCCCTATGCAGATACGCGATGCAAACCTTGCTGATGTGCCGGCGATCACCCGTATTTACACCGAGAGCGTGCGCAACGGCGTGGCCAGCTATGAGCTCACCCCGCCCGACGAGGCGGAGATGACGCAACGGTTCTCCACCATTTGCGGCAATGGCTATCCCTATCTGGCCGCCGAGGCCGAGGGCAAGGTGATGGGCTATGCCTACGCATCCGCGTTTCGGACCCGGCCGGCCTATCGGTGGTCGGTGGAGGACTCGATTTATCTCGATCCCGAGGCGCGTGGTCTTGGCTATGGAAGGGCGCTTCTGCATGCCCTGATAGGGCGCTGCGAGACGCTTGGGTTCCGGCAGATGATCGCGGTGATTGGCGGAGCGCATCCGTCCTCCATTGCCGTGCACCAGAAGGCCGGCTTCGTTCATTGCGGCATGATCTCGGGCTCAGGGCACAAGCATGGACGCTGGCTCGACACAGTGTTCATGCAGCGCGCCCTGGGTGATGGCAAGGCAACCGATCCTGATCCGCAAACCTATCCCGGCACACTCTTCATGGGGTGACGGAGTTTACGGGATCGTGCTCCAAGAACAGGTGTCACCGGACGACACGTGGCGGCTTGTCGAAATACCTCAGAACGGTCTCGAGCTCATGACCGCGTTTGAGCACCAGCCCGGCCGCGGAGATAATGGCAAAAGCGCCCTGCTTGCGGGCTCGTGATGGATCCTTCTCGATCCGGTAGAGCGGCACTTCGCTGGTCCGGCGAAAGGCCGAGAACACCGCCCGGTCGCGCAGATGGTCGATGGCATAGTCGCGCCAGTGCCCGTCAGCGACCATCCTGCCATAGACCCTGAGGATGAGATCGAGTTCACGGCGATGAAACGTGACCGGCTCGGGCGTGTTGCGCCGCCGGACCTCGGCCAGATCCACTGTGGTTGCCGCCACTGTTTCCGTTCTGTCACGGCGCGCGGAGGATTCCGCCCTGTCCGTCATCGCCTGGACCGCAAATCAATTGTCATCGCTCCAGTTTGCCTGAGCGTGCTCGTAATTCAAGGCATCGGGCGTTGATAAAAACAATCTTTGCGGAAGAGCCGGTGATGTGGGGGAGTTGTTGCACCGCATCATCACGAAACCCGTCACATGGTTGCGTATGTTTACCGAAACAGGGGCTGAAACCGGTCTTGGGCATATTTGGGCCGCAATTCAGCCAAATCCGTGCCTGAATTGCCGTCAATTCTCCGGTCGTTGCCTCAGACGGTTCGAACCGGGGACTTCGAATTGATAGCCCCCCAGCCCCCTCGGGGTCCCCGGGACGGATCTTCCGGCAGATGGCTGTTCCCGCGGCCTGAAGCTTCGAGGCAGCCCCAAACCCTATTTTGGACCGGCCTTCTGGCCGGTCTTTTTTTTGGGTACTGTGCGCCGTTGGGGATAGCAGGGCCTGCGCCTTAAGGTTATCCGGTCTTGTCGCCGATTATCATGGCCGCGCCCAGAATCGCACCGGGAGCGCCATCCCTGCCAACCACCTGCAAGAGAATCGCGCAGCCGGTCCCGGCCTTGGCCGAAAGCACTGAGGCGGGCAGGGTGAGCGTCTTGGCGCTTCCCTTCCACATGCCTACGGTTTCGATGTTTCGCACACTGTGCCGGTAAGTGATGGTGCTGCCGGCGTTCTCGCCCCGGGTGATGTCAACCGTGTTGCTGTCATCGAAATAGACGACAACGATGTCGGCCTTGCCATTGCCGTCGCCGATGGAGATCGTCAGCCCGTCTTCGTCGAGGTCTGCATCGACAGCGACGTTGAGCCCTTCGCCAATGGCGGAAAGCTTGCCCAGCAAAGCGTTGACCGCGGCCGGATCGGCACCGTTGGCATGGTCGCGGCCATTGATGACCGCCTGTGGCGTATAGACGTTCTTGCGCTTGAGGGTACGGGCATAGCCATATTGCCGCTCGGTGCTGGCCTTGCTCGCCAGCGTGTCGACCCAGCCGAGATAGTTCCAGTAGTCGACATGGTAGCTCAGCGCGAGGACATCACCCTTGTCAGCCATTTCCGCCAGCTCGGCATCTGCCGGCGGGCAGGAATTGCATCCCTGGCTGGTGAACAGCTCGACGACGCCGGTCAGATCACCCGCTTCCGCCGTGGTCCGAAGCGGGCCGGTCAGGGCCATCGTTGCAATCAACGGCAGGGCAAGAGCGTGAAAAAGCGTACGGGCAATCATCGGGATTCGATCCACGGGTTGGAGTGAGAAAGCATGAGAAGGCTTATGTTGAAAACAGCTGTACCTTGAAGTGCCATACACGTCCAAATCACATTCGATTGACCCCATAACGGGGGTGTCGTCCGCAACAGCTGGAAACGCCGCCGCGAATCGGATTAAGCTTTCCGCAAGGCTCCCGGTCCGAGCCTCCTCCCTCCCGCAAGGGGAAGCACGCTTCATGCAGGACCATCCATCCAGACCAGACCTTCCGGGCATCCGGCATGTGGAGGGATTGCCGTTTTTGCCCTGAACCAGGAGGTCAGGAATGAAACCGTCTGCTCCCATCTACCGCTTGAAGCACCATGCCAAGCGCATCGCGAAACACCAGAAGATACCGCTGCATGCAGCCCTCGACCACATTGCCACCGGCGAAGGGTTTCGCAACTGGAGCCACCTGTCTGCGTGCCACGGGCAACTGCCCGAGGTCGGGGATCTCTATGCCGCACTTGCCCCGGGAGATCTCGTCATCAGTGCGGCAAGGCCCGGGCAGGGCAAGACATTGCTGGCGCTGGCGCTGGCGATCGAGGCGATGAAAGCTGGCCGTCAGGCCTTGTTCTTCTCCCTCGATTATACCGCGAAGGACATGATCGACCGCTTCCGGGCTCTGAATGCCGATCCGGCCGCCTTTGGCGACCGCTTCGTATTCGACGATGCGGATTGCATCAATGCCGACTACATCATTGCTAGGACCGGGCAGGCCCCCGCGGGCACGCTGGTGGTTGTCGATTACCTGCAACTGCTCGACCAGCGGCGGGAGAACCCGGACCTGATGAGCCAGATCCGGGCGCTGCGAAGCTTCGCACGCGAACGGTGCATCACCGCCATCTGCATTTCTCAGGTCGACCGGTCCTATGATCCGGTCCGGCAGGCGTTTCCGACGCTTGCGGATGTGCGTTTGCCAAATCCGCTCGATTTGGGTCTGTTCAACAAGGCATGCTTCCTCAACAACGGAAAGATCCGTCTGGAGGCGATCACTGCCACCCCATAACATGTCCCCAAAGAAAAAGGCCGGGTACAGAGCCCGGCCTTCCCTGTTCATGTCTGAGATGTGGCTCAAGCAGCCAGATCGCGCAGCACGGTCTGCAGGATGCCGCCATTGTTGACGTAGTCGACCTCGTCAAGCGTGTCGGTGAGTTCATGAATCTATCATTTGTTTGAGAGGCGACCGGAGGGATGCACAAGTCAAAACCTTACCAAAAGGAGAACCGCATCATTCGGTACAACTATTTCGAGAATTATGATAGAGTTGAGCCATTGTATGGAGAACTCTGGGAGGACAAACCATGGCAATGTTCAAACCTGTCATCAAGCTTGTGCTTGATCCAAACTTGGGCACTTACACAATGGAAGCAAACGTCATTGTTCCCAATGGCTGTTACTCGGCGGCCGGCGCTACACTGGGCGTGCCAGACGGCACTGTCATTATCCCCGAAGCACAGGGCGTCGTACTCAACATCACCAAGCATGACGGGCCCTGCACTGAGGCCATCAAGGTTCTCACATTCAAACTTGATTGTATCCCGCTATCTGCCGGAAAGTCGAGCCTGGTTGCCTTTGCGGTGGTTGGTGAGGATGTTGCCGGTGTCTCGAGTGTGCCAATCCCGAAACCGGACGATATCAAGGCCCGGGCAACGGCTGCTACGCCTCCATCGGGCATTGTTATCAATTCGCAGAACGGATGGATCAATGCCATGCCGCCGGGCCCACCCAACCTGATTGCGATTCTCAATGTTTGGGCGCCTTGCATGAACTTCAAATATGATTTCAAGGTCATCGGGCCCTTTGGCTTCAGCGGGAGGACCCTGCTGGTGGAGATGACTGCCACACTGCCCGGTGCCTGTGCCAAGGCTATCTATGAGGGGCCGGTCCGGTTCGAACATCAACTCGAGAGTGCAAACCTCTTTGATTCGCTCGCCATCGAGTTCGAAGGCCGACTTTACATGGACCAGCTTGAAATCGTCGTGTGATACCGATCCACTGAAGCCGGGGATCGCTTGTCCGGGCACCCAAATGAAAGACCCGCCGGTATCGGCTACCGGCGGGTTTCAGTCAGGCTTCTATCTGCTTGTGACTTGTCAAGCAGCCAGATCGCGCAGCACGGTCTGCAGGATGCCGCCATTGTTGACGTAGTCGACCTCGTCAAGCGTATCGATGCGGCAGATGATCGGGATGTCCTTCACGGAGCCATCTCCATAGGTCACCTTGGCGATCTTCTTTTCGCCCGGCTTGATGTCGGCAAGGCCTTCGATGGAGACCATCTCGTCACCCTTCAGGCCAAGGCTTTCCCAGTTCGAACCTTCTTCGAAGACAAACGGGATAACGCCCATGCCGACCAGGTTCGAGCGGTGAATGCGCTCGAAGGACTGGGCGATGACGGCGCGGACGCCAAGCAGGTTGGTGCCCTTGGCCGCCCAGTCACGCGACGAGCCGTTGCCGTATTCGACACCGGCGAAGATCACCAGCGGCACGCCTTCGGCCTTGTACTGCATCGCTGCGTCATAGATCGAGACTTCTTCGCGCGACGGGTAGTGGAAGGTGTAGCCACCTTCACGGCCGTTCGGTCCGAGCATGTGGTTGCGAAGACGGATGTTGGCGAAGGTGCCGCGCATCATCACTTCGTGGTTGCCACGGCGGGTGCCGTACTGGTTGAAGTCGGCAACGCCGACGCCATTGTCCATCAGGTAGCTGCCTGCAGGCGACTGTGCCTTGATCGAGCCGGCCGGGGAGATGTGGTCGGTGGTGATCTTGTCGCCGAACAGACCCAGCACGCGGGCGCCCTTGATGTCGGAGATGCCCGCGCCGGTCTTGCCCATCCCGGCAAAGTAAGGCGGGTTCTGGACATAGGTCGAGTTGTCGTCCCAGGCATAGGTCTGGCTTGCCGGGGCTTCCACGGCCTGCCAGTTCTCGTCGCCCTTGAACACGTCGGCATATTTGGAGGCGTAAAGCGCGCGGGTGACATACTTCATGATGAACTCCTGGATCTCCTGTGAGGAGGGCCAGATGTCTTTGAGGTAGACGGGGTTGCCGTCCTTGTCATCGCCGATCGGTTCGGTGGTCAGATCCTTCTGGACCGAGCCTGCAAGCGCATAGGCCACCACCAGCGGCGGCGAGGCCAGGTAGTTGGCCTGCACGTCCGGGGAGACGCGGCCTTCGAAGTTGCGGTTGCCCGAGAGCACACCGGCGGCGATCAGGCCCTTTTCATTGATGGTCTTGGAGACCGGGGCCGGCAGCGGACCGGAGTTGCCGATGCAGGTGGTGCAGCCGAAGCCAACAAGGTTGAAGCCGAGTGCGTCGAGATCGGTCTGCAGACCGGACGCGGACAGATACTCTGCCACCACCTGGCTGCCAGGTGCCAGTGATGTCTTCACCCAGGGCTTGGTCTTGAGACCCTTGGCCAGCGCATTGCGGGCCAGCAGGCCTGCGCCGATCAGCACGCTCGGGTTTGAAGTGTTGGTGCAGGAGGTGATGGCTGCGATCGCCACATCACCGTGACCGAGGTCATAGTCTTCGCCTTCAACCTGATAGCGGTTGGTGAGCTGACCCGGCTTCTTGTACTCGTTTTCAAGCGCTGTGGCGAAGCCCGGAGCGATGCCTTCCAGCGGGATGCGGCCTTCCGGACGCTTGGGCCCGGCCATGGAGGGAACCACGGTGCCCAGATCAAGATCGAGCGTGTCGGTGAACACCGGATCGGCGGATCCGGCCTCGCGCCACATTCCTTGCGCCTTTGAATAGGCTTCGACGAGCTTGATGCGCTCTTCTTCACGGCCCGACATGGTCAGGTAGTTGATGGTCTCGCCATCAACCGGGAAGAAACCGCAGGTAGCACCATATTCCGGGCCCATATTGCCGATGGTGGCGCGGTCGGCGAGCGACATCGAATCCAGGCCTGGGCCGAAGAATTCGACGAATTTCGATACAACGCCCTTCTTGCGCAGCATCTGCACCACGGTCAGCACCATGTCGGTGGCGGTGACGCCTTCGTTGAGTTTGCCGGTGAGCTTCACGCCGACGACTTCGGGGATCAGCATGTAGATGGGCTGGCCGAGCATGACGGCCTCGGCTTCGATGCCGCCGACGCCCCAGCCGACGACACCCAGGCCGTTGATCATGGTGGTGTGGCTGTCGGTGCCCACACAGGTGTCCGGATAGGCGGTGATCTCACCGTCCTCTTCACGGGTCCAGACGGTCTGGCCCAGATATTCGAGGTTCACCTGATGGCAAATGCCGGTGCCGGGCGGGACAACGCGGAAGTTCTTGAACGCCTGCTGACCCCATTTGAGGAAGCGGTAGCGCTCGCCATTGCGTTCATATTCCAGTTCGACATTGCGGTTAAGTGCGCTTGCCGTGCCGAATTCATCGACAATGACCGAATGGTCGATGACCAGATCGACGGGCACAAGCGGGTTGATCTTCTGCGGATCGCCGCCGAGCGACACCATGGCATCGCGCATGGCGGCGAGATCGACGACGGCGGGGACGCCGGTGAAGTCCTGCATCAGGACGCGGGCCGGACGATAGGCGATTTCAGCCTCGGTCTTGCCCTTGTTGGTCAACCAGGCGGCGACCGCAAGGATGTCGTCCTTCTTGACCGTACGGCCGTCTTCATTGCGCAGCAGGTTCTCAAGCAGCACCTTCATCGAGAAGGGCAGCTGGGAAACGCCGGTCAGTCCGTTCTTTTCCGCCTCAATGAGGCTGTAATAGGTATAGTCCGTTCCATCGACGGTGAGAGTGGAACGGCAGTTGAAGCTGTCGAGTGATTTGGCCACAGGCAACCCGCTTTCGTCAGTTCAGCCGAAGGTTCGAGGCGAACTCCTTGCACGCTCGAGCGTGGAGAGGATGCGGGTACGGTCATTTCCGCTGTCCGCCCGTGACGCCGGCAAGGCATCATGTTCGGCACAAGATTGAAATCACGCCGACCGCTGGCGTGGTTGCGGGACTTATAGATAATTTCGTAAGAACGTGCCAGATCAACCAATGGCCCATTTCGATGTTTTTTTGGGCAAATGTGGCAAAGCCTTTCCGGCGGGTAAAACAGGGGCTGAACAGCGGATGCGGGCAATTGCCACCAATCTTGCGGGACGACGGGGTGCCAGCCTGTTGTTTTCCGGCATCGATTTCTCGCTTTCCCAAGGCGAGGCGCTGGTGATCACCGGTCCCAATGGCGCAGGCAAATCCACATTGCTGCGGGTGATTGCGGGTCTGCTTGACGCTGATTCGGGCGATTTTACCCTTCATGGTGAGGGTGGAGCGGCTCTTCCGGTGTCGGAGCACGCGCATTATCTGGGTCATCGCAACGCCATGAAGCGTGAACTCAAAGTGTCGGAGAACCTCGAGTTCTGGAAGCGTTTCCAGGCTTCGGAGACGGCTGAGGGCCTTTCCGTCGATGCCGCTGTCGAGGCGGTCGGGCTTACCGGTGTGGCGCATTTGCCGTTCGGCTATCTGTCCGCCGGGCAGCAGCGGCGGATTGCGCTGGCGCGCCTGCTGGTCTCGGCGCGGCCCCTGTGGCTTCTCGATGAACCGACTGCGGCGCTCGACAAGGCGTCTGACAGGCTGTTTGCCGATCTGGTGCGCGCGCACCTGGCGCAGGGTGGAATGGCGATTGCCGCCACCCACCAGCCGCTGGGGCTCGAACACGTCCAGACCCTGGAACTCTCCGGAATTCACAGCACCGTTGCGGATGCGCATGAGGCGTGGGCATGATGGCGCTTCTGAAACGCGATCTGGCGATTGCCACCCGTTCCGGCGGTGCGGCAATGCTCGGGGTGCTGTTCTTTCTCGCCGTGATTGCCGTCATTCCCTTCGGCATCGGGCCGGATCTCAACATGCTGGCGCGGATCGGCCCGGCAATTCTCTGGATCGGCGCGCTGCTCGCCTCGCTGCTTGGTCTTGACCGGCTGTTTCAGGCGGACCGCGAAGACGGCTCGCTCGACATGCTGGTGATGCAGGACTGGTTCAGCCTGATCCTCACGGTGTTCATCAAGAGCGCGGCCCATTGGCTCGCCACCGGCCTGCCGCTGGTTCTGGCGTCCCCACTGCTGGGCCTCTTGATGAACATGGAGGCCACAGCCACCGGTGCAGTGATGCTGACGCTGCTGGTGGGAACGCCCGCGATCTCGTTTATCGGTGCGGTCGGTGCCGCGGTGGCGGTGGCGTTGCCGCGCGGCGGTCTTCTGGTATCGATCCTGGTGCTGCCGCTGGCAATCCCTATCCTGATTTTCGGCGTCAGCGCGTCCTATGCGGCGGTCACCGATCCCGACCCGTTCTGGCCGCCCTTCATGATCCTGTCGGCGATTGCGCTGTTCTTTGCAGCTCTGGGTCCGCTGGCCGCAGCGGCGGCGCTGCGCGGTGCATCGGATTGATGTCGCCCCGGTCTGTTGCATTGCGGCGGCGCGGTCCTTCAAAAGCCGGTTTGATTTGCCGCATTGAAACCGGACGCAGCACGCATTAGGAATTGGGCATGAGTGATACAACAGTTTCCCAGGGCTGGTTCACCAGCCTCGCAAACCCGACCCGCTTTCTGTCGCTTTCGGGCAGGATCCTGCCCTTTCTCGCGGCGGCGGCCGTGCTGTCGCTGGTGACCGGGCTCTACATGTCCTTTGCGGCGCCCGAGGATTACCAGCAGGGCATCACGGTCAGGATCATGTTCATTCATGTGCCCGCCGCCTGGCTTGCGATGATGTGTTACACGGTGATGGCAATCTCCTCGATCGGCACGCTGGTCTGGCGCCATCCGCTGGCCGATGTTGCGGCCAAGACCGCAGCCCCGATTGGCGCGGCCTTCACTTTCCTGTCGCTGCTCACCGGCTCGCTCTGGGGGCGTCCGATGTGGGGCACCTGGTGGGTCTGGGATGCGCGGCTGACCTCGGTGTTCGTGCTGTTCCTGATGTATCTCGGACTGATGGCATTGCACCGGGCAATGGATGATCCGGCGCGCGCCGCCCGTCCCGCTGCGGTGCTGACGCTGGTGGGGTTCATCAACATCCCGATCATCAAGTTCTCGGTCGACTGGTGGAACACGCTGCACCAGCCGGCCAGCGTGATCCGGCTTGACGGCCCAACCATCCACCCCTCGATGCTCTATCCGCTCTTGGTGATGGCGATTGCCTATACGCTGATCTTCTTTACGCTGCATTTGATGGCTATGCGCAATGAGATCTGGCGCAGGCGGGTGCAGACGATGCGCCGCCAGGCTGCGCAATCCATCGGCCAGGGCGCGTGAAAGGTCCAAATTGATGAGCCATGAAGCCTTTGTGTTCTGGTCCTATGCCGCGACCGCGGTCACGCTTGGCGGGCTTCTCATTGCGATCCTGCTCGATGGCCGGGCGCGCCAACGCGAACTCACCGAGCTTGAGGCGCAAGGCGTGCGCCGCCGCTCCGCGTCCAAGCAGGATGCTTCGCAATGAGTGAAGAGACGTCAAACATGCCGCCGTCCGCCGGACCGGAGAGTTCGGGAGCGGGCAAGCGCTGGATCATGGCCTTTCTGCCGCTGATCCTGTTCATGGCGCTTGCGGGCGTGTTTCTCTATCAGCTCGGCTCCGGCAAGGATGCCAGCGAGATCCCCTCGGTGCTGATCGGCTCAAAGGCGCCGTCGCTGAACCTGCCGCCGCTTGAAGGCCTCGTTGAAAATGGTCAGCCGGTGCCCGCGCTCACCGATGCAGCCATCAAGGGCAGGCTGTCGCTGGTCAATGTCTGGGCCTCCTGGTGCGTGCCCTGTCGCCAGGAGCACCCGATCCTGCTGGAACTGGCAAATGATCCGCGGGTTGAACTGGTCGGCATCAATTACAAGGACAAGACGCCCAATGCGCTCACCTTCCTGGGCGAGTTGGGCAATCCGTTCACGGCCGTCGGCGTCGACCCGGCCGGTCAGGCGGCGATCGACTGGGGCGTCTACGGCATTCCCGAGACCTATCTGGTGGGTCCCGACGGCACCATCCTGTTCAAGCAGATCGGCCCGTTCACACCCGAAAGCCTGCGCGACAAGCTGCTGCCGGCGATTGAAAAGGTCATGTCCCCCGGCAGCTGATCTTGGCACCTGACCCAGTACCCGAACTGGCGCTTTTGCGCTTTTCGCTGCCAAACACCACTCCGGCCCTCGCCGTGGCCGGTTCCGGGCTCTATCTTGGCCCGCATGAACACACAAAAATCTTTCCAGCGCATCATTCCCGATGGCGACACCCATGAGCGCGATGTCTGCGCCACCTGCGGCTTCGTCAACTACCAGAACCCGCGCATCGTGGTGGGTTCGGTGGTCCGGCATGAGGGCAAGGTGCTTTTGTGCCGCCGTGCCATCGAGCCGCGCCGCGGCTTCTGGACAGTGCCGGCCGGCTATCTCGAACTCAACGAAACACCCGAGGACGGCGCAAGGCGCGAGGCGCGCGAAGAGGCGCTGGCCCATCTCAGGCTCGGAGACTTGCTGGCCATCTATTCCGTCCCGCATTTAAGCCAGGTCCAGCTGATCTGGCGCGCCGAACTGATGGACCCGGACGCGGGCGCCGCCCTGTTCGGCATCGGCGAAGAGAGCCTGGAAGTCAAACTCTTCGACTGGGACAAGCTGCCGATGGACGAGATCGCCTTTCCCACGGTGCACTGGATGCTCGGCCACGAGCGCGAGGTGATGGCGAAAGGGTATCAAGGACCGTTCGGGAATCCCGGCTAGGGCTGGAAGGTTCCGGTCCGGGCGCTGGCAATCGTTGCGGGACGAGCAGATTAAGGGTTTGCGCGACGGCTGAAATGGGCGGGAAGCGGATTTTGAGTTTGAAATGCGCCGGGGGGGTGAACAGCCTAATCATTGCCTCTATCGCACGAAATGTAGTTCCTGGCCAAAAATAACGTGACACAATAATATTATTGAAACCAAATAATATGTCCGTCTCTTTCTCATCGAGATATTACTTGATGATTGGCTGAGTCGCATTTGCGAGGATTGCGAAGCATGATCATTACTGTAGCCTTTAATGTCAAAAACCATGTCGAAGTGATGGAGGGCTGGCCTATCAAATCGGGGGACATGACCTTCTTTCTGGAGCGCGAAGACAACGTTCTCAAGCGAGTCTGCCTCGCGTTCTCTGATGTGGGGATACAGCATGCGCCAAGTATCACACCGCCGAGCGATGAGGGAGGCAAAACGCATATCAAGATTAGCGGTGGTGAGTACGCGGAATTGGCGAGAGAAGCCCTCATGAGCTGGCAGGCGGTTGTAAGTGGCCTACAGATCATAGACTTAGACTTTGATAATTATGAACTGAGGTTTCGTGCTGAAAATATTAACGAAGAGCCTCACGTTCATGTCAAATCCTTTAAGCACAGCGTTGACAAAGCTTTAAATATCGCTTGCGATTTCGAGCAGGTCGGAAGGGCCTTTTGTGTTGGTCCGGTTTCCAGTGACCGAATAGAATCAACGTCCCATTTTCGCGAAGGCCGGATCGCATTTGAAGCGGGGAGATATGTGGATGCTTACAACAATATGTTCCTATTCCTTGAGACACGATATTGCGACGGAAAAACAGGAAATGACAAGCAGACCGACCTGCTTCTAAAGCAAAAGCTACTCTGCTCGATCATTGAGCAAACCGCTGAAGAATTTTCCAAGCAGATTGCACTAGCCCCGAAGGATAAATTCAATCTCTTTAAGCCCGATGATAGCACACGGGATAAAATTAAAACTCTGGTGCTTCTTCGAGGAAAGTTGCGCCATCATTCGCTCAAGAGTCCACATCGGTGGGACCCAAACAAGCAAAATGAGCATGAAAGTGCTGCACGGTTTTTGGGGGCTGTCGTGAGCGACATCGTCAGCAAAGAATCCATCGACGACATTTACGCTCCCGCTACGCTAGAGAAATTTCAGGAAATATCTGTCGGTACAGGTTATGAGACCAAAATTAAGGTGATTACGTCTCGGAGAAAAAAAGAACGAACGCTTGCTCTAGAGATGAGCTATCCGACTACGGTTGTTTCAAGCCGACTATGCCTCGCCACTGTAAGAAACGCCATTGAGGCCTGTGAGAAAGAGGAGCAGCTTGCCGATACGGTTAGATTTGAGGCGACACTTAGCCGGGCTGATCTCGAATTGTTCTCCTTAGACTTTGACGTTTGGGCATACACAGAGATTAGGGCTATTGAGATAGAGAAGCCAATTGGCTTAATCCGTTGTAGCTTTGAGCATTTTCGTGCAGGAGCTATCAGCAAAAATGAATTCTCCATCCCCGATCAACGCCGCAGGCTCACCATCTTAGATGTGTGGCAGTTGTTGAGATTAAGCTTCGACCACATAGAGCAAAGAGAACCGACGACACGTATCATGAGCCTAAAACTCTTTCTGAACGATAGTGCAAAAGCGATTATTGCGTATCGCGTTGGAGCCCAAGTCAAAAATTGATAAGAACAAATGGCAATGCCCGTGGCAGCGATGCTTGTTGTTGCCTCTTCATAGCCCGTGCTTATGTTCGGCTCCGACTTGGGATTGTCGATCCACGTGGCAATTAGCATCGTGATGGCGAGGCCCAAGGTCCGCTCCAGCCCGATAACGCCCACCCCCACAACCAGCCTCATTGCCCTTTCAGCCGCCAGAGCCATCCGGCCCCCCATCTGCCCGGGTCCGGCCCATTCACCCCGGCCCCACAAATAAACCCTTGTTCATCGGCCGCCATTGGTGCCAGTTTAGGGCTTGCTTCAAGGGGAGAGTTCGGTGTTTCACGGCAAGGTATTGGTCGCCCAGGGGGGTGGTCCGACGGCGGTTATCAATCAGTCGATGGTGGGGGCGGTTCTGGAATCGCGCAAGTTCCGCGCGGTCGAGCTGATCTATGGCGCGGTCCACGGGGTGCGCGGGATCCTGGACGAGGATTTTTACGATCTGACCCAGGAGACCACCCACAATCTGGAAATGGTCGCCAACACGCCGTCCTCGGCGCTTGGCTCGACGCGCGACAAGCCGGATCTGAAGTATTGCCAGGAACTGTTCAAGGTCCTGAGAGCGCATCAGATCGGCTATTTCTTCTACACCGGCGGCAATGATTCCTCGGACACGGTGCGCATCGTCAATGATGAAGCGCGCAAGGCGGGCTACGATCTGCGCTGCATCCACATCCCCAAAACCATCGACAATGATCTGGTCGAGAACGACCATACGCCGGGATTTCCTTCGGCCGCACGCTATGTGGCCCAGGCCTTCATGGGCATCAATCTCGACAATGCGGCGCTGCCCGGCGTCTATATCGGTGTGGTCATGGGCCGCCATGCGGGCTTTCTCACCGCGGCTTCAGCGCTGGGCAAGAAATTCTCCGATGATGGCCCGCATCTGATCTACATGCCCGAGCGCACCTTCGAGATCGACGGGTTCCTGAGCGACGTCAAGCAGGTCTATGAGCGCTACGGGCGCTGCATCGTCGCCGTCAGTGAAGGCATCCATGATGCCTCGGGCGAGCCGATCATCACGAAACTCTCCAAGGCAATCGAACGTGATGCCCATGGCAATGTGCAATTGTCGGGAAGCGGTGCGCTCGCCGATCTGCTGACGCAGAAGGTCAAGGACGAGCTTGGCATCACCCGGGTGCGCGGCGACACGCTCGGTTACATCCAGCGCAGCTTTGTCGGATGTGTGTCCGATGTCGACCAGAACGAGGCCCGCGAGGTGGGCGAAAAGGCCGTTCAGTACGGCATGTTCGGCGATCGCGACGGATCGGTCGCCATCAAGCGAACCGGGCATTATTCGGTCGACTATGAACTTGTGCCGCTGGAGCTGGTTGCCGGAAAGACCCGGACCATGCCCGACGAATTCATCGCAGAATCCGGTCACGACGTCACCGACGCGTTCCGCATGTATCTCCGCCCGTTGCTCGGCAGCGGAATGCCGGACGCCCATCGCCTGCGCCCGAACAAGGTGCCGAAGATTCTGGCGCCGAGGCCGTAAGGCTCTCTGTCCAGGCGGGGTTGCGGGTTCCGGATACATGCATCCGGCCGGATGCGCGGTGTTGTCGCGCAATGGCGCTGTCAGCCGCTGGACATTTCGGCCTCAAGCCGTGCAAAGCCGCGAAATCGTATCCGGCCGCCCTGTTGGCGGGCGGTTATCCGGTAGCTCTCGAAGCGGTTCAGGAAGCGTGTCAGAGCCACCCGGCCTTCCAGTCGCGCAAGGGTGAGACCGACGCAGACATGAGGGCCTCCGGCAAAGGCCAGATGGCGGTTCGGCTTGCGGGCGGTGTCGAAGCGGCCGGGGCTGTCGAAGACCGCCGGATCGCGGTTCGCGGCGCCGATGCACAGGTGCAGATTGGTGCCTGCGGGGATCGCCACGCCATCGATTTCGGTGTCTCTTGCGGCCTCTCGGTTGCCGAACTGATTGGGCGAGGCCAGGCGCAGCACCTCCTCGACACAGCTGTTGATCAGCTCCGGATTGGCGCGCAGACGGGCTTGCTCCCGAGGGTGATCCTGCAGCAGAGCAAGGCTGTTGCCGATCAGGTTGGTGGTCGTCTCATGGCCGGCGTTCAAGATGAAGATACAGTTCTGGATCAGCTCGATTTCGCTCAGTTTGCCACCCTCGTCGCCGGCGATCAGGCGGGTCAGGACGTCGGTTTCGGGATCTCCCGGGTGCTGCCTGCGATGGGCGATGAGATCCTGCAGATAGGTCTTGAATTCGGTCACAGCCTGGTTGCCCTTGGCCTGTTGGGCGGGGCTCAGCACCGGCTCGAGGGCTCCAAGAATTGCCAGCGACCAGTCGCGCAAGGGCGCCCGGTCCGCCATCGGGACGTCGAGCAGATTGCCGATGATCTGGATCGGAATCTGCGCCGCAAAGTCCTCGATCAGGTCCGCCTTTTGCGGCAAGGCATCCAGCAGCGCGTCGACGGTGCCGATCAGGCCCGGCTCGAGCCGCGTTATGGCGCGCGGGGTCAGAGCCGAGGACATGATCCGCCGGACACGGGTGTGCAGGGGCGGATCATTGAACACCAGCGATGTCGTATGATGCTCGAACAGCGGGCTGTCTTCGCCGAATTTCGGCTTGAAGGCGGCACGCTTGTCGGAGATGAAAAGGCTCGTGTCCTTGTAGATCCGTTCGAGATCCGCGTGCCGCGACACCAGCACCGAGCCGTCTGGTTGCAGGCACACCGGCGTGTGCGAAAGCAGCCGGTCGTAATGGGGAAAAGGATTGTCGTGAAACCCGTCGGGCAGATTCTGCAGATCAAGCATGGTCCATGGGTGCCGTGGCAATCGGCCCGTGTCAACGCTCAAACCGACTGACCGGCTGTCCGCCTGCCACCATCCGTTGACAGGACCCTGCCCTGGCTCTTGGCCCTAGCTCTTGGTTTCTTCCTCATCTTCTTCCGGCAGCGCGTGCCGCTGCATCAGCGGCAATTGCAGAAGCGTGAAGACGATCGACAGGGGCATGTTGCCCCAGACCTTGAAGGCGATCCAGAAATCGGTGGAGAAATTGCGCCAGATCACCTCGTTTACGAGCGCCATCAGCAGGAAGAACAATCCCCATCGCAGGGTCAGAATGCGCCAGCCCTCCGCGTCAAGCCGGAAGGCGGAATCGAACACGTAACCCAGCAGCGATTTGCCAAACATCAGTCCGCCGAGCAGGATCACACCAAACAACGTGTTGATGATGGTCGGCTTGACCTTGATGAAGGTTTCATCCTGCAGCCAAAGGGTGAGCGCTCCGAAGATCAGCACGATGATGCCCGAAATCAGCGGCATCATCGGCAGGGTGCGGGTCAGGCTCCAGGAGACCGAGAGCGAAATCGCCGTGGCGATCATGAAGCAGGCGGTGCCGACAAAGATCGGACCCCCGATATCGGCCAGAAACGGCACGTGCCCGGCAATCCAGTCACCACGTGCATTGGCAAAGAAGAAGACCAGAAGCGGGCCGAGCTCAAGCGCCAGCTTGAGTGCGGGATTAATGTGCTTGCGGTTGGGGTCGCCGGGATCGCGCTCAAACAATGCGGCATCATTTTCATCGGCCACCTGTTTGTCGGGGCTCTGGTCGTTCATGTTGGCTCTCCAGCGATGGCGGAGGCGAATTCTGCTGCCTCGAAGGGTTCCAGATCATCTACGCCTTCGCCGACACCGATGAAATAGACCGGCAGTTTGTGCTTGGCCGCGATTGCAACCAGGATGCCGCCGCGCGCGGTGCCGTCGAGTTTGGTCATCACCAGCCCGTTGACGCCTGCGACATTCCGGAAGATCTCCACCTGGTTGAGCGCGTTCTGACCCGTGGTGGCGTCGAGCGTCTGCAGCACTGTGTGCGGCGCGTCCGGGTCGAGCTTGCCGATGACGCGGACCACCTTGGCGAGTTCGTCCATCAGTTCGGTGCGGTTTTGCAGCCGGCCGGCGGTGTCGATGATCAGCACGTCGGCGCCATCCGCGCGGGCGGTCTCGAAGGCTTCGTAGGCGAGCCCCGCCGCATCGGCGCCAAGCTTGGTCGAAACCACTTTCGAGCCGGTGCGATCGCCCCAGATCTTGAGCTGCTCGATCGCGGCTGCACGGAATGTGTCGCCCGCGGCAAGCGTCACCTTGAGCCCGCCTGCATGGAGCTTTGCGGCAAGCTTGCCGATGGTGGTGGTCTTGCCGGTGCCATTGACGCCGACCACGAGGATGACATGCGGCTTGTGGCTGAGATCGAGTTCCAGCGGCTTGGCCACCGGCTCAAGCACACGGGCGATCTCGTCGGCCATGACCTTCTGCACTTCGGCGGGCGAGATGTCCTTGCCGTAACGGCCAGAGGCCAGTGCGTCGGTGATCCGCAGCGCTGTTTCGACGCCGAGATCGGCTTGCAGCAGCACGTCCTCGAGTTCCTCAAGCGTCTCCTCGTCGAGCTTGCGCTTGGTGAAGATGCCGGTGATCTGGCCGGTGAGCTGGCCCGAGGTGCGTGACAGGCCCTGGCGCAGGCGTTGCCACCAGCCGCCCTGCGGTTCGGGTTCTGCCGGTGCTGGTTCCGGTGCGGTTTCCGTGCTTGACACTTCGTCGCGAACGATAAGCTTTCGAGGCTCAGGCTCAGGCTCAGGCTCAGGCTCAGGCTCAGGCTCAGGCTCAGGCTCAGGCTCAGGCTCAGGCTCAGGCTCCGGTTCGGGTGCTGGAACAGGTTCCGGTTCGATGTCTGCCTTTGGTTCCGGATCGGCGGTTTCGAACGCCTCGGTGGCGGCGATTTGCTCGATTGCGGGGTCGGCGGCAATGTCGGCCAGCGTTACCTGATCCGAGGCTTCCGCATCGGCGCTTTCATCGCCTTGCTCGCCCGACATCGGTGGCTCGCCGGAATGCTCTTCATCCCTGGGTTCGGGCGAGGACAATGTGCCATTGCCTGCCGTCTCTGGGGTGAAATGCATCTCACCGCCGTCGTGGGGGAAAGATTCTTGCGGTTCGGCGGCTGCGGGTTCCTCGGCAGGGTCTGGCGCAGCGTCAGGGGTCGTTGGCTCCGTTACGGGTGCGGCTTCTGGCTGTGCTGCGTCCGGCTGTGATGTCTCTGGCGGCGTCTCTGCAGGTGCTTCCACCTGTGGCTCGGCCTCCGGAGCTGGCGCTTCCTCCTTGGTTTTCCCGAAGGAAAAGACTTTCTTGATGAAGTTGAACGCCATGCCGGAAATGTGTCCTTTTCAGATAGAGCTTGCGGTGAGGGCGGTGAGGTCAGCGTGCCGGAACGTGTCTTGCGGTGCGGCGGATCGCTGCCCACCAGTCCGGTCACCCGGTTCTTCGCCACCCAGCCCCTCAGCAAGTTCACCGGTCAACCGCTCGCCGTCCTGTCCGGTGACCCTGATCAATGCCATCTGCCCCTTGGGCGCGCCGGGCGCAACCACCGGGGTGAAATTTTCTGTCCGGGCGACGCCGGAGAACTCGACCAGCGCCGAATGGATGCCGCCCCTGTGTGCCATCTCCTTAAGATGCGCACGATAGGCTCTTTCGCCTGCCTCACGAAGCCGTGCTGCGCGGGTCTTGATCAGGCCACGGTCAAGCTGCGGCATGCGGGCTGCCGGTGTGCCCTCGCGGGGTGAATAGGGAAACACATGCAGGAATGAGATGCCGCAATCCTCGATGATCTCCAGGGACCGGGCGAACATCTCCTCGGTCTCGGTGGGAAATCCGGCGATCAGATCGGCGCCAAAGGCAAAGCCAGGCCTGAGATCCCGCACCGTTCGGCAGAAGGAAACAGCATCATCACGGCTGTGCCGGCGCTTCATGCGCTTGAGGATCATGTCGTCGCCATGCTGCAGCGACAGATGCAGGTGCGGCATGAAACGCGGCTCATCGGCAATCAGATCCATCAGCGCGTCGTCAACCTCGATGGAATCGATCGAGGACAGCCTCAGCCGCTGGAGCTCGGGGATCTGGCGCAGGATGGTTTTCGCCAGCGTGCCAAGGCTGGGGCTGCCTGGCAGGTCGGCGCCATAGCTGGTGGCATCGACCCCGGTGATGACCGCCTCCTGGTATCCATTTTCAACCAGGGTGCGGATCTGGTCGACCACGGCGCCCATTGGCACCGAGCGGGAATTGCCGCGGCCATAGGGGATCACGCAGAAGGTGCAGCGGTGATCGCAACCGTTCTGCACCTGCACGAAAGCGCGGGCGTGGCCGGAAACCGCCTCGATCATCTGCGGCGCGGTTTCGCGCACTGCCATGATGTCGTTGACGCGGATCTTCTCGCTCTGCGAGACGCCGAAATCGGGCAGCTTGCGGTAGGTGGCGGCCTCGCCCTTGGCGTCGTTGCCGATCACCGCATCGACTTCATCCATGCCTGCGAATGTCTCGGGCTCGGTCTGGGCGGCGCAGCCCGACACCACGATGCGGGCATGTGGGTTGTCCCGCCGTACTCGGCGTATGGTCTGCCGCGCCTGGCGCACCGCGTCGGCGGTCACCGCGCAGGTGTTGACCAGCACCGCATTGTTGAGCCCGGCGGTTTCCGCAGCCTTGCGCATGGTTTCCGATTCGAAGGTGTTGAGGCGGCATCCGAAGGTCACCACCTTCACTCCGCTCACGCAAGCACCTCGTCGGCCTGCCAGGCGCCGGTCAGCGGGTCGACCCGGCCGGAGAATTCCCATTCCGCAGGCCCGGTCATGATCACATGGTCGTTCTCGCGCCATTCGATCTCGAGCGGGCCGCCGGGCACGTTTACCGTGACAGTGCGGCCGGTGCGGCCGGTGCGGGCCGCCGAAACACCTGCCGAACAGGCGGCCGAACCGCAGGCGCGGGTCAGGCCGGTGCCGCGTTCCCAGGTCCGGATGTCCAGCGTGTGATCGTCGATCACCCGGGCAATCGAGATGTTGGCGCGTTCGGGGAAGATTGGATGATTCTCCAGAAGTGGCCCGAAGCGCTCGAGATCATAGGACCAGACGTCCTCCTTGACCCAGAAGATGGCGTGCGGGTTGCCCATCGACATGGCTGACGGCGAATGCAGCACCGGGTCGTCAATCGGGCCGATCTGCAGTTCGATCCGTGTGGTGTCGTGAAATTCCTCGGCCAGCGGGATCTTGTCCCAGGCAAATTCCGGGCGTCCCATGTCGACCGAGATCAGGCCGTCTTGGTGTTTTTCAGCGGTGAGGATGCCGGCCAGTGTCTTGAAGGTGAAGGTCTTGCGTCCGGTCTCCGATGCCAGCGCCTGGACCACGCAGCGGGTGCCATTGCCGCAAGCCTGGGAGTGCGAGCCGTCACGGTTGAGGATGTCGATGCGGTAATCGACGCCGTCAAGATCGATGTCATGAATCGCCATGATCTGGTCAAAGCCGGTCCGGTCCCCGGCCGCAAGCGCAATGGCAGCCTCCGGGGTTACAGCATCGCTGCGGCCACGCATGTCGATGACGACAATATCGTTGCCCAGTCCATTCATCTTTGCAAAAGGAACCATCGATTCCATATCCCGCCCACCTGTTAACTTCCCGGCCTATATGGCTGAAAAGTGGCCGGATTACCAGTGTGCCGGAGCTGGCCTTGCCTTCAGGCCGTCTGCGGAAGATCCCAGACTTCACCGACATGCAGCGGCCGGAAGCGCTCGGGCGCTACGCCCTTTTGTGCCAGCGCGGCATTGAGCACGTCCTTGGGGGCGTCGCGGCCCTCATTGGTCAACTGGAACGTGCCCCAGTGGTGGCCAAGCGCGTAGTCGGCGCCTGACAGCACAAAACCCTCGATGGCTTCCTCCGGGTTTTGATGCTGATCCTTCATAAACCAGCGCGGTTCATAGGCCCCGACTGGCAGGATTGCAGCGCGGAACTTGCCATGGCGTTCCCTTGCACTGGTATAGGGCCTGCCCTTGTCGAAGCCGGTGTCGCCGATATGCAGGATCTTGCCGCCGGACGTTTCGATCACGAAGGCCGCCCACAGCGCCATCGAGCGGTCGTTCATGCCACGTGCCGACCAGTGATGGCAGGGTTCGAAATGGATGGTTGCCGGTCCGGATTTGACGGCCTGTCCCCAGTCGCCGGTTATGACCTGCATACCCGGAGTATGGCTCTTGATGATGGTGTCGTTGCCCAAAGGGGTGATCACCAGCGGATTGTGCGCCTGCCGCAGCCGCGCCAAGGTGGCCAGATCAAGATGGTCGTAGTGATTGTGGGACAACAGAACCAGATCGATCTTGGGCAGGTCCTCAAACGCCACGCCTGGGTCAATGATCCTCTTCGGGCCGGCAAAGGAAACCGGGCTGGCACGGTCGGACCAGACCGGATCGGTGAGAATGTTGATCCCGGCGGTCTGGATCAGCATCGTTGCATGGCCGACCATGGTGATCCGCAACGCATTGCCGTCAATCCGGGCTTCGGGCTTTGCCGGTGCAAAGGGGCTGGAGGCACTTGCGGGCCAGGCTTCGCTGGTTTCGCCAAGCTTCCATTTGATTAGTTCAGAAAACCCTTTGGGCGCCGAGCCATCGGGATTGAAGAACCGGGTCCCGTCGAAATGATCGCTGACCGGACCGGAATGATAGGGGTTGTTGGCGCGGGCAAAGGCCATGGCGGTTCCAGATGCACCAAGACCGAACAACCCGGCCAGCGCGGAAAATTTGAGAAAAGAGCGTCGGTTCATTGCAGAAGATATGGTGGCCCTTGGCAAGGGGTCAAGAGAGGCGGGTACAGGAGCGCTCACCATCACGGGATTTAGCGGCACACACGGGACAATAGGCAAGATGTTGCAGTCTGAGGCAAAGCTTCCTTAGGAAAACTGACATATTTTTTTTGGGTGAGAGACGCTTGAACAGCGTGCGGTAGGCCCGCTCTACCGGATTCCCTGAAGGACTGACGATGAGCTTTTCGACCCCGATCCTTCTTGTGATCGCGATGCTTGCGATCCTGACGATCGGACGTATCATCAACTCACCGCAGGCCCCGGGACGGACTGGCTTCGCGCTGGCAGCTGTGGCGTCGATCTGGTGGATCGCCATGGTTGTGCTTCGCCTCAACAGTGACGACCTGCCGGACAAGATCCTGTTCAGCAGGCTCGCCTGGTTCGGTATCGTGGCTGTATCGCTTTTCTGGTCAGCTGGACTTCTTGACCATGCGGGTTACGGTCAAGTGACCCGGCGGCTGCCGATTGCCATCATACTCGTGATCACTGCGCTTGCCGGCTTTGGTGCGCTGACGGACAGCTATCATCATTGGCTCTATTCGGGCATTGTCAACGAAGAACGGCCCAGCTTCTCCTATGGTTGGCTGTTCTATGCTCTGTTGTGTGGAATGTATCTGTGCATGCTGTTGGCCTGCCTGATGACGATTTTCCGTTTGAGGCGCGTCGGCCGTCTGCACAGGTACCAATTGGTTGCACTTCTGGTTGCAACATGTGTGCCCTGGATGTGTAATGCGGCTTTCGTTCTGTTCGAGTTCCGGCTCTTCAACGATGACCCGACGCCTTTTGCCTTCAGCGCAACCGTGCTGGCCATCCTTGTTGCGCAGTACCGTGGCAAGCTGTTCATAGCGCCGCCTGTTGCGCGTGACATCATCTTCTCGGTTTTGCCGGATCCGGTCGTGGTGCTGGAGCCGAGCGGCTTGATTCTCGAAATCAATCCTGCGGCAGAAAAGCTGACCGGATTCGGGGTCGATAAGGTGGGGACAAAACTCTCGCCTTCCCACCCGCTCATGATCTTTATTTCAGAAAACCTGCCGTCCGGCTCAGCCAAGCCAATGGTGCATTTTGAATCGATGAACATGGTTTTCGAAGTGTCGGCTCAGCCTTTGGAGCAATGGGACCGGCGGGACAGCGTTCTGCTTGTGCTGCGCGACGTCACCGCGCGGGAGGCCGCTGAGAAAAGCCTCTCGGATACCGGGAAAGCGCTGAAACTGCGCCTTGAGGAAAATTTGCGGCTGCAGGAGAAACTGGAGCGGCAGGCTTTTGAAGACCATCTGACAGGCCTCTTCAACCGTCGCCACGCCAGCTCCACCATGCCGCCTGTGCTGGCGAACGCGCGCGAAGACGCGCCGGTTTCCTTGATCATCGTGGATCTTGATTACTTCAAGCAGGTCAATGACCGCTACGGCCATGATGTCGGCGACAAGGTGCTGCAGGCTTTTGCAAGGATCCTCAGCGGCAGCTTGCAGGCCGGAGAAATGGCGTTCCGCTATGGCGGTGAGGAATTCCTCATCGTGTTGCCGGGCGCAGGTCGCGATCAGGCGCTGGAACGATGCAGTTTGTGGCGGCAGGAGCTTGCCGCGCTGACCATTGTCGAGCTGAAGGACGACAAGCTGTCCTTCTCTGCAGGCATAGCCTTCGCGCCCGAGGCGGGGGCGTCGCTGACAGAGTGCACAAAGGCAGCCGACATTGCCCTTTACCGGGCCAAGATTTCCGGGCGCAACACGGATGTGGTCTGGGGCGAGCATCTTGGCGGCATGAGCCTCGACGGCTCAACCGATTACCGCAATGCGGTCGAGCGCAGGACACGCAGAGCCTGGGTGTGATGCCTGGCGCACCCGATCGGATTGCGTTGCACGATGCTCTTCACACTTCCTTCCATCGCTCAGACATGGATAATGACACGGCGCAGGCCTTGCCGTTTTGAAGCCGGCTGAAAAAACCACGCAGCGTGACCAAAAGACACTTGCATCTGCATGCAAAGCCTGTTGAATACGCCTCACCACAGGGGTGCCGCGTAGAGCCGCGGCTGAGATGCGGGCGCCAAGCCCTCGGACCCTCGAAGCTGATCTGGATAATGCCAGCGTAGCAAGGAGGAACAACAATGTTCGCAGGCGCGCAAGTCTCCCTTTATCCCATGACCGACAGGTTCGTGGACGTGATCCTGTCGTCGCTCTCGGCGCTCGACCCGTATCGTGATCGTCTCAGAATCGAGACTGACGACATCTCCACCCTGATCGTCGGCCCGCCTGAAGTGCTGTTCCCGGCGCTGCGCGATCTTTACGTCGCGGCGGCTGCATCCCGGCAGCATGTGGTGCTCCGCGCAACCCTGTCACGCGGTTGCCCCGGTGAGCCCGATGATCCGATCTGCCAGACCAATGCGCTCGCCAACCCGTCCGAACCGCTCAAATCGCGGCAGGCCGCGGCCTTGGCGGCACTGGCCGAAACGCCACAAACCGGCGAGACGGCGCGGGCGCAACTCTCGCTTTATGTGATGGGCGCCGGCGACCACATGGCCGAGATCATGGGCTGCATCGATTTCCTCAAGCAAAGCGGCACGTTCGACCGGTCGAAGAATTTCTGCACCCGGCTGATCGGCGATTCGGGGCCGGTGTTTGCAACACTGCAAGAGGCCTTCTGCCGCTTCGGCCCGCCGCAGGGCCATGTCACCATCGACCTGACGGTTTCCGCAAACAGTCCATCGATCGCCTGATCCGATGTCGCTTTTGTTGGTCCGCCCGTTGGCGGCGCGGCTTCGCCGTGTCCTGCCCGCAATTCTGGGTGTCGCGGCGCTGCTCGCGGTCTGGGAAGTCTATGTCCGTGTCTCGGGCATTTCGGCGCTGGTGCTGCCGGCGCCCTCACGGGTGATCGGCCAGATCTTTGCAAACCGCGAAATCCTCTGGGCCAACACGCTGCCGACGTTCACGGCAACCCTGACCGGCTTTGCCTGTTCGCTCAGCGTGGCCTTTGCGCTGTCGGTTCTGATCGATTTCATCCCGCGTCTCAGGCGCGCCCTGTTTCCGGTCTTCGTCATCAGCCAGACCTTGCCGCTGGTGGCGATCGCGCCGCTGGTGGTGCTGTGGTTCGGCTTCGGGCTGACGCCGAAAATCCTGCTGGTGGCGCTGGTCACCTTCTTTCCGATGCTGGTCGCACTGGTGGATGGCTATCAATCCACCGATCGCGACATCTCGGCGCTGCTGGCGTCGATGGGCGCGTCGCGCAGCGCCATCTTCCGACGTGCCCGGCTGCCCTCGGCGATGCCCTATTTCTTTGCCGGCTTACGGATCTCGATCACCTATGCCGTGGTGGCGGCGATCTTTGCCGAATATGTCGGTGCCCGCGCAGGGCTCGGTATCGTCATTCTCAATGCCAAGAACAGCTTCCGGCCGGATCTGATGCTGGCCGCGGTGGTGATCAGCTCGGCGCTGACGCTGGCCCTGTTTGCCGCAACCGCTCTCGCCCAACGCATCGTGCTCGGCTGGCGTCATGCGGAGGCGGGCCAATGAGTGCGCTCACCCTTGCAAATCTGGCGGTCACGCTGGGCGGCACCCCGGTGCTGGAGAGCATTTCGCTGAGCGTCGCAAGGGGAGAATTCGTCTCGATCCTGGGGCCTTCGGGCGCGGGCAAATCCACCCTGTTCCGGTTGCTCACCGGCGCCATCCGCCCCGATGCCGGTACGATCCTGGTCGATGGCGCACCGCTTTCGAAGACACAGCGCATTTTCGCCTTCATGCCGCAGCGCGACGCGCTGATGCCGTGGCGGCGGATCATCGACAATGTCACGCTCGGCCTTGAGGTGCAGGGGATGGACCGGGAGGCAGCTCGGCGCCGGGTTCTGCCGATGTTTCCGGCCTTCGGGCTCGAGGGGTTCGAACGCCACTATCCGGCGCAGCTTTCGGGCGGCATGCGCCAGCGCGCGGCCCTGTTGCGCACCATTGTTCAGGACCGCCCGATCCAGCTTCTCGATGAACCCTTCGGCGCGCTCGATGCGCTGACTCGGGCCGAAATGCAGCGGTTTATCGAGCGCCGCTGGAGCCAGGCGTGCTGGACCACTGTTCTGGTCACCCATGATGTGCGCGAGGCGGTCGCACTGTCGGACCGGATCTACGTGTTGTCGCGCCGGCCCGCCCGGATCACCGCCGAATTCCATGTTCCCTGGCCGCGCCCGCGGCTGGGCGGCCCGTTGCCGCCCGAGGCAAGCCGCCTCGAGGCGGAGCTTCTCGACACCCTTCTCAACCAGACTGGAGACTGATCATGAAACACATGCTTGCTGCGCTTGCCCTGCTTGTTGCCTTGCCGGCACAAGCTGCGGAAAAACTCACCGTGGCGCTCGACTGGACGCCCAACACCAATCATGTCGGCCTCTATGTGGCCCAGGCCAAGGGCTGGTTCACTGATGCCGGTCTTGATGTCGAGATCCTGCCCTACACCGACACCTCGTCGGGCACGCTGGTGGCGACCGGTGTTGCGGAGTTCGGGATCCTCAGCGCGGTGGGCTTTCACAGTCAGCGCTCGATGGGGGCTGACATGACAGCGGTGATGGCCGTGGTGCAGCATGAAACCGGGCGGCTGGTGTTCAACGGTGAGCGCGAGGATATCCAGCGTCCCGCCGATCTCGATGGAAAGATCTATGCCGGCTTCGGCAGCGCCTGGGAAAATGCGCTGATCTCCTCGATCATTCGCCATGATGGCGGCGAGGGCGTGTTCGAAACGGTGACACTCGGTACCTCGGCCTATGAGGCGCTGGCCAATGGATCGGTCGATTTCACGCTTGAGGTGCGGACCTGGGAAGGGGTCAATTCGGTGCTGCTCGGCCGACCGCAGCGCGCATTCAATTATGCCGACTATGGCGTGCCTGACCAGCACACCACCTTCCTGGGCGGCAATTCGACCTGGCTTGCGGCCAATCCGGAAACAGCCGAAGCCTTCGTCAAGGCAGCCCAGCGCGGCTATGCCTTCGCAGCCGACAATCCGGATGAAGCCGCCGACATTCTGATTGCGCAGACCAACGGCATGCTGTCCAATCCCGATCTGGTGCATGCCTCCATGCAGGCGCTGGTGGATGGCGGATTCCTGCGCGATCCCGGCGAACCCGCCGGGCTGATCGATCCGGAGCTGATTTCAGGTATCACCGCATTCCTGTTTGAAGCGGGGATCCTGCGCGACGCCAATGGCGACGTACATGAAGTCATGCCTGATGTGTCGGGCTGGTACACCAACCAGTATCTGGCGCAGTAGCTGTTCTGCTGGCGGAGCTGCTTCGGCAGCTCCGTGCCCCGGCATGTCGGTTTTGCGCAAAAGGGTTGACCATGGCCATGGTCCATGTACCCCTCAGCCGGGAGTTTGACGTTCAGGACAAGAGAGACCGCACTCCATGACCACCGACCAGACCCTGTTGTTCGGCATTCTCATCGTGCTCTTCGGCATGCTGGTGTGGGGCCGGTTCCGCTACGATCTGGTGGCGTTTGTTGCCTTGCTGGCCACTGTGCTGCTCGGGCTGATCGAGCCGGGTGCGGCCTTTGAGGGATTCGGGCATCCGGCCGTGGTCATCATTGCGCTGGTGCTGATCGTCTCGCGCGGGCTGATGAATTCCGGCGCGGTTGAGCTGATTGCCCGTTTCGTGATCCATGCTGACCGGCCATTGCCGGTTCATATCGGGGTGATGGCGGTGGCGGGTGCTGCTTTGTCTGCGGTGATCAACAATGTCGCGGCCCTGGCCTTGTTGATGTCGCTCGATATCGACGCGGCGCGCAAGGCCAGGCGCGTGATTTCGCTGTCGCTGATGCCGCTGTCTTTCGGCACCATTCTGGGCGGAATGATCACCCTGATCGGCACGCCGCCGAATATCGTGATTGCGCAGTATCGCGAGGATGCGCTCGGCGCGCCATTCTCGATGTTCGATTTCGCGCCGGTGGGCCTGGCGGTCGCGGTTGTGGGCATTGCCTATGTGGCCTTCATCGGCTGGCGGCTTCTGCCTGCGCGCCCCGACGCAGTTTCGCTGGAAGGCGATGCCGGGCTTTATGTTGCCGAGGCGCGGGTGAAGGAAGGGTCGAAATCCATCGGCCAGACCGTTGGCGACCTTTATCCGCTCGCCAATGACAGTGACGTCACGATTCTGGGCCTTGTGCGGCAGGGCAGGCGGTTGCCGGGCTTCTCGCGCGCCCGCGAACTCCGCCAGGGTGATTTTCTGGCGCTGGAAGGCGATCCCAAGCAGATAGAGGCCTTCATGGGCGCGGCCGAGCTCGATACGGTCGGGGCCGAGCAACATGGCGGTTTGCTGGGCAAGTCGTTGAGCCTTGTCGAGGTGATCGTGCCGGAAGACGCGCGCATTGTTGGCCGCACCACCGCAGGCTTGCGGCTGGTGCAGAAACACGGGGTGACGCTGCTGGGCGTGTCGCGCCAGGGCAAGCGATTCCGCGAGCGGGTGCGCAACCTGCCGGTCAAGGCCGGCGACGTGCTGCTGCTGATCGGGCCGGATGACAATATTGCTGCCGCCAGCACCTGGCTCGGCGTGCTGCCGCTGGAAAACCGCCGGCTTGAGGTGTTGCAGCGGACCAAGGCGCTTGCCGCACTGGCGATTTTTGCCGCCGCGATTGCGCTCACCGTAATCGGCGTTGCGCCGCTGACGATTGCGCTGGGGCTCTGCGTGGTGGCCTATCTGGCGCTCGGGGTGATTGGCGGGCGCGATTTCTATGCGTTGATCGAGTGGAAGGTGATCGTGCTCTTGGCTTGCCTGATCCCGGTGGGTGCGGCGCTGGAGCAGACCGGCGGCAGCCAGCTGATCGCCAATCTCATCGTTACCCAGACCGTCGATCTGCCGCCCTGGGCGGTGCTGACGGTGCTGATGGTGATCACCATGACGCTTTCGGATTTTCTCAACAATGTCGCCACCGCGCTTATCGCGGCCCCGATTGCCGTCAGCATTGCGACCTCACTCGATGTCAGCCCCGACCCGTTCCTGATGGGCGTCGCGGTCGCCGCCTCCTGCGCCTTCCTCACCCCGATCGGCCACAAGAACAACACCATCATCATGGGGCCGGGCAACTACCAGTTCGGCGACTACTGGCGCATGGGCCTGATCCTCGAGGTGATCGTGATTGCGGTTTCCGTGCCGATGATTGTCTGGGTTTGGGGGTTTTAGGAGGGTTGGAACGTTCCGTTGATGCAGCATGATCTGGGTGTTGATACGGTTTCACAACGACCGGCCGATTTCTCAAGCCTCAAATAGAAAGCAAGATTGTGAGTTGTATTTGTGTGTACAATTGTGCATTCTTTCTGAATGAAGATCGGGGGCATTGAGTGGGACAGCGGCAACTGGCCCAAATGCGGAAAGCATGGCGTAAGCAAGGCGCAAATCGAACACGTCCTGCGCACTATGGTTTTTCGCATTCCGGACCCCAACCCGCTCGAACCCCGGTATCGAACAGCGGGACAGGAGCCATCGGGACGCCATGTGTTTGTTGTCTTTACCTACCGGTCCAAGGACGGCGGAACATCCATCCGCCCCATAAGCGCTCGATACATGCATGGAAAAGAAGTGAGAGAATATGAACAAGTCAAAAAAACCATGGCCGACTTTGCCGAGCGATGATGCGGCAGAGGCATTTGTGGCGGAAGCTGATCTGAGTGAATATGACTGGAGCCTGGCGGAGCCAGTCCGCTATGAGTTTGAAGACAAGAGCGCGCGTCTCAACATGCGCCTTCCGGAGAGTCAGCTCGCAGCCATAAAGGCCGAGGCTGAAAAGCGCGGCATGAAATACCAGCGCTTTATCCGTGAACTGCTTGACCGGGGAATGCAGACGCTTAGGTGAATGAGGCTTGGAGGTGCAATTGCAGAAACTCCACGATAGCGAGAACCGGTTCCGCATCCGGAATAGCCAAAAGACAGCAGGGTGGAGCGTTACAGGCCGGTCTGTTTTCGCCTTTCGCGCCGCGTCGCCTCACGCTCCTTGCCAGATCACGAAATTCCGGCGTTCAAACGCTTCCACCTAAAGATGACCGGCTCTAGACCAGCCCCTTCTGTGTCACGACAATCGTGATGGCGACGAAGAAGCAGGCCGACGCCGCGACAACAAAACCGTGCCAGATGGCGTTCGAGAATTTCATCTTTTCCGCCGCATAAAAAACCACGCCAAAGGTGTAGAGCAGCCCGCCGGCCAGAATGTAGCCAAAGGGCAGCTCCGACCATGAGGACCAGATCAGCACGATGCTCATCCAGCCCATGACAAGATAGAGAAGCGGACCGAAGCGGCCGGGCGTGCGCCAGAACACCAGCTTGAGCACCATGCCGATGATCGCCATGATCCAGACGATGCCGAGCATGACATAGGCGAGCCCTGACCCGATCATCACCACCAGCGGCGTGTAGGTGCCGGCGATCTTGAGATAGATCGCCGCGTGATCGATCCGCCGCAGGACCGGCCGGATGCTCTCCCACGGAGTCATGTGATAGAAGGCCGAGGCGGTGAAGGTCACAATCAGGGTGATCGCATAGACCGAGATGGCAGCTATCTGCCAGGGCGAGGCGACCGGCGCCGCCCACACCAGCAAAAGGATCGCCCCGAGCACCGCGCCGGTGACGCCGATGGCATGCATGCTGCCATCGGCAACGCGTTCTGATCTTGTGTAGCTGGGATACATGGGCTGCCCTCAAACTCCGCATTCATATTGGAGGATAGCAAATCAAGCTGGCAGGAATAAGGGGGAGCGTGCCGGGATTTTTCTGGGTGGCGGGTTGATAGATATCCAAGTTTGACGGGGTCTCGTTCGACCGTACAATTAAAGCGTTAAAAGAGCTAAGGTCATGCCATTCCGCCCGCGTCAGTTCGTACCAGACCTCTCCATGTTCGCTTCCCGGGATCGGATCGGCAAAATCAACATGGACTGTGCTGGCATGTTTCATGCCGATCTTTTCCATCACCCGGCGCGAGGCCTGGTTCACTGCCATTGTGGTTCCCACGATTCGCTCGTATCCGGCGCTTTCAAAACCCCAATTGAGCAAGGCCAAAGCCCCTTCCGAAGCCAGCCCCTGGCCCCAGTCACTCCGGCGCAGGCGATATCCAAGCTCGGCCGATCCTTTATTCTCCGGCCACAGGCAGAACCATCCGACAAAGGCCTCATTGATGGTACGGCGCGCGGTCCAGACGTGCGGCTCGGTGCCACGTGGCATCAGGAAGTCTGCGTTCGGATCGCCCTCCTCATTGTCGATGGCGTGTCCGCCATTCAAAAAGCGCATCACTTCCGGGTCACGCTCCAGTGCGATGAAATCAGCCCGGTCGCCGGGATTGCCAGGTCTGAGGGTCAAGCGCGGTGTCTTCAAAACGGCCATCTCTAAACCTCGATTCATCGTACTGGCAGACATCCTCAAACGCTGCTGACTTAGGTATGCTTCCAGCCAGACCGGAGTCTTTTGTGACCGGGATCTGCCGGTGACTTTGTCCGCAAGTCAAGACTCGCAGAAGAAACCACCCCGACGCACCTGGCGGCTTTGGTTTGATAGGCCCCGTTGCGCAAAACTGCAGCACAACACGCGTTGAGCGGTGTGAACCTTGACAGTTCAACATGGTTCGCACAAATTCTCAGTGAACCAAGGAGCATCATAACCATGTCCGCCTTTACCGTCCGCGTCTCCGAGGATACCTCAAAGCGGCTCGACCAACTCGCTGCAAAGCAGGATCGTTCCCGGTCCTATATGGCTGCCAAGGCAATTGAGGACTTTGTCGCCAGGGAAGAGTGGCAGCTTGCCGAAATCGAGGCGGGGATTGCCGAGGCAGAACGCGGTGAGTTTGCGAGTACAGATGACGTTGCGCGCGTGATCGCCAAGTATGTTCAGCCTGCCACTGGGTCATGACGCTGGCGATAAGGTGGACGCGCCGCGCACTCGGACGTCTTGACCAGACCGGCGCGTACATTGCGCAGGACAATCCCGAAGCTGCAGCACGCGTCGTTTCCCGCATTGTGACCGCAGTTGATACCCTCGCTAACCGGCCAGACATGGGCCGCCCCGGCAGGATCAAGAGCACGCGCGAACTGGTGCTGTCCGATGTCCCTTACATCATCGCCTATCGCGTGACGGACAGGCATGTCGATGTACTGACCGTGATGCATTCCGCTCAGCAATGGCCGGAGACGCTTTAGGGGTTGGAGCGCCGACTTGCCGCGATATCTCAGGCTGAGCCGTTCGCTACCCCCCCCCACCTTGACTCCGCCGCCCTTTTCCTGTTTACCCCACGCAAATCTGCGACGAGCATGACTCCGAGCCGCCGACCGGGACCCCAATTGGTATAAATCGATCCCGGAGGTCAACACCCGACAGCGCGATGCGCCCTCGGGTGTCGTTTGGCTTTGTCTGATGTTCGTCCCATATGTGCTGGAGACCCCGGCAACCACAGGACGACGCAATGTTTGAAAATCTTCAGGACCGGCTTGGCTCCATCCTCAACAATCTGACCGGGCGCGGCGCCCTGTCGGAGAAGGATGTGTCGGAAGCCATGCGCGAGGTTCGCCGCGCGCTTCTGGAGGCCGACGTGGCGCTGGAAGTGGTCCGGGGTTTCACCGACCGGGTGCGCGAGAAGGCCGTCGGCGCGGAGATCGTCAAGTCGATCAAGCCGGGCCAGATGGTGGTCAAGCTGGTCCATGACGAGCTGGTCGCGCTCTTGGGTGAAGAAGGCGTCGCCATCGATCTCAATGCCGCGGCACCCGTCGTCCTCATGATGGTCGGCCTGCAGGGCTCGGGTAAAACCACGACTTCTGCGAAGATTGCCGCGCGGCTGGAAAAGCGCGACCGCAAGAAAGTGCTGATGGCCTCGCTCGACACCCGCCGTCCTGCCGCGCAGGAGCAGCTCAGACAGTTGGGCGAGCAGACTGGTGTTGCCACATTGCCGATCATGGCCGGCCAATCGCCCACCGATATTGCCGCGCGCGCGGTGCAGGCGGCGAAGCTTGGCGGCCACGATGTGGTTATTCTCGACACCGCCGGCCGCACCCATATTGACGAGCCGCTGATGGCCGAGATGGCCGAAATCAAGAAGCGCGCCAACCCGCATGAGATCCTGCTCGTCGCCGATGCGCTGACCGGTCAGGACGCGGTCAATCTGGCGCGCAATTTTGACGAGCGTGTCGGCATTTCCGGCCTGGTGCTGACCCGCATGGACGGCGATGGCCGCGGCGGTGCGGCACTGTCGATGCGCGCCGTCACCGGCAAGCCGATCAAGTTCATCGGCGTCGGCGAAAAAATGGACGCGCTCGAGCTGTTCCACCCCACCCGCATCGCCGGCCGGATCCTCGGCATGGGCGACATCGTCTCGCTGGTCGAGAAGGCGGCAGAGACTTTCGACGCCGAAAAGGCGCAGACCATGGCCGCCCGGATGAAATCGGGCAAGTTCGATCTCAATGACCTGGCTGATCAGCTCGGGCAGATGCAGAAGCTCGGCGGCATGGGCGGCATCATGGGCATGATGCCGGGCATGGGCAAGATGAAGGACCAGATGTCGGCGGCTGGTCTTGACGACAAAACCTTTGCCCGCCAGCTCGCCATCATCGGCTCGATGACCAAGGCCGAGCGGGCCAATCCCGATCTTCTCAAGCACAGCCGCAAGAAGCGCATCGCAGCCGGGTCCGGCACCGATGCGGCTCAGATCAACAAGCTTTTGAAGATGCACCGCCAGATGGCCGACATGATGAAAGCCATGGGCGGCAAGGGCAAGGGCGGCGGCATGATGCGGGCTGCCATGGGCGGTCTCGCCTCGAAGATGGGGCTGCCTGGCGGCATGATGGGGGGCGGCATGCCGGACCTGTCGAAGATGGATCCGAAGCAGCTTGAGGCGCTCCAGAAGCAGGCCGAGGCCGCCGGTCTCGGCAAGGGTGGTTTGCCGGGCGGTCTTCCGGGCGGAATGCCAGGCGGTCTGCCGGGTCTGGGCGGCCCAAAACTCCCCGGTCTCGGTGGTCCTGGTTCTTCCGGGGGCCTTCCCGGCCTGCCAAAAAAGAAGTGAGGGGCGGGGCATGAGCACAAACACCGAGGCGATGGCCAAACTGCAGGAATTCCGCCGTTCGATCGACAATTTCGACGCGGCGCTGATTCACATCCTGGCCGAGCGGTTCCGGGTGACCAAGGCCGTCGGCGCGCTGAAGGCCTCGGCCGATCTTCCGCCGTCCGATCCGAACCGCGAGGCCGAGCAGGTTGCCCGGCTGCGCGACCTGGCCAAATCCGCCGATCTCGATCCGGATTTTGCCGAAAAATTTCTCGAATTCGTCATTCGCGAAGTCATCCAGCACCACAAGCAGGCGGCTTCGAAATGATTTCACCGATCTGGCGCTGAACAGCGTCCGAAGACTTTCAACCCAACAGCCAACAAGACTGCTTACTCAAAGGAAAAGAAAATGGCACTGAAAATTCGTCTGGCCCGCGGTGGCTCCAAGAAGCGTCCTTACTACCACGTTGTCGTTGCTGACGTGCGCAGTCCGCGCGACGGCCGCTTCATCGAGCGCCTGGGCTACTGGAACCCGATGCTGGCCAAGGACGACGCGGCCCGCGTCAGCCTCAACCAGGAGCGCATCCAGCACTGGCTCGACAACGGCGCGCTGCCGACCGACCGCGTCGCCCGCTTCATGGCCGAAGCCGGCATGATGACCCGCGACGCCCGCAACAACCCGAACAAGGCCAAGCCCGGCAAGAAGGCGCAGGAACGCGCTGCCGAGAAGAAGCAGAAGGAAGAGGATGCAGCCGCTGCTGCCGCCGAAGCCGCTGCAGCTCCGGCCGAAGAAGCTGCTGTCGAAGAAGCAGCCGCAGAATAATCGGGACAGCGCCTCGTCCATCCTCACGAATGGGCGTTTTGCGCTACAATGCGGGCGGCTTCATGCCGCCCGTTTCGCGTTGCCCACCCTGGAGATGTCCATGAGCAAACTCGCAAACCCCATCCTGATCGGCGTCGTCGGCGCCGCGCAGGGCATTCGCGGCGAGGTGCGGGTCAAGCCGTTCACCGAGGATCCGATGGCGATCGCCGAGTATGGGGCGCTCTACACCGAGGATGGCCGCCGCTTCGAGGTGCTTGATCACCGGCTTGCCAAGACCATCGTCGTGGTCCGCTTCCGCGGCATCAACGACCGCAATGCAGCCGAAGCGCTCAAGGGCCTCAACCTCTATATCGACCGCTCCAGCCTTGATGACGAGGATCTGGAGGAGGGCGAATATTTCCATGCCGATCTTGAGGGGCTGGAAGCCTGGGATTCCGATGGCCAGTTCTGGGGTGAAGTCTCGGGTGTGCTCGATTTCGGCGGCGGCGATCTTCTGGAACTGCGTGAGGACGGCAAGAAGCCGGTGGTGATTCCGTTCACCCTGGCCGCCGTTCCCCATGTTGATCTCGAGGCGGGCCGCATTCTTGTTGATCCCGTCGCAGCCGGGCTGATCGACACCGTCGACGGTGATGAGCCCGGTGAAGGCTTTGACGGCGAGGGTGAAGATCCCGACGGAGCGCGGGACTGATGGGCTTTCGCGCCACCGTTCTCACGCTCTATCCGGACATGTTTCCCGGCCATCTCGGGCTGTCGCTTTCGGGCCGTGCGCTCGAGCGCGGGGATGCCTCCATCGAGCCGGTCAATATCCGTGATTATGCCACCGGCAAGCACCGCAATGTCGATGACACGCCGGCCGGCGGGGGTGCGGGCATGGTGCTCCGGCCCGACGTGCTGGCGCGCGCCATCGATGCGGTGAGCCCGGAAGATGACACAAGGCCACGGCTTCTGATGAGCCCGCGCGGGCGTCCGCTGACCCAGGCCCGGGTGCGCGAGCTGGCGGAGGGTCCCGGTGCGGTCATCGTCTGCGGCCGCTTCGAAGGTGTCGACCAGCGGGTCATAGAGACGCGCAAACTTGAGGAGATCTCGATTGGTGATTATGTGCTGTCGGGCGGTGAGCCTGCGGCGCTGATCCTGCTCGACGCGGTGATCCGGGTGCTGCCGGGCGTGATGGGCAATGCCGAGTCCGGAAGCCATGAGAGTTTCGAGACCGGGTTGCTCGAACACCCGCATTACACCCGGCCGCAGCTGTTTGAGGACCGCGAGATTCCTGCCGTGCTGACCTCGGGCAATCACAAGGCCGTGGACGAATGGCGCGAGGCGGAATCGCTCAGGCTGACGCGCGTGCGGCGGCCTGATCTGCTGGCTCAGAGAAAAATCACCGATATCGGGTGACAAGCGGGCGCGTTTGGTGTATCTGCCCCGCGATCGGCAACGTCCGACAGCCGTGCAAACAACGGCGCCTGCCAAACAATGAATGGTGAATCCGCTCCTGCCTTCACCGGCACTGCACCGAGGATGATCCCGGACCGGGACATGCCAAGGAGGCGAGACGAGAGCGCTCTGACCGTTTGAGAAGAACGAAAGGTCGAGGACCATGAACATTATTGCCCAGCTGGAGGCCGAACAGGCCGCCAAGATCGAAGCTTCCCGCAAGTTTCCAGAATTTTCCGCCGGCGACACGCTGCGCGTCCAGGTCCGCGTGACCGAAGGCAAGCGCACCCGTCTGCAGGCTTTCGAAGGCGTGTGCATCGCCCGCGCCGGCGCCGGCCTCAACGAGAGCTTCACCGTCCGCAAGATTTCCTACGGCGAAGGCGTGGAGCGTGTGTTCCCGATGTACTCGCCACTGGTAGAAGCCGTTGAAGTGGTCCGCCGCGGTAAGGTCCGTCGCGCCAAGCTTTACTACATGCGCGACCGTCGCGGTAAGTCGGCCCGTATCGTCGAGAACACCAACACCCGCGCCCGCAAGCTCAACGACGCCGAGCGTCAGGCTCTGGCCGAGGAAAAGGCACGTCTCGAGGCCGAGAAGATCGCAGCCGCCGAGGCACTGGCTGCTGAAAAGGCAGCAGCAGACGCCGCTGAAGCCGCAGCCGCAAAGGCCGCAGCCGATGAAGCAGCAGCAGCAGCGGCTGAAGAAGCCAAGAGCGAATAAGCCGCACACATCGTTTCTGACAAGCCTTCGGGTTCGTCCCTCAAAGCGCCGGTTTTCCGGCGCTTTTTTGGTTTTTGGGGCCGGCGCCCGTGATAAGTGACCGATACCTAAAATGCGACGGATCGGTTTAAATCTCTGGCAATGGGGAGCGGCCATAGCTGGAGTTTGATCCTGGCCTTGGCCCCATGAACACCGGCTCATCGTGACTGGTGGATGGGGACTTGGGCCCTTTCGGAGTGAACCGCCGTGTCCCTTCCTCTTCTCGTCAACACCGGAAAGCATGCGGTTGTGCCGCAGATTGCGCTGCCGGTGCGGCCTGACAACGGGACTGCAAGCCAGCGGGCAAATGCCAAGAAGACCCGCGCCGAGCTCAGCCTTGAAGCCGAACTCAAGGCAATGGGCGGCAACACCTCCGCATCAAAGGCCAAGGCCTCCCCGTTCGAAACCGGCGCCGACATGTGGGACCTGCTCGAATCCGCCGCCCGGAACGAATCCGGCCGCTGAGCGGTTGCCTAGATAGCGAGGGATTGAGGGGTTCTCTTTCCACGCCAGTCCAGTGCACATTCTCTCCATCGTTATTCTCGCGCTCCTCCTCCACGGGCTCCCCGTCGTCGTCCTCCACTTTTTCCATCCTCATCTTCGGGCACACTCTCTCCGTCGTCATCCCCGGGCACATTCTCTCCGTCGTCATCCTCGGGCTTGACCCGAGGATGACGACGGGGGGAGTGAGCCGAGGATAGCGACGGAGAAAGTGAGCCGGGGATGAAGAGGTGAGAGCTCTGGACAGCTCCGAAACCGAATTTCAAGCGCAAAGGTGTAACCTGTGCGGGACTTTCTGTGCCGCATGCACGAATTGAAGTTGACGAGAAGGAAGTGAACGTCCGTAACAGGTTCTCCCGGCCGTCAGTCCAGGGCACACTCTCTCCGTCGTCATCCTCGGGCTTGACCCGAGGACCCACAGCCAAACCTGCCGGAATCTCATCACCACAGTCAAAGCGGAGAACACCTCCCCCCAAACAAAAATCCCCCCATTTTCTTCCCCACCTTCCAAACCCGTGGGATCATCATCTCACTCCTGCTGCCGGATGGTTTCGCGAACGTTTCGGGCCAGGCGGGAGGGATGCCGTTCAGGCGGGCCGTAGCGTGCGGCCGGGCTGAGTGGAGGCGGATTGCGCGGCGGTGCTCCGCTGGCAGCGTGATCACCCCAAGCGGGATGTCCTTGTTGGATGCCCGGGCAGGAGGGTCAGGCCAAGCCAGCCACCGGTGAAGCATCGGACACCCAAATGCCCCATTGGCGGGGCGGGGCCGGTGCCGAAACGGGCCTGTGGCGGCCATTTTGTCCCGAAAGGACAGAGTGTCCGTGCCGGACCTGCCGTCAAATGCCATGCCCGCGGGCCCGGTCGGGGCCTTCGGTTCCGGGCCAATCCGGGGCGGACGCATGGAAGGAGACCCCTTCTGTCCGGCATGGTCAGCCAGATGCCTGTCGGATGGCGCACCCCATCCGGCGAATTCCGGGCCGCGCGCGGGTTCGCGCCACCCTTTCTACCCTTTCCGTTCGGCACAGCCTGCGCGCGGCCCTCCGGACTGTCATTTGCCAAACTCCGGCGCTCAGCGCGCGGAGGGTTTCGGTGTGCCTGTTCAAATCCCCCCACTGTTGTCATCCTCGGCCTCCGAGCCGAGGATCCAAAGCCAAACCGAGATGCGCCATCAGTTTGAGCATGGGTCCTCGGGTCAAGCCCGAGGATGACGACGGAGAGAATGCCCATGCATGACGACGGAGAGAGTGCCCATGCCATGCCGACAGAGAAATGCCGTTATGTCTGTTGCCTGATCGCCTCTGCCCTTGCGGCCCGGCGTGCGGCATTGCAAAGTGCAAGTCCTGCGCCGCAGCATTGCCAATGGCGGCCGCGCCAGAAATCAATCCCGAGACCTCATAGGGGAAACACCATGTCCTATTTCAAATCCGCAATGATGGCGGCTGCCACCATGTTTGGCCTTTCCGCGGCGCTGCTCCCGCAGGCCGCCCAGGCGTCCGACCTGCCCGATCTCGGCGGCGAGACCGTGGTCGTTGTCACCGAGAACGCCTATCCGCCTCTGCAATTCATCGACCCCAAGACCGGCGACCAGATCGGCTGGGAGTATGACGCAATGAACGAGATCGCCAAGCGGCTGAATTTCACCGTCGAGTATCAGAACACCTCCTGGGACGCGATGATCCAGTCGGTGTCGGACGGTCAGTACCAGATCGGCATGACCGGTATCACCATCAAGGAAGAGCGCAAGGAGAAGGTGGATTTTTCCGATCCCTATATGCGCTCTGAAATGTTCATGCTGGTGCGTGGCGACGAGGACCGGTTCACCGATGCCAAAAGCTTCGCAGCGTTTGAAGACGGGCTTGTCGGCGCGCAGCCCGGCACCACGCCGTTTTATGTCGCGGTCTATGATATGCTTGACGGCAACGAACAGAACCCCCGCATCAAGCTGATGGAAACCTTCGGCGCCACCGTGCAGGCATTGAAGACCGGCGATGTCGATCTGGTGCTCACCGACGGCACCGCCGGCAAGGGCTATGTCGAGGCGTCCGATGGCGGGCTCAAGCTGATCGGCGAAGCCATGGGCACCGAGGACTTCGGCTTCATCTTCCCCAAGGGCTCGGAACTGGTGGCGCCGGTCAATGCGGCGATCGCTGAGATGAAGGCTGACGGCACCATGGACGCGCTCAACAAGAAGTGGTTCCTCGACTACAAGCTCGGCGGTTGAGCCGGCAGATGCAAATCAGCTTTGATGGCTACAGGCCGGGTGCGCTTGGCGGCGTTCTTGGCCTGCACATGGACTATTACGCGCGGGAATGGGGTTTCGGGCAGGCGTTCGAGACCAAGGTGGCGGCGGAACTCGCGGAGTTCCTCGCTCGCATGGATCCTGAGCGCGACCTGTCTCTGACCGCCTGGCGCGGCGATGCGCTCACCGGTTCGATCAGCATGGATGTCTCGGGCGGCGGGCCTGACGGTGCGCATCTGAGATGGTTCGTGGTCTCGGATACCGCGCGCGGCAGCGGGCTTGGCAAACAGCTGATGGCACGGGCGATCGATCACGCGGACCGTGTGGCGGCAGGACCGGTCTGGCTGACCACCTTCGCCGGGCTTGCGGCGGCGCGGGCGCTGTATGAACGGCATGGCTTCGTGCTCAGCGCCCAGAGCGAGGACGACCAGTGGCAGGGTGGGGTGCGAGAGCAATTGTTCACGCGGCCGGCGCCGGCTGGCACACATGCGAAAAGTCCCCAGGCGTGACCGCGGCACCAAAGCAGGGCGGCAAGGATGATTTTCCCTGGTGGCTGCTGGCCGCCGGCGCCATCGCGCTGTTCCTGGCGGTCCAGATCGCGATCAACGATCTCTACAGCCAGATCTTCACCATCGTCTCCAAGGGCGTCTGGATCACCATCTTCGTCACCCTCGTGGGATTTGCGCTGGCGACCCTGTTCGGCCTGCTTCTGGCGGTGATGGGGCTTTCCAGTTCGCTGGTGGCGCGGCAGGTGGCGCGGTTCTATGTCGAAATCATCCGCGGCATTCCGATCCTGGTGCTGTTGTTCTACATCGCCTTTGTCGGCGCGCCGGGCTTCGTGATCGCCTGGAATTTCCTGATGACGCCGCTGATCGAGGCGGGGTTGATCGGCGAGTTGCTGGTGCGCGACGTGTCGCTGCTTTGGCGGGCGATCTTTGCGCTGACCATCGGCTACTCCGCCTTCATCTCGGAAGTGTTCCGGGCCGGCATCCTGGCGGTCGACGAGGGCCAGATCGAAGCCGCCAAGGCGCTGGGGCTGACCCGGCTGCAGCGCTTCCGCTTTATCGTGCTGCCGCAGGCGATCCGCACCATCCTGCCGCCGCTGGGCAATGATTTCATCGCCATGATCAAGGATTCCTCGCTGGTCTCGGTGCTGGGCGTCGCCGATCTCACCCAGATGGGCAAGGTCTATGCCTCGGGCTCGTTCCGCTTCTTCGAAACCTATTCGATCGTGGCCTATGTCTATCTGCTGCTCACCGTCGGCCTGTCGCTGGGGCTGAGGGCGCTGGAAAAACGCCTGCGCCGTGCCGATGAGGAACGTTCGGGCGGGCGCGACTAGACATCGCATATCCCGGTCGATGTTGCTGTCAGCCGGCCGCCCAGAAAACCACTTAAATCTGAGTGTTATTTCTGCAGAGCTTGGAAAAATATCGGATTTCAGAAACCCAACACCGGCGGTTTAGCGTTTTGTTAGGGGGGCACAAGCAGGTTGTACCCAGCTCACATTACGGATCTCCGCGTGCCTTTGAAACTCACAGCCCGAAACTTCACAGCCTGGTTTTTTGCCTTCGCCGCCCTGCTTGCGTTGGGCAAGGTGTTCTTTGCTCAGGCGCTGTGGTTCGTCGTCCCGGTGCTCGCGGGCCGGGGCTGTGTCAGTGGCGGCATCTGCGGGGAGGTGGCGCAGGTGCTTGGCCTGTGGCTTCAGCCGTCGCTGCTTCTTGCCGCGGCCTGGGTCGGGGCAACCGCCTTCTACCGCCGTGGACTGGCGGTCGGTTCGCGGTTCTGGGTGCTGTTTCCGCTGGCGCTGCTGCTGCCGGATCTGCCATCGTTCTTCATCCATGGCAGTTTCTGGGGCATCGATCTGTCGGCCGCGTTTCTGTTTTTTCCGCGCGCGGGCCTCGTCGAACTCCTGCCGCTCTTGGCGTTCGGGGCGCTGTTGTGTTTCCATGTTGAATACATGCCCGGCTTTGCCGGTTCGATCCTCCGGACACGGCTTTATGGCAGCGTCCCGATCGGGCTGATCTATGTCGGCAGTTGCCTCTGGATTGGTTCGGATCTGGCTTTGTCCCTGTCACCGGCCTTGGGCATTCCCGTGTTTACGGCCCAGAGCATTCATGATGCCCTGCATTTCCCGATATCGGTCTTCGACGGCGAGGTGTTCGCGGGGTTGCCGTCAAATGGCGACCGGCCGGATCTCCTGGTTCCGCTTGGCAGCCTGATCAATCTGGTCAGCTTCGCCATTCTTGTGGTCGCGCTTGTGCTTGATGGCTCGGGCCGTCTGCGCCGTCCTGAGGCGAGCACCCTTGGCATGCTGAACAACTGACCCCACATAGGGTCCGTACACACAGATTGTCAGAAGGATGCCCCCGATGAAACGCATCGTGCTTATCGCCCTCGCAGGCGCACTCGTATTGCCGACGCTGGCCTGGGCGGATTCGAACCGCTCCGGTCGCAGGCTCGACGCGATCCAGTCCGGGCGGCTCTATGATCCGATTCTGACGCCGCAGCTCAATCCGAGCTTCGAGTTCAATGATCCCAATGCCGAGGCCCGTTTCCTGCATGAACTGCGCCGGGGCCGGGTCAATGTTGACCGGATCCCGGAACAGCAGCTGCAGTATTTCCAGATGCAGCTCAATCGCGACCGCTGAAGCTTGGCCGGCTCGATTGGAGTGAGTTGAGCGACAATGGTGATGCATTGCATCCCGCTGTCACAGCGCCCCTTTGTGCTCACGTGCCGGCGGTTCCGTGCGTAGCCTGTCGGCCGCGACCGCTTTCGTGATCCAGTCCCGGAAGGCCCTGATCTTCCGGTTGTTGCGGCTGTTTTCGGGATAGACCAGCCAGATGCCGATCTCGTCGTTGCAGTGATGGTTGAAGGGAGCGATCAGCCGTCCGGAGGCGAGATCCTCGGCGAAATAGATGTGATTGAGGATGGCGACGCCCTGACCGGCCAGCGCCGCGTTGGCGCACAGGTCCTGCTCGATGTAATTGTGCCTTTTGTGAACCGACAGGTCGGGCGGCGCGAGGCCGGCACTGGCAAACCAGGTTTGCCAGGAATCCTGCTGGGCGCCGATGACCGGCAGCCGCAACAGGTGTTTGGGTTGCGAGATTCCGCCAGCGCTGGCGGCGAGCTCCGGGCTCAACATCGGGGCATAGGTGAAGCGCCCGAGCAGGTGGCATTCGACGTCTGCCCACGGGCCAACGCCCCAGCGGATCGCTATATCAGCCGGATCGCGCGCAAAATCGGTGATCTTGCTGACCCTGAGCAGCCGCACCGCAATGCCGGGATGTTCGAGCTGGAACGCGCCGAGATTGCGCGCCAGCCAGTGCGAGGCGAAGGTCGGCGAGGAGTGGATCTCCAGCGTCTGGCTGGATGGCTGGACGGCGGCAAGCATCGCGTCTGCAATGTTCTCGAAGCCTTTGCTGACGCCGGGCAGCATGCGCTCGGCGGTCTCAGTGTTGACGATCTGACGGGGCTGACGTAGAAACAACTGGTCGCCAATGTGCCCCTCGAGCAGCTTGATCTGATAGCTGACTGCCGTCTGCGTCATTCCCAATTCCTCCGCCGCACGCGAAAAACTGCCATGACGGGCGACTGCCTCGAACACGCGCAGGGCATTGAGCGGAACCTTCCTCGACAGTTTCATGGATAAGCTCTCTTTATGGGCTTAGATCGTATTTCCGTTGGAAATCCGACTGTTTACGCGGCAGTTTACCCCCAACACAGATCAAAAGGAAAGAGCGATGAGCGATCACAATCGCGCCTCGCAAGGCCGGCTTGCACGGTTTTGCGAAACGGGAAAGCTATGCCTGTTTTTCAGAAATCTGTTCGCTGCCCGCACCACCATCAGGGTTGACGGGCTTGATGACCGGCTGAAGCGGGACATTGGAATTGAGGACGGCATTGATGGTGGCGGGCTGGACGCTTCGGCCCGGCCGGATCCGCGCGGTGACCATTATCGGCGGCTGCTCCGGCGCGGGTATCCGCTTGGCTGATTGGGTGCCGGTGGCGGGGTACCAAGCATGAGTTCCCGGCGGTCTGTCGGTCGCCGACGCAAAGCAATTGCCCGAACCTGCTAAAATTGGTATGAGCCGTCGCATGGGATCGAAATTCAGATGTCTCGCGCCTCAAATCTTCGTGCTGCAGGACCACAAGCGCCTGCCGGCACGGTTTTTCGCGCGCATATCCGGGGCGCTGTCCGGGCTTGGCGCCTGAGGCCCTGCCTGTTCCGCTGCCTCTTGCGGCGGCAATCTGATCCACTTGCTTTGACCATTGATACGGACCACCACCATGACCGCACCACGCACACTCTATGACAAGATCTGGGATGATCACGTTGTCAGCCAGCAGGATGACGGCACCTGCCTGCTCTATATCGACCGCCATCTGGTTCACGAAGTGACCAGCCCGCAGGCCTTTGAGGGCCTTCGCACCACGCACCGCAAGGTGCGCGCGCCGGAAAAGACGCTCGCCGTGGTCGACCACAATGTGCCGACCTCGCCCGACCGGGCGCAAGGCATCAAGAATGAGGAAAGCCGCATTCAGGTCGAGGCGCTGGCCGACAATTCGGCCGAGTTCGGCGTCGAGTATCTCAACGAGAACGACAAGCGTCAGGGCATCGTCCACATCGTTGGGCCCGAGCAGGGCTTCACCCTGCCCGGCACCACAATCGTCTGCGGCGACAGCCACACCTCCACCCATGGTGCGTTCGGGGCCTTGGCGCACGGCATCGGCACGTCGGAGGTCGAGCATGTGCTCGCCACCCAGACGCTGATCCAGAAAAAAGCCAAGAACATGCTGGTCGAGGTCAATGGTGAATTGCCCGAGGGCGTCACCGCCAAGGACATCATCCTGGCGATCATCGGCGAGATCGGCACTGCCGGCGGCACCGGCCATGTGATCGAGTTTGCCGGCGAGGCGATCCGCGCACTGTCGATGGAAGGCCGCATGACGGTCTGCAACATGACCATCGAGGGCGGGGCGCGCGCCGGCCTGATCGCGCCGGACGAGAAGACCTACGCCTATTTCAAGGACCGGCCCCGCGCGCCGAAGGGCAAGGCCTGGGACATGGCGGTCGATTACTGGAAGACGCTGCCATCGGATGAGGGCGCGCATTACGACAAGATCGTGCGTCTCGACGCGGCCTCGCTGCCACCGATCGTCTCCTGGGGCTCGTCGCCCGAGGATGTGATTTCGGTGACCGGTGTGGTTCCCAACCCCGACGACATTGCGGACGAGGCCAAGCGCACCTCGAAGTGGCGGGCGCTCGACTATATGGGCCTCAAGCCCGGCACCCCGATCACTGACATCACCATCGACCGGGTGTTCATCGGCTCCTGCACCAATGGCCGGATCGAGGATCTGCGTGCCGCCGCCTCGGTGGTCGAGGGCAAAAGCGTCAACGCCAATGTGTCGGCGATGATCGTTCCGGGTTCCGGCCTGGTCAAGGAACAGGCGGAAGCCGAAGGCCTCGACGTGATCTTCAAGGCTGCGGGCTTTGACTGGCGCGAGCCGGGCTGTTCGATGTGTCTGGCGATGAATGACGACCGGCTGAAACCCGAAGAACGCTGCGCCTCGACGTCCAACCGCAACTTCGAAGGCCGCCAGGGCTTCAAGGGCCGCACCCATCTGGTCTCGCCTGCGATGGCGGCAGCTGCGGCGATTGCCGGGCATTTCGTCGATATTCGCGAGTGGAAGTAGCGGTTACTCGGGCGGATCAATTTCCGCCCGTGACCATCCACCCGAAGTCATCGCCACCGCCCACTCGTCGTCATCCTCGATCTCCCATTTCGTCATCCTCGGCTCGGGGGCCGAGGATGACGAAGGAGGGCGCACGCTCCTACACCAACCGGCTCCGCTTCCGCCTCCTTGAGCCTATCTCGCCGCCGTCATCCCGGACTTGATCCAGACAAGCGAAGCGACGTCGTAGCTACCGGGATCCAGTCAGCCCAAGTCCTTGGGCTGAAAGAGTCTTTGACCCGGCAGACGCCGGGTCGCTGGACTCCGGATCAGGTCCGGAGTGACGGAGATTGAGGTTCGTCCCGTGCCGTCATCCTCTGGTCTCTCAGTTCGTCATCCTCGCACCCTCCTCTCGTCATCCTCGGGCTTGACCCGAGGATCCACTCCGTGATGTTTCCCAACGCGTTGCCGGTTGATGGATCACGGAATGGATCCTCGGAGGCGACGACGTCGCTTCGCTTGTCTTGCTCGGGGGCCGAGGATGACGAAGGAGAGTGTGGCGTCTACTTCGCAACTTGCGTGATCAGTTTCTCAAGCTCAGGAATAAAATACTCATCGACGGGGGCGAGTTTTCCTTCGGCAGCGAGTAGGCGCGAGATTTCCAGGGCCTGTTCATAGTGATCCACCGGATCGAAGCCTGCGGCTGCAATCCTCCAATGTGAAACGATCAGATCGCGCTGCCACTGAGTGTTGTTCGGGTCCGCCTTTGCCAGTGCGGTCCTGATATCGAGACCGGACTGATAGGATTCGAGGGCAGCGGCGAGGTTGCCCTGTGCGGTGCGGATGTCGCCGATCCTCTCGTGGCTGACGGAGAGATCGCGCTGCCACTGAGTGTTGTTCGGGTCCGCCTTTGCCAGTGCGGTCCTGATATCGAGACCGGACTGATAGGATTCGAGGGCAGCGGCGAGGTTGCCCTGTGCGGTTCGGATATCGCCGATCTTGTTGTGGCTTACGGAGAGATCGCGCTGCCATTCAGTGTTGTGCGGGTCGGTCTTTGCGAGTGTGTCCCTGATGTCGAGCGCGGCCTGATAGGCTTCGAGTGCGCCGGCGAGGTCGCCCTGTGCGGTCCGGATGTTGCCGATCTTCTCGTGGCTTACGGAGAGATCGCGTTGCCATTCAGTGTTGTTCGGGTCCGCCCTTGCCAGTGTGTCCGCGATGTCGAGACCGGCCTGATAGGCTTCGAGCGCGGCGGTGAGGTTGCCCTGTGCGGTCCGGATATCGCCGATCTTGTTGTGGCTTACGGAGAGATCGCGCTGCCACTGAGTGTTGTTCGGGTCCGCCTTTGCCAGTGTGTTCCTGATGTCGAGACCGGCCTGATAGGCTTCGAGGGCCGCAGTGAGGTTGCCCTGTGCGGTTCGGATGTTGCCGATCCTGTCGTGGCTTACGGAGAGATCGCGCTGCCACTCAGTGTTGTTCGGGTCCGCCTTTGCGAGTGTGTCCCTGATGTCGAGCGCGGCCTGATAGGCTTCGAGTGCGCCGGCGAGGTCGCCCTGTGCGGTCCGGATGTTGCCGATCTTCTCGTGGCTTACGGAGAGATCGCGTTGCCATTCAGTGTTGTTCGGGTCCGCCTTTGCCAGTGCGTCCGCGATATCGAGATCGGCCTGATAGGCTTCGAGGGTTGCGGTGAGGTTGCCCTGTGCGGTTCGGATGTCGCCGATCCTGTTGTGGCTTACGGAGAGATCACGCTGCCACTGAGTGTTGTTCGGGTCCGCCTTTGCCAGTGCGTCCGCGATGTCGAGACCGGCCTGATAGGCTTCGAGGGCTGCGGCGAGGTTGCCCTGTGCGGTTCGGATGTCGCCGATCTTGTTGTGGCTGACGGAGAGATCGCGCTGCCATTCAGTGTTGTTCGGGTCCGCCTTTGCCAGTGCGTCCGCGATGTCGAGACCGGCCTGATAGGCTTCAAGCGCTGCGGCGAGGTTGCCCTGTGCGGTTCGGATGTCGCCGATCTTGGTGTGGCTTACGGAGAGATCGCGTTGATTGCCGGTGGCTTTCGCGGTCTCCATGCCTTTCTGGTAATTGGCGAGCGCGCCTTCGAGATTGCCCCGAAACGTCCTGATGTCTCCGATCTCGAACCAGGGCCGGCAATCGGAGGGGTCAAGGTCGGCGGCTGCTTGAAAGGCTGCAATGGCTTCGTCCCAGCGGTAGACGATCTTGAGGATCTCCGCTTCTTCCTTGGCCAGGCGGGCTTCGCCGCGTTGCCGTTCCTGGCGGATTTCAGCCTGTTCGGCGCGGACCTTGCGAAGATGGTCAATGGCGCCGTCGGTGTCGAGATGGCCAAGTCTCTCTCGGGCGATCTCGATGGCCCTGCGGATTTCCTCGGGATCGTTGAGCAGCGGAACCGGGTTGGCGGCCCGCGCCTTGAGCGCTTCGACGGCTTCCTTGATCGCGGGTCCGAAACTGGCCTCGGGCACATCCCTTTCGACCGCATCGAACAGCGGCCGTAGATCCTCGGGTTGGGCGCCGAGGCGACGGGCGTGGGCCTGCATTTGTTCTTCGTGGTTGCGTTTGAGGTCCAGCTTGATTTCAAGCTGCCCGCGTGTCAGCTGGTCAAGCTTGCCATCCATGGCTTCGAGGTTTGCGAAAAGACGCTCAAACCCGAAACTGGTCAGGGTCGCGCTGAAGGCGGGGTCGCTGCGCACCAGGGTGTAGGTGCCGGTGATGACGGCGCGGAACACTTTCGCAGCGTTTGGATTGGTGCGCAGCAGGCTGTCGCCCGGGACCCTGGCGCTGATGCGCTGATACAGCGTTTCCGCGTTGAAACTGGCCTCCACCGCTTCGGCGGGTGTCGGCTTGATCGTCGGCAACAGCCGGTCGAGTTCGTCAAAGGCTGCTTCGATATCGGCTCGGGCGGCTTCGGTGTCGCGAAACTCGGACCGGATCCAGCCGTCGACATCCCGAGCCACACGCTTCTTCACATTGCGCAGAAGTTTCTCGCAGCGGTCCTGCTGCTCGCGGCTGACGGCCAGCGCCAGTTTGCCGCCGCCGCTGACCAGTTCGACAACGCCGGTTGCCACATTGACGCCAAGCGCAGTCGCAGTGATTGCGCCGCCGACAACGGCGATATCGCACAACATGTTCTGGCAGTTGTCGGAAAGACCCAATTCAGCACTCCAGCCTTGAAGAAATATGCGGGCTGAAATTGCTGATTGCAAGGCCTGTCGGCTTCGCGGCACCCGGCCTGTTCACACCCTGTAAACCCTGTCGGGAATTTACTGCCCATAACCCGGCCTGGAGGCCTGCTGTCCGTCATATATTCGACAATTCTTAAACAGGTTTGCGTTATGAAACATCGACCTGTGAACCATGGAATGGCGGATAATGGCTGGCAACAAACCAAAGCTCATCTTCGGATATCTGTTTCTGCTCGGCATTGTTGCCGTCGGCATGATTCTTGGCAGCGTGTTCTGGCTCACAGGCCGGATCGATCGACTGGAGAAGGAGAGCAGCGAGAGCATTGTGGAGCTGCTGGTGACCGAGAAGGTTGCCCATGTGGAAGCCTCGACCAGCGACTACGCATACTGGGATCTCGCCTATGAGCTGGTCCAGGCCAATGATGCTGCCGGTCTCCATGAGAATCTGGGTGCCGGAGCGACCGAGAGCGATCTTTTTGATCACATCATCATTCTGAGCGCTGACGGTCAGGTCCTGCATGTCTATGACGGAACCGGCACAATCGAGTCGGCTGAGCAATTCGATGTCAAAAGCATTCAGCCGTTCCTGTCGCGGCTTCGGGAAACCCGGCCCAAGGATTATGTTTCCATCTCCGGCATCGGTCAGGTCAATGGAACCTATGGTGCCATTGCCGCGAGCTGGATCACACCGGACTATCTCGTCAAGGCGGAGCCTGCGTCGCTTCCGATCATGCTTGGCGTGAAATTGTTCGGCGGTGATGCGCTGGATGCCATTGCCAAGATGACCCACGGAACGGGTTACGCGATCACGCCGGCGAGCAGTCCGCTGAAAGAACCGTCGGTCGACCTGGTCGGCCCGGACGGCGTGCCTGTTGCCCAGCTCGTCTGGACCCACAAACATGTCGGAACGGTGCTGCGGACTGAGATCATGCCCGGCATTCTGCTCGTCTGTCTTGGCATCTTCGGCATCTGTGTTTTCGCTGCGCGTTACTTTCATCAGCAGAGCAAAGCGCTTGATCGTGCCATGACCGTGGCCACGACGGACAAGCTGACAGGCCTTCTCAACAGGTCCGGGCTTGATGAGGTACTCAGAAAACCGGCCGTGAAAGCACGGATTGATGCTGGCCATGTCGCCGTGCTTTATCTGGATCTCAACGACTTCAAGGCGCTCAACGACGAGCATGGCCACCGGCAAGGCGATCATGCGCTGAAGACCACCGCCGAGCGGCTCAAGGCTTCGGTGCGGCCGCATGATCATGTGGTGCGGCTGGGTGGAGACGAATTCATCTGCGTGGTGTTTGACCAGACCCCGGAAGCGGCTGCGAAGTCTGTTTCGGACAGGGTTCTGATCAACTGCAACACCCCGATCGCCTTCATCGGGTTTGAGCGGCTTCTCTCGCCTGCGCTCGGCATTGCGGTTGGGGAACGCGGCGTGGATCTGGAAACGCTTGTCGGCCGGGCGGATGCGGCGATGTACAGCGCCAAACGCAAGAAACTTAGGACTGCGGAATTCTACTCTGTGGAAGATGCGCATGGCTCGCAGGCCACAAAGCCGGAAGAGACCATCGCCGCCTAGACTTGCCCCGCCTTCGGTGGCTTGCCAGCTTGAGCCTTACGGCCTGATCACGCAGACGCCGGAGCCTTTGCAGGCGCTCGAGTTGCGGTCGACAATGATGACCTTCGGGCCGCGGTCCCCGCCACTTTGAAGGTGTCCGGAGCGGTCATGCCCGGTTCCTTCATGACCTGTTTCGTTGTGATTGGCCCAACGGCGTTCGTTGTCATCATTTCCATGTCCCTGGCCGCCGGTTTGCCGGCTCCGGTGATCGCCGTCCCGATGGTCGCGGGAGTGGCGCGGAATGCGGATGCGGATTTCGTCGTCGCGCGTCTTGAAAGTCGTCGCCGCTGAAGGCTTGCGCTTGTCTTCGCTGACGACGCGGCTCGTGTTGCGGTCCTTGCGATCGATGACGATGATGGTGACGTCGTCCTTGTGGCGCGTCTTGAACACCGGGCTGTCAGTTGCAAAAGCCGAGGCGGAGGCCGCCAGCGTGAATGCGACCGCCAGGGCGGCGGATGCCAATGTCGTGGCTTTTGCTGCGGTCAGATCGGATCGGGTCATGGGTCATCCTTTTTCGCAAGCCGGGTTTCGATTCCCGGGGACAAGGCGCCGGACATCGCGGGCCAGTTTTATGCGGTCTGGTCCTATCCTGCCCGAAGGCAGGGGCAGAGTCACCGGCTCGGCAATGCGACATGGAGTTAACGTTAAGATTGCGGCCCGGCCCGGGCCGCTGTTCAAGATCCCACGCGACTTTGGCAAGGCTTGACGGTGACGGCGCTTTGCCGGAAACATGAGTGTCATGACCAAGCCTGATTCAACGACCAGCACCCCGATCGAAAACATCGACATCTCGCTGCTGCGGCTGAAGGATGCGCATCAGTTCTCACCGCTGTTGGCGGCCTATGTGCAATCGCTCAAGCGCGGCGCGCCGCGGCGGCCGGATGACTTTTATGCCGAGACGCTGCTGCAGGACCGGTCTGCGCAGGTGTTCGGCGCGCGGCTTGATGGTGAACTGGTTGGTTTCGTGATGTTTTATGATCTTCCCGAGCCGGTTACCGGGATGCGGCTTGGCCAGGTCGACCATCTCTATGTCAGCCATTTGCACCGCAACATGGGCATCGCCCAGGCGATGATCGACATGCTGGCCGAGGAAAGCGACGCCCGTGGCTGGTCGCGCATCGTGCTCAACGCGCCGCGACTGCCCGAGGACGGGCGCAAGCTTTACGAAAAGCTGGCCAACAAGGCCGATTTTTCCAGCTGGGAAATCCGCTTTGACCATTCGCGCTGAGACTGGCGGGATAGTGAGACTCGCGGGATAAAGTGTCGCGGGCTCTGGCGGTGTGCCGGGAGGCGTGCTTTTCCGGTTTGAACCGATTGAACCCTCATCCCCGGCAACAAAGGGATTGCGCTTTCGACCAAAGGCTTGGCTTTAAAGGCAAAGCGGGCTTTGACGCGGTGCACATAACGCACTAAAACCCTGTCAAAGTCACCTGCTTTGCGTCCCAAGCGATGAGCGGTGGTTTTGGGTGCTGCACATGTTTTCTTAAACCTGTTCGGATTTAAGGGCCGGTGCAGCAGGGCCAAGCGCTGCAGCGTGTTTCAATCACCTGACCGGGCTCCCGGCAAGGTGCGCGGCGCGACACGAGGGAAAAGGACAAGGTCTCGATGACCAATGTGACGCAGAACCGGCCGCTATCGCCGCACCTGAGCATCTACAAACAAATTCCGACCATGGTGATGTCCATCCTGCACCGGCTGACCGGCATGGCGCTGTATGCGGGAACCATCCTGGTCGCCTGGTGGCTGATCGCAGCCGCCTCGGGGCCAGAATATTTCGATTGGGTCAATGGCATTTTCGGCTCGATCCTGGGCCGGCTGGTGCTGTTTGGCTACACCTGGGCGCTGGTGCATCACCTGCTTGGCGGCATCCGCCATTTCATCTGGGACACCGGCTACGGCTTTGATCCGCAAACCTCGACCAAGATGGCCTGGGCGACGATCACCGGCTCGGTCATCCTGACGGTGCTGATCTGGATCGCCGGTTATGCGGCCCGCTTCTGAGCGCAGAATTTGAGGGACACTGACATGAACAATATGCGCACACCACTTTCCAGGGTTCGCGGTCTCGGTTCTGCCAAGGAAGGCACCGACCATTTCTGGCGGCAGCGGGTGACCGCGGTCGCCAATGTGCCGCTGATCATCTTCTTCATCCTGTTCATCATCGCCTACAATGGCGAGCCCTATGAGGTGGTCGCCGACGCGCTGTCGAACCCGCTGGTGGCGGTGCTGATGGGCCTGGTGGTGATTTCCGGCCTGGTTCACATGCGGCTGGGGATGCAGGTGATCATCGAGGACTATGTGCATGCCGAGGGCGCCAAGGTGGCGTTGCTGCTGCTCAACACTTTCTTTACAGCCGCAATCGGCGCCGTATCGCTGTTTTCGGTTCTCAAACTCGGCTTCGGAGGCTGATACACCATGGTAATGACGTCAAGCGTCAACATTGGCGGACGCGCCTACACGATTGTCGATCACGCCTATGATGTGGTGGTCGTCGGTGCCGGTGGCGCCGGATTGCGCGCCACGCTGGGCATGGCCGAACAGGGCTTCCGCACCGCCTGCATCTCCAAGGTGTTTCCGACCCGCTCGCACACCGTTGCGGCGCAGGGCGGTATCGCGGCATCGCTGACCAACATGACACCCGACAGCTGGCAGTGGCACATGTATGACACCGTCAAGGGCTCGGACTGGCTCGGCGATGTCGACGCCATGCAGTATCTGACGATGGAAGCGCCCAAGGCGGTCTATGAGCTCGAGCATTACGGCGTGCCGTTCTCGCGCACCGAGGATGGCCGGATCTATCAGCGGCCGTTTGGCGGTCACATGCAGAATTACGGCGACGGCCCTCCGGTGCAGCGCACCTGTGCGGCCGCCGACCGCACCGGCCACGCCATCCTGCACACGCTGTATGGCCAGTCGCTGAAGAACAACGCCGAATTCTTCATCGAGTACTTCGCCACCGACCTTCTGATGGAAGAGGATGGCCGTTGCACCGGCGTTGTCGCCTGGAACCTTGATGACGGCACCATTCACCGCTTCTCGGCGAAGATGGTGGTGCTGGCCACCGGCGGTTACGGCCGGGCCTATTTTTCGGCCACCTCGGCGCACACCTGCACCGGCGATGGCGGCGGCATGATTGCCCGCGCCGGCCTGCCGCTTCAGGACATGGAGTTCGTGCAGTTTCACCCGACCGGGATCTATGGCGCAGGCTGCCTGATCACCGAGGGTGCGCGCGGCGAAGGCGGCTATCTGGTCAATTCCGAGGGCGAACGTTTCATGGAACGCTATGCGCCATCGGCCAAGGATCTGGCTTCGCGTGACGTGGTCTCGCGCTGCATGACCATGGAAATCCGCGAAGGCCGCGGCGTTGGCAGGGCCAAGGACCATATCTTCCTGCACCTCGATCACCTGGATCCGGCGGTGCTGCACGAGCGGCTTCCGGGTATCTCGGAAAGCGCGAAGATCTTTGCCGGTGTCGACGTGACCCGCGAGCCGATCCCGGTGCTGCCGACGGTGCATTACAATATGGGCGGCATTCCGACCAACTATTGGGGCGAAGTGCTCAACCCGACAACGGACGAGCCGGACCGTGTTACACCGGGCCTGATGGCTGTGGGTGAAGCGGGCTGCGCCTCGGTGCATGGCGCCAACCGCCTGGGTTCAAACTCGCTGATCGACCTGGTGGTGTTCGGCCGCGCGGCGGCGATCCGCGCCGGTGAAGTGATTGACCGGGCTTCGAGCATTCCTTCGGTCAACGAGGCATCGTTCGAGAAGGTGATGACCCGCTTCGACGCTGTGCGTCATGCGTCGGGCTCGACGCCGACAGCGGTTCTCAGAGAGAAGATGCAGCGCACCATGCAGGAAGACGCAGCGGTGTTCCGCACCCAGGAATCGCTCGAATCCGGATGCAAGCGGATGGGTGAAATCTGGGGCGAGCTTTCCGATGTGAAGGTCACCGACCGGTCGCTGATCTGGAATTCCGACCTGATGGAAACGCTGGAACTCGACAACCTGATGGCCAATGCGATCACCACGGTGGTTTCCGCCGAGGCGCGCAAGGAGAGCCGTGGCAGCCACGCACGCGAGGACTATGTCGACGGCGCCTTTGGTGGCCGTGACGACGAAAACTGGCGCAAGCACACGCTGGCCTGGGTCGACGACAAGGGCAAGGTCAAGCTCGACTATCGCCCGGTTCACACCGAGCTGATCGCCGAGGGCATCGACATCGCCAAGATCGCGCCCAAGGCGCGGGTGTATTGAGAGTGGCTTGATAGATTTTGAGGCAACATGCTATGATTTGGTGGAAGACGGCTGCATTTTTGTTGATTGCTGGGCTAGTGTCCGGCTGTGTATCATCAGCTTCTGTTGGGACAAAAGATGTCTATCTCTATGATGATGGACCCAACAAATATTCAGCGATGCTGAACGATATTGTGATTTGGAAAGATCCTCAGTCGGCAGTTTCTTTCAATAATAAATTCAACGATAAAAACATTAGGAAAGTAGCGTGCATAAGTAAGCCGCGCTACAGGGCGAAGGTTCTCGCAGCGGCTGGCAACGCACTAGAAGTCAAAGTGGTTTTGGCTTGTAGAGGATTCGTCAGCAAAATTTTCGCCCATGAAACGAAGCGGAAGTGATATGTCGGTGAACTTATTGCTCTCTTCAACATGGCTGGTTCACCTCAAAAACCGTGCTACGACACAGGGGTTCTGAAACAAAATGGTTGAACTCACACTCCCGAAGAATTCGCAGCCCAAGCCCGGCAAGGTCTGGCCGAAGCCGGAAGGTGCCACGAACACGCGCGAATTCAAGATTTACCGCTGGTCGCCGGATGACGCGGAGAACCCGCGTATCGACACGTTCCACATTGATATGGATGATTGCGGGCCAATGGTGCTCGACGGTCTGTTGTGGATCAAGAACAAGATCGATTCGACGCTGACGCTCAGGCGATCCTGCCGCGAGGGCATCTGCGGATCCTGCGCGATGAACATCGACGGCACCAACACGCTGGCCTGCACCAAGGGTCTCGACGAGATCGACGGGGCGGTGAAGGTCTATCCGCTGCCGCATCTGCCGGTGGTCAAGGATCTGGTGCCCGATCTGACCAATTTCTACGCCCAGCACCGCTCGATCGAGCCGTGGCTGAAGACGGTGTCTCCGACGCCGGCCAAGGAATGGAAGCAGAGCCACGAGGACCGGGTCAAGCTTGACGGGCTTTACGAGTGTATCCTGTGCGCCTGCTGCTCGACCTCGTGCCCGAGCTACTGGTGGAACGGCGACCGCTATCTCGGCCCCGCCGTGCTGCTGCAGGCCTATCGCTGGCTGATCGACTCGAGAGACGAATCCACCGGCGAGCGGCTCGACAATCTGGAAGATCCGTTCCGGCTCTACCGCTGCCACACCATCATGAACTGCGCGCAAACCTGCCCCAAGGGTCTCAACCCGGCCAAGGCGATTGCCGAGATCAAGAAGATGATGGTCGAGCGCCGGGTCTAGGGCTGGCTCGAACACCGCGACATTGAAGCCAAAAAGGCCACCTTCGCGGGTGGCCTTTTTGGTTCAGGGATGGGGTTGCAGGCTACGGGTGTCGCGCTCCCTGCTCTCCCCCCTTGTGGGGGAGATGTCGGCTTTGCCGACAGAGGGGGGTAAACGCCACAAGTTCAGAGCTGGTGAGGTCGCCCCCCTCTGTCACTTCGTGACATCTCCCCCGCAAGCGGGGAGATCAAGACGGCAGCGAAGGCAGCGGACGGAAGGCAGGGGACAGTTCACTTTTCCGCGCCGGCTCGTACCCAGCCCGCCAGTCCCACAACAGAAAAGTAAACTGTTCCCGACCTGATTACCCCAGCGCCTGGCTCAGATCCGCAATCAGATCATCGGCGTCCTCGATGCCCACGGATACGCGGATCAGGCTTTCGGGGATGCCGGTGTGCGGTTCGATGGTGTGGCGGTGCTCGACAAGGCTTTCGACGCCGCCGAGTGACGTGGCGCGGTGGAACAGCTTGAGTTTGCCGACGACAGTGAGGGCTTCCGGCGCACCGCCCTGAACCAGGAATGACAGCAGGCAGCCGAAGCCGCCCTGCATCTGGGCACTTGCGACCGCGTGGCCTGGATGGCTTTCAAGGCCGGGATAGAAGACATCCGTCACCTTGGGATGGTATTTCAGCCAGGTGGCGAGTTTGTGCGCATTGGCGCTCATCCGCTCCACGCGCAAGGGCAGTGTCCGAATGCCGCGCAGCAAGAGCCAGGCCTCGAACGGGCCCAGCACCGCGCCGGCATCGTGACGGTCGGCCTTGATGTCGGTCCAGATCTGTGTTGCCGGTGCTGCGGTGGCGAGAACGCCGGCCAGCACGTCGGAATGGCCGTTGATGCCCTTGGTGGCGGAATGCATGACAATGTCGGCGCCAAGCTCCAGCGGTTTTTGCAGCACCGGGGTGGCGGCGGTGGAATCGACCGCCAGCAGGCTGCCCGCCGCATGGGCGCATTTGGCGGCATGGGCGATATCGACGGTCTTCAGCCAGGGGTTGGAAGGCGTCTCGATGAAGACAATACCCGGAGTATGGGTGGCGCAGGCGGCGGCGAGGGCGTCTGGGTCTGCAGCGTCCACCTCGTGCAGCGCGATCTGGCGGCGGGCCGAGAAATCCCGCAGCCATTTGGTGGTGCCCCAGTAGATGCCGGACTGCACGACGATCGATCCGCCATTGGGGAGCGTGCGGAACAGCGCTGCAATCGCCGCCATTCCGGCCGGAAACAGCAGCGCTTCCTCCGCGCCCTCGAGCCGCGCCAGCACCGTTTCGGCAATTCGGACGATGTCGGAATTGTCGCGGGAATAGATGTTGTCGGGATTGACCAGGGCATAGTCCTGGTCTCGTACAAAGGTGGTCGAGGGCTGCACCGGCGGCACCACGCCGCCCGAGGGCATGTCAATGACGCCGCCGGCCTGGGCTGCGATGGTGGAGGGTTTGATGTTGTTGGGGAGGCTCATGTGAACTCGGTCTTTCCCTGGCCCACGGGCCAGATTCGGGTGGCGCTCAAGCGCCCCGGATACCAATTTGTCTATGCAGTTTGCGGGCGGAATTCAACGGGCTGTTTGAATTCGCGGCCCCGCAGACAATCTCCGTGTTCGCCGCCCCGGGCTCACGCCGGTTCAATGGTGATAACGACGTTGCCCTTGCGAGCCGGGCTCTCGTAATAGCAGTGCGCCCGGGCGGCATGGGTCAGCGGAAAGCGCTTGTCGATGCAGGGTTTGAAGTCTCCCCTGCCTGCCAGATCAGCGAGGAACCGCAGTTCCTCGGCGCTTTCAGGCGCGTAGCCGGGGATCGCCTTGCGGCCGCCGGTCTTGCGTGCCAGCAGTGATCCGATCATCTGCCACAGATTGGATGAGACCAGAAGCAGGCGGCCGCCTGGCTTGAGGGCCTTGCCATATCTGGAGTATGTCGCGGTGCCGCTGGTGTCGAGAATGATGTCATAGGCATCCGCGGCAGCGGCGGGGTCCTGGCGGGAATGATCAAGAACTGCATCGGCGCCGAGCGCGCGTACCATATCGAGCTTGCCGGTCGAGGCTGTGGCGGTGACATGGGCGCCAAAGGCTTTTGCCAATTGCACAGCGGCGCTGCCGACGCCGCCCGAGGCGCCGATGATCAGCACGAGATCGCCGGGTTTGATATTGCCCTTGTCACGCAGGAAATTGAGTGCCGTGGCGCCGCCAAAGGACATCGCTGCCGCCGCGTCGAAATCGAGATTGTCCGGGATGGGCGCGATTGCAGCGGTTTCGGGAAGCACTGCGAATTCGGCATAGCCGCCAAAAGCCGCACCGGGATAGGCAAAGACACGGTCTCCGGGGGCGAAACGGGTGACCTTGTTGCCGACTGCCTCGACCACGCCGGCGAATTCGGTTCCGAGAACCTGGCGGCGCGGGCCGAACAGCCCGAATATCAGACGGCCTAGCAGAGCGAAGCCTGGCGGCATGTCGAGGCTGCGGGCCCGGTAATCGCCCGCGGTGACGCTGGTGGCGCGGACCTTGACCAGCACTTCGTCCGGCTTGGGAGCCGGTTTGGGAATGTCAGCGGCCTGCAGGACTTCGGGCGCGCCGTAGCTGCGATAGGTGATGGCTTTCATGGCTGGTCTCTCCGGTTCTCTTGCCGTTTATAGCCATGCCGTGATGTACAATAAATTGACCGAAACTGTCGATATGATATGCGTTTTTGCATGGATTGGAAATCGGTGAATTTCGACTGGAACCGGGCGCGGGCGTTTTTGGTGACTGCGGAGGAGGGCTCGTTGTCCGCCGCCGCACGGGCGCTGGGCATGGCGCAGCCGACACTTGGCCGCCAGGTCGCGGCGCTGGAGCAGGAGCTCGGGGTGGCGTTGTTCGAGCGTGTCGGACGCGGGTTGACGCTGACGCCGAGCGGGCTCGAGCTGATGGATCATGTCCGCGCCATGGGCGAGGCGGCGGCGCGGATGTCGCTCTCCGCTTCGGGCAAGGCGCAGGCGATCGAGGGCACGGTCTCGATCAGCGCCAGCGAGGTCGATGCGGCGTTCCGGCTGCCGCCGATCCTCCGCAAGCTCAGGCACACGGCGCCCGGAATCGATATCGAGATTGTCGCCACAAATGCCGAAAGCGATCTCAGACGGCGCGAGGCTGACATCGCCATCCGCAACTACCGGCCGACACAGCCCAATCTGGTGGCGCGCAAGATCCGTGATCTCGAGGGGCGGATTTACGCCACACCCGGCTATCTCGACAGCATCGGCAATCCGGAGACGCCGGAGGGATTTTCCGACGCTGAGTTCATCGGCTTCAACCGCTCGGGCGAGTTCATTGCTGCCATGGCCCGATTCGGGCTGACGCTGACCCGGCGTAATTTTCCAATCGTGTCGGAAAGCCATCTGGTGCAGTGGAGCCAGGTCAGACAGGGGCTCGGGATCGGCATCATGGCGGCCGACATCGGCGATGCGGAGCGCGACGTGGTTCAGGTGCTGCCGGAGCTGGCCCCGGTCGATGTGCCGGTCTGGCTGGTGGCGCATCGGGAGGTGCACACCAGCCGGCGGGTGCGGCTTGTGTTCGACCTGATGGCAGAAGAGCTGGCGCGGGTTTACCGGGCGCCCCGGGAGCTGAATGACAATGCAAACCGCTGAGCTATCGGGTGGTGTGAGGAATCTGCTAGCGTGAACAGATGATCGAGGTCCTCAAACATTCCGCCTATGCCCGCCTGTTCGCAGCCCAGGTGATTGCGCTTGCCGGAACCGGGCTTCTGACCGTGGCGTTGGGGTTGCTTGCCTATGATCTGGCGGCGGATCGTGCCGGTGCGGTGCTCGGCACGGTGTTTGCGATCAAGATGATCGCCTATGTGGGCTTGGCCCCGCTGGCCAATGCAATTGCCGGGCGCTGGCCGCGCAAGCAGCTGCTGATCGGGGCCGACCTGGTGCGGGCCGCAGTGGCGCTCGCCTTGCCCTTCATTGATCAGGTCTGGCAGATCTATGGTCTGATCTTTGTGCTGCAGGCGGCCTCGGCGACGTTCACCCCGGCATTCCAGGCGGCGATTCCTGACATTCTCCCCGACGAACGAGACTATACGCGGGCGTTGTCGCTGTCGCGGCTGGCCTATGATCTGGAAAATCTGCTGAGCCCGGCGCTGGCGGGGCTGTTGCTGATGGTCATCAGCTACCACTGGCTGTTTGGCGGCACCGTTCTGGGCTTTGCCGGCTCGGCCTTGCTGGTGTCTCTTGCCGTCATTCCCCCGGTCAGCCCCGAGCGGGTGCAGCGACCGTTTGCTGAACGGCTGACGCGGGGAGTGCGGATCTATCTGGCCACGCCGCGGCTCAGAGGATTGCTGGCGCTCAACCTGACGGCAGCCAGCGCCGGAGCCTTCGTGCTGGTCAACACGGTGGTGATCGTACGCGGCGGCTATGGCGGAGGCGAGGCCGGAGTGGCCGCAGCACTTGCGGCCTTCGGAGCCGGCTCGATGCTTTCGGCGATTGCGCTGCCGCGGCTGCTTGAAACGATCGCCGACCGGATGGTGATGGTCCGGTCCGGCTTTCTGCTGGCGCTGCTGACGCTCGGGCATGCGACCTTTGTTCTCGCTGACGGGAGGCTGGCCTGGGCGGGATTTCTTCTGGTCTGGGCGCTGAGCGGCCTGTTCTATTCGGCGGTTCTGACACCGTCCGGGCGGCTGTTGCGGGTCTCGGCCCATGCCGAGGACCGGCCGGCGGTTTTTGCCGCGCAGTTCACGCTGTCGCATGCCTGCTGGCTTGTCACCTATCCGCTGGCGGGCTGGGCCGGGCTTGTCTTGGGACTGCCCGCGGCCATGCTGATTCTGGGCGGTCTGGCGCTGACCGGCGCGCTGGTTGCGCTCCGGGTCTGGCCTTCGGGAGATGCGTCAATGCTTGACCATGAGCATGGTGACCTTCCACCCGACCACCCGCATCTGCGCGACCATCCGGTGCAGGGGGCCCGGCATCGCCATGTGTTCGTCATTGATGACGAGCACCGGGCCTGGCCGACGCAGGGCTGACCTCGACCAGACCGCAGTGTCAATCAAAGCCGGGCAGCTTCCGGCTGCGCTCGCAAATGCTGGCCACACAGGCACGACGGCGAAGCGCCATGTCTCACGGCAATGTGCGCAAGCGTGAGTTGTCAAAGCGTAAGGGTCGGCTAGCTTCGGATCAAACAGGAGATATCCCGATGAGACGATTGCTGCCCGCGACCATCACGCTGGCATTGAGTGTGCTGATGGTGAATGTTGCCAAGGCCCAAGACGAAACGACAGCTGCCGAGGCCAATACCGGTGTGGCGATTTTTGCCGGCGGCTGTTTCTGGTGCGTTGAGTCCGATTTCGACCATGTCGAGGGAGTCAGGGAAACCGTGTCGGGCTATATTGGCGGCAAGTCGGACAATCCGACCTACAAGACCCACACCGCCAACGGTGACCGCGAGGCGGTCCGCATTGTCTATGATCCGTCGGTTGTCAGCTATGACGCGCTGCTCAGGGCCTTCTTCCGCACGGTGGATCCGACCGATGACGGCGGACAGTTCTGCGACCGGGGCCACAGCTACACCACGGCGGTCTATGCGCTGAATGAGGCGCAAGCCGCTCTTGCCGAGGCGGCAAAGGCCGATGCCGCAAAGGTGCTGGATCAGCCGATTGCCACCGAAGTGGTGTCGGCCCCGACATTCTGGCCGGCGGAGGAGTATCATCAGGATTTTCATGCCAAGAACCCGATCCGCTACCGCTACTATCGCAATGGCTGCGGCCGCGACAAACAGGTTGAGGCGCTTTGGGGCGATCAGGCGCGCGACGGCATCGGCAAGAAGTGAAGCTGCGTGCCGGTCATCTCCGATGCGTCTTCCCTGCGGCGGAGGAATTCTCCCCTCAAGATGAATTGACATTGACGCCCGGGCTTCGCAAAGCTCGGGCGTTGACGTTGGATGACGTTGCAGTTGGATGACAGGGAGCTGGACATGGCCATGAAACGCAGCAAGGAACCGTGGATGCCGGCTGATGATTTCGGCCGCTCATTGCCGCGTGGCGTCGGGGTCAACCTGCTGGTTGCCGACATTGAGGCGGAAGTCGAATTCTGCCGCGATTGCCTGGGTGCCATGGTGCTTTATGACGACGAGGACTTTGCCGCCATCGAACTGTGCGGCTCGGTGTTCATGCTGCATGCCGATCATTCCTATGCCAGCCATCCCATGTCGGGCATTGTGGCCGGTTCCGATAGCCGTGGTGCGGGCGTTGAAATCCGCGTCTACGGGCTTGATCCGGACAAGGTGGAGGCCCGTGCCGAATCGCAGCGCCATCATGTCCTGGCAGGCAGCATCGACAAGCCGCACGGGTTGCGCGAATGCTTTGTTGTCGACCCGGAAGGCTATGTCTGGGTTCCAAGTGCCAGGACCCCTTCGGATTAAGGTGTATTCTTTCTTAAGAAATCCGGTCTAATTTGTTCGAATGATTTGGACAGGGCCGGAACTGTGGGTATTGAACAGCCGGTTTGCCTTGCAATTTCCATTGTCTCGACATTTTATGCGGGTTAATGGGACGAACAGCGGAGCTGGTGCTTCGCGCAATCGGAGCGAGCCTATGAAAATGCACACCTTGCTGGTCGCGGTCGCGGTCACCGCCGCACTGGGTGGATGTCAGCGGACGTCCTTTGGCGGGTTGAGCACCCAGCCTCGTCCCGCGCCCTTGATGCCGGCCCCCGTCGGTGGCGTGCAATCGGGCCAGCTGGCACCGCCGATGACGGATGGCACAACCCAGTTTCCCACCGCGCCAACCGCGCCGCAACAAGCCAATCCGGACGTCGCTGCAGCGAATGCGCCGGAGCTGACCCGTGAAGCGCTGATCGGCCGCTGGTCGGCCGGCACCGGCGGCTCGAGCTGTGACGTGTTCCTGTCGCTGACCAAATGGACTGGCGGATACCGCGCCGCATCTCGCGGGTGCGTCGGTGATGCTGCCGCGATTGCCGCCTGGGATGTTCAGGGCAAGCAGGTAATCCTGGCGGATTCGAGCGGCAACCAAGTGGCAAGGCTCTATCAATCGGCCAATGAACGCTACGACGGCTCGACCGCCACCGGGCAGTCGATTTCGCTTTCGCGCTGAACGGTTCCGCGCGTCGCCGCTGACAGCTGACAGGGTCTGCCCCATATGCCATGGAGACACCACACCACTGTCGTGGAGGCTTATGCCTCACGCGTTGCAAGTGGTGAATTTTCGCTTGATGCGGCGCAGGTGAAACTGGCCAAGCGGTTCGATGCGCTGCTGCTGGAGGTGTCCAACCGCAGGCTGGCGAAGAAATCCAGCGCGCTGGGCTGGATGTTTGCCCGCAAGACCAAGTCCATCGATGCACCGCGGGGGCTTTACGTGCATGGCGCGGTCGGCCGCGGCAAGACGATGCTGATGGACATGTTCTATGAACTGGTGCCTGCCAAGCGCAAGCGGCGGGCGCATTTTCATGATTTTATGGCCGATGTGCATGGCCGCATCCATAACCATCGGCAGAAGCTGAAAGCCGGGGAAACCAAGGAGACGGATCCGGTGCCGCCGGTGGCGCGCGATCTGATCGATGAGGCCTGGGTGCTTTGCTTTGACGAGTTCTCGGTCACCGATATTGCCGATGCGATGCTGTTGTCGCGGCTGTTCGAGCAATTGTTCAAGCGCGGTTGCGTGCTGGTGGCGACCTCCAATGTCGAACCCGACAATCTCTATCGTGACGGTCTGAACCGGCAATTGTTCGTCCCCTTCATCGGATTGCTCAAGGACAATGTCGACGTGCTGGACCTTGATGCGCGCACCGATTACCGGATGGAGGCCACGACCCGGCTGCCGGTCTATCATGCGCTTTCCGGCGGCGGTGACGCCGAAGCGGCAATGGATCTCGCCTGGGTCCGGGTGACGGCGGGCAAGCAGACGGCGCCTTGGGAGTTAGAGGTCAAGGGCCGCAAGGTTCCGGTGCCGCAGGCCGGTGGCGGGGCCGCGCGGTTCAGCTTTGCGGGGCTTTGCGAAAAACCGCTCGGGGCATCCGACTATGCGGCAATCGCCGGGCGTTATCACACCGTTTTTGTCGACCAGGTGCCGGTGATGGGGCAGGCGAACCGGAACGCCGCGAAGCGCTTCATCACGCTGATTGACACGTTCTATGACCGCAAGATCCGGCTGTTCGTGTCCGCTGAGGCGGCGCCCGATGGCCTCTATCAGGCGGAGAGCGGCACCGAGAAGTTCGAGTTTGCGCGCACCGCCTCACGTCTCAACGAGATGCAAAGCGAGGCCTATCTGGAGGCGAGCCAGGCGGCGAAAGTGTCCGGGGCGCTCGATCCGGTTTGAAAATATTGACGTTTACGTAAAAATTTCAAAGATTAACCGATTGAATTTATTGCTATCAAAAGTTTGAGTTGCCAGTTTCAGCCATTCGGTCTATGCGAAATGTCGAATTCGGGGCCGGGCAGTCAAGCGCGGGTTCCGTTCGTCCATTGACCCGCGGAGGCTATCGTTATGGCGCGCAACAAGATTGCATTGATTGGTTCGGGAATGATCGGCGGCACGCTCGCCCATCTGGCCGGTTTGAAGGAATTGGGCGACATCGTCCTGTTCGACATCGCCGAGGGCACGCCGCAGGGCAAGGCGCTCGACATCGCCCAGTCGGCGCCGGTCGAAGGTTTTGATTCCCGCCTGTCGGGTGCAAATGACTATTCGGCCATCGAGGGTGCGGATGTCTGCATCGTTACCGCAGGTGTTGCCCGCAAGCCCGGCATGAGCCGTGACGATCTGCTCGGCATCAACCTCAAGGTGATGGAACAGGTTGGCGCGGGCATCAAGAAATACGCCCCCAACGCATTCGTGATCTGCATCACCAACCCGCTCGACGCGATGGTCTGGGCGCTGCAGAAGTTCTCGGGCCTGCCGAAGAACAAGGTTGTCGGCATGGCCGGCGTGCTCGACTCGGGCCGCTTCCAGCACTTCCTCGCAGAAGAGTTCAACGTCTCGGTTGAAGATGTCACCGCCTTCGTTCTCGGCGGCCACGGCGACACTATGGTTCCGCTGGCGCGCTATTCGACGGTTGCCGGCATCCCGCTGCCGGATCTGGTCAAGATGGGCTGGACCACCAAGGAAAAGCTCGAAGCCATCATCCAGCGCACCCGTGACGGCGGCGCGGAGATCGTCTCGCTGCTCAAGACCGGCTCGGCCTATTACGCACCTGCCGCTTCGGCAATCCTGATGGCCGAGAGCTATCTCAAGGACAAGAAGCGGGTTCTGCCCTGCGCTGCGCATCTCTCGGGCCAGTATGGCGTGAAAGACATGTATGTCGGCGTGCCCTGCGTGATCGGTGAGGGCGGTGTCGAGCGCGTCATCGAGATCGAGCTCAACAAGACCGAGCAGAAGGCCTTCGACAAGTCGGTGGAATCGGTTGCAGGGCTTTGCGAAGCCTGCATCGGCATCGCCCCGAACCTCAAGTAAGCGCGGCCGAGCCGCCGATCCAATCCAGGAGTTCCCATGAACATCCATGAATATCAGGCCAAGGCCCTTTTGAAGGGTTACGGCGCACCGGTGGCCGAAGGGGTTGCCATTTTTTCCGCTGATGAGGCGGAAGCGGCTGCGAAGTCGCTGCCCGGCCCGCTCTATGTGGTCAAGAGCCAGATCCATGCCGGCGGACGCGGCAAGGGCAAGTTCAAGGAGCTCGGCCCTGACGCCAAGGGCGGTGTGCGGCTGGCGTTCTCGATCGATGAGGCCAAGGCCCATGCGGCCGAAATGCTCGGCAACACGCTGGTGACCAAGCAGACCGGTGATGCCGGCAAACAGGTTAACCGGCTTTACATCGAAGATGGTGCCGACATCGAGCGCGAACTCTATCTCTCGATCCTTGTCGACCGCACCGTCGGCCAGGTGGCTTTCGTAGTCTCCACCGAAGGCGGCATGGACATCGAGGCGGTTGCCGAAGAGACACCTGAAAAGATCATCACTGTCGCCATCGACCCGGAAGCCGGTGTCACGGCGGCCGATCTGGCCAAGCTCAACGGCGCGCTGGAGCTTTCCGGCGAGGCTGCGGCGGACGGCGAGAAGCTGTTCCCGATCCTCTACAAGGCGTTTGTCGAAAAGGACATGGCGCTGCTCGAAGTCAACCCGCTGATCGTCATGAAGGACGGCCGCCTGCGGGTGCTCGACGCCAAGGTGTCGTTCGACAACAACGCGCTGTTCCGCCACGACGACATCGTCGCGCTGCGTGACCTGACCGAGGAAGACGAAAAGGAAATCGAGGCGTCGAAATACGACCTCGCCTATGTCGCGCTCGACGGCAATATCGGCTGCATGGTCAACGGCGCGGGCCTTGCCATGGCGACGATGGACATCATCAAGCTCTACGGCCAGGAGCCGGCGAACTTTCTCGATGTCGGTGGTGGCGCGACCAAGGAAAAGGTCACGGCAGCGTTCAAGATCATCACTGCCGACCCGGCGGTCAAAGGCATTCTGGTCAACATCTTCGGCGGCATCATGAAGTGCGATGTCATCGCCGAGGGCGTTGTTGCCGCGGTCAAGGAAGTCGGGCTCAAGGTTCCGCTGGTGGTCCGCCTCGAAGGCACCAATGTGGCGCTCGGCAAGAAGATCATCAACGAAAGCGGCCTCGACGTGATTGCGGCTGACGATCTTGATGATGCTGCGCAGAAGATCGTGGCGGCGGTGAAGGGCTGATAATGCGTTTGGTTCGCCTGCCTGTCATGCTTGCTTTCGGCGCGGCACTCTCCGGGTGCAGTATGGAAGCTCTTTCGCCGACTGACGAGGAAGTCTCGCTTTGTGTGAAAGCAATTCTTGAGTATGGCAGCGTGGGCGTTCTCGGCGACGAATATGGCTACAATGTTCATTCCGGAACAGATGGTAGATCGGTACAATTGAACTATCCTGAAACAGAAGTGCGACCAGGATTTGCCTGTGTCGTGTTCGATGGCAAGCTGGTGGAAGCTGCTCGAATCGAGCGAATCTACCCTGCTACTGGAGTTGAGCTTTAGTCTCACCGCATTCGATCTTAGGAAACACAAATTATGTCCATTCTTATCAACAAAGACACCAAGGTCCTGGTTCAGGGTCTGACCGGCAAGACCGGCACTTTCCACACCGAGCAGGCGCTGGCCTATCACGGCACCCAGATGGTTGGCGGTATCCACCCGAAAAAGGGCGGCACCACCTGGGAAGGTTCGGGCGGCGAGAAGCTGCCGATCTTCGCGTCCGTCGCTGAAGGCAAGTCCGCAACCGGCGCAAATGCGTCCGTGATCTACGTGCCGCCGGCAGGTGCTGCGGCTGCGATCATCGAAGCCATCGAGGCCGAGATAGAACTGATCGTCTGCATCACGGAAGGCATTCCGGTTGCCGACATGATCCGCGCCAAGGCGGTGCTCGACAAGTCGAAGTCACGTTTGATCGGCCCGAATTGCCCCGGCGTCATGACACCGGATGAGTGCAAGATCGGCATCATGCCGGGTAACATCTTCAAGAAGGGCTCGGTGGGCATCCTGTCGCGCTCCGGTACGCTGACCTATGAGGCGGTGTTCCAGACCACCAATGAAGGTCTTGGCCAGTCGAGCGCAGTCGGCATCGGCGGCGACCCGGTCAAGGGCACCGAGTTCATCGACATTCTCGATCTCTATCTCGACGATCCGGAAACCGAATCGATCATCATGATCGGTGAAATCGGTGGTTCGGCCGAGGAAGATGCAGCCGAGTGGCTGATCGAACAGGCGAAGAAAGGCCGTAAAAAGCCGATGGCAGGTTTCATCGCCGGCCGCACGGCCCCTCCCGGACGCACCATGGGCCATGCCGGCGCGGTGATTTCGGGCGGCAAGGGTGGCGCCGAAGACAAGATCAAGGCCATGGAAGCTGCGGGCATCCGCGTGTCGCCGTCGCCTGCACGTCTTGGCAAGACACTGGTTGAAGTCCTCAAGGGATAGAGAGCAAGCCTATGCGCATGACCGACATTGCTTTCGGCATCACGGAGTGGGACGGCGTCGAGCCGGTTCGCCATTCCGGTGATACGGGGTTTGCAATGTGGCGCACCCGCACTTTTGGTCCGGAGGATAACCCTGTCCGCGTTCGGATGGTGGAGTATTCTCCGGGTTATGAAGCAGACCATTGGTGCGAAAAGGGACATATCCTTCTTTGTCTTGAAGGCGAGATGGATACGGTTCTTGCGGACGGTCGTGCGTTCAAGATGAAACCGGGAACAAGCTATCAAGTCGCCGACGGAGCGGAGCCACATCGCTCCAGTTCGGTCGGCGGCGCGAAACTGTTCATTGTCGACTAAAGTTTCGAGGTCAAATTCATGAGCGACGCCGTGCGCGAAACGCTGGACCGCTACTACGCCGCGCTGAAGGCGGGCGACAGGGTGGCCCTGCGCGGCGTCGTTGCCGACGACATCGAGGTTCATTACCCGGCGCCGGAAGGGCTTTTGCCCTGGGCCGGGGACTGGACCGGGTTTGAAGGCTTTGAAGCCTTTCTCAAGACCGTGGGTGATCATCTGGTGATCGACGCGGTTGAGCCGATTTCCCTTCATGTTGCCGGTGACACCGTGGTCACGGTGCTCAGGGGCGAATGGACGGTCAAGGCGACGGCACAAAAGGTGCAAACAGAAACAGTCAACATGTTCACGCTGCGCGACGGCAAGATCACCAGGTACCAGGTGTTCACCGATACCGCTGCGCTTGGAATAGGGTTGGGCAGGCTCGCGGCGTAAAGGTCGCGCAAGCCACACAGTCTAGGGAAAGGGCCGGAAAGGCCCGCAAAAAGGTGAGACCCATGGCACGCAACGACGAAGCCAATGACATCATGGCGCAGACCTCGTTCCTGTATGGTGGCAATGCCCCCTACATCGAGGACATGTACGCCCGGTTCCAGGATAATCCGAACAGCGTGCCATCGGAATGGCAGGCGTTTTTCGCCGATCTGAAGGATGATCCGGAGCAGGTCCGCAAGTCGGCTGCCGGGGCGTCGTGGAAGAAGGCAAACTGGCCGGTGCAGGCCAATGGCGAACTGGTCTCCGCGCTGGACGGCGACTGGGGTGCTGTCGAAAAGGCGATAGGCGACAAGATCAACGGCAAGGCCAAGGCTGCGGGCCAGCCAATCGATGCCGCCGCGATCGAACAGGCAACGCGGGATTCGGTTCGCGCCATCATGATGATCCGCGCCTTCCGCATGCGTGGTCATCTGCACGCAAATCTCGATCCACTGGGCATCGCCCAGCAGCCGGACAATGACTACAATGAACTTGCCCCGGAAGCCTATGGCTTTACCGAAGCCGACTATGACCGGCCGATCTTCATCGACCATGTGCTGGGGCTCGAGTACGCGACCATTCGGGAAATGGTCGACATTCTCAAGCGCACCTATTGCTCGACGCTGGGTGTCGAGTTCATGCACATCTCCAATCCCGAGGAGAAGTCCTGGATCCAGGAGCGCATCGAGGGTCCGGACAAGGGCGTCGACTTCACCGACATGGGCAAGAAGGCGATCCTGCAGAAGCTGATCGAGGCGGAAGGTTTCGAGCAGTTCATTGATGTGAAGTACAAGGGCACCAAGCGGTTTGGCCTTGATGGCGGTGAATCGCTGATCCCGGCGCTCGAGCAGATCATCAAGCGCGGCGGCAATATGGGGCTGAAGGAGATCGTCTTCGGCATGGCCCACCGTGGCCGGTTGAACGTGCTGACACAGGTTATGTCGAAGCCGCACCGGGCGGTGTTTCACGAGTTCAAGGGCGGTTCGTTCAAGCCGGATGAAGTCGAAGGCTCGGGTGATGTGAAGTATCATCTTGGCGCCTCGTCGGACCGCGAGTTCGACGGCAACAAGGTGCATATGTCGCTGACGGCCAATCCGTCGCATCTGGAAATCGTTAATCCGGTGGTGATGGGCAAGGCGCGCGCCAAGCAGGACATGATCGCCACCGATTTCGAGGGTGACATCATTCCGCTGCGCGAGCGCGTCAAGGTGATGCCGCTGCTGCTGCACGGCGATGCGGCCTTTGCAGGCCAGGGTGTGGTTGCCGAAATTCTCGGCCTGTCGGGCCTGCGCGGTCACCGGGTGGCCGGCACCGTGCATTTCATCATCAACAACCAGATCGGTTTCACCACCAATCCCGGCTTCTCGCGCTCTTCGCCCTATCCCTCGGATGTGGCGAAGATGATCGAGGCGCCGATCTTCCATGTGAATGGCGATGATCCGGAAGCTGTGGTCTATGCCGCCAAGGTGGCGACCGAGTTCCGCATGACCTTCCACAAGCCGGTGGTCATCGACATGTTCTGCTACCGCCGTTTCGGCCACAATGAGGGTGACGAGCCGTCATTCACCCAGCCGAAGATGTACAGGAAGATCCGCAGCCATGAGACCACGGTGACGCTGTATGCGCGGCGCCTGGTTGAAGAAGGCGTGATCACAGAGGGCGAATTCGAGAAGATGAAGGCCGACTGGCGCGCCCATTTGGAAGGCGAATTCGATATCGGCCAGAGCTACAAGCCGAACAAGGCGGACTGGCTCGACGGCCAGTGGTCGGGGCTCAGAACCGCCGACAACCAGGATGAGCAGCGCCGCGGCAAGACCGGTGTGCCGATCAAGACGCTGCGTGAAATCGGCAAGAAGCTGGCGGAAGTCCCGAGCGACTTCAAGGCGCACCGCACGATCCAGCGCTTCATGGACAACCGGGCCAAGATGGTCGAGACCGGAGAGGGCGTCGACTGGGCCATGGCCGAAGCGCTGGCCTTCGGAACGTTGATGCATGAAGGCACCAAGATCCGGCTTTCGGGCCAGGACGTCGAGCGCGGAACGTTCTCGCAGCGGCATTCGGTGCTTTATGATCAGGAATCCGAGGATCGTTACATCCCGCTCGCCCATGTGGCGCCCAATCAGGCCCGCTATGAGGTCATCAACTCGATGCTCTCGGAAGAGGCGGTTCTCGGTTTTGAGTATGGCTACTCGCTGGCCCGCCCGAATGCGCTGACGCTCTGGGAAGCGCAGTTCGGCGACTTCGCCAATGGTGCGCAGGTGCTGTTTGACCAGTTCATCTCGTCAGGCGAGCGCAAATGGCTTCGCATGTCGGGCCTCGTCTGCCTGCTGCCGCATGGTTATGAAGGACAGGGGCCGGAGCACTCCTCGGCCCGTCTCGAGCGCTTTTTGCAGATGTGTGCGGAAGACAACATGCAGGTGGCCAACTGCACCACGCCATCGAACTACTTCCACATCCTGCGGCGTCAGGTAAACCGTGATTTCCGCAAGCCGCTGATCATGATGACGCCGAAATCGCTGCTTCGTCACAAGCGCGCGGTTTCGACGCTCAGCGAACTGTCAGGCGACACGTCGTTCCACCGCCTGCTTTGGGACGATGCCGAGGTGCTCAAGAACGAGCAGATCAAACTGGTCAAGGACAACAAAATCCGCCGCGTGGTGATGTGCTCGGGCAAGGTCTATTTCGATCTCTATGAAGAGCGCGAGAAGCGCGGGATCGACGATGTCTATCTGTTGCGTCTGGAACAGCTCTATCCATTCCCGGCCAAGGCGCTGATCAACGAGTTGTCACGGTTCCGCAATGCGGAGATGGTGTGGTGTCAGGAAGAGCCCAAGAACATGGGTGCCTGGTCGTTCATCGATCCCTATCTCGAATGGGTGCTGGCCCATATCGACGCCAAGTATCAGCGCGTGCGTTACACCGGACGTCCGGCTTCGGCCTCGACGGCGACCGGTCTGATGTCGCGCCATCTGGCCCAGCTTGAAGCCTTCCTTGAGGATGCGTTGGGCGGCTGAGGCCGCCCCCGTCTGAACATAAACCCGAGTTGGATGTCCACGCGTCCTGTCTGACTGAGAAAGAACGGAAACAACATCATGGCTACTGAAGTCCGCGTCCCGACCCTTGGCGAATCCGTCAGTGAAGCCACCATCGGCACCTGGTTCAAGAAGGCGGGCGACACCGTCAAGGTGGACGAGCCGTTGGTGGAACTTGAAACCGACAAGGTGTCGATCGAAGTTCCATCTCCGGTTTCGGGCACCCTGAGCGAGATCCTTGCCAAGGATGGCGAGACCGTCGAGGTCAATGCGCTGCTGGCGCAAATTGCCGAGGGCGAGGGTGCCGCAGCGGCACCGGCCAAGGCAGAGGCTAAGGCCGAAGCGCCGGCGGCAAAGGCTGCGGCTCCGGCAGCAGCTGCTGCACCGGCCAAGAGCGACATGCCCGCCGCACCATCGGCGCAGAAGCTGATGGCGGAAAACAAGATTGATGCCGGCGGTGTTGCCGGTTCTGGCAAGCGCGGCCAGGTGCTCAAGGGCGATGTGCTTGATGCGATCGGCAAGGGGGCGGCCCCGGCGGCTGCTCCGGCTGCAGCGCGCCCGGCCTCATCGGCTGAGGATGCGCCGCGCGAGGAACGGGTGAAAATGACGCGTCTGCGCCAGACCATCGCGCGCCGTTTGAAGGAAGCACAGAACACGGCAGCGATGCTGACCACCTACAATGAGGTGGACATGACAGCGGTCATGGAGCTGCGCAAGAAGTACAAGGACCTGTTCGAGAAGAAGCACGGCGTCAAGCTCGGCTTCATGGGCTTCTTCACAAAGGCTGTCTGCCATGCGCTGAAGGAAGTTCCCGGCGTCAATGCCGAGATGGACGCGACCGACATCATCTACAAGAACTACTGCCATATCGGCGTCGCCGTCGGCACCGACAAGGGTCTGGTGGTTCCGGTGGTGCGCGACGCCGACCAGATGAGCATTGCCGGGATCGAACAGGAAATCGGACGTCTGGGCCGGGCCGCACGTGACGGTGAATTGTCGATGGCCGACATGCAGGGCGGCACCTTCACCATCTCAAACGGCGGTGTCTACGGCTCGCTGATGTCCTCGCCGATCCTGAATTCGCCGCAGTCGGGCGTGCTTGGCATGCACAAGATCCAGGAACGCCCGATGGCGATCGGTGGCCAGGTGGTGATCCGCCCGATGATGTATCTGGCGCTCTCCTATGATCACCGGGTTGTCGATGGCAAGGAAGCCGTGACCTTCCTGGTGCGGGTCAAGGAAAGCCTGGAAGATCCGGAACGTCTGGTTCTCGACCTGTAAGGAGCCGACCTGATGGCGTCCCTCCGCCATATCGCCTTGGTGTTGTCGGGGCTGGTTGCCCCGCTCAACGCCGCGATGGCTGCCTGCCCGCAGGCTCTGGCGGTCTATGGCTCTGCCGGAGGGGATGTCGAGATCGGCTTTTCCGGTCCGCCCGGTCCGGCAGATTCGATGCTGCATCGGTTTGATCTGGCATTCGCCGAGACCGGCGTTACCATGGAAGGTGTGGTGATGCTTGCGGGAGGTCCCGACCGGCCATGGGGCATCGTGATGCATGAGTGCCCGGAAGGGGACGCCACGGGTGCCGAGATCGCTGCCTGCACCGTATGGCAGGGACCGGTCTACGCCATCAGCGACACGGGCGTCGTCGCCTGGCTTCCGGTGCCCGGCGGCAGCCAGACATCACAGGCGGCGAGTGAAAGCCTGTTGCTGCCCGATTTCACCGCCGCATTGATGCAGTCCGCGGCCTTTGAGGCCAACCAGATCACCAGCCTTCCCGGCGATACGTTTCGCCTCAAGGCATGTCAGGAATAAGATCAGGGGCGGCCCTGATTGATCAAAGGAAGAAACCATGAGCTACGACGTCATCGTTATCGGTTCCGGCCCCGGGGGCTATGTCTGCGCCATCAAGGCAGCACAGCTTGGCCTCAAGGTGGCCGTGATCGAAAAGCGCGCGACCTTTGGCGGAACCTGCCTCAACATTGGCTGCATCCCGTCCAAGGCGCTGCTGCACGCGTCGGAAGTGTTTGCCCATGCGAGCCACGGCATGGAGAGCCTTGGCGTGGAGACCGGCAAGGCCAAGCTCAATCTCGAAAAGATGATGGGCCACAAGGATGCGGTGGTGAAATCCAATGTCGAAGGCGTTGCCTACCTGTTCAAGAAGAACAAGATCGACAGCTTCATCGGCACCGGCAAGGTGCTCGGTGAGGGCAAGGTGTCGGTGACCGGCGATGACGGCAAGACCCAGGAGCTTGAATCCAAGAATGTGGTGATCGCCACAGGGTCCGATGTTGCAGGCATTCCAGGCGTCAAGGTCGAGATCGACGAGACCGTGATTGTCTCGTCCACCGGTGCGATCGCGCTCGAGAGGGTTCCGGACCACCTGATCGTGGTCGGCGGCGGTGTTATCGGGCTGGAAATGGGCTCGGTCTGGGCACGGCTTGGCGCCAAGGTGACCGTGGTCGAATATCTCGACACGATCCTGGGCGGCATGGACGCCGATGTCGCCAAGCAGTTCCAGCGGATTCTGGCCAAGCAGGGCATGGATTTCAAACTCGGCGCCAAGGTGACCGGGGTGGACGCCGCAGGCAAGGGCGCCAAGGTGAGCTTCGAGCCGGTCAAGGGCGGCGATGCCGAGACACTGGAAGCAGACGTGGTGCTGATCGCCACCGGCCGCAAACCCTATACCGAAGGACTTGGCCTTGAAGAGGCCGGTGTTGTGCTCGACGAGCGCGGCCGGGTGCGCACCGACAACCACTATCAGACCAATGTGCCGGGCGTTTATGCCATTGGCGATGTGATCGTCGGCCCGATGCTGGCGCACAAGGCCGAAGACGAGGGTGTGGCGCTGGCCGAGATCATGGCCGGACAGGCCGGCCATGTGAATTACGGTGTGATCCCCGGCGTGGTCTACACCCAGCCAGAGGTTGCCGCCGTCGGCAAGACCGAAGAGGAACTCAAGGCCGAGGGCGTCAAGTACAAGACCGGCAAGTTCCCGTTCTCGGCCAATGGCCGGGCCCGGGCAATGCAGACCTCCGACGGCTTCGTCAAGGTTCTCGCCGATGCCGAGACCGACCGGGTTCTTGGTGTGCATATCATCGGCTTCGGGGCCGGCGAACTGATCCATGAAGCCGCCGTTCTGATGGAGTTCGGCGGCTCTTCCGAAGACCTCGGCCGGACCTGTCATGCGCATCCGACCATGTCGGAAGCAGTGCGCGAGGCGGCGCTCGCAACCTTTGCCAAGCCGTTGCATCTCTAAGACCTCCCCGCAGGCTCCATACTCGGCGTATGGGGGCTTGTTCTTGAGGGTGAGGGTGAAACTGCTGTCCGGGCTCAGGCCCGTCAGGAGCGTTCAGTGAAAAGGGTTTACGAGGTTCAATCGGACTTGCCGCATTGGGCCTTGCCGGATGCGGACTGGGCCGACAGTTTCGAGACCGTGATTGCCTCCGGCTGCCGGTGGCACGGCGATGACGGCCGATGTTGTGGCGCGGCAAGCCTTTGGACGTCTGCCGTTCTGGTTTCACGGCCTGCTCAGATTGCGGAATATTCTTGTCTGGCCATTCGGGCTCAGAGGTGACAACGCAGATGCGCCGCCCGGGGTCGAGCTGATCGGGATGTTTCCGGTGGTCCACAAAGAGCAGCGGGAGATCGTGCTGGGCTTTGATGACATGCATCTGAATTTTAGGATTGTGGTGACCGCGGAACCTGCCGATGGCGGCGCGACCCGTGCGAGGCTGATGACACTGGTTCACCGCAACAATGCGTTGGGGCGGGTCTATCTCGCGGTGATCACACCGTTTCACAAATTGATTGTGCGGCAGGCTCTTTCAAGGGTTGGCTGAGTGGCATGTCTGTCTATTTGACTGCCGTTACCGTGAAACCGTCCTGCTGCAGCAGGGTCACAAGGCCTTCCTCGCCGGGCAGGTGTAGCGCGCCGACGGCGATGAAGGCGTTGCCTTCGGCCAGAATCGGAGCTGCGCGCTCGGCCATGACGTGATTGCGCATCACCACGATGCGTTCCTCAAAGGCAGCGTAGCCGTTGGCATCCTCTTCGAGCTCCTGAGGGCCTGCGGCCAGAATCACCGGCATGATCTGGGCGATTTCGCCCTCAATGTACAGATCGGTCATGGTCTCCATGATGTCGGGCATCAGGTCGGCGAGCTTGATGGTTTCGACCAGGCCGCGGATGTGAAACTCCATCGGCAGGTCAGCCATCGCGGCCATCTGTTCGCCGATGCTTTCAAGCCCGAGCAACCGCTTGCCCTGATCGTGGGCCGAGTTGGCGATCTTGATGTCGAGGAACTCGACGCCTTCAGCCTTGCGGGCCATTTCGCAGGCGGGAAGTGCGACGAGGCCGGCAATCATCCACGGCTTCATACGTGACACCAGCGCAATTGGAATGCCGCGGCGGGACAGTTCAGCGCTGACGATCTGGGTCTCCTCCTCGTTGAGAAACGAGGTGAGTGTGGTGCCGTCGGTGAACATGGTGAGTTCCGGCCTGCTCATCAGTGCGGCCTGGGCCTTGGCGGGATCAAGGATTTCAATGGTCTCGATGACCACGGTTTCGGCCTGTTCGAAGGCGGCTTGGGCGGCCTCCGGCATCTCGGTTACACGTGGATCGGTGACATGCATGGTGCCGAAAAGGAAAGAGGTGGCAACGCCGGGCTTCTCGATCTTCCAGAACTTTCCGGAGCCATTGGGAATGGCCGCAGCCTCAGCGCGTGCCCTGGCCAGCGCCTCGGGATTGCTGTTGCCAAGCTGGACAACCAAATTCTCACCCCTGCAGCTGGCCTCTGTCTGATCTAGCGCCGCTGCCGCGGTTTGGGTTTCGGCGTTTGCCCGGGCTGTGCCCAACAGCAAACCGACAGCGAGCATTGCCAGCAAGAGCAATGGCAGCGATGCCGCGATGGCGAATGCCATCCGCGGCAAGCGGGCGCTTGCGGCCTTTACCAGCGGACGATGCGGCATGTGTTGCATGGGCGTGTCAACCTGTTGAGTGTTGGTCGCAAGTGTAGGCGACAAGCCGCAACCGACAGGTTAATCACGGCGTCGGTGTTTGCGGATGGTAAATGCCTGCTTAATGCCGAACCTCTTGATGGCGATAGAAAGCGGCCCGGGCTCAGGCTCTGGGATGCGCGCGGTCGTAGATTTCCAGCAGGCGGCTGGTCTCGACGCCTGTGTAGACCTGTGTGGTGGATAGGCTGGCGTGGCCGAGCAGTTCCTGGATGGTGCGAAGGTCACCGCCACCGGCGAGCAGGTGGGTGGCGAAAGAATGCCTGAGAGCATGCGGTGTGGCGGTGTCGGGAAGATCGAGCGCCGAGCGCAGAGCGCGCATGGCTTTCTGCACGATGGCCGGCTGCAAGGGCCCGCCGCGCGCACCGCGGAACATCGGCGCATCGGCCGCGGGGCGAAATGGGCATAACTCGAGATAGTCATTGATCGCGCTGCGAGCGATTGGCAGCAGCGGCACGATCCGTGTCTTGCCGCCCTTGCCGGTGATTCTGAGCGTTTCGCCGTCACGGGGAATGTCATTGCGGGTGAGCCCCAGCGCTTCGGAGATGCGCAGACCACAGCCATAGAGCAGAGTCAGAACGGCTGCGTCGCGGGCTGCGATCCAGGGCTCGTCGGAGAGCTGCAGATCGGCGTCGATGACGCGGCGTGCATCGCGGGCGCTGAGTGGTTTGGGCAGGGATTTGGGCTGTTTGGGCGCTCGGGTCGCTGCCGCGCCAGCTGCATTGGCGAGCCCCTTGCGTTCGAGATGGCGCAAAAAGGACCGGACTCCAGCAAGGCCCCGTCCCAGAGTTCGGGCGCCCGCACCTTCCCTGCGGCGTTCAGCCATGAAGGCGCGCAGATCAAGCGGTCTGAGATCGGCCAGGTCGGAAATTTTCGGCGGTCCGCCCAGATGCAGGGTGAGAAAGCCCAGAAACTGGCGCAAGTCGCGCTCATAGGCCTCGGCAGTCTTGTCGGCCAAGCGGCGTTCCTCTGTCAGCTGGGCCAGCCAACGCTGTTGTTCCGCAATCACATCGGGTGCGGCGAAAACCAGAGGTTTTTCCATGGTTTGTCCATCCATCGATCCCGTTACCGGACACGGAACCTTGGCTGCACTATTGCATTGATGCCTTAGCGGGGGGTAAACGAGGGGGTCTCGATGTCATCATGACATCACAATCGGTTGCGATAGAGTTCTTGACAGCCGGTTCGAGAGGGGTCGATTCCATGGCGAATGTGGCGGATATTTCAGACCGTTTGAACGTGCTCGCGCATGGGCGTCCGGGACACATCATTGACCGGTTGATCGCTGAGCGTGGCGGTCGGCTTGTGGAGCATCCCGCCTGGCCGGTGATGCGGCCGGCTCTATATGCCACGCTGAAATATGGTGCGGCGGTCAGGATGGCCGACGCAATCGCCAATATGTCAGGGGCGGAAGCCTTCCAGCATCTCAGCGACATCCTCAAGCTCGACATAAGATCGCACGGCGCGGACCGGATTCCGCGCAAGGGCGGTTTTCTGCTGGTGTCCAATCATCCCACAGGAATCGCTGACGGCGTGGCGATGTTTGATTTTCTCAAGCACACCCGGCCGGACATGATGTTCTTTGCCAACCGCGATGCTGTGCGGGTCAACCCACGCTTCAATGAAATCATCATCCCGGTCGAATGGCGCGACGATTTCAAGAGCCGCGACAAGACGCGCGAGACGTTGCAGCTGACCAATCGCGCAGTGGAAGAGGGCAAGGCAACGGTGCTGTTTCCCTCCGGCAGGATCGCGTTCTGGAACGAAGGCCGCCTGACAGAGCGCCCGTGGAAGGTTTCTGCCGTGACGCTGGCGCGGCGGCATGATCTGCCGATTGTTCCGGTCAACATGTCGGCGCGAAATTCCGGCCTGTTCTACTGGCTGTCCAAGCATTCGACCGAGTTGCGCGACATGACGGTGTTTCATGAGCTGCTCAACAAGAAGCGGCAGACGTTCCGCTTCACTGTGGGCGAGCCGATCATGCCCGAAGCCCTTGCTGCCGACCCCAATGAAGCGGTCAAGGCGCTCGAGTATCATACGGTGCACGGTCTCGCCCAAAATCCGGACCGGGTGTTTGAGCCGGCGCCGAAGGGCTGGAGCCAGGCGGCCTGATGTCGGGGCAGCCTGAATTTGGGCTGTCTGACTGCGGGCCGTGTCCCAAACAAAAACGGCCCGGGGTGACCGGGCCGCTGTAACTTCATCTTGAGACAGGCGGTCTGGCGTGAGCCGTTCAGGCGATGCTCTGGCCGGTTTTCTTCCAGTCGGCGAGGAAGGCGTCCAGGCCCTTGTCGGTGAGCGGGTGTTTGACCAGAGACTTGATGGTGGAGGCCGGGATGGTGGCCACATCGGCGCCGATCAGGGCGGCTTCACGCACGTGATTGACGGTGCGGATCGAAGCGGCGAGGATTTCGGTCTCGAAGCCGTAATTGTCATAGATCTGACGGATCTCGCGGATCAGGTCCATGCCGTCGATGGCGATGTCATCAAGACGGCCGATAAAGGGCGAAATGAAAGTCGCGCCGGCCTTGGCGGCGAGCAGCGCCTGATTGGCAGAAAAGCACAAGGTCACATTGGTCTTGTGCCCATCGGAGGTCAGTGCACGGCAAGCCTTGAGGCCATCGAGCGTCAGCGGCAGCTTGATGCAGATGTTGTCGGCGATCTTGGCCAGAACCGCTGCTTCCTTCATCATCGCGTCATATTCGGTCGCGGCGACTTCGGCAGAAACCGGGCCGTCGACGATATCGCAGATTTCCTTGGTGACTTCGCGGATGTCACGGCCGGACTTCATGATCAGCGACGGGTTGGTGGTCACCCCGTCGATCAGGCCGAGATCGTTGAGTTCCCGGATCTCGCCCACGTCGGCTGTGTCGACAAAGAATTTCATTTCAAGCTCCCAAGATGCAAAAGCCGGAATGTTCCGGCGCCAATCTGTCATTCCGGGTTCCCTTTAGCCCAAAGCGGGGGCAAGGTCACGCCACATGGCCAAAGATTCGCGACAATTTGAAAGCGGGCTGTTCCCGCGAAAAGTGGTGCCGGTGCTGCTGCCGATGCCGGCTGAGCGCGCCTATTCCTATGCGCTGCCCGATGGTGCGGATGCGGTGGCCGGGCAGATCGTGCAGGTGCCGCTGGGGCCGCGGCTGGTGGCGGGCGTGGTCTGGGACGGGGAGGCGGATGTGGTCAACCCGGACAAGCTGCGCGAGATTACCCAGGTGTTTGACTGCCCGCCGCTCACTGCGCCGATGCGCCGGTTCATCGACTGGGTTGCGAGCTACACGTTGTCGCCACCGGGGCTGGTGGCGCGGATGGCACTGCGGGCACCGGCGGCGTTTGATCCCGAACCGCTGATCGAGGCGCTGCAGCTCACCGAGCAACGGCCCGAACGATTGACCGCGGCGCGCGAACGGGTGCTTGAACAGGCGGCTGATGGGATGGCCTGGACCAAGAGCGGGCTGGCCCATGCCGCGGGCGTGTCGGCCAGCGTGATCGACGGGCTGAGGGACCAGGGTGTGTTCGCGCCGGTGATGCTGCCGCCGCAGCCGGTGGTGCCGGCGCCCGATCCCGATTATGACCCGGCCGAGCTCGAGGCCGATCAGCTGGCTGCGGCCGAAGTGCTGCGCGAGACGGCGAGCGCGGGTGGTTTTGGCGTGACGCTGCTGGATGGTGTGACCGGATCGGGCAAGACCGAGGTCTATTTCGAAGCGATTGCCGAGGCCATCAGGCAAGGAAGGCAGGTGCTCATCCTGTTGCCGGAAATCGCGCTGACCAACGCGTTTTTGGACCGGTTTCACAACCGGTTCGGGACGCGGCCGGCGGAATGGCATTCCGAGCTGGCGCCGCGCACCCGCGAAAAGGTCTGGCGGCAGGTGACCGAAGGCCGTGTCAGCGTGGTGGCAGGGGCGCGTTCTGCGCTGTTCCTGCCCTTTGCGGATCTGGGGCTGATCATCGTCGATGAGGAGCATGACCCGGCCTACAAGCAGGAGGACCGGGTGTTCTACAATGCGCGCGACATGGCGGTGGTGCGCGCCCGGCTGAGCGACATTCCGGTGGTGCTGGCTTCGGCAACACCGTCGATTGAAAGCCGGGTCAATGCGGCGCAGGGGCGTTACAGCCATCTGGTGCTGTCGGGGCGTTATGCCGATGCGGGGCTGCCCGATATCGAGCTGGTGGATCTCAGGCGGCACGCCCCGGCGCGCGGCGGGTTCCTCTCTCCGGTGCTGCTAAAGGCGATGGCCGGGACTCTGGAGCGCGGTGAACAGTCGCTGTTGTTTCTCAACCGCCGGGGCTATGCGCCGCTGACATTGTGCCGGGTCTGTGGCCACCGGTTCGAATGTCCGGACTGCTCGAGCTGGCTGGTCGAGCACCGGTTCCGCTCGCAATTGCAGTGTCACCATTGCGGCCACAACGAGCCGACGCCGCAGGCCTGCCCGTCCTGCGGAGCGCTGGATCATCTGGTCGCCTGTGGACCGGGTATCGAGCGGATTGCAGAAGAAGCCGACAAGCATTTCCCGGATGCACGGGTGATCGTGCTGTCGTCGGATATGGCGGGCGGCACAAGACGGCTCAGGATCGAGCTCGAGGCGATTGCCAAGGGCGAGGCGGACATCGTGATCGGCACCCAGCTGGTGGCCAAGGGGCACAATTTTCCGCTGATGACGCTTGTGGGCGTGGTCGATGCGGATCTGGGTCTATCAAATGGCGATCCGCGGGCTGCGGAACGGACCTATCAGCTGCTCTCGCAGGTGACCGGTCGCGCCGGGCGGTCGGGGCGCAAGAGCCATGGCCTGATCCAGACCTTTCAGCCGCACCACCCGGTGATGCAGGCCTTCGCTTCGGGCGATCCGCATGCTTTTTACGAGCGCGAAACCGACGAGCGCCGGATGGCGGTGCTGCCGCCCTTTGGACGGCTGGCCTCGGTGATCATCTCGGCCGCCACACGGCCTGAGGCCGAGGCCCATGCACGGGGCCTGCGCGCCGCCGCCCCGTCATCCGCGGGGATCATGGTGCTCGGCCCCGCCGAAGCGCCGCTGGCCCTGATTCGCGGCCGCCACCGCTTCCGGCTTCTGGTGCACGGGGCGCGCGGTAATGACATGCAGGGGTTTGTGCGCGAGATGCTCGCCAAGGGACCTAAACAGCGTGGCTCTGTGCAGGTGCAGGTGGATATCGATCCGCAGAGTTTTTTGTGAGGGGTGAAAGTCTGATCCTCAATACAGGCAGGACCAGACCAGGCGGAGAGCTGAAACCTGCTGTAAAATCGGGTTTCAAGCGCAACCCATCGAATGATGTCGGCCTTCATGTTGCGCTGCAGCAGCAGGTGTGTATTCTCTGAGCCAAACCACAAAAGATAGAGATGAGGTAGGACAGCATGCTGGCCCAGGACACGGTGACGACTTGCGAAAAACCAATCGAAAGCGCGGAAGACCTCTCGTCTATTGCATTTGGTTTCATGGGATCCAAAGCGCTGTTTGCAGGACTTCACGTCGATGTTTTTTCGATGCTTGCGGACGGTCCCAAGACTGCTGAAGAGCTGGCCAAGGCTGCTGATATCCCTCTCAACCGCGTTGCCATCCTGACGACGGCGCTTGCCAGTATCGGTCTGCTCATCATTGAAGATGACAAGAAAATCCAGAACTCGCCCGCGGCGCAGAGCTTTCTGTCGAAGGAATCGCGATATGATTTCGGTGACTATCTGCGCTATCAGATCGACCAGCAGATGTATCCCTTCCTGCTCCAGCTCAACGCCGTGATGAAGGGCGATTTGTCCGAGGATGCGATCGCATCCTACAAGCACTGGATGGCGGACGAAGAGCAGGCGTCGGTCTATTCCGAAAGCCAGCACGCCGGATCGCTGGGGCCGGGCCGGACACTTGCGCGGAAGGTGGATCTGAGCACTGCGTCCACCCTGCTGGACGTCGGCGGTGGAACCGGTGCGATGACGATCAGCCTTTGCTCTGAATACGAAAAGCTGCATGCGACCATCATCGATTTTCCAAATGTGGCCGAGATCGGCTGGCGCTTTATTTCCGAGGCCGATCTGGTTGACCGGGTGCGCTACATCCCCGGCAACGCCATCGAGGTCCAGTGGCCGGGCAGCCAGGACGCCATCCTGATGTCCTATCTGATGAGCGGCGTGCCGGGTGAAAACGTGGAAGCGCTTCTGCAGAAGGCGTTCGAGGCGCTGTCCCCCGGCGGGAAGCTGGTGGTGCATGATTTCATGGTCGAAGAGGACCGGCGCGGCCCGGCCCTGGCGGCGCTCTGGCAATTGCAGCACATGGCGTTCACACCTGAAGCCCGTTCGCTCTCGGTCGGGTGGTTGACGGAAGCGGGCAAAAGGATCGGCTTCAAGGTCGATGATGTCGACAGTCTGATTCCCGCGATGACCAAGCTGGTCGTCTTCTCGAAACCGTCCTGAGCGGGTGACGACTATGTCGACATTCCGCCTGCATGAAGAGCCGCTTCAGGCGGAATGGCTGGACGCCTATGGCCACCTCAACGAGGCCTATTATCTGGTCCCGTTCAGCAACGCGACCTGGAAGCTTCAGGATCATTTTGGCATCGGGGCCGCCTATTTTGACAAGACCGGCTGCGCGCTGTACACGCTGGAGACGCATTTGCGCTATGTCGGCGAGGTGCGCGCGCCGGCGACGCTTTCAATCGAATCCGCCATACTGGGGGTGGACGCCAAGCGTCTGCATGTCGGGCACACCATGTGGTCTGGCACCCGCGAGTGCGCGACGTTCGAATGCATGCTGTTGCACTATGACACGCGGGCAGAGGGCTCGGCGGCCTTTCCTGAAGACACACTCCAGAACCTGCGCGACGCGATCGTGAAGCCGACACCGGAATGGGCCGGGCGGGCGTTGCGCCGGTTGGGATAAGGGTGTCCGTGCGGGGCGAGGCGTGTCCGCAGGCCGGGAAGGATGTCCGCGTCATCCAAAGTGTGTATGCCAAGCGGCGCACGGGAGGCTGTCGGGATATCCAGTCGGTCAACCAACCGATCTTTCTGGGTCGTCCGTGAAATCAGAACTTTGATTGCTCTGCGCCTTCACGCATGCCGCTCCCCGATACCCCACCTTACCCGCGCCCAGACTCTTTCATGCAGTACGAAAAACGCCAGTCCGCTGGCCGCGGTGGACAGCGCGAAGCTCAGCGCGGTCATCATGTTGCCGGTGTGGAACCAGGCCAGGGCGGCCGTTGTGGCGAGGCCGAGGGCTTGCCAGGTGATGGCTTTGGCGATGGTTCTAAATCTGGATTCCATGGTGATGGCGGGCTCCCTGCAGGTTGCGACGGGTGTTTTCTAAGCGGTTTGCGGGGCTGACGGAATTCTGTATCTTCGCTGCAGAAAACCATGTTTGTTGATAATAATCACCAACTGTGTATTTAGTCTGTAATGCACAAAAATGAACGCGCAGAGCTGTTTGGGACCCGCTTGGCCGCGCGGCTGGCATTGACCGGTATGAGCCGCAGTGCTCTGGCGCGAGAGGCGGGGGTGGATCGGTCGACGATCGCGCAGTTGCTGGGCGGCGATGAACTGCGGTTGCCGAATGCGCATCTGGCGGCGGAATGTGCCAGCGCGCTGGGGGTGAGTGCGGACTGGTTGCTGGGATTGTCCGACCGGCCGGAATCAGCGGCGGAAGTGCTGTCGGCGAATTTCCGCATGGAAACGGCGCAGCGGACACCGGCGGACGAGCAGATCATTGCCTGGCACCAAGAGGCTGCCGGCCACAAGATCCGGCATGTGCCGGCGACCCTGCCGGATATCCTCAAGACCGAAGCGGTGCTCGAATGGGAATATGCCGCCTTTCTCGACAAGACCCCGGAACAGGCGCGTGGCGCCATGCGCGAAACGGTCGACTGGCTCAGGGCGCCGGGGTCGGATTACGAAATCTGCGTTTCGATCGACAAGATCCGCTCGCTGGCGCGCGGCGAGGGCTATTGGCAGGGGCTCGACCGTGATGCCCGCGCCGAGCAGATCGCCTTCATGGCCGAGCGCTGTGAGCGGCTCTATCCGTCGCTGAGGCTCTATTTCTACGATGCGAAGAAGGTGTTTTCGGCGCCGGTGTCGATTTTCGGGCGGCTGCTGGCGGCGGTCTATGTCGGGCAGTTCTATCTGGTCTACCGCGACAACCGGCAGATCGCAGCCCTGACCGAGCACTTTGATGCGTTGGTGCGCGAATCGGAAGTCGAGGCGCGCAATGCGGGGCGGGTGATCCGGGAGATGTTTGATCAGGCCTGAATCTTGGGCCTGAATTTTGGGGCGCGTCCGTTATCGATTGAGGCGGGCTTTTTCTGCGATCGTCAGCATCGAGACGAAGGCGGTGACTTTTGCGGGGCGGAAGCGGGAGGGTGGGTAGACGGTGTAGATGCCGCCGTCTGGCAGGGTCCAGCCGGGCAGGACGGTTTGCAGGGTGCCCGCCAGCACATGATCCTGCACCAGATAGTCGGGCAGGACCGCAAGCCCTGCGCCCGCCTTTACCGCCTCGAGCAGCGCTGGCGTGCTGTCGATGGAGAGCGTGTTCTTTATGTGGATCGTGACTTCGTCGCCCTGCGGGTTTTCGAAACGGCAGCGGCCGGGATCGGACATCCTTGCATTGGAAACAAAATCGATGCCTTGAAGATCATCAGGGTGCGCGATGTCCGGCATTCGCGAGAGATAATCCGTCGTGCCCACCAGAAGTTGGCGAAAGCCACCCAGTTTCCTGGCCTGAAGGGCCGAGTCTGTGAGCCAGCCGACACGAATTGCCAGATCCAGTTCGCCGTTTGTCAGGTCGCTGAGGCTTTCGCCGAGTTGAAACTCAACCTTGCAGGTTGGGTACTGGCGGCGGAAGGCGGCGACCACCGGTGTGACGATGGCGGTGCCGTAGTCGTTCGGCGCTGTCAATCGCAGCGTTCCCGCCGGCACGGCTGTCAATTGTGACAGCTCCTCAAATGCTTCTTCTGCCTCCGAAAGGATGGTTGTGCAGCGTGCGTAGAAGATCTGCCCGGCCTCGGTCGGGCTGACCTTGCGGGTGCTGCGAATCAGCAGCGTTGCCTGAACATCCTGCTCGAGCTGGGTGATCTGTGAGCTGACCACGCCCTTGGTCACCTTTAGGCGATCGGCTGCGCGGGTGAAAGAGCCGGTTTCGATCACGGCGGCGAAATAGGCGAGGCGGTTGAGATTGTAGGTTTTTGGCATGGATCTGATTGTTAGCCAGATCGAAACAATATGTCAAAGTTGTTTGTCTTATTCTTATTGGGTGTGGTCACCATATTCAGGCCAAGGAGACAGATCATGACCCAGCAGACACTGACCAAGACGATCACCTTGCAATATCTTTTCGATCCGCTTTGCGGCTGGTGCTATGGCGCATCTGCGACCGTTGCCGAGCTTGCGCAGCACCCCGATATTGAATTGCAGCCGCTTGCCACGGGTCTGTTCTCTGGCCGGGGTGCACGCTCCATGGAAGGCTTTGCCGCGCAGGCCTGGCAGGCCGACCAGCGGATCGCGCAGTTGAGCGGCCGCGGCTTCAGCGAGGCGTACAGGCGCGATGTACTCGGGGCAAAGGGTGCTATGCTTGATTCCTCCGTAGCGACGCTGGCGGTGACGGCTGTTTCGTTGGAAGCCCCGGAACGGGAGATCGAAGCGCTCAAGGCCATTCAGGAAGCCCGCTATGTGGGTGGCAAGGATGTGACGTCGGCCAAAGTGGTCGCGGATCTTCTGAACGGACTTGGGTTGATACGCTCCGCGGTCCTCGTGATTGAGCCTGATGAAGCGCTTGTACGTCTCCTGCAGGAGCGGATGGCCGAGGCTCACGCCACCATGTCGAAATTCCACGTCCAGGGTGTTCCGGCGCTGATCGTCGGCACCGGCGATGCACGCCAGCCGATGAACGCAAGCGCGCTCTACTCCGGAACCGATCCCATGCTTGCCGCCCTCGGGCTGATCTGACTTCCCTCATCCACCTGAATCTCTCGTTCAAATGAAAGAAGACCCGCATGCTGACCAGAAGACATGTTATGAAATTCACCGCAGCCGCCGGCGCTGCAATGCTGATGTCTTCAACCGGCTCGAATGCCGATGATGCAGGCCTCACATGGGCCCATTTTCCTGCGGGAGAGACGGGTTTCAACCGCGCACCTGTGCTTGTGACGGGCGCGACGGAAGCCGTTCTGATCGACGGCGGTTTTACCCTTGAGGGTGGCCGCAAACTTGCCGAAGCGATCAAGGCCACCGGCAAGCCGCTGACAACCATCTATGTCAGCCAGAGCGATCCGGATTACTATTTCAGCCTGCGCCCGGTCGTTGAGGCGTTCCCGGACGCTCGCGTGATTGCAGCCAGTGCGACGATTGCAGCGATCAATGCCAATGTGGCCAAGAAGATTGCCACCTGGGGCCCGAAGCTGGGCGAAAACGGTCCGCAATCGGTCGAAGAGGTCGTCATGCCCGTCGCCTATGATGAGGCGAGCCTGAGCGTCGATGGCCATGAAATCGAGATCGTCACGGCAGAGGGTCTGGCCAATCGCCGCTATCTCTGGTCGCAAGACCTGCAGGCTGTTCTTGGTGGTGTGATGATTTTCTCCGGGGTTCATGTCTGGACCGCCGATACGCCAACCAAGGAAGAGCGTGCCGCCTGGGTCGCCAATCTGGACGCCATTGCTGCACGCAATCCAGAGGTGGTTGTGCCCGGACACATGGCTCCGGACGCGCCGATGGGCATCGCCGCGGTGGAGTACACAAAGGCCTATCTTTTGGCCTTTGAAGAAGAGCTTGCCAAAGCCAAGTCGTCAGAAGAGCTGATCGCGGCGATGAAGGCCCGCTTCCCGGATCTGGGTGGCGGCATCAATCTGGACCTTGGTGCAAAGGTTGCCACCGGCGAAATGAAGTGGGGCTGATCGGAGGCATCACCAGTTCCGGTTTCCGGAGCTTGTGCTCTCAGCCATGATACAAAGGCTCCCGGCAAGCGATGCCTGTACGGCTGAAGCTTGAGGGGAACCCGAAATGAGCGGATCGGTGCCGGCTGACGTCGACATCGATTCGTGGCGTTTGTGCAGGGAGCGAAATGAACACTTCTTGAAGAAAGGCAGACCGCAGGACATCATCGATGCTCCTTGGCCATATTGGCAACTTGTTTCCTGTTTCTCCTGTTCAGATGCTAAGCTTGGCTCGCACTGAAACAGAACGGATACAAGATGTCGTTTGGGAAACTGCTACCACCCCCCGCTTTCGTGATGCGTTTCCGCAAGTTGCGCGAGATGGAGGAACAGGAAGCTGTTTCAAATCCTTTTCTGGCCAAAGCGCTGGAAGATGAAAAACACCAGGGGCACCGGCTGGCGGTGTTCGCGCGGAGCATTGCGCTGGGGCTTGTCGCCATCCTGCTGCCATTTCTGAACATGCGGATCGATGTTCTGTTCTATGAAACCACGCTGTTGATGTTCATCGCTTTGGGATGGCTGCAATACCGGGTTGCGAGTGTCGGCCGTTCGCGGCTGGAACTGGCGCTGATTCTGCTCGATCTCACCTTGTTGACGATCCTGTTCATACTGCCGAACCCTTTCCTTCATGAGGAAATCCCGACCGCCCTCAGTTATCGGTTCGACAATTTCATCTACTTCTTCATCATATTGGCTGTGGCAACATTGGCCTACTCGTGGAGAACGGTATGGGCGATGGGTACGTGGGTCGCCCTGCTCTGGCTTCTCGGCTTTGTCGGGGTGACGTTGTTCGGTCATGAGATACCCGAACTCAGCGAAGCAGCCGCGGTCGCATTTGCCGGGCACGAAATTGTGGCGTCCGAACTTGATCCGAATTCAATCCAGCCAGCTGTTCGTGTTCAGGAAATGGTCGTCTTCATGATCGTCGGCGGTATTCTTGCGCTCAAGGGCTGGCGTTCAAACCAGCTTTTGCTGCGGCAGGCCAATATCGCAACCGAACGGGCCAATCTCTCGCGGTACTTTCCGTCCAGCCTTGTCGATGTGCTTGCGTCGACCGAGCACGATATCGGCGCTGTTCGAACACAACATGTGGCAGTGTTGTTCACCGACATCGTCGGTTTCACGCAGTTCGCAGAACGTCACTCGCCGCAGGAGGTGATGGATTTGTTGCGGCATTACCATGCCTTTGTGGAGCGGGCCATTTTTCAAAATGGCGGCACGCTGGACAAGTATCTGGGTGACGGGGTGATGGCGACATTCGGAACGCCGCAAACCAAATCCGAGGATGCGGCCAATGCGCTGAAAGCGGCTTTGCAGCTGATTGAGGAAGCCAAGGTTTTCAACAGGGATCGGGAAGCCAATGGCATTGCGCCTGTGCAGGTCTCGATAGGGGTGCATTACGGGCCGGTGATTCTTGGGGATATAGGTCCGTCGAGACGGCTGGAATTTGCTGTCGTCGGTGATACCGTCAATGTTGCAAGCCGGCTTGAGGCATCAACCCGCGAGCTTGGCTGTCAGTGCGTGGTCAGCGAAGATCTCATGCAGCGAGCCGAATCATCGGGTATGACGGGAGAGCTCAAACAGAAATCATTTCTGGCACGGCCCGCCATCACATTGCGGGGGCGCACAACACCCATAGCGGTTTGGACCGCCTGAGGCGCGCGGCTTAGCAACCGCCGCGCCGCCTTTGACAGTTTTCCCGAGGCAGTGCATGTGTCGAAGGCTGTCTTCTCCAGGACGGCGATTGCAGCCCGAGAGAGAGTATCATCTTGCCATCTGACCACACTGCACCTCCGCGGCACGATGTCGACCGCGAGGCCATGCCGCCAGTGGCAATGGTCATTGCGCTTTGCACATTCATGTTCTTTGCGGCGCTCGACACGACGGCAAAGTACCTCGTGACCGCCGGATATGCGGCGGCGTTCGTGGTCTGGTGCAGGTTTCTGAGCCACACCGTGATCTCGTTCTTTGCCTTTCAGGGGTGGCGCCGCGCGGCTATGTACAGGACGCAGAGCCTGCCCTTGCAGGCGCTGCGCGGGATTCTGCTGCCGGTGACCACGATGTTCAATTTTCTGGCGCTGCGGGATCTGCAGCTGGCGCTGACTGTCAGCATCTTCCTGTCGACGCCGATGATCGTGACCATGCTTGCCGGGCCGCTGCTTGGAGAATGGGCCGGCCTGCGCCGCTGGACGGCGATTCTGGTGGGTTTTGTCGGTGTGCTGATCGTCATCCGGCCGGGGACCGAGGGATTTTCGCCGGCGATCATCTGGTCCGTTCTGGCAGCGCTCACCCATTCGCTCTATTCGATCCTCACCAGGAAACTGGCGATGCGGGAAAGCCAGATGAGCCTGTTGTTCTATTCCGGGGTTTTCGGAACGGTGTTGATGGCGCCGCCGGCGCTGATCTATGGCCAGATGCCACAATCCGGGTTCGATGCCCTGCTGCTTGTCTCTCTCGGCGTTTTCGGCCTGGTCGGCCATGCGCTGCTGGTCAAGGCCAGCCGGCTGGCGAGTGCGTCCAAGGTTGCTCCCTTCATCTACAGTCAGCTTTTGTGGATGACGGGCCTGGGCTTTCTGGTGTTCGGTGATGTGCCTGATGGCTGGACCATGGTTGGCGCGCTGATCATCTGCCTGAGCGGGATCTACATCATGAACCGGGAGCGGCAGATCGCGCGCCATGAGCGCAAGCTGGCCGAGGCGGACCAACAGGGCGGGCGCCTTTGAACCGCTGATGCTTTGGCGCGGCTGCTGGTCATGATAGAAGGATCTGACATCTGATTTGCCGCCGGGTCGGGGCCCGGCGAACGGAGTGCAGCAATGATCGAGTTTTACTGGCCTTCAAGTCAGGGGGAGTGGATGGCCTGGAGTTCGGCGGTGGTGACCATCGGATTCGGCCTTGTGTGCATGTTCGCGCCGCAGCTGTCGCTGAAGATCCTGAGACTTCAAACCTTGCCGGATCATCCCGAAGCCGTGTCTGAATCGCGTGCCACCATGGCCGGTTTCTATCTGGGCATCGGGCTTTGCGCGATCCTGTTTGCGCAGCCACTGATCTATCTGGCGCTGGGTGCCGGATGGGCGTTTACCGCTTTCGGACGAATCATCTCGATGATGTCGGACCGGGGTGCAACGCTGTTCAACTTCGTTTCAGTCGCCATCGAGGCCGTCCTGGCTGCCCTGCCCTTGGCCTACGGCATGGGATTGATTTGAGCGCGAATCGCGATTTCCAAACTGCGTCGCGGAGCGATCTCATTTGCCGCCTCATCCTAAAGCAGGTGCTTTATGCCGCACCCGGCGTGTTGCGACTCCCCGCGCTCTATGCTAGACGGACCGCGCATTTCGGGAAAAACAAACTTTCGAGCTTGGGCTCCCTGAAATTTACCGTAACAAATTCAAAGACTTGCCTTTCCGGCTCTCGGTCAAGCGCAGGTGTTTGGATGGCAATGAGAGACAATCCCGCCCGTGGCAGATAACTCCCATCTTATTTCCGGTGTCGCCGAACGGTATGCTTCCTCGCTTTTCGAGCTGGCGGCAGACGCCAAATCCGTTGATGCTGTGGCGAAGGATCTTGACCGTTTTCAGGCCATGATCGATTCAAGCGCTGATCTTCAGCGCCTCGTCAGCAGCCCCGTTTTTTCCGCCGAGGACCAGTCGCGCTCAATCGTGGCGTTGATCGGCAAGGCAGGCATTTCAGGTCTGGTCGGCAACTTCTTCAAGGTCGTCGCACGCAATCGCCGGCTCTTCGCTGTGCCGGCGATCATCAAGTCCTATCATGAAACTGTGGCGCGTGAGCGCGGCGAAATCGCCGCCGACGTCAAGACAGCACACGCGCTGTCGGCAGCACAGCAGAAAGAACTCAAGGCCGCGCTGGCAAGCGTGACTGGGAAAACCGTGACGCTCAATGTCACAGTCGATGCATCGCTGCTGGGCGGTCTGATCGTCAAGATCGGCTCGCGTCAGGTCGACTCATCGCTTCGCACTAAACTTTCCACCCTTAAGCATACACTGAAAGAGGTTGGCTGATGGATATCCGCGCCGCGGAAATTTCCGCAATTCTCAAGGACCAAATCAAGAATTTCGGCAAGGAAGCTGAAGTCTCCGAAGTTGGTCAGGTCCTGTCCGTCGGTGACGGCATCGCACGTGTCTACGGCCTCGACAATGTCCAGGCCGGTGAAATGGTCGAATTCCCAGGTGGAATTCGCGGCATGGCGCTCAACCTCGAAGCCGACAATGTCGGTGTCGTGATTTTCGGTTCCGACCGGGACATCAAGGAAGGCGACATCGTCAAGCGGACCGGCGCCATCGTGGACGTGCCGGTGGGTCCTGAGATGCTCGGCCGCGTTGTCGACGCGCTCGGCAATCCGATCGACGGCAAGGGTCCGATCAAGGCCAAGAAGCGCGCCCGCGTGGACGTCAAGGCTCCTGGCATCATGCCGCGCAAGTCGGTACATGAGCCGATGTCGACCGGCCTCAAGGCCATCGACGCCCTGATCCCAGTCGGCCGAGGCCAGCGCGAGCTGGTGATTGGTGACCGTCAGACCGGCAAGACCGCGATCATTCTCGACACCTTCCTCAACCAGAAGCCAATCCACGAGAATGGCCCTGAAGCTGAAAAGCTTTTCTGCGTTTATGTTGCGGTCGGCCAGAAGCGTTCGACAGTTGCCCAGTTCGTCAAGATCCTCGAAGATCGCGGCGCAATGAAGTACTCGATCGTGATTGCTGCCACAGCGTCCGATTCCGCTCCCATGCAGTTCCTGGCGCCGTTTGCCGGTTGTGCAATGGGCGAATATTTCCGCGACAGCGGCAAGCACGCCCTGATCGCGTATGACGATTTGTCCAAACAGGCTGTCGCCTATCGTCAGATGTCGCTTCTGCTGCGTCGTCCTCCGGGCCGTGAAGCTTATCCGGGCGACGTTTTCTACCTTCACTCACGTCTGCTTGAGCGCGCTGCAAAGCTCAATGAAGACAATGGTTCGGGTTCGCTGACGGCGCTGCCGGTGATTGAAACCCAGGCCAACGATGTGTCGGCCTATATTCCGACCAACGTGATCTCGATCACCGATGGTCAGATCTTCCTTGAAACCGAACTGTTCTTCCAGGGTATCCGCCCGGCTGTGAACGTTGGTCTGTCGGTGTCCCGTGTGGGATCGTCGGCCCAGGTCAAGGCGATGAAGCAGGTTGCCGGTTCGATCAAGGGTGAACTTGCCCAGTATCGTGAAATGGCTGCGTTCGCGCAGTTCGGCTCCGACCTTGATGCCGCCACCCAGCGTCTTTTGAACCGTGGCGCACGCCTGACCGAGCTGCTCAAACAGCCGCAGTTCTCGCCGCTCAAGACGGAAGAACAGGTTGCAGTGATTTTTGCCGGCGTGAATGGCTATCTGGACTCCATTGCAGTGCGCGATGTCGGCAAGTTCGAGCAGGGCCTGCTGGCTTACATGCGCAGCGAAGGCAAGGGCGTGCTCGAAACGATCCGCAAGGACAAGGCCATCAGCGACGACACCAAGTCCGAGCTGAAGGCAGCGATCGACACTTACGCCAAAACCTTTGCTTAACGGCAACAGACCGAGGACGGATAACGGATGCCTTCACTCAAGGATCTGAAAAACCGGATCGCCTCCGTCAAGGCGACGCAGAAGATTACCAAAGCGATGCAGATGGTCGCCGCGGCAAAGCTTCGGCGTGCACAGGAGGCGGCTGAGGCCGCACGGCCGTATTCGCAGCGCATGGCGTCGGTGATGTCGAACATTGCCGGAGCTGTTGGTGGTGGTGACGATGCACCCAAGCTGATGACCGGCACTGGCAAGGACGACACGCATTTGCTGGTGGTTTGCACCGCAGAACGCGGAATGTGCGGCGGTTTCAACAGCCAGATTGCCCGTTTCGCACGTGATCATGTGCGCAAGCTTCTCGCTGAAGGCAAAACCGTCAAGATCCTCTGCGTCGGCAAGAAGGGCAACGACATCCTGCGCCGGGAATACGCATCACTGATTATCGAGCGTGTGGATTTCCGCGACGTCAAACAGATGAGCTTTGCCCAGGCCGAAACGGTTGCGGAAAAGATCATGGGTCTGTTTGATCAGGGCGGCTTTGATGTTTGCACTCTGTTTTATTCGGAGTTCAAGTCGGTCATCAGTCAGGTCCCGACTGCGCAGCAACTGATTCCGGCATCAACCGGTACAGCGGATGACGACTCAAACGCATCGGCGATCTACGACTACGAGCCGAGCGCCGAGGAAATCCTCGAGGATTTGCTGCCGCGTTCGATCAAGGTGCAGATCTTCAGGGCGCTGCTTGAGAATGTTGCAGGTGAGATGGGCGCGAAAATGTCCGCGATGGACAACGCTACCCGCAATGCTGGCGAGATGATCGACAAGTTGTCGATGAGCTACAACCGCCAGCGGCAGGCGCAGATCACCAAGGAACTCATTGAAATCATTTCCGGCGCGGAAGCGCTTTAAGGTACACGGAAGAGGGTAAGATACATGGCTAAGGCAGCTACCCCGGCAACCAAGCCCGCAGCAGCGAGAAAACCCGCAGCGGCTAAGAAGCCAGCAGCAGCGACGAAGGCGAGCGCAGTTAAAAGCGCGGCAGCCAAGTCCGGAGCAACCGGCCGCGTGACGCAGGTCATCGGTGCGGTTGTGGACGTGACGTTCGATGGAGGCGCTCTGCCAACCATCCTGAACGCGCTTGAAACGGACAACATGGGCAACCGCCTGGTGTTGGAAGTTGCGCAGCACATGGGTGAAAACACGGTTCGCACCATCGCAATGGACTCCACCGAAGGTCTGGTTCGGGGCCAGGAAGTGGTCGACACCGGCGATTCGATCTCGGTGCCGGTCGGTGAAGAAACGCTCGGCCGCATCCTGAACGTGATCGGCGAACCGGTGGATGAAGCCGGCCCGGTCAAGACCAAGGCACGCCGTTCAATCCACCAGGATGCTCCGGAATTCTCCGAGCAGTCCACGGAAGCCGAAATTCTGGTTACCGGCATCAAGGTTGTCGATCTGCTGGCTCCTTATGCCCGTGGCGGCAAGATCGGCCTGTTCGGCGGCGCCGGCGTTGGCAAGACGGTTCTCATTCAGGAACTGATCAACAACATCGCGAAAGCGCATGGCGGTTACTCGGTGTTTGCCGGTGTTGGCGAACGTACCCGTGAAGGCAACGATCTCTATCACGAGATGATCGAATCCGGCGTGAACAAGGAAGGCGGCGGTGACGGCTCCAAGTGCGCTCTCGTCTTCGGTCAGATGAATGAGCCTCCAGGTGCGCGTGCCCGTGTTGCTCTGACAGGTCTGACGATTGCTGAACAGTTCCGTGATGAAGGCCAGGACGTGTTGTTCTTCGTGGACAACATCTTCCGCTTTACCCAGGCCGGTTCGGAAATGTCGGCGCTTTTGGGCCGTATTCCTTCGGCTGTGGGCTATCAGCCGACGCTGAGCACCGACATGGGTGGGATGCAGGAACGCATCACCACCACCAACAAGGGTTCGATTACGTCGGTGCAGGCCGTTTACGTGCCGGCCGATGACTTGACCGACCCGGCGCCTGCTTCGACCTTTGCCCACTTGGATGCAACGACCGTTTTGAACCGTTCGATTGCTGAAAAGGGCATCTACCCGGCAGTTGACCCGCTCGATTCCAACTCGCGTATGCTTGATCCGCTGATCATCGGCGAAGAGCACTACGAGGTTGCGCGCGGCGTGCAGGAAATCCTGCAGCGTTACAAGTCGCTTCAGGACATCATCGCCATTCTCGGCATGGATGAGCTGTCCGAAGAAGACAAGGTCACCGTGGCCCGTGCGCGTAAGGTCGAGCGCTTCCTGTCGCAGCCGTTCTTCGTGGCCGAAGTGTTCACCGGTTCGCCCGGCAAGCTGGTCGACCTGGCCGACACCATCAAGGGCTTCAAGGGCCTGGTGAACGGCGATTACGACCACCTTCCGGAGCCGGCTTTCTATATGGTTGGCACCATGGAAGAGGCCGTTGAAAAGGCTCAGCGCCTCGCCGCAGAAGTCGCCTAATCAAAACACACGGACCGCGCTGATCGTGGAGATCGGCGCGGGTTTCCGTTTGGTATTACGGTAAAGTGAAGGTCATGGCTGACAACTTCAATTTTGAACTCGTATCTCCTGAGCGGCTGCTGATGTCAGCTTCTGCGACGGAAGTCGTCCTTCCCGGAACGGATGGCGAAATGACGGTGATGGCGCATCATGCGCCGACGATGACAACCATCAAACCCGGTGTGGTCAGTGTTATGACTGCGGAAGGCAAGACGGAACGTTACGTCGTGTTTGGTGGCTTTGCCGATATTTTGCCTGATGGCTGTACCCTGTTGGCGGAATCCGCTGTTGCGGTTGGCGATATTGATCGTGACGATCTGGCGCAACGTTTGCAGGATGCGCGGGAAGATGTGGCTGATGCGAGCACCGACGCGGCCAAGCAGAAAGCGCAGGAATATCTCGATCAGCTGACCACGCTGAACGACGCGATCGCGGTTGCCTGAGTTATTCGGCAGGCAACAGGATATTTTGGAACGGGCGGCCTCTGGGCCGCTTTTTCTTTGCAGGATGGTCCGGACATGAACGTTTCTGACAAGCCCGCTCAAACGTTCAGATCGCTCTGCGCCTCAATGGCTTTGTTCGCTTCGGCATTCGCCGTTGTCCCGGCGCGGCAGTTGATCCTGGCAGCGATGCCGCGGGGTTCAAACGTGGTGTTCTTCAAGCGCGCGCTGCACGGCGGCGCGGGCATGAAGCCGGGTGGTGTCATAGACGGGTATGAGATCGTAATCCGGCGGTACGATTGTGGTGATCTCTGAACAACCGAGGATAATTCCTTGGGCACCACGCTCGTGAAGCTTGCCTATCAAGTCAGATATGTACCGGCGTGAGCCGGGATGGATGACGCCGTCGGCCAACTCGTCAAATATGATTTCATGAACGCGTGCCCGTTCGGTCGCTTCGGGAGCTATCACTGTGATTCCGTAGCGTTCACCAAGCCAGTTTTGATAGAAGTCGCTCTCCATCGTGTTTCTTGTGCCGATCAACGCCACCAGTTGATGCCCGTCATCGTAGATCCTGGCGCCGGCAGGCTCAGCGATATGCAGCAGATCGAGTTCCGATTTGCTACGGATAAGATCAGCCACTTGATGCATCGAGTTGCTGGTCAAGACGATGAAATCCGCACCGCCAGCTTTCAAACTACGGCCAGCTTCACCTAAAATCTCACCGATCTGCGGCCATTCATTGGAACGTTGATGATGGTCGAGCATTTGTGTGTTCGACGAATGCAACAAAATGCGCGCAGTGTGGGCACCGCCAAGTTCGCGGCGGGTGTACTCATTGATCATGCGGTAGTAGTTCGCGGTCGTCTTCCAGCCCACGGCGCCCAGCAAACCGATCAATTTCATCCCGACGCCCCCGCCAAATGGGAAAACGCTGCAACGACCTGTTCATAGGCCTGTCTTTTGAACGGGACAATTAAATCCGGAAGCTCTGACATGGGTTTCCATTCCCATGCGTCGAACTCCGGTTGATTGTCTTCCGGCGGTGGGTTGATTCTGATCTCACTCTCATCACCGGTAAAGCGCATGGCGAACCAACGCTGGCGTTGACCACGGTATTTGCCTTTCAGGCCTATACCGATCATATGCTCGGGAAGATCATAGTCGATCCAGTCCGGTGCCTCAGCTATCGGCTCGACCGAGGTGATTCCGGTTTCCTCATAGAGTTCACGCAATGCGGCGGCATAGGGGTCCTCAGCCTTGTCGATGCCACCTTGCGGCATCTGCCAGAGTTGCGGAGAGCCATCATATTCGGTGTTGCCCACCGGAATTCGCCGGCCGGCCCAGACCAGACCACGCGAATCGAGAACCATGATTCCGACGCACAGCCGGTAGGGGAGGCTGGTACCCGGTTTGGCGTCCGTTGTCTTCTTGCCCATGAAGCCGCTTACCTCTCTGGATCTTCGGCGGCCGCGGAGGCCGAGACTATTTCTATGCCGCGGGCCTTGGCTTCATTGGCCCAGCTGGCAATTGCGTCAACACTTACCTCGAAAGCCGAGGCCACCCCTATTGCAACCCCATTGCGTCGGGCTGACCGCTCCAGATCATCGAGTTTGGCAAGAATGTAACCGCGCTCCTGCGTGGCGTCGAGAACCATATCGGCCGCGGCGAAGGGTATTCCGAGTGTTTTGGAAAAGCGATCGGTCAGCGACTGCGCGGAGGTCCCGTCGTCGAGGAACATAAGCCCGCGGTTGGCGAGATCGCGCATCACCGGTTCCAGCGCATCCGGGTTGGACAGGAACCGTCCACCCATGAAATTGGTGATGCCGGTGTAGTTGGTAATCCTCGCCATGGAAGCGTGTAGCCTATCAAGATTTGCGTCAGCGCCCGCGTCGACGGTCAAAGTGCGTGGACCGGGATCATTGGCTGGGTAGTCGAATGGTTCAAAAGGAACCTGCAGCAGAATTTCGTGGCCTTCGCGGCGGGCTTCCTGCATCCACCGCTGAAGGCTGTTGCCATTGGCGGCGAAGGCCAGCGTGATGTCTTCCGGCAGGGCAGCAATTGCATGCTGGGTGCCTGTCTGGCTTAAGCCCAAGCCGCCGACGATGATCACGACACGCGCGCCGCGTGTACCTGACCAGGGCCGGGCGTAGATGTCGAAAGGGCGTTCACCATTCTCACCGCGGACCGGCAGCTCGCCGGCATCTGTTTCTTCGATGACAGATGGGTCGGGCAAATGTGCCAGCCGCGGGTTCTGGCCAACGCGGTCTGGCGGGGTGAGTAGCACCGGGCGATTGTCCTGGCGCTGGGCCGGGGTGATCTTGACGATCTCGTTTCCATCGTCGTCCAGTGTTTTGACAACCTCGGCACCGGACTGGCCGTGAAGGGCCTGAAGCGGGGCATCAGCGGTATCCGACTGACCCGATTGTCTGCCGTCTGTTTGCTCTTGCGCAGATGTCACATCAATGGTGTTGGAAGTTGTGTCAGATTCCGGGCTGTTGGCGACTACCGATAGTCCTGACCGCTTGATCTCTGAGCCTGAGAACGCGATCCAGCCTGCGCCACCCACGATGGCGGCAAGCACGAGGCCGACTGCAAGTCTTGAAATCCAACCGGCCGCTGGCACGGCCTGGTTCTTGACCGGGGGCCTGGCGTTTGTTCCCAGCGGCTTGTGAATGTCATTGCCCACGATATTCCGCCCGAATCCCGATGCGGCCCCGAATCCCGATGCGGCATTGAATCAGCCCGCCGCGGTGCTTGCAAGACAGGCTTGCGCGAATACGGCGGCGGACAAAGGTGTCGTCAGTTCTCGATGGCTGCCTGGTCTGGATTCGGCGGGAAGGCCGGGTCGGTCTTCTCACCACGCAGAAGTTCCATTGCGTAGCCGAGCTGAACGTCATCCTTCGGATCTGGTGGCACATAGGCGATCGAACCTGAACCCTCTTCATCCTCGTTCTCGCCCTGGATATGGCCGCGAAGCTCACTCTCGCCTGCGGGCTTCATGCGGCCACGCAGTTCCTCGGGAACCGGCTGTTCAACGCGGATATCGGGCTTGATGCCGGTGCCTTGAATCGAGGTGCCAGATGGCGTGTAGTAAAGTGCCGTCGTCAGTCGCAGTGCGGTAGAGGAATCGAGCGGAATGATGGTCTGCACGGACCCCTTGCCAAAGGAGCGGGTGCCGAGCACGGTGGCGCGACGGTGATCCTGCAGTGCGCCGGCGACGATTTCCGAGGCAGAAGCCGAGCCGCCATTGATCAGCACGATCACCGGCTTGCCGCCGGTCAGATCTCCCGGACGGGAATTGAAGCGACGGGTTTCCTCGGCATTGCGGCCGCGAGTCGAAACGATTTCGCCGCGGTCAAGGAACGCATCCGAGACGCTGATCGCCTGGTCAAGAAGACCGCCGGGGTTAAGCCGAAGATCGAGCACAAAGCCCTTGAGTTTGTCTTCACCAATTTCGTCGGTCATCTTCTCGATGGCGTCGGAAAGGTCGTCATAGGTCTTCTCGGTGAAGGAGATGACCCGGAGATACGCGACGTCATCCTCAACGCGGTAGCGCACCGCCTTGACGGCAATGATGTCACGGACAACCTTGATCTTGATCGGAGCGTCGGCGCCTTCCCGCAAGATCGTCAGCTCGATCGATGTGTTGACCGGGCCGCGCATCTTTTCGACGGCCTGGCCGAGTGACAGGCCGCGAACCGGTTCGCCATCGATTTCCGATATGAAGTCACCGGCCAGAACTCCGGCGCGGGAAGCCGGGGTCTCGTCGATCGGCGTGATCACCTTGACCAGCTCGTCTTCCATGGTGACTTCGATGCCGAGGCCGCCAAATTCACCGCGTGTCTGTGTCCGCATGTCGTCGGCAGCTTCCTGGTTGAGGTAGCTCGAATGCGGATCAAGCGAGGTCAGCATGCCGTTGATGGCGTTTTCAATCAGCTTGTCTTCTTCCGGCGGCGTCACATATTGAGCCCTGACGCGTTCGAAAACGTTGCCGAAAATGGCAAGCTGGCGATAGGTCGCCGCACCCGCAGCTTCTGCGGAGCTGCCGAATCCATTGATTGCGCTCATTGCCGTCGCGCCCATCAGAGCGCCGACTGCCAGAAGTGTCACCTTACGTATCATTGCTTGCCTTTCCCGAAGACCTCGGGTCTTTCCACCATGCACGCGGATCGACCGGTTGACCGTCTTTTCTGAATTCAATGTAGAGCGTCGGACGCTCTGAGGCCAGCGTCAAAGCCGCCGAGCCTGCAAATCTTGTCTTGCCCATTGTGGCCAGAGGCTCGCCGGAAAGCACAAACTGGCCGGCTTTGACCTCGATTGTTTCCATTCCGGCAAGAACCAGATGATGTCTTTCTCCCGCATCGAGAATCACCACCTGCCCATAACTCCTGAAAGGCCCTGCATAGGCCACCCATGCATCCACCGGCGAACGCACCACATCACCTTCGCTGGACGCTACCACTTCGCCGGTGAGGGAATGGCCGGCACCGTCATCGGCGCCAAAAAAGCGAACCGGTTCGCCGGCCACCGGTCTGTCGAGCGTTCCAACAAGTCTTGAAAAAGCATATGCGGGGGCAATGCGGTTTTTGTCGGGCAGCACGGTGGCAGCAAATGCGCGGGCGCGTTCAAGCTGCTCGGCCAGCCGCTGCTGACGCTGCTCTTCCGCCAGTCGTGCAGCCTCTGCGGCCTGCTGCAAATCCTCGATCTCTGCTGCCAAAGAGGCGATGACGGATTCGAGCTCGCTCGAGCGGACTGTAAGGGCCTCCGCGCGGGCCTGTTCACGCCTGAGGCGGCGTTGGCTTTCGGCCTGAAGTGCGGCCTTTTCTGTGGCAAGTTCGGCCAGACGCTTCTCTTCGGCAGCGTTTTCAGCCAACGCGATTGCAAGAGAACTGCGTTCGAGGGCGATTGCCTGTCTCAGCGCGGCCAGTTCCTTGAGGTCGAGGGCAAGGGCTTCTGTTTCTGAACGTATTTCCGGCACCACGGCGCCAAGAAGGATGGCACTGCGCACCGAGGACAGTGCATCCTCCGGGCTGACCAGCAGTGCGGGCGGCGGATCGCGACCGATGCGCTGAAGTGCCGCGAGCACCTCGGCAAGGACCGCGCGGCGGGAGATCAGCGACAGGCGCACGGCCTCCTGGCGTTCCGAAAGATCGACCATTGCAGTCTCGCCCTCGGCAATGCGCTGATCAAGCTCTGCGCGCCGGGCAGCGGTGGCATTGATTTTCTGATCAAGATCCTGCTGGTCCTTGCGCAGCGCCGCCATGTCGGCCTCAAGCGCTGCAAGAGCACGGGTCGCAGCGACGGCCTGTTCTTCGACAGACTGGAGTTCGAGGTTGTTCGCCTGTTTCTGTTCCTCAAGCTCGCTTGCGGCCTGTGAAGCACCCGGCTCGTCCGGATCGGCCGGCTCATTGGGATCTGTGGCATGGGCCGGGAGCGAAAGCCACAACAGGGCCATCATGGCCGCGGCAAAACGCCGGATCCGGGTCCGGTGATATAGCGGTTGAGGCGACGTGTGCGGCACACAAATCATTTCACCATGATAGCCGCTTTGCCCCAAATCCTCCATGTTCCATATTGTCCCGGAATATCACTTCTTTGCGACCCCTTGCGCTGGGATCATAATCATAGGCCTGGTTGTGGTCGAGACGTGTTCAGGCCAGAAGTTCAGGCCCGGTGGTAGGGGTGACCGGCCAGAATGGTGATTGCCCGGTAGAGCTGCTCAGCCGCCATAATGCGCACCAGCTGGTGCGGCCAGGTCATCCTGCCGAAGCACACCACCGCGTCGGCCTTCGCATGCAGCGACGGATCGTGTCCATCGGGGCCACCAATTGCAACAATGAGATCGCGGCGGCCATCATCGCGAAAGCGCGCCAGCAGGTTTGCGAAGCCAGGAGAATCAGGGGTTTTGCCGCGCTCGTCAAGCAGAATGAGCACAGCGCCGTCTGCAAGGTGGCGCTCAAGCTGGGCCGCTTCCTCGCGCTTGCGCAATTCGGCGGATGCCGCGCGGCTTTCTGCCACCTCGATGACCCGGGCGAAATCAAGGCCGAGCGCTGTGCCGGATTTGGCAAAGCGATCGAGATAGCGGGCTGAAAGATCACTTTCAGGGCCGGATTTGAGCCGCCCGACGGCAAAGAGGGAGACGCGCATATTGGCAGTGCTCTTTATCTTGAGATCAGCGCAGTCCGCCCTTGCCCGCCCCGTCATCAAGACCGGGCGGTTCATCTCTGATCCAGACAACCGGAAGGCCGGGTTAGGCCGGTCCGGTCAGTGCAGTTTTTCGTCCTCGATTTCCGGGGTCTGCCACATCTTCTCGATGTTGTAGAACTCACGGATTTCTGGCCGGAAAACATGGACGATGACATCGCCGGCATCGATCAGCACCCAGTCTCCGGTCGCCAGACCCTCGACCCGAGGTGTGCCATAGCCGGCATCCTTGAGTTCGCTGATCAGGCGGTCGCAGACCGCAGCGACATGGCGGTTGGAGCGGCCCGAAGCCACAACCATGTGATCGGCCAGCGCCGATTTGCCCGCGATATCGATGAAAACGGCATCTTCTGCCTTTGAGTCCGCGAGACTTTCACGGACCAGTTTAAGCTGGCGCAAAGCAGCATGTTCGCTGCTACCCGCCGCTTGCGAGAACCCGCTCGCCGCGGTTCCCTTTTCGTGTGCTGTTCTCAGGGTGGTTCCTTTCCTTTTCCTGAACAGTCAAACAGGCGACTCAGGCGATGAAACCTTCAAGCCGCTGCTTAAAGATAGTCACGGACATGTTGCAATTTCAAGACGCGGGATTTGAAAGGGCCCGCAGCTCCCGGCGAATGGCACTTGAGGACAGCGACGAGCGTGGTCCGTGTATGAAGGTCCAAGCCGGTGCTGTCATGAACGGCAGCACTGCGGCATCGTCCTCATCGACGCGGGCATTGGAGTAGGTCTTGGCCACTTTCGAAGACAGGTAGGCGAGTGTCGAGCCCGGCCGGTCGATCACTGCGATGGGAACGGTTTCGGTGATGCCGCGCCAATTCTGCCAGTGGTGAAAATGCTTGAGATTGTCTGCCCCCATGACCCAGACGAAATGGACGCCAGGATTGCGGGCCATGACGAAATCCAGTGTCTGGGAAGTGTAATTCAGTCTGTGAGCGGCCTCGAAGGCCGTAACCTTGACCCGCGGTCCCGGCGCGATGTCGCGGCTCAGCTGAACCCGTTCCTCGAGGCCTGCAAGTTCGTCATGATTTTTGAGCGGATTGCCGGGGGTGACCATCCACCACAACTGATCAAGCTGCAGGCGTCTCAGCGCGATTTCGGCCACCAGGACATGGCCCTGATGCGGCGGATTGAAGGACCCGCCGAACAGGCCGACGGTCATGCCCTTCTCGACATTCGGCATTCGCAGGAAAGGCGGAGGTGACTTGAGCTGCACCGTCAGGGCCGCGTCTGACCCGTGCCACGCACGCGATACTTGAAAGAGGTAAGTTGCTCGACGCCGACGGGACCACGGGCATGCATCTTGCCGGTGGCGATGCCGATCTCTGCGCCCATGCCGAATTCGCCGCCATCGGCGAACTGGGTCGAGGCATTGTGCAGCAGGATCGCCGAATCCACCTCGTTGAAGAAACGTTCCACGACCCCTGCGTCCTCGGCAATCACGGCTTCGGTGTGATTGGAGGAATAGGTCGCGATATGGCCGATGGCGCCGCCGATGCCGTCAACGAAGCGGGCCGAGATGATGGCGTCGAGATATTCGGTACGCCAGTCTTCCTCGGTTGCAGCCTTGGCTGCCGGAACCAGGGCGCGGATATCTTCATCGCCGCGGATCTCGCAACCGGCGTCGATGAGATCTGTGAGCAGGTTTTTCGCCGTGTCCCGGTCCAGCGCCCGGTCAATCAGCAGGGTTTCCGCTGATCCGCAGATGCCGGTGCGGCGCATCTTGGCATTGACCACGATGGCACGTGCCATCGCTGCGTCGGCGGAGGCGTCGACATAGATATGGCAAAGCCCTTCGAGATGGGCGAAGACCGGCACCCGCGCATCCGACTGGACGCGTGCCACCAGGCTCTTGCCGCCACGCGGCACGATCACATCGACTGCACCACCAAGCCCGGTGAGCAGTTCGCCGACAGCCGCCCGGTCGCTGACCGGTATCATCTGGATCGCATCGCCGGGCAGGCCAGCCTGCTCAAGGCCCCTGACCAGGCAGGCGTGAATGGCACGCGAGGAATGAAACGAATCCGATCCGCCGCGAAGGATCACGGCATTTCCGGATTTGAGGCAGAGCGCGCCGGCGTCGGCGGTGACGTTGGGCCGGCTTTCATAGATCACGCCGATGACGCCGAGCGGCGTGCGCACGCGTTCGATCTTCAGCCCGTTGGGCCGGTCCCAGGCGGCGATTACATCGCCAACCGGATCGGCCAGCGCTGCAATGGCGCGCATGCCTGCGATGATGCCGTCAATGCGGGCATCGTCGAGCTTGAGACGGTCCACAAAGGATGCAGCCATGCCCGAGGCCAGCGCCGCCTCGACATCGATATGGTTGGCGTCGAGAATGGTCTGACGTTCAGCGTCGATGGCAACCGCCATGGCTTCGAGTGCCGCGTTCTTCTGTGCCGCGCCTGCGACCGCCAATGGCCGCGCGGCAGCCTTGGCACGGCGGCCGATATCGGCCATCAGTTCGGCAATGTCTGCCTGTGAATTGGTCTTTTCAAGCATATCGGGCCTCCCGGCAGGCGATCAGGCGGTTGTCATACGCAATCGTGGGGATTGCGTAAAGCCGCAGCCTTTCGCGGTCCGTCGGCGTGGGCAACTGAAGACTATCTGATTACTAACAACCCATAGGGCTTGAATTCCGTTGACGATTTAGAAGTATGAGGATCACTGAATTGCGGCGATGCCGAATACCTCTATTTTGATTCGGCAAATAGCAACCAAGATTGGATCTCATTATGTCAAATAAGAGGTCAATGTTTTTGGATCCGGACACTTTCGATGTTTGCGTTCTAAAACGTGGTTCAGGGTACGAGGTTATTCATGTCCAAGTTAAGAATTGGATGTTCCCTCACGATGACAAGAATAAAATCTTAATATCGCGCGATGCGCTTTCTATGGAGGAATTTGACGGGCACATAGACGAACTAATTGAGCTTCTAAATGAGCTCCGCGTCAAAGGAAAACAAAAACTGGTTGAGATCGAAAATAGAAAAAGGAATCCGTCCAAAGTGAGATAACACAGTGAACCAAACTATTTAATAATTTAATACTGTTAGCTCATCACCATGTCATCGCGGTGGAGCATGGCGGCGCGGCCCGAATACCCCAGAATGGCCTCGATCTCACTGGATTTGCGGCCGGCGATCTGGCGCGCCTCACCGGCGTCATAGCCCGAGAGGCCACGGGCGATCTCACGTCCATTGGCGTCGCAAACAGCCACCGGGTCGCCGCGCTGGAAATCTCCGGCAACGCTGACAACACCGGCGGGCAGCAGGCTATTGCCCGAGCGCAAGGCGGCTTCCGCGCCTGCATCGATCACCAGACGACCGGAGGGATCGAGCTGGCCCGCGATCCAGGTCTTGCGCGCGGTTTGCGGCGTGCCGGAGGGTTTGAACCAGCTTGAGCGCGCGCCCGCATCGATGGCTGCAATCGGGTGTTCGGTCTTGCCCGAGGCGATGATCATGGCGCAACCGGCGCCGGTGGCGATCTTGCCGGCGTCGATCTTGGTCTTCATGCCGCCGCGCGAGAGTTCGGATCCGGCATCGCCCGCCATGGCCTCGATTTCGGGCGTTATTGCCTCGATGGTTGGCAGAAAACGGGCGTCCGGATCACTGGCCGGCGGGGCGGTGTAGAGCCCGTCAATGTCGGACATCAGAACCAGCAGATCGGCACCCACCATGGTGGCGACGCGGGCGGCCAGACGGTCATTGTCGCCATAGCGGATTTCGGAGGTGGCAACGGTGTCATTCTCGTTGATAATCGGAACCGCCTTGCGGCGCATCAGTTCGCCCATGGTGGCGCGGGCATTGAGATAGCGCCGCCGCTCCTCGGTGTCGCCGAGGGTGAGCAGGATCTGGCCTGCAACGATATCATGGGAGGAGAGGCTGGTGGACCAGGCCCGGGCCAACGCAATCTGCCCGACAGCCGCTGCCGCCTGACTTTCCTCAAGCCTGAGTGCGGTTGAAGGCAGACCAAGCACGGTGCGGCCAAGTGCAATGGCGCCCGACGAGACCACCAGAACGTCGGCTCCCGCCTGTTTTAGGGCGGCGATGTCGGTGCACAGCGACTCAAGCCATGCGGATTTAAGACCGGACTTGCGGTCGACCAGCAGGGCGGAGCCGATCTTGATGACAATGCGCTTGTGCGTGGAAAGCGGTTTGCGGTTGGCGGTCATGGTCAGTCGTCCGCGTGGTCCGTGTCTTCGTCGATATCCCTGGAAGCTCCCTGGTCTGACCTGTCCTTGACGATGACATCACGCAAGGCCCGCAGCGCGCCGGTCATGCCTTCACCGGTGATGGCCGACAGCTCGAACGGCGAGCGCCCGGCGGCCTTTTTCAGCGCACGGACCTTTTCTGCACGGGTTTCGGCATCCAGCACGTCGACCTGGCTCAAGGCCACCACTTCGGGTTTTTCGGCGATGCCGTGGCCATAGGCCTCCAGCTCGTGACGAACAATACGGTAGGCTTCCGCGACATCTTCCTCAAGCGCCGAGACGAGATGCAGCAGCACCCGAGTGCGCTCGACATGGCCCAGGAACCGGTCGCCGATGCCGACGCCCTCGTGGGCGCCCTCGATCAGGCCGGGAATGTCGGCCAGGACGAATTCGCGGTTGTCGATGGTGGCAACGCCGAGATTGGGATGCAGCGTGGTGAAGGGATAATTGGCGATCTTGGGCCTGGCCCGTGTTACCGAGGCCAGGAAGGTGGATTTGCCGGCATTGGGCAGGCCGACAAGACCGGCATCAGCGATCAGCTTGAGCCGAAGCCAGACGGTTTTTTCCTCTCCGGCCAATCCGGGATTGGCGTGCCGCGGGGCCTGGTTGGTGGCGGTCTTGAAATGGGCATTGCCGAAACCGCCATTGCCGCCCTTGGCGATGCGGTAGCGCTCGCCCACGGTGGTGAGGTCACAGATCAGGGTTTCGTTGTCTTCCTCGAAGACCTGCGTTCCGGCAGGCACCTTCAGCGTGATGCTGGCGCCGTTTGCACCGGTGCGGTTGCGGCCCATGCCGTGAACGCCGGTCTTGGCCTTGTGATGCTGCTGGAAGCGGAAATCAATGAGCGTGTTGAGCCCGTCGACGGCCTCCACCCAGACATCGCCGCCACGGCCACCATCGCCACCATCGGGGCCACCGAATTCGACGTATTTCTCACGGTGAAAGGATACAGAGCCTGCCCCGCCGTCGCCGGCGCGAATGTAGACCTTGGTTTCATCGAGGAATTTCATAGGGATAACCGATCCGGCTTGCAACGCGAGGCGGCCGGATTGGCGTTGGCGTCCGGCTTTGCGCGCATCGATAGCGGTCTGCGCGCGCAAGGTCAAAGATTATCGCGGTTTTGGGCGGTTGCGAGGCGTTGGAACACCCATTTTGGCCTGAAAGCCGGGCTTCCGGCCGCTAAGGGCGAATTGCCTTTGCACCGCTCAGGGTGCGGGCGAAATTGACCTTGACCCGCGCGACGGGCAACAGGAATTTCGTGACCAGGGCCGTGTTGCGCAGGGTTCCGTCACTTTTCAGCGTGAGCTTGTCGTGGAAGCGGACGATGTTGGGTTTTCCGCCGGGGTTGAGATCGACACGGTAGGTGAAGCGGGCCACGTTGCCCCTTACCCGGACCGTGGTTTCGCCGATCACGTCCTCGCGGGTGCCGCTGTAGGTGCCTGGCCCGGTTCGGGTGAAGATCCAGGTCTTGGTGTCGCGTTCGCCATCATCATAGATGAAGTCCTCGCGCAGGGTCAGCACGTCGCCGCGGAGCCTGCCCGTCAGATCCACCCGGAATGTGCGTGTGGTGCCGTTGATCGCGCCGAACCGGCCATAGGCATAGGTTTTGCCCTTGAAGAAATCCTCAAGCGCCAGGCCGGGTTTGCCGTCCCGGGCGTGTGCCATGTGGCTGGGCATGGCCAGAGATGCAAACAGCGTCGCAAACAGTGAGAGGGTGAGGGAACGCAGAAGGATCATTGGGGTTGCTCCGGTGTGTTGGCCTTTCTACGCGCAAAGGTCACCGGCGGATTGGCAGCTTCAAAAGTCTCGTGATCGAGGCTGGTACCGAAGTGGCGGCCGGAAGGGTTTTGCCCCGGCCGCCGTTGTCCTGTTGCAGGCTCAGCGTCCCTGATGGCTCCAGCTCATCAGGGACATCCAGGTCTTGCGATCGAGCCGGAACCACTCCATCGAGACCGAGGCGTTGAGGGCGAGCATGGGGTGCATCTCGGTGCCCTGGAACTGGAAACCGCTCTTCTGCAGCACCCGCCGTGAAGCCGGGTTGGTGACCCGGCACCGGGCGTCGATGTGGTCGATGTCGCGGGTTCTGAAGGCCATGGCGATCAGCGCATGGGCAGCTTCGGTGGCAATGCCGCGGCCCCAGAAGGGTTCTCCCACCCAATAGCCGAGTTCGAGCGAGTTGCCGGTCTTGCCGGTTTCCAGTGAACAGCAGCCGAGAAAGCGCCCGGTGTCAGCTTCGGTGATGGCATAGACGCAATTGCCATTCTCGCGTTTGGCCGAGGCATTTACAAAAGCCTCGGCGTCGGTGCGGCCATAGGGATGCGGCATGCGCGACAGCATGGTGGCAATCGCCGGGTTGTCCGCGAGAATGGCAAGGGCGTCGATGTCCTCGGCGTGGGGCGCTCGAAGGACCAGGCTTTCACTCAACAGAACGGGGCAGTGGGGCGCCGCATCCGTGGGAGGCCGTGCTTCAGGACTTATGCTGTCGGGTGGTGCGCTCGGTGCGCTGAATTCGCTGCTTTCAAGGTCGCGTCTCATGGTCACTCTCCGGTTTTGGACAAAAAGAAAGGGGAGATGGCGTTCCATCTCCCCTGCCTTTATCCGGTAATCCGGAGGATGCCTGTTTCGGCCGGGTCGATGAGACGCCGGCTGATAAAGAATCCGGCTTATTCTGCTGCTTCGGCTTTCGCCACAACGGACACGTAGGTTCGGCCGTTGGCTTTCTTGCGGAAGTCAACATTGCCTGGCTGTACGGCGAAAATGGTATGGTCAGTGCCGATTCCAACGCCGGTGCCCGGATGCCACTTGGTTCCGCGCTGACGAATGATGATGTTGCCTGCAATCACAGCTTCGCCGCCGAACTTCTTCACGCCGAGGCGCTTGGAGTTCGAATCGCGACCGTTACGCGTGGAACCGCCAGCTTTTTTGTGTGCCATGGGTCTGCTCCTGTTCCGCCCTCAAGGGCGATTGTCTGTTTGCGGCCTTGGCCGCCAGGGCCCGAACGGGCGGTTGATTACTTCGCGAGTGCCTTGGCCTGGTCGCGCCAGTCCGAAATCTGTTCGGCGCTGAACGGCATGGCTTCGTCGATGCGGGTGATGTCGGCGTCGGACAGAGCCGCCACCTGGGCAAAGGTGGTGATGCCCTGTTCGGCAAGCTGACCGGCTGCGACCGGGCCGATGCCCTTGATCTTGGTCAGGTTGTCCGGCTCGCCAGCCGGTGCCGTGAACAGCGGTGCTGCAGCTGCTTCAGCCTTGGGCGCAGCTTCCTTCTTGGCCTCGGCCTTCGGTGCCGCGTCCTTCTTTGCTGCTGCCTTCTTGGCAGGCTTTGCACCACCGGTCAGGATGTCGGTGATCTTGACGACGGTCTGGTGCTGGCGATGGCCGCGAATTCGCTTGGAGTTCTGACGGCGGCGCTTCTTGAAGGCGAGAACCTTGCGGGCGCGACCCTGTTCAACAACTTCTGCAACCACCATGGCGCCATCGACAAGCGGAGCGCCAACGGTTGCGCCGGCGCCTTCGCCGACCATGAGAACTTCTGTAAACTCGACGGTGTCGCCTGCGGCGCCATCAAGCTTTTCGATCGTCAGAACGTCATTGGCAGCGACGCGGTACTGCTTGCCACCGGTTTTAATGACTGCGAACATCGTTTGTCCTTTCGTGTTCATCCGGCTCTCACTCGTCAAAGCGGGCCGTCTTTTTGCCAGTCGGAAACGGATCGGCCGACCCAATTCTGGGCCTGCCGGGTGAAGCCTGTGGTGCAGCCCAGTGTGGGAGCACGCATCCAAAGGCGAACGGCGTAGGAAGCCCCACGCCGCATTCGGTTCGCGGGATACGTGAGGCGGGCCAAAGAGTCAAGCAATATCCAGCCAATCTCCGGGCCCGGAACCAGCGCCGTGATGCGGGCGGACAACAGGCCTGCCGGCACGGCTGCAAATTTTGTCCTTGTCTAAGCGGTCCATCGCTAGTATTGAACCGCCGCGCATCCAAATGCGCCGACCAGTGACGCGGAGAGGTGGCTGAGTGGTCGAAAGTACCGCACTCGAAATGCGGCGTGGGGGCAACTCCACCGTGGGTTCGAATCCCACCCTCTCCGCCATTTCTATTCGTGCCTTGCCGCCCGCCAACCAAAAGCGCGAAGGCTCCGGGTTCGGGCTTTGTCCTTCACCATCCACCATTTACCCTAGGAAATTAGTGTTTCCGAACCCGATTTGCGGGACCAGAGCAGTCTCTAAATGTTCAGTATAGAGCTTCCAGGCTCTCTAATGGGCGTGAAGTGCCCCCTTCTCTGGATCGGCCCGAACCGGAAATTTCGGGGGTGACGCCTCATGCGGCGGTTGGGGCCGGGAGGAAAGCGGAAGGCAGCGAATTGAATTCCGGAAAATCTGTCCGGTCTCTGGAGGCCTGCATGAGGCGAGAGACGGGATAGTGACGGGGCCGGCCAAAGTCAGTTCCGGCCGTAAAGCTGTTTGAAAGCCGCAACTATGCTTGCATCCCCAACCGGCATTGCGCCTATGCGTTCCGCATTGGAAAGGCCGATGGCACGTGTCTGATCCTGGTCGGCTTCGGCCTTCTCCATTGCCAATGCGATTTTCTTTGCATTCGGTTCCGCGACAAGCCAACCGGCTTCCGGGCCGGGAATGATCGAGCGGATTGAAGGCTGGTCCGAAGCGATGACAGCGCAGCCCGCAGCGCCTGCTTCGAGAAGGATGCGCGGCAGGCCCTCGCGCAGCAGGGTCGGCAAGCAGATCACATCGGAGGCTGCCAGAATGTCAGCCATCGCACTCGTGTCGAGATTGCCAATATATTGGACAGAGCCGCCTTGCTCGCCCTCTTTGACCTTGTCCAACCCGAGATTATCAGGATTGCCCGGATCGTCGGGGCCCGCCACAAGAAATGCAGCATTGCTCCCGGACCTCCGGCGCAGTTCTGCGGCCTCGATAAACAGACCGGCACCCTTTGCCTTGAGGAGACGGGAGGCGAAGAGAAAAGTGAGCGGGCCGCTCCTTGCCTTTCCACGTGCATTGAAGTGATCAAGATCGATTCCGGCGCCCAGCAAGACATGACAGCGTTCTGCGGGAAAAATCCCGGTATCTGCAAACTGGCTGCTGTCGAAAGCATTCTCGAAAGTGGCTTGGTAGTCCAGGTTCTTGCTGCCAAGGCGCAGCATATTGGAAACAACCGTTCTGCGGAGCCAGCCGCTACCGGGTTCAAAAACCCGGCCAAGACCGGGAAAGGTCAAGACGAGCCGCGGTACGTGGCGGCCCGTAAGCCTGTTCAGTTTCAGCGCGATCAGGCTGTAGAGATTGGGCTTGATGGTGAAGGTGTGAACCACATCCGGCCTTTCGGTTGCAATCAGCCGCCGATAAGTGCGTATCAGTGAAAAATCGAGCCACGGGGCGAAGCGATGGCGCATCAATGGAACATGATGATAGGTGACGCCATCCGGCAGATGTTGACACCAGGCCGGGTCGCCGCCGGAAACGATCAATACATCATGGCTCTCATCGGCAAGGGAGGCGATGATGTTGGAACGGTGATCCACCAGATACTTCGTATCGTTGCAAAGAATAAGTATCTTCAAATTGTTACCGGCTCTACGGTGTTTGTGGTTCCGCACCCAGATGCAACGGACGGTCCGATTTTTTCCGATTCACGGGACGGCTGCCATCGGCAACGCATCACAATGATGGTGCATCATCCCAGCCAGGGCCTGGAAACAACGTTGTGCGTGGCTTGTAAGCCAATGATTTCAACAGCGAAACCGTTGCCTGCGTTTTCTTTCCTGCCCATGAATAGGCTGCGGCACGCTCATAGGCAAGATAGGCCTTTACCGCTGCTTGTTCACGCCTGGTAATGCGGTTTTCCGCACGATAAGCCGCCATTTTGTCTTCGATCAGGTCGGCCGCCTTGAAAACATCGTTGCCAAGCGCGGTGTAGCTTGTGTTTATCTGCACCCCGAGCACCGGCTGCGTCGCCAGCATCAAACCGTCGATTGCCTTTCTGGCGAAGAAATCAAAGTCTTCCAGACGACGCAATCGCGCATCGAAATGCTCTTGTTCCCGGTGGAACAGGCTGGCGGGGGCAAGAATTGCCGATCCCGGTGCAAACCAGCATGCACTGAAAAAGTCGCTGCGGGATCGAGACGGACGCGGGTAACGTTTTCTGGAAGAGCGGCCTGTCTCCTGCCATCCGCAAGCATAGACTGTGGCAGATGTCCGATCTCCCATTCCCGCCGACATGGCCATAGCCATTCGCGTTCCAAGTGTGCCCGGCAAGAGGCAGTCGTCTGAATCAAGAAATGAAATTATCGGTGCCGTGACATGCTCAAGGCCGGTGTTGCGGGCTGCGGCTGCTCCACCGTTTTTCTGGCGCCGCACCAGCCGGATATGTGAATCACCTGCGAACATTTGTTCGAGCGCTGCACCATCATCAGATGCATCATCGACAACGATGATTTGTGCCCGAACGTCCTGCGCGAGGATACTCTCTACAGCCGCCTTGGTTTGAGCCGCGCGATTGTAACTTGGAACAACAAAAGAGATGTCGTGCATAATTGCGTTCGGCCAGATGGGTACAGGTTTTGGACGCTTCAAAGCTGTCAGCGCCTACATCTCATGCCACCGGTATGACAGGATCATAGGCATAAAAAAAGGCCGTTGGTGAAGTTTTCGATTGTGAAGCCGGAGAGCTTGTCCTCCAGCACCTCTGTTGATGAGACAAAAAGGTCTGAGACGCTGTTACCCGATGGTGCCAACAAGAACCAATCAGCGTTTCTGTCTCGAGCTCGCCCCGGGATCCATAGGCAAGCCGGAAGAGAGGTTCCGGCCGCTCAATCGGTTTTCCAAGATGACCCAGCTGTCATCACAATAACCGCTGGTGTTTCCATCGAGAACATATGGCTCGTTCGCAATGCGCCGGCTCAATTCATCAGCGACAACGGGGAAATATGCCTTGGGAGTTAGCGAACAAATCGGCTTAGAACCGAGAGCCCTGCCGGCCCACTGCGTTCTGGGTGGAACTGCACGCCGAGAATGTTGTCACGCTGAACCGCAGCCGTGATGGCATTTCCGCCATAGTCGGCCTGTGCAAGCAGGCAGTCTTCATCGGTTGGTTGGCAGTGGTAGGAATGAACGAAATAGAAGTCCAGCAAACCTGCGGGGTCCATCAGCGGCGTCGCTTCCCATTCGCTGTCCGTACGGGCAGCTGCCGGACTGACCCGGGCCCAACTTATGTGAGGCACCGGCAACGGCGCGCCTGCTGTCGTGATGCCCGGTATGCGGTCGACCTTGCCGGCAATAAGGCCAAGACCTTCATGCGCGCCGAATTCGGAGGACCCCTCCATGAGCACCTGCATTCCAATGCAGATACCCAGGAACGGGCGGCCGGTTTCTACATACTTTTTCACCGCTTCGTCCAGGTGATAGGCGCGAAGCGCATCCATGGCGCGGGCGAATGCACCCACGCCGGGGAGGACCACCCGGTCAGCAGAAAGAATGGTGTCGATGTCCCGCGTCAATTGCGGTTCTGCCCCCACCTGCTTGAGCGCATTGCAAACTGAAAAGACGTTTCCGATGCCATAGTCAATGACCACTAGCGAGCCACTCATGTTGCATCTCCTGTGAAATGATCGCGAACCGACATGCCGGTTTTCGACAGGTCTGCGCGCAGGCCCGAAAGGGTAAGCTGATCAGTGTGCAGTGCCTTGGCCAGCGATACGGCAGTGGCACCTGCAGCGACGGCTTCAGACACGTGGGTGGCGGAGGCGGCACCGCCGGAGGCGATCACCGGAATTTCAACCTCGCGCGCGACTGCCGTGACAAGATCGATGTCCATGCCCTTCATCGTTCCGTCCCTGTCGATCGAAGTGATCAGGATCTCACCGGCACCGCGTTCGGCGGCCTCGACGGCCCATTTGACGACATCCCGTCCGGTATGGTTGCGACCGTTGTCGGTCATGGCTTCCCAGCCGCCCTGGGGCAGGCTCTTGGCCTCGATGGAAACCACCATTGCCTGGGAGCCATATGTATCCGAGATCTCCCGGATAATATCCGGATTCTTGGTGGCGGCGGTGTTGACCGCCACCTTGTCGGCGCCGACGTCCAGCAATTGCTTGGCGGATTTCAGGTCACTGATACCACCGCCGACCGTGATCGGTACGAAAGCTTCCTGCGCAACATCGCGAACGATGTCGGAAAGGTTGTTGCGCTCATAGAGGCTGGCGACGACATCCATGTAGAGCAGTTCATCCGCGCCCTGCGCGTAATAGTGACGGGCCCGTTCTGCAGGGTTGCCCATCTTCCGCCACCCCTCCATTTGCACTCCCTTGATGAGATGCTGAAGCTTGATATCGAGACGTGCGATTAGTCGAATATTCACGGGCGTCACTCAGTTCTGATCGAAGACACGGCGGCGAAGCTTCCATTCATCATTGGCGTACTCCCAAAGATGCGGTGGGCGGAAGCGGTTGGCGAGTGCATCGAAATATTCACGGTCCATGATCGGATCTTCGAACTGCTTCGAGGCGACCGGGAATTCCTTCTCCGGCAGGCTGAGATATTCCATCAGCTCGTCGGCAAAGCGCTCCGGGTATTCGCCGTCATAACGGCGGACCAGGGCCACGCCCTCTTCGCGCTCGATATCGCCGGAACGGATCTCCTGGGCGGCATCATAGGTGGTGCGGCCGATGCCGAACTTTATGAAGGTCGTGTAGTAGTGAAGGTCATCGATACGGTCATCGATGGAATTGTACTTGGAATAGGTGCCGGGAGTTCGCTCTGGTGAAGCTTCGAAGCCGCCGTTCTCGACCGCGAAGTAATAGGCGGCCTGGGGATGCCATTTGAGGTAGTAGCCGAGATAGTGGACTTCGATTCCCTTTTCCTGAAGTTCCGCAGGGTTGGAAGGCTTGTAGACGTCGAGATCCGGCATCGCCACGCCGTAATCCTCTATCAGCGAACGGACCGAGGTGCCGCCGAGAAAGATCTCGCTGTCATCAGTTGTCGAGAAATAGGTGTAATCGCGTTTGGCGCTGGAATTGTCGGCGATCGGGTTGCCGTACTCGGCCTCGTTTTCGCCGTAGAAGATCAGCGGGATGTTCATACGCGCGGCCATTTTCGGCGCATAGGATTTTTGACCGAAAATGAACGGCTGGAACGGATGGAACAGATTCTCCACTGCCAGACGGGTAATCAGGCGCTTAACCCGGCCGTTCGGGGTCAGCAGATAATTGTCAAACCCGGAATGGATCCAGCGGTTGAAGTTGCGCCAACCCCAGTCAGTGTAGACATGCGGTGCCCAGGTCACCGTCAGCGGGTTCATGTTGAACTCGTATTTCAGCATCCAAGATTGGTAGAAGCTGTCCTTGCCGCCAGAACCTGGAACGAGGCAATCGTAGTGGCCATTGCGCGAGCGGTATTTGTCACACAACACCTCCAGTTCGCGGCGGCGCTTTTCCCAGTCAATGATATCGTGCTTGCGCTCTGCATTACGGCAAGCGTCGCAAACACCCTCGGAATCGAAATTGATGGTTGTTTTTTTGCTCTCAGAAGTGTGCTTGTGTTCGACGGTTGAGTTTGGCCGCTGGTTCGAGATCACGCATTTTTTGCAGAAGGCCACATTTTCGGGGAGGCCATACATGGTATCCCGAACGGCGACATCAGGAGCGTACTTCGCCACATCAAGCTTGTCTTTCCGAGGGTCGCTATGCCAGAGGCTCATGAATCCGTTCCTTAATGTCGGGGACTAGGAGAATTTGCAGGTTGTCTCAGTGCTGGTGTCTGGTGGTTGGCGCCGGGAAAAGCAATAAACTGGTATTCAGTCAAGGTCTTTTACTGAAATAGGGGACAAGGCACTCACATTCTTGGACAATTGCCGTCCAACAATTGAGGGGAGCATACGTGGGGCAAGGCCAGTATCCGGCCGGAGAATCACGACGTCTGCCTCGCTCAGTACATGTCCGGTCGGGAGATCCCGAGAAAACTTGATTCCCTTGCGCACCAGCTTGCGCGCTTCCAACTCGCTCGCCATCGGCGTTTTGACGCCGTCACCGCGGATGATCTCGGCGCGGCGGATGTCCTCGATCATTTGCTTGAGCTCAGCTGGTTCGATTGAGGCCGCGTGATCGGGGCCCTTCATGGTTCGGTCGAGCGTGATGTGCTTTTCGATCATGGTGGCGCCGGCGGCGACTGCGAGTGGAGCCATCCATATGCCTTCTGTATGATCGGAATATCCAACCGGCAGCCCAAATTCCTCTGCCATGCTGGTCATGGCTCTGAGGTTAATGTCGGAGGGAGGGGCGGGATAGGATGAAGTGCAGTGCAACACAGTCACATCACTCATCGATTTGCCGTCGCGGGCAGCGCGAATATCGTCTATTGTTTCGGCGACTTCTGCCATCTCCGCCATGCCGGTCGATACGATCAGCGGCAAGGCTGTGCGAGCGGCTTTCTGAACCAAGGGTGTATTGGTGATCTCGCCCGACGGTATTTTGAGACGCTTGACACCAAGGTCAATCAACAAGTCCATGGATGCAGGATCGAAGGCGGTTGACATAAATTCGATACCGGCGGCGTTGCAATAATCGACGATCGCGCGGTGATGATCCATGCTCAGTTCAAGCGACTTGAGCAGTTCATATTGGTCGACACTACCACCACGCTTTTGATAGGCGACTGATTCAGTGCCGACAGCGACGATGGTGTCAGCGGAAAAGGTCTGGAATTTGGCCGAGTCTGCTCCCGCTTCCAGAGCAATGTCGATCAGGCGGTAAGCTGTATCGAGATCACCGTTATGGTTGACGCCAATCTCGGCTATCACAAATGTTGTGTTGCTCATCGTATCCTGCCTGAAATTTCGTTGTATTGGACTTGAGATCTCTTACTTCACAAGCGGTCTTGCGGGGTTGCCCACATAGGTACCGGCGTGTGCTATTGATCTGGTTGCGACAGCACCATGACCCAAAACCACGTCATTATTGATTTGCGCGCCATGCCTAACACAGGAGTTGGCCCCAAGAAAGCATCGTTTACCTGCTTGCGCGCCTCCGGCAAGCACTGCGCCGGGTGCCAGATGCGAAAAGGCTCCTATGACAGTGTCGTGTTCTGCTATCGCGCCGTGATTGACAATTACCCCGGGTCCGATATCGGCAAGAGGCCCGACCACGGCTCCGGCCATGATCATTGCACCTTCTCCAATTTTCGCGCTGGGGCTGACGCTCGCTGCAGGGTGCAAGACACTGATGGGGCGAGCCCCGGTCAAGGTGTACTTTTCATAAAGCTTTTCCCGGATCTTGTTATTGCCAATCGCAACCACAAAACCGGCACCAGGAATGTCGAGTCCGGCTTCTGCGTCTGTCTCTACGCATCTGCCCGTCTCAAGAGGCCAATTTCCTGCCATTTGGGGATCAACAATGACCAGATCAACCTCTCCGGAGAGAGCGGCGGCCTCGGCGACTACGCGGCCGTGGCCACCTCCGCCGATAATAACAAGTCGCATTCGTGGCCCCCATTGAATGCCTACCGAATTGTGTTATCAGGTGCCGGGCTGTCTATCAACAGTCGGCGAACTTGCATGGTGGAGCGATCGGTCTGGTGGAATTTACTTAGACTTGGTTCCAGCAGGACAGAGTTCATGGGAGCTATCTAGGATGACACATTCGGAGATTCTCGGGCAGGTTACCTGCACGACCGATGATGCGATTAGAGTGGCAATCGAATGCATCGAGGCGAGCAATGGGGAAATTTGTCTTGTGGTCGACGAGCGGAGGCGGCTTGTCGGTACGGTGACGGATGGTGACGTGCGGCGCGCCTTGCTGGGTGGGCGATCGCTTGAGAACAAAGTCTCGGAAGTGATGAACACGAATCCGAGGTTCTGCACGAAAGGTACGCCGACCATAGAATTGCAGAAGCTTATGCGCGAGCAGGACGTGCAACAAATCCCGATCACCGATGCCGATGGCGTGCTCGTCGATATTGTTTTTGATCAGGACCTGATCGACATGGTTCCGCGGCAGACCAACCAGGTCGTGATCATGGCTGGCGGGCTGGGAACCAGGTTGAGGCCTCTTACAGAGTCGGTACCAAAACCGATGATTGAGGTTGGCGGGCAGCCAATCCTGAAGACCGTGCTTGAAAACTTCATCGGCCAGGGTTTTCACAACTTTTCCATATGCCTCAATTACCTAGGCAACATCATCGTTGACTATTTTGGCGATGGGAGCGCGATCGGGGCGAATATTACCTATGTTCGGGAACCAAAGCGCCTTGGAACGGCCGGCGCTCTTTCGCTGCTGCCGGAACGCCCGGCAGAGCCTTTCTTCGTCATCAATGGCGATATTCTGACCAATACCAATTTCGCAAAAATGCGGAAGTACCATATTAGCCACGGTTTGCGGGGCACCATGGCTGTCAACAACTACACCATGAGTGTTCCATATGGTGTCATCGAATCCGACGGAGAGCGGATGACCGGCATTCGCGAGAAGCCGAAGTACAATTACCTGGTCAATGCCGGCATCTATATGCTTTCACCCGAGGCGCTGGATTACATCCCGGAAGATGAATTTTTTGACATGCCGAGCCTGTTCATGATGATGATCAAGGACAATGTGGCCACCAACGCATTCCCTATTCACGAATACTGGATCGATGTGGGTCAGCCTGATGATCTTACCCGTGCGCGCCAGGAAATTTCCCGTATCGTACCGGCTGTTAAATGAAACCTGAAGAAATGATTCTACTTGCAGTGCCCAATCTCGCCGGACGCGAGGGAGAGTATCTGCAGCAATGCATCACCACGACATTCGTGTCCACTGTAGGCGAGTTCGTCGGTCGCTTCGAGAGTCTGGTTGCGGAGGCTTCCGGCGCGCCTTTTTGTGTCGCGACTTCGGCGGGAACGACGGCGCTCCATGCTGGTCTTGTCGCGCTCGGTGTCCGGCCGGGCGACCTCGTGATCTGTCCGTCGTTGACCTTCATCGCCTCGGCGAATGCGATCAGCCATGCCGGGGCGACACCCTGGCTGATGGATGTCAATCGAGAGAGCTGGACCCTCGATCCCGACGCGATGGCGGATTCGCTGGAGCGGAATACCCGGCGGACACCTGACGGGCTGATTCATCTGGCAAGCGGACGACGGGTGTCTGCGGTGGTTGCAGTTTTTACGCTCGGTTGCCCGGTGGACATGGATCCGGTCATGGAAATCGCGCGGAGTTACGGACTCAAGGTGCTCGTCGACGGCGCGGCGGGGCTTGGTGCAAACTATAAGGGCCGGGCACCGGCCGAAACCGGTGCCGATCTGGTGATGTTTTCCTTCAATGGCAACAAGACCGTTACCGCCGGTGGCGGCGGGGCGCTTGTGGGGCACGATGAAACATTGATGAAACTCGTCCGGCATCTCACCACGACTGCCCGAACAAGCCCGGACTACGATCACGACATGGTGGGCTTCAACTACCGGATGACCAACCTGCAGGCTGCGGTCGGCTGTGCGCAGATGGAAAACCTCGACATGTTTGTTGCGGCCAAACGGCGGATTGCGGCGCGTTATGACGCCGCGCTGGCCGACGGAAACTCGGTCCATCGGTTCCCGGACCCGGACTGGGCTGACAGCGCCTGCTGGTTTTCGGGCATTTATGCCCCGTTTCTCACCGCGGAACAACACGCCGACATTCGAGCCCGGCTGCGTGAGAACAATATCGATGCGCGCCCGTTTTGGAAGCCGATGCACCTGCAAAAACCCTATGCGGACGCCCCCCGTTCATCCATGGATGTAACGGATGCGATTTGGCCACATGTGCTGACCTTGCCTTGTTCCACGGCCCTGACGGAGGACGAGCAGGAGTATGTGATCGATTGTGTGAAAAAGGAACTGGCGCGTGCAGGCTTGTGAAGCCAACCGGGTTGTCGCGCTGATCACCGCGCGCGGCGGCTCCAAGCGGCTGAAGAACAAGAACATTCTGGATCTGGGTGGAAAACCGTTGATTGCCTGGACGGTTGAGGCGGCATTGGAAGCAGCCTCAATAGACCGGATAATCATTTCCACCGACGATGAAATGATTGCGGATGCCGCGCGAGCCGCTGGTGCGGAAGTGCCCTTTATGCGTCCGTCCGAACTCGCCGGCGACACGTCAAGTCACCTTGATGTCATTCATCACGCAATCCGGAGAATCCGCGAGACAGATGCTGATGTGACCCATCTGGTACTGCTGCAACCGACATCTCCTTTCCGTTCGGGTGCTGATATTGATGCAATTGTCCGCATGGTGGTGGAAAACAATGCCGATTGCGCGGTTTCGGTCAACGAGGTCAATGATCATCCTGCCTTGATGTATCGTGTTGCCGGTGACGGGTCGCTTGAAAGCTATCTGCCACAGTCAGGGCGTTATGTCCGGACCCAGGACATGGAACCTCTGGTCGTCCTCAATGGCGCGCTCTATGTTTTCCACATTGACCGGTTGCTTGCCCGCGACCGGTTGCTGTGCGCCGCGCCGCTGGCTCACAAGATGCCGGCCTTGCGTTCGTTGGATATCGATACGGAAGAGGATCTAATCCAGGCCCGTGCGATCCTGGCATCAGGTCTTATTGACTGACAGAAAGCACCAACGGATTTTACTTCGCTCAAGACTGCTTCAAAGCATGGGGTATTCATTCGTGAGCTCAATCTGGAGCCAACAGCCATGATCGTTCTCTCAGGGGCGGGTTTGCACTACCGGTCGGCAAAGCGTTTGGCGAGAAGCTTTGGATTGAGTTCGACCGATTCCAGCCGGTCTACGATCCGGCTTGCTGCACAACCGTCGCCGTAGGAATTGATGAGACCAGCGAGCGAATTGCGGAAATGCGGATCGAGTGCCTTTCGAACTGCTTCAGCGATTCTCGTCTGCTCGGCTGGAACGTCGATCACGTTACGCGCACGGGTGCGGCCCTCCTGGCGGTCACCTATGTTGACAGTCGGCAATCCAAAACTTGGTGTCTCAATTAAGCCACTTGAGGAATTTCCCACGACAGCAGCGGCGGCACCGAGAGCCGAGAGATAATAGGCCGAACCGAAGCTTTCGATGAAATGTGCATTGGGTTTTTCATCCACAAAGCCTTTGACCTGCTTCCGGATTTCGAGGCCGCCGGGGTCCGCATTTGGCGCGGTGAAGATGATGGAACGATCGTCAATGGCAGCCAGTACAGCCAGCATTTCTTCACAATCGGCCCGTGTCGCTTCCAGTCCCCGGGTGGACGAATGCAACGTCACGATCAATGGTGGCGGGCTAAAGGAAAAGCCGAAGCGGGCCTCTAGGGCGGTGGCATCATGAAGGCCGCCAGTGTTCAGATTGTCCAGGCTGGGCGCGCCTGAAACGGTGATTCGCCAGTCCTCTTCGCCCATCTGTCTGATACGCGCCGCATACTCTTCCGTGGCCGGAAAATGAAGATGCGACATCTTGGTGATGGCGTGGCGGAAGACCTCGTCAATCGCGCCATAGGTGACCTCGCCACCGTGGATATGAGCAACCGGAAGGTTGAGTGGCACTGACGCCGCAACAGCCGCGAACATGTCGAACCGGTCGCCGAGGACCAGAACAATATCCGGACGCTTTTCGGCAAACGCTGCTGCGAAGCCTGACACACCCGCTCCCATGGCGCGCGCTACGGCCTCATCGCTGTCGCTATTGTCCAGCATGGAAATCCGGCTCCAGACCGGGCGGTCTTCCGCCTCAATCTCTGTAATCGTCATGCCGAATTGTTCCGACAGATGCGCTCCGGAGACAAACATGCCGTATTCCAGACCATGGGTTTTCGACAGCACGTCCAGGACGGGACGGTAGATGCCGTAATCCGATCGGGCGGTGGTGACGACGCCGATCCTGCGCATGCTCAGACCCGCTGGTCCAAATTGAGCGCGCTTTCCACGTGGCTTTCGAGGAACGCCGGCTCGAGACGGCCGATCAGTTGCTTGAGAGCAGTCTTGTCAACAAGTTCGGAATGCGCAAGGGGATCTGCGAGTACCGCTTCGAGTTCCGAGAGCGCACCCGACAAAATTGCCGGCTCGGCCAATGGCTTGTAAATGACGGCGCGGATTGCCGACAAACCAGTCTCGGTTACCTCTTCTCCGCTTGCTACAAACTCTTCATAGGGCTTTTCGCCAGCGGTATCGCCGGGCGTGAGGAGCAGGGGCCAGCGGCCTTTGGCACGCTCATCGCCGACCGCCCGCCGGGCTTCGCTTTCATCATCGTAGGTGACGGGTTCGAAGCCATGGGCTGCGATGAAGCCCTTGGCAACATCGCTGAGTGGCACAAGGTGGGAATCGGGATCGAGGTCGGGAACTCCGATTCGATTGCGCTCGAGAAACAGCGACGCCAGCGTGCAGATATGGCCGGATTCCTCAAGGCTGACAAAATAGCGGCGGATATCGCGCGGAGCCGCAATGGGTTCGCCGCGTGCCATCCGGTTTTCGAAACTCTGCAGCAGAGAACCATTCGAGAAGGCGACATTGGCAAAGCGGGCGGAGGTGATGCGTCCGTTGAAGCCGCTGGCCGTCGCGTCGGAGAAAAGAACATGTTCCATCGCGCGTTTGGTCGCGCCCATGAATGAAGACGGATTGGCCGCCTTGTCCGTCGACACGGAGAAATAATCCGATTTCGCTGACAAATCTGTCAGCATCGAAAGAAACCGAGCCTGCTTGACCAAGTTCGTGTCCAGCATCTGCAGGATCGAGAAGGGGTCTTTTTCCGAACGGACATGCTTGATCGCGGCGAAATTGAGCACAAGGTCATAGGGGCCATTCGCCGCAATGAAACTGCGGGTCAGTTGACTGCCATAATCAAGCGGCAGTAACTGGAAATCGTCGACACGAAATGGTTCCGGAGCGGAGCGAAGCTGGCGAACGAGCTCAGCAAGTGCGTTTTCGTTTTGGTCGATCACGTGGATGGCGCGGGGCTCAAATCCCGCGATTGTCCGAACGGTGTTCGATCCGATCGAGCCGGCTGCGCCAATAGCCAGCACCCGCTTGCCCTTTACCGCCCGCAGAATATCAGCTGAACGGGCGTCAAGATCCTTCAAGAACATGGAGTTGTCACGGCTTGTCGCTATTCCTGCCGCCTGTAATCCAGTGTTCATTTGGTGTTCCTTGATTTGCAATCCGGAGTACCGTCACGCGCGGCAAAACCGGCGATTTCCATGTTGGTGATGACTGAAACCTGCTTTGGAAAGACCGTTTGGATCAGCTTCGCCGGTCAAAAACATCCCCGCCCTTCCTGCATGGATTATCCTGCTTCTTAGTGCCGAACACACCGAAGCACAACAGTTCAACCGGGAAACGGAAGCAAATTATGTCCAACCTTACTGAACACCTGCAATTGCCATTCTTACTGCCTTCCCAGGCACAAAAGCATGTCACACACAACGAAGCACTTGAAGTGCTTGACCGGCTAACTTTCCTCGCTGTCCTCGCGCGGGAAACGGTGAATCCGCCCGCATCGCCGGAGAGTGGAAACATGTGGATTGCCGGAACGGATGCACAACAGGACTGGGAGGGCAAGGACGGTCAGGTCGCTCTTTTCAACGGAAGCGACTGGGTGTTTCAGGTTCCCCGCGCCGGCTGGCTGGCTTTCGTTATGGCCGAGATGAGGTTCTGCTATTTTGACGGAGCGCAATGGCTGGATCTTGGTGCCGACCAAACAGATAACATCGAGGCTTTGATGGTTTCGCTAAATGGCGCTCAGATCGGCGGCAGCACCCTCTCAGTGCATGGCAGTGAGAGCCGGTTTGTTGCGAAACCGGGAGAATCAGACGACATCCGGCTGATGATCGAGAAGACCACGGAGCCTGCGACAGCATCGCTGATCTTTCAGACTGGAGCCGAGGGCCGCGCCGAGATCGGACTTGCCGGCGATGATGACATGTCCGTCAGGGTAAGCTCCGATGGCTCGAGCTGGATCGACGCACTGCGCATTGATCATGCAAGCGGGATGGCGCTGTTTACTGCCAATGCGGAGATTGGTGGCGACCTTGCGGTCAAGGGATCGTTCGAAATGCAAAGCAATTTCCCCAATATCGTGATCACCGATTCCGATAGCGTCGGGAATGCGCATACGACGTCTGTGTCGCTTCGCGACGCCACGGGGGAGGAGAAGGCCTGGTTCGGCTTGGGGTCCGGCTCGAACTCGGCGTTCACATTTCTTTCGCATTATCCGGACGGTTTCTCCTTCAATGCTTATGGAGGAAACTATCCGATCGATTTTCTGCAGAACGGTGCTTCGCGGCTTCGAATCCACACGAACGGTTATGTCGGCATTGATACCGCTTCGCCGACCGCGCATCTACATGTTGGCGGAGCGGTGCGGCTGGGCAGCTATGCAGCGGCTGCATTGCCCTCGGCGTCGACCTTCGGTGCGGGCAGTGTGATCTTTGTCGGGGATGGCGCTGGAGGCCCAGCGCTCGTTTTTTCCGATGGTACGGGCTGGCGGCGAGCCGATACGGGCAACCTGATCTGAGTCCTGCCGCTTGCTCACATGGATCTCTTTCAGAATGCAGGGACCGGTTGCGGTGCTTCATTCTCCAAGGCCGGTGTCGAGCAGGTCGGAATGCTGATCAACAAGGGTTGCGAGACCCGAGAATTTGTTCATCTCGGCATACCGCACGTCCTCCGAAAAAGAACCTTCGGTCAGGAGTGTGACAGAAAGGCCGATATGCCAAAGGAGCGCCTTCTTGAAGGTAAGTCCGGCAACGTTGCAGAGTTGCAAACCATCGTTTGCTTTGTAACCGGCAAGCAGGCTCGCAATGGAATCACGCGCCCAGTCGGTGCCCGCGGTCGCAATCTGTGGCAACACAAGCCGTTCGATGATCTTCGCAAGATCAAGACCAGGCCAGAGCGCGCTGTGTGTGGCGTCCTCCAGATCGAGGAATATAGCCTTGCGTGAAGAAATGAGAATATTGCCCGGATTGAGATCGCCATGAATCGGCACACCCTGCTGCCGAATTGCTGGACTGAGTTCTGCGAAAGCGTCGAGAGACCTGCGCGCGGACGGTTCCCAATGACGCCACATCCTCAGCCCTGCTTGATCCTGGTCTCGCACGGCGGCCAGCAAGGTATCGATGCGCCGGGCAGTCCGGGCTTCGATCCATCCTGAGTCAGGAAGTGAACCCAAACTCCTGTGCAGGACAGCAATGTCACCGCCAAGCAACCTGAAATCAGTGCTCTCAGGGGATGGATGCCGACCGTTGGTCCATGCGTAGGCAAAAGCGGTGCGGTCGTTGTTCACTTCCCGTCGCCAAAGCGGAGCTGGGGTAAGCGCGTTGATATCATTGAGGGAAGCCGCCAGCGAAAAAGCATGAGTTTCTTTCTCGAGCTCGCCCTCCGGAATCAGCTTGATGAACATTGGTTGCCCGGTGCCGGCAATCCTCAGATATGCCGGTTCGTCATTGGCATCCAAAACCGCTTCGACCCCATCACGCGGTATGTCGAGGGCTTCAATCAGGGAAACGGTTTGCGGACCAGCATCGCGCCATTTGAGCGGGTCGGGGGTAAGGCCCGTTCTGGCAGGGGGACGCACCGGCTCAGGCCTTTCCGATCAGGCTTGGCGGAAACGGTGCTCCCCAGGGAATGTCCGACACGAGCTTGGTGCCGATCAGCAGTTCCGCGTATTCGGCGCTCAACCCCTCCGGTGGAAAGGCGTAGGCGATGTCGTCGGCGCGGACAATCTGCCCGGCCTTGAGCGGTCTGGCGGCAATGCAGCCCATCCGGTCGCGCACGTTCGCAGGAACCTCAGCATCTGGGCGGCGTCTTTGGCCGAGCGCCGAAAAAGTCTCCTGCATGACGGCCACGGTTTCCTTGAGCCTGGAAGCCGGCAGGGCATGCGCCCTGTCGATGCCGGCCTCATCGGCGGTTGCGACCAGGCCTTTTTCGATCACGCAGGCGCCCAGAGCAATGGCAACCGGAATCATGTCGAGGCCGGGGTGATGATCCGACAGGCCCACCGGAACATCAAAACAATCTGCCAGTTCCGGCAGCATCCGCATGTGAAAGGTTTTGGCGTCCGCTGGCGGTCCGGGCGGTGAATGCTGCAACAACAGGCGCTCGCCAATGCCGACTTCGCTCGCCCATCCGACCGCACGCGCGATTTCGGCCCAGCTGCTCCGGCCGGTATCGATGACAACTGGAAGACCGGCCCTTGCGGCTTGGCCGATCAGCGGCTTGTGGGTGATGTTGGACGACGGGATCTTGATTGCGCAGGCGCCTTCCGCAACGGCGAATTCCACACCCTCCTGATCGTAGACGCTGAGCACGAGATTGAGCCCGGCGTTTCTGGCATGGCCGAGAATGCGCGACAACTGGGCAAGCGGAACCACCATTTCTTCCATGATCGCGCGATACTCGCGCGTTCGCACCTTGCCTTCGACATGATCGAAATAGCTCGTCTCGCAACCGGGCAGCGCAATGTCCGCCCGATGCAGAATCGCACCCTTGAGAAATCCTCCTCCGGCTTCAGCGATTGCGTCGATCAGCCTTCGGGCCTGGGTTTCGTCGCGGCGGAAATAGACATCGATATCGGGCCAGAACACTGGCGGATGCCCCGCGCCAAGTACGGTTGATGCGATTTCGATCTTGGCTTGCTCAGGCATTGTCAAGCATCCCGGCTTGCAGCATGGCTTCGGCGAGGGCCAGGTCCTCGGCGGTGTCGATATCAATCGAGCGCGCGGCTGGCATGATATGGGCCAAAGGGCGCTCAGACAGGATCTCACGGCGCTTGCGGAAACTTTCCGGCCTGACCAAATAGATCGCACCGTTCGGGCGAAAGCACGGCTTGAGTTGCTGAAGCTGCCTATCTTGCGCGCCGTCTATCGATGCCGGTGACGCAAAACCGGCCTCATCCAGATAGAGCAGGTGCTCGGGTGGCGTCGCCGAGGTGACGGAGACAAGACAATCGGCGCCGTGGTTTTCGAAAGCTGCGATGGCGGCGTCCAGATCTTCTGCCGATCGAAAGGGCGAGGTTGCCTGGCACAGGCACAATATGTCCGGCAGGGAGGACTCGCTCTCCAGCCAGTTAAGCGCGTGAAGCATGACGTGGCAGTTGGAAACGGTATCCGTTGCCAGTTCCGCCGGGCGCGCAAATGGCACCTCCGCGCCTGCCTCGCGCGCCGCGGCGGCGATCTCCGTGCTGTCGGTCGACACGATCGTGCGGTTCATCCTGGATGCCATAAGCGCAGCCTCGACACTCCAGGCGATCAGCGGTTTTCCGCCAAGCGGCGCGGTGTGCTTCCCCGGGAAACGCTTAGAGCCGCCGCGACCGGTTATCAGGGCGATGCATTCAGGCCGGGACATGGATTTCCAGAAGGGTTTCCGGCAGCAAAAGGCACATGCCGTTGGTCGTGCGACGGCTGCCGTCGGCCAGGTCGACCGTATGGGCGCGGTGGGGAAGATGCGGCCGCTTCTCCAGATCAGATGTCATGCGGAAATCGTGAAAGTGTGTGGTCAGGTCTCTGTGTCGGCACCAGTTTTCGACACGATTTCGCGAAAAAATGTTGAACCCGCGCATCCAGTCCTTGGCGTTGAGATTGTCACGGTAAGCAATACGTACGTCGATGTCGTCCGGGTTGAGCAGCGCCTGTATGTAAATGCGGCCACCTGGCTTGGTGTTTGCCACGAGATTCTCGAGAAGCGGTTCGAAATTGTCAAATATTCCCATAACTCCGAAACAGAGTACGACTTCGTATTTGCCGAGCAGTGTGGTGAGGGCGTCGCCGACATGCAAATCGGCGGATGCCAGATCGGGTCTTTGCTTCGCGGCATCGATCAGCTCAGGTTCCAGATCGAGACCCGCAAGTGACGCGTCGGGAAATCTGGAGGAAAGGTAGACCAGGAGGTCACCGGTTGCGCATCCGACATCGAGAATGGTCTTCGGCTGGAAGCCACCGGGTTCCAGTTTGCTCCATAAGAAGCGATAGACATCCTTCTCGGCAGTTGCCTTGTCGGCGCCAAGATATGTCTCGGGACGCTGACGGAAAGCCGGGATCTCAAACGGGGTCTTTTCGGGGTCAGACATGTGGTCCTCGGAGGGAGTTGCCAATGGTCAAACCTACCACACGTTCGAGCGCATGCCCGTCGATTTCACCCCACTCCGCAGATTCCTTTCGCGCAGCGTCCTCTAAACGCGCTCTTTCCTCCGGGATCGACCATTTCTCAAGCGCTGACTTCAGTTCGGCAGCTGTCTCTACGGACTCTACCTGTGGCAAAGACCGGTACTCGGAATAGCGATAGCTGTAACAATCAAAATCGATGACAGGAATCCCCAGCCCAAGCGCCCATTTGATGGTGGAAGAGACGCAAGCCAAATAGAGATCGGCGAGCGGCAGAAGGTTTGCCACTGAAGTGTCTTCGAGTTTCGCACCGCGTGCAATCAGCGCCTGCTTGTCCTGATCGGAAATGTTGGGATGCGGGGAAACGATGACTGCCGCTTGGGTCAGCCGTTCTGGAATAAGCGCAAAAGCTTCCATCAATTCAAGATAGGATCCGAACGGGCTTGGCCGGCTGCCGAGCTGATCAGGCGGCATGGCGACGACGATCAGCGGCGCCGACGGATCGTGACCGTGCCGGGCGGCGAGTTCCGCGCGCAATTCCATACGCTGTGAACGAACCTCGGCAAGCCGGTCATGCAGTGGGTGCCCGACCGGTTGGAGCTGATCTGCTGGAAAGCCGTAGCTGCCGTAGATACGTGCAGCAGAGCGGCTCTCCAGGGCAATTGCATCAACACCGTTGCTGTTGACCAGCCACGGATCGAAGGGCGCCAGACCGAAAAGCTCGCGCCCCATCATTTCCACGAAAGGCAGCCGGGTGATGGCATATCCTTCGCCCTGTCGGAGCCAACGGGGCAGGTGCTTGCGTACAAGATCCAGTTCCCTTCCGCTGATCTGGTGTGCGGGGCTGCTGGAGTAGGCCGCCTCCGCTTCGGTTGCCGACAGGGCGCCGTAGCTCGTTACAACTGTACGTATTCGACGTCGGCGGGCCGCCGCGATCCAGGCGAAGCTGTCGCGCTCGACATTGTCTTCAGCAAAGAGGATTGCGTCGATCCCCAGCTTCACCAGCCAGTCTTCGCAAAAACGGGTCCGCCGTTCGCACAGATCCGCAGCGCGGAGCACGTCCTGCCGACGCTCCTGATCAAGAGCAGCCATAACCTTTTCCGCCGGTGCGGGAGTGGCGAAAAACCGCTGGCGTTTGGCGGGCGGTTCCAGCGGAAGGCGGGCGGGTTTGCCAGTCAGCCAACTCGACAGCGGGCTGTGAATGTCCGCAAGACTGCCTAGCTTGGTGGTCTCTTCCACGTAAAGACTCCCTGCGGCAAGAGCCTCTTCGCGATATTGGTCGCCGCCCGCAAGGGCATAGGGCGACCAGAGAATCATGTCGAATTTGCCCGATTCAGCGCCAGACTGAGCAACCAGCCGCATTGGCTGGAAATTGCCGGGTTCGTAGACGATACCAAGTAGTCTCTGCTTCATTGGCGCCCTCAATCCTTGTCAGCTCTGGCAATGTCTTCGGCAGCATTTTCGCCTGTGAGACACCTGATCGCGTTCTCAACTGACATTCGCGGGTCCGGCAGCACCGATTTGATTCTGTTTCGAAGCCGCTCACGTACCTCCGGATTCATGCTTTCGGCAAGGTGCCGGGCCAGAGTTTGCTGATCCTTAGCCAGAAGCGCATACCCGTCATGAGCTGGGGGCAGGATCGTCTGGCCGCTTTCCTTACGCCAATAGGCGGTGATGTCGGACGGATAATCAGCATACACAATGACAGGTCCCTGGCCCGTAGCACGGTACATGTAGGCCGCATCAAGGCCGACAGTTGAAAAGCAGGACAAGGCCACATCACAGCCTGATAACACGGCTTCGACCGGATCAAAAACGACGGCGTGTGGCGGCAGACCCCTGGCCGCCAGCTGCCCGACGGTCCACGCGATGTCATCGGCGTTTTCGAGTGGATGCGGCTTATAGATCAGCCTGAACCCCGGATTTGCCAATAGGCAGATTGCGACATCGTCAAGGACGCTCCCATATCCGGAGAGGTGTTGCAGCGCTTGCCCGAACAGACAGACAACAGTGCGGTCATCTGCCAGCCGATGGGAGGTTCGAAAGGTTTTGCGCGCGGCATGATAGTCATACCCAATCAGCCGGGCGTGCTTGGGCGAACCAACGATATGACACTTTGCGCCTGTTGCGTTCCTGGTAAGGCGTGCGGCAGTGGCATCGAGGACGATGTAATCGTCGGCCGGCATGCCGCCGGCGTATTTCACTTCCCCCCAGAAGTCCTGCATCGCGAAGCACCGGATTTGCCGATCCCTTGCAGCGAGTATGAGGGCTTCGTCTATTCCGTCGGAAAAGAAACCGGACAATCCGCAGATTACGGCTTCGGGTTCATAATTCGACAGCAGAGTTCCAAGATCAGCAAGACTTTTGGCGTTCAGCGGGGCATCTTCATCGATCCATTGTATGGCAGTTTCACATTTTATACCGCGCCTGCGGGCAAGCTCCAGCGCCGCACCCTGAAGGATTAGCCGAATGTCGAAACCTGATGCCGAGAGTCCTGCCGACAGCGCCAGAATATGCTCCGCCGCACCGGTATCCCTCGCACTCAGGAGATATTTCATAGGTTGATGCAACGCCACTTTGCCTGTCAATGTCGCCCAGTCTGCCCAGCTTCTTCAATTGGCGATCAATACCCGATATGACCATTGCTGTGATAAGACCGAACCGGTGACCCAAGCTGCCTTGATAGGCAAGCCAGCGATGATAGGCAAGATGACGCGCACGACCGAAAGTGTTTCAATAGTTACGAGAACATGCAATCGCCCCGCGCTTCTTGCCCGGTGCTTCGAGCATGTTTTGGCTGCTGCTCCCAAAAATGCCGAATGGATCATTGTCAATGATTCTGTCGACGAAGAAGCTGCAAGTCGGCTCGACGAACAGGTTGAAGGTTTTCTGCGGCAGGCACCCTTCCGGATATCCGTGCTTGATCTGAGGGGCGGACATCGAACCCGCGCTCTGAACGCAGGCTTTGAAGCAGCCGAAGCGGCATATCTGCATATTCTCGATGATGATGACACAGTTAAACCAGAGTTCTACAGGGAAACAACCGGTTTTCTCGACAGGGCTGAAAACGCTTCATGGGGCGCCGTAGCGGTCCGTTGCGAACGTGTCGATGAGGTTTCGGAGAACGGAATCTATGTCGAGAAGCGCCGCAGACTCCATTACCCCGAGCTGTCGGCGATTTCACTTGCAGGCATGGCCGCAACCATGATGACTCCCCCCTGCAGCCTGCTTTTCAGGCGAGCACTTACCAGTGATATGCGCTTCGATGAAGGTTTTGTTGTTGGAGAGGATCACGACTTCCTCCTCCGTTTTCTGCTCAAGTATGACATAGCCATGCTGCCGCAGGTCCTATCCGCCTACCATCAACGGATCGATGGCGAGAATGAGGACGCAAATTCCTCCATATCCCGCAATCATGAGGTCGAGGCAACCCGGTTCCGCAACGCGCTCTTGCGTCGTGATATCTGTGAAGGCAGGATTGGATTGGGATGGCTGGTTACAATGGCGGATATGAACCGTGGCAGCATGCGCCTTAACCAGATCCTGAGCCGGGTCTATCGCATCGGCTTGATCAACTGGCTGTTTCAACGCTTCCGCCGCTGATCACACCAACAGAGCCCTGCGAGATAGTGTTCACGGGGCAAGGCAGGACGGCTTTCAAGAGCTTCAGGCTTTATCAAATGGCGCAATGCAACTTTGAATGGGTTGCATTGCTTGATCAGAGCCATAGTTTTCGGCAACGCCGACCCGTACCTGAATATATGGTCATTGCAAAGCCTCATGGAATCGGCGATGACCAGCGGAAGAATGGACTTGCATTTTTCGAGTCAAGAAACGGCAAACCGATTTGAAGAACAGGTTCAAAAGGGTTCTCACAGAAAGCGGCGGCACAGGTGCTGCCGTGCGTCTTGCGATGCGGCTTCCGCGGCAACTGGGCGACCGAATAACTGCGCTGCCCGACTTTGTTCTGCGCCGCTTGCCCATGTCGGTATTTACGAACGCACGAGATAGCGATCGGCTCTCCAAGAATGCCGAGCTGGCCGGTAAGCACAAGAGCGAACGGTGTTTCATCCTGGCCACGGGACCATCCTTGCGTGAACAGGATATCTCCGGGCTCGAAGGCGAAACCATCATCACCGTCAACCAAGGCTTCTATTTTGCCCGGGAGCGTGGGCTTTCCCCAACGTATCATTGTTTGGTTGATGACCTTTTCCTGGAACCGCGTTTTGACGGTTTACATCGTGAACTTGCGCAGTCCCTGAATGAATGGGATGCAAATTTGCTGACAACCATTGATCTCGGTGATCATTGGATGGATCTCGGGCTTGAATCCGAGACCTTTGCCGTTCGCCAGGTCCTCAACTCGCGGCCTTGGGACGAGGCGGACATTCCGGTTTCCGTCGATCCGACGATGGCCGTTCCCGGCTTTGTCTCCGTTGTCCACGCTGCGATCTCGTGGGCGATTTATATGGGCTTCAAGGAGATTTATTTGCTGGGATGTGACATGGATTACTTTATTTCTCCGCAACAAGCCTATATGCGCTGCTACGACGACGACCGTTATCTGTCCAACAAAGAGGCAACTGCCGATCTCTTCAGCCGCGATCAGGTAGGCCTCATCGAGTGGATCCTGGTAGAGTTCCGGGCTTTCGCCAATCTTGGAAAAACCGCGCAGATTCATGGATCCCAGATCGTGAATGCAGGGGAAGGCGGAGCACTCAATGTGTATCCACGCAGTGAACTCAGAACCGTACTTGGAACACCAGAATGCCTGACACCTCCCGGGACGGGAACCCATTAGCGCGGACGAAAGATACTGAAATGCTGGATATCGTGATGCGGGCAATCGAGGCTGATGCGAGCGCTGCTGTGCATTTGCCGGGAATAAGCCGGCAGATAGCGGAAGCCGTTGCCGGTTTCCGCGAAACGGCTGACGCTGCACCATTGGCTCAACTGCTAAGCGCCGGCGGCAAGGATGGCCCTGAGCTGCTTTGGCATGTTGGCAACAGTGCCGACGACAACGCCAATGCGCTTGACCGTTTTACCCATCAACCTGCACTCAAGCAGGCAATTGTCACTGACGACGCCATAACTGTGAGCGTTGGAAGGGGCGAGCGGGTTCAGCTGAGAGTGGATTGGCCGGACGGTGATGTGGAAAATGCCGAGCTTCATCTTCTCGTACACTCGATCTTCAAGAGCGAGCCATTCTTCGCGCTGCGGTGGCTACCAGCAGAAGGAAAAGAGGAGGTTCTTCTTCGATTTCGTCCGGAGTCCCTCGTTTTCGGGCGGCGTGTCGAATACCATTCGACGCACCGCGCCAACCATCAGCTCTTGTCCGTTATCCGCAGGGATGGCGCGGATATGGTTTTGCTCAACGGTGTACCGGTAATCTGGAAGGATGCCGAGTGCGGCCCTTTGAGAGGTTTGGTTCTCGATGCTATCGGCTCTGGAGACGGTGAGAATCTGCTGCATATCCCTTTTGTTATGGCCAGCCGCAAAATAGGCCCCGCTGCGCCTGATGCCGCAGGGGTGGCGCAGATGTTGTCGCAGATCATATCAAGTTGCGCGAGCAAGGGCGAACTTTCTGCGGCGAGCGGATGGCTGAACGGCCTTGCGGGCGTTAAAGAGCCGATTGAACGTGAGGCCGGTCTCGCACTGCTTGCCGAATCCGTCAATCGCACCGATGGATATCGCGATTTTCTTGAAACCTTGGTGCTCGCCAAGCTCGATGACGAGGCCAGGGCCGCAGCGGTTGATTTGCTTGCTCAACGGCCACAGCCGGTCCTCCGCCTCACAGACGTAGCGGTCAAGATTGATGCCAACCCATCAAAACATGCCTCGCTTCGCTACTTGTTTTCGAGGCGGCCGAACAAGGTTTCGCTACTCGACGGGGTAACTTTCGATGCCTTCAATGGAGATATTGTTGGCATTATCGGAAAGAACGGTGCCGGTAAATCGACACTGTTGAAAACGCTCGTTGCGGCAATGCCGCTTGCGCGAGGGCGTATCGAGTGTAATGACCGGCCGCTTTTGCTTAGACCGGGCGCCGGTATGCAGGGCGATCTCACCGGACGGGAAAACCTCCTGAAGACAGGCCTTTACATGGGGTTCTTGCCGCATCAAATGCGAGACCTCATGGAGGACATTATTGCGTTCGCTGAACTTGAGGATCATATCGACCGGCCTTTTCGCTACTATTCCGACGGGATGCGGGCGCGTCTGATCTTTTCGCTGGCGACGGCCATTCCACGCGATGTGCTGCTGCTTGACGAATTGTTGAGTGCCGGCGATGTCGGGTTTCAGCGCAAGGCTATGGCGCGGCTTGATGAATTTCTGGGCAAAGCTCGTCTGGTGCTGGTCGTACAACACACATTTGACTTCGTCTTGAGCCGATGTACGAAATGCCTGCTGCTGGATCATGGTAGTCCAGTTTATTTCGGTGATCCAAAGGTCGCGACCGAGATCTACAGGGAACTCTAGAAATGGTTGACCACACCAAAAGTCTGGGCCGAACTTATGTGATCACCCCGCGAGGGGAGGTCTCCAACAGACAGAGTTGGGGACGGCTTTTATCGGGTGTATGGCATGATTTCATGCGGACATGGCACCTGATCCGATTGGATTTGAAGCAGCAAAGCTTCGGCCTTTCTCTGGGCAACTTCTGGCTGCTGCTTGAGCCTGCCCTGCAGGCAGGAGCCTATTATTTCCTGTTGACGGTGGTATTTGCAATGCGTGGCTCGGATGCCACATTTGCGTTTTTCTTTATTGCCATCACACTGTGGCGGAGTCATTCCACACTCACAACAACTGCGCCCTATTTCTTGTCAATCAAGGGGCACAACTACATAGAACAGGGCTTTGGTCTAAAGATTGCTTTTCTGGAGTTTGCTGCTCAGGAAATCCTGCTTTTTGGCGTGCGCATGATTGTGCTCACTGCATTTCTGATCATTGCCGGTTACACACCATCCATTACCTGGGCCTTCTTCATCTTCGTGGCCATGTGCATGTTCAGCTTTTCACTGGCGCTTTCGGTTTGGCTCGCCATTCTGGGCGTGCTGTTCAAGGATGTTGGAAAGCTCGTCGGTCATTTTGTTTGGCTCTGGTGGTACCTGTCTCCAGGACTCTACAGCATCAAGCGCATCCCGGACTGGGCCGAACCGATCTTTTTGCTTAACCCGTTCAGCTACATCATCCCGGCTGCGCACAGTTCGTTGCTCGACCATGTGGTAACCTTAGACCATGCCGTCAGCAATGGTGTTCTTTGTATTGTGTCGCTGGCGTTCATGTGGCTTGGCTGGCGGCTCTTGCGCCGTTTCGGCTACATCCTTGCACAATACGTATGAGACCTGTTGCATGAGCGTTCCAGAGAAAACAACGATCAAGAGCCCAGTCTGCCTTGTGGCGGTGTCCGAATATGGCGAATTGGGCGCAATGCTTCCACTTGCCCGGGACATAGAAATGAAACTGGGCCTCCATCCGGTGTTCGTTTTCGCATCCGGCTACGGCAAGGTTCCCGAGCACGGCCAACTGGTGGAACTTCAGGGGCACTCATGGCTTGAACTGGGTGGGGTCCGGTATAGTTACACCACGCCAGCGGATATCGTTTCCGAGCAAGGTTATTTCCCGGTCATCCAGGATAGTGAAAATGGGCCGGTGCGTCCTCAGGTCGCCGACACCGATTGTGCCCCGACGTTGAGCCGGCGGATCCGGGCGGATCTTGAGCACCAGTTTTTCCGTATCAAGCGCCGCTTGTTTGGTCAGCTGAAGGAGAAAGATGTTGTGCTTAGCGGCCTGTGGCTGCAGATCCAGCGGGCAAGAAGAATCTTTGACAGGCTTGATGTCCGGCTCATTGTCAGCGGCCAGGATTACGCCCTTTCTGTAACTTCGATCCTTGCGCACGAAGGTGCGAAGAGGAATATCGAACTGGCGATAGTGCCGTATTCGATGCCGCCGACAACACGTGAGATCGTTGAAAGTCATGCCCGGCTTCAGATCCACCGTGTTCCAAAACACAAAGAGAGAATCTACTTGCGGCATTTTTCACGCTGGCTGATGCCGTACAGGGGGCACATCCATAGCAGATTGGGCATCCGCGACATGGTGCTCGCTGACCGGTTCGGGCTTACACCGCCACTGCCTTGGACCCCGAACTCCGGGCTGGGCAAACTCCTGCTCCCATCCGATCAGGCCCGGGATTATTATATCCAGTCGGGAGTACCCGCAGACATGATCACGGTAACCGGCGCGCCGTGGAATGATGATCTGCTGGCGCTTGAATCTTCCCGGACCGAACGGAAACAGCGCCTGTTGAATCGAATTCGCAGCGAACTGAAAGCAACCGGGAGACAGGCGCCGATCGACACCGACAAGCTGGTGATCGTGTCCTGGCCGCCGAACCAATGGCCACGTGCTTCAATGGGCTGCAGCAGCTATGCGGATCTGTGCAGCCAGTTCATTGCAAATCTGGCCTCAATTCAGATAGCCGAACTCGCCTATGTCGCCATCAGCCTGCATCCGACCGTATCAGATCCGTCCATTGTCAATGGATTGCGCCGGGCGGGTATTGTCGTCTTGCGAGACAACCTGATTGACGTCATCGATTGCGCAGATGTGTTTTCGTCGACAGTATCCTCGACGGCCTTCTGGGCGATCCAATGCGGTATTCCATCTATCAATTTTGATGGGTATCTCTATGGCTACCGGGAGTTCGATGAGGCAGGGGCAACAACCGTGAGAACGGCCGGACAAATGCGCGGCGTTATGGACCGCCTGCTGTCTGATGAGGCTGCTTATGCCGAGGCTCAAAATGCGATCATTGCGCAGCGCGATTACTGGACAGTCAGATCCGGAGAAAGCAAGGTCCAGATAATGAAAGCCCTTGGAAAGATGGTGTCCGCGGGCAAGAACAACCTCTAGGCGAGCCAGTGCCTTAACTGGATATGCCAACGGCATTCAGCTTTTTTATGACACACTTTAGAGCTAATCCATATACTGAATGGCGCTGGGCCAATGCTGGAAACTTGCTGCCCGGTGGAGCTTTCCAAGCTTAAGTGTTTGCGCAGCAGAGGGGGTATACGGCATGGCAAAAGTCTACAGTGGTCTAGGGTATATCGATGCTGTCTTGAGCAGTTCCGGGCAAACAAATTCGCCGGTAAACAGCTGGTCTACGGCAACAACTGTCGGCAGCCCTGTTTCTCTCACCTATGACTGGATGACTTCTGCACCCTCAAATCCACCCGCAAGTGGATTTCAGGCATTTTCGGCATCCCAGCAGGCCGGTGCTGTGGCCGCCATGGCGCTTCTCTCCGAGGTCGCCAATGTCACCTTTACATATTCGGCTGCTGGTACCGCCGACATTGAATTCGGTACCTTGGATTTTGGTGGCTCACCTTCGGGGTATACCGCTGGACTTGCAAGGACAACTTGGTTCATCATCGGCAACCCGGTGACGAACACCTATTACTCACACGCCGATGTATATTTGACAAATGCTGCTTTTGCGCCGATGCAGGATCAGAGCGCTGGTGGTTCCGGCTTTTCCACGATGCTGCATGAGCTTGCTCATGCGCTGGGGCTTGACCATACATTTGAAAATGTGTTGGCCCCTACCGGTACTGACAACGAACAATACTCTGTGATGTCCTACACGGGTCATCCGAGCATGTCGGTCGATCCAAGTACCTATATGCTTTATGATATTGCGGCGTTGCAGTACCTGTATGGCGCCAACATGACCACCAGAACGGGCAACGATTCCTACCAGATTGGAACGGATGCCGCTGTTGTGCAGACGATTTGGGATGCTGGCGGGACGGACGAAATCGACGCGTCCAATCAAACGAGAGCGTCGACCATCAATCTCAATGCGGCCACCTTTTCCTCTGTCGGGAGCAATGGAAGTGGAGGCAATGCGGTCAACAATCTCGCAATAGCTTACAATGTCACGATTGAAAACGCCCGGGGCGGCAGCAACGCTGACACGCTCATCGGAAACAGCGTGGCCAACAGTCTTTATGGCAATGGTGGCAATGACAATCTGTCGGGCAACGGCGGCAATGACATGCTTTTTGGCGGCGCCGGGGCAGACGCCATGAATGGTGGTTCAGGCCTCGACTATGCCCGCTACGATGAAGCCGCCTATGGGGACATCCGTGTCTCGCTGCAGGTACCTGCACTCAACACCAATGTGGCTGCCGGCGACACCTTCACGGGGATTGAAGGCCTGATCCTGGGGTCCGGCAATGACTGGATCTATGGCGACGGCGACGCCAATTATCTCTATGGCGGCGGCGGAAATGACAATATCTTTGGCTCCATCGGCGCCGACTACCAGCATGGCGGATCGGGTCTCGATTACGCCCGCTACGACGATGCCGGCTATGGCGACATCCGTGTCTCGCTGCAAGCCCCTTCGATCGGCACCAGCGTCGCCGCAGGCGATACCTTCGTCGAAATCGAGGGCCTGATCCTGGGCGGCGGTAATGACTGGATCTATGGCGACGGCTCGTTCAACTATCTCTACGGCAATTCCGGCAACGACAACATCTTCGGCTCATTGGGCGCCGACTACATCCATGGCGGGGCAGGGTTCGACTATGCCCGCTTCGATGATGCGGGCTATGCCGGACTTGTGGCCGATCTGGTTGGCGCCAACACCAACACGGGTGCTGCAGCGGGGGACACCTATGTCGATATCGAGGGGTTGATCCTTACCGGTTTTGGCGATTTCGGTTTCGGCAACGATCTGGGCAATTATCTCTACGGTCTGGGCGGCAACGACACGCTCGACGGCCGCGGCGGCGCAGACTACCTCTCCGGCGGCATCGGCAACGACACGCTGACCGGCGGGTCGGGCAACGACATCTTCGCCTTCGGCCTTGGCTTTGGCCGTGACACCATCACCGACTTTATCGGCGGCACCGGCCTGGGCGATCAGCTTGGCCTGCAGGGCGCCTTCGGCAGCTTCGCGGCTGTCATCGCCGCCTCGACGCAAGTGGGCGCCAATCTCGAGATTGCACTCAACGGCACCGACGTGCTGGTGCTGAACAACTTCTCAATCTCGAACTTTGCGGCGGATGACGTGCTGGTGTGAGATCAGATATTTTACATTGCATGTTACTTGAACAGCGAGCCTACAAGGCTCTTCCGCTGGCAATTCGGTTGGCAGGAGAGGCGGCTTCGAATCCCGCGCGCCCTTCAGCGAAAGCAGAATGGCTGCGCTTGGGCTGGTGGTTCTGTGGTTCCGTAACAGCTCTTCTTTGATCCTGAAACGATAACGACCAAGGCCGGTGCGTGCTTAGGCTCAAGATCAAGCTTTGCAGGTTGCTGATCAGCGCAGTTTCATGTGGTGCAGTTGCCGGTCAATATTTGCAGGCCCAGTTGCCACGAGAGTTTTTTACGTTGGCCATTAGAATGGTAAATATAATTTGACCGGCTGTTGTGTGCACTCAGAAAACACGTTTAGATGTCCTAGGAGCTGATTTATGTCGATCTTTTCGGGATTGGCGTTTTACCAATGGACAAATGTAATTTGGGGTGGCGTTGGGTTCGCGTGACTGTTGCTCCCGGTTTGTGGCGCATTTTGTTGAGTGCTTCCTGTATTTTGGTCGATGACCTTATGGTCAGTTTGGTGCGGAAATTCTAATGCGTATGGCCTGTTGGTTCAGTATTGTGTTGCTTGTATCGACCGTCGCTGCGACCGCAGGCGCTTCAACACCAAGATCCGTAGAGGCCTTTGCTGATCAGGGCGCAGATGTCGGGGTTCTGACGACAAACGGCCGCCCAGTTGTGCTCGCCCATGTCGATCCGGTTCGACGGCTGGAGAATTGCCAGCGATCAGGCCGCGTTTATCCTTGCGGACATTATGGATGGCAGACGTGGTGGTTGAAGACCGCCAACCAGGCCGTTCAGTGCCAGATCGTCGGGCAGGACGGTGGGACGGATCTCGGCCTGTGCCGCCTTCCTGACGGCACCGATCTTGGATTGTGGTTGATCGAATACGGTTTCGCCATGGCGTTGCCCGGTGCGCCGGAAAGTTACCACGCCGCTCACTCGGCCTCCGCAGCAGCCAACAAAGGCATCTTCAGTCGCCCATAGAAAAGGTAAGAGCTCATGCCCTCAACGAACCCGCTTGACCAGACCAATTACACTGCACTGATCCCGTCAGGGGCTCCGGCCTGGCACAATGGATCAAATACCCTGACCTATTCGTTCCTGACGTCGATGCCTTCCTACTACACTCTCAACGGGTCGGGGACCTATTCTATCGGCAATGGTGAAACCGTGTCGCCGGGCCAGAGTGTGGCGATGACGGCGGCGCAGCAATCCATGGCAACGCTTGCCATCACGCGGTTCAACGAAGTCGCGAACATCAATATGGTCAACGTGGGCGCGACGGGTGGCAACCTGACCTTCGGTGTGGACAACATGACCGCCAACGGCTCAGGCCTGTACGGGTTCGCCTACTATCCCGGAAGCTCGAACTCCACAGCCGGCGATATCTGGCTCAACAGCCTGAACACCGAAGTTGCCAACCCGACTTTTTTTGACGAGGGGTGGGATACCTTCATTCATGAACTGGGCCACGCGCTCGGACTGGAGCATTCCTTTTCCGGCGTTTCATTGCCCGGAGTGCTGGAGAACTCCCAATACACGGTCATGTCCTACGATCCGCACCCTGCGCAGGCGGGCATTCCCGATCCGACCCAGCAATGGCCGGCCACGCCGATGCTCTACGACATCCAGGCGCTTCAGTTCCTCTATGGTGCGAACATGAACACCCGGACGGGCGATGATGTGTATTTCGTCTCGGGCGGTGTCAGCGGCTTCGAGATCGCAAATGGCGGAAAACTGATTGCCACGATCTGGGACGCGGGCGGCAACGACACATTCAGCGGTGCCGACCAGACATCCGCGGTCAACATCGACCTGCGCCCTGGCTATTTTTCGACCATCGGCTCGATCAGCAACAATATCGGCATTGCTCTGGGCGTGGACAGTACCCGCGCCACCAGCGCAATCATCGAGAATGCGATTGGCGGAAGTGCAGGTGACACCTTGCGTGGCAATGATGTTGCAAACAGCCTGTATGGCAACGCCGGCAATGACAGTCTGTTCGGTGGCGAAGGCAACGACATGCTCTATGGCGGCGCAAACAGTGATGCGCTTGACGGTGGCGGTGGCCTCGACTACGCCCGCTACGATGAAGCGGCCTATGGGGACATCCGGATTTCGCTGCAGGTGCCTGCGCTTAACACCAATGTGGCTGCCGGCGACACCTTCACGGGGATTGAAGGCCTGATCCTGGGGTCCGGCAATGACTGGATCTATGGCGACGGCGACGCCAATTATCTCTATGGCGGCGGCGGAAATGACAATATCTTTGGCTCCATCGGCGCCGACTACCAGCATGGCGGATCGGGTCTCGATTATGCCCGCTACGATGACGCCGGCTATGGCGACATCCGTGTCTCGCTGCAAGCCCCTTCGATCGGCACCAGCGTCGCCGCAGGCGATACCTTCGTCGAAATCGAGGGCCTGATCCTGGGCGGCGGTAATGACTGGATCTATGGCGACGGCTCGTTCAACTATCTCTACGGCAATTCCGGCAACGACAACATCTTCGGCTCATTGGGCGCCGACTACATCCATGGCGGGGCAGGGTTCGACTATGCCCGCTTCGATGATGCGGGCTATGCCGGACTTGTGGCCGATCTGGTTGGCGCCAACACCAACACGGGTGCTGCAGCGGGGGACACCTATGTCGATATCGAGGGGTTGATCCTTACCGGTTTTGGCGATTTCGGTTTCGGCAACGATCTGGGCAATTATCTCTACGGTCTGGGCGGCAACGACACGCTCGACGGCCGCGGCGGCGCAGACTACCTCTCGGGCGGCATCGGCAACGACATGCTGACCGGCGGGTCGGGCAACGACATCTTCGCCTTCGGGCTGGGCTTCGGCCGCGACACCATCACCGACTTTATCGGTGGCACGGGCCTGGGCGATCAGCTTGGCCTGCAGGGCGTCTTCGGCAGCTTCGCAGCCGTGATCGCCGCCTCGACGCAAGTGGGCGCCAATCTCGAGATTGCGCTCAACGGGTCGGACGTGCTGGTGTTGAACAATTTTTCGATCGCCAACCTCGCGGCGGATGATGTGCTGATCTAGGCGCGAGTGAACATCGTGGTCGGGGGTGCACTAGCGCGCTGTGTCATGATGAATCGCAAGGCGGCGCTTGTGTTGCAGTTCATTGTTTCGCCAATCCCCTTCCACCTCAGCGAAGTCTGCCCGGTCATTCAGCCTCACACATCGAATCGCGTTTTGTTATGAAACGCGGTTGCCAAGCAAATTGTCGACGTTAAGAGTGTACTTTCGAGGAAAAGGTCTTGACGATTCCGGGTGATGAATTCTTGAACAGGTGAAGTGATATGGCTGTCGTATCGGATTATACCGCACTGATCTCAGGTTATGACTGGAACAACATGAGCGGGGCGGATGGCGCGCCGGTCTTTATCACCTATGCGTTCATGGAGAACAGCGAGGTTCCATCGCTTGCGGAGTATCAGCCCTATACCAATTCGGGATATTTCGCCTTCAATGCGACCCAGCGGGCGTCTTTCCAACAGGCTTTGGCCCAGTTCGAATCTATCGCCGGAGTGATGTTTGTCGAAGTCGACAACCCGGACAATGCGTCCATTCGCGTGATGAACACCAGCGGATCGCAGTGGGGTGGCTGGGCCAATTATGGTATCTCAACAGACAGCTACAACACTGATGGCTGGCTGGTGATCGATGGCACCGGCAGTTACGCGCCGGGAACCAGCCAGTTCGAGACCATTCTGCACGAGATCGGCCATGCCATGGGATTGAAGCACCCCTTTGACGATGATCCGACGCTGATCTCAAGTCTCGACAACGACAACTACACGCTGATGTCCTACACCAGCAACGGTATCCGGGACGTTGCCCTTGCGCCGCTGGATGTTGATGCGTTGCAGGTCACTTACGGCCAGGCATCGAACGTCAACAGTGCCTGGAACTGGAGCTGGTCGGATGCGACCAACCTGTTCTCGCTGACCGGAGCCGCCACCGACGACCGCTTGATCGCCGCGGATGTTGCATCTGTCATCAACGGGCTTGGCGGCAACGATACGTTATGGGGCCGCGATGGCAACGATACCCTCAATGGTGGCAACGGAGACGATGTTCTCTATGGTGGCACCGGCACCAACACGCTCAATGGTGGGGCGGACAATGACAGATTCTTCGCAGGTTGGGGCACCGACACCTACATTGGCGGAACCGGGATCGACACAATTGATTTTGGCGTGCGCACCTACGGCGCGTCCTATTCGCTTGCCAGTCATGCCGACATCGAAAACCTGTCCGGAAGCGCCTATCGCGACTGGCTCACAGGCAACGATCTTGGCAATGACCTGAGGGGCTGGGGCGGTTCGGACGTCTTGAGAGGCGGCCTTGGCAACGACATGCTGTTCGGGGGCTCCGACGGGGATGAGCTCAACGGCGGTGACGGCATCGACTACGCCCGCTACGACGAGGCAAGTTACGGAGACATCCGGATTTCGCTGCAGTCAACCTCGCTCAACACCAACGTTGCGGCAGGCGACACATTCATCTCCATTGAAGGCCTGATACTCGGGGCCGGCAACGACACGATCTATGGTGACGCCGCCGGCAACTACCTTTACGGCGGTGGCGGCAACGACAATATCTATGGCTCTTACGGCGCTGATTATATCCATGGTGGTTCAGGCTTCGATTACGCGCGCTATGACGAAGTCAATTACGGTGACATCCAGGTCTCGCTGCAGGTCGCATCACTCAACACAGGTGCAGCGGCGGGGGATGTGTTCGCCGAAATCGAGGGGCTGATCCTGGGCGAGGGCAATGACTGGATCTATGGCGACGCGGGGGACAATTATCTCTATGGCAGCGGCGGCAACGACCATATTTTCGGCTCCGCCGGAGCAGACTATCATCATGGCGGCGCAGGCCTTGATTACGCTCGCTTCGACGACGCCGGATATGGCAACATCACCGTTTCGCTGGCAGCACCCACAATCGGCACCAATGTGGCCGCGGGCGATGTGTTCGTGGAAATCGAGGGTCTGATTCTGGGCGCCGGCAATGATTGGATCTATGGCGATAGTTCCTTCAACTATCTCTACGCTGGCGCGGGCAATGACAACATCTTCGGATCTCTGGGTGCCGATTATATTCATGGCGGAGCAGGGATCGATTATGCCCGTTTCGACGACGCGGGCTATGCCGGCCTCGTCGCCGATCTTGTCGGCGCCAACACCAACACGGGTGCTGCGGCGGGCGACACCTTTGTCGAGATCGAGGGGCTGATCCTGACCGGCAACGATGATTTCGGCTTCGGCAATGATCTGGGCAACTACATCTACGGCCTTGGCGGCAATGACACGCTGGACGGGCGCGGCGGCTCAGACTACCTCTCGGGCGGCATCGGCAACGACACGCTGACCGGCGGGTCGGGCAACGACATGCTGACCGGCGGGTCGGGCAACGACATCTTCGCCTTCGGGCTCGGCTTTGGCCGTGACACCATCACCGACTTTATCGGCGGCACCGGCCTGGGCGATCAGCTTGGCCTGCAGGGCGCCTTCGGCAGCTTCGCGGCTGTCATCGCCGCCTCGACGCAAGTGGGCGCCAATCTCGAGATTGCACTCAACGGCACCGACGTGCTGGTGCTGAACAACTTCTCAATCTCGAACTTTGCGGCGGATGACGTGCTGGTGTGAGGAATATCATTGATACGGGATTGGCAGGCTGCCGACGTCTGATTGCAGCCGCAGGAGCATGACAATATCTGCGGCATCATCACTCAATGGGAAGATACCGCAAAAATGTTTGTTTTCGTGATCCTTTGCACGCTTGCATCCGTCCTGACTGCCGTCCCGGCAGGGCATGGAGTGAGGGCTTTCCATGCGCGAGACTTGATATCTGCTTCCTGATCAGCGGAAGACTGCTCTTTGATCAGGGAGGCTGTCAGCGCCGGTGGTCACCAGGTTGCGGGGGAGTCCGTCCAAACACCAGATACAGCCCATAGCAGATTCCTGCGATGTAGACCGTGTCATGGATATCATGGCCAAGTGCGATGCCAACAGTTCCTGAGCATAGATAAATCATCAGCATGCTCGACAGGACATACAGACCGACCCACCCAATCTCATCCTTGCGGGCACGGAGTGCAACGATCCATGGCGTGAACAAGACAGCGAGAAGAGCCGCAACGCCTAATATTCCAGCTCGTAAAGCCGCAGTCAGAACAGCGTTGTGGGCGTGGCTGTAGGATATTGCCGTGCCGCCGTTTTCGGCTGTTTTTTGCGCAATCTCCGCACGCTCATTACCCGGGCCGTAGCCGAGAAACGGCCGCTCGAAGAACAAATCATACCCGGCATTGTAGAGCTGAACTCTTTGTCCGATCGATCCTGAAAAATCGCCATCTGAAATTGCATGCAAATCGGTTTCGAGAGATGCAATACGCTCCTTGATCCGGACCGATTCCATGGGAGCCAGTATCACTATCAGGCTGCCCAGCAGAAAGATGCACGGAATGCCCCACAAGTTTGTCTTGCGGGAGAGAAAGCAAAGCGAGCAGATGAACGGTACCACGAGCAGCACCGGCCACATGGCGCGTGTCCCCGTCATTATAACTATGTAAGCAGCAGCCGCCGCGGCTATCCCAAAGGCCAAACCAACAATGCTGTTTCGTCTGAAGGCGGCGCCGCAATTGAGGACATAGAGCAAGCTGCCGAGCAGTGCCAGGACGCTCGCGTTTCCTGCTGCCAGTTCTGCGCGGTTCGTGTCATGGTACCAAACAAGGAGCAATCCAAGCGCAGCTATCGTAGCGGTGAATGCGGTCGTCTCGACAGTCCGTACGAGTTTCAGCCGGTCAACAAAAGTGATGCTATAAACACCGGCCAAGCCAAGAACAGGAAGATTTTCAAAAGTTTCGTTGAAGGCAATTCCGGAAGGGTTTGCCATTGCTGCGATTAGTTCGGCAGCAAAAAAACCACAACAGGCAAAATACACCGCCTTGACTGGTGAAGGCAGCGCCCACCGCAGTCGTCCAGTCAGCAAATGAAGGGACCCGTATGTAATCGTTGAAATGACTGCGATGGACACAAGACTTCCCACCATAGCTCCACAGCACAGAACGAGACCGTAGAACACGATGTTGATGGTGTCGTAATTTCGGAACCCGGGATTGATCCAGAAATCCAAGAATGCGCGAAACATGACCAACTCCAGCGCTCGCGGAGAATGCCCAAGGAAGGCCTCCTATTTGCGCTCTCCTGACGCTCGAACTGGAGCGGTTCTTCCAGCTTATTGAACAATAGACGTGGAGTTGTCAAAGCCTTGTGCCATGATCAGCGCAAGCCGTCAGTTTTCAAAAGGCTCAATATATTTGGCAGATGTACGAGAACCTGAACGGCTTGGCTCGCAAAGAACATCTGGCGCGCTCAGTTTGAATTGCAGACGAATGTCCAGGTTTAGAAAACCGGTGAAGCAGGCCTGCCCAAGTCAGGTGCTTCTGGTCAATTAGCAGAGTGCTAACCAATTCGATTAGGCCGAGTTTCAGCTTTCCATGGTGAAATATCCCACAACAATGAGGGTTTCTGCATGTCGAATGCTGTGTCGCGATTCATGCCCAATCTGAGCCACGCTGTGTATCTTTGGTGTGGTGTGGTGATCATTGCGTTTGCCCTTTCGAGTTTCCTGATCCTGACGATGGCCGGCGTGATTGCCGATGAAGCGCATCTGGAGGGCGAAAAGGCCGTCCTGCGGCATGATGTCGAGAGTCACCTGACGCTTCTGGCGCGCGATCAGGCGCAGATATCCTATTGGGACACTGCGGTGCGCGCCCTGTCCGAGCCTGTCGACGAGCGGTTCGTAGAGGAGGAAATCGCTGGCTGGCTGTGGGATGACTTCAAGATCAACACCACAGTTGTCGTGTCTCCGGACGGTGCGCCTGTGGCCCTGGTTCACAGGGATGAAGTCCTGGAGCCGTCTGCAGGTGATGCTGTGCTTGCGGGGACTGCGGACCTGGTGACCAAGGCGCAGCAAAACTACATGGAACGGCGAAGAGCCAAGAATGGTGGATATGTGATCCCCGGAAACCCGCTGGACGAATCCAACCCGCTCTATGTTGCCGACATTCGCCCGGTAGAAGGGCGGATAAGCTTTGTCGCCGCCCAGGCCATCATACCCGATCGTGAAGTGGTGCTGCCCGATGGTGCGCCGCTTGTTCTGGTGACGCTGAAACCGGTGACGCTTTTGTCGGATTCCAGTTTGCATTCCAGCCCTGACCTCGAAGGGTTTGCCTTCGCCACCGGAGACGCGATCCCCCACGGCCACGCTTCCATACCTGTTGGAATTGAGGGGGATCAACATGACATTCACGCAGTCTGGAAGATCGATCATCCATCCGAGATCATTCTGAACAGGGCGCTCTCACCTTTGCTCGGGCTGCTGGTCCTGGCTTCGGCAGCGGTGCTGCTGGTTGCCAGACGCTCAAGCGCCGCTTTGAGGGCGCTGCAAGAGAGTGAAGCCAAGAACCGGTTTCTGGCCCAGCATGACCCGCTGACAGAGTTGCCAAACCGGGTGCAGTTCGATCTTGCCTTGGAGGCCATAATCGAGAAGGGCCAGCAGGACCGGTGTGCTATCCTTTGCGTCGATCTCGACCGCTTCAAAGAGGTAAATGATACCTATGGTCATCATGCGGGTGATACTGTTCTGAAAACCATCGGCTCGCGGATTTCGCGGACCATTGGGGATGCTGGTATGACCGCACGAATTGGCGGTGATGAATTTATTGTCCTGCTTTATCATGAGTTGGACCGGGAACATGTGCTGCAACGCTGTCAGCAGCTGATTGAATGTGTTTGCCTTCCGATCACGTTTGAGGGTGGTATGGCTGATGTTGGCGCCAGCGTCGGTGTTGCCTGGTGGCCTGATGATGCCCTGACAGCAAAGTCGGTGATCAAGTGCGCTGATGGTGCGCTTTACCGGGCCAAAGAGATGGGGCGCGGGCAAACCTGCTTCGCCAGGCCGGACCTGGCGAATACGAAGACTCCCGACACCCATCGCGGCGAAGCAGCCTGAAGGGGCAGCTGATCCCGGTTTCCATTTATGTATTTGGCGCTTCCGGTTATGAACCGGTTGGCCGGTCGGCGTGCTGGGTGATGCCCGAGAAGCCGATGGCGAGGGCGATCAGCACGGTGAGGCTGAGATAGATCACCGCAAAACCGGTATGTTCGGCGATGAAGCCGATGATCGACGGCGCGAACAGGATGCCGGAATAGCCCATGAATGTGACAACCGAAATCGCCAGTCCCCGGGGCAGTCCGGGCAGGTTGCCGGCAGCGGAGAACGCGATCGGGACGGTGTTTGCGAGCCCCAGCCCGGTGATTGCGAAGCCCGCAATGGCCCAGGCTGGTGATGGAGCCATCCCGGCCAGGGACAGGCCAAGGATGGCAAGCAGCGATGAAACGCGAAATGTCCGGACCGCGCCAAAGCGATCACGCACAAGGTCACCCAGAAAGCGCATCATGGCCATTGCGGCGGAGAATGCACCGAAGGCCAGGCCTGACATGGCCGGACTCGCACTGAGCTCCTGACGCATGTAAAGCGCGCCCCAATCAAGAATTGCGCCTTCCGGGGTCATCATGATCAGGCAGATGATGCCTGTGAGCCAAACCGTTGCGCCCAGGCCAGACAGGCCGCGTGGGCGGGCCGGGTCCTTGGGGTGGTGTGCCGCATCCGCTGGTGCAGTGGTCGGGTCGGCCAGAACACGGGGCCAGGCAAAAGCCACCATCATTGCGGTCAACAGGCTCACAAGCAGCGAATGGGTGAACACGCCAAAGACCGAGATCAGAAGGCCGCCAAGGGCTGCGCCGAGCACGCCACCCAGGCTCCAGAAGCCATGGCAGGAGGACATGATTGCCCGATGCTCATGTTTCTCCACTTCCACGGCATTGGCATTCATTGCGACATCCATCCCGCCGATCAGCCCACCGAGTGCGAACAACACGAGAGCTGCGGACCAGATGGACGGTGCAAGTGTGAGAACCAGCAGGCTTGGTGTTGCTATCGCCGCCAGAATGCGAACCACCTGCTGGGACCCGTTTCGCGCGATCGCCACACCAACAAGCGCCATGGCGCAGAGCGAGCCGACGCCAAAGCACAGAATCATCAACCCCAATTCACTTTCATCCAGGCCGAGACGGGACGCGAATTCGGGGATCTTTGGCGCCCAGCTGCCGATCAGGAAGCCATTGGCGAGAAAAATCAGCGATACGGCCGAGCGTTCCCGGGTCATCATGCTTCGGATGGCATTGGAGCTTTCGGACATGCGTATCTCGTTTCAACCGATTTAAATGATGCTTAGTTCGTCTGCATTGTCAGGTAAACCGTCTAGCGGGTAACACTCATCGTGACCAAGTGACACATCGTGAAAATGCTGCAAGACCATGCGAAAGGGATGTCTTTGTCAAAATGACGTGGTAAGGCCCTTCCCGATTGTTTCCTGCGGACGGTGATAAACACCAGAAGCCAAAAAAGAAAATGGTTTGGGAGTTTAACGTATGGCGACAGGATCAGCGCGGGATTGGGTGCGGCGTTTGCAACCTTACAGGCAACCCGACAACCGGCGAAGCGCTTTCGAGACGGTTCTGACGCTTGGTCTCCTGATCGGTCTGTGGGTTTTGATGTGGTATGGGCTGTCCTTCAGCGTTGTTCTCGCGCTCGTGTTGTCTGTTCCAGCAGCGCTGATGATGGTTCGCCTTTTCATTATCCAGCATGATTGCGGCCATGGCTCGATGTTCACCACAGCCAAATGGAACGACCGTGTCGGCCGCGCGCTCGGCGTGCTGACGCTGACACCTTATGATTATTGGCGCCGTTCGCACGCGATCCATCATGCCGGATCGGGGAATCTCGACCGACGTGGTGTCGGAGACATTGATACGCTGACAGTCAAGGAATACCTGGCCTTGTCGCGTTTCGGACGCCTCAAATACCGGCTCTACCGGCATCCGCTTGTGATGTTCGGTCTCGGACCGGCATTCATCTTCATTCTTGAGCATCGCTTGCCGGTGGCAGCACTCAAGGACGGGGTCATGTCCTGGACCAGCGTCATGTTAACAAACCTTGCCATTGCGGCGATGTGGGTCGGGCTTGGTTTTCTGGTTGGCTTCAAGGCTTTCCTGATCATCCATCTTCCGATCATGCTGATCGGTGCGTCGATTGGGGTCTGGATGTTTTATGTCCAGCATCAGTTCAATCCGACCGAATGGGACCATGCCCCGGAGTGGGAGCGGGAGCATGCCGCGCTGCACGGCAGTTCGTTTTACGATCTGCCCAAGCCGTTGATGTGGGTAACCGGCAATATCGGGATCCACCATGTTCACCATCTTTCGAGCCGTATTCCGTTCTACCGGTTGCCGCAGGTGCTCAAGGACTTTCCTGAGTTGGAAGAGATTGGCCGGCTGACAATCTGGCAGAGCTTTTGCTGCGTGCCGCTTGCGCTGTGGGATGAAGACCGCCGTCGGCTGGTATCCTTCCGGATGTTGCGAGAGCGTATGAGCCCGCCTTCGGTTGCGGTCGCCTGAGCATCATGGTGCAGGCCTGATTGGTGGCCTGCAGCCTGTTGCCGATTGTGGCCGGGAGAGGGATTTCCGCTTTTGCTTGTGTATAGGGTGAAAAGCGTGTACGTTCAGCTTATCGATTTTGACCGGACGACTTGGTCGCGGGCCGCTTGATGCGGCGACACGCTCAACACTTCACTTCAATTCGATGACAAACGCACGCGCCGAGCGCTTTCGATAGCGCTCGCGTGAGCAACTACATTCATGGACACAAAGGACCTTCCATGCAAATCGGTACCGTTAAATTCTACAATGATCAAAAAGGCTTCGGCTTTATCGCTCCTGACGACGGCAGCAAGGACGTTTTCGTCCATGCGACCGCTCTCGAGCGCGCAGGCATGCGCGGTCTGGCCGAAGGCCAGAAGGTCTCGTTCGACACCGCCGAAGACCGCCGCACCGGCAAGACCGCCGTGCAGAACATTCAGGCTGCCTGAATAGCACGAACGCTGATCTGCGAGCCTTTGGCTGGCTGATACAGTTATGACGCCCGGAAGCTCGCGCTACCGGGCGTTTTTTCTGCGTGTATCATCCCAAGAGCCCTCTTCCTTCCAACGTTCTGCAAGCGTCCGTCCGTAGAGCTGATTTCGTCCGTGATTGCCTCAAAAAGCAAAAAAGCCGGTCCGCAGGGAACCGGCTTTCAAGTCATGATGATTTTGCCGTGAGGCACGAGGCCGCAGGCGTATGGAAAGGCTTATGCGCTTTCCTTCGGCGTCAGCACCTGACGGCCGCGGTACATGCCTGTCTTCAGGTCAATGTGGTGCGGGCGGCGCAGTTCGCCGGAATTCTTGTCCTCGACATAGGTCGGGGCCTTGATTGCGTCTGCGGAGCGGCGCATGCCGCGCTTGGACGGGGTGGTTTTTCGCTTCGGAACAGCCATGACGAACTCCAGTTCAACATCAAGACATGATCAACGGCCGACCCAGGGGCCGAAACTGACACATGTCGATTTCGGAAATTTGCCGAGCATATACATGGCATTTCCGGGTTTGACCAGCGTGTGGCCCGATTTTTTTGCCTTGGGTGGCGTCAAAGTTCCGTTAGGCCCGCTCTGCAGGCTCAGGCCTCATCCTCGGCGACCACCCAGGGCTCAGCCCGGCCAGCCGTTTCCCACTCCTGCCAGGCAGGCAGTGCTTTCACCGTGTCCATGTAGGTGCGGACCTCCGGCATGGTTTCGAAGGCGTAGACATCAAGCCGGTTGACCACCGGTGCAAACATCGCATCGGCGATGGAGAAGGTTCCGAACAGAAAAGGTCCGCCACTCTTTTCAAGGCTTGAGCTCCACAGAGACTGGATGCGGTTCACATCTTTGGCGATGGCCGGCGTGACCTCTATTGGCCTGCGTTCGCGGCGCATGTTCATCGGACACGCGGAACGCAATGCCATGAAGGATGACACCATCTCCGAGCTCATGGCCATTGCCTGGCTGCGAAACGCAGTGCTTTCAGGCCAGAGGCACGATTGTGGATGCATGCGTGCGGCGTGATCGAGGATCGCAAGCGATTCCCAGATGGTCAGATCTCCATCGACAAGAACCGGTACCTTGCCAGTGGGGGAGAAGGTCTGGAAGTCCGGATTGCCATTCTCCATGTCAAACGGCACCAGTTTCTCCTCGAAGGCAATGCCCGTGGCACGCATGCCGATCCATGGTCTGAACGACCAGGATGAATAGTTCTTGTTGCCAATGTAGAGAATGGGATCTGGCATGATTGTTGGGCTTCCCTAAAATGCGATAGACTGAACCACGAGATCAGAATGTCTCATGTCGGTTCCGTTCCAAAAAACAAAATTGTGTGAACTCAATCATAAAGGCATTTGATGTATGCGCCGGATTGGCGCGCGCGCCCTTCAATGGTTCCGGCCAGGCGTCGCATGCCGCGTGAGGGATTGGCAGCGTTGCGCTTTATCGGGTTGGGCAAGGTCACGGCAAGCAGGGCGGATTGCCGTGCCGACAATTTGCCGGCGGAGATGCCGAAATAGGCCCGCGCTGCGGCTTCTATGCCATAGACGCCGGGTGCCCATTCGGCGATGTTGAGATAGATTTCCATCAGCCGTCGTTTTGACCAGACCGCGTCCATCCACATTGCCAAGGGGATCTCCAGGGCCTTGCGGACTACCGAGCGCGTGGGTGGAAGGAACAGATTCTTCGCCGTCTGCATCGGGATGGTGCTAGCGCCGCGGGTTGCTTCCCCGTCAAGCGCCTCGTCGATGACCAGATTGAGCGCTTCCCAATCAATGCCGGAATGGGTGCAGAACTGCCCGTCCTCCGACATCATCACCGATTGCACCAGCACCGGGGCAATGGCATCAAAATCCACCCATTGGCGCTCATAGCTTCGTCCTGAAAACGTTTCGGCCAGCATCAGGGTCGAGACCGGACGGACCTGGTTCCAGGCATAGAGCGGGATGAGGAGATAGGGCAGCAGCAGCACCGCCACCACAATGAAGGCCAGCCAGCCGACGCCGCGTCGCACCCATGAGCGAGGGCTCCGGGCCGGGCCTTTGCGGCGAGAGGTCTCGGTTGCGGTGCGCTTGGCTTTGGCCACCTTGAGGGTCCTGCACGAAAATTCTGTGAGCGTGTGATGCTCGTTCGGTGACGTTCTTAGCGGTCTTGTGCCGGCAATGCCAGAGCTGCCATATTCCACACAGAGGCGGAGCGGAAGCAATGTGCCTGGGTAATGCATAAGCCGTTGCCGCGAGCGCTGACGCATGGCAAGAAACGGCAATGGATAATTCGACATCTGATACTTTTTCGAACCGTCTAGATTTTGCTGCTGCAAAGGTCGCTGTGACACTCGAAGCATTGTTGGGCAATGCGCCGCTTGATGGCGAGATTGCGCGTCCCGCTTATCTGATCTCGGCCATGCGTCACGGGGTGCTCAATGGCGGCAAGAGACTGCGCCCGTTTCTGGTGATCGAGACGGCACGATTGCTAGGAGCGCCGGAGGGTGCAGCGCTGCGGGTTGCAGCGGCGCTTGAGTGCATTCACTGCTATTCGCTTGTTCACGACGACTTGCCGGCGATGGACGACGACGATCTGCGCCGCGGCCAGCCCACTGTTCACATAGCCTTTGATGAAGCGACCGCGATCTTGGCGGGTGACGCGTTGCTGACATTGGCCTTCGATGTGATTTCCGCGCCGGAGACAGCTCTGCCGGCGGAGGTTCGCCTGAGGCTGGTCAATGCGCTTTCCCGGGCTGCGGGCGTGGGCGGGATGGTTGGTGGTCAGGCCCTGGACCTTGAAGCCGAGCGGGTAAGCCCCGATGAGGCCGGGATCGTGCAGCTGCAGGCGATGAAGACGGGTGCCTTGCTTCGCTTTGCATGCGCTGCCGGTGCGATTGCTGCGGGAGGTGATGACGCGATAGTGGCGCGGATGACCCGCTTTGGCGAGATTATCGGACTTGCTTTCCAGCTGGCTGATGACCTGCTGGATGTGACATCGGATGCCGCCACGCTGGGGAAGGCGGCCGGAAAGGATGCTGCCCGGGGAAAGGGAACCCTGGTTTCGTTGCATGGAGCGCCGGCGGCAAAGCAAAAGCTGGCTGCTTTGGTCGATGAGGCGGAGGCGGTGCTTGCGCCTTTCGGGGACGCTGCCGACACGCTCAGGCAAGCAGCCGGGTTCATCGCCAACCGGGAGAAGTAGAGCCCTTATATGAATGACCCGAACTGGTGCTTGGCAGAGCCGAAACCCAGGGTTATCGCCTTGTGGGAGTGGAATTTTATTAACTAACTTGCGGCAGTATTCCGCCAAACGGGTGCTGCCAAATCAATGACTGAAGTTTCCAAAAATCATGACGCGACAGCGGTCGCGCGCCGCTCAATTGTTCTGATGCGGATCGGTTACATTGCCTCCCTGACAGCGATGGCGGTGATCTGTACGTTCTTTTTCCTTGAGCAAAGAGAGAATAACGAAACGATTCAACAAATTGGTGTGGTTGCATCCCAGTTCGCGGAAGTGGACCACGCATTGCGCGCAATCGCGGATCGAAGCGGGCGGCTGGCGGAGACCTATGAAGACTACCAGGCTGTTGTGGATACCCGCCTTGACGGCGCAACCCTGGCTGAAAAACGCAAGCTGCGTGAATCCATGCACGTTGATCCGGATATCCTTTCGGCTGTTTCCAGCCAGCGCTTCGCCTTTGAACGCACAAGGTGGAAGATCCAGCACCTCAACACTGCCTGGGACAGTCTGCCAGCCACGCTGACCCACAGAATTCAGATGCGGTCGCGCTACATGAAGGGCGACGACCCGTTTGCCAATCATAGAGCGATGATCAGTGCGGATCGCCTCGATGGCGTACGAACCAAGAAAGACCTCTATTGGTCCGGACGTGAAGTCTACGTCATGTTTGGAGACATCATCGAGCCTTCGAACCTGTTCGTACACGAACAATTCAGGGAGTACCTGGCTGAGTTGTCGCTTTCGCAGGGCGCGAGGTTGCAGGAGTTTCTTCTGGTGAATGTGGTTATTCTGCTGGTGCTGGGCGGCGGTGTTTTCATACCGATCGATATCATCATTCGGCAAATGATCAGCAGGCTTCAACAAAAAACCCGAGAAACCGATCTGGCTTTAACCAAGGCCAAGGCTGCCGACCGGGCCAAATCCGAATTTCTTGCAACCATGAGCCATGAGATTAGGACGCCGATGAACGGTGTGCTGGGCATGGCCGAACTTCTGACCCGAACCGAGCTCGATACACGGCAACGCACATTCACCGATGTGATCCTGAAATCCGGCAATGCGCTGCTTGAGATCATCAATGACATTCTGGACTTTTCAAAGATTGACGCGGGACAGATGGTTCTGGCTCCCAAACCGTTCAGTCTTGTCGATACGGCCGAGGACGTGGCCACGCTCATGTCCTCCCGCGTGGTCGAAAAGGACATCGAACTGGCGGTGAGAATTGCGCCGGGACTGCCTGACCAGCTGATTGGCGATCCGGGCCGAATTCGGCAGATTCTGACCAATCTTGTCGGCAATGCGGTGAAGTTCACTGAGCAGGGTCATGTGATGGTCGAGATCAACTGGAAAGACATTGAGCCTGAGGATCCAGAGGGCGGCTCTTCCAGACGGCTCGCGCTTTCAATTTCGGTGAGCGACACCGGGATCGGGATTCCACCGGACAAGATCGATGCGGTGTTCGACAAGTTCAGCCAGGTGGATGGTTCATCGACCCGCAAGCACGAAGGCACCGGCCTCGGCCTAGCGATCGCGACCCGGCTGGTTGAGCTTATGGGCGGACAGATCAAGCTTGAAAGCACCGTTGGTGAAGGTTCGACCTTCAGTTTTACGGTGGAAATGGACGTCTATGGCGGCGAGACAGAGACCAAGGGGCCGCCTGCTGAAGGTCTAGAAGGGCGCCGTGTGCTTGTCATTGACGACAATGCCATCAACCGGATGATCCTGACCGAACAGATGCGCGGCTGGGGCTTTGACTGTGTGGCCGTGGAAAGCGGTGAGGTCGGTATCAATCTTCTTCGGCACGCGCGCTCGAATCTTGGCATCGGGATTGATCTGTTGGTGCTCGATTTCCAGATGCCGGGGATGACTGGAGGGGAAGTGGCCAGGGCGATACGGGCGGATCCTCTGATTGCGGATACCCAGATTCTTGTATTGTCCTCAATCGATCAGGCCGATCAACTCGAGATGCTCGACAGTCTTTGTATTTATGCTCAGTTGGTCAAACCAGTGCGCACAGCTCAGTTGCGCCAAACCGTGCAGGCGGCTCTGCGGCAAGTGGTTAAGTCGCAGGAAGGCCGCGGGAAACCAGTGCCAGCGCAAGCAAACGGCGCAGCATTTGATGCGACGGAGGTAACGTCCGTTGCAACGACACCGGCGGTCTCATCAGAGGGACCGATACAGCCTGTGTCAAATCCGGTGCTTGCTGATGCACCGCCGCTATCGATGCAGCGGGAGGAACCTCTGGTGCTTGTGGCTGAAGACAACCAGATCAACCAGATCGTCTTCCAGCAATCGCTGCAGGGCATGGGTGTCAATCATGACCTAGCGGTCAACGGTCGTGAAGCGGTCACCAAATGGTCAGAGCTGCGCCCCGATATTGTGTTGATGGATGTCTCAATGCCCGAGCTGAACGGGCTGGAAGCGACGGCCGAAATCCGCGCCATCGAAGCGCGTGACGGGCTTGCGCCAACACCGATCATCGCGGTGACAGCGCATACGCTGAAGGGTGATGAAGATCGCTGCCTGGCCGCAGGCATGGATGACTACATGTCCAAGCCGATTTCGCCGGAGAAACTGGCGGCGATGATTGAACGTTGGCTGCCCGGCTCGGCGATTGAAGTGGATGTGGCCTGACCGACAGGGATTCTAACGCTCGAATTCCCGAACGATTTCGCCCTGCGCATTGAACACGGTTCGCTTGCGGCCTTTGCGTTCAACCCGTGAGCCATCATCGAGATAATGGAACACATCGATCTCGGCCCGGTTTCCCACAACGACATAGGTTGCCGGTTGGTCGCTTCGATTTTGCAGGCAGTGAAAAACTGCAGTTCCAGCCTTGAATGTTGCCGCATCACCGGGCTCAAGCGTGGTTTCGGTGTCATTTTCGAGCAGCACCACTTCACTTGAAATCATGTAGATGAATTCATCCTCGTTTTCATGCCAGTGCTGGCGTGAGGATTGTGATCCGGGATGGAGCGTTTCCAGAAATGCACCGAATTGGGTGAGCCCACCGGAGTCGCTCAGCAGGACGGCGTCATAGGGGCCAAGCCCATGGGGATCATCCTCTCCCGCTTTGTGGGATTCTGCTATTGCCTGCGCAGGTTTGATGACGGGCATCGCCTGATCACTTTCAAATTAAATTATCCGTACTGGTAATTTGATCACCTGTTCTGGCCGAACCGTTTTTCGATGTAGTCAGCGACCATCACTTGAAAATCTTCCGCGATATTGGGGCCGCGCAGGGTTCCTGCCTTCTTTCCGTCAATGAAGACTGGCGCTGCGGGGCTTTCGCCTGTGCCTGGCAATGAAATGCCGATGTCGGCATGCTTGGATTCACCCGGCCCGTTGACGATGCAGCCCATGACGGCGACCTGCAACCCTTCGACGCCCGGGTATTTTTCGCGCCAGACCGGCATGTTCTCCCGCAGGTCATCCTCGATGGTGCGGGCGAGCTCCTGAAAGACGGTTGAGGTGGTGCGTCCGCAGCCGGGGCAGGCGGCGACCACCGGCAGGAATTGCCGGAACCCCATAACCTGCAGCAGTTCCTGTGCAACCACGACCTCACGGGTGCGGTCTCCGCCCGGTTCAGGCGTGAGTGACACGCGGATGGTGTCTCCGACGCCGCCTTGGAGCACAATGCCCATCGCTGCTGCCGAGGCGACGATGCCCTTCGATCCCATGCCGGCCTCGGTCAGGCCCAGGTGCAATGCATGGTCAGAGCGGCGGGCCAGTTCTCCGTAGACCGCGATCAGGTCCTGAACCTGGCTGACCTTGGCTGACAGAATGATGCGATTGCGCGGCAGGCCGGTTTCTTCCGCCAGGGCTGCCGAATGCAAAGCTGACTGGATGATGGCTTCACGGGTGACATCACGCGCGCTCAGAGGCGAGCCGTTGGCGGCATTCTCATCCATCAGCTTGGTCAGCAGTACCTGATCCAAGGATCCCCAGTTGACCCCGATGCGCACAGGCTTGTCATATTTGATCGCCATTTCGATGATTTCGACGAACTGGCGGTCTTTCTTGTCCTTGAAGCCGACATTGCCGGGATTGATGCGATACTTGGAAAGCGCCTCGGCGCAAGCGGGGTGATCGGCCAGAAGCTTGTGGCCGATATAATGGAAGTCGCCAACCAGCGGCACCTCAATGCCGAGGCGTTCGAGCCGTTCGCGAACTTTCGGAACCGCGGCGGCACTCTCATCCCGGTCGACGGTGATCCGTACGATCTCGGAGCCGGCATTGTGCAGGGCTGCAACCTGGGCGACGGTTGCGTCCACATCGGCAGTGTCGGTGTTGGTCATCGATTGCACCACAACCGGCGCGCCACCGCCAACTATGACACCGCCGACATCGACAGCGATGCTGGACCGGCGGGGTTGCGGAACGACAAAGGGAGATGCAGTCATAAAACCCTCGGAATGGTCATCGCTTCCTGCAGTCCGCAGGCAGCTGGTTTCTACCTAATCCGTGTCCATCTCAATTGGAAGACGCTTGATGCCGGGAGCCATGGATCAGCTGCTGGCAGCGGACGGGTTAAGACGCCATACGGCACGATTGAGTGTTGCCGCAGTGGCGACCCAGACGGCGTAGGGGGCGAACAAGAGCGCAGCGAGAGGGGATATGACGCTGGCAGCGGCGATATAGGCCAGAATGGAGAGAAACAGGGCGCACACATCGACAAAGGCCAAATCCATCCGTTTCATTCCAAAGAACAGCCAGGACCAGGCAGCGTTGAGAATCAGTTGCAGCAGCCACAGCCCCATGGCCAGGCCCACACCCTGGGCCTGCCAGACTATCCAGCCAGATACGCCGATCAGGATATAGAGAATGCTCCAGACTACCGGAAAAGCCCAGTTCGGTGGGGTCCAGTTTGGCCGCTGGAGTTCCTCGTACCAAGGGCCGGGTTTGAAGACGGCACCGCTTGAAGCGGTCAAAACGACAAGAGCGGCGATCACGAAGGCGGACATACTGGATCTCCTGAGCCGGTTGATGGCTGGCAGCCTCCATCAAGGTGGCGACCGGCAAGCAGCGTCAGAGAGACATGACCGGACGCCATTCTCTTTCAGATGGCGATGACCATAGGTAAGGCTTTGGCAGGTGTTTTACCAGCTTGTGAGGCGGAAATGGCCGGAAAAGAGACTTCAGGCTCGTTTGCGGATTGTGGTGTCGAGCCTGCTCACCATTTCCGCGCAGGGGATGAGGGATGTTTCGCCGTGATAAAGGGATGTGACATCACACATCGTTACCTGTGCGCCAATGAGAGCGTTGTGACGATCACGGACCGGCGACATGCGGCAATTCATGACCCGGCTTTCACCATCTATCTCCAGGATGTGGCTGTAGTCTTGTCTGGCACCACTGAAGCACGCGTCGAGGCGGGCCCGGGCCCTTGATTCAAAGCGCGTGGTGCCGATGATCTCCGCCAGATGCCTGCCAAGAATGGATTGCTGGTCTTTCTCGTAGAACTTGGTGTTGCCAATGCTGGTGCGAAGATAGCGATAGTCGGTGCTGATGATGGAGACCCGGTCTGCGGACTGCGAAACCAGGTCCGACACCGAAAGGCTGTCCAGCGGATCGTGGTAGTGGACTTGCGATGGCGCATCCACAGGGTCCGCTCCGCGACGTTCCCAGGGTGTTCCGATCTCTCTTTCAAGCCGGTTGGTGAGCATGTCGCAGAGCTCGCGATAATCCACGCTTTCATGGCTCGCCCCGGTCTGGTTGATCAGGCGATCCAGCAAGAAGCGCAGTTGTGCGCTCAACTCTGCCGGGGTCTGACTTGGATACCGGCACACCGCAAAGTGCACCTGCGAGAGACGAAGCTCTGCGCGGTGGATCTGCTCTGTTTCCCCCGCATCAATTGCGCAGGCCAAATCTGCTTCTGCCTGCTTGAACGCCGCAAGAACGTCGTGCAGTGTTGCTCTGCTGTCAGTCATCCAAACCCCATCATTTAGAACGATGCGGCAAACATCGCCCCTACATTTCCGGATACTGGCTCAAACGTTGATGATTGCAAGCGTATTCAGGCGTTGCGAGCCTGTGAAAACGATATAATGATAGATTTATTGTTATTTTTGAATGAATGGTGTCGATCTTGTGCCGAAAAGTGTCGGCTTAGGCCGATAAGAGGGAGGATTCAACATGAGCAACAGTACTGGAGTGACCGGAGAGGAGCCGGTTGGCGCCCCACCGATTCGGGCAATTTCGTTCGATGACGTCAAAGCCAGCCTTGGCGCGGGGTGGTCGGATTTCCGGGCGCGTCCCGGATTTGGGCTGTTTTTTGGGGGCATCTATATGCTGGGAGGGCTGGTCATCCTGGCTTTTCTGACCCGTATCGGATCGCCCTGGATGATCATACCGCTGGCAATCGGATTCCCGCTGCTCGGCCCCTTCGTTGCGGTCGGCTTGTACGAGGTCAGCCGCAGGCGCGCAGCCGGTGAACCGGTCACCCGCAAAGGCGTGCTGGCCGAGGTGTTCCACCAGCGAGAGCGGCAGCTCGGCTGGATGGCTTTTGTGGTGATGTTCATCTTCTGGATCTGGGTTTACCAGGTGCGGCTGCTTCTGGCGCTGTTTCTGGGCTTCAAGTCGTTTTCAAGCTGGGACGCGTTCGTGCAGGTGGTTCTTTCGACCCCGGAAGGCTGGGGCTTCCTGGCTGTCGGAACGGTCGTCGGGGCGTTCCTGGCGACGGTGCTGTTTTCCACCACGGTGATCGCGCTGCCGATGCTTGCCGAACGCGAGGTCGATTTCATCACCGCGATGATCACCAGCGTCTCCACAGTGGTGAAGAACCCGGTGCCGATGCTTGGATTTGGCTTTATCGTCGGTCTGATCACACTGCTGGCATTGCTGCCGATGTTCGCCGGGCTACTGATTGCGCTGCCGCTGCTAGGGCATGCGACCTGGCATCTTTACAAACGGGCGACGGCGCCCGGCTGAGTGCGACTTAGTTGCAGGAGAGCTGGCGGATCAGCGGGCGGCAAAGCTCCGGCTGGCCGCCACAGCAATCCTCGAGCAGGAAGCCGAGAAGTCCGCTGATGCCATCGTGATTTGCTAAGTAGCGAACGCTGCGGCCATCGCGGACACGGTTGACCAACCCGGCCTTGAGCAGGATTCCGAGATTGGTCGACATGGTGTTCTGGCGCACGCCCAGCTGTTCGCCGATCTCACCCGACGCGAGGCCATCCGGTCCGGCGGTGACGAGAAGCCGAAACACGGCGAGCCGTGTTTCCTGGCTGAGCGCTGAGAAGGCCTCCAAGGCTTGTTGCTGGTTCATGGTGTCATGGGTATTGGATGCGCTTGCTTTGCGCAAGATGATGGCGGCATGTGCAGACTTTTGGTGGACGCATTACAGCCCCGGCGTTCTGTTCCAGTGGATGTCTTCGAGCGTTTGCATGCGGGCGCCGGCGGTGGTTGCCTGAGCGCGCGACACCCGATCGATCAAGGCTTCGGCGAGGGCAAGCAGAGTGACGCTGGAGTCCCATGTGCGATCAGCCTCCACCACGCAGGGCAGAACCACCCGGGCAGACCGGGCAATCGGCGACAGCCATGGGTCTGTGATGAGAATGATGCGTGCCTTGCGCTCGGCCAGCAGTTCGCTAAGGCGAACGAGATCCGACTGGTAGCGACGGATGTCAAACAGGACCGCGACATCGCCGGGCCTGATGTCGAGCAATTGATCGCGCCAGGTCGAGGTCTGACCGCCGAAATGCCTCACGCCCGGGCGGATGATCCTGAGATGGGCGGCCATGTAACCGGCAACGGCATCGGTGAAGCGCCCTCCGACAAAGCAACAGGCTGATCTGGAATCGGAAAGCAGCTCACAAGCTGCTTCGAATTCGCTTTCAGGCACCGCCTTCAAGGTCGCCTCGAGATTGCAGGCAATGCTGGCGAAGCTGGCTTTGAGTGCCGGGTTGTCGGTGGCCGGGCCGGAACTGCGAGCCCGTTCGAGCGGCGACATCAATTGCGCCTGAACATCAGCGCGCAGTCGCCGCTGGAAATCGGGGTAGGACTCAAACCCAAGCCGCGCGACAAAGCGCAATACCGTCGGGGCACTGGCGCCGGCGAGGGCTGCAAGCTCGGCGATGGTGGACAGCCCTATGCTCGGGTAGTTGGCGAGAAAGGCGTGAGCAATCTTCTTTTCCGCCCCCGGCAGGTTGCCGAGCTCGGCCTGGACCTGTTCGCGAATGGCCATGCCTTTTCTCCCGTTTGACTGTCTGCTCCGCGCGCTTGGAAAGGGATTCCAGACAGGGCGTAAAACAGAATGTAATAAAATTTACAGGATTGACATCGATTGCACAATCCTAATCAATGTTACAAAAGCTGGCGGCCCATGGTCGGGGCAAACTCATGCGCAGACATTTCACCGCAGGCATTCGCACTTAGACAGGGGAGCGGCAACTACCGTGCAGGACGAGAAGCTGATTGACGAACCAGAGGGGCCGGTTTTTACCGTGAGCCGCGCTGATGGCGTCAGCGATATCGTTCTGGTTTGTGAACATGCTGCGAAAAGGATGCCTGAGGCATTGGGGACACTTGGTCTTGATGCTCAAGCGCTTGAGAGCCACATCGCCTGGGATATCGGTGCTGCGGGCGTCGCGGAGCGGCTGTCGGAAGCGCTTGATGCAGCGCTGGTGATGCAGCGGTTCTCGCGTTTGGCCTATGATTGCAACCGCCCTCCTGAAGCCGCCGATGCATATCCTGAAAACAGTGAAGTCTTTGTTGTGCCTGGAAATTGCGGCCTTAACGCAGACGCCAAGACGCAACGTGCGGAGGCGCTGTACTATCCGTTTCATGGCGCTATTGCTGACCTGATGGATGGGCGGCACGAGGCCGGACGTGCCGTTGTTCTGGTGACTGTGCATTCGTTCACACCGGTCTATTTCGGCCAGCCACGCGATGGCGCGCTGGGGATTCTGCATGATGATGACCCGCGGCTGGCGGATGCCATGCTTAAGGCGGCTTTCGCCGCCGAACTTGAAGGGGTGCGCCGTAATTATCCCTACGGTCCGCAGGACGGGGTAACGCACACGCTCAAGAAGCACGGATTGACCCGGCAAATCGCCAACGTCATGCTGGAAATCCGCAACGATCTGATATCCGATGCCGCCGGACAGGCCGAATGGGCCAAGCAAATAGCCGGGCTGTTGCAGACCGCATTGGCTGACCTCAACACACACAAGGGGCAACTGCATGTGTGATCAGGCAATCCCGGGGTGCAAGCCTTTGCCGTGTCCGGGGCGGGCGCTGCTGTCAGGGGAGCGGGTTCGATGAAGTTTGTTGAAGCCTATATCCGGGCAATTGACGCCTTCAACCGCAAGGTTGGACGGTTTGCGATGTACCTGATCTTCGGACTGATGGGTGTACTGTTGTGGTCCACTTTGACCAAGTTTGCAGGCTCTCCCGCATTGTGGACGCTTGAGTTCGCGCAGTTCGTGATGGTCGGCTACTATCTGCTTGGCGGTCCCTATTCGATGCAGATGGGCGATCACGTGCGCATGGATCTGGTCTATTCGATGTGGTCCCCGCGCCGCAAGGCGGCGATCGATGCAGTGACGGTGCTGTTCCTGCTCTTTTATCTCTGTGTTCTGCTCTATGGCGGCATTTCGAGCACGACCTACGCCATCGAATATGGCGAACGAGCGCATTCGGTGTGGCGGCCTTACATGTGGCCGGTCAAGCTGGTCGCGGCAATCGGTGTGTTTTTGATGCTGCTGCAGACCCTCGCCGAATTCTTCCGCGATATCCTTTATCTGCGCGGTGTCAGCGTCAATCATGCCAGCGAGGCAGGCCTTTGAGTTACGAACTGATTGCTCTTTTCATGTTTGCCGCAATGATGGCGCTGCTTCTGACCGGGCAGCGGGTGTTCGGCGTCATTGGCGCTGTCGCGGTGATCGCGGCGTTGCCCCTGTGGGGCACCGGCGGAGTTGAAATCGCCTTTGCGCAGTCGATCAAGCTGATGAAATGGTATCCACTGCTGACGCTGCCGATGTTCATCTTCATGGGCTACATGCTGTCGGAAAGCCGGATTGCCGACGACCTTTACCGGATGTTTCATGTCTGGTTCGGGCCTGTACCCGGCGGGCTGGCCATCGGCACGATCCTGCTGATGGTGGTGATTTCGGCGATGAATGGCCTGTCGGTGGCGGGCATGGCGATCGGGGCAACCATTGCGTTGCCTGAATTGCTCAGGCGTGGCTACGACAAGGTGATGATCACCGGGGTGGTGCAGGGCGGCTCAAGCCTGGGCATTCTGATTCCGCCATCGGTGGTGCTGGTGCTGTACGGCATGATTGCGCGCCAGCCGGTCAGCCAGCTGTGGCTTGCCGGTGTGTTTCCGGGCCTGCTGATGGCCACGCTGTTCATTCTCTATATCGCCGTGCGCTGCAAGTTGCAGCCGCATCTTGGGCCGCCGCTCTCGAAGGAAGAGCGTGATGCAATAACCTGGAAAGAACGCATTGTTCTGATGAAGGCGGGCTTCCTGCCATTCATGATCTTCTTCCTGATGAACGGCCTGTTCCTGATGGGTGTCACCAGTCTGGTGGAAAGCTCCGCCGTGGGTGCGCTGGCCTCAATGGCCGCAGCCTTCATCAAGGGCCGGCTGTCGCGCGAGGTGATGGAGAACGTGCTGCGCAAGACACTGGGCATTTCCTGCATGTTCATGTGGATCATTCTCGCGGCGCTGTGTTTTGGTTCCGTGTTCGATGGCCTTGGCGCGGTGCGGGCGATCGAGAATTTCTTCCTCGGTCAGCTGGGGCTCGAGCCCTGGCAGATCCTGATCCTGATGCAGCTGAGCTTCCTGCTGATGGGCACCTTTCTTGACGATACGGCGATGCTGGTGATTGTTGCGCCGCTCTATGTGCCTCTGGTCAAAGTGCTTGGCTTTGATCTGGTCTGGTACGGTATTCTCTACACGATCACCTGTCAGATCGCATATATGACGCCGCCGTTTGGGTACAATCTGTTCCTGATGCGCGCCATGGCGCCTCCCGAAATCAAGCTGCGTCACATCTATGCATCCGTCATTCCCTTCGTCGCGATCATGTTGCTTACACTTGTGATCGTGATGCTCTACCCGGATCTGGCGCTTTGGTTGCCAGAACAGTTCCGGGGCAAACTTCGAGGCTGAAATGAGCAGATCTGAAGAAGCAAAACCAAAAAGGAGAACAGCATGAGCATTATCAAAAGGCGTCAATTTCTCACCAAGGCCGGCGTTGCAGCCGGCGCTGCAGCTGGAACCGCCCTCGCCGCTCCGCCTGCGATTGCCCAGGAGCCGATCCGCTGGCGCATGCAAACCTATGCCGGTGCGACGCTTGGCCAGTTTGTGACACAGCCCTTCGTCGATGCCTTCAACAAGGCCGCCAATGGCGAGATGGTGATCGAACTGTTCTTTGCCGACCAGATCGTTCCAACCGGCGAGTTGTTCCGCGCAATGCAGGCAGGCACCATCGACGCGGTGCATTCGGACGATGATTCGATGGCGTCGCCGGTGGAAGTGGGCCTGTTCGGCGGTTACTTCCCGTTCGCCACCCGCTCGATCCTTGATGTGCCGGTGCTGTTCCAGCAGTATGGCTTGGCTGACATCTGGCGCGAAGCCTATTCCGGGACTGGCGTGGTCTGGCTTTCGGCTGCCGGCCAGGATCCGTGCAACTTCAACACCAAGAAGGAAATCACCAGTGTGGCCGATCTCGATGGCCTGCGCCTCTACACCTTCCCCACGGCTGGCCGCTTCCTGACCCAGTTCGGCGTGGTGCCGGTTTCGATTCCCTACGAGGATGCAGAAGTTGCGGTGCAGACCGGCGAACTCGACGGCATGTCCTGGTCGGGCATCACCGAGGATTACACGGTCGGCTGGGCCGATGTGACCGACTACTTCCTGACCAACAACATCTCCGGTGCCTGGATCGGCTCCTGGTTTGCGAATGAGGAAAAGTGGAACGCGCTGCCCGAGCATCTCAAGCAGCTCTACATTTCCTGCATGGAAGCAACCCACACGTTCCGCAACCAGTGGTACTGGGGCGGCGAAGCCAAGCTGCGCGCCACCGGCGACAAGCTGGAATTGCGTTCGGTTCCTGCCTCCGACTGGAAGCAGGTCGAGGACGCCGCCAAGGTCTTCTGGGACGAGATTGCCGCGGAAAGCGAAACCAAGGCAAAGGTCATCTCGATCTTCAAGGAATACAACAGCGTCATCAACAGCGCAGGCTTCCCTTACGGCGAAAGCTGATTGCGTGACATTTGAAATCACTGCCTCCCGGCTTGTCCGGGGGGCGGTTTGCCGCTACAGCGCGCTCAAATTGGCGATTGCGCCGGTTGTCCGCTGTCACTTTTGGAACCACTCATGACCGCAGCAACCGCCGCCGGTTGAACGGATCACGGGGTGTTCGATAACCGGGATCAGATCAACATGGCTGGAAACCTTACCTTTGACGCGCTGAAATCCGCCGCGAGCTCCGGCGACATCGACACCGTGCTGGTGTGCTGTGTGGACATGCAGGGCCGCATCATGGGCAAGCGTTTCCATGTGCAAAATTTCATCGATTCAAGCCATGAGGAAACCCATTGCTGCAACTACATGCTGGCAACGGATCTCGAAATGGCGACGCCGGATGGTTATGCGACGACCAGCTGGCAGGCGGGCTACGGCGATTATGTAATGAAGCCGGATCTCTCCACGATGCGGCGTGTGCCTTGGCTCGAGGGAACCGCAATGGTGCTGTGCGATCTTCTCGATCACCATACTCATGAGCCGGTTGCGCAGTCGCCGCGGCAGATCCTGAAGGTCCAGATCGAGCGGCTCAAGGCGCTTGGCTACACGGCGATGATGGCGACCGAATTGGAATTCTTCCTGTTCGAGCAGAGTTTCCGTGATCTTGCGCGTTCAGGGTATCGCGAATTGACGCCGATCAGCTCCTACAACGAAGACTACCATATCCTGCAGACCACCAAGGAAGAGAGCATCATGCGCCCGGTGCGCAACCATCTCTTCGCGGCTGGGATCCCGGTGGAAAACACCAAGGGTGAGGCCGAGACCGGGCAGGAAGAGCTAAATATCCGCTATGCCGAGGCGCTCGATTGCGCTGACCATCACACAATTGCCAAGCATGCGGTCAAGGAAATCGCCTGGGCCAACGGCCGCGCAGTCACGTTCCTGCCGAAATGGAACCCGAAGAAGGTCGGCTCGTCGTCGCATGTGCACATGTCGCTGTGGAGCGGTGCGACCCCGGCTTTCCAGGACAAGAACGGCGAATATGGCATGTCGGCGCTGATGCGTCACTTCATGGCGGGACTGATCGAGTATGCGTCTGAATATACCTGTTTCCTGGCTCCCTATGTGAACAGCTACAAGCGTTTCATGAAGGGCAGTTTTGCGCCGACGCGGACGGTTTGGTCGGTTGACAACCGCACCGCCGGTTTCCGTCTCTGTGGCGAAGGCACCAAGGCCGTTCGCGTTGAGTGTCGCATCGGTGGTTCCGACATGAATCCTTATCTGGCGCAGGCAGCGCTTCTGGCTGCTGGCATCAAGGGCATCGAGGACAAGCTGGAGCTGGCGCCGCCGACCGGTGGCGACATCTATGAAAACGCGGATGCCAAACACATTCCCTCCACACTCAGGGCTGCAACGGAAACCCTGCGCGGCTCGAAGATGCTGCGGGACGCTATGGGTGACGCGGTGGTCGACCATTATGTGCGCTGCGCCGAGTGGGAGCAGGAAGAGTTCGACAAGGCAGTGACCGATTGGGAAATCGCGCGTGGTTTCGAGCGGGCCTGACCGCGAAATCCCAAAGACAAGAGTGATGGCTGGCACCCCGCAAGCAGGCGGTGGCTGCCAGAAGGAGACAAGACAATGAGCAGTTTGAAACTGATTTCCCCGGTTGACGGGTCGGTCTATGCCGAGCGTCCGGTGATGGCGCTTGATGCGGCGGAAGCGGCAGTTGCGCGCTCGCGCAAGGCGCAGAAGGACTGGGCCCGTCGTCCGCTTGATGAGCGCATCTCGCTGGTCAAGGCGGGTGTCACCCGGCTCAACGAAATGCAGGATGAGGTGGTGCCGGAACTGGCCTGGATGATGGGCCGGCCAGTGCGCTATGGCGGCGAGTTCGGTGGCGTCAACGAGCGCACCAATTACATGGCCGAGATTGCCGCGCGGGCACTGGCGCCAATCGAGATCGAGACTTCGGCACAGTTCGAGCGACGGATCGTGCGCGAGGCGCATGGCGTGGTGTTCGTGATCGCGCCATGGAACTACCCCTATATGACCGCGATCAATACCGTTGCTCCGGCGCTGATTGCCGGAAACACCGTGGTGCTCAAGCATGCGACGCAGACGCTGCTGGTGGGTGAGCGGATGGTGCGGGCCTTCCATGAGGCGGGCGTGCCGGAAGATGTGTTCATCAATCTGTTTCTGGACCATCGGGGCACCGAGAAGCTGATTTCGGCGGGAAGCTTCAATTTTGTTAATTTCACTGGCTCGGTCGGTGGCGGCAAGGCAATCGAACGCGCTGCCGCGGGCACCTTCACGGGGCTCGGCCTTGAGCTTGGCGGCAAGGATCCAGGTTACGTTATGGAAGATGCCGATCTCGATTGGGCCGTCGACGTCCTGATGGATGGCGCGATGTTCAATGCCGGCCAGTGCTGCTGCGGCATCGAACGGCTCTATGTTGCGCGACCGCTCTATGACGCCTTTGTCGAAAAGGCTGCGGCTTGGGTTACCTCCGGCCTGAAGCTGGGCAATCCGCTCGATCCCGACACCACAATCGGCCCAATGGCCAATGTTCGCTTTGCGGCGGAAGTTCGGGCGCAGACCGCCGAAGCGCTGGCGCAGGGTGCGCGTGGTTTGATCGATCCGGCGCTGTTCCCGGCAGATGATGGCGGTGCTTATCTGATGCCGCAGGTGCTTGTCGATGTGACCCACGACATGCGGGTGATGCGTGATGAGAGCTTCGGTCCTGTGGTCGGCATCATGCCGGTCGACAGCGACGAAAAAGCGCTTCGCCTGATGAATGATTGCCAGTTCGGGCTGACCGCCTCGCTCTGGACCAATGATGTCGAGCGGGCCGCCCGCCTCGGTGCCGAGATCGAAACCGGTACCGTGTTCATGAACCGGGCCGACTATCTCGATCCGGCTCTGTGCTGGACCGGCTGCAAGGCGACCGGTCGTGGCGGCTCGCTGTCGGAAATCGGCTTCCACAATCTCACCCGTCCCAAATCCTACCATCTGAGAAAGACATCCGCATGAGCCCGAGCGCCAACTGGTCCTATCCCACAGCAGTCCGTTTTGGTGCAGGCCGCATCTCGGAACTGGTTGAAGCCTGTCAGGCTGCTGGCATCAACAAGCCGCTTCTGGTTACCGACCGTGGACTGGCGTCGCTGCCGATCACCACACAGGCGCTTGATTTGCTGGAGGCTTCCGGTCTTGGTCGGGCCATGTTCAGCGAGGTCGATCCGAACCCGAACGAGAAGAACCTCGAGGCCGGCGTCAATGTCTTCAAGAATGGCGGCCATGATGGGGTGATCGCCTTTGGCGGCGGGTCAGGGCTCGATCTTGGCAAGCTGGTTGCGTTTCAGGCCGGGCAGAGCCGTCCGGTCTGGGATTTCGAGGACATCGGTGACTGGTGGACCCGCGCCGATGCCGATGCGATTGCGCCAATCATTGCAGTGCCAACCACAGCAGGCACCGGCTCCGAAGTCGGCCGCGCGGGGGTGCTCACCAATTCGGTGACGCACGTCAAGAAGATCATCTTTCATCCGAAGCTGCTTCCGGCGGTCACCATCTGCGACCCGGAACTGACGGTCGGCATGCCGAAGATCATCACCGTGGGCACCGGAATGGATGCGTTTGCGCATTGTCTGGAGGCCTATTCGTCACCGTTCTATCATCCGATGAGCCAGGGCATCGCGCTCGAAGGCATGCGGCTGGTCAAGGAAAACCTGCCGCTGGTCGTGGCCGATGGCTCCAATATCGCCGCCCGCGCGGAGATGATGAGCGCTGCGGCGATGGGCGCGGTGGCTTTCCAGAAAGGCCTTGGCGCCATCCACGCGCTGTCGCATCCGATAGGGGCTGTCTACAACACCCATCACGGCATGACCAATGCGGTGGTGATGCCGCCGGTGCTTGAGATGAACCGCCCTGCGATCGAGGACCGCATCGCGCGTGCAGCGGCCTATATGGGGATCGCTGGCGGCTTCGACGGATTCTATGAGTATGTGCAGAAGCTGCGCGCCGATCTGGGCGTGCCAGACAAGCTGGCCGGGCTCGGGGTCGGGCGCGACCGGATCGATGAGATGACCGCGATGGCATTGGAAGATCCAAGCGCCGGAGGCAATCCGGTGACGCTGACAACGGAAAACACCAAGGCGCTTTTCGAGGCTTGTATCTAGGCCTGCCAGCAAAGAATGGCGCCTTGGTTGTGCGGGCCCGCCAAACAGGCGGGCCTTTTTTTTTAGGGCGCGATGGAGTCCAATTTTTGATGCGCGACCATCTCGCAAGCATACAATGAAAGGTTGTTTCGATTGCAAGATTTCGGGTTACAAACCGTTTTATAACATGTTCTGACTGGCGAAATCAGTGGGTTTTGCGGATTCGCGGTTTTGCCGGATCTTTCTCGGAGGGCGACATGGACATGAGCGCGGTTGTGCGGTTTCTCGACCGGGAAAGGGATCAGTCAGATGATGCCGCAACCGTACGTGATCGCTTATCCGGCGTTATCAACGGTTTGGGTTTCGACTTTTTCAAGCTTGTGCGGCAGGCGGGCCCGGAGTGTGACGCAACCGATTTGGTCCTTGCTGAGCAATGGCCTAACGACTGGCCTCAACTCTATGTGAAACGCAAATATGCCACCATCGACCCGATGCTTCGTTATCTTGGTCACTGTCAAGGCGGCTTTCGCTGGGACGAACCCATGGAGTGCTTTCAGGGCGACCCTCATTACAAGCGGATGGTCCGGATGATGGCCGATGCCCGCCGGTTCGGACTCGAGGATGGGTATGTCTTTCCGGTTCACGGCCGCCGCGGTCTGATCGGTTTATTGATTGTCGCAGGTATGCCTGTGGAACTGTCACGCTCTGAAATGTCGATGATGGAATCACTGGCAAAGAGAGCATTTTGGGAGCTGGTGGAATTGCTTGACCCGGCGTCCCATGAGCGGCTCAGCCGCCCGGTGACAATGCAGATGACCAAGCGTGAGATGGAAACGCTCGAGTATCTCGGATACGGCATGACGTCGAACGAAATGGGGGCGACGCTGGGCCTCTCGGCCCATACTGTGGATTGGTATATGAACGGCATTCAGGAAAAGCTGCATGCCAAAAATCGCCACCATGTGGTTGCGATCGCCTTCAGGCTGGGTCTGATCTCCTGATCGCTCCCGCTTATTTGCACTGCAACAAAACAGGCGCTATGGATTGGTGGTGGGGATTAACCATCCTGATATGATCGTGCTTATTGGGGAGCCTGTCTGTGCCGATTTCCAAGATTCTTGTTGCCAACCGTTCAGAAATTGCAATCCGGGTTTTCCGTGCAGCCAATGAATTGGGACTGAAGACCGTTGCTATCTGGGCTGAAGAGGACAAGCTTGCGCTGCACAGGTTCAAGGCTGATGAGTCCTACCAGGTTGGTCGCGGACCGCATCTTGAGCGCGATCTTGGGCCCATTGAAAGCTACCTTTCTATCGATGAAGTGATCCGGGTTGCCAAACTCTCCGGCGCGGATGCGATCCATCCCGGCTACGGACTGTTGTCTGAAAGCCCGGAGTTTGCCGATGCCTGTGCCCAGAATGGCATCGTGTTCATCGGTCCCCGTCCCGACACCATGCGCCGGCTTGGCAACAAGGTTGCCGCGCGCACTCTCGCCATTGAAATCGGCGTGCCGGTTGTGCCTGCCACCGAACCCCTGCCTGACGACATGGATGAAGTGGCGCGGATGGCCGGCGAGATCGGCTATCCGATCATGCTGAAAGCTTCCTGGGGTGGCGGCGGCCGCGGCATGCGGGCGATTCGCGACCCAAAGGATCTGGTTCGGGAGGTCACCGAGGCAAAGCGCGAGGCGATGGCTGCCTTCGGCAAGGACGAGGTTTATCTCGAAAAGCTGGTCGAGCGCGCCCGTCATGTCGAAAGCCAGATTCTTGGCGACACCCATGGCAATGCCGTGCATCTGTTTGAGCGTGACTGCTCTGTTCAGCGCCGTAACCAGAAGGTCGTGGAACGTGCGCCAGCGCCCTATCTCACAGAGGCGCAGCGCCAGGAGCTTGCGGCCTATTCACTAAAGATTGCCAATGCCACCAGTTATGTCGGCGCAGGAACCATCGAATATCTGATGGATATCGATACCGGTGCCTTCTACTTCATTGAGGTCAATCCGCGCATTCAGGTCGAGCACACGGTTACCGAGGAAGTGACTGGCATCGACATCGTCAAGGCACAGATTCACCTGCTAGAGGGTGCAGTAATCGGCACGCCGGAATCGGGCGTTCCCGCGCAGCAGGATATCCATCTCAACGGTCATGCCCTGCAGTGCCGGATCACCACGGAAGACCCAGAGCAGAATTTCATTCCGGATTATGGCCGGATCACCGCCTATCGTGGTGCCACCGGGTTTGGCATTCGGCTTGATGGCGGTACCGCCTATTCCGGTGCGGTGATTACCCGCTTCTATGATCCGCTGCTTGAGAAAGTCACCGCCTGGGCACCGACACCAGACGAGACAATCCGGCGGATGGACCGGGCGTTGCGCGAATTCCGGATCAGGGGGGTTGCCACAAACCTGACCTTTCTTGAGGCGATCATCGGGCATCCGAGTTTCCGCGACAATTCCTACACGACCCGCTTTATCGACACGACGCCGGAGCTGTTCGAACAGGTCAAGCGTCAGGATCGCGCCACCAAACTTCTGACCTATGTCGCCGATGTGACGGTCAACGGTCATCCCGAGACCAAGGGTCGGCCACTCCCTGCGGCGGACGCTGCTGCGCCGCGCGTTCCGCATGTGGACGCACCGGTGGTTGATGGGACGCGACAACGGCTCGATAAGCTCGGCCCCAAGGGGTTTGCTGACTGGATGCGGGCCGAGACCCGTGTTCTTATGACTGACACCACCATGCGTGACGGACATCAGTCGCTGCTGGCGACCCGCATGCGCACACATGACATTGCAGCTATCGCGGGAACCTACGCACGCGCGCTGCCCAATTTGCTGTCGCTGGAATGCTGGGGCGGGGCGACCTTCGATGTGTCGATGCGATTCCTCACAGAGGATCCGTGGGAGCGGCTCGAGCTTGTGCGTCAAGGTGCTCCGAACCTGCTTTTGCAGATGCTGCTGCGCGGTGCCAACGGAGTTGGCTACAAGAACTACCCTGACAATGTGGTCAAGCACTTCGTGCGTCAGGCGGCGCGCGGCGGGATCGACCTTTTCCGGGTGTTCGACTGCCTCAACTGGGTCGACAACATGCGGGTGTCGATGGATGCGGTTTGCGCGGAGGACAAACTCTGCGAGGCTACGATCTGCTACACCGGAGATATCATGAACTCGGCGCGTCCGAAGTATGATCTCAAATACTACACCGATTTGGCCGAAGATCTCCAGAAGGCGGGCGCGCATATCATCGCGGTCAAGGACATGGCCGGTCTGTTGAAGCCTGCGGCGGCACGACAGCTGTTTACGGCATTGCGTGAAGCCACTGATCTGCCGATTCATTTCCATACCCATGATACTTCAGGCATTTCTGCCGCAACGGTGCTGGCCGCAGTCGACAGCGGTGTGGATGCGGTTGATGCGGCGATGGACGCGCTTTCCGGCAATACGTCTCAGCCTTGCCTGGGCTCGATTGTCGAGGCACTCAAGGGACATGAGCGTGATCCCGGTCTTGATCCCGAGTGGATCCGGCGGATTTCGTTCTACTGGGAGGCCGTGCGCAACCAGTATGCTGCATTCGAGAGCGACCTCAAGGGCCCGGCGTCCGAGGTCTATCTTCATGAGATGCCCGGTGGCCAGTTCACCAACCTGAAGGAACAGGCGCGCTCGCTGGGGCTTGAAACCCGTTGGCACGAAGTGGCGCAGGCCTATGCCGATGCCAACCAGATGTTTGGCGATATCGTCAAGGTTACGCCGTCGTCCAAGGTTGTCGGCGACATGGCGCTGATGATGGTGAGCCAGGATCTAAGCGTGGCCGATGTCGAAAACCCCGACAAGGATGTATCGTTTCCCGAATCCGTGGTTTCGATGATGCGCGGTGACCTCGGTCAGCCGCCTGCGGGATGGCCTGAAGCATTGCAGGACAAGGTGCTAAAGGGCGAGGCGTCTTATACCGCACGGCCAGGTTCGCTGTTGCCGGACGCTGATCTGGATGCCGAACGTGCAGAGATCGAGGCCAAGCTTGAACGCCCGGTCAGTGAGAACGAATTCGCGTCCTATCTGATGTACCCCAAGGTGTTTACTGATTTTGCCCTGGCGATTGAAACCTATGGTCCGGTCAGCATGCTTCCGACGCCGGCCTATTTCTATGGCCTTCCGGTGGGCGGGGAGCTGTTCGTCGAGATCGAGAAGGGAAAGACACTGGTGCTTCAGAACCTTGCCGAAAGCGAACCTGACGACAAGGGCATGGTGACTGTATTCTTCGAACTTAACGGCCAGCCGCGCCGGGTCAAGGTTCCCGACCGCGCGCATGGTGCTTCGGGTTCGGCAGTGAGGCGCAAGGCTGACGTTGGCAATGATGCCCATGTCGCTGCTCCGATGCCGGGCGTGGTGTCAACCGTTGCAGTTGCGCAGGGGCAAGTCGTCAAGGCAGGCGATGTTCTGGTGTCGATCGAGGCCATGAAGATGGAAACGGCGATCCACGCCGAACGCGATGGTGTGCTCTCGGAGGTATTGGTAAAGACTGGCGACCAGATCGATGCCAAGGATCTGCTGGCGGTCTATGAATGAAGCAAAAGTAACAAAGTACACGGAAACGACAAGAATCAGACCATTTCGGACTTGCGTTTGCCAGATCAAGCCATCAATGTGTGCATTTTAGGGGAATCGTGTTTCGTGTAGTCCCAAGTATCAGTTTGAGTTTTTCACTCAATCCTTGGACGGGATAGATACATGATTGCTACCATGCCGCTGATGGTCGTACCGTTTCTGCTCTACAACTTCATAATTCTGGGTTTTATCGGCAATGGTGTGTCCGATCTGGACGCGACGGTGACGTTGTTGCAGATGATGTCGGGTGCGACCTGGACGATGAGCTGGGGAGATGTGCTGATTGTGATCTCGCTGGTGCTTCTGTTCATCGAAGTGCTCAAGGCGACCCGCATCGGTGCCTGGTCCGTCATCGATCACATGCTGTCGATGCTGGTCTTTATTGGCTTTCTTGTTGAATTTCTGCTCGTGCGCGATGCCGCGACGCAGGTGTTTTTCATCCTGATGGTGATCGCTCTTGTCGATGTAATCGCCGGATTCTCGGTATCGATCCGGTCCGCAGGTCGTGACGTCTCGATAGGTCTGTAGAGCGAAAGCCTGGTATTGCAGCGTTGAAAAACCGCGCATCCAAATCAATGCGCGGTTTTTTCTTTCGCAGCCTTGATTGCCCGGGTAGCGATCAGCCTGCGTCTGGCGTGTAGCCGGCGGCTTCGATGCCTGCGATGGCGCAAGCCTCGTCATTGTCCGAGGTGTCGCCGGTGATGCCGACCGCGCCGATGATTGCACCCTTGCGGTCGCGCACCAGCACGCCGCCCGGTACAGCGACGATTTTACCGCCGGAAACCGCAGATAGGCCTTCAAGGAAATGCGGGCGGGTTTCGGCCTGGACATTGAGCCACCTTGATCCAACGCCGACAGCGAGCGCACCGTAAGCCTTGCCGCTTGCGATTTCGAACCGCATCATCGATGCTCCGTCCTGGCGCTGGGACGCTTTGACATGCCCTCCGGCATCGAGCACGACAACGCACAAAGGTTTGAGCCCGAGCTCCTTGCCCTTGGTGAACGCTGCGGTGATGATCTTGAGCGATTTGGCCAGCGTAAGTTCCGTCATATTGAATGCCTTTCAAAACAGTGTCAGAAGCGATTGCCAGCGTTATAGGGTCAAACCCGGGTGCTGCGCCAGACGCAGATAGCCATCCGAGATTGAAAGTCTTTTTCAAAAAGGGAAATGATATGCGCCGATTTGACCTTCCTGGACGCTCTCCGGTTACCGCCGAAAACGGAATTGCGGCAACATCCCACCCGTTGGGGACCGCGACAGCGATTGCTGTGCTGCGCGAAGGTGGGTCCGCTGTGGATGCTGCCATTGCCGCATCTGTGACGCTGTCGGTGGTGGAGCCGCAAATGACCGGAATTGGTGGCGACTGTTTTGCGCTCATTGCGCAAGCTGATGGCCAGGTGCATGGCATGAACGGTTCCGGTCGTGCAGCGGCTGGTGCGGATTTGGGCTGGTACCTCGACAATGGCTTTGCGGATATTCCTGATCTTTCCGCCCATTCGATTACGGTCCCGGGCGCGGTCAAGGCCTGGGAAGTCATGCATTCCAGATTCGGCAAAGTGCCGTTCGAGCGCCTGTTTGCCGATGCGATCAGGCTTGCCGAGCACGGTTATGCTGTTGCGCCGAGGGTGGCTTTCGACTGGATCCGGCAGGTGGAAACCTTGCGGCGGGATGAGGGGGCCAGCAAGCATCTGCTTGTTCAGGGCGACGCGCCGGTGTTCGGTGACCGGGTATCCTGCGCAGCCCTGGCCGGGACATTGCGGCGGATTGCTGTCGAAGGCTCTTCTGCGTTCTATCAGGGCGCGGTGGCTGCAGAGATCGCGGCCACGGTGCAGGCCAAGGGCGGTTTTCTCACCGAAGCCGATCTGGCCGCTGTCGAGGCTGACTGGGTCGCGCCGATCGCGACCAGCTATGGCGGGCATCAGGTGCTCGAAATTCCGCCCAACGGCCAGGGCGTGGTTGCGCTGATCATGATGAACCTGATGACGCTGATGAACACCGGCGATCTGCCGCATGACAGCGCCGAGCGCTACCATCTGGAGATCGAGGCAGGCCGTATTGCCTATGGCGTGCGCGATGCCATGGTCGGGGATCCCGCCCACATGACGATCAGCTGTGAAGAGCTGACATCGATGGCGTTTGCGAAATCGCTGATGGGTCAGATTGATAGATCCAAGCGCAATCCGTCTGTGGAATTGCCCAAGCTGCCGGCCTCAAACACGGTCTATCTGACAGTGGCCGATCGGGACGGAATGGCGGTGTCGATCATCAATTCGGTCTATGGCTCCTTTGGCAGCCAGATCATGACGCCTGACAGCGGCGTATTGCTGCAGAACCGTGGTGCATGCTTCGTGGTTGCCGATGGCCACCCAAATGCGATCGGCCCGTCTAAACGCCCGATGCACACGATCATCCCTGCCATGGCGGTGAAAGACGGTAAGCCATCGGTTTCCTTCGGGGTGATGGGCGGCGCCTATCAGCCGATGGGGCATGCCCACGTGTTCTCCAACATGGTTGACCATGGAATGGATCCGCAGGCAGCGCTTGATCACGGGCGTGTTTTCTGGGCCGACGATGGGGTGTTGAATGTGGAGGCCGGCGTGTCGGCCGAGGTCTTACGCGGGCTGGAAGAGCGTGGACACAAGGTGCAGGCGGCCGAAACGCCGCTTGGGGGCGGTCAGGCCATCGCCATTGATCATGAGCGCGGCTTCTTCATCGCTGGATCAGACCCGCGGAAGGATGGCCACGCAGCGGGCTATTGAGTGCCGATGTGCAGATACTTCCCTTTTGGCTGAAGGTTCCCGGGCTGAAGCCTCTCAGCTGTCGATCGCGTTGATCTTGTCCTGGAGGTTTTTGAGTTCTGCCTTCAGGTCGCCAATGTCCTTGGACGTGTCCGCCTTCTTCTGGGTCTCGCCCGGATCGGCCGAGTGGCCCAGCGTGAAGGGGGAGAACATCTGCATTGCCTTCTGGAACATCTCGGTGTTGCGGCGCACCTGATCTTCAACGAGCTGCATGGGCAATTGCATGTTTCGCGCCATTGGATTGTCGCCGGCGGCCTTGGTCAGCTGCGCGCGCATCTGTTCCTGCTGTTCGGTCAATGCAGCCATGGAATGCTCAAGGTAGCTCGGTACGACCATCTGCAGCTGATCACCATAAAAGGCAATCAACTGGCGCAGGAAGGATACCGGAAGCAGCGTGTTCCCGGTTTTCGATTCCTGCTCGAAGATGATCTGGGTGAGCACCGAATGGGTTATGTCGTCGCCACTTTTGGCATCGAGAACAACAAAATCGTCACCCTTCTTGACCATCACCGCCAGATCATCAAGCGTTACATAGGTGCTCGTGCCCGTGTTGTAGAGACGACGGTTGGCGTATTTCTTGATGGTTATGGGACCGCTGTTTTTGGCCATTAGGTTCTCCTCGATGGTCTCCCCGGACCTGAAAGTCTAAGTTTCAACAAGACTGTAGGCGATAAATCGGCGAAATGACAAATCCTTTGTGCATTGCAGCTAACCGGGCTGCAGTCTGCGAAGCCCATTTGGGATCCGCCTTTGGGTTGTGAATCAATTGCCGCCTTCGCTGCCGGTGTCCCCGGCCGACTTCCACTTTCTTGCGAACGGAGTGCTGCTTCGGGATGGTGTCAGACTATAGTGTCGATTAAAACGATTGCATGTCGAAACCAAAGGCAGAGCATTTGACAGGCGTTCCAAGCTCCGGCACGGTCTGCTCAAATTCTCATCAGAACATGACAGGGATATCATCATGAGTTCTATCGTTATCGCCAGTGCCGCCCGTACTCCGGTCGGGTCTTTCAACGGCGCTCTGTCCTCCGTCGCCGCCCATGATCTGGGCGCGGTCGCCATCAAGGCAGCGCTTGAGCGCGCAGGTGTTGCGCCGCAGGACGTGGATGAAGTCATTCTCGGCCAGATTCTCTCCGCAGGTCAGGGTCAGAACCCGGCCCGTCAGGCTGCAATGGCGGCCGGCATTCCGCAGGAAGCAACGGCCTGGGGGCTCAACCAGCTTTGCGGTTCGGGCTTGCGCGCGGTGGCGCTCGGCATGCAGCAGATCGCAAATGGCGACGCCAACATTATCGTCGCAGGCGGTCAGGAATCGATGTCGATGGCGCCGCATGCGGTGCATCTGCGCAATGGCGTGAAGATGGGCGGCGCAAACATGGTCGACACCATGATGTATGATGCGCTTACCGACGCCTTCTACAATTATCTGATGGGCAATACTGCCGAGAATGTTGCCAAGCAGTGGCAGCTCTCGCGTGATGAGCAGGATGCTTTTGCGGTCAATTCACAGAACAAGGCGGAAGCCGCGCAGAAGGCCGGCAAGTTCAAGGACGAGATCGCGGCTGTGACGATCAAAGGCCGCAAGGGCGACACCGTCGTCGAGGAAGACGAGTACATCAAGCACGGTGTCACCGTCGAAGGCATCTCCAAGCTGCGCCCTGCGTTCGACAAGGAAGGCACGGTTACGGCCGCCAACGCGTCGGGCATCAATGACGGCGCTGCCGCCACCGTGCTGATGAGCGAAGCCGAAGCAGCAAAACGCGGCATCACGCCGATGGCGCGGATTGTCTCCTGGGCCACTGCGGGCGTTGACCCGCAGATCATGGGCACCGGCCCGATTCCGGCGTCGCGCAAGGCGCTGGAGAAAGCTGGCTGGAGCGTGGGTGATCTCGATCTGGTGGAAGCCAACGAGGCGTTCGCCGCACAGGCTTGCGCAGTCAACAAGGACATGGGCTGGGATCCGGCAATCGTCAACGTCAATGGCGGTGCGATTGCCATCGGTCACCCGGTCGGCGCATCGGGCGCGCGTATTCTCAACACGCTGTTGTTCGAAATGGCCCGCCGCGACGCCAAGAAGGGCCTGGCGACGTTGTGCATCGGCGGCGGCATGGGTGTTGCGCTCTGCGTCGAGCGCGGCTGAGACTAGCAGGAAAAGCTGCAGCGATCCCGACGGGTCGCTGCATTGCAAATTGGCCGGCGCGAGCGGGTATAGAAATACAGAGAGTAGTCCTGGAGGAGGAACAGTATGAGTAAGGTTGCTATCGTGACTGGAGGGTCGCGTGGGATCGGGGCGGCGATTTCGATCGCGTTGAAGGAGGCCGGTTACACAGTGGCCGCCAATTATGCCGGAAATGACGAGGCGGCGGCAAAATTTACCGCCGAAACCGGGATCAAGACCTACAAATGGTCGGTTGCCGATTATGATGCCTGTGTTGCCGGCATCGCTCAGGTCGAGGCCGATCTCGGTCCGGTGGCGGTGCTGGTCAACAATGCCGGCATCACTCGCGATGGGATGTTCCACAAGATGACCCCGCAGGCGTGGAATGAAGTGATCAACACCAACCTCACCGGACTGTTCAACATGACCAACCCTGTCTGGGGCGGCATGCGCGAGCGCAAGTTCGGCCGCGTCATCAATATCTCTTCGATCAATGGTCAAAAGGGACAGGCCGGCCAGGTCAACTACTCGGCGGCCAAGGCCGGCGACATCGGCTTTACCCGGGCTTTGGCCCAGGAAGGCGCCCGCGCCGGGATCACCGTCAACGCCATCTGCCCTGGCTATATCGGCACTGACATGGTTCGCGCCATTGACGAGAAGGTTCTCAACGAGCGCATCATTCCGCAGATTCCGGTCGGGCGGCTCGGCGAACCCGAGGAGATCGCCCGCGCGGTGGTGTTCCTTGCGGCAGACGATGCAGGCTTCATCACCGGCTCAACGATCTCGGCCAATGGTGGGCAGTATTTCTCCTGATCATTCGGGTATCTCAGATTGAAAAACGGCTCCTTCGGGGGCCGTTTTTGTGTTTACCCCTGCCAAAGCGCAATCCGCTCGGGGCTCAAAGGTTAACAGCGGCGTTGTCGAAGTGGTCTGCAGTGCGTTTTCACAGGAGAACATTAGTGGTTCAAAACGATGACTGGACCACATGTTGTGTGAACAAAACAAGAACTCACGCAGGTCAGTGATTCGTCGCCGATTCGTTCCGGTGGTGTTCCGGAAGTTAACGCGAGGCTCGAAAAGTGATTGGGTTTGTTAACGAACTGTTTGGAATTGTTAATAAAAAGAGAATCACCCTTGAACCGGAGAAAAGTCCAGACCGCTGTTGTTCCCGGTCAAATGGCAAAAGGTTAACAGCATAGGCCAAACTGGAACAAAACCGGTCCGGAGCGATTCAGTATTTGGTGTGGCAATTTGTGAATCCGGCAATATGTTGCGGTGAACAAAAAGGGAATAGGAGCGAGTCAGTGATTCGTCGCCGATTCGTTCTGTCACTGTTCCAGAGGTTAATGCGGGGGTCCCAATGCGCATAATTTTTTTGCGCTGTTCCAAGGCGGGCGATATGCTAAGGCAGGCGCGCCCGGATGGTTTGTCGGGGCAATCCGCGTTCATGTGACGCCCGACTGGCAATGGGCATCGGATGCGCTTTGTTTGAGTGCTTGCAGCTCTTGCTGCGGCCCCGATCCTGAAACGGACAATGATGCCCGCTTCCAGCAACAACAATGCCAACCACCTGATCCTTTCGGGCCGTGGTGTCACGGCGGTGCTTGGGCCGACCAACACCGGCAAGACGCACTACGCCATCGAGCGGATGGCATCCTACTCTTCGGGCGTGATCGGATTGCCGCTTCGGCTTCTGGCCCGCGAAGTCTATGGCCGCATGGTCGACAAGGTCGGTGTCCAGCATGTGTCCCTCGTCACCGGTGAGGAAAAGATCTCGCCGCCGGGTGCGCGTTATGCGGTGTGCACGGTCGAAGCCATGCCGCAGCAGACCGATGCGGCCTTTGTCGCCATAGACGAGGTGCAGATCGCCGGCGACCTTGAGCGCGGGCATGTGTTCACCGACCGGATTCTGTCTCTGCGCGGACGCGAGGAAACACTGCTTCTGGGTTCTTTGACGGTGCGCGGAATACTCGAGCAGCTTTTGCCGGGCATCACCGTTATCGAGCGGCCACGCTTGTCCGAACTGCATTATGCCGGATCAAAGAAAATCACCCGTTTGCCACGGCGGTCGGCCATCGTGGCGTTCTCGGCAGACGAGGTCTACGCCATTGCCGAACTGGTTCGGCGTCAGCGCGGCGGCGCGGCAGTGGTGCTTGGTGCTCTCAGTCCGCGCACGCGCAACGCACAGGTCGAGCTCTATCAGAGCGGCGATGTAGACTATCTTGTTGCAACCGATGCCATCGGCATGGGGCTCAATCTCGATGTCGACCACGTGGCATTTGCCCAGGAGCGAAAATTCGACGGCCATTCCTACCGGCAATTGACCGCATCGGAGTTCGGCCAGATCGCCGGGCGTGCGGGCCGGCATCTGCGCGATGGAACCTTTGGCGTCACCGGACAGGTGTCGCCCCTGCATGATGATCTGGTTCACCGGCTGGAAAGCCATGTGTTCGAGTCGGTCAAGATTTTGCAATGGCGCTCCAAGCAGCTCGATTTCTCGTCGCTCAAGGCGCTGCAGGGAAGCCTCGAACAGGTGCCTGCGACACCGGGGCTAACCCGCGCCCTGCCGGCGGTCGACCAGCGCGCACTGGAGCACCTGGTCAATGATTTCGAGGTGCGCGATTTGGCGAGCACGCCGCAGAATGTTGCCACGCTTTGGGACGTCTGTGCCTTGCCGGACTACCGCCGCATTGCGCCTGCGCAGCATGCCGATCTGATTGCCACCATTTATGGCGATCTGGTCCGGCGCGGCGCGGTCAATGAGGATTTTCTTGCCGAACAGGTCCGACGAACCGATTCCACGGATGGGGAAATTGACACTTTGTCGGCCCGAATTTCGCAAATTAGAACCTGGACATATGTCTCGAATCGACCGCAATGGCTTGCCGATCCGACACACTGGCAGGAAAAGACGCGCGAAATTGAAGATCGATTGTCGGATGCGCTGCATGAAAGGTTGACGAAACGCTTCGTTGACCGCAGGACATCTGTGCTCATGAGGCGCCTGAGAGAGAACGCGATGCTCGAAGCTGAAATAAGTGTAAACGGTGATGTCTTTGTGGAAGGTCACCATGTCGGACAACTGGCAGGATTCCGGTTCATGGCCGATAGCTCCGCCGAAGGGCCGGATGCGAAGGCGATCACCGCCGCCGCTCTGAAGGCTCTGGCGCTGGAGTTCGAGGCGAGGGCCGCGCGTGTCCATGCTTCGGGCAATTCCGATTTCGCCATTGGTGCGGATGGCACCGTGCGGTGGCTCGGCGATCCGGTGGCCAAGCTTGTGGCGGGAGATCACATCCTCAAGCCACGCTCGATCCTGCTCGCTGACGAACAACTGACCGGCAGTGCGCGCGATTTCGTCGCAGCCCGCATCGACCGTTTCGTCAATCATCATGTTGCCACGGTGCTCAAGCCGCTCGATGATCTCGCCCGCGCCGAGGATCTCGACGGTCTGGCGCGCGGTCTGGCGTTCCGCCTGGCGGAAAGTCTCGGTGTTCTGTTCCGCCGCGATGTCGCAGACATGATCAAGGAACTTGACCAGCCGGCGCGGGCCAGCCTGCGAAAGTACGGCATCCGCTTCGGCGCCTATCACATCTTTATGCCGGCGCTGCTGAAGCCCGCACCTGCAGAACTGGTGACGCTGTTGTGGGCGCTCGCCAATGACGGTTTCACCAAGCCCGGTTACGGTGATGTGACACCGCTTCTGGCGGCGGGGCGCACATCGGTGGCAACCGACACATCGATTGATCGTGAATTCTACCGGCTCGCCGGTTTCCGTTTCCTGGGCAAACGTGCAGTCCGTATCGACATTCTCGAGCGGCTGGCGGACCTGATCCGGCCTGCGCTGCAATGGAAACCCGGCGCGCAGGGTGCGCGCCCGGAAGCCGCCTATGATGGCCGCCGTTTCATCACCACGACCGGGATGCTCTCGATCCTCGGAGCGACTCAGGACGATATCGAAGAAATCCTCAAGGGTCTGGGTTATCGCGCCGACCCGGTGCCAGCGGCAGACGCACAAGCTCATCTCGCTGCGCTTGACGCTGCGCAGGTGGACGCCTCTGGCGAAAACGCAACCGGGCCGGTGGTGGAGGTGGTGGCCTCTCGCACTGCGGCCGACCGGCCACTGAAGAAACCCGACCCTGCTGAAAGTGGCAGCTGTGCGACCGGTTCAGAGGATGCTGAGGCCGAGGGTGCAGCATCTGAGCCGGCCAAGGAGGAAGCTGCCGAAGTTGAAGCTTTGGCCGCAGAGGCCCAGCCCGATACGCAGCCTGAAGCAAGGCCAGATGCGGTTGCCGATGGCGTTGCAGCAGCAACCGGCGAAGAAGTACCGGCTACGCAAGAGGCCTCCCCGGCTTCTGCAGCCGATGTGCCGGGTGAAGCGGCTGCCGAAGAGCCTGAAGCGCCGCGACCGGTGTTGCTGTGGCGGCCCGGTGGGCGTTCTGATGGCCAACGCGGCGCAGGCGAAGGTGCCGGGCGCCGCGATGGCGGTCGACGCCACGGCAGTGAGGGGGATGGTGAAGGCCGACCCAGGGGCAATCGTGGCAAGCAGGGCCGCCATGGCGGCAAGCCCGGGGCTGGCAAGCCTGGTGGCGGCAAGGGTGGTTTCGGCAAGGGCGGCGAAGGCAATCGCGGTCCGCGCAACAATGACCGTCCGCCGCGCAAGGAAAAGCCGGTCGATCCGGATTCGCCTTTCGCTGCGCTCGCGGCTCTGCGCGATCAGCTGAAAAAATAGATCCAGGCAAATGGATCAGGCGGCACGACAGCGGATTGACAAATGGCTGTTCTTCGCGCGTGTGCTGAAGTCCCGAACGCTCGCGGCCAAGTTCGTTGCGGGCGGCAAGGTGCGGGTCAATGGAGACAAGACTGACCAGCCGAGTTATCCGGTCAAGCCCGATGACGTGCTGACGATCTCGCTGGAGCGCCGAATACTTGTTATACGCATCGTCGCTTGCGGGCACAGGCGTGGCCCGGCGCCAGAGGCTCAGGCACTGTATGAGGATATGACGCCGAAACCTACGGGGGTTGACAAGCTAGTGGTGTCGAAGGCAGCTGAGCGCGAACCCGGCGCAGGCCGCCCGACCAAGCGTGATCGCCGCAAGATCGACATGTTTCGCAACCCCGAGACTGATGATTGAGCGGGCCACCGGGCAGTGGTGTTTGACGTTTGCAGCAGCCTTCGGGCGCGGGCAGTCGGAGATCTTGCAAAGCGGGCTCAAAGCCGTTACCCCACCGCCGAAGTCTACGGATGCTCACGGCTTTGGAATTTTTTTCCTTGAGCAGCGTGGGCAAGCCCGAATAAACAATGATTGTGCAGAGTTTGCAGTAACATTGACACGCGGATCGCGTCCATACGCAGGAGACCGAAATGACCTATGTGGTGACCGACAATTGCATCCGTTGCAAATACATGGATTGCGTTGAAGTTTGCCCTGTCGACTGTTTCTATGAAGGCGAGAACATGCTGGTCATTCATCCTGATGAATGCATCGACTGCGGCGTGTGCGAGCCTGAATGTCCAGCCGAGGCGATCAAACCCGACACCGAGCCTGGCATGGAGAAGTGGCTTGTGGTCAACACCGAGTATGCCGACAAGTGGCCCAACATCACGGTCAAACGTGATGCACCGGACGACGCCAAGGAGTTTGACGGTACTGAAGGCAAATTCGAGAAGTATTTCTCCGCTGAGCCCGGCGAAGGCGATTAATAGCGCTCACATCGCCCTGATTTCCTTGCATTGCAACAATTCAAGCCGCTGCATTGCGGTGTGGTTAACCAAAGCTTGAATGGCAGGTTTTCCCGCGGTTGGTGCGGGCTCGCAAATTATTGATTTATGCGATATTTTGTGATAGGGTCTCTCTTACTGACATTTTCGAGCCGCCGTCAGGGCGAAACAAGAAGCAAAAAAAACGAAAGCAAACGTCTTTTCCGCGGCGACCATCTCCTTGCAGCATCGACGCTGTCGGAACGGCATTAGCCGCGCTAAGTTTGCCTCGTTTGGTCAATTTGCTGGTTCACCTACGGCTCGGCTTTGTTGGTGCGGCGCGCTCCTGGGCGCGCTCAGGACCTGTCCGGGCAACCCTTGCCCGTCTCCCAGTGTCCGTTTCCGTAACAGGGAGTAATGAACTCGCATGACAACCCAGCAGAAAAAATCTTCGACCAGACAGGGTTTCAAGACCGGTGAATCGATCGTTTACCCGTCGCATGGCGTTGGCCAGATCGTCGCCATCGAAGAGCAGGAAGTGGCCGGCCACAAGCTTGAATTGTTCGTGATCGACTTTGAAAAAGACAAGATGCGCCTCAAGGTTCCGGTCGCCAAGGCCTCAACCATTGGCATGCGCAAGCTTTCCGAGACGGATTTCGTCGAACGTGCTCTTAAGGTCGTTCAGGGCCGTGCCCGGGTCAAGCGCACCATGTGGTCGCGCCGTGCGCAGGAGTATGATGCGAAAATCAATTCTGGCGATCTGATCTCGATTGCTGAAGTGGTGCGCGACCTTTACCGCGCAGAAAATCAGCCGGAGCAGTCTTATTCGGAGCGGCAGCTTTATGAAGCCGCACTTGACCGCATGGCCCGCGAGCTTGCCGCGGTCAACAAGATGTCGGACACAGAGGCGGTTCGGTTGATCGAAACCAACCTGAACAAGGGTCCAAAGCGCGGCAAGACCGCTGATGAAGACGGCGCCCAGGAAGAAGCTGCGTAACCAAACCGCGCTTTAGTTGCAATTCAAGGTCCGGATGCAAGTTGCGTCCGGGCCTTTTTGTATTGGTCGCTTTGGATTGAGTGCGCGCAAATCGCAAAATTGACTGTTCACAATTTGGTGAGTGCGCGGAAGAGCAGGAGCCGATCAATGCTCCTGACGAGTCAGAAAAATCCAATCTTCTGCCAATAAAACGCTATAAATCCAGATAATTATATCCGTTTTCGAACTTGATTGGATGTGTGACACCGCAGACGAGCTCTCCACAGGTTCGACGCTCCTACTTTTTTCAAACCTACGGCCGATCTGCGTTACAGTTTCAGGGCATGCCCGATCACGGAACTGTCATCTCTCGCGGTGATCCGAATTCACTGAAGGGGCGTAAACCTTGCAAAACAAGGTGGAACAGGAGCTTGTCATGACAGCGACTTCGGCAAACAGGCAGATGGTCCGAGCGGCGATGGCGGCGCCTTATCTTGAGCGTGACGAAGAGCACGATCTCGCGGTCGCCTGGAAAGATAACAAGGACCAGGACGCCCTTCACAAGATGACCATGGCACACATGCGCCTGGTGATTTCGATGGCCGCAAAGTTTCGGAATTTCGGATTGCCGATGGGTGACCTTGTTCAGGAAGGACATGTGGGGCTGCTAGAGGCGGCAGCACGTTTTGATCCCGAGCGGGAGGTTCGCTTCTCCACCTATGCGACATGGTGGATCCGGGCATCGATACAGGACTACATTCTTCGCAACTGGTCTATTGTCCGGGGCGGTACAAGTTCTGCGCAGAAAGCTCTCTTTTTCAATCTCAGACGCTTGCGTGCACGACTGGCGCAGGACGATCCAACGCTGACCGACAGTGCCATTCACAGCCAGATTGCAGATTCTCTTGGTGTTCAGGTCAAGGACGTTGCGGTCATGGATGCGCGGTTGTCGGGCCCCGATTCCTCTCTCAATGCACCCATGTCAGATGGTGAATCCGGCGCATCATCTGATCGCATGGATTTTCTCAAGAGCAACGAACCGCTCCCCGACGAACAGGTCTCGACCATTATCGACGAAGAGCGGCGCAATACCTGGCTGGGCGATGCGCTCAGCACGCTCAATCCGAGGGAATTGCTGATTATCCGCCAGCGGCGTTTGGCCGAGGAAGGTGCGACGCTCGAGGCGCTTGGCACCACCCTCGGGATATCCAAGGAACGGGTCCGCCAGATCGAGAACCGCGCCCTGGAGAAGCTGCGCGCAGTCCTTTCGAGCGAGACACCGGAAATCGCCAGCCTTTAGAGCGCCGTGCGTCCAATTGGACGCATAAAGGTCGCTCTAACACTTTGATTTAATCCATGTACGTTGTCACTCAGTTGAATACAATTGAGTGCGACATGCATTAGGCTAGAGCAGTTGTCACGAGTGGAGCAGAGTTCCTTGGCTCTGCACGGTCCCGTTCAATGCTTGTGCTGCTCAATTGGACAAGCGGCGCTATGGTGACATACCAAATCTCGGTGATAGGGAACCATAGGGCAGTTTCGATCGTGCGTTCTGGCAAGGAGAGGTCCGCAGAACGATGCTTGCGCATCTTTCGAGGGCCCCGACGCAACCAGAAAGCTTGAGAAACCTGATAGCTATTACCTTACCTGTCAGAGACAATTTTGACCTTCTGACCCGCACGCAATGAAGCTCCTGGTGCAATTGCGTTGAGAAGCCTAAAAAGATCCATCTTTCGATCGACCCCGCGCATGCGTGCCGCGAGTGAAGCAACTGTATCGCCCTGCGCCACTTTAACGATGCGAATCCGTAAAGGTTCAAGAGCCCTAATCTCGCGGTCGGACAGTGCGCGGAAGCCGTTTCTAACCGCCGAGGCTGTGGGTTCCAGATCATCGCTGCCGCGCGGTGCGGCTGTCAGAAAGCGATAAATCCGGTCTTTGAGCCGAATCACGGTGATATCGAAATCCCACTTATCGGCGCTCGCTCTTGCAGTGGCTGCCGGCAGCCCGCCGACGCGCGTCTGCCTTATGGAGTTTTCGTCCAGCCCGGCAACCCACCCACTGGCGATGTATTTCGACAAGGACTGCCGCGTCTTGTCGGTCACGCCATCAAAACGCACCGCGAGTTCCCGGGGTCCGGTGGCGAGCACGGCATCCGCCTGGTTGTCAATTTGAAAGCCGTTGGGCACCGAGAAACGGATCCCCAGTACTGGATGAAGGAATTCGGTCCCACGCACATAGCCTTCATTCGGGCTGTCACCGAACAGCAGACCATCGATGCCTTGAAGATAGTAGTCGCGCCCGCGATCACCGACGCCTTCGGGACCAAAGGCGCGCGCGTGGTTTCTGGCAAGCTGCATCCGCTGCGGGGCATTGGGGTGGCTTGCGAGAAAGTCCAGGTTGGTGTCGGTGTCCGGATCGACAGAGTTGAAGCGTTGATTTGCGTCCATTGATTCGAGAAACCGGGCGGCGGCGAAGGGGTCGTAACCTGCCTCGCCGAGCATTCTCACGCCGATGACATCGGCCTGAAGTTCCTGATTGCGCGAAAAGGCGGCGAGCGAAAGCTTGCCGCGGGCAAGAACCTGCCGCCCGGCGATGGAATTGGAAAACAGCTCTTCAGCGACCTGGCCTGCAAGCTCCACTTCCTGTTCGCGGCGCTGGCGTTCAAGTCCGTGGTTCGCGGTGACATGGGCCATTTCATGGGAGAGAACCGCAGCCACTTCCGATGCGTCATTGGCAAGGGCGAGCAGTCCGCGGGTCACATAAAGATATCCGCCGGGCAGCGCAAAAGCGTTGACAGCGGGCGAATTGAGCACGGTGATGCGGTAGGCCTGTTGCGGATTTTCTGAAACCAGCGTCAACGCGCCGACAATGCGGGCCACCAGACGTTCGGTCTTGGCGTCACGGTATTCGCCGCCATAGCTTGCGATGATCCGGGGATGCTCATTGGCGCCGATCCGTGTGCGCGGGTCGGACGCGCCTGCGCTTTCCGCCGTCTGCGGCGCGTTCGATGGCCGTAGATTCGGCTCGTAGAAATCCACGCCAAGGTTCTGGCAACCGGCAAGCAACAAAGCCGTGCCGAAAAAGGCTGCCGATCTAAGGCTTGCGCGTTTGGGTGCGCCGATCAAGATCAAATTGGACGCTGCAGTCTTGGCCATTGTCCGTGTCTGCGTTCGGTTTCAATCTTGCCGGAACGGAGGCTTGGGAGCATCGGCGGCCGGAGCGGAAGTGACGGGTTTATATTACTTTACACTGCTTCTCCAGTCGCAAGCAGTCACGACCAAAATGTGGCGTGGGCTCAAGAAGTGGCGGAGCGGCCCAAATATTTCTCGAGATCGGGCAAGTCGCGGCGTTCAAAAAAGCCGGCTATGGGCGCATCCGCAGTGATCCGTCCGCCCGAGACGAACAGCACCTGCTGGGCAGCCGTCCTGGCTTCATCGGGATCGTGGGTGACCATGATCACGGTCGCGCCGACTTCGGTGCGGATATCGAGCATCAGTGACAACATGTCGGCGGCGAGCCCGGGTCCGAGGCCATCAAACGGCTCATCGAGAAGCAGCAAGGGCCGGCGACGTGCAAAGGCGCGTGCCAGCGCAACACGCTGGCGTTCGCCGCCTGAAAGCGTCGCTGGCAGTCGATCGCCAAAACCGGCAAGGTCAACTCGCTCCAGAGCCGCCTCGACACGTGACCAGGCTGCAGCGTCAAGCCGAAGAGTTGGATCGAGGCCAAGACCGATATTGGTGCGGATGTCGAGGTGGGCAAAGAGGTTGTTGTCCTGGAACACCATTGAAACACCGCGTTCGGCGGGAGCAAGCTCATTGACCCGTTTTCCGTGGAGGCGGATCTCGCCGCTGCGCGGAGACAAAAAGCCGGCGGCGAGATTGAGCAGTGTCGATTTGCCTGCGCCCGATGGTCCCAGAACGGCGGTGACGCTGCCTGCCTCGCGGCTGAAGGAGAACTCCGCGCTCAGATTGCCGATGCCGAAGCAAACCGCGTCGAATGTGATAGCGGGTTCGCTCAACGCTTCTCCTCCCTGCCGTGATTGCCGAGTCTGTCGGCCATCAAGATCAGCCCCATCGTGGCAATGCCAAGCAAAAGCGCAAGTCCCGCTGCGTCGTTGGTCCGATAACTGCCGAGTTTCTGATAGAGCAGCCAGGGCAGGGTGATGATGCGGTCGCTGCCAAACAGCGCGATTGCGCCGAGATCACCTAGCGACAGCGCCAGCGCAAATGCAAAGCCGGTGGTCAGTGGTTTCCGCATGGCCGGCAGATCGATCTGCCAGAGCCGGTCGAAGCCGGTGACGCCCAGAGACAGGGCCAGTCGGCCGTTGCGTGCCATAGCGGTTTGGTAGGCGGGTTCGAGCACCCGCATGACAAAGGGCAGCGCCATCAGCGCATTGACGGTGATAATGGCTGCAAGAGGTGCAGCGAGTTGCCCCGCGCCGCCGCCGAGCATCAGGAACCACCCGGCACCAAGAACCACCGGAGGGACCAATAAAGTAAGTGATCCCGCAGTCGCCGACAATGTGGAGAGCATTGCCAGGCCTGTGCTGGTCGGTGGATCGCCTACGGAATGGCGTGCGCGAATCATCAGGCCAGCAATCAGGATGGCGAGCAAGGCTGCCGTTGTGCCGATGCCGAAGCTTGTTGCCGTTGCGCGCCAGAACAAGGGATCGCCCAGCAGTCCGGGCAGGTCTGCGGCAAGACCGGCAAAGATCACTGCTGTCATCGGGCCGGCCACGAAAAGTCCTGTGAGGCCAATCAGCGCCGCATCGGGCAGGATTGGCCATCCGCCACGGACATCGGGCCGCATCGCGCCACCGCCCTTTGTGTTGCCCGGATCGGTGGGAGCGGAGATGAGCTTCAGTCCGGCCATGATTGCAAGCGTGAGGGCGATCTGAATGGCCGAGAGCAACACTGCGCGGTTTGGAGCGAAGTCGAACCGCAGCGCCTGGTAGATCGCCACCTCAAGCGTGGTGGCTGCCGGTCCGCCGCCCAGAACCAGCACCAGTGTGAACGAGGTGGCACACAGCATGAAAACGAGACCTGCAGCGCCGGCGACGGACCGCCGCATCGCGGGCCATTCGATCAGCCGAAACAGGGTGAGGCCGCCTAGTCCTAGATTGGCGGCGGTCTTCCAGTACTCGCCCGGCAGGCGTTCCAGCGCAGGAAGGATCAGCCGCGTTGCCAGCGGCATGTTGAAAAACACATGGGCGAGCAAAATACCGCTCAATCCGTAAATCGAAAAGGGTGTCTGGACCCCGAACAGGGCCAGTCCCTGATTGGCAAGTCCGTTGCGACCCCAGATCTCGATCAGCCCGAGGGCCGCGACCAGTGGGGGCAGGCCGAGGGGCAGCGCAAACAGGCTGATCAGCCACTGCCGGCCAGCGAAATTGGGCCGTCTTGCAAGTGCGCGGGCAAGCGGAATGGCGATCAGCACACTAAGCAGTGTGGACAGGCCCGCCTGCATCAGTGTGAACCAGGTGATGCGAAGCAGATAGGCACCCTGGTTGCCTGATGCGCTGCTGCCGGTTTCGTTCGAAATTCCGACGGCAATCAGCACGCCAACCGGTACGACAAGGCTGAGTCCCACAGCGAACAATGCAATCACGCCGCCCGCGCGGGCGGCGTGATGTTCAGACGCTGTCAGCGAACTCGTCAGCACAGGATGCCAGCCGGATCAGCGGCTCATGGCGCCGAGCCACTCATCAATCCAGCCAGCGCGGTTTGCGGCCACCTCGTCCGGAGAGAAAAGCAGGGTCTTATCCGGATTGACCAGGGTGGCGAAGGCCTCCGGCAGGTCGGTCGAGGTTGCTGCTGCCGGCCACATCCAGTTGTTGGTCGGGATTTCGTTCTGGAAGCCGGGGGTCATCATGAATGCGAGAAACTCGCGGGCCAGCTCCTTGTCGGGTGCATTGGCGAGGAGCCCGGCCACCTCGATTTGCAGGTAATGGCCCTCGGAGAACTCAGCCGCGCGATAGCGGTCGGTTTCCTCGACCACCATGTGGTAGGCAGGCGACGTGGTGTAGGAGAGCACCATCGGCGCTTCCCCTGAGGTGAACAGCCCGTATGCCTCCGACCAGCCGGGGGTGACGGTAAGAACGCGAGCCGAGAGTTTCTCCCATGCGGCAGCGGCCTCATCGCCATACACCGATTTGACCCAGAGCAGCAGCCCAAGGCCGGGTGTCGATGTGCGCGGGTCCTGGATCACGATCTTCTGGTCGGCATCGCCTTCGACAAGATCCTTGAGGTTTGCGGGCGGCGTCGCGACACTCTGGCTGTCATAGATCACGGCGAAATGACCATAGTCATAGGGAATGAACGTGTCGTCGCTGAAACCGCCGGGAACCGAGATCGCACTGGTGTCGAGACCATGGGTTTCGAACAGGCCGGTTGCCTTGGCTTCGGCAACCAGATTGGTGTCGAGCCCGAGCACCAGACCGGCTTCGGCCTTTTCGCCTTCCAGCTTGAGCCGGTTCAAAAGCGCCACCCCATCGGCGACACCGACCCATTTGAGGTCGCAATCGCAATTGGCCTCAAAGGCCGCTTCGATCTTGGGTCCTGGACCCCATTCCGCGACGAAGCTGTCATAGGTGTAGATCGTCAGTTCCCTGTCAGCACCGATGGCAGGCTGAACAATGAACGGGAATGCTGCAATAAGAGCAGCAGAAAAAAGGCTTGTCTTGCGCATCGATCGCGCCTCCTTGTGTTGTTGAAACAGGAATAGGCGCGTCACCGGCGTCTAATCCCTCCGCCGGTACAAACCGGATCAGGTTCTTCGGGTTGGCCGATTGGCCTCTCAGCCCGGTTTTTGACGCCAGGCACCCCGTTAGAGCGAGACAAGACATAGAATTTCCCGTGAACGCTGGCAAGTGTTGCGAAAGCTGCTATTGGCTGTCGGCGATGAAATCTGATCTGACATTTGCAGTCCTGCTTGGCGGTGCATTGGCGCCTGATGATCGCGTTCGGGCATTGACCCGTGGCGCGCGAGCGATCGCGGCCGATGGCGGGATGACACATGCGGCGGCGCTGGGCCTCACCCCGGAACTCTGGGTGGGCGATTTTGATTCAGCACCGGATGACTTGCTGGCGTGTCACAGCGATGTGCCACGGCAAGCGTTTCCTGCCGAGAAGAATTTCACCGACGGAGAGCTTGCCGTCGAAGAGGCGATGGCTCGCGGCGCGACCCGATTGATCCTGGTTGGCGCGTTTCAGGGCGCGCGTACGGACCACGCGCTGTCGCACCTCCTGCAGGCTGTCACCCTTGCCGAACGTGGTCTGAAGGTGGTGCTGACGTCAGGTGTTGAGGAGGCGGTTCCCCTGCTGCCGGGATCGCTCAAGCTGGATCTTCCCGCGGGGTCTCTGGTGTCGGTGATCGGGTTCACGGATCTTGGTGGCCTCAGCCTGTCCGGGGTGAAGTACCCGCTCGACACCGCCGAGATCGCCTTTGGTGCCTCACGCACCATATCGAACGTGGCGACCGGTTCGATGACCGCAAGCCTTCAATCCGGTCGGGCACTTGTGCTTGCGCGGCCGCATGATTTTTCCGGAAGCTGACCATGGCGCCACCGATTCTCAAACTTGACGACATCAGACTGTCCTTCGGAGGCGCCCCGCTGCTGGATGGCGCGGAACTGCAGGTGGAGCCGGGTGACCGGATCTGTCTCGTGGGCCGCAACGGTTCGGGCAAATCAACATTGCTCAAGATCGCTGCCGGGCTGGTGGAGCCACAGTCGGGCGAGATTTTCAGGCACCCGTCCTCGACCATCCGCTATTTGCCGCAAGCGCCCAATTTCGGAGATTTCGTCACGGTTGAGGCCTATGCCGAAGCTGGGCTCGGTCCCAGCGATGATCCGCACCGGGTGAGCTATCTGCTTGGTAATCTGGGTCTCGACGGGGCCGCCAACCCGCAGACCCTCTCGGGAGGCGAGGCGCGCCGTGCAGCTCTGGCCCGCGCGCTGGCCCCGGAACCCGATATTCTGTTGCTCGACGAGCCGACCAACCATCTCGATCTGCCGACCATCGAATGGCTTGAAGAGGAGCTTGTCCGGGCACGTGGCGCGCTGCTGGTGATTTCGCATGACCGGCGCTTCCTCGAGCGCGTCGGGCGGGCCACTGTCTGGCTTGACCGCGGAAGGTCGTTGCGGCTTGAGAGGGGCTTCGAGCATTTCGAGGCCTGGCGTGATGAGGTGCTCGAGGCCGAGGAGCTGGAGCAGCACAAGCTTGGTCGCGCTATTGAGCGCGAGGAGCATTGGCTGCGCTATGGGGTGACCGCGCGGCGGAAACGCAACATGCGGCGGCTGTCGCAACTCAAGACCATGCGGGCGGATCATCGCGGCCACAAGGGACCGCAGGGGCGGATCAATGCCCAGGTTGCAGAGGGCCGGGATTCGGGCAAGCTGGTGATCGAAGCCGAGGGGATTTCCAAGGCCTATGACAAGGCGCCGGTGGTGCGCGATTTCTCGATCCGGATCAATCGTGGCGATTGCCTGGGCATCATCGGCCCCAATGGTGCCGGCAAGACAACGCTGCTGAAGATGCTGATTGGTGAACTGGAAACCGACACAGGGTTTGTGCGGCATGGATCGAAGCTCGACATCGCCGTACTTGACCAGCGCCGCGATGTGCTCAATCCGGATGAAACGCTGGCGCATTATCTCACCGATGGTCGCGGTGACAGCCTGATCGTCAATGGCGAAGCCAAGCATGTGACGGGATACATGAAGGATTTCCTGTTCCAGCCGGAGCAGGCACGGACACCGATCCGCAATCTTTCGGGTGGTGAGAAGGCGCGGCTGGTGCTGGCGCGGATTCTCTCGCGGCCCTCGAACCTGCTGATCCTCGACGAGCCGACCAATGATCTCGATATGGAGACGCTGGATCTGCTGCAGGAACTGGTGGCGTCCTATCCCGGGACCGTGATCCTGATCAGCCATGACCGTGATTTTCTTGACCGGACCGTGGGGTCTGTTCTGGCGCCCGCCAACCCGGGTGATCCGGACGGGCGCTGGATTGCCTATGCCGGTGGTTACACCGACATGCTGGCCCAGAGCGGTGAAGCGGCGCGGGAGAAGAAGGCCAAACAGGCTTCGGAGGCTGCCAAGACGAGCGGAACGTCCAAGCCGCAGACCGGCGCGCGCGAGGCTTCACGCAAGCTCTCCTACAAGCAAAAATTCGCGCTTGAATCGCTGCCCGGCAAGATCGAGGCGGCGCAGGACAAGCTTGCAGCAATTGAGGCCGAGATGGCTGATCCAGCCCTGTTTTCCAAGGATCCGGACGGATTTGCGGCGCGCGCCAAGGCCCACGATGCGCTCAAGGCCGACATCGAGGCGATGGAGGCCGAGTGGCTGGAACTCGAGATGCTGCGTGAGGAAATTGAGGGCGGGTGAGGAGCCGGCCGGTGTAGGCTTCTGGATCCGGCCGGATATTGGGTAGCGCCCGCCCGTCAGTTCGCCTTGACTACCGAATCGATGACGAAGGTGTGTAGCTCATCTTCGCCATGGTCGCGGATCGAGATGTACTCGCCTTGCCTGAAAATGTGGTTTGACAGCCGGAAGCCGGTTTCATCATCTTCGTCATCGGCGGGATCATAGTCAAAAGCCCAACCGCCCTTGGGGTGATGCACCAGATAACCCAGTTCCGAGCGTTCGCCGTCCCAAAACCGCATCACGGTGGAAGATGACGGTGATTTTTCCCAGGCAGCCTTGTCGAGGTGACCCTCCCCATCGAGTGGCGCGTGAATGTCATAGCCGCGGTGGACATTGCCTTCCGGGAATTCCTTGTTGCGGGCCATAACAAGATGGATGTGGTAGAGCGTCATGTGAGCCTCCGTCAGATGCATGTTGTTTAAGTTGGGACGACCTTGCCCCGCAAAAGGGTGCGGCGCATTGATCTGGCGCAAGGGCCTGGTGCAAGTGCCCGAAAGTGTTTTCGCCTCCTGAACATGGCTTGCGTCCCCGCGTTTGATATGGTGTTGAAGTAACCAGGGGGATTGAAGCAAAAGATGGCCTGACCAGTTTGATTGTATGGTTGAGGCGCGGAGGCATCGCAATTCCGCCGGATTGGTGGGGCACGGAGAATGTATGCATTTTGAAGGCACAGAAGCCTATGTGGCCGACAAGGATCTCACGGTTGCGGTCAACGCGGCGATCCGGCTTGAGAGGCCACTTCTGGTCAAGGGTGAGCCGGGCACTGGCAAAACCGAACTGGCGCGCCAGATCGCGCAGAGTCTCGGACTCGATCTGATCGAATGGTCAGTGAAATCAACCACCAAGGCGCAGCAGGGACTTTACGAGTATGACGCGGTCAGCCGGTTGCGTGACAGCCAGCTCGGAGATGACCGGGTCAACGACGTGGCCAATTACATCCGCCGAGGCAAGCTTTGGGAAGCCTTTGCGGCTGACAGGAAAACGGTTCTGTTGATCGACGAGATCGACAAGGCCGATATCGAGTTTCCGAATGACCTGCTGCAGGAACTCGATCGAATGGAGTTCTTTGTGTACGAGACCGGCGAGACCGTTCAGGCCAGGCAGCGGCCGATCGTGATCATTACCTCGAACAACGAGAAGGAATTGCCGGACGCATTCTTGCGGCGCTGCTTTTTCCATTACATCCGGTTTCCCGAAATGGAGACGTTGCAGCGCATTGTCGATGTCCACTATCCGGGCATCAAGCAATCGCTGGTGCGCGAGGCGCTGACCCAGTTTTACGCCATCCGCGAGACCACAGGACTGAAGAAAAAGCCATCGACGTCCGAGGCGCTGGACTGGATCCGGCTGCTGGTGTCCGATGATGTAGAGCCGGAAACACTGCGCGGTGACGCCAAGAATGCGCTGCCCAAGCTGCATGGTGCGCTGCTCAAGAACGAGCAGGATGTGCATCTTTTCGAGCGGCTGGCGTTCCTGGCCCGTCAACGTGGCGGATGATGGATCCTGAAAAAGACTTGGCTCGCCTGCGTAAGCAGTATCATTTTCGCCCGAGTCCGAACGGGTTCTATGCCTGGAATGTCGGTCGGCTGATCAGGCTCGCGCAGGGCCTTCCGGTTGTCGAGATTCCACTTAGCAGCATTGCCGAGCTTGATGAGTTGTGGTGGTTTCAAACCGAGGATGATCGGCTGACACCGCGCGCCCTGGCAGAACATTTCCGGCTGGTTCAGGATGTGGATTTGAGCTTTCCGATCGTGCTTTGTCCGCAGGGACGGCTCATGGATGGCATGCACCGTATTGTCAAAGCGCTCGTTTCCGGCACCGATACAATTGCGGTGGTCCGACTGGAAGAGATGCCTTTGCCGGATCATGTTGATGTTCAACCGGCAGATCTTTCCTATTGAGGCAAGCAGCGTTGACCTTGTTGCCTGCCAAGCCTATTCTGAAATCGTGGTGATTTGGCCGGCCGGCTTGCAGCCACGTTAAACAACTCGCTAAAGGGCCGACGGGGATTCCCCAACGGACCGGCAGCGTGTTTTCGCGGGCCGGTTTTTTGTTGGAGGTCCGTGCGTCATGCCGATCCGTATTCCCGATGGTCTTCCTGCCCGTGATGTGCTGGTCAAGGAAGGCGTGCAGATCATGGATGAATCCATTGCTGTGCGGCAGGATATTCGTCCTCTGCATATCGGGTTGTTGAACCTGATGCCCAACAAGATCGCCACCGAGACCCAGATCGCCCGGCTGGTCGGTGCTTCGCCGCTGCAGGTGGAGCTGACGCTGGTGCGCATCGGCTCGCACGCGGCCAAGAACACGTCTGAAGATCATCTGATCAATTTCTATCACACTTGGGAAGAGGTAAAGCATCGCAAGTTCGATGGTTTCATCATCACCGGCGCGCCGATCGAGACACTCCCTTTCGAGGATGTGACCTACTGGGAGGAGCTCGAAAAGATCCTCGACTGGACCACGACCCATGTGCATTCGAGCTTCTTCGTCTGCTGGGGCGCAATGGCAGCGGCCTGGCATTTTCACCGTGTGCCCAAGCGGCAACTCGACGAAAAGGCGTTCGGTGTTTACCGGCACCGCAATCTCAACCCGGCCTCACCCTATCTCATGGGTTTTTCCGATGATTTCCAGGTCTCGGTGTCGCGCTGGACCGAAGTGCGGCGCGAGGACCTGACACCGGATTTTGATGTGCTGATGGAAAGCGGCCAAACCGGGCTTTGTCTCCTGCACGAAGCGTTTGGCAACCGGCTCTATATCTTCAATCATATCGAATATGATTCAGGCACGCTGGCAGAGGAATATTTCCGTGACGTGCAGGCTGGAAAGCCGATCGCGCCGCCGAAGAACTACTTCCCGGATGACAATCCGGAACGGGCACCGCTCAACCGCTGGCGCAGCCATGCATTTCTTCTGTTCGGAAACTGGATCAACCAAGTCTACCAGACGACGCCGTTCAACATGGAAGAGATTGGTCACAACCAGACTTTGACCGAGGCAGGTGAGTAGGATGGGTGAATTTAGGGTGGATATCCGACCGATTGCCATGACCGACAAGGATCAATGGCGCAAGCTGTGGACCGGCTATCTCGAGTTTTACGAATCGAGTGTGGCTGACGAGGTCTATGAGACCACGTTCGAACGTATCCTGGGAGATCATGTCCAGGGTGAGGTCTCGTTTTACGAACCGCGCGGATTGCTGGCGCTGGTGGACGGTAGGCCGGTGGGGCTGGTGCATTACTTCTACCACCGCCATTGCTGGCGGCAGGAACATGTCTGCTATCTGCAGGATCTCTATGCCGCACCAGAGGCGCGTGGAACAGGTGTTGGCCGGGCACTGATCGAAGCGGTTTACGCAGCGGCGGACCGGGATGGCTGCCCGAACGTCTACTGGATGACGCAGGAGTTCAATGCCACGGCGCGCACGCTCTATGACCGGATCGCCACCCTGACGCCGTTCATCAAGTACAGCCGTTGAGAGTGGGAAACACATTGCGGCGGGTTGGGTCTTCACGGTCTTTTTTGCCTGCCGATCCAGGGCGCTTGAAACAGTGCTTTGAATGCATGCTTGCTATGGCAAGCCCGCCGCGTTGCCGTTAAGGTTGCCTCCATGTTTCTGCCGTTTTTTCTAGAGCTCAAAGCTGCCAAGGTGCCGGTGTCACTGCGCGAGTACCTGACCCTGATGGAAGGGCTGGATGCCGGGCTGACACTCTATGACGTGGAGGGATTCTATTTTCTTGCGCGTGCTGCGCTGGTGAAAGATGAACGTCATATCGACCGTTTCGACCAGGTGTTCTCGCATTACTTTCGTGGTGTGGAAGCCGTTGGCGGCGCTGATGGTGCTGATGCGCGCAATCTGCCTGAGGAGTGGTTGCGGCGCATGGCGGAAAAGCACCTGAATGAGGACGAGAAGAAGCTGATCGAGAGTCTGGGCGGCCTGGACAAGTTGATGGAGACGCTCAAGCAACGGCTTGAGGAGCAGCAGAAGCGACACCAGGGTGGATCAAAGTGGATTGGAACTGCGGGAACCTCTCCCTTTGGCGCCCATGGTTACAATCCCGAGGGTGTTCGCATTGGCCAGGATGAGAGCCGGCACCGTCGCGCGGTCAAAGTCTGGGACAAGCGCGAATTCAAAAATCTCGACGACACGGTCGAGCTCGGGACCCGAAACATCAAGGTGGCGCTCAGACGGCTGCGGCGCTGGGTCCGCGAGGGTGCTGCGGAGGAGTTCGATCTGCCTGGTACGATCCAGGCGACGGCTGAACATGGCTGGCTCGATGTCAAGACCCGGCCTGAGCGGCGCAATGCCGTCAAGCTTTTGATGTTCTTTGATATCGGCGGATCAATGGATGACCACATCCGGGTTGTCGAGGAACTGTTCTCCGCCGCGCGCGCCGAGTTCCGCCACATGGAGTATTTCTATTTCCACAATTGCCTTTATGAGGGAGTGTGGCGAGACAATCGCCGACGACGGCAGGATGTGATGCCGACCGAAGAGCTGTTGAGGACTTACGGCTCCGACTATCGGGTCATCTTTGTCGGTGATGCTGCGATGAGCCCCTATGAAATCATTGCGCCGGGCGGATCTGTGGAACACTGGAATGAGGAGCCTGGCCAGGTTTGGCTCACGCGGATGCTCAATCATTTCCACAAGGTTGCCTGGCTCAATCCGACACCGGAGGCGCATTGGACCTACACCCACTCGACTGGTCTTATCCGGCAATTGTTTGGCGACCGGATGTTCCCGATGACGTTGTCTGGTCTGGAAGCGGCGACACGGCAGTTGACGCGCTGACATGGCACGGTGTTGGCAGCTTTATGGACTTGCCTTTGCGTGTTTTTTGGGAACAAGGCTTGGAGTGTCGAGATATGATACGGCATTGCGAATCCGTTTGGGTGTTCGAGGACGCCTTGTCGTTTTTGCGCAAGGCTATTGGTGAAGGGACTGCTCATGGCAATCGAGGTGTTTGGACTGACAGCGGATGGTCAGGCGGTCCACCGCATCACACTACAGGGTGGTGGGCTGACGGCGAAGATCATGACCTGGGGCGCGACGCTTCAAGACCTCAGGCTTGAAGGTCATGCTGCACCTTTGACGCTGGGATTCCCGGATTTTGAAAGCTATCCGGCGTATTCGCCCTATTTCGGGCAAACGCCCGGTCGCCACGCAAACCGGATCGCAAAAGGACAGTTTTCTCTAGATGGTGTGGACTACCAACTCGAACTGAACGAACGCGGCATCACGCATCTTCATGGCGGGAGTGCGGGCACGGGCAAGCGCTTGTGGACGCTGGATGAACACGGCCGGGATTTTGCCGTGTTCTCTATTATCGATCCTGATGGTCAGTCCGGCTATCCCGGCACCATGAAGATCGAGGCGCGCTACGAGCTCAAGCCCGGTGGCTGCCTCTCAATTACCTACACCAGCAAAACCGACCGCCCGACGCTCGCCAATATTGCCCACCACAGCTACTTCAATCTTGATGGCAGCGACGACATCCTTGATCATGAATTGATGATGGCAGCCTATCATTATCTGCCTGTCGATGGAGACCAGATCCCCACAGGCGAGGTTGCCTCTGTGGCAGGAACGGATTTTGATTTCCGGGAAATGCGGCCGATCAGGCGCATGGGCGCTGAAGGGCAACAGGTCGCCTATGACCACAATTTTTGCCTGTCGCCTGCGCGTGGACCTGTGCGAACCGTTGCGCTGGCGCGATCGTTGCGCTCCGGTGTGGCCATGGAGCTGCGCACAGGCGAGGCGGGCGTACAGCTTTATACAGGTTTCAAGATAGAGCCATCGGTTCCAGGTCTTCACGGCAAGACCTATGGGGCTCATGCAGGCTTCTGTCTGGAGACGCAGAGCTGGCCCGACAGTCCCAATCATGAAGGCTTTGCCGGGGCAATACTGAGACCGGGCGAGACGCTGGTACAGCACACCGAGCATGTCTTCATCCGTGATTGAGGCTTCGCGCCGACAATCCAAGGTACTTGACAGACGCCGCGAAATAGAAGCCCATAGGGAGGTCTTATATAAGACTCATGGATGCACTGTGGTTGCCGGCTCGGGGAGGACCTAAACCATGGACGTGATTTTGGGGATATTGAGGCCACTTGTTAGCCTCAATACTTTTCTTTTGCGGTTTGGCCGCAACATCGCTTGGGTTGCGATGGCGTTGATGGTGTTGATCATCATGCTCCAGGTGATCTTTCGGTACGTGCTTGGAAATGCGCTCGCCTGGCCTGACGAGGGCGCCCGGTTCCTGATGCTATGGATGACGGCGGTGATTGCGCCCACCGCATACCGCTGGGGCGGCTTTGTTTCGATCGAGATGGTCAAGGATCTGCTGCCTCTGCGGTTGGGTGCCTTCCTTGGACTTGTTCTGCTGCTGATATCACTGGCTGTTCTGGTCTATGGCTTTCAACTTGGTCTCAATCACATCAAATCCGGGTGGTTGTTCAACTCTAGCTCTCTCAAGCTTCCGTTGGAGTTCCTCGGCATGGGGTTGGTGCGGATAAAGCTTGCCTGGATGTACATGTCGCTGCCAGCCGGGTTGTTTCTGATGATCCTGGTCAACATCGAACTGTGTCTGAAGTCGATTGCGCATCTGATCGATCCCAAGGCGGATCTGCCCGATGATCATGACCGTGTAATCGTGGCGGTGGAGTAGGTCATGTTGTTTTTCTTCCTTCCGCTGTTCCTCATATTCCTGATGATCGGCCTGCCGGTGTTCTTTGGCATGTTGGCAGCCCCGGGGTTTCTGCTCTGGCTCAACGGGCAGGAGCGCGATATCGCGCTGCTCTACCGCAATGTCTATACGGGCATGGATTCCTTTCCGCTGATGGCAATCCCGTTTTTCATGCTCGCAGGCGAGCTGATGAACCGCGGGGGAATCACGATGCGGATCGTGGAATTCAGCCAGGCGATGATCGGCCACCTCAAGGGTGGGCTTGCGCATGTAAACATTCTTTCCTCGATGTTGTTTGCCGGGCTTTCGGGATCGGCGGTGGCTGATGTGTCGGCGCTTGGGTCGATGCTGATCCCGGCCATGGAGAAGAACGGTTACAAGCGGAAGTTCGCCGCTGCGGTAACGGCGGCTTCATCGGTGATCGGGCCGATCATTCCGCCTTCGGGGATCATGATCATCTATGCTTATGTGATGGGTGAATCGGTGGCTGCGCTGTTCCTCGCCGGCATCGTGCCTGGAGTGATGATCGGGCTTTCACTGATGTTGGTGGTTGGTTTCCTGGCCAAGCGGAATGACTTTCCCGCAGCTTCGCGGCGTGCCACCTGGCCGGAGAAGGGGCAGGCGAGCCTGAAGGCGTTCTTCCCCCTGCTGACCCCGGTGATCATTCTGGGCGGTATCCTCGGCGGAATCTTCACTCCGACAGAGGCCTCAGCCGTCGCAGCGGTCTACGCCTTTATCGTGGCGCTGTTCATTCTCAAGACCATGGGGTGGGCGGATCTGCCGAAGGTGCTGACCAAGGCTGCGATGACCACATCGGTGGTATTGCTGCTGGTGGGGGCGGCAATGGCCTTCAAGACGGTTGTCAGCCTTTCGCACACGCCGGAAATCCTGGCCAACTTCATTCTGGGTCTTTCGGACAATCCCTACATCCTGCTCTTCCTGATCAATGTGCTTTTGTTCATTGTGGGCATGTTTCTCGATGCGGGACCGGCGATCATTATTCTCGGGCCGATCCTGGGACCGATCTTTACCGATCTCGGCGTTCATCCGGTGCATTTTGCAATCATTATGAGCGTCAATCTGACGGTGGGGCTGGCGACGCCGCCTATGGGGCTGGTGCTGTTTGTCACCTCGAGTGTGTCGGGTGAACGAGTGGAAACCATCGCCAAGGCGATTCTGCCGTTTCTGGCGGTGCAGGTGGTGGCAATTTTCCTGATCACATTCGTGCCGCAGATCTCACTGTTTATGCCGCAGTTGTTCGGCTTTGCAAAGTGAGGACAGTTTGCGTGCTGTCACGGTATGGACATGAAAGGTCGACAGTTTCGGCTCACGCTTGACAAGCAAACGCGGCTCATCAATCTTATGTCTTATATAAGACTTGAGGGAAACAAGGACCAACGGGAGGAACATTGATGATCTTGAAAAACACACTCAAAACACTGAGCGCGGCTGCACTCGGCCTGTCGGTGCTGGCGGGCGGTATGATCACCGCTGCGCAGGCCGCGGATATCACGCTGCGTGCCACTGCCAATTCCAATGAAAACGACGAGGATTATGACGGTCTGGTGGTGTTCAAGGACTATGTCGAGAAGGCCTCGAACGGCGCGATTGCGGTCGAATTGTTCATCGGTACCCAGCTTTGCTCGAACGGCGCTGAATGCCTGCAGGGCATCGCCGACGGCTCTATCGACATCTACATTTCGACCTCGGGTGGGGCGTCCGGGATTTTTCCCTACGTGCAGGTGCTCGACCTTCCCTATCTCTTGCGGGATGACCGGATTGCTGAAGAAGTGCTGACCGAAGGCACATTTACCCGCGCGCTGCGTGAGCAGATGCTGGCGGATTCGGGTGGCATGATCCGCCTGATGACCATCGGCAACACCGGCGGCTGGCGCAACTTTGCCAATACCAAGCGGGAAATCCGTTCTCCGGCCGATATGGACGGGCTGAAGATCCGCACCGTAGTTGCCGACCTTCCACAGGAGCTGGTGCGTTCGATGGGATCTTCGCCGACCCCGATCCCGTGGCCTGAGCTGTTCACCTCGTTTCAGACCGGCGTGGTCGAAGGCACCCAGAACGGCATCACCGACATCATGGGGATGAAGTTCCCGGATGCAGGCCTGAAGTACCTCACGCTGGATGGTCACTCCTACATGGGCGCCCTGTGGTACATGAACAATGATCGCTTCATGGGGCTGGACGAAAATCTGCGCCGTGTGGTGGTCGATGGTTTTGCCGCCTTGCAGCAGGCCACATTCGCCTCGCCCAAGCGCAAGTCTATCGATGCCTACAAGGAGTTCGCCGAGATTGGTGGCTCGGTCTACGTGCCGACCATGGAAGAGAAGGCGCAGTTCAAGGAAGCCGCAACACCGGTGTTTGAATGGTTCAAGACAAACATTCAGGGTGGCGCGACGTTCTATGACCTGTTGGTCGCTGAAGCGGCCAAGGCGTCGGAAACCATCGATGGTGGCGCCATGATGGACATCAAGTAAGCGTCCATTGAAGAGAGCCGGAACGACAGGCCGCCTGGAGCAATCCGGGCGGTTTTTCATTGATGGCCAATCAGCGGAATGGATACATCCAGGGCCGGTAGTCGTTGATCAGGACCTGGGCTCGGCGGATCTCCTCCGGCGTCATTTTCTTTGCCACTTCGTCGATGGAAATTGCTGCATCTGGATCGCCGCCGATGGTCGAAAGTCCGTACCAGAGATAGGCGCGGACGAGATCGACGGCAGTGCCGCGCCCCACTTCGAAGTACCATCCGATGCCTGATTGCGCACCCGGATGGCCTTTCATGGAGGCTCGCAGATACCATTCAAAGGCGCGCTCGTCGTCACGCTCGACCCCGAGACCCATGGCGTACATGACGCCGATCAGCTCTTCCGCATCGGCATTGCCCGATCGCGCTGCAGGCAGGAACTCGGCCATCGCCTCTTCGAAGCGGCTCTCCTCCATGAGGATACGGCCTTTCTCGATCTCGGCGTGGGCCGGGTGTCCAGTCGTCACGACAAGGCCCAAGGTGATCAGGCCTAGGGTGCGGAGGCGCATTTTCGTGTTTGCACGCGCTGAAGTCATTTGCCATTCTTTCTCGCGAGGTGGAGTAAAGCGACAATAATAGCTCGCCGGCGATGGTGGCAAGGAGGAGGCCGACGGGTGTCTTGGAGGCACACTGTTTGCGGATGTTGAGGAGGTAGTATGAGCAGCAGGCCACAGCCGTTCGGCCGAGGAATTTTGGCCGCTTGCGGGAGTTTTCTGTTGGCAATAATGGCCGTGCCGACGGCACTCGCCGGTCCGAATGATCGCGCCTTGCCGCCGCCGCTCACCAATACGGATTTTCATGATTTCGATCCCGACCTGGCGGAAATCGGGCGCCTTCTGTTTTATGATCCTGTGCTTTCCGGCAACCGCAACATTTCCTGCGGAACCTGCCACCACCACGATCTGGCCACCGGCGACGGGCTTGCTTTGGGCGTGGGGGAAGGCGGCGAAGGGATTGGCCTCAAGCGAACCACTGGCCGGGGCGAGGCCCGGATCGAGAAGAGGGTGCCGCGCAACGCGTCACCACTGTTCAATCTCGGCCTGAAGGAAATTCGGGTGCTGTTTCATGACGGGCGGCTGAGCGTTGATAATATCTTCGGCAACGGCTTCAATTCGCCGGCTGAGGAGTATCTGCCCTCCGGCCTCAAGGGCATCCTTGCAGCGCAGGCTCTGTTTCCGCTGACATCGGAAACCGAGATGGCCGGGAACCCCGAGGAAAACAAAGTGGCTGGTGCCGTTTATGATCGGATTGATCATGTCTGGCCGTTGCTGATGGAGCGGGTGCTGGCGATCCCTGCATATGTCGATCTCTTTCGGAAAGCTGATCCATCGATTGAAGGCGCCGGTAATCTGACCATCACCCACGTCGCCAATGCGCTAGGGGATTTTATCAATGGCGAATGGCGGGCGACTGACAGCCCGTTTGACCGCTATCTGGCTGGCGATTCCACAGCACTTTCACCGCAAGCGCGATCCGGAATGGAGCTGTTCTATGGCAAGGCCGGGTGTAGCAGCTGCCACGCGGGCCAGATGATGTCGGATCAGGGCTTTCATGCACTCACCCTGCCGCATTTCGGCCCGGGCCGCACCAGGGTGTTCGATCCCTATGTCCGCGATGTCGGGCGGATGGCAGAATCCAACCGGCTGGAAGATGCCTACCGGTTTCGCACGCCGATGCTGCGCAATGTGGCTCTGACCGGACCCTGGGGCCACAATGGCGCCTATGCGACGCTCGAAGGTATCGTCCGCCATCACCTAGATCCCGCTGCCGGGTTTGAGAACTGGCAGCCGGACATGGTGCAATTGCCAGCAGATGAGCGTCTGGGGCCAGTCGATTTCATTGCGTTCGAGGATTCCCGCGAGCGGGCAAGGCTCAAGGCCAGGATTGATATTGCGCCAGTTGGGCTTGCTGATTCGGAGGTGGCTGAGTTGATTGCCTTTCTCCACGCGCTGACCGGGAACGACAAAGGCAGGCTTGGGCGGCCTGAAACCGTGCCCAGCGGTCTTCCGGTCGATTGATGGCTCCGAAATGATTGGCCGTTGCGGGTTTGGAGTCAACCGTCACATTCAGTCTTGTGTCTTATATAAGACTTGATATTCTCACGTCGAACGGGCGGGTGCCGCTAAACTGAAACACACTTTTCTTCCAGGCTTGGGACTGGTGCAGCATGACAAGGATCGTCACCGTCGGCCTCGCTGTGGTTGATTTCGTCTTCTATGTCGACGAGATGCCGCGCCGGGCCGAGAAATACCGGGCGCGCGACGCCCAAATCATCGGTGGAGGCGGTGCGGCGAATGCCGCCGTGGCGGTTTCCCGGCTTGGCTGCGACGCAGTTCTGGCCGCGCGGCTGGGAGACGACCAAGTGGGCGACATGATCGTGGCCGGGCTTGAAGCCGATGGTGTCGATTGCGCGCTGACGCACCGGTACGAGGGAGGCAGGTCTTCCTTTTCCTCTGTGCTCATCGATCATGAGGGAGAGCGGCAGATTGTCAATTTTCGCGATCAGGCCCTGCCGGCGGATGCGGACTGGTTGATCGCGGCGCTGCCAGAGCATTTCGATGCGGCATTGGCTGATACACGCTGGCCTGAGGGAGCTGCTGCGCTGATGCGTGCCGCGCGCGAGCGCGGTGTGCCAGGTGTCCTTGATGCCGAAGCGCCCATTCTCGACGCCGAGGCTGCATTGCGGCTGGCAAGCCATCTGGCGTTTTCCGCACAGGGGCTTCGCGACTGGGCCGGACACGATGATCTCGGCGCTGCCCTTGACGCGGTGGGGCGTGAGACCGGTTCCTTTGTCTGTGTGACCGATGGGGATCGGGGCGTGTTCTGGAAACAGGGGCAGGCATCGGGGTTTGAGTCGGCCTACCGGATAGAGGCAGTGGATACGCTGGGCGCAGGTGATGTCTGGCACGGTGCCTTCGCGGTTGCTCTGGGCGAGGGCATGGCGCCGGAACCGGCGATCCGCTTTGCCAATGCGGTGGCCGCCATCAAATGCACCAGATCGAACGGCCGCGCCGGATACCCGGCACGGCAAGAAGTTGAACAGTTCATGAAAGAGGCAATGACATGCAGCTAAGCGCTGGCAAATTGTGGGGCATGCGGCGAATGGCCGATGCGGGTGGCTTGTTCAAGATGACAGCTGTTGACCAGCGTCCGCCGATCAAGGGTCCGATTGCCAAACATCACGGAACAACAGAGGCACCCTGGGAAGAGGTTGCCGGATTCAAGACCCTGCTGGTGGAGACGCTTCAGGACCAGTCCTCGGCGATGCTGCTTGATCCGCATTTCGCGATTCCCAAAGGAATTGGTAAGCTTTCGCCAACCAAAGGCTTGATCGTCACGCTTGAGGATTCAATCTTCGAGGAAACGGAAGATGGCCGGCTTTCGAGCGAGATCGATGACTGGTCGGTGGCCAAGATCAAGCGGATGGGTGGCGATGCGGTCAAGGTTCTGACCTGGTACCGACCCGATGCGCCAAAGCACATCAATGACAAGCAGAAGGACTTCACCAAGCGCATCGGTGAAGCCTGCGCGCGTTACGATATCCCGTTCCTGTTCGAACTTCTGGTCTATCCGCTCAAGGGGGATGCAAACCAGACCACCGACTATGTCGAGATGACCGGCAAGCGGACCGATCACGTGCTGCAATCGGTGGCGGATTTCGCTCACCCGGATTTCGGCATTGATGTCTTCAAGCTCGAAAGTCCGGTTGCCGCCAAAGATGTGCCCGAAGGTGGAGATGCCGAGGTTCAGGAGGCTTTTGACGAGATGGGGCGGCTTGCGGGGCGGCCTTGGGTCATGCTCTCGGCGGGTGCCGGCAAGGCGGATTTCCGCAATATTCTAGCTCATGCCTACCGTGCCGGAGCCTCAGGCTATCTTGCGGGCCGCGCGATCTGGCTCGAGGCTTTCGGGCACTATCCCGATTGGGATGCGATGCGCCGCGGGCTCGAAGGAGCGTCTGTTGACTATATGCGCGATCTCAATGTGCTGACCGATCAGGCTGCCATGCCTTGGGACAAACATGCGCTGTTCGGGCCAGAAGGTGCGAAATTTTCGCCCGCGGATCAGAGCTTCCGCCACAGTTACAGTGATTTTGGCTGATGCAGCGGCGGGCACTAGTCCAGAAGCAGGCGGTTGATCACGCGGGGCTTGTCTCCGGGCTTTTCGCCCGGAGCGATGATGATCGCTTCACCTTCGCGCGGTGTGGTGCCGGAAATGGCCTTGATCAGCACCGGATGGGTGACCATGAGCAGATTGCCCGCGCCGTTGAACTCCTCAACCGCGGCGATCAGTTCCGCCGGGATCTGATCGGGATCGGCGCCACCGACAATCGAGTTGAGATAGGATCTGGTTTCGACATTGCGGGCGCCAAATCCCAGTTCCGCGGTTTGCAGTGCGCGGCAAAATTCCCCGGCATAGACCGAGTTGATCGAGACCGCACGCGCGGCGAAGCGCATGCCTATGCGGCGGGCTTCCTGAATGCCTCGATCGGTCAGGCTGTTACGGGATTCGCAATCACCAATATCCGGCCGCAGCGGCTCGCCGCCTCCCGGCGCGCGGGAAAATCCGAGCAGAATGGTGTAGCCGCCCTGGGCCAGTCGGGCCCAGGCCGCCTCGGTGGCAGTGCTTTGCGCGGACGGGACAATGACGAGAAGGGCCATTGCGAGAACAAGGGCCAAAGCCCCGCGTTTGAAGATCGCTGTCATGATCGCAATCTAGTGTTTTTAACCTGTGATGTAAGGGGGCAGGCCGATGTCATCTGAAACTCTGACAATCGGTGTGCTGCCGCTCGGGCGGCCGACATTTGATGTCCCCTTTGCCGAGGAGATGCTTTCGGGCATGTGGCGTGATCTCGAAGCCTCCGGGCACAGACTTGTGGGCGCGCCTGCCTTGCTGATGGATGCTGCCGCGGCTGAAGCGGCTATGGACACCGTCAAGGCGCAAAATCCGGATCGAATTCTGATTTTGCAGGTCACTTTCACCGATGCGGTCATGACTTGCAGGATTGCAGAGAGCTTCGATCAACCTTTGGCGATCTGGGCGGTTCCCGAGCCTCGGCTTGGCGGACGGCTTCGGCTCAACGCCTTTTGCGGCCTCAACCTCGCCTCGCATGCATTGTCGCTGCGCGGTCGGCTGTTTTCGTGGCGTTATGCTGCACCTGGTGACGGCGAACTCGATGAGTTGTTCGGTGCGACGCCGATGGTTCGTCCATTGGAACCCGCGCCGTCTGCTGCCGATCCTGCCCAGGGCGAGGCTCTGCTTGGCCAACTCAAGAGCAAGAGCATTGCACGGATCGGTGTGCATCCGGAGGGGTTTGATACATGCGCCTATCAAGCGGACCGGTTGCAAGCTCTGACAGGACTCACAGTGAAGGGGTTCGATCTTGCCGAGCTGTTCGACCGGGCGCGGGCTGCACCGTCCAAAGCAACCGATGAGCTGCGTCTGGCGGCCGGACAGATGGTTTCGGGTCTCGATCAAGTCGATCAGCCGCAGCTCGACCGCTCACTCCGGCTGAAGCTGGCGCTTGACGATATCAAGGCAGAGGGCGGGTTTGATGCCTTTGCAATCCGTTGCTGGCCCGAAACCTTTACCGAATATGGCGGCGCCGTGTGTGGGCCTGTTGCAATGATGGGCGAGGCGCGCACGCCCTGTGCCTGCGAGGCCGATGTCTATGGAGCTGCGACGCAATTGCTGCTTCAGACTGCGAGCGGCGCGCCGGTTTTCCTGGCTGATCTGGTCGATATCGATGTGACCGACAATTCCGCCGTCGTCTGGCATTGCGGCCAGGCGCCCTTGTCGATGGCTGATCCGGATGCTGTTAAAGAGGCGACCATTCACACCAATCGCAAGATGCCGCTGTTGTTCGAGTTTCCTTTAAAGCCCGGCCCGGTGACATTTGTGCGATTGAGCCAGGCGCAGGGTGTGCAAAGCCTGATCCTGGCGCGTGGCGAGATGCTCGAGCGTGACAAGGCCTTCACCGGGACATCCGGCGTCGTCCGGTTCGAGCGCCCGGCGGACGAGGTTCTGGCCGGGGTGATCAACAGCGGGCTCGAGCATCACATGGCACTCGCCTATGGCGATCATGTTGCAGCCCTTGAAAGCTTCGCCGTGGCCGCCAGCCTCCCGGTAATCCATCTATGATCACAGCGTTGAAACTGCGGAACTCTCTATGACAGATATCAGATACGGCATCATCGGCTCAGGCATGATGGGGCAGGAACACATTCGCAATATCCGCCTGATCGATGGGGCCCGGGTGACTGCGGTTTGCGATCCTGATGATGAAATGCGCAATCAGTCTGAAGCACTCGCCGGTCATGGTTGCGAGGTCTTCACGACCCATGAGGCGTTGATGGCTGCCGGACTGTGTGATGCTCTGGTAATCGCAGTCCCCAATCATCTGCATCATCAGGTGCTGGTTGATGTTCTTCCGGCCAATCTTCCGATCCTGGTGGAGAAGCCGTTGTGCACCAAGCTGCCGGATTGCGAAGACGTCCTGGCGATGGCGGAGCAGCGAACAGCACCGGTCTGGGTGGCGATGGAGTATCGCTACATGCCGCCGGTGGAGCGGTTACTGCACGCCACAAGTGCGGGTGAGACCGGTGCGGTGCGGATGATTTCGATCCGCGAGCACCGGTTTCCGTTTCTTAAGAAGGTCGGAAACTGGAACCGGTTCAACCAGAACACCGGTGGCACGCTAGTGGAGAAATGCTGCCACTTCTTCGATCTGATGCGGTTGATCGCAAAGGCCGAACCGGTCCGGGTCTATGCGTCGGGTGCTGCCGACGTCAATTTTCGCGACGAGCATCATGACGGGCGCACACCCGATGTTCTCGACAATGGGTTCGTTATCGTCGACTTCGACAATGGGGTGCGCGGCATGCTCGAATTGTGCATGTTTGCGGAGGGATCTCAGTGGCAAGAGGCGATCTCTGTGATCGGGGATAATGCCAAGGCTGAAGCGCTGGTGCCGGGGCCTGCGCGGTTTTCGCCGGACGGGGCCGAACGGGCATCTGAGTTTGTGCTTTCACCCCGGGCCAGCAAGACCGAGCAGCGGGAGACCATCGAGGTCGATCACACAATTCTGGCGGCTGGTGATCACCACGGTTCGACTTTTTTCCAGCACCAGAAGTTCTTCGCCATGGTTCGCGATGGCGGAGTACCGGAGGTAACCCTGAAAGATGGTTTGAAGTCGGTCCGGATCGGGCTTGCTGCCGAACATTCGGCGAAGACCGGAGAGGCTGTGGTCTTCTAGAGACTTAGCGCAGATTGACCGCGTAATGGATGTCACGGGAGATGCAGCGTGACCAGCGCAATTCAACCGGCCGCTCCTCGAGGTCCTTGGCCACCCGGCTGATCAGCAGTAGCGCTTCGCCTTCTTCGCAACCGAGCTTTTTGGCATCGCGGGAACTTGCGGCGATGGCCTTGAGCCGTTCCTCGGCACTGCCGATGGTGATGCCCCAGCGCTCGGAATAGAGCCGGTACAGATTGTTGGGAATAATGGTCAGATGATCGAAATCGGGAAAGCGGCTTGCAGGCAGTGTTATGGTTTCGATCAGGATCGGCTGATCGGAAAGCATGCGAATGCGCTCGATCCGAAACACCTGCTCGTCTTGCTTGAGCCCCAGGTTTTCGGTTTCCGTAGCGGTTGGCTGTGCGTGACCGGTGCTTACGACGTGTGAATCGGGAAAGCTCGCTTCGCCCATGTCAGGCTTCAGGCGGAAGAACTGGAACAGGATCCGGCTTTCTTCAGGTTCTGCGACATAGGTGCCGCGGCCCTGTCGGCGGATCACCAGATTGTCTGCGGTCATGGAATCTAGCGCCTTGCGCACCGTGCCCTGGCTGACATTGAGCTGCCGAGCCAATTCGATTTCGCTTGGAAGCAGCATTCCCGGCAGCCATTCGCCACTGACGAGGCGACGCATCAGCTGTTCGCGAACCTGTGCATAGAGTGGTTTGAAGCCGATCTCTTCGCCTGTTGCCGTGTCGGCCTGATCAGCCATCTGGGTTTCCTTTTCCAAGCCCGATGCCGGTTGACATTTCCAATCCACCGTATCTTATATCTTATATAAGACCTGTCCATCGGGCAGAGCAAATTTGCCTTTTATCCACATTGGAGGATCACTGTGAGCACCCCCCATTTATTGGTACATGAAGACAAGGACAATGTCGGCGTTGTTGTGGTTGAGGGTCTTAAGGCCGGGACGAAGATGCTTTGCGTTGTCACGCATGACAATTCGAGTTTCGAGCTTGTCTCGCAGGCGGATGTTCCGATCGGCCACAAGGTGGCGTTGTCGGACATCAAGTCGGGCGACACGGCGATCAAATATGGCGAGGACATCGGCAAGTTCGTGGCCGACGTCGAGAAGGGCGGTCACGTCCACACCCACAATCTCAAGACCAAGCGCTGGTAGGAGCTCTCATCATGGCATCGAAATATTCCAACATGACATTCATGGGCTATCGGCGCGAGAACGGACGCGTGGGCGTGCGCAATCACGTCATCATCCTGCCTGTGGATGACATCTCCAACGCGGCCTGCGAAGCGGTTGCCAACAACGTCAAAGGGACCATGGCGATCCCGCATGCGTATGGGCGTCTGCAATTCGGCGAAGATCTCGACACCCACTTTCGCACCATCATCGGCACCGGCGCCAATGCCAATGTCGCCGCTGTTGTCGTGATCGGGATCGAGCCGGGCTGGACCAAGAAAATCGCCGACGGCATCCGCAAGACCGGCAAGCAGGTTGCCGAATTCTCCATTGAGCAAAAGGGCGATTTCGAGACAATCCGTGCCGCTTCTTGGGCTGCCAAGGATTTCGTCCACCACGCGACCGAGATCCAGCGCGAGGAATGCTCGATCAACGAGCTGTGGATCTCCACTAAATGCGGTGAGAGCGACACGACCACAGGTCTGGGCTCCTGCCCGACCGTTGGGAACATGTACGACAAACTGCTGCCAGAAGGCATCACCGGGTTCTTTGGTGAGACCTCCGAGATCACTGGCGCAGAGCATATCTGCCAGAAGCGGGCGATCAACGAGGAGGTGGGGAAACGCTGGTACAAGATGTGGAAGGCCTATCAGGACGACGTCATCTTCGCCCATCAGACCGATGATCTCAGCGACAGCCAGCCGACCAAGGGCAATATCGAGGGTGGCCTGACGACGATCGAGGAGAAGGCGCTGGGCAATCTCGAGAAGATCGGCCGGACGTCGCAATTCATCGACATCCTGGATCCGGCCGAAGAGCCCAATTCGGGCAACGGGCTCTATTTCATGGATTCATCCTCGGCGGCGGCGGAATGCGTGACGCTGATGGCGGCGGGCGGCGCGGTGATCCACACCTTCCCGACCGGTCAGGGCAATGTGGTCGGCAACCCGATCGTGCCGGTGGTCAAGATCTCCGGCAACCCGCGCACGCTCAGGACGATGAGCGAGCACATCGATGTTGACGTGACCGGCGTGCTGACCCGCGAGATGACCATCGACGAGGCCGGCGACGCCCTCATCGAGATGATCACGCGCACCGCCAACGGCCGCGCAACCGCAGCCGAAGCACTCGGGCACAGAGAGTTCTCCATGACAAAACTCTATCGCTCGGCGTAAGGGCGAGCAGAGAGAAGAAAGAAAACAGTCATGACAGATATCGTCATCACCGAATTCATGGACGAGGCGGCAGTAAGCCGCCTCTCGCAATCCTGTGACACGCTTTATGACCCCAAACTGGTGGATGATCCTGCCGCACTGCACGACCATCTGGTCTCTGCGAAGGCTCTGATCGTGCGCAACCGCACCCAGGTGCGTGAGGCACTTATCGGCATGGGTCCGAAGCTCAAGGTGGTTGGTCGGCTCGGTGTGGGGCTTGACAATATCGACGTCGATGCCTGCCGGGCCCGCTCGATCAAGGTGATCCCGGCGACGGGCGCCAATGATCTGTCGGTGGCAGAATATGTGATCACCGCTGCCCTGATGTTGTTGCGCGGCGCCTGGCTCCGCTCTTCCGATGTCGCCAGCGGTGCCTGGCCACGTCAGTCGATGATGGGCCGGGAACTCGCGGGTAAGACCATCGGACTGGTCGGCTACGGATCCATCGCCCGGGAGGTGGCATGGCGGGCGCACATGATGGGCATGACCATCGTTGCCTATGATCCCTATCTCGCGGCTGACCATCCGGGTTGGCAGATCGCGCGCAATGTGTCGCTGGATGCGGTGCTGGAGCTTGGCGACGTGATCTCCCTCCACACGCCGTTGACAGAGGCAACGCGCAACATGGTCAATGCGGATGCGCTCTGCAAATTGAAAACGGGTGCGGTGCTGATCAACGCGGCGCGTGGCGGCATTGTCGACGAGGCCGCTCTGGCAGAGGCCCTGAAAGCCGGGCGGATTGGCGGTGCGGCGCTCGATGTGTTCGAGAGCGAACCGCTGAGTGCTGAACAGGGTGCCAGATTTGCCGGGTTGCCCAATTTTATCCTGACCCCGCATATTGCAGGTGTTACCGAAGAATCCAATGAGCGTGTCAGCCATCTGATTGCTGACAAGGTGCTCGAAGCGCTTGGAGCACCTGCATGAGCGAAGCTAAAACCATGTCGCCGGATGCGGTTACAGACCTGATCCGTGGCGCCCTGATGCGTAGCCGTACATCCGAAACAAATGCCGCTTCCGTGGCCAGGGCATTGCTGGCGGCTGAACTTGCCGGGCAGAACGGACATGGGCTTCGTCGGGTCGAGGCCTATTCTGCTCAGGCACGGGCTGGCAAGGTGGACGGGTTTGCAACGCCGACATCACAGGTTCTACGACCCGGTGCGATGGCGATCGATGCGGCCAACGGGTTTGCCTATCCGGCGATGGATCTGGCGCTCGACTGGCTGCCGGGTGCGGCCAAAGCGCAGGGGATCGCGATTGCCGGTATTCGGCGCTCGCACCATTGCGGTGTTGCGGGTGTGATTGTTGAAGCACTGGCCGAGCGTGGCGTTGCAGCGCTGATGGTGGCCAATGCACCGGCGGCGATGGCACCCTGGGGCGGGCGGCGGCCGCTGTTCGGCACCGATCCGATTGCCTTTGCAGCACCTCTTGGCGTTGATGATCCGGTGGTGGTCGATATCTCGCTGTCGAAAGTGGCGCGTGGCAAGATCATGGCTGCGGCACAGAAGGGCGATTCGATTCCCGAAGGCTGGGCGTTGGACCCCGACGGGCAGCCGACCACCGATGCCAAGGCGGCGATGGCAGGGACCATGATTCCGCTGGGCGATGCCAAGGGCACGGCGTTGGCGCTGATGGTGGAGCTTCTTTGTGCCGGCCTTACGGGTGCGAACTACGCCTGGCAGGCGACCTCTTTTTTTGATGACAAGGGCGACCCTCCTGGAACCGGTCAGGCGATCATCGCAATCGACCCGGATGCCTTTGGCCCGGGTGGGGCCGAGCGGATGGCTTTGATGGCCGAGATGGTGGCGGGCACGGAAGATGCGCGGTTGCCTGGCCGCAGGCGGCAGCAGATCCGGGCGGATTATCTTGCCAACGGTATCCCGGTGGATTCCGGTCTGGTTCAGGCCATCGAAGCCATCGGCAGTTGATGTCCCAACTCCCGAATCCTTCTTCTGTCCGGATTGACGCTCAGTAGAGCAACCGGACAGCCACCAGTGTGATCGCCGGGAACATGGTCAGGATCGCAACACGAACAATGTCGGTCAAGACGAAGGGCAGCACACCGCGATAGGTCGCCGACAACGGCGTGTCCTTGGCCATCGAGTTGATGACGAACAGGTTCATCCCCACCGGTGGTGTGATCAGCCCCACTTCAACGACAATCAACACGATGATACCGAACCAGAGTGCGAATTCTTCCGGTGGCAGTCCAAAATCAAGGGCCGACATGATCGGAAAGAAGATTGGCACGGTGAGCAGGATCATCGACAGCGAATCCATCACGCAGCCGAAGGCCAGATAGAGCATCAGCACGGCAATCATCACCAGCCATGGATTGAAATCCTGACTGCCGACAAAGGCTGCGGCTGTCTGCGGCAACTGGCTCAGGGCGAGAAACGCGTTGAACACACCGGCGCCAAAGACGATGAGAAAGATCATGCCGGTGGCATTGGCAGTGGTCAGGATCGAGGAGATCAGGGTCGAGCGGTTGAGGCCGCCATTGAACAGTGCAATCACACCGGTCCCGAACGCTCCTATGGCAGCAGCCTCTGTGGGAGTGAAGATGCCGCCATAAATCCCGCCAACCACCGTAACGAAGACGATGAGCACCGGCCAGACCGCCAGCAGGCTGCGAAATCGCTCGGAGTAGGGCGCGCGTTCGCGGCTGCCAGCCGATCCGGGCTTGAGCCGAACATAGATGGCGATGGCCATCATGTAGCCAAGCGCTGCGAGGATGCCCGGAATGAAGGCCGCGACGAACAGCTTGGCGATGTTCTGCTCGGTGAGGATGGCGTAGATCACCAGGATCACTGAAGGCGGGATGAGAATGCCGAGCGTGCCGCCGGCTGCCAGAGCACCGGTCGAGAGTTCGCCGGAATAACCGTAGCGCTTGAGCTCAGGCAGGGCCACCTGACCCATGGTGGCGGCGGTTGCGAGCGAGGAGCCGCAGATCGCGCCGAAGCCTGCACAGGCCCCGACGGCAGCCATTGCGACGCCGCCCTTCTTGTGGCCGATCCATGTTTCAGCCGCCTTGAACAGGGCCTGGGACATGCCGCCCAGTGTGGCGAACTGACCCATCAGCAGAAACAGCGGGATGATCGACAGCGAGTAGCTCGAAAACGTGCCCCATGTCAGGTTCTTGAGCTGGGCGAAGATCATCAGGAAAGAGCCATTGATGAAATAGCTCCCGCCGATTCCAGTTATCAGCATGGCGAGACCGATGGGGATCCGAAGGAAGATAAGTGTCAAAAGGACCGGGAAGGACAGGAGCGCAATGTCAATGTTGCTCAATGCACAATCTCCCCGTGGGCTTGGTCACGTCCGGTTGAGAGTGCACGCAAGCTCAGGAAAATGCACCAGATGCTTATGAGGACGAAGCCGATGGCGCCAACCAGGCCCGAAGCATAGGCCCACCAGATCGGGTACTGGATGATGAAGGTGGTTTCACCATAGGCGAATTTATCGAGCGTGCCCTCCCAGTGTTTCCAGGCGAGCAGAATTGCGACCATTGCCATCAAGATGTCCGCTACCAGATCGATGATCCGGTTGGCGCGGGATCCCAGATGCATAGTCAGGATTTCAACGGATGCATGCTGGCGGTTGATCTGGACCCAGGGCAGGAAGGCGAACACGGCAAATCCGGTTCCCAGCTCGACCAGTTCGAAATCACCGCGGATCGGGCTCAGTCCGATTGGTATAAGGGCGCGTCCCGACACCGATGCCACGGTCGAAAGCATGACTGCGACAAGGGCAAGCCCTCCGAGTATCGCCAGCAGGGCTGCGAGACGGCGCATGAAGATGTCGATGGTATCAAGCACTGGAGCCAATCCGGATGGTCGTTACATCGAACATGTTCTGCCCTCTCTGCATGGCCTTGTGAAGGCTCGTTGTCGCCGGACTGGCCCACCGAACTATCCTGCGCGGGCCAATTTCTTTGCAGGTTTACGGTTGGCATCCTGCCATCAAAGCTCGGTTGGCCATGGTCCCCAAAGTCTTGTCCGCCAGTTTTTTGGACCATTACAATGCAAGCCCAACTCTCTCAAGTCGAGAGCTTTTATGTCGTCAAACCGCATAAGAATACCGGCGGAACCTGCCCTGTTGGACATGTCCCGCCGGTTTTTTCAATGCCGCCAGCTTATTTGGTGTATTTGGCAATCAGCTCTTTTGCCTTGGCATGGAGCGCCTTGCCGTCAATGCCCTTGGCTTCCATTTCGCCATACCAATTGTCGATCACCTTCTGCGAAGCATCGCGCCAGCGCTGCAGCTCATCGCCTTCGATCTGGACGATGTCGTTGTCGGTGGCCTCGGCGATCTTGCGGCTCGGCACATCGAATGCAGCCTGGGTCTTGCCCGCAAAGGCGGAGAACTCAAGCCCGGTATTGTCGTCAAGAATCTTCTTGAGATCGTCCGGCATGCTGTCATATTTTGCCTGGTTCATGGCCAGCACGAAAGCAGCTGTGTAAAGCGCGGTGTCGCCGCCAAACTCGGTGTGAGTGTCAACCAGCTCGGCGATTTTCAGTGCTGGTGTGACCTCCCAGGGAATGACGGTTCCATCGATGACGCCTTTGGAAAGAGCTTCCGGAATGGCAGGCACCGGCATGCCGACGGGCTCGGCTCCGAGTTCTGCGAGCATGCCGTTGATCACGCGGGTCGGGCCGCGCAGCTTCTTGCCCTGCATGTCTTCCAGCTTGCGCACACCTTCGCCCTTGGCATGAATGACGCCGGGGCCATGGACCCATGCACCTAGAATCTTGACGCCCTTGAACTGGCTCTCTTCCATGTCGGACTTGAACAGATCCCAATAGGCCCGGGACGTGGCTTCCGCATTGGTCATCATGAAGGGAAGCTCGAAGACTTCGACGCTCGGGAAGCGGCCCGGGGTGTAGCCCGGAAGCGTCCAGACGATGTCGACAACGCCATCGCGAGCCTGGTCCATCAGTTGCGGCGGCGTGCCACCCAGCGACATGGCGGAAAAGACTTCAACCTTGATGCGGCCACCGGATGCTTCGCCGATCTGTTCGGCCCAGGGGATCAGGATCTCAGCTGGAACGTTGGCCTGCGGCGGCAGAAACTGGTGCATGCGCAGGGTGACTTCCTGCGCGATGACGCCGGCGGATGAAAAGCCGAGCGCGGAAACAGCAATTGCTGCTGCGGCTGCTGATTTCAGGAAATTGCGTTTTTTCATTCTATCCTCCCAGATAAGTGATGCGGCTTTGATGCCGCAGTTCCCAGCCCCGAAACTAGGGGCAAATTATGTAACTGCATAGACAGTATTGACGGATCTGTCTTGCAAGCAGCCGCAAGCGGTTTTGAACCAGACGCCTGACGAGACCCAGACAGAGTATAATGACCTCCCGCCCTGGAGCTTCGCTATCGGGCTGTTGATCCAGCGTTGTATTGTCGGTGATCTTTTCACTCTCTCGGGATCTGAGTCTTCTTTCATTGACCGACCGTACGGTCAAGAATTAACGGCAAAACCGTTTGGCGGCAAGAATTTTCTTCTTGGCCAACTGCAAGGCGCTTTTCTTGTCGCGGGTTACGTCCCACCGCGCGTCGCTTTTTTACCCGACGCTGTTTGCACTTTAGTGGCCGCCGCTTGTGGCCCCGGACAAAGCGCTTTCGGAAATATCCAAGTTTGACGGTTGATCCTTTTGAAAAAAAGGAAAATGATGCTGTCAGGGTGAGTGAGGATCCTGCACCCCAGGGAGGAATTTAATGGCCAATGTATCGATGACCGTAAACGGACGATCCGTTTCCGGCCAATGCGAGGACCGGACGCTTCTGGTCCAGTTCATCCGTGAAAATCTCGGACTGACCGGAACCCATGTCGGATGCGACACGTCCCAATGCGGTGCCTGTGTGGTTCACGTTGATGGCAAAGCTGTCAAATCCTGCACGATGCTTGCCGCTCAGGCGGATGGCGCGGAAGTGACCACAATCGAGGGGCTTGCCTCGGGCGGGGAACTGCATCCCGTGCAAGCGGCGTTCCGCGAGCATCATGGTCTGCAGTGCGGGTTCTGCACGCCGGGCATGATCATGTCCGCTGTCGATATGATCAACCGCTATGGCGGTCAACTCGACGAGAAAACCGTGCGAGCCGAGCTTGAAGGCAACATTTGCCGCTGCACCGGCTATCACAACATCGTCAAAGCAGTTCTCGACGCGGCGTCCAAGATGGGTGATGGCGCGAAGGTAGCCGCCGAATAGGTCTCGCCGAAACCGGCGATGTTTTGAGGTGGTGCGTTTCTGGACAGAGAGGAATTCGGACAGCGACCACGGTTAAATGTCTTTCAAGTGAAAGCTTCGCATTGATGGATAGGAAAAGCCGCGGAACGCCGTAACCTGATCTGAATAATGAAGCATCGTCTCGTTCGCCAGCACTCAACCGGAGGAGTTTGAGAGATGGGAATGGAAGGCATTGGCGCCCGCGTGGCGCGCAAGGAAGACAAGCGCTTTATCACCGGCAAGGGCCGGTACACTGATGATATGGTGGTGCCGGGCATGAAGCACGCACATTTTGTGCGTTCGCCTCACGCACATGCCAAGATCAAGAGCATCGACACATCCGCTGCGGAAAAAATGCCGGGCGTGATCGGCATTCTGAACGGTGCACAGCTCACCGAGGATGGCATCGGCAATATCATTTGCGGCTGGATGATCCACTCCAAGGACGGCTCGCCGATGAACATGGGCGCCTGGCGTCCTCTGGCCCAGGACACTGTGCGCTATGTCGGTGACGCCGTTGCCATCGTGGTGGCGGACAGCAAGGCGCAGGCCCGCGATGCCGCCGAGGCGGTGGTTGTGGACTATGAAACCCTGCCGGTTGTCACGAGCGCTGTTGAGGCGCTCAAGGTCGGCGCGCCGCAGCTCCATCCTGAAGCCAAAAACAACCAGATCTTTGACTGGGAAATCGGCGACAGCGCCGCAACCGATGCCGCCATTGCCTCGGCTGCGCATGTGACCGAGATGAAGATCGTCAACAACCGTCTGGTGCCAAACCCGATGGAGCCGCGTGCTGCGCTTGGCGTCTATGATGATTCCGACGAGCATTACACGCTGTGGACCACTTCGCAGAACCCGCATGTGGCGCGGCTGGTGCTCAGTGCATTCTACAATGTGGCGCCTGAGAACAAGCTCCGGGTTATCGCGCCCGATGTCGGCGGTGGTTTCGGGTCGAAGATCTATATCTATCCCGAGGAAATCGTCTGTCTGTGGGCTTCCAAGCGAACCGGCGTTCCGGTGAAATGGAATTCCGACCGGACCGAGGCGTTCCTGACCGATGCGCATGGTCGTGACCATGAATCAACCATCAAGATGGCGTTTGATGCCGACAACAACATCACCGGCTTCAAGGTGGATACCATCGCCAATCTCGGCGCCTACATGTCGCTGTTTTCGAGCTCGGTTCCGACCTATCTCTACGCAACTTTGTTGTCGGGCCAATATGCGATCCCGGCGATCCACGCCAATGTCCGGACGGTCTACACCAACACGGTTCCGGTCGACGCCTATCGTGGTGCCGGACGGCCGGAAGCCTGTTACCTGCTCGAACGTGTGCTCGAGACGGCAGCACGTGAACTTGGTGTTACTCCCGCGGCTCTGAGACAGCAGAACTTCATCCGCGAGTTCCCCTACCAGACCCCGGTGATCATGTGTTACGACGCCGGTGATTTCGATGCCTCGCTCGATGCGGCGATGAAGGCGATCGATTATGATGGCTTTCCGGCGCGCCGCGCGGAGGCCGAAGCCCGCGGCAAGAAGCGTGGTATTGGCATCAGCTGTTACATCGAGGCCTGCGGCATTGCGCCATCGGCGGCGGTCGGCTCTCTGGGTGCCGGCGTCGGCCTTTGGGAATCCGCTGAGGTGCGGGTGAACGCGGTCGGTACCATTGAGGTGCTGACCGGCTCGCACAGCCATGGCCAGGGCCATGAAACCACCTTCTCGCAGCTGGTTGCGGAGCGCTTTGGTGTCGGCATGGACAGCGTTTCCATTGTCCATGGTGACACCGACAAGGTGCAGATGGGCATGGGTACCTATGGCTCGCGCTCTGGTGCGGTCGGAATGTCGGCAATCGTCAAGGCGCTCGATAAGGTCGAGACCAAGGCCAAGAAGATTGCCGCTCATCTGATGGAAGCCGATGAAAGCGATATCGTCATCGAGAATGGCGAACTCAAGGTCGCAGGCACCGACAAGAGCGTGCCCTGGTTCCAGATGGCGCTGGCGGCCTACACCGCGCACAATCTGCCTGAGGGTATGGAGCCGGGTCTCAAGGAGGGCGCATTTTATGATCCGTCCAACTTCACCTTCCCGGCAGGCACCTATGTCTGCGAGGTGGAGATTGATCCCGACACTGGCAAGACCACGGTCGTGGACTTTGTCGCCGCGGATGATTTCGGCAAGATCATCAATCCGATGATCGTCGAAGGCCAGGTGCATGGCGGTGTGGCACAGGGAATCGGTCAGGCGTTGCTGGAAGGCACGCACTACGATCCCGAAACCGGGCAGCTTCTGACAGCGAGCTATATGGATTACACCATGCCGCGCGCCGACGACTTGCCTTCGTTCAAGGTGTCGACCACGGAAACCGTTTGCCCATCCAACCCGCTTGGCATCAAGGGTTGCGGTGAGGCCGGTGCCATCGGTTCGCCACCGGCACTGATCAATGCCATCACCGACGCCATCGGCAACAACGACCTGACCATGCCCGCGACCCCTGAAAGGGTCTGGGCGGCACTCCGGTCGGCACAGTAGGAAAGGGAGGCAGACATTATGTATGCAACCAATTATCATCGCGCCTCCTCGGTCGAGGATGCAGTCAAGCTGGCTTCGGCAAATGACGAGGCCAAATACCTCTCCGGCGGACAGACCCTGCTACCGACCATGAAGCAGCGGCTGGCTGCACCATCCGACCTGGTCGATCTTCGCCACGTCTCCGACATGAAGGGCATCTCCGTCAGCGGCGGATCCATCCGCATTGGAGCGGCGACCACCCATGCGGAAGTGGCGAACTCGTCAGAGATCGCTTCAGCCTGTCCGGGCCTGTCTCACCTGGCTGCGCATATCGGGGATCCGCATGTGCGGCACTTGGGCACCATCGGTGGCTCGATTTCCAACAACGACCCGGCGGCGGACTATCCTGCCGGGTTGATGGCGCTCAATGCCACCATCGTCACCAACACGCGCTCGATCAGCGCCGATGATTTTTTCACCGGCATGTTCGAGACCGCACTTGATGATGGCGAATTAGTGGTGGCGGTGGAAGTCACCGCGCCATCGAAAAGCGCCTATTCGAAGTTCCCCAACCCGGCTTCGCGCTACGCCATGACCGGCGTCTTCGTGGCTAAGCATGGTGATGGGTCGGTGCGGGTGGCGGTTACCGGCGCTGGTTCGGATGGTGTGTTCCGGCATGCGGGTATGGAACAGGCGTTGGCGGGGAACTTCTCTGCTGGAGCGCTTGATGGCGTCACGGTTGATGAGTCCGACCTGATGTCTGACATCCATGCCTCTGCGGCTTACAGGGCCAACCTGGTCAAGGTGATGGCCAAGCGGGCGGTGACTGCTGCTGGGTGACGCTTTACAGAGTGTCGTTTTTCAGGGGCGGGTTTGCGAACTCGCCCCGGTTTCGTTGTCTGACACCTTCTTTGCGGGTTGAACCGCTTCGAACTTTGCTGGCCAATCAGACAGGTTGACCCAACAGGGTTTCTGCCACTGCACGTGCCTCCCGGTCGGCTGCGTAGACATCGTCGATGCTGGCCGCCTCGCGTCCGTCATTGAGCTTGTCCATGACAGCTGCGACGATATCGGCAATGTCGAGAAATCCGGTCCGGCCGGCGATGAAGGCTTCCAGGGCGCATTCTTTGGCCCCGTTGAGAGCGGCGCCTTGCAGCCCGCCACGCTGCATTGCTGTCCGGGCCAGCGCCAGAGCCGGGAACCGGGTTTCGTCAGGGGCGTAGAAATCGAGCCGTGACAGCTTGGCAAAATCGAGCCGTTCAACCGGCAGGCTGGCCCGCCTTGGATAGGCGATGGCATATCCGATGGCGTGGCGCATGTCGGGCGCGCCGAGCTGGGCCAGCACCGAGCCGTCGGTGTAGCCGACCATAGAGTGGATGATCGATTGCGGGTGCACGATCACTTCGATCTGCTCGGGCCTCATGCCGAAGAGATGCCGCGCCTCGATCATCTCCAGCGCCTTGTTGAACATCGAGGCGCTGTCGATAGAGATCTTGAGGCCCATTGACCAGTTGGGATGGGCGGCGGCGATTTCCGGGGTGACAGCCGCCATCTGTTCACGGGTGAAGTCACGGAATGGGCCGCCGGATGCGGTCAGGATGATGCGCTCGACAGCGTGGCGCTGGTGTTCTTCCAGAACCTGAAAAATGGCATTGTGCTCGCTGTCGACGGGCAGCAATTTGCCGCCACCTTTGGCGATTGCGGCGGTAAATAGCTCGCCAGCGGATACCAGGCACTCCTTGTTGGCCAATGCGATATCCGCGCCCCTGGAAACTGCTGCAAGTGTTGGCGCCAGCCCGGCAATACCAACGATGCCGGCCATCAGGAGATCGGTGTCGCGGTCGCCAGCCTCGATCAGCGCCGCCGGGCCTGCACCAGCCTCGATGCCGGTGCCCAAGAGCGCTGCCTTGAGATCCTGGTAGCGCGCCGGATCGGCGGTGACGGCGAAAGCGGCACCTGTCTGGCGAGCCTGTTTGGCGAGCAGGTCAATGTTGCCCATGCCGGTGATTGCGGGGACCTCGAAAGCATCGCGACCGCCCAGATGTGCCATCACGTCGAGCGTGTTGCAGCCGATCGAGCCGGTAGACCCAAGGATGGAAATGCGGCGCGGGGCCTGATGCTGATTTTCATTCATGGCACACAATCCACAGCTTGGGTTAGCTGGTCAAGCGCATCAGGAAGCGGGTCGGCCATTGAGATCAAGCAGCTCCAGAAACAGAGCGGAATGGTCGAGATCACCGCCGCCGAGATCCCCGGCAAGTCGTGCGAAACGATCGCGGACCGCCTTGACCAAAGGAAGATCCAGGCCCAGTTCGGCGGCTTCCGCCATGATGTTGTCGAGATCCTTGATCTGAACCGAGACCCGGCCACGCGGGGCGAAGTCATGGTCCTGCATGCGCTGTCCATGCAATTGCAGGATGGTCGAATCGGCAAAGCCGCCCTTGAGCGCCGCGCGGAAGGCCTCAAGATCGCCGCCTCCTTCGGCGACCAGCAATGTGGCTTCCGCCACAGCGCCGATTGCGATGCCGACAATCGCCTGGTTGGCGAGTTTGGCGAGCTGGCCTGCGCCCGAGGGGCCGACGCGGATGGCGCGGCCCATGGGGGCGAAGACGGCAAGGGCTGCATCGAATACAGCCTGATCGCCGCCGGCCATGATTGCCAGCGTCCCATCTTCCGCGCCCTTGGTCCCGCCGCTGACCGGCGCATCGAGGTGGGACACGCCAAGATCGCCAAGCCGGGTGGAATGGGCGCGGGCCTGGGATGGTTTGATCGAACTCATGTCGATCACGCAGGCGCCCTGATCCAGCGCATCGGAAACACCTGTTTCGAACAGAACCTGCTCCACAATCAGGCCATCGGTCAGCATTGTGATGACGTGACTAGCGCCGCGGACCGCCTCTGCCGGGGTTGCGGCGATAACTGCGCCATCTGCTGCGAGAGGTTCTGCTTTCGCCCCATCGCGGTTCCACACCGTGAGCTTGTGGCCGGCTGCGAGCAGCCGTCTGGCCATCGGAAACCCCATCAGGCCCGTGCCCAGCAATGCAATCGAACCGCTCATGAATGGTTTTCCCCCAACAATACGCCCTATGAAAGAAGCAGACTGGCCTGATGCAAAGGCGATGTCCAGCGGTTCATTGATGCCAGTTGGCAGCGCGTTTGATCGACATAGGGCTTCTCCACAGACAAAAATCAACCACAACTGACGCTGCGCAACGGGATTTCGATCCGTTGCTTGCCAGGCAAAGTGGAAAAGGAGCCCTGCGCTTACGGGGGTCTCAGATTGGCACTGTGCAGGTTCAACAAAAATGCGTTTCCCAATTGCCGCGATGGTGCTTTATCGTCATGTGATGAAAGACACCCCCATTCTTGACAGTCGCTACTCCTGGTCCCGGCTGGGGATCACCCTCGCCATTGCAGTGATCGGCAATGTGGGAATGTGGGCGATCATCGTGATCATGCCCGCGGTGCAACGGGAATTCGGGATCGACCGGGCGGATGCATCGCTTCCCTACACCTTGACCATGGTCGGCTTTGCGCTTGGCAATCTGGTGATTGGCCGTGCGGTCGATCGATTCGGGATCACGGTGGCGTTGTGCCTTGCGGCGGTGACGCTGGCTGCAGGTTTCGCCGGAGCTGCTGCCAGCGGCTCAATTGTGATGCTGTGCCTGATGCAGTTTGTTGTCGGCTTTGGCACGGCGGCGAGCTTCGGACCGCTGATTGCCGATGTATCCCACTGGTTTTACCGCCGCCGCGGCATTGCGGTGGCGATCGCGGCCAGTGGCAATTATCTCTCTGGCGCGATCTGGCCGCTGGTGCTCAGTGGTATTCTCAGCGATTTCGGCTGGCGCACGGCCTATGCGGTGCTGGCCGCGCTGACGATCATGCTGGTCATTCCGCTGTCTCTGTTGCTCAGGCGGCGTCTTCCTGACGAGGCGAGCGAGCATGCGCAGCGAATGTCGGCGGCGAATGCGCGCTCTGTCAGTTTCTCGCCAAGATCGCTGCAATGGATGCTTGGCCTGGCCGGCATCGGTTGCTGTATCGCCATGTCGATGCCGCAGGTGCATATTGTCTCCTACTGCGTGGATTTGGGCTACGGGCCGGCAGTGGGGGCGGAAATGCTCTCGCTGATGCTGATGGGCGGCGTGGCATCGCGACTGCTTTCGGGCCTGCTTGCGGACCGGCTGGGTGGTGTGATCACCCTGCTGATTGGCTCAACACTGCAATGCATCGCACTGTTTTTATATCTGCCCTTCGATGCGATGGTGCCGCTCTATGTGGTCAGCCTGATCTTCGGGCTGTCCCAGGGGGGCATCGTCCCCAGCTATGCGGTGATCGTGCGTGAGTATCTGCCACCCAAAGAGGCGGGCGCGCGGGTTGGCTTCGTGATCATGGCCACCATTGTCGGCATGGCACTGGGCGGCTGGATGTCGGGCTGGATCTACGACCTGACCGGATCCTACCAGATGGCGTTTCTCAACGGCATCGGCTGGAACCTGCTAAACATCGCGATCATTGCCTTGATCCTGCTCCGCTCACGCATGCGACGTGGCGTGGCTGTCACAGCATAGGTGATTGGCAAGACGGATCCGGAACGGACCGTTTTCCGGTGGTGATCCCGGCAGGATTCGAACCTGCGACACCAGGATTAGGAATCCTGTGCTCTATCCCCTGAGCTACGGGACCACGCGAAAATCTGCATACAGAAAGCAGGCGTCTTGTTCAACACGCCGGTGCGCGCACACCGCACCGGATGTGGCGGCACCGCCACATCCGCGATTTGATTTCGTTCATGACGATCAGGCGGCGAGTGCGCGCTCGGCCAGTTTCACCCAATAGGAGACGCCGACCGGGATCGCGTCGTCATTGAAGTCATAGGCCGGGTGATGCAGGCTGGCGCTGTCCCCATTGCCCATGAAGATGAAGGCGCCGGGTCTTGCCTCGAGCATGAAGGAGAAGTCTTCTCCGCCCATGGTCGGTGGCTGATTGCGTTCAACGCCTTGGGCACCGGCCAGGCTCTCGGCCACATCTGCGGCGAAATCGGTCTCATCCGAATGATTGAAGGTGACCGGGTAGTTGCGGAGGTAGTTGACCTTGGCCTCAACGCCATGGGCGGCGGCGATTCCCGCGGCGATTTCGTTGATTCGGGTTTCGGCCAGATCCCGCATTTCCGGCGACAGCGTGCGTACGGTGCCTGCCAGCTCCACGGTTTCGGGAATGATGTTGTAGGCCGAACCGGCAATGAACTTGGTCACCGAGACCACCACAGATTCCAGCGGATTGGCATTGCGTGACGCGATCGACTGCAGCGAGGTGACAATCTGCGAACTGGCAACGATCGGGTCGATGGTCTGGTGCGGCATGGCGGCGTGGCCACCGCGGCCGGTGATTGTGATGTCGAAAACATCGGTCGCAGCCATGATCGGGCCGGGGCGGATGGCGAACTGGCCAACAGGAAGGCCCGGCAGATTGTGCATGCCGAACACCTTGGTGATGCCGAAACGCTCCATCATGCCATCATTGACCATCTCACGGCCACCGCCGCCGCCTTCTTCGGCGGGCTGAAAGATCACGGCCACGGAGCCGGTGAAATTGCGGGTCGCAGCCAGATGCTTGGCGGCGCCAAGAAGCATCGCGGTGTGGCCGTCATGTCCGCAGGCGTGCATCTTGCCCGGGGTTTTTGAGGCCCATGCGGCACCTGTGGCTTCTTCGATCGGCAGTGCGTCCATGTCGGCGCGAAGGCCGATCGCCGGGCCGTTGCCGCCGGGCCGGCCGTGGATGATGCCGACCACGCCGGTGCGCCCGATGCCGCTGACGACCTCGTCGCAACCGAAAGCCTTGAGCTTGTCGGCGACAAAGGCTGCGGTGTTGTGAACATCGAACAGCAATTCAGGATCGGCGTGAAGGCTACGGCGCCATTCGGTGACTTCATCCTTCATGGCGACAACATCATCAACGAGCTGCATAATAGGTCCTTTGTTGGCTTTCTTGTTCGAATCCGGCGCAGGAGATGCGCTTTGAGCTGAAGCTCCACATCGTCTTTTGCCTTCTGACTGCCATATAGGCTAAGTAGGAAGAGTTGACGAGGAAAAAGCTGTTACTGCTCCTCTGGCATGACGACGTCAGGCACTGCAATCACGGTGCACCCGTCCAATTTTATGGAAACAGGAAGGCTGGCATGAGATTGGTTTCGCAGATGCGCCGAATTGGTGTTTGCCTGATTGTGGTCGGCTCCCTGGCATCAATGCCGGTGGCACTGGCGACACCGAGCATCTCCGTTGACGTGAAATCCGGGCGGGTGATTGCCCATGAAGATGCGTTCCAGCGCTGGTATCCTGCTTCGCTGACCAAGATCATGACGGCCTATCTTGCCTTTTCGGCGGTCAAGTCCGGCCAGATGAGCATGGACACTCCGATCACCATGTCTGTTCATGCTTCCAAGGAGCCGCCGAGCAAGATGTATTTCAAGCCCGGCGAGCGTTTCCCTCTCGATTCCGCGCTGAAGTACCTGATGGTCAAATCGGCCAATGATGTTGCGGTAGCGATCGCGGAAGCCGTATCGGGCAGCGAAGAAGCTTTTGTTCGCGAGATGAATGCAACCGCCAGGGCGATCGGCATGCAGGCCACCCGGTTTGTCAACCCAAATGGATTGCCGGGCAGTGGCCAGTACACCACGGCGCACGACATGGCTGTTCTCGCAGTCGCTGCCCGGCGCAATTTTCCGGAGTACGCGCAGTATTTCGGGTATGAGGGATTTGCCATCGGCAAGCAGACGCACACCAACTACAATTTGCTGATCGGCCGGTTTCAAGGCGCGGACGGGATGAAGACCGGATACATCTGTGCATCGGGCTTCAACCAGGTGTCATCGGCGACGCGCAACGGCAAGACGGTGGTCAGTGTGGTTCTCGGTGCGCCGTCACAGACAGCGCGGGCGGAAAAGTCTGCGGAGCTGTTGAACGCTGCACTTACATCCTCTGTTTCCGGCAGCGCAACGACATTGGCGTCTCTCGCTCCCTACGGAGAGGGGCGCGATGTCGTCGCGGACATTTCGGCGCAGATCTGCTCTGCAAAGGCCCGCGCTGCCCGTGATAAGAATCGCGATGAGAATGGAAAACTGGTTCTCGGTTCACCCTATCTCGTCGAGTTGGCGCGCGAGCCACGGCTTGTCCGGGCGCCGGCAATGCCGAAACAGGCCGGAACCGAGATTGCGCTTTCGCGGATTCCGGTTCCGCTGCCTCGCCCGACCGGCGTGCTGTCGGGCAGCGCCGTGCCAGTCACAGCTTCCGCGTTCGTGGCCCCGGCCCAGGCCGCGGAGATGTCGCCATTGCGCCCCGGCGTGACCATTCCGGTGCCGGTGCCGCGACCTGAACTTTGAAAAGCCTGAGGAATTTAACCTGATGAGCGATCCCGCGTCTGCAAGCGGCTGGCATGCGCCGAATGGTGTTCCGGTCTCGATTCTGACCGGCTTTCTCGGAGCCGGGAAGACCACGCTGCTGAACCGTCTGATCGGGGATCCCTGGCTCAGTGATGCGGCATTGATCATCAATGAATTTGGCGATGTCGGGATTGATCACCTGCTGGTGGAGAGTTCCGGTGATGGAGTCATCGAACTGTCTGACGGATGCCTTTGCTGCACGGTCCGTGGCGAGTTGGTCGATACTCTGGCGGATCTGATGGACCGGATGCAGACGGGCAAGATCCGGCCGTTCTCGCGGGTGGTGATCGAAACCACCGGTCTGGCGGACCCGGTTCCGGTGATGCAATCGGTGATCGGGCATCCGGCGCTCGGGCAATCCTACCGGCTTGAGGGGGTCGTCGCGGTCATTGATGCGGTCAACGGTCTGTCCACGCTTGATGCGCATGAGGAAGCACGCCGCCAGGCGGCGGTTGCCGATACGCTGGTGATCTCAAAAAGTGGACTCGCTGCTGCTGGCGATGACCTGCGGAGCAGGCTTCAATCACTCAACCCGATGGCACGCGTGGTCAACGCGGAAAACCCGGGGCTGTCCGCTCGAGGTCTGTTTGACAGCGGTGCCTATGATCCCGCTGCACGGAGTATCGACGTCGGTCGCTGGCTGAGCGAGACGTCCGGATTTGATGCTGCCCATGGTCACTCGCATGAGCATCAGCATGAGCATGAGCATGGGCATGGGCATGAAGCTGGACATCACCATGACGCCAACCGGCATGACGCTCATATTCGGGCCGATACGCTGGTGAGCGGCCAGGCGATCGCGCCACAGAACCTTGCGATGTTTCTCGACCTTCTGCGATCGGCCCACGGCCCGAACCTTCTGCGGATGAAGGGAATCGTTCGGCTGGCCGACGATCCGTCGCGACCACTGGTGCTGCATGCTGTGCAAAGCCTTATGTCCGAGCCAGTGCGGCTTGCGGCGGCACCCACCGGATGGGACGGCAACACACGGTTGGTGATGATCACCAGGGACCTGCCGAAGGGCTTTATTGCGGAGCTGTTTGCCGGATTTTCCGGTGAGCCTGGCATCGGCCGGCCAGACAAGGCCGCGCTGGTCGACAACCCGCTTGCCATTCCCGGAATCAGGGCCACACGCTGAACTTCGCGGCTGATGGGTCAGCTGTTTTTGGCAACGGCTTTCTCGATGATGAAGGCATGGCAGCCTTCCATCGCGTCGGCGCTTACCAACTGATGACCATCCTCGCGGCAGAAATGAGGAATATCGATCACTGCCAGCGGATCGGTGGTTTCAATGCGAATGCGCGCGCCGCTGGCAAGCCCGCGCAAATGCTTGCGCGTGCGCAGCACCGGCAAAGGGCATTTCAGGCCGCGCAGGTCCAGTGTCTCTATATCGCTGCCGCTCAATTGCGGCTCCAGATCTTCCAGAACGGTTTGTCTGGGTCCGCATCCGCCTGCTGGTTTTGAACAAGCGGATTCGGCGAGGGAACAGGCACGTCGGCCGTTGCTGCAGCCGGCGCGGACTCCGTTGCTGGCGGGCTTGGCGGATTCGCGCCTGCCTGCTGGGCCGTATCTGCCGCGTCGCGCGCGTTCGCTGCGCCTTGGCCTGATGCCAGCGCCTTGAGTGGATTGGCAGCGGTAAACAGGCTGACCACCGGATTTGCCGGGGCTACACCGCCATTGGCTGCAATCTCTGCTTCGCGTGCGGCTTCGCGCGCCGCTCGGCGGGCATCATTTTCAGCCTTGGCCTGGGCCGCTGCGAGCTGCTTGGCTTCCTCACGGTCGAATTTGGCCACGGCCTTGGTGTAGGCCACATTCCAGGTTTTCTCATAGGCGTAGTGTGCCGAGGCGAGGGTCTGGGGAACGCTTGCCGGCGGGCAAGCCTGGGAGGCGCGGAAAACCGCTTTCTCGTCTTCAGGCACCTGGTTGAAGACGTAGCTGCGTTCGCAGACCTCGACCTTGGGTGGACGTTTCGTCAGCTCGAAATGGTCGTAGCCGGTCTTGAGCATCTTCCAGAATTCGAAATGTTCGCTGTCGCGGTGGCGGGCCATGTTTTCCGGGGTCATGCGGAATGGAAGGGCTTCGACAAGGAAATATTCCTGACCACCCTTGAAAGCATCGCGGGCGAAGCCGTAGATCTCGAGCACCTGCTCGTCGGTCATCGAGTAACAGCCTGCCGAGGAGCAGGCGCCGTGAACCATCAGGTTGGAGCCGGTCCGGTTGTGTGAACGGTCGTAACTGTTGGGGAAACCCATGTTGAACGAGAGGTAGTAGCTCGAGTTCGGGTTCATTTGTGCCGGATAGATCCGGTAATAGCCCTCCGGCGCCTGGCGGTCGCCTTCCTTGAATTTGGGGCCGAGTACGCCTGACCACTTGCAGATCTCGTAGGATGCTATGATGTCGTAGCGGCCGTTGCCCTTCTGTTTCCAGACTTCAAGAACGCCTTCTTCCTTGAAGATCCGCATCATGATCGGCGACCGCGTGCTCATGTCGTTCGCTTTCATCTTGTTGACGAGCTTCGACGGGAGCGGGTGTTCAACCTTGTTGGAAACGGAATCGAGCGCGTCCTGACAACCGGCAAGACCCACCACAAGCAGCAAGGGCAAAAAACGCAATGATCTCATTGATGCCATGGGTCTCTTGAATGTTGCTGTTGTCAGTCTGTATCGCCGACAAGACGCACTCATCGTGCTTCATGGTCGGATGTTTCCGGCACTCTTATCACCGGCAGGGTTCACGAAGGTTTAACCATGCCGCAATCCATGCCGCCGTTCAACGCGGCAGCCGGATCAATTGCCCTTGCAAATGTGGCCCGAATGCGGCGCAGGTCAACCGATCTGACGCCCGATCTTGAGAAACTTCTTGCGCCGGTTGCTTCGCAATTCGTCGCCGGACTGTTCGGAGAGCTCTGACAAGGCACCAGAAATGATGTCGCTTGTGCGTGACATCACGCTGTCGGGATCACGGTGTGCCCCGCCAACAGGTTCGTCAATGATGCCGTCAATGATGCCAAGTTCCTGAAGGTCCTGGGCCGTGATCTTCATCGATGTGGCGGCGTCTTTGGCGCGTGTTGCGTCGCGCCAAAGGATGGAGGCCGCGCCCTCGGGCGAAATCACGGAATAGATCGCATGCTCAAGCATGTAGACGCGGTTGCCGGTGGCAATGGCGATGGCCCCGCCGGAGCCACCCTCGCCGATAACAACCGAGACCAGCGGGACCCGGAGGTTGAGGCAGGTCTCGGTCGAGCGCGCAATGGCTTCGGCCTGTCCACGTTCTTCTGCGCCGACGCCGGGATAGGCGCCCGCGGTATCGATCAATGTGACCACCGGAATCGCAAACCGGTCGGCCAATTCCATCAGACGGATCGCCTTGCGGTAGCCTTCGGGCCGGGCTGAGCCGAAATTGTGGTGGATACGGGTTTTGGTGTCGTGGCCCTTTTCCTGGCCAATCAGTGCCACCGGCTGGCCCTGGAATCTGGCAAAACCAGCCTGAATGGCGGCGTCCTCGGCAAATTTGCGGTCACCGGCGAGCGGGGTGAACTCGTCGAACAGCGCATTTGCATAATCCTGAAAGTGCGGGCGGGCCGGGTGGCGGGCCACTTGCGTTTTCTGCCAGGGATTGAGGCGGCCGTAGATTTCCGCCATCGCATCGCGCGCCCGGGTTTCGAGCCGTGCGATCTCCTCGCCGGTGTCGACGCTCTCGTCTTCTCCTGCAAGCTTCCTCAATTCAAGGATCTTGCCTTCCAGATCGGAGATCGGTTTTTCGAAATCAAGGTAGTTGTGCATTGATTGGTTCCGCGCGGACGCCCGCATTTTCGTTGTCTGCACGCCTCAAAGCGCCGCTGTTTGCTGCTGTTACGCTATGATCGGCTGTTGAACGGCTTGTCGCAAGCCCGCTTAATCGCGATTTTTCTGCTGTTTTGCAAGAGGGTGGTGTTCGCTGACCAGTTGCTTGAGCCGTTCGTCGAGCACGTGGGTGTAGATTTGGGTGGTTGAGATATCAGTGTGTCCGAGCAATTCCTGGACTGCGCGCAGATCCGCGCCACCGGCCAAAAGGTGGCTTGCGAAGGCATGGCGAAGCACATGCGGAGAGACTTTCGCTGAAGGCAGGCCCGCCCGGGCAGCGACTTCCTTAAGCTCGCGAGCAAAGACCTGCCGCGACAAGTGCCCTTCAGTGGAGTTGGCCGGAAACAGAAAGCCTGCTTCTTCAGCAACCTCACCGATTTCAGCGATCCAAGCGTCAAGTGCGATACGCGCAGGGCGCGACATGGGGACCATGCGTTCCTTGGCACCCTTGCCACGAATGATGAGAAATCGCCCGTCTTCAGCCAGCACCCGGTAAGGTAGGCCCACCAGTTCGCTCACCCGCATGCCGGTTGCGTAAAGCAATTCCAGCAATGCGCGAAAGCGGATGCGCTGCGCGGCCTCGGTCTGGTCGCGGGCTTTGGAAATGTCGGCTTCGGCCTGGGCCAGAAGCCTGCTCACATCATCGGTGCTGAGGATCTTGGGCAGGGAACGGTGTTTGCGCGGCGATTCGATCACTCCCGTAGGATCGTCGTTGCGAAGCCCTTCTGCGTGAAGAAACTTGTAGAACTGGCGCAGGGCAGAAAGCCGTCTCGCCTGCGATGCGGGGGAAAACCCCCGCGCTGCGAGATCCGAGATGACGGTGCGGATGGTGTCGGCATCGGCGCTGCCGAGAGTGGAGCCGAGCCCTCTTATGGCCGATGACGCGTCATCGAGATCGCGGCGGTAGGCCTCAAGCGTGTTCAGAGCCGCGCCGCGTTCGGCGCTCATCATTTCCAGAAAGGCTTCAACATGGGCGGCGCTGAGATCGCGCATGGACCGGAACAACCCCTTAGCGATTGAGCTTCTCGGTGGGAACTCGAATTGTGACATCCCGCTCCACCGGCTCGACATAAACAATCAGCGCAAACATGGCACCGTAGGCAAGGCCGGCGATGACGGCGCACAAGGCGAGAAATCGAAACAGGCTTGGCATTTGTACTCCGGAGGTCTGATCCCAACCGAGTTATGCGGTACCGGGCCTGCTGTTTCAAGATGATACAGCAGACCCCAATGCTTGACGCATCGCCACACATGGCCAATAGAAGGCCTCAAGTATGAGCAGAAAGACCGGGGACGCTAAGGTGGCGGGAGTGCAGGCAAGCACGCTGGAGCAGGATATTGTTGATGCCCGCCGGGTTCTTGGCCAACGCAATCTGGTGTTTGTCGGCCTGATGGGCGCGGGCAAATCAGCCATTGGCCGTCTGGTTTCGCAGATGCTCGAAATACCATTTGTCGATTCCGACCATGAGATCGAACGGGTTTCGCGGATGACCATTGCGGAGCTGTTCGAAGCGTATGGTGAGCCCGAATTCAGAGCGCTTGAGACCCGTGTGATCACGCGACTGATGAAAACCGGGCCTCGTGTCCTGTCCACTGGCGGCGGCGCCTTCATGAATGAGGCAACGCGGTCAAGGGTGCTCAAATCGGGTCTTTCGGTATGGCTGAAAGCGGATCTTGATATCTTGTGGGCGCGGGTCTCAAAACGTGACACCAGACCGCTCCTGAAGACTGCAAACCCGAAGCAAACCCTCTCCGATCTGCTCGATCAACGCTATCCCGTCTATGCGTTGTCCGATATTACGGTCCAGTCCCGCGATGACGTTAAGGAAACAATCGCTGCTGAAGCCATTGCCGCAATCGCACGGCTGGCCGGCGACCAAGATGAGATGCAAAAACCATGACTGTGATGAATGCCGCCCAATCCGTGCGTGTCGATCTCGGCGACCGCAGCTATGATATCCTGATCGGGCCGGGTCTGATTGCACGTGCAGGCGATGAGATCGTCGCGCGCCGGCCGCGGGTGAGGTGCGCTGTGATCACTGACACAAATGTCGCCGCCGCCCATCTCAATGCGTTGACCGCCAGCCTCGAGAAATCCGGAATCGAAGCGCAGCCGCTGGTGCTTGAGCCTGGCGAGAAAACCAAGTGTTTTGATGAGTTGATGTCTGTGTGCGACCACATTCTGGGTGCGCGGCTTGAACGTGGTGACGTTGTGCTGGCGCTCGGCGGCGGGGTGATCGGTGATCTGGCGGGCTTCGCGGCGGGCATTGTCCGGCGCGGAATGCGCTTCATCCAGGTGCCCACCAGCCTGCTTGCCCAGGTGGATTCATCGGTTGGAGGAAAAACCGGTATCAATTCATCGCATGGCAAGAACCTTATAGGTGTGTTTCATCAGCCGGACCTGGTGTTGGCTGATACAGACGTGCTCGACAGTCTTCCGCTGCGCGAGTTTCGTGCCGGTTATGCCGAGATGGCGAAATACGGGCTGATTGACCGCCCGGATTTCTTCGCCTGGCTCGAAGCCCATTGGCGGGACGTGTTTTCGGGAGGCGAAGCCCGCATTCATGCGATCGCCACGAGTTGTCAGGCCAAGGCCGATGTGGTGGCCGCCGATGAGCGCGAAGGCGGCGCACGGGCACTGCTCAATCTCGGTCACACATTTGGCCATGCGCTGGAGGCCGCTACGGGATATGACAGCAAGCGGCTGGTCCATGGCGAGGGGGTGGCCATCGGCATGGTGCTGGCACATCAGTTCTCGGCGCGCATGAACCTCGCCAGTCCGGACGACGCCCAGCGGGTGGAGGCACACCTCAGGCAGGTTGGTCTTCCGACTCGGCTGTCGGATATTGAAGGCGGGCTGCCCGGTACCGATATACTGATGACGCACATCGCACAGGACAAGAAAGTCCAGCGCGGTGCGCTGACTTTCATTCTCACACATGGGATCGGCCGGTCGTTCATCGCCGATGATGTGCCGCAGGATGAAGTGTTCCGATTCCTTGAGGACAAGCGTGCATCATGATTGTTGAACAAATTGGTGAAATCCTGGCCGAGCACTGGCTGACTATCCTGGCGATCCTGGGTCTGATCGGGGTTTCCGGGTTCTTTTCGGGCTCCGAAACCGCGCTGACGGCGGCGTCGCGCGCGCGGATGCATTCGCTCGAAACCAGCGGTGAGACCCGGGCACGCACGGTGAGTTCCCTGATTGAACGCAAGGACCGGCTTATTGGCGCGCTGCTGATTGGCAACAATCTGGTCAATATCCTGGCTTCGGCCCTGGCAACGAGCTTGCTACTGTCGATTTTTGGCGATTCGGGCGTGGCGCTGGCGACGCTGATTATGACGCTGTTGCTGGTTGTGTTCGCGGAGGTCCTGCCGAAGAGCTGGGCGATTTCGACACCTGACAGATTCGCGATGTTTGTCTCTCCGGTGGTCAAGGTGTTTGTTCTGGTCGTGGGGCCATTGTCGAGTCTCATCAACTGGATCGTGCGCAACATCATGGCGCTCTTTGGTGTTACTTTCGCGGCCGAAACCTCGATGTTGACGGCACATGAGGAGATCCGCGGCGCGGTCGACCTGCTTCACCGCGAAGGTTCGGTGGCGAAGACCGACAGAGACCGGCTGGGTGGTGTACTCGACCTGGGCGAGCTCGAAGTGTCGGATGTCATGATCCACCGCACATCGATGCGGATGCTTAATGCCGATGAAACGTCGGAAGCCAATGTTCGCGCCGTGCTCGACAGCCCTTACACACGGATGCCGATCTGGCGGGGTTCAACGGACAACATCATTGGCATTTTGCATGCCAAGGACGTGTTGCGGGCGTTGGCCGACGCGGCAAATGAGCCGCAGCGCATCGATGTGACCAAGATTGCGCAGAAGCCCTGGTTCGTTCCCGACACCACCAGCGTGCCTGACCAGCTCAACGCATTTTTGCGGCGCAAGGCGCATATCGCAATCGTCGTGGACGAGTATGGCGAAGTTGAAGGTCTGGTCACGCTCGAAGACATCCTCGAGGAGATCGTCGGGGAAATTGCTGATGAGCATGACACCGAAGTCCAAGGTGTCCGCCAGGAAGCCGATGGTTCGGTGGTGGTGGATGGCTGGGTGCCGATTCGCGACCTCAACCGGGCTCTGGATTGGTCCCTGCCCGACGATGAAGCCACGACAGTGGCTGGTCTGGTGATTCACGAATCCCAGACAATCCCCGAGGAGAAGCAGGCCTTCACCTTCCATGGCAAGCGGTTCATCGTGATGAAAAGGGACCGCAACCGGATCAGCCGGCTTCGAATCCGGCCGGCTGACAAGCTGTAGCCAATTGACTTTGGTCCCTCCCGGCAAAGCTTGGAGTTGCCCGGACGCCTGGCTGAGAGCCTACCAGCGGGTGGCCTCACCAGGGGCTGCAGCTTCCACCGCCATGGCATGGAGCCCGCTATCGAGTTCGGTCTTTAACAATTCGTTTACCGCGCGGTGGCGGTTGATCCTGGACATGCCGGCGAAGGCTTCAGCAACAATACGGATGCGGAAATGGGTTTCGCCGGTTCCATCGAATGTTTCATGATGTTCGCTGCCGGAGTGATTGTGGCCTGCGTGCAGATGGCTTTCGTTAATCACCACCAGACGTTCGGGGGTGAAGCGTTCATTCAGTGCTGTTTCGATGCGGTTTTGCCGTGACATGACGACGCTCCTGATTGGCGATCCTGATGAAAATTCCACATGCCTGCAATTGTGCGGTGGCATTCGCAGGCAAGACGGGGTACGCAGCTTGAATCATCCTTGTCAATCCTTGTTCCCTCACGTGTAGAGCACCATAATCGACGTCATGAAACTGGATTCGAAATATTTTGACCGCATCAGGGTTCGCCGCAAGGGCGAACGAGCAGCAGAGCCGAGCACGCCTGAATGCCAGTGGGACGGCTGTGAAAAACCTGGCGTGCATCGCGCTCCTGTCGGCCGTGACGCGGAAGGGCAGTATTTTCTGTTCTGCGTCGATCACGCTCGGGAATACAACAAGGGTTACAATTATTTCTCCGGCCTCTCCGACGGTGAGATCGCGCGCTATCAGAAAGAGGCGCTGACCGGTCACCGTCCAACCTGGGGCATGGGTGTGAACCGGGCGGCGAAAAGCGGCCCGACGCAGTCAAAGGCCCGCTCCGGATCGGCCAGTGCCCATGCCCGGATGCGTGATCCGCACGGCTTCTTCAACGAAACCCGGCCCAACAAACCGGTCCGTGCCCGCAAGGTCAAGTCGCTGGAGACCAAAGCCTTTGACACGCTTGGTCTCGCCGCAAATGCGACATCCGCGGAGATCAAGGCCCGTTACAAGGATCTCGTCAAAAAACACCACCCGGACGCCAATGGCGGTGATCGCGGTTCGGAGGATCGTTTCCGTGCCGTAATCCAGGCCTATCAATTGTTAAAGCAGTCTGGTTTCTGCTAAGCGAACAGTCTAAGCAGGATCAAACCGGACATGAGAAGATGGCCCGCAGGCGAGAACGCCAGGCCTTGGAGAGATGATGAGCAAGATCGACCTCGACATAACCAATCTGCCCGACACCACCGTCAAGGTACGTGACGTATTCGGCATTGATTCGGACCTCGTCGTCCCGGCTTACAAGGAGCGGGATTCCTATGTGCCGGATGCCGATCCGGATTATCTGTTTGACCGCGAAACCACGCTGGCGATTCTTGCAGGCTTTGCCCATAACCGGCGGGTGATGGTGTCGGGATATCACGGTACCGGCAAATCGACCCATATCGAGCAGGTTGCCGCAAGGCTCAACTGGCCGTGCGTGCGCGTCAATCTCGACAGCCATGTCAGCCGTATCGACCTTGTCGGCAAGGACGCGATCGTCGTGCGCGACGGGCTCCAGATTACCGAATTCAAGGATGGCATTCTGCCCTGGGCCTATCAGCACAATGTGGCGTTGGTGTTTGATGAGTATGATGCCGGTCGTCCGGATGTGATGTTCGTTATTCAGCGGGTGCTGGAATCCTCGGGCCGGTTGACGCTTCTTGACCAGAGCCGAGTGATCCGGCCGCATCCGGCGTTCCGCCTGTTTGCAACCGCCAACACGGTTGGCCTCGGCGACACGACCGGGCTTTATCACGGCACCCAGCAGATCAACCAGGCCCAGATGGACCGCTGGTCGATCGTCACCACGCTGAACTATCTGCCGCATGATCAGGAGGTCGATATCGTTGCCTCCAAGGTCAAGGAATTCGCCAAGGGCGATGGCCGCGACACGATCTCGCGTATGGTGCGGGTTGCGGACATGACACGTTCGTCCTTCATCAATGGCGATCTGTCGACAGTGATGAGCCCGCGTACGGTCATCACCTGGGCTGAGAATGCCGAGATCTTTGGTGATGTGGCGCTGTCCTTCCGGCTGACCTTCCTGAACAAGTGCGATGAGCTTGAGCGGGCTCTGGTGGCTGAACACTATCAGCGCGCCTTCGGGGTCGAACTCAAGGAAAGTGCTGCCAACATCGTTCTCAGCGCAACCGCCTGACGGGGCACGCCATGGCCGGACCCGGCGACAACTCAAAATCAAAGCCTTCGGGCGTGGTGGATGCCGAACCGTTCCGGCGGGCCCTGACCGGATGTGTGCGCGCCATTGCCGGCGATCACGAGCTCGAGGTGGCCTTTGGAAATGACCGCCCCGGACTTTCGGGTGAGCGTGCGCGGTTGCCTGACCTGCCGAAGCGACCGACCCGGCACGATTTCTCGGTCACCCGGGGACTGGGAGATTCGATGGCATTGCGCAAGGCGTGCCACGATGACGCGACCCATATGCGTATGGCGCCCGAGGGACCTGATGCACGGGCGGTCTATGATGCTGTGGAGCAGGCCCGGGTCGAGGCAATCGGCGCGCGGTGGATGACCGGTGTCGGTGACAACATCACCTCGATGTTGGAAGACAAGTATCAGCGCGCCAACTATCAAGGCATCAACAGCCGCGAGGATGCGCCGCTTGAAGAAGCGATGGCGCTGATGGTTCGCGAGAAGCTGACCGGACGCCAGCCGCCGGAATCGGCTGGCCAGGTGGTCGAGCTTTGGCGCGATTTTGTCGAAGACAAGGCTGGAGACATCCTCGGCTCTTTACAAGAATCGGTCGACGATCAGCAGGCGTTTGCAAAAGTCGTGCGCGAAATGCTGTCGGCGATGGAGATGGCTGAGGATTACGGCGAGGACGACAGCGAGCAAGACGAACAGGACGAGGTGTCCGACGAGGACCAGCCGCGCAGCGAAGAACAGAACGAAGAGTCCTCTCAGGAGGAGGCCGGCTCCGATGCCGCACCTGCGGAGGAGAGTGAAACATCTGAAGAGCAGATGGATACGGGCGAGATGGACGGCGCCGAGGTTGGCGACGATGATACCATTGACGACAGCGACGAAGATGCCGAGACGCCGGGCGAAACCCGCAAGACCAATGACCCGTTTGCCGATCTCAACGAGAAGATCGACTACAAGGTTTTTACCACAGAATTTGATGAGGAAATCTCCGCCGAGGAGTTGTGCGACGAAGCCGAACTTGAGCGGTTGCGGGCTTTTCTCGACAAGCAGCTCGCGCATCTGCAAGGTGTTGTCGGTCGCCTGGCCAACCGTCTGCAGCGCCGGCTGATGGCGCAGCAGAACCGGGCTTGGGATTTCGATCTGGAAGAAGGCTACATCGATTCGGCACGGCTTCCGCGGATGATCATCGATCCGATGCAGCCGCTGTCGTTCAAGATGGAGCGCGACACCAATTTCCGCGACACGGTGGTGACGTTGCTGATCGACAATTCCGGCTCGATGCGCGGACGCCCGATCACGGTGGCTGCAACCTGCGCCGACATTCTGGCCCGTACGCTCGAGCGTTGCGGCGTCAAGGTCGAATTGCTGGGATTCACCACCAAAGCCTGGAAGGGCGGTCAGGCGCGCGAGAAATGGCTCACCGGTGGCAAGCCGCCGACACCTGGTCGGCTCAATGATCTGCGTCATATCGTCTACAAGTCTGCCGATGCGCCGTGGCGGCGCGCCCGCCGCAATCTCGGACTGATGATGCGCGAGGGCCTGCTCAAGGAGAATATCGACGGCGAGGCGCTGATCTGGGCCCATTCGCGGCTGCAGCGGCGGCCTGAACAGCGCAAGATCCTGATGATGATTTCGGATGGTGCGCCGGTTGATGATTCAACGCTTTCAGTCAACCCGGGCAACTATCTGGAGCGGCATTTGCGTGCCGTCATCGAGGAGATCGAGACCCGGTCTGCCGTCGAATTGCTGGCAATCGGCATCGGTCATGATGTGACCCGCTACTACCGCCGCGCCGTGACCATTGTGGATGCCGAGGAGCTGGCAGGTGCGATGACCGAGCAGCTTGCCGCGCTTTTTGCCGATGAGGCCGGTGAATCGCAATCCCGGCGCGGGCGCAAACGCGCGTGAGCGCCGCGCCCCGGATGCGGACACAGCGAGGTGTCACCCTCCGGCGGCTTATGGTTGCCTCTGCGCTTGTCCTGCTTGGAGCTGTTGCGACATCCACACTCAATGCCGATGATGGTGCAATCTCCATCAATTCGAGGTTGATCGAGACCTTCAAGGTTGGTTCCTCTCAGACCAAGTTCGGTGACTTCGAGTTTGTTGGCGGATTGGAGCTGAGCTCTTCGAGTTCCTTCCTGGGGGCGATGTCAGCCATTCGCCTGGCGGATGACCGAAGCCGGTTTCTCGGTGTCATGGATACCGGTTTCTGGTATGCGGGACGGCTTGAACGCGATCCTACCGGACGTCCGATCGGTGTCGCGGATTTCACTGTCTCCCCGATTCTCGATTCTCTGGGCAATGCGTCGGAGGAAAAATGGATGTTCGACGCGGAGGGCCTGGTGCTGCGTGGCGACGAGGTTTTGGTCAGCTTCGAGCGGCGCCACAGGGTCGATATCTATCCGGCAGATCGCCCGGGGGGGTCAACGCCGTTGGGGTCCTTGCCGGTTCTCATTCCAGAAGTTGAGTTCCGCGGCAATCGGGGTCTGGAGATGGTTGCGGTTGCACCTGAAGCGTCTCAGCTGTCCGGCGCGGTGGTGGCGATTTCCGAGAAGAGCCTCAATACCAGCGGCGACATCTATGCAGCCATCCTGACCGGGCCATCCAAGGGTGTGTTTTTCGTCAAGCGGGATCCGCCATTCGACATCACCGATGGTGACTTTCTACCCAATGGGGACCTGCTGTTGCTGGAACGCCGGTTTTCGATCGCTCAGGGCGTCGGGATGCGGATCCGGCGCATTGATGGCAGTCGGCTCGGACCGGGCAACCTTGTCGACGGGGAGACCATCCTTGAGGCTGATTACGGCTACCAGATTGATAACATGGAAGGCCTCGACGTGACCGCGGATGAAGATGGGCAGATTTTCGTCACGCTGGTTTCGGACGACAATCACTCGATCCTGCAGCGCAATCTGATCCTGGAGTTCCGCTACGTCGGTGACGAGTAGCAAACACCCTCGCCATTGATGGTGGCGAGGGTGCGCAGGTTCGTGTCTGATGAGGTCGGGCGGTTTGGCCTCAGGCGCGTGCGCGGGCAGCCAGGACCGGCATCAGCGCCCCGTAGGGTGCCAGCATGGCGATCCCGACCAGCAGCTTGACCATCAAGTCTCCCAGAGCCCAGGACACCCAGCGCGGCGCCTCGGTGGCGAACAGACCAAGCAGGGGAGCTGCTTCGGACGCAAAGGCATCACCGGGCCCGATCACGCCGGCTGCCTGCGAAAAGGCCAGGCCGAAAAAGACAAATGTGTCGAGAAGCGAGCCGATCACCGTCGAAGCCAATGGAGGGAGCCACCAGACCTGGTTGCGAAGCCGGTCGAAAATCGACACATCAAGCAGTTGCGCCATCAGAAAAGCGGAGCCTGAAGCAATTGCGATGCGTGGCGACGCCAGCCAGATGGACAGAGCCACGGCGATAAGGAAGCCTATGAACACGACAATCCGTGCGGACTGCGCACCGAAGCGGCGGTTGGCCAGATCGGTTACCAGGAACGCCACCGGATAGGTGAAGGCGCCCCATGTCAGAAGGTCGGCCAGATTGAGAGAGCCGATACTGTACTCGACCGGGAACTGCACAAGGTAGTTCGAGGCGACAACGATGGCCGCCATAAAGGCCATAAACGGCAATACGGGAAAGATCATTCGCATTTTTTTATCCTGGGTTGATGCCACCAGCTGAAACAAGAAGACGGGCCTGGAGCCCGCCATCGCGATGTTCTAGGAACAGTGCGCCTGTATCAGGCGGCCTTGTTTTCTTCGAGCTTCTTGGCGATCTGCCGCTTGAGCAGGCGTGCACGCATTGAAAGCTCACCATCCTTGGCCTTGGCCAGGAAAGCATCGAGGCCACCGCGATGTTCGACAGTGCGAAGTGCGTGGGCTGAAACGCGCAGACGATATCGCTGGCCCATTGCATCGGAGATCAGCGTGACGTTGCAAAGGTTGGGAAGGAACCGGCGACGGGTCCTGTTGTTGGCGTGGCTGACGTTGTTTCCGGACTGGACAGCCTTGCCGGTCAATTCACAGCTGCGGGACATGTTGCACCTATTATCTCTTCGCCAGCGGACGGGCCGAGCCACATTTGAGGCTCACCCAAGGACCACAGGCCTTTATCGGAAAGTCGCGTGTCTATAGTCAGCCACGCAAGCCGCGTCAAGCCGCCAATGCTTCCAAACCGGCAATTCCGGGGTGCGGGGTCTTGTCTAACAGCATTTTTTGGCTCTGGCTGCGAAAATGTGCTGTTCAGGGAGGGTTCAGATGGCAGAGTTGAAAGTCGGTGCCAAACAAACTGGCATGAAGGATTTTCCTATGAAGCGTATCACAATGGGCCTTTCCGGCGCCCTGATGATGATGATGACCATTGGGATGTCACAACCCGCTGACGCCGAACCGGTTCAAGTTCACACTGATTACAGGGTGTCGTTGATTGGCCTTCCCGTAGCGTCAGCCAAATTTGTGACGGAAGTGGACGGCAAATCCTACAAGATATCAGGCGAATTACGCTCCTCTGCCTTGTCCGACCTTTTCTCCAAGGTCAGGGGCAATGCTCGCGTTTCAGGAAGCGTGACCAAAGACAAGTTGGAAGCGTCGGAATTTCTCGTCACCTATACGACAGGCGCGAAAAAACACCGGACCAGGATCACATTCAAGAATGGCGCTGTTCGCTCGACCAGCAACGAACCTGAAAGGAAGGCAAAAGCCGCTGACTGGGTTCCGTTGATCGAGGATGATCTGCTGGCCGTTCTTGATCCGCTCTCAAGCCTGGTCTTCCCGGCCGGTTCAGCGGTTTGTTCACGCAGTCTGCCGATCTTTGATGGCGAAACCCTCGCCACTCTGCATCTGACGCCGAAGAGTGTGCGACCGTTCCGGACAAAAGGGTTCAAGGGCGATGCGATTGTCTGCACGGTTCGGTTTGAGCCAAATTCCGGCTATCGCAAGAATTCGTCCGGAATCAAACACCTTCGCGGCCTCAAAGGCATGGAAGTCTGGTTCGCCAAGCATGAGCGTGTTGGCTTGTATGCTCCGGTCTATGCGAAGGTTCCGACAAAGCTGGGACCGGTGATCGTGGCCGCGACGCGGTTTGGCGCATAGCGGCGCAGCATTCTTTTCAATCGCGGTTTTGCCTCGCCGATAGATTTGGGCTATGGGCTGCCGATTGTGTACTTGTGTTCGGAGTTTCTGTTGCGCAATCTTCCTACACTGATTGGTTTTTCCGCAGTTCTGATGTGGTCGTCACTGGCCCTGTTTACCGCGGCGTCGGGTGTTGTTCCGCCGTTTCAGCTGTCTGCCATCTGCTTTCTGATCGCGTCGCTGATCGGGCTGTCCGTGATGCTGAGGCAACCAAGGCGGTTTCGGACCTTGAGGCAGCCGATCAAGGTCTGGGCCCTCGGTTTGTTCGGCCTGTTTGGCTATCACTTCCTCTATTTTACCGCGCTGAGAAATGCGCCTGCGGTCGAGGCCGGCCTGATTGCCTATCTCTGGCCGTTGCTGATTGTGGTCGGCTCGGCCTTGCTGCCGGGTGAACGCCTCACCTGGAAGCATATTGTTGGTGCGCTGATGGGATTGGCTGGCACGGCGCTGATCCTGTTGAACGGCGCGGAGGGCGGTCTGGGCGGCGGCAGCGTCATCGGCTACGGCGCAGCAATTCTCTGCGCGCTTACCTGGTCGGGCTATTCGCTTCTGTCGCGGCAATTCGGTGAGACGCCGACCGATGTGATCACCGGTTTCTGCCTTTTGACGGCGGTGCTGTCGCTGCTTTGCCATCTGGCGCTCGAAACCACCGTGTGGCCTGGCAATGTCAGCCAGTGGCTTGCGGTTATCGGGCTGGGTCTGGGGCCTGTCGGGTTGTCATTCTATGCCTGGGACCACGGCGTGAAGAATGGCGATATCCAGGTTCTTGGGGTTTCGAGCTACGCAGCACCGCTTTTGTCCACGCTGATCCTCATTGTTTTCGGATATGGCGAAGCGAGCGTTGCGATTGCCTTGGCGTGTTTGTTGATTACCGGAGGCGCACTTCTTGCTGCCTATGACATGCTGCGCGGGAAGAAAACCAAATGAACGGAATGACCGCTGCTCCCGGCACACTGGTCCTCGCTTTGGCGCTGGTGTCGCTTACAGGTTTTGCGGTTTATCTTTTGCTGCTGCAGCGCCCCACTTCTCTGTTGCGCACCAGCGCCAAGACGCTCGCCGTGGCGGCGTTGTCCGTCCTTGCCTTCCAAGTGGGCGGACCGTGGTTGCTGATTGGAGCGCTTGCCCTGTCCGCCCTTGGAGATGCGTTTCTGGCGCATGAGGGTGATGCGGCCTTTCTGGGGGGATTGGGAAGCTTTCTGGTGGCCCACATTCTCTATGCCGTGTTGCTGGTGTCGGTGGGACCGGGAGTTACGGCGTCGGTGCTTCCAGGGCTATTGGCTGTTGTCGTTTTTGCGCTTGCCATCGGGTTCGTGCTGGTGCGCCAAGCCGGTCCGCTTGCACTGCCGGTGGCTGTCTATGTGATTGCCGTTGCCGCCATGGTGGCAGGTGGCGTCATCCATGGCGGGTTGGCACTTGTGGGAGCAATTCTGTTCATGGCGTCCGACACAATTCTGGGCGCAGAAAAATTCCTGATGGCTGAGACAAGCCCGGCACGACGGCTGACTGCACCTGCGGTCTGGGTGCTCTACTACGCGGGGCAGGTGTTGATTACCCTTGGCCTTCTGGCTTGATTGGGGCGCCGTCATAGGGCGAGGGCCGCCAGTCGGGCGGTGCCATCTCGAAGCTCGAGAATTCAAAACCGGGTGCCACGGTGCAGCCGACCAGCGTCCATGAACCCAATGAGGCTGCGGTCTGCCAGCAATTCGCCGGAACGACGAGTTGCGGACGTTCACCGGCAGCCAGGTTCATGCCCAATCGGTAGGACTGGGCATTGCAACCATCCTCGGACAGGGTCAGGGCCAAAGGTCCGCCCCCGTGCCAGTGCCAGATTTCGACCGCATCGGTGACGCGATGCCAGTGCGAGCAATCGCCGCCCTCAAGCAAATAGTAGATGGCGGTCGAATGCCCGCGCGCGCCGCCGTCTGCGTCGCGAAACGTTTCGCGATACCAGCCACCTTCGGGATGTTCCCACATCTCGAGCAATGCAATGATCTCGCGGGCGGAAAGTGTTTCGGTCATGGTCAGAACCGGTCCTTGCGTGCGCGCAGTTCAGTGAAGACCGCGAGGTCGGTGGCATTCTCCATGCCAAGTGCTTTGCGGATCCCGGGGTCGCTGGCGCGCAAGAACGGATTGGTCCGCTTCTCAATGCCGATTGTGGTTGGCAATGTGGCAAGGCCTTTTGCGAGCAGGTTTTCAATTTCGGCTCTGCGCGCTTCCAATTCTGCATTGTCCGGATCGACGGCCATGGCAAAAGCGGCGTTGGACCGTGTGTATTCATGGCCGCAATAGACGCTTGTCTCGTCCGGCAGTGCTGCAAGGCGGTTGAGCGAGTTGAACATGTCTTCCGGTGACCCCTCGAACAAGCGGCCACAGCCAAGCGCGAACAGGGTGTCTCCGGCAAACAGAAGCTGTTCGTCAGGGATGTGGAAGCAGATATGGCCAGAGGTATGGCCCGGTGTTGAAATCACCTCGACCGTGCGACCTGCAAACTCGAACGTATCGCCATCATTGAGGCTCTCGGTCAGGCCCGCAATTTTTCCCGCCTCCGCGGCTGGTCCGATCACCTTCGGATCAAAGGCCGCAGTGAGGGCGGGAATTCCCTCGACGTGATCCGGATGATGGTGGGTGATCAGCAGATGTGTGAGATTTGCGGAACCTTGGGAGAGGCGTGAAGCGATACGGTCACCTGCGGGCGCGTCGATGCTGGCGGTTTGTCCGCTTGCGGGGTCATGCAGAATGACGCTGAAATTGTCCTGTCGGCAGATAAATTGGTCAATGGTCAAGCGTGTCACGCGCGTTCACCTCCCGGTTCTGAATCAATGCAGGAAGCATAGACTGAGTATCAGGTCACGTCACCTCGGTCAGCGGGGGCGATTTCAGTCTGAATTTGATTTTGCTGGCAATTTCGACATGTTGCAGGTGTAGTGGCGTGGACAAGACGCCCCACGTGGTCCGGAGACCTGTCTCATGCATGCCGATATTGTCGATCTCAGGCAGTTCTATCACTCGCGGCTCGGCCTGCTTGCGGAGCAGTCTGTGGCGATGGCGTTGTCCTCGATATGGGCGAACCTGCCCGGCGAGCGATTGATGGGGCTTGGCTATGCGGCCCCTTATCTCGACCGCTTCCGACCCGATGCCGAGCGGACATTTGCCTTTATGCCGGCAGGCCAGGGGGCTGTGAACTGGCCGACTGGTGGTCCGTCCTCCACAGCCCTTGTGTTTGATGAGGAGTTGCCTCTTCCCGATGCATCGCTTGACCGTGTGCTTATGGTGCATTCACTCGAATTTGCCGAGAATCCGCGCGAAACGCTGAAAGAACTGTGGCGGGTGCTTGCGCCGGGTGGACGGCTGGTGATTGTTGCCCCCAACCGGCGCGGTGTGTGGGCCCGGTTCGAGCATACGCCCTTTGGTGCGGGGCGGCCTTATTCCCGTGGGCAGCTGGTCCGGCTTTTGCGCGAGAGCAATTTCACGCCGGGTGCTTTCGCTGAAGCACTGTTCTTTCCTCCGTCCAAGCGGGCGGTGGTGATGCGCATGCGTGGTGTTTTCGAGCGGATTGGAAGGCGCATGTGGCCGGTGTTTTCCGGGGTGATCGTGGTCGAGGCGCAAAAGCGGCTCTATCAGGGCCTGCCGGTTGCCCAGCGTGCCTCGCGGCGGGTGTTCGTTCCGGTGCTGTCGCCACAGACCTCGCGCGCCTCTGGCGTACTGCCGCACTCTCTCGACAAGACCGTTGCAAGAGGCTATTTCCGCCTGATGTCCTGATGGGGACTGTCCGCAAGCAAGGAATCGTTTCGATGAGCAGTACCGATATGCCACGTCCAAAACCCGGGGTTCTGGACATCGCCGCCTATGTGCCTGGCCGCGAGACTGTGCATGGCACTGCAAAGGTATACAAGCTGTCATCCAATGAAACGCCGCTCGGACCGAGCCCGAAGGTGGCCGAGGCGATCGCAGAGAAAAGCGCCGATCTGGCGATCTATCCTGACGGGTCGGCGCATGTATTGCGCGACGCGATTGCACGTGCGCATGGCCTCAATACCGACAACATTCTGTGTGGCAACGGATCTGACGAGTTGCTCTCGCTGTTGTGTCAGACCTATCTCGCACCCGGCGACGAGGGTGTGTTCACCGAACATGGGTTCCTGGTCTACAAGATCCAGATTCTGGCCGCCGGAGCAACGCCGGTTTCGGTGCCCGATACGGATGGTCTGGTTGCGGATGTGGACCAGATCCTTGCTGCTGTGACGGAGAAGACCAGAATCGTCTTCCTGGCCAATCCCAACAATCCGACCGGCACCTATATTCCGGTCAGCGAAGTCCGGCGGCTGCATGCCGGATTGCCGTCTGATGTGGTTCTGGTGCTGGATGCGGCCTATGCCGAGTATGTTCGCCGCAACGATTATGAGGCGGGCATCGAGCTTGTCTCGAACCACCCGAACGTTGTGATGACGCGTACTTTCTCAAAGATCCATGGACTTGCAGGTCTCAGGATCGGCTGGATGTATGCGCATGAGGCAATCATCGATGCCTGCAACCGGGTGCGTGGACCATTCAACGTGAACTCGCTTGCGATCATCGCTGGTGCGGTTGCAATCGGCGACCGGGCTCATATTGATCTTGCCGTAGCGCACAATGATCTTTGGCTTGGCAAGGTCTCTGAGGCGCTGGAAGGCCTGGGGCTCAAGGTGACCCCGTCAGTGGGCAACTTCGTGCTGGTGCATTTTCCCAAGACGCCCGGCAAAACGGCCGCTGAAGCAGACGAGTACCTGGGCTCCCGCGGCTTTGTTTTGCGGAGGGTTGCTGGCTACGGCTTGCCGGACGCGCTGAGAATGACGATCGGCAGCGAAGAGGCCAATATCGGCGTCATTGAAGCGCTTACGACATTTATGGCCCGATAGTTATGACCAAGCCCATGTTTGATACCATTGCCCTGATCGGCATCGGCCTCATCGGCTCGTCCCTGGCGCGCGTTATAGCGGCCAAGGGGCTGGCCAGTCATGTCGCAATTGCAACGCGGAGTTCGGTGACGCTCGACACTGCGTGTGAGCTTAATCTGGGAGACAGCTACCATACGTCGAATGCCGAAGCGGTCCGTGATGCTGATCTGGTGATCGTGTCTGTTCCGGTCGGTGCATCCGAGGCCGTCGCGATGGAAATCGGCTCGCATCTCAAGCCGGGTGCGATCGTCACCGATGTTGGCTCCACCAAGGCTTCTGTGGTCAGCCAGATGGCCCCGCACATCCCGGCGCATGCGCATTTCATCGCCGGGCACCCGATTGCCGGTACCGAGCAAAGCGGCCCTGAGGCCGGATTTCCCGAGCTGTTTGAGAACCGCTGGTGCATCCTGACGCCACTGCCGGATGCGGACACGGATGCGATCGCCAAGCTTCGTGGCTTCTGGGAAGCTTGCGGATCGACGGTGGAGGAGATGGATCCCGATCACCATGATCGGGTGCTGGCGATCGTGTCGCATCTGCCGCATATCATCGCCTACAATATTGTGGGAACGGCCGACGATCTGGAAACAGTGACCAAATCCGAAGTGATCAAGTATTCGGCTTCGGGTTTTCGCGATTTCACCCGTCTGGCGGCGTCCGATCCGGTGATGTGGCGGGATGTGTGCCTGCACAACAAGGATGCGCTTCTGGAAATGCTGGCGCGTTTCTCGGAGGATCTGTCATCGCTGCAACGGGCAATTCGCTGGGGTGATGGTGACAAGCTGTTCGAGATGTTTACCCGAACGCGTGGCATCCGGCGCTCGATCATCGAGGCAGGTCAGGATACCGCTGCGCCCAATTTCGGCCGCAACGGACCCAAAAGCAACACGGGCGAGGCCGCCGAGTAGTCCTGTCAGGACCCTGGAGGTGGCTTTCAAGCTCAGGCGTTCCGGTGCTCTTTTCCCCGGAAGACGGGAAACTGTGCTGCCTTGTCCGCCTTACATCGCAGGCAAACGACCGAGCGGGATGAAGCCCATCGAGACTGCACCGTTGCGGATGGTCAGCGGTACGGTGATGGCATCGTCTCCGGGCACGGTGTCGAGGGCTCCAAGCATCGGAGCGACATTGCCGATCAGATTGCCCGAGTCCGGGTCGATGCGCGCTGCAAGTTCAGCGAAACGGTGCTGGTTGCTTATTGTGAGATTGAGGTCGCCTGATATCAGGCCGTCTTCGCCAATCTGAGCGGTGCCGGCGATTTCCAGCGAGGCACCCTCTTCAAGTTCGATCATCATCCGGTGCACCTGCATCTGGTAAGCGCCCTGCGGCGCACGGAAAGGCGCATCGAGCAGGGCTGCTTGATTTGGCAGGGTCGCCTCGAGGGTGAGCTTCTCCGCGCCTATCTGGCTTAGCAGGTCGCTTTGGACCTGCTCGGCATAGGTCGCTATATCGAAGTCCCGTCCATTCTTGCGCACATGTGCCGTCAACCGCTGGGCCCGCAGGCCCAGCTTGCCCGACAACTCCGCACTGTCGATGTCAATGCTGATGTTGCGGGTATCAAGGGATCCGCGGTCAAGTCCTCCCGAAGTCGCGAAAACGCTTGTCTGCAGGGTCTGCCAGTCGATACGACCTTCGCCAGCGAGGCCCGAGAATACAACGGGGCCGTCAACTTCGGAGACAATGTGATTGGGACGGTAGAATTGAGCCGCTGAGCGCAGGGCGCCGCTGCCGGCACTCAGTCCGAGCTGGGAATTGCGGTAGCCTATCCCGTCACAGAACAGTCCGAAGCGGAACGGATAGCCTCTGACTTTGGCATTGGAACACTCTGCCTGGGCTTGTTGCCCTGCCATTTGCTGCAGCGATGCAGGCAGATGCGCCTCGATCCGGCCGGCAATCAGATGCCAGCCTATGGTCCAGAAAACACCGAAGAGAACAATTCCTAGGGCCAGCCAGACAAAGCGTCCGGCGGTGGAGCCCGAAGATGGGGCATTGGACGGCATTGCGTTCTCCCTGGTGGTCCTGCCATAAGGACAGGATCTGCCGGCATTTTAAGCCGATGAATGTTCCGAGGCGGCGGCGCGCCGCGACAAGACGATTGCAATTGGCATTGCAGATGGTTTCGTTTCGGAGAAACCAGCAGTGCAACATGGGCGTGGATATGGACGATTTTTGGGTGTTTGGCTACGGATCGCTGATGTGGCGGCCGGGGTTTGACCACGAGGAAACGAGGCCGGCTCGGTTGTTCGGCTATCACCGTGCACTGTGCGTGCGTTCATTCGTCCACCGAGGCACGCCTGAGCGTCCGGGGCTGGTGCTCGGGCTTGATCGCGGAGGCTCCTGCCAGGGCGTGGCATTTCGGGTCCGGGCGGATGCGCGCGATGCGGTTGTTGATTATCTGAGGGCTCGTGAACTTGTTACCCATGTCTATCTCGAGACGACGCGCCGGATTCGCCTTGATTCAGGCGATCATGTCGCGGCTTTGACCTATGTCGTCGATCGCGGTCATCAACAGTATGCAGGTGGGCTTTCTGCCGATGACGCCCATCTGGCGGTGCGTGGCGCCCGGGGTCAGTCGGGTCCGAATGAGGATTATGTTCTCAACACCGTCGAGCACCTCAGGACACTCGGGATTCGCGACCATCATCTTGAGACCATTGTCGGCCATCTTGAAACTGATGCCGGCAAACCGTTGTCATCCCGCCTTCGCGCCTGACGATAGGGCCCCCAGCTCCTCGAGCCTGCGTCGCGCATCCTCGCGCAGCGGCAGGTGTGGATTTCCGGCGACCGTCTCGATCAGGAGCTCATCGCTCTCGGTCTCCATCACATCGATCAGCTTCTCCATGAAGGTGTCGGGATCCATGCCGGGAGGGATGGGTTTGAGCACCCGGACCTTGAAATGGCCGGGAAAGCGCAGAAACTTGCGCCGCGGCCAGAACAGGCCGGGATGCATCACAACCGGCACCACCGGCACATCAAGATCGCGGTAAAGACGGGCAATGCCAAACTTGTAGGAGGGCGGCGCCCCAGGTGGACGGCGGGTTCCTTCGGGATAAATGATCAGCTGGCGGCCATTCAGCATTTCCTGCTTGGTGCGTTCCAGCACCTTGGCCATGACCTTGCCCTTTGCGCCCCGGTCCACCGGAATCATTTTCATCTTGAAGATGTACTGGCCGAAAAGCGGGATCCAGCCCAGTTCGCGCTTGAGGATGTAGACCGGATCGTCAAGCCAAGGCAGAAGCCCGTAGGCATCCCAGAAAGACTGGTGCTTGGGCGCAAAGATGTAACCGCCTTCGGGAATGTTCTCGAGGCCTTCTATCTCGAAAGTCGTGCCGACAATGACCTTCTGCAGCCAGTGATTGGATCGCACCCAGTTCTTCGGAATGCGCCAGGCCTTTTTGCGCTCTGCAAGGAAATAGTAGGGCGTGAAGATGATCATGCGCACGATCAGATTGATGTAGAACGCGGCATTGAAGAGAATGGAGCGGAAAGCAATCATGGCATGGCCCGGTTGAACAAGTGGCCTTGGCGCCAATTGCGACCCACCACAGACCCCCGGTTACACCATCGCTGGCCGGTCGAAAACAGCAAAAAGGCCAGAGAATCAATTGAGCGTGGCTGCGACAGGCTGCTTTTCGCCTGCGTCGGCACGCAGTCCGGTGGCGGTTGTTGCTCCGCTCCAGTTGCGCAGCCGGGCCAGAGAATATTTGGCGTACTCGGTAAACAGCGTGCGCAGCGCCACGGGATCGGTCAACCAGGCTTCGGTTTTAAGGTCTGCATGGGTCACGGGATAGGCCACAAAACTGACATCGGGGCTCGCCTGGGACAACTCCATCAGACTGCGCGGCATGTGGTAATTGTTGGTGACAACGAGAACGCGCACATAGTTGTTCTGACGGATCCAGTCCGCCGTTTCATTGGCGTTTCCGATGGTGTCGAGTGCCTGGTAGCCGATGTCCACACAGCAATCGAATGTCGCCGATTGAGTTCCGGTTGCACGCCGCAGAGCCGCGCTGGATGTGGACGGGTTGACGCCCGAGATCAGCAGCCGGTCGCCGATGCCGTCTTCGAGCAATGCCAGGGCCTGTTCGATGCGCTGATAGCCGCCGGTCAGAACAACGATCGCATCGACATCGGCGCTGATGCCTGGAGCCTTGAGTTCGGCGATCTCATCGGTGAACCGGAAAAAACCGATGACGACGAAGGTCACGCCGAGGATGGCGCCAATTGTAAGAATGCGCAGAGCATGATGCCCCAGCCGCCGCAAACGGTGGAAACCACCCGTTCGTGCGGCCTGTGTTGATCCCGGATCAGACTGGGCGGAGTGTACAGTCATGAATAAGGCATACTCCCAGAATTGGGCAAGGACCAGCCAGATTTGCGGCGGTTTCCAGGCTATTCAGCCTATTTCTGCCAGAGAGGGGTCTGCGCGCTGGCGATCGATCTCGCGAATCGTGCGTACCACTGTCAGCCGGGTGGTGAATGCGGTCATGCCGGCTATGAGAACCACCATTCCAATTATGCCGAAATAGCCGGCGCTGCTCAAGGCAAAGCGGCCGAACAATGCGGTGACCTGATCGTTGACAGCGGTGGCAAGGCTGTTGGATTGCCAGGCGCTGAGCAGCAGAAACGCCAGTGTGGCGACGCCGCCCCCCGCCGCCGCCCCCTTCAATCCGATCATCAGGAAGCGCTTCTGGAACTCGGCTGCAATGAAGCTGGTTTCAGCGCCAACGAAGTGCAGGACCTCTACAATGTGGCGGTTGCCGGCCATTGCACCCCGTGTGGCGAAGATGACCGTCAACATGGTGGTCGCAAACATCAGTGACAGAACGCCGACACCCACAAAAACAGTGATTCGTGCCATCGAAATCAAACGATCGGCCCAGGCGCGGTGATCATCAAGGCTTGCCGACGGGACCGATTCGGCCAACGCCTGACGCAGAGCTGCGAAATCCGGTGGGGCGGCCTCATCTATGGTCACGATCACCAAGCGCGGGACCGGCAACTCGTCCATGTCGAAGCCTTCTCCAAGCCAGGGTTCGAGAAGCCGTGCCGTTGAACTGCGATCAACGATCTGAGCGGTCAGCGCGCCGGGAAATGACAAGGTGAGATCACGTACATCAAGCAGCGTCGCCTCGATGTCCATTCCGTCGGTTGGCTTGATCTGGATGGTGATTTCACGCGAGACGTCGCCCTGCCAGGCTTCGGCCTTCTCCTGCACCATCGTCACGGCACCAAGGGTGATGGCGCAGAGGAACGACATGATTGCGATGACGACCATCAGCGCGCGGCCGGACACGTTGAGCGGCGGCACGATCGGCGCCATTGGGCGCAGCATGTCAGCGCGTGCCCGTGTTTTCTGTGCGGTCTTGTTGGAGGAGGGCTCAGTCATAGATGTCCAGGTGTCCCTCGGAAAGGATCATCCGGCGTGCATCCACCCTGTCCATCAGGCTCAGGTCATGGGTGGCGATGACAATTGCGGTGCCGAGCCGGTTGAGCTCGATGAAAAGGTTGAGCAGGCGCTGCGCCATCGGCGGATCCACATTGCCGGTTGGTTCGTCCGCGAGCAGGACTTCCGGCTGGTCAATAAGCGCGCGGGCGATGGCGACACGCTGCTTTTCACCGCCGGAGAGCACCGGTGGAAGCACATTTATGCGCTCGCCAAGGCCGACCCATTTGAGCAGCTCGATGACATCGGAGCGGTAACTCACTTCATCCTTGCCGCGCACACGCAGAGGCAGCGCTACATTCTCATAGGTGGTCATGTGATCAAGCAGCCGGAAATCCTGAAAGACGATCCCGATCCTGCGCCGCAAAAGTGGCAACTCATCGCCGGGAATGATGGAAATATCCCGGTCAAACATGCGAATCAGTCCGCGGGTCGGTTTCAGCGACATGAACAGCAGGCGCATCAAGGTGGTCTTGCCCGCTCCCGATGGCCCGGTCAGGAACTGAAACGACTTCTTCGGGATGTCAAAGCTGAGATCGCGCAAGACCTCTGGGCCCATGCCGTAGCGCAACCCGACATTTTCGAAATGGATCAAAGGTTGTTCCCTGTCTTTCAGGCCAATCCGCAAACTCACCTGTCATGGTTAATGCAGGGTTAAAAATGCCTTGAAAACCGCAGCTGGAAACGGCTCGTTCGCGAAGCGTTAACCATTTCGGTTTACGCATCGGTAACACATGTTTCAATGCCTGCGCACGGCGGAGGCGTTAAAAGGGGACGGAAATGAGCGTTTCAGACCGTGCAGCACATGCGATTGATCCCAAAGCCTCGGATCTGTTGATGCCGGAACGATGGATGCGCTCGCGCCAGCCACGAATGCGTGACATCGAAGATGCGAGCTTTGAAACGGTCGCCCGTGGACGGATGCAGCGGGCAGGTACCCGAAAGGGCCCCCAGCCGCGCCCGGTTTTTCAATCCCGGCTGACCGATTTTCCCAATGCTGATCCGTTTGTTGGTCCGTTTCCGCGGGATTTTGCTACATCCCAGCCGACCTCTGTTCCGCGGGTTGAACCGGGTGAACGGCTCGGGGTGTTCGCGGGTGGCAAGTCTGCGATGTCTTCGAGCCAACCATCTGCAGCGACCGCCTTTGCGATGATGGTCGGAGCCATCGTTCTGGCCGTATTCTGGATGGCCGGTGGTCATGCGCTGGTATTGACCGCATCATCCGACCTGCAGGCATTGACCGCGGCACCTCCACCAACATCCGTTGCGGATGTTGAGACCGCTGATGTTCTTGTGCCTGATCCGGTGGTCACATCTTCTGTTCTGGCGGAAGCCGGCCCGACCGATTCGGGCTCGATCATTCATGCAAAACCGCGGCCAGCGCGGATTGAGCGGGCGGGTTCGATCCTGATGATTCGGCCTGAAGGACGTTAAGCCAGAAGAATCGAGCCGAAATCAGTTTGCACAGCCTGTCTGATCGGCTAGGAGTGGGCGGCATTTCTGACCGAACCCTCAGGAGATCCGGATGCCGGTTGTGCGCGGAAAAATCATTGAGCCCCTGTTCTCTCCGGAGGCGATCGCGGAGCGCAATCAGTCTATGGCGGCTCAAATTGCTGCGAGCCTCAAGAAGGACCTTCTGGTGATATCAATCCTGAAGGGGTCGTTCATCTTTGCAGCTGATCTCATTCGTGCGCTCCATGCTGCGGGGCTTGAGCCCGAGGTCGAGTTCATAACGCTTTCGAGCTACGGCAAGGGAACGACAAGCCAAGGCGTGAAGATCATCAAGGATATCGACAGCGATGTGCGCGGCCGCGACGTGTTGCTGATTGATGACATTCTCGAATCAGGCCGGACGCTGCGATTTGCCCGTGACCTGATGTATGAGCGTGGCGCAAACCATGTCGACATCGCCGTGCTGCTTGACAAGCGCTCTCGCCGTGAAGGCAATCTTGATGCCGAATATGTTGGCTTCGTATGCCCTGATTACTTCGTTGTAGGCTATGGTATGGACGTTGCCTATGCATTCCGCGAACTGCCGTTTGTCGGTGTGGTCAAGGGCGACGCTTGATTTACGGTGTTTGAACTGTCACCATGAGATTCCCGAGATGCTCGGTCGGCCTGTTCATTTTGCGGCAATCATTCGGGCCTAGTTTTCCGTCCAGAGATAAGGGAAGCTAACAATGGCAAAAATCCTGATTGCGGAAGATGAAGACAGTTTGCGGCGGTTTGTCGCCCGGGCACTTGAAATGGACGGGCATGAAATTGCCCACGCCGGTGATGGTGCGGACGCGCTTGAACAGCTTCAGTCAGAGACATACGATCTGCTGCTTTCTGATATCAGGATGCCGATCATGGACGGTATCGAGCTTGCAACGCAATCAGCAGCGCTCGCCCCTGATATGCCTATCCTGCTGATGACCGGGTATGCCGAACAGCGCGAGCGGGCCGAACCTCTGATGCGGATCGTTGTTGACGTGGTGTCAAAGCCCTTCTCTCTGCCGCAGATCCGGCAGGCGGTTGCCGAAGCTCTTTCCGCTCAGGCGGCCTGACAGTTTCTCACTGCAGATCCAGCAAGCGCTCCAGGTAGCGTTTCTCGAGCTCCGGTGAGAGCTGGTCGCCAAGCCGTTTGCGGATAGCGTCGAGAATTTCGCGCGCGCGCTGAATGTCTATCTCATCGGGAACTTCAACACGGCTGCCGAAGTTAGGACCGGTGGTGGCGCGTGGACGGCCCAATGGATCGCGGTCATCCGCTGAGCGGTTGCCGTTCTGGTCCGGACCTTCGCCCTCGGCTTCACCCTGCTCATTGCCCATGGCCTGCATCATCTGGTTCATCATGTCCTCGGCACCCTGCCGCAGGGCCTGGAGGGCACGACCCTGGTCACCAAGCGCCTGGCCGGTCTGTCCCTGTTGCAGGTTGCCTGCCGCATCGCCCATGGCTTCACCGGCTTCGCCAAAGCCTTCTGAGGGATTGATGCCCATGCCTTCGAGATCACGTTGCAATTGCCCCAGGGCGTCCTGCAGTTCTTGCTGGCTGCGGCCGAGCGCGCCAAGCATCTCCTCGAGTGACTGACTGCCCTGACCCTGCTGACCCTGATCCTGTCCCTGGCCGGGCTGGTTCTGACCCTGCTCCTGACGGTCGCGGCCTTCTCCGGACTGGCTCTGCTGCTCGCGCTGGGCGCGCATGGTTTCATCCATCAGCTGTTGCTGCTGACGCATCAACTCGCCGAGCTTGTCCATCTGCTGACGCATCGGACCGCCCTGCTGCTGTTGGCGCTGTTGCCGGCCAGCCTGGAGATTGTTCATCATGCGCTGCAATTCCTGCAGCATCTGCTGCGCCTGGTCGCGCGCGCCGGAGCGCGCCAGATTTTCGATCTGGTCGAGCATGTTGTCGAGGTCGCGTTGGCGCAGCATGTTCTCGGGCATCGCCTGCTGCATCTCGCCTGCCGGATTGTTTTGATTTTGCCGCGCCAGTTCCTGCAGGAATTCCTGCATCGCTTCGCGCAACTCATCCATCAATTGGGCGATTTCCTCGTCGGTTGCGCCATTCTCCAATGCTTCGGCAAGCGCATTCTGGGCATCCCGCAGACGCCGTTCGGCAAGCGACAGATTGCCGTCCTCGAGTTGCAGGGCAACGCCCCACATGTAGTCGATCGCCGCACGCAGATCCTCGTCGGATCTGGCGTTTTCAAGCCGACCGCGAACTGACTGCAAAAGGAGATAGTGAGACAGGTCGGGGATCGTTTCTTCCGGCGCAATTGTGAGTGCGTCATGCAGATCGAACACCCGCGGCAGGTTTTGCGCATCAAGTGCCAACACGCCGCGCTGCTCGACCACTGCCGCGGCAAGCGGATTGGAGAAGCGGCGGCCGGGCAGAATGGTCTCAAGGGTTTCGCTGCGGCCTTCCTGACCAGCGCCATCTGTCGCAATCAGAGTGATCAGCACCTTCTGGCCGGCGAGCGGATGTTCGGTCAGGTCGTGGCTCGAGACGGCGCGATTGTCCTCAGCGGACCGGCGCGGCAGGGAGAGCCTGTATTTGGGAGGCTCGTAGAGTGGCCGCGCGTTTTGCAAAGGTGGTGCGGCAGGGATGATTTCGGCTTGTGCGCTGGCCAGGCCGTGGTCGTCAGACAGTGTGTAGTCGAGTTCAAGTGCGCCATTTGCGGCGCGGCGCGGGGTTTCGACAAAGGCTGCAACTGGTGGCGCATCGGGAATAATATGAAGCGCAAAGGCAAGGTCAGAGCGTCCGGCCTGAATCCTCAGCACGCCATCGGTATCCGGCTTGAAGGTCCATACGGCCGCACCGATCGAGGTTGCGGGACCGGCAGCCGGCTCAGATGACTTCAGTGGCTCGGGCTCGCCGCCGGGCGGGACCCACGCGACCGTGGCGGTCTCATCCGCGCCGCCCAAACGAACGGTCACTTCGCTGCCTATGATTGCCGACACTGCCTCGCTGTCAGGGCGCGTGACACCAGTCAGGAACACCGGTGCCTGGCTGACATAGCTCGGAGGTGTCACCCATGCATCGATCCGCACATCCGGCAGTTCGGTGCGGACATGGCTGACAAAGGCATCACCGGGGCGTCCCGCCTGTCCCGAATAGGAGTAGAAGAACGCCACAAACAACAAAAGACCGACGGCGACCCGAAGTCCCCATGGGTCTCGTTGCGGCAGGCTGGAGCGAGGAATGCCGGTTTCGAGGGCGCCGATTTTTGCGGCCATGCGGCGTCGGTGTTCGAGCCACAGCGCGTGGGCGACGGGGTCCGCGTCTTCGATCTGATCGTCCTGTATGGAAATTGCCTGATTGGAAATCCGGTTTTCGGCTTCAAGTCGTGCGTCGACTTCGGCGCGGGTGGGCGCCCGAAGGCGGGCGAGCGGCCACAGGGAAGCGACAAAGCCGATTGCAAACAGGGCCAGCAGCGCAAGCCGCGCCCAGTCGGGTACCATGCGAAACACGCCAAACCAAGACAGACTCAGAAACAGCGCTGTAACGCCGAGGGCAGGCGCCGCCAGAGTGATGGCGCGCCCGAGTGCGATGTTGAACCGCATCCGCATTCGCGCAAAATTGACCGATCGCCGGGTTGCGTCGCTCAAATGCCTGCTGTCGGGATCGCTTGCCATCGTCACCTTTCTTCAGCTGCAGTAAGAAAGATAACAGTCTTTGCGGCCAAGGCGAGGCCCTAAACAAAAAAGTGAAAGGGGATTGCCGCCTTGAGGGAAACAATGAACAGGATTTAGCTGTTTTACTCAGTCGAGCCAGGCCGGAATGTCGTCCAGAGCGACCAGTTCATCATAGCTGGGTCGCTTGCGAACCACATGGAATGCATCGTCCTTGACCAGAACCTCAGGGATCAGCGGGCGGGTGTTGTAAGTGCTGGCCTGGACAGCGCCATAGGCGCCTGCTGAGCCAACGGCCAGCAGTTCGCCCGCCTTGACCGCAGCCATTTCCCGATCCTTGGCCAGGTAATCACCGCTCTCACAGACCGGGCCGACGATGTCGGCTCGGATTCTCGGTGCGCTGGCAGCTGACAATCGCACCGCGCGAACCTCATGCCAGGCCTCATATAGTGTGGGCCGAATCAGATCGTTCATCGCTGCATCAACAATGACGAATGTTTTGTCTCCACCGTCCTTGACGTAGACCACCTCGGTGACCAGGACGCCTGCATTGGCAACGATCAGGCGGCCGGGCTCAAGGATCACCTTGCAACCCAGGTCGCCCAACCGGGCCTTGACCATCTTGCCATAGGCATCGGGATCGGGCGGCGGGGTGTTGTCATCCCGGTAAGGCACGCCAAGCCCGCCGCCGATGTCGAAATGATCAATCATGTGACCATCGCTGCGCAGCACGCCAATGAGTTCAATCATCAGCTTGAGCGCATCATCGAAGGGCTGGAGTTCGGTGATCTGGCTGCCGATATGCATATCGATGCCGGTGACTTTGACACCCGGCAGGCTGGCCGCATGACGATAGACGTCGCGCGCGCGCTGCCAGGATATACCAAACTTGTCTTCCTTCTTGCCGGTCGAAATTTTGGCATGGGTCTTTGCGTCGACATCGGGATTGATCCGGAAGGAAATCGGCGCGACCTTGCCCATCGCCAGCGCCCGCATGTTGAGCACCTCGAGTTCCGGCTCGGATTCGATGTTGAAGCAGTAGATGTCGGCTGCAAGTGCGGCGTCCATTTCGCGTGCAGTCTTGCCAACGCCTGAAAACATGATCCTGGACGCAGGGATGCCGGCGGCCAGTGCGCGGTGCAGCTCGCCCTCGGAGACCACATCGACACCTGACCCCAATTTGGCGAGCGTCTTGAGCACCGCTTGATTGGAATTCGCCTTCATGGCGTAGCAAACCATCGAATCAATGTCGGAAAACGCACCGGCGAAGACCTGATAGTGACGGGTCAGGGTTGCCGTTGAATAGCAGTAAAAGGGGGTTCCGACCTCAGCCGCGATATCGGGCACGCTGACGCCTTCGGCGTAGAGAACGCCTTCACGATACTCAAAATGGTTCACGGTGGAGAATCCTAATCCAGCAATCCGTCGAGGATGAAGCTGCGTTCCTTGACCGGCACAGCTTGGGTCTCGGCGGGATCGGTCACGGGGCTGGTTGAGACGCCTGGACGTTCAAGCTCACCCTTGCGGCCGCAGCCCGAGAGAGCAACGACCAGCGCTGCTGCCACGCAAAATGATTTTATCAGAGCACCGCTCGTCATTGTGTGTTCCTTGCCAGATCCTTGCGGGTGTTCCGCGCGTTGGTTTTCTTAGCTGTTTTTGGCGGGATATGCACCCCTGCAGTTACCTTGTGATCAGAGCTTCCGTCGCCAGTGGGCGATCTGGGTGCGCACACCATCGGGTGCAGTGCCGCCAAAGCTCTTGCGGCTGCGAACCGAAGCATCGACGGTCAGCACCGAAAACACCGCGTCGGTGATCGCAGGATTGATAGCTTGGAGATCCGCAAGTGAAAGATCCTCAAGATCGGCGCCGCGGCTTTCGGCCAGCGCAACCGCGCGTCCTGTCACATGGTGGGCTTCGCGGAACGGCAGGCCGACTTCGCGCACCAGCCAATCGGCAAGATCGGTGGCCGTGGAGTAACCGGCACCGGCTGCCTTGCGCATGTTGTCTTCGCGGATTTCCATGTCGCGCACCATGCCGGTCATAGCTGCGATCGACAACTCGAGGCTGGATGCCGCGTCGAAGACCTGCTCCTTGTCTTCCTGCATGTCCTTGGAATAAGCCAGCGGCAGCCCCTTCATGACAGTAAGCAGGCCGATGAGCGAGCCGTTGATGCGTCCGGTTTTGGCGCGCACCAGCTCAGCCGCATCGGGGTTCTTCTTCTGCGGCATGATCGACGAGCCGGTGGAGAAGGCGTCGGAAAGCCGCACGAAACCGAATTGCGGTGTCGACCAGATGACGATCTCCTCGGCCAGCCGCGACATGTGGGTGGCGCAGATGGAGGCGAGTGAGAGAAATTCGAGCGCGAAATCGCGGTCCGATACGGTGTCGATGGAATTGCGTGTGGGTTCGCGAAACCCGAGCGCCTTGGCGGTCTGGTCGCGATCGATGGCGTAGCCGGTACCGGCAAGTGCCGCGGCGCCCAGTGGGCACTCGTTGAGCCGTTCAATGCAGTCGCGAACCCGCGAGCGGTCGCGACCGAACATTTCGACATAGGCCATGCAATGATGACCAAAGGTCACCGGCTGGGCGGTCTGCAGATGGGTGAAGCCCGGCATCACGGTTTCGGCATGGATTTCGGCCTTGTCGAGGAAGGCGGCAATCAGCGCGGTCAACGCCGCGTCGGTGCGGGTGAGCTCCTGCTTGACCCAGAGACGGAAATCGAGTGCGACCTGATCGTTTCGTGAGCGGGCGGTGTGCAGCCGGCCAGCTGCCGGGCCGATCAGTTCCGCCAGACGCGATTCGATGTTCATGTGAATGTCTTCAAGCTGGCGCGAGAAAGCAAAACCGCCCTGTTCGATCTCTGACAGGATTGTGTTCAGACCGTGAGTAATCTTGTCGCAATCTTCGACGGAAACTATGCCAGTCTTGGCAAGCATGGCCGCATGTGCCAGAGATCCGGCAATGTCCTGGGCGTAGAGCTTGCGGTCGAAATCGATGCTGGCGTTGATTTCTTCCATGATGGCATCGGGTCCGGAGGCAAAACGTCCACCCCACATCTGGTTTGACGCCTGTTTGTCCTTATCTGTCGACATGAGAGCCTGTCCTGGAGTTTGTCATGAGCCAATCGCGATACCGTCTGTCCACCGGCACCCTGGTCGCAATCGCCATTGTGATGGGGGCCGCGGTCGGGGCTGTGGGCATATACGGGAAATCAGCCTCCTCTGGCAATGCACCGGCACCTGAAAGTGTGGCAGCGCTGCCTTCGCAGGGCTGTCAGGCCGATGCGGCGGCACTCGCAGCCCTCAAGCCTCTGGCTCGTGGAGAGGTCGCAGCCATGGCTGTTCGGCAAGCGCCTGCACAGTTGCCGGTGCTTTCGTTCACAGATGCCGACGGTGCTGAAATCGGATTGAAGGACTTTGACGGCCAGGCGCTGTTGATCAATCTCTGGGCCACCTGGTGTGCACCCTGCCGAGAGGAAATGCCTGCACTGGCACAATTGCAAAGCGAACTCGGGGATGACGGCTTCAAGGTGCTTGCCATCAATATCGATGCCGGAGATGACACTAAGCCAAAGGCGTTTCTTGACGAGATCGGCGTGTCCAATCTCGGGCTCTACAGAGACGCTACAATTGGTGTGTTCAACACGCTGAAGAGGGAAGGCCTTGCCTTCGGCCTGCCCGTTACGCTGATGGTGGGTCGCGATGGCTGCCTGCTGGGTGCCATGAACGGCCCGGCGGAGTGGGCCAGCGATGATGCCAAGGCGCTTGTGAGCGGCTTGAAAGCGATCTGAAAGCAGCAAGAACGACGCCGCAAGTGCTACGGCGCCGCTTTCTTGATGCTGACCGGGTGTTGGTGGTCAGTTGAAGGCGTTGCCAGGCTTCACGCCAAATTTCTTGAAGATGATGGCTGCCGGACAAAAGCCGGTGAACGCCGACTGGATCAGATTCAGGCCGACGAATATGGTCAGTAAATGCCAGTAAGGCGAGACATAGACACCCAGAGCCACGGAGAGCAGCACCATAAAGCCTGCAAAGGCGAGGATTACACGATCAAGCGCCATTTCGAATTCCTTTTCCGGTTTGACCCCAGATGTTGGCCATCAGCCCGAGAGGTCACATAGGAACAATATAGGATATTCATATTAAATATTCAATATATTTTATATAAATGAAGTCTGGCGATTTATGTCAGAGGCGAAACTCCCAGGGAGTGTTGTTTCCTGAAGCGCCTCGTCAGCCACCGATCCGGCTTCGGGTATCGGCTTTGCGGCGGATATGCAGCGTTTTGAACACCCGTGCCACCGTCTGGTCCTCCGCATCGGTGATGTCGACATGGTAGCGCGGCAGGTATTTTGACCCATCGGCTTTGGTGTTGGCGCGGATTTCATCGAGCATTTCCCCGGTAAGGCGAAAATGGGCTGATACGGTGCCGCGGCCTGGTTTGAGGAACTCGATCTCGGCGGATTTGTCCCAGACCGTGTAGCTCCGGTCGAGATTGCGCATCACCATCATCATCCAGAACGGGTCGGTCATCGCAAACAGCGAACCGCCAAAATGGCACCCGACATAGTTCCTGTTGTAAAATCGTTCGCGCAACTCGACATCAATGGTGCGGAAGTCGTCGCTGATGTGACCAATCCTGATGCCGGCGAACAGGAATGGCGGCCAAAGGTTCATCCCGCGGCGTAGTGTGTTGGCCTTCATGCCGTGTTAGCGGGTCGGGACAGGTGTATCGCCGCGATAGTCATAGAAGCCGCGGCCGGACTTGCGTCCAAGCCAACCGGCCTCGACATATTTGACCAGCAGTGGACAGGGCCGGTACTTCGAATCCGACAGACCGTCATGCAGCACCTGCATGATCGACAGGCAGGTGTCGAGGCCGATGAAATCGGCCAGCTGCAACGGTCCCATAGGGTGGTTGGCGCCGAGCTTCATCGCTGTGTCGATCGCTTCGACCGAGCCGACGCCCTCGTAAAGGGTGTAGATCGCCTCGTTGATCATCGGCAGCAGGATCCGGTTGACGATGAATGCGGGAAAATCCTCGGCCACGGTGATGGTCTTGTCGAGCGTCTCGATGAAACCGCGGGCACTCTGGAAGGTCTGGTCCTCGGTGGCGATACCGCGCACCAGTTCGACCAGTTTCATTACCGGAACGGGGTTCATGAAATGGATGCCAATGAAGCGCTCGGGCCGGTCCGTTGTCGATGCAAGCCGGGTAATCGACAGCGAAGAGGTGTTGGTGGCGAGTATCGCTTCCGGATTGAGGATCGGGCAGATCTGCTGATAGATCTTGCGCTTGACTGTTTCATCCTCGGTGGCGGCCTCGATGACCAGATCCATGGCGGCTAGTCCGTCGACCTGCGGTTCGAGCCTTATGCGGCCAAGTGCGGCTTCCCGGTCGGATTCGGTGGTTTTTCCAGAGGCGACCTGACGTGCAAGGTTTCCGCTGATGGTTGCGAGCATGGATTGCAGGCCTTCGGCGGAGACATCGTGAACGTGAACATCATAGCCTGCCACCGCGCAGACATGCGCGATGCCGCCGCCCATCTGGCCCGCGCCAACAATGCCGACACTTTTGATCTGGTTGCCCATGGATTCCGCCTGACTGACTTTCGAGGTATTAACCGGCGCCCGGTTGGTTCAAGAACATCCGGTGAGCGGACACTAAATGGCCGGGATGGAGACGTCCAGCCCGGCCAATAGTCTCAGTCAGGGATTCTGCCTTGTCACAGCGCCTTTTCAAGCTCGGGGAGAGCTTCGAAAAGATCGGCAACAAGACCATAGTCGGCGACCTGGAAGATCGGGGCTTCCTCATCCTTGTTGATTGCGACGATGACCTTCGAATCCTTCATGCCGGCAAGATGCTGGATCGCACCGGAAATGCCGCAGGCGATGTAGAGATCGGGGGCCACGACCTTGCCGGTCTGTCCGACCTGCCAGTCATTGGGTGCGTAACCCGCATCCACTGCAGCTCGGGAAGCCCCAACGGCGGCGCCGAGCTTGTCGGCGACCGGCAAGATGACTTCCTGGAACTTTTCGGAAGATCCCAGCGCGCGGCCTCCGGAAATGATGATCTTCGCAGATGTCAGCTCCGGGCGGTCGCTTTCGGCAATTGCGTCCTTGACGAAGGATGACAGACCCTTGTCGCCGGCCGAGGCAATCGTCTCGATGCTCGACGACCCGCCTTCGCCAGCGGCGGAGAAGGAAGCTGTCCGCACCGTGATGACGCGCTTGGCATCGGTCGAGCGTACAGTCTGCAAAGCGTTGCCGGCATAGATCGGCCGCTTGAAGGTGTCGGCTGAAACCACCTCGATGATGTCGGAGATCTGCATCACATCAAGCAGCGCTGCGACGCGCGGCATGACGTTTTTGCCCGATGTTGTCGCCGGTGCCATCAGGGTATCGTAGTCACCGGCGATGGACACGATGAGGTCTGCCAGCGGCTCGGCGAGCCGGTTGGCGTATTCGTCGCCTTCGGCGTGAAGCACCTTGGTGACGCCATCGAGTTTGGCTGCCGCATCAGCGGCCGGTTTGGCGTCCTTGCCGGCGACGAGAAGGTGAATGTCGCCGCCAATTTCCTTGGCTGCGCTGAGCGCCTTGGCTGTCTGGTCGGACAACGAAGCGTGGTCGTGTTCTGCTACAATGAGAATAGCCATTACGTGTTTTCCTTTCCCGCGCTTACAGCACGCCTGCTTCGTTTTTGAGTTTGTCGACGAGTTCAGTCACCGAGCCGACCTTGACGCCAGCCTTGCGGCCGCCTGGCTCTTCGGTTTTGATGACTTCGAGGCGGGATGCGACATCGACGCCGTAATCGCCCGGCGTTTTCTTGTCGAGCGGCTTCTTTTTGGCCTTCATGATGTTGGGCAGCGACGCGTAGCGCGGCTCGTTGAGACGCAGGTCGGTGGTGATAATTGCCGGCAGCTTGACCGAAATGGTCTGCAGGCCGCCATCGACCTCACGTGTAACGTCAGCCGAACCATCGCCGATCTCAACCTTGGAAGCGAAGGTCGCCTGGCTCCAGCCGAGAAGCGCAGAGAGCATCTGGCCGGTCTGGTTGGCATCGTCATCGATCGCCTGCTTGCCAAGGATCATGAGATCAGGGTTCTCTTCGCCGGCGATGCCCTTGAGGATCTTGGCCACGGAGAGCGGCTCGACAATGCCGTCGACCTCGACCAGGATCGCGCGGTCGGCGCCCATGGCCAGTGCTGTGCGCAGGGTTTCCTCGGATTTGGCAACACCGATCGACACAGCCACCACTTCGGTTGCCTTGCCGGCTTCCTTAAGGCGCAGAGCTTCCTCGATCGCGATTTCATCGAAGGGGTTCATCGACATCTTCACATTGGCGAGATCGACGCCGCTGCCATCGGGCTTCACACGGATCTTGACGTTGTAGTCAACAACCCGCTTGACCGGCACGAGAATTTTCATCGGTTTGCCTTCCTCACGTTGTTAGGTCCCGTATCCGAGAGCCTCTATTTGTTTGACCTGTCCGGAGCGACCCGAAGGTCGATTGCAGGCCATGGAAACTGATTTTGCCTTTCCATGTGCTGCCCGGTTGGCTGATTGGCGACATGGATACGCGTTTTTTCTCCAATTTCAATTGTCGAAACTGATTGAAATCCCACTTTTCGAAATAGCTGACGTTTACGTACGCGTCAATTCGCCTGGTCGACTCAGCGGCCCCATTTCTTTGGTGGCGCTGTGGTGGCCGATTTCTGCGGCGATGGCGGGGGTGATGGCGCATCGTCCTTGTGGATCACGGCACGTGGGCTCTCCAGTCTTTTGTCGAACAATGGAACACCGGAGCGACGAAACACCAGAACCAGGACCGCGCCGGCGATAATGCCACCGACATGGGCGGCCCAGGACACCTCGCCGCCAACATCGGTTAAGACCATGAAGAACTGGAACAGCACCCAGAACAGTAGCGGGATGAACGCCGGCAAAGGCAGTGGAATCCGTCCGAGCACCAGAACCCAGACACGGACCTTGGGATGCAGCATCAGATAGGCTGCCACAACGCCCGCCACGGCACCCGATGCGCCGATCAGCGGGCTTTCGGAGGCCGGCAGCAACAAGGCATGGGCAAAGGCGCCGGCAGCAGCGCAGGCGAAATAGAAGATCAGAAACCGGATATGCCCCATCGCATCTTCGACATTGTCGCCGAAGACCCAGAGAAAGAGCATGTTGGAGCCCAGATGCAGCAGGCCGCCATGCAGGAAACTGTAGGTGACATAGGTGGCGTCCTCGGGGACAAGCACCAGTGAAGGCGGGAGTTCTGCGATGTCGTTGACCACTGATGGAATGAAGCCGAGACCGAGGACCGCGGCGTTGACGAAATCGCTCTGAAGGCCGGCCATTTCGGTGACGGCCCAGATCAGCACGTTGATTCCAATCAGTGTGAGCGTCACCCATTGCAGCTTGATATGCTTGAGATTGTTGGAGTCGTGAAGCGGTATGAACATCGCCGGGTTCCTGTGTGGCGGTGGTGGCCATCAGGCCTTTTGAGCGGAGCCTAGCGGTTTTTGCCGGGAACCCAAAGCACGTCCGCACGCCCCTTGTCATTGACCCAGCGGGCAGCGACGAACAGGAAATCAGACAGGCGGTTGATGAAGCGGATCGCTGCGGAATTGACGACTTCACCCTGCTGGTCCGCCAGTTCGACGATCAACCGTTCAGCGCGCCGTGCCACGGTGCGGGCGAGATGCAGATGAGCTGCGGCCTCGCTGCCACCGGGCAGCACGAAGGAGCGAAGCGGTTCGAGGTCTGCATTGAGTGTGTCGATGTCGGCTTCGATCCGGTCGACCTGCGCGTCGACGATGCGCAATGGTTCGTATTCGGGCGTCTCTCCGGTGTCGGGTGTGGCGAGATCTGCGCCAAGGTCGAAGCAATCATTCTGAATGCGCATCAACATGGCATCAAGCTCTTTCATAGAGCCTGTGTGGAGCCTCGCCATGCCGATGACAGCGTTGGTCTCGTCGATGGTTCCATACGCCTCGATGCGCAGGTCATACTTCGGCCGGCGCTCACCCGCGACGAGCCCGGTGGTGCCGTCGTCTCCGGTGCGGGTGTAGATCTTGTTGAGTTTGACCATCAGAAAAGCCTTGCAGGAAAAGAGAAACGATACGGTGTCAGCGTCCGCCGCCGGTGAGCCACAGGGTGGCGACGATCAGCACCACCGCGACGAATTGCAGCATCACCCGCGCCTGCATCAGCTTGTTGGAGAGATTGCCAGAACCTCCGCGGGCCATATTGACCAGGCCGCGAACCAGAACGGCCGCAACGGCCAGCATGGCAATGATGGAAAGAACGTAGGTAACGGAAGACATCAGGCAGTTTCCTTGAAACGGGGTATGGGGTGGAACCTAGAGTGGTTTGGCTGCATGTCCATTGAGTGGCGTGATCCGATGGTTCTAGTCCTGTTTCGCGAGGAATGGATAGAACCAGCGTGCTGGCAGCAGTCTTTTTGCAATGGTCCCCAATTTTGCCTCTGTTGTGACCAAGTAATGATAGCGCGGGCGCTTGGCCGTCAAGGCATGACGCAGCACCTTGTGTACCGCTTCCGGCCCAAGTCTTTGTTTGGGGGAGGCCAGCGATTGATCGAGACGGCGCAACTGGGCCTTGTAGTCATCTCGATGAATCGAGTTTTCGATATCGATGGTCCGTTGAAACTGGCTCAGGGCGTATGCCCTGAATTGTGTTTCGATCGCGCCGGGCTCGATCAGGCTGACATGGATACCGGAGCCTTCAAGTTCCATCGCAAGGGTGATCGAGAACCCCTCAAGGGCGTGTTTGGAGGCATTGTAGGCGCCGCGAAAGCGCATTGGGACAAGACCAAGAATGGAGGAGCATTGCACGATCCGGCCCTGACCCTGAGCCCGCATCACCGGCAGGACAAACTGCGTAAGCTGATGCCAGCCGAAGAAATTGGCCTCAAATTGTGCCCGCAAGGCTTCCACTGGGAGATCTTCAATCGCGCCGACCTGGCCATAGCCGCCATTGTTGAACAGAGCGTCGCAGCGGCCTCCGCTGGCCGCCATTGCGTTGTCAAAGAACGCCTTGATGCTGTCATCATTGGAATAGTCGAGATGGAACGCCTCAAGCCCGTCGGCGTGCAGTGCTGCGAGATCTTCGTTGGTGCGGGCGGATGCGATCACTTGCCAACCCTCGGCATGAAGGGCACGGGTGCAGTAGGCACCAATTCCGCTCGAGCAGCCGGTTACGATTATCGTCTTTTTTTGTGGTTGATCTGCCATTGTATGGCGTGCCCCTGTTCCAGCGGTGTTTCAATTCCCATAATCAGCTCTACCTGACAATGGTGGAAAAACCCGAATATGAGGGTAACAAGGAGCCAAGAGTGAAGCGTACAAGATCCGTGATCAAGGATGCGGCGACCCATTTCAACAATGATGACGGTTGGGCCATGGCCAGCCATGTGGCGCTGTCTCTGTTGATGGCACTGTTTCCGTTCATGATCTTCGGGACTGCGCTTGCGAGCTTCCTGGGCGCCGACGCTTACGCAGAAACCGCTTCGCATCTGATTTTCGATACCTGGCCCGATTCAATTGCAGCACCGATCTCACGCGAGGTCGTCAATGTGTTGACCGTTGAGCGCGGCGGGTTGCTGACATTGTCGGTTCTGGCTGCTGCGTTCTTCTCGGCCAACGGTGTGGAGGCGCTCAGGGTGTCGCTCAACCGCGCCTACCGGGTGACGGAGACCAGGGCCTGGTACGTGACACGCGCCCAGAGCATTTTGTTCGTGGTTGTTGCTGTGCTGGTGATCATGGCGATCAGTTTTCTGTTGGTGCTGGCTCCCCTGGCGCTCAAACTGGCGCGTCAGTTTGTACCCTGGATGGAAACACTCATCACTGCAGTCGACAATTGGCGTATCCTCATTGCGGCAGGTGTTCTGGTGATCGGGTTGGTCGTGTCCCATCTCTGGCTACCCGACGGACGGCGAAGGCTGTTCGATGTTCTGCCCGGAATTGGCGTTACCCTGGTGGCCTGGATGGCCGGTGCCTTGATGTTTGCAAGCTACCTCAAGGAATTTGCGACCTATGTCTCGACCTATGCCGGGCTGGCCTCGATCATGATCGCATTGGTGTTTCTCTACATCATCGCGGCAATCTTCATTCTGGGCGCGGAAATCAATGCGGCGATCCTCAAAGCACGTGAGCGTGCCGAAATGGATCATATGTCCGGACAATGATGGTTAATCCTTAGCCGCGTTCCCAGGCTTTGCGCACGCCCGAAATTTACCATGATATATTTTCGACAGCGCTGAAGTTCGGCATGACACCGGGCGAAGCGCGGCTGAAACCGTCTTGATTGCCGATGGGCGTTTCAAATGCGCAGCCGTGAGCTGGCTGTTGCTCAGAACGCCGTGCGTGAACAAAGCAAAAGGAGCCTGGCCATGTTCGCCGGTCTGACCTCTGACGAAATCTGGATTTTCATTGCGCTGTCATCCGCGGCGTCGTTTTTTGTTGGCAACGCCATGAACACGCTGCTCGGGGACCAGGGCTTCGGCGTAATGGGCAACATGCTTGTGCTGTTGGCAGGCTTTGCCGGTGGGCTCCAGCTGGTTGATTACCTGCCGATCGGGCGGATACCTCAGATTCTGGTGATTCCCTCTGCCGCCGCGATCGCTTTTGCTTTGTTGTTTTGCCTGGCGGTGGTCAAGCGTCTGACGCGACCGACCTGAGACGCGCTACTTCCGTTCATCAAGGCCTGCCATGGTGATCACATCCGCCGGGGTCATTCCTTTTGCCCTGAGTTCAGCCAGAGCGATGTCACCGTCGCTTTTCGAGAGCTTTCGTCCCGAGCGGTCCCGGACCAGGGAATGATGACGGTAGACGGGTGTAGGCAGGCCCAGCAGCGACTGAAGCAACCGGTGCACAGATGTCGAGGCATACAGATCCTGACCGCGAATCACCGTGGTAATCGCCTGCAGCGCATCGTCGACCGTAACGGCAAGATGATAGCTCGCAGGCACATCTCGCCGGGCCAGCACCACATCGCCCCAGGCTGCCGGATCGGCGACGAGTTGCCCGACCTCACCATCCGGTCCCTGTCCCTCTTCCTGCCAGATCAAAGGCGTGGTTCCGGTTTCGTGCGGAGCAAGGCCTGTCAGTGCGGACTGCATATCGAGCCGCCAGCTATGGGGCTCACCGGCATCCATGCGCCGGGTTCTTTCAGCCTCAGAAAGACCACGGTCGACATCCGGGTAATGAGGGGCGCCATCGGGGTCGCGGGGCCAGGTTCGACCGGTTTCCTCATGAGCGCGGACATGATTTGCCAGCTCGGCGCGACTCATAAAGGCGGGGTAGAGGAGACCAAGCTTGCGCAACTCCGCCAGCGCTGCCCGGTAATCGTCGAAATGATCTGACTGACGCCTGAACGGTTTAGGCCAGTCGAGTCCAAGCCAGGCAAGATCCTCCAGGATTGCCCGCTCGAATTCGGGTCGCGCCCGGGTGATATCGATATCCTCGATGCGCAGCAGAAACCGGGCTCCGGACTCCCTGGCGAAGTGCCAGTTCAACAGCGCGGATCTCGCATGGCCAAGATGCAGCAAACCGTTCGGGCTGGGCGCGAAGCGAACGGCGGCGATCTTGAGTGTCGTGTTTGCAGTGGTGTCAGCGACTTGCATGGTGTTTCATGTCATTTTTCACGGGCCGCGTCACCGCCGGAAGGATACAGAATGCGCCGGATTGATAGCGTCCAGGATGTTGAGGCAGGTCTTGCAGCCCTTGCCGAAGCTGATCCGAGGCTCGCCAAAGCCATTGGCGTGGCCGGTCCGGTGCCGCTACGGCGCCAGCCGCCGGGATTTGCAGCCCTTGCCGATATCATCCTTTCGCAGATGGTCTCCAAAGCAAGCGCCAGGGCATTGTGGACGAAACTCGAAGCCGCAGCGGGCGACATCAGTCCTGAGGCCATTTTGAGGCTGAGCCCTGAAGCACATCGTGCGGCAGGCCTGTCAAAGGCCAAGTCGGAAACGTTGTGTCGTGTCAGCGAGGCGATACTTGCCGGTGATCTGGACCTGGAGGAACTCTGTGCGGTTGATGGAGATCAGGCGATCGCGGCGATGACGGGGATCAAGGGGGTCGGGCCGTGGACCGCTGAGGTCTATCTGCTGTTTTGCGCTGGTCACCCTGATATTTTTCCCGCCGGAGATGTTGCGCTGCAAAATGCCGCAGTGCAGGTGCTGGGGCTTGATGAGCGACCACAACCCAAAACGCTCTACCGCCTTGCTGCACAATGGAGCCCCTGGCGTGGCGTGGCCGCGCGCCTTTTGTGGGCCTATTACGCCTCCGTGATGCGTCGAGATGCGACGCCGCTAGGGGCTTAAGGCATGCTGTTGTGCAATCCCGGTACGGGCCGCTTCACAATGCTGTCATGTCCGGCCTAATATAAATCGCGTAGATGCCGAATCGCTTTGGAGAGACCTTTGACGATTTTTGTATCCCCTCAGTCCCTGCCGGCGCTGGTCCTCAACGCCGACTACCGCCCGTTGAGCTATTATCCGCTGTCACTTTGGTCATGGCAGGATGCGGTTAAAGCTGTGTTCCTCGACCGGGTTCAAATCGTCGCGGAGTATGATCAGGCTGTCTCATCGCCGAGTTTCTCGATGCGACTGCCGAGCGTTGTCTGTCTGAAGACCTACATAAAGCCGTCTCGGCATCCCGCATTCACCCGCTTCAACGTGTTCCTGCGCGACCGGTTTGAATGCCAGTATTGCGGTTCGCCAAACGAGCTGACGTTTGATCATGTGATCCCGCGCCGTTGCGGAGGTCAAACCACCTGGGAGAATGTTGTTGCGGCTTGCTCGCCCTGCAACCTCAAGAAGGGCGGGGTGATGCCGAAGGAAGCCGGCATGATTCCGCAGCAAAAGCCCTATAGGCCGAGTGTGCAGGATCTGCACAACAATGGCCGGATGTTTCCACCAAACTTCCTGCATGAAAGCTGGATGGACTATCTTTACTGGGATGTTGAGCTGCAGCCCTGAGCTTGCCGGCTTGAAGATCAGCCTTTGATTGCCGCGCCGCGCAGAGCAATGGCGGCAAGTGCCACACTGGCGATGACGTTCCATCCCGCAAAGGAAAGACCCAGCACCCGCAAGGCGGCTGCATCGCAGGACGGAGGCTTCTTGCTGCTCAGATCACCGAGAAGAGATCCCGCGTCAGTGGTCACCGCATCGGCGGAGGTGGCACAGCTTGCGGGTCCTTCCCACCAGTGCCATTCGACACCGGAATGATAGATTCCGAGCACCATGCCGTAGAGCATCAGTGCTCCACCAATGGCCAACAGACCACGCACCAGCCAGGCTGGGCCTCCTGCTATCGAGAGAATCGCTGCCACCAGCATCAGTGGGGCTCCAACGTAGTAGGGAATGCGCTGGGTCAGGCAAAGAGCACATGGAATGTAGCCGCCGATATGTTCGAAGGCGAGTGCCGAGCCGACGACAAATGCCATGGCGCCAGTCAGGAGGAGCGCAGTGAGCGTGCGCTCGGTGCGGGCATTGGCGGTCAGCATTGGCAGGCTCCGGAATATTTCATGGCTGGTTTGATTTCAGCCCCAATGGTGTCGAAAACATGATGATGGCGGGGCGCCTCTTAGTCGTTTCCCGTTGTCAGGCTGCGGCACCGCGATTGAGCACAAGACTGATGAGGAAATAGATCAGTGCCGGGCCGCCGACCACCAGAAGGGCGATCCAGATCAACCCGGCCAGAACGCCGAGAATAACAAACAGGGCATCGCGTTCGATCAACCCAATGGCTGCCAGCGCAACACCGATGCCGGGCACTGTGTTGGTCAGCGGCAATGGCACCAGGATCGACAGGCAGGGCACGACAAGCAGCGCTCCGATGATGCGTGTGGCGCGGTCGCCGGTGAGGCTCGCAAACCTCGGGTGCGCCAGTTTCTCCAGCCACCCTCCATAACGTTTGGCGCGGTTGACCACATCAAGCAGGCCCGCGACCGGCAATTGCCGTTTCCTCAGAGTTTCGGGCAGCCAGGGTGCCCGGCGTCCACTTGCCATCTGAACCGCAAGCACCACCATGGGAAGCGCAACCAGTTGTGGCAGAAGGTAGACGAAGGGCAGGCAGCAGGGCAGCGCAAGAACCAGAAGCAGAAGACCGAAGGCGCGCTCTTCCATCAGGTCCGACAACGCGCCAAGGGTGATGGTGGCTTTGCCGCCAGGCTCGGCTGGTTCGAGATGTGGCGTCAAGATGGCTTCAATCTTGGCGAGCGCGCCGCGCGGTGAGTGCGATGCTTGATGTGCGCTCATGTCTTCAAAGCTTCCATGTTCTGCTTGCGAATCCTGTGCTGGTTCTTAGCAGAGCGGAACGGTGCGATCCATCGCGATGAAGCGTTCCGGTTAACAGCTCGTCAGATTCCTGGAAAACACGCTGCATGGCGCTTTTGTGTCCATCAAGTGGGCTTGACCCGCACGCCCGTGCAGAATATTGGACGAACAGAGTGAAAGCCCCTTTGGCGGAATTGGTAGACGCGCCGCACTCAAAATGCGGTTCCGAAAGGAGTTCCGGTTCGAGTCCGGAAGGGGGCACCATTTGTTTTTCTCAATGCCTTGATTGATGCGGTCGATTGTTTCTGCCGCTTGTTGGGACAGGCGTATTCTCTTCTTCCCCGTGTGCAAATTGATGCCGGTGCCTCCTGAGCCCGGTTGGTGTGTTTCCTATCGCGTGGGAAACCTTCCGACCTAAACTGGTTCCATCCCAGCGCCTTTCCCATGCCTTGACCTCTTCTCTCACACACCCAGGGGCGAGGCAGCAGCCGTCTCTGATTTAGAGGGTTGTATTTACTGATATAATAAACGTATTTCGTGAATCGACATGTTTATGATAGTATGTAATTTGCTGATACTTGATCCAGGGTGCTTATTCCGTCTTTTTTGAGTATTCAAAATTTAGATGCGCAACGAGTTCTCTGTCGTTGATGCTTTTTGTTATTGGGAGCTGAAAAATGGTTGATAAAAAAGGTTGGCCGCCGATTCTTCTTTACGGCGTCATTATCAATGAGGCGATCCGAAGTGGCGACAAGGAAGTCATGCAGGCTGTCGCGAAAGTCAGCACTTTCATGATGGATCGGGCAGGCGATGACAAATCCGACATGATTTCGGATTGGCACGCCGCGCATGAAGACCTGATGAAGGCGTTGAACTGACGCTCGCAAAGCGGGGTCGCGGGAGACCGTCTCTGCACAGCCCCTGAGCCTGGTGGCCTTCTTGTTTGAAGCCCGCGGGAGAACCACGCCTCAACTCCAGCCTGTCATCGGATCGATATCATGAATGATGTCTCTGCGCCGCGAATTCTGACGGATCAGGATCAGCAACATTGCGTTCCGGTTTACGTCGTTTGGGAAACCACGCTCGCCTGCAATCTCAAGTGCGGTCACTGTGGATCCCGCGCCGGTGATCGCCGTGACGACGAACTCAACACCATCGAAGCATTCGATCTGATCGACCAGATGGCTGCACTGGGCACCCGTGAAGTCACGGTGATCGGCGGGGAGGCCTTTTTGCGCAAGGATTGGCTCAAGCTCATCGAGCGGATCAGCAGCCATGGCATCCTGTGCACGATGCAGACCGGAGCCTTCGGGCTGAACGAGCGGATGTTGCGCGGCGCGATGGACGCGGGGCTGGGCGGGATCGGCGTATCGGTGGATGGGCTTGAGGCGGACCACGACAGTATCAGGGGACGCAATGGGTCTTACCAGTCATGCTTGAATGCGCTTCGTATCGCCAAGGATCTTGGCATGGTGACCAGCGCCAACACACAGATCAACGCAATCAGCTACCCGCATCTGCGCGAGATATTCGATGTGGTTGCCGAAGCCGGGATCAGCCATTGGCAACTGCAGTGGACGGTGGCCATGGGAAATGCCGCGGACAACGACGATGTGTTGCTTCAGCCCTACCTGGTCAAGCCGGTGATGGATGAGGTGGCCGAGATTTTCCAACATGCCCAGACCATGGGTGTGACTGTGCGACCGGGCAACAATATCGGCTATTTCGGCAAGCACGAGGTGCTCTGGCGCGGTGGACAGGGCGGCGGGCATTACGCCGGATGCCCGGCGGGTCACAATGCGATCGGAATCGAGGCTGATGGCACGATCAAGGCTTGCCCCTCACTGCCCAAGGAGCGCTACTCAGGCGGCAATATCCGCGATCTGACGCTGGAGGACATGTGGCAGAACTCGCCGGAACTGGCTTTCAACCGCACGCGTTCAACCGAGCAGCTTTGGGGCCACTGCAAGGACTGCCTGTATTCCGATGTTTGCCGCGGCGGCTGCACCTGGACCGCCGATTCGCTGTTCCGCAAGCCGGGCAACAATCCTTATTGCTACTACCGCGTTACAGAGCTGGAAAAGCGCGGCATCCGTGAGCGCGTCCGCAAGATAAGGGAGGCGCCGGATACCCCTTTTGCCGTCGGCCTATTTGAAATCGTCGAGGAGCAAATCTGATGGATCTTTCGAAGATGCCGAAAGGCGAGCCGTCGATTGCCCTGCCACTATGCCTGAACTGCGCCGAATATGTGCGTTCGGTTAACGAGCCATGCCCGCATTGCGGTCAGGACCCGACCATCCCCGGTGGGCGCTACAAGGAAGACGGATTTTATGCCCGGGATGCGCTGGAACGGTTGCTCGCCGTCATGCAGCAAGCCACGGCGCGCAAGCCATCCGAAACAAATGCAGAGGACTAGACAATGAAAAACATCATCCCCCCATACGGCGTGATCCTGCGAGACGCGATCGCAACCGGCGAGAAGGATCTGATGCGCGCGTTCCTCAAATACAGCGACTTCATGATGGGCCAAAAACTGGACATCGCCGATGGCGCACGGGCGCAATGGGAAGAGGCTCATGCCGCGCTGGAAGCCGCGGCAGGCTGACGTCACTTGCCCTGAAACATCAATTCGAACAAGGAGCGAACACATGGCTGAAGCAAGATTACTCTACGGCGTCATCATTCGTGAAGCGATGGGAACCGGTGACAAGGAGCTGATGGATGCTGTCTCCAAGGTCAGCAGTTTCATGCTGACGCGCGCCGAAGGGCAGGATGAGACCCTCGAGGACTGGAAGCAGGCTGACCACGAGCTGAAGAGAGCGCTTTCCTGAGCCGGATCTGCAAGGCTACCCGACAATTCAATGACAGGAACAAGATATGAAAATGCCTCCGCTAATGCCGTATGGAGTGCCAATCCGCGACGTGATCGCCAGCGGCGACAAGGACCTGATGCAAGCCATGGTCAGGGTCAGCGATTTCTGCGCGAAGCGTGACGGCGCCGAGCCCAGCAGCGATTGGGCCGATGCTCATCGCGACTTGCAAAGAGCCGCCGGACAAGGCGCACAACACCCAAGCAACAAAGGAGATTGAAGTGGCAAAAGGATATGACGGGCCAGTGATTATGCCCTTGTACGGAATGCCGATCAGGGCGGTTCTGGAAAGCGGTGACCGAGAGTTGATGCAGGCCATGCTCAAGGTCAGCGACCATCTGATGTCACGGACCCAGGAGAGTGTAGACGACTGGCGCGCCGCGCATGAAGAACTGGCGAAAGCCGCCGGTTAGGCAACCCCCTATGGCCCAGCCTTGAGGTTGGGCCAGTGCAGCTGCGGCTGCTTAGAGCCGCGGCATATCAACAGATCAACTTCTGGAGATCACAATGAAAAAGGAATATCAGGTAGTCATCGAGGGCGACCTGCCCAAGGGCATGGCGGAAGAGCTCAACCACGCCATCAAGGAGGTCGTCATGACCAAGCTGGCGAAGGTCGATCTGCGGTCAGCCGATGTAAAAGAACGTATCGCGTCGTTGCGGCCCATCGGCGGCGGCCATACTGACGGTTTGTGGGTCGAGATCCGGTGACCGTCAAGGATTGCCCCAGCGCGCCATGCGCTCCGGGAGCAAAACTGCATGGCTTTGTTGGACCGGATGGCCGTATCATCCGGTTGGTCAAGCCGGTTGAGGTTGACCAGGAATTCGTGGACGAGGCGAACAAGTGTGCGTCCCCGACCAGGCGGTTCCGGTTTTCAAGCGCTTGCGTGTCCGGTTGCGGGTTCTGGAACGGATCCGGCTGTAATCTTGCGGCCAAGGCGATGCAATTGGCGATCGATCAAGACGTGGCCGGACGCCTGCCCAGATGCAGCATTCGTAAAACCTGCCGCTGGTACGCGCAGGAAGGCGGCACTGTCTGCCAAACCTGCTCCCATGTCGTCACCGACGTGTCCTGAGGCCGTTCATCTGAGCAAGGGAATAGTGTGAGCTTGTCCCCGGGCTCAAACGCTTCCCTTTGAAGATGAACGGCTTGGGCGGTCAGTGCCCGCAAAGGCATGATGATTCACTGTGCCGGTCTCACCTGCCCTTCCTCAGCCTGCTGAAACCCGCTGGCCTGCTTTCAGCAAACGCTTGCACCCTCTTCATTCCGGCTCTGGCGCCTGATAGAACTTGGCCCGGGATCCGGTCTCCGCCTGAGTTGCGGCGAGCGGCGTTGGTGCGCGCGCAAGGAGTGCGGAAGAATGTTGTTGCCTCCGGGAAAGACGCTTGAAGAGGTTGCGTCCGGGTTTTCCTGGGATGTGCCGGCGTTTTTCAACATCGGCAGCGCGGTGTCGGATGACTGGGCGGCGCGGGAGCCGGATCGGATATGCCTTGAGCATTTCAATCCTGACGGGCCGCCGGCGCAGCTGAGCTATGGTGAGTTGGCGCGACGGTCAAATGCGTTTGCCAATGCGTTGCAGTCCCTCGGGGTCGGTCGAGGCGACCGGGTGGCATTGATGTTGCCGCAGGGGTTTCACACGGCTGTCGCGCATGTTGCCATCTACAAGCTGGGCGCCATAGCTGTGCCGCTGGCGCTGTTGTTCGGTGTCGAGGCCATCGAGCACCGTTTGTCTGCATCGGGTGCAAAGGTGCTTGTCACCACCGGCACTGGCTTTGGCAAGCTGTCGGCGATCAGGGGGCGCCTGAATTCGCTTGAGAGCGTCATTGTAGCTGGTATCCCGGTGGCAGGGGCCGAGAACTTTGAACAGCTTGAGGCGGCACACCCGGACGCATTCGAAGCCGAGATAACCCGCGCAGACGATCCTGCATTGATGATCTTTACGTCAGGAACCACGGGGGCGCCGAAGGGCGCTTTGCACGGCCACCGGGTGCTGATCGGGCACATCCCCGGGGTTCAGATCCATCACGAATTCATGCCGCAACCGGGTGACAAGCTGTGGACGCCGGCGGACTGGGCCTGGGCCGGCGGCTTGCTCAATGTGCTGCTTCCGGGGCTTTTGCTCGGGGTCCCGGTGGTCTCTTCACCAGCGCAGAAATTCGATCCGGAGCTTGCTTACCGGACGATGGCTGAGATGAAGGTGCGCAATGCCTTCATTCCGCCAACCGCGCTGAGGATCATGCGCACCGTGTCTGATCCGCTTTCGCGCCACCAGCTCGATCTGCGCAGTGTCGGATCGGGCGGCGAGGCATTGGGGCGTGAGACCTATGAATGGGCGCAGCGCGTTCTGGGGCTGACGATCAATGAATTCTATGGTCAGACCGAATGTAATCTCGTGCTCGCCTCTATCGCGAAACTGGGGGTGAGCCGTGGTGGCGCCATAGGCAAACCGGTTCCCGGCCATGAGGTGGCCGTGATTGATGATGAAGGTGTGGTGGTGGCGGATGGTGTTTCCGGCCAGATTGCAATCAGACGTCCCGATCCGGTGATGTTCCTGGGCTACTGGGGCAACGAGGAGGCGACGGCCGCCAAATTCATTGGCGACTGGATGGTGACCGGCGACCAAGGGGTGCGCGACGAGGATGGATACTTCTCGTTTTTCGGCCGGGACGATGATGTCATCACTTCGTCCGGCTACCGGATCGGCCCCGGTGAAATTGAGAATTGCCTGACCGGCCATCCATCGGTTGCGCTTGCTGCGGCGGTGGGCAAGCCGGATCCCGTTCGCACCGAAATCGTCAAGGCTTATGTTGTGGTGGTTCCGGGGACAGAGATTGACGAAGCGCTTTCGGCGTCAATCCGCGACTGGGTAAAGACCAGGCTGTCGGCGCATGAATATCCGCGCGAGATCGAGTTTGTTGATGAACTTCCGCTGACCACCACCGGCAAGGTGGTGCGACGGTTGCTCAGGGACAAGGCCATCGAGGAGGCTCGCCTGGAAGCGGGTGACAGCGCCCACTGATCAGAGGTCAACGACGAGCCATGCCGCGGATTTTCTCCCGCAGCAAGCGGGCGACGTTGCGGGTGTTGCGGTAGATGTGAAGCTGGGTCGCGACCTGGCGAACATCGCGGTCATATTTGGGATTAAGGCCGATGACCATTGTTCCCATGGACACGCGTTCGCTCCAGAACCGGCTCATGATGGGGTGGTCGGGGACGGCGCAAGAGTCCGTGCGGCGAATGTTGAGATCGTCGAGGTGCCATTCGGTCAAACGGTCGGTCAGCAGCTTGCCGGGTGAGTAGCGCGCCCATTTCTCGTCATAGGCGGTCTTCCATGTCCAGGCTTCGCCCGAAGACACGAACACAATCATTGAGGCTATTGTCTCACCTTCGAGCGCCAGACTGTGAATGCGCACACTGTCGGTTTCAGCCAGCCCATTGATGGCTTCGCGTGCAAATGCCGCCCGATAGCGGTCAGCCACCATTGCAGACTTGCGCCTCCCCTTCCATCCGGAGTCCTCCAGCGTGAGGAACTCCTCAAGATGATGGCGGACCTCTGCGGGTTGGCGAGCAACGGTATATGTCAGTTCGCCATGCTCGGACAAACGCCGCCATTGCCGACGCATTTCATGGCGGTGATGGCGCGATAAGGATTTGGCCAAATAGGCATCACCATCCAGATCGCTTTGAAGAAAGGGGCGTTCGCTCTTGCCGGTTTCGGTTACCGACAGATTTCGACCGATTGCAACGGCGCGAAGCAATCCCGCAACAGGTCCGTCGAGCTGAAGGTCCGGCAGAACCAGAACACCGGGCAGAGCTGCTTCAGGCGAGCTCATCGCTTCAAGCATATTGTCGAGCGTTTCGGCCGCTTCTTCGCGATCAAGCAGCGGGGTGCCGAGAGGCCCAAAGGGGTTTGACCAAACGCGTATGATCGACGAGCCCACCGAGAAGCCGGGTTTTTCAACCGAGAAGGGCACAAGAAGCCGCATGCGGGAGCGTTTCTCGTCCTCATCGCGCATCACCATAAGGCGAATGATCCTGTCTTCAAGCCGTGGCATGGCCGGCGCCAGAAAACGACCGGAGAAGAAGATGTTTGGTTCAAGTGCCCGGTTGGTCAAAAAATCGAGCTCTTCCTGGAGTTCGTATCCGGCGCGTGCGTGATAGATTGCCAGGTGGCGGCCGGTGCGCCCAACCGTGATTTCGGTCTCGGGTGTCGGGCGGGCCGAATCCACCTCGGCAAACTCGCCGATCAGGGTGTTTGCCTGGCTAGCGACATCTTCCTGTGTGATTGGGCTGGATGCCATGGTTTAGCGCGCCTCGCGGGATTTTGGCGTGTCCGTTTGCTCAACACCTGCGGCGATGAACATGGCAATGCCAAGCTTGCGGCGAATGACGATATGCAGAAGAACAGCCTCGATCACCATGGCCCCTGCGGTGGCGGTGGCCGCGCCGAGCAACCCCCAGGCCGGGATGAGCACGACGTTGAAGCCAAGATTTGCTGCCAGCGCGAGCGCATAGATGGCGGCGCAGATTTTCTGCTCTCCGGCCATTGTCAACAACACCTCGCCCGGCCCGACCATCGCCTTTGCAAGAATGCCGCAGAACAGAACGACCATGATCATATGACCATCGACAAAGCTTGGTCCGAAAAGGGAAAGCAGCAAAGGCCCTGCTGCAATCACAAGACCGCCGACGACCAAGGAAGGCCAGAAGGTCCAATGGATCGTTTGCCGGGCGAAGTCCGCGAGCGCCGCAGTGTCACCGCCTGATACCAGACCAGAGAATCGCTGAGCTGCTGCTGCCTTGACCGCGAAATAGACAAAATGGACAAGCGCCATCGTCTTGGCGGCAGCAAAATAGATCGCGACCTTTTCCGGTGGCAGGTAAAAGCCGACAATGATCACGTCGGCATTGGTCAACATAAAATAGAAGCCCTCGATCAAAAAAATCGGAAAAGCCACAAGCAACCATGTACGGAAGCGGATTTCGAGCTTTCGAGCGGGAAACCGGCGGCTGAGCTTTCTTGTTACAATCAGGAATTGGGCCAGTGTTGTGGTGTAGGCAGCCGCCAGGGTTGCAATGATCGCGGTGTTGGCATCAGCCAACCAGCCCAGACCAACGGCGAGTGCCATGAACCCCAGAATGAGCAACGGCCGTACAATGTAGGTCGGGCTCAGCGCGTGCACCGGCCATCCATTGGCGCGTGCTGTCCCGTCGAGAACGTCACCAAGTGCGATCATCGGCAACGCAAATGCTGCGACGAAAAGCGGCTGTACATAGTGTTCTTCGATCCTGTCCCCCAGCAGGTAAACGGTCGCGATGCCGGTGATGGCAATCAGTGTCGCGGACGCCATTGCGAAGATCCGCGCGGTGGCGGTAAGCCCCTGTATCGCCTCCTCCGCGCCTTCTGTCCGGTACTGCGGCAGGAACCGAATCACAGCGGTGTGGAAGCCAAGACATGAGAGATTGCCCAGAATCACTGCTATGACCCAGACGAAAACAAACACACCATACTCGAAGTCGTCCATCATACGCGCCAGAATGATCTGCGAAATGAAGGCTATGGCCGCGCTGACAACCCGGATTGCGAAGGCAATCATCGCCATGCGCTGGGCCTGACTGGTTTCGTCGCTGGCAGTGAGAATGATGGAAAGACGTTCGAACAAAGGCATCAGCCGCGCAGCCAAGCGCGGCGGCAAGATCCTGCCTGCGGTGTCGATCAACGTCATGTTCACGTTTCAAATCCGTTGTTTCGCCAGTAACTTGGCATGTCGATGTTAAGAAACGGTTTGATACGCACGCAACAAGATCAATTTGGTGCGGTTTGGTGTTGCCTGTCGGTCCGTTTGCGATCAAGGCTCCGGGCTGATCAGCACAGAGATGCGGTCAGGTAGGCCGGTTGGGATGCGATATGCCTGAATCTGAACGAAAAAGGGACCGATAGAACGGCCCTTCATCAAAACTGTGTTGCAGGAACTATCTGCTTGTGGATGTTGCGCCGGGGGCCGCGTTTAAAACGCGCCGTGGCAGTGCTTGTATTTCTTGCCTGAACCGCAGGGGCAGGGCTCATTGCGTCCGATTTTGCCCCAGGTGGATGGATCTTCAGGATTTCGATCCTTAAGTGCAACAGTTCCGGTTGCATCCTGTTCCGCGGCAGTTTCGAACTCGTCTCTGCCGGTATCCGGATCGATGTGATGACCTTCCATGCCTTCGGGCAATGCCGGCTCTGGTGCGGCGGCAGCTTCACGCACAATCTCGACACGCATCAATTGCGCCATCACCGCCTGCCGGAGATTGGCGAGCAATGCCTGAAACAGTTCGAATGCCTCTGACTTGTACTCCTGCAGCGGGTCACGCTGTGCATAACCTCTGAAACCAACGACGGAGCGCAAGTGGTCAAGGTTGACCAGATGCTCCCGCCAGAGATGGTCAAGTGTCTGAAGGACAACGGATTTTTCTACATAAGTCATGACTTCCGGGCCAAAACGCTCCGCGCGCTCTGCAGCAAGCTTCTCGACGGCCTCGGTGATTCGTCCCCGGATGTCGTCTTCGGCGATGCCTTCTTCCGCGGCCCATTGTTCGATCGGGAGGCTCAGATTCAGGTAAGCCTCGACGCCTTTCTTGAGCTCTGTAACATTCCACTGCTCGGCATAGGCCTTTTCCGGGATGTGCAGATTGACAAGATTGTCGATCACTTCCTGACGCATGTCGGCGATGGTTTCGGAAATTGATTCCGCATCCATCAGTTCCTTGCGTTGCTCGAAAACGACCTTGCGCTGGTCGTTCATGACGTCATCGAACTTGAGCAGGTTCTTGCGGATGTCGAAGTTGCGCGCCTCAACCTTTTTCTGGGCCCGTTCGAGCGCCTTGTTGATCCAGGGATGGACAATGGCTTCGCCTTCCTTGAGGCCAAGAGACTTGAGCATCCCGTCCATTCGGTCCGAACCGAAGATGCGCATCAGATCATCCTGAAGCGAAAGGAAGAACTTGGAGCGGCCCGGATCGCCTTGACGGCCGGATCGACCCCGCAACTGGTTGTCGATGCGGCGGCTCTCGTGGCGTTCTGTAGCAAGAACATAAAGCCCGCCGGCTGCCAGTGCCTCGTCCTTAAGCGCCTTGATATCAGCCCGGATTTCCGCTTCTTTCGCGTCGCGCTCAGGCCCTTCAGGCATGTCGCCGAGTTCCTGTGCGAGGCGCATGTCTGCATTGCCGCCGAGCTGAATGTCGGTGCCGCGGCCGGCCATGTTTGTGGCGATTGTGATTGCTCCGGGCACGCCTGCCTGCGAAACGATATAGGCTTCCTGCTCATGGTAGCGCGCGTTCAGGACATTGAAGTCCGTAAGCCCTTGCTTACGCAATAATTCAGCGAGAAGTTCGGATTTCTCGATCGATGTGGTGCCGACCAGTACAGGCTGTTTGCGGGAGCGCGCTTCCTTGATTTCGACGCTGATCGCCTCGTATTTTTCCTCGACAGTGCGGTAAACCTCGTCATCCTCATCGATACGGGCGATTGGGACGTTTGTGGGAACCTCGACAACATCGAGGCCGTAGATATTGCCAAATTCCTCGGCTTCTGTTGCCGCGGTTCCGGTCATGCCGGCCAGTTTCGTATACATCCGGAAGTAGTTCTGGAAGGTGATCGATGCGAGTGTCTGGTTCTCTGGCTGGATGCGCACGCCTTCCTTGGCCTCGAGCGCCTGGTGCTGGCCCTCCGAGAACCGTCGGCCCGGCATCATTCGACCGGTGAACTCGTCGATGATCACGATTTCGTCGTTGCGGACGATGTAATCCTTGTCACGCGTGAACAGGCGGTGCGCCTTGAGTGCATTGTTGATGTGGTGGACCACGGCAACATTCTCGACGTCGTAGAGTGATTCGCCCTTGAGCATGTCCGCTTCGGCGAGCATGGCCTCAAGCTTCTCGGTGCCGACTTCGGTAAAGGTTGCTGAACGCTGCTTTTCGTCGATCTCGTAATCGTCGGGCTCAAGCTTTTGAATCAGCGTATCAATGCTGTTGTATAGATCGGAGCGGTCATCGAGTGGGCCGGAGATGATCAACGGCGTCCGTGCCTCATCCACCAGGATGGAATCGACCTCGTCGACGATGGCATAATTATGCCCGCGCTGGACCATCTGCTGGCGATCATACTTCATGTTGTCGCGCAGATAATCAAAACCGAGTTCGTTGTTGGTCGCGTAGGTGATGTCGCAGGCATAGGCCTCGCGCCGCTCATCGTCATTCATCCCATGCGTGATGATGCCGGTGGTCATCCCCAGGAACCCGTAGATCTGGCTCATCCATTCCGCATCGCGCCGGGCCAGGTAATCATTGACGGTGACCACATGCACGCCGTCGCCGGACAGGGCATTGAGGTAGACCGGGAGTGTGGCGACCAGTGTCTTGCCTTCACCAGTCTTCATTTCGGCAATTGAATTCTCATTCAGGATCATGCCGCCGATCAGCTGAACGTCGAATGGCCTGAGGCCGATGGCGCGCTTGGCAGCTTCGCGAACAGTTGCGAAAGCAGGGATCAGAAGATCGTCGAGCTTGGTTCCGTTGGCAATCTGCTCCCTGAACTGGACCGTCCGTGCTGCGAGCTCGGTGTCGCTCAATCCCCCAAGTTCGCCTTCAAGAGCATTGATGGCTGCAACTTTTGGATTGTAGGCCCGTATTCTCCGGTCGTTTGAGGAGCCGAACAGCTTGCGAGCGATAGCGCCGATCTTGACCATTTCTATGGTCCTTTCTTCTGACTGCACTGGCGGCAGGGCGGGTAACCGGCGCTGGCGTGCCGCCGGTGGAACAGTTGGAAAACGCCGCCTGAACGACTTCAGCACGTGAAAGCCGTCTGGACGGGCAAGTGGCTGACAGATAAGAGGGGGGTTGAACGATGTCAACGGCGGCCAGCAGCCGTCTTAAGGTGGCCAATATCGTCCCGCAAGGGAGGGCCACCCAATGAGAGCTTTCCTATGAAAGGTAACTTCATGCGTCTGTCGCAACTTGCAGCCACCCTCCTTATCTCAACCATTGCCTTCCTTCCGGCCCACAGCTTCGCGCAGGATGCTGAGGATCCGGTTGTGGCAACGGTTGGCGGCGTTGAAATCCGCACTTCGGAACTTCAGATGGCCGAAGCTGATCTGGATCCCCAGTTCGAGAGGCTTCCAGCAGAGCAGCGCCGTGTGGCTGCGCTGGCTGCGGTTATCGACATCAAGGCATTGGCGCGAAAGGCCGAGGCAGAAAAGCTCGACCAGACGGAAGAGTTCAAGCGGCTGATGGCATTTCAGCGTGACCGCGCACTTCACAACGTTTTGTTCAGATCCGGCGTTGTTGAGTCCATCTCGGACGCCGATGTCAAGGCGCGCTACGACAAGGAAGTTGCAGCAACGCCACCGGAAGAGGAAATCAGCGCGCGTCATATTCTTGTCGAAACCGAGGAGGAAGCCAAGGCGTTGATCGCTGAGCTTGATGCGGGCAAGGATTTTGCCGAGCTGGCCAAGGAAAAATCAACCGGTCCGAGCGCGGGCAATGGTGGTGATCTGGGCTATTTTACCAAAGGCCGCATGGTTCCCGAATTTGAGGCTGCCGCCTTCGCCCTTGAAAAAGGCCAATATGCCAAGGAGCCCGTCAAGACACAGTTCGGCTGGCATGTCATCAAGGTTGAAGACCGCCGCGAATCCGCGCCGCCGCCATTTGAACAGGTTGCCGACCAGATTCGTCAGGTTCTGCTGAGAGAACGCTATGGAGACCTCATTCGCGAAGCGCGCGAAAACGTAGAGATTGAAGTCCTCGATGAGGCTCTGAAGGCTGCCTACGATTCCATAAACGAGCAGCAATAGGCATCGCTTGTCATAATGATGATGTTCCGCCCATTCTGAGGATCCAGCGATGTCCGGCGATATTTCTCCACTTGCGCCCAAAAGCTATGCCGCGCTTCCGGCCGTTGAGGGCGTGCGCATCGAAACTGCCGCTGCAGGGATAAAATACAAGGGCCGGACCGACGTCATGCTGATGGTTTTTGATCAGCCGGCAGCGGTGGCGGGGGTGTTTACTTCCTCAAAATGCCCTTCGGCTCCAGTGGACTTCTGCCGGGCCAATCTCGGTGGTGGCCGTGCCCGGGCGCTGGTGGTCAATTCCGGCAATGCCAATGCATTTACCGGTCAAAAGGGCCGGGTGGCCACGACCATGACTGCCGAGGCAACCGCGAAGGCGGTCGGATGCGCTGAGGCCGAGGTGTTTCTGGCTTCGACGGGGGTGATCGGCGAACCGCTTGATGCGACCAAGTTTGCCGGTGTTCTGGACGGGATGGCCAAATCGGCGAGCGGTGAACGCTGGCTTGATGCGGCACGCGCCATCATGACCACCGACACCTACCCGAAGGTTGCCACCCGCACTGCCAAGATCGATGGCGTCGCCGTTACGCTCAACGGGATTGCCAAAGGTGCAGGGATGATCGCGCCGGATATGGCGACAATGCTCTCGTTTATCGTCACCGATGCGGATATCGAGCCTGCGGCACTGCAAGCGATGCTCAGCCGCAATGTCGGATCGACTTTCAATGCGGTGACAGTGGACAGCGACACATCAACCTCCGACACCTTGCTGGTCTTTGCCACAGGCGCAGCTTCCAGCCGCGGCGCTGGACGAATTCTGTCAGAAGGTGAACCGCGCGCGGATGATTTTGCGAAGGTGCTGGCCGATCTCATGGAAGACTTGGCGATCCAGATCGTGCGGGACGGTGAAGGCGCTCGCAAACAGGTGGAGATCGTGGTTGAAAGTGCCGAGTCGGATGAATCTGCCGGTCGTATTGCACGCTCCATTGCCAACTCTCCGCTGGTCAAAACCGCGATTGCAGGTGAAGATGCGAACTGGGGGCGGGTCGTGATGGCTGTCGGCAAGGCCGGCGAACCGGCCGACCGCGACAGGCTGGCAATCTGGTTCGGCGATGTCCGGGTTGCGGTCGATGGCGAGCGCGATCCCAGTTACAGTGAGGCTGCGGCTTCTGAGGTCATGAAGCGTGATGAAATCCTGATCCGGGTGGATCTCGGTATCGGATCGGGCTCGGCACGGGTGTTTACCTGCGATTTGACCAAAGCCTATGTCGAGATCAATGGTGACTACCGGAGCTGACAGCAGCCCGGTCACATTGTACGCGGAGCATGAAGTGCCCAATCTTGCGATTGTCAGACGGCTTGAGGCGGTAGGTTTCCGGGCGTGGCCGGCGGCTTCAATCCAGTATGATGGAAGTTGGCAGCTGAGGCTGACGGCAGGACATCCGTCCAAGAGGTTGAATTCGGTCAATCCGCTGGACCCTTCGGACCATGGTGATATCGAAGCCCGTGTCGAGCGGGCTGCAAGACGGTTCGATGCCTATGATCGACCGTTGGTGTTCCGACAGTCGCCCTTGGCGCCCGCGCCGCTTGAATCCTATCTCGATGCACATGGTTGGCGACGGTTTGACGAGACGATCGTGATGACCGGGGTCATCGATCAACTCGATATAGATGGTGGGATGGACCATCTGCCGGTGCGTGACATTGGTCGCTATGTTGATGCATCGATCATGGTTCATGGCCGCGATCATTCGCTCAAGGCTGGATTGACCGAGGTCTTGAGTTCGATACGGCCACCAAACGGACTGTTTGTTATTGAAGATGAAACCGATGGACCGCTTGCGACCGCATTGTGTGTTCATGACAATGACCTGGCGGGTTTGTTCGAGCTTGCCACCAGACCGGATTCACGTCGCAGCGGCCATGGTAAGGAGGTCGTGCGGGCGGCGTTGCGCTGGGCCCGGCATCGAGGTGCCGATACTGCCTGGCTGCAGGTTGAGAGCGCCAATGAAGCTGCCGTTTCACTCTATGAAGGGCTCGGGTTTGGTGAAGTCTACCGATACGCCTATCGGCAGAAACCGGGATCCTGACACAATGAATGACAAGAGAATTGTATTGGTCGCAGCTTGCGCGCTGGTTGACGCCGATGGCCGGGTTTTGTTGGCGCAACGGCCTGAAGGCAAGAAGCTTGCGGGCCTTTGGGAGTTTCCTGGAGGTAAGATCGAGCCTGGCGAATCGCCGGAATCGGCTCTGGTTCGCGAACTTGCTGAAGAGCTTGGAGTGGTTACCAAGGAGGATTGCCTGGCGCCCCTGACCTTCGCGAGTTATGGATATGACGACTTCCATCTCTTGATGCCATTGTTCGTCTGTCGTCGCTTTGAGGGCGCTGCGCGCGGACTTGAAGGGCAGGCACTCAAATGGGTCCGGCCACGCGATATGCGTCAGTATCCGATGCCTCCGGCGGATGAACCGCTGATTCCCTACCTCATAGATCTCCTCTGATGAACATGCACTCTTTCAAGGCGTTGCCGTGCTCTTTGAGCCATTCAAATGGATGTCGCGGCGTTGTGGTGTGATTGATGTCCTTGAGGCTGCAAATGGGTGAAGGCCAACAGCGTTAATCAATCCTCAATCCACGCAAGGCAAAATCATCTTCGGTAAAGCGGGGGTCGTGACGATCCTCAATGGAGACGTTATGGCGAGCGGCGATTTTTGGGTGACTGTGATGGATAGATCTGGTGCTGAAACTCAACCTAAACGCATAGGTGCACTCCGTGCGGCATTGCTGTTTGGCACGGCAGCGATCGCTTTGGCGGCGATCCTCACTCCGATCGCTGCGGAACGCACTTCAAGCGCCCGGATTGCGTTGTCTCCGCATCAGTTTGACAACATTACCACCGGATCAATCCCGACAGGCTCCAGCAGCCGCGTTTACACCGTTCGCAAATCAATCCTGCAGGATGCACCGGGCTCCCTTTGCATTATCCGTTCTGACGGCAGCACGTCTGGAGACTGTTGAGCGACAGACGCAAGCAAGATGCCTTTGAAAGTGCCAGCGCAAAACCTTGCTTCGATCTTTCTTAAATGATTTTTGCGGCTGATTTGTTGCTTTTTGAGACCGTTTTGATGTGATCCGGTCATGTGTAGGCTGATCCGCCGTTATCTCGGGAGCTTTTGTTCCGGTGCCTTGAGGGCGTCGGCAAGGCGTTGTTTTGCGGAGCCGGGTTTGAGCGGTTTCTGCTGGCTTTCGTGCGGTGCCCAGCCTGACAGGTGAACAATCGGAAAGCTGGCCCGAATGCGGCCATCTTCATCGGAAAACCGCTCGGCGTAAATCTGAGCAGCGCGCAGAAAGACCGACCTGGTAAGTGGCGCCCGGCTTCTTTCGGTGAGCAGGGATGTCATCCCCATAGCGCGCAGATCCCGAAGCAGAGCGAACATGTCGCTGTAACGGACAACGACCTCCTCAATATCGGTTACGGGCAGGGCGAAGCCTGCGCGCTGAAGCAGCGCACCATAATCGCGCACATCGCCAAAGGGATGGACCCGCGCATTGGCGCCGCCTGTCAGTTCACTTTCGGCGGCGAGCAGCGCTTCACGCAGCTCACCCAGAGTTCCCGCGCCTGGCGTTGCAGCCAGAAGCAGGCCGTCGGGTTTGAGGGAGTGGCGCAATTGGACAAGGACGCCAGGTGTGTCGTTGGTGAGGTGCAGGGCAAGCGGCGAGACCACCAAATCGGTGCTTTGCGGTTCGAGCGGCACCAGATCTGGCGAGGCAAGTCTGGTGGCTTTGATGTTCTTGCCCGGGACCGGGCGCGTGTCGACGAAGCTGAACTCTGCTGTCTTGCCGCTGGCGTGCATCAAATCTGCGACAAGCGGCAAGCCGCCATGCACCTGCACTGGTGCTTCAAAGTGCCGCTCGACCACCATCAAGCGTTCTGCCATGTCTTCGGCAACCCGGCGGATCAGGAAATCGGCGCCCGGTTCAAGCCGCGCCAGCGCGCGCTCTCGCCTCTGGCGCAGCAGACTATGGTCGAACAGCTGTTCCATACTCGGTCCTGGCGGTTTGTCTTTGGCTCGCTTGTTGGCTGGATCAACGCTAAAGTCAACCGATGGGACTTGGTGCCAAGCTGCATTTTGGACGCAGGATCGGGCCACTGCTCCGCAGCGGTGCTGGGCAATTGTTGCGGCTTGTCTACCCGCCGGTCTGTGCCGGCTGCGGCAGAATGGCAGCGGCACCTGCGGCCTTGTGCGCGGAGTGCTGGGGCACTGTGCGCTTTGTCGAGCGTCCGCTTTGTGACATTTCCGGCGCGCCTTTTGATCACGATCGTGGTGAAGGGATGCTTTCGCCGGAGGTGATAGCCAATCCGCCACCCTATGCGAAGGCCAGGGCGGCGGTTCTTTATGACGGTGCGGCGCGCAAGTTGGCGCAAGGACTGAAATATTCTGACCGCGCAGATCTTGCGAAGATGATGGCGGAGTGGATGGTGCGCGCCGGGCGTGAAATCATCGACGACAGTGATGTAATCGTCTGCGTGCCATTGCACCGGCGGCGGCTGTTTTCGCGGCGGTACAATCAATCGGCCGAGCTGGCGCGGGCAATTGCGGCTCTGACTGGCAAGCCATTCCAGGCGGGAGGACTGCGCCGGATCCGGGCGACCCGGCAGCAGGTTGGCCTGGGTCTGAAGGCACGGCAGGACAATGTGCGTGGTGCGTTTGCTGTTCCGCCGGGTCGATTGCCGGAGATTGCAGGGTTCAAGGTGCTGCTTGTCGATGATGTCCTGACCACCGGTTCCACTGTTGTCGCGGCGACCCGGGCTCTCAATCGCGCGGGAGCAGAGCAGGTCAACGTTCTGACTTTTGCCAGGGTTGCAAGCCCGGGCGCTGAGACCCTATATGCCTGATAGGGCTCTGATCGCCCGGAACCGATGGAGATGATGATGGCCGACGTGACGCTTTACACCCGACAGTTCTGCGGGTTCTGCACCGCTGCCAAACGCCTGTTGGACAGCAAGAACGTGGCTTACACCGAGCATGACGCGACGTTTTCACCTGAGCTGAAGCAGGAAATGATCGGCAAGGCCAATGGCAGGGTGACGTTTCCGCAGATCTTCATAGATGGTCTTCATGTCGGTGGCTGTGACGAGTTGCACGCGCTTGAACATGCGGGCAAGCTCGATCCATTGCTGACAGGAGCATGATCCGATGAGCGAACTTGTTGTTGCAGCCATTCAGATGCGTTCCGGTGTCCAGCCCGCGGCCAATATCGCGGTGATGGAAGCGCTGGTTCGCAAGGCTGCCGCGCGTGGCGCACACTATGTCCAGACACCTGAAATGACCGGTGCGGTTCAGCGCGACAGAAAGGCTCTGCAGCAGATTCTCAAGACGGAGGCTGAGGATGAGGTGCTTGCTGCCGCCTCGTCTCTGGCGCGTGAGCTGAAGATTTATCTGCATATCGGTTCGACCGCAGTGGAGGCAGGTGACGGCATGGCCGCAAATAGAGGCGTCGTCTTCGACCCCAATGGCGCAAAACTGGCGCATTACGACAAGATCCACATGTTCGATGTCGATCTGGACAGCGGCGAAAGCTGGCGTGAGAGCGCCGTTTATCAGCCTGGTGAATTTGCCCGGACGGTTGACATTGATGGCGCGCGACTGGGTATGGGCATCTGCTACGACATCCGGTTTCCGCATCTGTTTCGGGATCTGGCCCTTGCCGGCGCAGATATTCTGACGGCCCCGGCTGCATTTACAAGGCAGACCGGAGAGGCCCACTGGCATGTGTTGCAGCGGGCCCGCGCAATCGAGAATGGCGCCTTTGTTGTTTCTGCTGCGCAAGGCGGCGTTCATGAGGATGGACGCGAGACCTATGGCCACTCGATTATCGTCGACCCTTGGGGACGGGTGATCGCGGAAGCCGAAGGAGATGAGCCTGGCTTTGTCGTTGCTGCATTGCAGATCGATGAGGTGAAGGCGGCGCGGGGAAAGATCCCCAATCTCAAGAACGCGCGCAGCTACCAGCTTGCCGGAAATGGCGGGGAGAAGGTGGAAAGAGTGGCATGATCAGGTTCAGTCTGCATTGCGACAAGGATCACGAATTCGAGGGATGGTTTTCCTCGAGTGCGGATTTTGACAGGCAAAGCGAAAGTGGACTGGTCGAATGCCCGATGTGTGGTTCGCACAAGATCGAAAAATCTCTCATGGCACCTGCGGTAGCAGTTTCGCGTGAGGCAACGCCATCGCGTCCGCTGGCTATGGACCCTGGAAAACGCGAGATGATGCGCAAGCTCAAGGAAATGGTTCAGGCGGTCCGAGCCAATGCAGAGGATGTCGGCGAACGCTTTCCCGAAGAGGCACGAAAGATCCACCATGGTGAAACCGAGGCACGGGGGATTATCGGCAAAGCCTCCACCTCGGATGCAAAGGCGCTGATTGAGGAAGGTATCGAGATCGCTCCGTTGCCGGAGCTGCCCGAGGACCTGAGCTGAAATGCCGACCTCCGGCCATCGCCTCGCGATGTACAATTTTGGTCTGCACGTGGCCAGCTATGACGCACCTGAAGTGCAAGGGTTTCTTCGGCGCGAGCCTGCGAATTTTGCGGCGGCTGAAAAAGCTTCAGGGTTTTTCGGTCGATCAGGCTATCCAGAAGAGCCCGGTCCGCGCAGTTGGGGACCACAGGTGTTCCCGCGATTTATCAAGGGCAGTGGTTTTGAAAGTGCGCCTTCCTCTCTCTCGATGTGGGAGGACATCGAAAGTCTGATGGCCTTTGCCTATGCCGGCGTTCACGCGGAAGCGTTGAAGAATGCGCGCAATTGGAACCAGAAAGTTGATTGGCCTCCGCTGGTTCTCTGGTGGCTTGACGCTGGTCGACGTGCCGACTGGCAACAGGGCGCTGACAAGCTCGAGTGGCTGCATGATCACGGCGCTGGCCCAGAGGCCTTCACCTTTAAGCAGGCCTACGATCCGGATGGCGTGCCTTATGTTGTGACCGCGGTCGCGTGGAAGCGCTGGTAGCCGCGAATGCACCGGGCCAGGCGGACCTGCTGGCGCAGGTTAAGACTATGCCGGTTTAGGGGGGCAGCTCTCTCTGTTTATTTCGATGCCGGGGTCCCCAACACCGGACCGGCAGCGCTTCACGATGACTTGGGACGTTCGGCAAGCATCATGTAATTGACGTCCATATCGCGCGACAGGTTCCACTTGTCCTGTAGCGGATTGTAGAAAACTCCGGTTCGATCGATGATCGTCATGCCTGAATTCGAGAGCGGCGCTTCGATTTCCTCGGGCCGTACCAGCTTCTCATACTGGTGGGTGCCGCGTGGCAGCCAGCGAAGAACATATTCGGCCCCCACGATTGCCAGCGCCATGGCCTTCATGGTGCGGTTGATGGTGGCGACGAACATCAGTCCACCGGGTTTCACCATCTCTGTACAGGAATTGAGGAAGAGGTCGACATCGGAAACATGTTCCACCACCTCCATGTTGAGGACGATATCGAACCTTTCGCCGCGGGCGGCGAGTTCTTCGGAAGTCACAGCCTCGTAGGTCACCGGCACCCCTGACTGCCTTGCGTGGAGAGAGGCCACCTCAATGTTTGTCTCTGAAGCGTCCGCACCCAGTACTTGCGCACCCATCCGCGCCATCGGTTCGCACAGCAATCCTCCACCGCAACCAATGTCGAGCAGGCGAAGACCTTCAAGCGGTTTGTCGCTCTTCGGGTCGCGGCCGAAATGGCTGGCGACATGATCGCGGATGTAGCTCAAACGCACCGGATTGAACTTGTGCAGGGGCCGGAACTTTCCGTTCGGGTTCCACCATTCCGCGGCGAGCGCCGAAAAACGATCCACCTCGCCTTGATCAATGGTTGTTCGCGCAGCGTCGCTCATAGGAGTCTCCCGAGGTTCAAGCCTGTGGGATCAACTCGGGCGTCGACGCTCTGTTGTCAAGGGGAGCCGATGCCGCACCGGACATGATGGGGAAGGGATGGATCGTTGATTCGGTTGCAGGCGGGCACATTATTGTCTATGAGACCGCCATCTTGCGCTCCGTGTCCGGGGCGTTTTTCTTGCCCGGGGGACGGGCTTGGCAGCGGATAGTAGATCATGGCCCGCATAGTGATGAAGTTTGGCGGCACCTCGGTTGCCGATCTTGACCGGATCCACAATGTTGCCCGGCATGTCAAACGAGAGGTTGAGGCAGGGCACCAGGTGGCCGTGGTGGTCTCGGCGATGGCCGGCAAGACCAACGAACTCGTGGGTTGGGTGCAGTCCATGCCGAAGGTCGCCGGCGCAAACGCCTCGTTCTTCGATGCCCGCGAGTATGACGCAATTGTCGCCTCGGGTGAGCAGGTAACCAGCGGATTGCTGGCGATCGCGCTTCAGTCGATGGGTGTGGATGCCCGGTCATGGCAGGGCTGGCAGATCCCGGTAAGAACCGATAATGCGCATGGCGCTGCCCGGATTGTCGATATCGACGGCACCGAACTGATCAAGCGCTTTGAGATGGGGCAGGTCGCTGTGGTTGCAGGCTTTCAGGGCATCGGGCCGGACAACCGGCTTGCGACCCTCGGGCGTGGTGGATCGGACACCAGTGCGGTGGCGATTGCGGCCGCGGTCAAGGCTGACCGTTGCGATATCTACACCGACGTGGACGGCGTCTACACGACCGATCCGCGGGTCGAGCCAAAAGCCCGGCGGATGAAGAAGATCGCCTTTGAAGAAATGCTCGAGATGGCGTCGCTTGGTGCCAAGGTGCTTCAGGTGCGCTCGGTGGAGCTTGCCATGGTGCACAAGGTACGCACCTTCGTGCGCTCCAGTTTTGACGATCCGGACGGTCCGGAGATGGGCAACATCGAGAACCCGCCTGGAACTCTCATTTGCGACGAGGAAGAAATCGTGGAACAGGAAGTCGTTACCGGCATCGCCTTTGCCAAGGATGAGGCGCAGATTTCACTCCGACGGCTTTCAGACCGGCCTGGCGTTTCAGCCGCGATTTTTGGACCGTTGGCCGATGCACACATCAACGTTGACATGATCGTACAGAACATCTCCGAGGATGGATCGCGCACGGACATGACCTTTACGGTTCCATCCGGCGACGCCTCCAAGGCGCTTTCCGTGCTTGAAGGTCAAAAGGACGTGATCGGCTATGACGCGGTACAGAGCGAATCAGGTCTGGCCAAGGTCTCCGTTATCGGCATCGGTATGCGCAGCCATGCTGGCGTGGCGGCAACCGCGTTCAAAGCGCTTGCGGAAAAATCTATAAATATCAAAGCTATAACCACCTCCGAAATCAAGATTTCAATTCTGATCGATGGTGCATATGCCGAACTCGCGGTGAGAACTTTGCATTCCGTCTACGGTCTGGATAAGACTTAGACCAACGGGATCAAGACAAACCGGCCTAAGCCGCTCATCAGACCTGCCGGGAGTGTTCCCGGGAACCGGACGGGAGGTATTCCGCGCCGGGAATGTTAATTGGGAGTGTGTAACGCGATGAGAGACCTTTCAGCAGGTCCCCGCGTGCTTCTCAAGCGGCTGCGCGAATTGATGGCGGAGCCGCTCGAGCCGCAGGAGCGCCTTGACCAGATTGTCCGCCAGATAGCGGCCAACATGGTTGCCGAGGTGTGCTCTTTTTATGTGCTGCGCGCTGACGGTGCACTCGAGTTGTTTGCAACCGAAGGCCTCAACAAGGACGCGGTTCATCTGGCTCAGCTGAAGATGGGCCAGGGCCTGGTCGGAACGATTGCTGCGAGCGCCCGTTCGCTCAACCTTTCCGACGCACAGTCTCATCCAGCCTTCACCTATCTGCCCGAAACAGGCGAAGAGGTTTACAATTCTTTTCTTGGTGTACCGATCCTGAGAGCAGGCCGTTCGCTCGGTGTTCTGGTCGTGCAGAACAAGGCACAACGGAAATACCGTGAGGACGAAGTCGAGGCGCTTGAGACAACCTCGATGGTGCTTGCGGAGATGATCGCCACGGGTGATCTCAAGCAGATCACCCGGCCAGGGATGGAACTGGATCTGACCCGTCCGGTGACATTCGAAGGCGAAGCCTACAGCGATGGAATCGGGTTGGGCCATGTGATCCTGCATGAGCCGCGCATTGTGGTTACCGAACTTCTCAATGACGACATTGATTCCGAACTCAAGCGACTCGAAGAAGCTTTGGGCTCCTTGCGGATTTCGATTGATGACATGCTGTCACGGCGGGACGTGTCGATGGAAGGCGAGCACCGTGCGGTGCTTGAAGCCTACAGGATGTTTGCTCATGATCGCGGCTGGGTGCGAAAGCTCGAAGAAGCAATTCGCAACGGCCTGACCTGCGAAGCGGCGGTTGAGAAGGTGCAGAGCGACACGCGTGCCCGCATGATCCACATGACGGATCCTTATCTTCGCGAGCGGCTGCACGATTTCGACGATCTGGCCAACCGGTTGCTCAGGCAATTGACCGGTTTTGTGCCTGGTGGCTCCGGCCTGCCTCAGGATGCGATCATCGTTGCCCGCGCCATGGGTGCGGCGGAGCTCTTGGATTATCCGCGTGAGGCGGTTCGCGGGCTGGTGCTCGAAGATGGCGCGGTCACCAGCCATGTGGTGATCGTGGCCCGCGCCATGGGCATACCCGTGGTGGGACAAGTGGTCGGGGCGCCCTCGCTTGCCGAGAACAGGGACTCGATCATTGTCGACGGCGAGGACGGCACTGTTCACTTGCGGCCGATGGCGGATCTGCAAAGTGCCTATGCTGACAAGGTCCGGTTCCGGGCCAAGCGTCAGGAGCAGTTCCGGGCACTGCGCACCGTTGAGCCACGCACACGCGATGGTCAGGATGTGAACCTGCAGATGAATGCGGGACTGCTGGTGGACCTGCCGCAGCTGGTTGAATCCGGCGCCAGCGGGATCGGGCTTTTCCGCACGGAGCTGCAGTTCATGATTGCTTCGACCATGCCCAAGGTGGACGAGCAGGAAAAGCTCTACCGCAATGTCTTGCGTCAGGCAGGGGGGCGGCCGGTGACCTTCCGTACCCTGGATATCGGTGGTGACAAGGTGGTTCCCTATTTCCGTTCGGCTGAAGAGGAAAACCCTGCGCTGGGATGGCGCGCGATCCGTCTTTCGCTTGACCGGCCCGGGCTTCTCAGAACCCAGCTTCGTGCGCTCTTGAAGGCTGCCGCCGGTGCCGAGCTCAAGCTGATGGTGCCGATGGTGACTGAAATCAACGAACTGCGCCTGGCCCGGGAACTGCTGGATAAGGAAGTCCGGCATTTGTCGCGCTTTGGCCATCAGTTGCCCCGCAAAATGCAGTTTGGTGCAATGCTGGAAGTCCCCAGTCTGATGTGGCAGCTCGACGAATTGATGGAAGCGGTCGATTTCGTCTCTGTCGGCTCCAACGATCTGTTCCAATTCATGATGGCGGTGGATCGTGGCAATTCGCGTGTCGCCGACCGGTTTGATCCATTGGGTCGGCCTTTCCTCAGAGCCTTGCGCCAGATTGTCGAGGCTGCAGAGCGCGCTGGCACAGCTGTGACATTGTGTGGCGAGATCGCCGGAAAACCACTTTCTGCCATGGCGTTGCTGGGGATTGGCTTCCGCTCGATCTCGATGGCACCCGCAGCAATAGGTCCGGTGAAATCGATGCTTTTATCGCTGGATCTGGGCAAGCTCGAAGAAAGTTTGCTGGCAGCAATTTCCGATACGGAAAGCGGCAAGACGGTACGTGAATTCCTGACCGATTTTGCAGACGCCAACAGCGTCAGCCTTTAGGAACAACTGAGATGGCAAGACTGCCAACCGAGAAGATCCGCGAACTGGAGCGCCGATTTGGCGAAGTCGAGGCCCGCATGGCAGCTGGCCCCGACCCAGAGGTCTATGTAAAACTCGCATCCGAATATTCCGATCTGCAGCCTTTGGTGGATCAGATCCGTGCGCTTGATGCGGCTCTTGCTGAGAGGGCCGATCTCGAAGCAATGCTACAGGATGCCTCCAATGACAAGGAAATGCGCGACCTTGCCGAGAGCGAATTGCGTTCGACCAAGGTTCGGATCGGTGAGCTGGAGGATCAGATCGAAATCATGCTGCTCCCCAAGGATGCAGCCGATGAGCGCAGTGCAATCCTGGAAATACGTGCCGGCACCGGCGGGTCTGAAGCGGCCCTCTTCGCTGGCGACCTGTTCCGCATGTATGAGCGCTATGCGTCCTCGCATAAATGGAAAGTGGAAGTGCTTTCGGCCAGTGAAGGCGAAGCAGGCGGCTACAAGGAAATCATCGCGACGATTTCCGGTAAGGGTGTGTTTGCGCGGCTGAAGTTCGAATCGGGTGTGCACCGGGTTCAAAGAGTCCCGGAGACGGAATCCGGCGGGCGAATTCACACATCGGCGGCGACGGTTGCGGTTCTGCCAGAAGCCGAGGATATTGATATTGAAGTTCGCACCGAAGATATCCGGATTGATACGATGCGCGCCTCGGGTGCCGGCGGCCAGCACGTCAACACAACCGATTCGGCGGTTCGGATCACGCACATTCCCACCGGACTCGTGGTGACGTCATCGGAAAAATCACAGCATCAGAACCGCGCAAGGGCGATGCAAGTGCTTCGTGCACGGCTCTACGACATGGAACGTCAACGCGCCGATGACGAACGGTCCCAATCGCGCCGCAGTCAAGTTGGCTCGGGCGACCGGTCCGAGCGAATCAGAACCTACAATTTTCCCCAGGGCCGCGTGACAGATCATCGGATCAATCTCACTCTGTATAAACTCGACCGGATGATGATGGGCGAGATCGATGAGGTGGTTGATGCATTGATTTCCGATCATCAGGCGGGACAGTTGGCGACGCTGGGTGACGATGGGCAGTCTTGATCTTTCCTCTGCGTCGACGATCGGCGAAGCACTGATCTTGACTCGGACCGTGTTTCGCCAGGCAGAGCTTGAAACGCCAGATCTTGACGCCCGAATGCTGATTTCACAGCTCGCGAAGCTTGCATCACACCAGCTCGTCACCGATGGTGATGCACCGCTCACTCTTGCGTTGAGGGTGAAGATCGAGAGGGCAGCCTGCGAAAGGCTCGGTGGTAAGCCTCTGCACCGCATTCTCGGTGCGCGAGAGTTTTATGGCCTCTCATTGAAGCTGTCGGGTGCAACGCTTGAGCCGCGCCCTGATACCGAAACGCTGGTTGATACTGTTTTGCCTTTTGTCCATGGCCGTGTGGCACAGACTGGCGGTTGCGAGATCGTCGATCTGGGAATTGGCGCGGGTGGGATCGGGTTGGCGCTGGTGGCTGAATGTTCGAAAGCGCGATGTTTGGGTATCGATGTCTCCGACGAGGCGGTGGCAACGGCGCTCGAAAATGCCCGGGACCTTGGACTATCCGAACGCTATTGCGCCGTCACCGGCAATTGGTTTCGTGGGGTTGAGCAGCAATTCGATCTTGTCGTTTCCAACCCTCCCTATATTCCGACAGGAGACCTTGTGTCGCTGTCACGAGAGGTGCTCGGGCATGACCCGGCATTGGCGCTGGATGGGGGTGAAGACGGGCTCGATGCCTACCGGCTGATTGCATCTCAATGCAGGGCAAGGCTCAAGAGCGGTGGTCAGGTGGCCCTGGAAATCGGTGTTGGGCAACGCAAAACGGTGACCGGCTTGTTTATCGCCGAAGGATTCGAACTGTCGCAAGTGGTGGCTGATCTGGGGGGTGTGGACCGGGTTCTGGTCTTCGGCGCAGATTAGGCAGATCACTGTGTTGATAGGTCTTTTGACGATTTGGACAAGAAAAGGCTTGGAATTGCGTACAAACATGTCTAGTTTCCGGATCAGCGCCGGGTAGCAGGTCTTGAAACAGATTCGATCCGACGTGGCTCGGTTCCGGGGACGTAGCGAATTGGCTGCGGTTTCACAGGACAGCCTCTGGCGCGGGTATCTGAATTTGAACCCATAATCGTGACGGGATCGGCTTTTGATCCTCTGTCGCGGCGCAACTTGCGAGCCGGATACCGGACACACGCGCCAACTAAAATTTTCAGGAACACAATCAGGTGACTATCGAATGAGGCCAGGACAGCAAAACAAGCGCGGTCGCGGACGCAGCGGAAACAACAACAATGGCAACCGCAAAGGTCAAAACCCGCTTTCGCGTACTTATGACAGCTCCGGTCCCGATGTTAAGGTTCGTGGCACAGCGCAGCATGTGGCGGAAAAGTACATGAACCTTGCGCGTGACGCGCAGAGTTCCGGTGACCGGGTCATGGCCGAGAATTATCTTCAGCATGCTGAACATTATAATCGCATCATCATGACCGCTCAGGCGCAATTGCAGGAGCGGATGCAGCGTGATGACAATCAGCCTCAGTCCCGAGAACCCCAGGACCAGGATCAGGATGACGATGACCGCAATTCGTCCGAGGAGAAGGGCAATGGTGGTCAGGAGCAGCGTGCGGAGCGCGCTGAGCGATCTGAACGTCAGCCGCGTCAGGAGCGCAGCAACCGGCGCGATCGCGGTGATCGCCCGGAACGGCAATCGCGCCAACCCGATCAGGATGCGCAGGACGAGCCAGCGGCGTATGATCCAGATGCACCCCAGCCCGTAATTGAAGGGGTTCCGGCCGAGGTTGCTATTGGACGGGACGAGCAGAGCGCGCAGGCAGAGACGCCAGCACCTCGTCGTCGAGGGCGTCCGCGCCGGGTGCGCACTGACGACGGTGGAGAAGCAACAGCTTCCGACAAGGAAAAGGCCGCAGCCATCGAGGCGGCTGCTGCAGACTGACGCTAGCGCGCCAACTGTCCGACTCTCTGCTTTGCTTGTCACGCTTGACTGTTTCGAGGTGGCGGCAACAAATTCAGCCGGGAAAATCAATGATGACCATCAAGAACCGGCCCTGTGTGGCCGGTTTTTTTGTGGTGCCCAAGGTCTTTTTCCATGCAGAAACAATCCCCATATCATTCTCATAAGTAGGGCTTGCCGCAATCGGGAGCCTTTCCGGATCCCCTGTCGCGTGCCTTGAAGGGCGGGACATGTAAAGGAGCAGAGCATGAACATCGAAAAATATTCTGAACGTGTTCGCGGGTTCATTCAATCCGCGCAATCCCATGCCTTGGCCGAAGGGCACCAGCAGTTTGTGCCCGAGCACCTGCTGAAAGTGCTCATGGATGATGACCAGGGAATGGCACCTTCGCTGATCGAACGCGCAGGCGGCCGCCCGGCCGATGTGCGCCTCGCCAATGATGCGGCGCTTGCCAAACTGCCGAAAGTGAGCGGCGGAAACGGCCAGCTCTATCTGTCGCAGCCGATGGCGAAAGTCTTCCAGACGGCGGAAGATACCGCCAAGAAAGCCGGTGACAGCTTCGTCACGGTGGAGCGGTTGTTGCTGGCCTTGGCAATCGAGTCTTCAGCTGCGACTTCGAAGATCCTGTCCAAGGCCGGGCTGACCGCCCGGGCGCTCAACCAGACGATCAATGAGATTCGCAAGGGCCGGACCGCAGACAGTGCCGGTGCCGAGCAGGGCTTTGATGCGCTGAAGAAATATGCCCGCGATCTGACTCAGGCTGCCCGGGACGGCAAGCTCGATCCTGTGATTGGCCGTGATGATGAAATTCGCCGCACGATCCAGGTGCTGTCGCGCCGGACCAAGAACAATCCGGTTCTGATTGGCGAACCCGGAGTCGGCAAGACCGCAATTGCCGAGGGCCTTGCGCTTCGCATCGTCAATGGCGATGTGCCTGAATCGCTCAAGGAAAAAGAGCTGATGGCGCTCGACATGGGCGCGCTGATCGCTGGTGCGAAATATCGTGGTGAATTCGAAGAGCGGCTCAAGGCCGTGCTGTCGGAAATCCAGGCCAACAATGGCGAGATCATCCTGTTCATCGACGAGATGCACACTTTGGTGGGAGCAGGTAAGGCGGATGGCGCGATGGATGCCTCCAACCTGCTCAAACCGGCATTGGCGCGGGGCGAATTGCACTGTGTCGGCGCCACCACACTTGACGAGTACCGCAAGCATGTGGAGCAAGACGCAGCGCTGGCTCGCAGGTTCCAGCCGGTGATGGTGGAAGAGCCTTCGGTCGAGGATACCGTCTCGATTCTTCGTGGGCTCAAGGAAAAATATGAGCAACATCACATGGTACGGGTCAGCGATTCGGCGCTGGTCTCTGCTGCAGTGTTGTCCAACCGCTACATCACGGACCGTTTCCTGCCGGACAAGGCCATCGATTTGGTGGATGAATCAGCTGCGCGGCTGAGGATGCAGGTCGATTCCAAGCCCGAAGAGCTTGATGAACTCGACCGCCGGATCATGCAGCTCAAAATCGAGCGTGAAGCACTGAAGAAGGAAGTCGATCAAGCCTCCAAGGATAGGCTTGAGCGGCTTGAGCGGGAGCTTTCAGACATTGAGGAGAAATCCGATGCGCTGACTGCGCGCTGGCAGTCGGAAAAGCAGAAACTCGGACTTGCGGCCGATATTAAGCTTCAACTGGAAGAGGCTCGCAATGATCTGGCAATTGCCCAACGGAAGGGTGAATTTCAGCGTGCCGGCGAGCTTGCCTATGGTCAAATCCCCGCCCTTGAACAACAATTGGTTGAAGCCGAAGCGCATGGCGAAACGGATGCCGGCATGGTTGAGGAAACCGTCACACCGGATCACATTGCCCATATTGTCTCGCGCTGGACCGGCATTCCGGTTGACCGGATGCTTGAAGGTGAGCGCGAAAAGCTGCTCAGAATGGAAGATGAAATCGGCAAGCGGGTGATTGGTCAGGGTGAGGCGGTTCAGGCTGTTTCCAAGGCGGTCCGCCGCGCGCGCGCCGGGTTGCAGGATCCCAACCGGCCGATGGGCTCGTTCATCTTTCTGGGCCCCACCGGCGTTGGCAAGACCGAGCTGACCAAGGCCTTGGCTGAGTTTCTCTTCGATGACGAGACAGCGCTTATCCGTATGGACATGTCGGAGTACATGGAGAAGCATTCGGTCGCCCGTCTGATCGGCGCGCCTCCTGGTTATGTCGGATATGATGAGGGTGGCGCACTCACTGAAGCCGTGCGGCGCAGGCCCTATCAGGTGATCCTTTTTGACGAGATCGAGAAGGCGCACCCCGACGTGTTCAACGTCCTGTTGCAGGTTCTCGATGATGGTCGGCTGACAGATGGTCAGGGCCGAACGGTCGATTTCCGCAACACGCTGATCGTGATGACTTCGAACCTCGGGGCCGAATACCTCGTGGCGCTGGGTGAGGACCAGGATGCGGACGCGGCGCGCGATGACGTGATGAATGTTGTCCGCTCCGCCTTCAGGCCCGAGTTCCTGAACCGGGTTGACGAGGTTATCCTGTTTCACCGGCTGCGCCGGTCCGAAATGGGTGCGATCGTCGATATCCAGCTTGGTCGCCTGGGCAAGTTGTTGGCGGATCGCAAGATCGAAGTCGTGCTTGATGATCCGGCACGCGACTGGTTGGCCGAAAAGGGCTACGATCCTGCCTATGGTGCGCGTCCGCTCAAGCGGGTGGTGCAGAAGTATGTGCAGGATCCGCTCGCTGAGAAGCTCTTGATGGGCGAGGTCGGTGACGGTGCGAGGGTGAGTGTCAGCGCAGGGTCGGACCGCCTGCTGTTTTCAGTGACGGACCAAAAAGATACCGCCGTTGATGGACCGGCGGTCGAGGCGGCCTGAACCTCAGCAGCTGTTTCCACGTACGGACAATAACAAAGGCGGCTCCCGTGGGGCCGCCTTCTTGTTCTCTGCCGGGTCTTGGTATCAGCGGCTTGCCACCTCGGTGTCAGTCATATCAACGTCGAGCAACGCGTTGATACGGTCGCGTTCCCGGACAAACATCGCAAGGGCCTCGTCTTCAAGGGATTTGCCGTCCGGTAGGCGAATGCGCAACGGATCGACCTTGGTCCCGTTGACGATCAGCTCGTAATGCAGATGCGGGCCCGTCGACAGCCCGGTCGAGCCCACGGTTCCGATCACCTGACCCTGACGCACCCGGGCACCCGGCTTGACGCCTTTGGCGATGCTGCTTTGGTGCGAATAGCTCGACACATAGCCGTTGGCGTGGCGGATGATGGTTTGCCGCCCGTAGCCACCCTTGTCCCAGCCTGCCTTTTCCACCACACCGTTGCCCGAAGCGATAATCGGAGTGCCGCGCGGCGCCGACCAGTCAACGCCGGTGTGCATACGGGAGTACCCCAGGATCGGATGCCTGCGCATACCAAAGCCGGAGCGGAACTTGCCGTTGGGGACCGGATTGCGCAACAGGAACTGGCGGGAGCTGCGGCCCTCCTGATCGTAATAGTCGATGGAATTGTCTTCGGGATGCTGAAACCGGTAGAGACGGATCTGATTGCCGCCGAATTTGGCGTTGACGAACAGAAGTTCTGATTCCTCCGTGGCGTTGCCGGTTTCATTGGTGACGGAAAAGAAGGCCTCAAGGCTGTCCGCAGGCTTCAGTTTGGTCTGAAAATCGACGTTGCTCGCCAGCATTCTGATGATCTGCGCCAGCATGTCAGCCGACATGCCATAAGCCAGGCCGGCCCTGTAGATCCCGTCATATATATTGGGCAGATCGCGATTGATTGCCACCGGCGGCGCCGAATCATCGAAGGCAGAACGGATCGCTGGCGTCGCGGGCGGCTCGTTGCCGATGACGAAGCCGTCATGGTCGGACAGGGCCACGGTGATCTGGTGGCTGGCGTTGCGGTAGAGGCTGATGCGGATCACCCGCGCTCTGTCACCGGCCTGTTCAACGCCGATTCGAACCACCGACATGTCGCGAATGTCATCAATCTTGATCTGTTCGCCAAGTGCGGCGACGGCCTCATTGTATTGTTCTTCTGTATAGCCAGCGCCGGTGAGGATATCGACCAGCGGAGCCGCCTTTCTCACGGGAATGATGTCATCGATATATTCGGTGCGTTGCTCGGGCAGCGTTGAATAGGCTGCAACCGAGACATTTTCCGTGATCACGCGTGCATTCAGGCTTGCGCTCAGATCGACATCGAGGCGGTTGGATCCGAAGCGCCGCGGGTCAACGTAATTGAGCGAGGCCAATTGCACAGATCCGTCGGTGAGGACCGAGCCGTTGGTGCGAACCGTTTCCTCGGCTTCATCTATGCTCATCGAAGCCGCATAGGGTCGCCCAGGCGTTTCTAGCGGAAATTCGAAAGTGCGCAGGCTGATTTCCGAATCGACTTCCGCTCCGTAAATGACTCCGGTTCTTACACTTGAGGCCGCCTCGGATTCTCCGGCGGAAAAAATCTTGAGGGGATCAAAGCGGGGATAGGATTTGTTGGCGGCTGCGGGATGGTTGGCCGCAAGCGCAATCTTGACATGGGCGAAGGGTTGGCGTCGGACAACGTCGCGGTCGCCATCGCGAACCATGGTCGAGACTTCCATGATTTCCCGGTCTGCAGGTTTTGCGGTGACTACCGACTGGATCAGCCGGGCCCCTTTCTCAACCGCGCTGGCACTGGCGGAGTCGAAATCCGTCGACGCCAGTGCTTCAGCCGGGATTGCCAGTTGCTCGCGGCCTTCGAGCGCTCCAAACAGGGCAACTCCCATAAGAATACTGGAGGTAATGCCGGTCATGAAGGTACCCGAAAGCCACCGCAACGAAATCTCGCGCTTGTCAGGCGGCTTGCGCCCGGCAGCCAGCAGTGGCGGTTGATCCCCCATCTGCCTTGAAAGAAACTCGTCGTTTGGCATTGTAGCCCCTAATGAATGCGCGCCGCCGCAAAGGTCGTGCTGTCATTTTCCCCCGAAGGAATTGCCCTGTTGCACTGACCAAGTCAATTCGCGAGCTTTCCAGAGGGCGTGATCTGGATAGTCCATCAACAGCGCACCTTCAAAGACCAGAAGTTTCTAACTCAAAATCGGGCCTTGGTAAGGCAAAACCATGCCGAAAGAGGACTATTGATAGCGGAAAAGCCCCGCAAGGGGCGATCTCGAAGACCTGCAGGTTGGGTGCAAT